>CAVWCV010000005.1:0-737296 GCA_963753555.1 uncultured Acidimicrobiaceae bacterium | reverse complement strand
CCCACGTGTCCCGGTACGCCTTGACCATCTCCGGCTCACGGGTCAGGTCGTTGTCATCGTTGTTCCGCACGTCCCGACGCCGGACGAACGGCTGGAAGTTGATCCGAACTTCACGCCGTATGGCGGGTCGATGTAGATCATCTGCACCTGTCCGCCGAGGCCCTCGTACTCAGCAGCGAGTTCATGACGACTAGCGAGTCCCCGAGGATCAGCCGGTTCACCCACTCGCCCGTGTGTTCGTACGCTTCGAGCTGCTGCGCAAGTGAGAGCTGTGGATCGCCGAAGAGTTGCATGTCCATTTGCTGGTCGCGCGTCGTGCGCCTTCAGCGTTTCCACGATGGCCTTCGTCGACAGCCGTTCGTGGACGAACAGCGGCAGCGTCGGCAACGTCGAACGAGTAGCCGCTCCGCTTTGCCCGGCCCAGTTCAGAAACGGCTGCCCGAGGCGCTTCAGCTCGGTGACAGCGTCGGCCACCCGCGAATCTCGCACGTAGCCAAAGGTGCGTGAGTCTCGTCGAAGAAGTGTGCGGCGCCGGAAATGCGGAGCCCGCTCGACTGCGCGAGCAGCCACTCGCCCAGTTCTCGGGCACCATTCTGTCCGTCCCATTCGAGTGACGGAGCCAGCGAGTCGTCGTACCGGTACCGTTTCGGCTCTCGGCGCTTCTTGAACTGGGCCTGTGTCCCAACTTCGGGGCGCAAAGACACCGGCCGTGGTTTCGCGCTGGTAAACCTCAGCACGCTTGGGGGTCTTGACCGTTCGTCTTGCCATCTTCATCTCCTTGCCTGGCCAGAGGGGATTATCGACGTCCAGCCGAGGATGGCCTCGACTCCACCGAGGGGCGAGTTGTCCTCTCGCTACGCGGTACCACGCACCAGGTTGTTCTACGTCTTCACCCAGCCCAGGACACCAAGCCGACGTTACTCGGCCGCCCTGCCACCGTGAGAGGTAAGCGGCTTCTGAGCTGGTCATTCGTCTGATCGTGGCCGGCCTCCAGGCGTTGGAACCTTCCCGGTCGACCGGACAACGATCAAACAGGCCCACCCGATGATCGAGGTGGGTTGGCGACAGGGTGCTGTCACACCTCAGCGCCAGAATCGAACGTATGTTCGCCAATCGTCAGTCCCCTCGGAACCTTCGACGGTCTCATGGCCGCACCGGGCGGTATCTTCGTAGACTCGCCGGGATGTCCGGAAGTCGCCACCCCCTCGTATCCAGGTCTAGCCGTGCCCACTGAGGATGTGATTCGGACGGCTCTGTGCGACGGCGCCTAACCCACGCGGGCCACCCGAGCGAGGCGTTCTTCGAGTTCTGGGTCCCCCTCTCTCACGAGCGGGCTGACCTAGTCGTCGTCGGAAGCGCGATGGCCGGTTTCGAGATCAAGACGGAGAGGGACACCCTCCGTCGCCTACCCCGCCAAGTCCAGGCATACGGGAGGGTCTTCGACACGTGCAACATCGTCACAGCGGAGCGTCATCTCGATGCCGCTCTTGATCTTGTGCCGGACTGGTGGGGGGTAATCGCCTACGTCAACCAGGACTGCCCGCTCGCATTCCACCAGGTCCGCGCCTCTGAGGCCAACCGCACCCTTGACCCCGAGACTCTGGTGCGGCTGCTCTGGCGAGATGAGGTGCGGGCTGCTCTCGCCTTGATCGGCGCCAAAGCGGATCCTCAGGAAAGTCGTGCGTCGATGTGGCAACACCTGCTCGATCTCATCGACCTGAGCCGGCTCCGCGACCTGGTGAGATCGGCACTGCTGCATCGAGATCCCGCCGCGGCACGGCTGCCCTCGGCCGCCGGTTCTCGACGGCCGATGTCAGCCCTTGAGTTGGCTCGTCACGAGGCGGAAGTGGTGGGAGGATCCGGCACCCCGCCACAGCGTCTGCCAACCCGGATCGATGGTGCCCTCGGCGCACGCGGCGATCTGCTCGTCGCCCCAACTGAAAGCCCGCCCGAGAACTCGGGCAGCTGAACGAGCTGCTGGCACAGCTGCGGTACTGCTCCCTACCAACCTGAATCACGGGTCCGCGCCCACGAGCGACCAAGGTCTCGCCTGTGGTCGTGTAGCGGATGTTGGCCCGCATGCTTGGGCCGCCCCCGTCCTCGTCCCGCGGAGGCGTTGGGTGCTGGACCGCGTAGTCACCGAAGGTAGGGACCCGCCCGACCTTCTCGTTGCGGATCGCGGACCACAGATCCCATTCGCGCCGGGGAATGCAGCCAACCGATCCCTCGGCGACCTCGCCCAGCATGGAAGGCATGGAGGTGCCGAATAGGACAACACTCCGCCACGCTCCGACGGCGAGCACATCTTTGAGGGCATGTGCAACGTCTTCGGGATGCAGTTCGTCATCGAGAGATGAACGACAGATCAATCAGGATGTCGGCGTGCTCGACGTCGACCGCGATATCGATCAGCGCCCCGGACAGCATGGCCGTGTGAGTCGTCCCGGGCGGCGGCAGGAGAGTCCGGATGGGGTAGCGAAGGGCTGCCCCGCGGCCGTCGCGGGCGGCAGTGTCGCGCACGATCGCCGAGTATTCGGCGGCGTAGGGGTCTCCGATCCGAACGACCGGGACGAAAGCCATACCCCGTTTGCGTGCTTGCTCGTGAATCACGGCGAGAACCTGCTGGTTCCCGCGGGGCGTCACGGTGGGGTGGCCCGGTCGGAGGCGGAGAACGTCGAGGAAGATCGGCTGCCTGCCGACCGCATCCGCGACGTGCTTCACCCAGCGTGCGACGGTCTCGATCTGGTAGGTCGCTGGCCTCCTCTTCCACCCGACCACGGCCACCAACGGGGTCATTCGGTCCCATGTGTCCCGAGTCGCCTGGCCAAGCGCCGAGAGCTCCCCCTTCTTGTTCTGGACGGCCGCCACATAGTGACTCGCACCATGCCGTACGGGGCGAAAGTCCGTGTTCACAAAGCTGAGCTGAATCGAGTCTGCGGTCATCGTCATCACGTTCCTGTAAGTAGGATAGTCTTTACCCCAGGGGTGAAGATGTCAAGGAGCAACGACCATCGAGATCTCATGGTCCAACAGACGGTTGGAGAAGACATGCTCGGGCGACCGCGAGGGCGCACGTCGATGGGGCGCGGAGAACTGGGGGCGGCTCAGGCGGCGACTGGCGTCACTCGCTGGGTCACCGACCCTGGCGGACATGGAGGGTGTGCCCGGCAACTGCCACCAGCTCACCGCCGATCGGGCCGGTCAGTTCGCCGTCGACCTGTGGGGTCAGTTTCGACTGATCTTCGAGCCGGACCATGATCCGATACCGGAGCTTCCTGACGGCGGCATCGACCGAGCCCAGGTGTCCAAGATCGTTCTCAAGGAGGTAGTTGATTACCATGGCAAATGACCTCAGGTCGGGCGCTTGGCAGCCCGACTGGGCCGTGGCGCCGGGTGAGATCCTCCTCGAAGCACTTCAGGACCGCGGCATGACCCAGGCGGAGCTGGCCAATCGAATGGCCAGACCCCCCAAGACGATCAACGAGATCATCAAGGGAAAGGCAGCGATCACGGCCGACACCGCTCTCCAGCTTGAGAGAACGCTCGGCATTTCGGCTGCGTTCTGGTCCGGGCTCGAAGCCCGTTACCGCGAACACATCGCCCGCCAAGCGGCACAAGAACAACTTGAAGTCAACGCCGATTGGGCGAACGAGTTCCCGATTGCCGATCTTGTTCGCTACGGCCTTATTCGTCGGGTTCGAGCGGGTTCGGAGCGGCTCTCCGAGCTGCTTTCGTACTTCCGGATCTCGGGTCCCGAAGCCTTCGACCGCTACTGGCTTGATCCGCAAGCGGCGTTCCGGTCATCTCCCGCCTTTATGGCCTCGCCGAAGGCGGTCGCCGCATGGCTTCGTTGGGGGGAGATTCAGGCGGGCGCAGTCGGCGATCTACCCGACTACGACTCGCGCCGCTTCCGCAAGGTCCTCGTTGAGATCCGGACCATGACATCGGCGTGAACCGTTCACGCAGATCCTTGATCGTGTAAAGGAGTTGTGCGCATCGACGGGTGTGGTGCTCGTGATGACGCCGGAGTTCAAAGGAACCCACTTGAGTGGCGCTACCCACTGGGTCATGGCCCGTCCCATCATCCAGCTGAGCCTTCGGCACAAGTCTGATGACCAGTTCTGGTTCAGCCTTTTTCATGAGGCGGGACACATTCTCAACGCTCCCCGGCGACGTGACTATGTCGACACGGTCGATGTCGCATCGGACGAGGGGGTGGACCCCGACGAGGCGAAGGCAAACCAGTTCGCCCGGGACATTCTCCTTCCGCCGGATGCCTACGCAGCGTTCGTCGGGGCCGGCGATTTCGGTGAGGCTGCCATCACGGAGTTTTCTAGGGAACAGGGCATCCCTGCGGGAGTAGTCCTGGGACGGCTCCAGCGAGACGACAAGGTCTCCCCGGCTTCCTACCTCAACCGCCTCAAGAAGCCGATCCGGTGGGCGGCGTGAACACACGTCGTGTGGCGACCCGCATGAAACCCGAAGGTCGTAGGGATCCCTACAAAATCCCTACTTTGGCCTCCAGGTCGTCAGTAGACGTCGGTCCTGCTCCGAGCCGTTGTGACCACATAGAGCCTAGTCAACGGGCAAATCTAGCGAACCAGAGAATACGCAGTTCGACGGTCTAGACGCCTGATAACGGTCTCATAACCCGAAGGTCGCAGGTTCAAATCCTGCCCCCGCCACTAATGTGATGTCGCGAGACATCGGAGACAGGTGTCTCAGGACATCGTAGACAACGAATCGCCCCTGCTCAGGGCATGCGCTGGTAGTCGACTGCTCGGATCGAGGATCAGGTGACGGAGCGGCGACCCGTCGAAGCCGATGATCTGGACGTCGAGTCCGGCGACGAGCATGACCACCCGCCAGCCGGCATAGGCGCCGCCCGACCCCGATGTGGTGGAGACGTGCCCGTTGAGGCGCAAGGTGACCGACCCGTGCTTGTCGACCTTGTCGGTGCGGACCTTGTAGCCGGTGCAGTCGATCGAGGATTGCGCCGTGGGACCCGCCTTCTCGCGGGCCTCGAACGCCTCGAGCGGGGTGCGCCGCCGATGGCACGGTGCGGACGGACCTCGTTGTAGTAGGCGACGAAACGGTCGAGCTGGACCTGCAGTTGCTTCTTCGTCATCGCCGGGTCTTGCTTGGCCAGGTACTTCTTCAGCGTCTGGTGGAAGCGCTCGACCTTGCCGCAGGTCTGGGGATGGTAGGGCCGTGAGTGCTTCGAGGCGATGCCGAGGAGCTGAGGGCTCATCTCGAGGTGCCCGACGATTCCGTGCCGGACCCGGGAGGTGAAGATCGAGCCCGTTGTCGGTCAAGAGAGCGCTGCGGGATAGCCCCAGGTGGTCAGCCGCCTTGTGCAGGGTGCGCACCACGTCGGGGAGCGTGTCACCGTGACGAAGGCCCTCGACGCCACGCAGAGCCGCGAGTGGTCGTCGATCACGTTCAGCACCTCGAAGACCACCCCGTCGGCCACCTCGACATGGGTCACGTCGGCCTGCCAGCACTCGTTCGGGAACTCGTAGGCGAACGGTGCCAGGAGCTCTTCGGTCGCTTGTGCGGCTGGGGGGTGACGAAGCCCCGCGCTTTCAGCACCCGCCAGATGGTCGAGACCGAGGCACCTCGCTCGCTGGTCTTCGCCAGGTGGTAGCGGATGGTCTCTGCCCCCGCGTCGAGCCCCGAGATCGGCGAGCTCCTTGCGCATCGTCACGATGCGCTCCTCCCACACCGCCGGGATCCGGGTCGGTGATCGGTGCGGCCGCCGGACTCCGCGGCTCGAGCCCCGCGTCGCCCTCCGCTCGGTAGCGCCCGAGCAGCTTGTAGAGCCAGCTCCGGTGCACCCCGTGGACGGCTGCCAGCTCGGCGAGCGGTTTGCCGGTCCGCAGGTGTGTCTCGATCAGGAATCGGGCCTTGTCCACCGGAGACCTCCTCCGTTCGGCTGTCTCCGATGTCTTGACACATCCATCACGGGACGTGTCGCCGATGTCCTGAAATCACATACTGCCCCCGCCACTAACTCCTTCGATCTCTCGCACTCTTTTGCCTGCGCTGCGCACGACGCCCTGACCAGCGACTTCGCGATCGGCCGATTGCGTTTATCGGGGATTGTTCCTCGGGGAGCGGCACCGAGCCCATGACGGCACCGGCCACGGTGGGGAAGCAGAATGACGTTCCCACCCCGGCGATGGTGAATGCTATGCCGAGGTCGGTGTAGCTCATTGGGGCGCTGACGATTATGGCGATCCAGGCGTAGCCGGCGGCTTGAAGGCCGAGGCCGAGCATCATGAAGGGGCGGTTGCCGTAGCGCTCGGCGAGCGCACCGGCCACCGGGGCGACGAGCATCGGCGGCGCGTCCAGGGCAGCAGGCGCAGCCCGGCTTCGAGGGGGAGTAGCCGAGGGCGGTCTGTAGCAGCTGGGACATGAGGAACAGGGCACCGAACAGACCGGCGTACATGAAGAAGCTGACGCCGTTGGCGGCGGCGAAAGTCTTGGAGCGGAACAGCCCGAGAGGGAGCATGGGGTTGGCGGTTCGCCTTTCCCAGGCGACGAAGGCCACCACCGCCAGCACTCCCACCCCGAGGGCCCCGGCGACCTCGGCGCTGGCCCACCCGACACTGCCGGCTCGCACCAGACCCCGGACCATACCGAGCGCACCAATGCCGGCCAGCACCAAGCCCGCCAGGTCGAGGCGCGAGCCGGGGCCCGAAGCTTTCGGTGAGGTGGCGCCCAGCCAAGGGCACGACCACCAGCCCGACGGGAACATTGAGCCAGAACATCCAGTGCCAATCGAGGCCGGCCACGACCGAACCGCCGACCACCGGCCCGGCGGCGACGGCCAAGCCAACGATGCCTCCCCACATTCCGATGGCCGCACCTCGCCGCTCGGCGGGGAACGCCTCGGTGATGAGAGTGAGCGACAACGGCATCACCACTGCTGCTCCTGCCCCTTGCAGCACACGGGCGCCAATCAGCACCTGAACGGTTCCCGACAGGGCAGCGGCAGCAGAAGCGGCGGTGAACACCGACAGGCCGAGCACGAACATCCTGCGCCGACCGAACCGGTCGCCCAATGCGGCACCGGTCAAAAGTAAGCAGGCGAAACTCAAGTTGTAGGCGTTGACCGTCCACTCAAGCCCGGACAGACCGGCGTGCAGGTCGACGCGCAACACCGGAAGGGCGGTTGTCACTACCAGCGTGTCGAGCGCGGTCATAAGGACCCCGAGCGAGGCCAAGACCAGCGTCAACGCCGGTCGCCGGCTCGCCAGCTTTGGGATCGAGATGGAATCGGACATGGTCACAGCCTCCTTGCGGTCTCCGTGCCGCCCCCTTGGACGGCCTCACCTACTCCGACGTGGAGGAGGCCCGGAATTCGACAGACCGCCCAAGGCGGTGTCGGTCACGGGTCGAGGCGTTCGAGGCGTGCGGTGAGGAACTCCCGTTCCACGGCGTTCTCGCTGAGCAGGGCCGCCTCTTGGTAGGCGAGGCGTGCCTCGTCGATGCGACCGAGGCGGCCGAGGAAATCGGCCCTGGCGGCCGCCAAGTAGTTGTAGCCGGCGAGGACCGGCTCGGCGGCCAGCTCATCGAGGGCGGCGAGCCCTTCGGCCGGTCCCTCGGCCAGGCCGACCGCGACCGCCCGATTCAGGGCGATGACCGGCGACGGCCAGATCGCCACCAATAGGTCATAGAGACCCACGATCTCGGCCCAATCGGTAGCCTCCCAAGACGGCGCCTCGTCGTGCACGGCGGCGATGGCGGCCATCAGGGCGAAGCGCCCGGGAGGGCGGCGTCCCAGCGCTTCGCGGACCAGGCTGATGCCCTCGGCGATCGCAGAATGATCCCAGCGGGCGCGGTCCTGGTCGGCCATAAGCACCAGCTCGCCTCCCTCGCCGACTCTCGACGGGCGCCGGGCGTCGGTCAGCAGGATCAAGCCGAGCATGCCGGCCACGTCGGCATCGTCGGGAAGCAAGGTCCGCAGCATGCGGGCCAGGTCGAGCGAGCGCTCCACCAGGTCCCGTCGGACGAGGTCGGCTCCGGCCGGCGCGGTGTGCCCGGTTGTGAACAGTAGGTGCACCACGGTCAGCACCGCATCCACTCGTGCCGGGAGCTCGTTGAGCGGCGGCACTCGATAGGGGATGTGGGCCTGGGTGATCTTTTTCTTGGCCCTGGTGATCCGGGCCGCCATCGTCGACTCGCTCACGAGAAACGCCCGGGCTACTTCGGCGGTGCTGAGCCCGCAAACCAACCGCAGGGTCAAGGCCACCTGGGCTTCGGTAACCAGCGCCGGGTGACAACAGGTGAACACGAGCCTCAGTCGGTCGTCGACGATCTCGGGCCGATCGACTCCATCAAACCCGGGCATCGCGGCCTCCTGGACCAGCAAGGGCAGGTTTCGCTCCTGGGTGCCGTAGCGTCGTGCCAGGTCGAGGGCCCTTCTCCGAGCGACGGTGGTGAGCCACGCCCCGGGCTGCGCCGGGATGCCGCTGGTGGCCCACGTGGCCAACGCCTTGGCGTAGGCGTCTTGGACGCATTCCTCCGCCAGGTCGATGTCGCCGGTCACCCGCACGGTGGTGGCCAGCACCTGCGCCCATTCGCGACGGTGCGCCTCGGCCACCGCGACGGCCACCGCCGCTTCGACCGGCATCGGTTGTTCAGCCCGGCTCGTCGGCCGGCCAGATCGGGCGGACCTCGATCCCGCCGGAGGGTGCCGGTACCGCTTTGGCCACCGCCAGTGCCTCGTCCAGATCGGCGACATCGATCAGGTAGTAGCCGCCGAGCACCTCTTTGGTCTCGGCGAACGGGGCGTCGGTGACGATGAGCCCACCGCCCGGTTCACGGCGGATGGAGGTCGCCGTTTCGCTGGTGCGCAGCCGATTGCCGCCTCGGAGCACGCCGGCGTGCTCGGTGACGAAGCTTTCGTGCTCGGCGAGCACCTGCTCGGTGGTCCGGTCGTCCATCGCGGCCATTTGCTCCTCGTTGGCATAAATCAGGATCAGATATTCAGCCATCGGTCACTTCTCCCTTGTAAGTCGGTGCCGAGGCCGGGACCGGGCGAGGTGCGCCGGCCCCGGCTCGACAGAATGGCGTCGCTCACGCGTCCACGGTTTCGGCGATCTCGACGCTGACTCCCGACTCCAATCCGGGGCAGCCCGAGGCCAGTTTGGCCGCCGCCTCCTGGTTCTCCGCGGCGATCAGCACGTAGCCGGTCAGGACCTGGGCCTCCGGCGCGGCTTCGCCCTCAGCAGAGAGCGTCTGGGCGTGGCGCACCCGATGGCCGAAGTCCACCACCGCGGCGCCTATCGACCCGAACCAGGCACCCCAGGCCTCGTCCTCCCCATTCGCCGGGGTACGGTCAGGTCGTCCCCGAAAGGCCAACACGTAGTTCGTCATTGCTTTCTCCTCTCCTTGGTGCCGGCATCGGCTACCGGCCTACTACCCCGACGTCGTGTCGGCACCGAAATCGACAGGCGGGGCGGAAAGCGGCCATTCCACGGCTCGACTTGAGGCCTTGACCTGCGAGCGGGTGCCTCCTCCTTCGGGCAAGGAGCGCAAAGTCAGCTGCCCCGTCCTCGATTTGTTGCGGCCTGCTAACCAGCCGAGCCGAGAAGGTCTTCAACGACCTGCAGATGGTGCTCGGCGTGCCACCGCAGGTCGGGATGATCGTATTTGGCCCAGCACCACGCCGCCGTCTTGGCGCTGACGAGGCCGCGGCAGACTGCGAGGACTGTTGGGTCGACCTCGGCGGGGTAGTCGTGGGCGACGTCGTCGTTGACGTGGGCGAGGTCCCATTCGAGTGGGCCCAGGCAGGTGGTCTCGAAGTCAAGGAAACGAACAGACCCTGCTCGGGCCATCTGGTTTCCGCTGTGGGGGGACCCATGAATCGGAGCCTTTGACGGAATCAGTTGACGTAGCTCCGCAGTCAGGTCGCCCAGTGCTCGCTGGAGGACCTGGCGGCCTCTATCAGGGAGCGCGGGCGCGCGATGCCTGACGGCCAATACGTCGGAGACCGCCGCAAGCTCGTCTTCGCAGGAAGGGAGCGTTCCGGGGTAGGTACACAACGCCTGGTGCAACTCGGACAACGCGGCAGCGGTAGATCCAGATGACGGCTCGGAGCCGACACTCGGTTCGTAGCGCCAGAACGTCATCTCGAAGCCGTCAACCTCGTGCACCATTTGTGGCAGATCAGAGGCCGGTCCTACCGCTGGGGCGTTTTGCCCGAGGAGGTGGCGGGCCACGGAAAGTTCGAGATGGAGGCGTTGGTGATGACCGGTCGCAATCTTGACGACGACCGGGGTGGGGCGTAGCCACAGCACCAGGTTGTTGGAGTCGCTGAGGACGACTGGGCTCGCCGCCTCCAACCCGAGCCGTCGCGCCACCGTCACGGCGGCTTCCTGGGCAGCACTCGGCTTGGTCATCTCGATCGCGGGTTTGTGCCGGCGTCAGCTGATCCGAGCGGCACTCGGCTACCATCGCGCGTGGCGCCGGGAGGGTGCCGCCGGGTCCGCGGGAAGGACTGAGTCCACCTCCGAAGCACCGACCAGCTTTGCTGTGGCCTCTTCCTTGGCTTGAGCAGCGGATCGCAGGCGTAGGAGGGAGACGCCATGTCCACTTCGCTTCCCGATCGCCCCGATCTCGACCAGCTGCGCCGGCAGGCCAAGGAGTTGCGCGACGCTGCCCGCGATGGCGATCCCGAGGCGGCTGAACGTCTGGCCCGCCATCACCCCACGCCCCACCGCGGCGAGGTCAGTTTGGCCGCCGCCCAGCTGGTCATCGCCCGCGACCTGGGATTTTCGAGCTGGCCCAAGCTGAAAGCCGCCGTCGACGCCACCGTGGGCGGACCCGACGGCCGAGCCAGCGCGCTCGTGACCGCCTCGATCGAGGGTCGGTTGAAAGACGCCGCCGCGCTGCTTGCGGCCGACCCTGGCATGGCCGGGCGGAGCCTGCACGCCGCGGTGGTGCTGGGCGAGGCCGAGGCGGTTCGCACCATGCTCGCCGCTGACCCCGAGGCCGCCGGGGCCATCGACGACAAACGAGGCTGGCCGCCGTTGCTGTATGCCTGTTACTCGCGGTGGCATCAGATCGACCCGGACCGGGCGGTCGGCTTGGCCGAGGTGGTCCGAACCCTCGTCGAAGCCGGCGCCAGCCCGAACACCAACAACGGGGCTCGACCGCACCGCGGCTACCGCTCTGCTCTGCACGGGTCGGCGATGGTCAACAGCCCGACGATCACCGGGGTGTTGTTAGAGCGGGGAGCCGATCCCGACGATGGCGAGTCCCTCTATCACGCCGCCGGCCATCGCGACCACGCCTGCCTGGAGTTGCTGCTTTCCCACCGTGCCGCCGTGACCGGGACCTGGGCGCTGGAGGTGGCAGTTCACGCCGACGACCCCGAAGGCGTAGCGCTCCTGTTGACCGCTGCCCAGCGAAATGGCGAAGTGGCGCATGAGTCAGCCTCCGAGCTGATGGCAGACGCCGCCGCGACAGCCTCAGTCGACGTGCTCGACGCTCTTCTGCGACGCTGGCGGCGACCCCGCGTCCCGCGACGATGGAGGCATTTCGGCGGTGCGTCTCGCCACGCGGGCTGGCCGGCCGGAATCGGTGGAGCTGCTCGTCGCATTTGGCGCACCCGATGACAGCACCGACATCGACCGCTTCGTCGGCGCATGTATGCGAGCTGAGCGCTCGACTGCCGAGCAACTGTTGGTCGAGCATCCCGATCTGCGTGACCGGCTGACCGACTATGACCGCGCCGCGGTTGTCGAGGCGGCCGGCTCCGCCCCGGCCGCCGCCGTCGCGCTGATGCTCGGCCTTGGGTTCACGCCCGACGCTCGAAACGGCTTTGGCGAACAGCCGCTACACACCGCCTCCTACGCCGGCAACGCCGAGGCGGTCAGGCTGCTGCTCGACGCCGGAGCCGATGTCGACGCCCGCGATGACAACTTCGACGGCACTCCGCTGGCCTATGCCACTGTGGGCAGCGGCGAGGGGGCCGGACAGCTGGGCAACTGGATCGAGACGGTCCGGCTGCTCGTCGACGCCGGCGCCTCCCGAAACGGTGTTTGGATCTCGGGTAAGCCGCCCAGCGAGGAGGTCATCGAGCTTCTCCGCGGCTACGGCATCACCCCGGACGACGAGCCCGCGTCCGGGGCAGACGAAGAGGGAAGTACGGCACCCTCCGTCGGTGGCGGGGTGATGGGCGACATCGCCGGCCGCCTCGAAGCCGCCCACCGCAACCTGGACCTCGAGCTTCTGGGGTCGCTCTTGCACCCCCAGGTCCACTGGACGGGGCTTTGCCACAATCGTGCCGAGGTCCTCGACTGGTACCGAAGCCTCACGGCGGACGGCATAGTCGCCATCATCGAAAGCGTGGAGGTCGACGGCGACGCCGTCGTGCTCGGTCTCTGCATGGCCCGCCGGGCTGAAGGTGCCCGGCCGGCGCCGCCCCATCGCCTCTACCAGGTCTTTACCATCGATGATGCCCAGGTGACCGAGATACGCGGCTACCCCGACCGGGCCAGTGCACTCGCCCGTCCCCGATCCTGAAGGGTCTCGTCGGCACGCGGTAGCCCCCGTGGCGGGGCTGAGACGTTTTGGATCCGTCTGGCGTGCGGGCGAGGTCCATCGGGCGCCTCAGCCCGCCGACGGTCGGATGAAGCGCCGGCCGGTGATCTGGGACCTTGCAATGCCGGTGGGTCCTTCGCGCCCGACCAGAAGCGGGAGGCCCACGGGCTCGGTTCCGGACGCTCGAACTGCCAGCCCGACAATGCCGCGTGCGACAGCCCGAGCGTCGAACCGGCCGCGGTCACCTGTGCTGCGTCGTCGCGGTCCAGGCGGACCCCCTCAAAGAAACGGCGGACCGTGACCGTCGCGTCCGCCATCACGATAGCTACCTCCCCGCTCGCACTCGCAGGGGTGGGCTGCTCGGGACGCCGGCCGCTGCCGCGCGCCGGACGACATCCGAGAGCCACGCCGCGGTCGGCAAAGACACCGACCGGTCAACGTGGGCGACCAGCGCTCCGTGGTCGCTGTCGACACGCCACGAGTCCGCCCAAGCGTCATATCCGCCCGTCATCGGCTCCACGGATCGGACGTTCACTCGGTATCGCGCCCGGAGCTCATTGATGAGTGCATCCAGGCTGCCGACCAGTCAAATCTGGTCCACCTCTGAGTCACCGCGAACGTGAACGCGGCGGGCGCCAGGGCGGTGCCGTCCGCGGAGTCTCTGGGCGTCAGGCCGGCACCAGGGCAGGTCAGGGGGGCAAAGTTGCCCGCCGAAACGTGCTGGCGAAGTGTCGCTCGTGATTTGAACCCGCGACGTTCCCACTCCTCCTCTCCATTCATCGCGTCCTTCTGTGTTGCCTCGCTCCTCACTGGAAGCAGAGCCTCTCTATCCTGGAGTTCCGTGGTCAACACGGGGTTAGTCGGGAGGGCGGAGGAGTTACGGACTGTGCGCGCCGTTCTCGGGCGTTCTTCGAGCGTCGTGGTGGCCGGTCGATCGGGTGTGGGCAAGACTCGTCTCGTCCGCGAAGTGTTCGCCGGGGTCACAGCCACGCAGCGGTCCAGTTATTGGCTGTCGGCCACAGGGTCGAGCCAAATGATCCCGCTCGGTGTGCTCGGCCCGCTGCTGCCCGTCGATGGGGTTGGCGAGGTCTTGCGGGCGCCCCCCTCGAGATCGCCAGCGAGGTGCGGCGGACGCTCGACAGCGGTGGTTCGCTCTCGTTGCCACTGGTGGTGGTTGATGATGCCCATCTGATCGACGACGCCTCAGCGATGGTGCTTCACCAGCTAGTGGTTTCAGGAGCGGCACTCGTGCTGGCCACCGTGAGAGTCGGTGAGCCAGCCCCAGATGCTGTCACGGCGCTGTGGAAGGACGCCTGGGCGGAACGGGTTGAGCTTCAGCCGCTGTCGCGGGCTGAGACCGACGAGTTGGTCACGGCCATCTTGGGCGGTCCGAGCGGGCCGCTGGAGCTGCATGCCATCTGGGAGGTGAGCGGAGGGTCTCCGCTCTACGTTGACGAATTGATCCGGGCGGCACAGGAAAGCGCTGTGTTGACCCAGGAGGGAGGCCGGTGGCGTCTGCGGGGCCCGTTGCCGGTTGGTGGCCGCTTGGGCGAGCTGATCAGGCTGCGCATTGAGCGGCTGAGCGAGGAAGCCCGGAGCGACCTGGACGTTGTCGCCTTGGGGGAACCGGTGCCGATTGAGGCGATCGAAGGGTGGACGACCGTGGCAGGTCTGGCCGAAGTCGAGCAGGCGGGCCTGATCGCCATCGCGCCTGAGGGCGGGCCGATGGTGGCGCGGATGACCCACCCCGTGTTCGGCGAGGCTGTGCGGTCGCTCTTGCCTGGGGCGAGGCGGCGGCACCTGGCCGCGCAGTTGGCCAATGGCTATGAGCGGAGGGGGGTGCACCGCCCGGAGGACTTGTTGCGCTGCGTCACGTGGCGGCTCGAGAGCGGTGAGAACGGCCCGCCGGAGATGCTGGTTTCGGGTGCCCGACAAGCCGCGGAGTTGCTCGACTTTCGGCTCTCTGAGCGTTTGGCCAGCGCAGCGCTATCGGTGGCACCGAAGGATGCGGGGGCGACGCTGGCCTTGGCGGAGTCGCTTTTCCGCCAGCGACGCTACGACGAGATGGTGACAGAGCTGGACCGGATCGACTCCGACGAGGATGCCGCACGCGTGGAGATCGCCATCATGAAGGCCAAGGGACTGTGGTTCGGGCTCCACGACCCGGCGGCCGCCGACGCCGTGCTGCTGGCGGCGGACAAGGTGATGACCGCCGAGGGTCCCCGGCAGGGAGTAGTCGCGTTTCGAGCCAAGCTGCAGGCGGCGCGCGGCTTTCCGGCCGAGGCGCTGGCCTTGGCCCGAACGGTGACGGCCGACGCCGAGCAAGAGCCGCTGGCCACCCTTCACGCGCTCGGGGCGGTGGCGATCGGGAGCGCGTTCTCGGGCCGGGTCAGCGATGCCATGGCTGCGGCGGACCGGTGGCATGAGCCGCGCCTGGCCGCGGCGAGGCGATCGGACGAGTTGTCGGACTGGGGTGCCACCGGGGCGTGGGTCGGGGTCTTCCTGGCCGGCGATATCGAGCAGGCGCGCCCGATGGGCGCGCATTCTTGGACCTCGGCCTTCAGCGCCGCCATGCCCGGTTCGTGGCGGCGGGATCGGTGGCGCTGGGGTGGGTAGCCCTGATGGAGGGTGACATTTCCGGATCGGTGCGTCAGCTGGGCGACGGGTGGGAGGTCTTGCGAAGCGAAGATTGGGTGGGCGTCGCGGTCCTCGCCGGAGCTGGTTTGGCACTGGGCTTCGCCTTCTCGGGTGATACTGGCAACGCTCGCTCGGTCCTGACTGAGGCCCACCGGACGCGTCGAGATGGGCTCAACTGGTTCGACCCGCTACTAGAGCTCGCCGCGGCGTGGATCGAGGCCGCCGACGGGGACGCCGTGAGTGCTGCAGCGAGACTGCAAGACGTGGCGGAATCGGCCCGTGAGCGAAGCCAGTTCCCCTATGAGATGCACGCGTGTCACGGCATAGCTCGTCTCGATCGCCCAGGTGACGTCGTCGACCGACTCGAGGCCCTGGCCTGCGCGGTCGAGGGTCCCTTCGCTCCAGTGGCGGCGTTACAGGCGAGGGCGATGGTGGCCTCGGACCCGTCCGCCTTGAAAACCGCCGCTGACGCGTGGGAAGCGCTCGGCATGAAGCTCCTAGCTGCCGAGGCCGCGGCCGCGGCTTCGTGGCACTGTCGGGCTCGGGGCGAACGGTCACGGGTCGCGTCGTTCGATGCTCGCCGCGACGATCTCCTCTCACGCTGCCCGGGGGCGCTCAGCCCCGTGGTGGAATCCCTGAGGCGTCGACCCATCCTCAGCCCGAGGGAACTGGAGATCGCTCGCATGGCCGCAGGGGGTCGATCGAGCCGCCAGATCGCCGATCAACTGGTCGTGTCGATCAGGACGGTGGAAACCCATCTTGGTCACGCCTACACCAAACTCGGGGTGGCCGGCCGTCAAGAGCTCGCCGACGCCCTGGGTACACCACGGGCACCCCGTTGATAGGGGCTACGTAGTCACTTCGCTCGGCCGAGCCTGAAGAATCCGTACCCCGGTACCGATGCGCTCATCCACCCGCGCTCGTACCGTGCGTTCATGGGCCTCGACCAACCTGTCGGCCACGCGGAGACCGCGGAAGCGGGCGGTGGCCTGCTGACCAAGCTGCCCGTCGTCTACGCGGTGGCCATCGCCCTTCACGAGGCGGGGGTACCCGAGGCTGCTATCGCCGGCCGGCTGGAGTTGCCCGAGGAGTCGATGCCGGCGCTACTGGAGATCGCCACCGCCAAGCTCGACACCCTGCGCCAAGCCGCCGAGGCCGACCAGACAACGGGGGAGGCGTGACGAACGTGTCCAACACCGTCAACGAAACGAGGTGCATGTGGGGGTGCTGAAGAGCTCTGACCCAGGACCTGGCCCGAGCGGCTGCGCGACGGCCATCGAGAAGACCGGGGAGTTCACCGTTGTTGACAGAGGTCACAACCCGACATTGCGATCGACGCCTTCGTCTGGTCGATCGACTGGACGCATCCCGGGCGAGGGAGCACAAGGAGAACGAGGGAGCCGTGCTATGCGTAACCGTTGGAGTCAGACGGCGTCTCTTACCGAGGGGGCAAGATGAGGGCAGAACGCACGGATGCAGCGCTGGGTTGGGATAGGCGGACTGGTGTTCGTGGCCTTGGTCGTGGTCACGGTCTTCCTTCTTCCGTCGTCACCGAGTACGCATGCAAGCTCGATCAAGGTGGTTGCCTATTACCATGACCACAAGTCAGCCGTCGGTGTAAACCTCGATCCACCGAAAAACGACTGGGTGTGGCGGTGAGTGAAGTGCGCGGGAGGGCGGTGAGTCGGATGGAACGCGCACGGAGCTCTTGACCCGGACCGGGCGCGCGAGACCAAGCCTTCGTGAAGTCTGCTTGGGTTGTTGTCAGCGCCGTTCTTCGATCGTCTGCGGTGCGCCGGCCGCGGCAGGTCGAGCTACACGGGGACGGGCCGCAGGGCACGCAGGAGGCGGAGGGCGCGTGCGAACGCACCGGCCCACGGCCACTCGAGGGGAGCCCGCAATGTCGGGCGGCCGGAACGACTGACCAGGCGACCGGGGACGGAGAAGAATCGGGTGCGGACGGTGCGGGCCACCGTGAGCTGCTCTTCGGGTGTGATCTCACCGAGCATGGCCGTCCAGCGGATGAGGTCGTGGGCGAGCGCCGCGCAGAGGAGCCAAGCCGCGTTGGCGGAGAAATGTCCCGACGGCACGTGCTCGAGGCCCGCCCCCTCCTTCAGGTCGCGGATGGCGAGCTCGACCGTCGCGTGATCCCGGTGGAAGGCGTCCACCTCTCTCGCCGAGCCACCGAGGTCGGTGAGGAATGCGAAGTGACGCCACTCGGGCCAGAGCGTGGCCTGGTGACCGACGAGCCGGGTCCGGCGGACGATGAGACGCCGTCCCTTGTAGGTGCACTCGGCCACTTCGGCCACGCCGTCATCGGTGTAGTCGATCGGCCTCCAGGCGGACTCGTCGATGCCCCCGATGGCGGTGACCACCGCTTTCACCATGGCCACGCCCATGGTGTAGCTGACCTTCAGGCGCTCGAGGGTGGCGATGGTGTCGCCCGACCAAAAGCCCGAGTCGAACCGCATGAACAGGTCGCCGTCGGCGCCGGCCCGTCGCACCCTCGCCACCAGCTCCTCGACGAACCGCTTGGCCCCGCGCTGGGTGTTGGCCGCCCCCTTGCGCATGCGCACGTGGAGCACCTCACCGGTCCACGCCCGGGTGGCGATCAGGGGGTGATAACCGAGCTTCTTCGTGTAGCCGTAGCCGGCGCCGTGCTTGGCCTTGCCGCACACCTCGCAGATGGTCGAGTCGAGGTCGATGACGAGGGGCCCGGACCCTGGGCCGGCGCCCATGGCCCACGCCCGGCGCAGTGCCTCCCCGAGCACCTGGTCGAGTTGGCGAACGTGCCCGAAGGTGAACGCCCGCAAGAAGGTGCCGAGGGTGGAGGGTGCCATCACCCGGTGACCGAGCACCGAACCGGTGGCGCCGGAGCGCAACATGTCGGCATGGTCGATGTGCGAACCGCCCGCAGTCATGGCGTGCACGAGGGTCAGCACCTTGCGCCCGGGCAAGGCACCGCCAACTCGACCGGAGAGATCGACCGAAGCGTCGATGAGGCGTTCGAGCCCGAGACGGACCACCAACGTCGCCACCAACAGCAGTCCGGCGTTGGCCACCAGATTGGGCTCGTCGAAGGTCACATCGATGCGATCGATTCCGCGCCATACTGAGCTCACTGGAAGTGCCTCCTTTGGCTGGTGAGAATCGTGACGTCGCAATCACAATTCTCCCAAGCAGGGAGGCACTTTCCGCGGATACGCGGCTACCAGATCAGGCTGCTGATCGGTGGATCGAGGGTAAATGCCTATCTCATCGGGTTTGCAGTCTTTATCGGAATATTCTTCTTCTGGTACCTACGAGACCTTGTCGCGACGGTAGAGACAAACCGCCGACTGGCGACCGTTGGCTTCGCGGGTGCTCTGATATTCGCCGTGTCAGGCGGGCTCGACGCGAGCGTGTTCTGGGCATCGCAGGATGCGGTCGGGCACGTTGACCCGGCGACGATGCAAACCCTCAATGTCCTCCAACTGGACGGAGCGACATTCCTGGCCGGACCTGGAATCGCTGTCTTCCTGATCGCCACCGGGATCGCCCTGATCCGGAGCGGAGTCCTCGCCAAATGGTTGGGTTGGGTCGGTGTCGCGTTGGGTGTGGTCGCTCTGGCCTTGCCGGCCGCCTTCGGTCCGTTGCCGGCAGGGCTGTGGATCCTCGTTGCTTCCATAGTGATCCTCGCCACAAGTAGGGGCGACGCTGCCGCAACCGTCGAAGGTCGGCCGATCCCGGCGACGCGGACGCAATAGCGCTCTGGCTGGCCGGTTGGCCCGCCGATTTGAACCGACGACTGTGAGGGAAGTGGCTCAGCTAGGCCCCTTGCCATTTCCCGCACGCAAGCGTGGACCAAGTGATCCGGAGCTTGCCGAACCGTGAGCTCGTTCGCGGACCTAGAGGCTCCCGTGCTTCTCTTCGGAGGAAGCAGCAGCACCGCTACTTGAAGACTGATCTGATCTGATCAAGCTCTCGTCGGCCGGGGCGGCTCATCGGAGTCCGACCCACGCGACCGGTTCCAGTCGGCCCGGCGCTGCAGGACGGTACGTTCCCCCGCGTTCGCTGTACGCGAGGCTGCCTCGGTGAACGCCTCGCGCGCCCGCGCGTGCAGCCCGGCCCGCTCGAGCAGGTCCCCGCGCACGCTCGGAACCAGCGGTGAGTCACCGAGTGAATCGCCGTCCACCTCGTCCAGCACCTCGAGCCCGGCGCCAGGGCCGTACGCCCGCCCGTGCGCGACCGCCCGGTTCACCTCGACGACCGGGCCGGGCGCAGCGCGGGCCAGGACGTCGTACAACCCCGCAATCCGCCACCAGTCCGTGTCCTCGGCGCGTACGGCACGGGCGTGCTGCGCAGCGATCGAGGCCTGCAGGAAGTACCTCCCGATCGGGGTCCCCCGGGTAGCCAGCTGCTCCGCCTTTTCCAGGGCGCCGATGCCACGCCGGATCAGCAGCTGATCCCAGAGGGTCCGGTCCTGTGCATCCAGCAGGACCGGAGCTCCGTCCTCATCGAGCCGGGCCGGCATCCGCGAGCCTTGGATCTCCAGCAGCGCCTGCAGGCCGAGCACCTCGGGCTCGTCCGGGGCGAGGGCGGCCAGCATGCGCGCGAGGCGGATCGCCTCGTTCGCCAGATCGGGGCGCATCCACTCCTCGCCGGCGGTGGCGGTGTAGCCCTCGTTGAAGATCAGGTAGATCACCGCCATGACATCGTCGAGCCGCTTGGTCCGTTCCGGCCCGTCGGGAAGCTCGAACTCGGCGTGCGCCTCGGAGAGGGTTCTCTTCGCTCGCGAGATCCGTTGGCCCATCGTGGACTCGGTGGCCAGGAATCCCCTGGCGATCTCGGCAGTGGTGAGCCCGCCCACCAGTCGCAGCGTGAGTGCGGCCCGGGACTCGGGCGTCAGAGTCGGGTGGCAGGACAGAAGGATGAGCCGGAGTACGTCGTCTTCGATGTAGTCGACCTGGCTCTCGACGTCGGGCACCGCCGCCTCCTCCTCCCTCCCTCGGGCATGTTCGAGCTCCGCGACCTTGTGGCGGAGGTTGTCGGCTCGCCGGAAGTGATCGATGGCGCGCCGCTTCGCGGTGGTCATCAGCCATGCGACCGGCTTGTCCGGGACGCCGGTGGCAGGCCACTGCTCGAGCGCGGCGACGAGGGCGTCCTGCGCCAGGTCCTCGGCGAGGCTCACATCTCGGGTCATCCGGGTGAGGGCACCGACGAGGCGGGCCGACTCGGCCCGCCAGGCGGCGTAGATGGCCTGGTTCGGATCACCGGGACGGGTCTCTGCCGACACCACGCCAGCGTAGTGAGCCCGGTTTCATCCTGGATCCGCCGATCCTTGCCGCGGATGGTGAAGGATCGGCGGGTCCAGGGTCACTCGCCGGGCGCGTCGGGTCCGGTCGAGATCTGGCGCAGAGTGGAGATCACGGTGATCTCGGGCCAGTACTTCGCGTGAAGCTCGGCGAATGACTGCTGGTCCGCCGCGGCCTCCTCGAGGCTGGGATACTCCATGATGGCCCAGCCGCCGACGACCTCCTTGGCCTCGGCGTACGGCCCGTCGACGCGAATGACCTCGCCTTGGCGGACGACGTAGTTCACGGCGTCCTCAGTCCCGTACAGACCGCCCCCGTCGAGGAACACGCCCTTGGCGGCCCGCTCGCCGATGTACTCGTCCATCGCGTCGAACAGCGCCTGCGGTGGCGTCCCGACGCCCTCTTCCATCCGTACGAACCCCATGAAACGCGGCATCTCAATCACTCTCCTTGTGGTTTCTCAGAGGTACTTTCTCGCACGTACGTCGAACGGGTATGCGGCCCTTCGACATCGACCCTCGAGGTTTCTCGACCATCTTGCATTCACGGGGTCGCTCCCCGGTGTCGGAGTCTCGGTCGCAGAGATCGTGGGGGCCGTGCCGACCGACGGTCGAGGGGAGTCGTGCCGACTGCCCACGAGGTCGAGAAGGGGGCTCTTCACCTAGAAACTCCCTGGTCACAACAGTGGGGAAATTTGAGCGAACAGCGCGCAGTCGTAGCTTGATGACGCGCTTTGAACCTGCGACCGACCACATTGGGAGCAAGATCGCCCTCCGAGCGTGGGTCGGCGCCATCTCCTGGCGACCCAGCGTTGGGTGGCTGAACTCGCGTTGGCGCACGTCAGGCGGCTTGTTCTGACTCCAGCTGCAACACCACCTGGCAACGCTGCATCCGGCTCACCCGCGGCGGATCCCCGTACCGCAGAGTCGCTGTCGTCCGAACCCTCGAGGGTGGCCCAATGAAGCTCACCACGGTGCGGCGCCTTCGGGCGCCGAACCCGAAGTGGAGGCCGCAGTCATCGATACCGATATGAAAGCGACGACCACCCAGAGAACAGCAGGATCTCTGTCGTCTGGGTGCTTCGCAACCGCGACGGCAGCGTCCAGGATTGGCGCGGTTCGACTTGCTCCGCACCAAGTTTACGGGCTGGTCAAATTTGGAATCGAAGATTACGATCATGCCTAAGGCGCCGGGTCTGTTCGCGTGGTCGACGATTTGGGCCTCCCTAGTGGCCGAGTCCCGTCGCGGGTGCGAGGGCCGGTCTCGCCTTCCTTGCGCTCAACCCGGCCGAAACGTCATCAAGAGCGATGGAGGTCAGGGTATGAGCAGCACGAACGGCATTCCGGTCCAGACGACTGATGCCGGCATTCCGGTCGAGAGCGACCAGTATTCGCTGACCGTCGGCGCGGGCGGCCCGATCCTGCTTCAGGACAGTTATCTGATCGAGCAGATGGCCACCTTCAACCGCGAACGGATCACGGAACGGCAGCCGCACGCCAAGGGCAGCGGCGCGTTTGGCCGGTTCGAGGTTACTCACGATGTCAGCACATTCACCAAAGCGGTGCTGTTCCAGCCGGGGACCACCACCCGGCTGGTGTCCAGGTTCTCCACGGTTGCAGGGGAGCGAGGCAGTCCCGACATGTGGCGGGACCTGCGCGGCTTCTCGTTGAAGTTCTACACCAGCGAGGGCAATTACGACATGGTCGGCAACGACACGCCGGTCTTCTTCGTCAAGGACCCGATGCACTTCCAGAACTTCATCCGGTCGCAGAAGCGGCTCGCCAAAAACAACCTACGGAGCAACGATATGCAGTGGGACTTCTGGACGCTGCTGCCCCAGACGGCGCACCAGGTGATCTGGCTGATGGGCGACCGCGGCTTCCCGAAGAGCTGGCGGCACATGAACGGGTACTCCAGTCACACCTACATGTGGATCAACGCGCAGGGCGTGCGGGTCTGGGTGAAGTACCACTTCATCAGCGACCAGGGCATCGAGTTCTGGACTCAGGCCGAAGGCGACCGGCTGGCCGGGACCGACCCCGACTATCACACCAAGGACCTCTACGAGGCGATTGAGCGCGGTGATCACCCGAGTTGGACGCTCAAGGTACAGATCATGCCGTTCGAGGACGCCAAGACCTACCGGTTCAACCCGTTCGACTTGACCAAGATATGGCCGCACGCCGACTTCCCGCTGATCGAGGTCGGCAAGATGACCCTCGACCGCAACCCTGTCGACAACCACACCGAGATCGAACAGGCCGCCTTCCAGCCCAACAACATGGTGCCGGGGATCGGCCCGAGCCCGGACCGGATGCTGCTGGCCCGGCTGTTCTCCTACGCCGACGCGCACCGGGCCCGGCTCGGGGTGAACTACGAGCAGATCCCGGTCAACGCCCCCATCTCACCCGTCAACACTTACAGCAAGGACGGTGCGATGCGGATCGTCAACCGCACCGACCCGGTGTACTTTCCGAACTCCAAGGGCGGTCCGCAGGCGGACGACGAGCACTACAAGCCGGCCAGCTGGTATGCCGACGGCGAGATCATGCGCACCGCCTATGTCGAGCACGCCGAGGACGACGACTGGAGCCAGCCCGGAGCGCTGGTCCGCGACGTCATGGATGATGCGGCAAGGGAGCGGCTGGTCGGCAACATCGTGGGAGCGCTGCTTGCCGGCGTGACCGAGCCGGTGCTCCGGCGCGCCTTTCGCTACTTGCGGAACGTGGACAAGAACCTCGGCGACGAGGTCGAGGCCGGCGTCCGCGTCGGACGGCGCTAGGCCCGGCGGTCAGGCCCCGTCGGCAGGGCCACTTGCACGGGGGCCGGCACCCGGCAGATCCTGGGCATATGTGGAGGCAGCCGCGGTCTTTGGACCGTTGTCAGCCGCCCTCGCCTTCCGACCGCGCGACGACCCAGATGCGATCGGGTATCCGAGACTGTCCGACCCCTAGCGGTCGAGGCGCCCGATCTCCCGCAGCCAGTCGAGCGTCAACCCCAGCCCCCGGTCGAGGCTGATCGGGTCGTAGCCGAGCCGCTTGTAGGTCTTCGTATTTTCGAGGTTCCGGCGAGGGGGTGTCCCCTTCGCCGCCTTGGTCGCGATCGCGATCAGGGTCGGGCCGAAGGTCTCGGCCAACTCCGGGTCGTCGGACGGCTCGACATCGATCACCCGGTGATCGAGGCCGGCGAGCCGGCACATCCGATTGCACGCGTTCGCGACGCTGACGACGTCCTCTGGCTGGCCGTCGAGCATGTAGCGCTCTCCGGCCACACCCTTGTCGAGCGCGAGGAGGCAGCCCCTGGCGACGTCCTCGGCGAACACCCAGCTGACGGGGAACTTGAGGTAGCGCTCGATCCGGCCCCGAGCAGCGGACAGGAGTACCCGGTTGAAGCTCGTGCGTCCGAGTGCGTTGCTCGCGACGGGTGAGGGGCCGAAGATCGCACCGGGGTGCGCGCTGACGACGTCTCGGCCAGCCGCGGCGCGGGACATCGCGTCGAGAAACGCCGCCATCTTGGTGATGGTGTAGGGATCCGAACTCGGTTCCTTGGTGACCGGGGCGTCCTCCCGGTCCAGTGCCCCGTCGGTGTCGAAGAACGTACCGGTGCTGACCGCCACCACCCGTCCCAGGCCGACTGCTTCCGCCGCGTCCAGCACGTTCTTCGTCCCGCCGATGTTCACCGCCTCGAAGTCGGCCAGATTCTGACTGGCCCCACCGAGGAGAGCAGCACAGTGGATCGCGCTGTCGCTGCCCGCGGCCGCCCGGACGACCGCATCGGGGTCGGTGATGTCCGCTGTGACCACCTCGACGCCGAGCGCGACGAGGGGGCCGGTGTCTGCCGTCTCGCGAGCGAGGGCACGTACCGCGTCTCCTCGCTCACGCAACAACTTGCACATGTTCGCACCGGCCAGCCCGGTGGCTCCCGTCACCAGGACCGTCTGGGTCATGCGGACGCGGGCATCGAGGGGTCGGGGCGGGCCGAATCGACCTGGTCGGCGTCGTACGGGATCACCGGTGCGGTGTCGCCGAAGACGTCCAGCGTGTGGATGAAACGATGGAGTCCCATTGAGTTCGCGCAGGCGAATCCGAGCTCGACGATCTGAGCGGCCGTGAAGACCGTGCCGAGCTTCCGGTAGAACTCGTCATCGATCGCGTGGTGATCGGCGGAGAGCAGGTCGAGAAAGGCGACGGCCAGGCGCTCCTGCTCGGTCAGGTCCGACCCTCCGGGCGCAACGAGGCATGCCACGTCTTCGTCGGTGATGGAGTCGTGCTTCCTCGACTGCATGCACGGCTGGCACTCGCCGAGCTGGGCGCTGCGGATCCGCAGCAGCTCGAGGATCCGTCCCCCGAGGAGGGACTGCTGACCCCACGCGCCGCGTGCTGCGTTGGTCATCAGGATCTGCGAGGTCTTGTACGCGAAGATCTGGAGGGGGACGGGCGTGGCGTAGGTACCGTTCGCCACCCCCTCTTCGATGATGCGACGCGGCTCCGGCGCCAGCTCCTCCAACGGAATCGGTTCGATTCTCGGCACGCAAAACCCCCAACTGACTCCGGCCCGGCCGGACCGAATTTCGATCATTCGGTGACGGTGGCTACTGTAGTGTCACCCTCGTGACTGTCACCCTCGTGACTGTCACCCTCGTGCCGATCGACCCTTCGTCGGTTCTCTTCACCGACCGGGTGGCGGTGTTGACCGGAGGGGGCTCGGGGATCGCCCGCGGATTCGCAGCCTTTGGGGCAAAGGTGGCCATCTGGGAGCGCAAGCCGGACTCGGCGAAGGCCGCGCGAAGAAGTCGGCGGCATCGGTATCCCGACAGACGTGCCGGAGCCCGCAGACTTGGATGCGGCATTGGAGCGGACCGTCGCCGAGCTGGGCCCGGTGAGCATCCTCGTCAACAGCGCCGGGGGCGTCTTCCAGTCTCCGCTCCTCGAAACGTCGGAGAATGGCTGGGATGCCCTGTACCGATCCAACCTCAAGCACGTCATCCTGCGCACGCAGTGCATCGCGCGGCTGATGGTCGAGACGGCGTCCGCCGGCAGCATTCGGGCTCGCGGTACCGATGGGGCGCCCCGGTGACGTCGACGAGATGGCCGGCGCGGCGATATTCCACGCCGGCGACCTTTCGAGCTATGTGACCGGCCAGACCATCCATGTCGATGGCGGGCCCCAAGCCGCGAGCGGTTGGTACCACCACCCGGAGTCCGGCCACTACGCCATGGGCCCGTGGTAGCTGGACCGATCAGTCGGTCGTCCCGAGACCGACATGAGCCGACATCCCGCCATCGATCACGATCATCTGGCCGGTGATGTAACGGGACTCGTCCGAGGCGAGGAAGACGACCAGGTTGGCGACGTCGTCGGGCTGCCCCACGTAGGGAGTCAGCGTGCTCCTCCCCAGCCCGGACAGAGTCTTCTCGTCCAGATGAGCGCGGACCGCGTCCGTCAGGACGAGACCGGGCACGATCGTGTTGACCCGGACGCCACGCTTCCCGTGACTCGTCGCGACGTACATGGTGAGGGCGTTCACGCCCGCTTTGGAGATCCCGTAGGCGGTTCGGGTGCGGTCGCCCTTCAGCGATGCCCCCGACGACATGTTGATGATCGATCCGCCTCCCTGGCGCACCATCTCCGGAGCGGCGTGTTTGCAGGCGAGCATCTGGCTCCGCAGGTTCACTGCCATGGTGCGCTCCCAGACGTCGATCGACAGATCGGACACGGAGGTGTCGCGACTCAGGAATTCGGACTCCGTCAGCGCCGCATTGTTGTGCAGTACATCGAGGCGGCCGAACCTCGAGGTGGCAGCGGCGATGGCCGCGATCACCTGCCGCTCTTCTGACAGGTCGGCCTCGACTGCGATGGCGTTGCCGCCTTCGCTCTCGATCTCGTGCGCCACTTGAGCGGCGGTTGGCTTGTGGATGTCCACCAAGACCACCGAGGCTCCTTCACGGGCAAGCGCGCGTGCGGTTGCTCCACCGATGCCACCACCACCGCCGGTCACGAGCGCGACCCTGTCCTTGAGACGTTCCATGAGCGGTCTTCCTACCAGCCCGACCGGATCCGCGGCGTCGGCCGCTGCTCCCCCTTTCCGGAAGCTGCCCTCGTCGATCCATCGGCGCCCCGTATGAGCCCGGGTGACAGCGCGGGTCAGAGGTCACCAGGCTGTGCGAGAGGATCCGGGACCTCCATTTCTGTGACGGTCACGCCCTCAGGTATTCGAGCACGGCGAGGACCCGGCGGTGGTCGGTGTCGGACGGTGGTAGATCGAGTTTGAGGAAGATGTTGCTGACGTCCTTCTCGATTGCTCTCTTTGAGACCACCAACTGGCCCGGCACGGCGTGCTTTCCAAGGTTCGGTTGTGATTGCTCAACTCCGATCCCATGGTCCTGCTCCTCGGCCCCTGCGCGATGATCAGGCAGCGCTCCCGTAGAACTGGGCATCCCCGAAGTCGAAGACGCCTCCGTCGGCCGCCACGAACCGGTAGCCGAGGCCCGAAGGCGTCGGAGCGATCCCGACGATCGGCTGGTTGAGGTGAAGGCTGCCGGTCGACCCGAAGAACGGCGCCCCGAAGCTGAACACGCCACCATCGGCCGCCACCTCCCAGTAGCCGCCGGTAGCCGGATCCGTGCTCACCCCTGCGACGGGCCGATTGAGCGGAACACCGCCCATCGACCCGAGGAAAGCCGCGTCGCCATAGCAGAAGACGCCTCCGTCCGCTGCTGCGAGACGGTACGCGTGTCCGGTCGCGGTCGGAGCGAGGCCGACGATGGGAAGCGACAGCTGGGGGTACCCGAGGAAGGTCGCATCCTCGAAGCCCATGAGAGCCTCAGAGGAGTCGGAGTAGACGAGCCAGTACCCATGACCGTCGGGGGCGGCGACGATCGCGATCACCGGAGGGATGCTCACCCCCTGACGAGCGACCGTCGCCTCGGACCCGAGGAAGGCGGCGTCACCGAAGGCGAACACCCCGCCGTCGGCGCCGACCAACCAGTACCCCCGGCCATCGGAGGTCGCCGCGATCCCGGTGACCTGTGCAGCTGGCGAGACTCCGAGCCCCGGCAGCGATCCGTAGAACGCGGCATCGCCGTGGCTGTAGACACCGCCGTTGCTCTGAGCGAGCCAGTATCACCTTCGGATCAGGGGTGGTTGCCATGCCGACGAAATGAGGCGGCTGTGGTGGGGTCACGACGAAGGGGACGGAAACCGTGCGTAGTGTCGCCGGATTGTTCGAAGTGTCACACGCGAGCGTGAACCAGTACGTGCCGGGTGCGACCGTGACCACCGTCGCGGGAGCAGAGGTCGTGAACGCAGCGGGCATCACGAATCGCTCTGCCCCGTGGTCGAACAGGGGGAGGGCGATTTCTGGACCAGGGGCGTCGGCCGGGCTGGTGGAGAAGGCCACCTGAGCACATCCGTTTCCATTCGGACCGAAGCTGATCGTGACCACCGAGCCGCTCGGAGCAGAGGTCGGGTTCACCGAGAGCGTGGGAGGGACTGTCGAAGTGGTGGTGGCACCTGCCGGCCGAGCATGTCCCAGCGCCGTTGTGGTGTCGAGCGCCATCGCGAAAAGGACGATGACCTCGAGGAGAGGTCCGACTGCGGCGCGTCGAATTGCAGATTCAGTGCGGCGTCCGGACCGCGAGCTCTCTGAGGGTCTTACGGATTGGGCGATGGTCATGATGCCTTCCTTTCGGGAAACTTGATCGCGACCGCCTGTGGCACCTCGCCTGAAGGAACTCTGCGTCCCTCGCCGCAGGACTGGTGGAGCGCACGGTCCTCTTCGTGAGCGCGAAGCTGGTCATGAGCACCACCAGATGGCTAGCTCCCCGTAACCGTGAACGGCACCGTGGTCGTCATGACGGTCGCAGGGTTGTTGGTGGTGTCGCACGTGAGTACGAACTGGTAGGCCCCTGGCATCACAGGGGCATTCGTGTTGGGTGATGATGTCGCAAGGACGCTCGGAATCACGAACGCTTGCGTTCCCGAATCCCCGATATACGGCAGCTCTTGAATCCCGCCGCCATAGCCGGCTGCGGGCTCGAACGCCGGAGAACCACATCCGTCTCCGGCCGGCCCGAAGCTGACGGTGACCGACGCTCCGATCGGGCCGGCACTTGGGCTTACGTTGATCGTCGGCCGGGTTGTCGTCGGGGAGGCAGAAGTGGTGGTTGTCGACGCTGCCTACGATGATGTCGAACTCGTCGTGGTCGAGGTGCCCGGAACGGCGCTCGGTCCGGTGGATGGCCCGGTCGATACGACGAGATCGATCGAGGATCCGCGTGCCACCGAGGACGATGGCTGTGGAGCTTGGCTCACGACGCGACCTGCCGCGACGCTCGAACTGGGAACAGTTGTCACCGACCCGAGTGCCAACCCCGCGTCTCTGAGCTCGGCGGCGGCAAGGTTCTGGCTGAGCCCGATGACGTTCGGTACGAGTGCGGCGGAGTGGCTCGGGCGAGAGGAGGTCGTCGTCGAGGTGTGGCGTGTCGCACGGCGGTCCGGTTGGGGGTCTCGGGAGAGGAGAAGGGTTGCAGGAGATTGTCGCCGGCTCAGGGGCGACCGTGCAGCAGACCCAGATTCAGGCGCCAACTCCGGTCAAGGAGATGCCGACACGCGGAACTGAAAGTGGTGCCGTGCGCCAGCATCTCACCGTCGAGGTACTGAGTGCCGTGCCACTGTGGTCGCCTTCCAGGTCGCCGGTGCCCGCATCAGGCGCATCTGGTCCATCCGCGACCCCGACAAGCTCCAGCTCTGGAGGACGGCCTTGCTCGAGGACCTCGGCTCGGCACAGGATCGGCCGCTGCCCGGCCCCCGGCACGTCACGATGCCGGAGGAGTGAATGGGCTCGCCTGCCTGGATCCTCAAGGATCGCCATCCGCGGTCCGATGGGATGGGATGGCCATGGGAAGGCTCGACGACCAGTCGCGAACCGGTCCGCGAGGACACGGGCAAGCGGCTACCGAGGACCAGATGCGTACCGCACTCCGCAGGATCCTCAACAACCCTGTCATGGGTTTCGCCCCCTGGATCATCTTCTCGGTCGTCGAGGGGCCGGGCCGTTTCTCGGAGGCCGCCGGAGCGGCCTTCGGAGCCGCCCTGCTGGTTCTTCTCGTCGGCGTCGCGGTCGGGATGGGGGCCAAGCTGCTCGACCTCGCAGCCATCGTGTTCTTCGCGGCGCTCCTCGTGCTGGCGTTCGTCGGAGGTCATGACACCCACGCATGGCTCGAACGGTGGTCGGGGGAGATCTCGAACGTCATGATCGTGCTCGTTGCCGTCGGATCCGTGCTCGTCCGTCGGCCCTTCACGCTCCAGTACGCCCGCGAGTCGACGGAACGTGAGTACTGGGATTCGCCACTCTTCCTTCACGTCAACTACGTCCTGACCTGGGTGTGGATCGGCGCCTTCTACGTCACGGCGGCGGTGGGCTGGTACGGCGACGGGCCGTTGCACGAGCCGGACAACGTCTGGACCAACTGGGTGGTTTCCGTCGCGGTCCTCATCTTCGCCATCCGGTTCACCGAGTGGTACCCGGACCGGGCCAAATCAGAAGCTCTGCGGACGGCCGGGTTGGCCGACGACACTCCTCCCGGATCGATCGCCGCGGCCGCCCTGCTGCTACCCCTCGTCGCCTACCTCGTGCCGGTGGGCATCCTCCTTCTCGTCTTCGACACCGCACCGTGGTGGATCGCGGTGTCACTCATCGTCATCGGCTCGGCCGTGTCCCGGCATCTCCAGCAGGGAGCAGGGGCCGGCACCTGACACCCACCGTGCCGGGCGATCGACGAGAGCCAGACACCCCGACCGATCCCGGAGGTCTTCGACGATGCAGCGTTTCTACGACGACGAAGGAATGAACTTCGCGGTTCTCCTCGGCCTGGGATTCGCGTACGCCAATCTCGCCGACGTCGGCGAAACCCTTGCGACCATCGAACGCATTCCCGAGGGCGACGGCGAGGCTTGGATCGCGGAATGGTCGACGCTCGCCGGCCGTCTCGCCTCCCAGGCCGAAGATGCCGTGCGGGGCGATCATCCGGTCACAGCCCGATCACAGTTCCTGCGCGCCTCGACCTACTACGACCTCGCTTCCTCGATGTCGCCCGGCAGCAAGGATCCCTCGAGGTACACGACGCTCTGGGAGCGTCACCGCGTGTGCTGGGACCGGGCGGTCGTCCTCTTCGATTCACCCGTCGAGCGGATCGAGATCCCCTACGACCACACCGTGCTGGCCGGCTATCTCTTCCGCCCCCGTGCGAGTGGTCCCCGGCCGACGGTCATCCTCAACAACGGCTCGGACGGGCCGGTGAGCTCCCAGTGGAGTCTCGGCGGGCGAGCGGCGACCGAGCGCGGTTGGAACGCGATCACCTTCGACGGACCGGGGCAGGGGGCCGCGCTCCACCGGCAAGGGCTCTACTTCCGGCACGACTGGGAGAGTGTGATCACTCCGGTCGTCGACTTCCTGGTCAAGCGTGACGACGTGCTCGAGGACAAGATCGCCCTCCAGGGGATCAGCCAGGCGGGCTACTGGGCGCCACGAGCCGCCGCCTTCGAGCACCGCCTGGCCGCGCTCGTGGCCGATCCGGGTGTGATGAGCGTCGCCTCGTCGTGGGAGCGACATCTCCCCCCGGAGATGGTCGAGATGCTCGACCAGGGCAACAAAGAGGTCTTCGACGCCCTGATGGGTGCGGATCCCGATCCGAATCGGCGGGCCATGCTCGCCTGGCGGATGGCACCCTACGGACTGACGTCGCTGTTCGACACCTACCTGGCAGCACGCAAGATGACGCTCGACACGGAGACCGTGGCGCGGATCGAATGCCCGACCTTGGTGCTCGATCCTGACCACGAGCAGTTCTGGCCCGGACAGTCCGAGCAGTTCTACGACGCGCTCCGCTGCCGGAAGAAGCTGGCCCGGTTCACCGTTGCCGAGGGCGCCGACTGGCATTGCGAGCCGGCGGCGCAGAGCCTCCGCGACGAACGCGTCTTCGACTTTCTCGAGGACGTCCTTCGCTGAGGGGTTCAGATCCGACGAACGGGTGAATCGGGAACCGCCGCGACTCGGATCACCGACCGCAATCCGTCTCCGCGCCGGGTGCTCCCGGATCATGGGTGGAGCCCCCTTGACGGGAGCACTTTCTGAAGTAGAATACTGAGTATGCTACTCCAGGTACGCCAGAGATGAGCGTCCGTCATGCCCTGTTGGCCCTGCTCAGCGAGGGGCCCAAGTACGGACTGCAACTGCGCGAGGAATTCGAGGCGCGGACCGGTGAGGTCTGGTCGCTCAACGTCGGTCAGGTGTACACGACCCTGCAGCGCCTCGAACGTGACGGCTTGGTCGAGTCCGACGACGCCGATGCGGAGCGGCCCCAGAAGGGCTTCCACATCACCGCGGACGGCGAGGCCGAGCTGGCCCAGTGGCTGCGCACCCCACCCGACCTCTCCTCGCCGCCTCGCGACGAGCTGGTCATCAAGGTCCTGGTGGCGCTCGAGATCCCGGGTGTGGACGTTCACGAGGTGGTGCAGGTGCACCGGCGCTACCTGGTCGAGCTCATGCAGCAGTGGACCCGTCTGAAGGAGGACGAGGCCCGGCTCGATCTCAATTTCGCACTGGTCGTCGATGCCGAGCTCTTCCGGCTCGACTCGCTGATCAGGTGGCTGGACACGGTCGACGGCCGTCTGAAGCGAGCCGCTGCGGGCGTTGACGCGCCGGCCCCGCAGTCGTTTCCCCTCCCGAAGGCCCGGCGCAAGGTGGGAGCGCGTCCATGAGCTATCTCGAATTGCAGGACATCTCGAAGACCTACGGAGAGGGGGCGGCCGAGGTGCACGCCCTCTCGCACATCGAGCTGTCGGTCGAGGCCGGGTCGCTCGTCGGCGTCATGGGCGCGAGCGGTTCGGGCAAGAGCACGCTGCTGACCATCGCGGGCAGCCTCGAAGAGCCCACCGGTGGCGAAGTCTCCATCGGTGGTCAGACGCTCTCGTCTCTGTCCCGCAACGGCAAGGCGCGCCTGCGCCGCCAGTCGATCGGCTACGTCTTCCAGGACTTCAACCTGCTGGCCGGCCTCAGTGCGGTGGAGAACGTGTCCCTGCCGCTCGAGCTCGACGCCGTCTCGGCCCGCAAGGCCCAGGCCGCGGCGATGGAGGCGCTCGAGGACTTCGGACTGAAGGACCGGGCCTCGCACTATCCGGACCAGCTGTCGGGCGGCGAGCGCCAGCGGGTGGCCATCGCCCGCGCCGTCGTGGGCGGTCGGCAACTCCTCCTCGCCGACGAGCCCTCCGGCGCGCTCGACTCGACCAACGCCGAGTCCGTCATGCGCCTCATCCTCGCCGCCTGCCACCGCGGCCTGGCGGCCGTGGTGGTCACCCACGACGCCCAGCTCGCCTCGTGGGCCGATCGGGTGGTCTTCCTGCGTGACGGGCGCATCGTCGACCAGACGCTGCCGAGCGAGAGCCCCGAGGCGTTCTTGGCCGAACTGCCGAAGCGATGAGCGTCGGCGTCCTCGAACGACCGGCCCCGCCGTCGGTCCCCGACGCGACCACCGGCGGGGTCGCGGCCCGCCGGGCGATGGTCCGCTGGGCCTGGCGCCTCTTCCGGCGGGAGTGGCGGCAGCAACTGCTCATCCTGCTGCTCGTGACGGTCGCCATGGCCGCAGTCGTGGTGGGTTCGGCGGTCGCCGTCAACACGCCGCCGCCGGCGAACGCGGGATTCGGCACTGCCCACGACCTCGCGGTCTTCAACCTGTCGAGCACTCCGGGCAAGACGGGATCCCAGAGCCTTCCGAGCGCCGAGACCCAGATCGCCGCCCTCGAGCACCACTACGGCACCGTGCAGGTGATCGAGAACCAGACGCAGCACCTTCCGGGCTCGACACAGACCTACCAGGTGCGTGCCCAGGATCCCCACGGACCCTACGGCGGGCCGATGCTGCAGCTGCTCTCGGGGCGTTACCCGACCGGCCCGAACCAGGTCGCCCTCACGCCCGGGCTCGCGTCCGAGCTCGATCTGCGGACCGGCGACACCCTGTCCCAAGACGGCAAGACGGTCGTCGGGATCGTGCAGAACCCCCAGAGCCTGCTCGACGAGTTCGCCCTCGTCCCGCCCGGCCAGGTGACACAGCCGTCTGAGGTCAGCGTCCTCTTCGACGCGCCCGGGGTGGAGCCGGGCCAGATCGGACCAAACGTCTCGACGCCCGCGTCCACGGTGGCCAGCAACGGGATCAACCCGCAGACCATCGTGCTGGCCGTGGCGACGGTCGGCATGCTGCTGATCGCCCTGGTGTCGATCGGCGGCTTCACCGTGCTCGCGCAGCGACGCCTCCGCGCCCTCGGAATGCTGGAGTCCATGGGGGCCACCGACCGCAACGTGAGGCTCGTGATCCGGGCCAACGGAGTGATCGTGGGGGTGCTCGGCGCCCTTGCGGGCGTCGGGTTGGGTATCGTGGTCTGGCTGCTCTACCGGTCGCACAACGAGCAGTACGCACATCACGTCATTCCGATGTTCGCCCTGCCGTGGACGGTGATCGTCCTCTCCATGGTGCTTGCGATCGTCGCGACCCTCTTCGCCGCCGACCGGCCGGCCCGCGCCGTCAGCCGCGTGCCGGTCGTCTCCGCGCTGGCCGGACGTCCGGCGCCACCGCGTCAGATCCACCGCTCGTTGGTTCCCGGCGTGATCGCCCTCGCGGTCGGGTTCGTCTTCTTCTCTCTGTCGGGAGGCGCCGGCAGCGGCGGCATGACGTGGCTGATACCCGGATTCGTCGCGCTGATCGCGGGGATCATCCTGGTCTCCCCGTTCTTTCTGGCTGCGTTGGCCCGGGTCGGACATCGGGCACCGATCGCAGTGCGACTGCCTCTCCGCGACATGGCCCGGTACCGGGCCCGCTCGGGATCGGCTCTGTCGGCGATCAGCGTGGGAGTGCTGATCGCGGTGGTCGTGTGCGCCGTCGCCGTCGCTCGCTACGCCAACGTGTTCGACTACGTCGGGCCGAACCTCGCGTCGAACCAGCTCAACGTGTACACGCCGAACAGCGGCTACGGCTCCGAGGGACCGACCGGGACGTCGGCCGCGACGCCGAGCCTGCAGTCCATGGAGGCCACGGTCCACTCCATCGCCTCCTCTCTCGGTGCGACGACCGTCTATGCGCTGGAGAGCCCCGCGGCCGGCCTGCAGAACCCGAGCGGCTACGGCCGCCAGTGGAACGGCCCGATCTACGTGGCGACGCCGGCGCTGTTGCGCGCGTACGGCATCGACCCGTCGTCCATCCCCACCGGCGTCGACGTCCTGAGCTCCCGCCCCGGCCTCGCGGGCTCGGGGGTCCAGCTCACCTACGGCAGCGGTAGCGGCAAGGGAGGTGGCACCCTGGTCGGACCCGGCGGCGGGCCTCCGGGCCCGGGCGACACCAATTCCTGCGCGGCCGGCTCCTGTCTCGCCCATCCGGTGGTCCAAGAGGAGGGCCGGCTGCCGACCGGGACGTCGGCACCGAACACGGTGATCACCGAAAGCGCACTGCATCGGCTCGGCATCGCGGGCCAGAACAGCCTCCAGGGGTGGACGATCCAGGCCGGCGGGCCGATCACCTCGGCCCAGGTCACCAATGCCCGATCGCTCGCCGCCTCCAACAGCCTGACCACCGAGTCGAAGAACGACGCGCCGACCTCGTCGGAGATCGTGAACTGGGCCACGGTGTTCGCCATCGCGCTCGCGCTCGGAATCCTCGCCATGAGCGTCGGTCTCATCCGCAGTGAGACCGCGAGCGATCTGCGCACGCTGACAGCCACCGGAGCGAGCTCCCGCACCCGACGCAGCCTGACCGCGGTGACCGCCGGCGGGCTCGCCTTCCTCGGCGCACTGCTCGGTACGGTGGCCGCGTACATCGGCCTGGCCGGCTGGTACCGCGCGAACTCGCTCGAAGGCGGTCTGTCCGACCTGTTCGGTCACATCCCGTGGACCAACCTGGCGCTCATCGTGATCGCCATGCCCGTCGGCGCCCTTCTCGTCGGCTGGGTGCTGGCGGGACGGGAACCGAGGGGGATCGCCGCCCGCCCGATCGAGTAGGCGCACGCGGGCACATCCGAACCAGTCGGGGGAGCCGGTCGGATCAGTTCGACCGAAGCACAGGTCGGCGAGAAGTCGAGCCGCCCTGGGGAGGCCCGAACCAGACGGCCAGCGCGTCGCCGAGCCCTGTCTCGCCGTCGACACCCACCCAGGCGACGTGTCCGTCGGGTCGCACGAGGACCGCCGTCGGTGCAGGGACCTCGCCGAGGACCGGGAGTTCCCACGGCCCGTCGTACACCGCGTCGACCAGCTGCACGCGGTCGGCCCAGAGGGCGATGTCGAAGACGCCGGGCAGGCCGAGGTTCACCAGCACCGGTCGGGCGTCGTGCAGGAGGGTGAACATCCGCTGAGGACCGTTCGCCGTCCCGAGGTCGAGATCGGGCATGCGGCGGCCGAGGAGCGGGTGGCCCGGACCGAGGTCGTAGTGGATGTCGAGCCCCGAGATCATCGCGGCGAAGCGGGTGCGCGGCTCGTCCATGCCGAGTAGCTCGGACATGCTGTCGCGCAGCGCGTCGATGCGCGGATCGGACCGGGTGAGCACGGTCTGCGCCATCGTGTTCTGCAGCACGCGAGCGGCGACCGGGTGCCGCTCGGCATGGTAGGTGTGGAGCAGTTCCTGCGACGACACCCCGCTGACCACCTGGGCCAGCTTCCATCCCAGGTTCACTGCGTCCTGCACCCCGGTGTTGAGGCCCTGCCCTCCGACCGGGTAGTGCACGTGTGCGGCGTCGCCGGCGAGCAGCATCCGGCCCTTCCGGTACGACGCCGCCTGCCGGGTCATGTCGGTGAACCGCGAGATCCAGGTGGGGTGGTGCACACCGAAGTCGGTCCCCCACACGGCGACGAGCGCCTGGCGGAGATCACGAAGGGTGGGCTCGCCGGAGTGCCCGCCGTGCCGCTCGGTCACCACCACCCGCACCGTCTTCCCGTCCTCCATCCGGTGGAGACCGTGCACGCCCGCGGCGTCCCGATGGATGCCTTTCGGCGGCTCCTCGGTCAGCTCGACTTCGGCGATCAGGGTGCTCTTGGTCGGATCCCAACCCGGGAATCCGATGCCAGCGGTCTTGCGGACCACGCTGCGGCCCCCGTCGCAACCGACGAGGAAACCGGCCCGCAGAGACGTGGCGTCGGAGAGCCCGACCACGACCCCGGTGCCGTCCTGGTTGAACCCGGTCACCTCACGTCCGCGGAGGATCGGTATCCCGAGCTCGTCGATCCAGCCGGCCAGGATGCGCTCGAACTCCCTCTGCCAGAGCGCGAGCCCGTAGTTGTGGCGCGTCGGGAAGTCACTGATGTCGAGGGGGATGCCGGCGAAGGTCTGGACCTGCATCGCCTGCCCCTCCTCGAGGAAGCGATCCGCGAGGCCCCGCTGATCGAGCACCTCGATGGTCCGCGAGTGCAGGCCGCCGGCGCGCGAGCCGTCGAGCTCGCGGTCGGTCCGGCGTTCGACGATACGCACGTCGACCCCCGCCAGGGCGAGCTCGCCCGCCAGCATCATCCCCGTCGGGCCGCCACCGGCGATCACCACCGCGTCTTCGGTCATCGTCGTGCCGTCGCCGACCCTGCACGGAACGGGTACGGCCGAGCTCCGGCGACCGAGGGTGCACCGGAGGGGAGCTCGCGCAGAATCCTCTTCGCCTCTTCGGCGGACTGGGCCGTTCCCGCCCACGGCAGTGTCTTCGACGTCGTCTTCATTCGACCCCCCTGGACCCCACAGGTCCGGTTCGTGCCCGGCGCATCGGAGCAGTCATCGTGAGCACGTCCGGGTCGCTTGCGGCAAGCCCCCCTCTTCGGGTTACGCTGCGCATGGCGGGAGGTACCACCGTTGCGGTGGGGAGGGCACGGTGGGTTCGGCGGGCCGTCGTCGGTGTCGCACCGGAGCAACGGCCGGACCGCACGGATCGCCACCGCCGGCATGGCCCCGAGTCCGCGACAGCGGGGACCGGAATGCGGGTGGCGGATGGCCGAGGACACCGGCTCGGTGCGTTCTGCCACTATGGGCGGCATGCCGCCGACCGCAGTCGATCTCGACGTGCGCCCGTTGAGCCCGACCATCGGGGCAGAGATCCGCGGTGTCGACTGCTCGGCTGACCTGGCCGATTCTGTCGTCGCCTCCATCCGGCGGATCTGGCTCGAGCACCTGGTCGTGTTCTTCCCCGACCAGCACCTCGACGACGAGACGCAGCTCGCCTTCGCCCGGCGCTTCGGCGAGCTCACCGAGAGCCACCCGGTCGAGCCGCGGGTCGTCGAGCGTGAGCAGATTCACACCATCGACAGCGCCAAGGACCGGACCAACTTCTGGCACACCGACATCACCTTCATGAACCGGCCCGCGATGGCCTCGATGCTGCGCGCCGTCGAGGTGCCCGACGCCGGGGGCGACACCATGTGGTCCGACACGCGGGCGGCCTACGACACCCTCGCCGCGCCACTCCGCGGGCTGTGTGACGAACTGTCCGCGTATCACTACGAACCCTTCTACGCCCAGATGGTCGCGGAGGGTCACGGCAACGTATGGGAAGGCACGAAGCTGACCCGACTGCTGCCGGCGCTCCATCCGGTGGTGCGGGTCCATCCGGAGACCGGCCGCAAGAACCTCTTCGTGAACCCCAAGTTCACGGTATCGGTGAAGGACCTTCCCGAGGCCCAGAGCGCCGACTTCCTCGCGCTCCTCTATCACCACATGACCGACCCCGCTTTTGTCGTGCGATACCACTGGCGACCCGGCACCCTCGCCTTCTGGGACAACCGGGCGACGATGCATTTCGGGATCTACGACTACGGCGAGCGCAGGCGGATCATGCAACGGGTCACCCTCCGCGGTGACACCCCGGTGGGTCCGAGGAACCGGGAGGGCGTCGCCGCGCCGTGACCGGGGGCCTCGCCGCCGGCGGGCCCGTCGGGGCATGGCTCGTTCGCTCTGCCGGCCCGTGAGTGCCAGCGCAACATCCATGGGTCGCCACGGCAAGGTCCCCGAGTCGTGTCACCGATCCTCCCATGCGAAGCCGTCCGGGTCGACGAAGGGTCCCGCGTCGCTCGTGATCGCGATCCGATGCGATCCGGTGCCCTCCGGCGGAACGCCGGCGTCCTTCGCGAGTGCCGGTCGTCCGTAGAGGGCCAGCTTCACCTTGTCCGACGGCGTGTCGAACTGGACGAACCTGCGGCCGAAGCTCTTCGCCACGGGCAGACCGTGGTCCACGTAGAACTGCTTGCTCGCGAGGACGTCCGCGGTCCCCAGCAACAGGACGATCTCGTCGATCGTCCGGGAAGCCGGACCGGTGTTCTTCTTCGAGGACGTGGCGACCTTCCAGATCGTCCCGTCCGGAGCCTGCACCACGCCGCCGTATCCCCAGAACGACTTCGTGACCGCCTTCAGCGTGGTCGCACCGGCGTCGAGGGCGGAGCCGACCAACGCGTCGACGGTGGCCGGCCCTGACACCACGAGCGACAGGGTGAAGCCGCGGAAGCCGCTGGTCGGCGCGGACGAGGAACGGAGACGGAGGTGCCCGTTCACGTCGAAGGCGGCGGCATAGAAGGCCTCCGCGGCGTTCGGGTGGGGAACTTCGAGGGTGATGGAATCGATGGAGGTCATGGCACGTCCTTCCGGTGTTCGTGGGTTCGTCGGTCGATCGCGTCGCGGCGCCGGTTGCTCCGGGTTCTGCACGGCGTGGTCGTGGCCCGGCACGACGGACCAAGCGGTGCGGGGGTGCGGCTCAGGTGTCCTGGACAAGCCCGAGCACGTTGCCGTCGGCATCGGTGACGGTGGCCACCAGCCGGCCGCCGCCGACGTTGTTCGCGGGCTCCTTCACCGTGGCGCCCGCGGCCGTCAGCTCGGCGAGCTTGGCCTCGATGTCCGGCACGTGCCAGAAGGCCACCGGCGAGGTCATGCCCTGGGGTCCGCCGCCCGGGACCAGCCCGATGTGCTGGCCGGCGACCTCGTAGCCGACGTAGTAGGGGCCGTCGGTCTGCGGGGGTGTGCCGAGCAGGGCGGTGTACACCGCTTTCGCCTTGTCCAGGTCGGACACCGGATGGAGCACGGTCTTGATTCCCTCGGTGGAAGAGCCGGTCATGGACACTCCTAAGGTCGTGGGTCACATTGACCCGGTGGGTTTCGTCAACAGACATGACGACCCCCGACCGGAGGATGTGACCATGACCGACGCCGACCTGCTCGACGAGGAGTTCGAGGCCCACCGCGATCGCCTTCGCGGGGTGGCGCTGCGCATGCTGGGATCGAGCCACGAGGCCGACGACGCGGTCCAGGAGGCCTGGCTGCGGTTGAGCCGGTCCGGGGCCGACGGCGTCGACAACCTCGGAGGGTGGTTGACCACCGTCGTGGCCCGGGTCTCCCTCGACATGCTGCGCGCACGGGCCCGGAAACAGGAGGTGTCGCGGGACACGGCCCCCGAACCGGCTGTGGGGACCTCCCCCGAGGACGAGGCGCTTCTTGCCGACTCGGTCGGCCTCGCGCTGTTGGTGGTGCTCGACACACTGGAGCCGTCCGAGCGGTTGGCGTTCGTGCTGCACGACATGTTCGCCGTCCCCTTCGAGGAGATCGCCCCCATCGTCGGGCGGACTCCGGTTGCGGCCAGGAAGCTGGCAAGCCGGGCGCGACAGCGGGTGCAGTCGGACCCCGCCGTACCCGACGCGCCGGCCAGTACGCAGCGCGAGGTGGTCGCCGCGTTCCTCGACGCGGCCCACCACGGCGACTTCGCGGGACTGCTGCGTCTGCTCGACCCCGACGTCGTGCTGCGAGCCGACGCGGTGGCCGTCGAGATGGCCGCAGCCAGAGCGGATGCCGGCGCACCCGAGCTGCACGAGGAGCTGCGTGGCATCGACGCGGTCGCCCGGGTCTTCGCCGGCGGGGCGAAGGCGGCCAGGCTCACCCTCATCGACGGGCTCGCAGGAGCGTTGGTGGCGGCGGGCGGCCGGCCGATGGCTGCCTTCGGCTTCACCGTCCGCGACGCCCGGGTGGTCGGCATCGAGCTGATGTGCGATCCGGCGACGCTCGAGGCGCTCGACCTCGAACCCGTGCGGCGGGGTGCCGGTGCAGCACGCCCGGAGGACCGCTGACCGCTGCCCGGCCCTTGACGGCGAAGTCGGTAAGCTTAAACTAACGGTTAGTGAAAACTGACCGACTTTCGCCCCTGCTGGCGGTCGGAGACCCGACCCGCCTGGCGATCCTCGAAAGGCTGGCCGAGCGCCCGCTGGCCGTGGTCGACCTCAGCCGAGCCCTGCCGGTCAGCAGGCCGGCGGTCTCCCAGCATCTCCGCGTGCTGAAGGACGCCGGATTGGTCGTCGACCGGGCCGAGGGCAACCGCCGCATCTACCGGATCGATCCCGCCGGGATGGCGGCCCTGCGGGACCAGCTCGACCGTTTCTGGGGCAAGGCGCTGGCCGCCTACAAGGCGACCGCTGAGGAATCAGTCCAGTCCGGGGAACCCATGGAGGAGGAGACATGAGTCGGCAATCGGAGGCCGTCGTCCACCATTCGATCGTGGTCGACGTGCCGATCGAGCGAGCGTTCGAAGTGTTCACCGAGGGCTTCGGCCGTTTCAAGCCGCGCGAGCACAACCTGCTCGGCGCGGACATCGCAGAGACGGTCTTCGAGCCACGCGTCGGCGGCGCCCTCTACGACCGCGGCGTCGACGGCAGCGAGTGCCGATGGGGGCGCGTCCTCGCCTACGACCCTCCCGACCGGGTGGTGTTCAGCTGGGACATCAGCCCGTCCTGGCAGATCGAAGGCGATCCCGACAGGACCAGCGAGGTCGAGGTGCGGTTCGTCGCCGAAGCTCCGGAGCGGACCAGGGTCGACCTGGAGCATCGCAACCTCGATCGGCACGGCGAAGGCTGGGAGGGCGTCCGCGAGGGCGTCGACGGCGACCAGGGGTGGCCGTTGTACCTCGAGCGTTACGGACGCCTGTTCCGCCCGGAGCCCTGAACGGAGCCCCTTCGGTGTCCGGGAGCCTCGACCCGGACGAGTGGGAGAGCCGATGACGGGACGGCAGAGCGGCGGTACCGATGAGTCTCGGATCGCCGTAACGTCGGAAATGGAGAGCACGGCTCCCGCGACCACTTCGCCGGGGGACGGCCACAGCGCGACGGACGCAGTGACAAGCGAGCAGCGACAAGGCACCCAGCCAAAGGGACAAAGGAGAACGGCACATGAGCCGCGTCAGCACGTATGTGAACTTCATGGGCACCACCGAGGAGGCGTTCGCGTTCTACGCCTCTGTCTTCGGCACCGAGATCATCGGACAGTTGACCCGCGTCGGTGACGTACCGTCCCCGCCGGACGCACCCACTCTGTCGGAGAGCGACAAGAAGCGGGTCGCCCACGTCGAGCTCCCGATCCTGGCCGGGCATGTACTGATGGGGAGCGACATGCTCGAATCCCTCGGGCACCAGCTCAAGGTCGGCAACAACGTGACCATCTGCCTCGAGCCCGACAGCCGCACCGAAACCGACCGGCTCTACGGCGCGCTCAGCGTGGGCGGCAGCGAGTCCACCGGGATGCAGCAGATGCCGTGGGCCTACTGGGGATGCACCCTCGACCGGTTCGGCGTGCGCTGGATGTTCAACTGCTACGAACAGGCCTGAGGCTGCTCGGCGGGTCGCCTTGGAGCGGTGGACGGGTCGGCCCAGGATGGACGGATGACGCAGCCGGCGCGCCTCTACGACGACTGCCGGATCGCCTGCGACGACGACGGCATCACCGTCCGCTGGTACTACCCGTGGGGCGCGAAGCGGATCCCCTTTCGTCGGATCCGCTCGGCCACCGCGTACCCGCTGAGCACGGTGCGTGGGAAGTGGAGGATCTGGGGTTCCGGCGACTTCGTGCACTGGTACAACCTCGACGGCGGCCGGCCGGACAAGGAGACGGGGATCGAGCTCGACACCGGCAGCCGGGTCCGCCCCTGCATCACCCCGGACGAGCCCGCCACCGTGCAGCGGATCATCGCCGAGCACACCGCGTGGGCGGAGGGCTGACCTCTTCTCCACCGGGTGGCGAGACCTCGGGACGCGCGCCGCCGCTGTGGTTGACTGGTGCGCGATGGTCGACAGGCTCGAGGTCTCCCGCGAAATGGCCGCCGCGCCCGAACAGGTCTACGCCGCGATCGCAGACGTGACCCGCATGGGCGAGTGGTCCGAAGAGTGCTATCTGTGTGAATGGCACGACGGATTCGACTCGCCGGTGGTCGGAGCCGTCTTCGACGGCCACAACCGGAACGGCGAGCACGAGTGGACCACCCAGGGCAGGGTGGTCGCAGCGGAGGTCGGGCGCGCCTTCGCCTTCGAATGCTCGATGATGGACTTCCACTACTCCACCTGGGGCTATCGCATCGAGCCGACGGCTTCCGGCTGCCGGGTGACCGAATGGAACGAGGACCTGCGGCCGGAGAGCGCGCTGGAGTTCAGCAAGCAGGTGTCGGGCATCGACGATCGGCGTGCTCGTAATCGCGACACGATGTGCCAGACGCTCGACCGCCTGGCCGCCGCGCTCGAAGCCTGACGCCGAGGGGTTCGCTCGGGAGCCGAATCGGAGGGAGGTGCCATGGCACGCGTCGAGACGGTGCGGGGTCCGGTCGACAGCGCCGACCTCGGACCGACCTACATGCACGAGCACGTCTTCGTCCTGGATGCCGACGTGGAGCAGAACTACCCGGAGGAGTGGGGAAGTGAGGAGGACCGCGTCGCCGACGCGGTCGGCAAGCTGAAGGCCCTGACCGCCCAGGGGATCCGCAGCATCGCCGACCCCACCGTCGTCGGTCTGGGCCGGTACATCCCCCGCATCCAGCGCATCGCCGAGCAGGTGCCCGAGCTGCACATCCTCGCCGCCACCGGTTGCTACACCTACGACCAGGTTCCCTTCTTCTTCCGGTACCGGGGGCCGGCGCTCGCGGTGGCGGGCGCGGAGATCCCCGACCCGATGGTCGACCTGTTCGTCCGCGACGTCACCGAGGGCATCGCCGGCACGGGCGTGAAGGCCGCCTTCCTCAAATGCGCCATCGACCGCCAGGGCATGACGCACGGTGTCGCCCGGGTGATGCGGGCGGTGGCCCGCGCGCATCGCCAGACCGGTGCCCCCATCACCGTGCACACCCATCCGGGCGACCGGACGGGCCTTTCGGTGAAGCGCCTGCTCTGCGACGAAGAAGGAGTGGACCCGACCCGGGTCGTGCTCGGCCATTCGGGTGACACCACCGACGTCGACCACCTCCAGGCCCTGGCCGACGAGGGCTTCATCCTCGGAATGGACCGGTTCGGCATCAACGTGGAGACGACGTTCGAAGCCCGGGCGGACACGGTGGTGGAGATGTGCCGCCGGGGCTACGCGGACCGGATGGTCCTCGCTCACGACGCGGCCTGCCACATCGACTGGATCGACCCGGGGGCGCTCGCGTTGATGACCCAGTGGAATTACCTGCACATCCACGACGAGGTCTTGCCCTACCTGCGGGAACAGGGTGTCACCGAGTCCCAGATCGACACGATGCTCATCGAGGCGCCCCGTCGCTACTTCGAGCACAACGCGGCCTACTGACGAGTGCTCAGCCGAACGACTTGGCGACCGACTCGGCCCGCGCCCGGTAGCCGCCGCCGAAGAGCACGGCGTGGACGAGGAGCGGGTACAGCTGGAATAGGGCGATCCGCTCCTGCCAGCCGTCGGCGAGGGGCCGGACCTCGCGGTAGGTGGCGAGGACGCGATCGGCGACGGGTCCGAACAGGTGCAGCATCGCCAGATCCTCCTCGGGATGACCGCCGTGCACGGAAGGGTCGACGAGCCACGTCCGACCGTCGGAGCCGGACAGCACGTTGCCCCACCACAGGTCTCCGTGCAGCAGTGCCGGACCTCCCGCGGGAAGGAGATCGGGCAGCCGACTGACGACCCGATCCACCGCACCCTCGAGGCCACAGCGCGGCGCGAGCTCACCCAACCTCGCCCCGTAGAAGGACGCCGCGTCCGGCCGTTCGGCCGGATCGACCCGGCAGGCGCCGATCCACGAGGAGCCGCCGCCCCACTGCGGGGTCGTCGCGGCATGCAGCCGGCCGAGCGAACGGCCCAGTGACTCGTCGTGGCGCTCGGTGTGCGACGACCGGTCGACGGCGGTCGTCACCAACAGATCGTCCTCGACGAGAATCACGTCGGGGACCGGGGGTGCCCCGGGCACCTGACCGAGACTCGCCAGTCCGTCGGCCTCGTCACGCGCACCCGGTCCGAGCTTGGCGACCAGCGTGCGCCCTCCTGCCTCGACTATCCAGGCATGCGCCCCGAGCGACCGGACGGGCTCGGTCGGACCCACCGCCGCCGCGACCCGTGTGAGCCACGGGACCGCCGGATCATGACGCCCTCGCATCCCCCAGTCTTGCATCCGATCCCTTCTCCGGTGCAGTGCTGCGGTTGCTCGCCTCGAGCACCGTCGACGTCCGGCGGTGCCGGTGTTCCCGTGGCCCGACCGGTCACCGTGCTTGCGTGCAAGATGGTCCCGTGAAGAAGAGCCCCATCGCAGGCATGGTGCTCACACCCGGCGCGAGCGCCGGGAAGGACCATCCCGGGCTCGTCGCCGTCGAGCGCGCGCTCGCTCCGATCGGCGTCCAGGTCGACCGGGTCGAGTTCCCTGCGCAGGCTGCGAAGAAGCGGCGGACCGATCCTCCGGCCGTCTGCATCGAGACCGTCCGAACAGCCAGCGCGGCGCTCGCCCGACGCCTGTCGGTGCCGGTCGGACGCATCGCGGTCGGTGGCCGGTCCTTCGGCGGCCGGATGTGCTCGCTGGCGGTCGCCGACGGTCTCGACGCGGCCGCTCTCGTGTTGATCAGCTACCCCCTGCACCCCCCTGGCCGCCCGGAGCGTCTCCGCACCGAGCACTTTCCCGATCTGCGCGTACCGTGCCTCTTCGTGTCGGGCCGGCGCGACCCGTTCGCGTCGGCGGAGGAGCTCGAGCGCGAGACCGGCGCGATCCCCGGTGCGGTCACGCGGGTGATCGTCGACGGCGACCACTCGCTGCGGAGGCGGGAGGACGAGGTCGCTGCCATCGTCACCGGGTGGACGGCGGATCTCGGCTGACCGAACCGACCTTCAGCCGACCCGACCGTCTGTGAGAAGCAGGCGCGCCAACTCCTCCGGACGGGCGAGCGCGGGGAGATGGCCGCTGTCGATCGCTTCGACTCCGAGGCCCAGCCGGTCACCGATCACCCGGCGCTGGAACTCGAGCGGGAAGAGCCGGTCGCGGCGCCCGACCACACACCTGGTCGGCACGTCGGGCCACCGGTCGAGGGGCCACGGGTCGCCGAAGGACCGGGCAGACTGGTCGCGCACGTGCGCGGCCGAGGCGGCGAACAGCCCCGGATCGACGTCGTGGAAGAAGACTTCGACCGGATCGAACGGGGCGTCGGGGTCGCGTTGCTCCTCGACCGCAGCGAGCCGGGCCGCTTCCGGTTGTCCGGTGTTCGCCCACCATTCCCCGGCCGTCTCACCCGGTGCCGGCACCATCGGCGCCACCAGCACCAGCTCGCGCACGCGCACCGCGTCGGCGACCAGGGGCGCGGTGAAGGCACCCATCGACTGGGCGACGATGGTGACGTCGTTCCGCGAGCCCGCAGCCCGGACCGCGACCTCCGCGTACTCCGACCACCCGCAGCGCTCGTCGTCGACGGGCAGGTCGACGGCGACGACCTCGTGGCCGGCACGTCGGAGCGCCGGGGCGACGAGGTGCCAATACCACGAATCGGAGCCCGCACCGTGCACCAGCAGGTAGGGGCGGCCGTCGAGGCGACCCGAAGGTCCGGTCGGTGGCCCCACCGGCGGCGTCGTCAGCGCGCCTCGACGATCATCAGCTGGTTCCCGTCGGGATCGCGGAAGAAGAACAGCAGGGGAACGGTTCCGTCACCGCCCACCAGGTCCGCGTCGACGTCGACGCCGGAGGTGCGCAGCTCGGCGTGGTCGGAGCGCGGATCGGACGACTGGAGCGCGATGCCGGTCCTGCGTCCCGGCCGGAACCCGTCCTGTGGAGGAACGAGCGACAACGAGGTGCCGCCTCCCGGCGGTCCGACCTCGACCCACCGGCTGCCTTCGCCGAAGGGGACGTCGGCGACGAGGCCGAAACCGAGCGCCGTCGTGTAGAACTCGGTGGCCCGGTCCTGATCGGCACGGGAACAAGGATCCTTCCCACGGTCGTGATCTGCGGCATGAGAGCCTCCTCGTCGGGCACCGGCGCTGATGGTTCGGAGACTAGGACGGGGCCGGCGGCGCCTCTTCATCGGTCAGTAGCTTCATCGATCAGCGGCTTCATCGGCCAGCGGCGACGAGAGTCCAAGCATCACCGAGCGCTCTGGCGGGCCCGTCAGCCTCCACCTGCCCCCCGACGCGCTGGCCGAACCGGGCGACGTCGAGCCGAATGTCCTCGTGAGGGGGACGAGAGTCCTCGTGAGGGGGACGAGACCTGCCCGGAGGAGTCGATCCGGCCTCGGTAGGATATGAAACGAGGTGGATCCCTACCGCACGGCGAGACTGGATCGAGAGATGGACCGAGCGCGATGAGCCGCCCCGGAGCGGTGGGCTCTGCCCACCCCGGCCGGCGGGGCCGTCGTGCCCTGCCGCTCCCACGCCGACGCTCCACGCTCGTGCTCTTGATGGCACTGGTGGTCGCGGCTCTCGGCCGGATCGTGGATCGGGATGGCATTCCTCGCCGGCCTGGGCCGTGTCGTCCATCTGCTGGCGGACATCCACGGGCAGTGGCTCATCGCGTCCGCGGCAGGGGTGCTCATCGCGTTCTCGGGCTACCGCTTCGCCTTCGACGGCGTGATCTGGAACGGTGCGAAGCAATCACTGACCCGCCGGCAGCGGCTCGGTGTCATCGCGGCCGGGTTCGGAGCCTTCGTCCACCGCGGCGGGACGGCGATCGACCGGTACGCGATGCGCACGACCGGACTCGGGCGCCGCGAGAGCGACGTCCGTCTGGTCGCCCTCCAGGGGTTCGAGATGGTGCCGGTCTCCGTCGCGGCCTGCCTCGCCGCGTTCGTGGCACTGTTCGTGGGCGGGTCGGGCCGGCCCCCCATCGACTTCGACCTCCCCTGGGCCATCGGGCCCCTGGTGGGCGCTCCGGTGGTCCTGTTCCTCGCCTACCGGTACCGGGACCGGTGGCGCGCCGCCTCCGGGTGGCGCTACTGGCTCGGGGTGGTCGCCGACGGGGTCTCGACGATGGTGACGTTCCTCGGCGATCGGCGGAACTGGGTCGCCGTCGCCGGCATCACCGTCTTCTCGGCCGGTGAGCTGCTGGCGATCTGGGCCGCCATGGCGACGTTCGGCTACCGGGTGCCGTGGCCCACCTTGGTCCTCGGATACGGGGTCGCGTACGTGATCTCACGGCGGGCGGCACCACTGGGCGGCGCCGGCGCCATCGACGTCCTGCTGATCGTGGCACTCCATCAGGCAGGCGTCCCGCTGCCCGTCGCGGTGGCCGGCACGTGCACCTACCGCTTCTTCAACCTGTGGTGTGCGATGCCGGTGTCGCTGCTCGCCCTCCCGGGCATCCGGCGGCTTTCGGACCCGCCCGCCACGGCACGCTGAGCGACGCCGGCCAACCGGCTGGGTCGAGGAGTCGGAGTTCTCCGGGCCGTCCAGTCGTGCACGTCGTCGGCGGACCACGGGCGATCGTCGCCGGGTACGATCGGCGCAGGCAGTAGCGGTCCCAGCGGTTGCCGGTCGGAATCGGCGGTTGCCGGTCGGAATCGGCGGTTGCCGGTCGGAATCGGCGGGCCGGCTCCGGCGGCGGGATGGACGTGCCGGCCGGCGTGCTGTCGGCGAGGTGCTTCGACGTGAAGGAGGTCCACCGATGGGGAGCGAAGGGCTCCACGAACCACGCGAACTGCTCGGCGACGGCACGGTCGACCGGCATCGGGCGGTGACCTCGCTCGTCGAGGAGCTCGAAGCCGTCGACTGGTACGACCAGCGGGTGGACGCCACCGACGACGACGACCTCGCCGCGGTGCTCGCCCACAACCGCGACGAGGAGAAGGAACACGCGTCGATGACCCTCGAGTGGCTCCGCCGGCGCGATCCCGTTCTCGACCAGCACCTCCGCACCTACCTCTTCACCGAGGCGCCGGTGACCGAGGTCGAAGCCGCCGCGGCGCAAGGGGAAGAGCCCGGCGCCACCGACGCAGGATCTCTCGGGATCGGAAGCCTGAAGGGGGACGAATGACCGACCATCTCCGTCGAGGCCTCGCGCCGCTGTCCGATCGCGTCCTGGGAACTGCTCGCGGGCGAGGCGAGGAGCCGGTTGGTCACCCAGCTCGCCTCCCGCAAGCTGGTCGACTTCGCCGGTCCCCACGGCTGGGAGCATTCGTCCGTCTCTCTCGGCAGGGCCGATCCGGTTCCCGGTCCGGCCGACGGGGTGACGGCCCTCCGCCGTCGCGTCCTCCCCCTCGTCGAGCTGCGCGCGCGTCCTTCGCAGTCGCACGCGCGGCGCTCGACGACGCCGAGCGGGGTGCACCCGACATCGACCTTTCGGATCTCGAGGAGGCAGCTCGCCAATTGGCCCTCGCCGAGAACACGATGGTCTTCCACGGCTATCCGGACGCCGGCATCCTCGGCATCACCGAGTCTTCGTCGTACGACGTGATCGCCCTCGGTTCCGATCGCGACCGGTACCCGAACGTCGTGGCGCGGGCCACCGACATGCTGCGACGATCGGGGATCGAGGGCCCCTACGGCCTCGCCATCGGTCCCGACCTGCACACCGGCATCGTCGAGACGACCGAGCACGGCGGTCATCTCCTCTTCGACCACCTGCGCCGGATTCTCGAAGGCCCGCTCGTCTGGGCACCGGGCGTCAAGGGCGGCATCGTCATGAGCCTCCGCGGCGGCGACTTCGTGCTCGAGTGCGGCCAGGACGTGTCGATGGGCTACCTCGGCCACGACGACCGCGAGGTCCGCCTCTACCTCGAGGAGAGCGTCGCCTTCCGCGTCCTCGAACCGGGCGCCGCGATCGCGCTGGAGCCGGCGGGCTGATCACGATGGGTCGACCTCCGGCGACCGTGGTGGACGAGAGCCGAGCTCCGGACCTTCTGTCTCCGGAGGGCATCGTGCATCGACGGAGTGCCCGACCGGTGGGCGAAACCGTCGAGGCGCTGATCGCCTGCATCGAGGGCCGGGGCGCCAAGGTGTTCGGCGTCGTCGACCACAGCGGTGAGGCCGAGCAGGTGGGTCTCGAGCTGAGGGACACCCTGCTCGTGATCTTCGGGAGCCCCGCCGCAGGCACCGGTGCGATGGTCGCCTCGCCCACCGTCGCGCTCGACCTTCCGCTGAAGATCCTGGTCTGGGCCGAGCATCCCCGCTGGTCGTGGATGACGTACCTCGATCCCGAATGGCTCGCAGCGCGTCACGGACTCGATCCCGAGGCGGCACGGGCGATGTCGGCGGTCGACGCGGTGACCGCCGAGGTCGCGTCGCATTTCGACCAGCAGGCACGGGACGCGGAGGACGAGCGGCTCGACGAAGTGGAGATCGAGTCGTTTCCCGCTTCGGATCCGCACGCCGACTGGGCGGGTCCCCCTTCGGGCTGAGGCTCCTCCGCCGCGTTGAGGCTCCCCGGGTTGAGGCTCCTCCGCCGGGTTGCGCTCACGTCGCGGTTGGCCGGCCATCCGTCATCGGCTCGCGGGCGGCAGGTCGGCGCGAACAGCAGGCATCACTTCGGCAGCGAACCGTCGCGTCGCAGCGAGGGCCAGTTCCCGCTCGATGTCGCGCGACGGACCGATGATCACGACGTGATCGAGACCCAGGCGTGCGATCTCGCCGAGCCGTCGCGCGCACTCGTCGGGCGATCCCACCACGGCGAACTGGTCGACGAACCGATCGGTCAGCAGTGACGTCTGCGTGGCGGACCGCAGACCGTGGCGGGATTCGTCGTAGGCCGCCGCGACCGCCACCTCCACCGCTCGCCCATCGTCGTCGGGCACGCTGCCGGCCGTCGCCGCCTGGCCGTTGAATCGGGCGAAGATGCCGGCGTTCGCCCGGACCAGCCGTCGTGCCTCGTCGATGTCGTCGGCGGTGGCCGCGACGATGCACACGCCCATGGCGAGCGAATCGGTCGCGAGCCCCGCTCCGCGTCTCGCCCTCCTCGCGGTATCGATCGCCCTGCGGATCCGATCGACCGACGCCCCGACGGCGAAGGTCACCCGGTCGGCTCGGGTCGCCGCCAGCTCGATGGCACGCGGCCCGGTGGCCACGACGTCGACCGGTACCTTCGGCTGGCGGATGTCGGCGACCCACTCGAGGCGGCTCGCGTGGCCTCCGAGGTCGACCGACTGCCCTCCGAGGTAGCCCTGCAGCTGGTCGACGTACGTGCCGAGCTCGGCGAGGCTGGCCCGTCGGCACCCGATCGTCGCCAGCGACGAGTCGCCCCGTGAGATTCCGAGCACCGCCCTGCCGTTCGACTCGGCCTGCAAGGTGGCGATGGCGGCAGCCGTCACCGCCGCGTGCCGGGTGACCGGGTTGGTGACGTAGGGACCGAGCTCGATCCGAGACGTCGCCGCCGCGGCCAGCGACAGCTCCACGTAGGGATCACCCACCAAGTTCTGACTGTCGGCCAGTAGCAGGCCGTCCCAGCCGTCGGTCTCTGCCGTCTCGGCGAGCGGGGCGACGGTGCCCGGCACCGGGAAGGAGTGGAGGAAGAACCGGGGCGCCGCCACTGCCCGAGTCTCGCACGCGCCCGGCCGCAGGGAGCGGGGCCCTTGTCGCCGCGCGATCCTGGTTGAGTCGTCCGGGGGTCCGCCAGGCCCTTCCGGCGCAAGGGAAGGGGAGCATCGTGCAACCGGGATTCGATCACCTGACAGTCGTCGTCGACGACCTCGCTGCTGCAGAGAAGTTCTTCGGCCTTCTGGGCTTCGCGCCCGACCGCGAGACGGTCGTCTCCGGCGAGGAGATGTCCGCGTACATGGGCATCGCGGGCTGGGAGGCCGATCACGTGACGCTGCGCCTGGACGATCCGACCACCCGTCAAGAAGTGCAGTTGCTCCGCTTTCACTCACCTCGGCCCAATGCCGATCCCGGTGCGGGGCATCTCGACCGGATGGGCTTCAACCACGTCTGCTTCCGTGTCCGTGACCTCGAGGCGACGCTGGCCACCGTGGTCGCAGCCGGCATCGAACCACGCAGCGCTGTCATGGAGTTCCACGACAGGAAGCTCGTCCTTCTCGACGGACCCGGCATCGTGGTCGAACTGGCGCAGTGGGTCACCGACGGCAGCTGAGCCGGCGGCCGCTCCACGGCGAGGTGCACGCGGCGTCGACCTGACCGTCAGCTCGAGCGGGCGTGCCCGGTGCCCGACAGCCGCTCCTGCAGCGCCCGCGCCTCGGTGGCCAGCGCGGCGAGCTCGCCGCTCGTATCGCCGCCCGGGTGCTCGGCGCCGAGCGCGGCGACGGCATCGGCCACACCGGCCACCAGTGCCGCGAGGGCCGACAGGTCCGCGCTGGGCTCGTGGAGCTTGATCTGCGAGAAGGGAAACGCGACCGTCACCCTGGTCCCGTTCACGACGGTCGGAGGCCGCTTTCTCTCAGCGGATGCGTTCCTCTCGGGGGATGCGCTCCTCTCGGGGGATGCGCTCGTCGGGACATGTTCGGTCATGGTCGGGTCCTCCTCGGCTCGGGCCCGGGCGGGCCGTCATCCCAGGGGCCCATCCCAGGGGCCCGCTCCGATGTCCGTTCCATCGTCGCTCCGGGACCGACGACGCGGTAGAGGCCTTGGTCACCCCGCGTCAGTGGATGTTGGCGATCGCGGCCACCAGCAACCCGGCGATCAACAGGGCCCCTGCCCGCCGGGTGTGTAGGAACGCGATTCCGGCGAACCAGAGGGGCCAGATCGGCCAACGTTCCGGCGGGGAGTGTGGCTTGGGCCGGCTGAATCCCCGCAACGCCTTCACGAGGGTGGGCAGCGCTGCCAGCGCCACGAGCGACGGCCACGGGAGAGCACCGACGCCGACGGACACGATCACCAGCCCGTAGAACGCGACCATCATCGCCTTGGTGACGTGCCACGAACGGGCCTCGCCGAGGCGGACCGGGAGCGTCCGGATCCCGAGGGGTTCGTCGAACTCCGCCTTGTCGATGTGCTTGCCCATCAACACCGCCGTGCACAGCAACCCGTAGGGCAGGGACGCGAGAGCCACCTGCCAGGTCACGGTCCCGAGGGCGGCGTAGTAGGTCCCACAGACCATGAGCGGTCCCCACACCACGAGGACGTCGGGTTCACCCAGACCGTGCTGCTTCAACCGGAATGGCGGCGCCGTGTAGGCGGCGCTGAGCAGGAAGCCCCCGAGTGCGAATCCCACGATCGGCCAGCCTCGGGCCACCGCAAGGACGATCAGGATGGCGAGGTCGGCCACGTTGACCGCGAGTGCGGCCGCCGCGAGCCGTCGTGTCGTGATCATCCCCGACAGCACCGGGTGCGGCGCATAGAGCGCACGCGGGTAGTCCGCCGTGTCCGCTCCGACTTCGGTGTCGAACAGGTCGTTCATCAGGTTGTTGGCGACGTGCGCCAACACGAGCCCGATGAAGGCCAGCACGAGCAGCCCGGTGTCGAAGCCGGGCCTCCGGACCGCGAGGAGTGTGGCGATCGCCCCGGACGTCAGGGTCATCGGCAAGACCGCCGCCCGAGTGAGCACCAACCAGCGGCCGACGAAATCGAGCGGCCGATCCTCGGGCGGGTTCGTAGTGCGCAGGATCTCGATCCAGCCGGCCAGACGCCCCTGCGTCCCCCGTGTGCCCGTGGTCGCCATCGGATTCGACCTTATCCACTCGGCGGGGTCTTCGACAGCGTCGACCCGCGACTTGCGGTGTCGCTCGAATGGTTCAGACGTCGGTCGGGTTCCTCCGGCCGCGGGTCGGCATCCGACGGCCTGGCCGCTCGGTCTCCGGGTAACGCCCATGGACTTCGGGTACCGATTGAGGGAGACGCCCGAATGAGGAGGTACACCAGATGCCGAAGATGTCCCAGTCCCGATCCCCCAAACGACGGGAACTGCCCTCGACGCTGCGGAGATCGCCGAAGAAGGCGCGGGACACGTTCGCCGAGACGCACGACGCCGCCGTCGAACAGTACGGCGAAGGACGGCGCGCGGATCAGACCGCCTACGCGGCGCTGAAGCACTCGTTCGAGAAAGTCGGGAACCACTGGGAGCCCAAGAAGCGAAGAGGACCTTCCGACGCGCAGTCGGCGAAGGGTGGGGCCCACAGTCCGGCGGCAGTACCCGTCCGCGGGAGGTGTCGATGCGAACGCCTCGAAGAGCCATCTCCTCGACGTCGCTGCGCCGCCTGCACATCCCGGGCCGTTCGAAGATGGACAAACGCGAGCTGGTGGGCGCGATCCAGAAGGCGAACCGGCGGGCGACGTCGCGCACCCGGCCCGGTCGCTCGGGCCGGTCCTGAGTCTCGATCCCGCTCGCCGAACCGTGCGGGACTCCCGTGTGGGCCTGGGCTGCCGAGGCGCCGAGCGGCTGGCGGCGGAGGGGCTGGCGGCTGGGCCGCGGAGGGGCTGGCGGCTGGGCGGCGGAGCGGTGGCGTCTCGACCCTGAACCTCCGGCGCCGCCGGGGGCGCGGCGATGAGTAAGCATGGGGCAGACGCCGGCCGGGCACGAGACGAGTGCTCGTCCGAGTTCGTGGCGTCGACAGGGGAGAGCGATGGATCGGAAGTGGTGGACGCTCGTTGCGGTGAGCGCGGGCACCTTCATGTTGCTGCTCGACGTGACGATCGTCGTCGTCGCGTTGCCCGACATCCAGCGCTCTCTGCACGCCAGCTTCGGCGATGTGCAATGGGTCGTCGACGCGTACGCGCTGACGCTCGCGTCGTTTCTTCTGACAGCGGGCGTACTCGCCGACCGCTATGGCAGGCGCCTCCTCTTTGCCATCGGACTCGTGGTCTTCACGCTCGGCTCGCTGCTGTGCGGGATCGCCCAGTCGCCACTCATGCTGATCCTCTCGCGCAGCGGGCAGGGCGTCGGGGGCGCGATCATGTTCGCCACCTCACTCGCATTGCTCGGGCACAGCTTCCGTGGCCCCGACCGCGGCGTGGCGTTCGGAGTCTGGGGTGCGATCACCGGCATCGCCGTCTCGTTGGGCCCGATCCTCGGCGGGTTGATCACGACGGGAATCAGCTGGCGAGGCATCTTCCTCGTCAACGTTCCGATCGGCGTCGCGGCGTTCGCCGTGACGTTCTGGAAGATGGACGAGTCGCGGGTGTCCGACCCCGGTCGGCCCGACTGGTTGGGTTTCGGCCTCTTGACCTGCGGACTGGTGGGACTGGTCTACGGGCTGATCCGTGCCAGCGAGCGGAGCTGGAGTGACGGGGGCGTGTACGTCTCCCTCGTCCTCGGTTGCCTGCTGCTCTTCGCCTTCGTCGTCGCCGAGGCCCGGGTGAGGGATCCGATGTTCGACCTGTCCCTCTTCCGGAATCAGACCTTCGTCGGCGGTCTCGTCGCCGCGTTCGCCATGAACGGCTCGCTCTTCTCGATGTTGCTCTATCTCGTCCTCTACCTTCAGGACCTTCTGGGCTACTCCGCACTCGGCACCGGGCTGCGCCTTCTCGTCATGAGCGGGGCACTCCTCGTGGCTGCCACGGTGTCCGGTCGGTTGAGCGAACACGTCCCGGTTCGCTGGTTGATCGGACCGGGGCTCTTCCTCGTGGGCATCGGGCTGCTGCTCACGAGCGGCCTGTCGGGCGACAGCAGCTGGACCCATCTCATTCCGGGGTTCGTGGTCAGCGGGATCGGTGCCGGACTGGTGAACCCGCCGCTCGCGTCGACGGCGATCGGCGTCGTCACCCCGGAACGAGCGGGGATGGCCTCAGGAGTCAACTCGACCTTTCGACAGATCGGCATCGCAACGAGCATCGGTGCTCTGGGATCGATCTTCACGTCGGTGCTCCAGCACGACCTCGAGCAGGCCCTCGCGGTCTCCCCCGCGTTGGAGCGCCATGCCGGCCAGATCGTGAATGCGATCCGCCAGGGTCAAAGTGGTGCCGCTTTCTCGTCGGTCCCGCCTGCAGCGAGGGCACAGATCGAGGCCGCGGTGCGAACGAGTTTCGCCCATGGCATCGACGTCCTGCTGATCGTGACGGCCGCGGTGGCGCTCGTCGGAGCGGTCGCTTCCTTGGTCCTCATCCGGAGCAAGGACTTCGTTGCCCGCGATGCCGGACCGTCGGCACAGCCTGGGGACCGGCAACTCGACGTCGCAGCGTGAGCCCTCCGGTGTGGCTCCACCTTCCGGGTGCCGCTCGCAGCAGGCGCGGTTCAACCTCGGGATAGTGCCTCAGGTCTGATGACATCGGTGTACACATCAGGTGATGTCGTCGGCCCGATGGAGTCACCATACATTTCCATACATCCCTTGCTGTATACGTACATCGGGTGACGGCATGACTTTCGAAGTGCCAGGTCAGGAGGGGCCATTGACAGGACCCGGCTGGAAGCGGGCCCCGGCCACGGCTGACCTCGAGCGGTGACCTCGGTAGAGTGCCGGCTCGTGACCGACTTCGATGCCATCGTCATCGGTGCCGGGCACAACGGCCTGACGGCCGCCGCGGTCATGGCCAGGGGCGGGATGCGGGTGGTCTGCCTCGAGAAGAACCACTTCATCGGCGGGATGGCCTCGTCGACGGAACTGGTCCGCGGCCACCGGTTCGAGTTGGCCGGTTCGATCCAGTTCCCGGTGCCCGACGAGATCTTCGGGGCCCTCGAACTGGACCATTGCCCGATCTACGAACCGGAAATCCAATCGGCCGCGGTCAGCGGTGCCCGCCGGGCGCCCCTCTACCTCTACTCGGATCCCGAACGATTGCTCGAGCACCTCTCCGAGGAGCTCGGGATCGATGCGGTCATGGGCATGGCGGAGATCGCCGCCTGGGCTGAAGCCCCTGCCCGAGCCATCGGACGCTTCGACGTGCGCCGTGCACCGAACACCCTGGACGAGATGTTGGCGGTCGCGACCGACGAGCGCGAACGAGATGCCATTCGCATCGCTCTGTTCGGCAGCGTCATGGATGTGGTCGATCGGTACCTGCCCGACCGCGAGAAGCACGCGCCCCTGCGCAGCATGCTCGGCTCTCTCGCCGTCAACTCGACCTATCGGGGCCCCTACTCGCCGGGAAGCGCGCTGTGCCTGGCCTTCGCGCTGGCGTCACCCGGTGACGTCACGATGTCGAAGGTCCGAGGAGGGATCGGTGCGATCTCGGATCATCTCCTCGAGCTCTTCGAGCGGCACGGCGGCGAGTTGCGCCGGCATGCCAAGGTCTCCGAGATCGTGGTGGACGGCCGGTCGGTGAGGGGCGTCGAGCTCGCCGACGGTCAGGTGTTGACCGCGCCGGTGGTCGTCTCGAACCTCGATCCCACCTCGACGTTCGTCCATCTCATGGATCCGGAGGGACTGCCGGAGGGCTTCGGGCAGCGGGTGGGCAGGATCGACCACCGGGCCGCCTACTTCCAGGCCCATTTCGCACTCGACGGACTCCCCGAGTACGCAGCGCCATTTGATGTCCTGAACCAGGATAAGCGCTGCCACAACGTGACCTTCTTCGAGACTGCCGAACAGATGCAGAGCGATTTCGAGGGATGTGTGCGTGGTCAGGTGCCTCCCGCGCCGTCGTTCAACCTTCAGATCCCATCGCTCCACGACCCCTCGCTGGCACCGCCGGGAAAGCATTCGGCAAGCAGCTTCGCGTTCTACCTGCCCGTGACCGGTGATCGCGAGGAGCAGTCACGGGTGCGGGACGAGATGGCCGAGCGCATCGTGGCGAAGATCAGCCGGTACGCACCCAACTTTCCGGATCTGATCGAGCGCCAGCTGAACTACCCGTCCTACACCTACGAGTTGATGTTCGGCTGCACCGGAGGCGACTTCACGCACGGCCTGCTCCAGCCGGAGTTCATGGGGCCGTTCCGTCCCGGTCCGCGTGGATGGAGCGACGAACCGGTCCCCGTCGACGGGCTCTTCCTCTGTGGCGCCGGATGCCACGGAGGCCCTGGGGTCACCTTCATCCCCGGCTACAACTGCGGTTATGCGGTGCTCGAGGAACGCCCGGGCACCCGGTTGTAACGAATCTGGCGCTCGGTGAAGGCGAGGAACATCGCCACCGAAAACGCGAGGCTCGTGAAGAGGCTCATCACGAAGAAGATCCACGGCTGGCGGAGGCCCCTCCTCCTGCCGTCGCTGATCGTCCAGAGGGGCAGCAGCACCAGGTTGACGATGGTGTAGTCCTGGGCGGCCGAGTCGGCGGCCCAATTGGTGAAGAGCAACGAGACGTAGTTCGCATAGCTCGCACGGTGGCCGTACAGGTGCACGTATCGGACGTTGAAGTACCAGCCGAGGACGAGCGAGCAGACCCCGACGACGTAGTAGGCAGCCTCCAGCCACGAGATCCCGACTCGCGCGCTCGGCTCCGAACAACCGCCGGTTCCAGAGGAATGCGGCGGCGGTGCTCACCACGCCGAGCGCCCCGTAGAACACCAATGAGGCCGTCATCGTCCCTCCCCGGCTCCGGAAACCAACGCGCGCGTCACCCTACGGTCCGGTTCGCAAAGCGTCGTGGATCAGGCCGGCTCAGGGGAAGTGGACGCGACGACGGATCACCGCGCACCCTTGACTTGAAGCGCGATACAACCCGTACGGTGCACGTATGACGATTCTTCGGATCGAACATCGCAATCTCGAGGTGTCCTGCGGCCTCCGCGACGGGGATGCAGCACTTCGGCTCGCCGCCTGGGGACGCCTGAGGGAGCAAGCGACGGTCGAGCCCATCCCGGCCGGGCGCCGGCTCCGGTTCGCGCCGGCCCTTCGCGACACCGCACTCGAGCTGCTGGGAGCGGAGGCCGTCTGCTGCCCGTTCCTCGACTTCGCGCTCGATCGCGACGGAGAGCGATTACGACTGGACGTGACCTCGCCGGCTCCTGAGGCCGGCCCGGTCATCGCCGCACTGGTCGGGGAGGACCGGCCCGTCACCAATCCCACCCCGGGTCCGCGTCCCAGCGGTGAGCGCCGCGGGGGGTCGGCATGCTGATTCACTCTGGATCAGAAGATGCGACGCTCCTAGCATCGAAACAGGAACACGCGGTCGGGGTTCGGCCGCGTCGCCGGCGGGACGGATCGGCCGCGTCGCCGGCGGGAAGGATCGAGGGTGTCGTCGGCGGGAAGGAGGAGCCCGTGAGAGTCGCCGTGCTGGGGATGGGCCGCATGGGGAGAGCGCTCGCCGGGCGCTTCCTCGGCGGAGGCCACGAGGTGGTCGTGTGGAACCGATCGCCCGGCCGGACATCTGAGCTCTGCGAACGGGGTGCCACGGAGGCAGCGAGCATCGTCGACGCGGTCGCCGACGCAGCGATCGCGGTGACCTCGCTCTCGAGCGACGATGCGGTTCGCGTGGTCGCCCGCGGCGAGGGCGGCATTCACTCGTCGTTGTCACCGGGCGCGGTGTACGTGGACGCGTCGACGGTGTCCCCGACGATGAGCTCGGAGCTCGAAGGAGCATTCGAGCGGTTCGTGGCGATGCCGGTCCTCGGGAGCCCTGGCGCGGTCGCGGCCGGAGAGGCCGCGTATCTGCTCGGCGGCGAGCCCGAGGCCGTCGCCGCGCTCGACCCGCTGCTGCCGTCCCTGTCGAACCGGATGTTCCGCTACGACGCCGCGGCCCTCGCCTCGACCGCGAAACTGACCGTGAACCTTCTGCTCCTCGCCGCTGTCGCCGCGCTCGCGGAGTCGTTCGCGGTCGGACGGTCCGGCGGCCTCTCGGACGACCAGCTCCGGGAGCTTCTCGGGTCGAGCCCGTTGCTGGCCCCAGGCCTGAAGAACCGATTCGAGGGATTGCTCACGGGCGAGCAGGATCCCTGGTGGTCGACCGCGCTCGGTGCGAAGGACGGCCGCCTGGCGTGCCGCGTCGCAGCTGAGACGGGGATCGAGCTCCCGGTCACCGAGCTGGTGGCGGCCCTCTACCAGCGGGTGTCGGAATCGGGATCGGGTGACGACGATCTCGTCGCCATCGCACAGCTCTATCGCACCTGAACCCGTCTATCGCACCTGAACCCGCGGCCCTCAGGCGGCGCTCGCGACCGAACGCGCGAAGAGCGGGATGATGGCGGTGCAGAACGCGTCGAGATCGTCCGGCTTGCGGCTGGTCACGAGCGTGTTGGGGCCGTTGGTGCACTCGACGAGCTCCTGGTCGACCCACGACCCGCCTGCATTGCGGATGTCGGTCTGCAGGCTCGGCCACGAGGTCAGGCGTCGCCCCCGTACCACATCGGCTTCGACCAGGGTCCAAGGCCCGTGGCAGATCACCGCAGCCGGCTTGCCCGCGTCGAAGAACGAGCGTACGAACTGCACCGCCTTCGGATCGGTGCGGAGCCGGTCCGGGTTGGCCACACCACCGGGCAAGACGACCCCGTCGTAGTCCTCGACTCGGAGCCCGTCGGTCGTGGCGTCCACCTCGAAGGTCTCACCCTTGTCGAGATGGTTGAAGGCCTGTGCGCTCCCCGGCTCGGGTGCGACGAGGACGGGCTGCCCGCCGGCCGCTGCCACCGCCTGCCAGGGACGGGTCAGCTCGACCTGCTCGATGCCCTCGTTGGCGACGAGGAACGCGATCTTCTTTCCGGACAGAGCATCGGCCACGGTCTCCCTACCCTTCTCCCTTTCGCGTACGTCCCGCTGCGAATTTCGGACAGCTCCGCTCGCCTGGACCCGTACCCGATACCGATTCGGTTATTCCACGAGCTGGATGTGTGCACGGCGCAAGCGCTCGATCGCGCACTTGCCGGCGAAGACCCGTACTGCCCTCGGAAAGCAGGGCGTCGCGCAACGCAAGCGAACCGGTTCGTCCACGCCGAGGACGCGACGGGAGCTCTACGAGGAGGCGAAGCGCCGCAACCTGCCGGGCCGGTCGCGGATGGGTCGAGCGGAGCTCGCGAGGGCGTTGGGCAAGCACTCGTCCCCGAAGTAGGCCCGGCCAAGCCGGCCGCGGGTCACGAAGCAGGTCGAAGCCTCCCGACGCGTCCCGTGGGAGATGCACCGGATGCGGGAGGACATGGCGGGCCGCCTCGGATCCGGGTCATGATCCTCCGGTGACCACCGATTCGTCGCCCGCAACCGATCCGCCGCCCCCAACCGATCCGTCGCCGGCAACGACCGATCGTCCGGGCGCAACCGATCGGTCGGCGGAGTGGTTCCGGTCCCTCCCGAAGGCCGAGCTGCATCTCCATCTCGAGGGGACGCTCGAGCCCGAGATGCTGCTCGCGTTCGCCGACCGCAACGAGGTCCGCCTGCCCTACGCGAGCCTCGAGGACGTCCGCCGCGCCTACGTGTTCGATGACCTGCAGTCGTTCCTCGACGTCTACTACGCGGGCTGTGCCGTGCTGGTCGAAGAGGTTGACTTCTACGAGCTCACCCTCGCGTACCTCGCGCGGGCACATGGGCAGGGTGTCCATCATGCCGAGGTCTTCTTCGACCCCCAGACCCACACCGCCCGGGGCATCGCGTTCGCCGCGGTGGTCGCCGGCATCCATGGCGCGCTGGTCGAGGGTGAGCGTCGGTTCGGGATCACCACCCGGCTCATCATGTGCTTCCTCCGGCACCTCCCGAGCGCGACGCGGCGGCGACCCTGGACGAGGCGCTTCCCTTCCGGGACCGCATCTCGGCAGTCGGTCTCGACTCGTCGGAGGTCGGTCACCCACCGTCGTTGTTCCGCGAGGTCTTCGAGCGTGCCCGCTGCGAGGGCCTTCTCGCGGTCGCGCACGCCGGCGAGGAGGGGCCACCCGCGTACATCTGGGAGGCGCTCGACGACCTGCACGTGCGGCGCGTCGACCACGGGGTGCAGTGCCTCGGGGACGATCGCCTCGTCCGTCGCCTGGTCGAGGACCGGGTTCCCCTGACCGTCTGCCCGTTGTCGAACGTCAAGCTGGGGGTCTTCCCGAGCCTGCCGGAGCACAATCTCGCTCAGCTGTTGCGCAGAGGTCTCGTGGCGACCGTCAACTCCGACGATCCCGCCTACTTCGGCGGGTACGTGGCCGACAACCTGGAGGCCGCGACGGCGGCCCTCGGGCTCACCGACGAGGAGGTCTTCGAGCTCGCACGCAACTCGTTCGCCGCGTCCTTCCTCGAAGAGGCCGAAGTTCGCCGGCATCTCGCCGCGATCGAGCGTTACGCGACCGACGAGACCGATTCCCAGGGGTCGGACGGGCGCTGACCCGGCGAGGGGCGCGCGCGGCCAGCCCGGACGCGTCTCAACCGGTTGCACGATGCGGGGCCCGCAGCCGTCGAGCGCCCGGGCCCTCCGAACCGAGACGGTCGTCCCCGTTGACCAGCCGGCACGCGTCGATCGACAGGCATCCGCACCCGATGCAGCCGGTGAGCCGCTCGCGCAGGGATTCGAGCGCGTCGATCCGGTCGTCGAGCTGCCGCCGCCAGTGCGCGGAGAGCCGGGCCCAGTCACGTCGGGTGGGAGTCCGATTGTCTCCGAGTTGGTCGAGGGCGTCCTTGACGGCCGCGAGGGAGATCCCCACCTCCTGGGCCGCCCGGATGAAGGCGACGCGCCGGAGGGTGTCCCGTGTGTAGCGGCGCTGGTTCCCGCCGGTCCGGCGGCTCGCGATCAGCCCCTTCGACTCGTAGAAGTGGAGCGCGGACACGGCAACGCCACTGCGCGCGGCGAGTTGCCCGACCGAGAGCTCTCGGATCGTGGCCGGAAGTCGCGTGGGGTCGGAGCGAGAATTCGGTGCCATGGGGTTGACCTCAAGTTTACTTGAGGTCTTACGGTGTGTGACATGGACACCATCTACGACAGCCCGTTCACCGACGCAGAGCTCGGTTACCTGCATGCACAGCGGCTCGGCCGCCTCGCGACCGTCGACGCCGGTGGTGCACCCCAGAACAACCCGGTGGGCTTCGTGGTCAACGGCGACCTCGGGACGATCGACGTGTTCGGCCGCCGCCTCGGCACCACACGGAAATTCCGCAACCTGCGGACCAACCCGCAGGTCGCGCTGGTGGTCGACGACCTGGCGTCCGTCGATCCGTGGGAGGTCCGGGGCGTGGAGATCCGAGGGGTCGCGGAGGCGGTCGCCGAGGACCACCCACCCCTGAGGTCGATGAGCGCCGAGGTCATCCGCATTCGCCCGACGCGGATCATCAGCTGGAACGTCGATCCCGACCAGAGCGGGATGCAGGCACGGGACGTGCCGACGCCCGGGGCGGCATGATGGCGCCCCGCTCCGGTCTGCTGGCCTCGGACCCGAAGGTGTTGGACCGTGCACTCGTGAGGGTTTCGGACCTCGAGTTCGCACCGCCCCAGCATTTCGTGAACCACGGACCGATGGCGATCGAGGCACTGTCGGTGCTCGGGTTCGACCCGCTGCTCGACCGCTGGGCGCGCCGGTTCGAAGACTCGCTGGTGAGGGGTGCGGAGCCGGCCGAACCCAGTTGGCCGACGGGCTTCCGCTGGGAGGATGCCGTCGGCGAGTCCCGGCTCCTGCCCGAATGGCTCGGGTACTTCGGGCAGCTCGTCGAGTCCGAGGGCTGGCGGGCGGTCGTGGGGGACTGGGTCCCCCGGTTCATGACCGGGCTCCAGGCCGCGTTGTTCCACGGGGTGATCCGGACGGCGCACGCGGTCCGTTCGATCGACACGACGGACACCCCGGCGCGCCGCGCGCCGAGCTGGTTCGGGCGCTCGCCAGCTGGGCGACCTGGTACCGGCCAGGACAGCCCTCCGAGCGCGGCGACGACGTCCACGACGCGGTGCGTGGCGCTGCCGAGGCGGCTGCGCACGGCGCGCGCTGCTTCGTCGGCGACCCGGGCATCGTCGAACTGCACGGCGTGACCGGGGCGATGGCCGTCGAGCTGCTCGTCCCCTACCTTCGGCCGGACGAAGGCGCTGCCGCGGTCGCCCAGGTGCGCGCCGAGCACAGGGCGCTGTACCGCGGCACCGGTCCGGCGGTCGCCGACGGTGAGGGGGTGTGGCACACCGAGCCCGAGCGGGTCGCGGCGGAGAGCGGCGACCCGCATCAGGTCAAGCTGGTCGAGGCCTGCCGACGCGGGTTCGCGCGCACCGGCGACCCTGCATTCGTCGCCGCAGCGGACGTGGTGACGGGGCGCTCCCACGGCTGAGGTCGGAGGCGCCCGCACGCCTTCGGCGAGGGATCCCACTCCACCCGTGCCAAGCTGACCCACCGAGGTCCGGCACCGCCACGGTGCCGGCGCGGGAGGCCGGGGAACGGATGGACCACGGGCTGAACCTGATCGCCGTCGTCACCGTCACGGTGTGCGTGGTCGTCTGGGGCCTCACGTCGGCGCGGCTGACCCGGTGGAACCTGACCGCGCCCATCGTCTTCGTGACAGTGGGCGTCGTCACCGCGAACGGTCCGTGGGCGTTCGTCCACCTGCGGCTCCACTCCTCGACGATCCTCTCCCTCGTCGAGGTGACGCTCGCCCTCGTCCTGTTCAGTGACGCCTCGCGGGTGAACGTGCACGCACTGCGCGGGAGCGTGGGGGTCCCGCTGCGACTGCTGGGGCTGGGACTGCCGCTGGCGATCGGGATCGGCACGGCCGTCGCCTTCGGGTTGCTCGGCGTCAGCGCCTGGGTCGCCGCAGTGATCGCCGCGGCGGTGGCGCCGACCGACGCGGCACTCGGTGCCGAGGTGATGGAGGACCCGCGCGTGCCCGGGATGGTCCGGCTGGTGCTCAACGTGGAGAGCGGGTTGAACGACGGCATCGCGACACCCTTCGTCAACCTGTTTCTCGCCGGAGCCCTGGTGTCCGAGTCGATCTCGACTGCAGGCGTGGGGCAGGCCGCGGTCGACCTGGTCGGGGGCACCGCTCTCGGGCTCGCGGTCGGTGCAGGCTCGGGCGCGCTGGTGCTCCTCTCCGAACGCCGCCGCTGGAGCGTTGTCGAGTTCCGGTCGCTCGCGATCGTGGCGGTCGCGGTGCTGTCCTACGCTGCGGCGCTGCAGGCCGGCGTGAACGGCTTCGTCGCCGCTTTCGTCGCCGGCGCCGGCTACGGGAGCATGGCGCGGCGCACGGCGGACCGTGGCGCGACGGGTGAGCTCCGGTTCGTCGAAGACGTGAGCGAGCTCCTGTCGCTGCTCGTCTGGTACGTGTTCGGGGCGGTGATGGTCGTCCCCGGCCTGCGGGCCGCCACGTGGGGCGACGTGGCCTTCGCGGTCTCGGCACTGAACTTCGTCCGGATGGTGCCGGTCGCCGTCGTGCTCATCGGCTCACGCCTCACCGCGAGCACGGTCGCCTTCATCGGATGGATGGGGCCACGCGGCCTCGCGTCGGTGGTGTTCGGGTTGTTGGCGGTCGACTCGCTTGATCCCCCGGCGGCCCATGCCACACTGGGCGCCGTCGCGGTCACGGTCACCTTGAGCGTCCTCGTCCACGGTGTCACCGCCCGCCCGCTCGCGGCACGCTACCGCGCGCTCGGTGCCCCCGGGTCGCGGCGGCCGCCAGCGCGAGCACGAATCGGTGCCGAGGCTGGCAACCCGCGCGTCCCGGGGACGAGGCCCTGATCCACAGGCATCCTGACCCGGCGGCGCCCGGGTGCAGCGACGATCCGGCGATTCGGCGCCACGCCGATGAGTCCGTGTGGTGCGCGCCGTCGAACCAACGGAACGAGGAGCAGACGCGGGAGGCCCGATGACAGCCATCGGCGAAGGAGGGCGGTTCGACGGGGCAGGCCTGCGACGCTTCGGCGAGACGGCCGCTCGCCAGGTCGACGACGGCGCGGTGACCGGACTCGTCGCGCTGGTCGCCAGGGGCGAGGCGGTCCACGTGGAGGCCCACGGCTCGCTGTCGGTCGACGGGCCGGCGGTCCGGCGTGACTCGCTGTTCCGGATCGCGTCGATGACCAAACCGATCACCGGCGCGGCGACGATGGCCCTCGTCGACGAGGGGCTCATCCGGCTCGGGGCGCCGGTCGGCGACCTGCTGCCCGAGCTCGCCTCACCCCGCGTGTTGGCCAAAGTGGACGGGCCTCTCGACGACACCGTCTCCGCCGCCCGGGCGATCACCCCGCGCGACCTGCTGACCTTCACCTTCGGCTTCGGCATGTGCATGGAGATGTTCGCGTCGCCCGAGCCCTGGCCGGTCGTCACTGCTGCGGACGCGCTGCAGATCGGCCTCGGACCGCCCGATCCGCTCGGCCCGCCCGAGCCCGATGCCTGGATCGCCCGGCTCGGCTCGCTGCCGCTGCTCGCACAGCCAGGGGATCGGTGGCTGTACCACACCGGTGCGCAGGTGCTCGGCGTGCTCTGTGCCCGGGCGGCGGGCATGTCGTTCCCCGAGGTGCTCCGGACACGAGTCTTCGATCGCCTCGGCATGGGGGACACCGCGATGTGGACGGCCCAGCCGGACCGGTTGGCGACCGCGTACCGCCCGACCGACGGCGGGCTCGAGGTGTGGGACCCGCCGGACGGGAAGTGGAGCGGGGCGCCCGCCTTCCCCGACGGCGGCGCCGGCCTGGTCTCCACGGTGGACGACCTCTGCGCCTTCGCGCGAGCCTTCCTGCGAGGTGGTGTCCCGATCCTCTCGGCGAGGTCGGTCGCCGCCATGTGCCGCGACCAGCTCTCGGATCGGCAGAGGGCCTCGACACGCGGGTTTCTCGAGGGCAGGAGCTGGGCGTTGTGCCAGTTGGTGCTGACCGAGGATCCTCGTGCCGGCGCGTTCGGGTGGGACGGTGGACTCGGCACGTCCTGGCTGGTCGATCCGGTCCGCGACCTGGTGGTCGTCGTACTGACCCAGCGCCTCTTCGAGAGCCCGCAGCTGCCGGCTCTGCACGTCGACCTCCAGGCCGCTGCCTACGGCGCACTGACCTCGTCCTGACGGGCGGAAGGAAGGAGGCCATCATGCGATTCCTCTGCCTCGCGTACGGAGCGGAGCAGGACTGGCGGGCCCTCTCCGAGGACCGGCGCAACGAGCTGCTGGCGAACGACGAGGCGATCCGACGGCGCGGCGCGCTGATGGCCGCAGTCCGCGAACCGGTCGTGGTGCGGGCGCACGGGGGCGATCCGGTGGCGAGCCCCGGTCCCTTCGCGGCCGCGCCGGTCCCGCTCGCGGGGTTTTCGGTCATCGAGGCCGACGACGTGGACGAGGTGGTCCGGATGGTCGCGGGCACACCCTGCGCGGTGGCCGGCGGTGCCGTCGAGATCCGGCCGTTCTGGGAGGACCTCGGCGAGACGCGCTGAGGCTGCCGGCGGCAGCCGACCGATGACGGTCAGCCCGGGTCAGCCCCGCGCGTGCTGGACCCGTCGGGTGACCGCGGCGGGGTCGGGCACGCTGACGACCAGCCGATCGAACTCCGCGCCGTCGAGCTCGACGACCACGCCGGGCCCTTTGCCGTGGACCGCGGCGAAGTCCTTCCCGAACGAGCCGCGGCGGGTCCCCACCGCGATGACACCCGGCAGTCCGGTGCCCGGGGACCGGATGCCGCGGAGCTCGGACCAGAGGTCGTCGCTCACGCGGATGGAGCGGACGCGCTCCAGCGGAACGACGACGTCCCGGTGGAACCCCTCGACGCGTTCGAAGCGGGTGAGCTGCAACCGGAGCCGATCGCCTTCCACCACCAGCGCCGCCATGCGCGCATCCTAGGTGGGTCGCTCCGTGCGGCTGCTCGCAGGCCTCTGAGCAGTCGACGAGTCGGCCGGACCACTCCGCCGGAAGCGCGGTATGCAAGGATCGCCCGGTGCTCTGGGTGGTCCTGCTCCTCGCCGCCGGGTTCGCGCTGACCAACGGTGTGCACGACGCGGGCAATGCGATCGCCGCACCGGTCATGACCCGGGCGGCCGGCCCGGCTCCCGCGGTGATCGTCGCAGCCGTGCTGCACGTGGTCGGCGCGCTGGTGGTCGGCACCGCGGTGGCGGCGACCATCGCCGGGATCGTCCTCGTTCCGACCGGCCAGATGTTGGCGGTGCTCGCTGCCGCGGTCCTCGGCGCGCTCGCGTGGAGCCTCCTGACGCTGTGGTGGGGACTGCCGTGCAGCTCCGGGCACTGCCTGGTCGGCGCGCTGGCCGGGGCGGCGCTGGCCGACGGCGGGACCGCGGCCGTCCACTGGGGGGGTCTCGACGGCCTCCGCCCGGTCGGGGTGGTCGGTTCGCTCGCATGGCTGTTCCTCTCCTCCGTGCTCGCACTGCTGCTGGCGGTGGTGGGGATCCGGGTGGCTCGCCGCTCCCTGCGTCGTGCGACCCGTGCAGCCGAGTCGCCGGTCCGTGTGGGCGAGCTGGCCGCCTCCGCGGGGCTCGCGCTCGCACACGGGTCGAACGACGCGCAGAAGACGATGGGGATCGCGACGGCAGCCCTCCTCGCGGCCGGCAGGCTCGATCGGTTCGCGGTGCCCTTCTGGGTCCTTGCCGGCTCGGCACTGCTCCTCTCGCTCGGAACCCTCCTCGGCGGCTGGAGGGTGGTGCGCACCCTCGGACGTCGGATCTACCGCATCCGGACACTCGACGGCCTGGTCAGCCAGAGCTCCTCCGGCGTGATCGTCCTCGCGGCCTCGCTGCTCGGCGCGCCGATCAGCACGACCGACGTCGTGGCGCCGGCGGTGGTCGGCGTGGGCTCGGGTGAGCGCTGGCGCCACGTACGCTGGAACGTCGCGGGGGAGATCGGGCTCGGCGTGGCTGGTCACCCTGCCGGTGTGCGCGGCGCTCGGCGCGGGGTTGCTCCCCTTCTGGAGGTGGGTCGGATGAGGCGGTGGTTCCTGCCGGATGCCCCGGACCTGCTCGGGCTGCTCGGCCAGCAGGGGGCGGTCACCGTCACCGGCGTCGACGCCTTGGCCGCCTGGGCCCATGGCGACCCGTCGGCGGCACAGCGCGTCCGCACTCTCGAGCACGAGGCGGACCGGGTGCGCCGCGAGGTGCAGACCGCGATCACCAGCGCCTTCGTGACGCCGATCGAGCCGGAGGACGTCTACGAGCTCTCCGAGCGGCTCGACTCGGTGCTCAACGCCGCGAAGGACCTGGTGCGGGAGGCAGAGCTGACCGAGATGTCCCCCGACGACGCGATCGCCGAGATGGCCGATCTCCTCGCACTGGGCACCCGCAACCTGGTGGACGCCTTCCCGGTGCTGATGAAGGATCCGGACCTCGCCACGTCGCACGCGGACGCCGCGGTCAAGCAGCAGCGGTCGCTCGAGCACGTCTACCGGCGCGCGATGTCGGCCCTGCTCGCAGAGACCGACCTGCGCGAGGTGACCGGGCGGCGCGAGCTCTACCGGCGCTGCGCCCGCATCGGTGACCGGATCGAGGGCGTGGCCCACCGCATCTGGTACTCGGTGGTCAAGGAGTCGTAGATCTTCACGGAGTCGTCGCGCCGCCGGTCCTGTCCGCGCCGTCGGGCGCGCCCGAGCGAGGCGGATGGCGCGCCGCCTCCTCCTCCGCCCGGGCGCCGAGTAGGACGAAGACGCCGATCAGCATCAGCCAGATGTCGACGAGGAAGCCGGCGACGAGCATGGCTGCACCGATGTACCAGGCGATACGCGCCGCGAGGACCGTGGCGTCGAGCCGAGAGCGATGCCGTTCGAGGAGTGCACGGAGCACCCGACCGCCGTCCATGGGGAGGGCCGGCAGCAGGTTGAACAGTCCGAGAAGGACGTTCAGCCAACCGAGCCGCGCCCACCACTGCCCGGCGAAGAGTGTCGGAGGCCAGACCCGCGCACCCACCACCAGACCCACGAAGAGGAGTCCGATACCGACCACGACGCTCGCAGCCGGCCCGGCGATCGCGACCGCGAGCTCGTCCGAGGGACGCTCGGGCATCGACTCGAGGCGCGAGAGTCCGCCGAGCGGGAAGAGGACGATGCCGAGCACCCGGGCACCGCGGCGCCGTGCGACCACGCAGTGGGCGAGCTCGTGGACCACGACGAAGCCGAACAACGCCACGATCCACGCCAGGCCGGCGACGACGGCTGCACGACCCGCCGACCATTCGGCCACCACCACCAAGGCGACGAGGATCCAGAAGGTCCAGTGCACCCGGAGCGGGATGCCGGCCACCCGGCCGAGCGGGTGGCTGTGACCGTGGCCGGCGACGGGCGTGTGGGGACCGCCAGGCCGGCCCCGCCGGGCCGGTCTGGCGCGTGCCTCGCGATCGGAGTCGTCCTCCACGTGTCCAGCCTCGACGACCGGGCGCCCTCCGGCCAGGGTCGAAAGGCCCGAGGACGTCAGCCCCCGTCGACGACGAGCACCGCCGCGCCGGTGACCCGGTCGTGGGCGAGGTCGGCGAGCGCCCGAGGCGCCTCGTCGAACGGGTAGGCGGTCGTCTGGGCCCGTACCCCGGCCCGGGCCGCCGCGGCGAGGAACTCGTTGCCGTCCTCCCTCGTGTTGGCGGTCACGCTGCGCAGGGTGCGCTCCTCGAAGAGGTGGCGCTCGTAGCCGAGCGGCGGGATGTCGGTCAGGTAGATGCCCGCCACCGCCAGGGTCCCGCCCCGGTCGAGCGCCTCGAGCGCCGGGGGCACCAGTGTGCCCACGGGTGCGAAGAGGATCGCCGCGTCGAGCGGTTCGGGTGGCGGATCGTCGGCACCACCCACGCTGGCCGCTCCGAGCTCGAGGGCGAGCTCGCGGGCCTCCGCCGAGCGAGTGAGGACGTGCACCCGTGCGCCCTCGGCCAACGCGATCTGTGCGGTCAGGTGGGCCGAGCCGCCGAAGCCGTAGATGCCGAGGCGACCGCCGGCAGGCAGCTCCGCCCGGCGCAGCGCGCGGTAACCGATGATGCCCGCGCAGAGCAGCGGTGCGGCCTGCTCGTCGTCGAGCGTCTCGGGGATCGGATAGGCGAAGGCATCCTCGACGGTGACTGCCTGCGCGTAGCCTCCGTCGACGTCCCAACCGGTGAACCGTGGCTCCACACAGAGGTTCTCGCGCCCGGTCCGACAGAAACGGCACCGCCCACAGGTGTGGGCGAGCCAGGGCACGCCGACCCGGTCGCCGACGCGGAAGCGGGCGCTGCCGGGCCCGACCTCCTCGACGACGCCGACCGCTTCGTGACCGGGCACGACGCCGGGCCGCCGGGGCGGAAGGTCGCCTTCGGCCAGGTGGAGGTCGGTCCGGCACACACCGCATGCTCGGACCGCCACCCGCACCTGCCCGGGCCCCGGATCGGGCACCGGCCGTCGGACCCGGCGCAGCGGTCCGCCGTCGATCGGACCGGGGGCCTCGACGGCCCAGGCCTCCATCTCTGCGGGTCGGCCGGAGCTCACCCGGTGACGCCGACCTCGGTGGCGAGCTGACCGGCGGCCTCGAGCAGCGACTCGCGGGCTCGGGGGTCCGCGACCCGCTCGATGATCAGATGCGCCTGCGCACGCTGCGAGCGTCCGAAGATCTCGGCGCAGCCCTGTTCGCTCACGATGGCGGAGTGCTGGAAGGATGTGACCGGGTTGGGCAGCACCGGCAGCACCGTCGAGGAGTCCGACTTCTCGTGCCACGAGCGCAGCGCGATCACCGCATGGCCGCCGATCGAGTGCAGTGCCCCCGACACGAAGTCGGGCTGTCCGCCGAAGCCCGAGTGGACCCGGCCGTTGACGAAGGTCGCGTTGGCCTGCGCGAAGAGGTCGAGCTGCATGGCCATGTTGATGGAGACGAGGGCGGGGCTCGCCGACGATCCGGGCCGGGTCGTTGATGATCTCGGTCCGCGTCAGGTGCAGTCGCGGGTTGGCGTCCGCCCACCGGTAGAGCTCGGGCGACCCGATGAGGAACGAGGCCTCGATCGGACGGTCCCTGGTCGAGCGCACCGGACCGCTCGAGGCGCGAGCACGCCGTCGCTGATCATCTCGGACCAGACGCCGAGGTGGCGCCGGGAGGCCAGAGATGGGTCGCCGCCACGTCGGGGATGCTGCCGATACCGAGTTGCAGGGTGGCGCCGTCCTCGGCGAAACGGGCGACCTGCTCGCCGATCCGTTGCTCGGCCTCGTCGGACGGCGCGGGATCGCGGGTGAAGCCGAGCGGCTCGTCGACCTCGACCGCGAGGTCGATCCTGTCGGCCGGCAGCTCGCCGTCCCCGAAGGTGTAGGGCATCGGCACGGTTCATCTGGGCGACCACGAGGCCGCCCCGGGCGCCGCACCTGCTCGACGGCGGCCGGCAGGATGTTGACCTCGATGCCCATCGACACCTTGTCGCCGCGCGGCACCGAGGTGTGGAGCAGCACGGCGTCGGCCGGGCGGGTCGAGCTCGAAGAGCCGCGGGACGAGCGAGAGCCGCATGGGGAGGTAGTCGAGCGACGGGTCGTCGCGCATGCCCGGCCCGACGAAGGGCGTCTCGCAGAGCAGGCCGTGGGTGCGCGGCCGACGCGGCCTGCGCGTTGAGCACGAACAGCCGGCAGTGTTCGACTGCCGCGGCCACGGCCCCGGAGCAGGACCCACGGCGTGGCGAAGTTGCCCGACACGACGAGACGGGGCTCGCGGCCCGGGGCGATCGCGGAGACGCCGGTGCGACCTCTTCGACCGGGGACGACCAGCATCGCCCAGGCGGCGCACGTTCCCCTGCGGTCCCTGGCCGAGCGCGTCGAAGACGACGTCGGCCATCCCGAACCCGGGCTCGACGAGTCGGCGGCCGAAGCGTGCCGACCGGCGTGCCGACGCAGCATGAGCGAACGGTACACGCCTGCGGCCGCGATGTCCCCGGCCAGCTGCGCGCCCACGATCGCGTCGTCGCGGAGGTAGACCGAGCGCAGGTCGCCGCCGTCCTGCCAGCGCAGCACCTCGTCGGGATCGCTCGATCGTCCCCATCGCGACGATCGGGACCCCCAGGTGCTTGAGGCTGTTCATCGCCTCCGCGCCGTCGTAGCGGAGCTCGGCCCCGAGCAGGTTGGCGGCGGCGATCGGCGCCTGGGAGACCGCGTTGGGGAAGATGGCGTGCACGTAGCGCTCGCCGGTGACCCAGTCGGCCGCCTCGGCGACGTCGCCGGCCGCCACCACGCCGGGCACCGAAGTCGCCAGCCGATCGTCGACGTGGACGCCCCAGTCGGTCGGCGATGCCCGGAGCCCTCGAGGAACTCGGTGTGCGGCTTCACCCCGGTGGCCGCCACGACGAGGTCGGCGCGGAGCACGTCGCCGTCGGCCAGCCGGACCCCGTCCGCCGCGGGGTGCCGACGATGGCGTCGGCCTGCGACACCGAGACGCAGCGTGCACACCCCGGGCCGGCCGAGGGCCGCCTCGGCCACCGTGGAGGTGACCGGGTCGAGGACCCGCGGCATCACCCAGTTGCGCCGCCCGATGACGGTGACGTCGACACCGAGGTCGGCGAGCAGCAAGCGCCAGCTCGATGCCGATGAACCCGTTGCCGACGATGAGCGCGGTCGCGCACCTCGCCCCGCCGGACCCGGCCGACCAGTTCGGTGGCCGTCCGGAGCGACTTGAAGTCGAGCACGCCGGGGAGGTCGGCGCCCTCCAGCGGCGCGTAGAGGCGGCTGCCCGAGGCGATGACGAGGCCTTCGTAGCGGATCCGCTCGCCACCGTCCAGCACGACCTCGCGGTGGTCGGTGTCGACCGCCTGCGACCCGCGTGTCGCGGCGCTCGTCGATCCCGAGGCGTGCGGCCGACGTCCTCGCCCTTCCAGTACAGCGGTCCGTCGCGTCCGGTGAGGAAGTGGTCGGCCATGGCCGGCGGCGAGTAGGGGGCGATAGGGCTCGGCCGAGAGCGCGACCACGGTCCCGGCGGGATCGAGCCGGCGGAGGGTCTCGGCCGCGGTGATCCCGGCGGGGCCCGTCCCGATGACGACCGTCGCGCATCAGGCCGGCACCCCGCTGAGTCGCGGTTCCGCCATCGGGCTCCGCGAGAGCACGGTCGCGCCGAGGCCGCCGACGGCCGCCGCGCCAGGGCCGAGCCCTCCAGCAGGCGGTCGACCGCCGGCTCGCACGTCGAGGGCCGACCTCGTCGTAGGGCAGCAGCGGTCACCGAAGTGAACGGGATAGCCGCCGAGCCGCTCGATCGTAGCCGAGCGACCCGGTCGAGCCGTCGGCGTCCGAGCGCACCCGGTTCACCACAAGGTGCAGGGTGCCGATCCCGAGCTGGCGCGGCCAGGCGCGCCGACTCCACGCCGACCTGGACGGAGTTGAACGTGGGGTCGACGACGACCACCGCGGCGTCGAAGCCCCGGGCGAGCGCGCGCCCGAAGTGCTCGACCCCGGCATGGGTGTCCATGACCACGACGTCGTCGTCGTGCAGGTGCATGCCGGCGACGGCAGCCGAGATGAGGGCCGTCTCGGGGCAGAGGCAGCCGCCGACCGGCCTGGCTGCACCCCTCCCATCACCACGAGTCGCACCCCGTCGGGCGCCGCGACGCGACAGCCGGTCGACCAGGTCGGTGGTGTCGGGGTTGAGGCACAGCATGGCGCCGGCGCCCTCGCCGGGGCGGGCACCGGTCTTCTCCTCGATGTAGTCCGCGTCCTCGGACACCGGGCACGATCGTGCCGCGGCGGCCGCGAGGTCCGATGCCGAGCGTGGCGGCCGAGGTTCCGCTGCTCGTCGGCGTCGACGGCCACCACGCGTCAGCCCGTCGCGGGCGAGCTGCCGGGCCAGCAGCGCGCTCAGCGTCGACTTGCCGACCCCGCCCTTGCCCGACCACGACCAGGCGCGCTCCGCTGCTGTTCGGGGCGATGTGCGCCGTGCGCCGGAGCGTCAGCCCGATGGCCCCCACAGGTGTCGCACATCCGCGGCTCAGCTCCCGGTCCCGGCGGCGACTCGAACCTCGGCACGGGGGTCGCCGGCCGCTCCCGTCGGCGACGGTGCCGATCGTCGCAGGGTCGACGAAGGAGAGCCCGAGGCCCCGCCGCTTGGCCTCGATGTGGCGCCGGATCGACAGCGCCGCCTTGGCCGGGTCCGGCTCGACGGCGAACTTCGCGCCGACCACGTCGTCGAGGCCGTCCGGCCAGCAGATCGACCACGTGGGGGCTCCCGAAGACCGCCGGCTGCGACGCCGAGCACGGTCGTGATGCCGGAGGCCACCACGTAGGCCCCGATGGCGACGGCCTTCTCGGAGTACCACTCGGGAGCGGCACCGGCCAGCGGCAGCTGGTCGATGTCCACGCCGAGGTAGTCGGCGAGCGCGGCGGCGAGGACCATGACCCGGCTGTTGTCCACGCAGCTGCCCATGTGCAGCACCGGCGGGATGCCGAGCGACTCGCACACCGCGCGAAGTCCCGGACCGGCCATCGCGGCCGCCTCCGGGAACCATCTGCCCGGCCTTGCCGTTGGCCACCGCCGCGCACCCGGTGACGAGCACCAGGACGTCGTTCTCGATGAGGCGCCGGGTGAGCTCGATGTGCTCGAGGTCCTGGGGCAGCTTCGGGTTGTTGCAGCCGACGACCGCCACCGCCCCCCGGATGGTGCCCGCGGCGATGGCGTCGACCAGCGGCTTGGGCGTGCCGCCGAGTGCGCCGAGGATCGCCTCGACCGAGAAGCCGCCCATCATCTGGACCGGCTCGCCGGGGATGCGGACTCGTTCGTGGTTGCGGTCGGGGTAGGCCTCGACCGCCATGCGGACGATCTGCTGGGCGATCTCGGCGCCGCGCTCCGGGTCGAACGACACGTGGGTGGCGCCGGTGAACTTGGCCTTGTCGGCCGTCGAGATGATCTTCGTGTGGTAGCACTTGGCCACGTCGACGACCGAGGGCATGATGCACTGGTAGTCGACGACCATCGCCTCGAGGGCGCCGGTGACGAGCACCAGCTCCTGCATCAGGTGGTTGCCGGCCATCGGGACGCCGCGGCGCATCAGCAGCTCGTTGCCGGTGCAGCACAGCCCGACGACGTTGATGCCGGTGGCACCGAACGAGCGGGCCAGCTCGACGCAGCTCGGGGTCCTCGGCCGCCGCGCACGATCACGTCGGAGAGCATCGGGTTGTGCCCGTGCATGGCGATGTTGACCTGGTCCGTCCGCAGCACACCGAGGTTCACCTCGGACATCACCGGCTGTCGGCGTGCCGAACATGACGTCGGAGAGCTCGGTGGCGATCATCGACCCACCCCAACCGTCGGAGAGCCCGGTGCGCAGCCCGTGGAGCAGGGTGTTCACGTAGTCGTTGTCGACGCCCATGTGCGTGCGGTGGAGCATCTCGACGTTCTCGCGGTCGATGCCCCGCGGAGTGATGCCGAGGGCCTGCCCACTTGGCCCGGCGGGCCTCGGGGACCCGTCCGACGAACGAGAGCGATGCCACGCCGCGTGCCGTAGTCGTCGAGCAGCACGTCGGCGAGGTCGACGGCCACCTCCTGCGGTCGCCCGACCTTCGGTCGCCACGCCCAACTCGTCGGCCAGGCGCGCGCAGCTTCGCCTCGTCGGCGATGCGGTAGCCGGTGGTCTCACCGTGGGCGACCGCGACGAAACGTCTCGAGGATGTCCCGGCCGTGGTCCGAGTGCGACGAGGACCCTGCGGCGATGGTGCGGCCGAGGTTGCGCGCGACGATGACGTCGGCGTCGGCCCCGCAGACGCCCTTCTGGCGGTCCCTCGCCGAAGGGATCGATGCGGCAGGGGCCCATCGCGCAGTTGCGGCAGCTCAGTCCGAGCGCGCAGTAGCCACACTGCGGCTGCTGAGCGGCGAGGCGGTCCCAGACCGTCGTCGACGCCTTCGTCACGGGCCACGGTCGATCATGGCCCGCGCGTCCTTGTGGATCGTCGTGAGCCGGTCGACGACCGTCCGTGTCCGTGTGCCCGCTCATCGCTGGCCTCCTGCTCGATCGCGGGAGCCTCCCTTGCCCGTTGGTCCCCGCATGCGGGGTCCTGCCGCGTCCGCCGGTGCCGCTGCCGTTCGGGTCCGCGGCGGCCCGGGCCGCCCGCGCCCCAGCTCGTGCCAGCCGGCGAGCGGGTCGCCGCCGGGTCGCTCGGTCGGGGTCGCGCCGAAGCGGCGATCAGCACGGCCGTCTCCGCGGACACGACCTGCGGCCACCAGGTCGTTCAGCTCGCCGAAGACCAGCGCATCGACCTTGCAGACCTCGACAGCACGCGGGGTTCCTCGCCCCGGCGGAGCCGGTCGACGCAGCCGTCGCACTTGACCGCCACCGCGACCTCGGGTCCCGGCCCGTCCGCCAGCGGATGGAAGGTGACCACGTCGAAGGGGCAGACGACCGCGCACATCGCGCAGCCGATGCAGCGCGGCCGCTTCGACCAGCACCACGCCGTGCTCCTCGTCGCGGGTGATCGCGCCGGTCGGGCAGACCGCGAGGCAGGGCGCCGGGTCGCAGTGACGGCAGCGGTTGGGGAACGCGTAGCGACGGAACCGGCCCGGCCTCGACGTGGACGCGCTTGCGGCGGGCGCGGGCGACCTCGCGGAAGGCCGAGATCCTCCTCCTTCGACGGCCGAGTGCTCGACCGCGCAGGCGAGCTCGCACTGGAGGCACCCGATGCACCGTTCCGGGTTGACGAAGACTGTCGACACCGCGTCTCCTCCGATCCTCCGGGCGCAGCCGGCGCCCGTTTGCGTCCAGTGTCCGGCGCGGACCCGCCGGCCACTAGGGCCGAAGGTCACCGGGTGGGGCCGGCCCTGCCGGGGCGGCCCCACCCGGATGGTTCAGGCGCCGCAGACGCTCGCCGGTCCGGGTCGCGGCAGCGCGTTCACCGCCGCGAGGTTGGCGGCGGTGCAGCCGGCGAGCCTCGCTGCCGCGACCGGGGTGAGGCGGTCGCACACCCAGTCCCAGTGGAGGGCGACGAGGTCGCCGTGGTCGACCACCGGCGAGAGCCGGGTCCCCGAGGTACCCAGTCGGGCGGTCTCGACCAGCTCGGGACCCAGTCGGAGCACCGACCCCTCGAAGCGGAGGGGCCGGCTCCGGACGAGGGCGGTGTCGCCGACGACCTCCTCGACCACCCCCCAACGGATCCGGCAGCGGTCGAGAACGGTGAGCGGCGCCCCCTCGATGCCGGCGCGGAGGAGACCGAGCCAGGGGTAGACGGCGAAGACGTGGAAGCTGTGCTGCCCGAGGCCTCCGAGCGGCACCGCGGCGGCGATCGCTTCGAAGTGGGTGCCGACCCGCCGTTCGAAGCGGTCGGCGAGCGACCGGGTCAGGATCGGGGCCGGGACGCGGTCGAGGAGGTGGTTTCCCACCCAATAGGCCTCGACGACCCGCGCGTCGAGCGGATCGGCGATGCCGTTGCACCCGGCGATCAGTTGGAGGTACGGCCACGCGCCGTCGAAGCGGGAGGCGAGATGGCGAAGCGTCGCGAGGTCGTGGCCTTCGGCGGCCGTCCCGAGCAGCTCGGCGTGGTCGGCCGGTCCGCAGTAGCCGAGCTCGTTGGGCGGGTAGGCGTAGCGGGCGAAGAGGACCGGTCCCGGTGCGCCCCTGCCGGCGGACGCGGCGGTGCCGGACGACCCCGTCACGGCGGACCCGGGTCCCGGAATCGGGCTTCGCGCCGGGCCCGGGCGGGCACCCATCTCGGCGCACGGAGCACGACCACCGCGGTGCCCGCTCCCACCAGTGCCAGGCCGAGAGCCTGGGGCGCGAGCGACTCGATCCCGGCCGCGGCCTCGAGCAGGGCGGTGACCACCGCCGAGGCGACGAGCACCGAGGTGACGTCGAGCGCGCGGGCGCGGGCGAGGGCGGTCGTCCAGGTCCCGACGTACGTTGCCAGCAGCGCTCCGGTGAGCAGCACCCAGCCCACCTGGTCGGGCCGCAGCGTGCCGAGCGAGCGGAGCGCACCGGTGACCGCGAGCTCCACCAGCAGAGTCGCCGATCCGATCCCCATCCGGACCAGCCCGACCGTCGCCGGCGACACCGCCGCGAGCAGGCGCCGCAGCACGACCACCTCGACCGCCCACAGCACCGTCGCCGCCAGCACGAGCAGGTCGCCCGTGCGTTGGTGGAGACGTCCGCCGCCGAGCGACAGGGCGAGCTCCCCCGCGACGAGCAGGGCCATGGCGCCGACGTTCCAGCGCGTGACGCGCTCGCCGAGGAACGGTCCCGCCAGCAGCGCCACCCAGACGACCAGGGTGTCGCGGTCGACCGCCGCCGGTGTGGCCCCGGTGCGGGCGAGGCCCTCGAAGAACAGCGCGAAGGCCACCCCGCCGCCGACGATCCCGACGTAGGCGAGGCCGAGCCACCGACCGACGCCGAACGTCCGGAGGGACGGACGCGAACCCGGCGACCGATCCGCTCCCGGGTCCGTCCCGACGAAGCGCCGGAGCAGGGACGCGCCCGCGCCCGGTCCCCCCCGCTTCCTCGCGCCGGCCGCGCCCGCCACCGCGGCCACTGCCACCACCAGCGCGAGCAGCGCGAACGCGGTCAGGTTCTTCGCCGTGGTGTAGACGGGGGCCGAGGGCAGCGCGTGCACGCCGTAGGCGTTGACGAAGACCGACAGACCGCTCACCAGCGCGGTCACGCCGGCGACCACGACCCCGTCGAGCCCACCTCGCGCGTGTGCCCTCTGGTTCGGCCCGACCTGCGGCCGGGCACGCTTCCCCCCGATACCCGTTGCCGGATCGACGTGCCCGCCGCCGCGCGCCCTCATCGACCGGCTTCCTCGACGGCCTCGACGGCTCCGTCGATCCCGTCGATCCCGTCGACCGCCGCGAGCTCTGCCCGCGCCGAGCCGGCGTCGGCCGCCTCCGCGCGATCGACCGCATACCCGCTGTGGACGACGAGCCACTCGCCCCGAGCAGGTTCGGGCCCTCCGAGCGCGAGCAGCGACACGGTGTGCCGCCCCCCGTCGAGGTCTTCGGTCTCCACGGTGTCCGGCCGGCTTGCACCGACCACCTGATGGAGCACGCTCATGCACATCGCCGGACCTCCTCGATGAGTATCGCCACCTCGTGCGCCGCCCGGGGTATCGCCGCGGCGACCTCTGCCGAGAGCCCGGCGCCCTGCCCGAACTCGCCTCCCTCGATCCCGACGACCACCACCCGGTCGGGCGCGCGGCCGACCGCCCGTGCGAGACGCAGCACACCGGCCAGGCCGATCCCGTGGCTGGAGGTGGCATGCCGATCCGCCGACCCGCCGGCGCGCTGCGGGTCCGATGTTGCGCCGGTTCCGTTTGGGGTGAGCTCGAGCACCGAGATGGTCCCCGGCCGCGAACCGGTGCGGACCGCGTCGATCACGACGGCGAGGCCGGCACCGTCCCAGGCGCCGAGCAGGTCGAGTGGATCGCCGAGCGGGGCGACGACCCGCACGCCGTCGAGCAGCCCGGCCACGCTTGCCGCCACCGCGGGCCCGGCGCCGTCGTCGCGCCGGTACTGGCTTCCGAGGGCCGCGACCACGACCGGGGCAGCCGGATGCGACGACGGAGCGGTCATCGCCGGTCCACCGTCACGTCGAGGAAGTGCGCCGCGCAGGAGATGCACGGGTCGTGGTTGCGGACCGCCTGCTCGCAGAGGTGGGTGAGCTCGTGGTCGGAGAGGGCCAGGGCGCCTTCGGCGACCCGCCGGAGATCCGACTCGATGGTGAGCTGGTTCTGGGAGGTGGGAGGCACGATGCGCGCCGCGGTGATCGCGCCGGTCGGGTCGATCTCGTAGCGATGGAAGAGGAGTCCACGGGGCGCCTCGGTCGCTCCGGTCCCGACCCCGGCGCCGACCGGCACCGGGGTCGCAGCCGGTTCGGGCGGTTCGTAGTGACGGACCAGCTCGAGAGCCTCGGAGCAGGCGGCGACCAATTCCACCGCGCGGACGACGATGCTGCGGAAGGGGTTGGTGCAGGAGCCGTCGAGCCCCGCGGCGCTCGGCGGCACGTCGGGCCGACTCGGGGAGCAGATCCGAGTTGAGCGCGTAGCGCGCGAGCGGTCCGGTCAGGTAGGGCTCGCCCCCGAGCCGCGCTTCGAGCGCGGTCGAACGTGCGACGTGCTCCTCGACGACGAGGTCGGCGAAGTCCGCCGGTGTGGCGTCGAGCCCCTCGCTCGACACCACGCGCCCCGACTCGATCGGGTAGACGCCGGGCCCGCGCAAGGAGACGAAGCGGTACTCCCCTTCGACGTCGGGGAAGTCGAAGGAGGACACCCATTCGACGGTCGCGAGCGCGGCGTCGAGCGCGGCTTCGAGCGGGTCTCCGAGCGCGGCGATGGCGTCCGGATTCGGGGCCCGGTGGAAGCCGCCCACCCGTACGTTCACCGGATGGATCGCCCTGCCGCCGACCGCCTCCATCAGCCGGTTGCCGGTTCGCTTGAGGGCGAGCCCGCGCTCGACCGCCGGTCGGTCGCGCTCGGCGAGCTCGACCGCGTCCTCGCAACCGAGGAAGTCGGGAGCGTGCAACAGGTAGACGTGGAGCGAATGGCTCTGGATCCACTCGCCGCAATAGAGGAGGCGGCGCAGGCTGCGGATCGGCGCGCTCACCTCGACCCCCGCGGCGGCCTCGACCGCGGCGCACAGCGCTCATCTGGTAGGCGACGGGGCAGATGCCACAGATGCGCGCGGTGATGTCCGGCGCCTCGTCGGCCCGCCTCCCGCGGAGCAGGGCCTCGAAGAAGCGCGGGGGCTCGAAGATCGAGAGCGAGACGTCCTCGACCGACCCGTCGCGCACCTCGACCCGCAAGGAACCTTCGCCCTCGACGCGGGCGAGTCCCTCGACCGAGATGCTGCGGGCCCCGCCCGATCCGTGTGTCACCGCTCGTCCTCGTCACGCCCGCGCCCGGAAAGCCGGTCGGCTTCTCGGGCGAAGACCGGGTCGCCGCTGTAGAAGGTGGCGAACAGCCGCGACGCGTCGACGGGCGCCATCCCGTCTCCGAGCAGCCTCGCCGAGAGCGCCTCGGGGTTCGCACCGTCCGACGGTCCGAAGCAGCCGAAGCAGCCCCGACCCACCGACGGGCACAGCGCGCCGCATCCTGCACGGGTGACCGGTCCGAGGCAGGGGGTGCCGTCCGCCACCAGCAGGCAGACCGTCCCCCGACCCTTGCACTGCTGGCAGACCGTGTGGCCGGGGATGGCCGGACGGCGTCCGGCGAGCTGGGCGGTGATCACCTCGAGCAGCTGACCACGGTCGATCGGGCACCCGTGCAGCTCGAGATCGACCGCGACGTGCGCGGCGATGGGCGTGGAGGTGGCGAGGGTCGACAGGTATTCGGGGTGGGCGTAGACGGCCCCCGCGTAGGAGCCCTCCGCGGTCGCGTTGCGCAATGCCTGGACCCCTCCCGCGGTCGCGCAGGCCCCGATGGTCACGAGGCGGCGGGACGCGGCGCGGACCTGCTGGATCCGCTCGGCGTCGGCGGGCGTGGTGATCGACCCCTCGACCAGGGAGAGGTCGTAGGGTCCGGCGACTTCGGCGCGCGACATCTCGGTGAAGTGGGCGATGGTCACCGCACCGGCGAGCGCGAGGAGCTCGTCCTCGCAGTCGAGCAGGCTCAGCTGGCACCCGTCACAGGAGGCGAACTTCCAGACGGCGAGCGTCGGCCGGTCCCCGCCGTTCATCGGTTGCGCTCCGTGAAGAGGCGGTCCGCGACGCCACCGTAGGGAACGACCGGGCCGTCGCGGCAGACGAAGAGCGGGCCCAACTGGCAGTGTCCGCAGAAGCCGACCGCGCACTGCATGTTGCGTTCGAGCGAGACGAGGATCCGGGCAGGGTCGATGCCTGCGTCGACGAGCGCGCGGGCGGCGAAGCGCATCATGATCTCGGGTCCGCAGGTGAGCGCCACCGCCCGGGCGGGATCGAACGGCGCCCCGGGGATGAGCGAGGTGACCACGCCGACCGGTCCGTTCCACCCAGGTGACCCGAGGTCGACGGTGACCGCGACATGGGCGCCGCCACGCCGCCACTCCTCGAGCCGGTCGCCGTAGAGGATCTGGTCGGGGGAGCGGGCGCCGACCAGGACATATACGCCGCCCGAGCGCCCCGGCCGGCCGGCCAGGTGGTCGAGCGCACCGCGCAGCGGCGCGAGGCCGATCCCCCCGGCCACCACCACGACGTCGGTGCCGTCGTCGAGGTCCTCGACGCCCCAGCCGGTTCCGAACGGTCCTCGGACGCCGACGGTCGCACCGACCGGCGCGGTGCACAGCGCGTGGGTGACCGCGCCCACGTCGCGTATGGAGTGCTCGATCACCTCGGCGCCGGGGGCGCTCGCGATGGAGATCGCCGCCTCCCCGACCCCGAAGGCGGTGAGCATGTGGAACTGCCCGTGGCGGAAGACCAGAGGACGACCGCCGGGGTGGTCGAGGGAGAGCGTGACCACGTCCGCCACCTCGACGCGACGTCCGACCACCCGGAAGGGGATCGGGGTGAGCGGCCCGACGGTGGGCGGCCCGCGTTCAGCGACGGTGGTCATCACCGCTCCCGTAGAGGTCGAGCAGGCGGAGCCGGGTCGCCTGCAGCCGGTCGAGCACGAGGGCCGAAAACCGTTCGAGGAAGGCGAGACCGAGCGCGGGATCGGCCTCGAGACGCTCGCGGAGGCAGTCCCGGTCGACCGCGATCGCGGACACCGCCGTGCGGGCCCTCGCGTCGAAGTGCCAGCGGAACGGCGCGGCGACCCACGACAGGCCGACCACGTCCCCCGGGCCGACCGTGTCGAGGACGGCGGGGTCGGGGCGGGGACCGAAGACCTCGACGGCCACCTCCCCCCCGGTGACGAGGAAGAGGGTGTCGGCGGCGGTTCCCTCGTTGAACAGGAGATCGCCCGGACCGAATCGCACGGTGCGCGCGCAGGCGGCGAGCGCCGCCGGGGCCCCTTCGGGCAGGGCCGCCACGAACCGGTGACCGGCGAGCTGCTCCTCGAGGCCGGCCGTCACGAGGCCTCCGCGGCCCCGCCCGCGCGGGCGCCGTCGGTGCGTCGGATCGCACCGGCCTCCTCGGTGAGATCGATGCCGACCGGGCACCAGGTGATGCAGCGGCCGCATCCGACGCATCCGGACTCGCCGAACTGGTCCCACCAAGTCGACAGCTTGTGGGTCAGCCACTGCCGGTAGCGCGACGAGGTGGTCGGGCGCACGGGACCGCCGTGGAGGTAGGAATGGTCGAGGTCGAAGCACGACGCCCACCGCCGGTGCCGCTCGACCGATCCCGACAGGTCGCTCGTGTCCGTGACGTCGCTGCAGAAGCAGGTCGGGCAGACGAGCGTGCAATTCCCGCACGACAGGCACCGTGCGGCCACCTCTTCCCATCGTGGGTGCTCGAGATTGCGCGCGAGCAGCTCTGGCAGGCCGTCGGTATCGAGACGGCGCTCGATGGCGGCGACGGCCCGGGCGAGGACGAGCCCGCGCTCGTCGCGGTCGGCGGTGTCGGGGGGCCGGTGCGGGAGCTGGTCGAGGACCTCGGCGCCTGCCGGCGATCCCACCCGGACGAGGAAGCGGTGCCTCCCGTCGACGAGCTCGGTGAGCGCGAGGTCGAAGTCGTCCCCGGCATGGGGCCCGGTGCCCATCGAGGTGCAGAAGCAGCTGCTCGACGGCGAGCCGCACTCGGCGACCACGACGAAGGCCCCCTCTCGGCGCGCGGCGTACCGGTCGTCGACGACGGCGTTGTTCGACAGCACGTGGTCGAGCACACGCAACCCTGCGAGCTCGCAGGGCCGCGCGCCGACCAGCGCGACCGGTCGCTCCTGCTGGTCCGGCTCGGAGGGAGTTGGTGGCTGGTCGGCCGGGGTCGGCGGGGCGCGCCAGACCAGCTCCTCGGGCGGGAAGAACTCGGACTTCCAGGAGGCCGGACCGACCGCCCAGCCGAAGAGCTCGGGCCCGCCCGTGCGCTCGAGCCGGTACGAGCCAGGTTGCTGGCGGTCCGACCACCCGGCCGGTAGGTCGCCGGCACCCCCCACCTCCGCGTGCACGATCGCGCCGTCCTTCTCGACCGGGCCGAGCGTCCGGAACCCGCGCGACCGGAGCGCGCCGAACAGCGCATCCAGCCCGTCCGGGCCGATCACGGCCATGTCGCCGACGTCCATCGGGCTCAAGGCTACGGTCGCTGGCCGGCCCGCGGAAGGCCGTCCGCTCCGGCAGGCGGCGGGGCTCCCGGCACGCCATCACTCCGGCCCCGCATCACGAGGACCGGGCAATGGGCGCGGCCGACGCACTCCTCGCTGACCGACCCGAGCAGCGCGGAGCCGGCCGCGCCGTGCCCGCGGCTGCCGACCACGAGGAGCTCGGCTCCACGGGAGGCCTCGATCAGCGCAGGCGCCGGGTGGCCCTCGATGACCACCTTTCGGCAGGGCACGCCCTTTGGCACCGCGATCGTGTCGAAGGCCGAGTCGAGGACCGCGTGCGAGTCCGAGGCCGGATCCAACTCGGCGGGAAAGAGGTAGGGGACGCCGTAGCTGAACGGCCACTCCCATGCGGCGACCGCCTCGACCGCCGACGAGGTCAGCGCGGCCTCGTGCACCGCCCAGGCGAGTCCGGCGGTGGCGCTCTCCGAGCCGTCGACGCCGGCGACCAGCCACCGCCAATCGCCGGGGGCCGCGGTCTCGGGCGTCTCGCGGTGGCGGAGCACGACCACCGGGCAGTGGGACCGGTGCAGGCAGGCCCGGCTGACCGATCCGAGGAGCAGCCCGCTGAAACCGCCGCGCCCGTGCGAGCCCACGACGACGAGATCGGCGCCCTCGCTCGCGTCGACGAGCGCCCGCTGCGGAGTCCGCGGATGGGTTCGCCGCCGGGTGGGCACGCCGGGCGCGGCCTCGACCGCCTCGCCGACGGCCTCGTCGAGCACCCGATCGAGCGCGAGGTCCACCCTGCTCGGTGTCACGAGCGTCGAACCCGGACCGAAGGCCGCGTGCAGCTCGAGCACGGCGCCGGTCAGCACCGCCTGCCGAGCCGCCCAGCGCACCGCCCGCTGTGCGTCCGCCGAGCCGTCGACGCCGACCACGATGCGGTGGGAACCGTCCGGCGGGCGGTCCGGACGGTCCGTCACCGGGCACCCCCGGCGACCACGGTCCGCGACGGTTCGCCCGCCGGTTCGACGATCGTGCCGGTGGATCCTGCGAGCAGATCGGCTGCGTCGGCGAGCCGGCCGATCATCGCCGGCCGCCCGGTCGCCTCCACGAAGCGGCATGCCGCCTCGACCTTCGGTCCCATCGAGCCGGGCGCGAACGGCTCCGCGCGGAGCGCGACCGGGTCGGTGCGGGTGATCGGGCGCTCCTCGGCGTCCCGAACCCGCTCTCGACGTGCGCGACGTCGGTCAGCACGAGCAGCGCGTCCGCGTCGAGGTCGCGCGCCAGCATCGCCGCGGTGAGGTCCTTGTCGACGACCGCCTCGACCCCGCGCAGACGCCCGTCCGCCCCTCCGCAGACCGGCTCGCCACCGCCGCCGGCGCAGACGACGAGCGCTCCGTCGGCCGCCAACTCGCGGACCGTGGCGGACTCGGCCAGCTCCCGTGGTTCGGGCGAGGGGACGACGCGCCGCCATCCCTTCCCGTCGGGGCGGACGGTCCAGCCGAAGCGCTCGACGAGCCGGCGCGCCTCCCGCTCGTCGTAGAGCGGGCCGACGAACCTGCGCGGATCGGCGAACGTCGGGTCGTCCTCGTCGACGACGGTCTGGCAGACCAGGCTGACCACCTCCTGCCCGGGCAGCTCGTTCTCGAAGGCCTGCAGGAGGAAGTAACCGATCATCTCCTGTGTCTGGGCCCCGAGCACGTCGAAGGGGTAGGGATGGGGCAGGTCGGGGTCGCGGGCGCTCTCCAGCGCGAGCATTCCCACCTGCGGTCCGTTGCCGTGGGTGAGGACGAGGTCGTGCTCGCGGGAGAGCGGTGCGACCGCGGCCACCGTGGCCGCGACGTGGGCCTCCTGCGTCTCGGCGAGCGGCACCTCGCCGCGTTCGAGGAGCGCGTCGCCACCGACCGCGACGACGAGGCGCATCTCAGTGCCACCTCATGGCGCGGCGTCGCGTGCTCATGGCGCGGCGTCGCGTTCGATCGGGCAGGTCATGCACCGCGGTCCGCCTCGCCCGCGCCCGAGCTCGCTTCCGGCCACGGTGACCACTTCGATGCCGTGCTTGCGCAGCATGGTGTTGGTCGCCACGTTGCGCTCGTAGCCGACCACGACCCCGGGCGCCACGGCCAGGTAGTTCGTGCCGTCGTCCCACTGCTCGCGCTCGGCGGCGCGGATGTCCTCGTCGGTGGAGAGCACGGTGACCGAGTCGACCGCGAGCACCTCGGCCAGCGAGTCCCACAGGCTGTCGTTGCGGGTCACCGTCAGCCGGTCAGGCTCGTCGCCGTCGGTGATCGTCCAGCTCCGCAGGTTCCGGTCGAAGTAGGGATAGAGGACGAACGTCCCGCGGTCGACCATCGTCATCACCGTGTCGAGGTGCATGAACGCGTGGCTCCGGGGCAGCTCGATCGCGAGCACCGTGTTCGCCTGCCCCGCGTCGAAGAGCGCGTGGGCCACGATCTCGACCGCCATCGGCGTGGTGCGCTCGCCCATCCCGACGAGGACAGCGCCGTTGCCGATCACGTGGACGTCCCCGCCCTCGAGGGTCGCGGGCTGGAGGGTACGGTCCTCGTCCCCGTAGTAGGTGAGGAAGTCCGCGTCGGCGAAGAGGGGATGGAACCGGTAGATGGCTCGGGTGTGGAGCGACTCACGCTGGCGGGCGGGCTTGGCCATGGGGTTGACCGTGACGCCTCCGTAGATCCAACAAGAGTTGTCCCGTTGGAAGAGGTGGTTCGGGAGCGGAGGCAGGACGAAGTCGTCGGCGCGGAGCATGTCCCATTCGAGGCTGTCCGCCGACAGGGGGTGCAGGTCGGCCTTGAGGACGGCCCGGCCCTCGGGACGCTCCAAGGTCTCGGCAAGCAGCTGCCCGAAGTAGTGGACGCGGACACCCTTCTCGCGGAGTGCCTCGGCGAAGGCGTCGTGCTCCTCCTTGGCCTTCTTCGCCCACATCACGTCGTCGAAGAGCAGCTCGCCGATGTTCTCCGGAGTGAGGCGCGACAACTCGAGGCCGGGCCGGTGCACGATCGCCTGCCGGAGGGTCCCCACCTCCGAGCGGACCGAGAAGATCATCGCCGGTCTCCGGTCGCTCCTTGTGCCGTCGCTCCGTGTGGGCGTCCCATCGGCTCCACCTTCCCACCCGCATGCGGCGGGCTGCTCCGGGTGGGACGCCGGCCGTTCGCTGGTTCCGGGGCCAGGTCCCGTCCCTCTTCTGGCACCGTACGGTCGGCGGCGGCGTCGCCATAGGGGCATTGGTCACTTCGGGACGCGGCGGGTCACGCCGGGACGGGTCACGCCTGTGGGAGGCCCGCGCCCGGCATGGCGGGCCGCCGCCCGGGTGGGGTCGCTATCGGGGGAGGGTGACGGACCAGGCGAGCACGGTCCCGCCGGACTCGGGTGTGGTCGTCACGAACGACCCGTTCAGCTTCTCCGCCCGGCGCCGCATGTTGGCGAGCCCGTGGCCGCCCGCGTCGACCGCGTCCGCGGAAAGGCCCCTGCCGTTGTCGACGATCTCGAGTGTGCAGGTCCCGTCGGCGACCCGAAGGGCCACCCGCGCCTCGGTGGCGTCGGCATGTCGCCCGATGTTGGTCACCGCCTCGCGCACCGTGGCGAGGACGTGCTCGGTGACCTGCCGGGGGATCGCCGCGTCGACCGGGCCCTCGAACGAGAGGTGGACGTCGAAGCCGACCACCGGGCCGAGCTCGCGGACGAGCGCGAGTACCGCGGCTCTCGTGCCCCGGTCGAGCTCGCTCGACTCGAGCTCGAAGATGCTGGTGCGGATCTGGCGGATCGTATCGTCGATGTCCGAGATCGCCGTGCCGAGCGTGGCGGCGACGGGTGGAGATGCGACGCCGGCCATGCCCTGGAGGGAGAGCCCGACTGCGAAGAGGCGTTGGATCACCGTGTCGTGGAGGTCGCGTGCCAGCCGGTCGCGTTCTTCGTAGACGGCGACCTCCTGGGTGCGCCGGTGCAGCCGTGCGTTCTCGACTGCAATCGCCGCCGTGAGGGCGAGCGCCTCGACGAGGGACTGGTCGTCGGCGGTGAACTCGGTCCAGCCGATCTTGTCGGTGAGGTAGAGGTTCCCGTAGACCTCGTCGCGGATCTTGATCGGCACCCCGAGGAAAGAGGTCATCGGAGGGTGGTTGGGCGGGAACCCTGCGCGCTTCGGGTGCCGGTCGATGCGGGGGATCCGGAGCGGTTTCGGTTCGGTGATGAGAAGCCCGAGCACCCCGAGCCCGGTCGGCAGCCGGCCGATGTGCTCGACCTGGTCGGGGTCGAGGCCGACGGTGATGAACTCCGAAAGGCCGGTGCCCTCGGCGTCGAGCACCCCGAGCGCCGCGTAGCGGGCGTTGGTCATCGAGCGGGCCTCGTCGATCACCCGCCGGAGCAGCGTCGGGAGGTCGAGGTTGGCCTCGAGCAGCAGCGCGGCCTCGAGGACCCGCCGCAGCTGGGCAGGGTCCTCGATGGCGCGGAAGTGGGCCGAGTCGCCCGCCGGGTCGCCCGGCGCAGCGTCGCTCTCCGAGCTTTCGGGCATCGCTGGCTAGGATACTGAGGTCATCCGAGTCCAATCGTCGCCGGGTGCGCCCCTCGGCGGTCCGGTGACCGGCACCGGCACCGTCGCCGGTGGCCATTCGAGGAGGTCGAGGCGATGAGTGTGCGCGTGTTCCTCCTCGACGATCACGAGGTGGTCCGCACCGGTCTGCGCTCGCTGCTCGAGACGGCCGACGATCTCACCGTCGTGGGGGAGGCGGGCACGGTCGCGGAGGCGCTCGCCCGGATCCCCCCGACCCACCCGGACGTCGCGATCCTCGACGTGCGCCTGCCGGACGGCAACGGTGTCGAGGTCTGCCGCGAGATCCGCTCGCGGCACCCCGAGGTGAGCTGCGTGATGCTGACCTCCTACGCCGACGACGAGGCGCTGTTCGCCGCGATCATGGCCGGCGCCGCCGGCTACGTCCTCAAGCAGGTCGGGGGGACCGACCTGGTCGAGGACGTGCGCCGGGTCGCGGCGGGCCAGTCGCTCCTCGACCCGGCCCTGACCGAACAGGTCCTCGAGCGTCTCCGCGAGGGTCCTGAGCAGGACCCTCTGCTCGCGGCACTCACCCCCCAGGAGCGGAAGATCCTCGATCTCATCGCCGAGGGGAAGACCAACCGCCAGATCGCGGACGTCCTGTTCCTCGCCGAAAAGACGGTGAAGAACTACGTGTCGAACCTCCTCTCCAAGCTCGGCATGGAGCGCCGTACCCAGGCGGCCTCCTATGCCACCCGGGTCGCCGAGCGCACCGCCCGCTCCGAGCGGGACGACGCGACCGGCACCTGAGCCGCGGCCGACGCCCTCAGGCGCGGTCGGGGGGTGCCGACTCCTGCGAACCCTCGAGCTCGGCGAGATCGATGCCGGAGGCGACCAGCTCGGCTTCGAGCCGTCGGCGTTCGATCTCGGGCCGGTCGAAGCGGTCGACGTCGCACTCGATGCCGACGAGGCGGGACAGCCGGACCAGCGAGACGTCGTAGGCGACCTGGTCGGCGACGGCAGCGGCCGCTCCGGGCGCCGCGTCGTCCTTCGACGTCGGGGAGGGACCGAGTCGTCCCCGGCACCGGAGCAACTCGGCGAGCGCCCCTCCCGTCGAGAGCTCGTCACCGGATCCGTCGGCCCGGGCGAGCGCGGCGTCGAGCAGCAGGGCGTACATCGACTGCGCCGCCATGGACCCCCTCCCGTTGCTCGGTCCGGTCCGACAGATGGGCTCGGGGGAACGCCCTGCCCGTTCGCGTTCCTTCCGCCGTTCCTCCCGCGCAGGAGGTCGCCAGGCTAGCGGTCCCGCCCCCGCTGCACCACGGCGTCGGCGTCCTCGAAGGCCTGCCGAAGGTCGGTCAGGAGCTGCTCGAGCCCCCGTCGGATCGACTCGACGTTCGACCCCGCGTCGTGGCGGAGGTCCGAGAGCCGGAGCCGCGCGGCGAGGTAGACGTTCTCGGTGAGCTCGAGTCGACCGCGGGCGCGGTCACGGACGTCGAGCGACGCGAGGTCGACCTGGACGAGGAGCTCGTCGATCTTCCGGCGCCACGCGTCCAGGTCGCGTCCCATCTGCTCGACCAGCTCGTGTCGCGTCTCGGTGCCCTGCTCGGTCCGCTCCGCCAGGTCACGTTCGGGAATGGTGTCGACCATCGGGTGCTCCTTCCTCGCATGTGCTGCTCCTCCCACCGTGCGCCTGGGGAGCGGCGACGGGTAGGGCCGAACGTCCTTCGCGACCGGTGTGTCGGGCCGGCGACTCGTCGTTCCGCCGCCGATGCGGACCGGCGGCGGCAGCGGAACGCGGCGAGCTGGTGACCTTCGGCTCTGGCGACGGGTCAGTGCCACCTCGATGATGGACGGTGCGAGGGGTGAGGAACCGAGAGAGACCCGATGCCGAGCAGGACCAGGATGCCCGGGGGGAGCAGGAGGGAGGGACACCGCGGTATAGCAGCGTCAGGAATTGCGGGTTCACCAGGGGGAATGGCGTCGACCCGCCCCGCACCCGCCCTCCGATGAGCTGGATCGACGGCACGCCGGACCCCGCGACCTGGTGGCGCGACGACGCGGGCACCGAGGTGTCCATCGACGTCGTCGGCGATCCGGTCGTCGTCACGCTGGACGGAACGCTCGACGGACCCACGTCGGCGAACCTGTTCGCCGTGGTCGAAGAGCTGCTCGGTGACGGCCGACGCGATTTCGAGCTGCGTGCACCGACTCTCGAAGTCGTCGTCCCGAGCGGGCGCGACGCGCTCGCACGGCTCGCGCACGTGGTGCGCGAACGTGGTGGGCGTCTACGCGGAGCCGACCGGTGGGCCGGCGCGGCGGCCGGAGAGGACCGCACAGCCCGCGGGCGACACGGTGCCGCGGACGACGAGTGGGAGTCGCGGGAGCTCGTGTCGGCACCGACGCCCTGACTCGAGGTGCGGCGCAGAGCCCGGGTGCGTCGACAACGTCGAGTCTGTCGACAGTGTCGACGACGGCGTGCGCCGGCCGGGTGGCCGGACGCCTCGAGGCTCAGCCGGCGCGCCGGTGCCAGCGTCGACGGTGGTGCGAGACCTCCGGCTCCTCGGGTGCCGTCTCCGCGATGTCAGGACGGGTGCACGACGCACAGAGCAGCTCGTCGCCGACGAGCCGGGTGATGCCCACCACACCGCACCGCTGGCACATGCGCCCGACGTAGACATGGGCGGCATGCGGTTGCGATGCCGACAGCTCTTGGAGCCGGCGCTGCACGTCGTCATGGAGCACGAAGACGCCCGACTCGGTGCGGTAGACCAGGTCCCAGGTGATCAGCTGGTGGATCAGCGGTGCCAGGGCGTCCATGCGACGGCCGGGGTCGACCGGCGGGATCGTCGTCGGTTCCGGTCGGCGACCGATCGCGCCCGTCACCACCTCTTCGCTCTCCAGTGCCATGTCGGCCCCCTTGTCCCGTGCTGCGTCCGAACCGTACGACCGCTCCCCGTCAGCGTGCACCCGGCCGGTCGCCCGCCGGGTGACGCGCAGCCGCTCGGCTGCACCCCCATGATGACTCGCTTTCGGTTGCCCGTACAGAGCACCCCGGGTCTGTGACGTTCGGCCCTATACCCATCGGCCTCTGGCGAATGCAATTGGGGGTGGCGACGCGCCGACGGAGCACCACCGCCGCGCACCGCCAAGGGATCGCGGCAGGACGGGAGACGACAGAAAGGGATGGCCATGCATCGAGCGAGGAAACAACGGTCAGGGGAGGCGGGGCACCACCGGTCGCCGAGCCCTGCCCTCAGCCCCTATCTCATCGACGAGCCCGCGTTCACTGCGGCGGAGATCCGGAAGCTGCGCGGCCTCGAACCCGCCGCCTCCCAGAGGTAGGCGGCTCATGACCCCCGAGGATCCGGATCCGCGGCGTCGGGACGGACGTCCCGTCGTGGTCGGGGTGGACGGGTCGGACCATGCCCGGTTGGCCCTCAAGTGGGCCGCCGACGAGGCCCTGTTGCGCGGCACCGACCTCCGCGTGATCTCCGCGACGGCCGGCCGCCCGAAGGGGCTGCCCGGATGGTACGAGGGGGCAGAGAGCGACATCTCCCCAGGTGAAGCGGTCGTCGAGGACGCGGTCGGCCTGGTCGCGACCCGCCATCCTTCGGTCGTCGTCCGCGGGGAGGCGCTCGAATGGCCGGGCGCGCTGGCACTGATCGACGCGAGTGCCGGCGCCGAGCTGCTGGTGGTCGGCGCCCGGGGGTCGGGCGGCTTCAAGGAACTGCTGCTCGGTTCGGTCAGCCATCAGTGCGTGGAGCACGCGCACTGCCCGGTCGTCGTCGTCCACGGGGGTTCCGAGGATCCGGATCGGTCGCCCGCCGAGCGCAGGATCGTGGTCGGCGTGGACGGGTCGGAGGGCGCGGAGCGGGCGCTGCGGTGGGCGCTCGAGGAGGCGAGCATCCGCGACGCCGCGGTCGAGGGCCGCTTCGCCTGGCAGGTGAACCCGGCGACGGTTCCCGGAACCCACGGGTTCGAGCGCGAGGAGGCCGCCGCCCGCGGGATCACCGAGCACGCCGAGCTGCTGGCCCGCCAGTGGGCGCCCGGCGTGCGGTTCGACGCGGTGGCCGAGCCGGACGCCACGGTGCCCTCGCTGGTCGACGCCTCGGTGCAGGCGGGTCTCCTCGTGGTCGGGGCGCGAGGGCGCGGGGGCTTTCGCGGGGTGCTCCTCGGCTCGGTCGCCCGGCAGTGCGCCGACCACGCGCGCTGCCCGGTGGTCGTGGTCCGCCCGACCGGGGACGAGGGTTCGACCACGGCAGGCTGAGCCACGGCCGGTTGACCCCCGCCGCCGGCCGCCCTCTGCACGCGGTCGGCTCCGCTCGGGTGACCGCCCCCGCATCGCTGTGGGTGGGCGACCGTAGGATGAGCGCGGTGTATGCCCCTGCGCAGGGTGAGGACGGAGGCCGGCCCGGCTACCCGGCCGGGCTCGAGACCGACGTGCGGACCACCCGGGGCGCCGTGGTGCACCTGCGACCGATCCGCCCAGAGGACGCCGACGGACTGGTGGCGTTCCACGGACGCCTCTCCCCCCGCTCGGTGTACCACCGCTTCTTCTTCGTTCACCCGACCCTCACCGGCGCGGAGGTGGCCCGGTTCACCAACGTCGACTACGTCGACCGGCTGGCACTCGTGGCCGAGGACGCTACCGGCCTCGTCGCAGTGGGTCGCTACGAGCGCAGCCCCGGCTCCGACGAGGCGGAGGTCGCCTTCGTGGTCGCGGACGACTACCAGCACCACGGCATCGGCACGCTGCTCCTCGAGCACCTCGCCGACGCGGCGTGGCGCAACGGCATCGGCGTGTTCGTCGCGCAGACCCTGACCGAGAACCACGACATGCTGCGGGTCTTCTTCGACTCGGGGTTTGCGGTGACCGCCCGATCCGAGGGAGGGACGTCGACCGTGCGATTCCCGATCCGTCCCGACGCGGGCTACCTCGCGGCCCGCGCCCGCCGCCACGAGAGCGCGCCGCACTGAGGGCTGGTCAGGACCCGCGGCCTTCCGCGCCCACCCGGTCGGCTTCCGCCTGCGCGGCCTCGAGGCGCGCGTAGGTACCACCGAGCGCGACGAGCTGGCCGTGGGCGCCCGCTTCGACGACGCGGCCCCCCTCGAGGACGACGATCTCCCCGGCTCGGTCGAGACCGGCCAGACGGTGCGAGATCAGCACGGTCGTCCGACCGTCCGTCGGCGCGATGAGCTCGCGGACGAGGTCGTCCGCCCCTGCGGCATCGAGATGCTCGACGGGTTCGTCGAGCACGAGGACCGCGAAGGAGGCGAGAAGGGCCCTCGCGACGGCGACCCGCTGGCGCTGACCGCCCGAGAGCCGCACCCCGAACCGGCCGACATCGGTGGCGAGCCCCTCCGGCAGACCCGCGACCCACGGACCGAGACCGACCTGGTCGAGGACGGCGCGCAGCTCGGCAGCCGAGGCGTCGTGGCGGCCGAGGCGGAGGTTCTCCGCCAGCGAGGCCGCGAACAGATGACTGTCCTGGCTCACGAGGCCGACGAGTGCGCGGAGGTCCTCGGCGCGCAGTCGGTCGAGAGGGATGCCGTCGAGGGTCACCACCCCCGCGTCGGCGGGCAGGAAGCCGACGAGGACCCAGGCGAGCGTCGACTTGCCCGAACCGCTCGGTCCGACGACGGCGACGCTCCCGCCGCGCGGGGCCCGGAGGTCGACTCCCCGAAGCACCGGGCGGGGGTCCGCGGGGAAGTGCGCGCCGACGGAGCGCGCCTCGATCGGGAGCGGCGGTGACGGCGCCGCTCCCGTCGAGTCCGGCTCGCGGATGATGTCGGGCGCGTCGACGACGCCGAAGAGGCGGGCGGCCGCGCCGCGCGAGCGGTGCAGGGCCTGGGCGGCCGCCGGCAGGGTCGCCACCGCCTCGAAGGCGGCGGAGGGGACGAGCGCGATGGAGGCCAGCCACAGCGGGTCGAGGTGCCGGGCGTGGACCGCGGGCACGCCGACGACGAGCACTCCCCAGGTCGCCAGCCCGGTGAGCAGCGTGATCAGCCCGAGACCGACCCCGGCCGTCGCCGCGGACGAGCGGGCGACTCGTCCGAGCTGTCGGTCGAGCGACGCGATCCTGTCGAGCTGCGCGGCGGTCGCTCCGAACACCGCGAGTTCGTCGGCGCCCTCGACCAGATCGACCACCGAGGCGGCGAGGTCCCCGCGGAGCTGCGCCTGGCTGGCCTCGCGGCGGCGCGCCAGCGTGCCGGTGAGCCAGGGGACCGGCACCGCCGACAGCACGAGCGCGGCTCCGACGACCAGCCCGGCGGAGGGCAGCAGCGCGTACAGCGCACCTACGGTGACGACGCCGACCAGCGCGGCGATGGCGAAGGCCGGCACCACCCGGACCACCAGGTCCTGCAGCGAGTCGACGTCGGCGACCAGCCGGGCGAGCAGATCGCCGCTGCGGAAGAGGGGCAGTCCCGCCGGCGTGAGGCGCTCGAGGTGACCGTAGAGACGGACCCTGATGCGCGCGAGGAGGCGGAAGGCCGCGTCGTGGCCGACCAGGCGCTCGCCGTAGCGGAGCGGGCCTCTCGAGAGCCCGAACAGCTGGACGAGGACGATGCCCACGGTCAGCGCAGCCTCGGGAGGATGGCCGGCCGCCCGCGAGAGCAGCCACGCGGCCGCGGCGAGGAGGCCGATGGCGGCCACGATCGCACCCGACCCGAGTACGACGGCGAGAGCGATCCGCCCCGCCACCGGCCGCGCCAGGCCGAGGGTCCGGCCGATCGGTGCGAGCAGGCCCCGGGCCGGACCGGGCCGGGTCACGGCCGTTCCTCGGGGTGGCGGTCCGTTCGCGGGTGGCCGTCCGGATGGCCGTCGGATCCTGCGGTCGCGGGCCATCCGGCGGTCGCAGCCGGCTCGGGCGTATCGATCTGCACCACGGTGTCGGCGAGGGCCAGAAGGGCCGGCCTGTGGGTGGCCATCACCACGGTGCGGTCCGCAACCAGCCGGCCGATCGCGTCGACCACCAGCTCCTCGGTCGCGCCGTCGAGGCCGGCCGTCGGCTCGTCGAGCAGCAGGACCGGGGCGTCCCGGAGGAAGGCACGGGCGAGCGCCACGCGCTGGCGTTCGCCCCTCGACAGGCCCGAGCCGCGCTCGCCGAGCGCCGAGCCGAGGCCCTCCGGCAGCCGTGCGAGCACCTCGTCGAGGTGGGCGAGGCGTGCCGCCCGCCTCAGCTGGTCGTCGGTCGCGTCCGGGCGACCGAGACGCAGGTTGTCGGCGACCGATGCCGCGAACAGGTGCGGCCGTTGTGGAACCCAGGCGAGTTGTGAACGCCACGCGTCGAGGTCGAGGTCCGCGAGGTCGATCCCCCCGACCGCGACCGAGCCGCTCGTCGGTTGCACCAGCCCGCAGAGGACGTCGAGCACGGTCGACTTGCCACACCCGCTCGCTCCCACCAGGGCGACCACCTCGCCGGGGTCGATGCGACAGGTGACGTCGCAGACCGCCGGTTCTGCCCGGTCGGGGTAGGTCACGCCGAGCGACGCCACAGAGATGGTGACGAGGCCCGCCTCCGGCACCCGGCGCTCACCCTTCCGCCGGGCAGGCTCCCGGTCGAGCACGGAGAAGATCTCTTGGGCGGCGCGGATCCCGTCCGCGCTGGCGTGGTACTGGGACGCGAGCTGCCGCAGCGGAAGGAAGGCCTCGGGGGCGAGCACCAGCACGAACAGCGACGTGCGGAAGTCCAGGTGGCCTCCGAGGAGCCGCAACCCCACCGCGACCGCGACCAGCGCGACCGAGACGGTCGCGAGCAGCTCGAGGATCAGTGCCGACAGGAACGAGAGCCGTAGTGTGCTCATCGAGGCGCGACGGAAGCGGTCGGTCACCTCCGCGATCGCCGCCGCCTGCGAGCGTGTCCTGCCGAAGACCTTGAGCGTGGGGAGGCCGGACACGACGTCGAGGAAGTGGCCGGCGAGCCGTTCGAGGGCACGCTGGCGTCGCTCGGTCAAGCTCCGTGTCGTCGCGCCGACCAACGCCATGAAGATGGGGATGAGGGGGACGGTCACCGCGAGCAGCGCGCCCGATACCCAGTCGTTCCACGAGACCACGGCGATGACGGCCAACGGCACGATCACGGCCACGAGCACCTGGGGCACGTAACGGGAGAAGTAGGCGTCCAGAGCGTCGACGCCGGTGACCGCGAGGACGGTGGTGCGGGCGCCGTCGACCCCAGCTCGACCACCCAGCTCGGACACCTTGCGGACCAGCGCGTTGCGGAGATCGGACTTGGCCGATGCCGAGGTCCGCTCGGCCGCGACCTCGGTGCCCCAGATGACGAGGGACCGTCCCGTCACTGCGGCGAACAGCACCGCGAGGGGCGCGGCGGATCCGGCGAGACTGCGGTGCGAGACGAGGGTGTTCGCGACGACCGTCGAGACCGCCGCGGCCTGCACCATGACGAGGGCGGCTGTCGCGGCACCGAGGGCGACCGCCACGCCGAGGAACCGGCGGGTCGCGGTCGCGTGCTGCACGAGCCGTGGATCGAAGGCGCGAGCCGCCGCCGCTCGCGGTGGATCGCCGACGAGTGCCGCGTCCATGCGCGGCCCATCGTAGGCATCCCGCGATCGGTGCGCCGTGGTGGCCGGTGCCGGCCGGGAGCCGCTCCCCCTCCATCCTTATACTCCCGATGGTGCCCCCTCTCTCTGGTTCCTTCGAGCGCGCCGTGGACGAGCTCATCGATCGGGAGCTGGAGGAGTCCCCGCGGATTGCCTCGCTGCTCGGCAAGGACGGGTTCGACCACCGCCTCGACGACCTGTCGGCAGACGCCTTCGACCGCCGCCGCGAGGCCGACCGGAGCTGGCTCGCGCGCTTCGAGGACTTCGATGCCGCCGAGCTCTCGGGCGATGAAGCGATCGACCAGGCCCTGATCCGGGGTCGGCTTGCCGAGCGGGTCGCGCTCGCCGACTGGGAGGAGTGGCGGCGCTCGCCGGAGGCCTACCTCGAGACCGGGATCACTGAGCTCTTCCTCCTCCGGGCGCGTCGCGAGGACGAGCTCACCTCCGGCGCCGTCGAGCGGCTGCATGGGGTCGGCGCGGTACTCGAGCAGGCGAGGGCCAACCTCGACCCTGCGCGCGCGAGCCGCCTCATCGTCGAGCGGGGGATCGCCCAGTGCGACGCCTGCGTGACCTTCTCCCGTGACGAGGCGGCCGCGTTGGCCGCGGAGCCTGCCAATCGCGATCGGCTCGCGAGCGCCGGCGCGGTGGCGGCGGAGGCCTACGGGTCCTTCGCCGCGTTCCTCCGTGACCTCGCCCCGCGGTGCACGGGCAACTTCGCCTTCGGCACCGAGCGCTACGACGCGATCCTCCAGAAGGGCGAGCTGCTCGACCTCGACACTGCGGCGCTGCAGCGTCGCGGGGCCGACGAGCTCGAGCGGGTGACCGACGAGCTCGATCGGGCGGCACGGGCGTACGGAGGTGGTGCTCGGACCTGGCAGCAAGTGCTGCGCGCCCTCCAGTTGAACCGCGCGGCCTCGATCGAATCCATGCGCGCCGACTACGAGGCATGCTCCGCGAGGGCTCGTCGATTCCTCGTCGAGGAGGGTCTGGTCACCCTGCCACCCGACGAGCACTGTCACGTCGTGCCGGCCCCCGTCGCGGTGCGCGCGGTGCTGGCGGTGGCGTCCTACCTCGCACCCCCCATGTTCAAGCCCTCGAAGGACGGCTTCTTCTTCGTCCCCTATCCCGTCGACGAGGGCGACGAGGAAGAGGTCGCGGGCATCCTCGAGTCGAATGCCCCCTATTCGGTGCCGACCACCGCAGTGCACGAGACCTATCCCGGACACCACTGGCACCTCTCGACGATGAAAGCGGCGCGTCCGATCCGGCGGATCTTCACCTCCACGTACTTCGTCGAGGGCTGGGCGCTCTACGCCGAATCGATGATGCGGCGAGCGGGCTTCTTCGACGCCGAGGAGGAACTCGGGCACCTCGAGGCCCGCCTGCTCCGAGCAGCCCGGATCGTCGTGGACACCTCCCTCCACACCGGCGGGATGGACGGCGACCGAGCCGTCGCCTTCCTCCGCGAACGGGCGATGCTGCCGTTGCCGACCGCGCGCTCCGAGGTCGCCCGCTACTGCGCCTGGCCAACCCAGGCGTCGGCCTATCTGACCGGGGCGATGCTCCTCGAAGCGGCCCGAGACGAGTGGGTCGCCTCCGGTGGATCCCTGCGCGGGTTCCACGACGGGCTGGCGCACCTCGGCGCACTGCCCGTGCCCCTCGCCCTCCGAAGTCTCGGGGCGCCCGGTGCTCCCGCCGAACCGGCGACCGGCCGTCGATGACCATCCCTGGTGCAGCTGCTCGGTCCCTCGGCACGTTCCTCCTCGTCGGGGTGCTCGCGGGGTGCTCGACCGTCGCGACGCCCTCCTCCCCGACGCTGCGTGCGGACTCGCTCGCGCCCTCGGGAGCGGTCGGCTACGTGGTCTGTCCCGACGCGGTGACGCCCGTCGAGCTCGCGACGAAGACGTCGGAGGCCGCGATCCCGCTGCCGGTGTCGGGCTCGCCGGCATCGGGCGACTTCGCGATCGCCACCTCTCCCGACGGGCACTGGGCCTACGTCGTGACGAGCACCACGGTGCGGGGTTCCCACGCGGCGACCGGGGGAGGTTCCAGCTCGTCCTCGTCCTCGTCCTCGGCCGCGACCGCAGGGCCGGGGGCCGCGACCAGCGGGCCGGGGGCCGCGACCAGCGGGCCGGGAACAGAGAACGTCGTCGTCCCGGTCGACCTCACCAGCCAGACCGCGTCCGCACCGATCGTGATCCCGGGCCACGGGGCCACCCGTGCCGTCGCCGTCATGCCGAACGGGCACATCGTGCTCGCCGCGAGCGGGACGACCGTCGTGCCGGTCGACCCGTTCACCCGGGCGGTGGGCAAGCCGCTCGACTTCGGACCCGGGCACGTGGTCGCCGGACTGGCGCTCAACCCGGTCAACCCGATGGCCTACGCCCTCGTCGACGGCGGCGTGATCCCGTTCGACACCGCCAATGCCACCGCCGCGACGCTCATCCCGACCGGCCTGTCGGTCTCGTCGGTCGACTCGCCGCACGGCATCGTGGTCGCCCCCGACGGCGCCACCGTCTACGTGGTCGGACAGGGTGGCGAGGACTACAGCGGGGAGGTCCTCCCGATCGCGACGGCACCGGGCACCGTGCTTCCCGCCACCACCTTCGACCGCTTCGGCATCTCGGATCCTGGGGCGCTCACGGTGGCGCCGGGCGGAACCTCCCTGCTCGTCGTTGACGCGGCGAACAACTGGATGGTGCCCGTCCAGCTCGCGGCCTTCGCCGACCCCGGGCCCCCGGTCCGCATCGTGCCGCACGGCTCGGGCGGTGCGGGTGCAGGGCACCCGACCGACGTGGTGGCCGGCCCGGGTGGGACCGGCGTCTTCGTGGTGACCGGCTTCGACGCGGTGGTCCCCTATGCGCCGGCGACCCAGTCCTTCGGTCGGCGGATCGCGGTCTGCTCGGGTGCGTCGTCGATGGCCGTCGCGCCCGCGCCCTGACCGGGCGCGCCACCGGGGACCGACTCGTGGCGGATGGACGCCGCCCGGAGGCCTGTCGCCCCGAGGAGGACGTCGAGTTCGTCGGGGATCCGCTCCGCGAGGTCCCAGACCCGCGGCATCGTGTCCGGGCAGGTGTGGATCCCCCAGTAGAGGACACCGCGGTAGCTCATGATGGTGATGTTGAGTCCCATGCCGTCCATCAGGGGACCGAGCGGGAAGCCCGACCGCATCTCGGCGCCACCGAGATAGAGCGCGAAGTCCGGACCCGGCACGTTCGAGATGACCAGGTTGGCGATCGGGCGGTGGCGGTCGGCGAGGCGCATCCGGCTGTAGAGGCGGGCCGCGGCGGCGAAGACGTTCGGGGTGGCGTGCTCGGCCCAGTTGAGGAGCATGTCGGCACCGAGCGCGTGGTGCTCCTCCTTCGCGCCCTTCGTCCCCTCGCGGATCGCCTCCAACCGGTCGAGGGGATCGTGCAGGTTGACCGGGAGCTGGACGAACATCGAGGAGACCTGGTTCGAGCCACGGGGTGCGGACTGCTCGGGCCGGACCGACACGGGCACCACCGCGACGAGCGGTCGTTCGGGCAGCTCGTCGCCGTCGAGCAGGAACGAGCGCAACGCACCCGCGGCGACCGCAAGCACGACGTCGTTGACGGTGCAGCCGGTGGCGTTCTTGAGGCGCTTGACGTCGTCGAGGCCGATTGCCGCGAGCGCCACCCGGCGATGCCGCGTGATCGCGGCGTTGAACGAGGTGCGCGGTGCCGACAAGGGAAGCGCGGCCCGTCGGCGAGGCTCCTCGCGGCCGGGTTGGTGCCGGACGCGCCGCACGTCGAGCAGCCGGCGGCCCGTCCGGAGGAGGTCGACGCCCATCTCGAAGGGTCGGACGAGCCGTGCGGCGATCGCCCCGGCCATCAGCTCGGCACCGGTCGGCACCCGCTCGTCCGTGTTGGTCCGTGGCGGAGGAGGTGTGGGTGGATCGGGTTGGAGGTCGAGAAGGATCGACAACAGCTCGGCACCCGAGACGCCGTCGACCGTCGAATGGTGCATCTTCGCGATCATCCCGATCCGCCCGTCGGCGAGACCCTCGACGATCCAGATCTCCCAGAGCGGCTTCGACCGGTCGAGTTGGTGCCCGGTGATCTCGCCGGCCAACTCGGCCAGCTCCCGCTGTCCACCCGGTCGGGGGACCGCGGTCCGGCGGACGTGGTAGTCGATGTCGAAGCGCGGGTCGTCGACCCAGATCGGATGGCCGAGCCGGAAGGGCACCTCGACGAGCCGGCGCTGGAAGACCGGTGCAGCGCGGGTGCGGGCTCCGATCAGCTCCTGCACGGTATGGAACGAATAGCCCCCCGGGACCGTTGCGGGGTCGAAGGTCATCGCCATCGCCACGTGCATGTGGAGGGTCGGTGCCTCGAGGTAGAGGAAGCTCGCATCGAGGCCGCTCAGTCGCTCCATGCCGGTCCTCCCTTCGTCTTCCGCCGCCATACTCCCGGCGGCGAGCGCGTCGTGGCCCACCCCCGGCCCGAGCGTGTTTGATGGTGGGATGGCCTGGGCGTACCTCGCAGTCAGCTTGGCGGGCGCGCTGGTCGTGGTCAACGTCGAGCGCCCGCTGCGACGCCAGCCCTTCGGCATCTGCAGCTTCGTCCTCGGGTGGATCCCGAGCGAGCTTCCTCTCCACCTCCTGGCCCTCGGACTGCTAGCGACGCTGGCCTTCGCAGCGGCGGGCGCGTTGGGCACCTGGCCTGGCTGGGTCGGCCTCGCCGTCGCGGTCTGCTCGTGGGTCGCCCTCGTCCGCCTGGTCGTGGTCGCACGAGCGGCGAGTGCCCTGGTCGACGCCGAGCTCGACCGCGTGCTCGACGCCCCCGAGGACTCCGCTCCGGGGGCCGGTGCCCCGCCCCGTCCGGCGAGCCGCCGCGACTGGTGGCGGCTCGCCGTCGCCGTGCCGTTGCGGCCGCGGCAGGTGATGAGGGTCAAAGACGTCGACTACTGGGGGGACGGCACACGCCGGCATCGTCTCGACGTCCTCGTGCGGCGGGGCCCTCGACGCGCGGGATGCTCCCGTGTTCGTCTACGTGCACGGCGGCGCGTGGGTCATGGGCGACAAGCGGGAGCAGGGACTTCCGATGCTCCACCAGCTCGCCATGCGGGGGTGGGTGTGCGTCGACGGTCAACTACCGGCTCAGTCCGAAGGCCGTCTGGCCCGATCATCTGGTGGACTGCAAGCGGGCGCTCTTGCATGGGTGCACGCCCACATCGCCGAGTACGGGGGAGACCCACGATTCGTCGCCGTCGCGGGCGGGTCCGCCGGCGGCCACCTCTGTGCCCTCCTCGCCCTGACCCAGGGCGAGCCCGAGTTCCAGCCGGGGTTCGAGGGGGAGGACACCTGGCGTCGACGCGTGCGTCCCCTTCTACGGCGTCTACGACATGACGGGCGACCCGGCGGGCATGGGCGTGACCGGCCCCGGCTTTCTCCGCTTCCTCGAGCGGAGGATGATGAAGGTCTCGGCCGACCAACGTGGCGAGGTCTTCGACCGCGCCTCCCCCGACTGGTGGGTGCACGAGGCGGCGCCGCCGATCCTGGTCTTCCACGGGGTCAACGACTCGCTGGTGCCGCGCGAGGTGGCCCGGCGGTTCGTCGAGCTGCCTCCGCGGCCGGTCGCGCGCACCGGTGGCGTACGTGGAGCTGCCCGAGCGCCCAGCACGCCTTCGACGTGCTGGACTCGGTGCGGTGTCGCCACACCACCCGGGGCGCGGTCCGCTTCCTCGAGGCCGTCCGGCCCCGGGTCGTCCGCTGATCGGCGCGGCCGGCCGGGCCCGCCGACGCCGGGCCTGCGCGGGTGCCCACGGGTCCGCGACCGCTCCACCTGCGTCGCTGGACAGCCGGCCGAGTTTCTGACGTAGAGTCACATATTCGCTGCCGGCCCCGGGCCTGCCGCGATGCGGTACCGACGTCGACCCGTCTCGAGCTCAAGGGGGAGCCTTGCGTTCTGCAACGTGGAGAAGGCGCACCGGCGCGCTGGGCCTGCTGTCGCCGTGGCTTCGGTGGTGGTGGCTGCCTGCAGCTCGACCAACAATTCCTCCTCGCACAACTCGGGGAGCCACGGCACCGTCATCCCGCGAGCGCGATCAGCGACCACACCGGCATCACGGCGACCACCGTCCACGTCGCCAACGTCTCCACGCTGACCGGTGGCCTCTTCAAGGGTGCCGCGGTCGGGACCCAGGCATATGCGGACTACGTCAACTCGAACGGTGGGGTCGAGCGGCCGTACCATCGTGGTCGACTCCGGCGACGACCTCTTCCAGGGCGCGACCAACAAGCAGCTCACGCAGAGCGCCATCACCAACGACTTCGCGCTGGTCGGCGGCTTCTCGCTCGAGGACAGCTTCGGCGGTGCGCTCCTCGCGCAGAGCCCGGGCATGCCCGATGTGACGGTGACCCTCGACCCGAGCACCAACAAGCTGTCGAACGTCTACAGCCCCGCACCCGCCTCCGGTGGCTGGCAGGAGGGCCCGCTCCAGTACTTCAAGCAGAAGTACCCGAAGGGGATCACCTCAGTGGCTTCGCTGGTCGCCGACGAGCCCTCGGCGCAGACCGACTGGGCCGGCGAGAAGTACGTGATGCAGAAGGTCGGCTACAAGGTCGTCTACGACGAGACCTACTCCATCACCCAGACCGACTTCACCCAGAACGTCATCGCGATGAAGAACCTCGGGGTCAAGATGCTGTTCATCGACCAGATGCCCGAGAACTACGCGGCCGCCGTCCTGAAGGCGCTCCAGCAGCAGAACTTCCACCCGATGGTGATCCTCGGCGCGGCGACCTATTCGAACGACCTCGTGTCGGCGTCCGGGGGGGCGGCGGCGGTCAACGGCGACTACCTGCAGCAGAACGCCTCCTTGTACCTCGGCCAGGACGCCGTCGGCGATCCCGGCGGTCAGCACCTTCCTGCACTGGGTGAACGTCGCCGTCGCCCGGGTTCAAGCCGGACCTGTTCACGCTCTACGGCTGGATGTCGGCGGAGCTGTTCTCCCAGGCGCTCAAGAACGCGGGTTCGAACCCGAGCCGGGGATCGCTCCTCCAGGCGCTCGACAAGATCACCACCTTCGACGGGAACCACATCGAGATCCCGACCAATCCGGTGGCGAAGACGTTGAGCAACTGCTACCTGATCGGCCAGGTGGTCAACGGCAACTTCCAGCGGGTCGACGACCCGCCGGTCAGCTCGAGCACCAACGGGTACCGTTGCGACTACCAGTACGTGACGCCACCGGGGTCCTGAACAGCCGGGCGACCGCCGTCGGGGAACGGAGCGCGACGCAGGGGGGATGAGGACGGGACGGTGAACAGCTTCCTCCAGTACACCGTGTTCGGCGTCATGCTCGGGGCCGGCTACGCGATCGCCGCGACCGGTCTCGTCGTGACCTACACCACCTCGGGCGTCTTCAACTTCGCCCAGGGTGCGGTCGGCATGATCGCCGCATTCTGCTACTGGGAGCTGGCGACCTCGCACCATGTGCCGGAGCTGGTCTCGCTCGTCCTCGTGCTCATCGTCGGGGCCGCGGTCGCCGGCGCCCTGGTCGAGCGTGTCCTCATGCGCCGCTTGCACGGCGCATCGGCAGAGCGCCCGGTGATGGTCACGCTCGGCCTCATGGTCATCCTGACCGGCCTCGCGGTGATCATCTGGAACCCGACCACGACCCGGACGGTCGGCAACCTGGTTTCGGGGCAGTTCAGCCTTCTCGGGATCAACATCCAGTACCAAGAGGTGCTGATCATCGGTGTCGCCATCGCCGTCGCCATCGCGCTGCGCGGCCTCTTCTACTCGACCCGCACCGGGTTCGCCCTCCGGGCGGTCGTCGACGACCCCGAGCTGCTCGCCATGGCCGGCGTCTCACCCAACCGGATGAGCCAGTACGGCTGGATCCTCGGCTTCGTCATGGCCGCCCTCGCCGGCGTCCTGCTCGCGCCCACCCAGACGACCGGGCTCAACATCGAGGCGATGACCCTGCTCGTCGTCAACGGCTATGCGGCGGCGATCGTGGGCCGCCTGAAGAACATCCCGGTCACCTTCGCCGCGGCCGTCGGCATCGGCCTGCTCGAGGAGTACGTGATCATCTACCTCCTGCCGCACCTGCCCCAGAGCCTCGTGCCGGACGTCACGGTGGCGCTCCCGATGGTCTTCTTGTTCATCGCCCTCGTCACCCTCCCCTCGGTCCGGCTCCGAGCGGTCGGGCGGCTCACCACCATGCGGGCGCCCCGGGTGGCGAGCGGCTGGGAGTCGCTCATCGCGGGGGCGGTGTTCTTCGGGGTGGCGGTCGTGCTGGCGATCGTCTTCAACAACACCGCGTTCCGCGGGACCACCGTGCTCACCTTCGGCGGCGACATCATGACCCTCGGCATCATCGGGCTGTCGCTCGTGCTGCTCACCGGCTATTCGGGCCAGGTCTCGCTCTGCCAGTTCTCCTTCATGGGGATCGGCGCCTTCGTCATGGGGAAGGTCGCGGGCGGCGGTTCCCTCCTCGGGCTGGTCGCGGCGACCGCGGTGTGCGCCGCTGTCGGGGCGCTCGTCGCCCTGCCGACCATCCGGCTCCGCGACCTCTATCTCGCATTGGCCACCTTCGCCTTCGCCGACGCGGTGGCCAACGGGTTCTTCACCGACACCCACATCTACGGGACCGGAGGGGTCAACATCTACCGGATCGTGCTGCCGGGTGTCTCCTTCGGTGGCGACGCGGCCGAATTCCTGCTGGTGAGCGCCTTCTTCGTCCTCTGTGCATGGCTGGTGCTCGCCATCCGGCGCAGCCTGTTCGGCAGGCGGCTGGTCGCGGTCAACGACTCTCCCGCGGCCTACGCGACGGTCGGCCTCAACATCGGCTTCACCAAGGTGGCCGTCTTCGCGATCGCGGCCGGCATGGCGGGCCTCGCCGGGGCGCTGTACGGCACCGTGCAACAGACGGTCGGCACCACCGATTTCGACATCTTCCCGGGGATCATGTTCGTGCTCTTCGTGGTCATCTGGAGCATCCGGAGCGTGTCCGGCGCGTTCCTCGCCGCGGTCACCTACGTGGTCCTCAACCAGTTCTGGCACAACGGGCTCGGCCTGTTCGCCGGCATCGGCATCATCCTGATCGGCCGGACGGCGGGCGGCCTGCTCGGCATCGAGGCACTGCAGTTCCGCCTGCCGTGGGTGCGGCGGGAGGCGGACGAGGCCGCGCCGACCCGCGTGGCACCAAGACGTGTGGCGGCGGCCGTCGAAGGCACCCGTGCCGTCGGTTGACGTCCGCGCGGACAGCGCCGCGCTCACCGTGTCCGAGGTCGCGGTGCGCTTCGGCGGGGTCTCGGCGCTCCAGGACGCCAGCCTCAGCGTGCGACCCGGCGCGATCACCGGCCTGATCGGTCCGAACGGCGCAGGCAAGACCACGCTGTTCAACGTCATCAGCGGGCTCCAGGTGCCCGACCGGGGGACGGTGCGCCTCTTCGGCGTCGACGTCACCGACATGAAGCCGCATCGCCGGGCCCGGCTCGGCCTCGCCCGCACCTTTCAGCGCCTCGAGCTGTTCGGCACGCTCAGCGCGGGGGAGAACGTGCAGGTCGGACTCGAATCGGCGGTCAAGTGGTGGCAATGGCGGCACCTGCGGCGGGCCTTCCCCCGGCGGCGGTCGGCCGGAGGGGGCGGTGCGGCCGGGATGCCGGACGGCGAGCACCAGCCGGGAGGTCTCGGCTCGACCGCGGTCGCCACCTCCGACCGGCTTCTCGAAGGTGTGGGACTCGCCGGCCTCGGCCACCGACAGGCCAGCGCGATGTCGACAGGCCTCGCTCGGATGGTGGAGCTGGCACGGGCGCTCGCGATCGGCCCGAAGCTCCTCTTGCTGGACGAACCGGGGTCGGGGCTCGACGAGGGGGAGTCGAAGGCCCTCGGCGAGCTGCTCACCCGGCTCGCGGCCGGAGGGATGGCGATCCTTCTCGTCGAACACGACATGGAGCTCGTGATGCGCATCTGCGACTTCGTCTACGTGCTCGACTTCGGCGACGTCATCGCTGCGGGAACCCCCGAGCAGATCCGCACCGACCCCGCCGTCCAGGCCGCCTACCTCGGCGAGGCGCGGGAGGGGTCCGGCGCAGAGGACGAGAGCGTCCAGTGAACGACGCCCCTGTCTCCTCCGGGCAGAAGGGCGGCGCCCCGGTGCTCGACATGCCACCCGGCATCACCATCACCGGCGTGAGGGCCGCGTACGGAAGGATCGAGGTGCTCCACGGGGTCGACCTGCACGTGCCACCCGGGAGCGTGTTCGCGCTGCTCGGGCCCAACGGCGCCGGCAAGTCCACCCTGCTGAAGGTGGTGAGCGGCCGGATGCGACCGACCGCCGGAAAGGTCCTGATCGGCGAGCGTCCGGTCGGCAAGACGCCGACCGAGAAGTTGGCACGCGGGGGCCTCTGCGCCGTCCCCGAAGGCCGGGGGATCTTCCCCAACCTGACCGTCCGGGAGAACCTCCGCATCTGGACCTACCGGGGCGGGATCGACGCCAAGACGGTCGAGGAGCGCACCTTCGCTGCCTTCCCCCGCCTGAAGGAGCGTCGCCGCCAGATGGCCGGGACCCTCTCCGGCGGCGAGCAGCAGATGCTCGCCATCTCACGGGCGCTCGTCACCGACCCCGACGTGCTGTTGCTCGACGAGCTCTCGATGGGCCTCGCCCCCCTCATCGTCGGAGAGCTCTACGAGCTCGTCGGGGGCCTCGCACGTCAGGGGATCACCGTCCTCATGGTCGAGCAGTTCGTCACCACGGCCCTCGCGGTGGCGAACCGGGCGGCCATCATGGTGCACGGCCATATCGAGCAGGTCGGCTCCCCTGAAGAGATGGCCGAGGCTGCCCTCGGCATCTATCTCTCCTGAACTGCCGTATCCCGGGCTGCTCGCGTCCTTCGGGCGCCGAACGTTGTCCGCGTTTCATGACATCTACATACATCGGGTGATGTCATCGGCCCCATGACATCTACATACACCGGGTGATGTCATCGGCCCCATGACATCTACATACATCGGGTGATGTCATCGGCCCCAACACGAACACGGGGGAGACGCCGCCCTCTCGGACGCGACACCGACCCCAGGGACGCTGCAGCCACGGGGGGGCCAGGGCCAGGCACAAAGAAGCCGGCTCGGCGGTCTGACCGCCGGCTCAGCCCTCCTCGGCGAGCACGACCTCGACCACCGGTTCGGCGCCGTCCTCCGAAGTGACCAGTGCCAGGTCTGTCACGCCTCCTGCGTCGCGGAGATCGCCTTCGGCGGCGCGTAGGGCGGCGAGCCGCGCCGACGTGTCGGACACCCGGAGGGACGCGACCCCGGCACGCATCGAGCGTTTCGCCGCGGTCTTCGCGTGCCGGATGCGTCCGAGCACCTCGGCGCTGACCTCGAGGACCGTGTCATCTGGATCGGCACCTGGCTCGAGCTCGGTCAGGGAGGGCCATCGCGAGGTGTGGATCGACCCCGACTGCCACCACGACCAGACCTCCTCGGTGACGAAGGGCAGGATCGGAGCGAAGAGGCGGAGCTGCACCGAGAGCGCAATGGCGAGCGTGGCCTGGGCCGACGCAGGTCCGGGCTCCGAGGCATCGCCGTACGCGCGTGTCTTCACCAGCTCGAGGTAGTCGTCGCAGAACGACCAGAAGAACGCCTCGGTGCGCTCGAGGGCACGCGCGTAGTCGTAGCTCTCGAAGGCCGTCGTGGCGTCGTCGACGACGGCGGCAAGCCGGCCGAGCATCGCCCGGTCGATCGGTGCGGTCACCGCCTCCACCTGGCGCTCGGTGAAACGGCCCTCGCCGGCGACGAGACGCCCGAGGGCGAAGCGCGACGCGTTGAGCACCTTGATCGCCAGCCGGCGCCCGACCTTCATCTGGCCCTCGTCCACCGCGGTGTCGGTGCCGGGCCGTCCGCCGGCCGCCCAGTAGCGGACCGCGTCGGCTCCGTGACGCTCGAGCAGCGGTAGCGGTGTCACCACGTTGCCCTGGGACTTCGACATCTTCTTGCGGTCGGGGTCGAGGACCCAGCCCGAGATGGCGGCGTGGGACCACGGCAGCGAGGCGTGCTCGAGCTCGGAGCGCACGATCGTCGAGAACAGCCAGGTCCGGATGATGTCGTGCGCCTGGGGTCGCAGGTCCATGGGGAAGACCCGTCCGAAGAGATCGGGGTCGTCCTCCCAGCCTGCGGCGATCTGGGGGGTGAGCGACGAGGTCGCCCAGGTGTCCATGATGTCCGGTTCGCCGATGAAGCCGCCCGGAAGGCCGCGTTGGTCCTCGCGGTAGCCCTCGGGCAGGTCGGTCGAGGGGTCGACGGGCAGGTGCCGCTCGTCGGCGAAGAGCGGCGCGTCGAAGTCGGCCCCGCCCGAGGCGTCGATCGGGTACCAGACCGGGAAGGGCACCCCGAAGAACCGCTGGCGCGAGATGTTCCAGTCGCCGGTCAGCCCTTCGACCCACGCCCGATAGCGATGGGCCATGTAGGCCGGGTGCCACTCCAGCTCGTCGCCTCGGGCGAGCAGCCGCTCGCGCAACGGCATGCGTCTTCACGAACCACTGCCGCGAGGACACGATCTCGAGCGGTCGCTCGCCCTTCTCGTAGAACTTGACAGGGTGGGTGATCGGCCGGGGCTCGCCGATGAGTGCGCCGGTTTCGGTGAGCTGCTCGACGACCAGGCCCCGCGCCTGGTTGACCGTCCGGCCGGCCAGCGCGCCGATACCGATCGCCCGCGCTGGTCGCGTCCTCGGACTCCCAGCCCGCGGATCCCCAGTCCACCGGCAGGAGGCGCCCGTCGCGCCCGACGATCGCGCGCGTCGGCAGGGCGAGTTCGCGCCACCAGACGACGTCGGTCGTGTCGCCGAACGTGCAGATCATCGCGATCCCCGACCCCTTGTCCGGATCGGCCAGGGGATGGGCGACGACGGGGACACGCACCCCATAGAGCGGGGTCCGCACCTCGCTCCCCACGAGCGGCGCGTAACGGGCGTCGTCGGGATGCGCGACGAGCGCGACGCAGGCCGCGAGCAGCTCGGGCCGGGTGGTCTCGATCTCGACGGAGCCCGTGCCGTCGACCCGCGGGAACCCGATTCGGTGGTACGCGCCGGGCCGCTCTCGGTCGACGAGCTCAGCCTGCGACACCGCGGTGCGGAAGTCGACGTCCCAGAGGGTGGGGGCTGTGTGCTGCACCAGCTCGCCCCGCTTCGCCATCCGCAAGAAGCCACGCTGGGAGACCCGCTGGGCCCGCGCGGAGACGGTCGCATAGGTGTGCGACCAGTCGACCGACAGGCCGAGCGTGCGCCAGAGGTGCTCGAAGACCTGCTCGTCCTCCGCGGTCAGCCGGTGGCACAGCTCGACGAAATTCGGTCGTGAGATCGACACCGGGTCCTTGCCAGGTTCCTCCGGTGGCACGAAGCCGGGGTCGAAGGGGAGGCTCGGATCGCAGCGGACACCGAAGTAGTTCTGGACCCGACGTTCGGTGGCGAGACCGTTGTCGTCCCACCCCATCGGGTAGAAGACGGCCTTTCCGCGCATGCGGTGGAACCGGGCGACCGTGTCGGTGTGGGTGTAAGAGAACGCGTGGCCGATGTGGAGGGAGCCCGACACCGTCGGCGGCGGCGTGTCGATCGAGAAGACGTCGGCACGCGTCGCCGCTCCGGTCGAACGCATAGGTGCCCTCCTGTTCCCAGCGCTCCGACCAACGCGCTTCGAGGCCCTCCAGGCCGGGCTTGTCCGGAATGCCGCTCGGGCCGCGTGCTCCCGCCTGCGGACCGGTCGCGTGCCGCTGCATGATCGGGTTACCGTACTCCGCATGCTCGAGCTCCACGACACCGCCACCGGTCAGGTCGCACCGCTCGAGCTTCGGACGCCGGGCAAGGTGGCGATGTACGTGTGCGGTCCGACCGTCTACGACGCGCCCCATCTCGGGCACGGCCGGTTCGCCCTCGTCTTCGACGTCCTCCGGCGCTACCTGCTCTTCAGCGGTCTCGACGTCACCTACGTCTCCAACATCACCGACATCGAGGACAAGATCATCGAGCGCGCCGCCGCGACCGGCACCACCGAGCCGGAGCTGGCCGCCACCTACGAGGCGGCCTGGTGGGAGGCGATGGACGCGCTCGGGGTCCTCCGGCCCGACGAGACGCCGCACGCGACGGCGTACGTCGCTCGGATGATCGAGCTCATCGAGGACCTGGTCGGGCGCGGCGTGGCCTACCGGACCGACGATGGCGTCTACCTGTCGGTCGCCGACGTGCCCGGGTACGGCTTGCTCGCCCGTCAGCCGCTCGAGTCGCTGCGGGCGGGGGCCCGCGTCGAGGCGGCGGAGGGGAAGCGGTCGCCGCTCGACTTCGTGCTGTGGAAGGCGGCCAAGCCCGGCGAGCCCACATGGGAGTCACCCTGGGGCCCGGGCCGGCCCGGCTGGCACACCGAGTGCGTGGTGATGTCGCTCGACCTGCTGGGTGACGGGTTCGACCTCCACGGCGGCGCGATCGACCTCATCTTCCCCCACCACGAGAACGAGCGGGCCCAGGCGGTTGCCGCCGGACGCGAGTTCGCCCGCCATTGGGTCCACAACGGGTGGGTGACGGTGGACGGCGAGAAGATGTCGAAGTCGGTCGGGAACTTCACCTCCCTCGACGACCTTCTGGAGCGGAGCGACCCCCGCTCGTATCGGCTGCTCGTGCTCGGCTCCCACTACCGCTCGCCGATCGAGATCACGCCGAAGACGGTGAGCGGAGCTGAATCGGCGCTGGCCCGGCTCGACGAGCTGGCGAGGCGATTCTCCCTCCCGGACCCCCTCGAGGGAGGGCCCGTCGTCGGTGCGCCGATGGGTGACGGACCGGTGGATCGCGACGCCGTCGGACGGTTCCGCGAACGGATGGACGACGACCTCGACACGCCCGGCGCGCTCGCCGCGATCTTTCAACTCGTTCGTGACGCCAACGCCGCGGCCGACGAAGGTGACGAGGTTGCGGCGCAGACAGCAGCGGACACCGTCGCACTGCTCTGCGCGGCGCTCGGGCTGCCACTGCGCGGCGCGGTAAATGAGGCACTCGACCCGCCAACTGCGGACCGCATCGATCGACGCGACCGAGCGCGATCGGAATCGGACTGGGCGCTCGCCGATGCCTTGCGCGGCGAGCTCGAAGCGGAAGGCTGGTTGGTCGAGGACGGTCCCGACGGTACGCGGGTCCGTCGTCGCTGACAGTCGGTCGTCGTGCGAGCGGGTTCGCCGGTGCGGTCGTCGAACGTTGACCATGCAAACGATGCACCGACCGTGCAACCACACCCATGAACAGCGTGTGAACACCCTTGGCAAGGCCACCGCAACGGTTGCTTCCGACGGAGGGGCTGCTAGCGTTTGCCCTGACAGAGAATCCCCCAGGGCCGACGGTCGGGGGGCCGCCAAGCACCACGGGGATCCCCTGTGCTCCACGCGGTTGAGGGAAAGGGGAACGCCACAGTGGCTTCCGGAACAGTCAAGTGGTTCAACGCCGAAAAGGGCTTTGGCTTCATCTCGCAGCCCGACGGGGGTGCCGACGTGTTCGTCCACCACACGGCCATCCAGATGAGCGGCTTCCGCTCGCTCGAGGAGGGCCAGGCCGTGGAGTTCGATCTCCAGGAGGGTCCGAAGGGCCTTCAGGCCGTCGACGTCCGGCTGGCCCAGCCCGCCTGACCTTTCCCGGGCCTTCGGCCCGAGCGCATTCCATTCCATTCCATCCTGCTCTGGGATGCCCCGCGCCCGTTCGTCGGGTCGGCCTTCCGCCGCCACCGCCCCGAGTCCCGACCTGGTGGTCCGTCATCGGTTGCGCCCGACGATGACAACGGCCGCCCTCCTCGGTTACTATTGAGTAACTACTGAGAGGACCGCTGCCGCGTGCGCACGGTGGGCGGTGCGGACGACCGCACCGGCTGCGGCACGACGGACGAGGCCCCGCAGGGCCGGAACGGAGCAGGGCGTCATGGCCGAATTCTCACTGGACCTCAACGAGGACCAACTCCAGATCCAGAAGTGGGTCCACGACTTCGCGGAGGGCGTGATCCGTCCTGCCGCGCACGAGTGGGACGAGCGCGAGGAGACCCCGTGGCCGATCATCGAAGAGGCAGCCCGCATCGGCCTCTACTCCTTCGACTTCATCAGCCAGGCCTTCTTCGACGAGAGCGGCCTGCTGATGCCGATCGCCAACGAGGAGATGGCGTGGGGCGACGCCGGGATCGCGCTCTCCATCTTCGGGAGCACCCTGGGCCTCGCCGGCATCGCCGCGAACGGCACGCCCGAGCAGCTGCTCGAATGGGGTCCACAGTGCTTCGGAACACCGGAGAAACTGCAGACGGCCGCGTTCGCAGTCTCCGAGCCCGACGCGGGTTCCGATGTCTCGTCGCTGCGCACCCGCGCTGTCTACAACGAGGCCTACGATGAGTGGGTCATCAACGGGACGAAGACCTGGATCACCAACGGCGGGATGGCCGACCTGCACGTGGTGGTGGCCTCGGTCGACAGCGAGCTCGGCTCGCGGGGACAGGCGAGCTTCATCGTCCCACCGGGCACACCCGGCCTCCGGCAGGGCCAGAAGTTCAAGAAGATGGGGATCCGAGCGTCCCACACGGCCGAGGTGGTGCTCGAGGACGTGCGGGTGCCCGGCCACTGCCTGCTCGGCGGCAAGGACAAACTCGACGAGCGGCTCGCCCGTGCCCGAGAGGGCAAGCGCTCGTCCAGCCAGGCCGCGATGAAGACCTTCGAGGCGTCCCGGCCGGCTGTCGGTGCGCAGGCTCTCGGCATCGCCCGGGCGGCCTACGAGTACGCGCTCGACTATGCGAAGGAGCGCAAGGCCTTCGGTCGGACGATCATCGAGAACCAGGCCATCGCGTTCAAGCTCGCCGACATGAAGACCCGGATCGACGCCTCGCGGCTGCTCATCTGGCGCGCGTCCTGGATGGGACGGACCGGGAAGGACTTCACTGCCGGAGAGGGTTCGATGTCCAAGCTGTACGCCGGAGAGACCGCAGTGTGGGTCACCGAGGAGGCCATCCAGATCATGGGCGGCTACGGCTACATCCGCGAGCACCCGGTCGAGCGGTGGCACCGCGACTCGAAGATCTACACGATCTTCGAGGGCACCTCCGAGATCCAGCGCCTGATCATCAGCCGGGCGATCTCGGGCGTGCACATCAACTGAGCGACGACCAAGCGGCGCCCCGCCGCCCGCTACCGTTTGCCACTGTGCCCGACGCCTCTGTGCCCGACGCCTCTGTGCCCGACGCCGCTGTGCCCGACGCCGCTGTGCCCGACGCCGCTGTGCCCGACGCCTCTGTGCCCGACGCCGCTGTGCCCGACGCCGCTGTGCCCGACGCCGCTGTGCCCGACGACGGCCCAACCGGATCTGCGGGGTCCCTCCCCACGATCACCGTGGTGACGCTTTGCACCGGCAACGCCGCCCGCTCGGTCATGGCCGGAGCGATGCTCGCGCCCGGACCGTTCCACATCACGACCGCCGGCACCCACGTGGTCGAGGGTCAGCCGATGAGCCGGCGCACGCGGGACGCGCTCACCGCACTCGGGCTGCGCGCCGACGGGCATCGAAGCCGCCAGCTGACCGAGCTCGACCTCGAAGGGGCGACGCTCGTGCTGGCGATGGCCGGCGAGCACGTTGCCTATGTGCGCCGGCAGCACCCGGCCGCCGCGGCGAAGACGGCGACCGTGAAGCGGCTGTGCCGCGACCTTCCCGAGGGACCGGTTCCCCTTGCCGAGCGCATCGCCGGCCTCGGACTGGCCGACCTCCCGATCGAGCCGTGGGAGGACGTCGAGGACCCTGCCGGCAAGGAGGACGAGGACTACCTCGCGTGCGCGAAGGAGTTGAGCGTCCTCTGCGCCGAGCTGTTGCCGCGGTTGGGTGACGTTGGCCGTCGGCGCCCCGCCCCGACCGCCTCTCGATCTGCGGTTCGCTCAGGCGGCGTCCGAGCCGGCGAGCGTCGGGCCGGCGGAGCGAGAGGTCGGCACAAGCCACGCAGACCTCGTGGGGCACCACTCCGGTCCGCATCAGCGCACCAAAGGCGACGCATCCCAGGCAGAGTCCGAACGCCGACTCGAGGAACGCGGCGGCCCCGAGCAGGCCGGTCACGACCGAGCCGGCGGTCGAAAGCCCGAAACCCAACCAGAGGACCACCGCCGTCGTGGAGAAGGCCACCCCGATGGCCTGGGCGAACCGTTTGGGCGGACCTGGAACCAGACGGCCACCCGGCAGACGCGGCGCGACCACCCTGGTCGCCAGCTGTCCGAGCGGGCTCAGCGTCGGTCCGGTCAGCACGCGAGCCCAGAACCCGTAGCAGAGCGGCACCAGCAGCCAGGGCTGGTGCAGGCCGATCGCTGCGGCGCAGAGGAGCACGACGCCGGCGGCCACCGTCCGAGCGGCGCGCTCGTTGACCGGATTGGGGAAGGAGAACAGCCTCGACGGAGCGATCACCCGTAATAGTTTAGCGATTCGGTCGACAATTGCCATCGGGGGTGAGGCTGCACCGGGTACGAGTGCGGCGGAGGCCCGCCGCTCAGCCAAGCCGCAGGCAACCGCCGGCAAGCCGCAAGCAACCGCCGCCGGCCCTGCCGTTCAGGAACGGTGGACCTGACGGAGCCCGGCCCAGGCGAAGTCGGCCAGCCGGGTGGCCAGTCGTGCCGCCGCTTCCTCGCACGCCTCGTCCCTGGCCGTCCCCTGGGCGGGGCGTCGGCCGTCCAGCCAGTGGCGGCTCGCCCCTTCCGCCATCCCGACGACCGCATGGGCGAGCAGGAGCCGGTGCTCGGGCTCGAGGTCGGCGTCGATCAGCGGGTCGATGGCCTCGGCGATGGTCTCCTCGATCCGCCGGAGCGCGGCGCCGAGCTCTGGGTCGTCGGGCGCATCACGCCCGTAGAGCAGGTGGAAGGCCCGCTCGTCGGCCAACATCAGCTCGAAGTAGGCGGCGAAGCCGCGCTCGACCTGCTGGCGGGGTCCGCCGGCCGCCGAGGTGGCCTTCACGATGGCGGTCACGATCTCGTGCGAGAAGACGTCCATGAGCTCGAGATAGAGGGCCCGCTTGGAGGCGAAGTGCTGGTAGACGAGGGGCTTGGTCACTCCCGCCGCCTCCGCGATGTCGTCCATCGTGGTGGCGGCGTAGCCCCGTTCGGCGAAGAGGGTCAGCGCCACGTCGAACAGCTGGCGGCGCCGGGCGTCGGCGGTCAGGCGGCGGCTGCCCGGTTCGGGAGTGCGGCGCCCGGGATCGCGCGTCGCCTGTGGCCCGGTGCCGACCGCGACGTCCATGGAGGCCAATGGTACCCGGGTCCCCACCTCGGGCCCCGTGCCACTCACCCGCTGGGCAGGACTGCGGCGAGCCGCCGGGGAAGGTCGGCCGTCGAGAAGTGCGCCGCCGCTACGGCGGCGTTGTGGTCGAGGAGCGAGGGATCCGGCGCGTCGAGCCACGCGGAGAGGAGGTCGATCTGGTCGAGGGAGAACCAGCGGAACCCGAACCGGGCGAGCTCGGCAGCGACCGGATAGGGGCCGATGAGGAGCGGGCGTCGGTGGATCGAGGACTCGACCGAGGGGTTGCCGAAGCCCTCCCAGGTCGAGGGCAGCGCGACGACGTCGCAGGCTTCGTACGCGTCGCGCGATCTGATGGGGAACGTCGGGGTGACCGAGGAGGACCGGGCAGCTGGCTGCGGCGACCAACCGGTCGAGAGTCGGCCCGAAGCCGTCCTCGGCGGCGCCGAGCAACCAGAAGCTGCCACCGAGCGCGCCGGTGGCCGCCATCCCCCCGGCCACGTTCTTGCGAGGAAGTGCCCGCGTCGGCTGGAGCACCAACCGAGTCTGTGGGGAGACCCCGAGCGCCGCGCGCAGCGCCCGGGCCCGCGGTCCCCGGTCCGGGTACCGTCTGCGACTCGGGTCGTCGCCGACGCTCTCGAGCGGGTCGAAGGAGTTGTAGACGGTGGTGGCCGCGATGTTCCGACTGGCCAGCTCGCGACGGCTCCGCTCGTTGATGGTCACGTGCCGCCACGCCGGATCGTCGGGAGGCGGCGGTGCGTCGGCGAACTGCGGGCGCTGCCAGGGCAGGTCGTGGTGGTGCAGCACGGCGGGACGTTCCGCCAGCACGGCGGCGACCACGGCGGCCGCCGCGGGGTTGAGCGGGAGCGAGCAGAGGTTCTCCACGATCACCAGGTCCGCGTCCTCGAGCGCACGGGCGACGTCGCCCATGCTCGGCGGTTCCTCCGCGGCCATGGCCAGTCCCGGCAGGAGGCGGTCGACCGGGCCGTCCCCGGCGACCGTCACCGCCGTGTAGCCGAGCACTCCCAGCGCGCGGGCCCACTTGGCCGCCTCGACGGCGACGCCGTCGGAGCCGCCGAGCCGGAAGGAGACGAAGGCGGCGGTCGGGATGGCGTCACGGTAGCGGCGGCGCCGCCGGCTGCCGGCGCCCCACGCCCCGGCGTCCCGTGTCCCGCCTCCGGTGTGCGGTCGGACCCGCGGGCAAGGGCTAGCGTCGTGCGGTGCCCGAAGACGGCGGATCACCGCCCTCCGCCGGTGGCGACGGGGCCGCAGGGCTCCTCGCCGAGCGAGCCGGTCCGATCCTCACCCTCACCATCAACCGGCCCGAGCGGCGGAACGCCATGACCTGGGAGGTGATCGCCGGCATCCGCGAGCACCTGGCGCGTGCGAGAAGCGACCCCGAGGTGCGGGTCGTCGTGCTGACCGGTGCGGGCGACGCCGCGTTCTGCGCCGGAGCCGACCTGTCGGGCATGGTTCCGAGCGACGCCGGTGGGACGGGTGACGCCTTCGCCGACCACCACGCCGCGCGGGGCTGGCTCGCCGCCCTCTTCGAGGAGATGTGGCACCTCGGGAAGCCGACCGTGGCGCGCGTCCAGGGATGGGCGATGGCGGGGGGCTTCGGCCTGGCGCTCGCCTGTGACATCGTGGTCGCCTCCGAGCGCGCCCGGTTCGGCGCGCCCGAGCTCGACGTGGGCCTCTGGCCCTACATGGTCACCGTGCCCCTGCTGCGGTCGATGTCGCCGAAGCAGGCGCTCGAGCTGATGATGACCAGCCGCGTGGTGGACGCAGCCGAGGCGGGCCGGATCGGATTCGTGAACCGGGTCGTCCCGCACGAGCGTCTCGACGCCGAGGTCGCCGAGCTGGCGTCGGTGCTGGCGTCGAAGCCGCCCGGTGTGATGAGGCTGGGACGCGAATCGTTCTACGCTGTGGTGGACTCGGCTGCGACCGAGGCCCTGCCCTACCTCCACGCCATGTTGACCGTGACCAGCCAGACGGCCGAGGCCGCGGAGGGGATCGCCGCTTTCATCGAGAAGCGGGCACCGGCCTGGCGGCCGGCCGGCGAGCGAGGACACTGAGCCGAGGAGCCACCATGGAGAAGCGAGCACTCATCACCGGCGTCACCGGCCAGGACGGCTCCTACCTGGCCGAGTTCCTTCTCGACCAGGGCTACGAGGTCTGCGGGATGGTGCGCCGTTCGAGCACGGTCACCTTCGAGCGGATCGCGCACATCCAGGACAGGATCACCCTCGTTGCCGGCGACCTGCTCGACGAGATCTCGATGATCAACATCCTGCGCGACAACCGGCCCTCCGAGGTCTACAACCTCGCGGCCCAGTCCTTCGTGCAGACCTCGTGGAGCCAGCCGGTGCTGACGGGGGAGACGACGGCGCTGAGCGTCACCCGGCTGCTCGACGCGATCCGGACGGTCGACCCCGACATCCGCTTCTACCAGGCGAGCTCCTCGGAGATGTTCGGCAAGGTGCTCGAGGTGCCCCAGTCCGAGACGACGCCCTTCTACCCGCGCAGCCCCTACGGGGTGGCCAAGGTCTACGGGCACTGGATCACGGTCAACTACCGGGAGAGCTACGACCTCCACGCGTCGTCGGGGATCCTCTTCAACCACGAATCGCCCCGGCGCGGACTCGAGTTCGTGACCCGCAAGGTCACACACGGAGTGGCGCGGATCAAAGCGGGGATCGACGACAAGCTCTACCTCGGGAACCTCGACGCGCAGCGTGACTGGGGATACGCCGCGGACTATGTGCGGGCCATGTGGCTCATGCTCCAGCAGGACCGGCCGGACGACTACGTCGTGGCAACGGGCGAGACACACTCGGTGCGCGAGCTCGTCGAGCTGGCGTTCAGGGCGGTCGACCTCGACTGGGAGCAGCACGTGGTGATCGACGAGCGCTTCCTCCGACCCGCCGAGGTCGACCTCCTGGTCGGCGACCCGGCGAAGGCACATGGGACCCTGGGCTGGCACCGCGAGGTCGATTTTCCCGGCCTCGTCCAGATGATGGTCGACGCCGACCACGCGCTGGTGCGGAGCCAGCTGGCCTGACGGAGGTTTCCGTGTCGGCGGCGATCCACGCCGATCCCCTCGGGCTGCTGGTGGCCTTCGGCGCGGGCATGCTGTCGTTCCTCTCGCCCTGCGTCCTGCCGCTCGTGCCGGGCTATCTCTCGATGGTGTCCGGCCTCTCCGCCGCGGAGCTCGCCGGCGCGCCTCCGGAGCAGTCGGCGGTCGAGCCCGTGCCGCCGGCGACGTTCGGGGCCGACGTCGAGATCGAGGTCGGGGTCGGAGTGGGGGTGGGGGATGCGACGGAGACCGCGACGGGCGTAGGGACCGCGACAGGCGCAGCAGGCGGAGCGGGAGCCGGGCCGCCGACCGGCCGTGGTTCCGCCGGCACCGAGACGGCCGAGCCGCCGACGGTCCTGTCGCCGCGCGAACGGCGGTCGCGCCTGCTCCGCGGGATCCTCACCTTCGTCGCGGGCTTCACGGTCGTCTTCGTCATCCTCGGTGCCTCCGCCTCCGCGCTCGGCCGGCTCTTCCTGACCCACCAGCGCGCCCTCGAAACCGCCTCGGGCATCGTGATCGTGTGCTTCGGGGTGGTGCTCCTCGTGATGGCGGCGGGGGCCAGCCTGCCCGTGGCCCTCTGGCGCGAGCACCGGTTCGCGGTGCGCCCGTCGGCGCTCGGCGCCTGGGCGCCGCCGGTGATGGGGATGGCCTTCGCGTTTGCGTGGACACCGTGCATCGGGCCGGTGCTCGGCAGCGTGCTCGCGCTCGCGGCCGGGACGGGCGGTTCGGCGACCGGCGGCATCGTGCTCCTGACCGCCTACTCGCTCGGCCTCGGGGTCCCCTTCCTCCTGACCGGGCTGGCCTTCGGCCGGATGACCGATCTGATCGGCAGGGTTCGGAGCCGCCTCCGATGGGTCGACCTGGCCGGAGGGATCGTGTTGGTCGTCTTCGGGCTGCTGCTCCTCACCGGCAACGTCGACATCATCTCGGCGCACCTGTCCACCTGGCTGCGGGACCTCCACCTCGGGCGCCTCTCCACCAGCTGAGTCCGCCCGGCGGCGTCGTCCGGTCGCCCGAGATCGTCGACCGTCGTCGGGCGGTCCGTGCAGGTGGGCAAGGGGCGGGTGCTCGCCTGGCCCACGGACGCACCCCCTCCTACCATGGTGCGCGCGTATGGCCGCCTCACCCGCCTCCGGCACCCTCGCGATCTCCCTCCACGGCGCCGTCGCGCTGTCGGGACGATTTCCGCTGCTCGCCGGGCTCGACCTCGAGGTGCCGGTGGGCGAGACGCTCCTCGTCGAGGGCGCGAACGGGGCCGGCAAGACCAGCCTGTTCCGTGTCTGCACCGGTCTCGTCCCACTCGCCGGGGGCCGGGTGGAGGTGCTCGGACTCGATCCGGTCCGACGCCGCACCGATCTCCGCCGGAGGGTGGGGCTCCTCTCGCACGCCTGCCATCTCTACGACGACCTGACGGTGCGCGAGAACCTCCGGTTCGCCGTGCGGGCTGCCGGGGCCGGGATCGAGCGGATCGGGCCGGCCTGCGAGCGACTCGGCCTGGTGGGCCGCGTCCTGCGGACGCCCGCCGCGAAGCTCTCGGCGGGCCAGCGCCGCCGCGTGGCGGTCGCGGTGCTCGCCGCGAGGTGGCCCGAGCTCTGGCTCCTCGACGAGCCGCACGCAGGCCTCGACCGCGACGCGAGGGAGACCCTCGACGGGCTGGTCGTCGAGGCGTCCGCCTCGGGCGTGACCGTCCTGATCGCGTCGCACGAGCCGGCGACCGCCGAGCCGCTCGCGACCCGTGCCGTCACCGTCAGCGGCGGGCGCGTGGTGGGCGAGCGCATCCTCGGCGCGACGCACACGGGCGGGGAGGCTGCCGCTCCGGACCGGGCAGGAGCGAAGGGTCGCGTGGCGCATGTGGCGTGACGGCCTGCTCGTCGCGGCGAAGGACCTGCGGATCGAGGCGCGCTCCAAGGTCGCGCTCTCCCAGGTGGTTCCCTTCGGTGTCGTCGCGCTGGTGCTGTTCGCCTTCGCGCTCGGACCGGACCGGCAGGTCATGGCCCGCAGTGCGGCGGGCCTCTTTTGGGTCGCGGTCCTGTTCTGCACGGTGCTGGCCGTCCAGCGCAGCGTCTCGGTCGAGGCGGGCGACGCCGCACGGGACGGGCTGCGCCTGTCGGGCCTCGACCCGGCCGGACTCTTCCTCGGCAAGGCCACCGCGGTCGCCGCCCAGCTGGCGATCCTCGAACTGGTCCTCGCGGCAGGCGTCGTGCTCCTCTACGGCGTGCACGTGACGGTGCCCTGGCTGCTCGTCGCCTCCTGTGTGCTCGGTGCCGTCGGCCTGGCCGCCACCGGGACCCTCTACGGTGCGCTGTCGGCCGGCCTGCGTGTCCGCGAGACGCTCCTGCCCTTCCTGCTGCTCCCGATCGCCGCGCCGGTGCTCCTCGCCGGCACCCGGATCTGGCAGGCAGCGCTGGCGGGCGGGGTCGCTTCCCAGGGGACGCCGTGGTTCCGGCTGCTCGTGGTGTTCGACGCGGTCTACCTCGCTCTCGGCGTCGTGGTCTTCGGACCCCTGATGGAGTCGGCGTGATCGGCCGGGGCGTCGCCGAGGACCGCACGGTCGGCACGGACGCCGGCCCGACCGGTGGCGTCCGCCTGCCGTCGCGGCGCGCTGTGCAGTTCGAGCGTGCCATCGGCGTCGCCGCGCTGGTCACCACGGCGTGCACGGTCTGGCTCGGGCTGTGGGTGACGCCACCCGACCAGCAACAGGGCGACCTGGTGCGCCTGGTCTACCTCCATCCGGGGGTCGCCTGGGTGGCCCTCTACCTCGCCTTCGGCCTGGCCGCCGCCTCGAGCCTGCTCTACCTCTGGCCTCGTACGCGGTCGCTGTTCTGGGACCGCGTGGCGGCCGCCGCGGTCGAGGTGGGTGTGGTCTTCAACGTCTGCACGTTGATTTCGGGGTCGATCTGGGGGAAGCCGACGTGGGGTGTCTGGTGGGCGTGGGACGCGCGGCTCACCAGCACGGCCGTGCTACTGGTCCTCTTCCTCGGGTACCTCGCGCTCCGGCGGGTTCCTGCCGAGCCCGACGTCCGGGCGAAGCGCAGCGCCTTCGTCGCGCTGTTCGCCGCGATCGACATCCCGATCGTGCACTTCTCGGTCCTCTGGTGGAAGACACTCCATCAGGGAGCCACCGTGCTCAACCCCGACCTCTCGCCCACCATCCACGGGTCCATGGCGTGGACGCTCCTGCTCGGCTTCGTGGCCCTCACCCTGGTCTTCGTCTGGATGCTCCTCGTCCGGTACCGGATCGGCCTGCTCGAGGACCAGCTCGGCGGCCGCGAGCTCGACACCGCACTGCGTGAGCGGCGCGCCGAAGGCGCCGGTGGAGCGGGCGATCCCGCACCCGGGCCGACCCTTCCGGGCGAGCCGTACCTCGCCGGAGGTTCGGCGCAAGCCGGCACCGATCGCCACCCGGTCGGGGAGGGGGTCCGGTGAGGTACGTCGACGCCGGCTACGTGATCGTCCTCTCCATCCTCGCCCTCTACGGCGGGAACCTGCTCTGGCGCCGGCGGCGGCTGATGCGTGCTGTCGAGCGCCTGGGAAGCGCGACCGAGCAGGGCGGGCAGGAGGGCCGATGACCACGGCACCCCCGCTCGCACGAGCGGCCGCGGACGACGACGGCGCGCCCGGCGGGCCGCCCCGCGACGGTCCGGGGCATCGCAGCGGCCACCGCGTGCGCTACGCGGTGGTCGGGCTCGTGCTCCTCGGCGCGCTCGCCTTCCTGCTGGTGAAAGGTCTCGGCTCGGCGCTCGACTTCTACCTGCCCGCAGACCAGGCCGCCGCGCAGCGTGCGAGCCTCGGCGGTCGCACCTTCGACCTCGAGGGGCTCGTGGAGCCCGGCTCGATCCATGCAACCCCGCACGGCGTCGACTTCGTGGTCGGCTCGGGTCCGACCCGCATCGAGGTCGACAACACCGGCAGCCCGCCCGAGCTCTTCCAGCCCGACATCCCGGTGATCGCCGTCGGACACTTCAGCGGTGCGGTCTTCAGCTCCGACCAGATCCTCGTGAAGCACACCTCCGACTACATCGCGGCCCACCCCGGCCGCGTCACCGCGCCCAACGGGACGAAGCGGTGAGCCCGCCGACGGGATCCCTTGTGCGCAGGGCCCGCCTCCTCCGGTGAACGGGGCGCTCGGGCACACCGGCGTCCTGCTGGGGTTCGTGGCGGCGCTCGCCGGCACGGTCGCCGTCGTGACCGGCCTCGCCCGTCGGCGCGCCTCGTGGTTGCGCGGTGCCCAGCTCTACGCGCCTCTCGTGCTGATCGGCGGGCTGATCGCCGCCTTCGCGATGGAGCGCGCGCTCGTCACCCACGACTTCTCGCTCACCTACGTGGCCGACAACAACAGCCGGACCACGCCGCTCCTGTACTCGATCACCGGCATGTGGTCGGCACTCGCCGGTTCGATCCTCCTCTGGGCGGTCGTGCTCGGCGGGTACGCGACGGCCATGGTCTGGCGCTTCCGGCGAAGGGTCGACGACCACCTGGTGGCCTGGGCCACGCTCGTCGTCTACGTGGTCGCCGCGTTCTTCTTCGGGTTGATGCTCGGTCCTGCCGACCCCTTCCAGCACGTGGCCGGTGCGGTGCCGGCCAACGGCCTCGGGCCGAACGTCCTGTTGCAGGACAACCCGCTCGTCCTGTTCCACCCGCCGATGCTCTATCTCGGCCTGGTCGGGTTCACCGTGCCGTTCGCCTTCGCGGTGGCGTCGCTCGTCACCGGCCGGATCGACGAGGACTGGCAGGGGGAGACCCGCCGCTGGACGCTCTTCGCGTGGACCCTGCTCACCGTCGGCATCGTGCTCGGCGCCTGGTGGTCCTATCAGGTCCTCGGCTGGGGAGGCTTCTGGGCGTGGGACCCGGTGGAGAACGCCTCCCTGCTGCCGTGGCTGGTCGGCACCGCCTACCTGCACTCGGTGATGGTGGAGCAGCGACGCGGCCTGCTCCGGATCTGGAACCTCTCGCTCGTCGTGGCGACCTTCTCGCTGACCATCCTCGGGACCTTCCTCACCCGCTCGGGCGTGCTCCAGTCGGTCCACTCCTTTTCGACCTCGACGATCGGCCCCCTCCTGCTCGGATTCTTCGGCCTGGTGCTCGTCGTCGGCGTCGGTCTCATCGCGTGGCGCGGCGACCGGCTGCGCTCGGCCGGGGGGATCGACGCGCCGGTCAGCCGCGAGGGCGCCTTCCTCGCCAACAACCTCCTCTTCGTGCTGTTCGCCGCCGTCGTCCTCCTCGGCACGGTCTTTCCGCTGCTCTACGAGGCGCTCGACCACGGCCAGCAGGTGGCGGTGGGCGCGCCCTACTTCAACCGGCTGGTGATCCCGATCGCGCTCGGGCTCCTCTTCCTGATGGCGGTCGCGCCGGCGCTGCCGTGGCGCAAGAGCTCGGTCGCGGTCGTCCGGGGGCGGTTGGCCGTGCCGGCCGCGCTCGGGGTGTGCGTGGTCGTCGCCTGCGTGGCCGCCGGGATCCGGGGCGTCGAGCCGCTCCTCGCCTTCGGGCTCGGTGCGTTCGCCGCGGCCTCCGCCGGGCGGGCGCTCGTCCTGTCGGTGCGTGGCGCGTGGCACGGGGCCAGGTCGGCCGGCGCGACCCCGGGCCGCTCGGTGCTCGCGGGGTGGAGGGGGCTCGTCGGCAGGACCAACGGCGGGATGGTCGTCCACATCGGGATCGTGGTCATCGCCGTCGGGCTGGCCGCGGCGACCGCCTTCGGCCACCGAGGTCAGGTGCAGCTGGCCAAGGGAGCCGCGACCACCTTCGCCGGCCACCAGGTGCGATTCGTCGGCACCCGGTCGATCACCACCAGCTCGCACACCGCCCTCGAGGCGTCGCTGCGGATCGACGGAGGCGCGATCTTCACGCCCGCGGTGACCCAGTTCGGATCGGGCACCCAGCCCGTCGGCACGCCCGCGATCGACTCGAGCCTGCGTGACGACGTGTACCTCACCATCGACTCGATCCCGGCGCACCACGGTCCGTGGACCTTCGGCGTGGTGGTGCAACCGCTGGTCATGTGGCTGTGGATCGGCGGCGCGCCTGGTGGTGGCGGGCTCGGCGCTGGCGGCGGTGCCCGGACGGCGCCGACGCCCGACCGATCCGGTCTCGGCCGCGCCGGCGGGTCGCACCGACCTCGCGGGCACGCCCGAGGACGGCCCCTCCGGAACCGGCAGCACCAGCAGCACCGGCGGCACCGAGACCCGGCCCGAGCCGGTCGGCGCGGGCGGCCGGCGGTGAGCGGCGAACCCCGCTCGTCGGCGCGGACCGGGCACCGCGCCCGGTGGGTGGCACTCGGCGTCCTCGTCGTCGCCGCAGGACTGGTCGCGGTGCTCGCCACCCGCCCGCCCGCCTCGGTCGCGGAGGTCCAGAGCCCGCTCGTCGGCAGGGGCGCTCCGACGATCGCCGGCTCGACCCTGACCGGCGCCGCGTACCGCCTGCCGCCCCGGCCCGGCCACTTCGTCGTCGTCAACTTCTTCGCCAGCTGGTGCGGCCCCTGCCAGCAGGAAGGTCCCGCGCTCGTGCAGTTCCAGTACGAGCACAGCCGGTCGGGCGATGCGTCGATGCTCGGCGTCGTCTTCGACGACACCGACAGCGCCGTGCGCTCGTATCAGGCGACGCTTGGGGCTGACTGGCCGACGCTCTCCGACCCCGGCGGTGCCATCGCGCTCTCCTACGGGGTCCGCGCGCCGCCGTCGACCTTCGTCATCGCTCCCGACGGGCGCGTCGTCGCGTACGTGGTCGCGCCGGTGACCGCGGCCGACCTCGACCGCATCGTCGCCGAGGCGAAGGTGTCCCACGCATGAACGCGCGCCGGATCCCGCTCTGGATCCTGCTCGGCGTCGCGCTGGTCGCTGCACTGGTGGTCGGCAGCGGTGCCCTGAGCAGCTCCCCTCCGACCGCGGCCCAGCGTGCCGCCGCAATCGAATCGGTGATCCGCTGCCCGAGCTGTGAGGACCTCTCGGTCGCCACGTCGAGCGCGCCCACCGCAGCCGCGGTGCGCGACACGGTCCACCAGCAGATCGCGGCCGGGCACACCGATGGGCAGATCGAGGACTACCTGGCCGCGCGGTACGGGTCGGCCATCGTGCTCGACCCGCCCGCGAGCGGCTGGTCCCTGCTCGTCTGGCTGCTCCCGGTGCTCGGCGGCGCGGTCGCGCTCGGGCTGCTCGGCCTCTTCCTCGTGCGGCGGCGAGCGATCGCCGCCACCCCGCGGGACGAGCCGGTGACCGACGACCCCGCAATCGTCGAGGAGCGTCGCCGATTCCTCGTCCGGTCGCTCGCCGACGCCGACGCCGAGTTCCTCGCCGGCGATCTCTCGGACGGCGACTACCTCGCGCTGCGCCAACGCGACCTCGCCCGTCTCGCCGCGCTCGGCGAGGCGCCGGCGCGCGCGACCGCGTCCGCGACCGCGACGCTCACCCGCGGGGTCGACCTCTCCGGAGGGGGGCGAGCGAGCGGGCTGCTGCAGGACGGCGTCCTCGGCCCGGCCCGGCCCGACGCACCGGGCGGGGTGCACGAGGAGCCCGGGCACGAGCCGCGACGCGCCGAACCGCCGGCGACCGGGGCGCGACCGGGCCGGAGCGCCCGGAGCCGCTGGCTGCTCCGCGCCGCGGTCGCCGCCTTCGCCGCCGCGCTCGTCGTCGCGGTGGCGCTCTTCGTCACGGCACGGCAGCCCGGCCAGACCGTGACCGGCAACGTGCCGCTGACCGCGAGCCAGCAGCTCGCGCGTACCCTCGACCAGGCCGCCACCGACGTCGACACAGGGCAGCTCGGAGCCGCCGCCCAGGTGTACCAGTCGGTGCTCGCGGCACACCCCGACAACGAGGTCGCGCTCGCGCAGCTCGGCTGGCTCGAGTACCGCTCGGCCGGATCGAGCACGTCGCTGCTCGCGGACGCGCGCGCGAAGCTCGAGCGCGCGGTGGAGCTCGACCCCGGTGACTACGCGGCACGCCTGTACCTCGGGACGGTGATGCTGCTCCACGACCGGGACGCGGCGGGCGCGGTCACCGAGTACCGGCAGTTCCTCGCGGACCACCCGCCGAAGAGCGTCGTGCAAGAGGCCGCCCCGGATCTCCGGCACGCCTACCAGCAGGCCGGCGTCCCCCTCCCGGCCGGCGTCGGCTGACCGGTCCCGCGCCGGAGCGACCGCGACCGCCGGTGCTCAGGGGACGAGCACCGCCTTGCCGCCGATCGAGCGGCCGATGAGACCGGCCATGACCTCGGCCGCCTCGGTCAGCGGGTACGGGGTCGGCACCGTCGGGTGGAGCCGGCCGTGCTCGACCATCCCGAGCAGCTCGGCGACGAGCGCCCGGTTTCCCTCCGGGTCCTTGAAGGTCCACCCGCCCCACTCGATCCCGACCACGGTCCGGTTGTTGAGCAGGACCTGGTTGAGAGGGATCGAGGCGATCGGACCCGAGGCGAACCCGATCACGCAGAACCGCCCGAAATGCCCGGTGGCGCGCAGCGCCGGCTCGCTGTGGCGGCCGCCGACCGGGTCGACGACCACGTCGACGCCACCGCCGGAGAGCTCGCGGGCCCGGCTCTTCAGGTCCTCATGCTCGTAGTCGATGACCGCCTCGGCTCCCATCGCCCGCGCCGCGTCGAGGCGCGTCGGCGCTCGACGCGGCCGCGATGACCCGGGCACCGAGCGCGACGGCCACGTCGACCGCCGCCAGCCCGATCCCGCCACCCGCGCCGAGCACGAGGACCCACTCGCCGGGGGCGACCGACGTGCGGCGGGTCAGCGCGAACAGCATCGTGCAGTAGCTCTGGACGAGCGCCGCGGCCTGCCCGAAGTCGAGGGACCGGGGCATCGGGATCACCGACAGCGCCGGGACGGCCAGCTGCTCGGCGAAGCCGCCGAACCCGGTGAAGACGATGACGGGTCGCCGACCGACAGTCCGGTGACACCGTCACCGAGCTGTGCCACGACACCGGCCACCTCGCCGCCCGGCACGAAGGGTGTCGCGGGTTTGATCTGGTACTTGCCCTCGCAGATCAATCCGTCGACGAAGTTGACCCCTGCCGCGCGGACCTCCACGACCACTTGCCACGGCGCCGCGACGGGAAGCGCTCGGTCCTCGACGACCAGCCGATCGAGTGGGCCCAGCTCGGTGCAGACGACGGCGCGCATCCGGGTCAGGCTAGCCAGGTCGCAGGCCGGGCCCCGGCCGGATCAGCCTCGCAGCGCCCGCAGCCGTTCGACGGCGCCGGCGAACGCGGCCTCGAACGCCGCGACGTCGTCGGACTCGGAGGTCGACCAGCCCACCGAGAGCCGCAAGGAACGCTCCGCGTCCACGCCCATCGCCTCGAGCACCGGGGAGGGCTCGAGCGCCTCGGAGGAGCACGACGAGCCCGAGTGTGCCGCGATCCCCGCCTGGTCGAGCCCGAGCAGGACCGGTTCGGCCTCGACGCCGTCGATCCCCACGCAGACGATGTGGGGGAGGCGGTCGGTCGCATCGCCGTACGCGGTGACGCCGGGCACCCCGAGCGCGGCACTCGAGCAGGCGGGCGCTCTGCGCGCCGGGCCAGGGCCTCCTCGGCTGCGGAGACGGTCCGCCGCGGCGAGCGCCTCGGCCGCCGCGCCGAAGCCGACGATCGCAAGGACGTTCTCCATGCCGGCACGCCGCGCGCGCTCCTGGTCGCCCCCGAGGATCATCGGATCGAGCCGCAGTCCGCGCCGGACGACGAGCGCGCCGACACCCGGGGGGCCGCCGAGCTTGTGGGACGAGACGGACACCAGGTCGGCGCCGAGCGCCCCGAGATCGACTGCGACGTGCCCGGCGGCGGCGACCGCGTCGACGTGGGTGACCACGCCGTCGGACCGGAACCGCTCGACCACCTCGGCGACCGGCTGGAGCGTGCCGACCTCGTGGTTGCCCCACTGGCAGTGGGCCAACGCCGGGGCCCTGCCGTGCTCGCGACGGGTGCGGGCGAGGACGCCGGTGAGCTCGTCGAGGACGATCCGGCCGGCGCCGTCGACGGGCAGCTCGACGAGCGGTCCCCCGCGGGCGGAGGCTGCACGGACCGCGGAGTGCTCGACTCCGGCACAGGCGACCGGCTCCCGGTCGCCGCCGAGCACGCCCCACACCGCGGCGTTGACCGCCTCGGTGCCGCCGGAGGTGAAGACCACCTGGCGCGGGCGCACGCCGAGGAGCGCGGCGACCTGCTCGCGGGCGGCCTCGACCGCGGCGCGCACGATCCGTCCCTCGGTGTGGACCCGGCCCGGGTCGCCGGTCACCCCGGACGCGAGCCAACCGGAGATGGCCGTGGCCGCCTCGGGGCGGAGCGGGGGTGGTCGACGCGTGGTCGAGATAGTGGCGGGCCACCTCGTCGCGGCTCTCGTCGCGGGGTCAGACGACGGCGGCGCAGGCGTCGTCCCCGCGTGCGCGCGACGACGACAGCACCACCGGCACCGCGCCGGAGTCTCCCCGCAGAGGCCTGCCAGGAGGCCCTTGATCATCCCCCGGTCCACCGCGCAGAGGACCGGGTGCTGGGAGGCCGCGTCCCCGAACGGGCAGTTGTCCGCGACCACCGCCGTCGAGGACCCCTGGTCCACCGCGTGCGCCGCGAACCCGTGCGCGGTCAGGGTGTCGGCGATCGCGTGCATGGCATTGCGCAGGGTGCGTTGGCTGTCGCCGGGGGACATCTGGCCGGCGAGCGAGCGGCCGTACTCCTCGCCCACGCGTTCGGCCATCTCCTCGGCGGCCTCGGGGCCGAGGAGCTGCATCGCCTCCTGCAGGAGCAGCACGAGCAGGTCGTCGCGCCGGGTGAGCAGGTCGAGCGTGGGATCGTTGCCGAGGGCCCGGAACCGCTTCGACGGGCGTCCCGCGCCCTGACCGGCCGGTCGCTCCATGGTCACCTCGACGTACCCGCCCGAGACGAGGCGCTCGAGGTGATGGCGGGCGACGTTCGGGTGCAGCGAGAACCGCGCGGCGACCTCTGAGGCGGTGGCGCCCGGGTTGGCGCGCACGAACAGGTAGATCTCGCGTCGGGTCGGATCGCCGAAGGCCGAGGTCACCGCGGTCACCGCGGCGGCGAAGCCCTGGTCCGAGCCCCCGACGGCACCCCGTTCGTCGCCGACGGCGCCCGCGTCGCTCACCGCCGGCCCCGTTTCGCCGGACGAGACCGACGACACCGTCCGGCTCGCGTTCCACCTCCCCTAGTGTACCGGTGGAGCCCGAAACGCCCGAGGAGAGACCGAGTGTCGATCGACGAGTCCCAGGTCAGAGCCGCGGTCGACGGCGTCGTGGACCCCGTCTTGCGCCGTCCGCTCGGTGAGCTCGGCATGGTGGGCCGGGTCCAGGTCCGGCGGCGCAGAGTGGGCGTCGAGCTCGCGCTGCCGGTGGCCGAGTATCCCCAGCTCGAGGAGCTGACCCGGCGCGTACAGCGCGCCGTCGGGCCCCTCGGCGGGGTCGACGAGGTCACGGTGGACCAGGTCGGTGATGGCCGAGGAGCCGCGGGCGCGCCTGCGGATGCTGCTGCGAGGAGAGCCGGTGGACGAAGCCCCGCGCGACCACGGTCACGACCGCGGTCACGACCACGGTCACGCACATCAGGAGCAGGCGACCCTCGGTCATGAGGAGGGCCGCCCCAACCGGTTCATGCTCCCTCGCTCGAAGACCCGCATCGTCGGGGTGTCGTCGGGCAAGGGCGGGGTCGGCAAGTCGTCGGTGACGGTCAACCTCGCCGTCGCCCTCGCCCGGGCCGGTTACGACGTCGGCGTCCTCGACGCGGACGTCTACGGGTTCTCGGTGCCAAAGATGCTCGGCGTGTCGGAGGATCCGCTCATCATCGGCGACCTGCTCATCCCACCGGCCGCGTACGGCGTCCGCTGCCTCTCGATGGGCTTCTTCGTCGACGACGACACGCCGGTGATCTGGCGCGGTCCGATGCTGCACAAGGCGCTCGAGCAGTTCCTCGTCGACACCTACTGGGGCGAGCCCGACTTCCTGCTGATCGACATGCCGCCCGGCACCGGCGACGTGACGCTCTCACTCGGGCAGTACCTGCAGAAGACCGAGGTCTTCGTCGTGACGACACCCCAGCCGGCCGCGCAGCGCGTCGCGCAGCGCTCCGCCTACGCGGCACGCAAGCTCGGGCTCGCGGTCCGAGGCGTGATCGAGAACATGAGCTGGTTCACCGGTGACGACGGGTCCCGCTACGAGCTGTTCGGCGCGGGCGGCGGCGCCGAGCTCGCGGCCGCGCTCGGGGGTGCCCCTGATCGGCCAGGTGCCGCTCGTACCGGCCCTGCGCGAGGGTGCCGACGAGGGAGTGCCGGTGGTGGCAGGCGAGCCCGACAGCGTGGCGTCCCGCACGTTCAGCTCGCTCGCGACGGCGATCGCCGGGCTCGGCCCGGCCCGCGTCTACCGGAACGAGCTCACAGTCCGCTGAACGGACCCGAGTCCGCCCGTCCCGGGCGACTCCGGCTCAGCTCCAACCGATCCGGGTCGGCGGCATCCCGCTCGCGCCGTCGGGGTCGGGGACCACGCCGAGCACCTGGTGAACCGCGAGGCCGCCGTCGTCGAACCCGTTGGCGGACGCGGCCATGTAGAGCCGCCAGATGTTCGCCCGGGGAAGCCCGGCCAGCCCGACCGCCTGCTCCCAGCCGGTCTCGAGGTTGGCGACCCAGTGATGGAGAGTGCGCGAGTAGTGCTCGCGCAACGACTCGACGTCGCGCACCTCGAACCCGCTCTCCTGCATGCCGCGCACGACTTCCGCGACGTCGACGAGCTCGCCGTCGGGGAAGACGTAGCTCCCGACGAAGGTCCGCCTCGAGATCGCCGATCCCCCGGGCTTCGAGATCGCGTGGTTGAGCAACCGACCGCGAGCAGCGAGGAGGCGTCGCAGCGTGTCGAAGTAGGTCCGCATCCGCGAGGTGCCGACATGCTCGAACATCCCGACTGAGGAGATCGCGTCGAAGGACTCGCCGCGGAGGTCGCGGTAGTCCTGGAGGCGGATCTCCACCCGGTCGCCGAGCCCCGCGTCGGCAACCCGACGGCGTGCGAGGTCGACCTGCTCGCGACTGAGGGAGACGCCGACCACTTCTGCGCCGTACTCGCGGGCGGCGTGGATGGCCATCGATCCCCACCCGCAGCCGACGTCGAGCAGCCGCGCCCCGGGGTGCTGGTCGAGGCCCAGCTTCCGGCAGATCAGCTCATGCTTCGCGTCCTGGGCCTCCTCGAGCGTGCTGTCGGGTCCGACGAAGCGGGCGCACGAGTAGGTCATGGTGGGCCCGAGGACCAGGCGGTAGAAGTCGTTGCCCACGTCGTAGTGGTGACTGACCACGGTCGCGTCGCGGGAGGGCGAGTGCAGCCGGCCGGCCGGCCGGCACTCCTCGGGAGGCGGCGGGAGGGGCAGCCCGAGGATGCCGAGGGACCGGCCTGCGCGCAGCGCGGCGGGCAGCAGCCGGGGGCCGACTCGGCGCAGGTCACGGGGTGCGCCGTCGTGGAGGACACGGAGCATCGAGAAGAGGTCCCCCTCGACGGTGAGCTCACCGGACACGAACGCCCGGGCGAGCCCGAGCTCTCCGGGGGCCCACAGCAGCCGCCGGACCACGTCGGCGGAGCGCACGTGCAGGGTGCCGAGTCCGTCGTCGGGGCCGAGCGCGCTGCCGTCCCAGAACTCGATGCGGACCGGGGTCCCCGTCCCGACGAGCGCGGCGAGCAGCGGCGCGACGGTGGCGGCCACGCTGCCGGGCGGCGCAGTGCCGTGCTGCGTGCTGCCGGTCGGCCGGGGACGTGTGGTCGGACCAGCGTCCGAGCTGGTCGCGGAGGGAGCGGCCCGTTCGGGCGCTCGGACGGTGGTCATGGTCGACCTCCTCGCATGGTTCCGGCTGGTCAGGGTCCTCCGGCCGATCCTAGAAGCCTGCTCCGCGACGGGAGCGGTCGCTCGGGTTCAGCGCCGGGTGGTCAGGTCGACGCCCGCGGGGATCTTGTCGGGGTCCCATCCGAGCAGGGAGACCGCCTGGGAGAAGGCGAAGCGGTCGGTCATCCCCGCCACGTAGGCGACGGCCGCGCGGACCGCCTCCGGTTCGCCGCCGGCGAGGCCCTCCGTGCGGCGGCTGCCGTCGGGGATGAGGTTCGGCCGGTCGGCGAAGTGCTCGACGAGCGCTCGCAGGACGGCGACGACCGCGCGGCCCTGTGCCACCGAGCTCGGCCGGAGGTAGATGTGCTCGTAGTTGCCCGCCGCGGAAGGCGGCGAGCGCCTCGGCGGCCGGGGTCGCCATCCCCACCTGCCCGGTCGAAAGGGTCGCCGTGACCAGGCCGTCGATGAAGGTCCCGAGCTGCTGGCTCCTGCGGTCGCCGCAGCGCTCGCGCACCACGTCGGGCAGCGCGTGGGGGGTCACGATGCCGCTGCGCACCGCGTCCTCGAAGTCGTGGCAGACGTACGCGATGCGGTCCGCCCAGCTGACCACCTCGCCCTCGGGAGTGGTCGGCGCAGGGCGCGACCACGAGTGGTTGCGGATCCCGTCGAGGGTCTCCGCGCACAGGTTGAGCGGCGCGAGCGAGACGTCTGCGCCCCAGGGCGCGTGATCGAACCCGCCGTCGAGGTAGGGCGAGAGCGCGTCCTCGCTCGCGTGGCCGCCCGGCCCGTGGCCGCAGTCGTGCCCGAGCGCGATGGCCTCGGTGAGCGGGATGTTGAGCGAGCAGGCCCGCGCGACGCCGGTGGCCACCTGAGCGACTTCGAGGGCATGGGTCAGGCGGGTCCGCTGATGGTCGTCGGGGAAGACGAACACCTGGGTCTTGCCCGCGAGCCGACGGAACGCGGTCGCGTGCAGGATGCGGTCGCGGTCGCGCTCGAAGCAGGTCCGCCACGGGTCGGGTTGCTCGGCGACGAGGCGGTCGCCGGCGCCACGGGCGCGTGTCGCCCCCGGTGCGAGGAGGGAGTCCTCGATCTCCTCCCGCACGACGCGGGTGCGACCCGGAGCGGGAGGACCGATGGAGGCGGAGCTGTCACGGTGGGCGAGGGTGATGCCGGGGCCGCCGTGTCCGCTCATCGTCGAGGCCCACCGCCGGTTCCGCTCGTTCTCACCTTCCACCCGATCAGTGTGCCGCACCGGTGTGACCCGCGGCGACGCGCTCGCGCACGTGCACGCCCGGTCGCCTGCCGCCCGCCGCCCGCAGGGTCGGGCCGGCCGCCCCGGCCCCGGCGCCGACCCCGAGCCTCCGACCTTGTAGGGTGCGATCCGGCAGGCTGCATCGCCGTCGGCGGCAGCGTGGAAGGAGCGAACCAGGTGGACGTGCGGATCGGGATCGTCCAGTCGATGAAGGAGCTCGACATCGAGCTGCCCGACGACGTGGAGCGCGACGAGGTCCTGGCGGACATCGAGGCCGCGCTGGCCGAGGACGGAACCATCCTCTGGCTCACCGATCGCAAGGGCCGCAAGGTCGGGGTGCCCGCCGGCAAGGTCGCCTACGTCGAGGTCGACCCGCCCTCCTCCGACCGCCGCGTCGGCTTCGGGATCTCCTGAGCCGGGCCGGCGGCGGTGGCACCGACGCCGGGGGGTGACGACGGGGGCGCACGGACGACGCCGCTCCTCGACCTGAAGCTGGTCTTCGTGACCGGCAAGGGCGGGGTCGGCAAGACCACGGTGGCCTCGGCCATCGCGCTCCTCGCCTCGCTCCGCGGCAAGCGGGTGCTCATCTGCGAGGTCGACGCCAAAGGGGACGTCGCCGGGTACTACGAGGCGCCCACCACCGGGTTCAAGGAGAAGGAGGTCCTGCCCGGGCTGTTCGCGATGACCATGGACACCGAGGCGTCCCTCCGCGAGTACCTGAAGCTCCAGCTGAAGATCCCCGTCGTCGGCCGCATCGGTCCGCTGGCCAAGGCCTTCGACTTCGTCGCCACCGCCGCTCCCGGGGTGCGCGAGATCCTCACCGTCGGCAAGTTCTGCTACGAGGTGCGCGAACGCGCCTACGACCTGGTGGTGGTCGACGCGCCCGCTTCGGGGCACATCGTGGGCCAGCTGACCGCGCCCCAGGCCATCAACAACCTGGTGAAGGTCGGGCTCATCCGCACCCAGACCGACTGGATGCTCGACATCCTCTCGGACCCGGCGACCACCGGGCTCGTCGCGGTCTGCACGCCCGAGGAGATGCCGGTCAACGAGACCATCGAGCTCGCCGCCCGCGTCGAGGCCGAGACGACCGTCACCTTGTCCTCCGTCGTCGTCAACCGCGTGCTCCCCGAGCTGTTCGGACGCCAGGAGGAGGCCGTCTTCGAGCTGCTCGCCTCCGATGAGCTCGCCCCGGGCCTGCGCGACCTGCTCGGCGGAGACCCCGGTCCGGTGCTCGAGGCCGCCCGGCTGGCGGTGACGCTGCGGCGGACCCGGGCCACGCATCTCGACCGGCTCCGCCAGGGCATCGACGGTTCGGTGCCCATGCTCTACCTCCCCTACCTGTTCGCCCGGTCCCACGGGTTGCGCACCACGCCGGCATGTGGCCGCGTCGCTCGGCGAGGAGCTCGGCTACTGATGGCCCCGAGCCGCCCGCGGGCGGAAGCCCGAGGAGCCGGACCCGCCGAGCGGGGCACGGGAACTGCGCGCGCCCCGCGGGCGCGAGCGGCGGAGCGGGTCGATGGACGGGCTGCTCGCCACCCGGGAGATCGCCATCGCCTGCGGTCCCGGCGGTGTGGGAAAGACCACCACCGCTGCGGCGGCCGCGGTGATGGCCGCGGTGCGCCAGGGCAGCAAGGTCCTCGTCCTGACGGTCGACCCCGCGCGGCGCCTCGCCGACGCACTCGGGCTGCAAGGGATCGGCAACGTCGAGCACCGGGTCCCCGAGGAGGCCTTCGCCGCGGCCAAGGTCAGGCCCCGCGGGCAGCTGTGGGCCGCGATGCTCGACACCAAGGAGTCGTGGGACGCGCTGATCCGCCAGCACGCGCCCGACCAGCGGACGAGGGACGAGATCCTCGCCAACCCCCTGTACCAGAACATCGCCGGCCGCTTCGTCCAGAGCCACGACTACATCGCGATGGAACGGCTCTACGAGATCCACTCGCAGAGCGACTACGACCTGATCGTCGTCGACACGCCGCCCACGCGCAACGCCCTCGACTTCCTCGACGCGCCCCAGCGGCTGGCCGACTTCTTCTCGTCCCGCCTGCTGCGCTGGCTGATCGTGCCCTACCGCTCGCGCTTCGTGAACGTCGCGACGAAGCCCTTCTACCAGGTCGCCGACCGGATCCTCGGGACCGAATTCCTGGCGGACATCTCCGAGTTCTTCATCCTGTTCCAGTCGATGTACGACGGCTTCGTGGAACGCTCCGAGGCCGTCGGCCGGCTGTTGTCGGACCGGCGCACGACCTTCCTCGTCGTCTCCACCCTGGAGGCGGTGCCCCTGCGCGAGGCCGAGTTCTTCGCCGAGCAGCTCGCGGCGCGGCAGGCTCCATCTCGGTGCGATCGTGTTGAACAAGGTGCTGCCCGACTACCTGCGTGATCCGGAGGGAGCGGCGGTGGCCGAGACGATGAAGGACCGGGCGTCCGAGGTGGCGGACCGCCTCTCCGCCGACCTGTCGGCGGCGGCCCCGCTGCTCGGAGACCCGGACCAGATCGCCCGCGTGCTGAACGAGATCGCCGACAGCTACCTCAACTTCCAACTGGTCGCGCTCCGCGAGAAGGAGGAGCGGGCCACCCTCGCCGTGACGCCGGACGTCCTCGCGGCGGTCCCCTTCTTCGACACCGACATCTACGACCTGGCCGGGCTGGTGCGGCTCGGGGAGCAGATCTGGGACTGAGCATGCGGCACCGCGGCGCTGCCGGGCTCGTCGCGTGCGGTTCCCCTCCGCCCCGGCGTCCGGTCGCAAGGGGCGCCTGGCTTACGATGCAGGGATGACCCCGATCGTCGACCCCGCACTCGAGGCCTACGCGACCGAGCACACCACTGCGCCGCCGGTGTTCCTCGAAGAGCTCGACACCGACCTCCGGGCGACCCTCGGGTCGCCGGGCATGATGGTCGGCCCGCTCGAAGGCCGCTATCTCGAGCTGCTCACCTTCGCGATCGGCGCCCGCTCGGTCCTCGAGATCGGGACCTTCGGCGGCTACTCGTCGCTCTCCATGGCGGCGGGCCTCGCGCCCGGTGGCCGCATCACTCACCTGCGAGATGTCGCCGGAGCACGCGGCCTTCGCCCGCCGGCACATCGCCGCAAGCCCGTACGCGGACAGGATCGAGGTGCTCGAAGGTCCCGCGATCGAGACGATCGCGACGCTCGAGGGCCCCTTCGACCTGGTCTTCATCGACGCCGACAAGGCCTCCTACCCCGACTACTTCGAAGCCGTGCTGCCCAAGCTCGCGCCCCGCGGCCTGATCGCGGTCGACAACACGCTCTGGAGCGGCCGCGTCCTCGACCCGTCGGACACGACCGACGACACCGTGGCGCTCCGCCGGTTCAACCACCAGGTGGCGATCGACCCGCGGGTGGTCGTCGCCCTCACCACCGTGCGCGACGGGGTGACGCTCATCCGCCGGGCGGACTGAGAGGGGTGCTCGACTACCACCTGCACCTGTGGCCGCACGAGCAGCGCGACGTCGAGGCCACGGTCGAGCAGGTGGTCGCGTACTGCGAACGGGCCGCGCAGGCCGGCGTGGTCGAGATCGCCCTCACCGAGCACCTGTTCCGCTTCGTCCAGGCACGTGCCCTCCTCGACGACTTCTGGGACGACCTGCCGCCGGCCGGGCTGCGTCCGGGCATGGCCGCCTACTGGGACCACCACGCCCGCGCGGATCTCGACGCGTACGTGGCGGTGGTCGAGGCGGTGAAGGACGAGGGGCTGCCGGTCGTCCTCGGGCTCGAGATCGACTACTACCCCGACAGGATGGACCAGGTCGCCGACCTGCTCGCCGGCTATCCCTTCGACGTGCTGCTCGGGTCGGTCCACTGGCTCGGCACGTGGCGCTTCGACGTCCTCGACGAGCCGCTCACCCTCGCCGAGTGGGGCGCACGCGCGCTCGACGCGGTCTGGGACGACTACACCCGCGCGATGGAGGAGCTCGCGGCCTCGGGGGTGTGCGACGTCCTGGCCCACCCCGACCTGATCAAGGTCACCGGCCGGGTCCCTGCGTTCCCCGGGGAGTGCTACGAGCGCATCGCCGAGGCGGCCGTGGCGTCGGGGATGGCAGCCGAGCTGTCGTCGGCCGGCTGGCGCAAGCCGGTCGGGGAGCAGTATCCCGCGCCGGACCTGCTGCGCCGCTTCGTCGAACGGGGCGTCCCCCTCACCACCGCGTCCGACGCGCACCGGCTGCCCGACGTGGCCGACCGCGCCGACGACCTCCGGCGCCTCCTCGGCGGGGCGGGCGTCGATCGGCTGCAGGGCTACCGGGCCCGCAAGCCCTACGAGCTGGCCGTCGCCGATGCCTCGGGTGCCCGCCCGTGACGACGGCCGCCGAGCTCGCGTTCGAACGCACCGACCTCGACGACGAGCAGCTCGGACACCTGCTGCGGCTGCTCGGGACCTGGGGCATCCTCGCCGACCTTTCCTTCTCCGACCTCGTGCTCATGGCGCCGATGCCTCGTGACGGCGACCTCGAGCTGGTGATCCTCGGCCAGATGCGCCCGTCCAACAGCGCGACGGTGGTCCAGCACGACCTGGTCGGCCAGACCGCCGACGCGAAGGAGTGGCCGCTCGCGGTGCTCACCTTCGAGTCGGGTGAGGCCTCCCGCGGTGAGATGGAGCTCGAGGTGGGGGAGGAGCCGGTCCGTCTGCACTGCATCCCGGTCCGCTGCCGTGGGACGACGGTGGCGGTGCTCGCCCGGCTTTCGGCCGGCGCGGGTCGGCGCCCCGGCCACCTCGAGCGCACCTACCGCGACGTGTTCAACCGCTTCGCGGTGATGCTCTCCGAGTCGGCCTACCCGTTTCCCGGTGAGGAGACGGCGACCGAGGAGGCGCCGCGTGTCGGCGACGGGATGGTGCTCGTCGACGAGGAGGGCAAGGTCCGCTACGCGTCCCCGAACGCGACCAACGCGCTGCACCGGATGGGGATGTACTCGCAGGTCGAAGGCAGGACGCTCACCGACCTCGGCATCGAGGAGTCCGCGATCGAGTGGGCCCTCGCGTCCGCCCTGCCGGTGGTGGAGGAGGTCGAGCGACGTCCGGACGTGACCGTCCTCCTCAACTGCATCCCCCTGCTCGAGCACGACGTGGTGACCGGCTGCCTGGTGCTGCTCCGCGACGTGACCGACGTGCGCCGACTCGACCGGCTGCTGCTCTCGAAGGACGCGGCCATCCGCGAGGTGCACCACCGGGTGAAGAACAACCTCCAGACCATCTCGGCACTACTGCGCCTCCAGGCTCGCCGGCTGCCACCCGGAGCCGGCCGGGTCGCGCTCTTCGAGGCCGAGCGCCGAGTCCGATCGATCGCCATCGTCCACGAGATCCTCTCGCGCGAACCCGGTGACCAGGTGCCCTTCGACGAGATCGTCGAGTCGTTGATCAAGATGGCAGAGGACGCGGTGGTGGTCGCGCGCCGCGTCGTCTTCGAAGTCGACGGCGAGCTCGGCGAGGTGCCGGCCGACGTGGCGACGCCCCTCGCGGTGGCCCTCGCCGAACTGGTCCAGAACGCCATCGAACACGCCTTCGTCGAGGCCGACGGTGACGAGACGGGGGACGGGCCGATCGCCGACCCGGCCCCGGGTGGCGGGGGGCGCCCGGCGGGGGTCGTGCGCGTCGAGCTGGCCAACGACGGGAGGACGCTCCGCCTCGAGGTGGTCGACAACGGCTCGGGGCTTCCGGAGGGCTTCGACGTCGACGCGAGCGAGAGCCTCGGGCTCTCCATCGTGCGCGACCTGGTGCGCAGTCAGCTGGACGGGACGATCACCATGCGCAACCGCCGCGACGCAGAGCCCGGTGCGCAGGGCACCCGGGTGACCATCGAGGTGCCGGTCCGCGAGGCCCAGCCGATCGGCCAGTGACCCCGCGGCCCATTCCTGCCCGAGCCGAGCGGGCCGGGAGACGAGGCGTTCCGGTCAGGAGGCGCGTCGGCGGGCGGCCAGCCACGCCTTGCGGAGCTTGCGGCGCTCCTCCTCCGAGGTCCCGCCCCAGACACCCGACTCCTGGTTGGTCGCCAGCGCGAAGTCGAGGCAGGGCTCTTGGGCGGCGCAGCCGCGGCAGACCCGCTTGGCGGCTTCGATCTGGTCGACGGCGGGGCCGGTCGTGCCGATGGGGAAGAACAGCTCCGGTTCGGTGTTGCGACAGGCGGCGAGGTCCCGCCACTCTCCGTCGTCCCACTCGACCGTCCGGTTCCACATCAGGGCCACGCTGCTGTCCTCCTGGGAACTAACCCGGTTGTGATCGGTTTCACATAGCTCGGCGCCCACGAGTCACCGGCTGCTCGGGATTTGATTCACTAGCGTAACCACGGGTCGTGGGGGTTGCAAGCAGTTCCGTGGCGTGCTCGGCAGGAGGGCGATGGGGTCGATCGACGGCGACGCGGTCGGGACCGCGGTGGCGGTGCAGGCCCATCGGGGCAGCCCGGACCCCGCATCCGGGATCGGGGAGAACACGCTCGCAGCCTTCGACCGGGCACGCCGGCTGGGCGCCGCGGGGGTCGAGCTCGACGTGCGGCGGACCGCCGACGGAGCCCTCGCGGTCCACCACGACCCGGTCGTCCCCGGGGCAGGAGCCCTCCACGAGCTCGGGGCGGACTCCCTGCCTGCGAGTGTGCCCCTGCTCGAGGAGGCGCTCGAGGCCTGCCGCGGACTGGTCGTCAACGTCGAGGTCAAGAACCTGCCCGGCGAGGCGGGCTTCGACCCCGAGGAACGGGTGGCCGCCGCGGTCGCCCGGCTGGTCGCCGCCCTCGAGCCCGACCGGCCGGTCGTCGTCTCGTCCTTCTGGCCCCGGTCGCTCGAGGTCGTGCGCGAGATCGACGGGGGGATCGTGACCGGCCTGCTGCTCACCCCCCGCACCGCGAGCGGGGAGCGGTCGAGGCGGCCCTCGCCGTCGGGTGTCGGGCGGTCCATCCCCACGTCGACCTCGTCGACCGCACGCTGGTCGACCGGGCGCACGAGGCCGGGCTCGCCGTCGCGGCATGGACGGTGAACGGCCGCCCCCTGCTCGAGGCGATGCGCCGGGCCGGCGTCGAGACGGTGATCACCGACGACGTGCCGATGGCGCTCGAGGTGCTGCGGGCAGCCTGACCTGGTCGATCGCCCCCGGCGCCGGCTGCTCGCGGGCCGGCCCCGCTGACCTGGGCGAGGGACTCGATTGGTCGCGCACCGAGAATTCGTCAACAATGCACGGCCATGAACGTCGTTGTCTGTGTCAAGCAGATCCCCGACCCGGCGGCACCGCCGGCCCTCGACCCGGGGACGAAGAACCTGGTGCGGGAGGGCAAGCTCATCCTCGACGACTCCGACGCCTACGGCGTCGAGATGGCGCTCCAGCTCGCGGACGCCGCCGGGGGCGGCGAGGTGACGCTGGTCTCGATGGCGCCGAACGGGGAGACCTCGGGCCTGCGCACCGCGTTGCGCCATGGGCGCGGCCAAGGCCATCCTGGTGAGCGACGAGACCCTGGCCGGCTCCGACGCGCTGGGCACCGCCAAGGTGCTGGCAGCCGCCATCGGCCGGGCCGCAGCCCGACCTGGTGCTTGCCGCGACCGAGTCGACCGACGGCTACACCGGCACCACGCCGGTGCAGGTGGCCGAGCTGATGGGCCTGCCGTCGGTCACCTTCGCCAAGAAGGTCGAGATCAGCGACGGAACCGTCAAGGTCGAGCGGCAGACCGAAGCCGGCTACGACGAGGTGGAGAGCCCGCTGCCCGCGGTCGTGACGGTCACCGCGGGCGTCGTCGAGCCCCGCTATCCCTCCTTCAAGGGGATCATGGCGGCCAAGTCGAAGCCGGTCGAGACGCTGACCGTGGCCGATCTCGGGATCGACGCGGGACAGGTGGGCGCGGCCGGTGCCCGACAGGAGATCGCCGAGGTGGCGGACGCCGAGGCCCGCGGCGCCGGTGAGATCGTCGTCGACGAGGGCGACGGCCACGAGCGGGTCATCCAGTTCCTCGAGCAGCTGAAGGTCCTGTAGGACCGGCGAAGGAGAGCACGCGAACATGTCTGTCGACAAGATCTGGGTCCTGGCCGAGGTGGTGGACGGCACACCGATCACCACCTCGCTCGAGCTCCTCAGCCACGCGAGGTCGCTCGCCGGCACGGTCGAGGCGGTCGCCTGGGGCGACGCCACCGCATCGGCTGCGGCGACCCTCGGCGAGTACGGCGCCACCACCGTGCACGACGTGGGCGACATCGGCTCGGCGCTTCCGGGCGCACCGGTCGCGGCGGCGATCGCCGAGGCGGTCGGCGCCGGCGCCCCCGATGCCATCCTGTTCCCCGCGACCTACGACGGCCGGGACATCGCAGGCCGCCTGTCGGTCAAGCTCGACCGGCCGGTCCTGACCAACGTGGTCGGCCTCACCGAGGCCGACGGCGCCCTCGTCACCCAGCACGCCATCTTCGGCGGGACCCAGGTGGCGAGCGCCCGCTTCACCGGCGAGGGTCCCGGCATCTTCCTCGTCCGGGCCAAGTCCTTCCCCGCCGAGCCCTCGGGCGGCGCGCCGGCAAACGTCGTTGCCGCACCCGCTCCCGACACCGGGGCCACCAACGCCGCACAGGTCAGCGCCCGCCACGTCGAAGAGCGGGTCGGTCCGAAGCTCGACGAAGCCGACGTGGTCGTCTCCGGTGGACGTGGGCTCGGCGAGAAGGAGAGCTACGCGCTCATCGAGGAGCTCGCGACGCTGTTGAAGGGCGCAGCCGGGGCGAGCCGTGCCATCGTCGATGCCGGCTGGGTGCCGTACTCGCACCAGGTCGGCCAGACCGGCAAGACGGTCAAGCCGACCGTCTACCTCGCCTGCGGGATCTCCGGCGCGACCCAGCACCTGGTCGGGATGAAGAACTCGAAGAACATCGTCGCCATCAACAAGGACCAGGACGCGCCGATCTTCGGGGTCGCCGACCTCGGCATCGTGGGCGACGTCCACAAGGTGCTTCCCAACCTCATCGAGGCGCTGAAGGCCCGGAGCTGAGCCGGGGCCCGGGGCCCGCCCCGAGCGCTCACACCCCGGCGATCACACCAGCGGCCACGGGTACGGGGGCCGGTCGCCGATCGGCTCGGGGAACATCCCCGAAGCGAGAAGGGCGCCGATCCGCGCGTCGAGCGCGCCGACCTCCTCGTGCTCGAGCAGTCCCACCAGCGCCTCGGGGAGCTGCGGTCGCGCCCGGTCGAGGTCGGCCAACAGGTGCGAGGGGACCGGACATCCGGCGAACTCCCAGATGACCGTCCGCAGCTTGTGCTGGGGGTGGAAGCAGAGACCGTGGTCGATCGCCCAGAGCCGCCCGTCGGGAGCGCGGAGCACGTGCCCGCTCTTTCGGTCCGCGTTGTTGGCCACGACGTCGAACGCGCACACCGTCTGGAGATCGGACTCGCGGTGTCCCTCGTCGAGCAGGGTGAAGTAGTGCTGCGAGTAGTCGACCTCGACGAAGAGCTGGAGCGACCCGGGCCCGTAGGGGGCGTCGTCGCGCGCGACGGTCGGGGGGACCAGTCCCCATCCGAGCGCCTCGGAAAGCGCGTAGGCCGCGATCTCGCGCCGGTACAGCTCGTCGGGGAAGTCCCACAGCGTCCGCTCGCCGGTCCCCGGCTTGTAGACGGCGAAGAGGGTGTCGCCGAAGTCGCCGGAGTCGCCGGAGTCCGTGTCGCCGGGGGACCGAGCCTGCACGAGGAAGGTGAGGTTCGAGCTCCACGGGAGCCGGCCCTCGACCGTCAGCTCGGCGCGCTCGAGGACGGTGCGCGCCGCGTCCAGGGTGCGGGCCCCGCCGGGACGCCAGCCGGTCACACGACGGGTGGACGGTGACCGTTCGTGCGCGGACATTCGTGCCCGGAGGGGTCGAGCGGTGAGCCGCACAGCGGGCAGGGGGGCCGGCCGGCCTCGACCAGGCGGGTGGCCTGGACGGCGAAGCCCGCCGCCTGTTCCTCCGAGATCGAGATCCGGGCGATGTCGCCCGTCTCGTCCTCGGGCACGAGCTCCTCGATGACGAGGACGATCCGGTCGTCGGAATCGTCGTAGGAAACGCCGATCGTGCCGACCGCCCATGCAGGTTCGGCCGGCTCCTCGAGGGGGAGCGCTTCGGGGACCGGGCCGCCCTTCCTGCGGTCGCGGCAGGATCCTGCCGAGCAGCTCCGCGATGGCGGCCACCTGCTGCTTCTCGATCTTGAGGGTGAGCAGCAGCGACCCCTCACGGCACTGGAGCAGGAACAGGCGGTTGCCGACCGGGCCGACGGTCCCGACGGTCAGCCGCTCGACGCTGAGGTCGTAGCCCTCGCTCACGACACCGAGAGGTCGGCGAGCGACGCGGTCGAGTTGACGGTGAGGACCTGGGTGCCCGAGCCACCTGCGGCGAGCAGCACCGAGACCGAGCAGGGCGAGACGGTGAGGCGCTGGAAGAGGTCGAGATGGATCCCCGCCGCGCTGGCGATCGCCGCCTTGATCGGATCGGCGTGGGAGACCGCGACCACCGTCTCGCCCCGGTGCCGGGCGACGAGGCGGGCGAGTGCCGCCGCGATGCGGGTCTGCATCTCGAGGAAGGACTCGCCGCCCGGGAACCGGAAGGCGCTCGGTGAGCGCTGCACCTGGCTCCACTCCGGTCTCGCGGCGAGCACCTTCAGCTTGACCCCGGTCCATTCACCGAAGTCGCACTCGAGCAGCCCTCGTTCGTTCCGGACGCGCAGCCCGAGGCGCTTGGCGATCGGCCGCGCCGTCTCGGCGGTGCGCTCGAGCGGCGACGCGTAGACCGCGGCTGGCGCGCCGTTGCCGTCGAGGGAGGCGATCCGCTCGGCGACCGTCTCCGCCTGCAGCCGGCCGGCGTCGGAGAGGTGGAGGCCGGGCGCCCGTCCGGGCAGGACCGTCCCGGTGGTCGGGGTCGCGCCGTGGCGCACGAGGAGGATCCTCGTCGGAGGGGGAGGCGCGGTCCGCTTGGTGGCCACGACCGTTCACCGTAGCGGGTCGTGGTCCGAACCCGGCTCGTGCCGCTGCCGACCGCTCAGCCGGCGCTCTCGGTCGCGTCGTGCCCGGGCGAGCCGCGTCGCGCCCACCGTGTGCGGGGCGGGTCTCCCCCTCGTCGAGGGGACGCGACCGAGCCGCCGCGCCGTGATGCCCGTTGGTCGCCGGTGCCGCCGGTCCGGTCGACCGGCCGCTCTCGGGCGGGCGTTCGGCCACGATCGGGGCGAGCGGGGCGAAGTCGGGGTCGAGGTCGTCGTCGTCGCCCACCGGCACCGGGTCGTGGCTGTGGTCCTCATGTGAGAGCCGCGACGGCCACCAGTTCCATCGGCCGAGCAGCACGACCGCCGACGGCACGAGGAGGGTGCGGACGAAGAAGGTGTCGAGCAGGATCCCCGCGGCGAGCCCGAGCCCGATCTCCTTCACCTGCGTGGTGCCGGTCGCGGTGAGCACGGCGAAGGTCCCCGCCAAGATGAGCCCCGCCGAGGTCACCGTCGTCCCGGTGGCCGCGACCGCGTGGCGCACCGCGACCCGGATCGGCGCGTGGTGCGCCTCCTCGCGGATCCGGGTCATCACGAGGATGTTGTAGTCCTGCCCGAGGGCCATGATGAAGACGAACATGAAGAAGGGCAGGACGAAGTTGATGCCGGACTGGCCGCCGATCACGACGAAGACCAGCACCGCGAAACCGAGCGAGGCGAGGTAGGAGAGCGCGACGCTCGCCACCAGGTAGAGGGGCGCCACGAGGCTGCGCAGCACGATGGCGAGGAGCACCCCGAGCACCAGCATCACGATCGGGATGATGGTGGCGAGGTCGTGGCCCGAGATCCCGCCGACGTCGGACGCGACCGCGGCGTTCCCACCCACCGCGCTCGCGGTCGCACCGATCGACGCGGCGACCGAGCTCACCGCGGACCGCACCGTGGGCATCGCCGCCGCCGCGGCGGGGCTCGCCGAGGGTCCGGCCCGGAGGGTCGTCTGGAACTGGAGCGTCCGCCCGTCCGAGCTCACGTACAGCGGCGAGTCGCGGTAGGCCCGGTAGGCCGCGGGCGAAACGGTGACCCCGGCCGGCGGCCGGAGCGGGAGCGACGCGGGGGAGCCCCTGCTCGCGAGCTCGGAGTGCGCCAGCGCCAACTCGGAGGCGCTGACCGCCGTCCCGCCGGGATCGAGGGGGCCGGTCACCGAGGCGAACTGGCCAGAGCGCACGAGCCCCTGTTCCGCGGTCGTCAGGATCCCCGGATCGTCCCAAGCGGACGCAGGAAGGCGGAAGAGGACGTTGGTCGGATCGGCTGTCGAGGGGGGTTCGTGGGCGAGCAGCAGGCTGGTGCCGCGGGCCGAGTCCGAGTTCGCCGGCGGCGGCGGGTTCCCGAACCCGGTGGGGGTGTAGGCGAGCATCGAGACGGCGAGACCACCGAAGACGACCAGTCCGACGGCGAGGGTGAGCACCGGCCGGCCGACGATCTTCGCGGCGATCGTTCCCCAGAGGCCCCGGTGGCGCGGGCCCGGATGCGGGATCCTCGGCCAGAACACGCCACGGCCCATGACCGCGAGCAGGGCCGGCAGAAGGGTCAGGTTGGCCGCGAGCGCTACCGCGATGCCGATGGCGAGCGCCGGTCCGAGCCCGCGGTAGAGGCCGAAGGTCGCGACCGCGACCGTCGCGAGGGCGCCGATGACGGTCAGTCCCGAGAAGGTGATCGATTCGCCGACCTTGCAGAGCGATACCGCGACCGCGTCGGCCACGTCCCGCCCGCGGCGGAGCTCCTCACGTTCCCGGAAGATGAGGAAGAGCCCGTAGTCGGTTCCCGCGCCGAGTAACACCACCGTGAGGAGGATGGGCGTGAGGTCCGAGACCTGGACACCGAGGTGGGTCGACTGGGCGATGACCGGTCCCGCGGCCACGAGGGCGACGACCGAGGGGACCAGCGCGACGACCGGTGCGAGCAGGGCTCGGAAGGTGAAGAGCAGCAGGGCCACGATGAACAGCACCGACAGCAGCTCGGTCAGAGTCTGGATCCGGTTGGACTGGCTCTGCTCGTCCACGGCCTGGGGCACGTTGCCGGTCAGGTGCATCGCGAGGCCCGGCGGAGCGCCCCCGCGCCCGTAGGTCGCCCGCAGGCGGTCGACCGCCTGGACGGCCTCCTTGCTGGAGGTGGCGATGAGGTGCAGGGTGACGACCGCGGTGACCGCCTTCCGGTCTCTCGACACGCCCTGGTCCATGACCGACGTGACCAGGGGGACCTTTCGCATGGCGTCCTCGACCTGCCGCGCGGCCTGGAGGTCCTGGCGGGTCAGCGGCCGGCTGGAGGCGGCGACGAAGATCGCGTCGCGGGTGGTCTTCGAGCCGAACGGCGTGGCGAGCGCCGACGCCTCGACGCTCGGGGAGCTGGCAGGGAGGAACGAGGAGTTCGAGCTCTTCTCGACGCTCGAGAGGCCGGGCAGGGAGAGGCTCAGGGCCACCGTGAGGAGCACCCATCCGGCGATGATCAGCCATCGGAATCGTACGGCGAACCGTCCGAGGGCGGCGAACAAAAGCGGCTCCTCCAGCTGTCGGTGCGTCAGGGCTCGGGACGGCCGTGGCGGTGTCTGGCACACGATCGGCGTGCCGGGAGGGTGCGGAACCGCCGTGGTGCGTCTCCTCCCAGCGTAGAGCAGCCCTTCGCCTGCGCCCAGGTCGGGGAGGGGCGCCCCCGGGCGTTTCTTAGGTGATTCCTAGGCGGCGCCCCTCTGGCGGGCGGGCCGGTCTGGCGCAGATGGGCCGGTCGGGCTCAGGTGGTCGCCGGCAGGCGGCGCGGCATGGGGACCGCGGTCTCGGGCCACCGACGCCGGCTGACCCGCGCGAGGCGATGCAAGAGTGCCACCGCCCCCGGGTCGTCGTCGCCGGGCCTCGTCTCGATGGCACCGTCCGCGGCCATGCCCTCGATCAGCTCCCGTCCCTTGTCGGTGCGGATCAGCGTGAGCGTCCAGTCGTGGAAGGCGCCGATCCCGCCGGTCGAGATGTCGGCGTGCTCGGCGGCGAAGTCGGGGCAGGAGAGGCAGCCTTCGCGCGTCCAGGCGTGGGCCTCCTTGAGCGGGATCTTGTGGAAGCCGCCGTCGCGCGTCCAGACCTGGAAGACGCCCTTGATGTTCATCTTCTCGATGTCGGCCCGTGCGATGCCGTAGCGGGCCTCGAAGAGCTCGGGGAAGATCGCGTCGTCGAAAGTCTTCGAGCAGAGCAGCCCGATGGTCAGCGAGAGCCGTCGGGCGATCTTGCCGGCCTTGCGCGCGGACATCACCGGCGGGGCCGAGGCCTGGCAGCCCATCCCGACCAGTGCGATCCGTTCGGCGCCGGCCTCGATCGCCTCCGGGTAGGCCAGGGTGTTGGCGGAGTAGGTGTAGCGCGAGCCGGCGGTCGCGAGGACCTGGTCGCGGGTCGGTCGCGACCGCGGGAACCGCCTTCCAGGTCGAACCGTCGCCTTCGAGCCCCGAGACCAGAGCGGCGTCGATCACGTCGTGCTCGAGGGCCCAGATCAAAAGGGCCGAGACGAGGCCACCGTCCTGGCCCGCCCCGTGCACCTCCGGGTCGGTGGCGCGGACGAGCAGCGTGTCGGAGGAGATGCCGGCCACCTCGTCGACGGTGCGCTCGCGACCGAAGAGGTGGGTGTCGATCTCCGTCTCCCAGGTGCGGAACCGCGGGCAGGCACGGGTGCACATGGTGCAGCCCTTGACCCCGTGGGTGCAGCTGTCGGGGCCGCCCTCCGCGTCGATGTGGAAGGGCCTGTAGCGCCCTTCGGTGTCGTCGTAGGAGAGGACGTCGTAGGGGCAGGCCACGATGCACGCGGCACACCCCGTGCACAGCCCCGAGGTCACCACCTCGGTGAACAGCTCGGCCCAGTGCGGCTTGTCGGGAGGCATCGCAGCCACACCCTAGTGACGGCGGCCGGGGGGCGGGACAACGCCGTGCGCACCGCGCCCACCTGGCCACGCGGGCCCCGCCGGCGCGGACCGGACCTACGCGTCGAGCTCCTCGAGCACCTTCGCCGCGTGCCCGTCGGCCTTCACGTGGTACCAGGGGCGCAGGATCTTGCCGGTGGGCCCGATCAGGAAGGTCGAACGGATGACCCCGACCGTCTTCTTTCCGTACATGGTCTTCTCGCCCCATGCGCCGTACTTTGCGCCGACGGAGTGTTCGGCGTCGGTGAGCAGGGGAAACTTGAGGCCGTACTTCGAGCGGAACGCCCGGTGCTTCTCCGCGCCGTCAGCCGAGATGCCGAGGACCGCCACCTTCGACCGCGAGAAGGCCCGGAGGTTGTCGTTGAACTGGCAGGCCTCCTTGGTGCAGCCCGGCGTGTCGTCCTTCGGGTAGAAGTAGACGACGACCGGCCGGCCCTTGAAGTCCTTGAGCGAGACCGGCTTGCCGTTCTGGTCGGGCAGGGTGAAGGCGGGGGCCTTGTCGCCGGCGGCCAGCGTTCCCATGGCGGGCTCCTTTCGGTCGTCGCCGGACCGGGCGCCGGCGCTCGTCGGGTTGGATCGAGGTGCACACGATGGCACATCCGGTTCACCGTGGGTACGGGCCGTGGGAGACTCGCACCGAACCCGTCTGGGAGGTAATTCCATGACCGACACCGCACGCGACCCCGTCCGTCCAACCCGGTCCGGAGACCGTCGCCGGAGGAAGGTCTACGTGGACGGTCCCGGGGACATCCGGGTCCCTGTCACCGAGATCGCGCTCGGCGCGGACGGCGCGGACCGCGCAGACCCCGCGGAGCTGGCGACCGACCCGGACAGCGGGGCGCAAGCGACCGTGCGCCTCTACGACACCTCGGGGCCCGGTTCGGTCCCGACCGAGGGGCTCGCGCCGCTCCGGCGCCCGTGGGTGCTCGGGCGGGGCGATGTCGACGAGTACGAGGGCCGGCCGATCACGCGGCGCGACGACGGCCGGGCCGCCGTCCGGCGCGGCGGGTCAGCGTCCGGCTCGTTCCCGCAAGACGGGCGACGCCCGCTCCGGTCGGCCGGTGCGCCGGTGACGCAGTTGCACTACGCCCGGCAGGGACGGGATGACCGAGGAGATGGCCTTCGCCGCCCTCCGCGAAGGGGTGGAACCCGAAGTGGTGCGCGAGGAGATCGCGGCGGGTCGGGCGATCCTGCCGGCGAATGTCAACCATCCCGAGTCCGAGCCGATGGTCATCGGGCGCAGGTTCCTCGTCAAGGTCAACGCCAACATCGGCAACTCCGCGGTCTCCTCGTCGATCGAGGAGGAGGTCGAGAAGCTCACCTGGGCGACCCGGTGGGGGGCGGACACCGTGATGGACCTGTCGACCGGCGCCGACATCCACACCACCCGCGAGTGGATCCTCCGGAACGCGCCGGTGCCGATCGGCACGGTCCCCATCTACCAGGCGCTCGAGAAGGTCGACGGCGACCCGGCGGAGCTGACCTGGGAGCTCTACCGCGACACGCTGGTCGAGCAGGCCGAGCAGGGCGTCGACTACTTCACCATCCACGCGGGCGTGCTCCTCCGCTACGTGCCGCTGACCGCGCGCCGCACGACGGGGATCGTGAGCAGAGGCGGGTCGATCATGGCCGCGTGGTGCCTCGCCCACCACACCGAAAGCTTCCTCTACACGCACTTCGAGGAGATCTGCGAGATCATGGCCGCCTACGACGTCGCCTTCTCCCTCGGCGACGGACTTCGGCCCGGGTCGATCGCGGATGCCAACGACGAGGCGCAGTTCGCCGAGCTGCGCACGCTCGGGGAGCTCACCGAGGTCGCCTGGCGTCACGGGGTCCAGGTGATGATCGAGGGTCCCGGCCACGTGCCGCTGCACAAGATCGAAGAGAACGTGACCCTCCAACAGCGAGGTCTGCCACGAGGCGCCCTTCTACACCCTCGGGCCCCTCACCGTGGACATCGCGCCGGGCTACGACCACATCACCTCGGCGATCGGTGCGGCGGTCATCGGCATGCACGGCACCGCGATGCTCTGCTACGTCACGCCGAAGGAGCACCTCGGCCTCCCCGACCTCGACGACGTCAAGCAGGGGATGATCGCCTACAAGATCGCGGCGCACGCGGCCGATCTGGCGAAGGGCCACCCGGGCGCCCAGGAGTGGGACGACGCCCTCTCGAAGGCCCGGTTCGAGTTCCGTTGGGAGGACCAGTTCGAGCTCGCCATCGACCCGGAGACCGCCCGCGCCTACCACGACGCGACCCTGCCGGCCGAGCCGGCGAAGACGGCCCACTTCTGCTCGATGTGCGGGCCGAAGTTCTGCTCGATGCGCATCAGCCAGGACGTTCGCGACTTCGCGGCGACCGGGGGGTCGACCTCGAGTCCGCGGTCACCATCGGGCTGAAGGAGAAGGCCTCCGAGTTCCGGGCCACCGGCGGCGACGTCTACCGGGCGGCGCCCACGGCCTGACGCCGGTCCGGGGCGGCCGCTCCGGCCGATCGACCTGGTGAGGGCGTCGTCGGGGTAGACTCGGTGTCCGTGGTGGGCGGTCGCCCCCACTGGGGTCTTCCTCAACTGTTCCTCGGGAACGCGCACGACGGACCCGGACGAGCCCGGGGCGGGCCCGAACTGGAGCCGCGACAGCCGCGGCGCAGACGGACCGGACGACGGCCGTCACCGAACACACGAGAGAGAGCCCCAATCAGATGACGACCGTGAGCGACCCGCCGGACCGCGTCCTCGAACCGACCGGTGAGCGCCCCACCTTCGCCTCGCTCGGAGTAGACCCGGCGCTCGTCGCCGCCCTCGCCGACCAAGGCATCACCGTCCCCTTCGCCATCCAGGCGATGACCGTGGCCGACGGCCTCGCCGGTCGCGACGTCTGCGGCAAAGCCAAGACCGGCTCCGGCAAGACGCTTGCCTTCGGCGTTCCCCTGCTGCAGCGCACGATGGCGTCCCGGGCGGAGAGCCCCGGCCGACCCCGGGCGCTCGTGCTCGTGCCCACCCGCGAGCTGGCCGTGCAGGTGAGCGAGGTCCTCGACCCGCTGGCGAAGGTGGCCGGGCTGCGGATCGTCGCGGTCTACGGCGGTGCCGACATCGAGCGTCAGACCAAGAAGCTGCGCCGTGGCGTCGACGTGGTCATCGCCACGCCGGGGCGTCTGATCGACCTCGGCGACCGTGGCGAGCTGTCGGTGGCCGACGTCGAGACGCTCGTCCTCGACGAGGCGGACCGCATGGCGGACATGGGGTTCATGCCCCAGGTCGAGTGGGTCCTCCGACGACTCGAGCGGGCGCACCAGACCCTCCTGTTTTCGGCGACTCTCGACGGCGCGGTCGACCGCCTGGTCAGCCGGTACATGTCCGATCCGGTTCGCCACGAGGTCGCCTCGGTCACCACGACCGTGGACGCGATGGAGCACCGCTTCCTCGAGGTGCACCAGATGGACCGGGTGAAGGTCTGCGCGGCCATCTGCCGGCACTCGGACAAGACGCTCGTGTTCGTGCGGACCAAGCACGGCGCGGACCGGCTGGTCGAGCAGCTGCGCAAGGAGGGGGTCAAGGCGGGAGCGATCCACGGGGACCTGCGCCAGACCAACCGTGAGCGCACGCTGCGGGACTTCGGTGCCGGCAAGCTGCCCGTGCTGGTCGCGACCGACGTCGCCGCACGCGGGCTCGACATCGATGCGGTCGATGTCGTGATCCACTTCGACCCGCCCGAGGATCACAAGGCCTATCTCCATCGCTCGGGGCGGACAGCTCGTGCGGGCGAAGCCGGCCTCGTCGTGACGCTCGTGCAGTGGAACCAGATCCTCGAGGTCGAGCGCATCCAGGCGCGGATCGGTCTCAAGCTGCCCATCGTCGAGATCTTCTCCAACGACCCGCGACTGGCCGACCTGGCAGCCTGGGAGCCGGCCCGGACCTGACCGCCCGGTGTCCGACAGCCACGCGAGGGCGCCGCTCACCGTCGGCGCCGGCACCGAGGGGATCCACCGGGTCCTCGTGGTCACCGCCCATCCCGACGACGTCGACTTCGGCGCGGCGGGTTCGGTCGCGGTCTGGTCCGACGCGGGCGTCGAGGTCGCGTACTGCATCGTCACCGACGGCGACGCGGGCGGTTCGGACCGGTCGATGCCCCGAAGCGAGATGGCCGCAGTCCGCCGGGCCGAACAGCGCGAGGCGGCCCGGATCGTCGGCGTCACTGACGTCACCTTCCTCGGGTTCGCCGACGGACGGGTCGCCGGCGACTTCGAGCTCCGCAAGGCGATCACCAGGGTGATCCGGCGGTTCCGGCCGGAGCGGGTCGTCACCCAGTCGCCCGAGCGAAACTGGGCGCGCATCTATGCGAGCCACCCTGACCACCTGGCCGCCGGCGAGGCGACCATCTGCGCGGTGTACCCCGACGTGCGCAACCCCTTCGCGCACCCCGAGCTCCTCGAGGAGGGACTCGAGCCCCATATCGTGCCGGAGCTGTGGGTCATGGCCACCGAGCGGGCCGACCGGGCCGTCGACGTGACGACGGCCTTCGACCGCAAGCTCGCCGCGCTGCGCAGCCACCGGAGCCAGGTGGGCGACGGGGAGCACCTCCACGAGCTTCTCTCGAACTGGATGCGGGGCACCGCGCTCGCGGCGGGGATGCCCGAGGGCCGGCTCGCCGAGGCCTACCACGTCGTCGACACCGCCTGATGGGATGCTGATCGGATGAACGCCGCAACGGGTCCGAGGGGTGCGGCGCCACCGCCGGAGTCGATCGGTGCGGTGAGCACACCGCGACGGTGGGCGATCCTCCAGCACGTGCCGCACGAGGGACCCGGTGTCGTCGCCGACCTCCTCGGCGCGTCGGGCGTGGCGGTCGAGGTGGTCCGCCTCGACCAGGGCGTGGCGGTGCCGGCGGTCGACTCGCTCGAAGGGCTGGTGGTGCTCGGCGGCCCGATGGGCGTGCACGACGGGGGTGTCCACGGTTGGATCGAGCCCGAGCGAGCGCTGCTCGCCGACGCGGTCGCGCGCGGGATCCCGGTGCTCGGCATCTGCCTCGGTGCCCAGCAGCTCGCCGCCACCCTCGGTGCCGACATCTCGTCCGGACCCTTCGAGGAGGTGGGGCCGGGCCGGGTCCACCTGACGCCGGAGGGTCGGCGCGACCCGGTCTTCGGACCCGAGTACGGCGGCCTCGCCTCGACGACCATCCCGTGCGTCCACTGGCACCGCGACACGTTCACCATCCCGCCCGGCGCGGTCCACCTCGCGGCGACCAGCCTCTTCCCGCACCAGGCCTTCCGCTACGGTCGGTCGGCTTACGGCCTCCAGTTCCACGTCGAGGTCGACCGCGTCCTGGCCGCGCAGTGGCGCCCGCTCCTGCCGGAGGGAACCGTGATCGACGAGCGGACCGTCGCGGAGATCGAGTCGGTGGGGCGCCGCATCCTCGAACGGTTCGCAACCCTCGCGTCGTCGGCCCTGGCTGCTCCGCCGGGCGGTCCCCGGTGAGCCGCCCCTCGATGGACGGGGTCGGAGCTGCCGACCCGGGGGCCGCCGTCGCAGAGGTCGGATCGGGTCGGTCTCGAGGTGCCACCGAGGACGCCTCGGTGGGAGCCGTCGACGAATCCGCGAAGCCGAGGCTCCGGGGCGTGTTCCACCAGGTCGCCTTCTTCGTCTCCTTGGTCAGCGGCCTCGCGCTGGTGATCGCCGCGCCGACCGTCGGCTCGACGTTGGTGATGGCGGTGTACGCGGTTTCGATCTCGTGCCTCTTCGGCACGAGCGCCCTCTTCCATCGCCGCACATGGGGGCCGGTGGGAAGGCGCCGTATGCGACGCGCCGACCACTCCACGATCTTCTTCGCGATCGCCGGCACGTACACCGCGGTCGCGGGCATCGCGCTGACCGGTTGGGCGAGGACGACGTTGCTGGCCATCGTCTGGGGCGGGGCCGCGATCGGGATCGCGCTCCGCCAGCTCTGGCTCGACGTCCCGAAATGGGTGGTCACGATCCCCTACGTCGTCGTGGGGTGGGCCGCGCTCGCGGTGCTGCCGCAGCTTGCGGCCGCCCTGGGCGGCGTCGGCTTCTTCCTCCTACTCGCCGGTGGCGTGGCCTACTCGGCCGGCGCTGCGGTCTATGCGGCCAAGCGGCCGAATCCGGTGCCGGGCGTGCTCGGTTACCACGAGGTCTTCCACGCCTGCACCGTGGTCGGCGCCGTACTCCACTACGTGGTCATCGCCGCCTTCGTCCTGCCGCTCGCCGGCTGAGCCTGTCCGTCCGCAGCCGGGGTCCGAAGGGGGGCGGAGCGAGGAGGTGGGGGGCGGAGCGAGGAGCACCCAGGGGGGGCACTCGGCGGACGGAGGGAGGAGCACCCAGGGGGGCACTCGGAGGGAGGAGCACCCGGTGTGTCCACTCGGCTCCATGACATCGGCATACACCACGTGATGTCATGACGCCCGAAGTGCGACCGGGGTCTTCCTCGACGATCGCACGTCGACGATCGCACGTCGACGATCGCACGTCGACGATCGCACGTCGACGCGCCGGGCCGAGCCCGGCCCGCCCGAAGCGATCCCGGCCAGACCCAGCCGGCCCGGGTCGATCGACCAGCTCAGCGCGCCATCTCGCGCAGCATGAAGGGAAGGATCCCACCGTTGCGGTAGTACTGCGCCTCCATCGGCGTGTCGATGCGGAGGCGCGCCTCGAATTCGACGACCCGGTCGCCCTCCCGCGCACGGACCGAGACGGTCTTCGGGCGCTCGCCGTCGTTGAGCGGGGTGAGTCCGGTCACGTCGAACACCTCGTGGCCGGTCAGCCCGAGCGAGGCCGCATTCTGGCCGTCGGCGTACTGCAGCGGCAGCACCCCCATGCCGATCAGGTTGGAGCGGTGGATGCGCTCGTAGCTTTCTGCGATGACCGCCCGGACCCCGAGGAGCGAGGTCCCCTTGGCCGCCCAGTCGCGCGACGAGCCCGAGCCGTAGTCCTTGCCTGCGAGCACCACCAACGGGACGCCTTCCTCCGCGTAGCGGACCGACGCCGCGTAGATGGTCATCTGGTCACCACTCGGTTGGTGGAGCGTGAACCCGCCTTCCGTGCCGGGCGCGAGCTGGTTTCGGAGGCGGACGTTGGCGAAGGTCCCACGCACCATCACCTCGTGGTTCCCACGGCGGGCGCCGTAGGAGTTGAAGTCCTTGCGCTCGACGGCGTGCTCGGTGAGGTAGCGACCGGCAGGGGTGTCCGGTCCGATGCTTCCCGCGGGCGAGATGTGGTCCGTCGTGACACTGTCGCCGAGGACCGCCAGCACTCTCGCGTCCCCCACGTCGGTCACCGGAGCGGCGTCCGGGGCCAACCCTTCGAGGAAGGTGGGGCGCAGGACGTAGGTCGAGGACGGGTCCCAGGCGAAGGTGTCGCCGGTCGCGGTCTCGACCGACTGCCAGCGGCGGTCGCCGTCGAACACCGCGGCGTAGCGTGAGCGGAACATCTCGGATCCGATCGAGGACTCGATGGTGTCGGCGACCTCCTTCGCGCCCGGCCAGACGTCGGCGAGGAAGACCGGCCGGCCGTCGGAGCCCGTCCCGAGCGGCTCGGTGGTGAGGTCGACGTCGACCGTGCCGGCCAGGGCGTACGCGACGACGAGCGGGGGAGAGGCGAGGTAGTTCATCCGGACGTCCGGGTGGATCCGCCCTTCGAAGTTGCGGTTCCCCGACAGCACGGCAGCGACCGACAGGTCGCCTTCGTGCACCGCCTCAGCGACACCGGACAGCAGCGGGCCCGAGTTGCCGATGCAGGTGGTGCAGCCGAACCCCACCAGGTCGAAACCGATCGTGGCCAGATCCCCGGTGAGTCCGGCGCGGTCGAGGTAGTCCATCACCACCCTCGAACCGGGGGCGAGGCTCGTCTTGACCCAGGGTTTCGGCGCGAGACCACGTTCTGCCGCGCGACGGGCGAGGAGGCCGGCGGCCACCATCACCTGCGGGTTGGACGTGTTGGTGCAGCTGGTGATCGCCGCGATCACCACGTGGCCGTCCTCGATCGCGACGCCCTCGCCGCCGACCGACCCCTGCTGCGCCCGCGGTTCCGCGCCCGAGCGACGACCGGAACGAGCTGTTGGCCCCGGCCAGCGGCACCAGGTCCTGCGGCCGAGACGGCCCGGCGATGCTCGGGACCACGGTCGAGAGATCGAGCTCGATCAGCTCGGAGTAGACCGGCTCGTCGACCTCGTCGGTGCGGAACATCCCCTGCTCCTTGGTGTAGGCCTCGATGAGGTCGACCTGGCGCGCGTCCCGACCGGTGAAGCGGAGGTAGTCGAGCGTCACCTCGTCGACGGGGAAGATCGCACAGGTGGCGCCGTACTCGGGCGACATGTTGCCGATGGTCGCCCGGTTGGCCAGGGGCACGGCGGCGAGACCGGGGCCGAAGAACTCGACGAACTTGCCGACCACGCCGTGCCGGCGGAGGAGATTGGTGATGGTGAGGACGAGGTCGGTCGCTGTGGTGCCCGCCGGCTGCTCGCCGGTGAGACGGAACCCCACCACCGGGGGAAGCAGCATCGACAGGGGCTGACCGAGCATCGCGGCCTCGGCTTCGATGCCCCCGACGCCCCAGCAGAGGACTCCGAGCCCGTTCACCATCGTCGTGTGCGAATCGGTGCCGACCAGCGTGTCGCAGTAGGCGCGTCCGTCGTCGGTCGCGAAGACCACCCGGGACAGGTACTCGAGGTTGACCTGGTGGCAGATCCCGGTGCCCGGCGGGACCACCCGGAATCCGTCGAAGGCCTGCTGGGCCCATCGGAGCAGCTGGTAGCGCTCGATGTTGCGCCCGTACTCGATGTCGACGTTGCGGTCGAACGCGCCCGGGTTGCCCGATTCCTCGGCGATCACCGAGTGGTCGATGACCAACTCGACCGGCACGAGCGGGTTCACCCTGGCGGGGTCCCCCCCGAGGGCCCGCAGCGCGTCGCGCATCGCCGCGAGGTCGACGACGCCGGGGACGCCGGTGAAGTCCTGCATCAACACGCGCTCGGGTGTGAACGCGATCTCGGCGGTGTCCCCGCCGGCCAGACCGTGACGCTCGGGGTGCCGTCCCCATCCGGCGACGGCCTCGATGTCGGCCGCCTTGACCGCGATGCCGTCCTCGTGACGGAGCAGGTTCTCGAGGATCACCTTGATCGAATAGGGCAGCCGAGCCACGTCGTGGCGGTCGGCGAGCGCGTCGATCCGATGGATGCGGTAGGTGCGGTCGCCGACGGTCAGCCGGTCGCTCGATCCGAACGTGTCCGCCGGTGCATCGCTGGGGAGGTCAGCCATGTACCCATTCTGCCCGCTCGGCGGGCGTGGTGAACGAGCCGTCGGCGCCGGGCGAGGCCCCGGTCGGTGTCGGTCAGATCCGGTTTCGGTAGCGCCGCACCGCCAGGGGCACCATCACCGCGGCGATGACCGCGGCCCAGATCACCGACTGGACGACCCACGTGGCCGTCGGGCCGCCGATCATGAGCGCCCGGCAGGCGGTCACGGTCACGCTCACCGGCTGGTAGGTGGCGAATCCCTGCAGCCAGCTCGGCATCGAGGAGACAGGGACGAACGCGGAGGACGCGAACGTCAGCGGGAAGAGCAGGGGGAACGACATGACCTGTGCGGTCTCGCTGTTGGGCGCGGACAACCCGATGACGGCCATGCCCCACGAGAGTGCGTAGGCGAAGGCCAGGATGAGCGCCACGCCCGCCAGGTAGGGCAGCACCCCGGTGGTCGGCCGGAACCCGACCGCGAAGCCGACCGCGGTCATCACGATGACGACGAAGACGTTGCGGCAGAGATCGGCGGTCGTGCGACCGGTCAGCACCGCCGACCGTGCCATCGGCAGCGCGCGGAACCGCTCGATGACGCCCTTCTGCAGGTCTTCGGCGAGGCCGATGCTCGTGCTCACCGAGCCGAACGCCACCGTCTGCACGAAGATGCCCGGCATCAGGTAATTGACGTAGTTCTGCTCGGGGGTCTTGATCGCGCCGCCGAAGACGTAGCGGAACAGCAGCACGAACATGATCGGCTGGACCGTCGCGAAGAAGAGGGCTTCGGGGATGCGGATGTGGTTGAGCAGGTTGCGCTTGGTGATGGTCAGCGTGTCCCCGACCGACGAAACGGAGGCGTTCGGAGACCGGCGTCGGCCGCGGCGCGGTCAGCGTGGGGGTGACGACGGCGGTGGTCACGACAGCCCTCCTGTCGCGATCGGCATCGCCTCCTCGGCGGCCCTTCGGCGGGTACGGCCGCGGCGCGAGGTGCTCCTCGTCCTCGAGCTCGATCCGCTCGTCCTCGGCGGCGTGCCCGGTGAGCGAGATGAACACGTCGTCGAGGGAGGGCTCGCGGAGCGTGAACGTGGCCGGCGTGATGCCTTCTGTGTCGAGCGCCCGCAGTGCCGACATGGCCGACTCGGGGCCGCGGTCGACGGTGACCTCGACGACCGTGCCGTTGACCACCGGCGTGTGGGGACCCAGTGCCTCGAGCACCGGTCCTGCACGTTGGGCGTCCTCGACGGTCGCGAGCCCGACCTCGAGCACGGTGGCACCGAGGTTCGCCTTCATCTCCGCCGGTGTGCCCTCGGCGATCACCAGTCCGTGGTCGAGCACCGCGAGCGTGTCGGCGAGCCGGTCGGCCTCCTCGAGGTACTGGGTCGTCAGCAGGACGGTGGTGCCCCTCCCGACCAGGGTCTCGATCACCTCCCAGAGATCGTTGCGGCTCTGGGGGTCGAGACCGGTCGTCGGCTCGTCGAGGAAGAGGACCGGAGGCCGGGCGACGAGCGCTGCCGCGAGGTCGAGGCGCCGGCGCATGCCGCCGGAATAGGTCTTGAGCGTCCGGTCGGCCGCGTCGGCCAGCTTGAATTGCTCGAGCAACTCGGTCGCCCGTGGCGGCACGGTGGCACGTTCGAGGTGGTTGAGCCGGCCGACCATCTCGAGGTTCTCGCGTCCGGTCAGGTTCTCGTCGACGGCCGCGTACTGGCCGGCGAGGCCGATGAGGCGGCGCACCCTGCCCGCGTGGCGGATGACGTCGTGGCCGAGGACCCTCGCCGAGCCTCCGTCGGGCCTGAGGATGGTGGTCAGGATGCGCACCGCGGTCGTCTTGCCGGATCCGTTGGGTCCGAGCAGCCCGAACACCGTGCCCTCCTCGACCGCGAAGCTGACGCCTTGCAGGGCGCGCACCTCGCGCTTGCCGGTGAAGGTCTTCACGAGATCGTGGACTTCGATCGCGGTCTGCATGCCGTGTTCCTGACGGTCGAAGGCGGACGGGTCGCAGGATTGCACCGCGGGGTGGGATCCGTCGTGCGACCAGCGATCATCCGGGTGGTCCGTCGGACACGGCCCGGCGAGACCCGATGGCCACCCGGCGTCCTCGTCGCCGTCCCGCGGGTGCGTCCGCATCTTACGTGGGCCGCCGCGCACCCCGTTCGCAGCTCCGTGGAGCCGAGCACCCCTCGCCCTGATTTGGGTAGCCTCGGGCGATGGACAAGGGCGATCTGGTGCCGGATTTCGAGCTGCCCGACGAGGACGGCACCCCGAGGCGTCTCAGCGAGCTCGCCGCACACGGGCCCGTCGTGCTGTTCTTCTATCCGGCGGCCCTCACCTACGGCTGCACGAAGGAGAGCTGCCATTTCCGGGACAGGAAGGCGGAGTTCGAAGCCCTCGGCGCGACCCGGGTCGGGATCAGCGCGGACCAGGTGGAGAAGCAGAAGCGCTTTTCGGACAAGCACTCGTTCGACTACCCGCTCCTCTCCGACCCCGACGGCGACGTCGCAACCGCCTTCGGCGTGCGGAGGAACTTCACCAAGCTGACGCCCACCAAGCGGGCGACCTTCGTCATCGGCCCCGACCTGCGCGTCATCGACGTGATCCGGAGCGAGGTGCGGATGAACCTGCACGCGGATCGGGCACTCGAGGCGCTGCGGGCCGCCCAGCCTGCCTGAGCATCGACGTTCTGACGCCGTCGAAGCGTCCCTCGCTCCGGTCCCCACCGATGGGAAGCTGTGGTGATGGGTCACGCCTGCACCGGCCGGACGCCGTGAACCCGTTGCCCGGCACCAATCGCATCGAGCATCTCGCGCAGGCCGTCGCCGAACGGGTCGTCACGCTCGTGCTCGACGCGATCGACATGGACGCGATCCTCGCCCGCATCGACGTGGACGCGATCGTCCGACGTGTGGACGTCGACGGGATCGTGGAGCGGGTGGACGTCGAGCGGATCATCGAGCGGGTGGACGTCGAGAAGATCATCGAGCGGGTGGACGTCGAGAAGATCATCGAGCGGGTGGACGTCAAGAAGGTCATCGATCGGGTGGACATCGATGCGCTGGTCGAGCAGACAGAGATCGGGACGATCATCGCCAAGTCGACCAGTGGCGTCGCCTCCGAGGGGCTGGACGTGGTGCGCGCGCAGGCGGTCGGGCTCGACGACTTCGTCGCCCGCTGGATGAACCGCATCCTCCGCCGCAAGGCGGACGATCTCCCGCTCGGGCCCCCGCTGCTCGTCCGCACCGAAAACCCCGCGCCGGCTCTCGCCGCGGGGGAGCCGACCGGAGATGGGGGATGATCGGCGCGGACCTGCCCGCCCAGACCGCGAGCCTGGTCGAGGGACGCCAGGGCCACTACGCCGGAGCAGTGACCCGGTTGCTCGCGTTCGCCGCGGACGTCGGAGCGTCGTGGGGCCTGTTCACGCTCGGTGCAGCCGCCTTGACCTTCTCGATCCAGCTGGTGACCGGGCACAACTTCTCGCTGTCGGACTACCAGTTCGCCTCGATCGCGGCCCTCGTCGTCTGGGAATTCCTCTACTTCTCCTACCAGTGGTCGCTCGGCGGCAGGACGATCGGCATGGCTGTCCTCGGCATCAAGGTGGTGCGGACCGACGGGTCGTCCGTCGGTCCCCGCCAGGCGGTCCTGCGCACCCTGACCCTGCCGTTCAGCTTTCTCCTCCTCGGGCTGGGCTTCGTCGGGATCCTCCTGCAGCGCGACCGCCACGCCCTCCACGACCGCCTCGCCGGCACCGCCGTCGTCTATTCGTGGGACGCCCGGGCGGCCCGGCTCCGCTGGCTGGCGAGGCGGTAGCGACGCACGGCGGGGGCGCTGACGGGGCAAGGTGTGACGTGGCCCGACCGAGCGCGAGTGGAGCGGGCGCCGGACCGGCTCCGGCGAAGACCGGGCATGCGGGCCTCTTCCCGCGGGACCCGGTCGTGCTCGGGCCCGGCGCGGTGCACCTCCCGGGCTGGCTGGACCGGGAGGGACAGCGCTCGCTCGCTGCCGCCTGCCGGGCCTGGGCCGACGAGCATGGGCTCCGGGCCCCCCGGATGCGCAACGGGTCGGTCATGTCCGTCGAGATCACCTGTCTCGGTTGGCACTGGTTCCCCTACCGGTACTCGCGGACCGTGGACGACGACGACGGGAGGGCGGTGGCACCCTTCCCCGACTGGCTGGGCGACCTCGCCCGCGCCGCAGTCGACGCGGCGTGCGCCGTCGATGCGTCGATCCTCGGGGACGTCGAGGGGCACCGGGCCGACGCCGACCTCTACGCTCCGGACGTCGCGCTCGTGAACTGGTACGGCGCGGCCGCGAAGATGGGGATGCACGCCGACCAGGACGAGCCGCGCTCGGCGCCGATCGTGTCACTGTCCGTGGGCGATTCGTGCACGTTCCGTTTCGGCACACCCGCGAACCGCGGTCGACCGTGGGTGGACACGCGTCTCGACTCCGGCGATCTCGTCGTGTTCGGCGGGCCGTCGCGTCGTGCCTACCACGGCGTGCCGAAGGTCTTCCCCGGCTCGGCCGATCGCGGGTGCGGCGTGACCGGAGGTCGGTTCAACGTCACGATCCGCGAGACCGGGCTCGCCTGAACCCTCGCGACCCGGACCGCCGCTCCGGCGGCCTCGGGTAGCGTCGTGCCATGGAGAAGCGCCGGTGGACCCGGCGCACGGCGTGGGGCGGCGGCATCGCGATCGGAACCGGGATCGTGCTGTTCGCGCTGTTCAGCAACGCGGGTGGTTCGTGCACGGCCAACGTGATCGTGTTGAGCGACGGCGTCGTCGGGCCACACGGTTGCGCGGTCACCTCCATCGCCGCCCACGCGGGCATCGGCCTGTTGGTGCTCGGCGCCGCGCTGCTCATCGGCGCCTGCCTGCTCGCCGTCGTCGGTCGGACGCCACGCGCTGGAGCCGTCAGCGGGGACACCGCCCGTTCCGCCGACGGGTCGACCGACAGAGACGAGGAGGCGGAGAGAACCGGGCATGCAGCGGTCGGCGCGGCAGGGGAGCCGCTGCGTCCCTCGCAGGCCCCCGAGCAGCAGCCGGTCCCGCCGCAACGCCCCGTGCCGGTGCGGCCCGAGTTCTCCGAGCCGGCTCCGGAGCCCGCTGCCGAGATCGAACCAGTCGTCGAGGCCGAACCCGTCGCCGAGGCCGACGAATCCGAGGCCGAACCTGCAGGTGAAGGGGAGCAGTTCGTGCTCCCCCCCGGCTGGTACGGCAATCCCGAGAACCGGAACGGCTCGGTGCAGTGGTGGGACGGGCACCGCCTGGTGGACCGTCCGCCCACCGGGCCTCCCTTGCCCGACTGAACCGGTCGCTGCTCAGCTCCGGCAGGCCGGCGTGCCGCCGGGCATCCGCCCGCGGTTGCGGGCGACGAGCCGATAGAGGCCTGCACCCAGCCATCGGATCGGCGGGACCAGCAGGAGGTGGCCGAGCGCTCCCCAGGTGCCTCCCGCGGCGATCAGCGAACGGGCGACCGCGCGGTGACCGCCGTCGCGGTGGCCGCCCTCGACCCACCAGGCCTGACCGGCCGCGTCGGCTTCCGACAGGCCCAACTCGCCGAGTCCGCCGGAACCGAGTCGTTGCCATGGGACGGCGACCGGCGACGGTGAGGAGCGCCAACGCGACTCGATCCACCGTGCCGAGCTCGTGCAGAACCCGCAGTCGCCGTCGAAGACGAGCACGCGCTGCGAGGCGTCGCGCATGGCCCCAGGTTACCGGTCGGCCGACGCGTCGATGCTCAGAGCCCCGTCGGTCGGTTGACGAAACGACCGGCGGACGGGGAGTAGAACCACCCTCCACCGGCCTTCGTCCCGCCGTCGACGGGGATGTTGTGGCCGGTGACGTACGAGGACAGGTCCGACGCGAGGAAGAGCGCGACCCTGGCCTGATCCTCCGGCCACCCCACCCGCCCGACGGGCGCCCATGCCTCCCAGAGGTCGTCGTGGCCGTGTGGACGCCCCACGTAGTCGACCTGGGGCGACTGGGTGAGGTCCGGGCCCATCCCGTTCACGCGGACGCCGAAACGGCCGACGGTGACCGCCAAGCTGGTCGTGAAGTGCGCGACCCCCGCCTTCATCGCTGCGTACACCGGGTCGCCCGGATAGCCGCGCAATCCTTCCACCGAGTGGACGTTGACGATCGCCCCGCGACCCTGCGCGGTCATCGTGCCGAGGAACGCGTGGGTGACCGCGATCACGTGGTGGAGGTTCACGCGGTACATCGCGTCCCACGATTCCGGCGTCGAATCCGCGAACCGGACGAGCGGCCGGTAGTCGCCCACGTTGTTCACGAGCACGTCCACCCGCCCGTGCCGGTCGAGCACGTCGGCGGCAAGTCGTTCGATCTGGGCCCCTTCGGTCACGTCGACGCGGTGCGCACGGGCGGTGCCGCCATCGGCCGTGATCTCCCCGCAGACCCGGTCGGCCCGCTCGCCGTCGACTTCGGCGACCTCGACGAGCGCCCCATGGCGTGCGAAGAGGGTGGCGATCGCCCCGCCGATCCCTCCGCCTCCGCCGGTCACCACGGCGACCCGTCCGTCGAGCAGCCGAGCCCAGTCGCGGATCGCCGGGACGTCCTCGGGACCCGGTGTGCTCACGACACGGTGAGGGTCGCCGGGCGCGGGCGAGCCGATCCACGTGCCGAAGAGTCGCTGTGCACGGGGGTCATCATGCAGGGCCCTCCGGGGGCCCGCAATCGAGGCGGAGCAGGCCCATGCAGCCCTCCAACACTTGTATTGCTACAATCACTGTATGGCTACCAGTACTCGGCGAACCGCCGACGACCGGTCGACCGACGCGGTGCTCACCGCGAGCCGTGTGCTCGTGGCGGTCGCCGCGCGATCGCTCGCCGAGCACGAGCCCGAGGTGTCCCTCCAGCAGTACCGGGCGCTGGTCGTGCTCGGTTCGTGGGGCGCCCAGCGGCCGATCGATCTCTCCGAGGCGCTCGGGGTCGATCCGTCGACCGCGACCCGACTCTGCGATCGGCTCTCCGACAAGCGCCTGATCTCCCGCCGGCGCCAGGTCGAGGACCGGAGAGAGGTGCGACTGGACCTCACGAGCCGTGGCCGAAGCCTCGTCGCCGCGGTGACCGAACGCCGGCGGGAGGAGATCGCGCGAATTCTCGCCGCGGTTCCCGCAGCGGAGCGCGCCGACCTGGTGCGCGCCTTCGAGACGTTCGCCCGCGCCGCCGGCGAGGTACCCGAGGACGAGTGGCCCCGGAGCTGGGAGCTCTAGGAGCGTGGACGGAGCCGACGCACCACTGGAAGAGACCGCCACCACGCGCAGGTTGTCCGGTTCGAGCGAGTCTCGTGCAGTCGTCCCTGCCACGTCGGCCGACGGGGAGGGATCGGACGACAGGTCGGCGCCGGACGTCGAGCTGACCCGCTTCCGCCGGCACCGCGGCGCGGCGACCGCGGTCGGCGCGTGGCTCCGATCGTCGAGTCTCGGGCTCGCCCTGATGGCGCTGGTCGTCGGTGTGGGTGCCGGGTTTGCCGCGGTCGGCTTCCGGTGGCTCATCTTCGCGTTCACCTGGTTGGCCACCGGGCACCAGCAGTTCGGGCAGCAGGGAAGGGTCGGGAGCCTTCACCTGCCCTGGCTCGGGGTGTGGTTCCTCCTGATCATCCCCATCGTGGGCGGTCTGCTCTACGGACCGCTCATCCAACGCTTCGCCAAGGAGGCCCGCGGGCACGGCGTCCCCGAGGTGATGCTCGCCGTCTCCGAGAACGGTGGCCGGATCCGCCCCCCGGTGACCGGTGTGAAGGCGCTCGCCTCGGCGCTCTGCATCGGAGTGGGTGGTTCCGTCGGGCGGGAGGGCCCCATCGTGCAGATCGGGTCGGCGTTCGCCTCGACCATGGGTCAGGTCGTGCGGATGTCGGAGAGCCGTCTCCGGATCCTCGTCGCGTGCGGGGCGGCCGGTGGGATCGCTGCGACGTTCAACGCGCCGATCACGGGTCTGTTCTTCGGTTTCGAGATCATCCTCCGTGACTTCACTCTCGACGCATTGTTCGCAACGATCCTCTCTGCGGTCTCGGCGGACCTCGTCAGCCGCGCCTTCTTCGGATCCGCACCGTTCTTCAGCCAGGTTCCCCACGATCTCACGGTCTCCCATTTCTCCACCTACCTGTTGGTCGCGGTCCTCGGGCTCGCATGCGGCCTGGTCGGCTACGGGTTCAAGACGTTCCTCTACAAGCTCGAGGACGTGGTCGACGTCGCATGGAAGGGGCGGCCCGAGTGGGCGCGGCCGGCGGTCGGAGGGCTGGCCCTCGGCATCGTGTTGCTGCTCCTCCCCCAGATGTACGGTGTCGGTTACCCGGTGATGGACCAGGCGGTGTCCGGCCACATCGTCCTGTGGCTCCTGGTGGTACTGATGCTCGGCAAGATCCTCGCCTGCTCGCTCACCCTCTCGATCGGGGGTTCGGGCGGGGTCTTCGCGCCGTCACTGTTCATGGGAGCGATGGGGGGCATGGCCTTCGGGATCGTCGTGCTGCATCTGTTCGGCCACATCGTCAACTCGCCGGCGATCTTCGCCGTCGTCGCGATGGGAGCAGTGTTCGGCGCGGCCGCACAGGCCCCGCTGACCGCCATCGCCAGCGTCATCGAGATGACTGGCAACTTCACGCTCATCGTGCCGGTCATGCTCGCGGTCGGCATCGCGACCGCCCTCTCGAAGCGCCTCAGCTACGGCAGCATCTATACGACGAAGCTGCTGCGCCGGGGGATCGACATCGAGCGCCCGAAGGCGACCAACGTGCTCCAGATGCTCACGGTCGGCGACGTCATGCTGCCGGTACCGGTACCGGACGGAGCAGCCGCGACCGCACCGCTACCGCAGGCGGACGCAGGGGCCGAGGACGAAACCGGAGAACTGGAACGTGTCGCCGGGCATGTCACCGACCGTCGCCAGCCACAGGTCCTCTTCGCCGACGAACGGCTCGACCAGGCACTCCGGCAACTCGTGCTCTACGGGCGGTCCGGGTTGCCGGTCATCTCGGCAGACCGCGAGCACCTGAGAGGCTGGATCACCCGGCAAGGGGTCCTGCGCGTCCTCGCCGACAGGGTGGTGTCCTCCGAGTCGGAAGCCGAGGAGGGCAGGCTCGCCTCGGAGTTCTCCGAGGACGACGCCGCGGCGCGGGTCCACACGCCGCGCACGCCACTCGACGGCTACGAGATGGTCGAGGTCTCGATCGGATCGTCGTCGCCGGCGCTCGGCCGGCGGGTCGGTGAGGTGGACTGGCCACCGGGCGCAGTGGTCGTCGCGGTGACCGAGGGACGCGAGGTGGTCCCACCCCGGTCCGACATCGTCCTGCGCGTGGGCGAACGCGTGGTGCTGCTCGTGCCGAGCCTCGACGGGCACGACGGCGAGGCCGGCGACCACCAGGTGGCCGACGACAAGCGTTGACGGCGGACGGGGAGGTCAGCCCTGGCTGCCCGCCACCTCGACGAAGCTCACGGTGTTGCCCTCGGGGTCGACGTAGGTCGCCTTTCGGCCGGCGTCGCCCACCGCTTCGATCGGCGAACCGGTGATGCCGCGGCTGGCGATGCCGGCGACGACCGCGTCGAGGTCGCCCACCGACAGCGTTACCAGCCCATTGCCGGCGCGTCGGCGATCGAGCACCACATAGAGCCAGGCGCTCTCCGAAAAGCCCCACATCACCTCGTCGTCTTTGACCACGATGTCCGCGGGCCGTCCGAACAGCTCGCTGTACCAGGCGAGCCCGTCGGCGAAGTCGGCGACCGGGATCGCGGCGAAGAGGACCTCGACGTCGGTCACGTGATCCTCGACGCGGTGGTCCAGCAGACCCGGAGCTTGGAGGGCGCGCCGCTCAGGTTGCGGGGATCGCCTGCGGGAGGAGCGATGGGCTCGCTTCCGCACACCGCTCCGCCACGGGCCAGATAGAAGGCCCTCGCGTCGGCGTTCTGCTCCTGCACCCAGAGATGGACCCTCGAACCGGCACGCGCCCGGGCGATGCACGCCGCAGCCTCGGTCAGGAGTCGGCTCCCGATCCCCGAGCGGCGAGCGTCGTCTCGCACGTGAAGGTTGTCGATCAGAGCTCCCCAGACAGGATCGTGGTCCAGCCGAGCGTGCACGAAGCCCATTCGTCCGCCATTTCGTTCGGCGACGAGCGTGACCGCGGTCCCTTCCCCCGCTTCATCGAGGCGGGCTGTCCAGACAGCGAGCCGATCGCCCACGAGGTCCCCGTCGAGATACGCGTCGGAATACGAGCCCCGGTAATGGCGCCGCCAGCTGTCGGCATGGAGTTCTGCGACCCAGCGAGCATCGTCGCTTCGGGCCTGCCGCACGCAGATCGTTGTCGGGTCCACTGGTCACCTCATCGATCCTGGCATTGGCACCGCGCCGTGCAGCCGGGTGCCGGATCGTCGTCGGGCCAGGTCCCTCAGATCACTCTGGATGAGGGAATCGACTCTAACCCGCGAAGAGGATTCAAAGGAATCCGACCTCCGCGATGGTGATGCTCGCCGAATGACGGAAGGCAGCGACGAGTCGCTGCAAGAAGGGCGTTCTCCTCTTCGCGCCGGCACGGCGGACAATCATCGGTTTTCGATCTTCGCTCCCAGCTCGTCGATGCGGTCGGCGAGATCCTTGATCCCACCCTCGGTGTGAACATCGAGCCGGTCGAGGATCTGCACCGTGTCGTCATATGTGTGTTGCGCTCGAACATCGCTCGCCTGGCTCTGGACGTTCTGTCCGACCATGATGACGGAGAGCAGAACCAGCTGGAGAAACGTCTGCGCGATCCACGCGATGATGCCTTCGCCACCTGGCCTCAACGCCGGCGGCAGCCCGATCAAGGCGATGCCGGCGAAGACGTAGGCGCACCACATGGATCCAACGACGTTCGTGAGGAAGACGGCGATCTTGGCATTGACCCCGTCCGCTCTTCTGACCTCGTCTTGAAGTCCGCGGACGCTGATCGCTTGACTGATGATGTGGTGCGCCTTGATCGGCTTCGGCATCTGGGTTTCGGCCATCAGGATCTCCTTGTTGGGTCGCCATCGAGCACTCGACTATCCGCACCGTACGTGCTGTAGGGCCGTCCATCTCGAATGCCCTCACCCCTCGACCGGCCGTCCGGCGTCGTTCGGGATGGGGGGGCGACTCACCGTCTGCCGCCGGCGTGTGGCTCAATCGGCGCCCACGGCGCGTCGTCGTGGCCGAAGCAGGAACAGGATCATGGCGACGATCATGTATGGCGGTTCGCACCCGGGAGCCCGCCCTGGGCGGTCAGGCCGAGGTGGCGGTGAGTTTGAACACCGGATGGCGGCGCGCCTCTTCGACGAACTTCTCCACCGGGTCGTCGCCAGTGGCGTCGAAGAATGGGGCGGTGACCCGCACGCTGCGGACGTAACTCTGGAGCACGGGTCCGGCCGCAAGGGAGTCGATCTCTTCGGCACGAAGCGCCTCCGCCCGCCGGCCGTGGCGAAGAGTGATCTCTGGTTGGGCTCGGACGTTGTGAACCCAGGCCACCGTTCCGTAGGGCGACACCAGCCATCGTTGCCCCTCTTGCTCGACCAGGATCACCGGTGTCGTCCTCTGCTCCCCAGTTCTGCGGCCCGTGGTGGTGAGGAGATAGGTCGACTTCCCACCGATGCCGAGGCGCACCAAAGGTTTCATGAGCGCATTGACCGCTCGTCGGGCAAGCCCGAGTCGGTAGGTCTTGGCCATCGCCACAGTCTGCCCGGCCTGCGTCGTTCTTGCGCCGGCTGATGCCGGACGTCGGTCGATCGGGGCCTAGCTGTCCCACCAGCCGTCTGTCGAGGAGCGGAGCGGGGCAGCCCTCGGTAACGAGAGAGCGCGCCGCCGCGTCGACTGCCGCCGCTCCCTCGCGACAGCGATCTCAGAACGGGTGGGCCGTACCGCTGGCCTCGACCAACGTGTCGCTCCGCCCCGCGTTGGTGCTGAAGAGGCCGACGACGGTTCGAAGCGAGTACCCACGGTTGCCCCCGAGAGACCCCACGACCGGCGCCTGGCCAAAAGCAAAGACTCCGCCGTCTACCGCCACCAGCCAGTAGTCGGTCCCGTCTCGCGCACGGGTGATCCCGACCACGGGTTGCACCAAGGGCGTGCCCCCCATTCGAGCCCATGAAGGCCGCGCCCCCGAAGCTGAAGATCCCACCGTCGGAGGCGACCAGCCGGTAGCCCCCGAAGGGATCGGCGGCCATCGCCACGATCGGGGGATCGAGCGGCAGTCCACCCATCGAGCCGGCGAGGGAGGCCTCTCCGAGCGCAAAGAGCCCTCCGTCAGCGGCGACGAGCCAGTAACCCCCGTCGTCCGGGCTGCCTGTCATCGCGACGACGGGCTGATTGAGGGCGTTCCTCCCATCGATCCCATGTACCTGGCGTCCCCGAAGGCAAAGACACCACCGTCGGAGCCGACCAACCAGCAGCCGGCGCCGTCGGGGGTGGCTCGGCACGAGCGTGTGGGGGAGCTTGACCGTCGAATGTCGGCCAACCAGGCCTGCGGGTCCACGGTGCCGGTCCCGGGGTCTGCACATCCGCGCGGACGTGTCGGCCTCGCCTGACCCCTAGATTCGGGACTGAACATGAGCGATCGCGAAGGCTTGCCGAGCAACACCCTTGCCGATCTGTTCGGCGGCCGACCCGGTTGGCGCCTCGAACCAAAGTCGACACCGGGTGCCGCAACGGTGTGGTGCTTTGTCGTGCGCGGGAAGGTCGAGTTCTCCGTGACCGCAGATGCCGAGTCGATCCACCTCTACGAGATGGAGACCGACCGAGAGCTCACGTTCGAGAATGCGGACGCGCTTGCGGCGTGGTTGCGAATCCATCGGGAGGAGGCACTGCAGGAGCCCGCCAAGCGCACTCCCATGAAGTCACGGTTTCGCAAGTTCTTCGAGTGGAGCTGACGCCCGTGGCATCGTCGTTCCGTTCGATGTGCTCCATCGTCCGAAGCGGCTGTAGCCGGCCGCCCGCACCAGCCGCCACAGTTCGTCGTCTGGGATACCGATCACCCGCATGCGGGCCGCGGGCTGGCTCATCGAACCAAATAGCCGGGTCGTCAGTCATTCCGGTCGTTGTGCCCTTGCGCGCACTGTCCCGGTCGCTGACGACCCGGGACATTGGACAACGCCTGCGAGGCGGGCATTGAGCGGTCCGACACCCATGCACCCTGTATCAGCAGCTTCCTGGCCCCGCGAAAGCGCATCTGCTTCCTTCTGGTGGCATCGGCGCATGGCCGGCGCTATGGGGCAGGCAAAGAAGGGTTCGGGCGGGAAGGGAACCTTACCCCTTGCCCCAGGTTGCCTCGCGCCTCATCGAGGGCCCTCATCACGAGCGTGTGGATATTGCTCCGACTACCATTCGCCACGGCTCTCTGGCGGTCGCGACGCAAGGCGCGTCCTGCGAGGTCTGGGCGTGGAGAGGCCGACAAGGGGGAGGAACAGTGAGACGACGGGTACTCGCGGCCATGTCCGCAGCGTTGGTCGTGAGCGGCTTGACGCTTGTGTCCTTTGCAACCCCAGCTTATGCAAGCGTCCCTGCGACCGGGGTGATCACCTGCAACATGGTCACTTCGACGACTTCTGTCGGAAAGGTGACTCCTGGGCTCAGCTCGACAGGCACCGCCACCCTTATCACAGTCAAGTTCAAGGCGACCTTTACCTGCGCCCCTACCCAAGCGGTCACCTTTCCTGTGGGTCATGTCGTGACGGGCGGAACTCTGAAGGGAGCCTTGGAATACGTCGAGGCTTCTGCTTCTCAGCCCGCGAACACCTGCACGGATTTCAACGGTGTCGATCTTCTGCGCCTTGGCGGGGTCGTGATCAAATGGACCCAAACGCCCAATACGCCACATATCAGTCCGACGGCAATCAAATACGTCAACGTCGGTGCGGGAACCGTCTCAGGTGGGGTGATCACTCTGACAGGAATACCCCCTCAAGCCATCAAGGGCCCTGGTTCGTTCGGTACCCCCATTCTCCCGAACACCGTGAAGCTGGTCACCAATCTGCCTCCCGTGTCGTCGTGTCCCGTCGCGGCTCCTCCGCACACTCCGTTCGTCATCGCCGGCGGGACTGCCAACGTCTGAGACGGGTGCTGGCTGTGGCGGTCGTCGGAGCTGTCGAGGGGTGACCGTCTCGACCCTCTGCGTGCCCGGCCGACCGGCCACGCTCGATGAGCGACGCGCTCCCGGCGTTTAGGGTCACCGGAGCCGTTCGGGGTCCGTTTGGGGGGAGTATCTGTCATGCAGGGCCCGTCACGAGGGACGGCGACCAGTAGGCGCGGCTACTGGTCGAGCCGGATCGAAACGGGAACGCCAAACCCTGGAGCTATCTCACGGCGATCAAGGTGCAAGCGATGAGGGGTCTGCCGGGAGTTTGGTTGACATTCCTATGTGGGACCAGGGTCACCTGGCGGAGAGGATGTAGACCATGCCCAAGAAGTTCCCTCAGGAGTTCAAGCGGGACGTCGTCCGGCGTTGCCCGCCGCGGTGATCTCTCGATCGCCGAGGTGGCGGCCGACTTCGACATCTCAGTCGAGTCGGTGCGGCGCTGGATGCGCCAGGCCGACATCGACGACGGGATCAAGGACGGCCTGACCACGGCCGAGCAGGCCGAGATCGTCCAGCTGCGCCGAGAGATACCGCCGCCTCGAGATGGAGAACGAGATCCTGCGGCGGGCGGCCGCCTACTTCGCCAGGGACGCCCTCCCAAAATGAAGTACCCGCTGGTCCGTGAGCTGGCCGCCGAGGGCTTCCCGGTGCGGCTGACCTGCGGGGTGCTCGGCTTCTCGCCCCAGGCCTTCTACAAGTGGCTCGGCCCAGCCGGTCTGCGACCGCGACTGGGACGACGCCCACCTCGTCAACGCCATTCGTCGACATCCACGACGACGATCCCGAGTTCGGCTACCGCTTCATCGCCGACGAGCTCGCACGAGACGGCCACGAGGTCGGCGAGGGACGGGTGCAGCGCCTCTGCCGGGAGCACGGGATCTGGTCGACGACGACCAAGAAGGGCCGCCGCCGCTCGGGCAAGGTGCCCGGCCCGGCCGTCCACGACGACCTCGTCAACCGGGACTTCACCGCTCCGGCCCCGAACAAGTGTGGCTCACCGACATCACCGAGCACCCGACGGCCGAGGGCAAGCTCTACGCCTGCTGCATCAAGGACGTCTTCTCGAACCGCATCGTCGGCTACGCCACCTCGGACCGGATGACGGCCGATCTCGCCATCGCAGGCCCTGCGCTCAGGCCGTCGCCCGGCGTCAGCCGAGCGGCACGCGTGGTCGTCCACTGCGACCGGGGCGGTCAATTTCGTTCCAGGAAGTTCCGGGCGGTGCTCAAGGCAAACAAGCTCACCGGCTCGATGGGGCGGGTCTCCTCGGCCGGCGACAACGCCGCCATGGAGTCCTTCTACGCCCTCTTGCAGAAGAACGTCCTCGACCGCCGCCGCTGGCGGACCCGCGATCGGAGCTCGCCTACGCCGTCGTCTACTGGATCGAGCACACCTACAACCGCCGGCGCCGCCAGCGCCGTCTCGGCAAGCTCACCCCCGTCGAGTTCGAGCTCGCCTTCGCCGACCCCGCTCGATCGATGTCGCCTGACCACACACCCACCGTTACTGGGTTTTCGCTCTCTTCGCTGTCGGTTCTCGAAGAGTTCGGACTGGGAGGAGGCCCACGCCAAGTCCGAGCACGACGCCCAGCACGATCACCAGATCGGGCGTGGTCGTACTCCAACCGACGGCACCGTAGAGCGTCATCATCAGGCTCACTCCGATTCCCAGGAAGAGGCCCGCGAGGGTATTGGCGAAGAGATGTCTGGTTCTGGGTCTGGTTCTGGTGGCGTACTTCATGTCCTTCGCTCCCCTTCACCCGTTCGGACATAGTCGGGTCTGGTCAACTTGGAGATGCCCACTACGAAGAGCATCACCAGTCCGGCGATGATCAAGATGAACGCCAGCCAGAACAGGGGATTACGAAGGGGGCTGTCCATCACCCGCACCGACATCGCTACTGTGCACTCGACAGCTCCGTTGCCAGTCACGGTGAAGCCAACGTCATACTTGCCGGGGAGTGTGACCGGCTCGATGGAACTGGGGGTGAACGAGTTGGAGAACGAAGAGCCTCCCTGGCCACTGTCAAAGGTGCCAGCGAGCCCACCGGTATGTCCGACCACGAGCTCACCCAGTGCGAAGAGCCAGGACGGATCCTGGACGGTCAGCCGCCATGTTCCACTGGTCACAGGTTGATGTGTCTGTCCCGTCCAGGCTAGGGGCTCTCCCCAGTAGAGCCGGAATGGACTGGCACTCGTCCCAGCGGGGCCAGGGACAGTGACCTTGTCGAGGGGTGCACCCTGATCATCGACTGAGGAGATGGAGCCGAAGCACCCTTGGCTGGTGGCGGCACGGGCTGGTGACGCCATCGGACCGACCAGCGACACCGTGACGATCGCGACGAGGACAAGCGCCCGCGGCACCTTCATGGGAGGGTCATCGACCTTTGTCCCGAAAGACTGAAGGCAATGCGGTCGTGCAGATGAACAACTGAGGCAGGTGCTGGGCGGTATCCACACGCCCGGATGTGCCGGTCGGCGCGAGTGCCCCATCGGCCCGGCAGTCGGTGATACTCGGATGTCACCTGGAGATTGAGTTTCGGTTGGCTCGGGCTTCGCGAGCAGCTAAGGGCCGGAAGTGTTCGACCATCGGGTCCTCGATGCGATCGCCTTCCGTCTACGCTGGCCGTGGGATGTCCCGGTGTGGCCAGACTGCCTTGGGAGACAGCGTGACAGATGACATCAAGCTAACCAGTCACCATCGAGCCACGGTGGAGAAGATCTTCCAGCACCCGGTCAGCCACAACCTCCAATGGCACGATGTTCTTTCGCTTTTGGAGAGCGTAGGTGAGGTCGTCGAAGGGCATGACCGCCGGTTCAAGGTGACTGTGGGCACCGAGACGGAGACGCTGGATGCACCGACTGGACCTGATCTCGATGCACAGATGGTGATTGACGTTCGTCGGATGCTGAAGGACGCGGGGATCACACCGGAATAGGAATCACTCATGGTCACCCCGAAGGCGGGCATCGCAGTGCCATGTCGGGGGCAGAGTATCTAGATAACTGACAACCGGTTCGCCCTGCCCCCCGCCCCCCCTAATCGGGGGGCCAGGGTGCCGGGTCCAGAGCGCAGGTAGGCGGTACCCGCGCTCAACAGACCCAGACAAGACGACCCTACGCGCCGGGCCGTCTGCCCCAATCAGAGTCGTCGTCACCACGCAGGACGTGCGGCGCATCCGCGGAGAACCGATAGGGGGGCACCCCGATCATCTCTCTCGTTCGTCGAATCCGTGCCGCGTCGTGGACACAGGGACGGACCACCCGCGCTTGCTGCGAAGTTGACAGTGGGCAGCGATGGACCGTTCCCGCTTGTCTGATGCGATCTGACGTGAGATGCTCGCAACGCCCCAAAACTCTTGGGGGATGAGGCGGATCGGGAGGCGGATCATGAAGTACGTCGTGTCGTGGACGAGTCGTGACTCGGGAACCACGGAAGCAGATGCAAAGAGATCACTCAGTGTCTTCAGCAAATGGAGTCCATCGGCGGGATCGACGTTTCACCAGTTTGTCGGTCGGGTCGACGGCGATGGTGGATTTGCCGTGGTCGAGACAGACGACCCGACGACCATCTTGAGGGACGTGTCGTTGTTCGCTCCGTGGTTCAAGTACGAAGTGCACCCGGTCGTTGACATCGCAGAGGTTGCGACCGTCGGAGCGGAAGCGATCAAGATTCGAGATTCCGCCTCCTAGGTGACGATGCGGCCGTCGACGGTCGCTCTGCCGCAAGGCTTCCGGTTCGCCGCTCTCTCACCTACCCGGCAGCGGTCGGGGGCACCCGACGCCTGACGAACCCATGGATATTGGCGGGTCGCCTTGGCTACGCTCCGGCCATGCCGGTCGCCAACAACCAAACGATGGGATGGCTTCGATCCTTGGTTGGCGTAGCACTCGTCGTGGCTCCGGGAGTGCCGATGCGAATGTCGGGCAATGGGGAGCCAACCCCGGCCTCGCTGTTGCTCATGAGAACAATAGGCATAAGGGACTTAGCATTGGGGATCGGTACGGTCGCCGCTGCAAAGTCCAATATGGTTGGCGATGTGAGTCGATGGAACTCCGCAGCACTCGTAAGTGATTCACTCGACACCATCGTCAGCCTTGCAAGCATTCGGTCGATCGGGAAGAGGGACGCCTGGGCCGCTGCCGCATTGGCATTCACGTTCGTCTGCGGCGACCTTCATGCTCGCCACATGACTCCTACCCGGTAGCGCATCTGGGCCGCTGACCGATCCAGTCCGGGTTTCCGAAGATGAGCGTCGAGTTTCTCACCCGCCCGGCGGCAGGGGCAGGACTGAGCGAGCTCAGTTCTCCTGCCGATCCAGCCACTTGTCGACGACGATGGGTTCCCGCGCACCCAGGGCTTCGACGAGTGCCTCCGGTTCCGATTCCACCACAATCAGATCGCGATGTTCTGGGCGGAGAAATCGCTCCTCAACGGCATGCTCCAGGAGGCATATCAGCGCATCGAAGTAGCCACGGACATTGAGGATGCCGCAGGGCTTGCTCTGGATGCCGCAAGGCAGTCGTGGCAGATCGGCAGGTCTGGCCGCGAACGCAGTTGAACCCACCAATCGACCGACATCGAGCAGCAAATGCACGTAGCGGCCACGGCCGCCATGGTAGATCGACGCTTGATGTCACCGAGCCGGCAGCGAGGGGACGGCCGTACAGCGTCGGATAGAGTCGGATACTCCGCCCGTCCTAGCCTCGAGGTGCGAAGAACTCGAGTGCGATGTTGTCGGGGTCTCGAAATGACAATGCCGAGTAGGAGGGTGCGTCCACGATGCCACCGTTGGGGATGCCGAGCTCGTTCAGACGGATTTCCCACGCTTTTAACTCATCGCGGTTGGCACAGCCGAAAGCCAGATGATCGAGACCCGGCCGGCGCTCGCTGAACGGCTGAGTGCTGCTCAAATCAGGGAACTGAGTTAAACCGACGATTGTGCCGCTCGTAAGCCAAGCGACACGCTTGAAAGGACCTGTGTCCTCGTCAAGGATCGGGTCCGAGCCGAACAGAGCCTTGTACCAAGGCACACTCCGTTCGAGGCTCGTAACCGTTAGCGCCACGTGAGTAATCGCAGGAAACTCTGGCATGTCTATTCGGTACCTCGTGAAGGCAGCGAATGCCGCGTCTTTTGGCTGGCAACTCTCTAGGAGTAGAAGCTATCTGGCAGCACAAGTCCCCGCGCTAATTGAGGCCCCAGTTCCGGCGACGATCAGGGGCACCCCCGTGGCCCGTCCAGTACCCCGACCTACCGAACCGATCTGATTAGCCTCTTCGCTCCATGGAGTGCCTCGTGGGCTGCCCCGCCCGCTTGAATCCACCACCCCCCATGGCGCCACTGTCGTTCGGCTGGCACAAGACGGGTGCTCAGGTCGGGACGCATCTGCCGCAGGTAGTTGCTGGCTCGGCGAACGTGGAACCAGTCGGCTGCGATGGCCAACTGTTCGGTCTCCTCGAACTGGAACAGTGACCGCTCCACGTTTTCACGGTTGGAGCGTGCCGTTGACTCGACGACCACTGGATGACCTCCGGGCGATTCATTTACAGCTCGATGTCCGCATAGAGGCGGTGGCGGTCGAGCAATCTGAAGCACCGGTCTTCGCAGCCTTGGGCGATGTGGGGATCGATCTCGTACTTCGCTTTGGCTGTGGATGTCGCCGGTGTCGTAGCTCTCAGGGCAGTGACTATGACGTCGGCGACTTCGTCGATCTCGTGTGGCCCAAATCCCAGCGTGGTCAGCGCCGGTGTGCCAAGTCGAATTCCCGAGGTGTACCAGGCGCCGTTGGCGTCACCTGGCAATGAGTTGCGATTGGTGACGACCCCTGCGTCAAGCAGGGCAGCCTCAGCTTGGCGGCCGGTGAGTCCGAAGCTGGAAGCCACGTCCAAGAGCACAAGGTGGTTGTCAGTTCCACCAGTGATGAGCCGTGCACCCCGCCGCATCAGACCTCCCGCCAGAGCGCGTGCATTCTCTACGATGTGGACGGCGTAGGCAGCGAACGAGGGCTGGCGAGCTTCAGACAAGGCAACGGCCTTGGCGGCCATCATGTGGGGCAGCGGTCCACCGAGGACCATCGGGCATCCTTTGTCTACGTAGGGTGCGTATTCCTCGGCGCAGAGCACCAGTCCACCCCGAGGTCCGCGCATTGATTTGTGGGTGGTGGAGGTCACGACATCGGCGTGGGGCACCGGATCGAGGTCGCCGACCAGCACTTTCCCGGCCACCAGCCCAGCGAAGTGGGCCATGTCGACCATGAAAGTAGCCCCGACGTCGTGGGCGATCTCAGCCAAGATGGCGAAATTGGGGTTCCGGGGGTAGGCCGAGTACCCCGCCACGAGCACCAGCGGACGGAACTCTCTCACCTGGACCGCTATGGCGCTGTAGTCGAGGAGTCCGGAAGCGGAATCGACCCCGTAGCTAGCCTGGTCAAAGAGCTTCCCGGAAATATTGGGTCGGAACCCATGGGTGAGGTGTCCACCGGCGTCGAGAGCCATGCCGATCATGCGCTGGGAGTGCAGTTCGTTGCGCAGTTGATGGCTGCTCGAGCAGGAGCAGAAGCGCTCCGCCGGGCTGCCGCGTATCTGTCCCAGGCGAATCTGCCGGCACAAGGCCCTACCCGCTCGTGAGGAGCTCGCCGCCGACGGGATACCCGTGGCGGTGAGTGCCGGGTGCTAAACTCCCGCCAGCCCTACTACCGCTGGCTGAAATGTCCAGTGTCCGAGGCGGAGTACGTCGAGGCCGCCCGGGCGAACTCTCTCATCGATGCCCACCGTCACGATCCCGAGTACGGGTCTCGGTTCCTCGCCTACGAGATCCACGACGCAGGCGTGTCGATGTCTAAGAGTCACCGCGTCGCAGAACTCCTCGGAGAATCGCTGGCGGAGCGCGTTCGGCAAGAAGAACGCCCGTCTGGCACGCAGGCCGATCCGCCTGTCCACGACAACCTCGTGCAGCGTCACTTCTCCGCCAGCACCCCGCACGACCGTGGTTCGGCGACATCACCGAGCACCGACGAAGAATCCCAGCTCACGGAGTCAAGGTCGTTCACGTGAGCCGCCCCAACCTCGTTGAGGAATGGCTGCTCGACTCGGTGGGCAAGGATGGCCCAGTAAGCAACCAGGTTGGCGTCAATCCCCGAATGAGGTTGGACATAGGCGTGATCGGCGCCGAACAGTGCTTTGGCGTGGTCCGTAGCCAATGTCTCGATCCAGTCAACCATCTCGCATCCGGCATAAAAGCGATGGCCCGGAGTGCCCTCGGCATACTTGTCCGACAGCCAGTTGCCCATGGCCAGCAGCACGGCCGGTGAGGCGTAGTTCTCTGAAGCGACGAGCTTCAGTTGACGCCGTTGGGACTCCAGCTCACCGACGATGGCCGCTGCCACATCTGGTTCGGTGGCAGAGATCACCTCCAACGCCGATCGATAGGCACTCGCTACGACTGGTTCGGGCACCACGCGCTCCTTCGGACGACATCGAGTCTTCGCCCAGGCGCACGGCTATGTCCGGCAGGCTGCCGACGGGTCGGTCCCCGGTGGTACTCCACCCAGACGCCAGTAACGACCCGCTCCAACGATAGTCTCCACCAGCTGCCCTGAGAGGTAAGGACCCTGTCGAAGGTTGACTCGGAAGCGCCCGCGGAAGGATCGGCCCGCGGGCCTCCATTCGGGACTCTGGAAATGTCCCCTACCGCGCCGCCCATTTCCAAGCGAGGCATGCCTCCGATGTGCCTGATTTGAGACTGATGGCAGGCGCTACAGCCGATTCGTAGCGTTCAGGGGACCCGGCGGGGCTTGCTCCCGAAGTGCCTCGTACCAAAGCGTGTCGGCGCGGTTCCGGCCGCACGTTCTGGCTCGCCCCAACCCCTCCGCCCCGCTCGCCCCTCCGCCGCGCCGCGCTCCGCGTCTCGGGTGGGCAGCCTTGGGTCCCGGTGAGCGCCCCAACCCCTCCGCCCCGCTCGCCCCTCCGCCGCGCCGCGCTCCGCGTCTCGGGTGGGCAGCCTTGGGTCCCGGTGAGCGCCCCAACCCCTCCGCCCCGCTCGCCCCTCCGCCGCGCCGCGCTCCGCGTCTCGGGTGGGCAGCCTTGGGCCCCGGTGACCGCCCCGCCCCTCCGCCCCGCGGCCCCCTTCTCGGGTGGGCCCGTTGCGCCGCGGCCTCGCCCGCCTGCCGCTCGGCTCTGCGGCGGTGTGTGCCCTGGGTTCCGTGCGCGGCGGTTCGGTGCCGCCTGCCGGGCCTGCTCCCTCTCTCCCGCCCTCGGCACATCCCGCCCTCGGCGCCCTCGGCACACGGCGCTCTCGGGAGAGAGGGGCCGCGGCACACGGCGCCCTCGAGAGAGCAAGGCGGCGCGACGCCCTCGGCGCCCTCGGCAGGGCGCCCTCGGCAGTATGTGCGCCCTCGGCAGTATGTGATTTCAGGACATCGGCGACACGTCCCGTGATGGATGTGTCAAGACATCGGAGACAGCCGAACGGGGAGGTCTCCGGTGGACAAGGCCCGATTCCTGATCGAGACACACCTGCGGACCGGCAAACCGCTCGCCGAGCTGGCAGCCGTTCACGGGGTGCATCGGAGCTGGCTCTACAAGCTGCTCGGGCGCTACCGAGCGGAGGGCGACGCGGGGCTCGAGCCGAAGAGTCGGCGGCCGCACCGATCACCGACCCGGATCCCGGCGGTGTGGGAGGAGCGCATCGTGACGATGCGCAAGGAGCTCACCGATCTCGGGGTCGACGCGGGTGGAGAGACCATCCGCTACCACCTGGCGAAGACCGGTGGCGCGGTGCCGTCGGTCCCGACCATCTGGCGGGTGCTGAAAGCGCGTGGCTTCGTCACTCCCCAGCCGCACAAACGACCGAAGAGCTCCTGGCACCGGTTCACCTACGACTTCCCGAACGAGTGCTGGCAGGCGGACGTGACCCATGTCGAGGTGGCCGACGGGGTGGTCTTCGAGGTGCTGAACGTGATCGATGACCACTCGCGGCTCTGTGTGGCGTCGAGGGGCCTTTGTTCGGGTGAAGGCCCCCGACGTGGTCCGCACCCTGCACCGGGCGGCCGCCACCCGGGGCTATCCCGAGGCCCTCTTGACCGACAACGGGCTCGTCTTCACCTCCCGGGTCCGGCACGGAATCGTCGGACACCTGGAGATGACCCTCATCTCCCTCGGCATCGCCTCGAAGCACTCACGGCCCTACCATCCCCAGACCTGCGGCAAGATCGAGCGCTTCCACCAGACGCTGAAGAAGTACATGGCCAAACAAGACCCGGCGGTGACGAAGAAGCAATTGCAGGTCCAGCTCGACCGGTTCGTCGCCTACTACAACGAGGTTCGTCCGCACCGTGCCATCGGACGGCGCACCCCGCTCGAGGCGTTCTCGGCCCGCGAGAAGCGCTTCCCCCGCAATCCTCCGATCGACTGCACCGGCTATAAGGTCCGCACCGACAAGATCGACAAGCACGGGTCGGTCACCTTGCGCCTCAACGGACGTCTCCACCACATCGGGGTCGGGAGGGCCTACGCCGGCTGGCGGGTGGTCATGCTGGTGGCCGGACTCGACGTCCAGATCATCGGCTTCGACGGCTCGCCGCTCCGTCACCTGATCGTCGATCCGAGCATCGACTACCAGCGCGCGCCCTGAGCAGGGGCGCATTCGGTTGTCTACGATGTCCTGAGACACCTGTCTCCGATGTCTCGCGACATCACAGGGCGCCCTCGGCAGGACTCGAACCTGCGCTCACGGCTCCGGAGGCCGATGCTCTATCCGCTGAGCTACGAGGGCAATCGCGTCGGTTGGGCGCACCGGAGGCTCGGGCACCGCTCCACCGAGACAGCCAACTCTACTGCCAACCGGCTCGCGGCCTCCCGCTCATCGCTCGCGGGCGACCGACTCGGCTGCCGTTCGGTTACCCGGGCCACGGACAGCATCCGACCACGTATTCTCGCTGCAGCATGCCCATCCGAGACCATCTCGCGCTGGCGGTCAGCCACGCGGTCAAGGCCGTGGCCGACCGCGACGGGCTCGATCTCTCCGTCGAGCCGGACGAGGTCCACCTCGAGCGGCCCGGGCGGAGAGAGCACGGCGACTGGTCGACGAACATCGCGCTGGTCGCGGCGAAGAAGGCGGGCACCAATCCACGGGCGCTCGCGACAGCGCTGCAAGAGGCCCTGGCCGCGCAACGTCCGCCGCACGTCACTTCGGTCGACATCGCCGGGCCCGGTTTCGTCAACTTCGACCTCGACGGCGGCTGGCTCCACGACGCCCTCGTCGACGTGCTCGAACAGGGCGAGGAGCGCTACGCCCGGCCTGACGTCGGCCACGGGGAGCGGGTCCAGGTGGAGTTCATCTCGGCGAACCCGACCGGACCGCTCCACGTCGGCAACGGGTGGTGGGGGAGCTACGGCGACGCCCTCGCCCGGGTGCTCGCCCGTGCGGGCCACGACGTCAGTCGCGAGTACTACGTGAACGACACGGGAGGCCAGATCCGAACCCTCGGCGAGAGCCTGCTCGCGCGTCGCCGCGGCGAAGCGGTGCCCGAAGGGGGCTACCAGGGCGACTACGTCACCGAGCTCGCGGCGACCTACGACGGGCCCGAGGAGGTCACCGCCGCGGGCCGCTGGGCCGCCGAGGAGATCCTCGATCACATCCGGACCACCCTCGAGTCGATCGGCATCGTCTTCGACGAGTGGTACAGCCAGGCCTCGATAGAGGAGAGCGGCGCGGTGGACGAGACCATCGAGCTCCTCAGGGAGAAGGGTCTCGTCTTCGAACAGGACGGTGCGCTCTGGTTCCGGGCCACCGAGTTGGGCGACAACCGCGACCGCGTCCTCCGCAAGTCCGACGGCGACGCGACCTACCTCGCCGGCGATCTCGCCTACCACCGCGACAAGTTCCTGGTCCGCGGGTTCGATCGGGTGATCGACGTGTTCGGCGCCGATCACCATGGCCAGGTGGCGAGCCTGGTGGCCGGTGTCGCCGCGCTCGGCGTCAACCCGAGCCGGCTCGAGGTCAAGCTCGGACAGATGGTCTCGCTCGTCGACGGCGACGAGGCGGTGAAGATGGGCAAGCGGGCCGGAAACGCCATCTCACTCGATTCGCTCATCGAGGACATCGGCCCCGATGCCACCCGCATCCTCAGCCTGATGAGCTCCCTCGACCAGGCCACCACCTTCGATCTCTCCGTCGTGCGCGAGCAGTCGGTCGAGAACCCGGTCTTCTACGTCCAGATGGCGAGTGCCCGCATCGGTGGTGTCGGGCGCAAGGCCCGAGAGCGCGGGGTGACACGGGCGCCGCTCGCCCAGGTCGACCTCTCTCTGCTCGTCGACGACCGCGAGCTCGAGCTCATCCGCTGCCTCGAAGAGCTGCCCGAGGTCGTCGCCGACGCGGCGGTCGACCGTGCGCCGACCAAGGTCACCTCGTGGGTCCGTCGGCTCGCCACCTGCTTCCACGGCTTCTACCACGACTGCCCGATCCTCTCGCCGGAGGTGCCCGAGGAGCTCCGGCAGGCACGCCTGTGGTTGGTCGAGGGCACGCGCATCGGATTGGCCATCGGGCTCGGGCTCCTCGGGGTCGCCGCGCCGGAGTCGATGTGAGCGCCGCGGGTCATCCGCGCACGGCCGAACCGACCGGACCGGTCGCGCGGGGATTGCTGCCTCTGACCGCCGAGTTCGCACCCGACGGGCATCTCCGCATCGGGGGCCTCGACGTGGTCGAGCTCGCCGACGAGCACGGCACCCCGCTCTTCCTCTACGACGAGGCGCACCTGCGCGGCAAACTGCCGCGCCGCGCTGGCCGCGTGGGGTGACGGCGTCGCCTACGCCACGAAGGCGTTCCTCTGCGTCGCCATGGCCCGCCTCGCCTTCGAGGAGGGCCTCTGCCTCGACGTGTCGACCGGGGGGGAGCTGCACGTCGCGCTGCGGGCCGGGGTCGACCCCGAAAGCCTCATCCTGCACGGCAACAACAAGTCCGAGCACGAGCTCGCCACCGCGCTGGAGGTCGGGGTGGGGCGCATCGTGGTCGACTCCTTCGACGAGATCGACCGCCTCGAGGCGCTGCTCGGCGGGTGGAAGAGCCGCCGCCCCAGGATCCTGGTCCGGATCACGCCGGGGATCGAGGTCCATACCCACGAGTTCGTCCAGACCGGCCAGGACGACTCGAAGTTCGGCTTCGGGCTTGCGTCCGGGGCGGCCGAGGAGGCGCTCGGGCGCCTGTCCGCGATGGATGCCGCCGGTGCGGTCGAGCTCGTCGGCATCCACGCGCACCTCGGGAGCCAGGTGTTCGCGCTCGCGCCCTTCACCAAGGCGGTGGAGGTGCTCGCCCGGTTCGTCGCCCCGCTCGCACTTCCCGAGCTCGTCGTCGGCGGCGGCCTCGGCGTGCCCTACGTGAGCGGCGAAGAGGCTCCGACGATGGCCGAATGGGCGACGGCGGTCCGGCGGGCGTGCCACGACGCCGGCATCCCCCACTCGGTGCAGGTGACTGCCGAGCCCGGGCGCTCGATCGTCGCCGCGACCGCCATGACCCTCTACCGGGTCGGCACGATCAAGGACGTGTCCGGCCACCGCACCTATGTGTCGGTCGACGGGGGGATGAGCGACAACCCGCGTCCGGTCCTCTACAGCAGCGGGTACGAGGCCTTCCTCCCGCGGGAGCCCGCTGCCATCCGCACCAGGTCGGTCAGGGTGGTCGGCAAGCACTGCGAGACCGGTGACGTCGTCGTCGCCGACGGCTACGTCCCCGAGGACCTCGTGGTCGGGGACGTGCTCGCCACCCCGGTGACCGGCGCCTACGGCCACTCGATGGCCTCCAATTACAACAAGGTGCCCCGGCCCGCGGTCGTCTTCGTCGCCGACGGCAGGGCACGCACCGTGGTGCGCCGCGAGACGCTCGACGACATGGTGCGCCTCGACGTCTGAAGGGCGTCCACGGCACCCACCAGGCGATAGCGTGACCGAGTGACCTCCCCTTCGCCGTCCGCCCCGAACGTGGGCGTCGGCGTCCTCGGCTGCGGGGCCGTCGGCTCCGCGCTGGTCGGCATCCTGGCTGACCGCGTCGGACCTCATCGCGGTCCAGGCCGGGGCCCGCCTCGAGGTGGCGGGAATCGCAGTCCGGGACATGGCCGCGGACCGTGCGCCGCACGTACCGCTCGATCTGCTCACCTCCGATGCGAAGAGCCTGGTCGCCGATCCCTCCGTCGACGTGGTCGTCGAATTCATCGGCGGCGTCGCACCGGCCGACGAACTGGTCCGGATGGCCCTCGAAGCCGGCAAGCCGGTGGTGACCGCCAACAAGGCCCTGTTGGCGTCGTCCGTCGGCGTCGAGCTCCGTTCGCTGGCCAGCGGGCGGGGGGTGGACCTCCTCTACGAGGCAGCGGTCGCCGGCGCGATCCCGCTCGTGCGCGCGTTGCGCGAGTCGCTTACCGGCGAACGGATCCGGCGGGTCATGGGGATCGTCAACGGCACGACCAACTTCATCCTGACCAAGATGGGAGAGCAGGGGGCCGACTACGCGGACGTCCTGGCCGAGGCCCAGGCCCTCGGTTACGCCGAGCGTGATCCGACGGCGGACGTCGAGGGGTACGACGCGGCCTCCAAGGCGGCCATCATCGCGGGTGTCGCGTTCGGGTACGACGTCGCCGACACCGCCGTCCTGCGGGAGGGCATCACCGGGGTCCGTGCCGTGGACGTCGAGGTGGCCGAGCGGTTCGGGTACACGATCAAGCTGCTCGCGGTGGTCGAGCGGACCGCCGACGACGCCCTCTCGATCCGGGTGCACCCGGCCATGGTCGCAAGGGACCACCCGCTCGCAGGGGTGCGCGGTGCGTTCAACGCGATCTTCATCGAGGGCGACGCGGCGGGAGAGCTGATGCTCTACGGACAGGGCGCGGGCGGCCGCCCCACCGCCAGCGCCGTGGTGGGCGATCTCATCGACGCGGTCCGCAACCGTCTCGCCGGCACGACCGCGCCCGCGCCCGGCCGCCTGCCGGCCCGCCTGCTCCCCGACGCCGAGGTCGAGACCGAGTACTACCTGAGCCTCGACGTGGTGGACCGTCCGGGGGTGCTCGCGGCGGTCACCGCGGCCTTCGGCGCGCACTCGGTCTCCATCCGCTCGATGGAGCAGGAAGGGATCGGCGACGAGGCCCGCCTGCATTTCATGACCCATCTCGCCCGCGAGGGTGCGGTCCGCGAGACCCTGGCCGACCTCGAACGTCTCGAGCCGGTCGAGAAGATCGGCACCGCGATGCGGATCATCGGCGGTGACCGGTGACCGCGGCCGTTCGCTCCTGTAGGAGAGCTGCGGGATGAGGGGCGCGACGATCCCTGCGGCCTGGCGCGGGGTGATCGAGGAGTACCGCGAGCACCTGCCGGTCGGGAGCGCGACGCCCGTCGTCACCCTCCTCGAGGGCGGCACGCCGCTGCTCGAGGCGCCACGACTCTCGGCCCGGGTCGGCGCGCGCGGTCCTCTTGAAGGTCGAAGGCGCCAATCCGACCGGGTCCTTCAAGGACCGCGGCATGACCGTCGCGATCTCGAAGGCAGTCGAGCTGGGCGCGAAGGCGGTCGTGTGCGCGTCGACCGGCAACACCTCGGCCTCGGCGGCCGCGTTCGCCGCGCGGGCCGGGCTCACCTGCGCGGTGCTCATCCCCGAAGGGCACATCGCCCTCGGCAAGCTCGCCCAGGCGCTCATCCACGGTGCGCGGGTCCTCCAGGTACGCGGGAACTTCGACGACGCGCTGACCATCGTCCGCGACCTGGGCGAGCGCGCGCCGGTGACGGTGGTCAATTCGGTCAACCCGTTCCGCATCGAGGGCCAGAAGACCGGGGCGTTCGAGATCGTCGACCAACTCGGCGACGCGCCGGACGTGCACTGCATCCCGGTCGGCAACGCCGGCAACATCACCGCGTACTGGAAGGGCTATCTCGAGTTCAAAGAGGCCGGACACTCCACCCGGCTGCCCCGGATGCTCGGGTTCCAGGCCGCCGGAGCCGCGCCCATCGTCGAGGGCCACCCGATCGACAATCCCGACACGGTGGCGACCGCCATCCGGATCGGCAATCCTGCGAGCTGGTACGGGGCGACCTCGGCCGCCGCGGAGTCGGGCGGGGGGATCGCCGCGGTCACCGACGAGCAGATCCTCGACGCCTACCGATTCCTCGCCGCCGAGGAGTCGGTCTTCTGCGAGCCGGCGTCCGCCGCGTCGGTGGCCGGCCTCCTCGCCGGCGGCCTGCCCGACGGCCTCGCTCCCTCGACGACCGTCGTCTGCGTGCTCACCGGTCATGGCCTGAAGGACCCCGACATCGCGATCAGCCAGATTTCGGTGCCGACCGTCGTGGACGCGGATCTCGCGGCGGTCCTCCGCGAGCTCTCGCTGTAGGGGAGCGCGGCGGTCTCCCGGCGCCCGGAGCCTCCGCCCGGAGGGCTACCGACGGGGGGGTTGTTGCCGGTCCGGGCCGCTCCCTGTATCATGGGTCCACCTTCGCCTCCACAAGCTGCCCGTTCGGGCCTGTGGGCGGGACCTTCTGGTTCACTTCCGTCGATGTGTGCCAGCCCGTATCCGGCGACGGGGGGAGCGACGTGGGCGACGTCGAACTCGGGGCCCGCAGCTCCCCACCCCTGACCCCTGGCAGTAGTGGACTCGATCCACCTGCCGACGAGGACATGTCGAAACAGGACATGTCGAAGTGAGGATGCCGATGACTGCGGATCAGCAGCTCGAGCGCTCGGTGTTGGAGAGCAAGGAGCGAGACGAGCTCCATGCGATCGCCCAGGCCTTGTCCGTGAAGACCAACACCCGCACCAAAAAGGCCGACATCATCGACGGCATCTTGAAGGCGGCCGGCGTGGCCGTCGACGGGGCCGCCACCTCCACCAACGGTGCATCCACGGCGCCGACGAACGGCGGTGGACCCCCCGGCAGCCGGAGTAGACAGACCGTGCAGTCGTTCGGTCCGGCCGACGATGCCGAGCCGACGGACGCCCGGGTCGACCTCGACGACGAGCTCGTCGACGTGGCGATCGGCTCCGCCAGCGGGGAGGTCGGCGCCGACGCGGACAGGGGTTTCCGGGCGAACGGCGAGTCCTCCGGCGCACCGGCCACCGCACCCGGTGGCGGCCAGCCGGCGACCGACGGCGTCCGCCGCGGCGGCCAGCAAGGTGGGAACCGCCCCTCCAACCGCGGCAACCAGGGCAACCGCAACCAGGGCAACCGCAACCAGCGCAACGGACCCGGTGACGACGTCGGCAACCGTCGGAACCGCCGTCGACGCGGTCGGGAACGCCAGGGCGGCGGCGACGGTGACCTGCAGGGTTCGGGCGCGCAGGACCAGCAGTACCAGGGTGAGTTGATCCCGGTGCGCGGATTGCTCGATCTGCGCGACGAGGGCTACGGATTCCTTCGGTGCGAGGGATATCTGCCCTCGAGCAAGGACGTCTACGTCTCGATCAGCCAGGCACGCCGTCTGGCGCTGCGAAAGGGCGACAGCATCGAGGGCTTCTGCCGCCCCGCCGGCAGCACCGAAAAGTTCCCCGCGCTCCTCCAGGTGGAGAAGGTGTCCTCGCTCGATCCCGAGGTGGCGCGCAGCCGCCCGCGTTTCGAGGACCTGACGCCGCTCTTCCCCGATCAGCGGCTCCTGCTCGAGATGCCGGGCGAGAAGGAGAACATGACCGCCCGGATCGTCGACCTCCTCGCTCCGATCGGCAAGGGCCAGCGCGGTCTGATCGTCTCGCCTCCGAAGGCCGGCAAGACGACGGTCATGAAGCACATCGCGCACTCGATCGAGGCGAACAACCCCGACGTGCACCTCATGGTCCTCCTGGTCGATGAGCGCCCCGAAGAGGTCACCGACATGCGGCGCTCCGTCCAGGGCGAAGTGGTCGCCTCGACCTTCGACCGTCCGTCGGAGGAGCACACCGCGGTGGCCGAGCTCGCGATCGAGCGGGCAAAGCGACTGGTGGAGACCGGCCGTGACGTCGTGATCATCCTCGACGGGATCACCCGCCTGGCCCGCGCCTACAACCTCGCCCAGCCGGCCACCGGCCGGATCATGTCGGGCGGTGTCGACTCGGGTGCGCTGTACCCGCCGAAGAAGTTCTTCGGTGCCGCGCGCAATATCGAGGAGGGCGGGTCGCTCACCATCCTCGCCACCGCGCTGGTGGAGACCGGCTCGAAGATGGACGAGGTTATCTTCGAGGAGTTCAAGGGGACCGGCAACATGGAGTTGCGGCTCGACCGGCGCCTGTCGGAGCGGCGCCTGTATCCCTCGATCGACGTCAACGCCAGCTCGACCCGGCACGAGGAGCTGCTCTTCGACCGCTCCCAGCTCCAGCAGGTCTGGAAGCTGCGGCGGGTGCTCAACGCGCTCGCCAACGAGGGCAGTGCCGCCGCCGGTCTCGAGCTGCTCATGGACAAGGTCCGCACCACCAAGAGCAACGACGAGTTCCTCGCCGAGATCGCCAAGGGACCTGCGACCTGAGCCAGGGTGGCCGCCGCCGGCCGGAGCGCAGGGCCGCCCCGGTACACTGTTCGCCCGGCGCCGAGCTCCGGCCCGGCACCCGGTCCCTTCGACCGACGCACCAAGCACGGGAGAACCCATGAAGTCCGACATCCATCCCGACTACGTCGAAGCCACCGTGCACTGCTCGTGCGGCAACACGTTCACGACCCGTTCGACCAAGGCCGACATCCACCTCGAGCTCTGCAACGAGTGCCACCCGTTCTTCACCGGCAAGCAGAAGCTGGTCGACTCGGGTGGGCGCGTCGAGCGCTTCGAGCGCCGGTACGCCAAGTCCGGGTCGCGGAAGAAGCGCCGCCGCTCCGACGTCCTGATCGTCAGGGTCGCCCCGCCGACCGGCGGCCGGCGATCCCGGTCGAGTGGCGGCCGGCGGTCAGGCAGCACCGCGGGCGACCGGCGCTACCCTTGGCCCGTGTTCGACGACCAGTTCCACGATCGCCTGACGGAGCTCGAGTCGGAGTACGAGCCGGGTCCTCGCTGAGCTGAACGACCCGACCTCTCGTCCGATCCGCGCCGCCTCCGCGACGTCGGCGACGCCACCGAGAGCTCGAGCAGGTCGTCACCGCATGGCACCGGCTGCAGGGGGCCCGGTCCGACCTCGATGCCGCCCGCGAGATGGTCGCCGACGCGGCCGGCGAGGAACGCGAGCTGGCCCAGTCCGAGGTGACCCAGGCGGAGCTGGACATCGGGCGCATCGAAGAGGAGCTGCGCGGGCTGCTCGTCCCGCGCGATCCCGAACGCGGGCCGGAACGTCATCGTGGAGATCCGCGGCGCGGAGGGCGGCGAGGAGGCCAACCTCTTCGCGAAGGACCTCTACGAGATGTACACACGCTATGCCGCGGCGAAGGGCTGGAAGATCGAGGTCCTTTCGCAGAGCCCGTCGGAACGGGACGGTCTCAACGAGATCACCTTCGTGGTCAAGGGAGAGGATGCCTGGCAGCGGCTCGAGCACGAGGGTGGCCCCCACCGGGTGCAGCGGGTGCCCGTGACCGAGTCGCAAGGCCGCGTGCACACCTCGTCGGCGTCGGTGGCCGTCCTGCCCGAGGCGGAGGAGGTGGACGTCGCGATCGACCCGAGCGAACTGAAGGTCGACGTCTACCGCTCGACCGGTCCGGGCGGCCAGTCGGTCAACACGACCGACTCCGCGGTCCGCGTCACCCACCTCCCGACCGGCATCGTCGTGGCGATGCAGGACGAGAAGAGCCAGATCCAGAACCGGGCGAAGGCGATGACCGTGCTCCGCTCGCGGCTGCTCAAGGGCGAGCAGGACCGCCAGGCGGCGGAGCTCTCCCAGCAGCGGCGCGACCAGGTGGGCGGGGGAGGGCGCTCGGAGAAGATCCGGACCTACAACTACAAGGACAACCGGGTGACCGATCACCGGATCAAGCTCACCCTGCACAAGCTCGACCGCATCCTGATGGGCGACCTCGACGAGCTGACCGACGCGCTGATGGCCGACAAGCGCTACCGGCAGCTGGACCGGGGATGAGCACGTTGGGCACCGCCGGCCGAGGCTCGCCGTCGCGGTGGCGGACGCGGGCGTCGGCGAGAACGGCGCACCGTACGGAGGCGACCGGGCCCAGCTGGTCGACGAGGTCGCCCGCCGCGTGGGCTCGGACCGAGAGGCGCGCTGGATCGTCGAGCACGTCGAGCACGTCGAGCACGTCGAGCGCGGCGAGCAGGCCGGCACGTCGGAGGGGACGGGCGCCGGTCGACCGGCTGACGCGCGCCGCGCTCGGTCTCGCGGAGCGCCGGACCGCGGGCGAGCCCCTCCAGTACGTGCTCGGCCAGTGGTCCTTCCGCACGCTCGAGCTGCTGGTCGACCAGCGGGTGCTCATCCCGCGTCCGGAGACCGAACACGTGGTCGAAGTCGCCCTCGGCGAGCTCCGCCGGATCGACCGAGCCGATCGCTCCGACCGTGCCGACCGCTCCGACCGTGCCGACCGCACCGGAGGGCAGCGCGGCACGGGACGCCCGCCCGCGGCGCGCCGCCGGCGATGTGCCGACATCGGTACGGGGTCCGGCGCCATCGCTCTCGCTCGCGGTCGAAGCAGGTCCGGAGATGGAAGGTCTCGAGGTCTGGGCGACCGACGTGAGCTCCGGCGCGCTCGAGGTCGCCCGCGCCAACCTCTCCCGCGTTCCCGGAGCGGCGAGCGGACGTCGGTCCGGTGCGCTGCAGGGCTCGTGGTACGACGCGCTCCCTGCAGAACTCGCCGGCGGCTTCGACCTCCTCGTGTCCAACCCGCCCTACGTGGCCGACCCTGACGAGCTCGACCGGTCGGTCCGCGACTGGGAGCCGCGCACCGCGCTGCTCGCGGGACCGGGCAGCGACGGCACCGGGGGGTTCGCCGACGATCGAGTCGCTCCTCACGGGTGCGCCGCCGTGGCTGCGACGGCCGGGTGCCCTCGTGGTCGAGCTCGACCCGCGCCAGGCCGTCGCCGCGGTCGAGTCGGCGCGCCGTACCGGGTTCGACGACGCCGCCACCGCGGCCGACCTGGCAGGCCGCATCCGGATGCTCGTGGCCCGCATCGGCTGATGGCCGAGCTCGTCGCGGCGGACGAGCCCGGTGCGATCGACCGGGTCGTTGCGGCGCTCGGCCGGGGGGATGCGGTCGCGGTCCCGACCGACACGGTCTACGGCCTTGCGGTCGCGCTCTCCCGACCGGACGCGGTGGGGCTGTTGTTCGGGCTGAAGGGGCGCCCGGACGACGTGCCCCTGGCCGTGCTGGTGGCCGGGCCCGACCAGCTCACCCCGATCGCGGGCCCCCTGGGCAGGGCCGCGTCCCGGTTGGCGGACCGCTTCTGGCCGGGACCCCTCACGCTGGTGGTGGACCGGGCCCGCGGGTTCACCACCGACCTCGGTGGTTCGTCGGCCGAGGCGGGCACGGTCGGCGTGCGGTGGCCCGCCGCCCCCCTGGTCTGCGACCTCGCCCGGCGGGTCGGGCCCGTCGTCGCCACGACCAGCGCGAACCCCCACGGCAGGCCACCGGCCCGCAGCGCAGCCGAGGTCGGCGCAGGCCTCGGCGGCGATCCACGGCTGACGCTCGTACTCGACGGGGGGGTCTGCGACGGGACGCCGTCGACAGTCGTCGACTGCACCTCCGAGACGCTACGGTGCGTGCGCGACGGCGCCATCGGGTTCGAGGAGATCGTCGACCAAGCGCCGGGTCCGGTCGCAGGAGGGCGCCGTGACGGTCGAGGGGGATGCCGGTGTCGGAGTCGCGTCGGCTGCCGGGCCGGCGACCGCCGAGCGCGGGAGGGCGGTCGCGGTCCGGCCCGAGAACCTGTCGACCTGCGCCGACCACGGCACGGCAACCGTCGAGGCGGTCGACCGGGTCGCTCCCCGCTTCCGGCTCGGCAACCGGCCGCCCCTGACCGGCATCCGCGCCTTCGTGATCGTCTCCATCCTCATCTACCACTCGAACTTCACGTCGGGCTTCACCGCGCTGCCGGGCGCATGGGCGGCCATCTCGGTTTTCTTCGTGCTGAGCGGGTTCCTCATCACCTCGATGCTGATGTCCGAGCGCGAGCAGAAGGGACGGATCAGCCTCCGGAACTTCTACTCGCGGCGCGCACTCCGCCTCCTGCCCCCGCTCGCGCTCACCGTGCTGCTGATCACGATCTACGCCCTTTTCGTGTACGTGCCCTATGCGCACCAGCGGGTCTGGGGCGACGTCGAGGGGGCCGTCTTCTACTACGCCGACTTCCGGTCGGCGTCGGGCCACGAGTTCTTCCTCGGGTTCATGGGCCAGGCCTGGTCGCTCTCGATCGAGGAACAGTTCTACGTGCTCTGGGCGGTGCTCCTCCTCGCCGCGACCCTGACCCGCCGGCGGACCGCCGCCTACGCCCTGTCGGTGACCGGTATCGCCGCCAGCGCCGCGTACGGGTTCTCGCAGCTGTCCGCGCCCCACTTCACCGGTGCGATCGCCAACCAGGTGTACTACGGGTTCGCCTCGCGTGCCGACGCCCTCTTCGTCGGATGCCTTCTCGGCCTCGTGGCGTCCGGGGGGCACCTCGAGCGGATCGGACGGACCGGCCGACGGGTCGTCGGAGCCGCCGCGCTCGCCTCTGCCGCGCTGCTCGGCTGGATCGTCGTCGAGATCGCCTTCGGGTCGCGCGCCTCGCTGGCCCTGTGGCTGCCGCTCAGCATCCTCCTGTCGGCGGTGCTCATCGTCTACTTCGTGACCAACCCCGCCGGCGCCGGCTCGCGGTTCGTCGGGCTCGCGCCCTTCGTCCTCGTCGGGAACCTCGCCTACACCTTGTACCTGGTGCACTGGCCGGTCTACGTGGCGCTCAACCCGCTGACCACCCACTGGTCCTTCTGGCCGCTCGAGATGGTGCGGATGGCGATCGTCTTCGCCGTCGCGCTGGCGAGCTGGTACCTGATGGAGCGACCTCTCATGCGGTGGCGCCGCCGCCGGCTGGCCTGAGCCTTCCCGAGGTCGGGCGGCCTCGGATCGGCTCACCCGTCGTGGGCGTCACGCCGAGATCCGGGGTGGAAGCCGGGCCCGTTGTGCGACGGCCCGAGGGGCGCTACGGTGCACATGGCGCTGTCCACGGGGCGGAGATCCTCGCGTACGAACGGGATCATCTCCGGGAGGGCATCGGTGACCGACGAAGGGGCCCGCGAGCTCGGTCAGGCCGTCGCGGTCTCGTCGCCCGTGACCGCGCAGTCCGTCGGCGCGGTCTCCACGGTATGCGACGGCCCGTCCGCGGTTGCCGACCAGCGGCCGAGGGGGGCAGAACCTCATCAGGTCGCGGCGCAGAGCTCCACCGCACCGAGCGGAGGGCGCTTTCGGTTGGGGAACCGCCCGCCGCTCACCGGCATCCGGGGCTTCGCGATCGTGATCGTCCTCGTGTTCCACTCCAACTTCTCCACCCTCCCCGGTGCCTGGGCGACCATGTCGGTCTTCTTCGTGCTGAGCGGGTTCCTCATCACGGCGATGCTGATGGGCGATCACCAGCGCTCGGGACGAATCAGCCTGCGCAACTTCTACGCTCGCCGAGCGGTCAGGCTGCTGCCGTCGCTCGCGCTCACCGCGGTGCTCCTCGCCCTCTATGCGGCCGTCGTCTCCGTCCCGGATGCGCCGACACGGATCTGGGGAGACCTGTCGGCGGCGGCGTTCTATGTCGCTGATTTCCGCTCGGCATCCGGGCACGAGCCGCTGTTCGGCTACCTGAGCCAGGCCTGGTCCCTCTCGATCGAGGAGCAGTTCTACCTCGTCTGGTCGCTCCTGCTCCTCGTCGCCATACTCACCCGCCGGCGCGGCGCTGCCTACGCGGTCGCGCTGTCGGGGATCGGCATCAGCGCCGTCTACGGAACGTCGCTGATTCTGGCGGCGAGCCACTTCACGCGCGCATTGACCGACGAGGTGTACTACGGCTTCGGACCGCGGGCCGATGCCCTCTTCGTCGGCTGCCTGCTCGGCCTTCTGGCGTGCGACGACTACTTCGAGCGGCTGGGTGCCGTCGCCCGACAGATGCTGGTCGGCCTCGCCGTCGTGTCCGCGGCACTGCTCGGCTGGATCATCCTGGCTGTCTCGTTCGGATCCCGCGAGTCGCTGCTCGTCTGGCTACCGCTCAGCATCGTGCTGTCCGCGGTGGTCATCGTCTACTTCGTGGTCCACCCCGAGGGGGCCGGTTCGCAGTTCGTCGGACTCACCCCGTTCGTTCTCCTCGGCAACCTGTCGTACACGCTCTACCTGGTCCACTGGCCGATCTTCGTGGCCGTGAGCCCCTCGTCCACCCACTGGCCGTTCGCAGCGGTCGAGGTGGTCCGGCTCGCCATTGCCGCCACCATCGCCCTGACTAGCTGGTACCTGGTCGAGAAGCCGCTGATGGACTGGCGCCGGCGGGTGATGACCGTCCGGCGTTCGGCGGGCGGGCCGAGCCCGGCCTTCGCCGGGGGCGGGTTGACGCATGACCGCCTGGCAGGCGACACTGTGGACGTGGCGAATTCGCAGGCCTCACGCGGAAGCGTAGGGATTATCGACTAGGCGCGCACCCGACCGGTCCGCGCCTGATTCGCCGTCCACCTGGTGGGCGGCTTTTCAATTTCGGGGCCGCAACCGGGCGGAGGCCGCTTCGGAAGCCGGCCGGGCTCGGCCCGCGAGCGGGCCGGTCCCCGCGGCGGGTAGGGCGGGACAGACTGAAGGCCACAGGTTGACAGAGGACAACCACCGGGTGACAGAGAACGAGACGAGAGAGAACAGAGTGGCTGGCTACAAGGTCGGGGTGATCGGGGGCGACGGGATCGGGCCCGAGGTCGTCGCGGAGGCGCTGAAGGTGGTGGCCGCAGCGGGCGTCGACCTGTCAGTGACCGACTACGACCTCGGTGCCGACCGCTACCTCCGGACCGGCGAGGTCCTGCCGGACGCGGTGCTCGAGGAGCTCCGGGGCCAGGACGTCATCCTCCTCGGGGCGGTCGGCCCGCCGGTCGGATCGACCGCGGTGCCGCCGGGCACGCTCGAGCGCGGCCTTCTGCTGCGCCTCCGGTTCGAGCTCGACCTCTACGTGAACCTGCGGCCCTTCGTCGGCGTCCCGGGTGCGCCGGCGCCCGACTGTGACTTCGTCGTGGTCCGCGAGAACACCGAGGGCACCTACGCCGGCGAGGGCGGCTTCCTCCGCAAGGGCACGCCGTTCGAGGTCGCCACCCAGGGATCGGTCAACACGCGCCACGGAGTCGAGCGCTGCGTCCGGTTCGCCTTCGCTCTGGCGGCCGGGCGGCCGTCCCATCACCTCACCCTCGTCCACAAGACGAACGTGCTCACCTTCGCGGGCGACCTCTGGCAGCGCACCGTCGACGAGGTCGCCGCGGAGTTCGCCCTGGTCGACCGCGACTACCACCACGTCGATGCGACCTGCATCTACCTCGTCGAGAACCCGGATCGCTACGACGTCATCGTGACCGACAACCTCTTCGGGGACATCATCACCGACCTCGCCGGGGCGATCGCCGGCGGGATCGGCTTCGCCGCGTCGGCCAACCTGAACCCCGACCGCACCGGCCCCTCGCTCTTCGAACCGGTCCACGGGGCGGCCCACGACATCGCCGGGACCGGAACGGCCAACCCCGCCGCGGCGATCCGCTCCGCCGCACTGATGCTCGAACACCTCGGCGAGGTGTCCGCAGCCCAGAAGATCGACCACGCCGTCACCGATTTCATCGCCTCGGGACAGGGACCGACCCTCTCCACCGCCGCGATCGGCGATGCCGTCGCAGAAAGGCTCTGAGCCATGCCACTGACCCCGACCGACAAGATCTGGATGGACGGCGAGCTGGTGCCCTGGCACGAGGCGACCGTGCACGTGCTCACCCACACCATGCACTACGGCTCGGGCGTCTTCGAGGGCATCCGCGCCTATCCGACCACAAGCGGCCCCGCGGTCTTCCGTCTCCGCGATCACATCGAGCGCCTCTTCGACTCGGCGAAGATCCTCCTCATCGAGGTCCCCTACACGGTCGAGGCGATCGTGGAGGCGGTCCGGGAGGTGGTCCGGGTCAACGGTCTCACCGACGGGTGCTACATCCGGCCGCTCGTCTACCTCGGCTACGGCGAGATGGGCCTCAACCCCATCCCCTGCCCGGTCAACGTCTCGATCGCGGCCTGGCCGTGGGGGACCTACCTCGGGGACGAGGGTGTGGCGAACGGCGTGTCGGTCAAGATCAGCTCGTGGCGCCGGCACGACCCCAACGCGGTGCCGACGGCGTCGAAGAGCACGGGGATGTACCTCAACTCGTCGCTCGCCAAGGTGGAGGCGCTCAAGGCCGGATACGACGAGGCGATCCTCCTCGCACCCGACGGCAACGTCAGCGAGTGCACCGGCGAGAACATCTTCGTCGTGCGCGACGGCCGCCTGCTCACGCCGCCCACGTCGGACGCGGGCGCGCTCGAGGGGATCACCCAGCAGTCCGTGATGACCATCGCCCGCGACCTCGGCTACGAGGTCTCGCACGAGCAGATCATCCGGACCGACCTCTACACGGCGGACGAGGCCTTCCTGACCGGGACCGCGGCCGAGGTGGTCCCGATCCGCTCGGTGGACGGCCGCGACGTGGGCACGGGCAAGCCCGGGCCGATCACGAAGAAGCTGCAGAAGACCTACTTCGACACCGTCCGCGGCGAGGTCGCCCGGTACAAGGACTGGTTGGACCATGTCGACTGACCACGCGGCGGGAGGTCACGGACACGGGCACGCCCACCGGCCGCTGACCCCCGGCCAGCACTCCCACGAGCGAGTCCGCGAGCACGCGCGCCACGCGGAAGGACGCGACCTCGGGGCACCGTCCCGGGGGCTCGGGCCACGACTTCGACCTTCCGGCCCTGCCGGACGCGGTCGACGTGTTCGACACGACGCTGCGCGACGGCTCCCAGCAGGAGGGACTGTCCCTCACCGTCGACGACAAGCTCCGGGTCGCCGAGCAACTCGACCATCTCGGCGTGACCTTCATCGAGGGCGGGTGGCCGGGTGCGAATCCCGAAAGACGCCGAATTCTTCGCACGCGCGCCGGCCGAGCTCTCGCTCGCGAGATCGACCCTGGTCGCGTTCGGGTCGACCCGCCGGGCGGGGGTGAAGCCGGAGGAGGACGAGACCCTCCGGCACCTCGTCGACGCACAGACCGAGGCGGTCTGCATCGTGGCGAAGTCCTCGGAGATCCATGTCGTCGACGCGCTCCGCACCTCCCTCGACGAGGCCGTCGCCATGGTCGCCGACTCGGTCGCCTTCCTCCGCGCCAACGACCTCCGGGTGTTCCTCGACGCGGAGCACTTCTTCGACGGCTACAAGGCCAATCCCGACTTCACCCTGCGCATCCTCCGGGCAGCGGAGGAGGAAGGGGCCGAGACGCTCGTCCTCTGCGACACCAACGGGGGCACCCTGCCCTTCGAGGTCGAGCGCATCGTCGAGGAGGTGCTCAGCGACTTCGAGACCCAGGTCGGCGTGCACTTCCACAACGACGGCGGGTGTGCGGTCGCCAACTCCCTCGCCGCGGTGGGGGTCGGGGCCACCCACGTCCAGGGGTGCGTCAACGGCTACGGCGAGCGGGCCGGCAACGCGGACCTGTCGGCGGCCATCCCCGACCTGTCGCTCAAGCTGGCGGTCGCCACCATCCCTTCGGACCGCCTGGAGCTGCTCACGCCGGTCTCCCACCACATCGCCGAGGTGGTGAACATCGCGCCCAACCCCCAGCAGCCCTACGTCGGCGCGTCGGTCTTCGCCCACAAGGCGGGGCTGCACACCTCGGCCATCGCGCGGCGGTCCGACGCCTACGAGCACATCCGTCCCGAGCTGGTCGGGAACGGGACCCGGTTCGTCGTCTCCGAGATGGCCGGTCGCTCGACACTCGCCATGAAGGCCGCCGAGCTGGGCCTCGAGCTCGACTCCCAGGCGATGTCGTCGGTGCTCGAGTCGTTGAAGACGCTCGAGTACGAGGGCTACCACTTCGAGGTCGCGGACGGCTCGCTCGAGCTGCTGCTGCGGAAGGCGACGGGGTGGGAGCAGACCTTCTTCGAGCTCGAGTCCTACCGGGTGATCGCCGACCAGGCGACCGGGCTCTCGACCGAGGCGACGGTGAAGGTGCTCGTGGACGGCGAGCGGGTGGTCGCGACCGCCGAGGGGAACGGCCCGGTGAACGCGCTCGACGGTGCACTGCGCGAGGCGATCGGGACGCGGTATCCCGAGCTGAGCGGTGTCCACCTGGTCGACTACCGGGTCCGGGTGCTCGACTCGGCCAAGGGCACCGCGTCGGTGACCCGCGTCCTCATCGACTCGACCGACGGCAACCGCACCTGGACCACCATCGGCGTCTCCGAGAACATCATCGCCGCTTCGTGGCAGGCCCTCTCCGACTCGATCGTCTACGGTCTGCTCCACGCCGGCGACGCCGGACGCCAGCCGCTCCGGACGAGCGGGACGGAGGGGACGTCCGCACGATCCGAGGATCCCCCGGCGGCCGCGCCGAGCAGGAGATAGGAGCGCAACGGTGACCCAACCGAGTTACGTGCCCATCGTGGAGGCCGACCAGGTGCGGCGCGCCTACCGGCTGCACGTGCCGTCGGTGTGGACCCAGTCGCGCCCTTCCGAGCTGCGCGGCACCGGCCAACCGAGCGGGGCGCGCCTCGGCACGCCCGGGCCCGACCAGGGCTACGCGCTCAAGCTGGCCCGCCGGTTCGAGGACCGGCTGGTGCTCGCCGAGGGCGAGTCGGCCGAGGACGCGATCGCCGGTTGCACCGCGGTGGCGACCCGCCGTGCCGCGCTCTTCGGACGCGCACCGGTCGTCCACGACCTCGAGCATGCCTTCACCCTCTGGGGATTCGTCGGGGACGCGCCCGACGATCTCGTCACGGCCCGCGGCCCGCTGTTCCGTTCGGCGTCCCACCACTACGAGGCGCAGCGGACGATCGCCGACGCCGTCCCCGCCGCGACGCTCCGGCTGACACCAGACGCGGTCGGCCGGCGACTCGGGGAGTGGCAGGAGCTGCTGGTCCTGCCCGCTCCCACCTGAGCCGGATCCCTCGCTGGCTAGCGTGGCGCCGATGGAGGCCGCTTCGTTCTCGCTGACCGACACGCACCGAACCTTTCGCGACACGCTGCGGCGGTTCGCAGAAGACCGGATCGCGCCCAACGCGGACGAGGCCGACCGATCCGCGACGTTCCCCCGGAAGTCATTCGACGCCTGCGCCGAGCTCGAGCTCCCGGCGCTCGGCATCCCCGTCGAGTACGGGGGCGCGGGGGCGGACATGGTGACCCAGGCGATCATGGCCGAGGAGCTGGCCAGGGTCTGCGCCTCCAGTGCGCTCACCATGCTGATCTCCAAGCTCGGCATGCTGCCGGTCATGACCTGGGGCTCCGAGGAGCTGAAGCGCCACTATCTCCCCCGGGTCGCCTCGGGCGAGTGCCAGGCCAGCTACTGCCTGTCCGAGGCGGACGCGGGCAGCGACGTGGCGGCCATGCGGGCGCGGGCGGTCCGCGACGGCGACGGCTACGTCCTCACCGGCACCAAGTACTGGATCACCAACGCGGGCGTCTCGGACACCTACACCGTGTTCGCGGTGACCGATCCCGACGCGCGCCACCGGGGGATCAGCTGCTTCCTGGTGGAGGCGGACTGGGGCGCCGAGGTGGCGCCGCACGAGGAGAAGATGGGACTGCGGGGGAGCCCGACCGCGGCGGTGTCTTTCGACGGCGTGCGGATCCCGGCCAGCCACCGGATCGGGGAGGAGGGGCAGGGGTTCACGATGGCGATGTACTGCCTCGACAGGAGCCGGCCGGGCATCGGAGCACAGGCCGTCGGCATCGCGCAGGGCGCGATCGACTACGCGGCCCGCTACATGCACGAGCGGACGGCCTTCGGGAAGCCGATCGCCGATCTCCAGGGCCTGCGGTTCATGCTCGCCGACATGGCCATCCGGACCGAGGCCGCCCGCACCCTCGTCTACCGGGCCTGCTCCCTCGTCGACGACGGGGACCCCGCCGGCGAGCTGACCACGATCGGCGCCATGGCCAAGTCGTTCGCCTCGGACACCGCGATGTCGGTGACGACCGACGCGGTGCAGCTGCTCGGCGGATACGGCTACACGAAGGACCATCCCGTCGAGCGGTTCATGCGCGACGCGAAGGTCACCCAGATCTACGAGGGGACCAACCAGATCCAGCGGGTGGTCATCGCCAAGCGACTGCTCGGGTAGCCCAGGAGACCGGCGAAACGGCCGCGGGTCAGTTCGGCAGGGGGGCTCCGGGGGCGCTTGCCGCGACGATCGGCTTGTTGAGGTGGATCGAGCCGGTCGAGCCGTAGTACCCGGCGTCGCCGAAGGAGAAGACGCCGCCGTCGGCCGCCACCAGCCAGTACCCGAGCGAGTCGGGTGTCGTGATGCCGGCCACGATCGGCTGGTTCAGGTGGAGCGAACCCGTCGACCCGTAGAAGGAGGCGTCGCCGAAGGCGAACACACCGCCGTCGGCCGCCACCAACCAGTAGCCCTTCCCGTCCACCGTCGAGACCGTCGCCACGATCGGCTGGTTCAGGTGGAGCGACCCCGTCGACCCGTAGAAGGAGGCGTCGCCGAAGGAGAAGACGCCGCCGTCGCTCGCCGCGAGCCAGTAGCCGCGGCCGTCGGGGGTTGCGGCCATCCCGACGATCGGCTGGTTCAGGTGGAGCGAACCCGTCGACCCGTAGAAGGAGGCGTCGCCGAAGGCGAAGATGCCGCCGTCGCTCGCGACCAGCCAGTAGCCGCCGTCGTCGTGGGTCGAGGCCATGCCGACCACCGGCTTGTTGAGGACGAGGCTGCCGGTCGACCCGTAGAACTGCGCGTCGCCGAAGGAGAAGATGCCGCCGTCGGCCGCGACGAGCCGGTAGCCGAGGCCGACCGAGGTCGGGTCGGCTCCGACGATGGGCCGGTTGAGGGCGACCGTCGCGGTCGAGCCGTAGAACTGCGCGTTCCCGAAATCGAACACGCCGCCATCGGAGGCGTACAGGCGGTAGCCGATACCGAGCGGGGTCGCGTTGGTGAGGAAGCCGACGGTGCTCGGGTGGACCATTGCGTCGCCCACCGCGAACAGGTTGAACAGGTCACCGGGCAGGAGCACCCCGGACTCGGAGTAGAGGGCGTCGCTCTCGGGGTGGCCGGCCGGGACCGCGGCGATGGTGAGCGGGCCCGAGGGGACCACCACAGAGGTGCTGTGGGGCGCGGGGGGAACGTTGGCGAGCGCGGAGGCCACCTTGGTGCCGTTGAGATAGAAGTCAAGCGGGACCGCGTTCGCCGTGTTCCGGAAGACGATGCGCGACTGTCCGACCGGGACCTCCGAGCGGTCGTTCACGAAGCCCGAGACGGTCGGCGTCCCGCCGACGGCCAGGTAGACCAGCGCGGTGACGTACTGGCCGGTCCCCACGGTGACCGATCCGGTGGCGACGGTGACCCCACCCCGTGAGGCGGTGACGGTGTAGGTCCCCGCGGGGATCAGTCCGTAGGTGTAGGCGCCCGAGGACAGGTCCACCGGGGCGGCGCCGCCGACCGAGATCGCGAGGGTCCCCGACGACTCCTCCTGGAAGACGGCGAGGAACCCGGGGCCGCCGCCCGAGGCGTGCGACGCGATGGCACCGCGGCCACCGCTCGCCTCGAACGGCCGACCGTGGGCCTGACGCCCGCGCGCGGCGCTGCCGACGAAGGGGGTGTGCGCGCCGGCACGCAGCGCGGCCGGGGCGGCGAGCGCGCTCCCGCCGCCGGCCCCTGCGACGGTCAGTGCCGACAGGACGGCGAATGCGGCGAGCAGCGTCTTCCAGTGCTTCACGGACGGATGCCTTTCTGCGGGGCCCCTCCACGGGGCTCGGTCGGTGCGATTGTGACGGCAGGCGGCGGCGGCCGCCAATCGAACCCGGAACGGAGACGCGCGCCGACGTCGTGTACATGAACTTCACGCGAACCACAGGTGAACCTCACGCGAACAAGGTCTCGAGGAGCGAAGGCGGCCTCCAGTTGGTGGCGACGACGCCGAGTGCGTCCTCCGCGGACCCGCCCGCGAGGTGTGCCTTGAGCGCGGCCAGCTCGCCGGCATCGAGCGCGAGACCGGAGATGCCCCGGTACTGCGGGGAGGCGAGCTCCTCGACCAGCTCCGCGAGCAGCACGGACGGCTCCCGGTCGGGGAAGAGCTCCCTCAGGACACGGTCGATCGAGCCGCGGTCCTGCAGGTTGACGATCAGTGCCAGAAACAGCCGATGGCGTGGATCGTGCAACAGCCCGCGGCGAGCCAGCAGGCGCCCGCGCCGGACCTCTTCGGCGTACATCGGAGGCAGAAGGCTCCCGAACGGCTCGGCCCGCCCCGCGAGCACCTCGACGAGTGCGGCGAGCTCCGGGCCCTCCCCGTAGGTGAGGGCCCACTCGTCGCAGACGCGGAAGGCCGTCCACAGATCCTCGGCACCGACCGATGCCCTGGCGACCGAGGCAGCCCGCCCACGGTCGATCCGGTAGAGCGTGTGCAGGCCCCGGAACCGCATGCGGAGCCGGTCGTCCTGCTCGAGCACGTCGAATCCGAGCCCGGGCAGACGGTAGTCGTACTGGGGGAAGGGAAGGTTCGAGGTGCCGTTGCGGACGACGAGCGTCGCCGACGGCCGCTCGAGGTGGAAGAGCGCGTGGATGAAGTCCGGACCGGCGCGCACCGGCCGCACGTCGCCCGGCCAGAGGACTTCGGGAGCGACCATCTGCAGGCGGCCCGCGACGAGGTGGCCGTCTGCGAGAACCTCCTGCGACGCGAAGGCGTACTCGACGTGGAGGCTGGAGCCCCACAGCACGCGGAACGCGCCGTCGAACCCGTGCTGGTGGGTCGACGTGGTCCCTTCCATCCAGGTGAGCGCCTGGATCTCGAGGTTCTCGCCGCGGTAGACGACCGCCGGAGGCTGGCCGAACGGGTCCGCCGGTGGCCGCTGCTTGGGCAGCCCGGCCCCGGAGGCCAGCAGCTCGAGGATCGTCTCGGGCGCGAGCCCGGTGGGCACCGGCATGTCCGCGAGCGCATCCGCCGCGAGCTCGGACAGGTGCTCCGGCTGCCGGCCGCGCGCGGTCCAGGTCTGGTCGACGTGGTCACCGAGGCTTCGGAAGTAGGCGAGAGCTCGTGCTCCCGTGCACGGTTCTCCCGTAGCCGACGTGAGGTCGCCGGTGTCACCGGGTGCCGGCGCCGAGGCGTCGTCGGTCGGAGCGCCCTTGGTCACCCGGCGCTCGCAGCGCCGGGTGCGCGCGCACCCGCGAGGACCGTCGCGTCGATCCCGCACGCGTCGAGGACCTGTGTCGCCAGGTCGTCGGCCGACGGCCCTCCGCCCCAGGGCAGGGAGGCGACGAAGACCGGCACCGACGCGACCACCCGGCCGATGTCGTCGAACTGCTGTCGGAGGTGCTCGCGGCGGCGCCATCCCTCGATGCGCTGGCAGCGTCCGAGGGCGAGCGACGCTTCGCCCTGGCTGAGCCGAGTGACCTCGACGCGACGCCGCTCGCGGTCGGGACGCGGGAGCACGATGCAGCTCAACGGCAGCTTTTCGCACGGGGAGCTCCTGGGAGAAACGGCCCGGCGCTCGTCAGGCGTGAACCGGACCGCGTCGTCGTCAAAGCCTCCCGCGAGCCATTCCGCCTTGTCCCGGAGACGGATCTCGTGGCCGGATCGGACGCCGAAGACCTCGGTGACACCCTCGGCGTCGTGCTGGTCGGAGCCGAATTCGATCGGCAGGACGTCGTCGCCGAGCAGGCTGGCCCCGGCTGCGCAGAAGATCGCCGCCATGGTCGACTTGCCCTGGCCGGACAGCCCGACGAACGCGATCGCACGCCCGCCGAGGTCGACGGCGCTGCCGTGGAGGACGAGCCGGTCCCTCATGGCCAACAGGAAAGCGGTCAGCGTGCCGGGCACGATGAGCGGGATGAGCTCCGACCGTCCCGACGCTGCAGGGTGGCACACGACACGGCGCAGGCGGCGGTCGATCGCGAAGTCGGCGATCCAGGGGAGGCGCAGGACGAAGCCGTCCTCCACCTGGCAGATCGTGTAGCAGAGGTAGTCTCGGACCACGAGCTCGGCGACGAGGTCCGCCGAGGGCCGCTCGAAGGGTTGGTCGACTACGCCGCCGAGCCGCACGTACACGTCCGCGTCGGCCGGATCGGCCACCTCCGACCGGAGTGCCGGGAGCGCGAGCTCGGAGGCGACGCGGAGCCCGGAGCATTCGTAGACGCCGGCGAGCGCACGGCTCGTCATCGGAGGAGACGCTTCCGGCCCGTCACCTTCCGAGGGTCCACGGTGCCGCCGCCAAGGGGAGCAGCGCTGTCACGGACGGGGACGGGAGATCCCCGTGACGGACTTCGGGGTGTTGCGAACGCGCGGGTGACCGATTGGGCGCCGAACGCGACCCCCTCGACCTCGATCCAGGCATGGGCCACCGTGCCGTGCTCGTCGAGCATGCCGAGCCGGAGCACCGGGTGGCGGCGGCGCAGGAACCAGCCGAAGGCCAGCGCGCGGCGGAGGCAGGTCCCGTCGTAGAGCCACCGGTCCATCACCCAACAGACCGCCCAGTAGACGCGCTGCTCGTGTTCGCAGAGCGAAGAGAGGTCGTCGGGGGCGCCGATCGGGGGCGCGGCATGGTGGGTCGCCAGGGGTACGCCCGCCGCTCGCGCGAGACGGGCGATGTTCGAGAGCTTGAGCCCGATCTCGATCGCGATCACGACGAGTGTCACTTCGACGATGAGGACCCGGTAGCGCCAGTGCTGGCGCCACCAGGACCGCGCCACCGCCCGGCACCCTCGGATCGTCGGCCGGCGGATCCGACTGCCCCGGGAAACCGAGAGCCGGCCGACCTCGCGCACGATGGCGACGACGTCGTCGAACGCCTGCCCGGCCGGGATGCCGAACCGTTCCGCCAGTGCCGCCGCCGCGCGCTCGGGGTCGGGGTCCTCGTTCAGCAACTCGACGATGCGAGCCGCGTCTGCGGTCGAGGCCGAGGTAGGTCCCCGAGGGGAGATGGAGCAGTACGGTGTCACCCGAGGCGTCGACGGACGACACGATCTCGCCAGCCTTCCAGGCGACCTCGGCGTGATCCCTGTCTGCGGCACCCTTCTGGCGAAGGCTCTTCAGTCCAGAACCTCCCACGGCGACCCCTTGCGCCACGATGGCCCCGCGGGGCCGTCGTGTGTCGTTCAGCTGACCGTCCCGGGGGCTCCGGGCGGTGGCGGAACCTTGTTTCCCTCGGCGGAGCTGGGGAAGTCGAAGTAGATACCGGGCTTCGCCTGCGTCATGTCGCTCACGTTACCGAGCACGGTGATCGCCGGCGCTTCGTACGTTTCCTCTGCCATGGTCGTTCCCTTTCGGATCGCGGTCGTGCAATCGAAGTGTACGGAGGACGACCGACACCGACTAGGGGATGAACCCCCTAGGAGGTCGTGAAGGAATTCCCTACAGGGTCTATCGGGAAAGACCCTCGTGGAACTGTTGGTTCGCGGAACCGTCACCGTGTGTTCAGACGCGTGCCGGACAGGTCATACCGGGCGCGACGACGTCGCGTTGGGGGTGGAGGGAGCAAACCGACGAGCAGCGTGCCGGAAGCACCGACGGCGCGTGTTCGCGAACGCGTCCACGCTTTGCAGCATAGAGGCGCGCGCCCATCGCGAGTCGTCGGGTCCACTCCGCCGGGCGCGCGACAGTGCTGCAGAGCCTGCCGAGGATCCGTTCGCGCGCCCGCGCTCGAAGAGCGGCAACGAACCGGAAACGCGAACCAGGCTCCCAGAGGGGAGCCTGGTTCCGTGGATGACTCACCGTGTCACGGTGAGTTCACATCGTGTCGTTCAGCTGGTCGTCCCCGGCGCTCCGGGCGGGGGCGGAACCTTGTTCCCCTGGGACGAGCCCGGGAAGTCGAAGTAGATGCCGGGCTTCGCCTGGGTCATCTCGGTGACGCCCCCGAGAACGGTCACCGTGGGCACCTCGTACCGCTCGTCGTCCTGGATGTCAGCCACGCTGCTCCTTTCGTCCTGGCCCCTTCGGTTCAGTATGAAGAACCTGATCCCGGGCCAGAAGGGAGCGAATCCCCCTAAGGGTGGCCCGGTTGCATGTCGACGGTGCGGGTCTCGTGACGACGTGCGAACAGCCACGCGGCATGGAGCGGGAGCGCCGCACCGTAGACGGGGACCGCTTCGAGCCACGCACGACGGAGCGCGTCGTCGTCGACCAGCTCTTCGCGAAGGCCCCCACCGCTCCACTGCTCGGCGAAGCGTCGGCTCTGGGGGCCCCAGAGCACGCCCCCGAAGGAGGCCTTGGACGGTGCGCGCGAGCACTGCACCGGGAAGGACGTCTGCGAACAGCTGGGTCATCACCTGCGTGCGGTCACCCCTCCCGAACGGTCCCCCCCAGGCCGCGAGCGAGGCGAGGAACCCCTCGTCGAGGAAGGGTGCCGCGAAAGCGGCTCCCTCCCTCTCGCAGAGCCGCTCGAGGGTCTCCGCGGTGAGGTCCATGGCCCTCCGCCGCCGGCTCACCAGCTGGTAGCGGTCGAAGCGGAGCGGATCGTCGGACTGGTCGCCGGCCAGTGCGTCGGCGACGAGCTCGAACGCGGCCGGCTGCAGCCAGTGCTGGTACGGCGGGAGATTGCGGCGCCAGCGGTGTCGCCGGAGCGGCCGCGGCGCGCAGCCGAGCGCGAGGGCCCGCAGATCCGACTGCCGCGGGAACCGCCCCCCTCGCAGGGCGGACCACAGGCGCCCATAGGGCCACAGACCGAAGGCCTCGTCACCTCCTTCGCCGGTCAGGAACACCCCACCGGTCGCCATGCGGATCATCGGCAGGAACGCGTAGGCCGGTGCGGGCCAGAGCAGCCCGACATCCCGGAGCAATGCCGTCGCCTCCTCCCCGAGGAGATCGAGGTCGGTGCCGGGGCGGATGATCTCCCAATTGCGGGCGCCGATGGCGGCGATCACCTCTTCCTGCCAGGTGCTCTCGTCGCTCGCCGGGTCCTCGTCCCATCGTGCCGTCACCGCGAGCGGCTCGGGAAGACCCTCGCGCACGGGCGACGTCCACCAACACTGCGAGCAACGACGAGGAGTCGCGGCCGCCGGAGAAGGCGACCACACAGGGGCTTCGTGCGAGGAGCGAGCGGGCCTCCACCCGGAGCACGTCGAGCGGGCCGAGCCTGCCGTCGGGGGCGAAGGCGGGGCCGCTCCCCGTGCCCACCACCATCCCCGAGGCCACCTCGAGGTCGGTCAGCGAGGCCGGGTTGGCGGCAGGGAACCAGGGTCGGTCGACAAAGCCCCGGTTCACGCTCGGTGTCCGCTCAGTCGTCGCGGATCAACAGGTCCCGTTCGCCGAGCGTCGACACGAACACCTCGGCGTCGTCCCGGGCCTGCGCCGGACCGATCCCGTAGTGGTCGCCCAGCGATTCGACCAGTTCGTCCATCGTGGCGCCCCCGACGAGGTGCTCCCAGAGGAAGCGGGCGGTGCCGTTGAGCGTCAGATAGGTGGAGGTCGCGAGCTCCAACAGCACCAGCTCGTCGCCCACGTCCCGCCAGACGACGTCGTCCGCCTTCACACGCAGTTTCTGGTCGCCGGGGGTGCTCACGATGCTGCGTCCCGCACGGCGCGCATCCTACTGGACCCGACATCGGCGGAGACCTCGGCACATGACGTCAGAACGTGCTCAGCGTGCCCCGCCGCTGGGCCACGCGGAACGAGCGTTCGAGCACCCAGGCGGACAACGGCAGCAGGACGACGGCGAAGGCCACCAGGACCAGCAGATCCGTCACATAGGAGGTCGGAGGCTGGGCCGCAAGGGTCGCCGACCGGATGGCGTCGAGGGCATAGGTGAGGGGGGAGAGGTGCGAGAAGAACTGGAGCCACGGAGGCAGCACCGAAATCGGAAACAGGGTGCCGCTGACCACCCCGACGATGCTCAGTACGCCGGCGACGATCGGCGTGCCCTGCTGGACGACGATCACCAGGGCGGCTCCGATGTTGCCCACGGCGGCGAAGACGAGGACGGACAGCACGATCGCGGCCACCACGACGGGGACGTCGACGTCGTGGACGCCGAACCCGATGGGGATGGTGAGAAGGAGGACGCCGAGCGCGATCACCGACGACTGGACGAGGCCGTACGCGGACCAGCTGAGTCCGAGGTAGACGCGGCGCACCGGTTGGCTCGCCATGTACTCGAGGGTGCCCTGGATCTGCTCGTTGCGGGCTGCGGTGGAGGTACCGATGGCAGTCGGCTCGAGGATGGAGGCGACGAGCAGCCCGACGACGGTGAAGCGGAAGTAGGCGACCGTGCTCCCCTCGAACTGCCCGGTGTTGACGAGCTTGGAGACGAATCGGAAGGCGATCAGCCCCCAGAAGGAGGCGATCAAGCCCGAGATCAACCCGAACCGGTAGGAGAGCGCGGTGCGGAAGTCCTTCTGCGCGACCGCCGCGACGATGCGGACGACGCTCACGGCCGATCGCTCGCCCGGCTCCCCGGGGCTCGCCCGCCGGATGGATCCGGCGTCGATCCAGTAGGTGGCATCTGCCACCGGCAGCACCGCAGCGACCAGCGGGGCGACGATCAGCACCGTCGTGCCGCCTCTCGCTCGTTTGGCCACCAGGTCGAGAAGGGCCTGGAGACCCGCCTCGTCGAGCCCGCGGAACGGCTCGTCGAGCAGCAGGACCTCGGGATCGGCCAGCAGTGCACGGGCCACCATCAACCGCTGGCGCTGACCGGTCGACATGCGGGCCACCTGGCCACCGGCCACCGCGAGCAGGTCGAGCTCGTCGAGCAGCGTCGCCGACCGGACGGCGATGGTCTTCTTCGGGAGCCCGGCGATCCTCCCGAACAGCTCGAGGTTCTGGTAGGCGTTGATACGCCAGTAGAGGCTCCGTTCGTTGGCGAAGCTGACACCGATCGAGCGGCGGACGTCGAGGGCGCTGCGTCGCTCACCTCGTAGCCGTTGACGTGCGCGGTCCCCGAGTCGGGAGCGACCACGGTCGCCAGAATGCGGATGAGGGTGGTCTTGCCGGCGCCGTTGTCGCCCTCGATCACCGAGACGCTTCCCCGAGGGACGACCAGGCTCGCCTCGTCGAGGACCCGGCGCCCACCGTAGGACTTGCCCACTCCGCTGACGTCGATGCCCCCCGTGGCCCCGGCGGTCGGCTGGGGAGGACGGCGCCCGAGCATGGTCACCGCATCCTCGGGGCGTCGGCCGCCGATACGGCCGAGGACCGGACCGTCCCGTTGCCGATGGCGAGCGCCACCGCCTGGGCCTGGGTCCGGACCCCGAGCTTGTCGAAGATGCGCGTCTTGTGGTTCTCGACGGTCTTGACCGCGATCCCCAGCTGGTGGGCGACCGCTTTGGTGCTGAGACCGTCGGTCATCGCTCCCAGCACCTCGAGCTCGCGGTTCGTGAGGTCGCTGCCGACGAGGCGGTTGGCTCCACCCGCCCCGGCCCGGCGCCACTCGGTGGCGATCGTCGCGGTCACGTCCGGGGGGAGCACCGCGCCGCCCGCGGCGAGTACGAGCACGGCATCGGCCAGCTCGCCGGGCATCTGTGCGGTGTCCACGATGCCGGTGACGCCCAGTGCGACCAGCTCGAGCAGCCGGATCCGTTCGTGCGGCTCGGAGACGAGGAGCGCCCGTGTCCCGGTGTGGAGCAGCGCAGGCAGGTAGTGCTCGATCACGCCGTCGAGCAGCATCTCGCAGACCACCACGACATCGGGGACCAGCAGCTCGCTCGAGCGCGACGGCCGCCCGGCCCGAGCGCGTCTGCGCGACCACCTCGATCCGGTCGGCGAGGAGGACCCGGAGCGCTTCGGCGACGAAGTCGTGGTCGTGGAGGATGACGACCTTGGGAAGGCCCGGGGTATAGCGACTCACTCGGACGGAGGGCTGCCGGTAGGACGAGCGGGATCTCCGACGGCTGGTCGCAGACGGCGGGCTCATGAGGGCTCGGGCGATCCGGCGGTCACGCCGAGCAGCCCGCTCCGCATCGCGACGGCGACGGCGTGCGACTGGTTCTGCACCCCGAGCCTGGTGAACAGGATCTGCCGGCGGTTCTCGACCGTCTTCGCGCTGATGCCGAGCCGGTCCGCGATCTGCGCGGTGGTCAGCCCCCTGCCGATGAGGGCCAACACCTGGAGCTCCCTCCGGGTCAGGTCCTCGGGCGCCGCCCGGGAGCGATCCGAGCGCCGCGGGGATCCGCGTCCCTCGGCCGAGGCGACCGCCGACCCAGCCAGCGCGTCGTGGAGGGCCTGTGCCGACGCGTCCCGGCCCACGAAGGCCACGCCGTCGAGCGCGGGCAGACGGCGGCGGTCCGGTGGGTAGGTGCCGACGAGGACCGGGCCGGCGCAGTGGCGGAGGCGTCGGGCGAGGTCCCCGACGTCCCAGGGCACGCCGACGGCTTCGAACACCACGGCATCCGGCCCGTCGTCGCCGCAGGCCGCGACGAGCCCCTCGCCGTCCTCGACCGCTCGAGCCACCGAGAAGGGCGGCAGGAGCAGGTGCAGGCACTCGCGGTAGAGCCGCGAACGGTCCTGGACCACGACGGTGCGCACCTGCCGGCCGGTCGCGGTCACGACCGAAGCTCCCGCACTCCGCCCGCTGCCGACGAGCCTGGATCGCCGCCAGGGGTCACGTCGAAGGGCCGCAGGCGGATCGACAGCGCCTCGAGCACCTCGGGATGCGGGACCCCGGGGGCCGGACGGACCAGGCCGAGGAGCGAGTCGGCGCGGACTGGCAGGTGCACCGGGGCCGCCTCGAGGGCCCGGATCGTCCAGTAGAGCGGCTTCCACGGCACAGGAACGAAGCCGGGCTCGCGGTCGGAGCTCGCGCGTGCGATCGATCGCAGGAGCTCCGCGAAAGGGACGGGATCGGCGTTCGCCAGCCCGACGGGGACGCTCGGCAGAGTGCCGGCGGTCGCCAGCGTGGCGACGGCCTGACGCAGGTCGTCTTCGTGGACCGTGTACTGGCGGGCACCCGATCCCACCAGGGGGACGACGGGGAGCGCGGTCACCCTCCGCAGGGTCCCGACCATGCCGCCCCACCCCGGGCCGTACACGAGCCCCGGACGGATCGCGCACATTCCGCGGGCGAACGCGTCGGACTCCGACGCCAGCTTGGCGCGGCCGTAGATCTGCGCGGTTCCCGGGTACGCGGACGTGGCCGAGACGAGGATGGTGCGCCCGACGCCGACCTCGGCCGCCCGGTCGAGCAGCGAACGGGTGCCGTACACGTTCGTCTCCCAGACGGCGGTCCGCGAGATGGGCGCGAAGTCGTACGCACAGTGGACCAGCACGTCGACCCCGCCGAGCGACGCGGGCTCGCAGCCGCCGAGGATGTCGTAGTGACGGTCGTCGGACCCGGGTTCGGGCCGGCGGACCAGTCGGCGGACACGGAATCCCGCCGCGGCGAGACCGTCGGCCACCACCGAGCCGACGTAGCCGCCGGCGCCGGTGACGGCCGCGATCGGAACGGTCCTCGTCCCGCTCATTCCGGCACGCCGAGCGACTCGGTGGCGATGCGGTGCGCGTTGGCCATGATGGTCAGGGTGAACGTGGTCGCCGGCACGTCGGGGAAGACGGAGCCGTCGACGAGGTGGATCCGGTCCCAGGGCGCCAATCGTCCGAGCCGGTCCGTCCCCAGCCCGGCCCGCTTCTCGCGGTGAGGGAACGAGCTCCCGAAGTGGTAGCTCTTCGCCGGTGCGGAGAGGGTGGTGGCGGGCAGGATCGGCCACAGATCGAGCGACGGCGCGGCGCGCACCGTCGACGCCACCAGCTGTCGGAGCATCGGCGGCCAGCTCGACCCCGGTGCGCGTTCGATGACGAGCTCGGGAAGGCGTGCCTCGCCGGCGCGGCGCGCCGTCGCGGTCACCTTCGGGGAGGCCCACGACGGGAGGTAGCCCAGCCCGACGCTCAACCGGCGGAGCAGCGCCGTTGCGAGCGGCCGCGACCACGGGAGCTGCAGCGGGCGGGGCAGGGAGGTCTCGAACACCGGGTTGAACGGATAGAAGTGGATCTGGCACAGGTCCACGCCGTCGCCGCTCGCGTCGTAGAGCAGGTTGAACTGATTGAGGGTGAACGCGCGGCCCCGCGCGGGTCGGCCGTCGGGTTCCTCGAGAGCGCCGGCATCACGAATTGCGCCGACTCCGCGAGTTCGAGCGGCATTCCGAACCGGTCGAGTGATCCGAGCACCAGGCGTGTCGTCCCGATGCCGCCGCACCCCACGTAGATGCGGTCGGCCGACAGGGACTCGGTGCGTCCGGAGGCGAGGTCCCGTATCGGCGACGCTCGGGACGGCGTCGCGCTCGGAGAGGCGCAGCGCGAGCACGCCCTTGCGGTAGGTGATCCGGCCGGCGGCGCGGAGGCGGTCGAAGGTCTGGGAGGCCGAGTAGACGAGGCCGTAGGGACAGCCGGTCATGCACAGCCCACAGCGGGTGCAGTCCTCCGACCGCATCGCGAGCCGTGCCCGGCCGAGGGTGATGCCGAGGGACTGCAGGCGGGCGCGCCGGCCGTCGTAGCGATCGAGCACCTGTCGGGTGCGTTCGGCCAGAGGGGGCAACGGCCGTGCCGGCACGAGGAGCGGGAACAATTCGGAGAGGTCGTCCTCGTCCCCGCTCAGGGCCATCTCGTCGAGGGCGACCCGGTAGTGGGGAACCATCTCGCGCCAGCCGATGGGCCAACGCTCGAAGGTCGCCGAACTGAACGGCATGATCTGGGCGCCCCACACGTTGGAGAACCCTCCGTAGGCGCCCGACACCACCGCTCGGTTCGCGTCCCGCACCGACCGGATCCCCTCGAGCTGGCCGGCATCGCGGAACGGGAAGTCGGAGCCGAAGGCGCGCTTTCTGCGGCAGCGCGCCGTTGCCCAGCCCCACCGGCTGACGGCTGATCCTCCGGACCGCGTCCTCCGGCCAGTCGTGCTCGGGAAGACCGGACAGTCGGTCGCGATCGTCGCGGTGCTCGCTCCTCGAGGTCCGCGCCGATGTCGAGGACCACGATCTGCTGGTCGTGATCGCGCGCCGAGCGCGAGCGCGGCACCGGCTGCGGCGGGACCCGATCCGATGATCAGTGCTGTGGACATGGACGCGCCGGTCTCCCGCGTGCTCAGAATTGCCGAGGGTGCGTCCGTATCCTTGTTGATCGCGGGCGAACCCCTCAAGAGACGACGCTATGATCCCCGACCGTTCCGATCGAACGCGTCACGCGCAGGTGAACGTGGTCACGCGAAGTTCATGCGTTCACGCGAAGTTCATTCGGAGTTCACCAAGTGTCGATTCCGCCAAATGAGGGCGACCATGAGACCACCGGACAGCGCGCCGACAGCGAGTGTGATCATCCCGGCATTCACCCTCGATCGCTGGGAACTGCTCGCGGACGCGGTCGCATCGGTGGAGTTGCAGACCCGTCCACCGGTCGAGCTCGTGCTCTGCATCGATCGGAACGCCGAGCTCCTCGCACGCTGCGAGGAGCGCTGGGCGACGCACGTGACGCCCGCAGGGTTCCCGATCGTCGTCGTCGCGAACCGGTTCGACCAGGACGAAGGGGGTGCGTCCGCACACGCCAGGGCGCACGGGGTGCGGCGCCGGTTCGGAGCGGGATGGGCCCGGAACTCCGGAGCGGAAGTCGCTCGCGGTGACGTCCTGGTGTTCCTCGACGACGATGCCGCGGCGGCGCCCGATTGGCTGGAGCACCTGCTCGCGCCCTATGCCGACCCCGCCGTCGTCGCGGTCGGCGGTGCTCCCCTCCCGGCCTACGAGACCGGCCGCCCCCGCTGGTTTCCGGACAACTTCGACTGGGTCTTCGGCTGTGCCTACGAGGGCCTTCCCACCGAGCTCGCTCCGCTCGGCCATCTCATCGGGGCCAACATGTCGGTGCGCCGGTGGGCCTTCGAAGAGATCGGGGGCTTCCATTCCATCGACTTCGACGACCTCGACCTCTGCATGCGACTGGGGTCGCTCCATCCACCCTCGAGCGTGCTGTTCGAACCTGGTGCGATCGTCCGCCACCATGTGCCGGCCGAAGAGGGTCGAGTGGAGGTACTTCTGGCGTCGCTGCTTCTTCGTCAACCGCGAGAAGGTCGAAGCCTTCGCTACGATGGGCGATGCGGCGAACGTCCGCGCCGAGCGCGAGTTCGCCCGGAGGGCCGTCACCGTCCGGGCGCGGGCGGATCTGTCCGCCGTAGGGAGGGGCGAGTGGGCGGGCTCGTTGCGATTGGGAGCCATGGCGATCGGCCTGTGCATGGCCGGCGCCGGGCATCTGGCCGGCCGCGGCCAGCGGCTCCTCCGTCGGGAACGGGGATTCGACCCGCCGTCCGCCGGACCACGGGCACGGGCGTCGGCTTCGTGATCGACGGCGTGCACGGTTTTCCGCGCAGACACCGCTGAGCTTCAGGGCGACACGGTCGATTCGGGCTCGTAACCGAACCACTCGAAGTCCCGCCGGAATCGTCGCTCGAGAAGTCGCGCGGTCGTCGGCCGACACCTCGACGGCGGCGGACCCGCGGCGGGACATGTTGCGGCGATCGAGACGGCGCCGCGGCAGGCCGAGTGCGTCCTGCACCGTGGCGATGTCCTCCGCCAGCAGTTCGAAGCGCCCGACGAAATCGACCGACAGTCTGCCGGCCGCGTCGCTCAGGAAGTCCGACTGGGACTGCATGCCCGCTGCCGTCTCCAGTGCGGGGTGCCGGATGAAGTCAGAGAACGAGTCCGAACCCAGATACGCCGACATCGCCGGCCAGGCGCGCGGATCATCGCCCCTTCCGGGAGGCGTGAGGTACCAGAGGTTCCTCGGATCCACGCGTCGACGGGCGGCGGCCTTCGTGGCCACGTAGCGGTAGAGGGACAGGGCCCGGTCGACGGGATGGCGGACGAACGCGAACGTGTAGTACGACTTCCAGAGCTCGGCGCCCACCCGCTCGCGCACCAGTTCGGCCGGACTGTGCTTTTCGAGGTCTGCATAGCGGGGGTCGACTCGTCGGGTCGCGCGGCGCACCCATGCCTGGAAGTCGTTCCGGAGGACGAAGTCGTCGCGCGCGAGGTCGGGCCACAACAGCTCGGTGACCGAGTCGCCGGCCGTCTTCATGGTGTGGACGAAGACGAACCGCCTGCTGTGCGAGATGATCACCCCTCAGCTCCCCGCCACGCTCCCGGACTGCTGCTCCGGTGCACTCCGTTCCCCGGCAACGGACCCCCTCACGATCGAGGCGAACGAATCGACCCGGAGCAGGCCTCGGAACCGGTGGAGGACGGCGCCGTACAGGAGGAGCGACACCGCCGCATAGACCAGCAGCGACAGGACGCTCCCTCCGAGGACCAGTCGGGTGACGACGCCGACACCGAGGAAGATGCCGGCACACGTGGACGCGATGAGGGTGAACTCGCGGCCGAAGGCATGGAAGCGGAACATGCGCCGGAGGAAGAGCATCTGCACGAGGTTGGTGATCAGCATGCTCACCGACCAGGCCACCGCCGCCCCGGTCGCACCGAGCACCGGGATCAGGAGGAAGTTGAGCGGCACGTTGACCCCGACGGCGACCGCGGTGCTCAGCAGGTTCGCGGAGCTCTTTCCCGACATCAACAGGACGGCACCGCCCGGACCGGTGGCGGACGTCGCCACGATGCCGACGGTCAGGACGACCAGCGTCGTGCTACCGGCGCGGTAGCCGGGACCGAAGATGCCCATGAACGTCGGTGCGTAGATGGCGAGCGCGAACGCGGGCGGCCAGCTCATCCCGATCGTCCACCAGGTGGCGACCCGGTAGAGCTCGCGTGCCTGGAGCGCTCGGCCGGTGTGCATCAGGTCGCTGATGCGGGTGGGGATGGCCACCACGATCGCCTGCAAGCCGAACCCGCACAGCATGATGTAGCGGCTCGCGATGGTGTAGACGGCGGCAAGTCTGGGGTTGCCGATCACGCCGACGAGGACGATGTCGAACCCGGTGAGGAAGACGAGGAGGATCCCCTCGATGGACCGGGGTGCGGCGAAGCGCCAAAAGGTGGACGCGTGCCGGAGGAAAGAGAGCGGCCGCGGTTCGGGTTCCACCCCCGGCAGCGTCGCCCGGCGGTCTGCGAGATGAACGGAGAGCACCGCCACGGTCATCAGCAGTCCGACGAGGAAGGGAATGCCCCAGGCAACGGTCGCCCGGAACGCCGTCATGCCGACGGCCAGCAACCCGAGGAAGACGGCGATCCGCACGAACGGCACCACGATGTACTGGATCCCGACCGACGCGGTCATGCCCCACGCGCGGTCCCCCCACAGAAGGACGTAGAGGATCGCCGCCGCCGGGATCGTGGGCGCGAGGACGCGGATCTGCGCCGTTGTCTCGGGGCGCATCGCGGCGCGGTGCACCAGTGCCTGCGACACCGACGGCGCTGCGAGGTACAGCGCGGCCGCCGCCGAAGCTCCGATCAACAGCGTCGGGAGCACCGCCACCAGCACGGAGCGCCGGACGTCGCGGGCGCTGCGACGCCGGTACTGGGGGAGCGAGCGCATGAGACCGACGTTCGCTCCGGCGGTCGCGATCATGCTGGCCGTGGTGAACACCGCGACGGCTTCGAAGACGGCTCCGGCCGCGAGCTGGTCGAGCGTGCGGCTCACGAGGAGCATGAACAGGAAGGTCAGTGCCGCGTTGGCGACCAGCCCGACGAAGCTGAAGGAACCGGCGCGGGCAAGGCCCTGCACCTCCCGTCGGACCTCGCCCTGCACGGCCCTGCCCTGCACGGCCCCGCCCTGCATGGCCCCGCCCTGCATGGCCCCGCCTTGCACTGAGGGCGCTACCTGGCGGGAGGGGAGGATGTCGGCGCCGGGCAGCTCCGGGACGGGGCTGGGCTCCCCCTCGACCCTCCTCCCGTCCGTGGCCGGACCCGACACCTTCGGGACGGTGCTCACTTCGCTGCGGAGCGACCGCACCGGAGGGACCGGCGGCAGAGTGTCCGTCGATGGACGGTGCCGTCGCCGCGGCTCCCTGCTCGGTTCCCGGAGGTCGTCATCGACGGGTCTCCACACATGGCCGACAACTCGCGTCTCCTCGAGCGAGAACGCGGAAGAGGTGACGTCCGCGCACAACTGCGGACGCCGATCACCCTAGAGGAGCTTCGTTGTCGGGAAGATGTCGAGTCGGCGAACGGTGCGTGAACAGTTCGCGACCGCGGCCACTCGGAGACGGCTCCAGATGAACGGTGGGTGAATTCATCCGGTGCAGCGAGGCGACGGCGCCCGACGGTCGTCGCGGCTCGCACGCGTTGCTACCGGACGGCCGCACCGAAATAGCCGGATTACAGAGGCGCGACGCTCGCGACGGCGACGCGGTCCACGGCTATCGTGACGCGGTGACCTCGGCGACTTCGGTCAGACGGGACTGCACACCGTGTTGATCAATCCCCGGAGCGGCGCCACGAGCCTTCCCAACATCTTTCCGGAGCTGGGAGCCGCGACTCGATTCGTGTTGTTCGCCGACTTCGATTCCGACGCGGCGTCCCCCAACCCCCGGAAGTGGCAGTGCGAGTGCGAATCGTTGATCGCGCACGGCCTGGCCGGCGTCGCGCTCCGAGTGATCCGTGCGCGCCCGACCGGCGCCACCGCAGCGGTGGTGAGCCGGCTGCAACAGGCGCAGTTCGACGACCTCGCGACGACGACGACCGTCGTCCACCGGTCCCGAGAGGGTCTCGAAGCGCTCTCCTCGGCCGGGATCCCCTTCGTCATCACCAAGGGGCCCGGGACCGCGCTCGAAGGCGTGAGCATCTCCGACCGGCCGTACCTCGATCTCGACGTGCTGGTCGACCCGTCCCGTTTCGGCGAGGCCGGCCGCGTGCTCCGTTCCCTCGGGTATCGCGAGCGCAGCAGGACCGTCCAGGCCTGGAACTCCTTCAACCGCTACTGCCGCGAAGCGGTCAATCTCCGGACGCCCGAGGGGGGCTCGATCGACCTGCACCATCGGATCGCTCCCTGGTGCTGGTCTGGCGGCCTGACCTTCGACCTCCTCGCGCGCAGGTGCCCGAGAAGCGGAGGTCTTCGGTGTCCGGCTGCCGCTCGCCGCTCCCGAGCACAACCTCCTCGTCTCGGCTCTCCACGTCGTCAGCGACAAGAGCCGACCCGGCCAGACCTATCGGATCTGGCGGGACGTCCTCGTGCTCGCCGGCAGCGCTCCGACCGAGCTCATCGCCGAGGCTGCCAGGGAGAGCGACACCTCGTCCTGGCTGCGATGGATCCTCGAGTGCCTTCCCGAGGACGTGCGTCCGCCCGACCTGGTGGAGACGCTGGGGTCGGTCGAGCAGGTGAAGCACACCTTCCGGCTCCGCATGCTGCTCCCACCGCGTTTCGGATCGCAGCATCTGTTCGGACAGGTCTTCCGGCTGCCGGCATCGCACGCCCTGCTGTTCACCGCGGGCATCGTCCTGCCGTCGCCGTCGTTCCTCCGGCTCCGGTATCCGGACACGGCCCACCGGTACCTCAAGTGGTGGGGCGGTTCGTTCACCAGCTTCGGCCAAGAGTCGCGGGAGCGGGCGCTCCCGGCCGCAGCCGAGCACCAGCCGGTCGGATGACCGCTGCCGGTCGGACGGGTTGGTGGCGGAGAGGAGCCTGGGTCGCCGGGGCCGCTGCCATCGTGTGCGCGGGCTGCTCGAGCGGCGGCGCAGGCGACCCCTCCGGTTCGCGGCCACCCGCGGTGACCGCGGTCACCCCGTCCACCGGTTCGACGGACGGCGGCACCTCGGTCACGGTGCTCGGGGTCGGCTTCACCGACGCGACCCGGGTCGCCTTCGGCAGGGTCGGCGCGTCCCGGTACCACGTGGACTCCGACACCCAGATCACCGCGGTGTCGCCGACACAGGCCGCGGGTGTCTCGGACATCTCGGTCTCGACGTCACGGGGAACCAGCGCCCTTGTGGCGGCCGACAGGTTCACCTATCGGGTCCCGGCCCCGACGGTCACCGGCGTCTCGCCGTCGTCGGGCCCGGTCCAGGGAGACACCACGCTCGCCATCACGGGAACGCATTTCACCGGCGCGACGAAGGTCTCCTTCGGTGCCACGCCGGCCCTCAGCTTCGAGGTGCTCTCCGACACCAGGATCGCCGCGCTCACGCCGCCGCTCACGGGTGCCCACACGGTCGTCGTCACCACCCCTGCCGGAGCGAGCTCCAAGACGGCGGCTGCCGGCCGCTACACCTTCAAGATCGTCCCAACCCTCACTGCGCTGTCGCCGTCGTCGGGTCCGATCGGCGGCGGGACCGCCGTCACGATCAGCGGCAGCGGGCTGTCCCGCGCCACCAGGGTCCTCTTCGGCGCCGTCCCCGCGTCGAGCTTCCAGGTGTTCTCCGACACCGACATCACCGCGGTGGCGCCACCACAGGGGGCCGGACCGCGGGTGGTTCGGGTGCTGACGCCACACGGCAAGACCGTGTCCTCGCCCGGTGCCGACCAGTTCACCTATGTGGCGCCCGTCCCGGTGGTGAGCGACGTCGCTCCTTCCGCCGGCCCGACAGCCGGAGGGACGACCGTCACCGTCGGCGGGACCGGTTTCACCCGTGCGACGAAGGTGACCTTCGGGACCGTCCCGGCGTCCAGCTTCAAGGTGCTGTCCGACACCCAGATCACCGCGGTCACTCCGGCCCAGGGCAGCGGTCGGCGCTACGTGTACGTCACGACCCCGGGAGGAAGGAGCGCTCCCTCCCCCGGTGCAGACCAGTTCGCCTACGGATGAGCACCGGAGGGCCGCCCCGGTTCAGTGCACCGGTCGTGCCAGGTTCACCGATGCGAGGACGGCGTCGGGCCGCGAGGACGATGCGACGGTCACCGAGACGGGTTCGCCCGGCTTCCTCGTCACCGCCGAATTCCAGGTCTGCCCCCTGTCGAGTGTGACCACGTGCTGAGAGACCGATGGCTGTTGGGACGGCGTGGCCGGCCCGACGGTCACCAGCACGACGAAGCTCGCTGACCGTCCTTCCTGGTTAGCGATCCCGACCCGGACCGACGTGCTCCACGGATTGCTCTGTGGCGTCGGCAGGACCCAGGCCTGGACGAAGTGCTCGCGGCTGGCGGCCGAATCGCTGTGGACCGAAAGCACGAGGGCACCGGCGACGACGAGGATCGACGCCAGAAACAGCAGCACCTGTCCGCCGGTCAGCGGTCCGAGCGCCTGGCGCGACCCGGACTCCCCTTCGGGGTCGTCCGTCGCAGGCGGCTCGCTCACCGCTCCCTCGGTGCCGAGGCGACCGGCCGTCTCTCCCGATCGCGACCATGCCGCGATCGGCGAGGCCACAGACGACGACTGCGAGCATCGCCATCCAATGGGAGCGGGTGAGGCCGCCCACCAGATTGAGGACGAGGCCCCCGGCGATGGCGATGCCGATGCTGGCCGCGACCGTCCACATCCACCGCTCGATGCCTCGCAGGCTGGCGCGGAAGGGATCCATCGCCGTCAGGAGCGTGGCACCGGGAAGACAGAGCAGGAGCGGCAGCCCGACGAGGACGTCCACGACCGGCGAAGAGGAGATCTCGGCGAGCGCGGCGCAGCCGGCAGTCAGAGCAACCAGTTGCAGCAGGTTGATCCTGGGGGTGGTCAGCGTCGTCATGGCGCGTGTCGCGGAGCCCTTCAGGTCGTAGACGACGACGGTGCCGTCGTCGAACACGCGCGACACGCCCGGAACGGTGTCGAACTTGTCGATGCTGGCCGAGGGCAGGGGGGTCGTGTAGAGCCCGGTCCCCGGATCGTCGGCGAAGTAGAAGCCGGCGGTCGGAAGAAGTGAGGTCATCCGGCGGTCGAGCACCACGAAGACGACCCTCTGGTGGCGGACCAGCTGGCGGTCGGCATCCGTGTACGCCAGGCTGAGGAAGAGGTCTGCCACCTCTCTCCTGGTCGCCTGGTGGCCGAGTGCGGCCATCATCTGGCCGGTGAAGAAGTCGGATGCGATGCCGCTGTCGGGCGTCAGGTTGCCCGCCGCCCAGGCGGCGGCGTCCAGATTGTGGCTGTCGACGGAGCGCTCCCACGCACTCATCAGAAACGGTCCGGGAAGGCGCGAGTAGAAGTTCGGGTAGCCACCGGTGATCCCACCGACCGCGATCGCCACCACGAGAGCCGTTCCGATGAAAGGACCGCGTTCCCAGATCGCGAGCGAGCGGAGTCGCCGACGTGCCGCCGAGTGCGGGTGGAGCGTTCCCCGCTCACCGAGGGCGATCGCACCGACGACGCTGACCGGAATGAGCGCGAAGGTCAGCGCGCGAGCCGACAGGAGCGATCCGGCGACCGGACGGGCCGCGACGACGACGAAGACGCTCATCGACGCGATGGCGAATCCCAGGGTGACCGCCGCATCCTCGCATCTCCTCCGCGCCCAGATCCTCCACGCGCCGGCGAAGGTGAGGACGAAGAGCAGCAGGACCGAGAGGTATTCCATCGCGACGTCGAAGAAGGGGGGGTTGCCGGAGACCCCTTTTGCAGCACGATGACCGCCAGCCACCGATCCGGCGGTCGCGGAGTGGCCGCCCGAGGACCCGTTCAACAGTGCATGCACCTCCGGCCTGAAATACGCGATCGTCGTCGTGGCCACCTTCAGGTCCCAGACCGCGACGATCGCCGCGACCACGACGAGGACGATGGGAAGCCGCACGTCGCGTCGGGCCCGCGGTAGGAAGCACTGCGCAAGGCAGAACGCGACGAGCAGCCCCACCAGCATGTAGCTGCTGACGTGATGGCTCACTGCCGTCACCCCGCCGCACGCCACCGCGACGACCGCCCAGACGGTCGCGCCCCGCCCAGTCGTCTTGAGCATCTTGACGACGGCCAGGATCGCGAGAAGGAGGAAGGGGAGCGCGATCGTCTCGTAGATGAAGTAGGAGTCGAAGAACTGATAATGCGGTGAGGTCGCATAGATCACCGCCGCGAGACCCGCGACCCGGGGGCTGCCGGTCACCTCGGATGCGACGAAGTAGAGGCAGAGCGCCGCCAGCACGTGGGCGGCTCCCGCGATGATCATCCCCGAGGCGGTAATCGACAGGTGGGTCATCGAGGCGATGGCGGTCGTCACGATCTCGAGCCCGGGGTACTGGGGGCTCGGAGGCAGAAAGGTGTTGGCGTGGAACAGGTGATGGGTTGCGAGGATCGACTGCGCCGTCTGCACGTGGCCGAACTCGTCGAGGAACCGGAACTGGGTCGGGCTGTAGTAGAGGAGCACCAGGTACGTCGTGAGCGGTAACAGCAGCGCGATGCTCACTGCCTCGATCCGGCGGATCGACCGACGGAACAACAGGAATGCAGCCGGGATCGCGTAGATCGCCACCTGACCGACCCAATAGAGGTCCTTGGCCCAGGGTGCGCCCGACCGAGCAGCGGCGAAGGCGACGGCGACCAGCATCGACGCACACGCCATCCCCAGGGCGAGCTCGGGCACCCGTCCGAGGGCGCGCGGCACGCCACCGACGCCCGCGCGGCACGGTCCGGACCGCGCTCTGCCTGCGCGAGCTGTACGGCGCCGACCCGGGCTCCAGAAGGATCGACGGCTTCGAGCTCGGGCAGCGGAACGGGACCGGCCGAGCGAACGGTCACCGTCGACGAACGAGGAGGTTGACGGAAAGAGCCGGATCGACGCCGTTCGTCCCGGGTGCCGTCACCCGACGCAGGCGGCGATCGGCGAACACGATGCAGGGGCTGCGACGTGAGACGTGCGGCCGACCACCGCCGGCCGTGGCTTCGATCACCGCGGCAACGTTAGCAACGACGGTTGTGCACGATCCTTCGGGATTTGCGGTCGCGGCCGGTCGGCTCGCGATCGCTGTGCCTCGCTCCGCACCGAGTGACAAACAGGTGAACTCTGCGTTCGGAGTGAACCGAATGTTCACGGGAAATTCATCGGACGGTCGCGTGCGCCCCGGCAGGACCGAACGACCCACGCGCGAACGATCGGATGTCGCGCGAGCGACCTCGTCGTTCGAAGCGGCACCGCTACAGTGACCGTATGCTCACCGTCGGGTCGTCAGTGTCGGTGCGCGCGTTCGAGTGCGACGGCGGATCCCTTCGCGATGTCGTTGACCAAGACTCCCCTCGCTAGCCCGCAGGGGAAGATCCCCCGCCGCCGGAGTGCGAGGCCCGTGGCCCTCGCGGTGGTGGCGTTCCTCGTCCTCGGAGCCGTGGCGATCGGAGTGTGGCAGTCGTCGGTGTTCACGTCGTCGACGCCGACGACACCGCCGAGGTCGTTGCCACTGAGCGGTCCCGCCCCGATCACGACGTTCACCGCGTACGTCGGTGCCGGCAATGCCGTGGGCCTGAAGGCCCTGTCGACGGCGGTCGGCCACCCGATGGCGTATGCGTCGGACAGCTTCGATCGGAGGAGCTGGTCGGAGATCGATGACGACCGGTGGGCCATCGACAGGTGGAAGGGCTCGGGCTACCACATGATCTGGGCGGTCCAGATGTTGCCCGCCACGCCCGGCGTCTCCCTCGCGACGGGCGCGACCGGGGCCTACGACGGCTACTTCCGTACGCTGGCCCGGAACCTGGTGGCCTCGGGCATGGGGGACTCCGTCCTGCGGCTCGGCTGGGAGTTCAACCAGAGCAAATTCCCCTGGTACGCGGCGGGCCAGGCAGCCAGCTTCGTGGCCTATTGGCGCCAGATCGTGACCACCATGCGGTCGGTTCCGGGTGCCCACTTCACGTACGTGTGGAATCCGTCCCGGGGAGACAACGGACCGAAGGACCGCGCGATGGGGAATCTGGCGGACTACTACCCGGGCGACCAGTACGTCGACGTGATCGGCATGGACGTCTACGACACGAGCTGGGACTCCTACCCGGGCGCGGCACGGGAGTTCCGGACCATGCTCACCCAACGGTGGGGTCTCGACTGGATCGCCGAAATTTGCCGTCGACGCACGGCAAGGCGCTGGCCCTCCCCGAGATGGGACTCGGGTCGGGTCCCTCGGCGCCGAGCAGTGGACCGGTCGTCGCGGGTGGTGAGGTCAGCGGAGGTGACAACGCCACCTTCGTCGCCGACATGTTCAACTGGATCGTTCACAACGACGTCACCTATCTCGCGTACTGGGACTACGGGACGTCGTCCATCCAGAACGGTCGAAACCCGGCCGCCGCCGCGGCGCTCCGGCACGGCATCTCGCTTCTTGCCGCACACCACATCGCCGGCGGGCTGAGCAATTGAGCCCGCGCGGATCGGTGGTGTCGAGCCGTCATCTCCCGGATCCGCGCGAAGACAGTTGCTACACTCGTCGCCCTGAACCGCCGCACCGGACGAGGTCGACCGTTGTTCGAACTGGTGGAGTCCACGCTGGAGAGGTTGGATTCCCGCTTGGACACGTCTGCGCTCCGGTCGCGTCTGCACACCGGCCTCGGTGAGGCGCTGTCGAGGGCAGCGCTCGTGGTCCCGTCTGAGAACGAATTGTTGTCGGACGGATTCCGGCGCGTCTACTTCCATCACGTCCGGAAGACGGCCGGAACCTCGATCGTGGCCTCCTTCTATGCACTCTCCGGTTCCGATCCGCGCAGGATCGAACGGAGCTTGTACCGGTACGCCTTCGTCAGGAGAGGCGGCATTCGTTTCGTCGGGCTCAACGCGCAGCTCATCCGCGGTGGGCGCTACTTCTTCGGGGTGAGCCATTTCCCGAGCTACGTCGCACGGCCCCCCAGGGAGGGCACCTTCGCCTTCACCGTGCTCCGGGACCCGGTCGAGCGCGTGGTGTCCCTCTACCGGTACCTGAGAAGCCCGGACTCGGACGAGGGGTTCACGTTCCGCGCCCCCGAGGAGGAGCGGTTGTGGGCACGAGGGACCTTCGAAGAGTTCCTCGACAGGCTGCCCGAGGACAGGTTGCTCGGGCACCTCTACATGTTCTCGCCGACGGGGAGCGTGTCCGAGACGGTCGACGTGCTCGGCGCATTGCAATTGGTCATCCGCATGGAAGCGCTGACCGCGGGCATCGAGCAGCTCCGGAAACGGACCGGACTACCTCTCGATGTCGGGCATGAGCAGCGTCTCGTCTGCTCCACTGGCGATCCCCGACACGCAACTCGACCGGGTCCGCGAGCTGTTGGCGCCGGAGTACGAGATGATGCGCCTTGTCGACGGTGCATAGGTCGGAACTCGGAGGGCGACGGCGGGTGCAGCAGATCGACCGATGCGATCTCCGAGCTCCCGCTCGTGTCGTCGACCTCGACCTGGCGATCCCGCGTGGTCCGGAAGAGGCCGTCATCGACGTCGAGGGATACGAGACGCTCTGGTGCCTGGTCCGTGACGACGGGATTCCCGTCGACATCTCGTTCTGGCGCGTCGCCGGCCAACACAAGGTGCTGGTCGAAGACCTCCGACGCGGCGTGCGATCGGCAATCGGCAGCGTGGAACGTGCACCGGAACCCCCGGAGCCGAGCGGAGCTCGGGCGGATCTCACCGTCGTCGTGTGCACCCGCGACCGGCCCGACGACCTGCGACGAGCCCTCGCCAGCCTTCGGTGTCAGTTGGACCAGGACTTCTCCCTCCTCGTGGTCGACAACGCACCGACTTCAGCGGCGACGCAACGCCTCGTCGAGGAGTCGCCACGTACCGGTTGGCACTATGTCCTGGCGCCACGACCCGGGCTGTCGCGAGCCCGCAACGCAGCGCTCGAGCGCCTGCGAAGCGATCTCGTCGCATGGTTCGACGACGACGAGGTCGCCGACCCGCACTGGGTACGCCGGCTGAAGGAGGGATTTCGCCACGACACGCGTCCCGGCGGCCGTCTGCGGCGTGATGCTGCCCGCCGAACTCGAGTCCGAGGCCCAGGTCCGCTTCGAGCAGTACGGGGGATTCAACAAGGGCCGCGGACTGTCGTCCGAGGTGCTCCGGGCCGGCTCGCCCACGGTGATGAGCCCCCTCTACCCGCTGCCGGCGATCGGATCGGGCGGCAACATGGCGTTTCGAACCTCGTCGCTGCGCTCCGTCGGAGGATTCGACGAATGCCTGGGAGCCGGCACCCGGACCCACGGCGGGGAGGAGACCCGCGTCTTCGCGTCACTCCTCCGAGCAGGTGAGACGGTGCTCCACTGGCCCGCCGCGGTCACCTGGCACTACCATCGCCGCGACATGGGCGATCTGCACAAGCAGTTCCGTGGCTACAGCGCGGGTTTATCGGCCTTCCTCGCCAGCATGGTTCGGGCGGAGCCCACGGTCGGTCTCGACCTGCTTCGGTTGTTTCCCCACGCACTCCGCGACCTCGGACTACGACGTGGAGGTGTCCGCGCCGACCAGCTGCCGGCCGACTTCCCACGCTCGCTCCTCCGCGAAAGCCGAAAGGGATTGCTGGAGGGCGGGCTCTGCTACGTGCAGGAATCGCTTTCCCAGGCTGGCGCCGTCACCCGGTTCTGAAGAGGTGGCCGCAAGAGGGTGGTGCGATCGCCGCCGAACCGCAGTGGCGGGACAGTTCAGCTTGCCTCGTCGACCGACGGCGACGGATCCCTCGCCGAAGCCATCAGGTCGCCGGGCTCGACGTGCCGCCGGCCACGTCGCCGCTCGACGTGGATGGTCCGCAGCACCCTGAGGCCGTCGGAGAAGGCGTTGAGGTTGCTCGTGCCGTAGTAGCGGTTCCGCTCGAAGCTCGGCACCTCCGCGACACGGAGGCCCGCCTTCGCGATCCGGACGTTGATCAGGGTCTCGACCTCGAATCCGTCTCCCCAGCGCATCTCTGCGGGGTCGAACTGCCCTGGGCTTCCCACGTCGAGGTCCATCACCTCGAGGCAGTCACGCCGGAAGGCGTTGAAGCCATAGCAGAGATCGGTGTAGCGAGTCCCGTAGAGCAGATTCACCATCCGGTTCAGCCACGAAATTGCCGTATCGCCGCAGCCGGCTGATGTCGCTGCTTCCTGCCCCCGGCAGGAAGCGCGAGCCCTTCGCGAAATCGGCGCCGCCGGCGAGCGCGGCCACGAACCTGCAGATCTCCCCGGGGTCGGTCGAGCCCGTCCGCGTCGAGCATCACGATGACGTCGCCGGTCGCAGCCGCGAATCCGCACGCCAGCGCGTTGCCCTTGCCCTGACGGGTCTGCCCGATCACGATGACGTCGGGTCGCAACAGCCGCGCCACCCTGACCGTGTCGTCGGTCGAGCGTCCGTCGACGAGGATGACCTCATGAAGGCCCTCGGGCAACGCGCTGAGAACGTGGGGCAGGTTGAGCGCCTCGTTCTTCGCGGGTAGGACGACACTCACTCTCGCCCACGTCGGTATCGTCCCCGGCGTCATCTCGGAGACGGGGCGCCGATCGGTCCGACGAGCACGATCCGTCACGCTCATCGTTCGCCGAGGATGTCGAGAATGTCGAGGCGGATCCTCGCCGAACGAGCCGGAACAGATGAGCGGGTCGGGCGAACGAGGCCGTCGACCGGTTGGGGGAGCACGACCACCCGCGCCGTCCTCAATCTCCGCCTCGCATGGATGCAGTGTACGAGCGCTATGTTTCGGCCGGTTTTCGCAATTGACAACTCGAGGTAATCACTTCGTTCCCGTGAGGTGAAACTCGATCTCATCCGCGGACCTGACCGACCCCGTCGTCCACCGGTGTCGGTGTGCGACGACGCGCGGGAATGCACGACGGCTCGGTACTGCGCGATCGGCCCGAAGTGCCGCGACGTCTCGCCGCCGATCACAGGTCGATGAGCGCGTGTAGTCTCCGCCGGTGCACATCGGATCGGACCGCAGCCGACGTCGATGCGCGCTCGCCGTCGCCGTGCTCGCGGGGATGGCACTGGCCGCCTGTTCGAGCGCCGCCTCCTCCTCGACGGGGTCGACGGCCGGATCTTCTCGATCGACGACCACACTGACGGACGGGTCACGACCGATCTGTTCGCTGGTCGGCCCGGTTGCGATCAAGGCTGCGACGAGCCTGGAGGTCGGGTCTGCCCACCCGACCGTCCACGGTTCGGCCACCACGTGCACGTACAAGGCGAGCGACCCGTCGCGATCGGTGATCATCGAGTACGACACCGCCGCGACGTCGTCGTCATTCGCAGCTGCAAAGTCGCGCGTCGAGTCGCAGTACGGACCGACTGCCTCGCTTCCCGGGCTGGGCGACCAGGCGTACTATTCGATCGTCGTCGACAACCAGCAGACCGTGACGACCGTCGCGGTGCTGCAGGGATCGCTCCAGACCATCGTGATCGCGGCTGCTCCTCCGATCAAGGTCGAGCAGCTGGCCGGGCAGATCCTCGCCATGCTCGCCACGCCGTCCGGCTCCGGGTCGACCACGACCTCGACGGCGGCCGGCGGCTCGGCGACGTCGACCACGCGACCGCCCGGTTGAGCCCTCGGGCGCCGCCCGGCCCCGACACGGCCTCCTCACCGTCGGCAAGGACGAGGTCGCTCACGTCGCGGCCACCCGGTGAGCCGGGGAGGTGTCACAGTGTCGCCATGTTCGTGACCAACCATGCCCTCTCAGGCGTGGTCATCGGCCGGTGCCTGAAGGACCGGCCGGCAGCCGCGTTCGTGGTCGGGCTCGGTTCCCATCTGGTGATGGACTCGATCCCGCATTGGGGGTGCGATCTGGAGAGGCCGGGCGGCCCCGAGCGATTCCTCCGCGTGGCCCGTCGCGACGGCCTGCTCGGCCTGTTGGTCATGGCGACCGCCGGATTGGCCGTCGAAGGCGCTGCTCGGGTTTCGAACCGATCGCGGCGATGACCGGCGCGGTGCTGCTCGACGTGGACAAGCCCTTCGAGCACTTCGTCGGGGTCAACCCTTTCCCCCGCACAGTCCGGAAGATCCACGGCTGGGTCCAGAGCGAGTCGGAACGGGGCATTGTGACCGAGGTCCTGGTGGGCGCGGTGCTCGCCGTCACCGACGGATTCTCACCGCCGCCGGACGACAGAGCGGTGTCGCTACGGGGGTCAGGATGCGGCTTGGACAGACCCGTTCCGTTGCACCGAGCCCCGTGGTTACGAGTTCGAGGGTGACATTCGTCGGCGTCCGGATGCCGGCCCTCGGCCCGCTCCAACGTCCATGCGTCTGAGTTACCGGAACATGAACTCTTTGTGACTTACCCCCCTTCCCTTTGACTTGGGCTCACCCGCCGTGAGACAACATCGGAGTCACGTCACCGATCCTGCCCGGCGACGTCGAGGCTCCCCAGCGGGCGGCTGCCGGAGACCGGGCGCGAGGGTCGCATTCTCTGCCATTCGACCGATCCCAAACGGTCGACCGATCCAAACGGAGCGTCACGGAAACAGTGCGAGCAGGTACCGGCGCGACGATCTCGAAGTTGTTCAGCCTCGCGGTCCTCATCTCCGTTCCGCTCGCGGTGAGCGCGTGCGGACAGTCCTCTCCGTCCGCCGCCACCGCAGAGGTCGTTGCACCGCCGTTCGCTCTGAAGGGCTGCACGTACGAAGTCAACAACTCGGTTCCCGCCCGGTGAGCCCACCGGGCTCAACCCGAACTTCGCGGCGTTCTCGCCGGATACCTCCGCCAAGCGGCGTTGGAGTCGATCAAGAAGGACGGCGCGAAGGCAGTCGTCGACGGGCTCGGCATCCCACCTGGAGCCAAGCTCTACTCAGGCCCCGCCCAGTCGGCACCAGTCGTCGGAACCGTGCCGTCAGGTGACTCGGTCCTGGTGTCGGAACCGGTGGTCTGGACGGACAAGACCGGAGGGACCTGGCTGGCCTTCTTCATCGAGTGCGGCGGTCCGAATCTCTACTGGGCAAGCCTCGAGCAGATCAAGCAGCACGACAAGGCCTCCGCCGCGGTCCTGAGCAGCCTGATCCGTCAGCTCTCCGCGGCTCCTCCCTACACGAAGACCGGTCGCGCGTCCCTCTTGCCGGTCACGGTCAAGGGGAAGACGCTGACCTGGAACGATCCGGGGATTCGGTTCTCGGTGGGCCGAGGCCAGCTGATCAGTGACAACTCCTGAGCCCCGGACCCGGTGTACCGGGTCCTCACACAACGATCACCGACCAATAGCGAAGAGTTGGGGCTGCGTTCACCTTCGATCGGTACGCTCCCCGTAGCTGCACACCGTTCGCCAACGCAGGTCCGCCCCGCATCGCGACACGAGCCGTCGGAGAGTCACTGAGGAGATGTCGACCACGGTTGGCCGCCACGAGGCCCCGAGCGAGCACCCGACCCCGCAGCCCCTCATCCTCCGCCAAGATTTCAGCGCGTCGGATCGCTTGTTCCGGGGAACAGTGCGGGCTGCAGGGATCTTTGCGCTCGTGCTCCTCTTCGCAATCGGGTCTCTTCCTCCTCTGGCGAGGGCTGCCGGCCTTCCGGAAGGAAGGATTCAGTTTCTTCACCACCTCGGGATTTCAGACCCTCGGGAACAAACCTGTCTACGGGGTACTGGCCTCCCTGGTCGGCACCATCGAAGTCGGAACCGTCGCCATCGTGGTCGGCGCACCCATCGCGATCGCGACAGCGCTCTTCCTCAGCGAGTACGCACCGATCTGGAGCCGGCGAACGCTGATCGCGATCGTGGATCTGGCGGCGGCCATTCCGAGCATCATCTTCGGACTCTGGGCCGTCTTCGAGTTCCAACCCAACATGGTGGGGGTCGAGCACGTGGCTCTCGCGCCACCTGGCGTTCATTCCCTTCTTCCGGGTCAACAGCCCACCACTCAGTTCCTCTTTGTTCATCGCCGGACTCGTGGTCGGGATCATGGTCGTGCCGATCGTGGCGTCCATCTGCCGCGAGGTCTTCTCCCTCGCTCCGGCCAGCGAACGTGAAGCGGCGCTCGCACTCGGTGCCAGCCGTTGGCAGATGATCCGCACCGTGGTGCTGCCCTTCGGCCGCGGCGGCATGATCGGCGCGGTGCTGCTCGGACTCGGCCGGGCGCTCGAGGAAACCATCGCGGTGACGCATCATCCTGGCGTCATCGTTCAGTGCGTCGTTGCACATCCTCCAGCACGGCGGGTCGACGATCTCGCAGCTGATTGCCACGAATTTCAACTCTGGTGGCAAGCTCGGGCTTCAGGACCTGCTGATGTGCGGTTTCGTCCTCTTCGCCTTCACGCTGGTCATCAATCTCGGCGCATCGGCCATCGTCAACCGCTCGCGGAGTGGGGCCGGGGTCGACCTGTGAGCACCCGATCCGATCTTCCCTCCGCACCGCCTGGTGTTCTCATGCCTCCGACCTCGGCTTCAACCGCGACCACCGGGGAATCGCCCCTCGGCATCGAGCGCGGATCGACCTCCCCGCCGGCTACCGCAAGCGAGACGACTGCCGACCCCCCTTCGTCCCCGCGACTTCGGATGGACGGACGTCGGGTTACTCGCCGCTGCCGCGGTCTCCTCGCTCTGTGTGGTGTGGGTGGTGTTCTTTCAGCTGACGCTCCTCACCGGAGCGCTCGGCTTCCTCCTCTGCTGGTACCTGCTCTTCCTCGGACTCGTGTGGCTGGGAACGGCCCAGATCGTCGAGCGCCAGGCGGCGACCGATCGGGTGATGGCGGTGCTCTTCGTGACCGCAGCGGCAGTGATCGTCGGTGTCGTGCTCTTCATCGTGGCGTGGGTCGCTTACAAGGCGATCCCGACCATCCATTGGGGCGCCATCTTCGGCCATGACGACAAGGACCTCTACCTGGCCGACCCCAACGTGCTCGACCATGTGGGGGTGCTCCACGCGGTCATCGGGACGCTCGAGCAGGTGGCGATCGCCACCGCCATCGGTGTGCCCATCGCCATCGCCACCGCGGTCTTCCTCAACGAGGTCGGCGGGCGCGGGGTTCGCACCATCCGCACCGTGGTGACAGCCATGAGCGGTACCCCCTCGGTGGTGGCCGGTGTCTTCATCTACTCGATCCTGATCATCAACCACGTCCTGACCTTTTCGGGGCTCGCGGCCTCGCTCGCCCTGGTCGTCATCCTGCTCCCGTCGGTGACACGGGTGATCGAGGAAGTGCTCCGCGTGGTTCCGAGCGGCCTTCGCGAGGCGTCTTTCGCCCTTGGTTCGCCACAATGGCGGACGGTCTGGTCGGTCGTGCTACCCACCGCGCGATCCGGCGTCGTCACCGGGATCCTGCTCGGCGTGGCCCGCATCGTCGGGGAGACCGCGCCGCTGATCTTCACCGCGTTCGGCTCGAACCTGATCAATGCCAACCCGTTCTCCCACCCTCAGGGTGCGCTTCCTCTGACGACATACCAGTTCGTGCGGGAGGCGCAATCGGTGTACATCACCATCGCCTTCCAGGCCGCCTTCGTCCTGATGGCCATCGTGCTGGTGCTGTTCGTGGCGGCCCGGATCCTGGGTCGGACCCGGGGCAAGAAGTCGAAGCTCGTCGCCAGCCGTGGACGACCAACTGGCCCGCATGTTCGTGCCGGTTCCGATGGAGACGAGCGAAGTGCCCGATGGAAGGTAGCGAACGCCCATGAGCGCATTTTCTGCAACGTCGGAGCTGCCGGCTGCTCCACGTGCCGGGTCCAGTGATTCGGCCGTGCAGGCGAGATCGACGCCGAAGGGGTTCACGCATGGTTCAGCGGTCGGCTCGTGCTCGAAGAGGTCGACCTGGTGATGGAACGGCGGAAGGTCACCGCCCTGATCGGACCGTCGGGCTGTGGCAAGTCGACGTTCCTGCGGATCCTCAACCGGATGCACGAGGTGGTTCCGGGGGCTCAGCTGGCCGGTGCGGTGAAGCTCGACGGATCCGACATCTACGGACCGGGTCAGCGAGCGGTCGACATCCGCCGGCACATCGGGATGGTCTTCCAGAAGCCGAATCCCTTTCCGGCGATGACGATCGGCGACAACGTCCTGTCCGGTCTCAAGTTCTCGCGGAGCTCGGTTTCGCGGCGAGACGACCTGCTCGAGGAGATGCTCGCCAAGGCCGGCTTGTGGAACGAGGTGAAGGACCGCCTCGGCGAGCTCGGTGGCGCGCTGTCCGGAGGCCAGCAGCAACGGCTCTGCATCGCCCGTGCCCTGGCGGTGCGGCCGCGGGTGCTCTTGATGGACGAGCCCTGCTCCGCGCTCGACCCGACGTCGACCTTGCGCATCGAGCGCACCATCAAGGAGATCGCCGACGAGGTCACCGTGGTGATCGTGACCCACAACATGCAACAGGCTCATCGGGTCTCCGACTACTGCGCGTTCTTCCTCGCAGCGGAGAACCAGCCCGGGCGCATCGTCGAGTCCGGCGAAACGGAGATGATCTTCGAGCATCCCGCCGATCCGAGGACGGCTGACTATGTACACGGTCAGTTCGGCTGACCGCAGGCGCCGCCGACCGACCGCGCTCACGGCCGGCCTCGTCGCGTTGCTCGTCTCGACAGCGATGTTGCTCTGGGGCGCGCTCCCCGCGGGGGCCTCCCCGTTGCTCCAGGCCACCGGCTCGAGCTTCGCCGGCGTCGCCATCCAGGGCTGGACCAGCCAGGCCGGAATCCTCTACGGGGCCAATATCAACTTCCAGATCACCAATTCGGTGACGGGGATGAGCTTCTTCGCCCAGAACCAGGTCGACTTCGGGGCGTCCGACATCCCGTACAGCACGGGCCAGAGTCCCTACAACCCGACGCTCCCGTACCAATACCTGCCCGACGTGGCGGGCGGCCTCGCACTGATGTTCAACCTCACCGGCAAAGACGGCCAACGCATCAACAACCTCAACCTCAACGCCGACGCGATTGCCGACATCTTCCTCGGGAAGATCCAGTACTGGGACGACGGGGCCATCTCGAGCATCAACCCACAGCTCGCCGGTGACCTGCCGCACACTCCGATCCTCGCCGTCTACCGCAACGACGGCGCCGGCGAGAACTATCTGCTCTCCGACTACCTGTTGCACCAGGCTTCGAGCACCTTCGTCGCGGCCCAGACCGCGTTCGGACTGAGCACAAGCGGACCGTCGGCGATCGGCTCCCCGAGCGCCACCTGGCCGACCCCGGTCTGCGAGTCGAACGGCGGGTGTCGTCCGAGCCAGCTCCCGGGCTATCCGGGTTGGACCACGGGTACCGGCCTCGACGGCCAGGACGGAGCCGACAACTCCGCCAACTTCACCGCGTCCGCGAGTAACAACGGCGCGATCACCTATGTCGAAACCGCGTACGCGAAGGAGCACGCCCTTCCGGTGGCCAACCTCGCCAACGCGAGCGGTGGTGCGGTCCAACCCACATCGGTCAACGTGGCGACCGCGCTCGAAGCCGCCATCCTCCACGCGGACCTCACGCAGGACCTCACCAACGTCTACACGAATCCCCTCCCCAACGCGTACCCACTGTCCGCGTACAGCTATCTCATCACCCAGTGCTCGCCGGCGCTCGCGGCCCCCCAGCACATCACCTGTGCCGCCGACCCCGGAGGCGCAGCCTCCAACCTGCCCAGTGACAAGGGTCAGGAGCTCGGTCAGTTCATCAACTTCATGGCCTGCGCGGGCCAGCAGAACATGTCCACCATCGGCTATTCGCCCCTGCCGCCCAACCTGGTCGAAGAGGACTTCCTGGCGATCGGACGCCTCAACGGGGGTAAGCAGCCACCTGCTCCGACGGCGGCCAACTGCAAGAACCCTTACGTCGACGGGACGACACCGTTGCCGGGCTCGCCGGTCATCCAGGGTCTTCCGGGTGTGAACGTGCCAGGTGCCTCGGGAACCGGTTCGACGACGACGAGCCCGACCGCAAGCGGGGGCGGTACCACGACGACATCCGCGTCGAAGGGTCGATCGGGTGCGAGCGGAGGGAACACCAATGGTGCGAGCCCGGCTGCGGTGGCCAAGGCCTGCCAGCAGCTCGCGACCCAGGACAAGGGCCTCGCGGCAGAGGCCTGCACCGGCAACGGCACGCTCAAATCGGGATACTCCTATGTCAACGGCCAGATCGTACGGACGCTGCCCGACGGCGAAGCTCGTGCGCTGCGGGCGGACGCCCTCGTCTCGGCGGCCGGATCGGTCTTCGGTCCGCACACCGGCGAGGTGCTCGGGTGGATCGTGCTGGCCCTCGCCGTGCTCGCGGCCCCGCCGCTCATCGCGTTGAGAAGGCGGAAATCACGCGAGGTGAGAACCCGTGAATGAGAGGCCGGCGCGCAGAGCGCTCCGACTCGAGCGACGGTCGGGCCGCACCCGGGCCAGAGCCCGCCGGGTCGGCGCCGTGCTGCTCGCCTTCGTCGTGGTCCTCGCGCTGGTCGGGACGGTCGGTCCGTTGCTCGCGATCCACGGTGGAGCAGAGGCCGGAGCCGCCCCGGCCCCCTCGTGCCCGAAGGGCTCGAGCGACGGAGCCGGGGGCTGCGCCGTGCAGTTGCCCTGCGAGGCCTCATACGTAGGGTGCGACCCTGCCCATCCTCCGACTGTGGACGTGAATCCGGTCTTCAATCTGCACGACGCCCAGTACGTGACGGTGACGGCCACCAACTTCCCGACGACCTGGACCGACAACCCGACCAACACCAACAACGGGAAGATGCGCGTCGCCTACTGCTCGACCGCGAAGAGCTCCGATCCCGCCAATCCGACCTGTCTGACCGGTCAGTGGGAAGGCCTCACCAGCTACATCCCCGTGACCGAGCCGGTCGATACGGCCGGATCCAACGACCAGACGTCGCTCTCCTATCCGGTCTTCTTGGACCCACCGAACGGCGGCGCGGGACCGATGAAGGGAAGAGAGATCAACCACGGTGTGTCCACCCCGTTCGTGGACATGTACTGCGACGCCGCCGCCGACCCCTGCGCCATCGAGGTCACGGTCGAAGAGGGCAACGGTCCGAGCCTGAACGACACCACGTCGAACACCGTCGTCATGCCCATCGATTTCGCTCCCACCGCGGTCGCCTGCCCGCTGGGCAAATTTCCACCGCTCAGCAGTGAGGGCTCGTTCAGCGTGGACAAATACCTCTACACGGCGGTCACCTCCACCTGTAGCGGGACGAACGGCGTCATCGACCTCAACACCTCGACGGACACCAAGACCGTGGCGACCTCGCTCGCCGGCAGCGCCACCGAGCTCGGATTCCTCGACAACCCCGGTGATCCCGCGGAACAGGCCATCTTGTCCGGCGGCAAGACGAGCTACGCCTACATTCCGGTCGCTGTCTCCGCGACCGAGGTCGCGTTCCTCGCCACCCTCAACCAGAATTTCAGCAGCCAGTTGCAGCTTCTGAACTCCTATGCACTCACGCCCGCCATGCTGGCCGGTCTGACGACCAGCGCGTACCAGAGCCCGACGGTCACCGACTCGCTCGTCGGTGCGCTCCAGAAGGCCGGCTTGCACTGCGCCCAGATCGTGGTGTGCAAGTCGGGAGGGACCAACGTGCTCGACGTCTTCGACCTGTTGAACCCCCTTCCCACCGGGGGGGAAGGCCCCCAGACGCTCGGCTCCTACATGCCCGGCGCCCCCTCCGGAGCCGAGTACGAGGCGACGAACTGGATCTGCGACCAGCCGAAGGTGCCCCTCACCCTCGATCTCGCAGAGGTCGGACAGACCGGCACCGTGCCCGTGAAGGTCACCGACCCCGTCTCGGCCGGAACCGTCCTCGTCACCCAACCGACCAACACCAACGTCCCCAACCTCTCGTGGACGTGGCCGACGCCGACCTGCTCGGCGCAGTCGACGCTGCCCCCCGCGGGTCCTCCCGTCGGTTCGACGGGGAACAACGTGCAATTCGCACAATTCCAGGAGCCACAGAAGCAAGCCAGCCAGGTGCGCGGGTACGTCCTGGCGGGGGGTGAGGTGCCGCCCGGTGGTGCCAACGCGCCGAGCGTCGGATTTGCGGTGATGGATTCGTCGCAGGCCGATTTCTACGGTCTGGACGCTGCCCGCCTCGAGAACGCCCTGGGCAACTTCGAGTCGCCGACCGCCACCACCATCGCCGATGCGCTGAAGAACTTGACCCCCTGTCCCTCCGGCCAAGCGGACTGCCCGGTCGGGACCTACATGTTCGACTACACGGCAGCGGGGAAGGCGGGCACCTACCCGGACGATGCCTATCCGATGCCGGACATCACCTACGCCGTGGTCCCCACGTCGCCGCAGGCACCCGACAAGGCCGCCGCGATGAAGAACCTGGTGACCAATCTGGTCGACTTCTCGAACAGCGCAGGCCCGACCGAGCTGCCTCCCGGCTACTACGCGCTTCCCGACACCCTCAAGCAGGACGCGCTCGCCGATATCAAGAAGGACATCGTGGCCAAGCCGACGCCCACAACGACGACCACCACGACGGTGAAGTCGAAGAAGCCCACCACGGGCGCGACCTCGGTGACCACTACTCCCTCCGCGAACACGACGCCCGTCGAGACGACAGTCCCCTCGGACTCTGCGGCGACGAACGTCGCAGGGGAGACCGCCGCGCTGCCGGCTTCTTCGAGTTCGTCCCCCAACGGGTCGGGGCCCACTTCGCGGCCGACGTCCTCCACGACGACGACCACCGCACCAGCCGGATCACCGAGCGGTCCTGCTGCCACGAACACGTCCGGCACGCTGTTGGTGAGCGTCGCAGCCTCTCGCTTCTTCGTGCCGGTGATCGCCGCCCTCGCGGCACTGAGCCTTCTGACAGGGATCGCGCTGTTGATGGGTGCTGATGTCGGTCGGATCGTCGGGCTACAGGGCCGGCGCCGTCGGCGCACTCCGCGCGGTGCCCCATGAGCGACCGCACGACGGTCATCACCGAAGCGCGGCCGGTGCCCGAGTGGACCGACTCCGACGACGAGCTCCCAGGTTCGCCACGGCCGGGCGACCTCGGACCCGAGCCGCTCGATTCCCGTCGAGTCGGCTCTGCTCGGATCGTCCATCTCCCGGCCGTTCCGGCTCGAAAGGCTCTCGCGCTGGGACTGATCGGCATCGGGGGTCTCTTGGCGGCCTTTCTCGTCTATCTCTTCGCGTTCACCCCGCTCACCGCGAGCCGGAACCAGGCGCGGCTGGCGCAGGCGGTGAGCGAGCAGACCATCTTTCGCTACAGCCTCGCGTCGGGCCGTGTCCCCACCGAGGGCTCGCCGGTCGCGGTCCTGACCATCCCGTCGCTCGGCGTGCACCAGCTCGTCGTCGAGGGCACCAGCGCCTCCGATCTGATGATGGGTCCGGGCCTTCTTCCCGGCTCCTCGCTCCCCGGTTCGCCCGGCAACGCGGTGATCGCGGGACGGCGAGTCACCTTCGGCGCGCCCTTCCGGTCACTCGGGCAATTGCGTCCCGGCAATCGGATCGAGGTGGTCGACGGCGTCGGCAGGTTCGCCTACCAGGTCACCAGCATCCGGACCGTCACCGCCGGAGAGCCGGACGTCGTGACGCCGACGACGGACAACCGGATCACACTGATCACCTCGGGCTCGAGTGTCACCGCCGACGACCGTCTCGCGGTGGTCGCCAAGCTCGTCGGCCGGCCCTACGCGGTCCCGCCGGCACCGGCTGCGATCCCGACGTACGAGCTGGGGCTCAGTGGAGATCCGGCAGCCGGAGGTCTGACGGTGATCTGGTCGTTCCTCACCATGGTCGTCATCCTGGGAGCCGGTTACGTGGCATGGCGGAGCCGCCGCCTGTGGCTGGTCTACCTCTTTGCGGCCCCCGTCGTCATCGCCTGCGGCCTTTTTGCCTGCGAGAGTCTCGCTCGCGCGTTGCCGGCGACGTATTGATCGACGCTCGTTGCGTCCGGCGGACAGGCTCGGCCTCATCGTGCGACCCTGCCCCATGCCGTCGGCTGATGTCGGCGCGCCGTGGCCACCGTCGGATGAACGTCTGATCACATCCCCGATCTCGCCCTCGCGATCCACCGATGGTGGCGGACCGCCCTCTCGTCACCTTTGACGACGGCGGTCAATTCCCGAGGGCCTGCTGCAGCAGTCCGACGCCGGAGCCGGAAACACATCGCCTAGTCGTCGTGACGGGAAACGTCACGAAACGTTTACCCCAAGCTCGCACATCGGTGACAGAGGCTTTACTTCGCTTTTATACGCTCCAATCGAGGGCGTGCGGAATCTCACCTGCCTTCGACGGAGAAGCCAAACAGAGGAGATGCTGAATGTTCCACAAGCTTTCGAAACGGCGAGGACGCGCGGCAGCAGCAACCGTCGCGCTCTTGGCTTCGGTGCTGTCACTGGCCTTTGCCGGCAGTGCCGGCGCGGTGACCACGTCGGTGATCGGCGGCAGCGGGTCCAACACGATCTACCAGCTGGACACCGACCTGAGCGTGCTGTTCAACGAGTCGCCCGGCTGCAACCTCGCCGGCGGGTCGCCCCAGCCGCTCGACTTCAGCTGCCCCACGCCGTATGCGACCGGTGGGGTCGTCAACCAGCCGGGCGAGGACGGCGAGACGGCCGCCATGGAGAACCCCTACAACGACGTGACGTACCAGTACCCGGCGCTCGGCTCCGGCAACGGCGTCCACCAGCTCCAGGGAAACGCGGGGAGCGGTGACGGCGAGCCCGACATCAACTACGCACGGTCTTCGGCGACTCCGGGCAACAGCCACGGCACGTCGCAGCAGAACTACGTGCAGTTCGCCATCGACGGCGTGAGCTGGGTGCACTTCACACAGCAGGGCGGGACCAACCTTCCGACCTCGTCGGTCGGGAACGTCCAGCTCAGCGCCCTCCAGCACATCTACGCGGACACCCTCCAGTGCAAGATCGGCGGCGTGATCTACAAGATGGACTGGGCCTGCCTCGGCGCCCCGACCCACCTGCACATCGACTGCTACATGGCGCAGAACGGTTCGGGTACCGAAGGAACCTGGGCCCAGTACGTGACCGGTGGGTCGTCGACCCCGGCCTGCCTCAACGACGAGACGACGGGTACGGCCGCGAGCCACAACGGGTTGTTCGAGAACGAAGTTTCCTCGATCACCCAGCCCTCGAGCGCGTACTACAACAACGATGTCGGTGCGGCCATCTACTTCTTCTCCTTCGCGAAGTACAAGCAGGAGTGCGTTGTAGGCGGCGTGTCGGGCGCGTGCCCCGGTGCGACGGGCTACACCACGTCGATCGGAGCCATCAACGGCATCCACCCGACCCAGTTCAACATCCAGGGGACCGGTGGGGCCAACCACGGGACCTTCCCGATCATCCGGTACCTGTCCAACGTGTACAACAACTCGTCGGCCACCGGTACCGCGGGGACCGCGGCCGCTCCGGCGACCCAGGCCGCGTTGAACCTGGTCAGTGAGTACGGGTTCCTCTGCAAGTCTTCGACGGCGACGGACATCGATCCCTACACCGGCTACAACTACCGGTACGAGATCGAGGCCACCATCTTCAAGGACGGCTTCTTCCCGATCGACGTCGGTTACCACCGGGCCACGCAGACGCCGGGCACGGCCTTCGCCGAGGAGAACACGGCGCTGACCTATCCGGCGCAGATCACCGATCCCAACTACCAGCTCGTCGACTCGACGTACAACCAGACGAACCCGACGGGGTACTGCCTGCCGATCGACGGCTAACCACGAAGTGAGCAGTTGCCGAGTGCCTCAATGGCGCTCGACGAGCAAGGGGGCCCGGCCGACGGCCGGGCCCCCTTCTCGCGCCCCCTCCCACTGCCAAGTTCTGACGGCTTCCTCCCCGGCCGGACGCCACCGAGCCGCGGTCAGCGAGCCGGTGTGGGGCGAATCCCCGCCGACGCGGACGGGCGGGGTGCCCGCAGCCTCTGGCACAGGTGGTCGGCGAGTCGGACCGCGTAGGCGACGACCATGAAGGTCGAATTGGCCTGGCTCGAGGTCACGAACGTCGAGCTGCTGGCGACGAACACGTTGCGGGCTCCGTGGACAGCCAGATCACCGTCGACCACCCCCTGGCGAGGTGAGGCCGCCATGCGGGTCGTTCCCACCTGGTGGAACCCACCGCCGAGCTGTGCTCTGACGGCCTCGTGGGGATCGGGGTGCAGGTACTCGAGCCGGCCGACGCCCGACGAGCGCAGGTACGCATCCCAGTGACGGTGCGCCCGGACTACACCGTCGACATCCCCCTCGGAGAAGCGCAGATCGATGCGGAGCTTGCGCCGCCCGACGGCGTCGACGCCGTCGGAAAGGCTGACCCGGCTCTCGTAGCGGGGGAGGTGCTCGCCGTGGAAGCGGAGCGGGTACACGTTGTCCTTGCGGTAGACGTAGAAGCCAGGGGATCGTCGCCCACGAGCGAGAAACCGCCTGACCCCGAACCCGACCATGAAGCGCCCGGTGGCGAGCGGTTCCCGTGCGATGTTGGCTAGGTGCGAGCTCCAGGGCGTGCGCTCTGCGGCGCCGTAGGGCGCACCCGGGATCTCGGTGCCGGTGAGCGAGAGGCGCTGCGCGTCGGGCGCGAACTTCGGGCCGAGGGGCGAGACGAGCGCCAGGTAGACGAAGGACAGCGGACCGCTCCCGTGCCGGGCGTCCGCCAGCTCGGGGTTGGCCAGGCAACCCACGATGTTCGGGAGCTCCTGTGCGAGCTGGAACTGCGTCGTGAATGCGAACCGGCGCCTCACGTAGACCCCGTCGATGTCGCGCTCGTACCCGTAAACGGTGGAACGCGGGGGCGTCGAGAAGGCGGCGTTCGCGATCACCCCCTCGGGGTGGGCCATGTACCAGTGGCCGAGCTGTCCCGAGCCGTTGCCCAGTCGGCCGCCCTCGGGGGCTGTCGAGGCCATGAGGAGGCGGGTGCTCTCGAGACCGCCGCACGCGACGACGAAGGCCTTCGCCTCCACGGCGATGCGCACGCCGGCCCGCGTCCGGCAGCGGAGGCGCTCCGCACGCCGGGTCTCGGGGGCGCACACGATGTCGGTGCAGGTCACTCCGGTCAGCAACCGGACGTGTGGCGAGTGCCGGAGCTGCCCGCGGTATTCCTTGCCGAAGTCGGTGGGGAGTGACCACCGCTCGAGCGCGGACGTCGTGACGTCGCCGTCGACCAGACCGGGCACGAGGTGCTCCGGCAGATGGGGCATCTTGGAGGTGTCGAACTCGGCGCGCCCGCAGACGAGCCAGTCACAGGCCCGCTGGAAGTAGAGCCTCATCTCTTCGTAGCCGTGGGGCCAGGTCGCGGAGCCCACGAAGGGTCGCGGGGCGTAGTCGACCGGGTCGTAGGGGACGCACCGGCCACCCCAGATGGTCGACGTACCTCCGAGCTGCCGCCTGACGGCGAGGCCCATCGGCGTGTGGCGATGCTGGTCCCACCATGCCGCGTCGGAGAGGCGCTGCGTCTCGTGGTCGTAGCCCTCGAGGCCGCTCTCGAGTACGACGACGTCGATCCCGTGCCGTGCGGTCTCGAGGGCCGTCACGATGCCGGCCGGACCGGATCCGACGACGACCACGTCCGCCCGGACGACGACGTCCTCGGCAAGACCGCTCCAGTCTTCGATCACGTCGGGCACACCCATTCGGGAAAGCGGTCCCGGATCAGCGACACCAGCTCCGCGACGCCGGCCGATTCACCTGCGCGCCCGGATCCGGTGACGAGCTCGGCCTGGTGACCCGCCGCTCGGACCCGGTCGATCCGGCTGCTGGTGAAGAGCACCGGTCCCGAGCACTGGCGGTGGAGTGCGTCCCGGACCAGCAACTCGCCGAGCGTTCCCTCCGCGCCGTCCAGTCCGAGCCGCTCCGACCAGGCGGATCGCTGCTCGGGAAACGTGTCGAAGAATCTCCGGAAGATCGGCAGGGCGCGCTCGAGGATCCCGAAAGAGACCACAGGCTTCTGGCTCCGAGGAGGGGGGGTCGTCCCGACGTCGAAGGCATCGTTCCGGTACTGGAACAACGGCGCAGGATCGAGCAGTTCCCGCGCCACGCCGGGGAAGGTGCGGTCCGATCCGGTCACCCCCCAACAGCGGATGGTTCCGAGCTCGCGCTGCCTGTCGAGGTATACGGCCAGCTCAGTGACGCCGGGACCGATCCTGCCCACCGGGTCGTGGAGCTCGAAGATGTCGATGTAGTCGGTCCCGAGCGCCCGCAGGCTCCGCTCAAGACTCGACCGCGCGGCGTCGATGCCCGTTGGTGCAGAGGAATAGAGCAGGCTGCCGACCCATCCCGTCGTGGGTCCCCGCCCGGCCGTCTTGAGCCGGCTCCCGACATCCGGGCGGCGTTGCAACACCGCACGCACCGGTGCCTGGAGCCGGCCCATGGCACGTCCGACCATGGTTGGGTCGATGCCGAACTTCGTCGTGAGGGTGACGTGCTGTCGCTTGTCCCGGAGGAACGGTGCCAGCTCGGACTCGGCCATCCCGAGGCCGTACATGGGCGCGGTGTCGAAGTGACGGATTCCGGTGTCATAGGCAGCGTCGAGGACGGCTCGCCGCTCCCTCGCTCGCGGGAGTCGGTACAGCCCGGCGCAGCCGAAGCCGAGGATCGTCGTGTCGATCTCGGTTGCCTTCAATCGGAGGGAGCGCAACGGTTCAGTCGATCCGGACGGCGGGAACGTTACGGGCGGGAAGGTGCTCCGCCCGGCGCGTGCGCCTGCAGCGGAAGCGCAGGTCGCCGAGGCTCGCGGGTGGAGTGGGCAAGCTCACCGATGGAGGAGGCGGCTCACCGACGGTGGGAGCGCTTGTGTTCCGTGCGGATCGTCTTCAGCACCCGGATGCCGTCGGAGAAGGCGTTGAGGTTGCTGGCGCCGCCCCCGCAGTCGCGCTCGAAGCTCGGGACCTCCGCGACGCGGAGGCCGGCGCGGGCGACTCGGAGGTGGATCAGGGTCTCGGCTTCGAATCCGTCGCCCCACCGCATCGTGTCCGGGCCGGCACCGTCGACCGCGCCGGTGGTCAGGTCGAGGACGGGCAGGCAGTCGCGCCGGAAGGCCTTGTAGCCATAGCAGAGGTCGGTGTACGGCGTGTCGTAGACGAGAACGAGGAGCTTGTTCAGCCAGCGGCTGCCGGCCTTGCGGAAGCGGGTCGAGCGGCTACTGCCCGCTCCGCTGAGGAACCTCGATCCCATGGCGAAATCGGCACCCTGGGCCAGGGCCTCGACGAACCGCGGGATCTCCGCGGGATCGGTCGAGCCGTCGGCGTCGAGGGTGACGATGAAGTCCCCCGAAGCAGCCGCGAACCCACATGCGAGGGCGTTGCCTCTCCCTCTGCGAGCTTGGCGGATCACTCGGATGCCCGGAAGTGCCTCACGCGCCGCTGCCACGGTGTCGTCGACCGAGTCGCCGTCGACGAGGATCACCTCGAAGAGCCCGCGGGGCAATCGACCGAGGAGCGCCGGAAGGCTGGCGCCGTCGTTCTTCGCCGGGATCACGACGCTCACGGTAAGTTCTCCGCGTCGGCCGAGGGCCTCGTCCTGCTCGTTTCCCGCGCTCGCAGGCCGTCAGTGGAACGAGCGTCATGGCACCTTCCTTCGTCCCTCATCGACCGGGACACCGCGCCGTGGTCCCGCACGTGCCCCGACCGCACCAACTCCACCGACGCAGCACGCCGCCACCGCCTTCGCCGAAGCGTCGCGGCGTAGCCCGTCTCGCGTCGAACCCTAGACAGGCAAGGTTGCTCGAGAATGTCGGAAGCGATAACTCCGCGTAAACGGCCCGGAAATTCCAGGCGAACAACTCGTCTGGGCGAACCACCCTGCGACGACGCGGGTGTCATCGGCCGATGTCGTCGGGGGTTGGGCGGCTTCGTCCGAGCACGAGGTGCAGGCGAAAGCCCTTGGACACCTGCGAGTCTGCGTCGACGGGGCGCGTCGCCCCAATGCCGGCCTGTCGGCATCCGGTCCCGCGGCTTCGCGACCTCCGGAGGAGGGGGTCGTCAGCCGCGTCCCGACCTAACGAAATATTGCTGTTCGGATAAAGTCGTCTGGGCTGTCGTCGATAAGAACCACAGACCACGCTGCCTTTTCCGGGAACAGTTCGACGGGATCACCATGAAGCAGGCACATGCCAGCGACTTCGGCACCGACTCGAGCGGCGTGTGTCATCGATGTGGCTGGCGGGGATCCGTGCTGAAGGTCACTCGGCGGAAGCGCAGACGCCATCACCTCGAGGGGTCCTTCAGCCGCCTGTGCCGCGAGTGCCTCACCGACCTGCTGCGATCGGCGGCGCTCGAGCGGGAGGGTCGGCCGGACGGAGGCTCCAACCTCCGGTCGATCCACGACCGTCACGTCGCCTGAGCGCCTCGCCGGGGTTGGACCGGACCTCGAGGCTGCCACCGGGACCAGACTGGCGGGCGGACCGTTGCCGTTCGTCACCCGTGACGGACTGCCACGGTCGCGACGAGAGCGCGGTGGTCGCTGCCCGGTCCGGGCTCCGTCGTGATCCGTGTCACCGCAAGGCCCGATCCCGTGAGCACGTGGTCGATCCGAACCAGAGTGGGAAGGGGGCCCATGGTCTGGGACCAGGTCATCTCGAACGCATTGCCCCGGGCGGCGGCCGCATCGGTCATGCCGGCACCGAGCAGATTGCGGAACCCGCGGTTGCCCCAGGTGGCATTGAAGTCGCCGACGACGAGGAGGTGGGTGGGTCCGCGAGTGCGGAGGAGCCGCTCGAGGGCGGTGAACTGGCCCTGCCAACTCGCGAAGGAGCTCGGTAGCGGGGCGATCGTGTGCACGACCCACAGCGAGAGGAGCCCCGACGGGAGCCGTACGGTCGTCTGGACGACGAGTGGCCGCTGGTCGATCGAGACCACGTGTGTGCCCTGCAGCGGGTACCGGGACGCGAGGAAGAAGGCCCAGGGGTCGTCGCGGTCGACCTCGAACCGGTAGGGGAGGGTCTGCAGACCGGCGGAACGCTCGAGTTGCGCGACGTCCCCCAGGTTGGCCTCCTCCATGGTCAGCAGGTCGGGTCGGACGGTGTCGATCTCCTTTCCGTAGCCGGCCATCGAGGGATTTCCGTCGAAGACGTTGGCGTCGAGGAGGCGGAACGTGGGTGCCTTGACCGCCCACGCCGGGACCGGCTGCGCGGCCGTCAGCTCCGGGAGGAGGAAGACGACCTGTGCCAACACGATCGCCATGCCTGCCGCCACCAGAAACGGCCGGCGGAGGACGAGCGCGATCGGTACGACCAACAAGGCCGGAAGGTAGACGAACGCGGTCACCGTGTTCAGGACCGCAAACGGCTCGAGGATGTCCCAGGCGACGATCCGCATCAGCGCGACCAGCGCCAGTGCCCCGACCGCCGCCCACGAGCCCCAGGCGAGGAACAGCGCCGGGCGGCGCTCGCGGCGGCCCACCGGTCGGTCGCGGACAGCGGGCGGCGCGTCACGGACGTCGGATACCGCCACCGCAGCAGTGTAAGGCGCTCCTCCGTTCGTGAGGCCGCGGGACGGGGGGCCGATCGGTGTCGCGATGCGCCCCCACCCGACGAGGTCGGAGTGCGACCTTGGCTTCGGCTGGCTCAGAGCGCGGCGGCGGCTCTCACGCCGACGCCCGCACTCTCGCTGGGAGAGGGCCGCGTGCTCGAGCTGGCTTCGACCTCGGCGCGGTGCCGGTTGGCCCAGCCCGGACCGCGGACCACGTAGGACAGACGCTCGCTCCAGCTGGTGGAGCGTGCGACGTCACGCAGCATGTCGACGTACTCGTGCCCGGCGATCCGAACCGGGTTGAAGGTGTCGATGTTCTTGGTCAGGCCGTAGACGACCTGGTCGCCTTCGGGCTCGAACGTCCCGAAGATACGGTCCCACAGGATGAGGATGCTCCCGTGGTTGCGGTCGAGGTACTGGCGGTTCGAGCCGTGGTGCACGCGGTGGTGGGACGGGGTGTTGAGGACGGCCTCGGACGAGCCCAGCCGGTCGATCGTCTCGGTGTGGATCCAGTACTGGTAGAGGAGGTTGATGCCGCGGGCCGCCTCGATGTGCTCCGGCGAGATGCCGAACAGGCACAGCGCTCCGTAGGGGATGGTCGTCCCGAGGGCGTCCGCGACCGGCTGGCGGAGCGCGGTCGACAGGTTGTAGTGCTCGCTCGAGTGGTGTACGACGTGCACCGCCCACATGTAGCGGCTCTCGTGCATGAACCGGTGGTTCCAGTAGTAGACGAAGTCCCAGCCGGCCACCGCGAGCGCCGTGACCAGTGGACCAGCCCCGAGATCGGGAAGCATGCGGTGACGCCAGAACCGCTCCGCCGTGGTCCGCGAGGCCAAGGTGAGGGTCACCGCCAGGCCACCCGCGGCGACGGTCGCCACGCCGCCGGCCGCGGCGGCTCCGCGAGCGGCTCGGGCGATGGTGTCGCTGCGGGACGCCCGCGGACGCTCAGGTGTCGGCGCTCCGATCGCCGGCGCTGCCGGCGTGCCTGGTGCTGCGGTGCGCGAGCGCGAGGCGTCGGCGATCCGTCGGTTGACGATGTCGGCGGCCGTGGTGAGGGCGGCCGCGCCGGCGGCGGTGGTCACCAGCACTTTTCCGAAACGGCCCTTTCCGGGGACGAAGGGAGCGAGCACCTTGGCGGCGACCAGTGGCGCGAGCAGACTCCCGACGCCCATGGTGAGGCTCGCCACGGTGTCTCGACGCTCGTAGTCGCCGGGCCGTCGGCCTTCGCGGGCGGACCGGCGACGGAGCCACAGGTACTCGAGTGCCATCGTCCCGAAGTACACCGGGATGGCGAGGACGGTGAGGTCCGTCGTGGCACGCCCCGAACCGTGTCTTCGCATCGGAGCCATTGTTGCCGGACGGACCACCGGCGTCGAACCGCGGTCCGGAGGACCTCGCTAGCTACCGGCGTCGCCGGATCGTCGTCCCGAGGGGGAGAGGACCACTGTGGGCCGCCGTTCGCTGAGCACGCCCGGAGCGCGTTGGGGCGGCCGGCGCGGTGCGACCACGCCCGATCGAAGGTGCCTGCGCTGTCCGGACCAGGGTGCGGGCGGCGCGGTCAGGTGGTCTGCGAGGCGGTAGGCGGCGGGCTCGTAGTTGACCCGCCAGCCGCGGAATTCCGGCCAGGCCTCCTTGGCCGTCCGCTCGATGGGGAAGCCGACGTCTCGCAGCATCCCGACGGCCTGGTCGAATTCCTCGAAGGTGAGGAGGATCGGTCCTTCCGGACTCGGATCCGGATCGATCTCGAAATGAAGGGTCTTGGCGATGCGGTTGAGGGCGGTGAAGCCCATGCGCAGGCAGAGCCGGGCCTGTGACGACGCCGTGGTCGGGGACAGCGCGAGGTGCATCGCGGCGCCGTCGAGGACGGCGAGGAGTCCGACCAGCCACGAGTACCACGGTTCGGGCGAGCGGAAGAGCAGCATCACCGGATAAGTGGTGTGGCTCTCGGCGAGATCCGCCGACCACTGTTCCCACGACGCGTAGAAGTCGGGAAGGGTGTCGATGATGCCGACCAGCTGGTGCCGCGCGAGGACCTCTGGACCCCATGCCGGCAGCCCGGCCCGGCTCTCGAGCATGGCCACCAGCGACTCGCGCCGGTTGTAGGTCGCGTACAGCGCGGGGAGGTACGCGATCTGGAGCGCGACGATGACCACCCAGGTCGCGCCCGCCGCGATGTCGACTGCATCGTTGCGGGCGCCGGCCGTGTCGATCGCGCCGACCGTAAAGACCGCTTCAGCCGATTGGGTGACGGCAGCACCGAAATCGTGGGACGACGCCGCGATGATGAGGCCGTAGCCGAGGGCGAAACAGGCCGCCCAGGCGACGAGCTGTGCGACCAGCGCGACCGGCGCGGTCGGTGCGATCAGCCGGTCCTTGCCCTCGTAGCTGCGGGCGAGCCGCGAGATGCCGAGGAAGACCAGCTGGACCGAGCGGAGCACGTAGGAGGAGAGGAGCTGGAACCCCCTCGGCTCCCTCGGGAGCACGATCGTGAAGAGGACGCTCCCGGCAGTGAGCACCACGAGCGCCAGACCGAGCGCCAGCTCGAGATTGCTCATCGCCGAGCTCGGTCGGCTCTCGACGGTGCGGTCGGGACGACGGCGGATACGTCGGTCGACCGGCTCACCTGGGTCATCGTACGACGGAGGCCGGCGCCGGCGTTGCGAGGTGGCCGAACCGGACCGAGGCCGGGAAGCGGGCGGGGCGGCATCGGGCGCAGGGACCACTCACTAGAACCGGTTCTATACTCGTCGGCACAGGCGATTGCACGCCCGGGAAGAATCCGGAGCCACCGTCTGGATACATCCGCACGTCCGAGGAGAACGTCGTCATGGCCCAGCCGGTGATCGTCGAAGCAGTCCGCTCCCCGATCGGGAAGCGCAACGGGTGGCTCGCCGGCTTCCACGCCGCCGAACTGCTCGGCAACGTGCAGGTGGAGCTCGTGAAGCGGGCCGGCATCGACCCGTCCGACGTCGAGCAGATCGTCGGCGGCTGTGTGACCCAGGCGGGTGAGCAGGCGTCCAACGTCACCCGGACAGCGTGGTTGAGCCAGAGCCTCCCCTACGAAGTCGCGGCGACGACCGTCGATTGCCAGTGCGGCTCCGCGCAACAGGCCAATCACTTCGTCGCCAACCTGGTCGGCGCGGACGCGATCGAGGTGGGCATCGGCTGCGGTATCGAGGCCATGAGCCGGGTCGGCCTCGGCGCCAATGCGTTCAACGGGCCGGGGCGGTCGAGGCCGGAGGGTTTCCCCTGGGACATGCCGGACCAGTTCGGTGCGGCCGAGCGGATCGCGACGAAGTACGGGATCTCGAGGGAGGACGTCGATTGGCTCGGCTTCGAGTCCCAGCGTAAGGCGGCGAGGGCGGTGGCCGAGGGCCGGTTCGACCGCGAGATCGCCCCGCTCGAGGCACCGGTCGTCGGGCCCGACGGTCCAACCGGCGAGAAGATGCTCGTGGCGAAAGACCAGGGTCCGCGGGAGACGACCCGCGAAGGCCTTGCGGGTCTGAAGCCCGTCCTGCCCGACGGGATGCACACCGCGGGCAACAGCTCCCAGATCTCCGACGGCGCGGCCGCGGTGCTGTGGATGTCCGAGGAGCGAGCCCGTGAAGCCGGAGTGCGCCCGTGTGCCCGCATCGTGGCGCAGACGCTGATCGGCTCGGATCCCTACTACCACCTCGACGGCCCGATCGCGGCGACGACGAACGTGCTCGCGAAGGCGGGGATGACCATGGCGGACATCGATCTCTTCGAGGTCAACGAGGCGTTCGCATCGGTGGTCCTCGCCTGGGGCAAGGTCCACGAGGTGGACTGGGACAAGGTCAACGTGAACGGTGGCGCCATCGCGATCGGCCATCCGGTCGGTGCGACCGGTTCGCGCCTCATCACGACCGCGCTCCACGAGCTCGAGCGGTCGGACTCCTCGCTGGCGCTGATCTCGATGTGCTGCGGCGGGGCACTCGCCACCGGGACGATCATCGAGCGGATCTGACAGCCGAGCTCGTGTTGTGCAAATGGAGCAACCCGGAACCCGAGGGACGGTGTAGTTAGGCTCGTAGAATGTGGCGGTCGGCGGACTGGTTTTCTGGGCGGTACTCCTCGGCACCGTCCTCTGGTTTTCCTGGCCCGCACGACCCATGCCCGCGGGGCCCAGGCCAGGACGAGCGATCGCCATGACCACGCGACCACCCCCAGCGGCAGGCGCCGGGCAGCAGGGGCAGGCTGGGGCCACGCAGGACTCAGTGTCGGCCGTGGCACACATCTACACAGCTCTGGCCGACGTCCTGCGTGATCAGATTTCGCTGCAATCCGACGGAGCGATAGCAAACGACCTGAAGTGCGTGGCCCTTCTGGCTGCTGACCTCGCGGTGGTCGTATCCCTGATGCTCATTCGCGCCAGCGACATATCCCAGTCCATTGGGGGCTGGTGGTGGTATCCGCTTCCTGCTTTTGTGGTTTCAGCAGGTCTTTTGCTTGGACCAGTCTTACGGCGAACGAGAGCGAAGTCCCTTGCGGGAGGTCCGAGAGTCCCCGAATTCCTCAAGTCGATCGCGAACAAGCCGACGACGCTCGAGGACCTCCTCGACAGGCTCTTGACCGACCTTCAGCAAGCCTGGGCCGACAATGACGCGATCTTGGAGAAAGAGGCCAGGTCCATCAGCAGGGGCTTGTACCTGCTCGGAGCTGCGTCGGTGTTTGCGATCGGGCTGTACGCTTGGGGATTGAGTTAGGGAGTCGTGATGGCACAATCGAAGAGGGAAGGACCGGCCGAACCCCGTGAGGCAGTGGAGCCCGCCCCCGACGAAATTGACGAGTCCGGTCGTTCGGTGGAGGTCCAAACCCAACCAGCCCTGGTGAACATCGTCGCGTCGCCGGCAACAGTGATCGTTGTGCCCGATATCGATTTCACGAAGGCGACTGGAGACCCGCTGGTCAATTTGCGCCGAGGCTTCGGACTCAAGCGACTGGGGTCCACCGGCCCTTCGGCTTCAGTCTCATCCGTCTCCGACGAAGCAGCCGAGGAAGCAGCCCAGGAGCGGGTCCCCCGGGAGACCGAAGAGGCCGCGACTGCTGGCTAGTTGCCGGTCAGTGGAGGGTACATAAGCCCCCGGTCGGCACCACCGTCCACCATTCGTTGCAGTCGAGTCGCGTCGTCTAGCTGCCGCATCGAACATTCGAAGCCGAACTTGTTGGTGTAGCGGTGCAGGCACTCGGGATCATGTGGTGGTGCATGCCGTCGCTGACTCGTTTCATGGCTGAAGAAGCCCTCGACGGTGTTGGCTGCCGCGCCGGCCGCCGACCTGCGACCACGAAATGATGGCGAAGGGGGCGGCCCTGCGTGTAGACGTGGGAGATGGTCTCCATGCGCACCAACGCCCCCCACTGTCGCCTTCGGGTCGCCGCCTTCGCGCTGACCTGTGTCGCATCCCTGATCGTCGCGGCGCCCGGGGTCGCCTCCGCCGGCCCCCCCCTCCCGGGCTCGCCGCGGCCAGCGGCACGGCCCGCCGTCGCGGACACCTCCGACTGGACCACCTTCGACCAGAACGGGATGCGGACCGGAGTGGACGCGTCGGGGGACTCGTTCCAGCCCGCGCGGTCCGCATGGACCACGCCTGCGCTCGACGGGACGCTGTACGGGCAGCCCCTCGTCGCGACCGGCCGGGTCTTCGTCGCGACGGAGAACGACACGGTGTACGCATTGGCGGCAGACTCCGGAGCGGTCCTCTGGCGGACGCACGTCGGCACGGCGTTCGATCCCTCGACCGTGCCCGGACTCTGCGGAGACATCCTTCCGACGGTCGGCATCACTTCCACCCCGGTCATCGACTCGTCTCGATCCGAGCTCTTCGTGGTCGCAGCTGAACAGGTCGCCGGGGGCGCCGTGCACCATCTCATCGGGCTCGACCTCTATACCGGCACCGTCGTCCTCGACCAGGTCATCGATCCTCCCGGCAGCAACCCGCCGTTCGAGCTCCAGCGCGCGTCGCTGGCGCTCGCCGACGGCCGGGTCGTCGTCGGGTTCGGGGGGAACGACGGCGACTGCGGCAGCTACCACGGGCTCGTCGTCTCGGGGCCCGAGAGCGGTGGGGCACCGGCGACCTACACGGTTGCGGCTGCCGACAACGAAGGAGCTGTCTGGATGGGCGGCGCCGCGCCGAGCATCGATGCGAGCGGCAACGTCTGGATCGCGACCGGTAACAGCGCGCACACGTCGTCGACGGACACCTACGACCACAGCGACAGCGTGCTGGAGCTGAGTCCCACCATGCAGCTTCTGGCATCGTTCGCACCGACCGCCTGGTACGCAGACAACAATACCGACTCGGATCTCGGGTCGACCGCCCCGGCGCTCCTCCCGAACGGGCTCGTCTTCCAGGTCGGGAAGTCGACCACGGCCTATGTCCTGCGGCAGTCGCATCCCGGGGGAATCGGCGGGCAGGTGGCACTCACCAAGTCCTTCTGCTTCGCCGACGGGGGCTCGGCCGATCTGGACGGGACCCTGTTCGTTCCATGCAGCGGCGGCATCGAGGCGGTCACCCCGAGGGCCTCGCCGCCGGCCGCGACCTGGTCGACCTCAAGCGGGGCCCATAGCTCGCCCATCGTCGCCGGCGGCGAGGTGTGGTCGATCGGCGGTGACACTCTCTACGCCCTCGACCGCACGACCGGGGCCGAGCGCCAGCAGTTCACCATCGGTTCGACCGCGTCGTCGTTCCCGTCGCCGTCTGCCGCGGACGGTCTCGTGCTCGCCCCCTCCTCCGACCAGGTGCACGCGTTCGCGGGTCCCGGGGGTCTTCCCGGCCCACCCTCCGCGCCCCCGGCTTCGTGTGGCTGTGCCCGAAGTGGTTACGACCTGGTGGCGGCCGACGGCGGCATCTTCGCCTTTGGGGACGGCGGGTTCTTCGGTTCGACCGGCTCGCTCGCGCTCAACCGGCCGATCGTGGGCATGGCCTCGACGCCCGACGGCAGGGGCTACTGGCTGGTGGCGGCCGACGGCGGCATCTTCGCCTTCGGGGACGGCGGGTTCTTCGGTTCGACCGGCTCGCTCGCGCTCAACCGGCCGATCGTGGGCATGGCCTCGACGCCCGACGGCAGGGGCTACTGGCTGGTGGCGGCCGACGGCGGCATCTTCGCCTTCGGGGACGGCGGGTTCTTCGGTTCGACCGGCTCGCTCGCGCTCAACCGGCCGATCGTGGGCATGGCCTCGACGCCCGACGGCAGGGGCTACTGGCTGGTGGCGGCCGACGGCGGCATCTTCGCCTTCGGGGACGGCGGGTTCTTCGGCTCGACCGGCTCGCTCGCGCTCAACCGGCCGATCGTGGGCATGGCCTCGACGCCCGACGGCAGGGGCTACTGGCTGGTGGCGGCCGACGGCGGCATCTTCGCCTTCGGGGACGGCGGGTTCTTCGGCTCGACCGGCTCGCTCGCGCTCAACCGGCCGATCGTGGGCATGGCCTCGACGCCCGACGGCAGGGGCTACTGGCTGGTGGCGGCCGACGGCGGCATCTTCGCCTTCGGGGATGCCGGGTTCTTCGGCTCGATGGGCGGCTCACCTCTGAACCAGCCCATCGTGGGGATGGTTGCCGGACCTCCGGGCTGAACCTGGTACTGCGCGGGCGAGCCCAACCGAGCGGTACTGGGGAGAGGAGACGAGCCGCCGGCCCATCTGTCGGTGGGGCAGCACATCATTATACATCATTATACATCATTATACATCATTATACATCATTAGGTGTATAGTGATGTGCTCACTCCCGAACAACTATCAAGGGAGCCGGAGCTGCACCCCACGGGAAAGCGCCGCACGGGGGACGAAGCCGCAAGGGGGCAGGAGCGCACCGCGGGGGCACGCGCCGACGAAAGTAGAATGCGTTCTAAATCCCGTGGCCGCCGGCCACGGTGGGCGCGGGTGCGGCCTCTGCGCATCGGCAACCGATTCCGGTCGTCCACTCCCGGGCCGGCCCACGGATCGAGGAGGGAACTGTGATCGGCACTGAGCACCTGAGCTTCGAGCGAGTGGGCCCGACGGCGGTGGTGACGATGAACCGGCCCGAGGCGAAGAACGCGCTCTCGGGACCCATGCTCGTCGGCATGGTGGACGCGTGGACGGAGATCGACTCCAACGACGACATCCGGTGCGCCGTCCTGACCGGTGCCGGTGGGACGTTCTGTGCCGGGATGGATCTGAAGTCGATGTCCGGTCCGGGTTCGGACGAGGTCCGGCAGCGCATGGCTGACGATCCCGATCTTCACTGGAAGGCCTTGCTCCGCCACTACGCGCTGAAGAAGCCACTGATCGCCGCGGTCGAGGGATGGGCCGTCGCCGGCGGGACCGAGATCCTGCAGGCCACCGACATCCGCGTCGCGGGGGAGGGAGCGAAGTTCGGCGTGTTCGAGGCCCGGCGCGGTCTCTTCCCGCTCGGCGGGTCGACGGTGCGACTTCGCCGGCAGATCCCCTTCACCGTCGCGATGGACCTGCTGCTCACCGCCCGCGAGGTCTCGGCGCGGGAGGCGAAGGAGATCGGGCTCATCGGCCGGGTCGTGCCGGACGGTTCGGCCCTCGACACGGCCCTCGAGATCGCAGAGGTGATCTCGGCGAACGGCCCGCTCGCGGTCGAGGCCATCAAGGCGTCGGTGCGGGCGACCGAGGGCATTCCCGAGGAGGAGGCCCTCAAGACCGAGCTCGAGATCGGCTGGCCCATCTTCGCGACGGAGGACGCCAAGGAGGGGCAGAAGGCGTTCGCAGAGAAGCGCACACCCGTCTACCGACGGAAGTGAGTGGTCGAGGAGGTGGACCGGGCAGCGAGGACTCGCGGCGCCGCCTCGCGGCGGCCTTGCGACCGATCGTGTCGATGATCGTGGCCGCCGAGCTCGACGAGGAGGCGCTGGTCGACGCAGCCGAAGCGGTCGAGCGCGTCGAGGCGCGCCTCTCTGACCGCCTGCGACCGGGCAAACGGCCTCGCGGACACCCCGACACCTCGGAGCCGGCGCAGGAGTTCTTCCCGACGAGCCCGATCATCGGCATGGAGAACCCGATCTCACCACCCGTCCGCGTCGAGGTGATCCACGGCGAGGACGGTCGCTTCCAGGCCATCCACGGCGAGGTGAATTTCGACTACCAGTACGAAGGGCCGCCCACCTGCGTCCACGGGGGCATCATCGCCGAGACCTTCGACGAGGTGCTCGGCGCGGCGACGATCGCGTCCGGCAATCCGGGGATGACCGGCACGTTGACCATCCGCTACCGGAAGCCGACGCCGCTGCGCACCGACCTGCGGGTCGAGGCCCGGCTGACCGGACGGAGCGGGCGCAAGATCCGGGCCTGGGCAGGCCTCTACCACGGAGAGCAGTTGACCGCCGAGGCAGAGGGCCTGTTCATCGAGGTGCGGCCGGTCCAGTTCGTGGCCATTGCCGAAGGGAACGTCTCGAGCGCCGATCCGGTGATGCTGGGGATGATCCGGGCCGAGGCCGCGCGGAACGGTGCGGCATCCGACGTGCAGGGAACGGTGGACGCCGGAGCGACCGTCCCACCGGAGGACCTGCCGCCGGTCTGAGCTCGCCACGGCACCGGCGCGACCGGGCCCGGGCCCCCGACGCGGCTCAGATCTTCTCGCGCCCCTCCCAGTAGGGATCGCGCAGCTTGCGCTTGTAGAGCTTTCCGTTCGGGTCGCGGGGCATCTCGCTGGTGAAGTCGATCGACTTCGGTGTCTTGAACTTGGCCAGGCGGGACGCGCAGTAGTCGATGATCTCCTGGGCGAGCTCGTCGCTCGGCTCGACGCCCTCGGCCGGCTCGACGACCGCTTTGATCTCCTCGCCCCAGTCTTCGTTCGGGATGCCGAACACCGCCACATCGGCCACCTTGGGGAAGCCGAGGAGCACGTTTTCGATCTCCGCCGGATAGATATTGGCGCCGCCCGAGATGATCATGTCGATCTTTCGATCGCGCAGGAACAGATAGCCGTCCTCGTCGAGGAACCCGACGTCGCCGACGGTGAAGAACGTGCCGATGCGGTTCGCCTTCGTCTTGTTCTCGTCCTTGTGGTAGGTGAACCCACCGGTCTGCATGGACATGTACACCGTCCCGATGACGTTGGGCTCCTCGATCCGGTTCCCTTCGTCGTCGAAGATCGCGATCTCCGAGATCGGCCACGGCGTCCCGACCGTGCCGGGCTTCTTCAGCCAGTCCTCGGCGGTCACGAGGGTGCCCCCTCCCTCGGAGGCGGCGTAGTACTCGTCGATGGCGTTGCCCCACCACTCGATCATCTGGTGCTTGACGTCGACCGGACAGGGCGCGGCCGCATGGATCATGTGGCGGAGGGACGACATGTCGTACTTCGACCGCACGTCCTCGGGCAGAGCGAGCAGCCGGTGGAACTGGGTGGGCACCATGTGCGAGGTCGTCACCTTGTGCCGTTCGATGAGGGCGAGCATCTCCTCCGCCTGCCACTTGTCCATGAGCACCAAGGTGTGGCCCAGGTGGATCGAGGCTCCCGAGAAGCGCAGGACCGCGGTGTGGTACAGCGGTGACCCGACGATGTGGACGTTCTCGTCGTGCGGCTGGATCCCGAAGAGGAAGAGGATGCCCGAGAGCCCGAGCGCGGCCTCCTCGGGCGTCTGGCCGCTGAGCGGGCGGTAGACGCCCTTCGGGTTGCCGGTGGTCCCCGACGTGTAGTTCATCACGTCGCCGATCGTCCGGTCCTCGGGGTCGTCGATCGGCTGCGCGTCCCGCATGGCCGTGAACGACCCGAACCCCGGGATGTCGCCGACTGCGAAGCAGATCGACGAGGGGAGCTCGGCCTCCTCGGCGGCATCGAGGGCGACCTCGCCGAAACGCTCGTGGGCGACGAACGCCTTGGCATCGGAGTCCTTCAGGATGTAGGCCACCTCTGGTCCGACCAGGTGGTGGTTGATGGGCACCAGGTACCACCCCGCCTGCAGGGCCGCGAGGTACAGCTCGAACATGTCGACCCCGTTGGGGAGAAGGGTTCCGACGACGTCGCCCTTCTTCAGATTGAGCTTTCGGAGCCCGTGGACCACCTGGTTGGTCCGTGCGAGGAGCTCGGCGGACGAGTACGTCGTCCCGTCGGGGGCGACCGAGCGCGAGGTGGTCGGGGTCCTCGTGCGCAAGTGCCCAGAATCCGAAGTCACCCATGATGGTCGATCCCCCTCGTGGCGGATGGTACCGGTCGTGCTCTCGTCGGCCGGCGGGACGGCCGCGCGCCGCACCGGTCCGAGCGGCGCCGGCCGGCTCGGCTGCGCCGCACGCGTCTCGCGGCCTGCCGGGTGGCACCGACCCGCCGTCGGACGCTAGAACAGGTTCTCGTCTGCGGTCAACCCCCGACACTCGGGGCGGCGCCGCGGAGCAGACCCGGGCGCCGCCGGCGCCGCGCCGGACCGACCCGGCCGGGATCACGAACGTCGAGCGACGGAGGAGTGGTTGGCGATGGGTGCATTCCTGGAGGGCAAGGTGGTCGCGGTCACCGGCGCCGGTGGCGGCATCGGGCGCGCGGTCGCGCTCGCCGCGGCTGCCGAAGGGGCACGGGTTGTGGTGGCCGACATCGGCGTGTCGATGGCGGGCGAGGACCCGAAGAGCGAAGTCGCTGACGCGGTCGTCGACGAGATCGCCCGGGCCGGGGGTGAAGCCGTCGCGATCGCCGAGAGCGTCACCACCCTCGAGGGCGGCGAGAAGATCGTGGGGGCCGGCGTGGAGCGTTTCGGAGGCATCGACGGCGTCGTCGCGGTGGCAGGCATCCTGCGCGAGCGCATGCTGTTCAACATGACCGAGGACGAGTGGGACGCGGTCATCGAGACGCACCTGAAGGGCCACTTCACGGTGTTCCGCGCGGCGTCCGCGATCATGCGCAAACAGGACGGGGGCGGGTCGCTCGTCGCCTTCACGTCGGGGGCGTTCGCGGGCAGCGTCGCCCAGGCCAACTACTCGGCGGCGAAGGGCGGGATCGTGTCGCTCGTGCGCTCTGCCGCCGCAGGGCTCGGTCGCTACGGGATCACCGCCAACGCCATCGCTCCGGTCGCCCGCACCCGGATGTCGGCGAACGTGCCGATGGAGCTCGCGGAAAACGGCGATCCCGAAGACGTCGCCCCGCTCGTGGTCTACCTCCTGTCGGACCGGGCGAAGCACATCACCGGCCAGGTCTACACGTCGGTCGGCCCGAAGATCGCACTGTGGAACCAGCCGCGTGAGATCCGCGCGGTGTACGCGGAGGGTCGCTGGACGCCGGAGCAGATCGCGGCACGGCTCGACTCGACGGTCGGCCAGGAGCGGATGCCGCTCCTCGACCAGCTCGAGACCTACCGGAAGGCCGCCGAGGAGAAGGCCGCCGAGGAGAAGGCCGCAGCCGGACAGCCGGCAGCGGAGGGCGCAAAGGCCTGACCGGTCAGGATCCCTCGTCGGGTTCGTCGGGTTCGTCGGGTTCGTCGGGTTCGTCGGGTTCGTCGAGCTGGGCGACCAGCTTCTTCGGCGCGACCGTGCGGAACGCCGTCTCGCAGAGGAGCGTGACGTCGTCCCAGTCGACCCGGCCGTCCAAGCGGACGCCGATCCAGCCACGCGACCCGACGTACGGGGGCCGGAAGTAGCGCTCGGGTTCGGCGCGACGAACTCTTCCTGTGCACCGGCGGGTGCAGCGCACCACAGGTGTGGGAACCGGTGGTCGTGGTGCCCGTCCGGCCACAGCATCACGAACTGCTTGCCGGCGAAGAAGGCCGGAGCTCCGTGGCTGGTCCTCTCGACCGCACCCGGCAGTGCGAGGCACATCGTCCGGACTCGCACGGCGATTCGGCTCACCGGTCGGCTGACCACCGAAGAGTGCGCGCCGCGTCCGCGCGGGTTCGCCTCACCCGCTGACGGCCCTGCTCGCGCCGGCCGGGCCGGCACTGCCCCCGACGGCGCTGTCCCCGACGGCGCCGTCGGCAAGCGACCCCGCGTGCAGGCGCACCCCCTCCTGGAACGTCGGGCACGCGTCGAGCGAGTGGTGGGGACAGTGCACGGTGTGTTCGAGGATCGTCTTGCGAGCTGCAGCTCGGCGACGCGGCGGTCGATCTCCTCGATCTTCCGGGCGGCATGCTCCCGCCAGTCGTCGGCAAAAGTCCCTTCGGGACTGATCATCGCACGCATCTCCCCGAGGGTGAAGCCGGCCAGCTGCAGGAGGTCGATGAGCGCGACCTGCGCGACCGACCACGACGGGTAGACCCGGTGACCGCCCTGCCGACCGGCCGGCTCGAGGAGGCCCTCGCGTTCGTAGAAGCGCAGCGCCGACGCCGCCTTGCCGGTACGGGCTCCGAGCTCGGAGATCGCGATCGTCGTCGGGCGCCATTGACTTGAAGTCTACTTCAACCTGCACAATCGGGCCATGGCCAGCACGGTTCGAAGGAGTGGTCGGCCGCGCGACCGCGGACGTCATGGCGCGGATGAACCGCGACGCCGAGGAGGAGGCGATCGAGCTGCTCGCGCCCGACCCGATCACTCGATCGTCGCCATCGGGAGTCGGGCCGGGGGTCGGGCTGGCGCAGCTCGCCGACCGCCTCGTGCCAGCGGGCACGTGGTCGGCGTCGACCCGTCTGCGGTGATGCTCGCCGAGGCCCTGCGGCGCAATCGCCGTGGATCGAGGCGGGCGCAGTCGAACTCGTCCGGGCCACTGCGGCATCGCTGGAATGGCCGGACGCCGCGTTCGACGGCGCGGTCGCGGTCAACAGCCTGCAGCTCTGGGAGCCCTTCGAGACGTCTCTGCGCGAGGTGGGTCAGTGTCCTGCGCCCAGGCGCTCGTCTCGTGACCCTGACCCACGACTGGGCGCTCGAGCGATCGGTGGGTGAGGAGCTCGAGGTGTGGTCGGCCCGCGTACGCGGGTTCGCCGAGGTGTGCGGCCTCCGGGACGCGAACGTGTGGCGTGCGGCGGCCGAAGGTGGACGATCGGTGGCGTTCGTCGCGACGCGCGCCGGCTGATGCAGCGGGCGGCACGACCACATCTGCCGTGCTCCACGTGCGCCAGGAACCCCAAGTGTGAGCGGCGGCCCACCTACCATTGGACGATGATCCCGGTCCTCGTCACGTCCGCCACCACCTGCCAACCGACCTCGACGGCGGCAAGCGTGTCCGGACTCTTGATCCTCCTCGGACTGGTCGGAGGTGTGGTCGTCCTCGCGCCTGGCCAACGGTCGCGCCCGTGCGCGGCTGGCGGCGGTCGGCGCCGAAAACGCGCAGCTCCGGCAGTGGGTCGCGCAGTTCGGCGGCTGGCCGGCACCGGCGACGGGCGCCGCGTCCGCAGCCAGGGTTGAGCCGCCGGTGCCGCCGGTGTCGCCGGTTCCGGCAACACCGGCAACACCGCGAGCGGCACCGCTGCACCGCAATGGTCGCCGGATCCCTCGGGTCGTCACCAACTCCGCTACTGGGACGGCATCGTCGTGGAGCCACCACGTCGCCGACGACGGGTCACGGCATCGACTCGGTCGAGTGACCCTCCGACGACCGATGCTCATTCACGTCAGGAGTCGAAGGTGAAGAGGCATACCTGGGTCGCGTAGGCGACCAGGCGCCCGGAGTCGGTTCCGGCGGGACCGAAGTCCCACAGCGCCATGTCCACCGACGCATAGCCGTCACCCGCGAACCGCGCCCGGCTGTGCGCGAAGACCCACTCCGAGCGGCAGTGGTCGAGCAGATGGAACGTGAGGTCGACGCTCGGGGCGAACCAGCCGGTGCCGCGACCGGCCGACCTTCTCGCCGATCGAGCCCGGGCATCGTGTCGGCGAACACGATCAGTGCGAGGGGATCGAGCGTCCCGTCGTCGAGCATCGGGGGTTCGTCGAGGTGGTACCACGCGCCGTGCTCCGCCCGGTCGGGCTGGTACTCCTCCCAGGGCGGGTGCCCGATGCCGGTCCTTCCCTCGACCCGCCGGTCCCAAAAGGGCATCGGCGGGAAGGCTTCGACGCCCGGCGGAGGCGGGTCGCGGTAGGAGCGTGACTCGGAGAGCGGGCGTGAAGTCCCTGGCTGGCTCGAGGTCGACGAAGTCGAAGCCGCGGCGCGTCCGATCCGAAGACGGCGGTCGTCACGTGGCCGTGGGAGGCGTCGGGTTCCGCACCTCGGCCCGCAGGTGGGACATCGACCGACCGGACCGGAGCACGGCACACCTCGACACGACGTCGCCGTGGGCAACCGGGGCCACATACGCGGTGTGCAGCGTGCGCAGGGCTGCTCGGGCACGGTCGAGCGCATCTGCCATCGTCCGGACGCGCCAGCGCGCGTGACGATCCCTCCCTGCGGCAGCGGACGCAGGTTCCACGACTCGTCGATCGCTTCCCCGATAGCGACCGGGCGCGTCCGCGAACTGGCGTCACCCGGGTCGCCTCGATCGAAGGCATTTTCCATCCGGGACTTCCGCCGCGCGCCGACGATCTAGCCGCCGTTGCCTGCGGGCACGTAGGTCCGGCAGGGCTGGCCGCGGAGCGAGGGGCAGGCGGGCTGCGCATCCGGGGGCGTGATCCCCGGCACGACCGAGAGCACGAGCGCGGAGGGGGTGGCACCACCGAGGCCGACCGTGTCGGTCACCGTCCCGTGCGTCTGGTAGGTCGAGAACTCCCACACCGGCCGGTCGCCTCCGGGCGCGGTGATCGTCACCCGGATCCGCGATCCGGCGCGGAACGCGTACCCGAAGGGAAGGATCGGGATTCGGACCAGCGTGTACGTGCCGCTTCGGCAGCGGTGCGGCGGTGGACGCGACGATAGGTGGGCACGGGATGGGTCGCGGTGGACGCCGACGCATCGAGGGCGCGGTCGCTCGCCCGCAACTCGCCGGTCTGGACGAAGAGCTCCTTCCCGTCCGGGCGGACCTCGGAGACCGTCGCCTGCAGGTCGGTGTCGGCCGCCGTGCTCTTCACCCACAGGTCGAGGCTGGCAGGTCCGACCACCACCAGATCGTGGGTCAGCGGCGCGGAGACGAATCCGAGCCCGTCGCTTCCCGACACCGGCGCCCAGTCGTAGGGCGGGCAGTGCCACCCACGGGTTGTCGCTGAGAGGGGAGGCTGGTGGCCGGCCGGGCCGAGGGATCGGGACTTGAACGAGATCGACGGCGCCGGCGGGAGCGCCCGCGGTCAGCGCCCCGCCCGGACGCGAGACGCAGCGTGGTCGCCCGTGCCTGACGCGGGCGGCCACGAGGTGAAGTCCTCGCTCCACACCGGCTGGAGTGCTCCGGGCCCCGCGCTGCCGCCACCGTTGTCGAAGAGCACCCGCACCCGCGGCTGTTGTTCGAACGCGGCACGGGCCGCTCGCGACGTTCGGCTTCGTTCGAGTACTGCATCGGCGGCAGCGGCGCCGACGGCGCGTCCGCCAGCCCTGCAGTAGAAGCTCGGGGCGAGTGTCGTGAGCACCGGGGAGGCGGCCGGCACCTTGTCCGCCACGAAGATGTCGAGGAACTCGAGCCAGCGCGCGATGGTGCCCGGACCGAGCGAGTCGGCATGGGTGCCGTTGACGATGGTGGCCCACGACGTGAGGGTCGGAGGACAGGTCGCCGACGATGGCCGGCCATTGGCCGCCGGTCTGCTCGTCCTGGAAGGCGCCGGAGAGGAAGACCGGCGACCCGCGCCTTCTTCGCCCAGGTGGCGGGCGCCCTCTGCGTGTAGAGCGAAGGCGACGCGGTGGCTGGCCTCGTTCGAGCAGGGCGTCGACGTTCTGGGCCTGTCCGTGCAGCGCCTGGTTCGGCCAGGCAGCGGGTGTCGCCTTGCGCGATGAGCACCTTGGCGTAGGTCTGGCCGCCCTGCGGCGCGGGCTTGGCGTCGGCCACCCGCTGTGCGAGCCAGGTGCCGGCGAATCCGGTAGTTGAACATCCCGCCCGGGAAGCCCGTGTTGTAGAGGTCGTCGGTGAGGCTCATCGGCGCGATCGCCGCCAACCCCGGGGGGCGGGTCCCGGCGACGAACATCTGGGAGATGCCCGAGAAGGAGATCCCCACCATGCCGACCTTGTGGTGGGCGACCCACGGCTGCGCCGGCGACGATCTGCACCGCGTCGTAACCGTCGTAGGTGGTCGGCAGGTCGAAGAGGTCGAAGGCGCCCCCCGAGCATCCGGTCCCGCGCATCTGCAGGCTGACCGTCGCGAACCCGAGCAGGGGAGCGATCAGCGACCCGACCGCGGTCGCCGTGTCGGGAACCAGGGGGTCCGAGGTGGTCTCGCCGTTCTGGTGGAGCTCGGCGTCGATGAGGCTGTGCGGTGCGGCGATCGCGTAGCCCGACTCCTCGATCACCGTCGGGAAGGGACCGTCGGCGAGAGTCTTGCCCGGTGGGCAGCCGGACGGTCGCGGCGAGCCGCACCCCGTCGCGCATGGTGAGGTAGTTGAGGCCGACGGCGAGGTGCTGGCTCGAGTAGAAGGACGCCGGAGGGGTCCCCGACGGCGAGAGCACCCTGAACGGAGCCGTCGCACGCCACCTGCTGACCGTCGACGGCGCGGAACGTGTAGCCGCTTCCGGGAGCGATGCCCCGGACGATGAGGCTGCCGAGTCCGTCGGCCTGACCCTTCCCGACCTCGCGGCCCGAGGCATCGGCGAGCACGAGCGCCGTGCCGGGGGCAGCGCCGAGCACGTACGCCTGGCCGATCGAGCCGTGGCCGGTGAAGGTCGCCCGCTCGGTCGCGGCCGGGACCACGATGCCGGAGTGGTGGGCGGTCGGCGCCGCGTTGCTCGAACACGCGGTGAGCAGTCCGGACACGGCAAGCAGGGCTCCCGCCAGAGGGAGGAAGGAGGAACGCCACGGTCCGCGGGTCCCGCGACCCGAGCCGTACCGGCATCGAGCAGCCCCCCTATCGCCGCCGACCCTGCGGCTTCTCGCAGCCGTCCCACAGTTCGCACGGATCCCCCATTTTCGAGAGGCGCGGGCCGACCGACCGACCCGGACGGCCCCGGTGCCGCCGGCCCGATGCTAGCGAGCGGGCCCGGCCGCACCCCGAGCGACGGTGCGGGTCACGGCGCTCCGGGTGATGCCCGGACGCGAGAGGACGGCTCCCGTAACATGGCGCCCGCGAGCGGAGCCGACGCGGGTGCGTCTCCGCTCGCCCGGGACCCGGAGGTGTGCTGTGGTCGCTCTCGCCCTCGTGCTGTGTGCCGTGGTCGCTGCTCCTCGCGGTGCTGGTGGCCGGACTGCTGCGCAGCCATGCCGACATCCTGAAGGCGCTGCACGATCTCGGCGTCGGCGTCGGGCGACCCGTCGCTGGCGGGCGGGCCGGACGCGAGTCGCAACGACGGGCGGACGGCAGGATCGGGCGCGGGCAGCGGTTTGCGGTGCCGATCACCATGGGCCCGCCGCTTCCGGGCGAGCGCGATTCGTCGTCGGCGCCCCCCGTCGGCGGGCGTCACGCCGAGTGGCGACGCGCTCGCGATCGCGCCCGCGTCGGCGGGCGGGCTCACGCTGCTCGCCTTCCTGTCGTCGGGATGCGCGACGTGTGCGGGGCTTTTGGGCCGCGATGCGCCGGCCGGATCAGCTCGAGCTGGTGAGGGGGTGCGGATCGTCGTCGTGACCAAGGGCCCCGAGCTCGAGATGCAGGCCGACGTCCGCTCGCTCGGCGCCGCCGGGGCTGCCCGGTCGTCATGTCGACCGAGGCCTGGCGCGAGTACGAGGTGCCCGGTTCGCCCTTCTTCGTGCTCGTCGACGGCGTCGGGGGCCGGCGGATCGGCGAGGGGTGCGCCAGACCAGTTCGCGCAGGTGGCGGACCTCGTGCGGCGGGCACGGGCCGACGCGGGCGAACCTGTGCCGCTCGCCGCAGGCCGGGCCGACCCGGGAGCGCTCGACGGTCCCGGCCGCGAACTGGCCAATGACCGAGAGCTGATGGCCGCGGGGATCATGCCCGGCGACCCGAGCCTCTACCCGAGCTCGCTCGACGACATCTTCGAGCCCGACGGTCCCGAGGTCCAGAGCGGTCGGTCCGGAGCACCTGCTCCCGCCGGCTCGCCGCGGTCCTTCGGACGGGCCGGTTAGATGGCGACGATCCGGGCCTACGGGATCGAGGCCGCCCTCCCCGGCGGTTTCGAGGGTCGGATCTTCGTGCGACCGTCGACCGGCCGGCCAGGTCGCGCGACCGGTCGCCCAGTTCGCGACGTTCGGGCTGCCCGTGGCGGTCGGCGACTTCGGCTCGCGGCGCGGTCACGCTGATGGGGCCGAACGACGTCTTCTCGACGCTCTTCGAGTACGGCCCGGAGTCGATCGGGACACCGCTCTTCGCACGCCAGGGCATGCCCCGCGTCGCTCGAGACCTCCGACTTCCGCCCGACGGTGCTGCGGCGGGGTCTGGGCGGGCAGTCGGGGACGCAGTGGTTCTTCACCGAGTCCGAGCGCCCCTTCACCTTCTACGCGGTGCTCGGAAACCACGCCAACCGCACGGCGCTCGTCCCGCGGGTCAACTCGTTGCTGGCCACGCTCGCGATCGCCTCGCCTTCGCCGGCCACCCTTCCGTCGGGCACGCGGTGGAATTGATCGGCCTCTATCTCGTCGGCTGCGCGTTGCTGGTGGCAGCCGGTATCGCCAAGGCCCTCCACCCCGGCGACACCGCGCGGGCGCTCGCGGAGTCCGTGCCGCTGGGCCCGCGGGTCGCGCCGTCGCTGGTGCGCGCCGGGTCGAGCGCCGAGGCCGCGCTGGGCGCCGTGGCGCTTCTCGTACCTCGATCGGCGGCGGCCTGGCTGGTGGCCGCCTCCTACCTCGCCTTCGCGGCCTTCACCGCCATGGCCCGGCGCCGGGGAACGGCGCTCGCGAGCCTGCGGCTGCTTCGGCACACCCGATACTCCCGCCACGGCGCTGCACGTCGTCGTCGACCTGGTGCTCGCCGCCGGGGCCGTCTCCGTCGCCCTGGCGGGCAGGGGCGGTTCCATCCGCATCGATTCTCGGTGCCCAACCCCTCGACGGAGTCCCGTTGGTCGCGGCGAGCGCGCTCTGCACGTGGCTCGCCTTTCTGGCGATGGCCCCGCTTGCGAAGGTCGAGGCCGCCAGGAGATCCGTCGGCATTGCGAGGGGCGGGCGTTGACGCTGGTCGAGCGTGCCGCGGGCTTCCTCGAGTCGAAGCTCTCGCGCCGCAGCTTCATCAACCGCTCGGCCTTCGCGGGCAGCGCGGTGGCGGTGGGAGCGGGACTCGACCTGGCCCTACGGCCCGGCACCGCCTACGGCCAGATCTGTTCGTGCGGCAGCTCGAACTGCGACTGCAGCTCGATCTGTTGCGCCGGATTCTCCGAGTTCTGCTGCTCGATCAACGGCGGTTACAACTACTGCCCGACCGGTTCGATCATGGGCGGATGGTGGAAGGCCGACAACTCCTCCTACTGTGGCGGCCCCCGGTACTACATGGACTGCAACGCCTCGTGCCAGTGCGACACCGGATGTGGGAACGGGTGGGGGTTCTGCGACACCGGGTGCGACGGGACCGCGTGCGGATGCGGACCCGCCGGATGCGACTCCTACGTCACCGGGTGCTTCCAGTTCCGGTACGGTCAGTGCAACCAACAGGTGGCGTGCATGGGTCGCATCCTCTGCCGGGTCGTCGCCTGCGTCCCACCGTGGCAGGTCGATCCCTCCTGCACGACGACGGTCGCCGTCGACGACTCGACCGCAGAGCAGAACGAGCCGTGCTGGTCGCCGGCGCCTCCGGCGCCTCCCCCTCCGCCGTGCAACTCGCCGCTCACCAACTGCCAGACTGTCGGCATGGCGCCGAGCGCCGACGCGCAAGGCTACGGCGTGGTCACGTCGTTCGGCAGGCTGCTCGCCTTCGGGGACTTCCGCTTCGTGGGGGACGAATCCCCCGCCACGCTCGTCGAGCCGATCGTCGGCATCGCCGGCGCGGGCAAGCGGCGGCTACTACCTGGTGGCCGCCGACGGGGGCATCTTCGCCTTCGACGCCCCCTTCTACGGCTCGATGGGCGGCCATCCGCTCAACGCGCCGATGGTCGGGATGGCCGCGCACCCTTCGGGCAACGGCTACTGGACGGTGGCCGCGGACGGCGGCGATGTTCTCCTTCGGCGATGCGCCCTTCTACGGCTCGATGGGCGGGCATCCGCTCGACCAACCGATCGTGGGCATGGCGTCGACCCCGACCGGGCCGTGGGTACTGGTTCGTCGCGGCCGACGGCGGCATCTTCGCTTCGGCGACGCCCCCTTCTACGGCTCGATGGGCGGCCAGCCGCTCAACGCCCCGATGGTCGGCATGGCCGCGACCCCCTCCGGCACCGGCTACTGGACGGTGGCCGCGGACGGCGGCGTGTTCTCCTTCGGCGACGCCCCCTTCTACGGGTCGATGGGCGGACAACCGCTCAACCGTCCGATCGTCGGGATGGCTGCCGGACCGAACGAGGCAGGGCTACTGGTTCGTCGCACAGGACGGCGGCATCTTCGCTTTCGACGTCCCCTTCCTCGGGTCCCCCGCCTGATGGTCGCCGTCGACGGCCATCGAGGACCTGGCGCGATGCCGTGCGCGATCGTCGTTTCCCGCCGGGTCGACCGGAGCGAATCCCGACGAGGACCCGCCATTCGAGGACCCGCCATTCGAAGACCCGTCTCCGGCAAAGGAGGAACATGACCACCGTGCTCTTCGCGGCCGGCCTGCTGGTCGCCATCGCTGCCGCCGTCCGCTCGACCTGGTCGCCGTGCGGCCTCTCGATGCTGTCGACGATCACGCCGGTCAGCGAGGGAGCCAAAGGCCACCGCTACCGCTCGACCGCGACCTGGTTCACCATCGGCGCGACCGTGGGAGGCCTGACGCTCGGCGCCGCGGCGGCCCTTGCGGCCGGAGCGGTCCGGGCCTTCGACCCTCCTGCCGTGCTGCTCGGTCTGCTCGGTGCGGGCGCAGCCCTGCTGGCGGCATGGTCGGACCTCGGCGTCGGCGGGGTTCGCCTCCCGATCCACCGTCGACAGGTCAACGAGCGGTGGCTCGACCGGTACCGGCCCTGGGTCTACGGCGCGGGGTTCGGATGGCAGATCGGCGTCGGACTCGCGACCTACATCACGACCGCCGCCGTCTACCTGGCCGCCGTGCTGGCCGCCCTCACCGGAAGCCCGATCGGGGCCCTGGTGATCGGAATCTCCTTCGGGCTGATCCGCGGGCTTGCGGTCTTCCTCACCCGGTCGATCTCGTCGACCGCCGATCTGCTGGCCTTCCACCGCCGTCTCGATGCCGCCGCGCCACGGGCACGGTTTGCAGCCGTCGCCGCCGAACTGGCCGCGGTCGCGATGCTGTTGACGGGTGTGTGGCCGGCCGCCGGCGCGGTCGCGCTCGCCGGCGTCGCCGCGGCTGCGGTCGTCGGGTGGTCGCGTCGCCGAGGGACCCGGACGGCCGGAATCGCCGCACATCGCGCGCCGGCAGGGCCTGCATAGGCCGCCGGCTCAGCCAGCCGGCTCAGCCAGCCGGCTCAGCCAGCCGGCTCCTTGCGCCCCGCGAGCACGCGGGCGAAGAGGCGTCTCGGGTCCTCGCGCACCACAGCCTCCTCATCGAGGGCGTCGGCGTGGTCGGCAACGAGTGGCTCACCTTCCAACTCGAGGTCCGTCTTCTCCGCCGGTTCGGCTGCGGGCAGGCGTTCTGCTCCGTCGAACTCGCCGCGACGCCACCGCTGCAGGGGTCCGATGCGCGTGACCAGGAGGGCGACCCCGGCGAGCGCCAGCGCGATGCCCGCGGCCTGGACGAGCACCGAACCCAGATGCCCGTCCTCCCCGAGCCACAGGTGCTCGTCGAGGAAGCGCTCGATACCCCAGAGCACCATGCCGACGCCGAGGATGATACCGGCGGGAGGGAGGGGAATCCCGTGTGCACCACCGATCACCGTCGGGGCGGCTTCGGTGCGTCCGGCGTCCACGTCGTGCCCGCCACGATCATCCGGTCCTGTGAGTGGGACCTCGCTGTCGCCGTCTCCCAGCGCGACCGGGCCTCCGACCGCCACCTCCGCGGACACGGCGACCGCATCCGTCCCGTCATCGTTGTCGGCGACCGCCTCCGCGCCGGCGAGAGCGGGGAGGGCGCGATCGAGTGCAGCCACCGTTCGACGAGCAGCAGCACCCCGAAGATGGCGAAGTCCTCGATCGCCTGGAAGATCGGCACCGGCAGGCGCTTGCCGACCTGACCCGCGTAGTACATGCCGAACCACTGGTTCGTCGGGTGGCCGCCGCCCGCGACCATCAGTTGCGGGCCGAGCAGCCGGCCGATGCCCCAGCAGGCCATGAGGACCGGCGCCATGAGGTCGGCGAAGCGCATGGTCGGCAGCTCGGGGCAGCGGCGACGTGCGCTGATGATGGCGACGGGCACCGCGAAGAGGAGGCCGCCGAAGGAGGAGAGACCGCCTTGCCAGATGGCGAGGACCTGGCCCGGGTGGCTCGCGTAATAGGAGGCGTTCGAGAGGACGTGCAGTGCCCGAGCGCCGACGATGGCGGCGAGGACCACCCAGAGGAACATCCCGGTGACCCACTCCCAGCGGTAGCCGGCAGCGCGCAGGCGCCGTTCGGTGTAGCGCAAGCCGAACCAGAAGGTGAGGGCGAGCCCGACACCGTAGGTGTGGATCTCGATGAACCAGATGTGGAACGCGACGGGGATCGGTCTCATCAGGGGTGGGTCGTGCAGCGACCGTTCGTCCCGGCCGGGACCCGGTCGCCGCCCCCTCAGTATGCCCCAGGTGCCGGGTAGGGTGACGGCGGGGTCGGGCCGCCACGGCCGCGTGCCGGTTCCCGTGCCAGGCCGACGGCCGGAGCCCGGCACGTCCGCGGACGAGAGATGGGGGTGCCGATGGGGTCGCTGGAGGGCAAGGTGGCGGTCGTGACAGGCGGCGCCTCGGGCATCGGTCTCGCCACTGTGGAGCGCCTGCGTGCGGCAGGGTCGGAGGTGGCGGTCGTCGATCTCGACGGGATGGCCGCGAGGCGGGTTGCCGCAGATGTGGGCGGTGTCGGCATCCAGGCGGACGTCGGCGAACCGGACGAATGGTCCGGTGTCGTGGACGAGGTGACCGCGCGCTTCGGCGGCGTCGACCTGGCGCACCTGAATGCGGGGGTCGTCACCGGCGAGTCAGACATCACCAACCTCACCGACCGCACCTACCGGCGGGCTGTCGGTGTGAACGTCGACGGCGTGGTGTTCGGGGCCAGGGCCCTCGTGCCGGTCATGGCAGCCCGCGGCGGTGGCGCAATCGTCGCGACGGCGTCGCTGGCCGGGTTGATCGGGTTCTCGCCGGACCCGATCTACTGCCTGACCAAGCACGCAGTGGTCGGTCTGGTCCGGTCGCTCGTTCCCCAGCTCGCGGAGAAGGGCATCACCGTCAACGCGGTGTGCCCGAGCATCGTCGACACGCCGATGGTCGCCGACATGCGCGAGGTGCTGGAGGAGAGCGGATTCCCACTGATCGACGCCGGGGCGGTGGCTGACGCGGTCGTCGATCGGCTGTCGGGAGACGAGTCGGGACTCGCGATGGTGATCCAGGCGGGCCGCGAGGCGCTCCCGTTCCGCTTCTCGCGCCCCCCGGGCCCGCGTGCGGACGGGACCGCCGGCCAGCTGCCCCCGACCGAGCTCACCGCGCACGACCAGCGCTGACCGCGTACACACCGGGCAAGGTTCGACGGAGGCGGTGTGTCAGCTGCGTGTTGCCCGACGGCATCAAGGCGCCTTCAGACGCGATCGGTCAGGTGAAGGGATCGGTCAGGTGACGCGACCGACGCCGGCGAAGTCGGAGCCGGTGCGGACACCGGTGACCCACACCGACGCCCCCGTGTAGGGCGCTTCGATCATCTGTCCGCCACCGACGTACATCGCGACGTGATCGGAACCGCCCGGACCGTAGAAGAGGAGGTCTCCGGGCGCGATGTCGGCGAGCGAGATGTGGGTGGTATCGGCATACTGCGCGCCGGAGTAGTGGGGGAGGCTGATGCCCACCTGGGCATATGCCCATTGCACCAGACCCGAGCAGTCGAACCCGGCGGGTGTGTTGCCGCCCCAGACATAGGGCACCCCGACCTCGCCGAGTGCAGCCTGCACCGCGCCTGCGGCGCCGGAGGCCAGTGGGGGAGCAGGTGCGGACGGCGCGGGTGCGACTGCACCGCCACCACCGGAGGTCCCGCCGCCGCCGCCACCGCCGCTGCTGCTCTGCGGCTGGGTCGTGGGCGCGGCGTTCGACTTGGCGGCCTGCGCCGCAGCGACCCTGGCATTGAATGCGGCTGTCGCGGCCGCTTTCGCAGCGGCTGCCTGCGCGGCCTGCTGTTGCTGCACGAGCGCCTGGATGTTGGCGTTGACGCCGTTGAGCGTCGATTGGTACTGGCTCTCCAACGATGCCGCCTGGCTCTCGGACGAGACCAACGAGTTGCGGGTTGCGGTGGCCTGCGCCTGGTGTTGGACCAGCGCGTTCTGGGTCGCCTGCAGCTCTGCCTGCGCGGTGTGCAGATGGTCGATCGTGGTCGTGACGTTGCCGGTTGCGATCGATGTGTATTCCGAGCGGATGCCGCTCGTGTTGACGTTCGAAGTGAACATCTGGGTGACCTGGTTGGAGGTGCCGCTCGAGACGTAGTCGCTGATCGCCTGCGATCGCAGCTGCGACTGGTCCTTGCTGACCTGGGCCTGGTCCTTGGAGATCTGCGCCTGACCCGCGGCGATCTTGTCCTTCAGCTGTGAGAGCTGGTAGTCGGCCGCGGTGACCTGGCCGGTAAGTTGCTGGCGTTGCGCGTCGATGGCCTGGATCTTCGATCCGATCGCCGCTGCCTGTGCCTTCGCGTCGGAGATCTGATCTGCCGACGCGGGCCGAGCGACGGCGATGCCGACCGCACTCGCGGTGAACGTCGCGAAGAGCGCCGTCAGTGCGAGGAGTCGACGAGGATGCTGCGTGTGTCCGCGCAAGCGAACACGTGGCTCTGACGTCGAGGACGCCTCGGCGTGAGTCATCGACGCAATTGTCTAGTCGATCACCCTCGGCCACACAAGGACCCAATCGCGCTGCGGTGCAATTCGGTGCGGCTGCACGCCCGCGGTTTCGCGCGCAAGCAGTTTCGCGCGTGTCCGCAGGAGCGATGAGGTATCCACAGGCGCCAGCAGGGCGAATCGCCAGCCCAGCGTGCGAATTCGATCCGTCTCTTCTTCTCGCCGTCGCTCTCGACCGACCGTGCCGCCGTCACGGGCGCGTCGGTACGTTCCGGCGCACGGCGATTCGCCGACGACGTGGTAGCGAGACGTGGTGGCGAGAGGGTCCCGGCACGAGAGAGTCGAGCGAGTTCCGAGCACGGCCGGCCGTCTCCGTCCGTCGGCATCGCATGGGACGATGACAGGTATCGCTGACCGGATTACGCCCCGCCCGACGCCCGGCTCGTCCCAGCAGGTCGCGCCACCCGCGGCCCGGCTGCGGGCGAGCGATGTCCACCCATGACGCCCTGCGCCTGCGGGTTTCCGCAGAGGTAGGGTCGATTCCATGGGTGAGCTCATCGACATTCCCGGCAACGGCAGCAGCACGCGTGGCTACCTCGCGACCCCGGCGGGCGGGCCGTCCGGCACCTCGGGGATCATCGTGCTGCAGGAGTGGTGGGGATTGGTCGACCAGATCATGCGCACCTGCGATCGGTTCGCCGCCGAGGGCTTCAGCGCGCTCGCCCCCGACCTGTACCACGGCACGACGGTTCCGCTGACCGAACCCGACGAGGCGGGCAAGCAGATGATGGCGATGAAGATGGAGGCGACGGCGACGGAGCTGTCGAGCTCGGTGGACGAGCTCGTGCGGCGCACCGGGAAGCCCGGTATCGGCGTGATCGGTTTCTGTATGGGTGGCGGCCTCGCGCTGGTGCTCGCCACGCAGCGCCCGGACGCGGTCAAAGCCGTCGTGCCCGCGTACGGTCTCATCCCTTGGCCCGACGCGCGTCCCGACTACTCGAGACTGGATGCCTCGGTGCTCGGTCATGCCGCCGGTCACGACGACTACTTCACGCCCGAGGCTGCCCGTGAGCTCGAGGCAGAGCTGCAGAACCTGGGCAAGGACGTTCAGTTCCATCACTATCCGGATGCCGGCCACGCGTTCTTCAACGAGGACCGGCCCGAGGCACACCATCCCGAATCGGCCGGCCTCCTGTGGGAGCGCTCGATCGCCTTCTTCCGGGAACACCTGCACTGACGACCGAGGCAAATGATCGGGGACTCGTCGAGTCCTACCTTCTCCTGGGCCTGCGGCTCGGCCGCCACGTCGACGGCCTGGTCGACGCCTACTACGGACCCCCGGCCCTTGCGGCGACGGTCGGCGCCGAGCCCGTCCAGACACCCGACCGCTTGGCCACCGCCGCACGGCAGTTGGTGGCCGCCATCGACGCCGGCGAGCCGCTCGATCCGTCGGTGGCACCCGGCGAGGACGACGCAGGGTCGTCGGCGCGTCGACGTCACTGGCTCCGCGCTCAGGTGACGGGTCTGTCGATGACCGCTCGCCGGCTCACGGGCGAGTCGGTCGCCTACGCCGACGAGGTCGAGGCGTGCTACGGGGTCCGCCCCACGCGTGTCGACGAGGAGGTGTTGCTCGACGCGCACCACCACCTCGAAGAAGCCCTTCCCGGAACGGGGGCGCTCGCCGAACGCCTCGTCGCGTGGCGCGAATCGCACGCGGTCCCGGTCGAAGTGCTCGGTCGGGCGATCGGCTCTCTGGCCGACGATCTGCGCGGGCGGACTCGCGCGCGCTTCGGGTCTGCCCGACGGCGAGCACGTCGACTTCGAACTGGTGACAGATCGCCCGTGGGCGGGCTTCAACTACTACCTCGGCGAACTGCACAGCAAGGTGGCGGTCAACACCGACTTGCCGGTCCTCTCCACCGGCCTGGCACATCTCGTCGCGCACGAGTCCTATCCGGGCCACCACACCGAGCACACGCGCAAGGAGGTCGGGCTGGTCCGTCGCCGGCACTGGTGGGAGGAGTCGATCTTCCTCGTCGGCACACCCCAGTGTCTGCTCGCGGAGGGACTGGCCGATCTCGGCCTCGACGTGGTCATGGGTCGCCGTCCCGAGCAGGAGGTCGCCGCTCATCTGCGTCCACTCGGGATCCGCTACGACACCGAGGTCGTCGCCGCGGTGTCCGAGGCCGGCGAGGCGCTCGGTGCGGTGCGCCAGAACGCGGCCTTCCGCCTCCACGAGGACGGTGCCGACCCCGACACGGTGATCCGCGAGGTCGCACGCTGGGGGCTGTTGCCGAACGAGCGGGCGGCGAAAGCCGTCGAGTTCCTGACACATCCGACCTGGCGCGCCTATCTCACGTGCTACGTGGAAGGCCTCCCGCTCTGCCGGTCCTTCGTCCACGGCGAACCGGCGAGGTTCGAACGCCTGCTCTCCGAGCAGCTGACGCCTGAGGACCTCCGCGACCAGATCGCCCGCGACCAGGGCGGCCGCGACCGGGCCGCAGCTGTCTCGCCGGCGCGCCCACCGAGTCCGACCACGTCAGAGGAGCCGCGTCCGTCGGGCTGAGGGCCCGGTACGCGGCCGCGGCCCCCGCATCGCCGCAAGTTGGCGACCTGCGGAATGGGCCGTACCATCGAGACATGTCCGAACGCTCCCGCTACCTCCCCCGCCGCTCGTGCATGTCGTCGCCCGGATCGAACGAGCGGTTCCTCGCGAAGGCACCCACCGTGCCTGCCGACATGAGCTTCCTCGATCTCGAGGACTCGGTTGCGCCGCTCGAGAAGGAGGCGGCCCGCGCCAAGGTCGCCGACGCGATCAAGAACCTGCCCTGGGACGACCGGGTGCTGTGCGTGCGGATCAACGCGTGGGACAGCGAGTGGACCTACGGCGACGTGATCGAGGTGGTGTCCAATGCAGGCGACCGGCTCGACGAGCTGATGCTCCCCAAGGTCCGCAACGCCGCCGACGTCATCGCCCTCGACCTTCTGCTCTCCCAGGTCGAGCGCAACTGCGGCCTGCCCGTCGGACACATCGGGATCGAGGCCCAGATCGAGACCACCGGCGGGCTGATCAACGTCGAGGAGATCTGCGCGGCCTCGCCGCGGCTCGAGACGATCATCTTCGGGCCGGCCGACTTCGCCGCGTCGATGGAGATGCCGGTGCTGACCGGCGGAGTCGCGATCGACGAGTATCCCGGCGACCATTTCAATTACGTCTTCTCGAAGATCCTGATGGCGGGCCGCGCCAACGGGCTCCAGGTCATCGACGGCCCCTTCCTCAAGATCCGCGAGCTCGACAGTCTGCGCGAGTTCTCCCAGCGCACCCGGGTGCTCGGCTACGACGGCAAGTGGGCCCTCACCCCCGACCAGGTGGGGGTGCTCAACGAGGTCTACTCGCCCACCCAGGAGCAGTTCGACAGGGCCTGGGACATCCTCGACGCCTACCAGAGGGCGACCGAGGACGACCGGGCCGGTGCGGTCATGTTCGGTGACGAGATGATCGACGAGGCGTCGCGCAAGATGGCGACGAAGTTCGTCGTCGCGTGGCGAGCGCGCCGGGCTCACCCGGTCTTCGTCCTGATCACGCCCCGTCCTGATCGGGCCCGACGTGTGTCCGCGAGGGCCCCGGGGGGAGGGTGCAGTTCGGACGGATCGCCTCGTCCGTCCCGGAGCGGGCCCGGTTCAGAACCGGAAGTCGCGGTACCACTCGTCGAGGACCGTGTAGTCGCCGGCCATCTCGACGGGGCTGAGGGCGGGCCGATGGTAGAGGGTCAGCTCGAGGTCTGACGACGACGCCGTCACGACGAGGTTCGACGACATGAGCCGTGCCTCGCCGGGGTCGGGGCGTTCGACGCCGATCCGCTCGGCACCGAGCGTGAGCAGCCATGCCGAGGGCCGGTCGGCGCTGCGGAGGGCGAGGGTCCGCCCTGTTCCGGGCCCCGGGCGCTCGCGGACGGCGAGGAGGGCGTCGAAGATCTCGTCGATACCGTCGACTGCGAGGTCGGCGGGGATCGGGAGGTGTTCGCCGCGAGCCGCCTGCGCATCGGTGCGGTGCACGGCCAGCTCGTGCGCGCATCGGCGCGCGACGAACCCGGCACTCTGGTCCGAGGCGAGCCACGTCCATACCGGAGTGGACGCAGGGATCGCCCGGAGCAGCTCGACCAGGTGGTCGCCGAGCTGGGTGAACCACCCGACCAGGTCGTCGCCCTCGGGCGGATCGGTGTACGGGGTCTTGGTCCGGCCGGTCGCCTCACAGAGGACATGGCTCCAGAAGCCGCAGAAGCTGCCCAGGTGGGACGCGAGATCGGCCATCGTCCAGTCCTCGCACGTCGGCACCAAGGCGTCCATGGCGCCCTCCGCCAGCGCGAGCACGACGGCGTCGCATTCGTCGCTGACGGCGCGGACGCGTGTCGGCGTGGTCCATGTGGTCAACGTAGCCTGCGGGGAGGAAGCGGTGAAGTGGAGGCGGCGAGCCGCGTGCGCCGGAGCCTCAGTCGCCGCGTCGATCGGCGTTCGCGAGCAGCCGGCGCGCGATCACCTTGAGCGCGAGGGTCTCGTCGGCGCCCTCGAAGATGGAGAGCACCCGGGCGTCGACGAAGTAGCGGCTCACCGCGAACTCCTCCGCATAGCCCATGCCGCCGTGGATCTGGAGCGCCTCGCGGGTGACCCATTCCGCAGCCCGGCAGACGTACGCCTTGATCATCGACGCCTCGAGCGCGCCCTCGCCCTTGGACATCAGCCGCGCCACCTCGTAGGTGAACTGACGTGCCGCCTGTATCACGACCGCCATCCTGGCCAGCTTGGCCCGGGTGAGCTGGTACTCGAGGATCGGGCTGCCGAAGACCACCCGGTTGCGGGCGTAGTCGAGCGCGGCTTCGTAGGCAGCCTGCATCACCCCGATCGCCCGGGCCGCGGTCTGGAGCCGCCCGTTCTCGAACCCCTGCATCTGGAGGTAGAAGCCCTTCCCGAGGCCGTCGGTCCCACCGACCAGATTGGCGTCGGGGACGAACCAGTTCTCGAACGCCACCTCGTAGGAGTGCATCCCGCGGTAGCCGAGCGTGTCGATCGCCCTGCCCTCCATCCGTCCCGCGGCGCCGCCCTCGGCCGCGTCCTGAGGGAAGAGGAAGCCGTGCCCGTCGGCCTGTGGCTTGTCGACCACGAACAGCGACAGGCCCCGATGTGCCTTCGAGCGGTCGGGATCGGTCCGGGCGAGCAGCAGCAGCACGTCGGCGCGCGCGGCGAAGGTGCACCAGGTCTTCACGCCGTTGATCAGCCAGCCGCCATCGGTCGGCGTCGCCGAGGTGACCACGCCGGCCACGTCGGACCCGAAATCCGGCTCGGTCACCGCGACCGCGCCCATCAGCTCCGCGCTCGCCAGCTTCGGCAGCCAACGCTCCTTCTGCTCCTCGGTCCCCCCGTGGACGATCGCGCGGGTGAGGATCTCCGGACGGGTGATGAGGGAGCCGCCCGCGCCGAGAGACGCCCACGAGAGCTCCTCGGTGGCGACGACCATCCCCATGTAGTCGGCCTCCCCACCGGTGGCGAACCCGCCGTATGCCTCGGGGACCGACATGCCGAAGCCCCCCATCTCGGCCATGCCGGCGATGATCTCCTCGGGGATGTCGGTGTTCGCACGGTGGATGTGCTCGGCGCGCGGGCGGATCTGCTCGTCGGCGAACCGGTGGAACGTCTCCCTGACCAGTTCGAAGTCGGCATCGAGGTGGCGCGGCCCCTCGGTCTCGGCGAGCGCGGCGAGGAAGGCCGGGGTCGCGGTAGGCCGACACGACCGGTTCGGCGTCCGCGGTCCAGTCCGCCCGGGCCCCCCACGCGGCCGACCGACCGGCCGTCCGCGCGGCGAGGTCCGCGAGGACGTCGGCGGCGAAGGCGCAGGCGATACGCGCTTCGACCTCTCCGTGCGCGCCGTAGACGACGGCCGCCTGGGCCGTACGGACCGCGGCGGCCGCGTGGGCGATGTCGTAGGCGAGGACCTGCGCTTCGTCCGGTCCTCCGGCCTCGGCAAGCGCGGCGACTCCGCTGCCGACGACCGCGTGCGCGAGGTCCAGTGCGGCCGACACTCGCTCGAGGTCGGCTGCGGCAGCTGGGTGTTCGGTCACCGGCAAAGGTTATCGACCTGGCGTGTCGCGACCCGGCGCTCAGCGGGGCCGCCGGTGGTCCGCGTCGTCGGGCGCCTGGGCGACCACCGTCACGAGCGGGGGCAGCACGACCGGATCCGAACCCGGGTCCACTTCGGTGATGACCTTCAGGTAGTCCGCGACCGGACCGGGGCCGGCCCCGGCGGGAGCCTCCGCCCATGCGTCGACGGTCAGCAGGCCCGCGTCGCGGGCGAGCGAGGGGAGCAGTGCGCCGACGTCGGGATGCCGGGCGTCCGGCATCGAGAAGGGACGGCCGGCGATCCTGCCGGCGCTCGTGATCGGTTCCTGGGCAACGACCCATCCACCGGGACGCACCGCGGCCGCCATCCGGGTGAGCACCTCCAGCGGATCGGTGACGTGCAACAGGAGAAAACGGCAGAAGGCAAGGTCGACGGGCTCGGGCAGCCGCAGGTCCTCACCGGCCTGGGTCACCGCCAGGACCTGGCTGTGCGCAGCTGCGGCTGCGGCGACCTCGTCGCGCGCCGCGGGGGTCGCTGTCCACGGCGTAGACGCGACCGTCCCGACCCACGATCTCGGCGAGCGCGACCGACACGTCGCCCCCGCCGGCACCGACGTCGGCACAGATCCATCCCGGCCCGATCCCGAGCCGGTCCAGCGCCGTGAGCAGGGGGCGCCGGTACACGTCGTCCCGGAGGCTCCGAAGCTCCATCCGGCCACGTTACCGGGGGCGTGCTTCCGGGGGGCCGTCCGTCGCCCGGTAACCTCGCCCTTGTGAAGGTGACCATGATGCTGTGTGATGCCGCCCAGGTGTCCGACGGGAAGCTCTACATCCTGGGAGGCGGATGGAGCATGACCGGGCCGGATCCGGTGCCCTCGGCAATCGCGCTCAAGATCGACGTCGGCTGGCACGAGGCGGAGGCCGCGCATCACTGGGAGCTGTTCCTCGAGGATGCCGACGGTCGGCCGGTGATGGTCGAGACGCCCGACGGCGAGCATCCGGTGGAGGTCCGCGGCGAGTTCACGGTCGGCCGGCCGCCCGGTGTGCCGGAGGGATCACCGATCGACGTCGCACTCGCGGTCAACCTCGGACCGCTGCCGCTGACGCCCGGCACCCGCTACACGTGGAGGATGGCCATCGACGGCGAGTCGCATTCCGACTGGGTGCTCGGATTCACCACACGCCCGACCCTCGTGCGCGACTGAACGACTGCGTGGCCCCGCCCGGCCGACCGCGGATCCGGCAAGGGCTGGCAGCGCTCATCGCGGTGACGGCGATCGCCGCCGTCGCGACGGTGGCGGTCCACACCAACTCGTCGAGCGCGCGGGCCGCAGGGGCGAGGGCCCATTCGGTCGACGTGGCCGACGACGAGCTGTGGCAGTGCCTCTCCGACCGGGCGCACCTGCTGGTGAGCAGCTCCGAGCCGGTGCAGGCGGTGGCCCACGGGCTGGGGAACACCGTGAACCTCGAGGCGGCGCTCGCCCCCTGGGCCGACCTGGTGACGGCCTCGAACCCCGACCGCACGGTCGTCGTCATGGCGCCCGGCACCGGCCCGGGCTCCTGCCAGGGACTCGTCGTGCACATCCGACCGAGCGGGCGGACGTGACGCTCGAGGTCGTCGGCGCCGTCGGGGTCCTGGCGGTGGCCGGCGCGTTGCCGACGCTGGCGGTGGTCGGCCTGCGACCGGTGTCGCTACCTCTCATGCCGCTTGCCGGCAGTTCGATCGCGGCAGCCGCGGCGACCTGCTGCCTCGCGCTCGCAGGTGACCTCTGGCAGTGGTTCCTCGCGCTGGGTGGGCTGGCCGCGGCGCTGTCCCTCGGCTACTGGAGGCTCCGTCCGGACGAGCGTCCGTGGCGAAGGACCCGCGGCTGGTCGCTCCCCACGGTGGCGGGGGCCCTCGTCGTCCTCGCCGCCGTCGTGTGGGCGCTGCGAGGACTGGCGACACCCGATGTGGGCTTCGACGCGCGCGTCCTCTGGGTGGTGCGCGGTGCCTGGTTCCTGCAGGGGCACGACCACGCACGGGCGGTGCTCTCCGATCCCGCCTACCGGTTCGCCGAACCGGCGTTCCCGCCGCTGCTCGGGGCTGCGTCGGCCGTCGGCTGGGTAGTCGACCGGCTCCCGACCGGCACCGCCGGCTCGTTCCGGCTCGGCCAGGTCGTCATCGGCGTCCTGAGTGGGTGCGGACTGCTCGCGCTCGGGATCGGGGTGGTCGAGCTCTCGGGTCCGCCGGAGGGGCGCCGAGCCGGAGCCGGCGGGGGCCGCCCTCCTCGGTCCGCCTCGGCGGCGTGTGCGCCGATCGTCGCCGCGCTGGTCGCAGCCCTCCTCTGTGTCGCCGCCGCCGGCTCCGCCGGCCGCTTCCTCACGAACGGCTTCGCCGACGCGCCCTGGGTCTTCGCGGCGGCGTTCGCGGTCGTCTTCGGCCTCGTCCTCCCGCTCGACCGGTCGAGCGTGGCCGTCGCGGCCATCGGGATCGCCGTCGCCGGGCAGAGCAAGCTCGAGGGGACGGCCACCGCTGCGGTCGTGGTGGTCCTCGTCACCGTACGGATCCTCTCCGAACGGACGGGCCCCGGCCGGTGGAGGCCACGCCGGGCGAACGTGCTGGTAGGTGGCCTCGCCGGCCTGCTCGCGTTGGCGTTCTGGCCGGTGCTCACCCGGCTGCTCCACGCGGACCAGAACACCGACACGCTCGGCAGCCGCCACGGTTCGGTCCCCTTCCGGCTCGACGTCACCGCGCACGCGCTGGCAGGGCGGCTCCATCTCGTCGGGGTCGCGGCACTCGTCGCCGTCGCGGGGGCGGTCTTCCTCCGGCGTGCTCGCCGCCGACGCGGTACCGGGAACGACGCCTTCCTGTGGATCGTGGTGGCCGGCAACCTCGCCGTCGTCGGCGGCACCTACGTGCTCGGGACGACCGACATCCATCTGTGGCTCGGCGTGTCGGTCGACCGGGTCGTGCTGTGCGCGATCGTGCTCGCGCTGGTCGACCTGTCGGTGTGGACCCTGGTCGCGCTCCGCGTCCTCTGGCCGGCGGTCCCCGCCACCCCGCCCGGTTGCCCCGCCGTTCCCGCGGAGACGACCGCCCCGCCCTTCTCCGCGGGCGGTCCGGCGCCGCTGGACGCCACGAGCCGCGGCGTACTACACCAGCCTCCATGACCACCTACGACCGCCCGTTCGGTCGCTGCTTCGAGGACTTCGAGCGCGGCGACGTCTACCGCCACTGGCCGGGCAAGACCATCACCGAGGCGGACGACCACCTCTTCTGCATGATCACCATGAACCACCACCCGCTGCACACCAACAGCTGGTTCGCGGAGCACGAGACGGTGCAGGGACGCAACGTCGTGGTCGGCAACCTCGTCTACTCGCTGACGCTCGGGATGAGCGTGCCCGACGTGAGCGGCTCGGCGATCGCCAACCTGGAGGTCGAGTCGCTGCTCCACCGGGCACCGACCTTCCACGGCGACACCATCTACGCGGAGACCCGGGTGGTCGACAAGGTGGCGTCGAAGTCGCGGGACGACCGGGGCGTGGTGACCGTCGAGACCAAGGCGTTCAACCAGCGCGGCGAGGAGGTGTGCTTCTTCCGGCGGAAGGTGATGGTCTGGAAGCGGGACGCCGCACCCTCACGGCAACGCCCGTACGGTGACGACGTCTGGGAGTGACGCAGCCATCCCCCCCGCTCCGGCCGTCCCCGCAGGCGATCCGGCGGTCGTCCGAGCTCCGGGCGATGGGCCGCGCGATCGCAGACTGGGGGCGGTCCGACCGAGGGTCGACCCGCCGGCCCGACCTCCCGTGGCGCTCGACACAGGACCCGTGGTCGGTGCTCGTGAGCGAGGTCATGGCCCAGCAGACACAGGTCGCGCGGGTGGTGCCGGTCTACGAGCGGTTCGTGGCCGCGTTCCCGACCCCTCGCGCCTGTGCCTCGGCCCCGCTCGCCTCGGTGCTGCGGGCCTGGCGCGGCCTCGGCTACAACCGGCGGGCCCAGAGCCTCCACCGTGCCGCGGCGGCGATCGTCGCGGACCACCGCTGCTCGGTGCCGGCCGATCTTCCTTCGCTGGTTGCCCTGCCCGGCGTCGGCGAGTACACCGCCCGCGCCGTGCTCGCGTTCGCCTTCTGCCACGACGTGGGTGTCGTCGACACCAACAGCGGACGGGTCCTCGCCAGGGCAGCCGCCGGTCGTGCCCTCGGGCGGGCGGAGGCACAGGCGCTGGTCGACACCATGGTGCCACCCGGCCGGGGCTGGGCCTTCGGCCAGTCACTGCTCGACCTCGGGGCGCTCGTCTGCGCCAAGGGGGCGCCGCGCTGTACGGGCTGCCCGGTGCGCCGCCGCTGCCGTTGGGCGGCCAGGGGGCACGCCGGCCCGGATCCTGCGGACCGCTCCGCCGGGGTGTCCCGCGCGCAGGCGCCCTTCGACGGATCGGACCGGCAGGCGCGCGGCCGGATGCTCGACGCCCTCCGCGATGCCGACCTCGCCGCGAGCCGGGTGGCCGACGCGATCGGATGGGCCGAGGCACCCGAACGGGTGCCCGCGGTGGTCGCTGGTCTGGTGCGCGACGGGCTGGTGGTGCGCGACCGGAGGGGGCGGCTGCGGCTTCCGCCCTGAGCGATCCCTCGTCGGGGTTCCGACCGACCGGCGCCGTCAGCGCCCGAGGAAGTCGAGGATCGTGTCGTTGACCTCGTCCGGTCGTTCGACGAGCAGGAAGTGCCCGGCTCCCTCGACGATCACGAGCTCCGATCCGGGCGCCAAGTGGTCGGTGACCGGCCCGATGATCCCGAGGGCCATGCAGCCGTCGTCGGCGCCGTGCAGGTACAGCGTCGGCTGGGGCGCCACCGTGCCCGCCGCGGCCAGGGCGGCCGCCGCGTCGGGCGAGTCGGGCGGACCGGACAGCATGGCGCGGTAGTAGCCGATCGCGGCCACGAGGTGCTCGGGCGTCCCCAATGCCTTCTTGACCTGTTCCGCATCCCACCTGCCGTCGAACCCGGGCGACCAGTCGGCCCACAGCCGGTCGATGAACGCGTGGTCGTCACGGGCGACGGCGGCCTCGGCAAGCGGCGTCTGGAAGAAGAAGACGTACCAGCTGCGACGGAGCTGGTCGTAGGTGAAGAAGCCGTCGGCCATCGACGCGAACGGCGGTACGGCTGCGGTCACCGCCTTCCGCCAGCGCTCCGGCTGGAGGGCGAGGGCACCGTATGCGGCGAGGGCCCCCCAGTCGTGACCGAGGAGCACCGCGTCGGCCCCGCCGCCGAGCGCGTCGTGCAGCGCGCATGCGTCGAGTGCGAGGGTCCCCTGGTCGTAGCGTCCGTCCGCGGGGATCGAGCTGGGCGAGTAGCCGCGGAGGAAGGGAGCGACCGCGTGGTAGCCGGTCTCGGCGAGGCGCGGGAGGAGATGCCGCCATGCGTGGGGGGTGTCGGGGAAGCCGTGGAGGCACGAGCGCGAGGGGACCCGTCGCCGGCCCCTCGGAGAGATACGCGAGCTCGACACCGTTGACCGTCACCGCGCGCTGGTCCATCACCGGCAGGGTAGCCCGCTCCGACACGTCGGCTCCCGGAAGTCACCGGCGCGGACGCGACTAGCCTGCCTCACCGGTGAGGATCACCTACTTCGGTGTGCGGGGCTCGTGCCCGTGCTCGTCCGACCGGCAGCTCCGGTACGGCGGCAACACGTCCTGTGTACTGGTCGAGGCGGGCGCGGAGCCGCCGCTCGTCCTCGACCTCGGCACCGGACTGCGCGCGCTCGGTGACCACCTCAACGTCCGGCTGCAGGAATCCGGGCTGCCGCTGCACGCGAGCGCACTGTTGACCCACCTCCACTATGACCACGTGCTCGGGCTGCCGTTCTTCGCGCCGATGCGGGACCCCGGCGCCGTGCTCGACGTCTACGGGCCGGCCCAGCCCGGAGCCTCCCTGCACGACACGCTGACCGGGATCGTGCAACCTCCGTTCTTCCCCATCCACTTCGCCGACTTCCGCGGGGAGACCCGATTCCACGATCTCGACGGGTCGTCGGGGATCGCCGTCGGGGCGATCAAGGTGATCGCACGATCGGTGCCCCACATCGGGCACACCCTGGGGTTCCGACTCGAGGCCGACGGCCGTTCCGTCGTCTACATCCCCGATCACCAGGCGCCGATCGACCGCCGAAGCGTCGACGAGGGCGTGCTCGACCTCTGTGACGGCGCCGACCTGGTGATCCACGATGCCCAGTACACCGAGGACGAGTACGTGGAGCTGGCCGACTGGGGCCATTCCACGCCCGCCTACGCACTGCACGTGGCGAGCGAGGCCGGGGCCCGCCGGCTCGCGCTCTTCCACCACGACCCGTCCCACTCCGATCGCGAGATCGACCGGCTGCTGGCCCGCACCAGGCGGCTCACGTCCGGGCGCCGCAGCCTCGAGGTGACGGCCGCCGCGGAGGGGACGACGGTCGAGCTCGGAGCTGCGTGAGCGTGGGCTTCGACAGCTCGCAGTTCAAGGACGCGATGAGCAGGTTCACGACCGGGGTGACCATCGTCGCCGGCATCGAGGACGACCAGCCGGTGGGCTTCACCTGCCAGAGCTTCGTCTCGCTCTCGATCGACCCGCCCTACGTCGCCGTCGCCCCCGCGCGCACGTCGACGAGCTGGCCGAGGATCGCGGGTTCGGGCAGGTTCTGCGTCAACGTCCTCGGCGAGCACCAGGCCGAGCTCTGCCGGGGGTTCGCGGTCTCGGGCGGGACGAAGTTCGACGGGGTCGTCTGGAGCCCGGCGCCGGCCAGTGGCTCGCCCATCATCGACGGCTGCCTCGCCTGGGTGGACTGTGACGTCGAGCTGGTGCACGACGCGGGCGACCACGAGCTCATCCTCGGACGGGTCCTCGACCTCGGGACGGCCGCCGACGGCGCCCCCCTCGTCTACTACCGGAGCCGGTTGGCTACGCTTGCCCGACCCATCGGCGAGGACGGAGCGTGACGGTGCCCGACATCAAAGAGTCCGACACGATCGCCGACGTGGTCATCGTCGAGCCGGACACCCACGGCGACCAACGCGGCCGCTTCGTCGAGACCTACCGGCGCAGCTGGTTTCCCCTGGGGCGTGAGATGCTCCAGGGCAACCGTTCTGAAAAGCAGGCCGGTGCCGTGGTCGGGCTCCACTACCACCTCCACCAGGCCGACTACTGGTACGTCCTCCGCGGGACCGCGAGGGTCGTGCTCCACGACCTCCGCGAGGGTTCACCCACCGACGGTGCGACCCTCCTCCTCGACCTCGACGGCGAGCACGACCGCGGCGTGTTCATCCCACCCGGGGTCGCGCACGGGTTCGCCTCCCTGACCGACCTGACGCTCTGGTACCTGGTCGACGGCTACTACAACCCCGACGACGAGCTCGGCGTCGCGTGGGACGATCCCGCGATCGGTGCGGACTGGGGGCTGAGCGATCCCGTGCTCTCCGACCGTGACCGGAGCAATCCGCGCCGCGCCCAGATCCCCGCCGGCGTGCAGCCGAGGATGCGGCTCCGGACCTGACCGCCGACCGGTTTGGACGGCGGACCCGGCACGGCGGCCTCGGTGAGGTGCGCATGCGACCGGTCTGACAGAATTCGAGCCATGCACGCGTCGGGAGAGGTCGACCGGTGAGCATCCAACAGAGCGGGAGCGAGGTCGGCGGCACGGTCGCGGACACCACGGTGACCGCCGGGCAGCTCGACCGCCTTCCCGACCGGCTCGGATCCCCGACGACAGGGGTTCTCGTGACCGGCGGCGCCTCGGGCATCGGCCGGGCGACCGCGCTGGCGCTCGCCGAGGTGGGCCGTCCGGTGGCCGTCTGGGACGTCAACGCAGAAGGAGCGGAGGAGACCGCGGTCCTCTGCCATGACGCCCACGGGACACCGGCCGAGTGGTCGGTCGTCGACGTGGCGGACTCGAGCGCGGTGGCGGACGGGGTGGAGAAGGCGGCAACGGCGCTCGGCTCACTCGGGGGTTTCGTCCACGCGGCCGGCGTCGCCGGCCCGATGTCGGTCGACTTCATCGACGACGAGCTCTGGGACACCACCTTGAACGTCAACCTGCGCGCGGCGGCCATGATCTCCAAGGCGGTCCTCGATCCGTTCCGGCGGGCGGGGCCGGGTTCGGCCGCCGTGCTGATCTCCTCGATCGAGGGGCTCTTCGGCAGCGCGATGCTCACCGCGTACTGCGCCTCGAAGGGCGGGGTCCTCGGCGTGATGCGCTCGATCTCCCAGCGGTTCGCGATGGAGGGATTCCGGGTGAACGCGGTCTGTCCGGGAGCAGTCGAGACGCCGATGCTCGAGCCGGCCTTCGACCTGCCCGGCTTCCGCGACCAGGTCGAGGAGCGGACACCGCTCCAGAGGATCTCGACCCCCGAGGAGATCGCCCGCCCGATCCGCTTCCTCCTGTCCGACGAGGCCTCCTTCATCACCGGCACCTCCCTGGTGATCGACGGCGGCCTCACCTCGGTGACGGCCATCTGACCTCGGGGATCGCGCTATCGGCCTGCCGGGCGGCGGGTCCGCACCGGCCGCTGCCCGGAGCCCTCCCCATCCGGGGTTGAATAGTCCCGATGCTGATCTTCGTGGTCATCGTGGTCATCGCGGCCATCGGTGCCCTCGTGGTGGCTGCCTTCATGCGGTCCGGCGGGGACGACGGCTCGGTGCGCAGCTACCACAGCGCGCTCGGGACGCTCGAGCACCTGTCGGATCCCGACCGCCGGCCGCGGCGGTCCAGCGGCCACGGAGCACCAGGCGCCCCCGGCGCAGCCCCTGTCGGCTACGAGCCCACCCGCTCGGTGCCCCCGGTCCCCGTCCGGGGCAACGTGGAGTTGCCCTACCCGGAGGAGACCCTGGTCTTCGACGAAGCCCGCCCGAGGGACCGCTACGCGCCCGCCTCGGTCGGCGAGCGGCGGACGCCGGCGCGGAGCAACCGGGTGCAGCGGATGGCGCTCGACTCGATGAACCGGCGGTCCCACCGCGGCACGGGTGTCGCGGTCGCGGTCGCGGTCGTCGTCGCGTTCGGAGTGCTCGCCTACTTCGGCAGCCGTCACCATCCGTCTCCGACCCGTGCGAGCACGACCCGGACCACCACCGCCCCGACGACGCACCCGGTCTCGCACCACACGAACTCGGCCGGCCGGACGACGACCTCGTCGACCACCACGACGACCATGCCGGCCAAGCTGGTCGCGTCGACCACGTCGGCGACCGGAGCAGCTGCCACGTACGCGGTGCCGGGTGCCGCCTACACGGTGTCCATCGCCGCCACCGGACCGTGCTGGGTGGATGTGATCACCGCGGCCAGCGGTGCGACGCTGTGGACCGGGACGCTCCAGGCGGGCCAGGTGCAGAAGGTCAGCGCTACCGGTGCGACGACGGTCGAGCTCGGATCCACGATGGCGTCGATGAAGATCGGCACGACGCCGGTCGTATTCCCTTCCCCCCTGCACACGCCGTTCGTCGCGACCTTCCAGCCTCCCGCCGCGTCGCCACCGCCCGCCGGCACCACTGCGACGACGACGCCGGCGACAGCCGCGGCGGGCCCGTCAGCCGGCTGAGGTTCCCGCCGCACGGGACGGTGGGGGCGGCGGGGCCGACCCCACCGCGGCGAGACCGAGGGCGTCGAGGACGAAGGCGTACACGAATGCCTCCTCCTTCCACGCGTCGTAGCGGCCCGAGGGCCCGCCATGGCCGGCACCGAGCTCGGTCTTGAGCAGGACCCGGTTGTCGGGATTGGCCGCCCGGAGCTTCGCCACCCACTTGGCCGGCTCCCAGAACCCGACCCGCGGATCGGTGAGGCCGCCGGTCGCAAGGATGTCCGGGTAGCGGACCGGCCGGCCCCGATCGTCGGTCGAGCGCACGTTGTCGTAGGGGGAGTAGGACTTGAGGACGTCGTAGATCTCGGCGTCCTCGACCGGATTGCCCCATTCCTCCCACTCGGTGACCGTCAGCGGCAGCGTCTCGTCGAGGATGGTGGTGAGGCAGTCGACGAAGGGGACCTCGGCGACGATCGCCCGGAAGAGGTCCGGGGCGAGATTGGCCACCGCCCCCATGAGCAGACCGCCGGCGCTGCCGCCGCGGGCGGCGAGCAGCTCGGGAGCGGTCCACCCGTCGGCGACGAGGCTCCGGGCGCTCGCGACGAAGTCGGTGAACGTGGTGGGCTTTGCGGCCATCTTGCCCTCCTCGTACCACCGGCGTCCCATCTCGCCGCCGCCGCGCACGTGCGCGATCGCGAAGAGGACGCCACGGTCGAGCAGGCTCAGGCGCAGCGACGAGAAGGTGGGATCGATCGAGACCTCGTAGGACCCGTAGCCGTACAGCAGACAGGGGGCCGGCCGACCGGTGCGCCCGGCACGGGGCGCCTCCACCAGGTCCGGCCGGTACACGAGGGAGAGGGGGATCTCGCGCCCGTCGTCGGCGCGCGCCCACCGGCGCTCGGTCCGGTAGTGGGAGGGGTCGAACCGCCCGAGCACCGGTTGGCGCTTGCGCAGCACGGGCTCGCCGCCGTCGAGATCGAGGTCGTACACCGAGCGGGGTGTGACGAGTGACGTGTACTCGTAGCGGAGCACCGCCGAGTCATACTCGGGGTTGGCGCCGCCCCAGAGGGTCGAGGGCGATTCCGGCTTCGGCACCGCGCTCGACGCGCCGGTCCGGTGCTCGAGGATGCGGATGCGGGTCTCTCCCCCTTCCCGCTCGTGGAGCACGAGATGGCCGGCGAAGGGGTCGACACCGTCGAGCCGGACCCCTTCCCTCGCGGGGATCACCTCCTGCCACGAGGACCGTCCGGGAGACGAGTCCGGGGCCTCGACGAGCCGGAAGTCCTCTGCGGCGTCGTTGGTCACGACGAGGAACCGCCCGGCCCGACCGGCCGACTCGTCGCCGCGGTCGTGCTCGACGCCGTACTCGATCCCCTGGCGCCGCGGCTCGATCACGAAGAAGGCGCCCTCGGGGTCGTCGGCCGCGAGTGCGAGCACCTCCGAGGTGACCTTCGAGTGCAGCGAACAGAGCACGTACCGGTCGTCCTTGGTCCGGTCGACGCCGAGGTAGAAGCGGTCGTCCGCTTCCTCGAGGACCAGGGCGTCCTCGGCGGGGTCGGTGCCGATCTGGTGCCGCCAGAGCTGGTAGGGGCGCATCGCGGCGTCGACCCGCACGTAGAAGACCGTCCGGTTGTCGTTCGCCCAGGCGACGCCGTAGTAGGTGTCCTCGAGCGACTCGGGCGACTCGGCGCCGCTCGAGAGGTCGGCGAAGCGCATCGTGTAGCGCTCGCCGCCGGTGGTGTCGGTCGAATAGGCCAGCCGGGTGTGGTCGGGGCTCACCGCGAAGTTGCCCAACGCGAAGTACTCGTGGTCGCCTGCGAGGCGGTTCTCGTCGAGCAGGACCTCCTCGTCCTCGGGAGGGGGACGGCCGGCGCCACCCGTGAGCGGTTCGTCGGCCCAGCCCGGATGCGCCGGTCGGCGACAGTGGATGCCGTAGCTGCTGCCCTCGAGCGTCCTGCTGTAGTAGAGCCAGGGTCCCTTGCGGACGGGCACCGACAGGTCGGTCTCCTCGATCCGGGCCACGATCTCGGCGTAGAGCGTGGCCCGGAGCTCGGCGGTCGTGGCTGTCATCGCGTCGGTGTAGGCGTTCTCCGCCTCGAGGTGGGCGATGACCTCGGGATCGTCGCGGTCCCGGAGCCAGTACCAGTCGTCGATCCGCAGGTCGCCGTGGGCGTGGAGTTCGACGGGCTTCCGGGTGGGGACCGGCGGGGTGGGTAGGGGTCGCGGGTCGGTGTCCCTCGGCGCCGACCCCGGGGCCGGCGCTGCGGATGGTCCGGGCATACGCCCAGGATGGCACGGTGCCGGCCGGTACCGTCCGCCCGGGTCGCCGGGGTTGTTACTATCGGTATAGGAGAAATCGGCTGCGGTCCCGCGGCCGGCCGGGAGCGTCCATGACCACCACCGAACTCGATCTCGGCAAGTACAAGCTCGGCTGGTCCGACGCGGAGGATTACGTGTTCAAGCCCAAGAAGGGCCTGAACGAGGACATCGTCCGCGAAATGTCGGCCATGAAGAAGGAGCCCGAGTGGATGCGGGACTTCCGGCTCCGCGCCCTCACCCGCTTCGAGCGACGCCCGATGGCGCAGTGGTTCGCGGTCAACATGCCCGACCTCGACTTCGACGACATCTACTACTACATCAAGCCGACCTCCGAGCAGGTGGGCGACTGGGACGAGCTGCCCGACGCCATCAAGCAGACCTACGAGAAGCTCGGCATCCCCGAGGCCGAACGGAAGTACCTGGCAGGGGTCACCGCCCAGTACGAGTCGGAGGTGGTCTTCCACCGCAACCGTGAGGACCTCGCGGCCCAGGGCGTCCTCTTCTGCGACATGGACACCGCGGTCCGCGAGTATCCCGATCTGGTCCGCAAGTACTTCGGGACGATCATCCCGCCCAACGACAACAAGTTCGCCGCGCTCAACTCGGCAGTCTGGTCGGGCGGATCGTTCATCTATGTGCCGCCGGGTGTCACCGTCGACCAGCCGCTGCAGGCCTACTTCCGGATCAACGCCGAGAACATGGGCCAGTTCGAGCGGACCCTCATCATCGCCGACGAGGGGGCGCAGGTGCACTACATCGAGGGTTGCTCGGCCCCGGTGTACACCTCCGACTCGCTCCACTCGGCCGTGGTCGAGCTGGTCGCGCTCGAGGGATCGCGGATCACCTACACCACGATCCAGAACTGGTCGAACAACGTCTACAACCTGGTGACCAAGCGGGCCCGAGCCGAAGCCGAGGCACACGTCGAGTGGATCGACGGGAATATCGGTTCGCGGCTCACCATGAAGTACCCCTCGGTCTACCTGATGGGACCGAAGGCGTCGGGCGAGGTCCTCTCGGTCGCCTACGCCGGCGCCGGGCAGCATCAGGACGCGGGGGCGAAGATGATCCACGCGGCCCCCGAGACGACGTCGACCATCGTCTCCAAGTCGATCTCGAAGGACGCGGGCGTGACGACCTACCGGGGCCTGGTCCACGTCGACGAGGGGGCGAGGAACGCGAGGAGCTTCGTGCGGTGCGACGCGTTGCTGCTGGACGACACCTCGGTGTCGGAGACCAAGCCCTACATGGAGATCGGCGAGCGCGACGCGAGGATCGGTCACGAGGCCACCGTCTCCAAGGTGGGCGACGACCAGCTCTTCTATCTGATGAGCCGCGGCCTGTCGGAGACGCAGGCGATGGGGATGATCGTGAACGGCTTCATCGAGCCGATCACCCGGACCCTGCCCATGGAGTACGCAGTCGAGTGGAGCCGGTTGATCGAGCTCCAGATGGAGGGCGCGGTCGGCTGAGCCCATGTCCGGTCCGGTCGGCCACAGCGCACCCCGGGGCTTGCCGCCAGTGCGGTGGCCGGGCGCCGGGCGAGGCATCGGACGCTGACGAGGAAGGCAGAATGGGCACATGCCGATGAGGGAAGAGTGCAAGCACTTCCAGTCCCGGACCTACGACTCGGGCGAGGTGGCCCGGTTCTGCGTCCTGGACCTGGCGCCCGACGCCCCCTGGAAGTGCCCGGACAACTGCCCCCGGTACTCGGCGAGGCTCGCGGACGTCGGGTGGAGCCACGGCTCCCTCGTCGAGCCGGCGATCGAGGACATGCCCGACGTTCCCGACAGCGAGGCCGCCAACCTGCTCGACCAGGCCGAGCACATCGTGAACGCCATCGCCCCCGAGGCGTTGGAGGAGGCCCGCAAGGAGGACGACCGGGCCCAGCGGTCCGGGAGCGGACGCCGTCGCTGGTGGCGGCGCCGTCGCTGACGTCCCACAATTCGACGTCCCAGAATTCGCCGCAACCGCCAGGGGTGGCCGGAGTCACAGGCCCGTGCCCGCCTGGTGAACGCGCCGGCTGAATCGGTGGCCTAGCGTCCGGTGAAGACGGGCGGCCGCTTCTCGATGAAGGCGGTCATCGCCTCGGTGAGGTCGTCGGAGGCGAGCGCCCCTGCGTTCCAGGTCGCGACGAACTCGAGACCCTCGGCGACGGTGCGCCCTTCGCTCGCGGTGAGCACCGCCTTCGTGCCGCGGACCGCGAGCGGCGAATTCGGCGGCGATCTCCCCGGCGAGCGTCGCGGCGTCCGACAGGAGGGTCTCGTGGTCGGTGCTGACACCGTTCACGAGCCCGATCGCCTCCGCCCGCGCCGCGGTGATGTCCTTGCCCGTGTAGGCGAGTTCGGCAACATGTCCTTTGCCGACGATGTGCGGGAGCCGCTGGAGGCTTCCCAGGTCGGCGACGATCGCGACCTTCGTCTCCCGGACCGAGAAGACCGCGTCCGAGCTGGCCAGACGGATGTCGCACGCGGCCGCGAGGTCGACGCCACCACCGAGGCAGTACCCCTGGATCGCGGCGATCACCGGAACGGGGCACTCGGCGACCGAGGAGACCGATGCCTGCATGCGCAGCACGTCGGCACGGACCGCGAGCGGCGCGGGCGGCGGTCGATGTCTTGGGTGCCGGTCCGTCGCCACCTTGGCGGCTGCCGAGCAGGTCGGCCATCGCGACCAGATCCAGCCCGACGCTGAAGTGCGGTCCGCGTGCGGCCATGACCACCGCGCGCACCTCGGGAACGGAGCCGACCGCGCGCATCGCGACGGGAAGATCGGCCCAGAAGGCCGGACCGAGTGCGTTGCGCTTGTCGGGGCGATCGAGCCAGAGCGTCGCGACGTGCCCGTCGAGCTCGAGGGTGATGACCTCGGAGGTGAACGAGTCGATCGTCGCAGCGCTCATGGTCCGCCAGCGTAGGCCGCTCGCGGGTGCTCGCCCGGCCCGGGCGGAAGGAGCGGGTGGCGTGCCAGGTAGTATGCGGTGGAGAGGCTCGTGCTGCGGGCCTCTTCCCGCGAGAGGTATCGAGTCCTGCCCAGCTTCACCGCCCAATCCGCGTCCGCACTTCCCGGTCCTGACTGGCTCCGGGCCAGGCGCCGTGTCGCAGCGGAGACCTTCGCCTCGTCACCGCTCCCCACCGAAAAGGACGAGGTCTGGCGTTACAGCCGGATCGACCAACTCGACCTCGACCGGTTCGAGCCGGCCGGCATGGCCGGCACCGGGAGCGGTGCCGGCCAGGCCGGTCCGCCCTCCTCGGAGCGGGTGCACGCACTGGTCAGCCGGCTCGGCCGCCGGTCGGGGCTGGTGGTGACCATCGACGGCGTGCTGGCGACGGTGGGATCCGGCGTTCCCGAGGAGGCGGTCGCGATCGGGAAGGTGATCGAGCACGCGGAACCCTTGGAGGTGCTCGGGCGCGTGGCACGGGAACCGCGCGACTTCCCCCTGCTCAACGACGCGTTCGTGGTCGATCCCATCGTCGTCGACGTGCAGGAAGGGGCCACCGTCGCCGAGCCCGTCGTCGTCGTGCACCTGGTCACCGGTCGCCCGGGGCTCGCGGTGTTCCCGCGGACGGTGGTCCGAGCACGGACCGGATCGACGGCAGCGGTGGTCGAGTTCGTGGTCGAAGCAGGCGAGGGGCTGCTCGCCGATGAGCAGCCGGCGGTCGTCCCCGACCCGGAGCGAGGGGCCGAGCATCTCGTGGTGCCGGTGACCGAGCTCGACGTCGAGGAAGGCGCGCAGCTCTCCTACGTGAGCGCGCAGACGCTCGGATCCGGCGCCTGGCAGATCGCCTACCAGGCCAGTGCGGTCGGAGCCGAGGCCCGGTTGACCAGTTTCGCCGTCGCTCTCGGGGGGAGCTACGCGCGTCTGCGGACGGACTCGGTGATCACCGGCGCGGGCGGTACCAGCCTGCTGCGGGCCGCATACCGCGGCAAGGGCGACCAGATGCTCGACTTCCGCACCCTCCAAGACCATCTCGCGCCGAGGACGACGAGCGACCTGCTCTTCACCGGGGCGGTGGCGGATCGGGCCCATTCGGTCTACAGCGGGCTCATCCGGGTCCGCCGCGGTGCGGTGAAGTCCGACGCGATGCAGACCAATCACAACCTCGTGCTCGACGAGGGTGCGCACGCCGACTCGGTTCCGAACCTCGACATCGAGGAGAACGACGTGCGGTGCAGCCACGGTTCGACGGTGGGGCCGGTCGACGAAGACCAGCGCTACTACCTCGAGTCGCGCGGCGTGGAACCCGAACGTGCCGAACAGTTGATCGTGGCGGGGTTCTTCCACGCAATCGCGGACGAGGTGCCGATCGACACCATCCGGCCGCTCGTCCGCGAGCAGCTCGCCGGGGGCGGTGGGGAAGATGGGTGAACCGGTGAGGGCCGACGGGGGTCCTACCGTGCGGGTCTGCGCCCGCGGTGACCTGTCGCCGGGCGAGGCGAAGCGCTTCGACGTCGCCGGCCTCCGTCTCGCCATGGTGCGCATCGGCGACGACTTCTACGCGGTGGGGGATCGGTGCAGTCACGAGGACTATTCGCTGGCTGAGGGAGAGGTGTGGGCCGACGAGTGCGAGATCGAGTGCTCGAAGCACGGCTCCACCTTCGACCTGCGGAACGGCGAGCCCTGCTCGCTTCCCGCGACGCGTCCGGTTCCCGTCTACGAGGTGGTCGTCGACGGCGACGAGGTCTCGGTGGTGGTGCCGTGAGCAGCGGTGAGCTGTGCATCGAGGACCTGCGGGCGGGAGTGCCCGGACGCGAGATCCTCCGCGGTGTCACCCTCACCGTGCGCAGCGGCGAGGTCCACGCGGTGATGGGTCCCAATGGGTCCGGCAAGTCCACGCTCGCCCACGTGCTGATGGGACGACCGGGTTACGAGGTGCTCGGCGGGTCGGTGACCCTCGACGGCGTCGACGTGCTCTCGTTGCCCACGTGGCAGCGAGCCCGGGCCGGCCTGTTCCTCGGGATGCAGCACCCCATCGCGGTCCCGGGGGTCTCGCTGGTCGACTCCCTCGTCGCGGCGAGACCGGGGATCCCGGCCGACGAGGTCGGAGGACCGGGCGACCGGCCGGCAGACGTCGATCGGCTGCTGCGCTCCGAGGCAGGCCGGATCGGATTCGACGAGCGCTTTCTGGGACGGGCGCTCAACGTCGACCTCTCGGGAGGCGAGCGAAAGCGCAACGAGGTGATCCAGCTCGGGGTGCTCCGGCCCCGCTTCGCCGTGCTCGACGAGATCGACTCGGGGCTCGACGTCGACGCACTGGGCTCGATCGGCCGGCGGCTGGACGAGGCCACCTCCGAGTGGGAGCTCGGCATCCTGGCCATCACCCACTTCAAACGCCTCCTCGACGTGCTCCGGCCCGACATCGTGCACGTCCTCTCGCAGGGCCGCATCGTCGCATCCGGTGGCGGCGAGCTGGCGGCGAACGTCGACCGCACCGGCTACGCCGCCTACCTCTGATCACCCGGTCGGCGTCGCATCACCCGATCCGCGTCGCGTCACCCCGATCGGGTGCACCCGACGGTGATTCCGACATCGCCGGTCCCGTCGTCGCACCCGCCTCGCCGCCTGATCGACGTGTCACCTGCGTCGGGTGGCAGGTGCCGGCCGACCGGGGCGAAGCAACCACTCGGCTCGAGAGGTCGGTTGGTAGCGTGGCGCCATGCCTCGCCGACGTCGCCGACGCGGTGCGCACAGCGCCCCCCGGAGAGGTGACAGCCCGAGGCCACCGGCGACTGCGATCGAGGCCATCGGCGCCGTGTCCGAGCCGGCGACGCCGCTACCCGCTGCGGGCCCTCCCGCTCCACCGACCGGCGCTACCCCACTCGCGGCGACCGCCGCGCAGACGGGCGCGATGCCGGGCATCCCCCTTCCGGCCGGGGGCGGCGCGCCGGACACCGCCGCGCTTGCCGCCACGCCGACCTCGCGGTCGGGCGGCGCGCACTCCGGGCCCGGCACGAAGACCAATGGCGCGAAAGGCAAGAAGGCCACGGCAGGGCAAGGCAAGAAGGCCACGGCAGGGAAAGGCAAGAAGGCCACGGCGGCGCAAGGCAAGAAGGGGACCAAGCGGCGCAAGACGAAGGCGAAGCGGAGCTGGCTCGACCGGGTGCTCCTTGCCGCGGTCATCGTGGTCGCGCTCGCACTCGTCGCCGTCGGATCGGGCTACGCGTACCTCCAGTACCGGTTCGGCCAGGTGGCCAAGGTGACCGTTCCGCACCTCAAGGTCGCACCGGTCGGTGAGCCCTTCAACGTCCTGCTCATCGGCTCGGACACCCGGGTGGGCGAGAGCTCCTCGGACGCGTCGCACTTCGGGAACACCGCTCAGACCGCCGGCCAGCGCAGCGACGTCGTGAAGATCGTCCACATCGTCCCCGCGACCGGCCAGGCCAGCGTGCTGTCGATCCCCCGCGACACGATGGTGACGGTCGCGGGTGACACCAGCCAGACCGGTCACTACGACCGGATCAACTCCACCTACGGGACCGGACCCGACCAGTTGGTCCAGACCATCCAGGCCAATTTCGGAATCCCGATCGAGCACGTGGTCCAGATCGACTTCGAGGGGTTCCGGGCGCGGTCGACGCGATCGGAGGGATCAACCTCAACTTCCCGTACCCGGCCCGGGACACCTACACCGGGCTGAACGTCGGCGCCGGCTGCCAGCACCTGAACGGGGGCTACTCGTTGGCGGTCGCCCGGAGCCGGCACTACGAGTACTACAAGGACGGCTACTGGCAGGGGGACCCGACCAGCGACTTCGGCCGCATCCAGCGGCAGAACGCCTTCTTGAAAGCGCTGATCAACCAGGCGGAGCACCAGTACAACCCGCTGACCCTCAACGCTTTCGTCGGTTCGGTCGTCCAGGGGATCACGATCGATTCGACGTTCACCGTCCACGACCTGATCTCGCTGGCCCGCGAGTTCCACACCTTCTCGTCGTCGTCGCTCGCGACCGCGACGCTGCCGACCTACACCGCCTACTCGTCGGAGTTCGCCTCGCTCGGTGACGTCCTCTACGTCGACCCGTCTACGGCACCGGCTGTCATCAACCAGTTCCTGGGTGGTCCGCCCGAGTCCGCGCTGACGCCGCCGCCCGGACCGGACGGTCCCGTTCCGACGACGACCACCACCACGACCCTGCCGTCGACGGGGGGGACGACGCCGGGGACCGAGGCGCCGTCGAGCACGACGACGACGATCGAGACCGACTTCGATCCGACGCCCTGCTGAGGTCCGGCGGGCCGGCCGGTCGGACGCCGCCGCTCGGCGATTGCCCGGCCACCGCGACCAGCGACCCGCGGCGCGCTCAGGCCGTCGCTTCGGCCTCGTCGAGCCCCTGCGCCAGCGTGTTCCAGCTGAGCGTCGCGCACTTGATGCGCACGGGGAACTTCACGACGCCTTGGAGCGCGGCGAGCTCCCCGAGCGCGTCGACGTCGACGGCTTCCGGCTCGAGCGCCTCGTCCGCATCGGCCCCGGCTCCGTCCGCCGCATCCCCGTGTCCGGACGGCAGTGTCGACTCGTGGATCGACATCATGCCCTTGAAGGTCCGGATGAGGTCGCGGACCTCGCCCACCTTCTTCCCCTTCACCGCAGCCGACATCAGCGATGCGGAGGACTGGCTGATCGAGCACCCCGTGCCGCCGATCTTGATGTCGGAGACCACTCCGTCGTCGACCTGGACGGTGATGACCACCTCGTCGCCGCAGAGCGGGTTGAAGCCTTCGACCCGGCGGGCCGGCGGCGACGGCAGTTCGCCGCGGTTCCTCGGCGACCGGTAGTGGTCGAGGATGATCTCGCGGTAGAGGTCTTCGAGTCCCGTCATCGCGTCGTCGGTCGAGTGGGTGCCCCCGAGCGGCTCCGTGGCATCAGGTCAGCGTACCGGGCGAGGGTCATCCGAAGAACGCGCCGGCCTCCGCGAGGGCCTCGACGAGTGCGTCGACGTCCGACTCGTCGTTGTAGGGGCCGAATGACGCTCGGGCGGTGGCGTTGACCCCGAGCCGCCGCATGAGCGGCTTGGCGCAGTGGTGTCCCGCCCGGACACAGACCCCGTACTGGTCGAGGATCTGCGAGACGTCGTGGGGATGCAGGTCGCGGTAGGCGAACGAGAGCACCCCGCCCCGGGCGCACGGGTCGCTCGGGCCGAAGATGCGGATGTCGCTCCCGAAGCGGTCGCGGAGCGCGGCCATGGCATAGGTGGTGAGCGCGACATCGTGGTCGCGTACCCGTTCCATCCCGACGGCGTTCAGGTAGGCGACGGCCGCGCCCAGTCCCATCGATTCGGTGATCGGCGGTGTGCCGGCCTCGAAGCGCCACGGGATGTCGTTCGGGACGAACCCTTCCTTCCGCACGTCGAGGATCATCTCCCCGCCGCCGAGGAACGGCGGGAGCTCCGCGAGGAGCTCCTCTCGTCCCCACAGCACCCCGATCCCGGTGGGGCCGAGCATCTTGTGGGCGCTGAACGCGAGGAAGTCGGCCCCGAGGTCGCGCACGTCCGTCGGCAGATGGGGAACCGACTGGGCGCCGTCGGCGACGACGATCGCGCCGGCGGCATGCGCGGCGTCCGCGATCTGGCGCACGGGATTGACGGTGCCGAGCACGTTGGACATGCAGGTGACGCCGACCACCCGGGCTCCCTCGAGCAGCCGATCGAGATCGTCGAGCACGAGCCGCCCGTCGTCGTCGACGGGGATCCAGCGGATCTCGCACCCGCGCTCGGCGGCGATGATGTGCCAGGGGACGATGTTCGCATGGTGCTCCATCTCGGTGAGCACGATGGCGTCGCCCGCGCGCAGGCGGGTCCGTCCCCAGGTCTGTGCGACCAGGTTGATCCCCTCGGTGGCGTTCTTTGCGAAGACCACCTCGCGGGAGGGAACGGGGGCGCCGACGAAGCGACCGGCGTCCACCCTGGCCTCCTCGAACCGCCGGGTCGCCTCCTCGGCGATCGCGTACACACCACGGTGGACGTTGGCGTGGGTCGTCTCGTCGTAGGTCCGCATCGCATCGAGGACCTGGTTCGGCCGCTGCGACGAGGCGGCGGAGTCGAGGTAGACGATCGGATGTCCGTTCACCTCGCGCGCGAGCAGTGGGAAGTCCTTGCGGAGCGCCGCGACGTCGATGGCCGTGGGGTTCACGTGCGCCATTCGTCGTATCCCTTGGACTCGAGCTGGCGGGCGAGCTCCGGGCCGCCGTCCGCGACGATCACCCCGTCGACGAGCAGGTGGACCCGGTCGGCGGCCAGTTCGTCGAGCATCCGCTGGTAATGGGTGATGACGAGCACGCCCAGATGGGGCCTCGTCGTACGCACCGTCTGGACGCCCCTCGCCACGGTTTGCAGCGCGTCGACGTCCAGCCCCGAATCGGTCTCGTCGAGCACCGCGAGCTCGGGGTCGAGCAGCGCCATCTGCAGGATCTCGTTGCGCTTGCGCTCGCCGCCGGAGAAGCCCTCGTTGAGATGTCGCTCGCCGAAGGACGGATCCATGCCCAGCTTCTCCATCCACTCGATCATCGCCATCCGGACCTCGAGCACCGACAGGTCCATGCCCCGTCGCGCCGACAGCGCCTGACGGAGGAACTGGATCACCGGCACGCCGCCGATCGACTCGGGGTACTGGAAGGCGAGGAAGATGCCGGCCTTGCCCCGGACGTCGGTCGACCACGCCGTGATGTCCTCGCCGCGGAAGCGGATCGCACCCTTCGTGACGAGGTAGGACGGATTGCCGAGCAGTACGTTGGCGAGCGTCGACTTGCCCGAGCCGTTCGGGCCCATCAGCGCATGGACCTGGCCCGAGTCGACGCAGAGGTTCACGCCGCGGAGGATCGGTTGGCCCTCCACCGCCACGTGGAGGTCGTCGATCTCGAGGAGGGGCGGTGCGTCGGCTGCGGAAGGGCTCGGCACGCTCCGATCCTAGCCGCGGCCCGCTATTTCTCCTACGGAGATAGGAAGAATGTCCCGGACCTGCCCGGACGCCGCCCGATCTTGCGTCGCAGGGGACCGCAGCCGGTACGGTACCTCCATGGCCGACCCGTGGAACTACGCCGGTCCGGTCACGCTTCCCTCCGGTCCGGGCGTGGTGACGCTGGTGGACGAGTCCACCTTCGCCATCAGCGGGGATTCGGGGGACATCGCTCCGGGGGCGGCCCAGGGGCTGTTCGTCCGCGACACCCGCATCCTCTCCCGGTTCGAAGTCCTGGTCAACGGCGCACGGACCGAGCCGCTCGCCGCGATCACCGAGGATCCCTTCTCGGCCACCTTCGTCTCGCGGTGTCTGCCCTCCGCGGGTCGGGCCGACTCGACCCTGATGGTGTTCCGGTCCCGGCACGTCGGTCAGGGGATGCGGGAGGAGATCAGCCTGCGCAACTTCGCCGACGAGGCGAGCTCGTGCACGATCGAGCTCTTCATCGGTGCGGACTTCGCAGACCTGTTCGCGGTCAAGGAGGGGAGGGCCGGCGCGGAGCCCTCGACCGGCTCGGTCATGGCGGCGACCAGTGACGATTCCGGGTCCTCGGACACGATGGACCAGTCCGAGGGGGCGCCCGCGACGGTCACCTATTCCTACCGGCGCGGGACGGTGACCCGAGGCGTTGAGATCCGGTTCGGCGAGGGCGCGGACCTGAGCTCCGATCTCGTCACCTTCGACATCATCGTGCCGCCACGCGGTGAGTGGACCACCTGCATCGAGATCGCCCCGGTCATCGACGCGACGACGATCGCGCCCCGGTACCGCTGCGGGGAGCCCATCGAGCGCGCCTCGCCGACCGAGCGGCTCGCCCAGTGGCGCCGGAGCATTCCCCAGGTCGAGACCGACCATCCTGGCCTCAAGGAAGTCATCGCACGCAGTGCCGAGGACCTCGGTGCGCTCCGCATCTTCGATCCCGATTACCCCGAACGGGTGGTCGTCGCCGCGGGTGCTCCGTGGTTCATGACCGTCTTCGGCCGCGATTCGCTCCTGACTGCCTGGATGGCGCTGCTCGTCGACCCCGACCTCGCGCGCGGCGTGCTCCAGACTCTCGCGCGCTTCCAGGGGACCGACATCGACCCGCGGCACGACGAGGAGCCGGGTCGGATCCTCCACGAGATGCGCTTCGGCGATGCGGCATCGCTGTCGCTCGGCGGCGGCAGCATCTACTACGGCACCGCGGACGCGACACCGCTCTTCGTCATGCTCCTCGGCGAGATGCGGCGCTGGGGCGTCGCACGTGAGATGGTCGACGAGCTCCTGCCGAATGCCGCCCGGGCGATCGAATGGATCGAGAAGTTCGGCGACGCCGACGGCGACGGCTACGTGGAGTACCGGCGATCGACCGACCGTGGCCTCGCGAACCAGGGATGGAAGGACAGCTGGGACGGCATCCGGTACGGGGACGGAAAGGTGGCCGAGGCGCCGATCGCGCTCTGCGAGGTCCAGGCCTACACCTACGGCGCCTACCTCGCCAGCGCGCACTTCGCGTTCGAGGCGGGTGACGCGGCCACCTACGAGCGCTTCCGCACCAAGGCGAGCCAGCTGAAGGCCGCCTTCAACCGCGACTTCTGGTTGGAGGACCGGGGCTTCTTCGCGGTGGGCCTGGACGCGGACAAGCGGCCGATCGACTCGATGACCTCCAACATGGGCCACTGCCTCTGGACCGGGATCGTCGACGAGGACAAGGCGCGGCGGGTGGCGGAGGCACTGGTGTCGCCCGCCATGTTCTCGGGATGGGGAGTCCGGACGCTCTCGACCGACAGCGGCGGCTACAACCCGATCAGCTACCACTGCGGATCGGTCTGGCCGCACGACACGGCCATCGTGGCGGCAGGTCTCGCGCGCTACGGCTTCGACGGCGCGGCCCAACAGCTGATCTTCGCCTTGCTGGACGCCGCGACGGCCCAGGGCGGACGCCTGCCCGAGCTCTACAGCGGGCTCGACCGGGGCGAGCTGACCGTGCCGGTCGGCTATCCGACGTCGTGTTCACCGCAGGCCTGGGCGGCGGCCTCGCCGTTGCTCTGTCTCCGGACCCTGCTCCGGCTCGATCCGTGGATCCCCTATGGGCGGACCTGGCTGTGTCCCAACCTGCCCGAGGCGATCGGCTACCTGAAGGTCGAGGGCATCCCTCTCGCCGGTTCCCGCGTCACCGTCGAGGTCGGCAGTGAGGTGGACGGCGGGGTGCGCATCGAGGGCCTTCCTCCGGAGATCGAGGTCATCCGCGAGCCCCGGCGACCCTCGACCGCGCTGTGAACGCTCTGGCCGGGCTCTGACCGCGCTCGTCGAGTGCTCACCAGCCACGCTCGATCCACTCGTCGAGGTGCGGCGACTCGGTGCCGATGGTCGTCCCGGCTCCATGTCCCGGCAGCACGACGGTGTCGGACCCGAACTTCGAGAAGAGGCGGTCCTCGATGGATCGGATGATCGTCGCGAAGTCCGAGTGCTCGAAGGAGGTGTTTCCCGGGCCGCCCGGGAAGAGGGTGTCGCCGGTGAAGAGGAGCGGCGTCCCCCGGACCGCGAAGCACATCGACCCGGGCGTGTGCCCGGGCGTCGCGATGGTGTCGATCCGCAGCGAGCCGACCTCGAGGGTCGATCGGTCCTCGAGCAGCTGGTCGTAGGAGGGGAGCATCCCCGCATCGGCCTCGGTCACGGCAACGTCGAAGCCGGCGTCGCGCACCGCCTCGACGGCCTGGATGTGGTCCCAGTGCCCGTGCGTCTCGACCACCTGTCGAACCCCCAGCGAGCGGCACAGCTCGAGGAGCAGGTCGTGCTCGTTCGCCGCGTCGATCAGGAGCGCCTCGCCCGTCTCGCGGCACCGGACCACGTACACGTTGTTGTCGACCGGTCCGACCACCACCCGGTGGACCTCCACCAGTCCGTCCTGGTAGTCGACGATGGTGTCAGGCATCGGTTCTCCTCGTCGCGTTCGACGCAGCTGTTCTTCGCCCGGCGCCCCGGCGCCCCGGCACCCGGAAAGGGCCGACGGGCGGGCGGCTGGTCGCCGCACTGCCGCAAGCGGCCCGCCGGGCCGAGCGTAGCGGTCGATCGGATCGCTGCTGGTCGTCTCCGGGGGGGTTCTGGTAGACAAGCGGAGCGCCCGCGTGCCGTCGGGTCGACATGGAGGGGATGGAGCGCCCAGATGAACTTCGCCTTCAGCGAGGAACAGGACGAGCTGCGAGCCTCGGTTCGCCGGTTCCTCGAGGACAAGTCACCAGAGACCGAGGTCCGGCGGCTGATGGAGACGGTGGAGGGTTACGACCCGGCGGTCTGGAACCAGATGGCCGAGCAGCTGGGTCTCCAGTCCCTGACGATCCCCGAAGAATTTCGGCGGATCGGGGTTCACCTACGTCGAGCTGATCGTGGTGCTCGAGGAGATGGGCGCTGCCCTTCTTTGCGCGCCGTTCTTCTCGACGGTCGCGCTCGGCGCCAACGCGCTGCTGACCTCGGGCGACAAGTCCGTCCAGGAGGACCTGCTGCCGGGCATCGCCTCAGGCGAGACGATCGCCACACTCGCGTTCACCGAGGACACCGGGCGCTGGGACGCCGAGGGGGTCACCCTCTCGGCGCAACGGTCGGGTGACCGATGGACGCTCGACGGGCACAAGTCGTTCGTGCTCGACGGCCACACCGCGGACCTTGTGCTCGTGGTGGGCCGCTCGTCGGCGGGGCTCTCGCTCTTCGCGGTGCAGGGCGACGCCACCGGCCTGACCCGGACGCCGCTCGCGACGATGGACCAGACGCGCAAGCAGGCGCGACTCGAATTCGGCGCCGTCGAGGCGCGCCTGGTCGGATCCGAGGGAGCGGCCGAGCCCGGGCTGATGAAGACGCTCGACCTCGCCGCGGTGGCCCTCGCCGCCGAGCAGGTCGGTGGCGCCCAGCGGTGCCTCGACACTTCGGTCGAGTACGCGAAGACCCGTATCCAGTTCGGCCGGCCGATCGGGAGCTTCCAGGCGATCAAGCACAAGTGCGCGGACATGCTCCTCGAGGTGGAGTCCGCGAAGTCGGCCGCGTACTACGCGGGCTGGGCCGCGGCGGAGGACTCGGACGAGCTCCCGGTCGTCGCGAGCCTCGCCAAGTCCTACTGCTCGGAGGCCTACTTCCACGCGGCGGCCGAGATGATCCAGATCCACGGCGGAATCGGGTTCACCTGGGAGCACCCGGCCCACCTCTACTTCAAGCGCGGCGAAGTCGTCCGAACTGATGCTCGGCGATCCCTCCTACCACCGGGAGCTGTTGGCCCAGCGGATCGGGATCTGATCGGGGCGTGGGCGACTTCCGTTACGGCTTCGGCTGGCTCCTCCTCGGGATGCTCGGCGCGGTGACCGCAGGCGCTGCCGCGCTCGGCGTCGCCCAGTCGCCGACGTCCGCGGCGCTGCCCGACGCGGTCGCCAACACGATCGCAGCGCCCAACTACCGGGAGGTCGCCACCGAGCAGACCCCGCAGGGGAGCGAGACGGCCTATCTCACCTACCAGGCACCCGACCGACTGGGCGGCTACATCGACAGCGGCGGCCGGCGCACCTACGTGTACTTCATCGGCCGCACCCAGTACCAGAGCGTCACCGTCTCGACGAAGACCAAGAGCACCAAGAAGCTCACCTTCTACCGTCAGCCCGTCGCCGGGGCCTCCGTTGCCGACCCCGTCCACAGCTACCTGCGCCTCTCCTCACAGGGTGTCGACAAGAAGCTTTCCGGCAACACGACGACGATGACGCTCAATCAGGCCGGTCAGTCGGTCGAGCTGCGCTACACGGTGTCTGGTCAGTACGTGTCCATGTTCGAGGGCAGCGGCCAGGGTGCAACCGTCGCGATCGTCATCTCCCAGGTCGGGACCACACCTCCGGTCAAGCTTCCTTCGGGGATCAAGATCGTCGCGACGCCCGGTAACGGCTGACACGAGCTCACCGCTCGGACAGCCGGGCGAGCTCGGCGTCGATCACCTGACGGAGCCGCCTCGCGTGTGACCGAGGGTCGTCCGCTTCGGTCAGCCACCGAACCGCGACGAAGTGGCGGGCGCCCGCGTCCACCAGCGCGCCCACGGTGTCGGGCTCGACGCCCCCGGTCACCCAAACGGGCCACGGCGAGCGGCCGACGGCCTCGGTGAGGTAGCCGGTTCCCGTGCCGGGACGACCGGGCTTGGTCGGTGTCGGCACGACCGGTCCCGCCGAGAGGTAGTCGACGGGCGCGTGTCGAGCGACGGCGGCCTCGAGCTGGTCGGGTGCGTGTGTCGAGAGCCCGACCAGCGCCGCGTCGCCGACGGTCTCCCGCGCGACCTCGGGCGTGACGTCGTCCTGCCCCACGTGCACACCGTCGGCACCGGCTTCGGCCGCGAGGTCGGGGCGGTCGTTCAGGACGAAGGGCACCCCGTGGTCCGCGCACACCTTCCGAAGGGTGCGCGCGGCGGCGAGGATCGCCGCGTCGTCGAGGTTCTTGTCACGGAGCTGGACGACGTCGACGCCCCCTGCGATGCACGCCCCGACGAACCGCTCGAGATCCGCGCGAATCGGGACGCAGAGATAGAGACGCCTTCGGCCGAGCCCCCATCGGTCGTGGCGACCAGCGGGTCGGACGTGCGCCCCGGGTCCCTCGTGGGCCGGCTGGCCTGCAGGGTCTGCCGGGCCTGCCGGGTCCATCGGCCCTGCCGGAGCTGCCGGGCCTGCGCCCGGGGTCACCCCCTCGCCGATGCCTTGGCGCGAGTCCCGGCTTTTGCCGCCTTCTTGTTCTCCCGCACCTTCGCCAGGGAGGCAGGGGAATCGATGTCTGCGACGGAACGGAAGCTCCCGCGGCTCGCCGTAGGGTGCGCTCGCCTCCCGCCACCCCGGAGGGTCCACGCCGAGCTGCTTGCCGAGCAGGGCGAGGAAGATACGGGCCTTCTGGTCGCCGAAGCCCGGCAGCGAGCGCAGGGCGCCCAGGAGCTCCTCACCGCCCGACGCTCCCGACCAGATGGATGCCGCGTCGTTGCCGTAGTCGGTGGCGACGATGCGGCACAGTTCCTGGACCCTCCCGGCCATCGAGGACGGGTAGCGGTGCAGAGAGGGCTTGGCCTTGAAGGTCTCGGCGAGCCGTTCGGGGTCCATGGCGGCGATCGCGGCCGCGTCGAGCCGACCGCCGAGCCGGTCCTTCAGGTCGGCCGGCGCGGTGAAAGCCCGCTCCATCGGCACCTGCTGGTCGAGAAGCATCCCGACGAGCAGGGCGAGAGGCTCCTCCGAGAGGAGCCGGTCGGCGCGGCCGTCACCGGTGATCGAGAGCACCCGGCCACATTACGCCCGAGCTGGATGAGGCGGTTCACCCGGCCGGGGTGCCTGATCGGGCACGGCGCTCCTGCCCTTCGCTGGAGGGAGCCCGCTGTCTGTTCCCTGAAGGGAGCACGCTGTCTGTTCCCTGAAGGGAGCACGCTCTCTCCTCCTGAAGGGAGCACGCTCTCTCCTCCTGAAGGGAGTACGCAGTCTGGCTCGGAGCGTGCCGACCCGCGGCATGTCCCTCCGAGGGTCGTCGCATCCGTCCCTCCCCCGTATGTGCTCTCGTCTTCATGACATCACGCGATGTATACGTACACCACGTGATGTCATCAGTTTCGGACAACCATCGGAGGAGACCCGCCACCAGCAGAGCCCGCGGGAGCGGGGCCCCGGGACCGACGGGGGCTGGTCGAGCACCCGGGCCCGATCGGGATCCGGAGGTCCGTCGAGAACCCGGGCCGAACCGGATCCGGAGGGTGGTCGAACGGGGCCGCGACCGGAACGAAACCACCCCCCGTCTAGCATCGGTCGTGGTGTCGACAGACCTCCAAGATGCAACGCAGACCGAGTCCGCGAGCGACACGAAGGTGACGGCGCGGTTGGAGGCGAAGGTGCCGGCGCGGATGGGTCGACGCTGATGCGGCTCTCCTCGCGCTCGTGGATCCGGATCGCGTGTGCGGCACTCGGTCTCTTCGGAATCGCCTTCGCCGTCACCGGGATGCTCGTTCCCCTGCCCGCGCCGGCAGCGGGCGGCACCTGCGGTCCGAGTTCGGGGTCGGAGTCGGCGATGGAAGCCTTCTTCGAGCCGGGCTCCATCGGCGCTGGTCCCGAGCCCCCGGCGAGCAGCGCCGACCCACCGCCAGTGGAAGGCGTTCGTCGACGACTGTCAGTCGACGACCGACGACCGTGCGATCGCCGCTCTGGCCGTCATCGTCGTCTCCATCGGCGTGGCCTTCCTCGGCCCGGTCGTGGTGATCGGTCGGCGCGATCGGCGCGAGAAGCGCCGCCATACCGGCGAGCTGACGGCCCAGCACGTCGAGCGCGTCGCCACCCGCCGATCGCAGCGCTGTCCGACGGCGGACGCTTCGACGGAGCAGGTCACGGAGGGCCCGCCGGTCCAGCTTGCCGAGCACGGTGATCGGCAGGTCGTCCGCGAACTCGACGAACTCGGGCACCTTGTAGGTCGCGAGGTGACCGGCGCAGTGCTCCACGAGTGCCGATGGGTCGACCGGCTCGCTGGTGACGACGACCGCACCGACCCGTTCACCGAGCTCCACGTCGGGCAGTCCGACCACGCCGACATCCACGACACTCGGGTGGGTCCGCAGCACCTCCTCGACCTCGATGGGCCCGAATTTCTCGCCCCCCGATTGATGGTGTCGGACAGCCGACCGGCCAGATACAGGTAACCGCTCGCGTCCTGCCATCCGCTGTCGCCGGTGCGGAGCCAGTCGGAAGTGGTGTTCTGATCGGCGCGGACGACGAACTCGCCCACTTCGCCGGTCGGGAGCTGGCGTCCCGTCGTCGGGATCCACGACCCTGACCTCGACGCCGGGCAGCGGACGGCCGACCGAGTCGAGCCGCTCCCCCCGACGGTGGTCCTCCGGCGAGAGGGTCGCGTAGGCGCCGAGCGTCTCGGTTTGCCCGAAGGTGTTGGAGAACTCCACGTCGGGGCATCATCGCCATGGCCCGGCGGACCAGGTCGACGGGGGCCGCGGCGGCTCCGTAGCTCAGCAGGGCCAGCGAGCTGAGGTCGGTCGAGGCGAAGCGGGGATGATCGAGGATCCGCCGGAGCATGGTCGGCACGACGAACGTCTGGGTCACCCGGTGCCGTTCGACGAGCTCGAGCCAGGTGCCGGCGTCGAAACGTGGGAGCAGCACCGTTTCGCGTCCCTGTCGGAGCGAGACGAAGAGCCCGAGTGTGCCGCCGATGTGGAAGATCGGTGCCGACATCATGGCGACCACCGGCGGCGAGGACGGGTCGATCGGCCTCGTGTAGTAGCTCAACCGGTCCTCGACGACGCGGTGGCTGATCGAGATCGGCTTCGGAAGGCCGGTCGTGCCACTCGTGAAGAGGACCAGCGCGGTGTCGTCGCGGTCACCGGACTCCACGGGTCGCGCTGCCGCGACGGCGGGTTCCGCGAAGAGGTCCACAGCAGTGAGCACCGGACCGTCGAGCGCGTCGCGCAGGCGATCGGCGAACCGGTCGCCTGCGACGCCGACCCGTGCGCCGACCAGCGATGCGAGGGCCGCCAGCTCTCCGGTGGTCAGGTAGGCGTTCATCTGGGCGGAGGCAGCGCCGAGCCGGGCTGCGGCGAGGATGGTCGCGACCGAAGCGGGACTCGCCAGATCGGCGACCGCCACGCGGTCGCCCGTACCCACTCCTGCCGATGCAAGCGCGGTCGCGGCCTTTCCGACCAACACCTCGAGCTGACGGTAGGTGACGGCCTCGTCGTCGACGGCGATCGCAACCCGATCCGGCACGCGCTCGAGTGCCGGATCCGTGGCGTGGCCGACGTTCATCGGTATCAGACGGTCCAGGGGTCCGGTGCCGACGGATCGAGCCCGTAACGGGCGATCGCCTCTTGGACCGTCGTGGCGGGCAGCTGACCCTCGTCGGTCAGTCCGCTCAGCACGGCGACGATCACGTTGGCGGCATCGGTCTCGAAGAACCGGCGGAGGACGTCCCGGGTGTCGGAACGACCGAAGCCGTCCGTGCCGAGCGAGAGGTACCGTCGCGGTACCCACCGGGCGACCTGATCGGGTACCGCACGCACGAAATCGGTCACAGAGACGATCGGTCCCTCGGTCCTTCCCAGGCATTCGGTGACGTAGGGCACCCGGGCTGTCTCGCCGGGATGGAGCCGGTTCCAGCGTTCGACGGAGAGGGCGTCCTCCCGCAGCGCCTGGTACGACGTCGCGGACCAGAGCTCCGCGTCCACGCCCCACGCGGCAGCCAGCTCGCGGCGCGCCTCCACCGCCGCCTGCCACGACGTTCCCGAGAAGAGGATCGTCGCCCTCGCTCGGCCGGGGACGTCAACCGGTCCGGCGGCCTCGTCGGTCGCGGGCAGATAGCGGTAGAGCCCCTTCACGATGCCGTCCCGCACCCGCCGGGCGTCGTCGGCATCCTCGGGCAGCGGCGGCATGCGGTAGTTCTCGTTGTAGAGCGTGAGGTACCAGAACCGGTCTTCGGGGTCCGGCCCGGTCATGCGGCGGATCCCGTCGGCGACGACGGTCGCGACCTCGTAGGCGAAGGCCGGGTCGTAGGCCATGACACTCGGGTAGGCGGACGCGAGGAGGAGCGAGTGGCCGTCCTCGTGCTGGAGACCCTCGCCGTTCAGCGTCGTGCGGCCCGCGGTGCAGCCGAGGAGGAACCCTCGTCCGCGGGCGTCCCCGAGCGCCCACAGCAGATCGCCGATCCGCTGGAAGCCGAACATGGAGTAGAAGAGGTAGAAGGGGATCAGCGATTCGCCCCAGGTGGCGTAGGAGGTCGCGGCCGCGGTGAACGCGGCGCCCGCCCCCGCCTCTGTGATGCCCTCCTCGAGGACCTGGCCCGAGGCGCTCTCCGCATAGTGCAGCGCCAGGTCTGCGTCGACCGGCGTGTAGCGCTGCCCGTCCGGCGCGTAGATCTGCGCCTCGGCGATGAGCGACTCGAGTCCGAAGGTGCGTGCCTCGTCGGCCACGATCGGCACGATGCGCGGACCGACCGACGGGTCGCGGACCAGCGATCGGAGCAGGCGGGCGAAGGCCATCGTCGTCGACGCGGCCTGCTTGCCCGAACCGGCGAGGAGGTCGGCGAAGGCCGCGTCCCGTGGTGGCTCGAGGGGTGCGGCCCGGACCACTCGCCGGGGGAGCGGCCCGCCGAGCGCCTTGCGTCGCTCGGCGAGGTACCGGGCCGCCGGCTCGTCCGGCCCCGGTCGGTAGTAGGGCGGCAGGTCGGCGTCGAGGTCGCTCTCGGAGATCTCGTCGTGGAGGAACAACCGGTCTCGCAGCGTCAGGAGCTGTGCCTTGGTCATCTTCTTGATCTGATGTGTGGCGTTGCGCGCCTCGATTTCCGGTCCGAGGGTCCAACCCTTGACCGTCTTGGCGAGGATCGCAGTCGGCGCGCCGGTGTGCTCGGTCGCCGCTTTGTACGCCGCGTACAGCTTCCGGTAGTCGTGGCCGCCACGGGGCAGGGACTGCAGCTCCTGGTCGGAGAGGTGCGCGACTAGGGCCTGCAGCCGCGGGTCCGGCCCGAAGAAGTGCTCGCGGATGTAGGCACCGGATTCGGTGGCGTACTTCTGGAATTCGCCGTCGACGGTCGAGTTCATCTTGTTGAGCAGGACGCCGTCGACGTCCTTGGCGAGCAGTTCGTCCCAGGTCCGCCCCCACACGACCTTGATCACGTTCCAGCCGGCACCCCGGAAGAGCGCCTCGAACTCCTGGATGACCTTGCCGTTTCCCCGGACCGGCCCGTCCAGACGCTGCAGGTTGCAGTTCACGACGAACGTCAGGTTGTCCAGATGCTCGCGACCGGCCATCCCGAGCAAGCCGAGCGACTCGGGCTCGTCGAGTTCGCCGTCGCCGACGAAGCACCAGACCCGGCTGCCCGAGGTGTCGACCAGCCCGCGGGCGTGCAGGTACCTGCTCATGTGCGCCTGGCCGATCGCGTTGACCGGACCGAGGCCCATCGAGACGGTCGGGTACTCCCAGAATTCGGGCATCAGCCGCGGGTGGGGATACGACGAGAGGCCGTCGCCGCCGACCTCGAAGCGGAAGTTGTCGAGCTGCTCGTCGGTCAGCCGGCCCTCGACGAAGGCCCGGGCGTAGATGCCAGGGGACGCGTGGCCCTGGAAGTAGACCTGATCGCCCGGTTGACCGTCGTCCTTGCCCCGGAAGAAGTGGTTGAACCCGACCTCGTAGAGTGCAGCCGAGCTCGCATAGGTCGACAGGTGCCCGCCGATCGCCTCCGAGCGGATGTTCGCCCGCACCACCATGACCGCGGCGTTCCAGCGGATGAACGCCCGGATCCGGCGTTCGAGGTACTCGTCGCCAGGGAACTCTGGTTCCTCGTCGGATGCGATGGTGTTGACGTAAGGGGTCGACACCGTGGCCGGAAAGTCGACGTGCTTCTGGCGTGCCCGTTCGAGCAGCCGCATGAGCAGGTAGCGAGCCCGGTTGCGCCCCCGGACGTCCACGATGTCGTCGAACGCGTCGAGCCATTCCCCGGTCTCGACCGGGTCGACGTCGGGGAGCTGGTGGCTGACACCGTCGAACAGCACGTGTCCATGATCCCACCGGACCGGACCCCGCGGGGGCAGGGCGCGGCCCGGGCAGGATCCGGGGCGGCGGCGCACGGTCGGGTGCGGCAGGGGGCATGCTGTCGCCATGGGACCGGAGCCCCAGGACGACCTGACGACCGCCGTGGAGGGCCAGACGCCGACGACCGTCTACACCGACGGATCCTGTCTCGGGAACCCCGGTCCGGGGGGTTGGGCATGGGCGGTCGACGGGGGGCCGAACGAGAGTGGCGGGGAGCCCCGGACGACCAACCAACGGATGGAGCTCACCGCGGTCGTGCGGGCGCTCGAGGCGCTCCCGGGGCCGGTGCACGTGATGAGCGATTCGACCTATGTCGTCAACTGCTTCCGCCAGCGGTGGTGGGAGGGGTGGCGCCGCCGGGGCTGGCGCAACTCACAGGGCAAGCCGGTCGCCAACCGGGACCTCTGGGAACCCCTCCTCCGGCTCGTCCTCGACGACGAGCGGGCGGTCGGCTTCGACTGGGTGAAGGGCCACTCCGGAGACCGGATGAACGACCTGGTCGACCTCCTCGCCACCGAGGCGGCCGCGGAGCAGCCGCGCTGACCACCGGCGCGCCGCACGAGCCCCCGTTGCACGGCGCAGCCCCGAATCGGGTTCCGTGGGACCGCGGCCGTCCGGGTTTGGGGTCCTGTCCGGACCTCTCCTAACCTGCCGGTATGGACATCAAGGGAAGTTCGGCACTCATCACCGGCGGCGCCTCGGGGCTCGGCGAGGCGACCGCTCGCAAGCTCGCCTCCGAGGGCGTCCGGGTCACCGTCTTCGATCGCAACGAGGAACGTGCCAAGGAGGTCGTCGCGGAGATGGGTGGCCAGGCGAACCTGGTGGCTGGCGACGTGACCGATCCCGACGACTGCCAGCGGGCCGTCGACCAGGCGGCCGACGGCGGGAACCTGCGCATCGCCGTCAACTGCGCCGGCACCGGATGGGTGGGTCGTGTCATCAACCGCGACGGCTCGCCGCACGACCTCGAACCGTTCCGCTTCATCCAGAACCTGAACGTCATCGGGACCTTCAACGTGATGACCAAGGCAGCATCCGCGATGGCGAAGGTGGAGCCGCACTCGGACGGCGAGCGTGGCGTGGTGGTGAACACCGCGTCGGTGGCGGCATTCGACGGCCAGATCGGGCAACTCGCGTACTCGGCCTCGAAGGGGGCCATCGTGGGCATGACCCTCCCGGCCGCACGCGACCTCGCGGTGGTGGGGATCCGGGTGCTCGCGATCGCCCCCGGCCTGTTCGACACCCCGTTGCTGGCGATGCTGCCCGACGAAGCACGCAACGCGTTGGGTCAATCGGTGAACTTCCCGAAGCGCCTCGGGGTCCCGGCCGAATTCGGTGCTCTCGTCGTCCACATCGCGAAGAACAGCTACCTGAACGCAGAGGTGATCCGCCTCGACGGCGGCATCCGGATGCCGCCGAAGTAGGCGCTCGGGCAAGCCGGGGGCGCCGCAGCAGGCAGTGGCGAGGGACCACGAGGACGCGGTCCTCGGCGACCCCGGCGCGGCGGTAGCGTCGCGACGAGGACCATGACCACCACCCTGCCTACCTCGCGGAGCGCCGGCACCGGCCCGGGCGGAGCGATCATCCGCACGGTCGCCCTCACCAAGACGTATCCGGGCACCGATTTCCGCGCCGTGGACGAGCTCGGCCTCGAGGTGGCCGCAGGAGAGATCTTCGGGTTGCTCGGGCCGAACGGTGCGGGCAAGACGACGACGGCGGGGATGCTCACGACGAGAGTCGTCCCGACATCGGGCCATGCCTACGTCGGCGGCGTCGACGTCGTCGCCCATCCCGCGCTCGCGAAGCAGATCGTCGGCATCGTGAGCCAGCAGAACACGCTCGACCGGCAGCTCACCGTGTGGGAGAACCTCTACTTCCACGGTCGGCTCTTCGGCATTCCGACTGGCGAGTCGCGCGACAGGGCGACCGAGCTGCTCCGCGAATTCCAGCTCGACCGCTGGGCGTCCGCCTCGGTCTACGCGCTGTCCGGCGGCATGGCCCAGCGCCTGATGGTCGCTCGGGCGATCTTCCACCGCCCCGCGGTCCTCTTCCTCGACGAGCCCACCGCGGGCCTCGATCCCCAGAGCCGTCTGGCGCTCTGGGACATCCTGCGAGAGCTGAACGGCGAGGGACAGACCATCCTCCTCACCACGCACTACATGGAGGAGGCCGACCAGCTCTGCGAGCGGGTCGCGATCATGGACAAGGGTCGCATCCTCGCCCTCGACGCCCCCTCCGCGCTCAAGCGGGCGGTGGACGCGGACACCATCGTCAGCGTGCTCGCCGAGGGCGATCCCGGCCAGCTCGGTCGCGTGCTCTCCGAGGCCGTCCCCGGCGTCACCCGGAGCCGGGCGGTCGACGGCGGCGTCGAGCTGCACGTGAAGGGCAAGGACCGACTGCTCCCGACGGTGGTCGGCGCCGCGGAGGGGGCCGGGTTCCCGGTCGTCGACGTGTCGGTCTCCGAGCCGACGCTCGAGACGGTCTTCATCAACCTCACCGGCAAGGAGCTGCGCGACTGATGGCGACGGTCGACGTCGGTGCGGTGCATCCCGCGTTCGAGACCCGACCCACGCGGTCGACGTTCGAGGCGAGCCGCAGTGCGCTCTGGGCACTCGTCCTGCGCGATCTCGTCGTACTCCGCAAGCACACCGTCGAGTTCGTCACGAGGACGATCATCCAACCCTTCCTCCTCTGCTTCGTGTTCCTCTACGTGTTCCCGAAGATCGGTCAGGGGATCGGCGGGGCCGGTAACCCGGCTGCAGAGTCGGCTTTCGCCACGGTCCTCGTCCCCGGGGTGGTGGGCATCTCGATCCTGTTCCAGGGTGTGCAGTCCGTGGCGCTCACCATGTCCCAGGAGTTCGGCTACACCCGGGAGATCGAGGACCGCGTCCAGGCACCCTGCCCGATCTGGCTGGTGGCCTCGGCGAAGGTGCTGTCCGGTGCGGTGCAGGGGTTGATCTCGGCGATCATCGTGCTGCCCATCGCGTCGGTGGTCCACGCGAAGGGCGTCGAGGCCCACCTCGACCTCCACTGGTGGGTCATCCTGACCCTCACGCCGCTCGCCTGCGTCGCCATGGCCTCGCTGGGTCTGCTCCTCGGGACCAGCTTCGAACCCCGCAACATCGGCCTGATGTTCGGGTTCATCATCCTCCCGGTCACCTTCCTCGGAGGTACCTACTACCAGTGGACGCGACTTTCTCCGGTGTCGGTGGGGAGCTGGCACTGGCTGCAGACCCTCGTGCTGGTGAACCCGCTGATCTACGTCAACGAGGGGATGCGGGCGGCGCTGACCAACGCGCCGCACATGCAGCTCTACGTCGTCTATCCGGTGCTGACCGGATTCCTCGTGCTGTTCCTCGGTCTCGGACTGCGGAACTTCCGCCGCCGCGTCCTCTCCTGAGCCGAACCCGCCGACGGGGCGGAGCCGACACCGGCCGGCGCCGCAACGACCCGGTCCCCGCCCTGCACGGGGACGATCCGGTCCGGCGGGAGCGCTCGCGGCGAGGTGGCGGACGCCTCGCGGCCGATAGGCTGAGCGGCGGGCTCCCCTGAGCGACGCGACGACCCGATGGAGGTGGTTCACACGGCACCGGAGGTGATAGCGCAACGCACGGCACCGGGGGGAGCCGGCACGGCGAGCGGAAGTGCAGCGGACTTCGACGTCGTCGTCATCGGCGGCGGACCGGGTGGCTATGCCGCGGCGCTGTACGGCTCGTCGGCGGGGCTCTCGGTGGCCATCGTCGAGCTGGACAAGGTGGGAGGGACCTGCCTGCACCGCGGCTGCGTCCCGGCGAAGGAGTTCCTCGAGACGGCGGCCGTCTTCCGCACGGTGAGCGGATCCGACGAGTTCGGCATCCGCGCCTCGGCCGACCCGGGCGCTCCCACCGTCGACTTCGCCGTCTCACAGAAGCGCAAGCAGCAGGTCGTCGACCAGCTCTTCCGGGGCCTCGCCGGGTTGCTCAAAGGACGCGGGGTCACCGTGTTCGAGGGGACCGGCACCCTGCTCCCGGACCGACGGGTCCGGGTCGTCGGCACCGACGGGGCGACCAGCGAGATCGGCGGCACCCACGTCGTGCTCGCCGCAGGCTCGGTGCCCCGGACGATCCCCGGGTTCGAGGTCGACGGGCGGATCGTGCTGACCTCCGACGAGTTCCTCTCGCTGGAGGAGCTGCCCGAGCGCGCCGCGGTGGTCGGCGGCGGAGCGATCGGCTGCGAATTCGCGTCGCTGCTGAGCGACCTCGGAACCGCCGTCACGGTGTTCGAGGCCTTGCCGACGATCCTGGGCGGCTGCGACGAGGACGTGGTCAAGGTCATCGGGCGGTCGTTCCGACGGCGCGGCATCGAGGTGGTCACGGGCACCCAGCTGCGCGGGCACCGTCCCCGGTCCTCGGGAAGGGGGACGGTGGTCTCCTACGGGGACGACGGGGAGCTCGAGGTCGACGCGGTGGTCGTCTCGGTCGGGCGCCGGCCGCGGATCGGAGAGCTCCTCGCCGAGGGGACCGGCGTGGCTGTCGACGCCGGAGGCTTCGTCACCGTGGACGGGTACATGCGCACCACGGCGGAGCGGGTGTGGGCGGTCGGAGACCTGGTCGCGACGCCGCAGCTCGCTCACGTCGGCTTCGCCGAGGCGATCGTCGCGATCAAGGACATCCTCGGCGAACCGGCGGTCCCGGTCGACTACGAGCGGGTGCCGTGGGCGATCTACTGCCATCCGGAGGTGGCGTTCGCCGGGCTCACCGAGGCTGCCGCGCGCCAAGCGGGGTACGACGTCGTGGTCAAGCAGGACCCCTTCGGCGGCAACAGCCGCGCACGGATCATCGGGGACACCGAGGGCATGGTCAAGATCGTGGCCGAGCGAGGCGAGGGAGCGGCCGCCGCGAGGATCCTCGGTGTCCACATGGTCGGGCCGTGGGTCACCGAGCAGCTCGGAGCGGGTTATCTCGCGGTCAACTGGGAGGCGACCGCGGACGAGGTCGCGCAGTTCATCCAGCCGCACCCGTCGCTGTCCGAGACCTTCGGCGAGACCATGCTGGCACTGGCAGGAAGGGGCCTCCACCTTGGCTGACGTGACCATGCCCCAGCTGGGCGAGACGGTGACCGAGGGGACCATCACCAAGTGGTTCAAGGCGGTCGGCGACACGGTGGTGCGCGACGAGCCCCTGTTCGAGGTCTCCACCGACAAGGTGGACTCAGAGGTGCCCTCTCCCGCCGCCGGCGTCCTCACCGCCATCCTCGTGGAGGAGGGGGACACGGTCGACGTCGGCGCCACGCTTGCGGTGATCGGCGACCAGGCCTCGGGGTCGGGATCCGGACAGGCTCCGGCCTCGGGAGCATCGGTCGAGGACGCCATCGGCGCGCTGCCGGACGAGCCGGCGGTCCGGGCTGCCCCGACCACCCCCTCGGCGACACCTGCGGGGGTGCGGGGGGCCGACCGCGGCTCCTGCACCCGCCCCTGCACGGGCTCCTGCGCCCGAGCCTGCCGCGAGGCCTTACGCCAACCCCTCCTGTCGCCGCTGCGCCGGCTCCACCCGCCGCTCCAGCTGCGCCGGCTCCCGCCGGTGACGGCGCCGGGCGGGTCCTCTCACCGGTCGTCCGGAAGCTGCTCCACGAGCACGACATCGGTCCGAGCGCGGTCCCCGCGACCGGTCCGGGAGGGCGGATCACCCGCAGCGACGTCGAGGGCGCGATTGCCGCCCGTGGGACGGCACCGCCCCCTGCGCCGGCCGTGGCGCCGGCTGCAGAGCCTTCGCCGGTCCCGAGCATGCCCGACCGTCCCGCGCCGGCGGCACCCGCTGCGCCCGTCACGGCGCCGGCTCCCACGCGCGCCGAGACGGAGCAACCACCGGGTCGTGGAGCCGCCGTGCGCGACGAAGTGGTGCCCTTCACCAACATCCGGCGCCGTACGGCCGAACACATGGTCCGTTCGAAGGCGACGTCGGCGCACACACTGATGGTCCGCGAGATCGACTACGAACGCGTCGAGCAGGTGCGTCGGTCCCACGGCGATCGCTTCCGCGAGGAGGAGGGTTTCGGCCTCAGCTACCTCCCCTTCGCCGCGCGAGCCACCGTCGAAGCGCTCGACGAGTATCCCCACCTCAACGCATCGGTCGGTGACGACGCCCTGATCGTCCACCACGGTGTCAACCTCGGGATCGCGGTCGACCTCGACAACGAGGGTCTGATCGTGCCGGTCGTCCACGGTGCCGAGGAGCTCAACCTCCGGGGAATGGCCCGGCGGATCCGCGATCTCGCCGACCGTGCCCGGACCAAGCGGCTCAGCCTCGACGACATCAGCGGCGGCACCTTCTCGATCACCAATGCAGGGCCCTTCGGCACCCTGATCACCGGGGCGGTGATCAATCAGCCGCAGGTGGCGATCCTCTCGACCGACGGGGTCACCCGCCGACCGGTCGTCGTCGAGCTGCCCGGCGGTGACGAGGCGATCACCGTCCACTCGGTCGGCCTCGTCGCGATGAACTTCGACCATCGCGCCGTGGACGGAGCCTACGTCGCCCGGTTCTTGGCCCGGCTGGCGGAGATCCTCGACGAACGTGACTGGGCCGGCGAGCTCTAGCGGCGGAGTGTCCCGGTTCTCCGCCGTTCGCGGCTGTCGGCGAGCGCAATGAGGGCTCGCTGGCTGGGCCGTGTGCCCTACCGCGAGGCGTGGGATCTCCAGCGTGGGCTCGCGGGGCGTTCGGACCACGACTACCTTCTCCTGCTCGAGCATCCGCCCGTCTACACGCTGGGTCGCCATGCCGACGAGTCACACGTGCTCGTCGATCCGTCGACCGTCGGCGCGGAGGTGGTCCGGGTGGACCGCGGCGGCGACGTGACCTTCCACGGGCCGGGTCAGCTGGTCGGCTATCCGATCCGCTCGGTCGGCGACGGCCCCCACCAGGGGGTCGTGCACGTGCGCGAGGTCGAGACCGTGGTGATCGACGCACTGGTGAGCCTCGGACTGCCGGCCGATCGCGTCGGCAGGCTGGAGGGGTACCCGGGAGTGTGGACCGGGCTCCACCGGTCCGATCCGCGTCTGCCGGGCGGCGCGACTCCGGCGGGACCTCGCAAGATCTGCGCGGTCGGCGTGCGGACCTCCCGAGGCCGCACCACCCACGGGTTCGCGCTGAACGTCTCGCACCGACCTCGGCATGTTCGACCACATCGTGCCCTGCGGGATCCCCGACAAGCCCACCACCTCGCTCGAGGCAGAGGGCATCGACGCCTCGATGGCGGAAATCGTCGACGCCGTCCTCGCCGCCGCCGCCCGGACGTGGGGTCCGCTCGAGGACGTCCAACGTGTCGTCGACGGCCGCGGTGGCGAGGCTCCGCCTCGCGCGGTCCGACCGGGCGCGGCCCGGCCGGGCCCGGCCCGGCCGGTCGCGGTCCGTATCGCCCCGCCGGGTGGCGAGCGGGGACTCGACGTGCGGCTGCGACACGCCGGAGTCGACCCCGCCGCGGGCCTGCCGGTCACCGAACGCAAACCCCGGTGGCTGCGCGTCGCAGGCGCGGACGAGCGACTCGTTCCTCGGTCTCCAGCATCGGATCCGCGCTCTCGGCCTGGTCACCGTCTGCGACGAGGCGGGCTGTCCGAACATCTACGAGTGCTGGTCGGCCGGCACCGCCACCTTCATGATCAACGGTTCCCGCTGCACGCGGTCCTGTGGTTTCTGCCAGGTCGACACCGCGCGCCCCCTCCCGCTCGACGAGAACGAGCCCGATCGGGTCGCCGAGGCCGTCGAACGGATGGGGCTCGCCCACGCGGTGGTGACCTGCGTGGCTCGCGACGACCTGCCCGACGGCGGTGCCGGGGCTTTCGCCGCGACCATCGGCGCGATCCGCCGTCGGTCGCCGCGGACGTCCGTCGAGGTGCTGGTCTCCGACTGCAGAGGCGACCCCTCCTCCCTCTCGACCGTCTTCGAGGCCCGGCCCGACGTGCTCAACCACAACATCGAGACGGTGGCGAGGCTGCAGCGGGCGGTGCGGCCGTCGGCGGGCTACGCGCGGAGCCTGGCGGTCCTCGCTCGTGCGAAGGAGACCGGGTTGACCACCAAGTCGGGGATGGTGGTCGGCATGGGGGAGGGGATCGACGAGGTGCTCGCCACCATGGCGGACCTACGTGCGGTCGGCGTGGACATCGTGACGGTGGGCCAGTACCTGCGTCCCAGCGCTCGTCATCTTCCGGTGGCCAGATGGTGGACGCCAGAAGAGTTCGACGCCGTCCGCGACGCGGGCATGGCCATGGGGTTCACCCACGTCCAGTCCAGCCCGCTCACCAGGTCGAGCTACCACGCCCGGGAGGCGGCCGAGCGCACCTCTGGGACACTGCCGTCCGCCGCGCCCGCGATCGGGGGAGCTCGATGAGCGAGGCAGGCGAACCGGTGCCCGCGCTCGAGGCCATGCGGCGCGGCGCGGTTCGACCGTGTACGGCACCGGATGGACGAGCTCGGCGTGGACGCGCTCCTCCTCTCGCACGGCGCGGATCTGCCGTGGCTCACCGGCTACCGGGCCATGCCGCTCGAGCGGTTGACCATGCTCGTGGTGCGGACCGACGCGTGACCCCGTGCTCGTGGTCCCCGCCCTCGAGGCACCCCGGGTGGAGGCGGCCGGCTCGACGGTCGAGATGGTCGCCTGGTCGGACGCCGAGGATCCTTTCGATCTGGTCGCACGGCTGGTCGGAAGGGCGCCGGACGCTCGGCGGCGGCTCGCCGTCTCCGACCGCGCATGGGCGACGACCGTGCTCGAGCTCCAGCGTCGGCTCGGCGGATCGGCGTTCGTGACGGCGTCGACGGTGACCGCTCCTCTGCGGGCGATCAAGGATCCGGCCGAAGTCGAGGCCCTGCGCCGTGCGGGATCCGCAGCCGATCGGGTCGCAGTCGCGCTCCAGACGCGGATCGATCGGCCTGCTCGGCCGGACGGAGGCTGCGGTGTCGGCGGAGATCGCGGCCCGCCTCGTCGAGGAGGGGCACCAGGGGGTCAATTTCGCGATCGTCGGCAGCGGTCCCAACGCGGCGAGCCCGCACCACGATGCAGGGGAACGTGTGATCCGACCCGGTGAGACCGTCGTGTGCGACTTCGGCGGATCGCTCGCCGTCGCCGGCGACGTCGGCTACTGCTCGGACATCACCCGAACGGTGGTCACCGGCGCACCCTCGGCCGAGATCAGCGAGTGCTACGAGGTCCTCGTCACCGCGCAGCGCACCGCGGTGGCCGCGGCCCGTTCCGACGTGAGCGCCGAGGACGTCGACCGGGCCGCCCGAGAGGTGATCGAGTCGGCCGGACTGGGATCGTTCTTCGTGCACCGGACCGGTCACGGGATCGGCATCGAGGAGCACGAGGATCCCTACCTCGTGGCGGGGAACCGCGAGCGACTTCGGCCCGGCCATGCGTTTTCGGTGGAACCGGGCATCTACCTCCCGGGCCGGTTCGGGATGCGGTTGGAGGACATCGTCGTGATCGGAGAGGACGGGCTGCCCGAGCCGCTCAATGCGGCCGACCACTCGTTGGTCGTGGTCGAGCACTAGTCCGGGGCGTCAGGAGGCTGCGGTGGATCTCGGACTGGCAGGCAGGACCGCGCTCGTGACGGCGTCGTCGCGGGGTCTCGGTCGCGCGACGGCGGAGGCGCTCGCAGGCGAGGGTGTGCGGGTGGTCGTCAACGGGCGCCACCGCGAGGACCTCGAACGGACCCGGGACGAGCTGGCCGACGGGGGTGCGGAGGTGGTCGCGGTTGTGGCCGACGTCACCGACAGGGATGCACCGGACCGCCTGGTACGGGCCACCATCGAGGCGTTCGGCAGCATCGACATCGTCGTCGCGAACGCCGGAGGGCCGCCTGCCGGGCGTTCCCTCGACCTTGCCGACGAGGCGATCGAGTCGGCGCTCAACGCGAATCTCCTCACGTCGGTCCGGCTCGTGCGGGCGGCGATCCCCGCGATGCGGGAGCGCCACTTCGGCAGGATCTGCTGCATCGCCTCCTACTCGATCGTCCAAGCCGTTCCGACTCTCGCACTTTCGAACACGGCGCGGGCGGGTCTGCGCGCCTGGGCGAAGACGGCGGCGCAGGACCTCGCGAAAGAGGAGAGCGACATCACGCTCAACGTGCTCTGTCCGGGCCCGCATGCCACCGACCGGATGAAGGAGCTCGGCGGAGGAGGAGTCATGGGCGACCCGGGAGACTTCGGGAGAGTCGCGGCGTTCCTCTGCTCGCAGCACGCCGCATTCGTGAACGGCGCGGTGCTGGTGGTCGACGGGGGATCGACGCTCGCCCTCTGATCCGACCCGGGACAGGCGCCAGGGACTCAGCCCGTCAGGCGCTGGTGACCGAACTCTCGGGGGGTTCGACCGGCGGCGGTGGTGGGGGCGGAGGTGCGAGCAGCGGCAGCGCCCCGCCTCCGCTTGACGCACCGTCCGCTGTGCCCTCGTCGGCGCCCACGGCCCCATCAGCGGCCGGCGCCGCGAGTGGTGAGCTTGGGGGTGGAGGTGGAGTCGCACCGGAATCGGCGCCGGGAGGTCGCGGAATCGCACCCGGCGGAGGAGGTGGCGGAATCGCACCCGGCGGAGGAGGTGGCGGCACCCGGGCATGCACCGGTGCCGGCACCGGTGAACCACCGGAGCGGGACGGGAGCCGGGAGCCGTCCGGCCGCTGTCGCTGCGCCTCGATCGGATCGAACGCGCGCACCGGTTCGGTGCTCTGCGAGTCGCCCGCGGCGAACGACGGAGGGATCGGAACGGGTGCGGGCGCCGCCCGCCCTCTCCGGTGGGCGGCCTTCTGGGGGGCGCTGAACGATGGCGCGAGTGAGGACCCGCTCGTCACCGACGACTCGACCAGAGAGTGTCCCGGCGCCCCTGCCCCGTAGCGCGCCACGTCGCGATCGTGGTAGCCGGTGCTGGCGGCCCTCCGATACTTCTGATCATGCGAACGCTTGAGCTTCACTCCACCGAGCAACAGCACGATGACACCCGCCGCGACGAGTACGGGGATTTCGAAGCTACCGAGGCCGCCTGTCGAAACGGCCGGCGAAAGCGGAACGAGCGCGCCGACTCCCATCGAGTCCATGGTACCGACGCGTTTCGATAAAGGCACTCATTTCATCGAGAACGGTCATTTCGTCGAGAACGGTCATTTGTGTCCAGGCCGCTCATTTCGTCCAGTGGGTGCGCAGGCCGGTCTCGTGACCCGGCCGCGCGCCTCGGCGCGACGACCCCGGCCGACCGGCGATCAGGCGACGAAGTACTTGGCCTGTGGGTGGTGGCAGACGATCGCGGTGGTCGACTGCTCGGGATGCAGCTGGAAGCCTTCGCTCACTTCGACACCGATCCGACCGGCCTCGAGCAGATCGACGATCTTGGCGTTGTCCTCGAGGTCGGGGCAGGCCGGATAGCCCCACGAGTACCGACCACCGCGGTACTGCTGGCGGAACAGGCCGGTGAGGGTCGGACCGTCCTCGTCGGCGAAGCCCAGCTCCTCGCGGATCCGGCGGTGCCAGTACTCGGCGAGCGCCTCGGCCATCTCGACACCGAGCCCGTGGAGATAGAGATAGCGCTGGTACTGATCGTCACCGAAGAGCCGCGCGGTCTCTTCGGAGACACGCCCGCCCATCGTGACGATCTGGAAGCTCGCCCAGTCGGGTTCCCCCGATGCGAGGGGACGGAAGAAGTCGCTGATACAGAGCCAGGGCTCGGTGCTCTGGCGCGGGAAGTGGAACCGCATCCGCTCGCTCGTCCTGTCGTCGTCCTCGAAGATGACCAGATCGTCTCCGTCGGCGTTGGCCGCGTAATGTCCCCAGACCGCCTGGGGCACGAGCAGCTGCTCCTCCTTCGCGACTGCCAGCTGCTCGCGGAGGAGGCCGCGCACCCGGGTCTTGAAGGTCGGGTCGTCCTCACCGTCCTCGGGGCGGTATCCCCACTGGTTGCGGAAGAGGGCGGTTTCGTTGAGGTACTCGGCCACCTCGTCGATCGCGATGCCGCGCGCGACGCGGCTGCCGAGGAACGGGGGCTTGAAGACCGGGTTGTCGGTGGTCACCTCGGGCGACCGCTCCGGAAGCTTCTCGCCCCGGGCTCGGGCCTCCTCGGCGGCCTGGCGGCGGAGCTCGCTCTTACGAGGACCGAGATCGCGTCCGCCGATGGCCCGGCCGAACTCGGGGTCGTCCTCCCCCGTCCGGCTCAGCTCGACCAGCCGGTCCATGGTCCGGAGGCCCTCGAACGCGTCCTTCCCGTAGAAGAGGCGGCCGTCGTAGACGCTGCGGAGATCCCGCTCCACGTAGGTCCGGGTGAGCGCGGCGCCGCCGAGCAGGACCGGCACGTCGGCGAGCCCGCGGCGGTTGAGCTCTTCGAGGTTGTCCCGCATGATGAGGGTCGACTTGACCAGCAGGCCGCTCATCCCGATCGCGTCCGCGCCGGAGTCCTCGAGTGCGGCGATCATCTCGGTGATGCCTACTTTGATCCCGAGGTTCTTCACCGAGTACCCGTTGTTGGTGAGGATGATGTCGACCAGGTTCTTGCCGATGTCGTGCACGTCGCCCTTGACTGTCGCGAGCACGATGACGCCCTTGCCCCCCTGATCGCTCTTCTCCATCAACGGCTCGAGGTGTGCGACGGCGTGCTTCATGGTCTCGGCCGATCCGAGGACGAAGGGAAGCTGCATCTCGCCGGACGCGAACAGTTCGCCCACGGTCTTCATGCCGGCGAGGAGCACGTCGTTGATGATCGCGAGTGGCGCGAGGCCGTTCTCCATCGCCTCGTCGAGGTCCTCGTCGATCCCGTTGCGGTCGCCGTCGACGATCCGCTGCTCGAGCCTGCGTTCGACGCTCCACCCCGAGCGGTCCTCCGCGACGGCGGCACCGGCGGTGGCGACCCCCTCGAACAGGCCCAACAGTTCGGTCAGGGGGTCGTACCCGTCGCTCCGGCGGTCGTAGATCAGGTCGAGGCAGACCTCGCGGGCCCGGTCGTCGATCCGGGAAAGCGGAAGGATCTTCGAGGCGTGGACGATCGCCGCATCGAGTCCGGCCTCCACGCACTCGTGGAGGAAGACCGAGTTGAGCACCTGGCGCGCTGCCGGGTTCAGGCCGAAAGAGACGTTCGAGAGGCCGAGGACGGTGTAGACGCCGGGAAGCTCGGTCTTGATCTTGCGGATCCCTTCGATCGTCTCGATGCCGTCCTTGCGGCCCTCCTCCATGCCGGTCGACAGCGGCAGCGCGAGCGGGTCGAAGAGAAGGTCCGACGGCCGAAGCCCGTACCGTTCGACCGCGAGGTCGTGGATGGCCCGGGCCGCCCGCAGCTTCCAGTCGGCGGTCCGGGCCTGCCCCTCGGTGTCGATGCAGGTGCAGACGACCGCCGCCCCGAATTGCTTGGCAAGGGTGAGGAACGAATCGAGTCGGGTTCCCTCCGCGTCCCCTTCCTCGAGGTTGACCGAGTTGATGACCGCCCGGCCGCCGATCCACGAGAGCGCGGTCTCGACCACCGGCGCCTCGGTCGAATCGATGACCAGGGGCGCGGTCGACTGGGTCGCGAAACGCGAGGCGACCTGGTCCATGTCCGCCACCCCGTCCGCTCCCGTGTAGTCGACGCAGACGTCGATCAGATGGGAGCCCTCCTTGACCTGGTCGCGGGCCATGGCGACGCAGGTGTCCCAGTCGCCGACGAGCATGGCCTCCCTGAATCTCTTCGATCCGTTGGCATTGGTCCGCTCGCCGATGACGAGGAACGAGGTGTCCTGGGCGAAGGGCACCTGGGTGTAGATCGACGCGGCGCCGGGCTCCGGTTCCGGCTGTCGCACCGCGGGTGACAGCTCCGCACAGGCGTCGACGACGGCGGCGAGATGGGCAGGCGTGGTGCCGCAGCAGCCCCCGATCACCGATACCCCGAGCTCGCCGACGAACTGCCGGTGGAAGTCCGCGAGCTGCTCGGGGGTCAGGTCGTAGTGCATGGCTCCGTCGACGACCGACGGAAGCCCCGCGTTGGGCAGACACGAGAGCGGGATCGACGCGTGCGTGCTCAGGTGGCGCAGCGGTTCGAACATCTCGGCGGGACCGGTCGCGCAGTTGAGGCCGATGACGTCGACGTCCATCGCCTCGAGCGCGCAGAGGGCCGCCCCGATCTCGGTGCCGGGGAGCATGGTCCCGGTGAGTTCGATGGTCACCTGGGTCTGGATGGGCACCCGGCGCCCGGCCGCCCGCATCGCCTGTCGCGCACCGTTGATCGCGGCCTTCGCCTGCAAGAGGTCGAACACGGTCTCGACGAGGATGAGGTCGACCCCGCCCTCGAGGAGTGCGGCCGCCTGCTCCTCGTAGGCGTCGCGGAGCTCTGCGTAGCGGATCTGGCCCAGTGTCGGGAACTTGGTCCCCGGGCCGATGCTGCCCGCGACCCATCGCGGACGGTCCGGGCTCGAGAAGTCGGCCGCGGCCCCGCGGGCCAGCCGGGCGGCGGCAAGGTTGAGCTCGTGCACACGATGGGCCTGGCCGTACTCGGCGAGCACCGGGGCAAAGGCGCCGAAGGTGTCGGTCTCGACCACGTCGCAGCCCACTTCGAGGAAGGAGCGGTGGATGCGGTCGATCACGTCGGCGCGGGTGACCACCAGCAATTCGTTGCAGCCCTCGAGGTCGGGCCCGCCGAAGTCGTCGGGCCCGAGTTCGGCCAGTTGGATGTTGGTGCCCATCGCGCCGTCGAAGACGACCACGCGACGGGCGACTGCTTCGACGTAACTGGGGCTGTCGGGATCGGCTGCCATGGCTGCCCAAGGCTACCGGGCGGTCGCTCGCGCTCTCGACGGCGTCCCCCTCCGACCGGCCGGACCCGCCGGTGAGGGTGCGCGGGAACCGGCGAGCGGGCATGGCGTCGGAAGCCTTCGTTTAGCATCGAGGCCGTGAGGACGGCGTGCTGAAGATCTACACCCGCACGGGGGACGACGGGACGACGGGTCTGCTCTTCGGCGGGAGGGTCCGGAAGGACTCGTGGGCGATGCAGGTGAACGGGACCGTCGACGAGGCCCAGGCCGCCATCGGCCTGGCCCGGGCCGAGTGCGAGCGGGGCTCGGAGCTCGACGAGCTGCTGACCGGGCTCGAACGCGACCTCTACGTGCTGATGGGCGAGGTCGCGACCGATCCGGGCAACCGGGGAAAGCTCGTGTCCGGCACGACGCTCGTGACCGACGAGATGGTCGGCGCCGTCGAGTCGCAGATCGACCGGCTCATCGCCTCGGTCGAGATGCCGACGGAGTTCGTGGTGCCGGGGGCCAACCGCGCCTCGGCCGCACTCGACCTGGCCCGCACCGTGGTGCGCCGCGCCGAGCGCCTCGTGGTGTCGGCACCGGTCGAAGGCTCGCTCGTCGCCCGCTACCTCAATCGGCTGTCGGACCTGCTCTGGGCGCTGGCACGTGCGACGGAGGGCTCGGAGCACCTGCTCGCCCGCGGCGCGCCTCGGCGGAAGAAGGCTTCCGACCAACCGGCGCGAGGCCCCGGAGACGGAGGACCACGCGGAGGGCCACGCGGCAGAGCACGCGGCAAGTCGGTCGCCGAGTGAGGATCACCGGCCTCTCCGGCACGGTGCCGGCGGACCTGGTGGCGGTCGGCGTGCCCGTGCACTCGGGTGAGGACGGGCCGCGCCACGCCGTCGAGCCGCTCCCCACGGGTACCCCCGCCGTCGCTCTCGACCCGGAGCGCTGTGTTCGCAGGGGGTTCAAGGGCTCGATCGGGGAGACCCTGGTCCTGCCCGCGGCAGACGGGCCCGACGTCGTGCTGGTCGGTCTGGGCAAGATCGAGACCTTCGCCGGCGACGCAGGTGCCGAGGCGCTGCGCCGGGCTTCGGCGTCCTTCGTGCGTGCGGCGGGGCGGGGGGGTCCAGCCGCGCTCCTCGTGCCCCGGATCGAGGGGCTCACGACCGAAGAGGTGGCCGAGGCGGCGGCGGTCGGGGCCGCGCTCGCCGGCTACCACTTCGACCGGTTCCGGAACGAGCCGCAACCCGGCAGCGTGGACGAGGTCGCACTGCTCGGAGCAGACGCCGGCGGAGACCCGGCCGCCGAGGCGCTACGCGCCGGTGCGACCCGCGGAGCGCGTCTCGCGGAATCCGTGGCCTTCGCCCGCGACCTGATCAACGAACCACCGAGCTCGCTCACACCGGCACGGTTCGCCGAACGGGTGACCGACCGCCTGGACGGGCGGGCGGACCTGTCGATCGAGATCTGGGACGACGCGCGTATCGAGGCGGAACGTCTCGGCGGGCTGCTCGGTGTGGCCCGCGGCTCGGCCATGCCGCCCCGACTGTTCCGCGTCGAGTACCAGCCGCCTGATCCCTTGGTCGTCGCCGGCCGCACGCCCCTCCTCGCGCTGGTGGGCAAGGGGATCACCTTCGATTCGGGCGGTCTGTCGCTCAAGACGGCCGGTGGCATGGAGACGATGAAGACCGACATGAGCGGCGCCGCCGCGGTGCTGGCGGCCATCGACGCGGCCGCGGCGCTCGGGTCACGGATCGGCATCCTCGGGATCACCCCGCTCACCGAGAACATGCCGGGGGCATCGGCCATCAAGCCCGGCGACGTCCTGACCGCGCGGAACGGCAAGACGATCGAAGTGCTCAACACCGACGCGGAGGGCCGTCTCGTCCTCGCGGACGGACTCTCCCTCGCCGCAGAGGCCGGGCCCGACGCGATCGTCGACGTGGCGACCCTCACCGGCGCCGCGGTGGTCGCCCTCGGCAAGGACGTCGCCGGCCTGCTCGGCAACGACTCCGAGTTGCTCGACGAGGTCCGCGTCGCCGGTGAGCGGGCCGGCGAGGCCCTCTGGCCATTGCCGATGCCTGACGACTACCGCGCCCACATCGAGTCGGACATCGCCGACATGCGCAACATCGGGAGAACCGGACAGGCGGGGACGATCGCCGCCGCGATGTTGCTGCGAGAGTTCGTCGGCGAGGTGCCGTGGGCGCATCTGGACATCGCAGGCCCGGCGCGTTCGGACGAATCCCGCGGGTATCTGGCGAAGGGTGGCACCGGGTTCGCGGTACGGACCCTCGTCGGTCTCGCGACGTCCCAGGAGTTCGCGACCGCCCTCGCCAACCTTCGCTCCACCTGACCGCCACCCGGGCCGCGGTAGCGTTCCGGCGTGAGGGTCACCGTGCTCGGAGCGGGCTCGTGGGGGACGACCGTGGCGTCACTCGTCGCCCGCCGCCACGAGACGGTCCTCTGGGCGCGGAACCCCGACGTCGCGAAGTCGGTGACCACCGACCACGTGAACCCCGCGTACCTGCCGGGCTTCACGCTGAGCCCGAAGCTGACGGCCACCTCCGACATCGAAGAAGCGGCCTGTGGCGCAGACCTCCTCATCGTCGGCGTACCCACTTCGGGCTTCCGCAGGGTGCTCCTCGACGCGGGCGGCTCCATTCGCCCCTGGATCCCCATCGTCAGTCTCTCGAAGGGTCTCGAACGTGGCTCGCACCTCCGGATGACCCAGGTGATCAAAGAGGTCGCCCCCGGCCACCCGGTGGCCGCGCTGACCGGCCCCAACCTCGCGCACGAGATCATGACGGGAAAGGCCGCCGCCTCCGTGGTCGCGACCGAGGACCTCGAGGTCGCCCGTGCCATCCAGAAGGTCTTCACCAGAGGCGTGTTCCGGGTCTACCTCAACGACGACGTGATCGGCTGCGAGATGGGTGGTGCCCTGAAGAACGTCATCGCCATCGCGGCGGGGATCGGCGAAGGGCTCGGCGTCGGCGACAACACCAGGGCGGCGGTCATGTCGCGCGGCCTCGCCGAGCTCACCCGGCTCGGCGTCGTGATGGGAGCCCGTGCGACGACCTTCGCCGGTCTGGCCGGCATGGGCGACCTGATCGCAACCTGCATGAGCCCCTACAGCCGCAACCGGGCCGTAGGCGAGCAGCTCGGCAAGGGCCGGAAGCTCGAGGACGTCCTCGACGAGATGCACATGGTCGCCGAGGGGGTCCGAACCGCGAGCGTGGCACTCGAGCTGGCCAGGCGGCACGAGCTCGACCTCCCGATCTGCACGGTCATCGACCGGGTCATCGCGGGCGAGATCGAGCCGAAGGACGCGTACTGGGGCCTCACCCCGGCCGGGCACGAGGCCGACCCGGGCTGACCGCGGCCTCGGCCGCCCAGAACGCGACGGCCGGGTGGAAGTGCCAGGCCCCGAGCTGGACCTCGATCTCCCGGCGCTCCTTTCCGGATGCGGCGAGCCCGGTCGCCAGGCGCTGCGCGCGGCGGCGCATCTGCTCCACCTCGGGCAGGCGTTGTTCGCTCTGCCAGCGGCGGTGGCTCCGTTGCAACGCTTCGGGAAGCCGGCTCAGGTGACGGAGCGGCAGCGGGGGGACGTGCACCCGGACCGCGATGCCCGCCGGTCCGTGGGGACGGGCGAGCTCGAAGGTGCAGAGACGTTGGAGAGCCCGCCGGAACGGCGAGTTCTTGCCCAGTCGATCGCCGAGCCCGAGGGCCCGTGCCGTCTCGGCGAGGTCGAGGTCGAACCCACCCGCATGGACCTCGAGCCCGTAGGAGAGGCGCCGGAGAAGCCACGTCGTGGAGGGCCCGATGATCCCGAGCCAGTAGAGCTCGACGTAGCGCGAGCAGGGGTGGACCCCGTGCGGATCGGCGACCGGGTCGAGCCAGCGGACCACGCGGAGGGTCGGCCTGGCCGGGACGCCGCTGCCCGCCGGGGAAGCTCCTGGTCCGGGCGCGGCGCCGTGCTCGCTGGGCAGGTCGGCGTCGATGAAGGCCAGGGGCAGGACGGTCCTCGAGGGCATAGGTTCCTCTCCGATCGGTGTTGGCGGGCGAGGGGCCGAGATGCCCCGTTGCCGCCAGATCGTCGTCCCTCCGGTTTGCCCGGGACCTGCCCCCGACCTTGCCGCGCCGACGGGTCGCCCCTCGAGGTGGAGTCCCGAACCGGGTCACTCTCTGTGACCGACCGGTGATTCACTGCACTGAACGAGGGCTCGATGTGAGGGTGACCAGGGATGACGCGAGGTGACGAGCGACGAGGGAACCCCGTGGGTGTGTTCGGACTGACGACATCGCTGTACACCACGTGATGTCATCAGTCCCGAGGGACCCCTCGGAGAGAGGTCCCTCGGGAACAGTCGAGACCCGATCAGCCGACCCGCCCGGCAGCCGGCGGCGTCGCGAGGCGCTTCCGGAACACCCACAGACTCCAGCCCTGATAGAGCAGGACGAGGGGGAAGCACACCACGGCGACCACGGTCATCACCTTCAACGTGTACGACGGGCTCGCCGTGTTGGCGATCGTCAGGTCATAGGTGCTGCTCGTCGTCGACACCATCACCCGCGGGAAGAGATCGACGAAGATCGACCCGACGACGCTGCCGATCGCGACGGCGGCCGACGCGAAGGACCACCCCTCCGAACGCGCCTCGGCGAAGAGGGCGGCAGCGACCACCGCGACCAGGCCGAGTGCGTCGATGGGGCTCGGAACGAATCCGGCAGAGCCGATGCCGACGTGGCTCCAGGTCAGCCACCCGAAGGTGACCAGCGCAGCCAGCCAACCCACCCGACCCGACGCGCGGGCGTAGCGGTCGCGTAGTTCGCCCTCGGTCTTGAGCGTCAGATAGGTCGCGCCGAGCAGCACCGAGAGGAGGGCGAAGGTGAGACCGGTGTACAGGCCGAAGGGGACGAGCAGCCCCCAGAAGCTGCCCGTGTAGTTGTGCGCCCCGTCGATGGGGAGGCCGTGCAGCAGGTCCCCGAGGGCGGTCCCGAGCAGCAGGGGCACGAGCAGGCTGCCGACGGTGAGCGACCACCGCCAGGCGGCCCTCCATTTCGGGTCGTCGAGCTTCCGGTTGAACTCGAAGGAGAGACCCCGGACGATGAGTGCGAGGAGCACCAGAACCAAAGCCAGGTAGAACGCCGAGAACATCGTCGCGTACCACCCCGGAAACGCCGCGAAGATGGCCGCTCCCGCGACGATGAGCCACACCTCGTTGCCGTCCCAGACGGGTCCGATCGAATTGACCGCGACCCTTCGCTCCGGGTCCGTGCGGCCGACGACCGCGTGGAGCATGCCGACGCCGAAGTCGAATCCCTCGAGGACGAAGAACCCCACCCAGAAGAGGGCGACGATCACGAACCAGATCTGGTTGAGGTGCACCATCGCTGCCTCCTAGTAGATGAGGGCTGGAATCCGCGGCTCGGCGTCCTCGCCGCCGGTCTCGTCACCTTCTTCTCCCTCGCCGCCTTCGCCGCTCGCGCCGTCCTCCGGCTCGAGTTGGCGACGTCCGTAGTGCACCATCAGGTACGCGTCGGCGACGCCGAGCACGGTGTAGACGAGCACGAAGGCGATCAGGCTGATCCAGATGTCGGCGGAGGTGACGTTCGGCGAGACGCCCTGGGCGGTCGTCATCAGCCCCTGGACGATCCACGGCTGCCGGCCGCTCTCGGTCAACAGCCAGCCGGCGGTGTTCATGAGGAACGGCGCGAGCACGGCCCACGGGGCGATGAGCAGGAACCACTTGGACCGCTCGAGGGTCTTGCGCCGGAGCAGCCAGACTCCCCAGAGCGAGAACAGCAGGATCAGGCCCGCCAGGTAGGCCATGACCCGCATTCCCCAGTACTGGATGAAGACGTTCGGGACGTAGTCGCCCGGCCCGTACTTCTTCGCGTACTGGTCCTGGAGGTTGCTCAGTCCCTGCACCGTGCCGTCGACATGGTTGGTGGCGAGGATCGAGAGCAGATCGGGGACCTCGATGATCTGGGTGGGGGTGTGGTCGTTGTTGCCCCCGCCGACCTGGATGAGGGAAAAGGAGCAGTGGGACGGGCAGGTGGTCCAGAGCGCCTCGGCCGCGGCGATCTTCATCGGCTGGTAACGGCCCTCGATGACACCGAGCTCGCTTCCGATGAACAGGTTGACGAAGACGGCGGGAGCGAGGACGAGCAGGGCCACGGCCGCCGTCCGCCGGAACGCCGCGACCGAGTTGCCGCGCCGGAGGTGCCATGCCGAGATCGCCAACATCACCAGTGAGCCGGTCACGAGCGACGCCAGCACGGTGTGCGGGTACGACCAGAGGAACACCGGATTGGTGAAGAGCGCCCAGACGTCGGTCAGCTGCGGTTGGTGGTGGGCGTTCATCACGTAGCCGACCGGGTGCTGCATCCACGAGTTGGCGGCCATGATGAAACCGGCGGAAAGGATCGTCGCTGCCGCGACCAGCCAGATGCAGGTGAGGTGCAGTCGCTTCGAGAGGCGGTCCCATCCGAAGATCCAGATGCCGAGGAAGGTCGACTCGAGGAAGAACGCGACCAGGCCCTCCATCGCGAGCGGTCCTCCGAAGATGTTGCCCACCAAGCGCGAGTAGTTCGACCAGTTCATGCCGAACTCGAACTCCTGGACGAGTCCAGTGACCACCCCGATCGCGACGTTGATCAGGAGCAGGGTGCCGAAGAACCGGGTGAGCCGTCGGAACGTCGGATTGTCGTTGCGGTACCAACTTGTCTGGAGCAGGGCCACGAGGAAGGCCAGGCCGATGGTGACCGGCACGAACAGGAAGTGGTAGATGCTGGTGGTCGCGAACTGCCAGCGCGGCGAGGTCGGTGTTCACCGCGGGTCCGTCGACGGCGGGGGCGAGCTGGAGGGAGCCGTGGTCCGGAAGGCCCTCGTCCTCACCGGATCACACCGACCGCGACACGCGCGGTCAGCCGGCCTCGTCCGATGCGGGCTGGTAGCGGGCAACGGCGTAGGCGAGGAGCAGTGGCACGTCGAGGGCGAACATCGCCAGCATCGCGCTGAAGAGGGCGAGGGACCTCGCGGGCGTGTGGTCGTAGACGAAGACGAACTCGAGGATGCCGGCCTGGACCAGGTAGGCGAGGAGCGCCCAGCCACCGACCACGAAGAACGTGTGCCATGCGAACGGTCTGATCCGTGCGACGAGCGCCGCATCCACGACGAGCACCAGGCCCGCGGCCGCGGCGAGGACGACGGCCGGGACGAGGGTGACCGGATGGCCGATGGTCGCGGCCATGTAGATGCCGCCCATCACGACGAGTCCGAGGGAGAGCGTGGCGAGCAACGCCACCGGAGGAAGTTCCGCCTGGCGGAGATCGACCTCGTCGGGCACCCCGACGGCGGCTTCTGCCGGCGCGCTCATCGGCTGGCGAGGAAGGTCATGATGATGATGGTCGCGATCTGCATGAGACCGGTGACCCCCGCGGTGTAGACGAAGATGCGCATCAGCCTGCCGATCCGCTCGCCGTTGGGCCGCTCCTTCTTCAGCTCGAACAGCACGGCCAGGTTCGCCGGCTCGAGAAGGCCCAGTGCGATCACCGCCATCACGCCGACGATGACGTAGCTCGCGACGAGCCAACCGTGGTGGGGATAGGCGGTCGACAGGTGGCCGAGGTGGCGGGCCAGCTGGAAGCCGGCACCGAGCGTCATCGCGACGAGTGTCGGCATGATCAGGAGCATCTTCGGCATGAATCGCGTCGAGAACTCGACGCGGGCGGGGATCGACAGCCGTCCGAGGATCGGCCCGACGATCAGGCCGACGAACAGATCGATGCCGGTCCAGAGCCCGCCGCCCGCGACGTGGAAGAAGTCGAGCGCCCACAGCGAGTTGGAGGCGATCGCCGCGACGAGCCCGGCGAGCAGGGCGGCGACGATCGGAAGGCCGCGCACCGGCACGATCGAGAACGCAGGCACCGGCGGAGGGCCGTGCGCGTCGGTCGGTGCCTGCGACCTGACGTCGATCGCGATGTCGGTCACGGTCCTCCACCTCCCCCGGCCGGGCCCGTCACCCGGTCCAGCCGATGGTAGGCCGCTGCAATTCCTCGATCAATCACCGGACGGGGCGCCGTCCTCCCAGCTGCCCCGGTGGACACAGTCCTCGAGCGTTCGCCGCGGCCGCGCGACCGAGGCGGAGGGCGGGTCGGGGACTGCGGGCTCGCCGAGCAGCACCGCGCCCAGCCAGCGAAGGCGCTCGGGAACACCGAGCTTCCGGCGGAGCGCATCCTCGCCCCGGAAGTTTCCGAGGAAGGCCGCACCGAGGCCCAGGTCCACCGCCATGAGCAGCAGGACCATCACCGAAAAACCTGCGTCCACCGTCCAGTAGGCGACGGGCCACTCGGTGGCCGCGTCGCCCTCGGACTGCTTGTCCGGTTCCCGGTAGCGGGCGCGGTAGGCGTCGGGATCGGCGTAGGTGAGGACCACCGTCGGCGCCCGGCGGAGCCCCTCGAAGCGTCGCGAGCGTGACCGCCAGACCTCGTCGGTGGTCGCCTCCCAGTAGAGGGCCGTCTCCGGGCCCTCGAGGACGACGAATTCACGGCCCTGGGTATTGCCCGCGGAGGGAGCGCGCAGCGCCGCCTCCAGCAACGCCTCGAGGACGCCCGGTCCGAGGGGCCGACCGGTGAAATTCCGGGTCATCCGCCGCCGGCGGAGGGCCTCGGTCAGCTCCACCGCCGTGCCTCCCGGAAAGCCTCGTCCACGTGGGAGGACGCTACCGGGATCGGCCGCCCGTCCCCGGGGGAATGTTGACCAAGCTGGTAGTGTTTAGAAGACCTGTAGACCACCGGTCGGGTGCCGCCCACCCGACGCCGTCGCAGAAGGAACGTGATCGCCGTGCCCACATTCAGGGAGATGCTTGCCGACGCCAAAGCCGCGGTCCGCGAGATCGACCCGGCCACCGCAGAAGGGGAGATCGCCGACGGGGGCGCCGTGGTCCTCGACGTCCGCGAGCCCGACGAGTACGAGCAGGGCGCCCTGCCCGCCGCCGTGCACATTCCTCGGGGCACGCTCGAGACCTCCGTCGAGGGCCGCATTCCCGACAAGTCCTCGCACGTCGTCGTCTACTGCGCGGCAGGAGTCCGCTCCGCCTTCGCGGCGAAGACCCTCCAGGAGCTGGGTTACCGCGACGTTGCCTCGGTGGTGGGCGGATTCAATCGATGGAAGGACGAGGGGCGGGCCTGGGTCGCGCCGCAGGCGCTCAGTCCCGAGCAGCGCAACCGCTACCAGCGCCACCTGCTCCTCCCCGAGGTGGGGGAACCCGGGCAGCTGAAGCTCCTCGACTCGAAGGTGCTGCTGCTCGGCGCGGGCGGCCTCGGCTCGCCTGCCGCCCTGTACCTGGCCGCGGCCGGCGTCGGCACCCTCGGCATCATCGACATGGACGTGGTCGACGCGTCGAACCTCCAGCGTCAGATCCTCCACAACACCGACCGGATCGGCGAGCGCAAGGTGGACTCGGCCAAGAAGACGCTCACCCTGATGAACCCCGACGTCAACGTCGTGACCTACGACGTGCGCCTCGGAGCGGACAACATCCTCGACATCATCGACGGCTACGACGTCATCGTCGACGGGACGGACAATTTCCCGACTCGCTACCTGGTCAACGACGCATCGCTGATCAAGCGGATCCCGGTGGTGCACGGATCGATCTTCCGGTTCGAGGGACAGGTGACGGTCTTCAACCCCTACGTCGGCCCCTGCTACCGCTGCATGATCCCCGAACCGCCGCCGGCCGAGCTCGCCCCGAGCTGCGCCGAGGCCGGGGTGCTCGGTGTGCTGCCCGGCATCGTCGGATCCATCCAGGCGGTCGAAACCCTCAAGATCCTGCTCGGCATCGGGGAGACCCTCGAGGGTCGCCTGCTCGCCTACGACGCCCTCGAGGAGAGCTTCCGCAACTTCAAGGTGCACCGCGATCCCGAGTGCCCGGCGTGCGGACCCGATGCAGGGGAGATCGTCATCGCCGAGTACGACGATCTCTGCATGCCCCACGCGCTGGTGCCCGCGTCCCGCTGACGGCGGTCGTCGGAAGAGGATCGAGAGGGAAGCTGCTGGGCGCCACGCGGATCACGCGCAATGCTCCATGGCCGGAAGGTGGTCGTCCCGAGCAGCCGCTTGGAGCGTGGTGAGGACCTTCGTGACGTTCGGGTAGGTCTGCAGCTCGCCGATCAGCGTCGAGTACGAAGCGATCAGCTGCTGTTCCAACGCGACTCCCGCTTGGCAGGCAGCGGTCTTCGTGGACGGCGCGGAGGGGACGGAGACGGTTCCCTCCGTCAAGGTGATCCCGTGCTGTTGAGCGAGCTGCCGCACCGTGTCGACATGCTGCTGCTCGGAGGCCGCGACGTTCGAGAAGGGGCGAACGTTGCCGAGGACGCCGATGATGCCCTGGTAGGTGGCCACCGCGCCCCGCTCCATCTCGTCGGCCTGGTTCAGCGCTGACGTGAGCGAGGCCGAAGCGGCCGAGCTGGCCGTCGACGTCGACCCAGAGGCCGTCGTGGTGGTGACGGCAGTACCGCTGGTCCCGTGCGTCGCCGATTGACCGGTGGTCGAGGAGCCGCACGCTGCAGCTCCGACGGTCAGTGCACCACCGATGATCAACACCGCGATCCGTCGCACAAGGCGACCTCCTTGTCGGGACTGTCCGATCGAATCCTTCATCGTGCACGCGGCGGTCGGTAGAGGAGAAGGTCCTCATCGCGAACAGAGATCGTCCTCATCGCGGGGCGCCGCCTTCTTCGGGTCGATGGGCGGCTCGCCACTCCACGAGTTCGTGGTCGGGATGGCTGCCACTCCGGTCGGCAACGGTTACTGGCTGGTGGCCTCCGACGGAGCATCCTCGACTTCAAACAGCGACGTTCCACGGTTCGACCGGCAATCTGGCGCTCAACGAACCGGTGGTTGCGATGACGGTGCACTGAGGGGGGCGACACCCGGACCCCACCCACCCGGAGCGGGACGCTCAGACGTGGGAGAGGGTCCGAGCGAGCGTGTAGACGGCGACCAGTACGAGGAGGACGGTGAAGGAGGTCGCCAACCGCTGAGGACGGATCACGCTGGTCAGCTTGGAACCGACCAGTGAGCCGCCGATCGCGGCCACGGTGAAGGCTCCGAGCACCGCCCAGTCGACGTGGACCGGCGTGCCGACCCTGGCGACGAGCGCCGCGGCGCTGTTGATGGCGATCACCAGCAACGAGGTGCCGACAGCGGTCGGCATGTCGAAGCCGAGCACGAGGACGAGCGCGGGGACCACCACGAAGCCGCCGCCCACTCCGAAGAAGCCGGTGAGCAGGCCCATGGCGGTCGCGGTGAGGAGGACCACCGGGAAGCTGCGCCGCAGTCCTTCGCTGCCCGGTTGGTGGTCGTGCTCGAGGTCCACGTCTTCCCCGAGCCGGAGCTGCCCCGTCGAGGAACCGCTCCCGACCGAACCGCTCCCGACCGAACCGCTCCCGCCGGCAGCGGGTCCGGTCGCATCGCTCCTGATCGCACCCGAGAGGGCCCCGACGGAGGCGCTGGCGAGGGCCCCTTCGAGCACCGGACCGTCGCCGGCAGCTCGCACGAGGGCAACCGCTTCTCTGTCTGGAGTGGGCGACGCGCTGCGAGACCGGAGCACCATGGCGACGGCGGCGACCAGCATGAGGACCGAGAAGGCGACCAGCAGCGCCGACGAGGGGATTCCCGCCGACAGCCTGCTGCCGACGACGGACCCCGCGATCCCGAGGCCACCGAAGACGATGCCTTCGACCAGTCGAACGCGCCGTGCGCGCAGGTGGGCGAGGGTCCCGAACATTGCCGTCGCCCCCACCACGAACAGTGACACCGTGGTGGCGCTGTGGGCGCTCTCGCCGAGCAGGTAGACGAAGGCCGGGACCGTCAGGACCGATCCGCCACCGCCGAGTGCGCCGAGCACCGCGCCGATGGCGACGCCGACCGTGACCGCAACGACGAGCATCGGCCAGCTGCTAGATCGAGCAGCGATTGGGACCGGCTTCGAGCGTTTCGAAGCCGACGAGGTCGCGGCGTCCCATGTTGATCCTCACGATCTCGACGTAATTGGGCGGCCGCTCCTTCACCTCGGTCGCCGCCCAGACGACGAAGGAGGTCTCGTCGAGGGAGAGCGCGGGCACCGAGGTGCGCAGCTCACCGAGCGTCGTCGCGACCGGCCGTTCGGGGACGACCCGCGTCGCCGATCCGTAGTGCGCGGGAAGGATCTGCAGGTGGCCCGGAAGGCCGAGGACCGTCTCGTGCAGCGAGCGGTGCAGATTCGACGCGAACTCCTCGGCACGTTCGGCCAGGTCGGGCCGGCCGACGCCGTCGACGAAGAGCGTGTCGCCGGTGAGGACGGCCTCGCCACCGACGGTGAAGACCACCGAGCCCTCGGTATGGCCGGGCGTGTGGAAGACCGAAACGGTGATCGCGAGTCCGTCGGGCAGCGCGAACCGCTCGTCATGGGACAGCGGCGCGTAGCCGAAGTCGAAGGTGTCGTGTGGACTGAGGTGCAGGCTGGCTCCGGTGTGCCGGGCCAGCTCACGGGCACCGGACACGTGGTCCGCGTGCAGATGGGTGTCGAATACCCGCGAGATGCGCCAGCCGGACCGAGCCGCGATCGACAGGTACTGATCGAGGTGCATCGAAGGATCGATGACGAAAGCCTCGCCGCCGGCGCCGATGACGTACGAGAGACAGCCCTTGCCGCGCCGTCGCACCTGGACGATCCGACCTCCGGACACCTCGACGTTCGCCGTGTCGTACACCTGACCCCATGCGTTCATGCCGCCGGCGAGGTTCCACACCGCACGCCCCTCGGCAGCGAGCAACGCCGCCGCCTGCATCGACCGGTTCCCGGAGGCGCAGACGACGACGACCTCGCGGTCGGCCGGGACGTCGCCGAGCCGTGCCGCCAGCTCCCCGAGGGGCAGGTGGGCGACACCCGGGATGGACCACGCCGCGACCTCGTCGGCCTCGCGGACGTCCAGCAGATAGGGCTCCTCGGCCGTGCCGAGACGCTCGGCCAGCTCGTCGGCGGACATCTGGCCGATTCCCGGCCGCACCGACCCTTCCGAACCGTCCGCGGCACCACTCGGACCCGACGTCATCGCCACACCCCTTTCCCTGCTCCCGTGGGATCGCTCCGCCATTATACCCGGTGGGGTATTGAGCAAAACGGTCGGGGAACCGGCCGGCCGTCGGTCGCCGGCGACCTGGGCTCGCGCCGGACAGGGAACGGCGACGCGCCTTCCGGCCAGGTGACCGCGACTGTCTAACCTGTTCCGGATGGCAGCGCCGGACCCCAGCCACCAACCGAACGGTCGTTTCACCGACTCGGGTATCGAGCTCCGCCGGGTCTACGGACCGGAAGACCTGGCCGGTTGGGACGCCGACGGTCAGCTCGGGGCCCCCGGCGAGTTCCCCTACACCCGGGGCATCCGCTCCGACATGTACCGGGGCCGGCTCTGGACGATGCGCCAGTACGCGGGCTTCGGGACCGCCGAGGCGACCAACGAGCGCTTCAAGTTCCTCCTGAGCGCCGGCCAGACCGGCCTGTCCTGCGCGTTCGACCTCCCGACACAGATGGGTTACGACTCGGACCACCCACCGCGCCGAAGGCGAGGTCGGAAAGGTCGGGGTCGCCATCGACTCGCTGGCCGACATGCGATTGCTCCTCGCCGGACTCCCCTTGGAGAAGGTCACCACCTCGATGACCATCAACGCGACCGCGGCAATCCTGCTGCTCCTGTACCAGTTGGTCGCCGAGGAGAACGGCGTCGACCCGGCCGTCATCGGCGGGACCATCCAGAACGACATCCTGAAGGAGTACGTGGCCCGGGGCACCTACATCTTCCCGCCGCGCCCCTCGATGCGGCTGGTCACCGACACCTTCTCCTACTGCGCCGCGCACCTGCCGGCGTGGAACACCATCTCCATCTCCGGCTACCACATCCGTGAGGCGGGCTCGACGGCAGTGCAGGAGATCGCCTTCACCATCGCCAACGGCATCGCCTACGTCGAGGCCGCGCTGGCGGCTGGCCTCGACGTGGACGAGTTCGCTCCCCGCCTGAGCTTCTTCTGGAACGCGCACAACAACCTCTTCGAGGAGGTCGCCAAGTACCGTGCCGCCCGGCGCATGTGGGCGAGGTTGATGACGGAGCGCTTCGGTGCCACCGACGAGCGCTCGAAGCTCCTGCGATTCCACACCCAGACCGGAGGCTCGACGCTCACCGCACAGCAGCCGCAGAACAACATCGTCCGGGTCACGCTCCAGGCGCTCGCGGCCACGCTGGGAGGCACGCAGAGCCTCCACACCAACGGCTTCGACGAGGCGCTCGGTCTCCCGACCGAGCAGGCGGCGAAGATCGCGCTCCGGACCCAGCAGATCGTCGGCTACGAGTCGGGCATCGCCGACATGGTCGATCCCCTCGGCGGGTCCTGGTTCGTGGAGTCGCTCACCGACCAGGTCGAGGCAGGAGCCTGGAACTACCTCGAGCGCATCGACGCGATGGGCGGGGCGGTCGCCTCCATCGAGGCCCGCTTCATGCAGCAGGAGATCGAGCAGGCCGCCTATGCCTACGCCAAGGCCGTCGACGCCGGCGAGAAGACGGTCGTAGGTGTCAACCGCTTCGTCGACGACGAGGCGGGCCCGAGCGAGGTCTTCCCCATCGACGAGGCCCTCCAGCGCTCCCAGGTAGAGCGCGTCGGCCGCGTCCGCGCGGAGCGGGAGCAGGCCGCGGTCACCGCGGCCCTGGCCGACGTGGAGGCCGCGGCAAGGGGGACCCAGAACCTCCTGGTCCCGATGAAGGTGGCACTCGGCAGGATGGCGACCCTCGGCGAGGTCTCCGACGTGCTGCGAGGGGTCTTCGGAGAGTTCCACCCCTCGGGCTGATCCACCCCTCGAGCTGCCCCCTCGGGCCGACCTACCCCTCGAGGAGGCGGTCTCGCAGCGGCCCGGGCGCTGCGGCGTCGACCGCCGTCCAGGCCATCGCGACCGACCCGTCGGCGATCGCCGCCTCGGCCGACGGCGACACGCAGGCCGCGGCGAACTCGGGTTGGTGGTTGACCGCGCCGGCGGCGTCGACGGAGATCATCGGGTGGATCGCCGGCACCGCCAATGACACGTTGGCCATGTCGGTCGAGAGGCTCGGCCGGGGTGCACCGTCGTCGTCGAGGGTGAAGCGTCGTCCGAGTCGTTCGGCGTTCGCGCGGTAGGACCCGAGGAGCCCTCGGTCACTCTCCATGTGCGAGTAGACCGGCGCGATCGGCGTGAAGGTGACCTGCGCCCCCGAGGCGGTCGCACCGGCCTCGAAGCACGCCTGGACGCGTGGCTCGAGAGCGTCGAGCCGTTCGAGGGTCGTCGACCGGCACATGAACCGGCCGGTGACCTTCTCGGGGATGACGTTGGCTGCGCCGCCCTCGTCGAGCACCACGCCGTGCACCTGGTCGCCGAGGGGCAACTGCTGGCGGAGGAGGCCGATCGCGACCTGCGAGACGACCATGGCGTCCGCCGCGTTGATCCCCTCCCACGGCGCGGCCGAGGCATGCGAGCTGCGCCCTCGGAAGGTGACGTCGAAATGAGAGACGGCCAGACAGGACGCCTCGAGCCGGTCGGTCGGCCAGGGGTGGACCATCATCGCCGCGTGCACCCCGTCGAAGGCGCCCGCCTCGAGCATGATCACCTTGCCGCCGCCACCCTCCTCGCCGGGGGTTCCGAGCACCCGGACCGTCAGGCCCAGCCGATCGGCCAAACCGGACAGGCCGATGGCCGCCCCCACGGCCGACGCCGCGATCAGGTTGTGCCCGCAGGCATGGCCGATGCCCGGCAGTGCGTCGTACTCGGCGCAGAGCGCGACGACGAGCGGTCCCGGGCCGACATCCGCGCAGAACGCGGTCGAAAGACCCGCGACACCGGTCGTGACGCGGAACCCGGCGTCCCCGAGGAAGCCGGACAGGAGGGAGGAGGCGTGCTCCTCGACGAAGGCGGTCTCGGGATGCCCGTGGATGGACTGGCTGAGCTCGACGAGCACCGCCATCCGCGACGTCGATCGAGCGGCGAGCCTCTTCCTTCGCGCCGGTGCCCGACGGCGCGCCGGCACCTGCGGCCGGCGTCCCGGCGCCGTCGCGCTCAGCCGATGACCGCGACGACATCGCCCGGTCCGACCGAATCGCCGACGACCACCTTGACCTCCTTGACGGTCCCCGCCTTCTCCGCGTTGACGTTGTTCTCCATCTTCATCGCCTCGAGCACGCAGACGGTCTGGCCCACCTCGACCACATCGCCCTCCGACACCAGCACCTTGACGATGGTGCCCTGCATCGGGACGGCGACGGTTCCCGAGGCGGCGTCGGACGCGGCGGCGCGCGGCCTGCGGGCGGTGGCGCCACGCTGTCCTGCGGCGCCCGCAACCGCCGCGGACCGCGTCCCCGACGTCGGGGACCCACAGCTTCACCTGGAAGCGCCGGCCGTCGACCTCCGCAGTGACCTCGCGCAGCACCCGCGGCACGTCCTCGTCGGCGGCGATCGAGGGGGCGGGGTCGCCGGTCGCCGCCCCGATGCCGCTCAGGTCGAGCGTGTGCTCGACCCAATTGGTCGAGTGCTCGCCGGCCACGAAGTCGGGATGGGAGAGGATGGCGACGTCCGCGGGGAGCGTGGTCGCCACGCCCTCGACGACGGTCTCGTCGATCGCTCGCAGCATCCGGTCGCGCGCCGCCTCGCGGTCGTGACCCCACACCACCAGCTTCGCGATCAGGTTGTCGTAGAACTGGCTCACCGTGTCGCCGGATCCGTATCCCGCGTCGAGTCGCACGCCCGGTCCGCCGGGTGGGACGATCCGGGTGATCGTGCCCGGGGAGGGGGTGAACGCGCCGCCGGCCGGGTTCTCGGCGTTGATGCGCACCTCGATGGCGTGTCCGTTCGCGGCGGACGTCGTCCTGACCGAAACCGAGTGGCTCGCCGGCCGCCACCCGGAGCTGCCACTCGACGAGGTCGAGACCGGTCACCAGCTCGGTCACCGGGTGCTCCACCTGCAGGCGCGTGTTCATCTCGAGGAAGTAGAACTCGCCGTCCTGATAGAGGAACTCGACGGTGCCCGCGTTGACGTAGCCGCAGGCCTCGGCGACGCGCACCGCGGCCTCGCCCATCGCCCGCCGGATGTCGTCGGGGAAGTTGGGCGCGGGGCTCTCCTCGATGAGCTTCTGGTGACGCCGCTGGGCGGAGCAGTCCCGCTCGCCGAGCCAGAGCGTGTTGCCATGGGTGTCCGCGATGACCTGCATCTCGACGTGGCGCGGCCAGGCGAGGTAGCGCTCGACGTAGCACTCGTCGCGGCCGAAGTACGCAGCGGACTCGCGACGGGCGGACTCGAGCGCGTCGGCCGCGTCCCCGGGGGCTGCGACGACTTTCATGCCCCGCCCGCCACCTCCGTAGGCGGCCTTGATGGCGACCGGCCAGCCGAATTCCTCGCCGAAGGCGATCACCTCTTCGGGCGCGGTGAGCACCTCGGAGCGCCCGGGCACCCCCGCGACGCCGGCGCGCTCGGCGGCGTGCCGCGAGCTGATCTTGTCGCCCATGACCTCGATCGCCTCGGGAGGCGGACCGACGAAGGTCACGCCCCGCTGGGTGATCGCGCGGGCGAAGTCGGTGTTCTCCGAAAAGAACCCGTAGCCCGGATGGACCGCGTCGGCCCCGCTCGCCTCGATGATGTCGAGGATGGCCTCGGTGTTCAGGTAGCTCTCCGCGGCGGTCTGGCCTCCGAGGGCGTACGCCTCGTCCGCCAGGCGGACGTGGAGGGCGTCCCGGTCGAGCTCGGAGTAGACCGCCACCGTCGCGACGCCGAGCTCCCTGCAGGTTCGGATGACCCGGACCGCGATTTCGCCCCGGTTCGCGATGAGCACCTTCTTCAGCACGCTGCGCCTTTCGGGTCGACGGAACGGGACCGCGCCGGGGCAGAACCCACAGCCGTACCACACTGTCACGGCCCGTAGGGTGTGCGCATGTTGGGCGGCCTGTTCACCGACGTCCGGCACTTCGCGTCGATCGACTCCACCAACCGCTACCTCCTCGACGAGGCCCGTGCTCGGTGCGCCGGCGGGTGTCGTCGCGGTCGCCGACCACCAGAGCGCCGGCCGTGGCCGGCTCGGCCGCCGGTGGGAGGCACCGCCCGGGTCGAACCTGCTCGTGTCCGTGCTCCTCCGGCCCGAGCTCCCCGCGGGGATCGGGCCACCTGGCGCGCCGCGGTCGTCGCGCTCGCGCGCACGGACCGCGTCGCGGGTGGTGACCGGCGTCGAGCTCGGCGTCAAGTGGCCGAACGACTTGGTGGCCGTCGACGACCGGAAGGTCGCGGGCATCCTCGCCGAGGCCGACCTGGACGGGCGATCGGGCGCAGCCGGTCTCCCTCCCGAGATCGTGACCGGACCCCCTGCGATCGTGGTCGGGATCGGGGTCAACGTGAACTGGCCGGCGAGCGACGCCGACCTCCCGGACGAACTGGCCGGCACCGCCACGCTCGCTCCGGCGAGCTCGCCGGCGCCGACGTCGAGGTCGACCGCGACGCCCTGCTCTCGGCCCTGCTCGACACCCTCGAACCTCGTGTCCGCGACCTCGGCGACCGAGCCGGCCGCCTCCGGCAGGCTCGCGAGTTCGAGACCGCGTGCGCGACGATCGGCCGGGCTGTCCGGGTCGAGCTGGCAGGGGAGACCTACGCGGGAACCGCCCTGCGCCTGACCCCCGAAGGGCACCTCGTGGTCGGCACGCCGGGCGGCGAGCGGCGCGTGGTCGCCGGTGACGTCGTCCACCTCCGGCCGGCAGACGGCGGCGGCCGCACGCCGACCGACCGGCACCCTCGCGCCAGGGCTAACATCTGCCGGTCATGCACCTCCTCGTCACCGGCGGCGCCGGTTTCATCGGTTCGAACTTCGTCCGCTACTGGGTCGCAGCGCCATCCCGACGACGAGGTCGTCGCTTTCGACGTGCTCACCTACGCCGGGAACCGTCCGAACCTCGCCGACGTCGAGGACCGCATCGACCTTCGTGCGCGGCGACATCGGCGACTTCGAGACTCGTCGCCAAGACGCTCGCCGAGCACGACACCGACGTGATCGTCAACTTCGCCGCCGAGTCCCACAACAGCCTTGCGATCCTCGACCCGGCGCGCTTCTTCCGCACCAACGTGCTCGGAACCCAGACGCTCGCAGAGGCTGCTCGGCGGCACGGCGTGGCGCGCTTCCACCACATCTCGACCTGCGAGGTCTACGGCGACCTTCCCCTCGACTCGGACGAGGTCTTCACCGAAGAGACGCCGTACCGGCCACGGACGCCCTACAACGCGTCGAAGGCCGGCGCCGACCACGCGGTGCGCGCGTACGCGGAGACCTTCGGCCTGCCCGCCACGATCACCAACTGCTGCAACAACTACGGGCCGTATCAGTTCCCCGAGAAGGTCATCCCGCTGTTCACGGCGAAGGCACTCGACGACCAGCCGCTGCCGCTCTACGCCTCGACGCAGAACCGGCGCGAGTGGCTGCACGTCGACGACCACTGCCGCGCGATCGAGCTGGTCCTCGAGCGCGGGTCAGGGCCGGGGAGACCTACAACGTGGGGAGCGGTCGCGAGGCGAGCATCGAAGAGATCGCCGACGCGGTGCTCGAGGCGACCGGCCGCCCTACCTCGCTGAAGGAGATCGTGCCGGACCGCCCCGGGCACGACCGACGCTACCTGCTCGACTCGTCGAAGATCCGGGCCCAACTCGGCTGGAAGCCGTCGGTCCCCTTCGACCGCGGTCTCGCCGACACGGTCGCCTGGTACCGCGACCACCGCAGCTGGTGGGAGCCCCTGCGTGACCGCTCTCCGGTGGTCGAGGGCGACTGGCCCGACCCGCCGGGTACCGCCACCGCTCCGTGAACCGTCCGCTGCGGGTCCTGCTCACCGGAGGCAACGGCCAGCTCGGGCGCGATCTGCGCGACGTGTTGGCCGGCGGGGTCCCCGACGGCGGCGAGCCACCCGGGCCGGGCGGGATCCTCGGGCCGAGGTGGACGACGGCACCTTCGACGTCCTCTCCACCGACATCGACACCCTCGATCTCGTCGACCGGGACGCGGTCCGCGCCGCGGTCGACGCGTTCCGGCCCGATCATCGTGCTCCACGGTGGCGCCTACACCGCCGTCGATGCCTGCGAGTCCGATCCCGACACCGCCTTCGCGGTCAACGCGCTCGGGACCCGGCACGTCGCCGAGGCCGCCGCCGCCGTCGGCGCCCATCTCCTCTACGTCTCGACCGACTACGTCTTCGACGGGACACTCGACCGTCCCTATGTCGAATGGGACCGGCCGTCCCCGCGTTCGGTGTACGGGCGCAGCAAGCTCGGCGGCGAGAAGGAGCTCCAGGCGATCGCGGGCGCCTCCTCCACGGTGGTGCGGACCGCATGGGTGAGCGGCGCCCATGGCTCGAACATGGTCAAGACGGTGCTCCGGCTGGCCGCCTCGGGACCCGAGGATCCCCTGCGCTTCGTCGACGACCAGACGCGGGTGCCCGACCTTCACCGCCGACCTCGCACGCGGGCTGGTCCGCCTCGCCCTCGACCGGCGCCCGGGCACCTTCCACCTCACCAACCAGGGGGAGACCACCTGGTTCGGCTTCGCACGGGCCACCCTGCACGCGGCCGGGCTCGACCCGGGCATGGTCGAGCCGATCTCGACCGCCGACCTCGACCCGCCGCGGCCGGCGCCACGACCGGCCAACTCGAGGCTCGACAACGCGGCGCTGCGGCTTTCGGGCCTTCCTGCGCTGCCGGAATGGGAGGACGCACTGGGCCGGCTGGTGGCCGCCGTCGGACCGGTGCCGCGAGGGCCTCGGCAGGGGCCGCGAGCCGAGGAGCGCATCGACGTGACACCAGGACGTGCACGAACGGCGGGACAGGCCGTCCACCGCGAGCAGGTCGGGACGGCGGGCGGGCCTGCGGGAGGCTCGCCCGGGGGGAACGGGCGCAGGGTGGCCGTCATCGGCGTGGGCTACGTCGGGCTCCCGACCGCCGCCACCCTCGCGCACCTCGGCCACCAGGTGACCTGCGGTGACGCCGACGCCGCCAAGATCGCACTGCTCGAAGGGGGTCGGGTGCCGATCGTGGAGGACCAGCTCGAGGAGTTGGTCCGCGAGGGCATCGCCGCCGGCAGGCTCCGCTTCGTGGTCGGCGCCGCCGAGGCGGTCGAAGGGGCCCAGTTCGTGTTCCTCTGCGTGCCGACTCCGCAGGGCGAGGACGGGTCGGCCGACCTCTCCTATGTCGAGGCGGTCGGGAGGGAGATCGCACCCCACCTCGAGCCAGGATCGGTGATCGTCAACAAGTCGACGGTGCCGGTCGGTTCGACGCTCGTCGTCGAGCGGGTCCTCGGGCGGCGGGACGTGGCGGTCGTCTCCAACCCCGAGTTCCTGAGGGAGGGCACCGCGGTCACCGACAGCCTCCACCCGGAGCGCATCGTGGTCGGCGCCGACGACCAGTCGATGGCCGCGAAGGTGGCCGAGCTCTTCGCCGGGACCCACGCACCCCGGCTGATCACCGACGCGGCCACCGCCGAGACCATCAAGTACGCCTCCAACGCGTTCCTCGCCACCAAGCTGAGCTTCGTCAACGCGGTCGCCGGCCTGTGCGAGGCGGTCGGCGCCGACGTGCGCGACGTGATCCTCGGTCTCGGTTACGACCGCCGGATCGGCTTCGAGTACCTGCGTCCCGGACCGGGCTGGGGTGGCAGCTGCCTGCCGAAGGACACCCGTGCCCTGGTCCACATCGGCGAGCAGGCGGGGTACGACTTCTCCTTCCTCCGCGGGGCGATCGCGACCAACGACGAGCAGTTCGCCCGTGTCGTCGACAAAGTCCGCGCGGGCGCTCGACACTGCCGGCGGTCTCGCGGGCGCGCCGATCGCGGTCTTGGGGCTGACCTTCAAGGCGGGCACCGACGACTTGCGGAACTCCCCTGCGATCGAGGTGGTCCGGCGACTGGTCGCCGAGGGGGCCGACGTGCGCGCCTTCGACCCGACGGTCGCGGTGCCCGAAGGCGAGGGGCCGAGCGAGCTCGACGACCTGGTCGGAACGTCGCCGTCGGGGGGCGGCGTGCGCATCTGCCCCGACCCCTACGCCGCTGTCCGACGGGGCGGCGGCCCTCGTGGTGCTCACCGAATGGGACGAATTCCGATGGCTGGACTTCGCCGGCCTCCGCTCGAAGATGCGTGCAACTCGGTCGTCGTCGACGCGACGGAACCTGCTCGACCCCGCGCAGCTCCGCCGCTACGGCTTCGAGTACGCGGGGATCGGTCGCCGGTGAGTCGCCTGCAGTCGTGCTCGGCGGCGGCGGCTTCCTCGGCTCCCATCTCTGCGACCAGCTGCTCGCCCGCGGCGACGAGGTCGTCGCGGTCGACGACTTCTCGACGGGCCGCCGGGCCAATCTGGCGCATCTCGCGGACCATCCGGGCTTCACCCTCGTCGAGGCCGACGTGTCGCGGTCGCTCCCGGTCGAGGGCCCGGTCACCGGCGTGCTCGACCTGGCGAGCCCGGCGTCGCCTCCCGACTACCTCTGGCCCGCCCACTCGAGACCCTCGCGGTCGGCAGCGAAGGCACCCGACTCGGTCTCGAGCTCGCCCACCGGCACGGTGTCGCGCTTCCTCCTGGCGTCGACGAGCGAGGTCTACGGGGACCCCGAGCAGCACCCACAGACCGAGGCGTACTGGGGACACGTCAACCCGGTCGGACCGAGGAGCGTCTACGACGAGGCCAAGCGGTTCGCGGAGGCGCTCACCATGGCCCACCAGCGCACGCTGGGCACGAACGTCGGCATCGCCCGCATCTTCAACACCTACGGACCGCGGCTGCGCCCCGACGACGGACGGGTGGTGTCGAACTTCCTCCTCCAGGCCATGTCCGGCGAGCCCCTCACCGTCTACGGCGACGGGAGCCAGACGCGGAGCCTCTGCTACGTGGCGGACGAGGTACGCGGGCTCGCTCGCGCTCTTCGACTCGGACCTGGCCGGTCCCGTCAACATCGGCAATCCGGACGAGTACACGGTCCTCCAGCTCGCGGAGCACCGTGGTCGCGCTTCTCGGTTCCTCCTCGCCGATCGTGCACCTGCCCGCTGCCCGCCGACGACCCGACGCGGCGCCGTCCCGACATCACGCTCGCCAAGGAGGCCCTCGGCTGGCAGCCGTCGACGCCGCTCGAGGAGGGCCTCGCGGAGACCGTCGCCTTCCTCGCGGAGGACGCCGGCCTGAGCGCGCGCGGACCGGGCGCGCTCGACTGCCGGCGACGGAGGCGGCCATGCTGGGGGGATCGCCGCCCCGGAGGGACCGGCCGGTGGAGGGAGCGCCACGCGATGACCGTCGAGGATGCGGACCTGCCGGCAGAGGACGGGCTCGCCCGGGAGGCTCCCGAGTACCGCCTCTTGTCGGTGATCGTCCCGGTGTTCAACGAGCGTGCGACGGTGGCCGAGGTGATCCGCCGGATCCGCTCGGTCGACCTTCCGCTCGAGCGTGAGGTCGTGGTCGTCGACGACGGCTCCTCCGACGGCACCGACAAGGTCCTCTCCGCCCTCGGCGACTCGACCGTCCGGGTCCTCTCCCATCACTCCAACGCCGGCAAGGGCGCGGCCATCCGGACCGGCATGGAGGCGGTACGCGGGGACCTGGTGCTCATCCAGGACGCAGACCTCGAGTACGACCCGGAAGACTGGCCGAAGCTGCTCGACCCGGTCCTCCGCGGCAAGGCCCGCGTGGTCTACGGCAGCCGCTTCACCGGCGAGCGCAAGAACATGCTCCCGCTCCACTGGATCGGGAACCGGTTCCTCTCACTCGTGACCAACGTGCTCTACTCGTCGACCCTTTCGGACATGGAGACCTGCTACAAGCTCTTCGACCGCCGAGTGCTCGAGTGGGATCACGGTCGAGTCCGACCGGTTCGACTTCGAGCCCGAGATCACCGCCAAGATCCTGCGCCGGGGCGAGCGGATCTACGAGGTGCCGATCTCCTACGCGGGCCGCGAGGCAGAGGAGGGTAAGAAGATCACCTGGCGCGACGGTATCGGCGCGCTCCGGGCGCTCATCAAGTACCGCTTCACCCCGCTCGAGCGGTGACACCGGGCGCCCGAGCTGCCGGCGCCATTTCCCCGAGTGCCGCCGACCGCGCGGAGGACCGGGGCCGGCAGCCGCGGGAACCGCGGTCGCGGCGGTCGTCGTCAACTACGAGTCGGGCGCGGCACTGGCCCGCTGCGTCGCGACGCTGCGCCGAGAGGGCGCGAGCGAGCTGGTGGTCGTCGACAACGGCTCCTCCGACGGGTCGGTCGCGAGGTTGCGCCGCGATGTTCCGGGCATCGAGGTGGTGGTCTCCGGGCGCAACCTCGGCTACGGGGCCGCCGCCAACCGCGGGGTGGCAGCGACCGGCGCGCCTGCCGTGCTGGTGTGCAACCCCGACGTGACGCTCCACCCCGGCGCCCTCGCCGCCATGACAGCGGCGCTCGACGCCGAGCCGCGCCGTGCGCTGGTGGGTCCGCTGATCCGAGACGCGACGGGGAAGCGCTACCCGTCCGCGCGGCGGTTCCCCTCGCTGCTCGACGCGGCCGGCCACGCACTGGTCGGCCTGTTCACCCAGCGCAACCGGTTCACCCGCTCCTATCACGACGCGGCGCGCCTCGGCCCCGACCCGGGTGAGGGGGCCGCCGCGGCGGCCGGGTCGGACCCCCGCGCGGTCGACTGGGTCTCGGGTGCCTGCTTTCTCGTCCGGCGCGCCGCGTTCGAGCAGGTCGGCGGGTTCGACGAGGCGTACTTCATGTACATGGAGGACGTCGACCTCTGTCGGCGGCTCGGCAGCACCGGGTGGACGGTGGCATACGTTCCGGCGGCCGAGGTCGTCCATCTCCAGGGGGCGTCGACCGACCGGCGCCCCTACCGGATGATCGCGGAGCATCACCGATCCCTCCTGCGCTACGCCGTCCACACGACGAGAGGTTGGCGCCGGCTGCTGCTTCCCCTGGTCGCACTCGCCGTCGGTGCCCGGTGCGGCCTGGCGTGCCTCGTCCGCGCCGCCCGCGTCCGCTCACGGCCGCCCGAAACGCCCGATCCCACGCTGTAGGGTGTCCTCCGATCATGCCGAGCAATCCGACGGGCAAGTGGGTCCAGCGCGCCGCGACCACCGGGGGTGGCCGCACCTACCGCGGCCAGGCACCGGTGAACTGGTACGCGGCCCTGGTGCTGATCTGCATCGTGGGACTCGTCCTCGTCGCGCTCAGCCGTTACCAGCTCACCCACCAGTCCAACTCCTCGTCGGGCCCCCCGACGACGCAACAGCAGTGGTACGCCGGGTTGGGGATCGACATCTGCGGCACCATGCAGCCCAACCTCGCGGCCAGCACCAACACCTCCAAGACCGGCCTCACCGCCAACGGCAACGGCGTGGTCACCATTGCGCCGAAGAACAGCTCTGAGTCCGGCCACAACGCCACGCTCGGCAAGTTCGTCGACGGCTACAAGGGGCTCGAGCTGAGCTCCTCGACCCTGCAGTACCCGGGCAAGTCGGCTCACAACAACGGGGACGTCTGCCCGAAGGGGACCCCCGACGCCGGCAAGGCGGGCGTGGTGATCGTCGTGAGCTGGCCGACCTACGCGGCCAAGGGCAAGGGCACCCAGACGAGCGGTCCGCCCCAAGATCTCCTCTTCTCGAACGGCCAGCTGATCACCATGGCCTTCGTCCCGGTCAACGCGACGGTGCCGAAGCCGGCGGGGCAGGTGGTCACCGCCCTGATCCAGGCGACCCAGCAGGGTCCCGCGTCCCAGACCTCGACGACCGCACCGAGCACGACCCCGACGTCGGCTCCGACTTCGACGACCGCGCCGACGTCGACCACCTCGACCCGCGCACCATGACCTCGGCGCCGGCCGGCGGGACGACGTGAGGGCCGTCGTCCTGGTGGGCGGGGAGGGGACACGCCTGCGGCCCCTCACCCTCACCACCCCGAAGCAGATGCTGCCGATCGCCGAACAGCCGATGATCGAACGGGTGCTCGGTCACCTCGCAGCGCACGGCATCGACGACGCAGTTCTCTCGCTCGGCTACCGGCCGGACGCGTTCATCAACGCGTATCCGCACGGCACCATCGCGGGGGTCCGCTCCACCTACGCGGTCGAGCCGAGCCCGCTCGACACCGCCGGCGCGATCCGGTTCGCCGCCGATCACGGCGGGATCGAGGAGACCTTCCTCGTGGTCAACGGCGACGTGCTCACCGATTGCGACGTCTCGGCCCTGGTCGCGTTCCATCGCTCGTGCCGCGCAGAGGCGACGATCTCGCTCACGCCGGTCGAGGATCCGAGCACCTTCGGCGTGGTCCCGACCGATGCCGAGGGTCGGGTCGAGGCCTTCATCGAGAAGCCTCCGCGCGACGAGGCCCCCACCGACCTGATCAACGCGGGCATCTACGTGCTCGAGCCGTCGGTGCTGGGCCGCATCCACCAGGACGTCCGGGTCTCGATCGAGCGGGAGACCTTCCCGGCGATGGTCGAGAGCCGGTCGCTGTTCGCGCTCGCGTCGGACGCCTACTGGATCGACTCGGGGACGCCGGACGCCTTCCTCCGCGCCAACCGCGACCTTCTCGCAGGTCGCCGTCCCGGGCCGCCCGCGCCCGGCGCGACGCTCGACCCCGCGCTCGGGAAGGGGGTCTGGCGCCTCGGCGGGGCGGGGGAGGTCAGCGGCACGGTCGAGCGGTCGCTGCTCGGCACCGGCGCCACCGTCGCCGCCGGCGCGGCAGTCGAGGACTCGGTCGTCGGCGCGGAGGCTGTCGTCGAGGAGGGTTCCACGGTGCTCGGCTCGGTGCTCCTGCCCGGGTCGCGCGTCGCCTCCAAGGCCACCGTCGAGGGATCGATCATCGGACCGGGTGCCATCGTCGGGCAGCGCTGCACCGTGCACCCCATCTCGGTCGTGGGCGCGGGGGCGGTGACCGCCTCGGGCACGGTGGTGGATGGCGAGCGGGTGCCCGCAGGAGGCTGAGGTGCGCGCACTCGTCACCGGCGGTGCCGGGTTCATCGGCTCGAACCTGGTCGACCGGCTGCTCGCCGAAGGCCATGCCGTCGACGTGGTGGACGACCTCTCGACCGGGTCGCTCGCCAACCTGGCCGCGGCCCGCGCGGTCGCCGATCACGATCTCACCTTCCATCAACTCGACATCCGCTCCGCGGAGCTGGTGGACCTGATGGCCCGCCGCCGTCCCGAGGTGGTGTTCCACCTGGCGGCACAGGCCGACGTCCGCGTGTCGGTCGCCGACCCGGTCTTCGACACCGAGGTCAACCTCGTCGGCACCGTGCGGGTCCTCGAGGGCGCGCGCTCCTGCGGCGCGAGCAGGGTGGTCTTCGCCGCGAGCGGCGGGACGCTCTATGGCGAGCCCGACCCCGAGTCGCTGCCTGCCGAGGAGAGCCTTCCCCAGCACCCGCTCTCTCCCTACGGCGTGGCGAAGAAGGCCGCGATCGACTACCTGGTCGCCTACCGCGAGTTGCACTCGCTCGAGTTCGCGGCGCTGGCGCTGGCGAACGTCTACGGGCCGAGGCAGGATCCCCACGGCGAGGCGGGGGTGGTCGCGATCTTCGCCGAGCGGTTGGTGCTCGGCCAGCCGCTGACCGTCTTCGGGGACGGCGAGCAGACCCGCGACTTCGTCTACGTCGACGACGTGGTCGACGCCTTCGTGCGCGCGGTCGACCGGGGCGGCGGCCTGATCTGCAACGTCGGCACGGGTCGCGAGACCTCGGTCAACGAGCTCTTGCGGGTGATGGCCGAGGAGGCGGAGGTCGAGGCGAACGTCGAGTTCGCGCCGATGCGCCCCGGCGAGCTGCTCCGCAACTCTCTCGACCCCACTCGTGCGGCCATCCAGCTCGGATGGCGGGCGTGGACCGGCCTCGGCGAGGGCACCCGCGCGGTCCTCGACTTCGTGCGGGACCGGATCGGCGGGGGCTGAGCCTCCCGCTGCGTCAGCGGAAGAGGTCCTCGGCCGGCGGTCGGACGATCTCGCCGGCCACCGAGGCGGGCCGGAGCCAGCGGCGATCGACGCCCCTCACCACCGCCGCGGGCACCCCGCGGTCCTTGCCCATGACCAGCTCGGCGGCACCGGCCAGCTCGTCGGCGACGCAGACCTCGGTCGCGTCGAGGGTGCGCCCGCCCGCATCCGGTGCCCCGCGCAGGTCGACCACCCCGGCGATCCCCGCGATCCCGATGGCGACGTCGGTGAGCCCCTGGCGCCAGGTCCGGCCGAAGGTGTCCGAGACGATCACGCCGATCGCCACGCCGTACCGGTGCTCGAAGGTCTCGCGGATCCGCCTCGCCGAGCGGTCCGGATCGAGCGGCAGGAGCGCGGCGGTGCCGGCGTCCACGTTGGAGAGGTCGACGCCGGCGTTCGCGCAGACGAAGCCGTGGCGCGTCTCGGAGATGACGAGGTCGCCGCGGCGCCGCAGGATCCGCACCGACTCCCGCTCCACGAGCTCCCGCTTGGCCTGCGCCTCGTCGCCCTCCAGCACCACCAGGCGGCCCTCGGACTTCGAGACCGCCTTCTGGGTCACGACGAGGACGTCGCCCTCGGCGATCCCGCCCGGTACGGGAGGTCGCGCAGCGGCATTCTCGACGAGGACCGCCGCGAGGAGCTCGCCGAGGTCGTCGCCGGGACGGATCTCGCCGATGGCGGTGACCGGATAGCAGGCCAGGGGCACGGGAGGGGCGATCCCGCCGTCACCCGAGGGCATCGAGCACCGCCCGGGCCAGCGCGGCCGATCGCTCGACCGACGACATGATGGTGGGGGCGACCACGCAGCGCAGGCCCTCGCGCTCGACCGCCGGCGCGAGCGCCCGGTCCGCCTCGTCGATGACGAGCGTCCCGGCGAAGGGGGCGTACCACTTCGCGACGCCGAGCGCCGAGCACTCGTACCCCATCTCGACGAGCAGCCGCCCGGCCGGTCCCTTGAGGGCGGCACCCGCGACGATGGGCGAGACCCCGACCGTGCGGTCGCGCCGGGCACGGATCCGGTCGGCGACGCCCCGGACCGCGAGGATCGGCCCGATGGACACCACCGGGTTGGACGGGCACACCACCAGCGTCTCGGCGGCGTCGATCGCCTCGAGCACCCCGGGGGCGGCACGCGCGGAGTCTGCGCCGTCGAAGCGGACCCCGGCCACCGCGACGTCGTGACGGCGATGGACGAAGTACTCCTGGAACGCGAGCTCTTCGCCGTCGGGGGTGGTCAGGCGGGTCCGGAGCGCGTCGTCGGTGACCGGGAGCACGCGGACGCCGACCCCGAAGGAACGCGCGAGCTCCTCTGTCACCGTGCCGAGCGGGGCTCCTTCGTGGAGCCGCTGGGTCCGGTAGCAGTGAGTGGCGAGGTCACGGTCGCCGAGGGCGAACCAGGTGATCCCGCCCAGGCGTTCGAGGGACGCCATGACCCGCCAGGTCTCGCCCGCCAGTCCCCAACCGCGCTCGGGGTCGATCGCGTCGGCAAGCGTGTACAGGACGGTGTCGACGTCCGGTGAGACGTGCAGGCCGTGGAGCACGGTGTCGTCGCCCGTGTTGACGACTGCGGTGAGGTCCCCGGGCGGCACCACCTCGACCATGCCGCGTAGCAACCGGGCGGCGCCGACGCCGCCGGCCAACGCGGCGATCATCGGGGCGGGGTCGCGGCGGCGGGGGGCACGGACGCAGGCTACCGGCCGGTTCGCGTGCAGGGTCGGTTGCGGCCGATGTGCAAGGCTCGCTGCGTGTCGACCGAGCGGGCCGCCCCCACGCCACCGGACCGGCTCTCGGTGGCATTCGACGCGACCCCGTTGCTCGGCAGCCCGACCGGGGTCGGAGCGTTCTGCGCGGGCGCGCTGGCCGGGCTCGCCGACCGGGCCGACCTCACGGTGTCGGGCTTCGCGGTGAGCTGGCGCCGCCGGGCGGGCATCGCCGACCGCGTGCCGCCGGGTGTGCCGACGCGCCATCGGCCGATGCCGGCCCGGCCGTTGCACTGGTGCTGGAGTCGATGGGACCGGCCGCCGGTCGACTGGTTCGTCGGCCGCCACGACGTCGTGCACGGCTCCAACTTCGTCGTGCCACCGACGGCACACGGCGCCCGCGTGGTCACGGTGCACGACCTCACCGTCGTGCGCTTCCCCGAATTGTGCGAGCCTCCGACACTGCGCTTTCCGGCTCTCGTGCGGCGCGCGGTCGCACAGGGGGCATGGGTGCACACCCCCTCGCGGTTCGTCGCCGAGGAAGTGGTGGCGGAGCTCGGGGTCGATCCGTCCCGTGTGCGCCCGGTCCACCACGGCATCCCACCGCTTCCGGCAGACCGCGGTCGCGACCGCGACGGGCCCTGCACAACCGAGGCTGCCGGGACGGGCCTGTCGCTGCCCGAGGGCTGCAGCCGCTACGTGCTCGCGGTCGGCACCGTCGAGCCGCGGAAGGACTACCCGTCGCTGATCCGTGCGTTCACCGCGCTCGCCGCGGGCCACCCCGACCTCGCGCTGGTCGTCGTCGGCGCGGACGGGTGGGACGCTCCCCGGGTGGCCGCGGCGATCGCCGCGTCGCCCGCGCCGGCGTGCGCACGCATCGTGCGCCCCGGCTATCTCGCCGCCGGCGCGCTCGGCACGGTGCTCCGAGGGGCGGCCGTGCTCGCCTACCCGTCCCGCTACGAGGGTTTCGGATTCCCGCCCCTCCAGGCGATGGCAGCGGGGACGCCCGTCGTCGCCACCTCGGCGGGCGCGGTCCCCGAGGTCGTGGGGGACGCCGCGCTCCTCGTCGACCCCGGCGACGCGGACGGACTCGGCGGCGCCCTCGACCGGGTGCTTGCCGGAGGGCGTGAGGTGGACGCGCTGGTCTCGCGAGGGCTGGCGCGTGCCGCGACATTCAGTTGGTCCTCCTGCGCGGAGGGGCTCGCCGCCGTCTACCGCGAGGCGGTGGGCGCCGCCACGGCCGGAGCCACGGCCGGGCGATGAGCGTCTGCGCGACGGGCCGGGCACCGCGGGTTCTCGTCCTCGCCGAACAGCTGCGCCGGTCCGCCCCGGGCGGGATCGGCACCTACGCGTGCGGGCTCCTGCAGGGGATCGCGGAGTTGGACGAGCACGAACGGCCGCGGATCGAGCTCGCGGCCAGCCGGCCGGCAGGCGGCGCGCCGGACCCGCTCGACGCGTTCGGGCTTCCGCTCCACCGGTCGCGCCTGCCGGGGCCCGCGCTGACCTTCGCGTGGGACCACCGACTCGTGCGCGCGCCGCGGGGCTACGACGTGGTCCACGCCGTGTCGCTGGCGACGCTCGAGCCGCGCGACAGCCCCGCTGGTCGTCACGGTGCACGACCTGCTCTGGCGGAGAGTGCCGGAGGCCTACCCGGGCCGGGGCCGGCGCTGGCACGAAGCGGCGTTGCGCCGGGCGCTCGTCCGTGCCGACCGCTTCGTCGTGCCGGCACAGGTCGTCGCCGACGACCTGTGCGAGGCGGGTGCCGCACGCGAGTCGGTGACCGTGGTCCCCATGGGGTCGGACCACCTGCCCGAGCCGGACTTCGCGTCGGCCTCCGCGCGGCTCGCTCGGCTCGGCGTCGAGGGGCCGTTTCTGCTGAGCGTCGGGACCCTCGAGCCGCGCAAGAACCAACTCCGGCTCGTGGAGGCCTACACGCAGGTCCGCGACGCGCTGCCGGACCGGTGGCCGCTCGTCCTGGTGGGCCCCGACGGCTGGGGCGACCGGGTCCAGCCTCGCCAGGGGGTCGCCCTCGCCGGCCAGGTCCCGGCACCCGAGCTCTCCGCGCTGTACGCCGCGCGCGAGGCTCGTCGTCTACGTGCCCCTCATCGAGGGCTTCGGTCTGCCCCCGGTCGAGGCGATGGCCTCCGGCGCGCCGGTCGTCACCAGCCCGCTGCCGAGCACGGACGGCGCCTCCTACGAGGTCGATCCCCGCGACGTCGACTCGATCGCCGAGGGGATCGTCCGTGTCGCGACCGACGAGATGCTCCGCACGGACCTGATCCGGCGCGGACGCGAGCGAGCATCGATGCTCACCTGGGCCAACATCGCGCGTCGCCACGTCGCGGTCTGGGCGGCCGCGGGCGACCAGGCGGGAGCCGTGCATGGGTGAACCGGCGCTGCGTCTCTCCCTCGACGTCTCGGCCGTGCCGGCCCGCCCGGTGGGGGCAGGGCAGTACACGGTGGAGCTCGTGCGTGCCCTCTGCTCGCGCCAGGACGTCGAGCCGTTGTTGGTCGGACGCCGCTCGGACCGGAACCGGTGGGAGGCGTACGGCCCGCGAGGAGGGCTGCTCGCCGTCGCCCCGGACGCACGACCGCTCCGGCTCGTCTGGGAGCAGGTCCGGCTCCCGTCGGTCGTCGACCGGTCCGGTGCCGACGTGCACCACGGCCCGCATTACACGATGCCCGAGCACGCCCGCGTCCCGGTCGTCGTCACGGTCCACGACCTGAGCTTCTTCGAGGCACCGCGCTGGCACGAGCGGACCAAGGTCCCGGTGTTCCGGCGCGCGATCCGGGTGGCGGCGCGCCGCGCGTCGGCAATCGTCTGCCCGAGCAGGTTCACCGCGGACGAGCTCGCGCGCTGGTGCCGGGTGGAAGGCCGGGTCTTCGTCGCGCCCCACGGGGTCGACCCCGCGCGCTTCCTGCCCGAGGAGCCCTCCACCGGCGCCGACGCCGCCTGCCTCCGGCCGCTCGCCCCCCGCCTCGTCGAGCGTCCCTTCGTGCTCTTCGTCGGGACCATCGAGCCCCGCAAGGACGTGGTCACCCTCGTCGAGGCGTTCGCCCGTATCGCCCCCCGCCACCCCGACGTGTCGCTCGTACTCGCGGGCACCCCCGGCTGGGGCGCGCAGGAGGTCGAACGGTCGATCGCCGTTTCCGGCCTCGGCCCCCGCGTGGTCCGGACCGGGTACGTCCCCGACGAGGCGGTCCCCGCCCTCCTGCGCAGCGCGGCCGTCGTCGCCTACCCCGCGCGCTACGAGGGTTTCGGGCTACCCGCCCTCGAGGCACTGGCCTGCGGTGCTCCCCTCGTCACCACCGCCGGGACCGCGATGGCCGAGACGGCCGCGGGGGCGGCCGACCTCGTCGCACCGGGCGACCCCGACGACCTCGCCGCGGCGCTCGACGCGGTGCTGGCAGGGCGTCCCGCAGGAGACCGGCGACGCGAACGCGGCCTCGAGATCGCCGCGCGCCACCGATGGGAGACGAGCGCGGCCCGGCATCTCGACGCCTACCGCTTCGCGGCCGGACGCGACCCGGGCACCCGGGCGGTGGAGCGGACGACCAGCCGGTAGGGTGAGCCGCCGTGCGCTCCCTGATCACCGGCGGCAGAGGGTTCGTCGGCACCTGGCTCGCCGAGCACCTGCAGGAGCTCGGCGACGAGGTCGTCCGCATCGACCAGGAGGTCGAGATCACCGACCCCGCCGCGCTACTCGCGGCCGTGCGGGATGCCGCGCCCGACGCGATCTACCATCTCGCGGCACTCACCCACGTCGGGCGGTCGTGGGACGAGCCGCTTCGCGTGCTCGAGGTCAACGTCATCGGGACTGCGGCGCTCCTCGCGGCCGCTCGCGAGTGCGGAACCGAACCACGCGTGCTCGTCACCAGTTCCGCCGAGGTCTACGGCGCGGTGACCGATCCCGGCCGCCTGCCCCTCACCGAGCGGTCGCCGACCGTGCCGCTCACTCCCTACGCGGCGAGCAAGCTGGCCGCCGAGGCGCTCGCGGCGCAGGCGCACGCCGGTCACGATCAACCGGTGATCGTCGTCCGGCCCTTCAACCACATCGGGCCGGGGCAGGCCCCGACGTTCGCCGTCCCGGCGCTTGCCAAGCGGATCGTCGAGGCAGAGCGGCGCGGTGCCGGCTCGATCCCCGTCGGCAACCTCTCGGCGCGTCGAGACTTCACCGACGTGCGCGACGTCGTGCGCGCGTACCGGCTCCTCGTGGAGTCGGGCCGTCCCGGCGAGGTCTACAACGTCTGCTCGGGGAGGGACGTCTCGATCCAGGAGATCGCCGACGGACTGCTCGGGATCGGAGGGGTGTCGCTCGCGCTGGAGACCGACCCGGCGCTCGTCCGGGCCGTCGAGGTGCCGGTGCTCCGTGGCGACCCGGGCAGGTTGGAGGAGGCCACCGGCTGGAAGCCGGAGATCCCGCTCGAGCAGACCCTGGCCGACGTCATGGACTACTGGCGCCGGCAGGCGGACTGACCCGGTCCACACCGGGCCGCCCAGTCAGGCGGCGGCGGTCGGGATGCGGCTGCGGATCTGGGTACGGGCCTCGCGGGCCTGGTCGTGGGCCTGACGCACCAGGTCCCGGGCCTGGGACGGCAGACGGTCCTCGATGGGCGCGACCGCGTCCTCGACCCGGGCGATGAGGTCCTCGATCCGCTCGGCGAGGTCCTCGACCCGCGTGTCGAGCCCCTGGAGGGCCTGGTTGAGGTCGGACCGCACCGTGGCGACGCGGTCCTCGATCCCGCTGCGCGGCTCGCCGAGCCGGCTCAGGACCTCTTGGCGGCGGACCTGCGCCCGCTGGTAGCCGAGGACCGCGGCTCCGATCACCACGTAGGTCGCGTCGGCGACCACCGCGGCGATGTCCTTGGCAGCCCTGGTCACGTCGGTGTTGATCTCTCGCACGGTCGCTCCTTCTGCCGGCGGGACCCGCCTGGGCGGGCCTGCGGGCCGGTCGTTCTCGGGAGGGCGGACCGCCCTCACTGATGCAAGTGTATGCGCGGTGATAAACAGTTGCAAGCACCCTCACACCTCCGCCAGGTGTCCGCCGGCACCGGCAAGGCCGCAGAGGAGCCGGGCAGGGCCACCAACGGGCTGGGCGTGGCCGATAGCCTCTGACCCCTGATGGGAACGCTGGCTCCGCCGGTTGTCGCCGTCGTCGTCGCCCACGACCCGGGTCCCTGGTTCGAAGAGACGCTGGCCTCGCTCGCCGCCCAGGACTACGAGGAGCTTTCGGTGCTCGTGCTCGACGCGTCCGGCGAGGGCGACCTCACTGTCCGTGTCGCCTCGGTGCTGCCGACGGCCTACGTGCGGCGCTTCGAGGAGAACCGTGGCTTCGGCGCCACCGCGAACGAGGTCCGGACCATGGTCGACGGGGCCGCGTACTACCTCTTCTGCCACGACGACGTCGCCCTGTTCCCCGACACGGTCCACCTGCTCGTCGAGGAGGCGTTCCGCTCGAACGCCGGGATCGTCGGTCCGAAGATCGTCGACTGGGGAGAACCTCAGCGGCTCGTCCACGTCGGGATGACCATCGACAAGGGCGGGGCGGTCGTGGACCGGGTGCACGCCCACGAGATCGACCACGGCCAGCACGACGCGGTGCGTGACGTGTTCCTCGCGCCCGGCGGTTGCACGCTCGTCCGGGCCGATCTCTTCGAGGTGCTCGGGGGGTTCGACCCGTCGATCGTGGCGATGGGGGAGGACCTCGACCTCTGCTGGCGCGCACACGTCGCCGGGGCGCGGATCATCGTCGCGCCGGACGCCCGGGTCCGGCATCTCGAAGAGGTCGCCTCGGGTCGTCGCCCCCTCGAGGAGCTGGCCACGCCGGCCATCGACCGCTCGGCAGCGGGCAGCGAGACCACCGGCAACGGGGGCGAGACCGGCGAAGCCGCCGAAGGCGAATCCGACGGCGCCCCGCCGAGCCCCGTGGTCACCCTGCAGCAGCTGCAGCGACGCCACGAGCTGCTCTGCGTGCTCAAGTGCTACGGACGCTTCCACCTGCTGCGCGTCCTCCCACAGGTGGCGGTCCTCGCGGCCGCCGAAGTGTCGGTGGCCCTCGTCGCCGGTAGTCGGGCCCGCGCCCGGGCCGTCGTCGCCGCATGGCGGTGGAACCTCGGACGCCTCGGGACGCTGCGGCGACAGCGCGCGGAGCTGCACGACCTGCGCCGGCTGGGCGACAAGGAGATCCGCTCGCTCCAGCTCGGCGGCAGCGCCCGCCTGTCCGCCTACGCCAGACGGGTCTTCCAGCTCGGCTTCCACGGGGCCCACGCCGACGAGATCGCCGGCGACGAGACCGAGCCGAGCGGCGCCCGTACCGACGAGCTCCTGCGTCTCGAGGCGGCAGAGGCGTCCGCGGCAGCCGTCGCGCCCTCCCCGTCCGCGCCTGCCTCGCAGCTCAGCTCGCGGGCCCGTCTCGTCGCGTGGCTGGCGGCGACGCTGATCGTCGTGATCGGCATGCGCGGGGTGCTCACCGGCCGCCTTCCGGCGATCGGGCAGTTCACCCCATTCCCGGGCTGGTCGTCGACCTTCGGCCAGTTCTTCGCCGGCTGGCATCCCTCGGGCGTGGGCACGACGGCACCGGCCGCACCGGCGCTCGCGATCGCCGGTGTCGTCGGGACGGTGCTGCTCGGGGCGATGGGCCTCGCCCAGAAGGTGCTCGTGTTCGCGTGCATCCCGCTCGGGGCCTGGGGAATGGTGCGCGTGCTGCGACCCTTCGGGTCGACCCGTGCGGGACTGGTCGCCGGCATCGCGTACCTGGCGATGGCGGTGCCCTACGACGCCCTCGCACTGGGCCGTTGGGGCGCCCTCGTCGTCTATGCGGGAGGGCCGTGGGTGCTCGCCCGCCTGTTCGCGGCGACCTGCACGCCGCCTTTCGCGCCCGAGCAGGGCGAGGCGGTGCCGAGGAGGCTGGCGGGGGCCTTCTTCTCCCGTCACCCCGCTGTGGGCTCGATGCTCGCGCTCGGGGTGCTCGAGGCGGTCCTCGTCTCCTTCGTCCCCGCCGCCGCGTTCGTGGTGGTGTTGGTCGGGGTCGCCCTCGTGCTCAGCTCCTCGGTCTTCGGAGACTGGCGCGAAACCGGGCGGGCCCTCGGCGTAGCGGTCGGCGCGACGGTCGTTGCCGGCCTGGTGTGCCTGCCGTGGCTGATCGGTGTCCTCTCGGCGGGGACCGGCGCGCTCTCGGTCCTCGGCACGCCGACCCCGACATCGGGCGCGCCGTCGTGGGGCTCGCTCCTCCGGTTCGCGGCGGGCCCGATCGGCGACTCACCGCTCGCCTGGGGCTTCGTCGTGGCCGCCGCCGTGCCGCTCGTGATCGCCCGCGGCGCGCGGTTCCGGTGGGCGGCGAGGGCATGGTCGATCGCCCTCGTCTGCTGGGTCGCGGCGTGGGTCATCGGCCGCGGGTGGACCGGGAAGCTCGCCGTCGACACGCTGGTGCTGCTCGCGCCGGCGGCCGCCGCGGCCGCCGCGGCGATCGGACTCGGAATCGCCGCCTTCGAAGAGGACCTGCGACGGCGCGGAGTTCGGCTGGCGCCAGCTGGTCCCTGTGGTGGCGATGGGCGCGGTCGCGCTCGGCGCGGTGCCCACCGTCGTCTCGGCGCTACCTGGACGCTTCGACCTCCCGGTCAACGACTTCGGCCAGTCGGTCGCCTGGATGCAGGCCCCGCGCCGCGGACGGTGCGTTCCGCGTGCTCTGGCTCGGCGACCCGCGGGCTCTCAACCAGGGAGGGTGGAGCGCCGGGGGACGGCCTGGCCTATGCGACCTCCGAGAACGGTGCTCCCGACGCGCGTTGGCTCTGGAACGCGGCGTCGGCGGGCCCGGCGGCGACGATGGCCTCGGCGGTCGACCTCGCTCGCACGGGTGACACCGACCGGCTCGGCCACCTGCTCGCCCCGGCTTCGGTCCGCTACGTCGTGCTCCTCACCGCGGTCGCTCCGGAAATCAGCGGAGAGCAGAGTCCGGAGTCGCTGCCCGTCCCCTCCGACCTCGCGCCTGCGCTGGCGCGGCAGCTCGATCTCCGACCGGTCATCGCGGGGACCGGCATCACCGTCTACCAGAACGCGGGTTGGATCCCCCAGCGCACCGAGGCGAGCATCGCCGCGGCGTCCGCGCCCGCGACCGCACTCGGAGATCCCACCGCGCCGATCGTGGCGGGGGCCAAGCCGGTCCTGCCAGGTCCCGCGGCTGCCACCGGCTTCGAGGGGAGGCTCGGGGCGGGCACCGTGCTGTCGGCCGCCGCGCCGGCCGGGCGCTTCGCCCTCGCGACCGCGGGCGGGCACCGCGCGCCGCTCGACCGCCTTCGGATGGTCCGCGAGCTACCGGGTGACCGAACCGGGCACCGCGACGCTGTCGTTCCGTGGCGGGGCGCTCGCCGTCATCGCGGGAATCGGCTCGGTGCTCGCCTGGTTGCTCGCCGGCACGCTGCTGCTCTTCCGGGCGCGGACGGCGGGGGGATCTGCCCGGTTCGGGCGTCGCGGCGAGGACGCCGACGCGGACCCGCCGGCGGAAGGAGAGGAGCTGCCCGCCCCGCTCGAGGAGATGGCACGGTGATGCCGCCCGACGACGCCGTCGACGACCAGGGCGGCGAGGTGGCCGCCCTGCCGAGCGTGTCGCGGCGGCCTGGGCGGCCGCCGGTGGCCGGACGGAAGGCGGTCGTCGTCTCGGTGTTCGCGGTCGCCGCCGGGGTGGCGGCCGTGGCGGCGGCGGCTCCGGTTCCCGCCCCGGCCCCTGCCGTCTCCGCCGGCGCGACCGGCGTGCCGCCGGGCGGCGCCCACGCGTCGTCGGCCTTCTGCTCTGCCGGAGCCGGCACCGCCGCGGTCACGATCTACCTCACGAACTCGTCCCCGCGTTCGGTCGACGGGGTCATGACCACTGTCGGCGCGGCAGGTGGCGGTTCGGCGCCGTCGACCACCCGGCGCGCCGTCCAGGTGCCCGCGCTCGGGACGGCGGCTGTCAATCCGTCGGTCGGTTTGCCGTCGGGCTCGACCGCCACCACCTTCGCCTTCGCCGGCGGTGGGGTCAGCGCCGACCAGGTCGTCGCCGGCCCCAGCGGATGGTCGACAGCGCCCTGCGCGTCGCAGGTCGGCGCACGGTGGACCTTCGCCGGCGGTTCGACGACGGCCGGGAACACGCTGACCCTCTCGCTGCTCAACCCGAGCGCCGCCGCGGCGGTGGTCAACGTCTCGTTCCTCACGGCCGAGGGACTGGTGACGCCCCAGGCCTACCAGGGACTCGCGGTCGGTGCCGGCGAGCTCGTCGTCGAGAACGTGGGTGACTACGTGCAGAACACGGCGGGCTTCGCCACGGTGGTCGCGAGCGAGTCGGGGTCGGTGGTCGCCGACGAGTTGCAGAAGACGACGGGCTCGGTGGCCGGCCTCTCGCTGAACCTCGGCGCGCCGCTGTCGACGAGTTGGGGCTTCGCCCAGACCAACGCGCCGGCGGGCTCGACCGTGCAATTCGCGGTCGGCAACCCGGGGACCGGTCCGGTCTCGGTGACCTTCTCGGCGTCGCTCCCCGCGGCCACGGTCACCCCGAGGACGATCGTGGTGCCGCCCCAGTCCTCCGCGGCCTTCGACGCCTCCCATGCGGCCGGCTGGCCGTTGCGCACCCCCTACCGGGTGAGCGTCGCCGCCACCGGCCCGGTGGTCGTCGGTCGGTCGGTCGCCGCGCCGGGTGGCACGCAGCCGAGTTGGGGGTCCTTGCCCGCGACGCCGACCGCGGCGACCGGCTGGCTCGTCCCCGGTCCGGGCGTGCCGCACGCCCCCGGCGTCGTCGGCGCGACCGCGACGGGCCTGGCCCTCGCAGATCCGGGCCGGGATCCCGCGCAGGTCGTCGTCGCCGCCCTCGGCGGAGCGACCGTGGCGACGCTGACCGTGGCGCCCGGCTCGGTCAGCGTGCTCGGGCAGGCCCACGTGGGAGGTCTTCGCGTTCTGACGGTGCGCGCGTCGGTGCCGGTGCTGGTGGAGGAGGACAGCGGTCCTTCGGCGGCGCCGGGGGTCGTCGCTTCGACCGGGTTCCCTTCCGGCTGACCGTGGTCGCGCCCGTGCCGAGCGGGCTCGCCCGGTGCGGATCGTCGGTTCAGCGCGAGGTGGGTGGCGGCGGGGGGGAGGCCAGGGCGCTTTCGCCGGCCAGTGACCGGGCGGTGCCGGCGGGGGCGGCCACGGTGACGGCGGCGGTGGGCGGTGGGCGGGCGCGGCTGCATCGGGCGTCGCGCCGCCCGCAGGATCGGCTGGCACCTCGGACGGCGGAGCGGTCGGTGCCGCCTTGGCCAGCCCGCTGTCGACCGGGGTCTCGCCGGCCTGCGGCGTCGGATCGGTGGCGGGCTGCGCCGGAGCGCCCGCGCCGTTCGACGGCTCGCCGTCCCCCTGCTGCCCGTCCGGGCCGGTCTGGCCGCTCGGACCGTGCTGGGACGCGACGAAGATCGGGGGGACCGTCCGCACACCGTGCTCGTGCACCGGCCGCCCGTAGGCGGTGTCGACCAGCCGGCCGACCGTCTCACCGTCGATGGTCTCCTCGTCGAGGAGGGCACGGGCCGACGCGTCGAGGCCGCCGCGGTGGCGGGAGAGCACCTCGAGCGCGCGCTGCTCCTGGGCACGCAGGATCAGCTCGACCTCGTCGTCGATGATCTGGCTGGTGTGCTCGGAGTAGTCCCGCGGTGTGCATGAGGTCCTCCCCGAGGAAGACCTGGCCCTGCGAGCCCCACGCCATCGGGCCGATGCGCTCGCTCATGCCCCATTCGCGGACCATCTTGCGGGCGAGCTCGGTGTTGCCGACGAGATCGTTCGTTGGCGCCCGTCGACAGGTCGCCGTAGACGAGCAGCTCGGCCGCGCGGCCGCCCATGCGCACCGCGAGGGTGTCCTCGATGTGCTGCCGCGAGTGGATGTGGCGTTCCTCGAGCGGAAGCTGCTGGGTGACCCCGAGCGCCAGGCCGGTCGGCAGGATGGTGACCTTGTGCACCGGGTCGGCCTCGCTCAGGACGTAGGCCACGACCGCGTGGCCGCCCTCGTGGAACGCGACGCGTTCTTTCTCCGCGCCGGACAGCACCAGGCTCTCGCGGCGCTGGCCCATCAGCACCCGGTCGCGCGATGCCTCGAAGTCGACGTTCTGGATGACGGTCGAGCCCCTGCGCACCGCGTGGAGCGCGGCCTCGTTGACCAGGTTGGCGAGGTCCGCCCCGCTCATCCCGGGCGTGCCACGCGCGACCTTGCCCAGGTCGACCGTCGGGTCGACCCGCTTGTCCTTGCAGTGCACCTGGAGGATGGGAAGCCGCTCTTCGAGGTCGGGGAGCGGGACGACGATCTGGCGGTCGAAGCGCCCGGGCCGCAGGATGGCCGCGTCGAGGATGTCGGGCCGGTTGGTCGCGGCCATGACCACGATGCCCTCGGTCGGGTCGAAGCCGTCCATCTCCGACAGCATCTGGTTGAGCGTCTGCTCCCGCTCGTCGTGGCCGCCACCGAGCCCTGCGCCCCGCTTGCGGCCGATCGAATCGATCTCGTCGATGAACACGATGGCCGGAGCCTGCTTGCGGGCGGTCGCGAACAGGTCGCGCACCCGGCTGGCGCCGACGCCGACGAACATCTCCATGAAGTCCGAGCCGCTCACCGACATGAACGGCACGCCCGCCTCGCCGGCGACCGCCCGGGCGAGCAGCGTCTTGCCGGTGCCCGGGGGGCCGACGAGCAGGATCCCCTTCGGGATCCGGGCCCCGATGTCCTTGAAGCGGGCGGGGGTCTTCAGGAAGTCGACGACCTCGCTGATCTCGAGCTTGACGCCGTCGTAGCCGGCGACGTCGTCGAAGGTGGTGGAGGGCCGCTCGGTGGAGTACAGCTTGGCCTTCGAGCGGCCGATCGACATGATGCTGCCCATCTGGCCCTGTGCCTTTCGGCTCACGTAGACGAAGATTCCGATGATCAGTGCGAACGGGAGGATCCAGCCGAGGATCGACAGCAGTGCGTTCGAGGTCGGCGTGTAGAACTTGGCGTTGTCCCCGAGCGGCTTCAGCGCGCTGATCTCCGAGTCGGTCGGGGGCTGCGGGCCGTTGACGGTGTAGTTGGTCCCGTCGGTCAGCTGACCGGTGATGACCCCGGTGCTGTTGTCCACCTGGGCGTTCTTGACCTGCTTGTTCGAGAGGTCGCCGACGAAGGCGTTGTAGCTGATGGACGTGGTCGAGCTCTTGTGGAGCAGGCTCGGCACGACGAAGATCGCCAGGACCGCGACCATGATCACCGCGAAGACCACCATCCGGTTGCGGTTCTGACCCGGCAGCTCCTTGCCGGGCTCACCCGTCGGCGGCATGCCGCCAGGCAGGTTGGGGTTCGGCGGGGTCACCCCTTCATGGTACGCGCAGAGGGGCTCGACCCAGGCATCGCCGGCGATCTCCGTCGACCGCCGCCCTTTCGGGCAGAACCTGGTCGGTATCGTGGGAGGGTGATCGAGCGGTCCGAACAGGGGGCGGACCCCGCGACCGCGGCCACCCCCTCCGCCGGCGCGACGGACCCGGTGCGCGCCACGGAGGTGCAGGGCGAGGAGCTGTCCGGCGGGTCGAGGCCCTGGCCGCCCCCTCCCGCCGCCTGGCCTCCGCCCCCTCCCGCCGCCTGGTCCCCGCCTCCGCCTCCGGCGTGGCCGCCACCCGAGACCGGGGGGCCGGTGCCGCGTGGGCCGGTGCCGGGTCCGCCGGTGGCCGAAGGCGGCGGCGGCGACCGGTCCCTCGGCGCGCAGCTCGACGCGGGGGCCGCGCCCGTCGACCACCACGCGGCATGGCTCTGGCTGCTGTTCGCGGCGCTCGGCTTCCTCGCAGGCCAGGTCATCGCCGCGCTCGTCGTCGCGCTCACCGCCGCGGTGAGCGGGAACCTGAGCGACCTCGGCGCCATCACCCGGCTGAGCGAGCCGCCGACCTGGTACATCGCGTCCACCCTCTGCGGGCTCTGGGCAGGGTTCTTCGGAGGGGCTTGGCTGGCCAGCCGCGTGCGCGGCACGCGCTCGCTCGTCGGGGACTTCGGGCTGCGGTTCCGGTGGCTTGACCTGGTCGGGATCCCGATCGGGGTCGGCGGCCAGATCCTGGTGGCGCTGATGTACGTCCCGATCGCGCAGCACGTGCACAACTTCAACCAGCAGTTCAACGCGCCGAGCCAACGGCTGACCGGTGGCTCGCACGGAGCGGGCTACGCGGTCATCGCCGTCTTCACGGTGGTCGGCGCGCCCTTCTTCGAAGAGCTGTTCTTCCGGGGTTTGCTGCTGCGCGCCCTCGCGCGCCTCCTCGGCGGTGCCGGTCGGGTCCTCGGGCCGGCCTTGGCGATCGTGGTCACCGGCGTGCTCTTCGGGCTCGCCCACGCCGAGTCCCTCCAGCTGCTCGGGCTGGCGACCTTCGGGGTGATCCTTTCCTTCGTCGCCTACCGGACCGGGCGCCTCGGCATGAACATGGTGGCGCACGCCACCTTCAACCTGATGGCGGTGGCGGCTGTGGTGGCGCCGGCGGCCCTCGGCGCGCGGATCCCCTTCTGAGATGACCGTCCCCGGTCGTGACCGGGCCGGGTCCGAAACGGCCGGGCTCTGAGATGGCGACCTCGGTCGACGTCGCGCCCGCCGGGCCTGCGTCTGCCCACGAGCGGCCGGAGGACCTCGGCGGGGCGACCCCGTGGCTTCGGCGGTTGACCCGGCGCACCGCGCTGCCGGGATGGGCCAACCTGGTGGCGGTCGTCGGGGTGACCGCCGTCGCCTTCAGCCAGCTCCATCCCGACCTGCTGTTCACCGCGACGACCACCGCGGGCGGCGACACCGGTGCGCACGTGGCACTGCCCGCGTTCTTGAAGTCGAACCTCCTCACCCACGGACAGCTGACGGGGTGGGACCCGGGCTGGTACGACGGCTTCCCGCTCTACACCTTCTACTTCCCCCTGCCGGGCGTCCTCACCGTGCTGTTCAACTCGGTGGTCACCTACGACATCGCGTTCAAGCTGGTCACGGTGCTCGGCACGCTGCTGCTGCCGGTGTGCGCCTGGGCCTTCGGGCGGCTCGCCCGCCTCCGCGATCCGGGGCCCGCGTGCCTCGCGGCGGCGACCCTCCCGTTCCTCTTCGAGCCGAGCTTCACCATCTACGGCGGGAACATTCTGTCGACACTCGCCGGCGAGTACTCCTTCTCCCTCAGCCTCGCCTTCGCGCTCTTGTTCCTCGGCGTGGTGGCCTCGGGGCTGCGGTCGGGCCGCCACCGCGCGCTCGCCGCGGTGCTCTTCGCGGCGACACTGCTCTGCCACCTGCTGCCCGCGATGTTCGCGGCAGCCGGCGCGGTGGTCCTGCTCGCGCTCGACGCGGACGTGGTGCGGTCCTGGCGCGGAGGCCGGTCGGCCCGTGCGGCGCGGCGACGATGGTCGCGCCGTCTCGGGTGGACCGTCGCGGTCGGTGCCGTCGGCGCGGGCCTCTGCCGCGTGGTGGCTGGTCCCCTTCGCGCTCGAGCAGGACTACACGACCGACATGGGCTACACCAAGGTCCTCGGCTTCCCCCACCTCCTCTTCCCCGGTTCGGCGCGCTGGGTCCTCGTCGCCGACCTGGTCGGGCTGGTGGCGATGGTGGTCCGCCGCAACCGGGTGGCGCTCTTCCTCGTGATCATGGCCGCGCTCTCGGCGGCGGCGGTCTGCCTCGATCCGGCCAACAAGCTGTACAACGCGCGGTTCCTCCCCTTCTGGTTCCTCTGCCTCTACCTGCTGGCCGGCTACGCGCTCGCTGAGGCGGTCGCCGCGGTCGCGCGTCGGAACCGGAGACGGCGGCTCGCCGACTGGGTCTTCGTCGTGCGGCGCCGGTTCGAGTCGGCCCCGGGTCCCTGGCGGCCCGGTCAGGCGATCGGCGAGCCCCGACCGGTCTCCCCGGGCCGGCCCGGCGCGGTGAGCGGGCCGCTCGTCGCGCTCTTCGCGGCCTGCCTGGTCGTCGTCCCGCCGCTCGTCCTGCCGGCCACCACCCTCGCCCAGATCGGGGTCAACGTAGGCAGCGACCAGCCGAGCGCGTGGGCGGCCTGGAACTACTCCGGTTACGAGCAGAAGCCCGACTATCCCGAGTACAAGGCCGTCGTCCAGATGATGCGCCACGTGGGCGCCGAGCAGGGGTGCGGCCGCACCATGTGGGAGTACGACCCCTCGCTCAACCGCTTCGGCACGACGATGGCTCTCATGCTGCTCCCGTACTGGACGAACGGGTGCATCGACTCGATGGAAGGACTGCTCTTCGAATCGGCGTCGACGACGCCGTTCCACTTCATCAACCAGAACGAGCTTTCGGTCAACCCCTCGGACGCCATCACCAGCCCGGCGATCGCCTACGGCGGCCTCGACGTGGTGCTCGGGATCGAGCACCTCCAGCTGCTCGGCGTGCGCTATCTCCTGGCGTCGTCGGCGACGGTCGAACAGGCGGCCGCCGCCGATCCGAACGCCACCGAAGTCGCCTCGAGCGGACCCTGGGCCACCGTCTACAACGGCGAGACCCTCGACACCACCTGGAAGGTGTACCGACTCGCCGACACGTCGCTCGTGCAGCCGCTCGCCAACCGCCCGGTCGTGTGGACCGGCGTCTCGCCGACCCAGGCCAGCTGGCTCGGCCCGGCGGTCAGCTGGTACGACCATCCCTCGCGATGGGGGGTGGTGCCCGCCGCCGGCGGCCCGGCGGACTGGCCGCGGGTCCCTGCGAGCGACACCTCCCTGCGCGCGGTCGCCGAGCCGCACACCGTGGTCTCGCGAGTGACCCAGTCGGACAGGTCGGTCTCGTTCCACGTCGACCGGACCGGCGTCCCCGTGGAGGTCAAGGTCTCCTACTTCCCGAACTGGCACGCCTCGGGCGCCGAGGGCCCCTGGCGGGTCGCGCCCAATCTGATGGTGGTGGTACCGACGAGCCACGACGTGACCCTCACCTACGGCAGTACTCCGGCCGACACCATCGGCGAGGTGCTGACCGCGATCTCGGTCGTCGCTGCCGTGTGGCTCGCGGTCCGCGAGCGGCGCGCCCGGCGACGCCGCCGCGCCAAGCCGGTCGCCGCGGTCTGAGACGACGGTCGGCGGGAAGGCGCACGTGGCGGATCGGGCGGAGGAGCACTCCGGGATGTTCCCCCTCCAGTCGGTCCTCTTTCCGCGAGCGGCGCTCGGACTCCGCGTCTTCGAGCCGCGCTACCGGGCGCTCGTGGCCGACTGCGGTGGCGAGGGCGGCACCTTCGGGGTGGTGCTCATCGCCCGGGGCTCGGAGGTCGGAGGGGGGGACGAGCGGGTGGGGCTCGGGACGCTCGCCCGCATCGGCCGGGTGACCCCGCTCACCGGCGACCGCCTCCGGGTCGAAGCGACCGGAACCCGCCGCATCCGCGTGAAGACCTGGCTCCCCGACGACCCCTACCCGCGTGCGCTGGTGGAGGAGGTCCACGAGGGGGCCGCCCCGACCGAGGCGGAGACCGGTGCGGCGAGGTCGGCGGTGGTGCGCCTCCGCTCCCTCCTCTCCGAGCTCCGGGACGTCCCGCCGCTCCCGCACGATCTCGATCTCGGCGATGATCCGACAGAGGTCGGTTGGCGGCTGTGTTCGCTCGCGCCGCTCGGGCCCCTCGACCGCCAGGAGCTGCTCGGGGCCCCCGACGCGCGTGAGCGGATGACATCGCTCGCGACGCGGTGCGACGCGATGGCACGGGACGTGGCCGCGCTCCTCGCCGGCGAGGGTCGCGGCAGGGACTGAGCGCGGCGTCGGGTCGGGTCCGCCGGGGAGGGCTGACCTAGGATGGCCCGGCCATGGCCGCCCTCTCCACCGTCTTCAAGGCCTACGACGTGCGCGGGATCGTGCCCGACGAGCTCGACGCGACCCAGTGCCGGGCGATCGGCGTCGCGGTGGCCCGCTTCGCCGGCGCCCCCCGTCTGCTCGTGGCGCGGGACATGCGCACCTCCGGCGTCGAGCTCGCCGAGGCGTTCGCGGAGGGGGTCCGCTCGGAGGGGGTCGCGGTCGTCGACCTCGGGCTCGCCTCGACCGACCTCCTGTACTTCGCGGCCGGAAGCCTCGACGCACCGGGGGCCATGTTCACCGCCTCCCACAACCCGGCCCGCTACAACGGCCTCAAGCTCTGCCTCGCCGGGGCCCGCCCGGTCGGCCGGGACACCGGCCTTGCCGACATCCAGGCGAACGCGGAAGCGTTGCTCGACGAATGGGGGGCAGACGGGCCCCCCGCGGTCGACCCGGGGACGCTCGCGCCGATCGAGCAGCATTCGGTCCTCGACGCCTACGCCGACCACGTGCGGTCCTTCGTCGACGTCGGCGCGCTCGCACCGCTCAAGGTGGTCGCCGACACCGCCAACGGCATGGGCGGGCTGATCGTGCCCGCGGTCTTCGCGGGCCTGCCCTTCGACCTCGAGATCCTCTTCCCCGAGCTCGACGGGAGCTTTCCCAACCACCCCGCCGACCCGATCCAGCCCGAGAACCTGGCGAGCCTCCGGCAGGTGGTCCTCGACACGGGTGCGGACCTGGGCCTCGCCTTCGACGGCGACGCCGACCGCGTCTTCCTCGTGGACGAGCGCGCCGAGCCGGTCTCGGGTTCGCTGACCACCGCGCTCGTGGCCTCCTCGATGCTCGAGAAGGACCCTGGTGCGACGGTGCTCTACAACTGCATCTGCTCGCGGGTGGTCCCCGAGGTCATCGCCGAAAAGGGTGGCGTCGGGGTGCGGACCAAGGTGGGGCACAGCTTCATCAAGGAGGTGATGGCCGACACCGGCGCGGTCTTCGGCGGTGAGCACTCGGGTCACTACTACTTTCGGGACAACTACCGCGCGGATTCGGGGATCATCGCTGCGATGGTGGTGCTCGAGGTGCTGAGCCGGGCGCGCCTCCCGCTCTCGGAGCTGCTCGCGCCGTTCCGCCGTTACGCCGATTCGGGCGAGATCAACACCGAGGTGCCCGATCCGGCCACGACCGTCGAGCGCATGGCCAAGGAGGTCGAGGCGGCCGGCGGCGCGCTCGGCACGGCGGACCGGCTCGACGGGCTGACCGTCGACCGGGGCGAGTGGTGGTACAACCTGCGACCTTCCAACACCGAACCGCTGCTCCGCTTGAACGTCGAGGCGCCGGACGCCGAGGCCTGCAGCGCGCCACGTCACCGAGGTCGAGGACGCGATCGCACGGGTGCTCGCGGCGGGGCAGGACGGATGACCGGTCGGTGACGAGGAGCCATCATGGGGCCACCAGAGAGGAAGACGACATGACGCTCGACCCGCTGCTCATCGATGTCCTGGCCTGTCCGGAGGACAAGGGCGAGTTGCTCTACTTCGCCGACGAGGATCTGCTGTACAACCCGCGCCTCCACCGGAGCTACCAGATCCGCGACGGCATCCCGGTGATGCTCGTCGACGAGTCGACGTCCGTCGACAGCGCCGAGCACGAGCGCCTGATGGCCAAGGCCGAGGCGGGAGGCGCTCAGCCGACCGGCCGGGCCGGCACCTCGTGATCGACGGCATGCCCCTCACCGCCGACTCGCCGCTGGCAGTCGACTCGCTCGACATGTGGGGCGCCACCATGGGCCTTCCCGAACAGGTCGCGTCCGCGCTCGGCGCGGCGCGAGGTCTCGAGGGTCTTCCTACCCGCGAGCAGGTCGAGAACGTCGTCGTGCTCGGCATGGGAGGGAGCGGCATCGCGGGCGACGTGCTCAACGCGGTGGCAGCACCGTTCATGCCCGTCCCGGTCAACGTGGTCAAGGGCTACGAGCCGCCGGACTACGTCGGCACCGGGTCGCTCGTGTTCGCGATGTCGTTTTCGGGGAACACCGAGGAGACCGTCGAGGCCGCCTCCGGCGCGTTCGAGGCGGGGGCCTCGCTGGTGGTGGTCGCGGGGGGCGGCGAGCTGGTCCAGCTCGCCGACGAATGGGAGGTGCCGGTCGTGCCGGTTCCCGGCGACATCCCCCAGCCGCGCGCCGCGCTCGGGGCGATGGCGGTCCCGCCGCTCGTCGTCCTCGAGCAGGTCGGGCTCTTTCCCGGCGCGCTGCAATGGGTCGAGCAGGCGGTCGACCAGCTGCGGCGTCGGCGCGACGAGCTCGCCCAGCCGGACAGCGGCGCGGTGGAGATCGCCCGCAGGATCGGTCGGACGATCCCGCTCGTCCACGGCGCCCAGGCCCTCGGCGCGGCCGCCGCTTTGCGCTGGAAGGCGCAGGTCAACGAGAACGCCAAGAGCCCCGCCTTCATGAACGTCTACCCGGAGCTCTGCCACAACGAGCTGGCCGGCTGGGGCCAGAACGGTGACGCCACCCGACAGCTGATCACCCTGGTCAACCTCCGTCACGACGCCGAGCATCCCCAGGTGGCCCGTCGCTTCGACCTGGTCGCGGAGGTGCTCCGCGAGGTGGTGGCCGACGTCGTCGAGGTGCGGGCCGAGGGGGAGGGGGACCTCGCGCAACTGTTCGACCTGGCCCTGGTCGGCGACGTGGTGTCGCTGCACCTGGCCGGTCACGAGGGCATCGACCCGGGTCCGATCCCGGTCCTCGACGACATCAAACGCCAGCTCGCCGAGGGCGCGGGCTGACGGCTCGGGTTCAGGGACCGGCCCAGCCCTCCGGCCGGACGGCAGCGCCCGCGCCCGTGTTGCCGTCGTGTGACGCGGGGATGGCGAGCTCGTGAATTCGACCGGTGCCCCCTTCCCGGCGAGCCCGCCGCGCCTACAATTGGCTCGTGAGCAGCGTGCGGGTCTGTGGTTGCAAGTCGATGCCAGCCGCAGGCGAAACGACCCACGTAAGGCAACTCATGGTTGCTGAGCATGGTGCGGCTTAGGAGTAAGACCTGCCCGTCCCCCCGATGGCCGGGGGGTCGCGGAGAGGGGACGACGCGGACCGCGAGCGGCTCCGTTGGGAGGCCGCTCGACGGCCTCCGCCGGAGCCCGTCCGTCACTCCCCCTGCAGGCGAGTGTGGGGTCAAAGACCAGGTCAGCCGCACGCTGCTCGCAGCACCGGGGCGGTACACCCGACCGACGCACGAGGTGAGGCACCGGGCGAGCACCACCGACCAGCCGAGAGACAGACCAGCCGAGAGGAGGACGAGCAGACCCCCAGACCACCGAGCGCCACGCGCAGGAGGCGAACACGTGAACGTTGTCATCGCACACGGCAGGAGAAAGGTGTCCGGCGAGGTGAGGGCTCTCACCGAGGAGAAGGTCGGGCGCCTCGGGCGACTGTGTCCGGGCCTCGAGCGGGCCGAGGTCCGCTTCTCGGAGGAGCACAACCCGCGGATCTCCGAGCGCGAGTGCTGCGAGATCGTCATGAGCGGCCATGGCAAGACCGTCCGGGCCCGGGCCGCGGCTCGCTGGCCGATCGCCGCGGTCGACCTGGTGGTCGAGAAGCTCGAGCACCAGCTCGAGAAGAGCAAGGGTCGCATCGTCGGGAGGTCGCAACCCCGCCATCGCACCGCACCGCAGGTCGCGACCCTCTACGACCGGGTGCGCACCGCCTGATCCGAGCCCCCGCCCGCTCGACGGCGACGCGGCGGCCGCACACGCGCCGCGTGCGTGCCAGGTCGGGAGGGGCGGCCTCCGCCGCGCCAAGCCATCGCCGAGGCCCCCGACGGTAGAGTGAGGGGTCCATGAGCGTGCTCACCAAGGTCCTCCGCGCGGGGGAGGGCAAGAAGGTCCGACGCCTGGCCGAGCTGGTGCCCCTGGTCAACGCACTCGAGCCGGAGATGGAGGCGCGCTCGGACGAGGAGCTCGCCGCCTTCACCCCGGCCTTCCGCGAGCGCATCGAACGCGGCGAGAGCTTGGAGGACCTGCTCGTCGAGGCGTTCGCGCTGGTCCGCGAGGTGGCCTGGCGGACCCTCGGGCAGCGCCACTTCGACGTGCAGCTGATGGGCGGCATGGCCCTCCACTTCGGCTGGATCGCCGAGATGAAGACCGGCGAGGGCAAGACCCTCGTCTCCACCCTGCCGGTGTACCTCAACGCCCTGGGCGGCAAGGGTGTGCACGTCGTCACGGTCAACGACTACCTGGCGACACGTGACTCGGAGTGGATGGGTCGCGTCCACCGGTTCCTCGGACTGAAGGTCGGTCGGGTCGGCCCCGACATCGACGACCCCGCCGCCAAGCGTCAGGCCTACGAGGCCGACGTCACCTACGGGACGAACACCGAGTTCGGGTTCGACTACCTGCGCGACAACATGGCGAGGTCGCTGGACGCCATGGTCCAGCGCGGCCACCCCTATGCGATCGTCGACGAGGTCGACTCGATCCTCATCGACGAGGCGCGCACCCCGCTCATCATCTCGGGGCCCTCGGCCGAGTCGGCCCAGCTCTATTACCAGTTCGCCGGGATCGTGAGGACGCTGCGGGCCGAGGAGGACTACGAGGTCGACGAGGAGAAGCGCGCCGTCGTCCCGACCGAGGCGGGCATCGAGAAGGTCGAACGGCAGCTCGGGGTCGGCAACCTCTACGACGCGGTGGCGGTCAACTACGTGCACCACCTGACCCAGGCGCTGCTCGCGAAGGAGCTCTACCGCCGCGACAAGGACTACCTCGTCGCGCAGGGCGAGGTGAAGATCGTCGACGAGTTCACCGGTCGCACCCTCGAGGGCCGCCGCTGGTCCGACGGCCTCCACCAGGCGGTCGAGGCGAAGGAGCGGGTGCGGATCAAAGAGGAGAACCACACCTGGGCGACGGTGACCCTCCAGAACTACTTCCGGCTCTACGAGAAGCTCGCCGGCATGACCGGGACGGCGGAGACCGAGGCCTCCGAGTTCGCCAACACCTACGAGCTGCCGGTGGTGCCCATCCCGACCAACATGCCGCTCGTCCGCGACGACAAGGCGGACCTCATCTACAAGAGCGAGGACGCCAAGTTCGCCGCGGTGGTCGAGGACATCGCGGAGCGTCACGAGGTCGGACAGCCGGTGCTGGTCGGCACCGCCTCGGTGGCCAAGTCCGAGCACCTGTCACGGCTCCTCGACAAGCGGGGCATCCCCCACGAGGTCCTCAACGCCAAGCAGCACTTCCGCGAGGCCGAGATCGTCGCCCAGGCGGGCAGGGTCGGCGCGGTCACCGTCGCGACCAACATGGCAGGCCGCGGCGTCGACATCATCCTCGGCGGCAACCCGGAGGGGCTGGCCCGGCGCGAGGTGGTCTCCCGCGGCGTCGACCTCGCCACCGATGAGGGCGCGGCCAGCCTCCGGTCCCTCGAGGAGGAGTTCGAGAAGATCTGCGCGGGGGAGGGCACCCAGGTCCGCGAGCTCGGAGGCCTCTACGTGCTGGGCAGCGAGCGGCACGAGAGCCGCCGCATCGACAACCAGCTGCGCGGCCGCTCGGGTCGGCAGGGGGACCCCGGCGAGAGTCGCTTCTTCCTGTCCCTCGAGGACGATCTCATGCGGCTCTTCGCCACCGGCGCGATGAACTGGGTGATGGGACGGGCGCTCCCCGAGGACGTGCCGATCGAGGCGAAGATGGTGACCAAGGCGATCGAGCGCGCGCAGAACACCGTCGAGGGCCGCAACGCCGAGTCGCGCAAGGACGTCCTCAAGTACGACGACGTGATGAACGAGCAGCGCAAGGTCATCTACGGCCGCCGCGGCCAGATCATCGAGGGCGAGGATCTCCACGAGGACACGGTCGCGATGCTCGAGTCGACGATGACCGAGCTGGTCGCCGCGTCCTGCCCGTCCGACTACCCCGAGGAGTGGGACGTCTCCCGGCTGCTCACCGAGGTGACCCAGTACTACCCGACCAAGTTCGTCGCCGACGACTTCGCCGAGGCGTCGACGTCCGGACAGGTCACCGAGAGCCTGGTGACCGAGGCGCTCGAGCTCTACGCCCGGCGCGACGAGGCGCTGCCCGGGGGCGCGGACATGGCTCGCCAGCTCGAACGCGACCTGATGCTCCAGATCATCGACCAGCGGTGGCAGGACCATCTCGCCGAGATGGACTACCTGCGCGAAGGGATCAACCTGCGCGCGATGGGCAACCAGGACCCGCTCGTCGCGTGGCAGCGGGAGGGCTTCGCGATGTTCACCAAACTGATGGACAGCATCAACGACGACTATCTGCGGTACCTCTTCCACGTCCAGGTCCTCACCGAGCCGGCGACCGAGCCGGACCTCGCGCAGGCGAGCTACGTGGCCGCCGACGATCCGGTGCAGGGCGACGGCGCGATCTCCGCGGCCTTCGCCTCGGCGTCACCCGCCGAGATCGAGCAGGCCGCGCTGGCGGGGATGGCGCCGGCGCCCGATGCCGAGGCGGGGGTCGCCCAGCGCTTCGCCGACGACGGCGAAACCCAGGTCCCGATCGTGAAGTCCGAGCGGGAGAAGATCGGGCGCAACGAGCCGTGCTGGTGCGGGAGCGGCAAGAAGTTCAAGCTCTGCCACGGCGCCAACTGAGATGGCCGGCGGGGCCGACGACGGAGTCCGCGCGGACCTGTCCGCGGCGCTCGAGGCGCTCCGGAGCCGGGTCGCCGAGGCGGCACGCATCGTCGGCGTCTCCCGGCTGGAGGAACGCCGGGCCGAGCTGGAGAAGGTGGTCACCGAGCCCAACCTCTGGGACGACCCGGACCGGGCTCGGGACGTCACCCGCGAGCTGGGAAAGGTCAACGAGGACCTCGAGCTGATGGCCGCCCTCGACCGGCGCCTGTCGGACGCCGAGACCCTCCACGAGCTCCTCGTCGAGGAGGGCGACGAGTCCCTCCGTCCCGAGATCGGGGAATTGATCGAGGATCTCGACCGGCGGCTCTCCGCCCTCGAGCTGCGGGCGCTCTTCTCGGGCGAGTACGACCGCAACGACGCGGTCGCCGAAATCCACGCGAGCGCGGGCGGTACGGACGCGCAGGACTGGGCCGAGATGCTGTTGCGCATGTACACGCGCTGGGCCGAGCGCCGCGGCTTCGAGCTCGAGGTCGAAGAGGCCACCCCCGGCCAGGAGGCGGGACTCCTGTCGGCGACCTTCTTGCTGCGGGGCCAGTTCGCCTACGGGTTGTTGGCGGCCGAGCGGGGCACGCACCGTCTGGTGCGGATGTCGCCGTTCGACGCGCAGCACCGGCGCCAGACCAGCTTCGCCTCGGTGGACGTGGTCCCGCTGCTCGACGTCGACGACGAGGTGGACATCGACGAGAAGGACCTCCGAATCGACACCTACCGCTCGTCGGGCGCGGGCGGCCAGCACGTCAACAAGACCGATTCGGCGGTGCGGATCACCCATCTGCCGACGGGCATCGTCGTGTCGTGCCAGAACCAGCGGAGCCAACATCAGAACAAGGCGAAGGCGCTCGAGGTGCTCGCCGCGAAGCTCGCCGAGCTCCAGCGAGCGGAGCAGCAGGCGACACTCGACGAGCTCTCCGGCGACCGGACCGACAGCGGATGGGGCAACCAGATCCGCTCCTACGTGATGGCGCCGTACCAACAGGTGAAGGACCTCCGCACCAACCACGAGACGGGCAACGTCGACGCGGTCCTCGACGGCGAGCTCGACGACTTCATCGAGGCCGAGCTGCGGCGACGGGCGGAGACCCGTCGGGCGAGCTGACGCGCGCGACGCGACGCGGCCGAGGGAAAAGCGGGTTGCGGAGCTGAGGATCGGCGTGATCCGAGGTCAGAGGGGCTGACCCTCTCGCGATGCGAGGTTCGCTAAGATGGAACGAAGTGCCTGACGCGTGGTCCTCCCCGCCCGCACCGCCGACGTCGCCACTGATCCTCCGCTCATGATCACGTTCCAGAACGTCACCAAGACGTACAAGGGATCCACCGTTGCCCTCGACGACTGCTCGGTCGAGATCGACAAGGGAGAATTCGTCTTCCTCGTCGGTCCGTCGGGGTCGGGGAAGACGACCTTCATCCGGCTCCTGCTCCGCGAGGAGATGCCCGACTCGGGGCGCATCTGGGAAGCGGGCAAGGAGATCGGCCATCTCCCCAAGTGGCGCATCCCCTACCTGCGACGGAACATCGGGTGCGTCTTCCAGGACTTCCGTCTGCTGCCGAACAAGTCGGTCTTGGAGAACGTCGCGTTCGCCCTCGAGGTGATCGGCCGCCCCAAGCACGTCATCGCCGCCCAGGTCCCCCAGGTCCTCGACCTGGTGGGTCTGGCGAAGAAGCGGGACAACCTGCCCCACGAGCTGTCCGGCGGCGAACAACAGCGGGTCGCGGTCGCACGCGCCTTCGTCAACCGTCCGCTGATCCTTCTCGCCGACGAGCCGACCGGCAACCTCGATCCGACGACCAGCCTCGGCATCATGCGGCTGCTCGACCGGATCAACCGGACCGGCACGACGGTCATCGTGGCGACCCACGACGCGGGGATGGTCGACCAGATGCGGCGCCGGGTCATCGAGCTCGACCGCGGCGTTCTCGTTCGCGACCAGGCCCACGGGGTCTACGGGCTCGACAGCGGGGCCGCGGCCGCCGGCGCCGGTGCACCCACCGGCAACCTCGCGGAGAACGCTCCCGGACCCCGGTCCGTCTCCGGCGACCACCCCGACACCTACGCGACGCGCGCCTGATGCCCGTCTCGGCCGGCTACGTCTCGAAAGAGGCCGTCACCAACCTGTGGCGGAACCGTCTGATGACGGTCGCCGCCATCCTCACCGTGGCGGTCTCGCTGGCGCTGGTCGGATCGGCCCTCCTCCTCAAGCAGGGGGCGACCAAGGCGACCACGCTCTGGCAGAACGGGGTGCAGACCATCGTCTGGGTGCAGCCCAATGCCTCGAAGACGCTCGTCGCGTCGATCGGGACCCAGCTCCAGCAGTCGCCCTACGTGAAGTCCTGCAGCTTCCGGACCCAGGGCTACGACTACAGCGAGGCGCGCACTCTCGAGCCGGCCGACGAGTTCCAGGCCACCACCCTCGCCGACTACCCGTCCTCCTACCGGTGCGTGCTCAACGATCCGTCGCAGGCGACCGCGGTGTACCAGGCCTTCATCGGCAAACCCGGCATCTACGACGTGAAGTACCCCGGACAGCAGATCAAGACCATGCAGAGCGTCATACGGATCCTCCAGTGGGTCTTCCTGTCGGTCGCGGTGGTGCTGCTGCTGTCGGCCGCGGTGCTCATCCTCAACACCATCCGCATGGCCATCTTCGCCCGGCGACGAGAGGTGTCGGTGATGAAGCTGGTCGGTGCCACCAACTGGTTCATCCGATTACCTTTTATGGCCGAAGGGCTCATCCAGGGGATGCTCGGCGCGTCCGTGGCGGTCCTCGTGGTGCTCGCGCTCTACTACGGCATCGGGCTGAACGCGACGAAGACGGCGGCCAACCAGTCGAACATCATCGTGCAGATGTCGCTCGGCGGTTGGGAGGTCGCGGGCACCTGCATCCTCGTGGCGATCGTTGGCATCGGCGTCGGCGTGGTGGGCTCGGCCTTCGCGGTGCGGCGCTTCCTCGACGTCTGACCCGCCCGGGGGGCGCCGTCGGGCCACCCGCCCTTCAACGCCGGCAGGTGTCGGGTGCCGGCCGGCTCGCGAGGCGTTGCCCGATCCAGCGGAGGAGGTCCTGCTCGCCCGCGGAGAGCACGCCGGTGTGACCGGCGCCCGCGATCCGCAGCGTAGTCGACGGCGTCGTGTTCGGCTCCGCAGAGCTGGTCCGCGACGAACCGTGACGTGGTCGACTCCGGCACCACCGCGTCGGCGGTGCCCTGGAGCACCAGCAGCGGTGCGGCGGTCGGCGCCTGGCCGGGCCGGTTCGCCGCGTCGTCGCCCACGAGCGCGGGGTTGGCGCTCCATCCTGCGACGAGCAGTGCTGCGGGGGAGAGCCGGTCGTAGGCGGCCTCGATGCCCGCGGCGCACCCGGAGGTGAGCACGCCGGCCGCCCGAAAGGCGCGTGAGGTGAGCACCGAGGCGAGGGGCAGGTTCCCGTAGGTGTGCGACCACGCGTCGACGGCCATGAGGAGATAGGCGATCGACCCGTCGGTCGGGCGGTGCGGCTCGGGGCCGAACTCGAGCACCGAGGTGACCGGTGCGGCGGCGGCGACGCCGGCCACGAAGAGCTCGGGCGCGTAGGACTGGGCGATCTGCCCCGCGAAGAGCGCGGCCTGGCCGCCCTGCGAATGCCCGGCCACGATCACCGTGTTGGAGGCGCGGCCGCCGGCGAGCGCGCGGGCCGCCCGGGCGGCGTCGAGGACGTCCTGGCCTTCGCTGAGACCCACCAGGTAGGGATGGAGATCGGCGGCGACGCCGAGGCCTTCGTAGTCGGTCGCGGCGACGATCGCCCCCGAACCGACCAGCGCGGCGAGGAAGGGGACGGCCGAGGCTCCCTCGAACGAGGGCGCGCAGGACGGCGCGAGCCCTGTCGTGCCGTGTGCCCAGGTCACGATCGGGAAGCCGCCGCGGGGCGGTGTCCCACCGGGGACCACCACCATGCCGGAGACCGCGACGTCGGCTCCGGCCGCTGTCTCCGAGTGGTACACCACGCGAGAGGCGGAGGCGCCGGCCGGTAGGCCGGCGGCCGAGAGCCGGGCCACCCGGACGAGCGAGCCGGGCGGTCCCGGGCTGAGCGGGGTGGGCACGTCGTAGAAGGCGCCGAGCGCGCCGTCGACCGGCGATGCCGGCGAGCCGGCGGCCGCCGGTGAGCCGTCAGCCGCCGGCGAAGTGGGTTCGAGCCCGGCCGCCCCCGAGCCGCAGCCTGCGAGCAGCAGGACGAGAACTGCGAGGAGTGCACCGGTGCGCGGAGAGGAGCGCTGCTGCTCGGTGGCCCGCCGGCGCGGGGAGGCGCGCCGGGCGGCTCTCGTCGCCCCCCCTCCGTTGCTCGCCATGGCGCCCCCGTCCCGACCCGCGTCCCGACTCAGCGTAGCCAGCTCGACGCGCGGTGCCCGGAACCGGGACCCGCACCTCCTCTACGCTCGGTGGGTCATGGAGGCGCTGCGTGCGGTCGCCGAATGGCCGGTCGACCATGCGGCCGTGGGCGTCGCCAGACTGTCGCGCAGGGGCGGTGCGCCGGTCGTCGGCGGCACGATCGGCGACACCGAGGCTCGGTTCGAGTGGGCGTCGGTCACCAAGCTCGCGACCTCGCTCGCGGCGCTCGTCGCCGTCGAAGAGGGGACGATCTCCCTCGAGGACCCGGCAGGACCTCCGGGCGCGACGGTCCGCCACCTGCTCGCCCACGCCTCCGGTCTCGGTCCCGACCCGGGTCCGCCGGTCGCGCTCCCGTCGACCAGTCGCATCTATTCGAATGCAGGGTACGAGGCGCTCGCGGCCTTCCTCGAGGAGCGCGCCGGCATCCCCTTCGCCGAGTACCTGACCCTCGGCGTGCTCGATCCGCTCGGCATGGACGCGGTCGGGCTCGCGCCGCCGTCGCCGGCGGGCGCGGCCGCGGGGCTTTCGGGCCCGCTCACCGACCTGCTCGCGCTCGGCGTGCGAACTGCTCGCGCCCACCCTGGTCAGCGCGGGGACCCATTCGCTGGCGTGCTCGGTGCAGTTCGCCGGCCTCGCGGGCGTCCTGCCCGGATTCGGGCACTTCGATCCCTGCGACTGGGGGCTCGGCCCCGAAATCCGCGACGCGAAGCAGCCCCACTGGACCGGCGCGGCGAACGCACCGGCGACGTTCGGGCATTTCGGGCGGTCGGGCTCGTTCCTGTGGATCGATCCCGACGCGGGGATCGCCTGCGCCGGGCTCTGCAACCGTCCCTTCGGGCCCTGGGCCGCCCGCGCGTGGCCGGCGCTCGCCGACGCGGTGCTCGCCGAGACCGGCGCCGCCGGCACAGTAGGATTCGCCGGATGAAGGGCGTGATCCTCGCAGGGGGCACCGGCTCGCGCCTGCATCCGCTCACCCGGATCACCAACAAGCACCTCCTGCCGATCTACGACCGGCCGATGATCAACTGGTGCATCGAGGCGCTGGTCAACGCAGAGTTGACCGAGATCATGGTGGTCACCGGCGGGACCCACGCAGGCGAGTTCCTCCGCCTCCTCGGCAACGGGCACGAGTTCGGGATCGACCGCCTGAGCTACGGCTACCAGGAGAAGCCCGGCGGGATCGCCGAGGCGCTCGGCCTCGCCGCCCGGTTCGTCGACGGCGACCCGGTCCTCGTGATGCTGGCGGACAACGTGGTGGAACGGTCGATCAGACCGATGGTCGACGCCTTCCGGTCCGACCCGCGGGGCGCGCGCATCCTGCTCACGCCGGTCGAGCACGTCGAGCACCTCCGGCACCTCGGGGTGCCCACCTTCGACGGCGAGGGCCGCGTCACCGGCATCGTGGAGAAGCCGGAGCGTCCCGGTTCGAATTACGGGGTGACCGGCATCTACTGCTACGACGCCGAGGTGTTCGAGATCATCCCGACCCTGGTGCCCTCGGGCCGCGGCGAGCTCGAGATCACCGACGTCAACAACCACTACATCGCCGAGGGGGCGATGGCCTACGACGTCCTCGAGGGGTTCTGGGGGGACGCGGGCGAGTCGATCGACGCCTATTACACCGTCAACGACTTCGTGCGCATGCACGGGGCCAACAAGGGCTGACTCCGCCGTCCTCAGCCGAGCTCGACGCCCATCCACTCCGCGGTCTCCCCGCGGTGGCGTGCGTAGTCCACCTTGCCGGACGGCGCGCGGCCGATGGTCTCGACGTAGCGGACGCGGCGCGGCGCCTTGAACCCGGCGAGCCGGACCTTCACGTGCTCGATGACGACGGCTGCGGTCACCTCGTCGGAGGAGGTGTCGGTCGCGAGTTCGACGACGGCGACGATCTCCTCGCCGAAGCGCTCGTTCGGGATGCCCACCACGACCGCGTCGACGACCCCGGCCAGGGTCTTCACCGCCTCTTCCACCTCCTCGGGGTAGACCTTCTCGCCGCCGGTGTTGATGCAGACAGAGCCTCGGCCGAGCAGGTGGATGGTCCCGTCCTCGGCGACTTCCGCATAGTCGCCGGGCACCGAGTACCGGGTACCGCCGATGGTACGGAAGGTCGCGGCCGTCTTCGCCTCGTCCTTGTAGTACCCGAGCGGGATCCTGCCCCCGAGCGCGAGCACGCCCGGACGGCCCGAACCGGGCTCGACGTCCTTCCCGTCCTGGTTGACGACGCGGACGTCGGGACCGAGCGTGAAGCGGGCGGTGCGCGCGGCGGAGCCGGCCGAGGAGACCGAGGTGCCCATGCCGAGGGCCTCCGACGAGGAGAAGGCGTCGACGAGCAGCATGCCCGGGTGGTGCGCGAGCAGTCCCTGCTTGGTCTGCTCGCTCCACATCACGCCCGAGGAGATCATCCCGACCAGGCTGGTGAGGTCCCAGCGTCCGGGCTCGGCGTCGAGCGCCGCGAGGATCGGCTTGGCGAACGCGTCGCCGACGATGACCAGGCCGTTGACCCGTTCTCGCTCGACGGTGTCGAGCAACTCGACCGGGTCGAAGCGGCGCGAGACCAGGGTCACCACGCGGCCCCCCTCGCTCAGGCTCTCGAGGGCGGTGAACCCGCCGGTACCGTGCATGAGCGGGCACGCAGGCATCAGCGTCATGCCCGGGCCGCTCCGGGTCAGCTCGGCGCGGACGTCCTCGGGCTCGCCGTCCGCGGGGTAGTGGCGGAACCCCCCGCCGTTCAGCCGGGCGAAGAGGTCGTCCTGGCGCCACATGACACCCTTCGGCATGCCGGTGGTACCGCCGGTGTAGAGCATGACCAGGTCGTCGGGGCTGCGACCCCACGGTGCACGGACGTGCTCGTGGTCCGCGGTTCCGGTGTGGAAGCCGGTCGTCTCGGCGGCCTCCTCGAAGGGGACCGCCCACGGAGGACAGGCTGCGGTGCCGTCGTCGACCCAGAGCCAGCTGCGGATCCCCGGCACCCGCCCCTGCAGCTCCTCGATCCGCTCGACGAAGGCGCCGTGGAACACCACCGCCACCGCGTCCGCGTTCTCCCACAGGTAGGCGAGCTCGTCCTCCGCGTAGCGGTAGTTGGTGTTGATCGGCACCAGCCCCACCTTGAAGCAGGCGAAGGTGGCCTCGAGGTACTCGGAGCAGTTGTAGAGGTAGAGGGCGATCTTGTCCTGGTGCGCGACGTGGGCACCGAGAAGCCAGCGCGCGAGGTTGTCCGCACGCCGGTCGAGCTCGCCCCAGGTCAGGGTGTGGCTGCCGTGGGTGAGGGCGGGCGCCTCCGGCAGCTCGTCGGCCACGGCCTCCCAGACGTCCGCGTAGTTCCACTTGCTCACGATCGGCTCCCCTTCCCCCGAGCACGTCACCGGTGCCGCCCCCCGGCCTCACGGATCGCTGCAGCCTACGCTGTCCACCGTGGACTTCGCGTTGCCCGCCGACGACGATCCCCGGCGGGTCGAGCTGCGGGCCTGGCTGGCGGAGCACCCCTCGCCATCGGGCCGGGACCTCGCCGAAGGGGGGCTGGTGGCGCCACACTGGCCCGAACCGTGGGGACTGGGCGCCGACGCCACCCACCAGCTGATCGTCGACGACGAGCTCCGCAGGGCCGGGGTGCGACGGCCCGAGAACACCATCGGCATCGGCTGGGCCGGTCCGACCCTGCTGCACGCCGGCACCGAGGAGCAAAAGGAGCGCTACCTGCTCCCGCTGCTCGCCGGCGAGGAGATCTGGTGCCAGCTGTTCAGCGAGCCGGGTGCCGGCTCGGACCTGGCGTCGCTCACCACCCGCGCCGAGCGCGACGGCGACGAGTGGGTGGTGCGGGGCCAGAAGGTCTGGACGTCGTTCGCCCACACCGCCCGGTTCGGGATCCTCCTCGCCCGCACCGACCCCGACGCGCCGCGGCACGAGGGGATCTCCTACTTCGTCTGCCCGATGGACGCGGAGGGGGTCACGGTCCGGCCCCTCGTCGACATGACCGGCGCGCACTCCTTCAACGAGGTCTTCCTCGACGACGTGCGGCTGCCCGCCGCCAACCTGGTCGGCCGCGAAGGGGAGGGGTGGGCGCTCGCCAAGGTGACCCTCGGGAACGAGCGGGTGTCGCTGTCGGGAGCCGGCTCCCTGTGGGGGATGGGACCCACGGCGGCAGACCTCATCGACCAGGTCCGCCGCGCGGGTGGCGTCGAGGATCCCTTGCTCCGCCAGCGGCTGGCCAGGGTGTGGTCGGAGGGAGAGGTCCTGGGTCTGCTGCGGATGCGCACAGTGTCGGCCGCGGTCTCGGGGCTCGACCCCGGTCCCGAGGCCTCGGTGCGCAAGGCGCTCGCCGACGAGCACGGCCAACACGTGATGGACCTCGCCCGCGACCTCGCCGGTGCCCGGGGGATGCTCGCGGGCGCCGGCCCCCGCGCGGAGGGGGCGTCGCCGGCCACCGCGGCAGGCGGCCACGTCTGGCCCGAGTCCATCTGGTACTTCGGGTTCCTCTTCGCCCCGGCACTCACCGTCGGGGGCGGGACCGCCCAGGTGCAGCGCAACATCGTCGCCGAGCGGACGCTCGGGCTCCCGCACGACCCGCAGGTGCGCGAGGACTGAGGCGCGGGGCGATCGCGCGGGTCAGGTGAGGATGCGGGCCGGCGTCCGCGTACCCCTGCCGGATGCCGCCACCCGCCCGGCGGGCGAGCTGCTCGGGTTCGTAGAGCATCCAGTAGGCGTTGCGCGCGTGCTTGCGGGAGCGATCGACGCAGACGGCGGCGAGCGCCTCGGGGTCGTCCTCCTCGTTCTCGTGGACGAACACCTCGAGGATGTGGGTCGAGGTCAGCAGTTGGGCGAGCATGATCCCCTGCGACGCCTCGTGCGCGCAGACCTGGTCGATCGCCGCGCGACCGGGCATCCCGAGCGCGACCACGATCGCGCAGCCTTCGCGCTCGACGAGGCGTTTGCAGGCGACGCCGAGATCCTTGAAGCCCGGGACGGTGCGCCGGACGACCTCGAAGCGCTCGCCGTAGCCCGGGCAGGAGGCAAGCTCGTCGGCGGCCTCGGCGCCCATGTCGAAGCGGGCGAACATGGTGTCGACCACGCCGATGCGGTCCATGTCCGCGATCCTACCGGCGACGGCGCCGGCCGGACCCTGGGGCGTGGGCGCCGTCCGCCGGGCGGAGCCATTCGACTGCTCCGGAGGCGCTGGGCAAGACTCGCCGGATGAGCGGACGGCGAGAGAGCCGGTACGGAGCCGGAGGGTGGGTCGAGCGCGACGCAGCGGTGGTCTGGCACGGGTTCACCCAGATGGCGGCCTTCCCTTCCAACGCCCCGGTCATCGTCGACCGGGCCGAGGGACGGGAGCTGATCGACGTCGAGGGCAACCGGTACTTCGACGCGATCTCCTCTCTGTGGGTGACCACCCTCGGCCACCGGGTGCCCGAGCTCGACGAGGCCCTCACCGCGCAGCTCGGACGCGTCGCGCACGCCACCCTGCTCGGCAACGGCAGCCGCGCCACGGTCGAGTTCGCCGAGGCACTCGCCGCGGTGGTGCCGGTCTCCGATCCCCACGTGCTCTTCGGCTCCGACGGGGCCGTCGCGGTCGAGCAGGCCCTCAAGGTGGCGTTCCAGTACTGGGTCAACCGCGGCGAGCCGGGCCACGACCGGTTCCTCGCGCTCGGCGACGCGTACCACGGCGACACGGTGGGCGCGCTCTCGCTCGGCGACGGCGGGTTCGGCACGTCGATCTTCGACGCCCTGCGCTTCCCGGTCCTCCGCTCCCCGGGCTACGCGACGGCCGACTGGGCGGCCAAGCTCGTCGCGAGCATCGAGGCCCACGCGCCCTCGCTCGCCGCGGTGGTGCTCGAGCCGCTCGTGCAGGGCGCGTCGGGCATGCTCGTCGCCGACCCCGGGGACCTCTCACTGGTCGGCGAGGCCTGCCGCTCGCTCGGAGTGCTGCTCATCTGCGACGAGGTGGCGACCGGTTTCGGTCGCACCGGAAGGCTGTTCGCCTCCGAGTGGGCGGGGCCCGGGTTCCGGCCGGACCTGCTCTGCCTCGGCAAGGGCATCACCGGCGGCTACCTGCCGCTGTCGGCGACCGTCGCCTCCGGGACGGTCTTCGAGGCCTTCGACGGGCCCGACCTCGGCGAGTCGACCTTCTACCACGGCCACTCCTACGGGGGGAACGCGCTCGCGTGCGCGGTCGCCCTGCGCCACCTCGAGCTGCTGCACGAGTGGCGGGTCCTCGAGCACGTCGAGGTGGTGTCCGCGCACCTCGCGGAGCGGCTCGGGACCGCCGTCGCCGGCGCTGCCCGGGGTCGCGGCCGTGCGCCAGCGCGGGCTCATGGCGGGCGTCGAGCTCGACCCCCCTGCGGGCTCGCGGCGCTGGGGCCGCCGGGTCTGTGCCGGCGCGGTGCGACAGGGCGTGCTGCTCCGTCCGCTCGGCGACGTCGTGGTCGTGATGCCGCCGCTCACCACGACCGCAGAGGAGATCGACCGCGTAGTCGACGTCCTCTGTCGGTGCATCCGGTCGGTCGTGGCCGAGGACGCCGGTTGATCGGCGACGGGTCGGGGGACCCGCACCGGCGGACTGCGCCCGGCCGGTCCTCGTGGTCCCACTGGGTGGAGGCATCGTGCCGGACGGTCGAGGCCGAGGGCCGCTGGCGGGCGCCGAGGACCTTCGACGCGCACGGACCCGCGGGGACGCTCGAGACCGGCGCCGCCCGCGCCCCGGTGGTCTCGTTCGCGTCCAACGACTACCTCGGGCTCACCGCCCACCCCGCGGTGGTCGCCGCCGCCCACCGGGCCCTCGACCGGTGGGGTGCAGGCTCGGGCGCGTCGCGCCTCGTCACCGGGTCGCGTCCGGTCCACGCCGAGCTGGAGGCGGCGCTCGCCGAGTGGAAGGGGTGCGAGCGGGCGGTCGTCTTCCCGACCGGCTTCGCGGCGAACCTCTCGGTGCTGTCGGTCTTCGGCGGACCGGGGTCACGGATCTACTCCGACGAGCTCAACCACGCCTCGATCGTGGACGGGTGCCGTCTCGCACGGGCCGACGTCGAGGTCTTCCCCCACGGGGACCTCGCCGCGCTCGACGCGCGGCTCGGCGCGGCCGGGGACGGCCGGTCGTCGTGTCCGACTCGGTCTTCTCGATGGACGGCGACGTCGCCGATCTCGGGGGACTGGTCGAGCGGTGCGGCCGGCACGACGCGCTGCTGGTCCTCGACGAGGCCCACGCCGTGCTCGGCCCGGACCTTCCCTGCCGCGCGGGCGGCGCGGACCGACCGGAGTCCGCCCCGGTGCTGCGCGTCGGGACCCTCTCCAAGGCGCTCGGCTCGCTGGGCGGCTTCGTCGCCGGGCCTGCCCGGTTCATCGAGCTCCTCGTCAACCGCGCCCGACCGTACATCTTCACCACCGCACCGACACCGGCCGACGCCGCGGCGGCCCTTGCCTCGCTCGACATCGTCCGCGCGGACGAAGGCCGGGCCCTGCGTGACCGGCTTGCCGCGCACGTGGCGCGCGTCGCCGCGCAGGTGGGCCTCTGCGCTCACCCGTCGCCGATCCTCCCCGTCGTGCTCGGCGGGGAGGCCGAGGCGCTGGCCGCGTCCCGCGAGCTCGCCGGGCGCGGGCTGTTCGTGCCCGCGATCCGACCGCCGACCGTCGCCCCCGGCTCGTCTCGTCTGCGGGTCACGCTCTCGGCGGCACACACGACTGAGCAGGTCGACGCGCTCGTCGACGGCCTCGACGCGCTCGGGCTCACCGTGCGGAGGGTCGCGCCCCCGGGCGGGGGAGCTGCGTCCGGGCCGGCGGGCGGTCCTCCGAGGCGGAGGAGCGGTGCGACCTGAGCGACTCGTCGTGGTGTGCGGGACGGCGACCGAGGTCGGCAAGACCTGGGTGTCGTGCATGCTGCTCGAGCGACTGCGGGCGCGGAGCCTCACCGTGGCGGCGCGCAAGCCGGCCCAGTCGTTCGACCTCGACGCCGAGGGATGCCGTGGGGGGCCGACCGACGCCGAGCTGCTTGCCGGGGCGTCGGGGGAGGATCCCCGAACGGTGTGCCCGGACGGACGTTCCTACGGCCTCGCGATGGCTCCGCCGATGGCCGCCGAGGCGCTCGGGTCCGCCGCCTTCACCGTCGCCGACCTGGTCGCCGAGCTGGCCTGGCCCGACGAGCCGGTGGCGGTCGGGATCGTCGAGACGGCCGGCGGCGTCCGCTCGCCGCAGGCTTCGGACGGCGACGCGGTCGACCTGGTGGAGGCCATCGGCCCGGACCGGGTGCTCCTCGTGGCGGACGCCGGACTCGGCACCATCAACGCGGTCCGGCTCTCGCTCGGCGCGCTCGGTTCGCTTCCCGCTGGCCGGCGTCCTGGCGAGCCGGTCGTCGTGCTCGACCGCTTCGATCCGGGCCACCAGCTCCACGCGCGCAATCGGCACTGGCTGGCGGAGCGCGACGGCGACACGGTGCTCGCGGTCCCCGGCGACGAGGAGGCCCTGGCCGATCTGGTGGCCGGCCTCCCGATCCGTCGCGGGGCCTGATCGCCGTTTGGCGGTTCAGCCGTCGGCGTCGGGCACGACGCCCCGGTCCGGCACCGTGCCGGCGCCGGGCGCGGGCTCGGGCGCGCCGGCGGAAGCTTCGCCGTGGGCACCTGCAGGCCGTTGCGGGCGCCGGCGGGGCCGGGCGGTCGCCGCCCGCGCCGCCGCGGCCGCGTGGAGACGTGGGACCACCAGCCGGACGTAGAGGGTCGAGAGCGCGCCGAGGAGCGCGATGACCGCGATCGGCGCCAGGGAGAACCGGTGCGCGTCCTTGGGGTCGGAGAAGCCCGTCGCGACGAAGAGGACCGAGAAGACCCCGATGCCGACGACGGCGAGCGGCCGCCCTGCGAGCAGCCGGAACGGGCGCTCCCGCGTCTCGCGGCGTCGAAGGACCACGAGGCAGAGTGACGCGATCGCGTAGATCCCCGCCTCGATCGCCGCGCCCACTGCGACGAGCAGGAGCCACTCGCCGGTCGCGAACACGATCGCGGCGACCGCGGCCGAGGCCAGCGCCAGCGAGGTCACCGCGAGCCAGGGGACCGCTCGAAGGTTGAGCCGCGCGAACTGGCGGGGCAGGTTGTTCTCGCGCGCCGCCGCGTAGAGGAACCGCGACGCCACCAGAAAGCCGCCGTTGAAGGTGTTGAGCGCGGTGAGCACGGTGAGGGCGAGCATCCAGAGCTCGCCGACCGTGCCGAGGGCGGCCTGCCCCATCAGGAGCTGGGGATAGGCGCTGCCGCGTGCCGCGCCGTAGGGCACCAGATGGGTGAGCGCGAGGGCGAAGAGGCTGGCGACCAGCCAGATCAGGACGGGGGCGATGAACAGCGCCCGGGTGATGACCCGCGGCGTCCTCGCCTCCTCGGCGGTGGTCGTGACCCATTCGAACGCGGCGTAGAGGAACAGCGCGTAGGCGATCGCCTGGACGCCCGAGAAGCCACCCGTCCCGAACAGGTCGAGTGGGTGCCGGAACCGGCTGCCGGAGTGGAGGATCGCCACGACGGAGAGCACCGTGGTGCCGGCGAGCACGGTGTAGGTCACCGCGGTCTGGACCCAGCCCGCGAGGCGGACGCCGGCCAGGTTGGCCGCGGCCGCCAACCCCAGGAGCACTGCGATCCACAGATAGGCCAGGGCCGGCGGCTCCCCGAGGACGTGGCGGACGGCTGCCCCGATCAGGAAGGCGTCGGCGGCGATGACCAGGACGACGGTGGTCATGTAGGTGAACGTCACCGCCAGCGCGGTCCGGTTGCCGACCGCGCGCCCGAGGTAGAGCCTGATGCCTGCCGCCGAGGGGTAGAGCCCGTTCAGCTCGGAGAAGATGCCGGCGACGAGGAGGACGATGATCCCGCCCACCAGGATCGCGGTCGCCGCAGCCGCGCCCGGCGCAAAGGCGAGCACCGACACCACGCCGAGGTAGTCGATCGCCGCGAAGGCGAGCCCGGCGGAGGTCGCGGTCGCGGTCGCGGTGTTGACCGATCGCCGCAGCGCCACCGCGACCGGGCGCGCCGTGTCGGCGCCCCCCATCAGCTGTCGGGCCAGATGACGTAGCTGATGGCGTCGAGTCGCATGACGTCCTCCTGCGAGCCCTGCACCGTGATCTCCCCGCGCAGGTACTTCTGGACCGGGTTGAGGTCGCCCCAGAACATGTCGCAGAACGTCTCGGACGTGGTGGTGACCACGATGTCCGGCGTACCGACGTGCCCGGCGGGCGTCGAGAGGATCTCGCCGCGGTCGACGACCATCGAGAAGTCCGCCCCTGTGTCCGAGCAGCGGAAGTGCAGCGTGCGCGACCAGTCCCGCTGCATCTTGCGCAGACGGGCGTTCTCGTTGCAGGTGACCGTGTAGTCGGCCAGCGCCTCCTCGAGCTCCTCCCAGGTGGCCATCGGATCCCGCTCAGCCCGCGACGGTGCCGGCGGGGCGCACGGGCCGACGCCGTGGACGGGCCGGGGCCGCCTCCTCGGGGCCGGCGCCCGAGGCCAGGTCGTCGAGGGCGCGGGTGAAGGCGTCGAGCAGGAAGTCGACCTCGTCCTCCCCGATCACGAGCGACGGCATCAGGCGCATCACCGAGGGTTGGTTGCCGCTGTAGATCGCCAGCACCCCGTGCTGCGCGAGGTGGTAGGACATCCGCGGGCCGAGCGAGTCCTCGACGTACTGGACGCCGGCCATCAACCCGAGCCCGCGGACCCCGGCGACGAGCTCGGGACGGGACGCGGCGATCGCCTCCAGCCCCGCGAACAGCCGGCGGCCCATCGCGGCGGCGTGTCCGGGAAGGTCGACCTCCTCCATCACCTCGAGCGTCGCGAGCGCGACCGCGCACGCGAGGTCCGACCCGCCGAACGTCGACAGGTGGATGAAGGGGTTCGGGATCAGGAACTCGCGCAGCTCTTCGGTGAACACGGCTGCCGAGATCGGGACGACCGAACCGCCGAGCGACTTCGCGACGGTCATCACGTCGGGGACCACCCCGAAGTGCTCGCTCGCCCACCAGCGCCCCGTCCGTCCGAGGCCGGTCTGGATCTCGTCGAGGACGAGGAGCGCACCCGCGCGGTCGCAGGCCTCGCGTGCCGCGGCGAGGTAGCCGTCGGGGGCGACGACGATGCCGCCTTCGCCCTGGACGGGCTCGAGCACCGCGGCGGCCGTGCGCTCGTCCACCGCGTCGGCGAGGGCCGCGGCGTCCCCGTAGGGAACCTGGACGAACTCGGGCATCAGCGGCTCGAACGGCCGCTTGAACGACTCGCGCCCGGCCGCCGACAACGCGAATCCGGTGTGTCCGTGGTAGCCGTTGACCGCCGAGACGATCCGGGGGCGGCCGGTCGCACCGCGGGCCAGCTTGATGGCGAAGTCCACGGCCTCGCCCCCGCCTGTTCCGAACATGGTGCAGCGCAGCTCGCCGGGCGCGAGTCGGGCGAGCCTGGCCGCCAGGTCGGCCTTCTCCCGCGAGCAGAGCAGGAAGTTCCCCTGGTCGAGCCGGTCGAGCGCCGAGTGGGCCGCGGCAACCACCCGCGGATGGCGGCGACCCAGGTTGAACGAGCCCGCCGAGGTGAAGCAGTCGAGGAAGCGGCGCCCGTCGAGGTCCCAGACGAACGGACCCGAGCGCTGCGCTTCGACGAGGTCGAGCCCGGCAGCTCGCAGCACCCGGACCTTCTGTGGGTTCAGGTAGGTCGCGAACTCCTCGAGCGCCGCCCGCTTGGCGTCCGGGTCCGGGCTGAACCGGGCCTCCCGCTCCCACTCGCCCATCTCCCCCGTCGGTCGGTGCGCCGGCACGCGGGTGACCCTACCTCGGCTCCGCCGGTGCGCCCGTCGGGGTGCCTCAGACGCCGAAGCCGGCCGCGTCGACCACCGCGCGGCTGAACGGGCGGGCGAGCGCACGGAGCTCGGCGCACGCGTCGTCGCCGACGGCCTCGTAGGGGTAGACGGCCATCTCGTCGGTCTCGTCCTCGATCGCCCGGCGGACCTCGAGACCGAGCGGACTGAGCCCGGGCGGTTCGCCCGGGCCGTTGCCGGCCTCCTCGTCCAGCCACCCGCGCCGGCGGAGCGAGTCGATACCCTCCTCCCACTCGGCGGCCGACCACCCGCGGGTGTCGCGGAGGAAGGCGAGCGGCACCTCGCCGGAGGCGACGTGGAGGACGAGGGCGTCGACCGCGCCGATGCCCCGCACCACGAGCGCGGCGAGGTGCCCGTCGCCGCGGAATTCTCGGAGCAGGGTCTGGGCGTGCCACAGCACGAGGTGGGGCGCCTCGGGCCACTCGACCCCGGCGTGGCCGGCGAACAGCGGTCGGCCCTCGCACCGCCCGGCCGCGCGCTCGGCGACCCTGCGCGCCAGTGCCGCCGCCCGTGCCATCTCTGGCGAGCCCACCGCGTCGCCGAGCATCCGGCGGAGCGCGGCGTCCGCAGCGGCCAGGCGAGCCTCGAGCACCGCGGCGGGCGGTGCGATCGCCCATGCCCGGGGGATCGCGGCGCGCACCAGCGACGGGTGGAAATTGAAGAAGGTCGCGATCACCGTCTCGGCGGAGACGGCGCCCATCGGCGCGGCGCGGGACGCGAAGTACCCGGCTTCGGGCGCGAGGCCGAGCCCGACGTAGGAGGCGGTGGCTTCGGGCGCGAAGTAGATCATCCCGTGCAGCGGTTCCAAGGTCCGCCAGGTCCGGCGCGCGGTCTGCGCGGTGGCAGACCCGCGGACGCTCGCGACCATGGCACACCGTAACCCGCGCGGACCGGTACCGGTCCCGGGCGACGGCGAGCCCGGTCGGCTCGGGTCCGAGGGTGCCGGGCGGCCCTGCCCGCGCCGTATAGTGCAGGAGGAGGTGCCGTCGGACCGCATGTGGGATCGGGGTCGAAGCCAGAAACGGGAGGCGACGATGCTGAACGGGGTGCCCGGGATGATCGGCGAGACGGCGGTCGTCACCAAGGCGGTCACCGACCGGCACCAGCCGGGGTCGGTGCTCACCCGCGGCGAGGAGTGGTACGCGGTCTCGCTCTTCCCGGGGACGACGATCCCCGAGGGGGCCACCGTGGTGGTGGCCGACGTCGACCGCGGACTCCTCGTCGTCTATCCGACCGACGAGTCCTGAGAGGGGCGTCGCGGCGACCGCAGTCCGTGCCTACAGTGGGGACGACGGGAGGTGGTCACCATGATCATCGGTTCGGCTGCAGCGGACGTCGGGGTGGCGGTGCTCGGGTTCGCCGTCTTCACCCTGGTCGTCGTCTTCTTCAAGTCCTCGCTGAAGGTGGTCCAGCAAGGCTGCGTGGGGGTGGTCAAGCGCTTCGGCGAGTTCCGGGCCATCCGCCAACCGGGCCTCCACGTGCTGCTCCCCCTCGCCGACCGGATGGACAAGGTGGACATCCGCGAGTTCCCGCGGACGGGCGACCAGCAGGCGGTCATCACCAAGGACAACGTGTCGCTGCAGGTGAGCGCGACCATCTTCTGCCAGGTCACCGACGTGAAGCTCGCGCTGTTCGAGGTCAACGACTTCGGGCTCGCGATCGACCAGATGGCACGCACCGCCCTGCGCGCGGTCTTCGGCGAGCTCACGCTCGACCAGTCCCTCTCCGAGCGCGACACCATCAACACGAAGATGCAGGAGCACATGACCGAGGCCACGCTCAAGTGGGGGGTCCGGCTCAACCGCATCGAGATTCTCGACATCACGCCGCCCAACAACGTGCTCCAGGCGATGTCCGAGCAGAAGGAGGCCGAGCAGCACAAGCGCGCGGCGATCCTCAAGTCGGAGGGGGAGCAGCAGGCCGCCGTCAACACTGCGCAGGGCCGCAAGCAGGCGGCGGTCCTCGAGGCCGAAGGGCAGAAGCAGTCGGCCATCCTCGCGGCCGAGGGGCAGAAGCAGGCCATCGAGCTCCGAGCGGACGGCGAGAAGGCGGCGACGACGCTGCGCGGCGAGGGCGAGGCCGCGGCGCTCGAGGCGATCGACCAGGCGCTGATCAAGCCCAACACCCTCGCGGTCATGCAGCTGCGCGCCCTCCAGGCGGTCGCCGCCGCGCCCAACGCGAAGGTCGTGGTGCCCTACGAGGCCGCCGGCCTGGTCGGCGCGGCACAAGCGCTGCGTCGACGGGGTCAGGGGCGCCGGCGCCGCGGACGGCGACGTCGCCGGCAACGGCCGGGCGGCGACCCCCGCCTGAACGTCAGCCTCCCGAGACCGCCTCCTCCCCGCCGCCGGGCGGGGTGGGATCCTCGGCCGACCCGTACCAGTCGTCGGGGACCCTCACCGGTCGGGGCCCGTTGGTGTGCCCGCGCGGCATCCGGCGCGCCTCTGGGGGAAGGGGCAGGTCCGGGTCGAGCCCGTCGAGGAGCGCGTCGATCTCGTCGAGCGAGCTCGACAGCGCGAGGGAGCGGCGGGCGGCGGGCCCGACCGGAAAGCCGGTCAGGTACCAGCCGGTGTGCTTGCGGAACTGGCGGGTGCCGACCGGCTCGCCGAAGGCCTCGCAGAGGAGACGGGCATGGGTGCGCATGACTGCGGTCACCTCGCCCAGCGACGGCGGCTCGACGGGCGTCCGCCCGGCGAAGACGTCGGCGAGGTCGCGGAACAGCCACGGGCGGCCCAGGCAGCCGCGGCCGATGACGACCCCGTCGCAGCCGGTCGCCTCGGTCATCGCGAGCGCATCCTGCGCTTCCCAGATGTCCCCGTTGCCGAGCACGGGGATCGACCGCACCGCCTCTTTCAGGTCGGCGATCGCGCCCCAGTCGGCGTGCCCCGAGTAGAGCTGCTGGGCGGTGCGCGCGTGCAGGGTGACCGCCGCCGCCCCCTCGGCCTCGGCGATCCGCCCCGACCGGAGAAAGGTCTGGTGGTCGGCGTCGGTGCCCATGCGGAGCTTGACCGTGACCGGCACCGGTCCGGCCGCTCGCACCGCCCGTTCGACGATCGAACGGAACAGCCGATGGCGTACGGGCAAGGCCGCGCCGCCACCGAGCCGGGTGACCTTGGCGGCCGGACAGCCGAAGTTGAGATCGACGTGGTCGGCGCCGGACCCCTCGACGAGCTGCCGCACCGCTTCGCCGGTGACCCGCGGGTCCACGCCGTACAGCTGCACGCTGCGGACCGGTTCGTCCGCGGCGAACGCGGCCATTGCCAGCGTCTTCTCGTTGCCCTCGACGAGGGCGCGCGCGGCGATCATCTCGCTCACGTACAGGCCCGCGCCGTAGGAGCGGCAGAGACGCCGGAACGCGGTGTTGGTGACCCCGGCCATCGGTGCCAGGACGACGGGTGGGGTGACCTCGAGCGGGCCGATCCGCAGGGTCGTGGCGGGGGCACGCGGCACGACGGTGGTCACGGTCCGACCTCGCCCCAGAGGTCGGTCACCGCGAGACCGAGACGGCCGAGGAGCACCCGGAACAGCGGCAGGGAGAGGCCGACCACGTTGCTCGGGTCTCCGTCCACGCCGTCGACGAAGGGTGCGGAGCGGCCGTCCAGGGTGAAGGCACCGGCCGCCGCCATCGGCTCGCCGGTCCGGAGGTAGGCCTCGATCTCCTCGTCGCTCGCGGCCGCGAACCGCACGTTGGTCGCCGCCACCCCCGAGGCCCGTGTGCCATCTCGGACGTCGATCACGCAGTGGCCGGTGAAGAGGGTCCCGCTCCGACCGCGCATCGCCCGCAGCCAACCGCGTGCCTCGCCGAGCGTGGCCGGCTTGCCGTGCCGGCGCCCCTCGAATTCGAAGAGGGAGTCGCACCCGACCACCACCGCGTCCTCGACCCGCACCGCCACCGCGTCGGCCTTGCGTTCGGCGAGCTCGCCGACCAGGGCTCGCGTGTCGTCGGCACGGACTCCCTCCTCGTCGACCCCGCTCACCTCGACCTTCGGGTCGAACCCCGCGTCGCGGAGCAGCCGGAGGCGTGCGGCCGAACCGGAGGCGAGGACGAGGGTGCGCCGGACCACCCCCCGAGCGTAGAGGAGCAGCGGACCCGGCCCGCCGACGTGGCGACGACCACCCGGTGGCGCGATCCTGGTGGGATGGACGACGCCGGAACCACCCTCGCCCCGGAACGTGTCGAGCCCGCGCTCGACGGCGACCACGAGCGGATGACCCACATCGTCCTCGAGGGGTTCCAGCCGACCTCGGGCGACTTCCTCTCCGCCGGTCCCTCGGTCGTCGAGGGCATGGTCAACGGCACGGCGGTCCGCGCCCTCTGCGGGAAGGTCTGGGTACCGGGCCGCGACCCCCGCCGCTACCCGCTCTGCCCGAGTTGCAAGGAGATCGCCAAGGCGCAGGGCTGGTCGGTCCCCGCGGGCTGAGTCGGCGCGCGCCGGTCAACGAGCGCCCGTCGGCGCCGTCCACACCGTCGGTCGGCGCCGTCCACTCCGCCGGTCCCGCGGTCGCTCAGGGCAGCTCGCCGATCCCCTTCACCACCAGGTAGGCCGCGAACACCAGCTCGATGACCGTGCCGATCGTCCTCGAATGGCGGGCGACGAAGGCATGGGTCGTGTCGAGCGCCGGGTCGACCCTCGCGCCGAGGAGCGAGACCAGGGTCACCGGGACGAGCACGGGCACGAGCACGACGACGAAGAGGATCACGTAGACCGCGCCGCGCTCGACCACCGCGACCGTCGACCGGGTGACCAGGTGCAGCGCGGGCAGGAACAGCACCAGGGTCGAGAAGTTGACGAGCATCCCGACCGCACCCACCCCGAGGAACCACACCCGCGGCGCCGTCTCGAAGCGGCCGGCCGTGCGCCGCTGGTGCTGCTCGGCCTGCGTCGGGTGCCGGAGCAGCCCACGGCCCGCCAGCAGCACCAGCAGGGCCGCCGCGCCGAACATGATCACCGCGTCGGTCACCGAGTGGTGGTGCGGGTCGGCAGGCCGCAGGCGGTCGAGCACGGTCACGCCGAGCACCGAAAATGCAACGAGCACGAGCGCCGCTCCCGCGGCGAGGGCCCACGCCCGGCCGAGCCGGTCCCTCGTGCCCGAGAGCACCAGCAGCTGCAGGGCGAGGAGGGTCGGGCTGATCGCCGCACCGATCGCGAGCGGCAGCACCGAGGCCAAGAGGGCGCCCATCGCGGTCAAGCTATCGGCGGGCCGGGGCCGCTCCCGGGATGGTGGGTGGGCTGTCGGGCGCTCAGCCTGCGGCGAGCTCCCCGTGGTCGCGGCAGCGTGCGCGGTAGCCCCCGGGTGTCACCGCGACGGTGAGGCGCCGGCCGCACGTCGCGCAAAAGCGCGGGGGGTCGAGGTCGCGCCCGCAGCCCCCGCACCGCTCGATCGGGAGCCCGCAGCCCGTGCAGTGCGGCGCGGTCCCTGCGGCCGGCTCAGATGACACCACTCAGTGCTCCGACCGGCATGCGGAGGTCCGCCAGCATGGCCAGGTCCGCGTCGGCAGAGCGACCGAGCGTGGTGAGGTAGTTCCCCACGATGAGGGCGTTGATGCCCGACGTCATCCCCATCGACTGGAGCTCTCGGAGCGTGACCTCCCGACCGCCCGCGTAGCGGAGGATGACACCGGGGAGGCCCAGGCGGAACAGGGCGATCCAGCGGATGGCCTCCCACGCGGCGACCGGCCGGCGGGCACCGAGCGGCGTGCCCGGCCGCGGGTTCAAGAAGTTGAGCGGTACCTCGGTCGGGTCGACCTCCTGCAGCTCGGTGATCAGCTCGACTCGCTGGGACTCGGTCTCGCCCATCCCGATCAGCGCCCCGCAGCAGAGCTCCATGCCGTGCGCACGGACCCGTGCACAGGTCTCGCGCCGCTCCTCCCAGGTGTGGGTGGTCACGACCTCCGGGAAGAAGGAGCGGGCGGTCTCGAGGTTGTGGTTGTAGCGATGCACCCCGGCTTCGGCGAGCCTCCGGGCCTGTCCGTCGGTGAGCAGGCCCGCGCTGACCGCGACGTTGAGGCCGGTGCGGTCGCGCACGAGCGGGACCAGCTCGAGGATCCGGGCGAGCGTGCGCTCGTCGGGACCGCGGATCGGCGAGCACGATGCAGAACTCCGATGCGTCGGCTGCGACGGTCTCCTCCGCTGCACGCAGCACTTCGCCGGTATCGAGGAACGGCGTCGCCTTCACCGGGGTCTCGAACCGCGAGGACTGCGAGCAGAAGTGACAGTCCTCGGGGCAGCCGCCGGTCTTCGCCGAGAGGATGCCCTCCACCTCGACCTCCGGACCGCATCGGGCGAGGCGGACCTGGTGGGCGAGGGCCGCGAGCGAGGTGACGAGCCGGTCGGGAAGGGCGGCCAGTCCGGTGAGCTCCTCTGCGCTCAGCAGGCGTTCCTCGACGAGCAGCGCCCGCTCGGCCGCGTCGAGGCGGTCACGGGCCACCGGGGCGTCGACCTCGGGCCGGTCCATCTGGAGCCGCCTCGCAGGGGGTCGCCCGCGCAGGCGGACGGGCGCCGAGGGGCCGGGGGTGCTACGGATGGGGGGAGCTTGCGTGTCGCCGGACATGCCGCAACGGTAGTGGCCCCGGTGCCGGCCGCCACACAGCCGGGCCGGACCGACCGGCGACGGACACCAGACGGAGACGAAGGGGACCGCCGTGGCATGGGACTTCTCGACCGAACCCGAGTTCGAGGAGCAGCTTGCCTGGATGCGCACGTTCGTGCGCGAGGAGATCTTCCCGCTCGAGACCCTCGGGCTCGACCATGACGCGCTGACCGTCGTCGATCCGGCCGCTCCAGGAGGAGGTCAAGCGCCGCGGGCCTGTGGGCCTCCCACCTGCCCGCCCGAGCTCGGCGGCGGCGGGCTTCGGCCAGGTCCGGCTCGGCCTGATGCACGAGATCCTCGGTCAGTCCCCCTTTGCACCGTGGGTGTTCGGCAACAACGCCCCCGACTCGGGCAACGCGGAGCTGCTCGCCATCGGCATCGAGCACTCCGGCCGCGAGGAGCAGCGGGCGCGGTGGCTCGAGCCGCTCCTCGACGGGCGGATGCGCAGCGGCTTCTCGATGACCGAACCGGGTGCCGGTGCCGACCCGACGATGATCACCACCACCGCGGTCCGAGACGGCGACGAGTGGGTCGATCGACGGCCACAAGTGGTTCACCACCAACGGGTCGATCGCCGACTTCCTCATCGTCATGGCGGTCACCAACCCCGACGTCCACCCCTACCAGGGGTGCTCGATGATCGTCGTGCCGGCCGACACCCCGGGCGTCGAGATCGTGCGCGACGTCGCCACGATGGAGGATCCCGTCGACCACTTCGGGGTCGTTCGGCGGCCACGCCGAGATCCTCTACCGCTCGGTGCGCGTCCCCTACGGGAACCTCGATCGGCCGCGAGGGCGAGGGCTTCGTCCTCGCCCAGCAGCGGCTCGGGCCCGGCCGGATCCATCACTGCATGCGCTGGCTCGGCCAGTCGAAGCGGGCGTTCGACATGCTGTGCGAGCGGGCCGTGTCGCGGACGACCCACGGCTCGACTGCTGGCCGAGAAGCAGACGGTCCAGAACTGGGTCGCCGACTCGCTGGCCGAGATGACCGCGGCCCGGCTCATGACCCTGCACGCCGCCTGGAAGATGGACCGCGAGGGCGCGGCGGCCGCCCGGTACGGAGATCGCGATGATCAAGTACTACGGCGCCGGCGTCCTCTACAACGTGATCGACCGGGCGATCCAGGTGCACGGCGCGCTCGGGTTCTCGACCGACCTGCCCCTCGAGTCGATGTACCGCCACGCCCGTGCGGCCCGCATCTACGACGGCCCCGACGAGGTGCACCGGGTCACCGTCGCCCGCCGGACGCTCAAGGGCTACCAGCCGGCGGAGGTCCCCACCGAGCACGTCCCCACCCGGCGCGCCGAGGCGGCGCGGCGGTTCGCCCACCTCCTGGAGATCGAGACGGCCGACCGCTGAGCTCCCCGCGGCCGCAGGCGGCGCACGGGAGGGTGCTCAGTAGCGGTAGGTCTCGGGCTTGTAGGGACCGTCGACCGGCACGCCGATGTAGTCCGCCTGCTCCGTCGTGAGGGTGGTCAGGCGGACGCCGAGCGCGGCGAGGTGGAGGCGTGCGACCTTCTCGTCGAGGTGCTTCGGCAGCAGGTAGACCTTGTTCTCGTAGCGGTCGGTGTTGTTGAAGAGCTCCATCTGCGCCATCGTCTGGTTGGTGAAGGAGTTGGACATCACGAAGCTCGGGTGACCGGTCGCGTTGCCGAGGTTGAGCAGGCGGCCCTCCGAGAGGACGATCACCGCGTGACCGTCGGGAAAGACCCACTTGTCGACCTGGGGCTTGACGTTCACCTTGCGGATGCCCGTCGAACCTGGTGAGCCCGGCGATGTCGATCTCGTGGTCGAAGTGGCCGATGTTGCCGACGATGGCCTGGTGCTTCATCCGGGACATGTGGTCGGCGGTGATCACGTTCTTGTTGCCGGTCGTGGTGATGAAGATGTCGGCAGTGGAGACGACGTCCTCGAGGAGTGACCACCTGGAAGCCCTCCATCGCCGCCTGCAGCGCGCAGATCGGGTCGATCTCGGTGACCACCACCCGTGCACCCTGGCCCTGCAGGGAGTCGACGCATCCCTTGCCGACGTCGCCGTAGCCGCACACCACGGCCACCTTGCCGCCGATGAGCACGTCGGTGGCGCGGTTGATGCCGTCGACGAGCGAATGGCGGCAGCCGTACTTGTTGTCGAACTTCGACTTGGTGACCGCGTCGTTGACGTTGATGGCCGGGAAGAGCAGCTCGCCCGACTCCTGCATCTCGACGAGGCGGTGCACGCCGGTCGTCGTCTCCTCGGAGACACCCTTGATCCCGTTGGAGACGGTCGTCCACCGGCGCGGGTCCTCGGCCAGGCTCTTGTGAGGAGGGACAGGACGACGCCGTACTCCTCGGAGTCGGCGGTCGAGGGGTCGGGCACCGCGCCCGCCTTCTCGAACTCGACACCCTTGTGGACGAGGAGGGTGGCGTCGCCACCGTCGTCGAGGATCATCGTCGGCCCTTCGCCCGGCCAGACCAGCGCCTGCTCGGTGCACCACCAGTACTCCTCGAGGGTCTCGCCCTTCCAGGCGAAGACCGGAACGCCTTTCGGCGTGTCGGGCGTCCCGTCGGGCCCGACCGCCACGGCGGCCGCCGCGTGGTCCTGGGTGGAGAAGATGTTGCAGCTGGCCCACCGGACCTCGGCGCCGAGCGCGGTCAGCGTCTCGATGAGCACTGCGGTCTGGATGGTCATGTGCAGGGAGCCGGTGATCCGCGGCGCCGCGCAGCGGCTGGCTCGCCGCGTGCTCGGCGCGCATCGCCATCAGGCCGGGCATCTCGTGCTCGGCCAGCTCGATCTCCTTGCGGCCGAATTCGGCGAGCGAGAGGTCCGCGACCTTGAAGTCGGGTCGGCGCAGCTCGTCAGTCATGGTGGCTCCTTCGCTGTGGCCGGCCCGACGCGGCCGGCGGCTGTGGGCTCGCCCCCTGCCCGTCCCTGCCGTGACCGGGCCGGCCCCCTCGGCGAAGACCTCTCGGGCACGGATCCTCACGGACCCGGGTCACGACCGAACGATCCTATCCCAGGACCCCGCATCGGCCGCTTGAGCTGGGACCGAGGACCGTCTCGGCGGCCCGCGGGCCCCGGGGGCGAGCTCGCGCGGCTGTTACCATCCGGCTGGGTCGACCGATCCGGCGCCGGCAGGACCGTGCAGGTCCGTGCAGGTCCGTGCGGGATCGTGCGGGACGGGCGATCGCGACGGGGGAGGAGCGTGGCAATGGGATCGACGCACGCGCGACAGGATCGGGTGACCCGACGGACGTACCACGCGTGGACCGAGGCGCACCGGTCGACACGGCTCCGGCGGCGCCGGACCCCCGCGCTGCTCGCGGTCGGCCTGCTCGCCGGCGGCCTGCTCACCGCCTGCTCCTCTTCCAGCAATTCCTCGTCCACCTCGACCGGCGGGCGGGTGCTCCTCGTCGGGACCTTCCAGGGACATCGCGGGCAGTACTCGACCATCCAATCGGCGGTCGACGCCGCGAAGTCCGGGGACTGGGTCCTCGTCGCGCCCGGCGACTATCACGAGACCGACGACATGAGCGGTGGCTCGGTCGACGCCGCGCACGGCTACTCGGCGGGCGTGCTCATCACGACGTCGGGCATCCATGTCCGCGGGATGAACCGTTCGACCGTGATCGTCGACGGCACCAAGGCCGGCACCTCGGGAAGCTGCAGCTCGAGCCCCTCTCTCCAGAACTACGGACCGGTGGGCGCCGACGGCAAGGCCGAGGGACGCAACGGGATCGTGGTCTGGAAGGCCGACAACGTCTCGATCGACAACCTGACCGCCTGCAACTTCCTGAACGGCGCGGGCGACTCGGGCAACGAGATCTGGTGGAACGGTGGCGCCGACAGCGCGAAGATCGGTATGCACGGGTACTCGGGGAGCTACCTGACCGCGACATCCACTTTCTTCGACGGCACGGTCCCGGCCACCACCGCCGAGGCGACGGCCGCCCAGTACGGCATCTTCTCCTCCAACGCGGCCGGGCCGGGCACCTGGAACCAGCTGTACGCGAGCAACTTCAACGACTCGGGGATGTACGTGGGGGCCTGCCAGCAGGTCTGCGACATGACCATCGACCACGCCTGGATGGAGTACAACGCGCTCGGCTTACTCCGGCACCAACTCGGGCGGGTCGCTCGTCGTCGAGAACTCGCAGTTCGACAAGAACAAGGACGGCTTCGACACCAACACCCAGATCAACGGCGACCCGCCCGCGCCCCAGAACGGTGCCTGCCCCCACAACGGCCTCAGCCCGATCACCCACACCCACTCGTGCTGGGTGTTCATGCACAACGACGCGCACGACAACAACAACCCGAACGTGCCGGGGGCGGGCACGGCCAACGCCGGGCCGACCGGCACCGGGATGACGCTCTCGGGCGGCCGCAACGACACCGTGATGGACAACACCTTCTCCGACAACGGAGGCTGGGGCTTCCTCATGGTCCCCTATCCCGACTCCAGCGCCCCCGAGTACAACCAGTCGTGCTCGGGCACCGGAGGTGTGCAGACCGCCGGGCTCGGGTGCGTCTACGACCCGATGAACGACGCGCTGGTGCACAACACGTTCAGCCACAACGGCTCCTTCGGGAACGCCGGAAACGGCGACTACGGGTTGATCACCCTCAACGCGGGACAGCCGGGCAACTGCTTCGTCGGCAACGTCGCCCCCAACGGGAGCGTGCCCGCGAACCTCGAGCAGGCCTACCCGACGTGCGGCAAGACCACCACCTCGGCGGTGTCGGGCGGTCCGCTGCTCAGCCAGGTGGTCTGCGACACCGGCCTCGGGCCCTGCAGCGCCTCGACCGTCTACCCGCAGCAGACCGCGGTGGTCATGCACCCGCTGCCGCCGAACCTCCCGACCATGCCCGACCCGTGCAACGGGGTGCCGGACAACGCCTGGTGCTCGGGAGGCAAGCCGGTCTGACCTCCGAACGGTCGGCCCACCGCGCCGCGGCGCAAGACGCCGGCGCGCCGGGCGCCGCGGTGGCGTTCGGGAATCGGATCAGGGTGCGGCGACGGTGGTCGACAGCGGCAGGTCCGAGGAGGACTCGCCCACCGAGATCGTGTAGGTGCCCGGCACCGTGGTCCAGCCCCCCGCGAGGTACGACTGGAACGCGCTCGCCGGAACATTCAGGGTGACCGTCGTGGTCTGGCCGGGGCCGACGGTCACCGGTGAGAATGCGGCCAGCTGCGCGGGTGGCTGGCCGGCGGCGGCCGGGTCGGTCACGTACACCTGGGGCACGTCGGTCCCCGACCTCGTCCCGGTGTTGGTCACGTCGACCGCCACCGTCTCGCCACTGCCGCTCGCGGTGACCGACAGGTTGCTCAGCGAGAAGCTCGTGTAGGACAGGCCGTAGCCGAACGGGAACAGCGGCTGGGTCCCCGTCGCATGGTCGTACCGGTAGCCGATGTCGAGGCCCTCCGAGAAGTACGAGGTCAGGTTCACCCCCGGCCACTGGGCACCCGAGGCGACCGCGGTCTGCGCGTCAGAGGCGGGGAACGTGACCGGCAACCGTCCGGTCGGCGCGACGTCGCCGAAGAGGAGCGCGGCGATCGCGGCACCGTCCTCTTCGCCGGGGTACCACGCCTCCACGACCCCGGCCACGCTGTTCAGCCACGGCATGAGCACCGGTCCGCCGGTGTCGAGGACTACGATGGTCCGCGGGTTCGCGGCGGCGACGGCGGCGATCAGCGCGTCCTGGTCGCCGGGCAGGGCGAGCGACGGCCGGTCGTAGGCCTCGGAGTTGTAGTCGGCGGCGAAGACCACCGCCACCTGTGCCTTGCGCGCGGCGGCTGCGGCCGCGTCGATCGCGTCGCTGACGTACTGCATGCCGACGGTCAGCGATCCCGGGACGACCAGGGTCTCGCCCGAGGGGGTCCGGTTGTCGAAGGGTTCCCAGTCGATCACGATGTGATAGGGGTGGCCCGCCACCAGGGGGACGGTCTGGGCCCACCGGCCGCGGGCGTGGCTCAGGGGGTCCGAGACGGCCGGCACGCCGTCGAGGGACATGGTCGCACCGCCCGATCCCTGGAGGCTGAAGGTGTAGAGCCCGGTGCGCGGCGGGGTGAGCGTCCCGGTCCACGAGGCGGCGACGTCGGTCCATCCGGCCGGCAGCACGACGTTCGACCGGCTCGCGAGCACGGCGCGGCGAGCGGGTCTCGGCCGGCGCACGCCGAGCGAGAGCGGGGTGCGCGCGCCGGTCGCGGGAACCGGCGAGAAGTGGGCGAGCCGGTTCCCCGAGGTCGCCAGCAGCGGGCCGGTCAGGGGGTGCGGGCTGATGTTGACGTCGGCGGTCGCCGCGACCGTCTGCAGCGACTGGGGACCGGTGTCCGGGTCCACCTGGGTCAGGGTGAAGGTGAGCCCGTTTCCCGTCCCCGAATCCGGGGTGAGCATGCTGGTCGGGATCGGGGGGAGGGGGCCCGTCGTACTCGCCCCGTCGGAGTAGGTGACCCCCACGTTCCGGCCGGCCCGCTTGCCGATGGCGGCGAGCGGCGTCGAGATGAACGGGGGGAGGACCTCCGAGCTGCCGTGCCCGGTCGTCACCGGGGTCGAGGCCGCGTCGGCTCCGATCACCGCGATCGAGCTCAGGTGCGCCGCGTCGAGCGGGAGCACCGAGCCGTCGTTCTTCAGCAGGACCGCCGAGCGCTCGGCTGCTTTGAGCGCGAAGGCGGTGTGGGCGGCCGAGTCGACGGGCGTGCCCGGCGACCCGAGCGGGACCCGACCGATGATCCCGGTGGCGAACATCTGGGAGAGCACCCGCCCGACCGCGGTGTTCACCGCGCTGACCGGCAGGCGGCCCCGCTGGACCAGGAGAGCCAGCTGCGCCGCGGTGGCAGGCTTGATGAGGTCGGTGCCGGCCTCGACAGCCGCGGCGGGGTCGTGCACGGCGCCGAGGTCCGAGCGCACGAAGCCGGCGAACCCCCACTGGCGCAGCTGACCGAGGAGCTGGGAGTCCTGGCACTGGAAGGTGCCGCTCAGCTCCGGATAGGCGCACATCACCGTCGCGACGCCCGCCTTCGTGACTGCGGCCTTGAAGGGTGGCAGGTAGAGCTCGTTCATGGCCTGTGCCGACACCACGTCATCGAGGAAGCCGCGGTCGGTCTCCTGGGCGTAGGAGGCGAAGTGCTTCGCCTGCGCCATCACACCCGCGGACTGGATGCCCTCGATGTCCGCGACGCCCAGATCGGACACGAGCAGGGGATCCTCGCCGTAGCCCTCGTAGGCGCGGCCGCTTTCGGGGACCCGCAACACGTTGAGCGTCGGTCCCTGCAGGACGTCGTAGCCCTGGCCGGCCGCCTCCGCACCGGCCACCTGCCCGTACTGGTGGGCGATCGAGGTGTCGAACGTCGCGGCCACGCCGAGCGGGGCGGGCAGCTGGGTCACGTTGATCGCCCCGGCGGCGACGCCGTCGGGACCGTCCTGGAGGGCGAGGGCGGGGATGCACAGCCGCGCCACTCCGGAGTCGACGTTCTCGTAGGGGCCGATCCGGGTGAGCGCGATCTCGCCGGTCTTCTCGAGGAGGGTCATGCGGCCGAGCACCAGCGACGCGAGCGAGCCGGGAGATCCACCGCGTTTCATGGCGTCGAGGAGCCACGGGCACTGGTCGACGTCGGTGGAGGTGGTCACCGCCGGGGAGGGGGCGGGGGTCGCTCCTCCCACGACGTCCTTGGCGGTGGTGTCGACCAGCTCGTCGGGAACCGGGCTACGGGCGACGAAGACCACCAGCGCGACGAACGCGGCGAGGGCCAGTGCCCACAGCCAGAATCTCGCTCGGGACCGCCTCCGCCCGGGATCCATCGTCTGGTGCTGCTCGTCTGCTGGTCGATCCACGGTCTCTGCGGGGACAAGATAGGCGATGCCGGTCGGTGAGCCGCGTCATGCGCGCTCGGCTGCCGGTGGGATCAGTCCGGCGTGGTCGCGTCGCCGGGCACCTCCACCTCCGGCCACAGGTCCTCGGGCTCCTTTCCGCGGGTCTCCGGCAGGAGCCAGAAGAGCGACGCGGCGAGGGCTGCGGGTGTGAAGGTGACCACCGCTGCTGTCGCGAAGCGGTTGCCGACGTCGGCGACCGCACCGAAGGCGACCAGACCCGCGACAGCGCCGATGACGCCGGCCGCCACCCACCAGCCGGTCACCGAGGCTCGGACCGAGGTCGGGAACAACTCCGCGAGATAGGCGCCTGTCGCCGGGGCGAACAGCGATCCGGCGAGGACACCGAGGAGGTAGCCGGCGAGCAGTGCGCCCGACGATCCCGCGTAGGCCAGCATCCCCGAGAGCGCAAGGCCCACCATCGCGGCGGTGGCGGTCGGCCGGCGCCCGAGGTGGTCGGCGAGCCAACGGCCCGCGAGCAGTCCGCCGAAGCCCACGATGCCCGCGCCCGCGACCATCGCCGCGGTCACGTAACCCTTCTGGTGGAGGACGTTCTGCGCGTAGAGGAAGACGTAGCTGTTGGCCGGTCCGGTGATCACCGACACCGCGAAGGCGATCACCGCGAGGACGACGAGATGCCGGCGGTAGGGGCGTTCGACCGCGCCGAGCACCGGCAGCGGCCGGTGGACCGCCGCGGCGGCGATCTCGAAGCGGTCGGGCTCGGTCACCGCGCGGCGGATCAGCGGCACCGCGGCGAGCGGCACCACCGCGAGGGCGAAGATGCCGCGGAAGCCGAACGTCCCCGCCGCCAGGCTGTGGATGATGGCGGTGAGGCCCGCACCGATCCCGTAGCCGGCGGTGACCAGCGCGATCGCGGCCGCGCGGTCGCGTGCACCGGTGTGCTCGGCCGCGACCACCTGGCTCAGAGAGGTGGTCGCACTGAGCAGGGGCCGACCGCAGGCGAAGATCGCGACGAACCACCAATAGCCAGGGCTCGTCGCCGCGACGACGGTCAGTGCCAGTCCCGAGGCCAGGGTCGCGGACAGCATGCTCCGCCGGCCGAACCGGTCCGCGAGACCGACCAGGGGAAGGCTGGCGAGGGAGGCGAGGCGGATGATGCCGAGGCCCACACCGAGCTGCGTGCCCGAGAGCCCGACCTGGTCCGCGATGGACGCCCCCGGCGCGACGTGGCCGAGGTCCTTCGCGACATCACCGAGCGCGGCGACGATCCCGAACTGCCCCAGGCCCGAGGCGAGCGCGGCGAACGCGACGCCCACGACGGTGGCGTCGGACCAGCGGTGGAGCGTCGGGTGGAGCCGCTCCGGCGTGCCGCCCCGGTCCGTGCGGTGGGCGCGGTCCATCAGGGGGCACGGTACCTCCGGCGACCGGTTCCGAACGACGTCGCACCTGACCGGCGGAGGTGCGCTGTCAAGAGGACGAAGCCTCTTGTCGGGAGCACGGGAAGTGTTCACAATGGGGAAGGTAGGGACTGGTACCGATGTTGAACGAAGTGGATCCCGAGGGTGGATCCGGAAGGAGGTGTCCACCGGGCTTGCGAATGAAAGGCAATCCTGAGGACAGGCCGCAAGGGGCTGTTCGGGGTGGATCTCCGAAAGGCTCACCGGTTTCGTAAGGCAAGCAGCTCGAAGTGGGAGCGTTGCAGCGGCAAGGGGCCCGGAAGGCTCGAGTGGGCCATCCCCTGTGCGACCGAGCCCTCGGGAGTACAACAGAAGCGAAGCGCCCGATCCCCATGGGTCCATGTGGGACGGGCGCTTTTGCGCGTGACCGAGACGTTCACACCGAAGCGTCACGTTCCTGACGTCAGTCCGCGCCGTGAGGTGGTCGTCGGTCGGCGCCTACTCTTGCTCGACATGTGCAGGAACATCACCACACTTCGCGGGCTCGAACCCTCGGCCACCCCCGAAGAGATCGAAGCGGCCGCCCGGCAGTACGTGCGGAAGGTCAGCGGGGTCGGATCCGTCTCCGCGGCCACCGAGCAGGCGGTCGAGGCGGCCGTCCGACTGGTCGCCGAGGCGACCGCGCGACTGCTCATCGACCTGCCGCCCCGCCGCCAGCCTCCGCCGACGCTGCCGCCGTTGCGGAGGAAGGCGCTCGCCGCACGGGCCGGCGGTCCGCCCGCCTAGCGTCCGGCAGCCGGTCCGGCGACCGCGTCGATCGCGGCGTCGGCGGCCCGGACGGTCGCGTTGCGGGCGTCTCTCGCCATCCGCGCCATGAGCGGGATGCGCGTGGGGTTGCGTGCGAAATAGGAGACGACGGCCCGGAGGTTGGGCGTGCCGTCCGGGTTGCTCATCCCGAAGACATCCTCGTCGACGCTCCCATCGGTCGCCCGGTCGCTCACGGCCCGGAACACGGACCAGGGGAGGCCGCGCTCCTCGCAGCGCCGGGCGATCGCCGCCGTCTCCATGTCGAGCGCGACGACTCCCCGCCCGCGCAGCACCGCCAGCTGATCGGGATCGGTGGTGAGCCCGTCGGACGTCCACATCACCCCGGACGGCGTCCCCGGTCCGAGGGGATGGGGCCGGAACTCGGTACCGGTCGCCGCCTCGACGACCGACTCGGGCTGCACGAGGGACGCGATCGGCGTCTCCTCGTGGAGCGCGCCGGTGATGCCGACCACCACGACCCGGTCGACCTCGACCGCAGCCAGCAGCTCGACGACGCCCCGCGAGGCGAGCTCGGTTCCCATGCCGGTGACCACGGCGACCACCGGCCGACCGGCCAACGACCCCTCGTAGGCCTCGAGCGTGCTGATCCGCGTACCCCTCAACGAGAGCCTCCGCCGGAGCGGGGAGGCTTCCATCGGCATCGCGCAGACGAAGGCAAGAGTGCCGGCCACGATGCTCCAGTGTGCCAGCACCCCACCGCGCCCGTGGGCGGTCCGATCGGGGTGTCCGGTCGAGGTGGTCGAGGCGGTCGAGGCGGTCGGTCCGGGCGGTACTGCGCCGGGCTGGATACCGTTGGCCGCACCGTGCGGAGACCTGCTCTCGACGACATCCCGGGCATGCCGGCCCGAGCGCGCCCGATCAGTCGGCGCCAGCTGCTCGCGGCCGGGGCGGCATCGGGTCTCGGGCTCGCCGCGGCGGCGTGCGGTGGCGGCAGCCCGAGCGTCGCCCGCTCCACCGCGGTGGCGCCGGCCGGGTCGGACCTCGGGGCGGTGGAGCACGTCATCTTCCTGATGATGGAGAACCGCTCGTTCGACCACTACTACGGCACGTACCCGGGGGTCCGGGGCTTCGACGACCATCCACCGCGCGAGCTCGGGCCTTTCGCCCAGCCCTACCCGGCGAACACCCGCGCCGTGCCGGCCGGAAGCCTGCTCCCGTTCCACCTCGACACCGTCGGCACCGACCTCGCGGACTGCACCTTCGACCTGACTCACGACTGGGCGCCCCAGCACGAGTGCCGGAACGGGGGACGCATGGACCGCTTCGTCCATGTCCACACCGAGCCGTCCAACGAGGGTCCCAGCCAGGGCGCCCTGACCATGGGCTATTACACCCGCGTGGACCTGCCGTACTACTACGCGCTGGCCGACGCCTACACGATCTGCGACGGCTACCACTGCTCGGTGCTCGGGCCCACCCATCCCAACCGGCTGATGCAGATGTCGGGGACGATCGACCCGGCGGGGACGGCCGGCGGCCCGATCCTCGTGACCGAACAGAAACCGTCGGCGCTCTTCAGCGTGCACTGGCCGACCATGCCCGAAGTGCTCGAAGATGCCGGGGTCAGCTGGAAGTGCTACAACCCCGCGGGCGCGCTCTACAGCATCGAAACCATGCGGACCATCGGCTTCACCACCGACAATGTGCTGCCTTTCTTCTCCCAGTACGAGGACCCCTCGTCGATCCTGTACCAGAAGGCGTTCAATGCGACCTTCCCCTCCGACTTCGCAGCCGACGTTCGCAACGGGTCGCTCCCGAGCGTGAGCTGGTTGTTCGCTCCGATCGGCTACGACGAGCACCCCCCGGCACCGTCGTTCCTCGGGGAGTGGTTCACCGACCAGGTGCTCACCACGCTCGTCTCCAACCCGGACGTGTGGTCACGCACGGTCCTGTTCCACATGTACGACGAGAACGACGGCTTCTTCGACCACGTCGACCCGCCCGTCGCGCCCGCGGGCACCGAGGGCGAGTACGTGTCGGTGCGCCCGCTGCCCTCCGACGCGCACGGCATCGCCGGGCCGATCGGGCTCGGTTTCCGGGTCCCGCTGCTCGTCGTCTCCCCCTTCAGCCGCGGCGGTCACGTCGTCTCGGAGACCTTCGACCACACGTCCCAACTGCGCTTCCTCGAGGAGCGTTTCGGCGTCCGCGCGCCGGCGCTGTCCAGGTGGAGGCGGAAGACGGTGGGGAACCTCACCTCGACCCTCCACCTCGGCCAGCGCGACGCCGCGCTCCCCGCGCTCCCGCCGACCCGCGACGATCCCGCGTACATCGCCTCGAGGGGGTGCACCACCACCGACCTGTTGGAGGTCGGGACCGACCAGCCTCCCTACCCGTTGCCGTCCGTCCAGCGGATGCCGGTCCAAGAAGCCGGCAGGCCGAGTTCGACCTGAGGCCGCGCGTCGCGACCCGCCGGTCGGTCAGGCCTCGGCCGGCCCCGGCAGCTGCCCGTCGATCTCCTTCAGGTCGAAGTAGTCGCGCCACCGGGTCACCAGTCCCTCGCCGTCGACGTCGACGACCGTGCAGCCGTGGATCACGATGGGATCGGTGCCGCCGAGCGTGCCGCGCCCGATCCACTCGAAGGACCCCGCCCGGTCGTCGCCCTGCACCGAGGTGATCTCCTGGCGCCAGTCGGGGAACATCGCCTGGGTCATCGCCTCGATGGCCGCGAGATCCGTGGTCGGGGCGTTGACCGGATCGCTGAAGAGCGCACCGGGGGCGAAGAACGACGTGAACTCGCCGTCGGCTCCGAGTGCCCGCTCGAGGCGTTCCGCCCACACGCTCCAATCCACCGCGCACACGGTATCCGCTGCGGACGCGTCCGGGTTTGGCGTTCGGGCCCTCAGGTCCCCTGCGGCCGGGGGGACGCGGCCGGGAATGGGAGACTGCACGCCGTGGAGGAGCGATCGGCGCTGTCCGACACCCGGCTCGAGCAGCTGTCCCACCTGTGGCAGTGGTTCGCCGACAACCAGTGCCGCGGCTACTCGCCGCTCTACGAGCGGATCGCGAGAGCGGTCGCGTCGGATCCGGAGGTGCTGGGGGTTGGTGCTCGACGCGCCGCCGGCGGCCCACCTTCCACTGTGTCTGTTCGGCGCGGTCCACTACGAGCTGCTCTCGGGCCTCGAGCATCCGCTCGCCGAGGTGTACGCGGGACGTTCCGACGCCGACCCGGTGCCGCTCTTCCGCGACGTCTGCCGGCTCCGCCACGACGCGCTCGTCGAGGTGATGGCGGCACGGCCGGTCCAGACCAACGACTGCGGGCGATCGGCGCTCATCGGGCCGGCGCTCACCTGGATCGCCGACCAGGACCTCGGGCCGCTCGCCCTCGTCGACGTCGGTGCGAGCGCCGGGCTCAACCTGATGTGCGATCGGTACCGCCTCGACTACGGCGACCGCGGCGTGACGGGACCCGCCGACTCGAGCGTTACCATCCGGTGCCGTGTGGTTGCCGGCGATCCTCCGGTCGTGGCCGAGCTGCCGCCGCTCGTCGCGCGCGTGGGCATCGACCGGGCGCCGCTCGACGTCTCGGACGCCGACGACGCGCGCTGGCTGCTCGCCTGCGTCTGGCCCGACACCGGACGATTCCCCCGCGTCGAGGCGTCGGTGCGCCTCGCCCAGGCCGATCCGCCGGTCGTCCGCGCCGGCGACGCCGCCGACCTGCTGCCCTCGGTGCTCGACGACCTCCCCCCGGGGGTGGCCCCGGTGATCACGACGACCTGGGTCGTCTCCTACTTCGACCGCGACCAGCGGAACCGGTTCGTCGGACAACTGGCGGCCGCCTCGGCGGACCGGCCCGTCGCGTGGCTCGGCGCCGACGACGCCGCCGTCTTCGGCGACACCCTGCCTCCGTCGCGCGGCGCCGGGGCCGGACCGGGCGACAACGTGCTCCGCGTCGAGGTGTTCGCGGACCGCGAACGGCAATCGACCCTGCTCGCCAGGGTCCATCCGCACGGGCACTGGATCGAGTGGTGGGCCCCGTGAGGTCCGCCTCCCGTTCGTCCGAGTCTCAGGCGGGAGGAGGGCCGTCGCCCGGGGGATGGTGCGTGGCACCCGGGTGGTGCAGGGCGAGCACCGGGTGGAGGAGGTGTTCGTGACGGCAGCGGACACAGGTCCGCAGCGGCTCGGACGGCGGAGCCACACCCAGCCGGCCACACCGCTCGCACCGCGCGACGCGAACCTCGCCGGCGACCCCCAGCAACCCGATCCAGAGGGCGGCGATACCGATCGCGAAGAAGCACCCCACGAGGAGTGCGATCACGATCTCGACGAGCATCATCTGGCATCACCTGACCAGTCTCGTCCGCCCCTTGTCTGCGCCTTCGGCCTCTCTTGTCCGGCCCCGCCTACCTCTCTTCGGCCCCTCCCGTCTCACCTTCAGAGCCTATCGGCGAGCGAGAAATACGTGACGCGGCTCGAACGACGCGTGGGGACCTACCGCGGTGCTCGCTGCATCGCCCACATCGGCGGACAGCCCCGCGGCCGGAGCTCGTCACGACGTCGAAGCCGTGCCGCCGGTACCAGGGGACGTTCTCGGACTTCTGCGTCTCGAGATAGGCGGGGATCCCCTCGAGGTCGGCGCGCCCGAGGACCGGTCCGAGGACCGAGGAGCCGACGCCACGCCCTTGGTGCTTCGGGTCGGTGCCGAGCAGCGCGAGGTACCAGTGATCCTCGGCGATCCGGTGGTGGGCGCGGTCGACCGTGCCGTAGAGCCGGATGCCTGCGGTGATCCGTGGCCCGAGCCGGTGCACGGCACGGAGGTCGCGGAGGATGCTGACGGTGCTTCGGCGCGCGCCGCGCGGGTAGGCGCTCGGCGGGAGCCAGACCGCCGCGCCGAGGACGGCTTCCTTCTCGCGGGCCACCCAGACCTCGCCGAAGGGAACCGCGTCGGCGAGGACGGTGTCCATGAAGGTCAGCGCCGACCGGGCCTGGTCGACGAGATCGGGGATCAGGAAGTCGAAGAGCGGATCGTGATGGAAGGCGCGGGCGAGCGCGACGACGGTGCCGGCGTACTCCCCCTCGGCCATCCGCTCGACGTTCACCGGTCGGTGCTGCCTCGCAGGCCGGTGGACCGGTGTCCACCGGGGGACCCGCTCGACTCCGGTCCCCTCGCCGCCGCGTGATCCGGACCGTCGTCGCCGGACAGATGGACGCAGGTCCCCGCCACCCAGGTCGCCGCGACCCGCGGCGGATCGGTCGCGTCGAGCCCGCCCTCGAGCACCACCAGGTCCGCCCGCAGCCCCGGGGCGAGGCGACCCCGCTCGGACTCCTGCCCGCCGGCATGTGCGGCCCCGGCCGTGTACGCGTGCAGCCACGTCTCGTAGGGAAGCGACTGCTCGGGGGTGATCGGGGTCCCCTTCGAGGTGAGGCGGGTGACCCCGCGGGCCGAGGTGAGCAGCGGCTCGTCGAAGGCGCACGGACTGTCGGAGGAGGCGGCGAGTGCGACTCCGGCGTCCAGCAAATCGGCGAAGGGCATCCAGGTGAGGCCGTCGAGGTCGAAGCCGTCGACCGCACCGCCCATGTGGTGGACGAAGCCGGGCTGGACGACGCCCACTGCGCCGAGGGCCCGGAGGCGGCGCGCCTCGACGGCACCGAGCAGCGTGGCGTGCTCGACCCGGAAGCGGTGGTCGTCGTCCGGTCGGAGACGGGCCGCCGACTCGAACGCGTCGAGGGTGGCCTCGAGGCCGCGGTTGCCGATCGCGTGGACGGCGACCCGGAAGCCGTGCGCCACCACCTGGGCGACCTGATCGGCGAGGTCGTCGAAGACCAACCCGATCGAGACGTGCTGCCCGTGGAAGCGCCCCTCGATCGCGGGCAGCACGCCGCCGTCCGCGAACAGCTTGACCGGTCCGACCCGCACCCACTCGTCCCCCTCGCCGGTCGCCGGTCCCTCCAGCCTGCGCTCGTCGAGCGGGCCGAGGAGGGCGTCGGGATGGGGCATGACGAGCACGCCGACCGGCAGCCTGCGCTCGCGTGCCAGTCGACCGTAGAGCGCCTCGGCCGACGGCGGGCAGGCCGCGTCGTGCACCGCGGTGATGCCGTCGGCGAGCAGCCGCCGCCCGGCGGTGACCATGTGGTCGGCCCACCGGTCGGGGTCGCGGTACGAAGCCATCGAACGGGCGTGTGCTTCGCTGAAGGCGCGCTCGACGAGCAGGCCGTTCAACGCCCCGTCGCTCGAGCGGCCGAAGGTCCCACCGGGTGGTTCCGGCGTGGACTCGGAGATCCCCAGGGCGTCGAGCCCCCGGGAGGAGACCACGCACTGGTGGTAGCTGTAGTGGACGGCGATGACCGGACGGTCGAGCCCGAGCTCGTCGAGGTCCGAGCGGGTCGGGCTCCAGCCCGTCCCGAGGTCGCTCCACCCGACCGCCCGCACCCATTCGGCCTCCGGTTCCGCCGCGGCCTGGGCCAGCACCGCAGCCCGCAGGCCGTCGGCGTCGGCCACGCCACGCAGGTCCGCCCAGCGCGGATGGAGGGCCGCCAGGCAGAGATGGGTGTGCGCGTCGATGAAGCCCGGGGTGAGCGTCCTGCCACCGAGGTCGAACCTTCTGGCTCCGGGGAACGCGGCAGAGAGCCCCTCCTCGCCGACCGCGAGGATCCGGTCGCCCTCGACGGCGACACACCCGGCGATCGGATGGGCGGCGACCATCGTGAGGATGGGACCACCGGAGAACAGGGTGACGCTCACCGCGCCGATGCCGAGGCGCGACGCCCACGCCCCCGCCGGACGGCGGGACCATCACGTCCTGTGTCCATTGCCGGCACATGCGAAATGTAGTCAAGGGTCGCCCGTGTGCCCCCGGCGGGCGGCACGATCGACGGCTCGCCGCTCCCCACCGGGCTCAGCGGATGGTGCCGGTCAGCGTCTGCAGTCCGATGCTGGTGGTTCCGACCAGCATCCAGAGGGCGGCTCCGAGCGCGAGGGGGCGCCATCCCGCCCTGCGAATGCCCGGGACGCTCGTGGAGAGACCGATCGCCGCGAGTGCCATGGTGATCATGAACTGGGCCGCATCGTCGAGAGCGGTGTGCCAGCCGGTGGGGATCAGCCCCAGCGAGTCGACGGCGGTGGCTGCGAGGAACCAGACGATGAAGGTGGGGAACGCCCGGTGCACGTGGTGAAGGACCGAGGGTCGCCCGGTGTCCAGTGCCGCGCCGCGTGTGCGCCAGAGCGCGAGGGCGAACGTGATCGGGATGATCATCAAGGTGCGCGTCAGCTTCACCACCACCGCGTCCTTGACCGCCCCGTGTCCGAAGACCGATGCCGCGGCCACGACCGACGACGTGTCGTTGACCGCGGTGCCGGCCCACACGCCGAAGGCATGTGGGCTCATGTCGAGCAGATGGCCGACGGTCGGGAAGGTCAGGACGGCGACCACGTTGAACAGGAAGATGGTGGCGATCGAGTAGGACACGTCGATCTCCGACGCGCCGATGACCGCGTCGGTGGCCGCGATGGCAGAAGCCCCGCAGATGCCGGTACCGATGCCGATGAGGGCGCGCAGGTCCGATCCGATCCCGAGCAGACTGCCGACGAGCGCCGCGCCGACCAGCGCGACCCGCGAGCGTGCCGAACATCACCGGAAGCGACGCCGAGCCCGATGCGAGCACCTGGTGGAATGAGAGCGCCGTGCCGAGGAGGACGATCGAGCCCTGCAGGACCGTCCGGCTCGAGAATTGCAGTCCCGGGGCCCACGAGGTGGGCGCAGGTCGGACGACGGTTGCGGCGATGCCGCCGACGATGGCGAGCACCGGTGCACCGACCAGCGGCACCGCCCGTCCGAGCGCAGTCGCGAGAAGGGCGATCACCACGGCGGCACCGAGCCCCGGAGCGATCGCGACGAGCCGCCACGCGCGCCCACGCGCCGGAGGGCCGACCTCGCCGGTCGTCCGTTCCGCAGCACCCGCCGACCCCATGTCCCCAGTGTCGGGACGGTCCGGCCGCCCGGGAAGAGGGGGGTTGGCGAGGTGGTTCTAAGCTTTGATTATGACCCTCCCCGAACCGGTACCCGATTTGATCTCACTCGACGTGCTGACGAGTGTCGCGACCTCCGGTTCGATCCGCCAGGCCGCGCTGGCCCACAACCTGAGCCAGCCTGCCGCGAGCATGCGCCTTCGCAAGCTCGAGCAGGTGCTCGGAGTCGACCTGCTCGCACGTGCCCCGGGCGGCGCCCAGCTGACACCGGCCGGGCACGCGGTCGTCCAGTGGTCGCAGCTGGTCCTCGACGACGTGCGGTCGCTGGTCGCGGGGGTGGCGGCACTCCGGCGCGAGGGGCACACCGTCGTCGAGATCGCCGCGTCGATGACGGTGGCGGAGTACCTGGCGCCTGAGTGGCTGGTCCGGCTCGCCGCCCTCGAGCCCGAACTGCAGGTCTCGCTCGAGATGGCCAATTCCGAGCACGTGCTCGAGCGTGTACGCGACGGCGACGTGGCGCTCGGGTTCGTCGAGGGCATCGCCGACCTGACCGGCCTGCGCAGCCGCGTCGTCGCGGACGATGAGCTCGTGCCGGTGGTGGACTCCGGCCATCCCTGGGCGCGCCGACGTGGGCCGGTCACGGCCGAGCGGTTGGCGGCCACGCCCCTCGTCATGCGGGAAGAGGGATCGGGGACCCGTGAAGTGCTGGACCGGTGGCTCGCCGCCCGTGGCCTCACCGCGGAGGCCCGATTGGTGCTCGGTTCCACGACGGCCATCAAGCGCGTGGTCGAGTCGGGGGCCGGCCCCGCGGTCCTGAGCCGGCTGGCGGTGGCGAGCGAGGTGCGCGAAGGGCGCCTGGTCGAGGTCGCCGTGCGCGACGCCGACCTCTCGCGGGCGATCCGCGCCGTCTGGTCACGCGGCGCACCGCTGTCGCCTGCGGCGAAGCGGGTCCTCGCCCGGATCTCCTCGGACGCCACCGTTGCGGGCTCGGCCCGGGGATCCCGCGGGCGCGGTGAGCCGGCCCGGCGAGCTCCACGGTCGCAGGGGGTCGGAGGACACACGTCGACGTCTGCCGGTGCCATCCAGCCGCTTTAGGCTCCTCACCATCGCTCGAGACGCCCCATCGCTCCAGACGCAAGGAACCCGAACATGGACGAACCCGGACCGGGCCCCGAGGCGCTGACCTCCTCGGCCCGCCAGCGCAAGAGCCGCGAGATCGCGCCCGGGGTGCACTTCCTCGCCGGCTTCGGCAACACGACGTTCGTGATCGGATCCGACGCCGTCGCCGTCGTCGATCCGGGCCTCTACGTGAACGGACCCCGCGTGGTCCGAGAGCTCCGGTCGGTCACCGACCTGCCGGTCCGCTACGTCGTGTACACCCACGGGCACTACGACCACGCGTTCGGCACGCCGGCCCTCCTCGACGACGCCGAGGCCCGCGGGCACCAGCCGCCCGACGTCGTCGGCCACGTCAACGTGGCCCGCCGCTTCGAGCGATATGCCAAAACCGCGGGGCACCTGGCCCAGACCTTCGACTTCCAGTTCGCGAGCTGGGGCCCCGGCGGCGGCGACGTGGTCCGCAAGGCCGAGTACGTGCCTCCGACCCTCGCGTACGACGACCGCATCGTTCTCGAGGGACTCGGCGACCGCCCCATCGAATGCCGGCACGGCCTCGGTGAGACCGACGACCACACCTGGGTCTGGGTGCCCGACGTGGCCGTGATCGTCGGCGGCGACTTCATCGTCTCTTCGATGCCCAACGCCGGTACGCCCTTCCGTGTGCAGCGCTACGTCCTCGAGTGGGCCGAGGCGCTCGAGGAGATGGCGAGCTTCGAGCCCGCCGCAGTGGTGAGCGGGCACGGTGGCGTCTTCACCGACGACGCCACCGAGATGCTCCTCACGACCTCCCGCGCCCTGCGGTGGCTCGACGGCGAGGTGGTGCGTCGCATCAACGAAGGGCAGTGGCAGGAGCAGATCGTGGCGGAGGTCGACCTGCCTTCCGAGCTCGCCGGGAGCCGCTACCTCCAGCCGCTCTACGGCTGCACGGCCTTCGCCGTGCGCGACCTCCTCCGCCGCTACATGGGGTGGTACGACGGGAACCCCTCGATGTTGTTCCCCTCCACCCGCACCGAGATCGCGCGCGAGGTCGTCGACCTGGCGGGCGGACCGGGCGCCCTCCTCGCCCGCGCCGACGAGCTGGAGGGTGGCAGCAGCGCCGACCAGCAGCGAGCGCTGCACCTGGTCGACTTCGTGATCTTCGCCGCCGGCGAGCAGGTTGCCGAGGCGCGTCGGCGCAAGGCCGACCTGCTCGACGCCAGGGCGGCCGGAGAACGTTCCTTCGTCGCCCACAACGTCCTCACGTCGGCGGCGGTGCTGGAGCGGGACCGGTCCACGGAGGGGCGCTGAGAAGCCGAGGACTCGGCCTGGGAGTGCGAGGAGACGAGCCATGACCGCTGCACCGACGCCGCAACGGCCCCCGGGTGAGGGGCCGGCTGCCGGAGAGGTCCACACCGGGCCGCCGGTCGCTGGCCGCCCACGGAACCTGGTGGTGGTGCTCCTCGACAGCCTGAACCGCCACCTGCTCGAACCCTACGGGGGGACAGAGTTCGACACGCCGGTGCTGAGGGACTTCGCCCGCGACGCCGTCCGCTTCGAGCGCCACCATGTGGGATCGCTGCCTTGCATGCCGGCGCGGCACGACATCTTGGTGGGAGCGCTCGACTTCCTCTGGCGTCCGTGGGGATCGATCGAGGTCTGGGAGGAGGCGATCACGAGGGACCTCCGGCGCCGGGGGGTGACCACGATGCTCGTCTCGGACCATCCCCACCTCTTCGAGAGCGGAGGGGAGAACTACCACACCGACTTCACCGCCTGGCGCTACGAACGAGGCCACGAGAACGATCCGTGGCGGACCGCTCCCGACCCGACCTGGGCCGGGGCACCGGCCCTTCCCGCCGCGTGGTGCACGGCATCCCATGCACTACGACACGTCGCGGACCTACTTCCGCAGCGAGGAGGAGTTCCCCGGACCGAAGACCATGGCGACGGCGGCCGACTGGCTCCGGACGAGCGCCCCGCGACACGATCGGTTCTTCCTCTTCGTCGACGAATTCGATCCGCACGAACCCTTCGACACGCCAGAGCCCTATGCCGGCCGCTACGACCCCGAGTGGGAGGGACCGCTGGAGATCTGGCCCCCGTATCTGGTGGACGCCATCGCGGGCGGCCAGCTCACCGAGCGTCGGGCGGCGCACATCCGGGCGAACTACGGCTCCAAGCTCACCATGATCGACCACTGGCTGGGCAGGCTGCTGGGCGCCATCGACGAGGCGGGCCTGCGCGACTCGACCGCGGTGACCGTCTGCACCGACCACGGGCACTACCTCGGTGAGCACGACCTGTTCGGGAAGCCGAGCGCACCGGTCTACAGCGAGCTCGGGAGGATCCCCCTCATGATCCGCTGGCCGGGGAGGCCCCCGGGTACCATCGACGCGTTGACCACCTCGGTCGACCTCCACGCGACGATCGGCGACTTCTTCGGCGTGTCCGTGCGGCATCCGACACACGGACGGTCGCTCATCCCCTTGGTCGAAGGAGGAGCCGCCGGCGTACGGGAGACCGCGCTGTTCGGCTACTGGGCCGGGCACATCGGACTGACCGACGGCCACCGTCGGTACCTGCGCGGATGTGGCGACCGGACGTTCCCGTTGTCGATGTGGTCCAACCGGTGGTCGACCATGCCGGTCCACGCATATCCCGATCTGCAGCTCCCGCGACCGGACCGGCGGGCGTCGCTCCGCCTGATGCCGGGTACCGACGTGCCGGTCATCGCCCAGCCGTTCGCGCCCGGCGATCTCCTCCCGTTCTGGGCCTACGGTCCGCCGGCGCGCTCCCATCTCTTCGACGTCGACGACGACCCGAACGAGCTCGAGAACCGGGTCGGCGGCAAAGCGGAGTCGGCGCTCGCCGACGCGCTGGCCGACGAGCTGCGTACGGTCGAGGCACCGGCCGACGTGCTCGAGCGCGTGGGCCTCGGGTGATCGCAGGGTCCGCAGATAGCCGCGGCGCCTGCGTCGGCGCAGCATGCTGCGGAGGCGGACGTCCTTCTGCTTTTGCCGAGCTTCGGGAGCACTGGGTTCGCAGCCTCTCGGCACGGGTATCCCACGAGGTGTGTCACACGTCACGCGGGAGTGGTCGCAGTCGTTCATCTCGCGGCAGTCGATAGCCGCCAATAGCGATGACGTCGATCGCAGGTGACCGCGACACGTCCGGCTCCATCGAGACGGACGTCCCCGCCCGACTGGACCGGCTTCCGTGGTCCCGCTGGCACTGGCTGGTGCTCATCGGCCTCGGCACCGTCTGGATTCTCGACGGGCTCGAGGTCACCATCGTCGGGGCGGTCGGGAGCACGCTCACCAAAGCCGGCAGCGGCATCTCGATCACGACCGCCCAGGTCGGCGACGCGGCCGGCGTCTACATCGCCGGCGCCTGTGTCGGCGCGCTGTTCTTCGGCCACCTGACCGACCGTCTCGGGCGGCGGCGCCTGTTCCTCGTCACGCTGGGCCTCTACCTGGCCGCCACCGTGCTCACCGCCTCCTCGCGCAACGCCTGGATGTTCTTCGTGTTCCGCTTCTTCACCGGCATGGGCATCGGTGGCGAGTACGCCGCCATCAACTCGGCGATCGACGAGCTCATCCCGGCCAGGGTGCGAGGCACGGTCGACCTCGTCGTCAACGGCTCCTACTGGCTGGGCACCGCCGCCGGTGCCGCCGCCACGCTGGTGCTCCTCGATCCGAAGCTCTTGCGCTCGACCTCGGATGGCGACTGTGCTTCCTCATGGGAGCCGTGCTCGGCCTGGCCGTCCTGCTCGTGCGCCGCAACCTCCCCGAGAGCCCACGCTGGCTCTTCACCCACGGCAACCCGGAGGAGGCGCAAAAGATCGTCGACGGACATCGAGGACCAGGTGACGGCCTCGACGGGCCAAGCACCTCGACGACGTCGACGAGCCCATCACCATCGACACCGCGACGCCACATCGGCCTCTTCGACGTGGGGCGGGCCGTCTTCAGCTCGTATCCGCGCCGCACCGTCCTCGGCCTCTCCCTCTTCGTCGGACAGGCCTTCCTCTACAACGCGGTCTTCTTCACCTACGCACTGGTCCTCGCCACCTTCTACGACGTGGCATCGAGCGCGGTCGGCTACTACCTGATCGCCTTCGCCGTCGGGAACTTCCTCGGACCGCTCCTGCTCGGCCGGCTCTTCGACGTCGTCGGCCGACGGACGATGATCGCCGGCACCTATCTGCTGTCGGGCGTCATGCTGGTCGTGACGGCCTGGCTGTTCGATCAGGGGGTCCTGAGCGCCACGACGCAGACCGTTGCCTGGGTCGTCATCTTCTTCTTCGCCTCGGCAGGAGCGAGCGCCGCCTACCTCACCGTCAGCGAGATCTTCCCGATGGAGACCCGAGCGCTCGCGATCGCCTTCTTCTATGCCGTCGGAACCGGGCTCGGTGGCATCATCGGTCCGGTCCTCTTCGGGAACCTGATCGCCACCAAGCGGCCCGGTCCGGTCGCCTTCGGCTATCTACATCGGTGGCGTCGTCATGCTCGCGGCCGGTCTGGTCGAGGTCAAGCTCGGAGTCGACGCCGAGCAACGTCCGCTCGAGGAGATCTCCGCGCCCCTTTCGGCCGTCGGCGAGGGCGAGGACGAGCAGAAGCGTCTCGAGACGGCGGGCCCGGCTCGATCGCTGCCCCGGCAGACCGGTCCGGCTCCGGTCCCGAGGCGGTGGCGCGGTGCGACCCTCTGGGCTCCGGCCCAGCTCTCGTCGACCTACCCACCGGACGATCCGTACCTGGCGAAGGAGGTGGACGCGCTGGTGGCGTCCCTGGAGGCCCGCAGTCCCCAGAGCGGGGAACAGCTTGCCCGTTCGGTGTCGGCGCGCGTGTGGGGCCCGGGCCGATTCCGGCAGGCCGTCCGCTCCGGTATCGCTTCTGGCCGCGTCCGCCACATCGGGCGGAACCGGTACGCGCTGCGGCGGCCGTCGGGCGACGGGTCCGTAAGCCCCGGAGATCGTGGTCGGTCCTTGCTCGGACCGGACCGCCGGTCGGCTCTCGTCCGTACCCACGGCGAAGACTGACCGCTCGAGGATTTAACAGAGCTGTCATCGGTAGGACCCAGAGGATTCACCTGCCCCCGGTACCGTCGACAAGCGGTGAGGGAACTCGCTCAGTCGCCAGGGGTCGGCACGACCGACAGTCGCCCGCCCTGGTCGTATCGAACGACCGCCGGCTACGACGAGATCATGACCGGTCAGGGCCGACCCCGGGCGCTGACCATCGGGTTGGCCGAGACGGCTCGCCAGATCGGGCTCGACGGCCTGATCGAACGGCAGCGCGCGGCCGACGAGGAGATCCGCCGTATCGGAGTCACCTACCAGACCGACTTCGACGACTCAGCCGTCGATCGTCCGTGGCCCTTCGACGTCCTGCCCCGCATCATCGACGCAGTCGAGTGGAAGCGAATCCGCGACGGATTGGTGCAGCGGCTCCGTGCCCTCAACCTCTTCATCGACGACGTCTACCACCAACAGCGATCGATCCGTGACGGGGTCATCCCGGCCGAGGTCGTCGTCGGCTCACCGAATTTCCGACCCGAATGCATCGGCGGCAACCCGCCGGGTCGTATCTGGGCGCACATCTGCGGCAGCGACCTCGTGCGCGGCGAGGACGGGACGCTCTACGTGCTCGAGGACAATCTCCGGGTGCCGTCGGGGGTGTCGTATCTCCTCGAGAACCGCGCCGTCGCAAAACGCATCTTCCCGGAGCTCTTCCGTGCCTACAGCGTCGAGCCGGTGCATCACTACATCGGCAAGCTCGCCGACATGCTCTCGGGGTTGATGCCGGACCGGCGCCGTGCCACCACGGTCATCCTGACCCCCGGGGTCAACAACCCCGCCTACTTCGAGCACGCCTTCCTCGCACAACAACTGGGCGTCGAGCTGGTGGAGGGGAGCGACCTGGTCGTCGAGGACGAGACCGTGTTCATGCGGACGACCGGCGGCCGCGAGCGCGTCGACGTGGTGTACCGGCGGATCGACGACGCCTTTCTCGATCCCGAGGTGTTCCGGCCCGATTCGATGATCGGCGTTCCTGGGATCATGGGGGCCTGGCGGGCCGGGAACGTCGCCATCGTGAGCGCCCCGGGTGCGGGGGTCGGTGACGACAAGGCGATCTACGCCTACGTTCCCGAAATCATCGGCTACTTCCTCGACGAGGAACCGATCCTGCCCAACGTCACCACCTGGCGATGCGGTGACGCCGAGGAGTGCCGCTACGTGCTCGACAACCTCGACGCGCTGGTGGTCAAGCCGGCAACCGAATCGGGCGGTTTCGGCGTGGTCATCGGGCCTCGAGCGAGCGACGACGTGCTCGCACGAGTGGCCCGCCGGATCACCCAGTACGGTCCGGCGTGGGTCGCGCAGCCGGTGATCTCGCTCTCGACGATGCCGACGCTGGTCGACGGCGAGCTCGAACCCCGCCACGTCGATCTGCGACCTTTCGCGATCATCGGCCCGACGGACTCCTACGTGGCGCCGGGCGGCCTCACCCGCGTCGCCCGGGAGGCGGGCTCGCTCATCGTGAACTCCTCACAGGGTGGCGGCAGCAAGGACACCTGGGTGGTCGACGCCACGCTGACCGTCGGGACTGTCGTCGAGGAGGACGGGGACGGGGTCGAATCCCGCCGGAATCCGGACGGAGGGAAGCGCCTTGTCGGCTCGTCCGCGCAGTGAGGTCCGCGACACCGACGCCGCGCCGCCGGTTCCCGCGTCCCTGCTCGCCAGGGCGGGGGAACATCTCTACTGGGCGGGGCGGTACCTCGAACGGGCCGAAGACACCGCACGGATGGTCGCCGTGCACGGTGAAGCACACTTCGACCTCCCGGTGGGAGAGGACGTCGGGTGGTGGCCGCTCCTCGACGTGACCGGCTCGGTGTCCCGGTACGTCGAACGATTCGGTGACCCCGGCACCGATCGGGGCGCCGCCGACGCCCGCAGGCCGTCGACAGAGGATCGGATCATTCGGTTCGTGGTCATCGACCGCGACAATCCGTCGTCGGTCATGTCCTCGGTCACCAGTGCACGATCCAATCTCCGGCATGCGAGACCCGTGGTTCCCCGCGAGGTGTGGGAGCTCTGCAACCAACTCTGGAGCGCGCTCAAGGTCGACGAGCACGACGTCGTCAGCCGCGATGCACGGGCCAGATGGCTCCGGATGGTCGTCGACGAGTGCTATCGCATCAACGGCATCCTGCTCGGCAGCATGCGCCGCGACGAGGCCCATTCGTTCCTCCGTCTCGGGCAGCAGCTCGAACGGGCGGAGATGACCTGTCGAATCCTCGCTGCCAGGGCCGCCAGTGTGCTCGGGGGTGCACCGTCCGATTCGTACCAGGATGCGCACCACATGGCCATCCTCCGGTCGCTCGCCTCCTATCAACCGTTCCGCCGCACCGGACCCACGTTCGACAAGTGGGCACTGGCGCGGTTCCTGATCCAAGACGAACATCTGCCGAGGTCGGTACGAGCCAGCCTGGGCGAGCTTCGCGGATTGCTGGCCACCCTGCCGCGCTGCGAGTCGGTCCTCGCGATGTGCGCGGACGCCGAGTCACACGTGGCATCGGCGCCGATCAGTGACCTCGAGCGCGGACGGGTTGTGTGCACTGCTCCGCGACGTGCAAGACGCGGTCTCGCTCCTTCATCACCAGATCTCGACCACCTACTTCTCCCCGTTCGAGCCGATCGCGGGGGACCTGCCCGAACGCGAAGGGGGCCGATCGTCCGGCAGGCCGCGGGGCGCTCCTCCTCTCCGAACCGCGGCGCCCGACCCCAGCGGGCCCGGGGAGCAGGACTGTGCGTTCCGAGTGACCCACGTGACCACCTACGAGTACGACGCGCCCGTCGACTACTCCTACAACGAAGCGCATCTCCGGCCCCGCGACGACATCCGCCAGCGGTGCCTGAGCCATCGGCTCGAGGTGAGCCCCGAGTCGACTGGACGACGCGAGCTGATCGATCCCTTCGGCAATTGGGTCACCGTCTTTTCGGTGAGGGGTGGTTTCGAGCAGATGTCGGTGACCGCAACGAGCGAGGTGGTCACCGCCTCGCCACCGCCTCCTCCGGCGGGCATGCCATGGGAATCGGTCCGCAAGATCCTCGACATCGACCGCCAATCGACGGGAGACGAGGCGCGCCGCTACCGGGCGTCTTCGCGCCTGGTGCCGACCGCTCCGGTGTTCGCAGAGTACGCCGCAGAGGCATTCACGCCGCGGCGCCCGCTCATCGAAGCGGCCGTCGACCTCTCGGCTCGGATCCACCGTGAGTTCACCTATCAACCCGGCTTCACATCGATCTCCACGCCGCTGCGTACGGTGCTCGAGCACCGCCGAGGGGTGTGCCAGGACTTTGCCCACCTGATGATCGCGTGCCTGCGTTCGATCGGCCTCGCGGGCCGTTACGTGAGCGGCTACATCCTCAACGAGACGGATGGAGGCGAGCCGTTCCGCGGCGCCGACGCATCGCACGCATGGGCGTCGATCTACGTCCCGGCCTGGGGGTGGGTCGACCTCGACCCCACGAACAACCAGCTCGCCGGCCGGTCGCACGTCGTGACGGCGTGGGGTCGTGACTATTGGGACGTCTCACCTCTCCGCGGTTCGGTCGAGGGGGGCGGCAGGTCCCATCAGCTGCAGGTCGCGGTCGACGTCCGGCCGCTCGTCGAGGAGGTCTGATTCGCAGGGTGCCGGCGCCGGTGAGCGGCACCAGCCCGACGGCGTCGGGCTCACCGCGCAGCGTCGACAAGATGGTGTTCGACGGCATCGACCATCGCCCGCTTCGAGAAGCGACCGGCGACGTGGGCCGAGCACTCCTCGGCCAGTCCGGGTTGGTCGTCCCTCCACCCGAGCAGCGCGACGATCGACTTCCGGAGCACGACGGGATCGTCGGGGGGAACGAGGAAGCGGGCGAAGTCGCCGGTCAGGATCTCGGGGATCGCGCCGACCGACGAGGCGAGCACCGGTCTGCCCCTCGACAGGGCCTCGATCACCGTCCTCCCGAACGCCTCTTCACCCTTCGACGGGACGACGACGAGATCGGCGGCATGCAAGGGCCCGATCACGTCGGGGCGCATGGGCAGCCGATGGACGGTCGTCTTCTCCGTCCGCGCGACCAGCTGCGCCGCATAGTCCCCGTCGGCACCGGGTCCCACGACCAGGAGCTCGACCGAATGCGACGAGTCGAGTCCCTCGAGCACGTCGAGAAGGGTGTCGATCCCCTTGTCCGGCACGACGCGCCCGTAGAACAGGACCACGAACGGCTCGCGACGCAGACCGAGCGCGTCGCAAGCCACGGACCGTTCGGCCACCCCGCCGACGGGATAGTCGTCCTGGTCCACGCCGTTGAGGACCACGTCGACCCGCGTCGGATCACCCCCGAGCTCCACGAACCGGTCACGCACGAACCGCGACACCGCGAGAAACCGTGCGGTCGTCCGGCTGAAGACGCGATTCACCGAACGTGAGTCCTCCAGCCCCACCATGCCGTGCAGGTGGCAGACGACCGGTCCGCGGGCAACCGCACGGGTGGCGAGTGCCTAGGCCAGTGGCCGGTAGCGGTTGACGTAGATGACGTCGGGACGGTCCCGGGCGCCGGCGCGCACGGCGGGGAGCAGTCGTGGCCCGAATCGGAGGGCGCTCCGCAGATCGAAGTCGAGATCGAGACGTGGTACCCGTCGCATGCCTTCGCAGAAGCACTCGTAGTCGGGGGTCTGGGGACCGTCGGCGATGTAGAGAAGGTCGATCCGATGCCCCCGCCGAGCGAGCTCCTCGTTGACCTGCAACGTCTGGATCGAGATCCCGTTGTTCGGAACGAGCTCTCCGGCGTTGGCGAGGATTCTCAGAGAGGGATGGGCCACGTCGTGTCACTCGCTCGGAGCGCCGGAGGAGTCGGCGCGCACGTCGGACCGAAGGCAGCGTAATCGAGGAAGGAATCGCCCCACCTGGAAGCATTTCCGGGGCGCGACGGCGGTGTGGTCGCACCGGAGACGCCGGCGTTTCGACGGACCGGTCCGCACCTCGACCGGGAACGGGTTGCGCCGGGAGGGGGCGGCCCTGCTACCGCAGTGCCTGCCTCCGAGCGGTCTGACGCGCCCGCCGACGGGCCGCGCCTTGCTGCGGCGTCGTGCCCCGCCGGGATCCCGCTGACCGTCGCTCGATGCTCGATCGGTGGTCCGAACTCCGGTTCGTCGCTGGCGGTGCGGCTCGAAACGGACGCGCGGCGTCGATGGTGCCGAGCGCCTGCACGTCCGGCGAGGAGATTCCGCCCGAGAAGCCGAGCTTCTTCTGAATCCGCTTGATCCCCGCGACGTGCTCGTGGCCGACCAGCGACACGACGATCCCGTCGGCCCCCGCCCTCCCGGTGCGGCCGGCACGGTGGACATAGTCGGTGGGGTCGGCAGGTGGGTCGAAGTGGACCACGAGGGGCACTGCGTCGACATGGATCCCCCGGGCCGCGACATCGGTGGCGACGAGCACGTCGAGACGGCCGGCCCGGAAGGCAGCGAGCGCCCGCTCCCGCTGATTCTGGTTGCGATCGCCGTGGATGGCCGCTGACTGGAGGCCGGACCGGGCGAGGCGATCCGAGAGGCGGTCCGCTCCTCGCTTGGTACGACAGAAGACGATGGCGGGTCCGCGAGCGGTGATCGTCTCGGCGGCGACGGCGACCCGGTGGCGGGGCTCGACGCGCCAGAAGTGGTGGTGCACGGTTCCCGGGTCCGTGTTCGCAGGTTTCACTTCATGGCGCACCGGGTCGTGCTGATAGTCGCGGATCAACTTGTCGACGGGGCCGTCGAGGGTCGCCGAGAAGAGCAGCATCTGGCGCGAGCTGTTGGTCCCGTCGACGAGGCGACGGACCGCGGGCAGAAACCCCATGTCTGCCATCCGGTCGGCCTCGTCGATCACCACGATGTCGACGAAGGAGAGGTCGACAGAACCGCGGTCGACCAGATCGGTGAGACGCCCCGGGCAGGCGATCAGAACGTCGACGCCGTTTCGCAGGGCGGCGAGCTGCTTGCCGTACCCGACGCCGCCGTAGATCGACGTGACGCGGGCGCCGATCGCGTGGGCGAGGGGGGCCAGGTCCGCCTCGATCTGGGCGGCGAGTTCCCGGGTGGGAACCAGGACCAGGGATGAAGGGTGCCGACGACCGCGTCGTCCGGCGCGCGGCATGGCCTCGACTCGAGACAGGACCGCCAGCCCGAAGGCCAACGTCTTACCGGAGCCCGTGGGGGCCTTGCCGCACACGTCCCGCCCGGCGAGGGAGTCGGGAAGGGTGGCGGATTGAATCGGGAATGGCGCCGAGATCTCCTGCCGCTCGAGGGCGGCGGTCAGGGTGCGCGGCACCCCGAGATCGAGGAAGTGGTTGGGCGCGGTCAGAGGCGCGAAGTGCGGTCACGAAACTCCAGTTCGGTCCGAGAGGAAGAAGGGCCGACTCGATGGAAGTCTCGTGGGCCTGGCTGGCAATGACATCCAGCCGCCATCGGGCGTCGCCCGTGGCCTCGACATGAGGATAGCGCGGGTGGCGCCGTGTGGATGCACAGACCGCTCGACAGCACACACTGGTAGCCTGCTCAGGTCGCCTGCCTCAGCGGGCGTGGCCGTTCGAGATGTCTCCGAGTTGGCCCGATTCGAACGGAGACCCGCATCATCCAGCCTTCGAGAGAGCCCCTTGGGGATTGCCCAGCTGGAACGCGATCCCGAACAGGCGACGGCGAGACGCCTCGTCGGCGGGTGCGCCGGACGGGTTGTCGCGGGTCCCTCTGATGGCCAGCTCTGCGGGCAAGCGCGAGCGGGAGCGACAGAAGCTCGAGAAGGCCCACGCCAAGGCCGAGCGAAAAGCCGCTCGGCAGGCAGCCGGCAGCCAGATCGAAGACAGCTCTCCTGTCCGAAGCGAGTCGGAGCTGATGGAAGACCTGGGTGCCCTTCATCGGGCGTTCGAGGCCGGCAAGATCACGCCGGAAGACTTCGAGGAGGGCCGCGAGCGTCTCCAAGCCGAGTTCGAGCGTCTCTCTTGACGACGCGGGCCCGGACACCGACCGGATTCGGCGAACGGTCGCAGACGCAGCGCGAACCGGCCGGGTCCGGAGCCCCATCCCACAGTGGTTCAGGCAGACAGCTGTTGGCGATCGGAGCGTTCGGTGACCTCAATTCGGCGAGGCTTGGCGTGCTCTGCAACCGGAATGGCGAGAGTGAGGACCCCGGCCTCGTACTCGGCCCGAATGTGCTCGACGTCGAGGTTGGTCCCTAGGAAGACCTGTCGGGTGAAGGTCCCATAGGGACGCTCGGCGATCACCGAATCCACGCCCTCCGAGGGGGGAGGGGCCGGTCGTTCGGCCTTGATGGTGAGGAGGTTGTCCTCGACGGTCAGCTCGACTGCGTCGGCGGTCACTCCGGGCAGATCGAGCCGGATCAAGAAGGAGTCGTCCTTCCGATAGGCGTCCATCGGCATCGCCATGGATCGCGGCCCGTTTCCGCTTTGTCCACTCCAGAGCTGTTGGAGCAGCCGGTCGACGTCCCTGAACGGATCACTGCGCACAAGAGCCATAATCATCACCTCCTACGAGCAAGACTTTGTGAGCTCTCGCGCCGCCAGCTGGCGGTGACGAGTCCAAATTATTAGCACTCTCGGCCCGAGAGTGCCAGCCTCATTCGCGAGAATGCGGACCTGGTCGCGACGACGGCATCAGGCAGCAGTGCTTCTACAAGTGGAAGGAGCGCACGGCCACCCGGCACAGGCCTTCATGACCCGGCGCGCGGTCCTGGCCGAGCTGCCGGGCGTGGGAGATGGCTTGAAGTGAGCTGACGCGCGCCCAGCGGTTGCTGACGCAGACGGTGTAGGGTGGTGCTTGATAGTTGCCCTAGACCTCGGTGACCCAAACAAACGTCGGGCCATCCCCTGCGGGGAGCTCGGCAAGAAGGGACGCCGAGTTGGGCACTCTCCCCCAAAGCGCTGATGGAGTCGCGAGGCCGGCCCCGATCCTCTCAGGTGGCCGCATCGTCACCGCACTGCTCGTCGCCGGTCCACTCCTCGCGTTCGCGTGTCTCCTGCCGTTCGTCTCCGGCCACCTTCTGAACGTCAACGACGTCGTGATCGCGGCGGTGCTGTACGTCTTCACGGGATTCGGGATCTCGGTCGGCTTTCACCGGCTCCTGACGCACCGGAGCTTCAAGGCCAAGAGAGCCCTCAAGATCGCGTGCGCAGTGGCCGGTTCCATGGCCCTCGAGGGGTCGGCGATCAGCTGGGTCGCCAGCCATCGCCGGCATCACATGTTCGGCGACCAGCCAGGGGACCCCCACTCTCCGCACCGCTACGGACCCGGTCCCGTCGACACTCTGAAAGGGTTCCTGTGGGCACACACCGGCTGGTTGTTCGCGGTGGACCCCACCGACTCCGGGCGGTTCGCTCCGGACCTCCATCGGGATCGCGACGTCGTCGTGATCGATCGACTGTTCCCGCTTCTCGCAGTGGCCTCCCTCGCTCTCCCGTTCTTCGTCGGGTGGGCCCTGTCGGGGACTCTTTTCGGTGCGCTCAGTGCGCTCCTATGGGCGGGTCTCGTCAGGATGGCGATCCTCCATCACGTCACATGGAGCGTCAACTCGGTCTGTCACCTGTGGGGACGAAGGCCATTCACAACGCATGACCAGAGCACCAATGTCGGAGCCCTGTCCCTCCTCTCCTTTGGAGAGAGCTGGCACAACTTCCACCACGCCTCGCCGTCATCAGCCCGCCATGGCGTGTTGCCCCACCAGCACGACCTCTCGGCTCGCTTGATCTCGTTCTTTGAACGATCGGGTTGGGCGACGAATGTGCGGTGGCCGAATCCGACTCAGATCGTGACCCTCTTGAAGCCAGGACCTGTCGAAGCATTGATGGCGAGCCGTCCAGTCGGGTCCGAAGGCCCACAACCCCGAGCGGACCCCACTTGGACGAATAGCTGAGCGTGGATATGGCGGAACGGTTTCTGGCCGCTGTCATCGACAAGTCGGGGGATCAATCGCCGACGTTGGACCTCATCTGCCGGATCTGTTGTGAACTGTTCCCCGTCACGGTCGCAACGGCGGTGCTGATGGGCGACCAGGGAATCGAAGGGATCACCGGTGCATCCGACGCACTGGCAGCTGCCGTCCAGGACGAGGAGTTCACTCTGGGCGAGGGGCCGGCGACCGACGTCCGCCGGGAAGGCCGGCCGGTTCTGGTGTCCGACCTGAGCGACATGGAGAGCGACTGGCCGAGATTCGTTCCAGCCGTCGCACGGCTCGGCATCAGGGCCATCTATGCCATTCCTCTCCGGATCGGAGCGGTTGACCTCGGCGTTCTGATTCTCGGTGGCGCGAGACCCAGGGCCGTGACCGGTCAGGAACTCGCCGACTTGATGGTGCTCGGCGATCTGATCAGCCGGCTGGTCCTCGATCTGCAGGCAGGGGTCACCTCCGAGTCGGTGGCGTGGGCGCTCGAAGCCACCGATACGCGAGCGGTCGTGCACCAAGCGACAGGGATGATCGCGGCCCAACTCGAGGTCGGGGTCGCCGAGGCGCTCGTCCTGCTCCGAGCGAACGCCTTCGCAACCGATCGCCCGATCGACCGGGTGGCCTCTGAGGTCGTGGCCGGTCGGCGGCGCTTCGAGGAGTTGTAGCGCGCCGGTCCGGGTCGCGGAGATGGTGATGCGAGACTAAGACAAATATTGTGCCTACCGGGCCCCGGACTCTGCCCCGACGAGCCAGGAGGGTGAAGTTTGGTCAGTCGAGACGAATGGCTTGCACGGACCTTTGTCGAACTTGCCGACACCCTCGTGGCCGATTTCGACCTCATCGAGTTCCTGTCGATGCTCGCCGACCGCTGCGTGGAACTGCTCGGCGCATCGGAGGTTGGAATACTCCTGGTCGGGCCCCGCGGGCTGCAGGTGATGGCCTCCTCGACCGAGCGGATGCGCGTGACGGAGCTGTTGGAGGTGCAACTGGAGGAGGGACCGTGCTTCGACTGTTATCGCATGGGGCTTCCCGTGTTGAACCACCAGCTCGCCTCGGCCGACCGTCGATGGCCGCGCTTTGCGCCGCGGGCCCGTGAAAGCGGCTTCCGGATGGTTCACGCACTGCCGTTGCGACTCCGAGATGAAGTGATCGGGGCGATGAACGTGTTCGACACTTCGCTGCATGAGCTCACTCGGACCGACTCGAATCTTCTCCGGGCGTTTGCTGACGCCGCTACCATCGGCATTCTCCAGGAACGGACGCTGAAGCAGCAGAGCGACCTTTCGATCGAACTTCAGGGCGCTCTCAACTCTCGCATCGCAGTCGAGCAGGCAAAGGGAATCCTCGCCGAACGGTTGACGGTCGACATGGACACCGCGTTCGGAATGATCCGCAACCATGCCCGGAACCACAGCATGCATCTCAGCTCGGTTGCCGAAGCGCTGGTTCGTGGCTCGCTCAGTGCGGCTGACCTCTCCTTGCCATCGAAGAGGCGCAGCGCCGACCAGCCGAAGGGTCTGTCCGACGAACCGCAGTGAACGCATGGACGTCCACCGATCATGGCCTCTGGTGGAAGCGTGACGAAACGGGTCACTCCCACTTGGGACTCCGACACCCGGGAGGGTGGAGGTGCTTCAGTGGTTTCTCCGGAGAAACCTCCGTGAGGAGGCCCCGTCTGAATCGGGGAGAACGCAGGAGGCGGTACGTTGGGTGCGTGTGCTTCTCCCCCGAAGGCGATCTTGTCGGGGGACTGGTGGTCACCGCCATCGGTATCGACGCATACCAGCACCTCCGCGGACGGAACGAACGGCTCTTGTTCGCCGCCGTTCCGCTGGTACTCGGGGTCCATCTCCTCGATGAGTCGCTCGTTTGGTGGGGGCTCGAAGGGCCTGTTCCGCACTCGCTCGGCAAGGTCGCGATGTGGATATACCTGGTGATCGCCATGCTGGTCGTCCCCGTCCTCGTGCCACTTTCGATCTGGAAGCTCCAACCCACGTCACGGCGACGATGGATCGTCGCTCCGTTCGTGGGCCTCGGTGTCGGTGTGGCGACCGTCTTGCTGATCACGATGCTGCATGGACCGGTCTCCGTCAGGCTCGGCTCGCACCATCTCGCTTATAGCATCGGGCTCGGGAACGGGATTCTGATTGTCGGTCTCTATGTCGTCGCGACGTGTGGATCGCTCCTCTGCTCGGGCTACCGGGAGATCGTGATCTTCGGCGTTGCGAACCTGATCGCAGTGGTTGTCCTGGCTCGCCTCACCGCTGATGGGTTTACTTCGCTGTGGTGCTTCTATGCCGCGGTGGTCAGCGGGTTCATCGCACTTCACATGCGCCTCGGCACATCGCACCGAGTAAAGCCCTACGTGGTGAGCTGAGCCTGTCGAAGAGGGACGCGGCCTGGACCTTGGTGCCGCGAGTGACGGGGCGAAAGCTAGTAGCCCTCGCACAGCCTGACCGCTTGGGAGGGTCTTTTGTCCGACGTGGTCGACGCTGCACCGCGCCGCAGCCCGGTGGGGCTGTCCGGAGACGACGTTCTTGTCGGAAAATGGGGCCATCTCCGCCGCGTCGAGGTGGGTCAGTGTCCGGCGATCTCGAAGCCACTTTGTTTCAGAACCCCTGTGGAGAACTGACCGGCGTACAGGTTCGCCCCTGGATTATCGGTCGATGGCGAGCTCTTCATATTTTGCTCATACCGGCGCGGTACAACTCATGATGAGCGACCTCTGGGTCGTGTTCCGACGGATCTCCGGGGAGGTCGACAGATGTTGAGGGGCAGTCTTCGTGCGATAGCGGTCCTGGGAACCGGTCTCGTGGTTGCGATGGGCGCGACGCTGGAGGGAGTCACCCCGGCGGCCGGTGCCACGAGCGCCGTGACCGTGGAAGCGAACCTCTGTTACCAGTCCAGCCACCGGGCATGCGTCGACGGGGCCAGCCACCAGTTCGACGCCTATCTCCCGTCAGGTGCCACCCAGAAGACTCCCGGTGTGATCCTCATCCACGGGGGAGGGTTTATCGGGGGAGACAAGGCGACCTTCGCCAGCATCGCCACAAAGCTGGCAGGTGACGGTTTCGCCGCGTTCTCGATCAACTACCGACTCGATTCGTCGGCGGTCGTGGGGTTTCCGATGGAATCCCAAGACGTCATGGCGGCCATCAGGTACATCCGGGCACATGCCAGGTCGTTCAACGTCGACCCCAACCGCCTCGGGTCCTTCGGATCGTCCGCCGGTGCCACGCTCGCCGTCTACTCGGCGATGAAGGCGTACCAGCGCGACCCGTCTGCCCGGGTCGTGGTCGACGTCGGGTGGTCGGGTGGTTACGACTTCACCGTGGGCACGAGCGGTGCCGTCGATCCCGAGCAGTTGCAGAACGCCGAGTACTACCTCGGCTGCTCCAATCCGACGGACCCGGCATGTGCGGCCACGAGCGCCGCCGCGTCAGCCGTGTCGCTGGTGCAGGCGGGCGATCCGGCGACGCTGCTCGCGAACTCGACGGACTACCAGGTCGGCTGTGAGATCGTTGCACCCTCCCAGGCCCAGGAGATGGCAACCGACCTCACCGCTGCCGGGGTACCGGTGCAACTCGACCTCAACGCCGAATGTGCCCACGCCACCGGGTACGCCAATGTCGAACTGGCGCCCACGGTCACCTTCCTGGAGGCGCACCTGTTCGTGGCTCCCGTCATCAGGTCGCACGCCGCGCACACGTTCCGGGAGGGAACTACCGGATCGTTCACCGTGAAGTCGAAGGCCGATCCGACGGCGACGCTCACCGAATCCGGCACGCTTCCCACCGGCATCACGTTCACCGACAGAGGCGACGGAAGCGCCGTGCTGAGCGGCACGCCTGCGGCTGGCACTGCGGCCACCTATCCGATCACCATCCGAGCAACAAACGGCGGTGCTCCGGATGCCGTGCAGCAGTTCACCCTGATGGTCAGGGCACCCAGGCACTGACCGGATTCCCGGAGCTCAGCCGTCGATCCGCAGATTTCAGCTGTGCGGGCCTCCCATGACGAGCAGCCCGTGTCCGTTCCCGAACCCGATTCTCACGGACACCTCACACTGCCGAGCGAGTATCGGTCGATGAGGCATCGACGACTCGGTCCGATGGGGCAGGCCGACAAGGCACTCAATAGCCCACGTGTCACTGTGGCGCTTCTGGTGCTGACGATGGCCGGCGTCCTGGCCAATGCATGTACCACCCTGACCCATACTGGCCCCCTCACCGGCGCGAGTTCCGTCGGATCAGCGGGGTTGTCATCAGTGAAGGCGCCGTTGACGGGACTTCTCGACATGGGTGCCCAGAACGCGTATCACCAGGATGCACCCTTTCCCACAGTCGACCTCAGCACCATCACGCCGTATGCCGGTGCCTTCGGGGGCATCGTGGTCAACGAGAACTGGCTGCAGCTCGAGCCGTCTCCGGGCGAGGAGGTCTGGACCGACCTCGACGCGTCGCTGGCCGCGGTCAGCCGATGGAACGGCAGACATCCGGCCGCTCCCCTCGGGGTCAAGCTCCGCATCTTCGGTGGCTATGCGGCGCCTTCGTGGGCGAAGTCCCTCGGTGGCGCTCCGATCACCGTCGTGACCAAGGGGGTGTCCCGCACCTACGGCCGATGGTGGACCGATGCGTACCGGAAGGCCTGGTCATCCTTCCAACACGCACTGGCCGCCCACTACGACTCGAATCCCCTTGTACGGGCGGTGAGCGTCGGTTCGTGCGCCACCTTGACTGGTGAGCCGTTCGTCACCAACCTCTCACCTCCCGCGGTCAAGGTCATGGAGGCCGCTGGGTGGACGCCCCAGGCCCAGGAGCACTGCCTGGAGGGTGCACTGGCCGACTACTCCGGTTGGGTGCACACGCCAGTGAACTTCGCGTTTCAACCCCTACCGAACCATCGTGAACGGTCATGCGGTGCTCGATCAGACCGTGACCGACAAGGTGATGACGTCCTGTGCCGACTTCCGGCGAAATGGTGGCCCGGACTGCGTCCTCGGCAACAACGCCCTGTCGGATGCTGCGACGTCGGGTGGCCCGGCAGCCATCTACGCCTACTTCCAGACGGTCGGAGCGGGAGTGGACTGCACGGCCATTGACATCGCCATCGCCCACCACGCCACCGCCGTGGAACTATGGCCACCCAACCTGGCATACCAGGGCTTCGCGGCAGTCCCGATGACCGACCTGGATGAGTGGAACAGCGCGCTGAACGCTGGCCGGACGCTCGTCTGCCCCGGTGGCGTCCATCCCCGGTGTAAATAGACGACGGGCGTAGGTTCCTTCAAGAGCTACCAACTCACGAAGGAGAACCCACACCCGTGTCCACACGAGTATCACCCACCGACCAGCTCCGCGCCGAGATCGACGACCTCTTCGCCGACTCCGAAGATGAACGCCAGCTCGGCGACACCCTGGAGGAGGTGGCCCGCCTCGGCGCCCGCCTGCTCTTCCAGATCGCCCTCGAGGCCGAGGTCACCGAGTTCTTGTGCCGCAACCGCTACGAGCGGCGCAAGGCGGCCACAGGATGCCCGGGCCGGGAGCCGCAACGGCTACAGCGACCTGACGGTCAAGACCACCGCCGGGCCGGTCACCCTCAAGCGCCCGAAGCTCCGGGGCACGACCGAGCAGTTCGCCTCGTCGCCTGCTCGGCAAGGGCGTGACCCAGCACCAACGCGCTTCGAGTCCCTCGTCATCGCCGGCTTCGTCCGGGGCCTGTCGGTCCGCGACGTCGAAGCCGCCCTCGCCGAGGCCCTCGGGCCCGAGGCGACGGTGTCGAAGTCGACGGTCAGCCGGGTCTGCCAGGCCATCAAAGACGAGTTCGACGCCTTCAAGCGCCGGGATCTCTCCGACGTCGAGCTCGAGTACCTGTTCCTGGACGGCAGCCACTTCAAGTACCACGCTGGCGCCAAGGCCGAGCCGGTGCTCGTCGCCTGGGGGATCACCACGACCGGCAAGCCGGTGCTCTTGCACCTGGCCCCGGGCGCGTCCGAGTCCACCGACGCCTGGGCGGAGTTCTTGGCCGACATGACGGCGAGGGGGTTGCGGGCACCCGCTTCTCGTCATCTCCGACGGGGCGCCGGGCCTGATCAGCGCCTGCGAGCTCGAGCTCGGCCAGAGCCTGCGCCAGAGGTGTGTAATCCACCGGGCGAGGAACATCCTCGCCAAGGTGCCCAAGCACGCCCAGGCCGATGTGAAGGCCGACTACTGGGCGATCTTCGACGACATCGACGCGGCGCCGGGCACGGCTGCCCAGGCCGAGGCCTGCCGTCGGGCCAAGCGCTTTGCCACCAAGTGGCGCTCGCTCTACCCGGCGGCCGTCGAGTGCCTCGAGGACGACTTCGAGCACCTGATCACCTACCTGCGATTCCCCACCGAGCACTGGAAGCGCATCCGGCACTCGAACTTCATCGAGCGCACCTTCGGCGAGACACGCCGGCGGGTGAAGGTGATCGGACGGCTGCCCGGTGAGCAGAGCTGCCTCTCGCTCGTGTGGGCCGTGCTTGATCAGCGCGTCGCGGGGGTGGCGCGGTGTCGAGATGACGCCGGCGGTCGTGCGCCGACTGCAGAACCTGCGACGCGAGCTGATCGAACCGCCGCGCGAACACGAGAGAGAGGAGGTGGTCGACGAGGCTGCCACACCCGCCGCGTAGAGTACGGCCAGGAACCGCGTCAGTCGGCTTTTACACCGTCAGCGGGACGCCACCTCGGCCCCGGATGAGCATGGCAGGGTGCCAGGGATCGAATATCGAGTCGGGCCACCGCTTGGCGAGGCGCGCTATGGACTGGAGCCCTCGAGCTCCAATGAGCTTCCTCACCCAGATATTCGACAAAGGCCCGCGTGGGCGCGGGAAGCCTTGATGTTCATCTCGAGCAACCCGAAGTCCTCGCCCCGGGCCGATCGACAGCGGATCGGGACGCGCGGGCCCGGACACCGACCGGATTCGGCGAACGGTCGCAGACGCAGCGCGAACCGGCCGGGTCCGGAGCCCCATCCCACAGTGGTTCAGGCAGACAGCTGTTGGCGATCGGAGCGTTCGGTGACCTCAATTCGGCGAGGCTTGGCGTGCTCTGCAACCGGAATGGCGAGAGTGAGGACCCCGGCCTCGTACTCGGCCCGAATGTGCTCGACGTCGAGGTTGGTCCCTAGGAAGACCTGTCGGGTGAAGGTCCCATAGGGACGCTCGGCGATCACCGAATCCACGCCCTCCGAGGGGGGAGGGGCCGGTCGTTCGGCCTTGATGGTGAGGACGTTGTCCTCGACGGTCAGCTCGACTGCGTCGGCGGTCACTCCGGGCAGATCGAGCCGGATCAAGAAGGAGTCGTCCTTCCGATAGGCGTCCATCGGCATCGCCATGGATCGCGGCCCGTTTCCGCTTTGTCCACTCCAGAGCTGTTGGAGCAGCCGGTCGACGTCCCTGAACGGATCACTGCGCACAAGAGCCATGATCATCACCTCCTACGAGCAAGACTTTGTGAGCTCTCGCGCCGCCAGCTGGCGGTGACGAGTCCAAATTATTAGCACTCTCGGCCCGAGAGTGCCAGCCCAATTCCCGAGTAGGCCGAATCTTTCGAGAAGTCCTGTCCGGAGGCAAGCGTGAAGCCCACCTCGCGCATCGTCGTCGTTCGACGTCAGTTCGGGTCCGGAGTCGCCATGCCGGTCCGTGCTTCGCACCAGGCCATGAGTGCGTCGGCGTCGCCCGGGCCGATTGCGTGCCGGATCAGGAAACGATCGTCTGACCGGAGTCTGCGATCGTGGAAGAGTCCCGTCATCGGCACCGCCAAACCCAGTCTCCCCGCCTCGACGATCGGGCCACCGGCCGCCAACCACACGATGGTGTCAGCACCCTCGGCTGGCGTGCGCAGAAGAGGCCTCCACAACGTGTGAAAGCGCGGGAGGCCTGCGCGGAGACCGGGGGTGTCGACCCATCCGGGGTGGGTGGCGTAGCTCGCCACGGCGCGGGTCGCGAACCGGGCGGCCCAAGCCTGGGCCAGCACGACCTCAGCGCGTTTGGCCCGGGCGTAGGCGATGACACCGTCGTAGTCGTGCGGGCTCATCTCCAGCTGCTCGATGTCGAAGCGTTGCGTGTACATGCCGCCTGATGTCACGGTCACGATGGTGGACCGGGGGCTGCGCCAGAGCAGCGGTGCCAACCCGGCGGTGAGCACGTAGGGGCCGAGCACCTGGGTGGCGACGGTCAGTTCCGTTCCGCTGTCCATCCGGGTGTAGGACCGCGTGAGCGCGCCGGCGTTGTGGACGAGCGCGGCGAGCTCTCGGTGGCGTCCCGAGACGCGTGCTGCGAACGCCTGCACCGCCCCGGGGTCGGCCATGTCCACGATGTCGACGTGCACCGGTCCTGGGCCGGCCGACTCCACGACGAGGCGCGCCTTCTCGGCCCGCTCCGGGTCCCGGCCGACGAGGGTGACAGTCGCCCCGAGGCCGGCGAGAGCGGTCGCCGCCGCCAGACCGATGCCCGAGGTGGCGCCGGTGACCACGACCGCCCGACCTTCCATCCCAGGGGGAGTGCGCCATCCCTCGAGCCTCCGCCGAAGCCCGATACCGATCCGGCTGAAACTCGGGACGACCGTCGCCTCTGCAACGATGTCGACGGCGCGGGCGAGGTGCGTCCGTCCCGAGGATTTCGCTTCGATCATGGCGCGAGCGCCCTCCGTAGGCCTTCGGCCGCCCGGTCGCCGACGCGCCGGAACGCCAGCGCGATCACCGGGGACAACACGACGAACACCCCCTTGGTCTGCAGGTTCGCCTCGTAGAGAATCCGCGATCCACCGCTCGGCTCCGGAACCACCTCGATGACGTCCGTCGACCGGATCGCGGCGTTCTCGGCCTGCAGGACGACTCGGGTGGGCACGTCGATCTCCTCGATCCGATAGTCGACCGGGGTGGAAAGTGCCAGAAATTTCGACCACCAGCCGGTAGGTGCTGCCGAGCGCCGGCGGACCCGGGGTCAGTGCCTCGGCACTTCGTACCCCGGGGTCCCACTCGCCAGCGTTCGAGAACCGGGCCAGGTAGGCGAAGGCCTCGGCCGGAGCCTCGGCGGTGGGGACGACGGTGCGATAGCGGGCCATGGGGCGTAGTTTAGTGCTAAATTCGACCCAGGGCCCGACAACGAAGGAATCACATGCGGATCGCCATCATCGGAAGCGGAGTATCGGGGCAGGTGTGCGCCCATCTGCTCCACGGGCGCCACGACATCGTGCTCTTCGAGGCGGACGATCGGCCGGGAGGGCACTCGCACACTCACCGCGTCGAGCTGCCCGACGGCACCTTCAACGTCGACACCGGGTTCTTGGTCTACAACGAGCGGACCTATCCGTTGTTCTGTCGATTGCTCGAGCGCCTCGGGGTGGCGACGCAGCCGAGCGACATGAGCTTCTGCGTCTCGGATCGTGGTTCCGGAATCGAATGGCGGGCGACTTCACCGGTGACGGCATTCGCCCAGCGGCGCAACGCTGTCCGCCCCGAGTTCTGGCGCATGCTGGTGGACATCGCCCGATTCAACCGAGTCGCCCGGGGTCTGCTGGACGATCCACCGGCTGACAGCTTCACGCTCGCCGATCTGCTCGCCTCGACTCGGTGGTCGAGCGAGTTCCTCGACTGGTACCTCATCCCGCTCGGATCATCGATCTGGTCGGCCAATCCCTCCACTTTCACTCGGATGCCCGCTGCCACGTTCGCTCACTTCTTCGAGCGGCACGGGTTGCTGCGCCTGCGCGACAAGCCCAGCTGGCGGACCGTCACCGGGGGGTCACACACCTACGTTCGGAAGATGCTCGACCCGTTGCGCCTGGAGGGCAGGCTCCGGCTCGCTTCGCCGGTCGACAAGATTCGCAGAGAAGCGGGCCGGGTCGAGATCGTGGGTCCGGGCGGACTGGAGTCCTTCGATCACGTCATCGTGGCCACGCACAGCGATCAGGCGCTGCGCATGCTGTCGGACGCCGACCGGTTGGAGAGGGCCACACTCGGGGCAATCCGGTACCAGCCCAACACCGCGACCCTGCACACCGACGTCCGGCTCATACCCCGGAACCGTCGGGCGCGGGCGAGTTGGAATTATGTCCGCGGGGCCACCGACAGCGATCGGGCGACACTCACCTACGATCTCAACCGTCTCCAGGGGCTGTCGACGACCACCCCGGTCCTCGTCACCCTCAACCAGGACGACGACATCGACCCGGAACTCGTGCTGGCACGCATGGAGTACGCCCATCCGGTGTTCGATGCCGGAGCGGTCGGCGCGCAGCGGCATCATTCCCAGATGACCGGCGCCCGTCGCACTTCGTTCTGCGGCGCCTACTGGGGCAACGGGTTCCACGAAGACGGGGTGCGCAGCGCTGTGCAGGTGTGCCGGGCATTTGGATCGACACTGTGACCCTGGTCGAGACCTCCGAGCGGGGACCGTCGCCCGCCGGGGCGCTGCGAAGTGCCCTCTACGAGGGGACCATCTCGCACAGGCGGTTCGGGCCCGGCCCCGACCACCGCTTCTCCTACAAGGTCGCGATGCCGCTGTTGGACCTGGCGGAGCTCGATGCGGTCCTCGGGTGCCACCCCCTGTGGTCGACCCGTGCTGCATCGCCAGGACGATTCCGGCGTGCCGACTTCCTGGGCGATCCGTCGCTGCCGCTGGAGCGCGCAGTGCGGGATCTGTGCGAGGAACGTACCGGTCACCGCCCCGCAGGACCCGTGTCGCTTCTCGCCAACCTGAGGATGTGGGGATGGCTCTTCAACCCGATCGCCCTCTACTACTGCGCCGGCGGTGACGGTTCCGCCATCGAGCACCTGGTTCTCGACGTCCAGAACACCCCCTGGCACGAGCGGTCCTCCTACGTCGTCGGGCAACCGGGAGACCACCGATTCACCAAGTCGATGCACGTCTCGCCCTTCTTGCCGATGGAGGTCGAGTACGAACTCCGCTACACCCGACCAACCGAGCAGCTGCGGGTGGCCCTCGACGTGTGGCGGGGGGATGACCGCCTGCTCGGGGCCACCCTGTCCCTCACCCGTCGTCCGCTTGACCGGCGCGGTCTCGGCCGGTTGTTGTGGGCCCACCCTGCCCTCACCCACCGGATCTCCGCCGGAATCTACGCTCACGCGGGGCGCCTGTGGGTCCGGGGCGCGCCCTTCCATCCGCACCCCGGCCGCCAGGGGCTCGGGCGTCAGGGATCTCGTTCGGCGCGAGGATGACCGACGTGTCGGAGGAACCGACCTGCAATGAGCCGCAGGCCGACGGCCGCGCCACCTTGGGCGTCGAGACGCTCCTGCGCTACGCCGCGACCTGGTGGCTCGGCGGCGCGATCGGGATCGGTCGCCCGCCGTGTGGTTCTGGCGGCGGCAGCCCGGGCTCCCGGTGTCCCCCTCGAGGTGGAAGAGAACGGCCGGGTGATCTCACTGGCGGATGGAGAGCCCTGGGCCCGCGTGACCGTGCACGACCCACGGACCTACACGGCACTCCTCCGTGCCGGCTCGGTCGGGCTCGGCACGTCGTACGTGGTCGGCTGGTGGGACGCAGACGACCTGACCGCGCTGGTCCGGGCGGTGTTCCGACGGACCCAGACGATGCGGAGTCGGCTGGACAGCCTGGGAAGAGCCACCGCATCGATCCTCGACTTGCCGGCACGCCTCGCGTCCCCCGGACGCGCCGACGACCGCCGCAACGTTCGGGCCCACTACGACCTCTCGAACGCCTTCTTCGAGGTGATGTTGGACGAGACGATGACGTACTCGTGCGCCATGTTCGAGGGACCCGGAACCAGCCTTTGTGCAGCACAGGTGGCCAAGATGGACCGGCTGTGCACGAAGCTCGACTTGCAACCGGGCGATCGGCTGGTGGAGATCGGGTCGGGGTGGGGCGGACTGGCGATGCACGCCGCACGACGGTACGGGTGCTCGGTCACGACCACGACGATCTCCGAAGCCCAACGCGCTCATGTCGCCAAACAGGTGAGCGAGACCGGACTGGCCGGTCGGGTAACGGTGCTCGGGAGCGATTGGCGCGACCTGACGGGGCGCTACGACAAGCTGGTCTCTGTCGAGATGATCGAAGCTGTCGACTGGCGTCACCACGATGAGTTCCTGGCGGCGTGCGGCGCGTTGCTGGTTGACGATGGCCTGGCGGCACTGCAGGCGATCGTCATCGATGACCGGAGCTTCGAGCGGGCGAAGCGCCATCGAGATTTCGTCCGCCGCGTGGTGTTCCCGGGTGGCTGTCTTCCTTCGATCGCATCGATCACGTCGTCGCTGGCCCGGACCAGCGACTTTCGCATCGTGGACGTGGAGGACATCGGCCGTCACTACGCCGAGACGTTGCGGCGGTGGAGGGAGAACCTGGCAGGACGCTCCGATGAGGTGGAGTGCCTTGGCATCGATACCGCATTCCTCCGACTCTGGCGGCTCTATCTCTCCTACTGCGAAGCAGCATTCCTCGAACGGCACGTGACCGATGTCCAGATGCTGTTGGCCAAACCGGGCTGGCGGGGCGCCCTGTCGTGGCGCCCGGCCTGAGATGCGAATGCTGAGCGCGCCGGTCGGTTCAGGGTCGGGCCGCGATGTCTTCGACCGCCAGCACCAATCCGTCGGCCCGCCCGTCGGTGAACCGGTCAGCGCCGAGTCGGCGGGCATGATCTGCGTCGGCGATGGCCGCACCTCCGACCAGCACCGGAACGCCCGGCGCGGCCCGGCGAACGTCGGCGATCGTCCGCCTTGCCGACGAGCTGGCGCCGCTCCAGGTGTACGCGATGCCGACGGCCACGACGTCGTGAGCCTGGGTGACGGCGTCGACGAGTGCGTCGCCGGGAGTGTCCGCCCCGAGCTCCACCACGGCGAAGCCGCGCCAGCGAAGGAGGTTGGCCGCGATTGCCACCGGCAGCGCATGGCGCTCACCCGGGCCGGCAGCAAGGATGACCGTGCCGCGCCGGACCCCCCGGCGGCCGAACCGGGCGCCGAGTCGACCGATGAGCCGGTTGGCGACAGCGCTCGCCCGATGCTCATCGGCCACCGACAGCCTCCCGCGCTCCCACTGCGTGCCGATGGATCGGAGCGTCGGCGCGATCAGTTCGAGCAGCACCTCCTCCGGTGTCCTGTCGGAGGCCAGCGAGGATTCGAGCAGACCCCACGCGCCCGCTTCGTCGCCGGCGACCAGCCTCGATTGCAGCCGGGCCGGCGAGGTCGGCGCCGCGCGTGGCCGGGGGCTTCCTCGCTGGGCCGGCCGACGGACCAGTTCGAGATCGGCTCGGTCCACCCTCCAGGCGCCGCCGACGCGCTCGGCGGGAAGTTGACCCGTCCGGACGTAGCGGTAGACGGTCATGTAGTGCACTCCGAGTTCTTCGGCCGCCTGTGGCAGCGTCAGGGACCCCTCCATCGTCGTCGCCTCCCAGGGGCGCTCGTCCGTGCGAGTAATTTAGCAGTAAGAAACGCTCCCACTCCCGTACCGTCGGTCGCGCGCTTCCTGGACGGGTCCTCCGATGCCGAATCCGGCTCGGCCGGACCGAGGCGTTGCCCGGGCGACCAGGGTGGTTTCGTGCACGCTCTCGTGCTGCAAAGGCCGGATGGCTGAAACTGGGTCGGAAGCGGCCCGACTCAAAGTCCTGGTCACCGGGGCATCGGGCTATGTGGGCGGTCGACTCGTGCCCGCGCTGTTGGCTGCCGGTTGTGAGGTCCGCTGCTTGGCTCGGACCCCGGAGAAGCTCGATGACGCGCCGTGGCGGGACAGGGTCGAAGTCGTGGCCGGATCGGTCGGTGACGATCTGACCGAGGCACTGAGCGGGGTCGACGTTGCCGCATATCTGGTGCATTCGATTGGAGAGAGACCGGACTGGGCCGTCACCGAGGAGCGCGATGGCTGCAATTTCGCCCGCTACGCCGCTCGAGTCGGGTTGCGTCGCATCGTGTATCTCGGGGGTTTGGGGAGGGATGATGCCTCGCTCAGCGTCCACCTCCGCAGCCGCCATGCGGTCGGAGCAGCGCTCGCGTCGACCGGTACTGACGTTGTCGAGCTGCGTGCGGGAGTGGTGATCGGTGCGGGATCGGCCAGCTTCGAGATGCTGCGCTACCTCGTCGACGTCCTGCCGATCATGGTGACGCCCCGCTGGGTCACCACCCGCTGCCAGCCCATCGCCATCGCCGACGTCCTGGAACTGCTCGTTCAAGCCATCACCGATCGGGAAGTGCCACCGGGCCTCTACGAGGTCGGTGGTCCCGACGTCGTCACGTACGCCGAGATGATGGCCCTCTATGCGAAGGTCGCCGGACTCCCGCGACGGCGCCTCATCAAGGTGCCCTTTCTCACCCCCGGACTCTCATCGCACTGGGTCGGTCTGGTCACCCCGGTGCCGGTTCGATTGGCTCGCGAGCTTGTCGAAAGCCTGGTCAACGAGGTGGTCGTCACCGGTCGCGAGGCTGCCGACACCTTCTCCAACCAGCCCCTCGGCCTGGCGGAGGCGATCGATCGCAGTCTCGCTGCTACCCGCAGCGGCGAAGTCCCGACCTCCTTTGTCGACGCCGACCTGGTCTCTTTCGCTCCTGCTGCCACCGACCCGGCTTGGTCGGGGGGCACGGTGCTCACCGACGTGCGCACGGCGACGACCTCGACTGACGCCGGTTCGGTGTTCTCGACCTTGCTTGCCATTGGGGGCGACCGGGGCTGGTACGGCAGTCAGCGCCTGTGGCAGATCCGTGGGGTGCTCGACCAGCTCGCCGGCGGCCCCGGCCTGCGCCGCGGACGGCGGGATCCCACCAGCCTCGGTGTCGGAGACCCCGTCGACTTCTGGCGTGTCGAGGCCATCTCCGCCGGGCGACGGCTCCGCCTGCATGCCGAAATGCGCCTGCCCGGTGATGCCTGGTTGACCTGGGAGCTCTCTTCGCTGGATCGGGGCGGCACCTGCATCACGCAGACTGCGGAGTTCCGGCCGCGGGGCCTTTTGGGCCGGGTCTACTGGCTCGGCGTGGCCCCGTTCCATCGATTCGTCTTCCCGGGACTGCTTGCCGGCATCGTCGCCGACGCGGGACCACCGGACCGGCGTTGCTGAGGTCCGCTCCGGCCTCGTCCCGCTCTCGCTCGGGTCACGATCCGCGTGCACGTTCACATGGTGAGCCGTGCATCGTCGAGGTGCTTCTCGGTGACCGGACTGGCCTGCCAGGCAGAGAACGACGACGTGGAGACCCTCATGACCGGACAGCACATCGCTCGTCGCGCTCGACCAGCTGCACGGTGACGGAACGGCGAGCCTCACTATGCGTGCAGGAGCCGTCTGAGCCAGGGCCGAAGTTCGGGTGCTGTGAGACCCACCGCGCGGTCGGCAGCGGAAGTGACAGGACGACTTTCGAATCCCTACCGGAGCGCGTATCAGGCGGGCAGTGTGTAGGTGTTCTCGAACTCGTCCTGGAGCACGGAGGCGGGGTGGTCGGAGGTGTCCACTACCAAGTCCTCGTCGAGGATGCGACTGCGGTAGGTCCAACCTTCCAGGAGGGCGAGGCGCTCGCCCAGGGTCATCAGGGACTCTTCGCTCATCTCCGGGTCGACCCCGACGCAGCGGGCCTGCATGACGAAGGCGAGTCCCTCGGGGTCGACCAACTCGAAGATGCGACTTCCGGCATCGAAGAAGAAGACGGATCGTCGGTCGACGTAGCGGACCGTGTACGGGGTCTGTGCCGGATCGTTCCCGAGGTCGACCACGGCCAACCGGCGCATCATGATCCCCCCGAACTTCCGCATGACCGGTTCGATGGGTGGCACCCCCCGGGCGCCCAGAGCGTCGAGCATCCAGTAGCGGGGGCCGTTGAGCTTCACCATCACGGCGTCCAGGTCCTTGGCGATGGCGTCGGCGTCGAGCTGCTCCCACAGCTCCTGAGGGCAGTCGTTGAGCAGCTGCGTGCCGTAGACGTGGGCCGGGAGTCCTTCGTCGCCCAGGAAGATGCCGAGGATCTCGCCGTAGCGCTGGCCGCGTTGGCCGTCGACCATCCGCTGTGGGGTATCGGCGCTCATGGGTGCATTCCTTTCATGGGAAGCCTTGTCATCGGAAGTTCTGGCGCGCGAGGTGTGTGGCTGGTGTTCACTGCGGCAACAGCACGTGGCCGGTGTCGGGAGCTACCGAACCGTCGAGCAGAACGCGACAGACGGCGGCAATATCCTCGGCGCCATGGCCTTCGGTGATGGTGAGCCATCCTCGAGACCAGGAGCGGGATGCGACCAGGGCTGCTGCGGTCCGGCGGTCGTACTCCCCGCCTCCTAGCTCCTCGCGCCGGGTGGTGACGGCGAGCTGGGCGGGGAACATCTCCGGAGTCGGCCCGGCCAGCGAGCTGGTATCGAGAAGTCGCTGCAGGTCGGGGGCGTGGCTGATGCCCATGGCGAAGTTCTTTACCAGGGAAGATCCGCAGTGGGCGGTGACTGCGGATCGGACATCGAGATTGCTGCCGTAGTCGAGAAGCGCCACGCGATCGCCAGCGAGCTTCGCGAGTTCCCCGTACTCAAGGACTTCGTCGTAGGTGCCCGTGCTGTGCACGAAGTCGAGGTTGCATGATGACGTCAGCCCCACGACTCGGGGGCCGCCGAGTTGGTGGAGGAAGTAGGCGGTGAAGAGGGCCGTCTTGGAGGATGCGCTGGTGAGCACGACGGTATCGGCACCGAAGCACTGGTGCTGGTCCAGGTGGTCGCTCACGAGATAGCCGGTGATGGAGAGCGGCCGCAAAGTGCGTCCCAGGACCGGTCCGCCTCGCTGGACTCCTCGTCTCGCGGCAACGTGGCGTGGTGGCGTCCGATCCCCGGTGTAAATAGACGACGGGCGTAGGTTCCTTCAAGAGCAACCAACTCACGAAGGAGAACCCACACCCGTGTCCACGCGAGTATCACCCACCGACCAGCTCCGCGCCGAGATCGACGACCTCTTCGCCGACTCGGAAGAAGAACGCCAGCTCGGCGACACCCTGGAGGAGGTGGCCCGCCTCGGCGCCCGCCTGCTCTTGCAGTCTGCCCTCGAGGCAGAGGTCACCGAGTTCTTGTGCCGCAACCGTTACGAGCGGCGCAAGGCGGCCACAGATGCCCGGGCCGGGAGCCGCAACGGCTACTCGGACCTGACGGTCAAGACCACCGCCGGGCCGGTCACCCTCAAGCGCCCCAAGCTCCGGGGCACGACCGAGCAGTTCGCCAGTCGCCTGCTCGGCAAGGGCGTGACCAAGACCAACGCGCTCGAGTCCCTCGTCATCGCCGGCTTCATCCGGGGCCTCTCGGTCCGCGACGTCGAAGCCGCCCTCGCCGAGGCCCTCGGGCCCGAGGCGACGGTGTCGAAGTCGACGGTCAGCCGCGTCTGCCAGGCCATCAAAGACGAGTTCGACGCCTTCAAGCACCGGGATCTCTCTGATGTCGAGCTCGAGTACCTGTTCCTCGACGGCAGTCACTTCAAGTACCACGCTGGCGCCAAGGCCGAGCCGGTGCTCGTCGCCTGGGGGATCACCACGACCGGCAAGCCGGTGCTCTTGCACCTGGCCCCGGGCGCGTCTGAGTCCACCGACGCCTGGGCGGAGTTCTTGGCCGACATGAAGGCGAGGGGGTTGCGGGCACCCCTTCTCGTGATCTCCGACGGGGCGCCGGGCATCATCAGCGCCTGCGAGCTCGAGCTCGGCCAGAGCCTGCGCCAGAGGTGTGCAATTCACCGGGCCAGGAACATCTTGGCCAAAGTGCCCACGCACGCCCAGGCCGATGTGAAGGCGGACTACTGGGCGATCTTCGATGACATCGACGCGGCTCCGGGGACGGCTGCCCAGGCCGAGGCCTGCCGTCGGGCCAAGCGCTTTGCCACCAAGTGGCGCTCGCTCTACCCGGCGGCCGTCGAGTGCCTCGAGAATGACTTCGAGCATCTGATCACCTATCTGCGATTCCCCACCGAGCACTGGAAGCGCATCCGGCACTCGAACTTCATCGAGCGAACCTTCGGCGAGACACGCCGACGGGTCAAGGTGATCGGACGGCTGCCCGGTGAGCAGAGCTGCCTCTCGCTCGTGTGGGCCGTACTTGATCGCGCGTCGCGGGGGTGGCGCGGTGTGGAGATGACGCCGGCGGTCGTGCGCCGACTGCAGAACCTGCGACGCGAGCTGATCGAACCGCCGCGCGAACACGAGAGAGAGGAGGTGGTCGACGAGGCTGCCACACCCGCCGCGTAGAGTACGGCCAGGAACCGCGTCAGTCGGCTTTTACACCGTCAGCGGGACGCCACCCCGGGCGTACTGGTTCCACACCGTAGCCATCACACCTTGGCGGTGCTCCGTTGCGTCGAGGAAGGAGGTGTCCCGCACCCTGGTGGGTTGGACGATCAGTTCGTCACCCATCGGGTACATCCCGAAGTAGCGCTGGCCCACGGGGACATCGTCATGTGCCGACTCGGCGACGGCAGCGAAGCCCCAGACTGGAATCCGCCGCCAGCCGACCTCAGCCTCATGCGAGGGGAAGAGTCGCCAGTAGCCCATGAGATCGCCGAGGGCGTGATAGGAGATGTTGTTGGACGAGAGACCGAACCGTTCAATGGCGAGACGAGCCTCTCCGGGAGCCAGGTCCCGATGAGGCTCGTGGACGTTCCTGGTTCGGGACGCGTCGGTGCGGTCGACTTCGAACTGCACTGGTCAGTTCTGACGAGCCACGGCACGAATGTTCAACTGGCCAGCCAGGCCCGCCGTGCGATGGCGCTCGATGGCGGCCCACTCCGGCGACATCATCATCTCCATGAAGGCCGCCTCGGAGGGGTATTCGGCCAGGGCCACGACGTCCCAGAGCTCTTCGGTCTCGCCCACGATGATGCCTGTCACGTCCCCTGTGAAGACGACACGTCCACCGCCGGTCTCGACCAGCTTGGTCACCTCGGCGCCATAGATCTCGTAGGCCTTGTTGCCGGAGATGTCGATGGTGGGGTCGTCGTCGTAGACGGCCCGGTCCTTGAACTCCAAGAGGTTGGCCATGACGAAGGACCCCTCGTCACGAGTGGCGAAGAACTCGTCGAACTGCGCGTTGCGCGGATAGACGGCGTTGGTGACTTCCATCGGGCCCCCTCGACATGGCTTCGCAAGATGTCGGTAGTACTGACAATAGGTGGATCTCGGATGGGGTGCCACCGGGGCCCCGGCAGGTGACGCCCAGGAAGTCGTTGGGCGCAGGCCACCGAACAGGTCCGGGGCAAACTGAAAGGCACCGAGCTGCAAACCGATGTGCCGACACGATCGACGAAGCGGCAGAGTGAACCGGCCTGGGATCGTCGACGCCGGGCCCTGTCACATCGGCAACGAGAGCAGGCTTGCCTTCGGTGTCACAGGCTTGCCCTCGGCTTCTTTCGTCGGAGCGGTCTCCGGCCATGACGACGACCCGCGCTGTGGACAGAGCAATCCTCTGAACTGCTACTTTTGCGTGGAGGCGAAGGGACTCGAACCCTCGAACCTCTTGACTGCCAGTCAAGCGCTCTACCAGCTGAGCTACGCCCCCGTAGCTGCTCGAAGGCCAAATCTGCTCCGAGCGATCCTTCTCAAGTAGCAACCCGAGTAGCACGGTGATGTCGACACTCCTCGGAAGGGCCATCGTAGACGAGCGGAGACGGGTGCCTGCAGGCCGTCCTGTGGGCAGGATGCCGGGACCCCCGGAGCGCCACGGCCAGGTCGTCGGCGGGTGGGCACAAGCGACTCGCACCGTGAACCGCCTCCGGCGTCACACGAAGTCGGATCCTCCGTCAACGTTCACGTTGGCCCCCGTCACGTAGCCGTTTCGCTTCGAGGCGAGGTACACCGTGATACTGGCAACCTCATCCGGGAGACCCGCCCGACCGGTGTCAGCCGGCTGGTGGAAGGTCTTTTCGATGAAACGCATGACGTCCACTGGATCGCTCGAGCCGAGCCCCTCCTCCCGCAGAAAGGGGTCCAGGGCTTCGGTGAAACTGGTCGTGACGATCGTTCCCGGGCTGATGGTGTTCACGAGAATTCCCTCAGGTGCGAGACTCTTCGCCAGGTTCTTCGAGAGGCTCGCTACCGCCGCCTTGGAGGCGGTGTAGGCCACGATGCGCGGGTTCTGTCTCTGGATCGAATGTGCGGCGAAGTTGACGATGCGGCCCCAGGGCGCTGCCCGCAGAAGCGGCAGCGCTGCGCGAGTGCACCGAACGGCCGCCATCAGGCCGAGATCGATGGCCGCCGCCCACCCTTCATCCGTCAGGTCCTCGAAGTACCCGTCGGACGGTCCGACGGTGTTGACAAGGCTGGTGATGGCGCCCCACCGCTGGCCGATGGTCGTGAATGCGTCCTCGATGGACTCCGGGTCGCGCAGATCGACCGAGAGTCCCAGCGGATCGGCGCTTCCACGCTTTCGAAGCTCTTCGACGGTCTCTCCGAGTGCATCCTGCCCGCTCGCCAACACGCACACGTTCGCTCCGTCATCGGCGAAGGCCAGGGCAATAGCGCGGCCCATGCCTTTGCTGCCCCCGGTGACCACTGCGTGGGAATCCTTCAGCCCCAAATCCACGCTCTACCTCCTTCCTCATCGATCAGGGCATCCACCCGTACCCGACCGGCCATGGCCCCGTCGAACGTCGCCCTATGCCTCGGCGACGGTGGCGTCCGATCCCCGGTGTAAATAGACGACGGGCGTAGGTTCCTTCAAGAGCAACCAACTCACGAAGGAGAACCCACACCCGTGTCCACGCGAGTATCACCCACCGACCAGCTCCGCGCCGAGATCGACGACCTCTTCGCCGACTCGGAAGAAGAACGCCAGCTCGGCGACACCCTGGAGGAGGTGGCCCGCCTCGGCGCCCGCCTGCTCTTGCAGTCTGCCCTCGAGGCAGAGGTCACCGAGTTCTTGTGCCGCAACCGTTACGAGCGGCGCAAGGCGGCCACAGATGCCCGGGCCGGGAGCCGCAACGGCTACTCGGACCTGACGGTCAAGACCACCGCCGGGCCGGTCACCCTCAAGCGCCCCAAGCTCCGGGGCACGACCGAGCAGTTCGCCAGTCGCCTGCTCGGCAAGGGCGTGACCAAGACCAACGCGCTCGAGTCCCTCGTCATCGCCGGCTTCATCCGGGGCCTCTCGGTCCGCGACGTCGAAGCCGCCCTCGCCGAGGCCCTCGGGCCCGAGGCGACGGTGTCGAAGTCGACGGTCAGCCGCGTCTGCCAGGCCATCAAAGACGAGTTCGACGCCTTCAAGCACCGGGATCTCTCTGATGTCGAGCTCGAGTACCTGTTCCTCGACGGCAGTCACTTCAAGTACCACGCTGGCGCCAAGGCCGAGCCGGTGCTCGTCGCCTGGGGGATCACCACGACCGGCAAGCCGGTGCTCTTGCACCTGGCCCCGGGCGCGTCTGAGTCCACCGACGCCTGGGCGGAGTTCTTGGCCGACATGAAGGCGAGGGGGTTGCGGGCACCCCTTCTCGTGATCTCCGACGGGGCGCCGGGCATCATCAGCGCCTGCGAGCTCGAGCTCGGCCAGAGCCTGCGCCAGAGGTGTGCAATTCACCGGGCCAGGAACATCTTGGCCAAAGTGCCCACGCACGCCCAGGCCGATGTGAAGGCGGACTACTGGGCGATCTTCGATGACATCGACGCGGCTCCGGGGACGGCTGCCCAGGCCGAGGCCTGCCGTCGGGCCAAGCGCTTTGCCACCAAGTGGCGCTCGCTCTACCCGGCGGCCGTCGAGTGCCTCGAGAATGACTTCGAGCATCTGATCACCTATCTGCGATTCCCCACCGAGCACTGGAAGCGCATCCGGCACTCGAACTTCATCGAGCGAACCTTCGGCGAGACACGCCGACGGGTCAAGGTGATCGGACGGCTGCCCGGTGAGCAGAGCTGCCTCTCGCTCGTGTGGGCCGTACTTGATCGCGCGTCGCGGGGGTGGCGCGGTGTGGAGATGACGCCGGCGGTCGTGCGCCGACTGCAGAACCTGCGACGCGAGCTGATCGAACCGCCGCGCGAACACGAGAGAGAGGAGGTGGTCGACGAGGCTGCCACACCCGCCGCGTAGAGTACGGCCAGGAACCGCGTCAGTCGGCTTTTACACCGTCAGCGGGACGCCACCTCGGCGACGAACGCGGCGTAGTAGTTGGCAAACCGTTCTCTGATCTGGTCAGGCCGTAGACCGAAGTCAGCAAGTTCATAGGAATGCGTACCGTGGGACCCTGGTTCATGAGTCTCGGCCCATCCCTGTACCGCCAACCGCGATTCCGCATCGAATGGCAGGTCGATCCGGTCCAGCGCACCTGCGAGCGCCTCGACCGGCTGCGACTGCAAGTCGTCAAAGCTGATATCGGCAAACCGATCGTCACCCGTTCGACGACGGAAGCTCGTTGCCCTTTCCACGGCGGTGGCCCAGAGTTCCAGTTGCTCAGCACCCAATTCGAAAGCATCGTCCCGATCGCTGCTCCAACTCCGGGTGTAGTGGATCAGACTGCACACGGAGGCGAGGACCGTTGTCGGGTCGCGGTGACTCCACAGGAAGCGAGCCTCTGGATAGGTCTCGACCAATGCATCCAGTGCAAGCATGTGCACAGGAGTCTTGAGATGCCACAAGGTCGGAGGGCAGTGCCACTGAAGGAGACGGAGCACTCGACGGTGGTAGCGGTAGGTGTCCCGCATATCGGTGTCCACGATCCATGCCATATAGGAAGGAACCCGTGCGAACCCGTCGAAGTGCGCGGTTCGATAGCTCATTCCCATGAGGTCCTGGCATTCCGTGGCACTCGTAGCTTCCGTGTGGTGCATCGTCTGCATGAGCGGAAACGCCTCGTTCATGAGGGCGATCCCTTGCTCGGTAGCAGCGATACGGGGATCGCTCTCTTCGGTCGTCTTCTCAGGTGGAGGAACGGGCGCCGCCGACTCCCAGGTGCGCAGGGAGCGGAACTTGGGATCGGCTGCCACCAGTTGGCTCAGTGCCGTCGTGCCCGTGCGCGGCAACCCGATGACGAACACCGGACCCTCGATCACCTGGTCGTCGATGTCGGGATGACCGCGGTAGGTTTCCTCGACCTGGAGCCGAGCGGCAAGAAGCATGGTCAGACGCATCTGCTGCATCGCCACACCCGTTTCAGTCAGCCCGCCTTCCTCGTTCATCGATGCGACGAGGCGATCGAGGCCCTCGCGGTAGTGAACACCACCGGTCTCTTCGAGACCGGTTTGGGTTCGTGCATCCTGCTCGATCCGCTCGATGTCGAGCTTCATCGAGCGTGAGCCCACAGGTCGTGGCGGTCGTGGCTGCAACTGACGGCCGACCCCGGAATAGGAGTTATTCTTGCGGAACTGTCGGACGACGACACGGTCTCTCCCAGCCCAAACGCTCCTGTCGTGACGTGAAAATTGCCACCCTCACTCGGTCGGTGCAAATCGTTGCCGGCGAGTCGTCGCGTCTGCCGGTCGTTCTCCCACAGCGGATGCCCTCGAGCCATTGGGGACGAGTGACCAATGACTCGAGGCCGTAGGACTCAACTGCCAACTGTCCGAGTAAGAGAGTCGAGATCGACGACCCTTGTGGAAGGCAGGACATCGTGGACGTTCGGACCCACCCAGCGCACTCCGACCGTGCCGCGCTGATGGCCGGCCGTATCGAGCCAATTCGGGAGGCCGGGATCGCGCCCCGTGACGATGAACCTCACCCTTCCATCTGGTTGCAACTGTGCTGAGTGGCAGTTCAACGTGGATTGGTGATGCACGTAATCCAGCGTCTCCATCCAGTGGTTGTGCAATGCGATCATCCAATACTCGCATTCCGGAGGAACGAACTCGACGACCAGTGCTTCGTGGTCTTCGAGATCGAAATACGCCTGGTGCCACTTGATCTGGGGGTCCTTGAACCTGTTGGTCTCCTCCGATTCGGCCTCGTCGGTGAACACGTTTGGCCACTGCGCCTGTCGGGAGGCCCAGTGCGCTCCGATCTCCGCGACGCCTTTCACATACAGGCCGGCGTAGACCAGTGAGAGATAGAGCTCCTCGGGAGTCAGTGGCTCACGCGTTCCATCATCGCCAACGCGCTCGATGTGCAGCTCAGCATGTTCTTGGTGACGGCGATCGAGGAAGGTCTGGCGTATCGCCAGGCTTCGCGTCTCGGGTTCGGACCGCAGCCAGTTCCCCGGATGCTCTCGCTGGGAGACGATGAGCTCGAAGCTTCCGCCGGGCTCGAAGAGCATCTGTTCCTCATGGAGTGTGGATCCGACTCCCGGCCCGCCGCCCCCGAATCCGCCCCCCGAGAACAGGTTGAAGCTGATCCATCTTGCTTCGCCCCTCGTACCGCGTATGCGGTAGTCGTACTTTCCGTCGAGCGGGGCGCCGAGGTAGTGGTTGTCTGGATTTTCACCGACGATCTTCATCGTCTCGTGACAGGTGCAGATCAGCTGCGGTTGCTCACTTCGCCCGTACTCCAGCTTCGACTCGAGTGCGCATCGGAGTAGTCGGGTGAGCATCCGAAAGCCTTCGGCACGATCGAGCGGGTCCGTTGGATTGCCCTGCTCCAAGATCGCCTCACCGGCGTCAGAAAGCAGATCGCAGAATTCATGCCACGCAGTGCCATCCACGACTTTCTGCGTCATCTCGTCCATGACCGGTCCGTTTCCTTTCGTGAACCCCGTGCGCGCGTCGCCTGCACCCGTGGAGCATCGCTCACGTTCTCGGAGCGTGCGCACCGGTCGGGGACGGTGTCGGTGAGGCCTCGTCGTCGGGAGGTTGTCCCGGAGCTCCGGTGAAATGCCAAAGCCGTGGGGGCGCATGGGCGCGCGAAACGAGGCACCGGTTGGTGCGTGACGAGGTGGGGTTGTCGAGTGGGTGTGTGTCTACGCTGCCTTTTCTTCGATTGTGACGGCGAACCCGAGCGCCTCGATCCGGCGTTGGAGCCGCTTTGCCTGAATAGCCGGATCGTGACGGCGCTCGAAGTAATCGGCACCGGGGTCTCGGTAGAGGGCACCTGTGCTGAGGAGATGCCAGGCGGTTTCGAGCATGGAGTGGGCCACAGCGACGGCGGCTTTGTTCGGTCCTCGTCGTCTGGCGATGCGGGCGTAGAGGGCCGAGTAGTAACTGCCCCTGGTGCGCGCCGCAGATCGGGCCGCTTCGATGAGGTGACGCCTGAGCCACGGGGCGCCCTTGCGGGTCCCGGCCGGTCGCTTCTTGCCCGCTGACTCGTGGCTGGCCGGGGCCACCCCGGCCCAGGCACACAGGTGTCCGGCGGTCGGGAACCGGCTCATGTCGGCCCCCGTTTCGGCCACGATGATCTGCGCTGTGGTCACCGAGACCCCTGGAATAGAGGTGAGCAGGGTGACCTGGGGCTCAAAAGGGACGAGACGTTCGCAGATCTCAGTGCTGAGGGTGGCGATGGAGCGGTCCAAGAAGTCGAGGTGGTCGATCACCTGGCGGCAGAGGATGGCGTGGTGAGCCCCGAAGTTGCTCTCGAGTGCCTCTGCCAGCCGGTCGGTCTTGGCGCGCATCTTCCCCTTCGCCATGTCGGCCAAGACCACCGAGTCCCGCTCGCCGGCGATCATCGCTTCGATCATGGTCCGGGACGAAACTGACCACACCGTCGAGGCCACCGAAGTGAGCTTCACGCCAGCGTCCTGGAGGATCTTCTCGAGCCGCTGAATCTCCTTGGCCCGGGCGTCGGCCTGGGTCTTGCGGTACCTGGTCAGCTCGCGGAGCTCCCTGATCTCGGGCGGGGGCACAAAGGAGGGCCGCACCATCCCGTGCGCCGCCACGTCGGCGAGCCACTCGGCGTCAGAAAGGTCCGTTTTTCGGCCCGGGACGTTCTTCACGTGCTGAGCGTTGCAGAGCCACAGCTCCTCGAAGAGTCCTTCGAGGGCGTAATACACGGTGCGCCAGTAGATCCCGGTCGCCTCCATGGCCACCGTGTCGACGCCGGCGTCGATGAGGAAAGCCGTCAGCTCGGCTAGCCCCGCCTGCGTCGTGGCGAACCGTTCTTTGGCGACCTCGACGTCTCCGCTGGGCATGGTCACCCTCGTGCAGGCCACCACATTGTCGCGGTGGACGTCGAGGCCGCCCACCTTGTCTCTGATCTGCTTCACGTTCACCTCCTGGTTGTTGTCGGAGGCCACCGGGGAGGACCACGGTGTAAAGCGGAATCTCCGGTTCGTGCTCGTAGCGACACTTGGTGGTCCCCAACGGTCCCGCACCAGACTTGTGGCGCGCTCTCAGCTGCAAGATTCGTTCGGCGACCACACCCGACGGCCCGCCCGCCAGCATTTCATCCCTTGATGGTGACCGGCCAGGTCATGCGGAGCTTGTGGGAAATGAGGTGGCGGTCCCCCGCCTGATGCCTTCCGGCTGGTAGGTGTTCAGGCGTCGAAACCAAACCACCACCACAAGAAGGGGACCACCACCAATGAAGAAGAAGCTACCTGTTGTGAGCTGTCGCGGAGCGGGACGAGGCGGCACGCCTCGCTGAGCTGCCTGCCGAGGCGACCGTCGCCCTCCAAGACCTGGCCGGCGCCATCAAGGACGGCCTCATGGCGTTCTGCTGCTCGGCCGGTCTGGCCGTGGTCAGCGAGATCATGGCCGCCGAGATGACCGAGAAGGCCGGGCCCAAGGGACGCCACGATCCCGAGCGCACGGCCACGAGGAACGGCTCGGCACCGGGCTCGGTCGTGCTCGGCGGGCGCACCGTGCCCGTCTCTCGTCCCCGGGCGACGAAGACGGAGGGGGGCGAGGTCCACCTCGACTCCTACGCCGCCTTCAACGATCGGGACCTGCTCAGCCAGGTCGCCGTCGAGCGCATGCTGGCCGGCGTGGCGACGCGGCGCCACGCCCTGGTGGCCGAGCCCATCGGAGAAGAGCTCGAAGAGGCGGCTCGAGGCGACTCCCGCTCGGCCATTTCGCGGCGCTTCGTGGCCGCGACCAAGGAGAAGCTGGCTGAGCTGCTGGCGAGCGACCTCTCGGTCCACGACGCGGCGGTCCTCATGATCGACGGCATCATGTTCCACGAGTGCTGCTGCGTGGTCGCCCTGCTCATCACCGCAGATGGGACCAAGATCCCCGTCGGGGTGTGGGAGGGCGACACCGAGAACACCACGGTGGTCAAGCACCTGCTGGCCGACCTGGTCGAGAGGGGACTGCACTATGAGGCGGGTCTCCTCCTCGTCATCGACGGGGGCAAGGCGCTGGCCGCGGGCATCAAGCGCGTCTTCGGCAAGCACGCCGTCGTGCAGCGTTGCACCTTGCACAAGCGTCGCGATGTCGGTGACTACCTCGCCCCCGAGCTGGCCCGGCGCATCGACCGCCAGCTCAAGGCGGCCTTCAACGACGCCGATGCTGCCCGAGGGCTGAAGGTCGCCAAGGGCCTCGCGGCCCAGCTCGAGCGCGAGCATCCGAGTGCCGCGGCGTCGCTCCGCGAAGGCCTCGACGACATGTTCAGTGTCCGCCGGCTCGGGGCGTCGGACCGCCTGGCGCGGCTCGCTCTCGTGCACCAACGCCGTCGAGTCGATGATCTCGACCGTGCGTCTCGTGAGCTCGGGCGTCAAGCGCTGGCGCGACCCGGCCATGGTGCGGCGCTGGGTGGGCACCGGGCATGATCGAAGCACAGCGATCCTTCCGCCGCATCAAGGGGTGTCGCGACATGAAGCCACTAGTCGACGCGGTCCGACGCGAAGTCGCACGGCGTCTCGCCGAAGAGGAAGGAGGCGTTGTCACACCAGCCAAGTACGATCAGGCTGCCGCCTGAACAGCTGTGGGACCGTCACCGAAATCCCACACGACTCGGGACATCCTCGTCGTCGGGGTCATCCTCCCACTTCGGCACCGGTGCTCACGTGGGTGGATCGTCGTCCGGCCCCGTCACGCCGCTCATCCCGTTCCCAGCCCGGCGAGCGGCTCGAACCGGTTCGTCCACTACCATCTCGACGACACCGGGATACGCGGACGGCAGAGGGAGTGGGGGATGCACGGAACGACCGGCCATTCGGACAGTGGCGCGCCGTACTCGGCCCGAGGACGCAGTGCGGCGAGCGAACCGCTCGATCCTCGGCGGACGCCCACGGGATCCGACCACCGTCGCCGACGTCCGAGCCGCTCGACCCTTTCGGTCGGCGCCGCACTGTTGCTCGCGACCGGTGCGATCGTCGCGGCCGTGGTCGCCGGCTCGTCAGGTGCGTCGGGTGCTCCCGCCGCGACCCCTCCGGCCGCTCCGCCGGTCACGTCGGTCGCCTTTTCGGTGTCGGCCACGCTGACCAAGGGTTCGACCACCTCGACCGTGCTGTCGGGCAACGGCGCGGCCGACTTCGCGAACGGTGACGGCACGACGACGCTCACCGTCCCCGCACTCGCGTCCTTCCTCGGCGGCAACGGCACGGTCAGCGCCGTCTGGCAGGGGACCAACCTCTACCTCGACGTGCCGTCGCTCTCCTCGTTCCTCGGTGGCAAGAGCTGGGCGGAGGTGTCCCTCTCCGGCATTCCCGACATCACCTCGGTCGGCTCGACGGTCCAGTCCTACCTGTCGGATCCGTCGAAGCTCGGGGGCGTGGTCAGGTCCCTCGGGGGCACGGTGACGACGGTCGGCCCGGTGCAGCTCAACGGGCAACCCGCCACCGAGTACAAGGCCTCCATCCCGGTGTCCGGTCTCGTCTCCTCCCTCAAGCATCTCGCGCACCACCACGGATCGAATCCGAAGCCGGCGTCGCCGAAGAACGGCGTCCGCGCCCTCAAACACCTCGGGATCACCTCCATCCCGGTCACCGCGTGGGTGGGCAGCAACGGGCTGCTCAGCCAGGTGGCGTTGTCGCTCGACCTCACCCACGCCTCGGTCCCGAAGAAGGCGGCCCACCTGCCGGGGACGAGCCTGTTCGGCGGCGCCCTCGACGTCACGGTCGGGCTGTCCGGCTATGGCGCACCGGTGCCGGTGACCGTCCCGCCCGCGTCCGAGGTCGACGACCTCGGGAGCGCGGTCGGCCTCCTCCAGAACCTGTCGCACCTCGGGTCGCTCGCCGGCCTCGCCGCGCGCCGCTGACCGGACCGGCGGGCGATGTCCCGCCGGTCCGATCCCACCGGAGGGGAAGGCCCGCCCGCGGGACCCCGGAGCCGCCCCCGGCCACCGGTACGATCGATCCCCATGGCACGCGCCTATGACGTCATCGCGGTCGAGAAGAGGTGGCAACGGCGCTGGGCCGAGGAGGGCACCTACCAGGTCGACGCCGGCGACCCCCGGCCCCCCTGGTACGTGCTCACCATGTACCCCTATCCCTCCGGGCCCGCCCACATGGGTCACGTCCGGAACTACACCTTCGGCGACCTCCTCGTCCGGCACCGGACCATGCAGGGGTTCGCGGTGCTCTCTCCCTTCGGGTTCGACTCCTTCGGCCTCCCTGCCGAAAACGCGGCGATCCAGACCGGCACCCATCCGCGCGTCTTCACCGACGCCCGCATCGCCGAGCTGAAGGAGTCGATCACCTCGCTCGGCGCCGTCTACGACTGGCGACGCGAGATCCGCAGCCACGATCCCGAGTACATGAAGTGGAACCAGCTCATCTTCGAGAAGTTCCTCGAGGCCGGTCTCGCCTACCGCGCCAGCGCCCCGGTCAACTGGTGCCCGGGATGCCAGACCGTGCTCGCCAACGAGCAGGTCCTCGCGGACGGCACCTGCGAGCGCTCGGGCGACCTGGTGGAAAAGCGCGATCTCGAGCAGTGGTTCTTCGCGATCACCCGCTACGCCGACGAGCTGCTCGAGGGTCTCGACGGCCTCGACTGGCCCGAGCGGGTGAAGGTCATGCAGCGCAACTGGATCGGCCGCTCGGAGGGCGCCGAGTTCGACCTCGTCGTCGAGGGCCGCGACGGCTCCGACGGGCGCGGCCGGCTGGCCCTGCGGGTCTTCACCACCCGGCCCGACACCTCCTTCGGCATGACCTACGCGGTGGTCGCCCCCGAGCATCCGCTTGTCGACGAGCTCACCACCCCCGAGCACCGCGCGGCGGTCGAGGAGCTGCGAGTGCCGCGCCGCGGCCTCCACCGACGTCGAGCGCCTCGCCGAGTCGGGCGCGGCGAGCCTCACCAAGCGCGGCGCCTTCACCGGCTCGTCCGTCGTCAACCCCTTCACCGGCACCGCGGTCCCCGTCTACGTCGCGGACTACGTCCTCATGGGCTACGGCACCGGCGCGATCATGGCGGTGCCCGCCGAGGACCACCGCGACTGGGACTTCGCCCGGGCCTACGGGCTGCCCATCGTGCGCACCGTCCAGCCCCCCGAGGGATTCGAGGAGCACGGCGGCCCCGACGGCGGCCCGGGCCTGGCGTACACCGGCGACGGCGTGAAGATCAACAGCGCCTGGCTCGACGGGCTCGACATCCCGACCGCGAAGGAACGGACGATCGAATGGCTCGAGGCCGAAGGACTCGGCACCCGCACCGTCAACTACCGGCTGCGAGATTGGCTGGTGTCGCGCCAGCGCTTCTGGGGATGCCCGATCCCGGTGGTCTACTGCCCCGAGCACGGCGATCGGTCGCGGTCCCCGTCGAGCAGCTGCCGGTCCTCGCGCCCGACGACGTCGAGTTCCGCCCGACCGGCGAGTCGCCGCTCGCCACCCACGAGGGGTTCCTCCACACCACCTGCCCGGTCTGCGGGGGACCGGCCACCCGCGAGACCGACACGATGGACACCTTCGTCGACTCGTCGTGGTACTTCCTCCGATTCTGCGACCCCTGGTCGACCGACCGCCCCTTCGACCCCGGGCTCGTGCGGCACTGGATGCCGGTCGACCAGTACATCGGCGGCATCGAGCACGCCATCCTCCATCTCCTCTACGCACGCTTCTACACGAAGGCCCTCGCCGACCTCGGCCTCACGCCGGAGGGGCTCCGCGAGCCCTTCGCGCGGCTGTTCACCCAGGGGATGATCCGGATGGACGGGAAGAAGATGTCGAAGTCGAAGGGGAACCTCGTCGCGCCCTCGAGCTATCCTGACCACCGTGGGCGCGGACGCCCTCCGCCTCTTCCACCTCTTCGTCGGACCGCCGGCCGAGGACGTCGACTGGTCGGACCAGACCGACAGCGTGATCGAGGGGTGCGGGCGGTTCCTCGACCGGGTCTGGCGCCTCGCCGTCGAGGGGGCACGGCAAGCCGACCGCAGGGCGGGGGAGCTTGCCGCCGAGGACCTCGAGGTGCGGCGTGCCACCCATCGCCTGATCGACAAGGTGAGCGGCGACTACGAGCGGTGGTCCTACAACACCGCGGTCGCGGCCTGCATGGAGTTCGTCAACCGCGTCCAGCCCTACGTGCGGGCGGATGGCCACGGCGAGGTGGCCGACGAGGCGGTCGACACGCTCCTGCTGCTGCTCGCCCCGATGGCCCCGCACCTCACCGCCGAGGCCTGGGAGCGCCGCCGCGGCGACCACGTCCACGCCCAGGCCTGGCCGGTCGCCGACCCCGCCCACCTGGTGGAGGAGACGGTCACCATGGTCGTCCAGGTCAACGGAAAGGTGCGCGACCGCATCGACGTGGCGCCCGACGTCGCCCCCGACGAAGCGGAGCGGTTGGCCCTCGCCTCGTCGCACGTGGTCGGCATCCTTGCGGGCGCCCCGCCGACGCGGGTGATCGTCCGCGCGCCGAAGCTGGTCAACGTGGTCGTCTGACCGCGTCCCCGGCTCCCTCGCTGGAAGCCGGCCAGCACCTCGGACCACTGCTCGGAGGGGATGCCCGAGGGCGCGTAGAGGTTGAAGCGGTCGACGAGATCGCCGTAGCGGGTGAGGACCCTGCGGGCGATGGTGTCCGGTTCGCCGACCACCGCGAAGATGTGCAGCATCTCGTCGTCGATCAGGTCGGCCATCTCCTCCCAGGCGCCCTGTCGGGACAACCTGTGCAGCCGCGGCTGGAGCTCGCCCCAGCCGTGCAGGTCGAGTACACCGCGGTAGGCAGGAGTGGATGCGTAGAAGGCAAGTTGCCGCTTGGTCGCGGCGATGGCCGCGTCGAACCCTGACGCGTCGGCGGCGGTGACCACCATGCCCGGGTAGGAGATCGCGAAGTCCTCGCGGTGGCGACCGCCCGCCTCGAGGCCGCGGTAGAGGGCGGGGAGCGTCACCTCGCGCAGGTAGCGCTCCGTCGTGAACCCATGGGCGATCATCCCGTCGGCGACCTCGCCCGCCACCTCGGTCATGCGGGTGCCGACCGCGGCGACGAAGATCGGTGGGTTGCCGAACGGGTTGGGCCCGGGGTCGAACATCGGCGTCATCAACGTGTGGCGGTAGAACTCGCCCCGGAAGGCGAGCCGGCTGCCGTCCGACCAGCTCGCCCAGATCGCGCGGATCGCGAGCACGAGCTCGCGCATCCGCGCCGCCGGACGCGACCACGGCATCGAGTAGCGCTTCTCGATGTGCGGTTTGATCTGCGACCCGAGGCCGAGCATGAAGCGTCCGGAGGAGGCCGACTGCAGGTCGTTCGCGAGCACGGCGAGGGTCATCGGGGTGCGGGCGAAGGCCACTGCGATGCCGGTCCCGAGCCGGACGCGTTCGGTGTGCTCGGCAGCAAGCATCAGGGGGAGGAACGGATCGTGCGAGGTCTCCGCCGACCAGAGGCCGTCGTACCCGATCGCCTCGGCCCGCGTGGCCGTCTCGACCACCCCGCTCGGATCGAATCCGATGATCCCGTCGAGGTCCATGGCGCACCGTACCCTGCGTGCCCGCTCGTCCCTTCTCGAGCACGACGACCGGGTCGTTGCGACTGTTCCCCGGGGTGTCCCAGAATTGGCGCATGGGCGACAACGGGCGTGACGGCCCCGGCCATCTGGGGATCCCGACGCCGAACGGGCCGCCGATGCCGGTGCCCGAGCTCGGTGCGACGGTCGGTCCTGAGGGCGGGCCGTCGCCGGACGCCGACCCGGGACCGGTCGTGACCGACGAGGACCGCACACGATTCGGTCTGCTCCTCGACCACGCGGCCGAACGGGGCCTGCTCGGCCCCGCCGACTACCAGGTGCGTCTCCGCGAGCTGGCGGAGGCGACCTCGATCGAGGAGATGACCGCCATCGTGAGCGAGCTCCCCGCGTTCCAGCCGGCACCCGCCACCGTCGGGAAGGGCCGGGTGCGCCCGGCAGGTGCGGGGCCCGGCCGACTCGGGGAGACCGGATCGGCAGCCGGCGTCGCCGCGCCACTCGGTGCGGGCCCTGCGTCGACACGCCGGCGATCGAGCCCGTGGGTGCTCCTCGTCCTCATGGTCGTCGTGGTCGCCGCGTCGCTGCTGTTCCTCGCGCTCTACGCCGAGCACACCGTCCACGGCCGGACCGGCACGGGCCAGCCGGCACCGACGACCCTCAGTGTTCCTCGCCCCTGAGGAAACGCTCGAGCTCGGCCGCGATCTCGTCGCCGCTCGGCACCTCGGTCTCGAGGCCCAAGGGATTGGACTCCTCCGAGTCGATGGCGGCCTCGAGCCGGTGGACCATCTCCACGTGGTCGGGGTTCGAGCCGATGAGCTCGTCGACCTGCAGCCGAGTCGCGTCGCCGGCGCTCCGGAGGGAGGACGAGTCGAGCACTGTGCCGGTGACCGCGCAGAGCCCTTCGACCAGTGCCGCGCTCGCTTCGGGGTAGGGCATCGCCGACACGTAGTGGGGCACGCGTGCCCACAGGCCGATGACCGGGATGCCCGCCTTCCCGAACGACACCTCGAGCGCGGCCTGCACGCCGGCGGGGACCTCGAGGGTGCCGCGGACCGTGCCCACCCGCCCTGCGAGGTCGGCCGACTCGGGGGGCACGGTCGAGGCGAGCTTGACCGGCCGGGTGTGCGGCGTCGGAGCCGGAAAGGCGCCGAGCCCGACCACCGTCCGCACGCCGAGGCCCTTGGCCAGCCCGATGACCGCCTCGATGAAGGTCGGCCACCGGAAGTCGGGTTCGGGACCGGTCAGGTAGACGAGATCCGCACCCACCCGGTCCTTGCCGGCGACGAGCCGGATCGTGGGCCAGGTGAGCTGGGTGGTGACCCCGTCCTCGAGACGGGCGATCGGTCGTCTCGCCCGCTGGTCGATGAGCGGCTCGCCGTCGAAGGTCGCGATCTCCGCGATCGGTGAGGCGACCAGAAGCTCCGCGATCGCGGCCGACGCGCCCATTCCCGCGTCCACCCATCCCTCGAGGGCTACCACCAGCACCGGCCGGGCGAGGCCCTTCGACGGCGGCGTCGGCCACGCGGGATCGAACGTGTAGAGGGACGATGCGTCGTGATCGGTCACAGCGACTCCACTTCGGCCAGCGCCCGCTCGCCGAGCCGGCCGACGTGGGCGGCGAACTGGTCGACACCCGAGCGATCGCCGGCGGCTGCGCCACCCGCGTAGCGCACGTGGACACCTTGGAGGATACAGGCGAGCTTCCAGTACCCGAACGCCCGGTAGTAGGCGATGGAGGCGACGTCCCGTCCGGACGCGGCTGCGTAGCGCTCGAGAAGCTCCGAGCGCCGGGCGAAGCCCGGCAGCGCGGTCGGCGCGACGCCGACGAGCGCCTGGTCGCCGTCCTCGGGTTCGGCCCAGTAGACGAGCAGCAGCCCGAGGTCGGCGAGCGGGTCACCGAGCGTGCAGATCTCCCAGTCGAGGATGGCGAGCACGTGGCCCCCGTCGTCGAGGACCGTGTTGTCGAGCCGGTAGTCCCCGTGGACGATGGCCACCCCCTGCTGGGCAGGGATGCGCTCGCACAACAGCTCGTGCACCCGGTCCACCACGGCGGGGCCCGGCTCCCCGTCGAGAGTCGACTGGGAGAACTGGGTGTGCCAGCGCTTGAGCTGCCGGGCGATGTAGCCCTCGCGGCGGGCGAAGTCGCCCAGGCCGACCGCGTCCACGTCGACCGCGTGAAGCCGGGCGAGGGTGTCGATCAGCGAGCGGCCCGCCTCGGCCCGCCCCGCGTCGCCGAGCGCCGAGGCCGCACGCTCGTCGCGGACGATGTGGCCGTCGACGAAGGACATGACGTAGAAGGGGGCGCCGTTGACCTCGGTGTCCTCGCACAGTCCGAAGGTCCGCGGCACCGGCACGCCGGTCGGTCCGAGCGCGGTGATGACCGTGTACTCGCGCCGCATGTCGTGTGCGGTGGGAAGCACGTGGCTCACCGGGGGCCGCCGGAGCGCGTAGGCCTTCCCGGCGCGGTCGCCGACCCGGTACGTGAGGTTGGAGCGGCCGCCCGCGATCAGCTCGAAGCGGAACGGGGGCGTCGCGTCCGGGAGGTGGGCGACGAGCCAGGCGGTGACCGGGGCTGCGTCGATCCCTTCGACGTCGCCCGTGGCGCCGGCCTCGACGGCCGGAGACTCCGCGTCCATCAACCGGCCGGCCGACGGTCGGGTGCGTGCACGGGCGGAGTGGCCATCCCCCGACGCTACCCGGCGGGCCCGCCCACCCGGGTGCGATCGGGCTCCCGTCGTGCCGGTGACCTGCCCGATCGGGCGCGGCACCCCGATAGGGTCGTGGGGCGATGCCCGACGCCACCGATGCCACCTTCGAGGAGGAGATCCTCCGCCGCTCCGTCGAGGTCCCCGTCGTGGTCGACCTCTGGGCACCCTGGTGCGGGCCGTGCCGGACCCTCGGGCCGATCCTCGAGCGGGTGGTCGAGGCGACCGACGGCGCGGTCGTGCTCGCCAAGGTGAACGTCGACGAGAATCCGGCCGTCTCCGCGAGCTTCCAGGTCCAGTCGATCCCCGCGGTGTTCGCGCTCCGCGACGGCAAGGTCGTCGACCAGTTCATCGGCGCGCTGCCGGAGGCCGCGGTGGCCGAGTTCGTCTCCCGCCTCGTACCCGCACCGACCGAGGCGGACCGGCTCGCCGCCGAGGGCGAGGCGTCGGGGAGCGAGGAGACCCTGCGACAGGCGCTCGAGCTCCAGCCCGACCATCCCGGCGCGATCGTCGCGCTGGCCCGGGCGCTGATCGGCTCGGGGGAGACCGACGAGGCCATCGGGCTGCTCGGGCGGATCCCCGAAACCGCCGACACCCGGCACCTGCTCGCGGAGGCGCGTCTCGCCGCGGGCCACGTGCAGGTCGACGGCGCCGACGTCGGGGACCTGCTCGACGGCCTCCTCGAGCGCGTCCGCGAGGACACCGACGGCGCGCCAGGAGTTCCTCGACCTCCTCGAGACGCTCGGTCCCGACGACCCGCGGACCGCCGACTACCGCAAGGCCCTCGCCGCGCGCCTTTTCTGAGGCCCCCGTCCGTCCGGCGTCCGGCCGCGGGGGTGCGAGCGGGCCGCCGCGGCGGCGATAGCGTCACGGTCGTGCCGGAGACGACCCTCGCCCTCGGTGGGCAGCGCTTCGACCTGACCCACCGGGCGCTCGTGATGGGCATCATCAACCGGACTCCCGACTCCTTCTACGACCGGGGAGCCACCTTCGACCTCGACCTCCTGCTCCGCCGGGCCGACGAGCTGGTGGCCGAGGGGGCCGACATCCTCGACGTCGGCGGCGTGAAAGCCGGCCCCGGGCCCGAGGTGGGCGAGGAGGAGGAGCTCGACCGGGTGGTGCCGGCGATCGCGGCCCTCCGCGACCGGGTCGGGACACCCCTCTCGGTCGACACCTGGCGCGCCGCCGTCGCGTCCGAGGCGTTCGCTGCGGGCGCCGTGCTCGGCAACGACATCAGCGGGTTCGCCGACCCGGGATACCTGCCTGCCGCGACAGCCGCGGGAGCGTCGGTGGTGGCGACCCACATCCGTCTCGGGCCGCGGATCCCCGACCCCGAGCCGGTCTACGACGACGTGGTCGCGAGCGTCGCGGACTTCCTCGCCGACCGGGCGGCCCGCGCGACGGCGGCCGGCCTCTCGCCCGAGCGGGTCGTGCTCGACGCGGGGCTCGACCTCGGCAAGACCGCGGAGCAGTCGCTCCTCTTGCTCCGCGCGTCGGACCGCCTGGCCGCGCTCGGCCATCCGCTCCTGCTGTCGGCGTCCAACAAGACCTTCCTCGGCCGCATCCTCGGGCTCGAGATCGGCGAGCGCGGAGAGGCCTCTCTCGCCGCGGCCGCGCTCGGCATCTCCCTCGGTTGCCGCATCGTCCGTGTCCACGAGGTGGGCGCCCATCGCCAGCTGTGCCGCGTGCTCGCGGCGATCAGCGACTCCCGGGTGGCCGCCGGTCGGCGGCCATGAGCAGCGCGCGGGCGGCACGTCCCGCGAAGGCCGCCGGCCCGCCGGGCCGGCCCGGTCTTCTTCGTCAAGGGGAACGACGCGTCGCTCGTCGGCCAGGCGGCCCACGAGCTCAGCGAGCAGCTCGCAGCAGGCGCCGACCCGGCGATGGTGGTGGAGGAGTTCGGCGGCCCCGGTTCGGACTCGCTCGACATCGGCACGGTGATCGACGCCTGCACCACGCCACCGTTCCTCGTCGACCGGCGGGTGGTGGTGCTACGCGACGCCGGCCAGCTCACCGCCGCCGACGCGCAGCGCCTCGTCGCCTATCTCGAGGACCCGCTCGAGACCACGACCCTCGTGCTGGTCGCGGGCGGCGGCCCCGTGCCCGCCTCGCTGACGAAGGCCGTCGGACGTCCCGGGGTCGTCGACACCGCGGTGGGCACGGGCAGGGCACGCTCGGAATGGCTCGCCGAGCACCTGAAGGAGGGTCCGGTGCGGCTCGAGCCGGCGGCGAGGGCACGGCTCGCGGAGCACCTCGGCGAGGACCTGGGTCGGCTGGCCGGGCTGCTCGAGACCCTCGCGGCGGCGTACGGCCCGGGGGCGTCCGTGTCGCCGGCCGACCTCGAGCCCTTTCTCGGCGAAGCGGGGACGGTCGCGCCCTGGGACCTCACCGACGCGATCGACGCCGGCGACACCGAGACGGCGCTCGCCGTCCTCCGGCGGTTGCTCGGGGCGGGCGGCTCGCCGCCCCTGGTCGTGGTCGCCCAGCTGCACCGCCACTACCGCCAGGCGCTCCAGCTCGACGGCTCGGGCGTGCGCTCGCCCGAGCAGGCGGCGGAACTGCTCGGGTTGCGGAGCACCTACCCGGCGAAGAAGGCGCTCGCCCTCTCCCACCGGTTGGGCACCTCCAGCATCGCCCGGGCGGTCCGCCTGCTCGCGCAGGCCGATCTCGACGTACGGGGCACGACTGCCCTCCCGGGCGAGCTGGTGCTGGAGGTGCTTGTGGCCCGGCTCAGCCGGCTGGCCCGTCAGGGAGGATAGGGGGGACTGGACGGACCGGCCGGCGGGACGAGAGCCGGAGGGGTTGGTTACGAACTGACGGCGTCCCTCGACTGGACACCTGCATCGGCGACGTTCTCGGTCCAAGTGGACCCGTCCCAGTAGCGGAACTGATGGCGCCCGGTGGGATCGGCCTTCCAGCCGGAGGGGACGCCCTGGCTGGATCCCTCCGACGCCGGCAGGCTCGACCGCTGCTTGGGATGGTAGGGACGGGTCATCCCGCCGGGCGGCCGGAGCGTGCGGGTCGCCGTCGCGGTGGAGAAGAAGGTGGCCGACGACGGCGCGCCCGCAGCCGCCTCCGGTGCCGCGGCCACTGCTCCCGAGGGCGCGGCTCCCGAGGGCGCAGGCGCTCCGGCACCCACCGGTACGGGCGCACCCGCCCCGACCGGGACCGGCGCACCCGCCCCGACCGGGACCGGTGCACCGGCGGCGACCTCGTCGAGGCTCGGGACCGGCCCGGCCTTGCTCGTGTCGACGACGCCGCCGAAGCTGCCGATCGTGGACGACATCGGTACGGTCCCGGGCAGATGGAGGTCGTCGCGGAGCTTCGTCGTCGTCGCCGTAGCGCTCGAAGGGGAGGCTCGCCGCGCGTCCGGCCGAGGCGACGCCGACCACCTTCGGCCGGGCGATGAAGGCGTACATCCCGAGTCCGACCAGCGGGACGAAGGCGACCAGGACGAGGTACGCGATCTTCGACTCCTCGGCGCTCCTCCATGCCCATCCCGGCTGGCGGATCACGTCCGCAGCCCCGGCGATCATCGAGATCACGATGATGGCCGCGGCCAACTCGATCGAGAACATGCTCGGACCTGCAAGCTCACCACTCATTGCCACAGCCTCCTGTCGTGCCGATGGAACGACGTGTCGTCGTTCGCCGGGCGTGCCCGGGTCTCCAGGCGTCCGGTTCCTCCGTTGTTGCGGTTACTGCGATGCGGGACGGTGCGTCCTGCGGGTCCTGCCGGTGGTGCGGGTGGATGAGTGGGTGCTGGAAATGGGAATCATCGGCGCTGCTGTGGCACTCCAACCATCACTGTTAGTGTTGATCACAACGCACAGAGTAGTCAAGGGTTTTCAGCGGAAATCTCGTGAGGCGGGCACCGGACCGAGCTCGAGGGGCTCGAACCGCTCGGCCACCAGGGTCGTCGAGCCCTCGGCCCGCTCGATCCGGCCGCGGACCACGAGGGCCGGGCAGGCGCGGCCACCGATCGCCACCGGACCCAGGCGCCGCGGGAGCAGACCACGTTGACCATCCCGGTCTCGTCCTCGAGGTTCAAGAACACCGCGCCACGGGCGCTCTCGGGGCGCTGGCGGTGGGTGACCACCCCGCCGACGGTGATCCGCTCGCCGGCCCGCCTCGAGGCGAGCGCCGCGGCGGGAACCGCCCCCCGCCGTTCGAGGTCCGCCCGGGCCAGCTCCATGGCGGTGGTGTCCGGGGCCATCCCGAGCGACCAGAGGTCGTCGGACACCTCCTCCCAGGAGGTCGGCGTGGGGAGTGAGGGCGGCTCCGACCCGGTGACCACTCCCGGGAGGCGGTCCGGAGTGGCCTGGGACGCGGCGCCCGCGCTCCACACGAGCGCCCGCCGGCCCTGGCCCTCGCGGGGCGCGCCCTCGCAGGCCGTCGAGCGCGCCGGCGGTGGCGAGCGCCTCGAGCTGGCCGCGGGTGACCCCGGCCCGGCGCACCAGGTCCTCCATGCCCGCCCACGGCCGGCCCGCGGCGACGCGCTGCCGCGGTCTCCGCGCCGATGCCGCGCACCGACGAGAGCCCGAGCCGGATCGCGGGCCGGTCCGTGCCGTTCCCCGCGTGCATCCTCTTCGAGCCCGGCGTCGGCACCGCCGGCGTTGACGTCGGGCCGCCGGACGACCACGCCGTGGCGCTTCGCGTCCGCGACGAGGCTCTGCGGCGACCAGAAGCCCATCGGCTGCGCGTTGAGCAGTCCGGCGGTGAACGCGGCGGGGTAGTGGACCTTGCACCACGCGGTCGCGTACACGAGATGGGCGAAGGCCACCGAGTGGCTTTCGGGGAAGCCGAAGTTGGCGAACGCGGCCAGCGACACGTAGACCTGCTCGGACACCTCGGCGGAGACCCCGCGGACGGTCATCCCGGCGAAGAGCCGGTCGCGGAGACGGGCCATCCGCTCGCCGGAGCGCTTGGCGCTCATCGCCTGGCGCAGCGCGTCCGCCTCGGTCGGCGTGAACCCGGCCACGTCGATGGCGATCTGCATGAGCTGCTCCTGGAAGAGCGGGACCCCGAGGGTGCGCTCGAGCGCGGGCTCGAGCAGCGGGTGGAGGTAGGAGACCGGCTCGGTCCGGTTGCGCCGCCGGATGTAGGGATGCACGGCGTTCCCCTGGATGGGACCGGGGCGGATCAGCGCGACCTCGATCGCGAGGTCGTAGAAGCAGCGCGGCTGCACCCGGGGGAGGGTGTTCATCTGGGCGCGCGACTCCACCTGGAACACCCCGACGGTGTCGGCCCGGCAGAGCAGGTCGTAGACCTCCGGCTCCTGGTCGAGGCGAGCCAGGTCGATCTCGACGTGGTGGAACTCGCGAACCAGGTCGACCATGTGGTGGAGCGCGGTCAGCATGCCGAGGCCGAGAAGGTCGAACTTGACCAGCCCGATCGCCGCGCAGTCGTCCTTGTCCCACTGGAGGACGCTCCGACCGGGCATCCGGGCCCACTCGACCGGGCAGACCTCGACGACCGGCCGGTCGCAGATGACCATCCCGCCCGAGTGGATCCCGAGGTGGCGCGGGAAGTCGACCACCTCGGCTCGCGAGGTCGGCCACCAGGGGAGGGAGGTCGCTCGCGTCCGTGGAGCGGCTCCCCGCGCTCGACCGCCTTCGACCAGGTGTCCACCTGCCCGGGGTCGTACCCGAGCGCCTTGCCCACGTCGCGCAGCGCCGAGCGCGACCGGTAGGTGATCACGTTGGCCACCTGCGCGGCGTGCAGGCGACCGTAGCGTTCGTAGACGTACTGGATGACCTCCTCGCGCCGGCCCGACTCGATGTCCACGTCGATGTCGGGCGGACCGTCGCGGGCGGGGGAGAGGAAGCGCTCGAAGAGCAGGCCGAGGGAGACCGCGTCGACGTTGGTGATGCCGAGGGCGTAGCAGACCGCGGAGGTAGCCGCCGAGCCCCGGCCCTGGCAGAGGATGTCCTCGCTCCGGCAGAAGGACACGATGTCCCAGACGGTGAGGAAGTAGCCCGCGAACCCGAGCTCGCCGATGACCGCGAGCTCGTGGTCGAGCTGTGCCCACGCGCCCGCCACCCGCTCGGCTGCCAGCGCGGTCCGTAGCGGTCGGCCGCACCGCGGGCGGCGAGCTCGACCAGCCAGGCTCTGCTCGGTGTGACCGGCAGGCACCGGGAAGTCGGGGAGGCGCGGCGCGACCAGGCGCAGGTCGAACGACGCACTCGTCGGCGAGGGCGGCTGCGGCCTCGACCGCACCGGGCCACCGGGCGAACCGGCGGCCGCTGCTCACCCTCGCCGCGGAGGCAGGCGGTGGCCGAGGGGGGGAGCCATCCCTCGAGGTCGGAGAGGGTGCGGTCGGGCGCGGACCGCGGCCAGTGCGGTGGCGAGCGGGAAGCGGGACGGCGTGGCGTAGTGCACGTTGTTGGTCGCGACCGGCGTGACCCCGCGCTCGACCGCGAGCAGGGCCAGCGCGTCGTTGCGGGTCGCGTCGACCGGGTCGCCGTGGTCCCACAGCTCGACGGCGAGGCGGCTCGCGCCCGAAGCCGGTCGATCAGCCGGTCGAGGGCGCGGGCCGCGGCAGCCGGCCCGCCCGCGGTGAGCGCGGCGGCGAGCGCGCCCCTTCCGGCACCCGGTGAGGATCTGCCAGTGGCCACCGTGCCGGTCCGCCAGCTCGTCGAGGGTGACCGAGCGGCTTCCCCTTCTCGCCGCCGGCCAGATGGGCCGCGGCGAGGGCCCGGCTGAGGCGCGTGTAGCCCTCGGGGTCCCTGGCGAGCAGCACCAGGTGGGTGCCGCCGGGGTCGGGCATGCCGGTCCGGGTCCGGGGGCCGCCGTCGGGGCCGGTGACGGCCAGCTCGGCGCCGAACACGGTGGGCAGACCGAGGGCGCGGGCCGCCTCGGCGAAGCGGACCACGCCGTAGAGGCCGTTGTGGTCGGTCAGCGCGAGCGCGGAGAGACCGAGGCGGACCGCCTCCGCGGCCAGCTCCTCCGGATGGCTCGCGCCGTCGAGGAAGGAGAAGTTGGAGTGGGCGTGCAGCTCGGCGTAGGCCATCGCGGCCGCCCTCATCCGTAGGTCGCTTCGACCCACCACCGTCCCCGTTCGACGAGCAGCAGGTAGGCGTCCGGACCGGTGACCGCCTGCAGGCGCGCACCCTCCGCCGCGACCGCGACCACCACCGCTCCTCCGAGGGCCACGGCCCGGCCCACGCGGTGACCGCCCTCCACGGCCCTCCCTCCAGCGAAAGGCGTCGGGGCGGCGCGGTGAGCAGGCCGCGCGCCGAGACCTTCACCGGCACGTCCGCGCCGGCGAGATCCGCGTGGAGCGGGGAGGGGTGGACGACGGCCGGCGCCGGTGGGGGGATCCGCCCGGGCCACGGGGCGGGGTCGGCGTCCGCCGGAGGCGGCCCCGCGCTCCAGGTGACGAAGCGGGCCCGCTGCGCCGGGCTCCGGCCGCCGCCGAGCCGGGCGCGCACCACGCCGTCGGCGCCGAGGACGCGCCTGCACCGCGGCGAGCGAGCGGGCCGCACGGGCCGCGGCGTCGCCCGTCCCTCCCCAGAACCCGGGCTCGGTGACCGTCCCGTCGTGACCGCGCACCGGGGTCGGAGGCCGGATCGGCCGGCGCAGTCCGTCCAGCTCGCCGCTCCGTCCCCCGGGCCACGCGGTGGCAGGCGACGCCGCGGGCACCGAAACGGCCGAGCACGTGGGGCTCGGGGAGGGCGGCGAACGTCCCCGAGGGTGCGGATGCCGAGCCGCGCGAGCAGCTCGGTCAGCTCGGGGTCGCCGAGGACCGCCACCGGCGACCGGTGCGAGGAAGCCGGCGGTGCCACCCGGCGGGACGATCGCAGCCGGTCGCGCGCGGCGAGCACGGCTGCGAAGAGCCCGTCGGCCACGCCGACCTCGACGGGGTGAGCTGGCGAGGTCGTGGCGGCGAGCGAGCGGACCAGCGCCTCCTCTCCGCCGAAGTAGCGCGCAGGTCCGCGGGCGGGGAGCGAGCAGACACCAGGCCGCACCACGGCGACCCAGGGGCAGTACTCCTCCATCGCGCCGACCACCTCGGCGAAGGTCCGGAGGGCTGCACCGCCCTCGTCGACCTCGAGGAGGTCGGGACAGTGCACGACGAGCAGCCGGTCCATCATCCGGGCGCACCCACTCCGGCCGGTCCCACTCCGGCCGGTCCCTCCGGCCGGTCCCACTCCGGCCGGTCCCGCCTCGGCCGGTCCCGCCTCGGCCACCGTCCCGAACGCCGAGGGCAGCCAGAGGCGGCGCGACCGTGTCCGGACCGCAGCGCGACGCCCCGTCGCGGTCACCCCCATCTGCCGACCGCGGAGATAGCCCTCACCGGCGCCCGCGCCGTCCCAGCACGCCTCGGCGATCTCGAGGCGGACGTCGGGAGGCTCCGGCCATCCGGTCCGCGCCGCCAGCACCACCAAGACGGCCCGCCGCTCACGGGTCCTTGCCACCAGCCGGCGGGCCATGGCCGGCCGAGGGGAGAAGGGCGGCCGAGCACGACCAGGTCGATCCCGTCGAGCAGGGTCGCGCCGACCTCGGCCCAGGCGGCCCCCGGCCGGGGGACCACCGCCGCGCGGTCGAGGTCGAGACCGAGGTCGTGGGCCGGACCGCGCCGAGCGCGCCCACCCCGACGAGGGCGCACCACGAACCCGCCGCCGAGGCCGCGGCCACCAGGGCCAGCGCCAGGCTGATGCCCGCCGACGGCATCCGGGTCACCTCCGCTCCACCGGCGACGACGACGGTGCTCCCTCGGCGCAGGCCACCATCGGGGAGGAGCCCGGCCAGGGGGGCGGCGACCGGGAGCAGGCGGGTCCGGCTGGACGTGACCGGGCGCACCCGCTCGGCCAGCAGGGCTCAGCCGGCCCGGGTCCGGCCGCGCCCGACTCGGGCGCCGGACCGGCGGCACCTGCGGGTCGACCGGCTGAATCGAACATACGTTCGACACTATCGCCCGTCGCCCGCCCGGGCCTGCCCAGGGGCCGCTCGGTGCCGCTCGGGGCTCACCCTGGACAGAGGGGTCGTCGCCTAACATGGGCGCACCAGAGGAAGGAGGTGGTCCAACTGAGTAGTCAACGTTTCGGGACCCTGGAGGTGGCTGGCCGCTGAGGCGGCTCGCTGAACCACCTGGCGAATCCCAGCCAGACACCCGCCGAGCGACCCAGCCGGACTCTGGTCCCATCCGGCGCGGCACGGAACCTCGGTGTAACCAACTCAGCAACTTCGTACCTGCAGGGCGTCTGTTCGCAGACGCCCTGCAGCACGTTCGGGCGCCTGTCTGTTTACCCTCTTCCCGATTCAGAACCCCGACGCGCGTCAGCGCCTTCCCGAGCCGACCGGCGTGCCGCCGACCGGTAGTGCCCGGCGCGCCGGCAGCCTGCTCGATGCGCTGCTGCATCCCCGGGCTCAGCGCATCGGCGCCGATCATCTCGACGAAGGTCGCGGTCGCGTTGCCGACGTCGAAGAAGTCGCGCTGCCAGCTCCACCTGAAGCCGCCCGCGTAGCGGAACCAGCTGCCGCCGAGACCGGCGATCTCGTAGTGGCTCCCGTCGGACCTGCGTCGCGTCGGCGACCTGCTTCCACAGCCCGATGATCTCGCCCTGCGCCTCGTCGATGAGCACTCGCTGGTAGGGGTAGGTCCAGCCGCTCGAGTCCCTCCATCTCGGTGCCGAGGGCGAACTCGCGGATCTCGTCGCGGCCGACGGCCATGAACTCGTCGTTCGGACCGACGTTCCACCCGTAGGTGGCGTCCTCGGTGTACATGTCGGCCATCGGCGCCCAGTCGTGCTGTCTCCTCGCAGCGCCGGTTGAGGTCGAGCCAGCGACCCATCATCTCCTCGAGCTCGCTGCGTGGGAATGACGGCATGGGTTCAGTCCTCCTCGATGATGCGCAAGGCGGACGTCGGGCAGTAGCGCACGGCGGTCTCGACCTCGCCGCGCAGGCTCTCGTCCGGACGGGCGTCGATGATGGTCACCTGATGGGCCTTGCCGAGCTCGAACACCGAGGGCGCCTCCGATTCGCAGACGCCGTGGCCCTGGCAGAGTTCGAGGTCGACGCGGACCTGCATCATGTGCGTCCGCGCCTCGGGCCGCGGGCGGCCGCCGCCGGTACCGGACCGCGGACCGGCTGGCGCAGTTGGATCACCATCTTCGAGAGATCGGCCTCGTAGCTCTCGGGCGGTTGGGCGAGCTCGAATTCCCAGTCGAGGAGGAGGACCGAGAAGATCGCCTTCAGCTGCATCAACGCGAACGCGGCACCGACGCAGCGGTGCCGGCCCGCGCCGAAGGGGATCCACGTCCAGGGGTTCTGCTTCTCCTCGTCACGCGGCGCGAGGTACCGACCCGGGTCGAAGCGAGCCCGCGTCGGCGAAGTCCTCCTCGATCCGGTTGGAGACCCACGGCGAGGCGCCCACCATCTGGCCCTCACGGATCGGTAGTCGCGGAACTCGAGGTCCTCCTTCGCCACCCGGAGCAGCAGGATGAGCGGCGGATGGAGCCGCAGGGTCTCCTTCAGCGCGGCCTCGAGCAGGGCATCTCGCGCAGTGCCTGATAGCTCACCTCGGTGCCGCCGGCGTACAGCCGGTCGAGCTCGTCGACGACGCCTGCCAGTTCGCCGGGATGCTCGCAACAGCTCGATGACCATCCACGAGGCTGTGGTCGAGGTGGTGTGATGACCGGCGAACATCATCGAGATGAAGATGCCGGTCACCTGGTCCGCGCTGAACCGGGGCCGCCGTCCTCGTCGCGGATGGAGAGCAGCACGTCGAGCAGGTCGCGCTCGTCGTCGGGCGGCGGCCCGGCGGCCATGCGCCCGTCCATGATCCCCTCCACCAGCCGCACGAGCTCCGCCCGCGACTCGTCGCGCCGGCGAAAGCTGTCGATCGGCGCGTAGGGATCGACGTAGGCGAGCCGCGTCCGTCCCCCGTTCGAGGTCGTGGTAGAGGTCGGCGAAGCGCGAGTCGAGCTCGGTCGCGGAACCGTTTACCGATCAGGCACGAGGAGGAGGTGTAGATGGTGAGCTCGGCGAACCAGTCGAGCAGATCGATCTCTCCCTCGTCGCCCCACCGCGCGACCATCTGCTCGACCTCGGTCGCGATGGTCGCCGCGTGGCCGCGCATGAACTTGTCGCGCAGCGCCTGGTTGTGGAGCATCTCGCGCCGGCGTTCGGGCGACGCGTCGAACACCACCCCCTCGCCGAAGACCGGGCGTCATGAACGGGTAGGCCTCGGCCTGGTCGAGCACCTCCTCGGGCGCGCGGAAGAACAGCTCGTTCGCCTCGGCGCCGCTCAGCAACACCACCTCCCGGTCGGCGAGCCGTGAACACGCCGATGTCGCCGCATTCGGCGCGCACCCGCTCGAGGAGCGCGATCGGGTCGGTCCGCAGCTCGTCGAGATGCCCCTCGGGGCGGTCGCCGCCCGAGACCCGCGGCGGCTCTCGCAGCTCTACGGATGTGCTCATGGTCGGTCCTCCTCGATCGGTGCCTCCGGCTGCAGCTCGATGGTCGTGACGTAGACGCCCCGCGGCATGTCCGACCACGGCGAGCACCGCCTGCGCCACGCCTTCGGGCCGCATGAAGCTCGAGTGGCGGGCGAGGCCCCACTTGGCCCACTCCTCGAGGATCTCTGCGGTGGTGCCTCGGGGTCCCAGTCCATGCCCATCCCGGTGAGCGTCGGCCCCGGGCGCAGCACGGTCGCACGGACGCCGGTTCCCTCCAGCTCCATCTGGAGCGTCCGGCACGTAGCCCTCGAGCGCCCACTTGGAGGTCACGTACGCGGCCATCGAGGGCCGGGGCCGGACCGCCACGTCGGAGGTGACGAAGACGATGTCACCCCTGCCGGCGACCGACCATCGCCGGCAGCACCGCCCGTACCAGCCGATGGGTCCCCTCGACGTTGACCTCGAGCACCTCGCCGAACCGGTCGTCGTCGGTGTCGAGGACCGAACCGGCCCGGTTGAGCGCCGCGTTGGACACGATCGATCTCGACCTCGCCGACCGCGTCGACGGCTTGTTTGGCGAAACGGTCCGAGGACGTTCGGATCCGCGAGGTCGAGGTGGAACGCGTGGGCCTCGCCGCCCGCTGCGGCGATCTACGCCGCGGTCTCCTCGCACTGGTCGGCCCGCCGTGCGCCGAGCACCACCGGGTGTCCGGCGGCGCCGAGCGCGACGGCCGCCGCCCGGCCGATCCCCGAAGAGGCTCCGGTCACCACCGCCGGCCGCCGTTCGGGCTGGGGTTCGAAGCGCGGCATCAGCGCGGCGCCACCGTGATCGGCAGGGACGCGAACCCGCGGACGTTGATCGAGTGCACCCGCGACGGCGCCCGCCTCGTCGACTCGTAGTCCGACACCCGCCGGACCAGCTCCTCGAGGACCACCCGCGACTCGAGGCGGGCGAGGGGAGCGCCCATGCAGAAGTGACGGCCGTTGCCGAAGCTGACCATCTTGGTGGTGTCGCGGTCGAGGTCGTAGGTGCCCGCGTCCGGAAAGACCGTCTCGTCGCGGTTGGCGGACCCGATGAGCAGCAGCACCCGCTCGCCCGCACCGATCGTCACGTTCGACGCCTCAACCGGTACACGGGTGACCCGGACCACCATCTGGGTCGAGCTGTCGTAGCGCAGCGTCTCGTCGACCCAGTCGGGGATCCGCGCCGGGTCGGCGAAGGGCTTGGCGCGCTCGTCGGGGTTGCGCCACGCCCAGTAGGCCGCGTTGCCGAGGAGCTTGGTGGTGGTCTCGTTGCCGGCCACCACCATCAGGAAGAGGAAGGCGATGACCTCCTCGTCGGTGAGGTGGTCGCCGTCGATGTCCGCGTCGAGCAGCTCGGAGGTCAGGTCGCTCGCGCCGTCGGGCGCGGCGCTCGGTGACCATGTCCGCGTAGTAGGCGACGAGATCAAGCGCCGCCTGCATTCCGGAGGCGGCACGTCGAAGACGCCCTCGTCGCGGTGGAGGACCAGGTCCGAAAGTCGGCGCAGCTCGGCGCGGTCCGACGTCGGGCACCCCGACCAGTTCGGAGACGACGTCCATCGGCACCTTGCCGGCGACCTCGGCGATGAAGTCGAAGGTGCCGGACGCGAGCGCGGGCTCGAGGTGCTCGAGCGCGATGGAACGGACACGGTCTTCGAGCCGGGCCACGGTCCTCGGGGTGAACCCCTTCCCGACGAGCGAGCGCATCCGGGTGTGCCGGGGCGGATCCATCGCGAGGAACGACATGACCCGGTGGGCGTGGGGTCCGTAGGCGGACGGCTCGAGGGAGACGCCGTTCGCGTTGGAGAAGGCGTCGACGTTGCGGAACGCGGCGAGCACGTCCTCGTGGCGGGCGAACGCCCAGAAGTCGAACTCGTTGCTGCGGTAGACCGGTGCCTCGCGACGGAGCCTCGCGTACGCGGGGTACGGGTCCTCGTGGATGTCGTAGGAGTAGGGGCTGAAAGTGGCCGGACCGTCGACGGTGAGGCTCATCGTGCAGCTCCCCTTCCCCGGGTTCGCCCGTCGGCCGCGCTGGCCGGGGGTGCCCGGGGTGCCCTCGCCGTCCCCACCGGTCATCAGTCGCGCCGCTCCGGCGACGAAGCCGGGGATGTCGGCGAATGCCATGTGGCCCATGCCGGCCATGAGCATCGCCCCGAAATAGGTGGTGACGAGCACCGGGACGATCACCGGGTCCGCGTCGGGGCCGACCGCGGTCGCGAGCCGCCGGCGGATGTCCGCGCCGATGCGGTCGCGGAGGTGCTTGACGTCCGGGTTGGAGGTGAGCAGGGCCTGGGTCGACGCGGCGACGAGTGCCGGGCTCCGGCCGACGATCGCCCCGAGGTCCTCGACCGCGCCGACGATCCGTTCGACGACCGGCTGGTCCGGCTCGGGGGCGGGTGGGGGTACGGCGCGCACGTTGCGCCAGAGCAGCTCCGCGAGCAGGTGGTCCTTCGAGCTGAAGTAGGTGTAGGCGGTGGCCGGCGCGACCCCGGCGCGACGGGCCACGTTGCGCACCGACAGTCCGTCGTAGCCGGATTCCTCGACCTCGAGCTCGGCCGCGTCGACCAGTTGATCGACCGCTTCGGCCTGACGTTCGGTCAGCCACCGCCGCGGCGCCTCGTGGACCAGACCCTCGACCACCGCTACGCCCGCCCGGCGCGGGGGGTCGTCGGAGCGGCCGGCGGCCCTCCGGACGGCGGGGGAAGGTGGGGCGTGCCGTCGCGGATCGGCGGGTAGGCGAAGCTGGCCGCCGTCGTGCCCCGTACGATCGTCGTGATGTCCGGCTCGGGGAGGGTCTCGTTGTCGTCGTCGATGGTGACCTCCCACCGGCAGTGGGGCGCGCGGTCGGAGGGCACCCGCGGCGGCCGGTGCACGTGCCGGATGTGCGCCTTCGGGTTCACCGCCTGCGCCGTGTAGTCGAAGGTCCCGTCCTCGATGTGGTGGCACATGCCGGTCACCATCTTGTCGCCCCAGGGCTCCGCGTCCATGAGGGCGCCGCAGTAGGCGAGCTCGAAGAACCCGTGGCGGTCGTCGACGACCTCGTAGCGCACGTCGAGGTAGTGGTGGGGGAAGCCGGGGTCGAGCTGGAGCACCTTGAAGATGTCCGCCACCGTGTCACCGGTCACGTTCATGATCGCCCGGAGGCGCTCGCCGTACACCGGGCTCGCACCGCGCCACTCCTCGATGGCCAGCCGCTGCATCTCCTCACCGCCGTGGCTCATCCCGATGGCGCCGCACATCGAGCGGTCGAGGATGTGGACGATCTGGGCGAACTCCCGCACCAGCCGGACGAGCGCCGGCTTCGACAGGTCCTCGTAGCGGAAGTCGGGCCGGAACGGCCCCGAATAGTCGTCGAGACCCGCCGGGTGGACCCCGTCCGTCTCGTTGCGATCGGTCATATGTCTGAACTATAGTCTGGACACTTGTCCAGGAAAAGCCCCGAGCGCGATGCCGGGGCGGCCGTCGTGGGTCCGCGCCGCCGGCAGGCGGCCCGCCACGGGGAGGGAGGCCCGGTGCCAGAGGATGCGGTGGAGAGGGCGCGGCCTTCGGGCGTCCCCGTGGTCGGTGTCGTCGGGCTCGGCTCGATGGGCGACGGGCTGGCCACGAGCGTGCTCCGCGCCGAATTCCCCCTTGTGGTCTGCGACGTCCGCAGCGAGGCGACCGATCCCTACCGGGGGCGGGCGGAGATCGCGACGACACCGTCCGATCTGGTCGCGCGCTGCGACACGGTGTTGGTGTCGGTGGTGGACGACGCCCAGGTGCACGCGGTGCTGTCGGGTCCCGACGGCGGGCTCGCCGCCGCGAGGCCCGGTACGACGGTGATCGTGGTGAGCACGATCTCGACGGCATGCGTCGAGGCGATCGGCGCGGAGGCTGCGGCAGCCGGCGTGGCGGTGATCGACTGCGGGGTCACCGGCGGCCCGACCGCGGCGGCCAACGGCGACCTCGTGTGTATGGTCGGCGGTGACGTCGAGGTCCTCGAGCGGGTCGAGCAGGTCTTCGACGCGATCGGCTCGCTGACCCTCCCGATGGGCCCCTTCGGTGCGGGACTGACGGCGAAGCTCGCCCGCAACCTCGTGCAGTACGGCTCGTGGCTCGCCGCGTACGAGGGCCAGCGGCTGGCGGAGGCCGCCGGCATCGAGCTCTCGAAGCTCGCCGAGGCGATCCGGTTCAGCGACGCACGCATCGGAGGAGCCTCGACGCTGATGTTCCGGCCGACCGTCGCCCCCTTCACCGACCAGGACGACGACGGGCTCGTCGCGGCGATGCGAGCCGCCGCGGGCCTCGCCCACAAGGACCTGCGGGCCGCGCTCGAGCTGGCCGGCACCCTCGGGGTCACCCTGCCGCTCGCGACCATGACCGAGGAGCGCTGCGACGAGGTCTTCGGGCTCGGAACCCCGCCGTGAGCCGAGCCCGGCGCCGTCGGTTCCCTGCGGACGGCCCGGGCGCGACAGGATGGTCGCCCAGCCGCGTGGCGCGGCGTGCAGGTCGGAGGGCAGGTCGCCGGAGACCCGCGGGTCGGGAGGAGCGACGATGGAGACGGACGGGACGGGACGCGAGGTGCAGCGCGGAGCGGACCGCTCGCGCCACGAGCGGGGGATGGCGAAGATGCAGGAGGTCTACGGGTTCTCGGTCGATCCCGACGAGATCCCCGGGCCCTACGTGGACTTCACGGTGGACCACCTCTTCGGTGAGGTGTGGACCAGGACCGCGCTCGACGTCCGTGACCGTCGGCTGATGACCATCGGGGTGCTCGCCGCCCTCGGCCTGCACGAGCTCGTCGAGATCCAGTTCCGCTCCGCCCTCGAGCGGGACGAGCTGAGCGTCGAACAGGTGCGCGAGACCGTCGTGCACCTGACCCACTACATCGGGTGGCCCCTGTCGACCAAGGTCAACGAGGTCGCCGAACGGGTGATCGCCGGCCGCCGGGACGAGCGGTGAACGTCCTCGCCGACCGCGGCCGGATCCACGCGGTTCCGCCGGCCCGGCGCGGCTCGGGCGTCCGATGACCGACCAGCGCGTCGCGGTCGAGGACGCCGAAGGAGTGCGGGTCGTCGCCTTCGACCGGGTCGAGGTGAAGAACGCCTTCGACTCGGCCATGTACGGGGCGGTCCTTGACGCGCTCGAGGGCGCGCTCGTGGACGACGGGGTCCACGTGGTGGTCCTGACCGGTCGGGGTGACGCGTTCACCTCGGGTCAGGACCTGCGCGAGATGGCGGCGATCGCGACCGGCCGGCTCGATCCGGCCACCGGTGCCGGTTTCCGCGACCTGCTCGACACGGTGGTGACGTTCGACAAGCCGATGCTCGCCGCGGTCCACGGCGTGGCGATCGGCCTCGGGTGCACGCTGCTCGCACACGTCGACCTCGCCCTCGTCGAGGAGGGCACCCGGCTGCGTGCACCCTTCGCCGAGCTCGGGGTGCCGCCGGAGGCGGCCAGCAGCTCGCTGTTCCCGGCGCGCCTCGGGTGGCAGCGCGCGGCTGCGATGCTGCTCGCGTCCGAGTGGATCGATGCGGACCGGGCGGTCGCGTCGGGACTGGCCTACCGGGTCAGCCCGCCGGGGAAGGTGCTGGAGGAGACCATGGAGCTCGCGAACCGCATCGCGTCGTTTCCGCCGCGCACCACCCGGGAGATCAAGCGGCTGATGATCGCCGAGCGCATCCCTCTGGTCCGGGCCGCACGGGAGCGAGAGGAGGCCGCCTTCGGCGAGCTCTTCCGCGATCCGGGCACGAACCCCGGCGCAGGACTCACCGCGCCGCTCGGAGGCTGACCGTGCGCCTCGGGGTCGCCGCCTTCCTCACCGATGAGGCGATGGCACCCACCGCGCTCGCCGCCGCCGCCGAGGAGCGCGGCTTCCACTCCCTCTATCTTCCCGAGCACACCCACCTCCCGCGCCGCGAGGCCGTGCCGCCCTCCCTCGTGGACGGCGTCCACCTCGACGAGTACCAGCGGAGCCTCGACCCTCTCGTCGCGCTCGGCGCGGCCGCGGCCGTCACCTCGCGGATCCGGCTCGGGACCGGCGTCCTGCTGGTGGCCCAGCACGATCCGATCCTGCTCGCCAAACAGGTCGCGACGCTCGACCACGTGAGCGGGGGACGGGTGGTGCTCGGGATCGGCTACGGATGGAACCGGTCCGAGGCCGAGGACCACGGTGTCGACTTCGGGAAGAGGCGGGCGATCGCGCGCGAGCACGTGCTGTGCATGCAGGCGCTGTGGTCGGAGGAGGAGGCGGAGTTCCACGGCGAGTTCGTCTCCCTCGACCCCTGCTACAGCCGGCCGAAGCCGGTGCAGCAGCCGCGGGTCCCGCTGCTGGTCGGCGGTGCCGCGAGCCCGACCACCTTCGCGGCCATCGCGGAGTACGCGGACGGTTGGCTTCCGATCGGCGGCGCGGGCGTGGCGACAGCTCTCCCCGACCTGCGCCGGGCCTTCGAGCGGCAGGGCCGCGACCCCGACTCGGTGGACGTGGTGCCCTTCGGCACGATCCCGAGCGAAGGGAAGCTCGACCACTATCGGGCGCTCGGTCTGCGCGAGGTGGTTCTGCGCCTGCCGTCCGGCGACGACGCGGGGACCCTGCGCGCCCTCGACCGGCTCGCGATCCACCTCGAGCGCGTCGGAGGCGACGATGGATGAGGCCGCCGGGCCGAGCGCGCCCACCGACATGCCCTGGAGCGGTGGCGGCCGCGAGGAGCTGACGGACGCGGTGCGCCGTCTCGCCGCGCTCACCGTCTCGGCGACCGCCCCGCCGGAGGTGCTCGCCGCCGCGGCGGCCGCAGCGTCGAGGCTGGCGGGCGAGCTCGAGGGCTACGTGCCCGAGCGCGGTCCGGTCCCCTTCCCCCGCTTCGCCGACCGCTCGCTCGGTCCCGGCGGCAGCGGCGGGATGGTCGCCGCCATGCCCTTCGACATGATCATCGGGTCCTGCAACCCGCTCGCGCCTCCGATCGAGATCCGGTTCGAGGCGGACACGGCCGTCGGCGTCGTGACCTTCACCGCCCCCTACGAGGGGGCGCCCGGCTGTGTCCACGGAGCGGCCCTGGCCGGTGCGTTCGACATCATGCTCACCGCGGCGAACATCATGGTCAACGGGGCGGGGCCGACGGTCCGGCTCTCGATCCGCTACCGCCGACCGACCCTCGTCGACGTACCGGTCCGCTTCGAGGCGTGGGTCACCGCGGCCACCGAGCGTCGCACCCACAGCGAGGGCCGTCTCCTCCAAGACGGCGTGGTCACGGTCGAGGCCGTCGGTGAATTCGTGAGCATGGAGCACGCCGACATCGGTGGCATGCACCGCCGCGAAGACCGGGGCGCCGGCGCCGCCGACCGGGGGACCGGGGGCGACCCTGCGCCCGGTGAGGGCGAGGCGGCGGAACCGGACGGAGTTCTCTAGAGTTCAGTACCGCCGAGCACCGCCGGGGGACGGTCGAGACGGCCCCAACCGGACGGTCCACCGAACGAACAGGGGGGAGCTCACGATGAGCGCGACCGACCAGCGCACCTCGTCCGCGTCGAGGTGGCGGGCTGCAGCGCTCCCGCTGTCCGGGCTGATCGCGGTTGCGACGCTCACCGCGTGCACCTCGACCCACGCCTCCACGTCCTCGTCGTCGACCAAGTCGACCATCCCGCCGTCGGCCTTCAACGACCGCACCGGGGTCACCCCGACCACCGTGACCGTCGGCAACGTCTCGACGCTGACCGCGGGGCTCTTTGCCGGTGCGGATGTCGGCACGAAGGCCTACGCCGACTACGTCAACTCGCAAGGCGGCATCCACGGCCGGAAGCTCGTCGTCGACAGCTACGACGACACCTACGCGGGCGCCCCCAACAAGCAGCACACCCAGGAGGCCGTGCAGAAGGACTTCGCGATGGTGGGGGGCTTCTCGCTCCAGGACAACTTCGGCGGGACGGTGCTCGCTGCCAACCCGGGTGTCCCGAACGTGACCGTCTCGCTGGACACGACGACGGCCAACCTCCCCAACAGCTTCAGCCCGGCGCCCGCGGCCAACGGATGGCAACTCGGACCGCTGGCCTACTTCAAGAGCAAGTACCCGAGTGACGTGCAGCACACCGGGTCCCTCGTCGCCGACCAGACCTCCGCTGTCGCCAAGTGGGACGGCGAGCGGGCCGCGATGGAGCACCTCGGCTACAGGGTCGTCTACGACCAGCAGTTCGACATCACGCAGACCGACTTCAGCCAGAACGTCATCGCGATGCGCAACGCCGGGGTGAAGATCCTCTTCATCGAGCAGATGCCCCAGAACTACGCGGCCGCGGTGGTCAAGGCGCTCAACCTGCAGGACTTCCACCCGGTGCTCGTCCTCGGCGGGTCCACCTACAGCGACGCCCTCGTGGCCAACGCGGGCGGGGCGGCGGCCATCGACGGCTCCTACCTCGAACAGAACGCCGCGCTCTACCTCGGAGAGGACGCCGGCGCGATCCCCGCGGTCAACACGTTCCTCACCTGGGTCCAGCACGCCTCACCCGGGTTCAAGCCGGACCTATTCACCCTCTACGGATGGCTGTCGGCCGAGCTCTTCTCGCAGGCGCTGCAGGCGGCCGGCACCAACCCGACACGCGGGTCGGAGCTGCAAGCGCTGCGGAAGATCACCTCGTTCTCTGGTGGGTACCTGACCGGTCCCGCCAACCCCGCCGACAAGATCCCGAGCAACTGCTACATCATCGCGAAGATCACGAACGGGACCTTCCAGCGGCTCGACGATCCACCGACCAGCGGGCCGACCCACGGCTACCGCTGCGACCAGCCCTACTACAACCCGCCGAGCTGACCGGAGGAGTGCGCGCTGCCGGACCGGCCCTGCGCGCGGCGCGTGGTCGTCTCGACACCGTGCACACCTGATCCTCGGAGAACGGCTGCACTCCGATCGTTGAACGGTCAACGGCGATTGACAGTTCTGCCGGAGCGGCCGTACTGTCCGCCCGACGGGCGGAAACCGGGACGGCGGGTCGTGTCGATGGCACGGCGGCGGGTGGGCCGTCCGAGGGAGTGCAGCAGCGTGCCGGGTTGCGCCCGGCCCGAGCACAGCGAGGGTGATGGTGCTGAGCGCAGACGGATCTCGCGACCGCCCGTCCATCCGGAGGGTGATCGCCGCAGGAGGGCTCGCCGTCGCAGTGATCGCGGGCGGGCTCGCGCCGATCCTGACGTCGCCGGCGCAGGCGGTGCCGGCGGCGGCCGCGGTGCAGGTTCCCGGTTCGGTCCCGCCACTCGTCGCCGACCACGCGCTGGCGCCCGTGCCGACCCCGCCCTCCGCCGCAGGGCAGGCCCTCACCGTGACGGTCACCCTCCGCCGCACCGCACCGGCCGCCTTCGACGCCTACCTCGCGGCGGCCGAGAACCCCGCGTCCCCGACGTACCACCACTTCCTCTCCCCTTCGGCGATCGTCGACCGGTTCGGCCCGAGCCGCGGCAGCTATGACGCGCTGCGTCAGTGGGTCGAGTCGAAGGGGCTCTCGCTGGTCGAGGGAGCCGCCGACCGCCTGACCCTGACCGTCAGGGGCACCCGCGCTGCCGCCGCAGCCGCGTTCGGCGTCTCGATCGCCGACTACCGGGTGGGTGGTCGCGTCGACTACGCCAACGTCGACGACCCCTCCCTGCCTGGCGACCTCGCCGCCCACGTGCAGGCGATCAGCGGGCTCTCCGACCTCGGCCAGCCGCATTCGGTCCCCCAGAGCACGACCGTCCCCCCGGCCACCGGGTCACCGGTCGCCGCGTCCCCGTCCTCGTTGCGCGACAGCCTGACCGCGCTCGGACACGGCGACCTCGGCTCCGCGGCGCGCTCGTCCCTCGGGGACACTTTCACCTCGCTCGCCCAGGGACGCCTGAGCTCCGCTCAGCGCAGCTCGCTCACCCGTACGCTCGACGCGGTCGACCGGGCGCATCCCTCCCCGTCGGCGCGGGCGTCGTTCGACCGGGAGCTGACCGCGCTCGGGAACACCGGGCTGTCCACTGCGAAGCGCTCGAGCCTCGAGCACGACCTGGTCGCCAGGGCGGACGGCCTGGCCGGGGCGGGGACGGGTCCGGGATCCCTCGGTCGTGGCTGGTTCGGCTTCGTCGCCTGCGCCCCTGATTTCCTCACCGACCTGCTCACCATCGACCCCGAACTCCTCTTCGCGATCGGGTTGCTGGTCTTCCTCGCGCCCGAGCTGTTCCTCGTCTGGATCGGCCTGCTCGACTTCCTCCAGAACACGCCGGCCGCCATCGTGTACGGCATCTGCGTCGGGAAGTACGCGTCGAGCCACGGCTACGGGTTCGGCATCGGCCCCGGGTCCTCGGCCCGCCCGGGGGCGGTGCCCCACACGGCATCGCCGTCGGTCACCGTGATCCCCCAGAAGATCGGGCTGCTCGAGTACGACTCCTACCACCCGAGCGACGTCACCAACTGGCTCGCGCTGCTCGGCGCGTCGCCGTCCCTCGCCTCCGACGTGAGCGAGGTCAACGTCGACGGCGGCGCGGGGAACCCGGGACCGGGGGAGAGCGAGGTCCTCCTCGACATCGACACCGTCCTCTCGCTCGACCTGCAGGCCAACGCGACCAAGGTGGTGGTCTACGACGCGCCACCGACCACCAGCTTCGAGGCCATGTTCCAGGCGATGGAGAACGACGGGGACACGGTCATCTCGAACTCGTGGTCGCAGTGCGAGGACCAGACACCGAAGAGCCAGGCGCAGGCGATCGACTCGATCCTCGCGTCCGCCGAGCTGCAGGGCATCAGCGTCTTCAACGGGACCGGTGACGACGGCAGCTCGTGCCTCGACGGGTCGCCTGGCACCGTCGGCGTGCCGGCGGACTCCCCGAGCGCCACCGCGGTCGGTGGCACCACACCCACCTTCGGGTCCGCTATGACGGTGACCTCGGAGGCCTGGTGGAACGATCCGAACGGGACCGGGCAGGGCGGCTACGGGGCGAGCCGCCTCTTCGGCCGTCCGAGCTACCAGAACGGCTACACCACATCGGCCGGCCGGTCGGTCCCCGACGTCGCCGTCGACGCCGACCCGAGAGACGGCATCGAGTTCTGCCAGGCCGACGCCGGCGGGTGCCCGGAGGGTCGTCTGTTCGGCGGCACCTCGATGGCGGCTCCCGAGATGGCTGCGATGACCGCGGGGCTCAACCAGGCGCTCGGGTCCGACATCGGGAACTTCGACGCGGCCGCCTACCCGCTCGGCACGAGCCCGGGGACCTTCACCACGGCCGCCCAGATGGGCACCGACTTCGAGCACGTGGGCCTTGGGTCACCCAACTGGGACTACCTCGAGCTCGCGCTCAAGCACCTGACCGTCGGCGCGGTCGACGCCACCCAGTCCTTCGCCGGCGCGACCGAGTCCGTCGCGGACGGGTCGACACCGGGGGTGATCGACGTCGTCCTCCGAGACGGGCACGACGAGCCCGTCGCCGGCAAGTCCGTCGCGGTCACCACCACCAGCGCCACGGCGACCGTCTCGGCGCCGGTGACCGCCGACGTGCACGGCAACGCGGTCTTCACGGTCACCGACACCGTTCCGGAGACGCTCGCCCTGACCGTCACCGACACCACCGACCACGTCGTGCTGGTCACCCACCCGAATCTCACGTTCGCTGGCCTCCCGGCGACGTCCGGGAACATCGTCGCCACGCCGTCGACCGTCGCCAACGACGGGACCTCCACCACGTCGATCACCGTGACCCTTCAGAACGAGCAGGCCCAGGGCGCGGCCGGCAAGAAGGTGATCCTTTCGGAGGGATCGGCGGACGCACAGATCACCCCGACCGGCGCGACACCGGGTGTCACCGACACGAACGGGATGGCCACCTTCACCGCCACCGACGTGCAGGCCGAGGTGGTGACCTTCACCGCGACCGACGTGACCGACGGGAACCTGCCGGTCCCCGGCTCGGCGCAGGTCACCTTCACCGGCAACCCGTCGTCGGCCTGCGGCACCATCTCCGCGCCCACCGCCCACAACGGCGCCACCGCCACGGTCGTCGCCTCCGGGTTCCCGACCGGCTCGGCCGGCCTCTATCCCTGCGCGGGCACCTTCGGCGTGGCCCTCGATCCGGCGGGCAACGTCTACGCGATGGACCAGCTCGACGGCAACGTCTACCGGTTCCCCCCTTCGGGAGGGAGCGCGAGCCCCGGCACACTGCTCGGCACGGTCGGCGTCTACGCCGACGACGCCACCTTCGGGAAGGACGGCAACCTCTACGTCGCGATCCCCGACACCAATCCGACCGACCTGCTCTGCACCGACTGCGGGGCGGTCGAGGAGGTCGACCCGAGCACCGGGGCCGTCGTCAAGACCGTCGCGGGCGGGCTCGACTATCCGGCCTGGATCGCGACCGATCCGGTCAGCGGCGATCTCATCGTCGCTCCCGGCGGGACCGGTTCGCTCTTCTCCACCGACCTCTGGCGGGTCCACGACCCCTACGGCAACAGCCCGTCGGTGTCGGTCTACGCGACCGACCCGACCGGCTGGATCCAGCCGGCCTTCGCGCCCGACGGGACCCTCTACGTGTTGACCCGGAACAACCACCTGGTCAGCCTCGGCGGCACGAACTCCCCGCAGCCCGCCACCGAGACGACCGTGCTCACCAGCCTGCCGCTCACCGCGAACGGGCTGCAACTCGGGCCGATCGGTGCGGGAGGCGCCCCGACGTCGATCTACGTCGGCGGGGGCGGCAGCGTCGACCAGGTCACCGTCCCCGGTGGGCAGTCGACCCAGCTGCTGAGCGGTGCGACCGACCCGATCGAGCTCAAGGTCGGACCCGACGGATGCATCTACCTGCCGAACAACGACACCGTGGTCAAGCTGACCGACGCGAGTGGCTCGTGTGGCCTCACCCCGGCCACGGGTCCCCCCTCGGTCTTCCTGAGCGGCCCGGGCGCGACCAACCCGCCGGCGGGATCGTCGGTCACCTTCTCGGCCAGGTTGGCCAACGTCACCGCACCCGCCGGCACGCCGATCCGCTTCGCGGTGACCGGTGCCAACCAGCGCTCGGCGGTGGTGGACGCCGGTGCGGACGGTACGGCGAGCTTCAGCTACCGGGCCGTGCACCCCGGTGCGGACACCGTCGTGGCGAGCGCCACGATCGGCACCGCACGACCACTGTCCAACCCGATCTCGTTCACCTGGGCGGTCGGCAAGGACACCACGTTCGTGACGCTCGACGGGAGCCAGGAGATCGGACCGGTCGGCACACCCGCCACCGTCCGCGCCGGTCTCTACGACGTCAGCCAGAACCCGGCGTCGCCCGTGGGCGGGGCGAGGGTCACCGTCACCGTGGGCGGGCGGCAGTGCGTCATCACGACGGACGGCTCCGGTCACGGTACGTGCACCGTCACGCCGTCCTCCGCCGGGCTCCTCGCCGTGCACGCATCGTACGCGGGCACCGGCTCGTTGACGTCGAGCAGTTCGGACGCCTCCTTCTTCGCCGGCGGCCCCTCGACTACCGCGCCGCCGGCCCCACCGGGCGTCGCACAGGGCTACCGGCTGGTCGCCCTTGACGGCGGCGTCTTCGCCTTCGGCGACGCGCCCTTCGAGGGTTCGCTCGGTGGCGTCACCCTCGCCGCACCGATCGTCGGTCTCGCGCCCGACCGCAACGGCACGAGCTACTGGCTGACCGGAGCCGACGGCGGCGTCTTCGCCTTCGGCGGTGCCCCCTACCTCGGGTCGATGGGGGGCAGGCGTCTCGCCGCGCCCGTCGTGGGCATCGCCGCCACCCCGAGCGGCGCCGGCTACTGGCTGGTGGCCCGTGACGGTGGCATGTTCGCCTTCGGCGACGCCGCCTTCTTCGGCTCGATGGGCGGCAAGCGCCTCAATGCGCCCATCGTCGGGATCGCACCGACACCGGACGGCCACGGCTACTGGGAGGTCGCCTCCGACGGCGGCATCTTCGCCTTCGGCGACGCACCGTTCTTCGGCTCGACGGGCGGCAAGCGCCTCAATGCGCCCATCGTCGGGATCGCACCGACACCGGACGGCCACGGCTACTGGGAGGTCGCCTCCGACGGCGGCGTCTTCGCCTTCGGCGACGCCGCCTTCTTCGGCTCGACGGGCGGCAAGCCGCTCAATGCGCCGATCGTCGGGGTCGCCGGGTCACCGGACTCGGGCGGATACTGGCTCGTGGCGGCCGACGGCGGCGTCTTCGGCTTCGGCGACGCGAACTTCCTCGGGTCGATGGGCGGTCGCCCCCTCGATCAACCGGTCATCGGCATCGAGACGCTGCCGTCCGCTGGTTCGTCACTGCGAGCGCGGTCGGCGAGCAGAACGGCGTCTGGGGCACGCGCGAACCACGCGGGTCGGTTGGGTGCCGGTGGATCGACCTGAGGCGGCGGGGAAGGGGGAGCGGACCGGGAGCCCGGTCCGGTCAGGCGTCGCTCGAAGCGGCCGCCGCCTGCTTCATGAGTCGGGCCTTCCGGTTGGCGGCCTGGTTCTTGTGGATGACGCCCTTCGCAGCGGCCTTGTCGATCCGCTTGACCGCGAGGCGCAACTCCTCCTCGGCGTCCCCGTCCCCGAGGGCGGCGATCGCGCGCTTCGAACGGGTCCGGAGCTCCGATCGGACCGCCTTGTTGCGCGCATGGCGCTTCACGGTCTGGCGGTTGCGCTTGATCTGGCTGCGGATGTTGGCCACGGGTCCTCGTTCCGGACGATGTCGGACTGTCAGGTTCTGCCCCGGACCGTGATCGGGCCACGGCCACCGGATGATGCCGCCCCGCGGCGCCGCGTCGGTGACGGCGGGCGAGCTCGGAGCCCCGACAGGCTAGCAGGGCGGCTCTTGCGACCGGGGTCCCGGGGTCCCGGGTGGATCCGGTACCCCGCCGATTGGCGGGTATCCCCGGGTCAGGGCTCCCCGCCGTGCCAGTCCTGTCCGGGCGAGGTCTGCGGGTAGGCATCGGGCCGGGCCTCGAGACGCTCGGCCCGCCTGTGCCGGCCGCGCCGGATGAGCACCGCGACCACCGCCCAGAAGAGGAGCGCCGCAGCCACGATCGCCACGGCGATCGTCACCAACACGCCGACCACGGTCACCGCGGTCATCGGGTCACTGCGGTCATCGGATGGCCACGGCGTGAGCTTAGGTACGCTGGACCGCCCGTGCTCTCCGCCGACCGCATCCGCAATTTCTCGATCATCAGCCACGTCGACCACGGAAAGTCGACCCTTTCCGACCGGATCCTCGAGCTGACCGGCGCCGTCGACCCGCGGCTCATGCGGGAGCAGTACCTCGATTCGATGGACATCGAGCGTGAGCGCGGCATCACCATCAAGGCCCAGAACGTGCGGGTGCCCTGGCAAGAGCACACCCTCCACCTCATCGACACGCCGGGGCACGTCGACTTCGGCTACGAGGTCAGCCGGTCCCTCGCCGCGTGCGAGGGCGCGGTCCTGCTCGTCGACGCGTCACAGGGCATCCAGGCACAAACCCTCGCCAATTGCTACCAGGCGATCGACCACGACCTCGAGATCATCGCCGTGCTGAACAAGATCGACCTCCCCGCCGCCGACCCCGTGCGATGCGCCGCCGAGATCGAACAGGTCCTCGGCATCGACGCCGGTGAGATCCTGCGCATCTCCGCGAAGACCGGCGAGGGCGTCGCCGAGCTGCTCGACGCCGTCGTGGCCCGGATCCCCCCGCCCGCGGGCGATGCCGAGGCGCCATTGCGAGCCCTCATCTTCGACTCCGCCTACGACCAGTACCGCGGGGTGGTGAGCTCGATCCGGGTGATGGAGGGCACTCTCCACCGCGGCGACCGGTTGAGGTTCATGCAGACCGGGAGCGACCACGACATCGAGGAGATCGGTGTCCGCACCCCGGCGACCGTCCCAGTCGAGGTGCTCGGACCCGGCGAGGTGGGGTACCTGATCGCCGGCATCAAGAACGTGGGGGGCGCCCGCTCGGGCGAGACGGTCACGAACGCCCGTCGAGCCGCACCCGAGGCCCTCGCCGGCTACCGCGACCCGAAGCCGATGGTCTTCTGCGGGCTCTTCCCGATCGACGGCGACGAGCTGCCCGAGCTGCGCGACGCGCTGGAGAAGCTCCGCCTCAACGACGCAAGCTTCACCTACGAGCCGGAGTCCTCGCGCGCGCTCGGATTCGGCTTCCGCTGCGGGTTCCTCGGCCTGCTGCACCTGGAGATCGTCCGGGAGCGGCTGGAGCGCGAATTCGACCTCTCGCTCCTCGCGACGGCCCCCTCGGTGGCCTACCGCGCCTACTTGGAGAACGGCGGCGAGGTGGACGTCGACAACCCGAGCGAGCTGCCCGAGCCGAGCCTCCTCGACCATGTCGACGAGCCGATGCTGACCGCGACCATCCTGGCACCTGCGGAGTACACCGGGACGATCATGGACCTGTGCCAGGGACGCCGCGCCGAGATGGTGAAGATGGAGTACCTCTCGCCCGAGCGCGTCGAGTTCGTCTACTCGATCCCGCTCGCGGAGGTGGTGGTCAGCTTCTTCGACCAGCTGAAGAGCCGGACCAAGGGCTATGCGAGCCTCGACTACGAGCCGGAGGGCTACGCGACCTCCGATCTGGTCAAGGTCGACCTGCTCATCAACCACGTGCCGGTCGACGCGTTCTCGACCATCGTCCACCGCTCGCAGGCAGCCGTCTACGGACGGCGCATGACCGAGAAGCTGCGCGAGCTGATTCCCCGCCAGCTCTTCGACGTGCCGATCCAGGCGGCCGTCGGGGGGAGGATCGTCTCCCGCGAGACGGTGAAGGCGAAGCGCAAGGACGTCCTCGCCAAATGCTACGGAGGGGACATCACCCGCAAGCGCAAGCTCCTCGAGAAGCAGAAGGAGGGCAAGAAGAAGATGAAGAACATCGGGCGCGTGGAGGTCCCGCAGGAGGCGTTCGTCTCGGCGCTCCGCCTCGACGACTGACCGTCGCCCCGAGGACGGACGCGCGCGCGACCCGCTCGCGTGGGCTCGACGAGTCACGGCCCCGCAGGGTGCGGCGTCTAACGTATCGACGATGCCCGACGGCCCGTCCATCACGGTCTCCAACCTGTCGAAGACCTACCGGATCCTCCGGCGCCAGGAGCAGTCCACGTCCGCGGCCGAGGCGGTGCTCCAGCGCGTCAGGAAGAGCAAGCGCTCGAAGACGATCGAGAGCTTCGAGGCGCTCCGCGACGTCAGCTTCAAAGTGCACTGGGGAGAGGTCGTCGGCATCGTCGGCCGCAACGGGGCCGGCAAGAGCACGCTGCTCAAGATCATCAACCGCATCACCGCACCCACCGAGGGTCGCATCGAGCTCGGCGGACGGGTCGGCAGCCTGCTCGAGGTGGGGACCGGGTTCCATCCTGAGCTGACCGGTCGTGAGAACGTCTATCTGAACGGGACCCTGCTCGGGATGCGCCGTCGCGAGATCCGCGAGCGCTTCGACGCCATCGTCGACTTCGCCGGGGTGGAGAAGTTCCTCGACACCCAGGTCAAGCGCTTCTCGACCGGCATGTACATCCGGCTCGCCTTCGCGGTGGCCGCCCACCTCGAGAGCGAGATCCTGGTGGTCGACGAAGTGCTCGCCGTCGGCGATTCCGACTTCCAGGCGAAGTGCCTCCGGAAGATGCGGGAGGTGGCACGTGACGGGCGGACCGTGCTGCTGGTGAGCCACCAGCTGCAGACCGTCTCGGATCTCTGCAACTCCGCCCTCTACCTCGAGCAGGGGCACCTCGTCCTCCAGGGCAGCGTCGAGGAGGTGATGGAGTCCTACAAGCGGAGCTTCGTCCGGACCGAGTCCACCCGGAAGGAGCCGACCCATCGCCCCGGGACCGGGGAGGTCCGCCTCACCGCGGCCTCGGCGGTCGACGACATCACGAAGCCCGGCGAGGACGTGGTCGTCGAGTTCGTCGTGGGAGCGAACCCCGGCTTCGGCAGCCGCTACCACGTCTCGTGCTTCGTGAACAACGAGGACGGCATGGTGATCGCCCAGTGCGACTCGAGGGTCGTCGACTTCTGGCTGGATCCCTCCACCGACAACCAGGGCCGGCTCTGCCTCCGCAGCCCGTGGCTCAAGCCGGGGGCCTATACGGTCGATCTCTTCGTCTACGCAGGGGGCCGCGCGACGGACATCTGGGAACAGGCGTGCCATTTCCAGGTCCTGCCGGTGACCCCCTACCCGTACCCGACCACACCCGACGGCACCGATCGCGGCGTCGTCTTCCCGGACTTCGACTACTCCCAGCACTGAGAGCTCGGACCCGGGCGAGATCGAGGACCATGGCCAACATCGTCATCACCCCTCCCGGACGCTTCTCGCTCCCCAAGGTGAGCCACCTGTGGGAGGCGCGTGAGGTGCTCTATCGGTTCGGCGCGAGGGACGTCACCCTCCGTTACCGCCAGACGGCGCTCGGTGTGATCTGGGTCATCCTGCAGCCGCTCCTCATCGCCGCGATCTTCGTCTTGCTGTTCAACCGGGTGGCAAAGCTTCCCACCGCGGGTGTGGCGCCGCTCGTGTTCATCTTCTGCGGACTGCTTCCGTGGAACCTGTTCAGCGGCATCATCAGTCGTGCCTCGACGTCGCTCGTCTCCAACCGTGACCTCGTCTCGAAGGTTTTCTTCCCGAGGATGCTCGTCCCGCTGTCGACCTCGGTTTCGACCATCACCGACTTCTTCGTGTCGGTCGTCTTCCTCTTCGTGCTGATGGCCATCTACGGGGTGGCGCCGGGGTTCGAGCTGGTCCTCTTCCCGGTCTGGGCGGCGATGGTCGTGCTGCTCGCCGCCGGGGTCGGACTGGTCGCTGCCGCGCTGCAGGTCCGCTACCGCGACATCGCGTACGTCGTCCCGTTTGGCTTGCAGATCCTCCTGTTCGCAAGCCCGATCGGCTACGCGGTGCCGCCCAAGTACCACGTCTTCTTCGACATCAACCCGCTGACCTGGATCCTTGCCGAGTTCCGCTGGTCGTTCCTCGGCACCCCCATGCCGCCCCCCTGGCAGATCGTGCTCTCCGTCGCGGTGCCGGTCTGCGCGTTCTTGGGTGGAGCGGTCGTCTTCGAGCAGATGGAGCGCGGATTCGCCGACTACATCTGAGTGCCGATCCGCCGACTGCGCTGGGCGACGCCGGGCGGCGCGCAGCGATCGACGATCCAGTCCACGAGGTAGGCGGCGGCGCGATCGTGGCCCTCGGGCGTGTAGAGGGAATGGTCGCTGCCGGGCACCCGCTCGAGCTCGAGCAGTCCCCGGCGCCGCAGGCGCCGGCAGACGAACGACCAGTAGAGCGACGGCTCGAACTGGACCGAGTCGAACTCGTTGATCACGACCAGTGTGGGCGTGCCGCGCCGGGCGACCTCGGCGACCGGGCCGACGGCGGAGCGGGTCACCCACACCTGCAGCACGGCCTTCCAGATCCATCGGGCGACACGGTTGTGCTTGACCGCGAACCGCCGCAGCACCGCCGGCATCGGCCGGTACGCGCGGCGCCGAGGGTCGACCGTGCCCTCGTCCTGCTCGGGCACCCAGGTCGCGAGGCCCGGGTTCACCGCGGCAGACCGCCCGCGGACGGAGACGCAAGCCGGCCTCGATGGCGTGGTAGGCGCCCGAGGAGAGCCCGACGAAGACGAGGTCGCGCGCCTCGGGGTCGCCGAGGGCCGCCGCCAGGTCGCACACGTCGTCGATGGCGTCGGCCGGCTTCGGGATGTTGCGTGGCCGACCGGGTCGGCCGTAGGTTTCGCCGATGCCGTCGAGGTCCACGCGGACCGACCGGATACCGGCCGCGGCGAAGCGCCGCGCGAGGGTGACCCAGAGCCTCCCCGGCCCGGTGTGGTCGAGCGCCCCGGCCGAGAGGAAGACCACCGTCGGCGGAGGCGGTCCGGTGTCCGCAGGCTCGGTCTGCGAAGACTCGGTGTCCGAAGGCTCGGCGACCATGCCGAAGAGCGAGTGGGGCCCGAGACGGACCGGGCGTTCGCGGACGAGGCGGTGGCCCGCGGCGGCGTCGGCGTCGTCGCCGGCGGCGTCCGCGTCCACCACTGCCGTGTCGGCGTCGGCGTGGCATTCGACCGCCCCCGCCGGCCCCGCGAAGAGCGGGAGGGTCCACGACACGAGGCGATCGACGGCGTCGGTCGGGAGCGTGGTCATGTCGGGCGGCACGTCGAGCAGCTCGGGTTGCCCGTGGACCTCCTCCCAGTCGACCTGCTCCGCTGCGAACCGGTCACGTCGGGCGGCGACCAGCCGGTCCTCGGTCCTCGCGAGGACGAGGGTCGGTGGCGCGACGGGCGTGCAGGGGGCGAGCTGGAGCGCGGACAGCGACGCCACCAGGCCGGCCGGGTAGCGGAAGGCCGGACCGGCGAGCGATCCGTCGACCGGCTGCTCGGCGCCGTAGCCGGAGGCGAGCAGGGTCTGCTCGACGCGGAAGAAGGCGCGACCCGACACGTAGGGGTCCCACAGGACGAGCCCGGCGACCGGCGTGCCGCCGGAGACCGCTGCGGCGGCGAGGAGCGCGCCGATGCGCATCCCGGCGAGGACCACCGGCCCCGGTCCGAGCCCGCGAGCGAACCGGACCGCGTCGGCCACGTCGGTGAGCCAGCGCGCGACGAGGTCGGGGTCGGTGAGCGCGCCGGCGGAGTCACCGGTCCCCGAGTAGTCGAACCGGAGGGTGACGACGCCCTCGGCCGCGAGGAGGTCGCCGGCCGCCTGCAGCGCCCAGAGCGCGTTCGCGGCTTCGTGCCCGAGCGGCGGGCAGAGCACGACGGCGCCGATCGCGTCGCCGCCTGCGGGGACGTGCACCCATCCCGACAGCGGGCGAGAGCCGGTCCGGAGCCACCGATGGCTCGTCGTGACCGCCACGCGGCCCGCGTCGAGGTGCTCCGGTGTCCGCGGCGGGAGCCGCCCGTCGGGCGTGCCGTGTACGTTCTCTGACGAAATGACCGAGATCCCTCCCGCGAGCGCGTCGCCACGTCCGCCATCGAGTGGCGCCGCCGCACGCCGGTTCGGTGCCTACGTGCTGCTCGCCGACCCCGCGTTCCTCTCCGCGAGCATCAGGTCCTACTACGATATCGCCGACACGATCGTCGCCGTCTACGACGAGGATGGGATCGGGTGGACCGGCAGGCCCATCGATCTCGAACCGTGCTTCGCGGCCATCGACAACCTCGACCGCGACGGCAAGATCCGGCGCCTACCCGGAACGTTCCACGACTCGACGACGCCTCCGCTCGAGCTCGAGACGCGTCGAGCGCAACACCGCGATCGCTGCGCTCGGCGACTCGGTCGACTGGGTGCTCCAGATCGACGGCGACGAGGTGCTCGCCAACCCCGCCCGGCTGGTCGAGTCCGTCGACCGCGCGGACGCGAGCGGTCGGTCCGCCGTCGAGTTCCCGGCGCGCTGGCTCTACGCGCAGGTCGAGGGGAACCGGTACCTCGAGCGGTGCCGGCGGTTCTGGGGCGTCTCGGCAGGGTTCCCCGGCCCGGTGGCGGTGCGGGCGGGCACCGCGCTCCGCCTCGCGCGCCAGTGCGACGTCCCCCTGTGGCGGGTGGACTTCCGCCACCGCAACACCGATCCCGCCCACGGCGCCGACGCGAGGGTCGACGAGGCGGTCCCCGCCGACGACGCCATCTGGCACTTCTCGTGGATCCGCTCGGAGGAGGAGATGCGGGCCAAAGCGGCGACCTCGGGCCACGCGGGCGAATTCGACTGGATCGCCGAGATCGACCGCTGGGTCTGGCGCCGCCGGCATCCGCTGGTGACGACGGTCGCGACCCCGCTCCGACCCCATCCCGCGGTCGTCGGTGCGCCCACCTGGCTCCGGACCACCCGCGTCCCCGACCACGTCAGCGCGGCCACCCCGTGAACGCGCCCGGCACGCCGCACCTCCCGAGCGCGTCGGTGGTGGTGGTCACCTACGAGCGGCCGGCCTCCCTCGGGCGTTGCCTCGACATGCTGCGCGTCCAGACCGTGCCGCCCCGCGAGGTGATCGTCGTCGATTCGTCCGCGAGCGAGGACACCGCGCGCCTCGTGGCCGACCACTACCCGGAGGTGCACTACGAGGTGTGCACTGCCGGGCTGGGGGCGATGGCCACCGCCCGCAACATCGGCTACCGGTACGCGAGCGGCGACGTGGTCGCCTTCCTCGACGACGACGCCTATGCGGAGCCGGACTGGCTCGAACGCCTGCTGGCTCGGTTCGCGGACCCGACGGTCGGGGGAGCCGGGGGCCGCCAGGTGCGGGGACAGGAGGGCGAGCTCACCGACGGCGTCGACGCCATCGGCCGTCTCCTGCCCGACGGCACCCTGACCGGTGGCTTCGCCTCCGATCCGGGCCGGGACGTCGACGTCGACCACCTCCTCGGCGCGTCGATGGCGTTCCGGCGCTCGGTGCTCGACGAGATCGGCGGTATCCGCGACGGCTATCGCGGCACCTGCCTCCGCGAGGAGACCGACCTGTGCCTGCGGGTCACCGGGGCCGGTTACCGCCTGGTGTACGCCCCCGACGCGGTCGTCGAGCACGTGGCGGCGCAGTACGCGAAAGGAGAGCGTTTCGACCTGCGGTACGCGTACTGGGCCCAGAAGAACCACCTGATCCTGCTCATGCGCAACTTCGGCCCGCGACATCCGTTGGTCCGGCGCTATCTCTCCTCGTCGGCACGTCTCGCGTGGCATGACTGCCGCGCGCACGCGCGGCAAGGGTGGTCGGACGCACGCGTGGTGGTGACCGCGCCGGGGCGGCCCGGGCCGCCGGGGGTGCCGCCGCCCGGGTGGGGGTCGTCGCCGTCGCCACGGTGACCGGGCTGGCCGCCGGCGCGGTTGCGGCTCGGGCCGACCGGCACGGGCGGTGAGGCCCTGCACGCCCCCGTGCGCGGGCCTCAGCCGACCGCGGCGGAACGTCGCCTCGAGGCGGTCCACCATCGAGGCGAGGGTGAATCGCTCGCGCACGTACGCCGTGCAGGCCTCGGCCAGCCCGGGTTCCTCGTCCCGCCAGTGCATGACCGAGCGCAGCGCCTCGGCGAGGCCGTCCGGCGTCTCCGGGCTCGACGAGGAAGCGCGCCCAGGGCCCGTCGAGGATCTCGGGGACGCCGCCGACCCGCGAGGCGAGCACCGGTCGACCGGTGGCGAGCGCCTCGACCGCCGTGCGTCCGAAGGTCTCGTCGACCACGGACGGCATCACGACCACGTCGGCGGCGTGCAGCGGGGTGGCGACCTCCTGCAGCATCGGCACGAAGCGCACCCCCGGTCCGGCGAGCTGGTCCAGCTCGGCCCGATAGGCGCCCGGGGCGTGGTCGACGACCGCCGACCCGACAACGAGGAGCCGGGCCTGCTCGGGCGGGATGCCGAGGAGTCTGCCAGGCGCGGCAAGAGCACGTCGACTCCCTTCTCGCGGTCGATGCGACCGACATAGGCGGCGACGAAGGCCTCGTCGGGGATGTCGAGCTCCCGCCTCGCGGCCGCGCGCTCTTCGAGCCCGCCGGGCGGGTACTCGGTGGGATCGATCCCGTTGTGGACGACCTCGATCCTTCGCGGGGTCGAGACCGGAGTCGAGCCACCGCTCGGCGACGAAGCTGCGAGATCGGCTACGAAGCGATCGATGTGACGGTTGAGGAACGCGACCTGGTCGGCGCTCAGGTCGGAGTGTCCGTGGAGATGGCAGACCACCGGGGCGCCCGTGACCATGCCGGCGGGAACGGTCCATCCTGTCGGAGAAGATCCGCTCGCCGAAGAGCATCTGCGGCCGGCAACGAGACCGCGGCCAGCATCGAGGGCACGAGCTGGATCCCGTCCTTCAGCCGGTCGCGCCGACCGGAGGCGAACCAGTAGTCCACCCGCGGCACCTTCGTGACCGATGGCAGAAGCGCCGGTACTCGGCGACGAACGGACCACGCTCAACATGCAGGAGGGACAGCTCGTGACCCCTGCGTGCCAGCTCGCGGGCCACCTGGAATGTCTGGATCTCGACGCCCCCTGTAGGGCCGGTCCGCGTCGATCGCGGTGACCACTCTCACGCCGCGCGCTCCGTGGTTCTCACGGCGCGCAGGACTGCCACACGGCTGCGTGCGCGGTCGCGCTCGCGTCCCAGGTGAACCCCTCGGCCCGCTCGGCGCCCGCGCGCGACCCTCTCCTCGAGGACCCGGTCGGGCTCGAGCACGGCCACGATGCCCTCCGCGAGGCTCCGACCGTCGGGCTCGACGAGCAGCGCTCCGTCGCCGCACACCTCGGGGAGGGCGCCGCGCCGCGCCGCCACCACCGGGACGCCGGCCGCCATCGCCTCGAGCGCCGGCAGGCCGAACCCCTCGTAGAGCGAGGGCACGACGACCGCCGCCGCGGCCGCCATGAGACCCGGCACCGCCCCGTCCTCGACGCGCCCGGTCCGCACCGTTCCCTCGAGCGGATCGAACAGCCGGTCGCGTCGTTCGTCGGGTGGCCCGACGAGGACGAGCGTCGTCTCCGGTCGGGCCGAGCGGACCATGGGCCACGCCTCGGCCAGCGCCGCCAGGTTCTTCCGCTGGGTGCAGCCGCCGGCGTGCAGGACGTAGGGCCGGCGGATCCCGAGCACGTCGAGCGCGTCCTCCGGCAGCGGCACCGCGTCGAAGAACCGTCGGTCGACGCCGTTCGGGATCGCGACCGGAGCGCGCACGCCCAGCTCGCGGGCGACCTCGTCGGCCGAGAACTGCGAGGGGCAGACGACGACGGCGGCGCGCCGGGCGGAGGAGGCGGCGTCGGCAGGAGGCCGGCTCTCGTCGGTGAAGCGCCACGCCACCACGTCGTGCACGGTGAGCACCTCCGGTGCCGGTGCGGGCGGCAGCCGCAGATCGAAGCGGTGGACGAGATCGTGACCGCGGTAGACCACGCGCCCGGCCAGGCGCCTCGGGCCGGCGGGGGCGTCGACGAGCAGGCGGGAGGGAAGGCGGGCGGTCCCCGGCAGCGGGGAGCGCAGTGTGCGGATCTCGACACGGTCGACCGACCACCCCGGACCCAGCTCACCGGCCGCACGCTGCGCAAGCTCGCGCTCGTAGACCTGTTGCCCCATCGGCTCTGGCACGGCGAGGGTGGCCAGTCCGAGGCGGACAGTCATCGGACCGCGCTCGGTGCGTCCCGGATTGCCCGACCCGAACGAAGGGGAAGCGGCCCGCGCGGAGGCCGGCCGACAGCGTGGGACACGGGATCGGCCGGTAGCGTCGCGGCCGTGCGCACGCTCGCGTGTGTCGACGACGCGTGGATCCGTCGGCGCCGCAACGCCGCGCGGGAAGCGATCGTCGGTGGGGCGCTCGTGGTTGCCGTCGCGACCGGGGGCCTCTACTTCGCGCTCCGGCCCGCGTCGGGGACGGTCGACGGCTGGATCCTCGATGCCGTCGGTGCCTCGAAGAGCGGCTACTTCGGCGCGGTCACGTCGTTGCGCTATCCGTCGGTGGTGATCGCCGCCTCGGTCGTGCTCGGGGCACTCGTCTTCCGCCACGACCGGCCGCGAGCCGTGGCGTGCCTCGTCGGGCCGCCCGCCGCGCTCGGCGCTCTGCGAGCTGGTGATCAAGCCCCTCGTCGGCCGCACGCTCGGCGGCTCGCTCTCCTACCCGTCCGGATCGACCGTCGCTGCGGCCGCGGTCGCGTGCGCGGCGGTGCTGGCGACCCCCGCCGCCTGGCGCGTGGTGACGGTCACCGTTGCCGCCGCGTACGCGCTGTGGATGACCCTGGCGGTGATCGCGGCTCGGGTGGCACTTCCCGACCGACGCGATCGCAGGTGATGCGCTCGGCGTCGGTGTGGTGCTCGTCGCGGACGGCCTCGCGTGGTGGGCCGCCGACGCGCTCGGTGTTCGGCCGCTCGGCAGTGGTCATCGGTGACGGCGGCGTTCAGGCGCCGGAGGAGCCCGCCGGGGGATCGCGGCGGTCGGGATCGCGGACGACGGCCACGGTCTTCGAGGGGTCGTCGGGGTCGAAGCGCAGGACGATGTCCGCGTCGGGATCTTCGGGCTCGCCGGCGGCCTCGACGACGATGGCGGGCTCCTGCTTCGGCTCGACGAGTGCCTGCTGCAGGCCGAAGGCGATGCCGGTCATCACCGCGCCGGTCGCCGAACGGCGGCGCCAGCGGTCGAACCGGAGGGGGTCCTCGCCGGTCGGCACCTCGTGGTCCACCCCACCGGGCTCGCCCGTGTCCTGCCCCGGGTCCTGCGCGTCGCCCGGGGGCTCCGGATCGGGCGTCCGCCTGCCTTCCATGCAGTCACGGTAGTGGCGTGTCCGGAGGTCCGGATCGTCTTCCACGGTGCCCGGTCACCGGTCCGTCGCGGACCTCGGTGCCGTAGGATCGTCGGCGATGCTTGACCGTTTCCACCCGCCCGTCGAGGAGTACCTCGAGACGATCTTCGCGCTCGAGGAGGAGGGCATCACGGTCATCCAGGCGAGGCTGGCCGAGCGCCTCGGCAAGGCCGCACCGTCGGTTTCGGAGATGCTCGACCGCCTCGAGTCCGACGGCCTCATCGAACGGAGCGCCCGCCAGATCACCATGACCCCGACAGGGCGCGGCGCTCGCCCGAGGGCGTGGTGCGCAAGCACCGGCTCGCCGAGCGGCTGCTCGTCGACATCATCGGGCTCGACTGGGACAAGGCACACGTCGAGGCCGGCCGCTGGGAGCACGTGATCTCCGACGACGTCGAGGAGCGACTGGTGGTCCTGCTCGGCAACCCGACGACCTGCCCCCACGGCAACCCCATCCCGGGGGCCGAGCGGACGCACCCGAGCAGCGCCGTCTCGCCGAGGCCCAGCCCGGCGAGCGCATCCGGCTCGAGCGCATCACCGAGAGCGTCGAGCACGACGCGGAGTCCCTCTCCTATCTCGGCGATCACGGGCTGACGCCGGGCATCACCGCACTGATCCAGGCCCGCGCTCCCGACGGCACGCTCACCCTCGCGGTCGGCGAGTCGCCACCGTCGCCCTCGGCCCGGCCATCACCCGCCGGATGTTCGTCGCGTCGGCCTGACCCCTGCCGGCCCGAATCGGCCCCGCGGGGCGTGCCGGCGGTTCGACCGGCAGCCTCCGAGCAGCCCGAATCGGCTCAGCACTCACTAGAGTGGAGTGCCAACGCCATTCCGAGAAACCGTGGCCACCGGCCCCGGGACGGCGACGCGACCCGGCGCGGCGACGAGACGATGCCCAGCAAGGACGAGACGAGGACCACGGAAGACGCCGGCGGCACGTCGACCCCCGCGCTCCCCGAAGGGCTCGACAACCGCAAGGCGGCGATCCTCAACGCTGTGGTGACCGAGTACATCAGCTCCGCCCAGCCCGTCGGTTCCCAGCACGTCGTCGACGCACCCGGAGTGAGCGTGTCGTCGGCCACCGTCCGCACCGACATGGCCACGCTCGAGCGGGAAGGCTTCCTCGTCCAGCCCCATACCAGCGCCGGCCGCATCCCGACCGACAAGGGCTACCGCTTCTTCGTCGACCACCTGGGCGGCACCGGCACGCTCGACCCGGTCGGCCGACAGCAGGTCCGCCAGTTCTTCGACCACGCCCACGGCGAGATCGAGCAGATGCTCGACAAGACCTCCGGGCTCCTCGCCGACCTGACCGACTGCACCGCCATGGTCGTCGGTCCCTCGCACGAGTCGGCAGCGGTCCGCTCCCTCCAGCTCGTCGGGCTCGGTCCGCACTTGGCGCTCCTCGTCGTCGTCCTCGCGGACGGAGCCGTGCAGAAGCAGTCGATCGAGTTCGGAGAGGAGATCGCGAGGCGACACCCTCGCGGATGCGGCGGCCGCGCTCGTTGCGCCATTCGCTCGGCCTCCCGCTCGCGAAGATCAAGGCCAAGGCGCCTCCGACGAGCGGCGACCCCGCACCGACGTGGTCGTCGCGTCGGCGACGAAGGCGCTGCGGCAGCTGGGCCGCAACGAGGGCGGCGAGCAGCTCTTCGTCGGCGGATCCTCGCGGATGGCGGCCTCGTTCGACGCGGTCGACACGGTGCGCTCGGTGCTCACGATCCTCGAGCAGCAGCTGGTGGTGGTCACCTTGCTGCGCGACATCCTGGACGCCGGCCTGTCGGTCGCCATCGGCACCGAGCACGGCGTCGAACCCCTCGCCTCGTGCGCCATCGTGGTGATGCCCGTGTCGGCCGACGGCACCGAGGCAGGCACGATCGGCCTGCTCGGGCCCAAGCGGATGAACTACCCGCTCGCCCTCGCGGCCGCCCGGGTGGTCGGGCGACCGGCTCGGCGAACGGTTGAGCGAGGCTGCGCGATGAGCACCACCGATCTCTACGAGGTCCTCGGTGTGGGCCGCGACGCGACCGACGAGGAACTCAAACGCGCCTACCGGGCCAAGGCGAGGGAGTACCACCCCGACACGCGGAACCGCCGAATCGGACGAGCAGTTCAAGGAGGTCAGCCTCGCGTACGAGGTGCTGAAGGACCCCGAGCGCCGCGCCCGGTACGACCGTTTCGGCATCGACGGCGTCTTCGGGCCCGGCGCGGGAGCGGGCTCGGGCGTGCCCGGCGACCCCTTCGCCGGAGGTCTCGGCGACCTCTTCGACGCCTTCTTCGGCGGCATGGGCGCCACCGCGGCGGGCCGGCGCCGGACAGGGCCGGTCCCCGGGCCCGACGCGGAGATCGTGCTGCGGCTCGAGTTCCGCGAAGCCGTCTTCGGGGTCACAACGTGCAGGTGGAGGTCCGCACCCCGGTCCACTGCGACACCTGCGAGGGATCCGGCGCGAAGCCGGGCACCATGCCGATCCGGTGTCCCGAGTGCGAGGGGACCGGCGAAGTCCGCCGGGTCCGCCAGTCGATCCTCGGGCAGGTGATCACCGCGGCACCCTGCCCACGGTGCCAGGGGACCGGCCAGCACATCGAGCAGCGCTGCCCCGACTGCCGCGGCGAGGGACGCCGGATGGAGGACCGCACCCTCACGGTCGACATCCCCGCCGGCGTCGACGACGGGTCGACCCTCCGCCTCGCCGGACACGGACCTGCAGGCTTCCGGGGCGGGCCCAACGGCGCCCTCTTCGTGCACGTGAGCGTCGAACCCGACGCGGTGTTCGAGCGATCGGGCGTCGACCTCCACGCCGAGGTGCACGTCCCGGTGACCATGGCGGCTCTCGGCGGGTCCCTCCCCTTCGACACGCTCGACGACAGCCGCGAGCTCGCCGTCGCCGCCGGCACCCAGAGCGGGACGGTCCTCCAGCTGAAGGGCGCCGGTGTGCCCCGGCTGAAGGGCCGGGGCGCGGCGACCTCTTCGTCCATCTCCAGGTCGAGACACCGACCGAGCTCGACGAGCAGCAGCGGGAATTGCTCCTCCGGCTGGCCGAGGCGAGAGGCGAGGAGCTCGGTTCGACCCCCTCGGAGAGGGTTTCTCTCGAAGCTGCGGTCGGCCCTCAGCTGACCGTGGAGGGAGCCGACCGGGCGGCCTCGCCGGACCCGGTCCTCGTCGCAGCCGCGGCGATGGTCTTCGTCGACGATCCGCTCGCGCCAGTGCTCGACGCGGCGGACCTGCACCATCTCCTCGACGTACTGCGGCTGCGCCCGGGCGAGCCCGTCGTCGCCTGCGACGGTGCGGGGCGCTGGACGTCCTGTCGGGTGGCGGGCCCGGGTGCTGCCGGCGACGGCTCGGCGGCGCTCACCGTCGAGTCCGAGCCGTTCCAGACCGTCCGCGCCCGACCCGAGGTCACCGTCGCGTTCGCACCGGCGAAGGGTGACCGGCCCGAGTGGGTCGTCCAGAAGCTCACCGAGCTGGGCGTGGACCGGATCGTGCCGATCCGGACGGCGCGTTCGGTGGTCCGCTGGGAGGGGGACCGCGCCGACCGCGCCGGCGAGCGGCTCCGGCGGGTGGCCCGGCTGGCGGCCGCACAGTCGCGCCGCCCGTGGTTGCCGGCGGTGGAACCGGTGACCCCGCTCGCGGGTCTCGCCACGCTGGCGGGGACTCACCCCGTGCTCGCTCGGCCCGGGGGGGGAGCCGCCGACGCTCGAGCGCCCGCTGGTCGCGGTCGGACCCGAAGGAGGGTGGGAAGCCGACGAGCTCGCCGCGTTCGAGGGCGGCATGGGGCTCGGACCGACGGTCCTCCGGGCCGAGACGGCGGCCGTCGTGGCGGGCGGTCTGCTCTGCGGGTTGCGGGCCGGCCTCGTAGGGCCTCTTGCATAACCACGCTGCGTGAGCAAGACTACACAGAGAGGCAGGACTTCCGGGTGAGCAGTCGGAGGCTCCGATGTCGGGGCGCGACGACCTGCGTATTCGGGCGTGAAGACGACCGAAGCTCGAGGGGCCACGGAGGGGAGCAGCGGAGGTTGTGATGTCGGTGATGGACAAGAGCCTCGACGTGATCGACGACGAGGACGAACAGGAAGAGGCGGCACGCATCGCCTACGCCCGGGCGGTCGGATCGCGGCTGCGGGCGATGCGCAAGCAGATGCGTCTGTCCCTGCAGGCGGTCGAGGCGATGTCCGAGCAGGAATTCAAGGCGTCGGTGCTCGGCGCCTACGAGCGCGGCGAGCGGGCCATCTCGGTGCCGAGGCTCCAGCGGCTCGCCAAGCTCTACGACGTCCCGGTGGACCAGCTGCTCCCGCCCGACGACGGTGCCGCCACACGCTGGGGATCGAACGGGAACGGCGACGAGGTGGTCCCGCTCGCGGCGCGCGCGGGCGATCCAGGCCGGCGTCGGCGCCGAAAAGATCGCGATCGACCTGACCAAGCTCCACACGGTCAGCGGGCCCGAGCGTGACCTGCTCCGCCGCTTCCTGAGCATGATCCAGGTGCACCGGCAGGACTTCAACGGGCGAATGATCACCATCCGCGCCGAGGACGTCCGGGCGATCGCCTGTCTGTTCGGCGTCACCCCGGACAACATGGGCGCACGGCTCGAGGAGCTCGGGCTCCTCGCCGACGTCTGATGGCGGTCTCCCTCGAGCGGCGCGGGACGGCAGGGTTCCGCGGGACGGACGGCCGCCGGTGAGCGAGGCGATCAACTGGCTGAGCACCAAGGAGGCCGCGGGGCGCCTCGGCATCACCCTACGGAGCCTCTACCGCTTCATCGACGAGGGGGACCTCGTCGCGTACAAGTTCGGTCGGGTGATCCGGCTGCAGGAGACGGACGTCGACCGGTTCATCGAGGCCTCGCGGATCGCTCCGGGCAGCCTCGAGCACCTCTATCCCGAGGTGAAGGGAAACGGTCGGGCCCCCGCGGCACCGAAGGGTGTCTCCGGCGTCGACCGGCCGCTGACCGCGTGACCGACTGCCTCTTCTGCGGCATCGTCGCGGGCGACGTGCCCTCCGAGATCGTGCTCTCCGACGATGACACCGTGGCGTTCCGCGACATCGCGCCGCAGGCGCCGACCCACGTGCTCGTGGTCCCGCGCCGTCATGTGACCGATGCCGCGTCGCTCGGTCCCGACGACGGCCCGCTCGTGGTGGCGATGCTCGCGACGGCGAAGGCGGTCGCCGAAGCGGAGGGATTCGGCGGTCCGGAGCGGGGGTACCGCCTGGTCTTCAACGTCGGGCCCGACGCCCAGAATTCGGTCGGCCACCTGCACCTGCACCTGCTCGGGGGCCGGCAATTCGGCTGGCCGCCCGGCTGAGTCCGCACGGGTCGCCGTCGGCCGCCCGCACGGGTCACCATGGGAGCGCTGGCGCCTGACCATCGGATCGGTGACGGCGACCCACTGGTATGGTCGAGCGGCAGAGCGCACGTGGCAGGCACCCAGGTCAAGATCCTCGTTCCGGGCAACCATCTCATGGCCGGACTCCTCGGTCAGCGCGACGAGTTGCTGCGCCTGGTCGAAGGCGCGTTCGACGACGTCCACATCGCGGTCCGCGGCAATGAGATCTCCATCGAGGGCGAGGGTGCCGAGCGGGTGGCCGCCCTGTTCGAGGAGCTCATCATCCTGCTCGAGTCCGGCCAGCGTCTCGACGCCGTGCAGGTGAACCGCACGATCGACATGATGCACGATGACCTCCGGCCCTCCGAGGTGCTCACCTCCGAGGTGCTCCGCGCCGCCCGCGGCCGCACCGTCCGTCCGAAGACGGCGGGTCAGAAGCAGTACGCGGACGCGATCGCCGCCAATACGGTCACCTTCGGGATCGGTCCCGCCGGGACGGGCAAGTCCTATCTGGCGGTGGCCCTCGCCGTGCAGGCACTCCAGGCCCGGCAGGTGAACCGGATCATCCTCACCCGACCCGCGGTCGAGGCGGGTGAGCGGCTGGGGTTCCTCCCCGGCGACCTGATGGCCAAGGTCGACCCGTACCTCCGCCCGCTCTACGACGCCCTCCACGACCTGCTCGAACCGGCCGGCGCCCAGCGGCTGATCGACCGAGGTGCCGTCGAGGTCGCACCCCTCGCGTTCATGCGAGGCCGCACGCTGAACGACAGCTTCATCATCCTCGACGAGGCACAGAACACGACCCCCGAGCAGATGAAGATGTTCCTGACCCGAATCGGCTTCGGCTCGAAGGCCGTGGTGACCGGCGACATCACCCAGATCGACGTTCCCGGTGGGCGCTCCGGCCTGGTCGGGCTCGAGCGGGTGCTGGGTGAGGTGGAGGGTCTCGCCTTCGTCCACCTGACCAAACGGGACGTGGTCCGTCACCCGGTCGTCTCGGACATCGTCGCCGCGTACGAGCGTCACGGGTCCGAAGAGCACACTTCCGACCGACACGTGCCCGACGCGGCACCTCGCCGGTGACCCTCGACGTCTACGTCGCCGACGAGCAGGCGGATCACCCGGTCGCCGTCGAGCGATGGGCGGCGTTGGCGCGCTCGGTGCTCACCGCGGAGGGGTTCCGCGACGACGCCGAGGTGTCGGTCCTGTTCATCGACGAGGCCGCCATCGCCGCGCTGAACGAGCGCTTCCTCGAACGCGAGGGCCCGACCGACGTGCTCGCCTTCCCCATCGAGGACGAGATCGAGCGTGGCGGCCGATCGCCCGACGAGGGTGGTACGGGTCCCGCGTCCATCGAGGGCGAAACCGAGCAGCAGCTGCTGCTCGGCGACGTGGTGATCTGCCCGGCAGTGGCGGCCCGCAACGCGGTCGACCACCGCGTCGACCTTCGACGACGAGATCGCGCTGCTCGTCGTCCACGGGATCCTGCACCTGCTGGGCATGGACCACGCCGCCGAGGGCGAAGCCGCAGCGGATGGAACGCCGCGAGCAGGAACTGCTCGAGCGCTATTACCGGGTCGACGGATGACGCGGATCGTCCGCCCATGATCCGGTTCGCCGGTCCGGCCACCGCCTCGGTCAACGCGGTGGAGGTGGCTCTGGTCGTGGTTGTCGTCGTCCTGCTCGTCGCCTCCGCGCTCCTCGCCCTCGCCGAGACGAGCCTGGTCCGCACGACCAAGGCGAAAGCGATCGCCCTCGAGGACGAGGGTCGCCGGGGTGCCAAGGTGCTCGTCCGCCTGGTCGAAGACCCCCAGCGCTTCCTCAACCCCGTGCTGTTGATGGTGCTGGTGTGCCAACTGGTCGTCGCGACCCTGGTCGGCATCCTCGCCGCTCACTGGTTCGGGGCGTGGGGGGTGGCCGCGGCCACCGTCTTCGAAATCGTGGTGATCTTCGTGTTGGGCGAGGCAGTCCCGAAGAACTGGGCGGTCCACCACCCCGAGCGGGCAGCGCTGTTCAGCGCCAGGCCCGTCTCCGCGATCGTCCGCTTCTGGCCGATCCGGATGATCTCGACGGCGCTCATCGGTCTGGCCAACCTGCTCATCGGCGAGCAGAGCGGGTACCTCGGCTCGCACGTCACCGAGTCCGAGCTGCTCGCGATGGCCGACGTCGCCGTCGACGAGGACGTGATCGAGACCGAGGAGCGGGCGCTCATCCACTCCATCATCGAATTCGGCGACACCATCGTCCGCGAGGTGATGGTGCCCCGCACGGACATGGTGACCATCGGCGCGGACGAGATGGTCGAATCCGCGCTCGAGCGCGCGCTCGAGGAGGGCTACAGCCGGATGCCCGCGACCGGCGAACAGGTCGACGACGTGCTCGGGCTGGCGTACACGAAGGATCTGATCGGCGCGGTCCGGTCGGGTCGCGGGACGGACCCGGTCAGGTCCCACCTGCGCGAGGCGCACTTCGTCCCCGAGACGAAGCGGGTCGCCGACCTCATGCGCGAGATGCAAGCCCAGAAATTCCACCAGGCGGTGGTCGTGAACGAATACGGGGGCACGGCCGGGCTGGTCACGCTCGAGGACGTGATCGAGGAGCTGGTGGGCGAGATCGTCGACGAGTTCGACGTCGAGGAGGCACCGGTCGAGCGCCTCGGGGCGGGCCAGGTGCGTGTCAGCGCCCGTCTCGCGGTCGACGCGGTGAACGAGCTGCTCGACGCAGACCTGCCGACCGGGGCGTGGGACACGGTGGGCGGGCTCGTCTTCGACCTCCTCGGCCACGTGCCGATCGCAGGCGAATCGGTGACCGTCGACGGCCTCCGCCTGGTCGTGGACCGCGTCACCGGACGCCGCATCGAGCGTGTCCGCATCGTGCCGCGCGGCGAGCCGGTCGGGGGCGAGTGACCGACTGCTCCGGGTTCGTCGCGGTGGTGGGCCGGCCGAACGTCGGAAAGTCCACCCTCGTCAATCGGATGGTCGGCGCCAAGGTCACCATCACCTCGCCGCGGCCCAACACGACCCGGTCCCAGGTCCGTGGGGTGCTGAACCGGGCGGACGCACAGGTCGTCTTCGTCGACACGCCGGGTCTGCATCGGCCGCGGACCGCACTTGGCGAACGAATGAACGAGTCGGCGACGTCGTCGTTGAACGATGTCGACGCGGTGCTCGCGGTGCTCGACGCGTCGGGTGAGATCGGGCCCGGCGACCGCATGGTCCTCGAGCGCTCGATCCAACGCGTCGAGGCCGCGCGTGCGTTCGATCCGGAGGTGGACCTTCGGGGGTCCGCTGCGGCGGGGCCCACCCTCGTCGTGGTGGTCAACAAGATCGACCGTGTGGGACGCGACGTCGTGATCGGTCGGCTTGCCCGCGCCTCCGAGCTGGTCGGCGCGATCGGGGCGGACCGCGGCGGGGTACCGGTGCCCGTCGAGTTCGTTCCGGTGTCGGCGACCAGTGGCGAGAACGTCCAGCACCTGGTCGACACCGTGGTGGCCTGCATGCCCGAAGGTCCCCGCTACTACCCGGACGACATGGTGACCGACGTTCCGGAGGCCTTCTGGGTGGCCGATCTGGTGCGGGAGGAGCTGCTCCACCGCGTCGAGGACGAGCTCCCACACAGCATCGCCTGCCGGGTGACCGAGTGGGAGTGGCCGCGCATCCGTTGCGAGATCGTCGTCGAGCGTGACTCGCAGAAGGGCATCGTGATCGGGAAGGGCGGGTCCGTTCTGAAGCAGGTGGGCACGGCCGTCCGTCGCCAGCTGCCCGAGGGGGCCTTTCTCGAGCTCTTCGTGCGGGTCGAGAAGCACTGGCAGCAACGCGACGACGCCCTCGACCGGCTCGGACTCTGACCCAGTTGGCCCAGGCCCGCCCATCCTCCGATGGCTCGGCGAGACACCTCCTCCGAGGGCGCGCCCGTGACGCCTCCGCCGAAGCCCCTCCTCCGATGACACGCCGAAGCCCCTCCTCCGATGACACGCCGAAGCCCCTCCTCCGATGACACGCCGAAGCCCCTCCTCCGATGACGCTCGCGGCACCATGACATCTGCATACATCAGGTGATGTCATCACCCCGATGACATCACCATACATTATGGGACATCACTATACATCACTAGGTGTATAGTGATGTCATGGCGCGGAATGCCAACACGGAGACCGCAGCCCTCCGAAGGGCAGGACTGCCCGAAGGACGCCGACCTTCGCAGGGCACAGACCCTCGTAGGGCACGGACCCTCCGAAGGATGGGTCAGGGATCCGCGGTGATCGAGCGGAGGAACCGCTCGGCCTCCGAGCGGTCGACGGTGCGCCGCATCGGGGGCACCCGGGCGAGCAGGGTGCCGCGGTAGGCGGCGGTGGCAAGGCGGCTGTCGAGCACGGCGACGACGCCCCGGTCGGTCGCCGAGCGGATCAGCCGACCCGCTCCCTGGGCCAGCAAGGTTCCGGCCCTGGGCAGGTCGACCAGGCGGAAGGCCCCGGCACCGGCTCGATCCCGCCGTGCCTCGAGCACCGGGTCGTCCGGACGCGGGAAGGGGATCCGGTCGATCGTCACGAGACTCAGTGTGCGGCCTGGGAGGTCGACTCCCTGCCAGAACCCGAGGGTGGCGAAGAGGCAGGCCTCCTCGCTCGCCGCGAACGCCTCGAGGAGCGCGGGCTTGGGAAGGTCGGCCTGCGACAGCAGGGGATAGGCGAGGCGCCCCGCGAGCGCATCGTGGGCAGCGTGCATCGCCCGCCAGCTGGTGAAGAGTGCCAGCGTCCGACCGCCTGCCGCCTCGATCAAGGCCTCGAGCTCGTCATGGAGAGCTGGTTCGGCCTCGGGTCGCCGCCGGTCGGGGAGCGACTTCGCGACGTAGAGCACCGCATGCTCGCGAAAGTCGAACGGGCTGCCGACGTCGAGGATGTCGGTGCGAGCGTCGGGGAGGCCAAGCCGTTCTGCGATCCCGACCGGCATCGTCGCCGAGGTGAGCACGCCGGTCACCGAGTCCCACAAGCGCTCGGAGAGGATCGGCCCGACGTCGACCGGCGAGAGCCGGAGGCTCGGCGAGCCGCTACCCGCGTCGACCCAGGCGACCTCGTCGTCCGAGTGCTCGACCAGCCGCGTCAGATCGCCCGACAGATGACCGGCTGCGAGCAGCACCCGGTCGCGGCGCGCCGCGTCCTCGGGTGGCACCTCCGCTCCCGATTCTCCCGACCTTCCGTGGCGGCGGAGCTGTGCGGTCAAGGAGGTGACCCGGCCGAGCGCGAGATTCACGACCACGCCGAGAGGAGTCCCTGCCGCGGACGCCGGGTCCGAGGACCGGTCGGGTCGTGGTGAGTCCGAGGGGTCGATCCGTCCGGCATCGGCGGCATCGAGCAGATGATCGGGGAGGCGGCGTCCGGCGAGCGGTCCGATGGCCCGGTCGAACAGCCCCGCGAGGTCGGCGACGAGATCGATCGCCGACGACGCCTCGGAACTCGAGTCCCCGAGCACGGCGCGGGCGGCCGCCGCGAGCGCCCGGAACCGCCCCGGTCCGATCTCGACCCCGAGACTGTCGGTCATGACGTCCTCGACCTCGTGCGCTTCGTCGAAGACCACCATTCCGTGCGGCGGAAGGACGGCGCCACCGCTGGCGAGGTGGGCGCCGTAGAGATGGCTGTTGACGACGACGACGTCGGCGGCGGCCGCGCGTTCCCGCGCCGCCTCGGCGAAGCAGGCGTGCCCCGACGGGCATCGGAACCGGCCGGGGCATTCCCGAGCGGACGTCGAGACCGCACCCCAGGCACGGAAATGGGGTTCGAAGTCGAGTTCGGCCCGATCGCCGGACTCGGTGGTCTCTGCCCACCGGACCAGGCGCGCGACCTGATCGGCGATCGTCGTCCGAGCCGCGGGCACCGCGGGCGCACCGGCGGGACCCGCGTCGTCACCGTCCGCAACGTCGGAACCGTCCGCAACGTCGGTCGCCGCCAGCGGTAAGGGCGCGAGCGGATCGTCGGCGTCGGGGGGATCGACCGGTCCGGGTTCGAGTTGCAACTGCAGCTCGAGCCGCTGTCCGCGGCCGCTCACCTCTGCGATCCGCTGGAGGCACAGGTAGTTGCTCCGGCCCTTCAGGACCGCGGAGGTGAAGTCGTTCCCGAGCGCATCGGCGAGAAGCGGCAGGTCCTTCGAGGCGAGCTGGTCCTGGAGTGCCTTCGTGGCGGTCGCGACGACGACCGGCGCGCCCGACAGCACCGCAGGGACCAGGTAGGCGAGCGACTTCCCCGTCCCGGTGCCGGCCTGCACGACCAGGTGGCGACCGGTCTCGAGCGCACCCGCGACTGCGGCGGCCATCTGGACCTGCCCGGGCCGCGACTCGCCCCCGCCGGGAAGTCCGTCCGCCGCGGTCTGCAGCGCCGCTTCCACGTCCGGCTGGGTTCCTGCGGTCATCGGCCGACCCTACCGGTGCCCCCACGGGAACCGGCGCCGAGGGCGTTCAATGCCACTCGACGGCGAGCCCGATTGCCACTGCGAGGCCGGCCACGACGATGACCGACCGGAGCACCGAGGCGGGAAGGCGGCGCCCCACGTGACCGCCGACCTGCCCGCCGATCGCGGATCCCGCCGCGATCAGCGCCGCCACCGACCACGAGACGTCGGTCGTCGCCACGAACAGTGCAGCGGCGGTCAGGTTGACGACGAGTGCCAGGGCGTTCTTCGTCCCGTTGAGGCGCTGGAGATCGTCCTCGACGAAGATCGCCAGCAGCGCGATGAGGATGACTCCCTGCGCCGCACCGAAGTACCCCCCGTAGAGACCGGTGAGGAAGACACCCGCGAGGAGTGGGAGGCCACCGTGGTCGGCGACCCGGCCGCGGTCCCTCAACCGGGCGCTCACCCGTGGCTGCACCGCCATCAGCAGCGAAGCCACCGCGATGAGCACCGGCACGACGGCCTTGAAGACGCTGTGGGGGAGGGCGAGGAGAAGGACACCTCCTGCGAGGCCGCCGGCGAGGGAGGCGGGACCGATCCGGGCGAGTCTCGTGCCCTGGCCTTCGAGCTCGCGCCGGTACGCGACGGTCGCACTGATCGAGCCGGGGACGAGCCCCACGGTGTTGGACACGTTCGCCAGCACCGGCGGATACCCGAGCCCGAGCAGGGTCGGGAAGGTGATCAGCGAGCCCGAACCGACGATCACGTTCACCGTGCCAGCTGCCAGACCGGCCGCGAAGATCGCGAGAGCGGACGGCGCGGACATGGGGAGGGTCTAGCCCCCCGTGGGTGCGCGCTCAACAATCCGGGTGCGACCGTTGATTCCGCGTTGGCCCGCTCCCCCTGCCGCGCAACGGCCGACGCCTGGTTGCCGGAGTGCTTCCGTCGCCGGCACCCGGCGACCGCACCGGTGACGAGCGGCAGAGGGGATAGCGTCGCAGCGTGGGCCAGGAGGTGAGCGAGGTGATCGAGGGCAGGTCGGACTCGGCCGCGCTGACCGCCCGTGACGTCGCCGACGGGCCGATCCCGGCCCACGTCGCCTGTGTCATGGACGGGAACGGACGCTGGGCGGCCCGTCGGGGCCTGCCCCGAACCGAGGGGCACGCGGCAGGGGAGGCCGCGCTCCTCGACGCGGTCGAGGGGGCACTCGAGCTCGGCATCTCCTGGATCACCATGTACGCCTTCTCGACGGAGAACTGGCGGCGTCCCGCGGACGAGGTCCGCTATCTCATGGGCTTCAACGAGAGCCTGCTGCTCCGCCGGAGGGACGAGCTGCGCGACAAGGGCGTGCGGATCAGGTTCGCGGGTCGCCGCGACTGGCGGGTGCCCAAGCGAGTGTTGCGAAGGATGGACGAGTCCATCGAGCTCACCGCGGGGAACCGGCGGATGACCCTCACCATGGCCTTCAACTATGGCGGCCGTGCCGAGATCGTCGATGCGGTGCGCGCCCTCGTCGCCGACGGGGTACCGCAACAGAAGGTGAGCGAACGCGCGATCCGCTCGCGTCTCTACTACCCGGACCAGCCGGATCCCGATCTGGTCATCCGGACCTCGGGCGAGTCGCGGATCTCCAATTTCCTGCTCTGGCAGATCGCGTATTCCGAACTGGTCTTCGACGACGTGCTCTGGCCGGACTTCCGGCGGGGTCACCTGTTCGCGGCGGTGCGGGACTTCCAGCAACGCCAGCGGCGCTACGGGGGTGTCGGGTGACGCGTGGCCGAGCGGCAGCCGAGCGCCGGCCCGCCAGGGGCGAAGCGGGCGGCATCTGGATCGCGACCGGCTTCGTGCTCGGCGCCCTGCTCTATGCGGGGATCGTCCTGATGGCCATCGCGGGTTTCACCGCGGTGGTGCCGCTGGTCGTCGTCCCGCCGGTCGTCGCGGCGCTCATCGCCGGCAGCAACCTCCTGGGCGGACGGCCTCACCGGCCTGTCCCGACCGAGCCGGTCGCGAGGGTCCGGGCTCCGTTGTCGTCGAGCGGGCCCAACGGACCGCGGCGCCCCACGCAACCGGCCGAGACCGGAACCGACGCTCCGGCGTGACCCACTTCCGCGACCAGGGTGTCGTGCTCCGCACGATCCGTCTCGGCGAAGCGGACCGCATCGTGACGATGATGACCGAGCGCCACGGCAAGGTGCGAGCGGTCGCGAAGGGGGTCCGTCGCACCACGTCCAAGTTCGGTTCGCGCCTCGAGCCGCTCAGTCACGTCGCCCTCCTCGGATGGCAGGGCCGCGGCGACCTCGACACCGTCGACCAGGTCGAGGTCATCGAGACCTTCCGCCCGATCCGAGAAGACCTCGACCGTGTCGCCACGGCCATGACGATGCTCGAGGTCGTCGACCAGGTGGCCCAGGAGCGGCATGCGAACCCGCGGCTCTACGAGATGCTGGTGGGTGCTCTCACCGCGCTCAGCGAGCGGGACTCGCCGATGGTCGCTCCGGCGTTCTTCGTGAAGGTGCTCGCACTCGAGGGGTCCGCACCGCTCCTCGACTGCTGTGCCGGCTGCGGCGAGCCCGACCCCTCCGAGCTCGTCGCCTTCGACCTGTTCGAAGGCGGAGCGCTCTGCCGGCGGTGCAGGAGCGGCCGAGCCGTGAGCCCGGCCGCGTTCGATCTGCTCCGCCGCACGCTCGGCGGGGGGCTGGCCGGCGTGCTCGCCGAACCCCGCTCGGCGGTCACCGACGAAGTGGGGGTGCTGGCGACAGAGGCGATCGAGTCCCACCTCGACCGGCGGCTCCGCTCGGTGCGGACGGGGCACGCGATCTGAGCCCCTACGGTGACCCGGAACTCGAGCCGGCCGTGACTGTCCGGGAGGAGGCGGCGGTCGGATCGGGCCCGCCCCCGGGTCCTTCGGGGTCTACGTGCACGTCCCGTTCTGCCGACGCCGCTGCGACTACTGCGCGTTCTCGATCACCACCGGTCACGCACACCTCGCCGATGCCTTCGCCACCGCCTGCCGCGCCGAGATCGAGCGCGCGGTCGCCGACGAGAGCCTGCCGCCGGCCACGTCGGTCTACTTCGGCGGCGGCACGCCCTCGCGTCTCGAACCGGAGCTGCTGGTCGCCATCCTCGATGCGATCCCCCGCGCCCCCGACGCGGAGGTGACCGTCGAGTGCAATCCCGAGGACGTGTCGTCCGAGCGGCTCCGCACGTACCGCGCCGGCGGCGTCGACCGGCTCTCCCTGGGGGTCCAGTCGACGGTCCCGCACGTCCTCGCGGGGCTGGGTCGCGTGCACGGCGCCGCCGAGGGGCTCGAGGCGGCGGCGGCGGTCGGCGGGGCCGGGTTCAGGACCTGGAACGCCGACCTGATCATCGGCGGCGCCGGCGAGACCGATACCGACTGGGAACGGAGCCTCGGCGACCTGCTCGAACTCGCGCACCCCCCGCCCCACCTCAGCGCGTACACGCTCACCGTGGAACCCGGGACGCCGCTCGCACGCCGTCGCGGGTCGCACCCGGACGAGGAGGTGCTCGCCGCCCGCTACGAGCGGACGGACCGCGTGCTCGGCGCGGCGGGCTACCGGTGGGAGGAGATCTCCAACTGGGCGCTGCCCGGGCACGGCTGTCGGCACAACCGGCTCTACTGGAGCCAGGGCGACTACCGCGGGTTCGGACCGGCCGCTCATTCGCACCGCGGCGGGCGCCGGTGGCGGAACGTGACCGGACTCGAGCGCTTCGTCGCGCGGATCGGGGCGGGCACGAGGGCGACGGTCGCGGAGGAGGTCCTCGATGCCGAGGAACGGGCCCTCGAGGCCCTCGCCCTGCGGCTCCGGACCCCGGCGGGCGTGCCGGCGGCCGCGCTGGGCACGGGAGCAGAGCTGGCCGGGCTTCTCGAGCACGACGCGGACACCGTGCGCCTGACCGTGCGCGGCCGGCTGCTCGCCGACGCGGTGTCCACACGACTGCGCACGGGGGACACGAGAGAGGGGGAGGGCGGTACCAGCCGGTACCATTCCCCGGGATGACCGAGCCGGGAACCACCACCGTACCGGCCACACCCCAGGAGGACCCCGACCTGCTGGAGAAGGTGGTCGGCCTCTGCAAGCGACGGGGCTTCATCTTCCAGTCTGCCGAGATCTACGGGGGCTTCCGGTCCACCTACGACTACGGACCGCTCGGGGTCAACCTGCTGCGCAACGTCAAGAACGCCTGGTGGGACGCCATGGTGCAGCGGCGCGACGACATCGTCGGGCTCGACGCGGCCATCCTGTCGCCCCCCGCCGTGTGGCAGGCCTCGGGCCATCTGGCCAACTTCGCCGACCCGCTGGTGGACTGCCGCCACTGCCATCAGCGCTGGCGCGCGGACAAGATCGAGGGCGCCTGCCCGAACTGCGGCTCGACCGAGTTCACCGAGGCACGGCCGTTCAACCTGATGTTCAAGACCCACGCGGGGCCCATCGAGGACGAGGGTGCGGTCGCCTACCTCCGTCCGGAGACCGCACAGGGGATGTTCGTCAACTTCGCCAACGTGCTCCAGACGACCCGGAAGCGGCCCCCGTTCGGGATCGCGCAGGTCGGCAAGTCCTTCCGCAACGAGATCACCCCGCAGAATTTCGTCTTCCGGACCCGTGAGTTCGAGCAGATGGAGATGGAGTACTTCGTCCCGCCGGACGAGGCGCCGACGTGGTTCGAGTACTGGCTCGACGAGCGGTTCCGCTGGTATCTCGACCTCGGGATCCCCGCGGCCGAGCTCCGTCTCCGGCATCACGGGACCGAGGAGCTGTCGCACTACTCTGCGGCGACGGCGGACGTCGAGTTCCGGTTCCCGTGGGGCTGGGACGAGCTCGAGGGCATCGCCAACCGGACCGACTACGACCTGAAGGCCCACGCCGCGGCCTCCGGCGAGCGCCTCGAGTACTTCGACCAGACGACGGGGGAGCGCTACGTCCCCTACGTGATCGAGCCCGCCGCCGGCGCGACCCGCACGATGATGGCGTTCTTGCTGGCCGCCTACCACGAGGACGAGGTGGGGGGCGAGGCCCGCACCGTGCTGCGCCTCCACCCCCGGCTCGCGCCCTATCAGGTGGCGGTGCTGCCGCTCTCGCGGAAGGAGACCCTCGAGCCGCTGTCGCGTGACGTGCTGGCCTCGCTCCAGCCGTTCTTCATGTGCGACTACGACACCACCCAGTCGATCGGGAAGCGCTACCGCCGCCAGGACGAGGTCGGCACGCCGTGGTGCGTGACCGTCGACTTCGAGTCGCTCGAGGACCACGCGGTGACCGTGCGCGACCGCGACTCGACCGCGCAGGTCCGTCTGCCGGTCGACGCGGTGGTCGACGAGCTCCGGCGTCGATTCGAGCGCACCTGACGGTTCGCCAGCCCGTGGGCCCCGCGGTCCCCGGGTAGGCTGGCCGGAGCGCGGCCGCGCCGCCCCGACGTCCGCGCCGCCTGCTGAGACCTGGAGATCCGCCCTGATGCCGTTCGTCGTCGACTTCGACCACCGCCACCCGAAGCCCCCCATGGAGATGAAGGATCTCCTCGGCGGCAAAGGTGCCAACCTGGCCGAGATGACGTCGGTGCTCGGGCTGCCGGTGCCGCCCGGCTTCACCATCGCGACCACCGCCTGCCGTGCCTACATGGAGGGCGGCTGGCCCGAGGGACTCGGCGAGGAGGTGTCGAGCGCCCGTATCCGGCTCGAGGAGCGGATGGGCAAGCGGATCGGCGACGCGGCCGACCCGCTGCTCGTGTCCGTGCGGTCCGGCGCCAAGTTCTCCATGCCCGGGATGATGGACACCGTCCTCAACCTCGGCCTGAACGACCAGTCCGTCGAGGGCCTCGCCAAGCAGACCGACGACGAGCGCTTCGCCTACGACTCCTACCGCCGCTTCGTCGCGATGTACGGGCGCATCGTGCTCGGGATCCCCGGAGAGGAGTTCGACTCGCTGCTCGACGCGGCGAAGGAGCTCGCCGGTGCGGCCACGGACGCGGGGATCCCGGTCGAGCTCCTGCGCTACCTCGTCGGGTCCTACCAGCAGATCGTCGAGCGCCATACCGGCCGGCCCTTCCCGCAAGATCCCGACGAGCAGCTGCGCGGCGCCATCGAGGCAGTGTTCTCCTCGTGGAACGCGCCACGGGCGATCGCCTATCGGGTGCGGGAGCGGATCGCCCACGATCTCGGCACCGCGGTCAACGTGCAGGCGATGGTCTTCGGCAACCGCGACGACAACTCCGGGACCGGCGTCGGCTTCACCCGGGACCCCGCGACCGGCGCGCCGGGCGAGTACGGCGACTTTCTGGTGAACGCGCAGGGAGAGGACGTCGTCGCGGGCATCCGCAACACCGAGACCCTGGCCGACCTGCGCCAGCACTTCCCCGACATCCACGACGAGCTGCTCGAGATCTTCGCCCGTCTCGAATCCCACTACCGCGACATGTGCGACACCGAGTTCACCATCGAACAGGGCAAGCTCTGGATGCTCCAGACCCGTGTCGGCAAGCGGACCGGTCGGGCTGCGCTGCGGATGGCGGTCGACATGGTGGGCGAGCCGGCGATCTCGCTCACCAGAGACGAGGCACTCGGTCGGGTCAGTGGCGACCATCTCGAGCAGGTGCTCCATCCCCAGTTCGCGGGCGACGTCCACACGGTGCTGGCCCGGGGGCTCGGCGCCTCGCCCGGCGCGGCGGTCGGGCGCGTCTACCTCACCGCTGACGACGCGCAGGCGGCAGCCGAGCGAGGCGAGCAGGTGGTCCTCGTCCGGAGCGAGACCTCGCCCGAGGACGTCCACGGGATGCTGGCGTCAGAGGGCATCCTCACCGCCCGCGGGGGACTGGTCAGCCACGCCGCGGTGGTCGCGCGCGGGTGGGGCAAACCGGCGGTGGTCGGTGCCGAAGCGGTGCGCATCTCGGGTTCTTCGTTCTCGGTGGGCGACACCGTGGTGCACGAGGGCGACTGGATCTCTCTCGACGGCACCAACGGCATCGTCGTCCTCGGCAAGGTCGAGCTCACCGAGAGCGATCGTCCGCCGGAGTTCGACACGGTGCTCGACTGGGCCGACGAGGTGCGCGCGGGCAGACTCGGCGTCCGGGCCAACGCCGACAACGGTCCCGACGCGGCCAACGCCCGGGGTCACGGCGCGGAGGGCATCGGGCTCTGCCGGACCGAGCACATGTTCCTCGGGGAGGACCGGCTCCCGATCGTGCGGAAGATGATCCTCGCCTCCTCCGAGGCGGAAGAGGACGCCGCGCTCGAGTCCCTGCGCGAGGCCCAGCGTTCCGACTTCGTCGAGATCCTCGAGGCCATGGACGGCCTGCCGGTCACCGTGCGGCTCCTCGACCCGCCCCTTCACGAATTCCTCCCCGACACCCAGGAGATGGCGGTGAAGGAGGCGACGGTCGGCCTGGACGACGAGGAGCGCGAGCTCTACGAGGCCGCCAAGACCTGGCACGAGTACAACCCGATGCTCGGCACCCGCGGCGTCCGGCTCGGCGTCATCAAGCCGGGTCTCTACGCGATGCAGGTCCGTGCGCTCATGGAGGCCGCGCTGGACCGGCTCGCCGTGGGCGGCCGACCGATCGTCGAGATCATGATCCCGCTCACGGTGAGCCGCGAGGAGCTCGCGCTCGCGCGCTCGTGGGTCGAGGAGGCCATCGCGGAGTCGGGGTCCGAGTCGCCCGTAGCGGGCGGAGGTGACCGCGCGGCGAAGGTGGCGGGTCTCGAGGTCCTCATCGGCACCATGATCGAGACGCCGCGCGCCGCCCTGCGCGCCGGCGAGATCGCGGAGGAGGCCGAGTTCTTCTCCTTCGGCACCAACGACCTCACGCAGATGACCTTCGGGTTCAGCCGCGACGACGTCGAGGGCCGGATGATGTCGGCCTATCTCGCCGAAGGGCTCCTCACGCGCAACCCCTTCGAGGTCGTGGACCCCGACGGCGTCGGGGAGCTGGTGCGCCTCGGCGTGACACGCGGCAGGTCGACGCGACCGGGGCTGAAGATCGGCGTCTGCGGCGAGCACGGCGGTGATCCAGAGTCGATCCTGACGTTCGCCGAGGCCGGCGTCGACTACGTGAGCTGCTCGCCGTTCCGCGTCCCGATCGCTCGTCTCGCTGCGGCCCAGGCCGTTCTCGCATCCGATCGCGGGAGCTCGGCAGAGGGCAACCGGACGGCGTAGCCGGCACGGCCCGGACACCTCCCACGGACCGGGCGGCGCGGCCACGCGGTACCGTCGGAGCCGATGGGCATCCCCGACGAGGACGTGGCGCAGGTCCGGGCTGCGACCGACATCGTGGCGCTCGTGGGGGAGCACGCGGCGCTCAAGCGCCAGGGCCAGCGCTGGGTGGGTCTCTGCCCCTTCCACAACGAGAAGACCCCTTCGTTCAGCGTCAACGCCGAGGCCGGCCTCTATTACTGCTTCGGCTGCCAGGCCAAGGGGGACGCCATCAGCTTTGTGCGTGCGACCGAACACCTCGACTTCGTCGACGCGGTCCGGCGCCTCGCCGACCGGGCGGGGATCACCCTGCACGAGGACGCGACCTCGGGCCGCGAGAACCGGAGGCGCAAGGTCCTACTCGAGTCGATGGAGCGGGCGACCGGGTGGTACCACCAGCGCCTGCTCGGCTCGACCGACGCCGGCTCGGCCCGCGACTACCTGCGCAGTCGCGGCTACGACGGCGAGGTGGTCCGCCGCTTCCGGCTGGGGTGGGCGCCCGACGACTGGGACGCGCTCTGCACCGCGCTCGAGCTCACCGAGGACGTGGCCGTCGGCACCGGCCTCGGCTTCGTCAACCGGCGCGGTCGGCTGCAGGACGCGTTCCGCGCCCGGATCATCTTCCCCATCTGCGATCCGGGCGGCCAGCCGGTGGCCCTCGGCGGGCGGGTGCTTCCGGGAAGCAGCGATCCTGCCAAGTACAAGAACTCCGCCGAGACGCCCATCTACTCGAAACGGAAGACCCTCTACGCCCTCAATTGGGCCAAGGCCGACGTCGTCCGGAGCGGCGAGGTGGTGGTGTGCGAGGGCTACACGGACGTCATCGGGCTCTTCGGCGCCGGCATCGAGCGGGCCGTCGCGACCTGCGGGACGGCGCTCGCCGAGGACCACGTCAAGATGCTGCGCAACTTCGCGTCCCGTATCGTGCTCGCCTTCGACGCCGACGGCGCCGGGCAGGCGGCGGCCGGTCGCTTCTACGAGTGGGAGCGTCGGCTGGAGGTGGACGTGGCCGTCGCCGCGCTGCCACCGGGCTCGGACCCGGGCGAACTGGCCCGCGAGGACCCCGAGGCCTTGCAGGCGGCGGTCAAGGATGCCCGGCCGTTCCTCGCGTTCCGGATCGAGCGGATCCTCGAGGGGTCCGAGCTCGGCACCGCCGAGGGGAGGGCGAAGGCTGCCGAGGCCGCGCTGGCCGCGGTCGCGGAGCACCCCGACGACCTGGTGCGGGACCAGTACGTGATGCTCGTGGCCGAGCGGTGCCGTCTCGAACCCCAACAGCTCCGCGACCGGCTGGAGCGGGTGCGACGGGCGGGGGTGCGTCCTGGCCGGCCGGGCCACGCCACAGCCGGCGGCGATCGCACGGGATACAGCCGTCCCGACGACGGGTGGGACGGGTCAGGCGACGACGGGTGGTACGCCGCCCGACCGCAGCCGGCCGCGCCGGAATTCCGCCCCGGGCTCGAGGCGCTGCGGCTGGCGATCCACCGGCCCGAGGAGGTGGGCGACCGGTTGGAGGCGGTGCTCTTCCGGGACGGGGTGCAGCGGGAGGCATTCCGTTCGCTCGAACGCGCCGACGACCTGCTCGAGGCCATCGACGGCGCGTCGCCGGACGCGGCATCCTTGTTGGTTCGCCTCGCGGTGGAAGAGCCCCGGTCCGATCCCGACGACGTGGTGGCCCAACTGGTCCGCGACGCGGTGCGCCGCGAGCTCGCCCACCTCGCCGCCGAGGCCCGAGAGTCCCCGAGCGCGATCGAAGAGGCGGTATCCGCGACCGCTTGGGTCCAGGAGCTGGACGATCCCTCGCTCTCGGTCGAGGCGACCGCGCGGTTGGTAGCCTGGCTGATGGTGAGATCACGGACCGACCCACCTGGGCGCGCGCAGTGATTGCCGAAGAGGGGACGGACGTCATCCACACGGCACCAGAACCCGCGACCGAGGATCCAGCGACCGACGTGCGACCGGGTGACAGTCCCTCGTCGCTCGCCGACTCGCGCCCTCCTTCGGGCTCGACCGTCGACCAGCGACTCGGCTCGGCGGTCGCCGACGAGCTCGACTCGCTCATCCAGATCGGGAAGGCCCGCGGTTCGCTCACCCAGGACGACCTGATGACGATGTTGCGCCCGGTCGAGCTCAGCGCGGAGCTGATCTCGGAGATCGTGGGACGCATCCGGGCGGCTGGCATCGAGTTCACCTACGACAGCGGCGAGACAACTGTCGTCCCGATGAACGGTGCGACGCCCGACGGGTCGTCGTTGTCGGACGGTGGGTCCACCGGAACGCCGGGTGAGCGACCGGCCGGCCCGGGCCCGGCGGAAGCGGAACCGCCGGACGGTCTGCCTCCGGCCCGCATCGTCGCCCTCGAGCCGGGCGAGCGCCCGTCCTCCCGGCGGGGTGGTGCCGCCGGGCGGGAAGGTTCCCCGCCCGGCGCGGGGGCGGGCTCGAAGCGTGAGCGGGCACCCCGCAAGGCCTCGGAGTACGCCGACGGGGACGGCTTCAGGGGTTCGGCCGCCGATCCGGTGCACATGTACCTGAAGGAGATCGGCAAGGTGAAGTTGCTCGATGCCGCGCTCGAAGTCGAGCTGGCCGAGCGGATCCTGGCGGGCAACGAGGCTGCCGGGCGGCTTGCCGCCGCCGAGGCGAGCGGGGACGAGTCCTACCGCGGCCGGGTGGCCGACCGCGCGATCGCACGGCGCGGCCAGGCCGCGAAGGAGGCGTTGATCGAAGCCAACCTCCGGTTGGTGGTGTCGATCGCGAAGCGCTACCGCAACCGCGGTCTCGCCTTCCTCGACCTCATCCAGGAGGGGAACCTCGGGCTCATGCGCGCGGTCGAGAAGTTCGACCACACCAAAGGGTTCAAGTTCTCGACGTACGCCACCTGGTGGATCCGTCAGGCCATCACGCGGGCCATCGCCGACCAGGCCCGGACGATCCGGATCCCGGTCCACATGGTCGAGACGATCAACAAGGTGGTGTGGGCGCAGCGCCAGCTCCTTCAGGAGCTCGGCCGCGAGCCGAGCGCCGAGGAGCTCGCCGGGCGGGTCGACTTCACGATCGAGCGGGTCCGAGAGATCCAGCGGATCAACCAGGACACCGTCTCTCTCGAGCAACCGATGGGCGACGAGGACGACTTCAGCCTCTCGGACCTGATCGAGGACCGCGAGGCGGTCGTGCCGGACGACGCCGCGGCGCGGACGATGCTCGACGATGCGGTCCGCGAGGCGCTCGGCCACCTCTCGCCGCGGGAGCAGGACGTCGTCCGGCTGCGCTTCGGCCTGGAGGACGGCAAGATCCGCACCCTCGAAGAGGTCGGGAAGGCGTTCGGCGTGACCCGCGAGCGGATCAGGCAGATCGAGGCGAAGACGCTGGCGAAGCTGCGCCGTCCCGAGTCCGCCCAGTTGCTCCGCGACTATCTCGAAGAGGCCTGACACCCGGGCCGCCCGAGGGGTGGTCCGGCGATCGTCGCCGCTCGTCGAGGGCAGAGGCGAGATCGGCTGCCAGGTCGAGCGCGAGGATCTCCGCCGTCTCGTCACCGTCCCTCCGACCAAACAGCGCGCCAGTGGTGTCGCGGACCCGCTCACCGGCGAGCCGGGCGACCGCCCGCGTCTTCTGCACGGCCAGCTCGGCGGTCCTCACCCGGGAGCCGGCGCTGGTGCGCCAGCCGGCACGGACGAGCTCGAGGGCGCGGGCCCGGGCTCGCGCCGAGCCGAGGGTGTAGCCGAGGCCGAAGGCGACGGTGGTGGCGATCCGTGGTCTCATCGTGTCCTGGTCGGTCGGAGCATCGCCTCATTGTGTACCCACCGGGCGCCCCGTGCATCCCGACCTGTGGCCACTCGCCTCCCGGGGCCCCGGCTAAGGTCCTCTGGCGCGGTGCGGGCCTGCGCCGACGACGAGGGCCCGGCGCCTGCTTCCGGGGTAGCTCAATCGGCAGAGCAAGCGGCTGTTAACCGCTAGGTTGTGAGTTCGAGTCTCACCCCCGGAGCCCCTCGTTCCCCGAGCGCGGCACCCGCCTCCGGAGCGAGCGGGGACCGTCAGCCCACCAGTTCCTCCACCAGATCGGGTGTGTCGTTCGCGACGTTGCCGACGGCGCGACTGACCGGGTAGTGGAGCAGCGTGCCGGCCGGGCCCGGGCGGAGGAGCGGCTCGAGCTCGTCGGGATCGGTGACGCTCCGATCGAGCCAGTGCTCCCACGCGTCGGGCTCGAGAACGACCGGTTGGCGGTCGTGGACGGGCATGTCGGGCCCGGCGACGGTCGTGATGATGGTGGCGCTGCGCAGCTCGGTCCCGTCGGGTCCCCGCCAGTACTCGCGCAACCCCGCGAGCGCCAGTGGCCGCCCGTCGGCCCGCTTGAAGGCGTAGGGCTGCTTCGGCGAACCCGGAGACGGCGGGCTCCACTCGTAGAAGGCGTCGACCGGCACCAAGATGCGCCACCGCCGGAAGGCAGCTCGGAACATGGGTCTCGTCGCCACCGACTCCGCCCTGGCGTTGAAGGTGTTCCGCACCGCCGCCGGATCCTTGGCCGAGCCCGGCACGAGTCCCCACCGGTAGACGCCGAGGTGTCGTCGTCCCTCCCGGTCGTCGCCGACACCGAGCACCGGTGACGTCGGACCGAGGTTCCAGTGGGGTTCCCAGTCGTCGCCGACGTCGAGCACCGCGTCGAAGATCCTCGCGAGCCGCCCCGGCTCCTCGTAGAGGGCGATCCGACCGCACATCGAGGCGAGCTTAGGCTCCGTCTGCGCCCTCGACCCCGGGGCGGAAGCGGAGCGGCGGTACGCTCGCAGGCCGAGGTGGCAGCGGGGCAGTAGCTCAGTGGTCAGAGCAGGGGACTCATAATCCCTCGGTCGGAGGTTCGATCCCTCCCTGCCCCACCAACTCCGTCAGTGTGAGACCCCACCAGATCGAACAGTCCCACCAGACCGACGGTCGATCGCATCGCGGAACAGGTCCACGGCCTCGGCGCGGCTCGTCGGCCGGACGTGGACCGGATGCGATCGCCCACCCTGCAGGGGTTGCCCCACTTCTTCGGCCGCGCCACGACGACCGTGCCGGCGGGCTTGCGCCAGCCCTTCGTGCGCCTGAGTCGAATCCGCGTCACGCACCGGAGTCCGGAGCCACCGGAGCCCGAAGGCGCCAGGGCGAGGACTATGCCCGGCGACCCAGGAAGTAGAGGAACTCGGTCTGGATGTCCGCGTCCGCGGGCGGCTCCAGCTTGGGCCCGAAGACGCCCGGTTGCCGGATCACGGCGTCCATCGGTTTGAGCGCGTCGTAGGCGTCGCGAACGGAACTCTCATCGAGTCGCTCGTCCGCGCCGACGGCACGGGCCAGGTCCCAGGTGTGCACGAGCAGGTCCATGGTCACGAACTGGCCGATGATCTGACCGGCGGGCATCGTCCCGGTGGGACCGTCCATCTCCTTGGCAAGTGCTTCGGGTTCGCTGGTGATCTCCTCGATCGCCCGAGCCGCTTCCCTCCACGCACGGGCGGCGTCCTCGTCAGCGCCGAGGGCGGCGGGCTCTCCACCCCTGACGCCGGCGATCACGCTCCGATGCCCTGCGACGACGTGGGCAACCACGTCACGCGCCTTCCATTGGTCGCAAGGAGACTGGGCCTCCCACTTGTCGGGGCTGACGGCGCTGACGGCGGCGTCGAACCTGCGCGATGTCAGCCGGTATCTCTCATGAACGTCGGTCATCGCGACAGCGTACGCCGTTCTCGCCCGGCGGCACCCGCCGATCCGAGCGGACCGCGACGTGCCGGTCGACGACTAGAGCGGCCGGGGAGCGCCGTCTGCGAGGGTGGAACCCGGGCTGTTGATCCCCCCACGCGCCGGCGATGACCAGACCTCGGTGGTCGCCTCGACGTTCGGCCGGTCCTCTCCCTTCACGAAGCCGGCAACGGAGGGAAGGAAGGCCGACAGCGCGCACTTGGCACGTGTCATCGCGGGTTGGTCTGCGTTGCGGGCGACCTGCAGGCACATCGCCCGGGCGTCCGGCCCGCGGTGGGCGACGGCCTCCTTGGCTCGGAGGACGTCGAGCGCAAGCGTGTATTCGCGCAGCCGTCGGGTGGCCTGTTCCCGTTCCGGTCGGGTGAGGTCCGTTCGTCGCAGGACCTTGGCGAAGGTGGCCACGAGCCCTTCCAGGGCATTCGTGCCCCGGTGGGAGAGGCTGTCGTCCCGAAGGCGGATTGCTGCCAGCGGCTCGAAGTTCATCGCGACACGGCTTCCGGCGAGGATCATCCGGATGAAGGATTCGTAGTCCGTCGCGCAGAGGAGCGATTCGTCGTACCCGCCCAGGTCGATGAGGTGGCGACGACGGAAGGCCGCGCACCCGCCGACGAAATTTGCCCGCAGGATGCTGAGCCGTTGGTCGTCGATGTCGAAGGGCGGATCGTCGGGTGTGCGGGAGAGGCCGATCGTCGCGCCGTCTTTGATCAGATAGGAGGTGCGGCCGAGGATGTCGATGTCCGGACGGCCGCTGGCGAGCGTCGACCAGGCTTCGATCAGGCCTGGAAGGTACCAGTCGTCGGAGTCGCACACCGCGACGAACTCGCCGGTCGCGTGCGACAGACCGAGGTTGCGTGCGGCGGCCACGCCGCGGTGCTCTTGGCGGAGCAGCGTGAATCGACCCGCGAACGGGGCGAGGGCCTCGTCCAACGCGTCGGTCGAGCCGTCGTCGACGACGATGACTTCGTCTGCCGCGGGATGCTGCTCCAGCACCGACCGGAGCGCGTCGCCGATGCACCAGGCGCCCTCGTAGACGGGTATGACGATCGAGAAGGTCGGGCGTTCGGCCGCCGGGCCCGGGGGCTCGGTCGGCTCTGGGGCGATGATCATGGTCGTATTTCCGTTCCGCCGGTGACGGTCACCTCGGGACGACCAGAATACTTCCGTTCGGAACGTTTCCGCAGCCAGAAAATCGGGATCGTGACGAGGGCGCCCGAACAGCCGGGTCGCCGGCCGCTAGGCGAGTGCCACTTCGACGACTTTGACCACGACGAGCGCGAACGCCACCACCAGATAGGCACGCAGGATGACCAGACCCGCCCTGCGACGGGTGGAAAGGGCCGGCTTGGCGAGGAGGTGGAGCGCGGGCATCCTCCACGTCTCGCGCTTCTGCCACTCCACCGGGACGGTCACCGCGCCACGTGCGCCACGTCGCCCCGCCACCATCGCCGCGACGCCGACCAGCGCGCCGAGTGCGCTTCCGACGGTCAGCCCCACGACGATCTCGCGCCCGCTGAGGGACGGGAACAGGACGCTCGCGGTGAGGATGACCGACAAGAGGACGAGGATCCATACCACGGCCACCGCGAACACGTTGAGCAGCCTCGAGTTGACCCAGGGCCCGAGCACTTCCTTGTCGTTGCACAACAACAGCAGGAACACCGTGGCACTCGGCAGCAACACACCGACGAGGGTCTGCACGCCCTCGGTAAGCAGCCCGAGCGGCACTCCTGGGACGAGCACCAGTGCAGCGGCGACCGCCATCAGCGCCGCGTAGCACGCGTAGAAGCCCTTCGCCTTGCCGATCGGACGGTGCAGCGAGTGACGGAACCCGAGGAGGTCGGCACCGGCGTAGGCGGTGCTGAGCCCGACCGCTGCAGCGCCGATGATGCTGGCGTCGAGCAGCGCGACCGCGAAGAGGTCGCGCTGCGAGGCGCGAAACGTGCGTCGCGAGCCCCTGCGCGACACCGGCCGCACTGGTGAAGTGGCCGAAGCCCGGCCGACCGCCGAACACCTCGGCGGAGAACCCGAACATGGCTGCGGCTCCGGCCACGACGATCACGATGCCGATCCACAGGTCGGCGCGCTCGTAGCCGATGAAGCGGGGGGTGATCCGCTTGTCGATGACGTAGGACTGCTGGAAGAAGAGTTGCCAGGGTGCGATGGTCGTCCCGACGATGGCGATGATCAGCAGCATCACCGTGGACAGCTGCGCGGTGGCCGGCAGCCCCGGAACTGCGAAGTCGTGGGCGATCTGTCCGACAGGCGGGTGGGCCATCAGGTAGACGGGGATGAGCACGAGCGAGCCCACCACCAGGGCCAGGCAGACCCGTTCGAACCGCCGCAGGCTGCCCGTGCTCGCGGCTCCGATCACCACGAGGCCGGCGAGGATCACGGAGGGCACCTTCGGAAGACCGAGGTACCCGACGGCGAGGGTGACGCCGATGAACTCGGTCACGATGGTCAGGGCGTTCAACACGAAGAGGTCGATGACGCTGAACGCGCCCCAGAACCTGCCGAAACGTTCGAGGATCAGGCGCGCGTGCCCCACTCCCGAGACGGCGCCGAGGCGCAGCACCATCTCCTGGTTGACGTAGAGCACCGGAACGAGGAGCAGCAGGGTCCAGACCAGGCGGGTGCCGTAGTTCTGACCCGCCTGGGTGTAGGTACCGAAGGCGCCGGCGTCGTTGTCGCCGACCATCACGATCAATCCCGGTCCGACGATGGCGAGCAGCGTCTTGACCTTCGCGGACAGACCGGGGCGTGGGGCGAACCTCGAGTTCTCGCTGTCGCAATCGTCGGAGACGGTGGTCGACGTCGGTTGGAAGGGGAGCGGTACGCTCCGGTTCGACGGAATCACGCTCGAGAAGCGGGTCCGCGGCGTGACCCCGGGTAGGAGCAGGTGACGAGCCGGTCGCCGGGTGGCAGGATGCCCAGATGGGCGACGAACGGATCGAGGTGAGCCGCACGATCGAGGCCGAGCCGTCCGCGGTCTTCGAGGTGCTCCGCGACCCCAAGGGGCACGTGGCCATCGACAGCTCGGGCATGTTGATGGATGCGACCGGCGACAAGGTCGGCGCCGTCGGCGACACCTTCGTCGTGCACATGGACCGCGAGGCCCTCAACGACTATCCGATGGGCCAGTACGACGTGACGGTCACCATCACCGCCTTCGAACCCGATCGCGAGATCGCCTGGACGATCCTCGGCCAGATCCGCCCCCAGATCGGCCACGTGTACGGATACCGCCTCGAGCCGGCAGACGGCGGGACCCTCGCGACGTCCTACTACGACTGGTCCGGCATCGACCCGGTCTGGAAGGACGCCGGGATCTTTCCGGTGCTGTCCGAAGGTGCGCTGCGGGCGACGCTCGGGATCCTCGCGCGGACGGTGACGCGGCCGAACTGAACGCCGAGCCTCACCGGCGGTTGCCAACGGTGTTCGCTGCCGCGGTGCTCGGGCCGTCGAGCCGAGGTGATTGCGATACTGTGCGGGCCCGAGCGGAGCGCCCACGCGGATCGGGACGTCACAGGAGAACCATGGACATCGAGGAGTTCTACAGTGCCGACGAGCGCCGCCGGCAGTCCGCAGAGTTCGAGTTCGGGACCGACTGGTTCGACGCGAAGGGCAACCGGTACGAGCTGAGCTGGGTCCAGGACACGGGCGAGCTCTACGCGATGCTCGAGCTGGTTCCCGAGGCCGACTCGTGGACGCCCTTCGGCGACATCGAGGTCGAGAACATCCCCGTCGATCGGGTGGTCGTCACCGTCGTGGCGCACATCGGCGCGCGTGCGGACGTCGAATCGATCCTCGAGGGTTGGGCGGATCAAATGGTGAAGCCCGACAGCATCGCATGGGTCGCGGAGCGACTCCGGGCCCACGGGGTCGCGTCGTCGGGCCCCGTCTGAGCAGTCGACCCGGGCCTGCACCGCCGTGCGCATCGTGGTCGATCTCGGAACCGGCGGCGTGACGCTCGCCGAAGCGGGCAGCTTCGAGCGGTTCGCTGTCCAGGTGATGCGCTCCGGGGCAGTCGAAGACGCGCCCGCCGCGGTCGGGGACGCGCTGCGCCGGGCCGGCGTCGGTCGGATGGACGGATCGGGGGACGCGCTCGTCGAGCCGTCGGCGGTGCGCCGACTCGCCGCCGACGGCGGAGCCGCCGACGGCGGAACTACCGACGGCGGAGCCACCGACGGCAGAGGAGCCTGGAACGAGCGGTTCGCCGCGATGGTCGCGGCAGCTGCGTCGCACGGATGGGTCGGGGCGGATGGCTCGATCCGTGCGCATCTCGAATGGGAGGTGTGACAGTGCGGTTCTCCTATGCCGAGTCGATGGTCGACCCGACCTACTACCTGCCGCTCGCACGGGCAGCAGAGGACGCCGGGTACGACTCGATGGTGGTCCCTGACAGCCTTTGCTACCCCCTCGAGTCAGACTCGTCCTATCCGTTCTCACCCGATCACACGCGCGAGTTCCTCGAGGACAAGCCGTTCATCGAGCCCTTCTCGCTGATCCCCGCGATGGGCACTGTCACCGAACGGCTGCGGTTCGTCACCTTCGTCCTGAAGCTTCCGATGCGCCACCCACTGCTCGTCGCGAAGCAAGCGACGTCGGTCGCGGTGCTCACCGGCAATCGCCTCGCACTGGGGGTGGGGACCAGCCCCTGGCCCGACGACTACGCGCTCTGCGACGTCCCCTGGGAGGGACGGGGCCGCCGGATGGACGAGGCCGTCGACGTCGTGCGCGGGCTGTCGGCAGGCGGTTACTTCGAGTACCACGGAGCGGTCTACGACTTCCCCGCGGTCAAGATGTCGCCCACCCCCACCGAGCCCCTCCCGATCCTCGTCGGCGGGCACGCCACCGCCGCACTCCGCCGTGCCGCCCGCTCCGACGGCTGGCTGCACGGGGGTGGTGACCCGGCCGACCTCCCCGGGTTGCTCGACGAGCTGACCCGTCTCCGTCAGGAGGAGGGGACCGCAGAGCGACCGTTCGAGGTGCACGTCATCTCGCTCGATGCGTTCACCGTCGACGGGGTGCGCCGGCTCGAGGAGCAGGGCGTCACCGACGTCATCGTGGGCTTCCGCTGGCCCTACGCCGTCGGGCCGGACGTCGAGCCCCTGCAGGCGAAGCTCGACAACCTCCGGCGCTACGCCGACGAGGTCATCGCGAAGGTCGGCCGGTGACCTCGGCACGCGACCTCGCCCGCGCGTCGATGGCCGCTGTCGAAGCCGGCGACCGCGACACCTGGCTCGGCCTCTTCGCCGACGACGCGATCGTCGAGGATCCGATTGGTCCCTCCATGTTCGACCCGGAAGGCAACGGCCACCGCGGCCACGCGGCCATCGCCGCCTTCTACGACAACGTGATCGGCGCGAACGAGTCCATCCGGTTCGACATCCGCCAGTCCTTCCTCTGTGGGGACGAGGCGGCCAACGTCGGCGTCATCCGGATCACCCTGACCGGAGGGACCACGGTCGAGGTCGACGGGGTCTACACCTACCGTCGCTCACCTGACGACAAGATCGCGGCGATTCGCGCCTACTGGGAGCCCGAGGCGATCCGCGCGGTCGGACCGGGCGGACCGGGCGGGGAGGGCGGACCGGGCGGGGAGGGCGGACCGGGCGGGGAGGGCGGACCGGCCGGGCCCTGAGCGCGGTCGGAGCCGTCAGTCCCATCCTTCGAAGCCGTACTGTGCGTGCGGTCCCATCACCGCGCACTCGAACATGCCGTAGCCGACCCTGCCGTCGCTCGTGAACCGTGCGGCGTACTCGGTGAGCCCCCACGTTGAGTAACCGGGGTCGACAGGAGGGATCTCCTGACCCTGGACCACCAGGTCACCCTGGTACATGCCGTGGCGCCAGTCGGGCTCGAGTCCGTAGCCGGTCCCGAGGAGCAGGGGGAAGGCGAGCAAGGGCTCCACCTCCACCTCGGCCGTCCGGCGCCCGCCGGGTCCGAAGTAGCTGAGGGTGGCGCCGGTGACGGTCCGGGATCCCGGAGCGAAGCGCAGCCGGTGTTCGGGTCGTCCGAGCCATTCGGGTTCACGCCCGCTTCCGAGCGGGAAGACACGGTGCGCGTCCTCGACGACCCGCTCGCCGCTCGGCCGCTCCTGGACGATGGTCACCGAGCGCGTGGTCCTCGAACCGGACCGGCGCATAGATCCAGAAGAAGCCGTCGGCGGTGTCGGTGACCCGGATGCCGGGGGGCTCCGCCTCGCCGACCGGACGCACCCCCCACGACCGGTCCCGCGTCCCCCAGTAGCGCTCCGGAGTGAGCCGCGCCTCGCGGTCCCCGACGCGCAGGGTCCCCTCCCACGACCCGACCTGCGCGAAGCGCGTCGAGTCGAAGGTCACCCGGCCGAACTGCCGGTCGAAGTGGCGCGCCTCCAGGTGAGCCTCGGAGAAACCGACGTAGACCGCGTCGAGCTCGATGTCCCATTCGTTCGGCTCGACCACGACCCGTACCCGCTCGAGGCCTTGTTGCACCTCGACGCGGATCGGCCCGACCGACGGGTCCATCCGATCGGCCCCGAGGACCCTCGATGCCGCGGAGCACCCGGTGGGTCTCGCCCCAGAGGACCGACACGAAGGCGTCGGCGACGCTCAGGTTGGGGTACTGACCGAGACCGATGACCGCGAAGAGGTCGTCGTTGGTGCCATGCGTCTCGCCGGTCCCGTGCACGTTGAAGTAGTAGCGGTCGTAGAAATTGCGGTCCGAGGTGCCGACGAACCGCATGGGCTCGGAGATCTGATGCACCGGGTAGTCGTCGAGAGGCGAGAGCACGGTCACTCCTGTGTCGGTGGATGCCCGGCTGTGTCGGTGGATGCCCGGCACCGATGTCAGGGCGAGGATCGGTTCGGGTGCAGGCCGTGCCGAGCGTATCGGCGGGGACGCTCGGGGGCGGGCCCGACCGTCCCCGGCTAGCATCGGGTCCGGCGCGTGGCGACACGAACGCGATGTCGTGGCCGGCGCTGGAGCACATCCGGATGCGAGCTGGGAGGGCCCCCATGAAGTCCTACGACCGTCTGTTCATCGGTGGGGAGTGGGTCGAGCCGTCCTCCTCCTCGGTCATCGACGTGGTCTCGCCGACCACCCTCGAGCCGGTGGGCCGGGTGCCTGAGGCGCAGCACGCGGACATCGACCGCGCGGTCGCAGCGGCACGCGAGGCCTTCGACCACGGGCCCTGGCCGCGCATGACCCACGTGGAGCGGGGCGCGGTCCTGACCAAGGTGGCCGACGCGGTCCGCGCGGACATGGACGGTCTCAACCAGCTCATCGCCAACGAGATGGGTTCGCCGGTCTCGTGGGGTGTGATGGCGCAGGTCCTCGCGCCCACCATGATCCTCGACTACTACGCGGGGCTCGGCACCACCTATCCCTTCGAGACGATGAAGGACGGCCTGCTCGGACCGGTCATCGTCCGCAAGGAGCCGGTGGGCGTCGTCGCTGCCATCACGCCGTGGAACGTGCCGCTCTTCCTCGCCTGCGCGAAGCTCGCGCCGGCGCTCTTGTCGGGTTCGACCGTGGTCTTCAAGCCCGCGCCGGAGACACCGCTCGACGCCAACGTTCTCGCCGAGATCTTCACCGAGGCCGGGCTTCCGAAGGGCGTGCTGAGCGTGGTGCCCGCGGGCCGCGAGGTCGGCGAACATCTGGTCGGCCATCCCGGCATCGACAAGGTCTCTTTCACCGGGTCCACCGCCGCCGGCAAGAAGATCGCGGCCGCGTGCGGTGCCAACCTGACCCGGTTCAGCCTCGAGCTCGGCGGGAAGTCGGCCGCCGTGCTGCTCGACGACGTGAACCTCGAGGAGGCGCTGCCCCTCATGATGCCGAACGCGATCATGAACAACGGCGAGGCCTGCATCTCCCTGACCCGGATCCTCGCACCGCGGGACCGCTACACCGAAGTGACCGAGGCACTCGTCGAGCAGGTGCGCGCCCTCAAGGTCGGCGACGCGCTCGATCCGGCGACCGAGGTCGGTCCGCTCGTCGCGGAGCGCCAGCGGGACCGGGTCGAGGGCTACATCCGCGTCGGCCAGGAGGAGGGGGCGAAGGTGGCCGTGGGTGGCGGGCGCCCGAGCGGTCTTCCCACCGGATGGTTCGTCGAGCCGACCGTCTTCGTCGACGTCGACAATTCGATGCGGATCGCCCAAGAGGAGATCTTCGGGCCCGTGCTGTCGGTGATCCCCTACGACGACGACGCCGACGCGGTCCGGATCGCCAACGACTCCGACTACGGGCTCTGCGGTGCGGTCTTCACCGGCGACGCCGACCGGGGCCTCGAGGTCGCCCGCCAGGTGCGCACCGGCACCTACATGGTCAACTCGAACATCCCGATCGACTTCTCTTCGCCCTTCGGCGGGTTCAAGTCATCGGGCATCGGCCGCGAGTTCGGCGAGGACGGCCTCGAGCTCTTCTTGGAGAAGAAGGCCATCAACATGCCGGCGGGGTACACCGGGGCCGGCTGAGCCATCGGGGCCGGCTGAGCCATCGGGGCCGGCTGAGCCATCGGGGCCGGCTGAGCCATCGGGGCGGCCTCCGGTCCCGCCCACGACCTGGCCCCGGTTCCGACCGGGCCATGGTGTCTGCGAACATGGAGGGTCTGGGAGCGGCGAGGGCCTCCGCTCCCGCCGCCACCGCCGGAGCAGGAGACCCTTCGCCCGATGACCCTCGCCGCCGACTGGTTCGAGCAGCCGATCGAGGCCCATGCGCCGCCGCGTGGCCGGCCGATCGTCTTCGGGTTCGTCCCGGCCCTCGACGGCCTGCGGGCGATCGCGGTCTTCGGGGTCATGCTCTACCACGGAGGGGCGCCGGCAATGGCGGGCGGGTTCCTCGGCGTCAACGTCTTCTTCGTCCTGTCGGGCTTCCTCATCACCTCCCTCCTGCTCGGTGAGTGGGCCAAGCGGCTGACCATCCGGCTCGGCCAGTTCTGGGCCCGGCGGGCCCGGCGCCTGCTGCCCGCGCTGTTGGTGATGCTGCTCGGCGTCGCCATCTACGCCAAGGTCTTCGTGTCCCCCGGAGCGTTCGCCAACCTGCGACTCGACACCCTGTCGTCACTGTTCTACGTCGCCAACTGGCACTTCATCTTCGCCGGCGCCAACTACTTCGACCTGACCGGCCAGCCCTCGCCGCTCTCGCACATGTGGTCGCTCGCGATCGAGGAGCAGTTCTACATCGTGTGGCCGCCGGTCGTGCTCGTGCTGCTGCGGCTGGGGGAGCGGTTGCGACCGAGCCGGCGGCTCTGGCCGGTGCTCGGCGTCGCGCTCGCCGGCGCGCTCGCCTCGGCCGTCGACATGCGACTCTCCTACTTCCACGGGGCGTCGATCACCCGGCTCTACGAGGGGACCGACACCCGCAGCCAGGACATCCTGGTCGGCGCGGTGCTCGCGATCGCTCTGGCCATGTGGGCGCGTGCCCGACCGCCCCTTCCACCCGGACCGGCAACCGATCCACCCCGGCCCCACCTCCACCGTCGCCGGGGCCCGAGGATCAAGCCGATCACCGCCTGGGAGGTGAGCTCGCCCGGGATGCGGGTCGCCCTCCAGGTCCTCGGGTGGGCGGCGGTCGGCGGCGCCGCCGTCATCTGGTCACAGCTCGGGTCCGGCACTGCGTTCGGACCGAGCCCCGTCCTCTTCGAGGGCGGCTTCTTCCTCTTCGCGGTGCTCGTCGCGACGGTCATCTTCTGCGTCCTCACCGCCCAGGCCGCGCCGCTGTCGCGCTCGCTCGGCAACGGGGTCTTCCGGTACGTGGGCCGGATCTCCTACGGCACCTACCTCTGGCACTTCCCCCTCTTCGCCCTGCTGTCGGCGACGCGGGTCCACCTCTACGGGCTCCCGCTGCTCGCGGTGCGCATCGCGGTGACACTCGTGGTCGCGACCGGCTCCTACTACCTCGTCGAGCAGCCGGTCCGCCGGGGGCGGATGCGCTCGCTCACCGAGTGGCGGGCCTGGCTGCTCACCTCGGCCGCCTTCCTCGGCGTGGTGACCGTCACCGTGGCCACCACCCTCCCCACCGAGGCGGGCGGCGGCGGGCTCGGTCCCTGCTCCGAACGGTCCGGCGTACACGGGTCCGGCTGTCTCGGTGACCATGTTCGGCGACTCGCTCGCGTTCACCGCGGGCTTGGCGCTTGCCACCAACAACGTCAGCTCCTCCTACGACGTCGACTTCCATGCCGAGGGTCTGCTCGGATGCGGGGTGATGACCGTCCAGGCCCAGATCATCCAGGGCGTGGAGAACAATGCGAACGGTCCCTGCAACGCGTCGGCACCGCCGTCGCAGCAATGGCCCGCGATTCTGGTCGGGGACCCTGGCGAGCCAGCACCCCAACGTGGTCCTGCTGATGGCCGGGCGGTGGGAGGTCGCCGATCAGGTCATCGACGGACAGCGGTTGCACATCGGTGAGCCGCGCTACGACGCCGTCCTGCGATCGGATCTCGAGCGCGCGGTGGCCGTCGGGACGTCGACCGGTGCCTACATGATCCTGCTCACCGCGCCCTGCTTCAGCTCGGGCGAGCAGCCGGACGGTCAGCCCTGGCCCGAAGACTCGCCGGTCCGGCTCGAGCGTTACGACGCCATCCTGCGCCAAGTCGCCGCCGAGCATCCGAAGAACGTCGAGGTCGACGACTTCGGGGCACAGGTCTGTCCCGGAGGGCACTACTCGCCGACGGTCGACGGGGTGCGGATCCGCGTCGGTGACGGGGTCCACTTCCCCGGAGCGCCGGGCAGCGGGGACGTCCCGGTTCGGCCGGCTGCGAGATGGCTGGCCTGGAAGCTCTTCCCCGAGGCGGTGCGCGTCGGCCGTCTCCAGATGGCGGGGACACCACTGCGGTGAGCCGGGCACTCCATGCGGCGGAACGGGTCCGCAGGACCCGGGTGGCGGCCCATGCGCCACCGCGTGGCCGGCCGATCGTCTTCGGGTTCGTCCCGGCCCTCGACGGCCTGCGGGCGATCGCGGTCTTCGGGGTCATGCTCTACCACGGAGGGGCGCCGGCAATGGCGGGCGGGTTCCTCGGCGTCAACGTCTTCTTCGTCCTGTCGGGCTTCCTCATCACCTCCCTCCTGCTCGGTGAGTGGGCCAAGCGGCTGACCATCCGGCTCGGCCAGTTCTGGGCCCGGCGGGCCCGGCGCCTGCTCCCCGCGCTGTTGGTGATGCTGCTCGGCGTCGCCATCTACGCCAAGGTCTTCGTGTCCCCCGGAGCGTTCGCCAACCTGCGACTCGACACCCTGTCGTCACTGTTCTACGTCGCCAACTGGCACTTCATCTTCGCCGGCGCCAACTACTTCAACCTGACCGGCCAGCCCTCGCCGCTCTCGCACATGTGGTCGCTCGCGATCGAGGAGCAGTTCTACATCGTGTGGCCGCCGGTCGTGCTCGTGCTGCTGCGGCTGGGGGAGCGGTTGCGACCGAGCCGGCGGCTCTGGCCGGTGCTCGGCGTCGCGCTCGCCGGTGCGCTCGCCTCGGCCGTCGACATGCGACTCTCCTACTTCCACGGGGCGTCGATCACCCGGCTCTACGAGGGGACCGACACCCGCAGCCAGGACATCCTGGTCGGCGCGGTGCTCGCGATCGCTCTGGCCATGTGGGCGCGTGCCCGGCCCGGTGTGCCGGCCCGCCCGGTGCCCGACGGTCCGGTGGTCGACCGCTACGACCGGGTCCATCCCGCGGCGGGCACCATCGGGATGGTGCCGCCGCGGCCCCACCGGCGTGACCTCCACCGTCGCCGGGGCCCGAGGATCAAGCCGATCACCGCCTGGGAGGTGAGCTCGCCCGGGATGCGGGTCGCCCTCCAGGTCCTCGGGTGGGCGGCGGTCGGCGGCGCCGCCGTCATCTGGTCACAGCTCGGGTCCGGCACTGCGTTCGGACCGAGCCCCGTCCTCTTCGAGGGCGGCTTCTTCCTCTTCGCGGTGCTCGTCGCGACGGTCATCTTCTGCGTCCTCACCGCCCAGGCCGCGCCGCTGTCGCGCTCGCTCGGCAACGGGGTCTTCCGGTACGTGGGCCGGATCTCCTACGGCACCTACCTCTGGCACTTCCCCCTCTTCGCCCTGCTGTCGGCGACGCGGGTCCACCTCTACGGGCTCCCGCTGCTCGCGGTGCGCATCGCGGTGACACTCGTGGTCGCGACGGGCTCCTACTACCTCGTCGAGCAGCCGGTCCGCCGGGGGCGGATGCGCTCGCTCACCGAGTGGCGGGCCTGGCTGCTCACCTCGGCCGCCTTCCTCGGCGTGGTGACCGTCACCGTGGCCACCACCCTCCCCACCGAGGCGGGGGCGGCGGGCTCGGTGCATGTGGTCGGCGCGCAGTACTCCGGACCGCCGGTCCGGGTCGCGCTGTTCGGGGACTCGGTGGCCTGGCGCGTCGGGTTCGCCATGGAGGCGAGCCAACCGGCCTCGTCCTACGACGTGACGCTCGACAACGGCGCCATCGTCGGATGCGGCGTGCTCCGCAGCGGCGAGTACATGGCCCACGGGGTGGCGGACCCGGTCGACGCGGCCTGCAACTCGAGCGCCCCGCAGTCCCAGCAGTGGCCGTCCGTCTGGAAGGCCGACCTCGCACAGTTCCATCCGAATGTCGTGGTGCTGCTCGCCGGCCGCTGGGAGGTGCTCGACCGGCAGATCGGCAGTGCCTGGCTGCACATCGGCGACCCCGCCTTCGACGCCGATCTCGAGCGCTCCCTCGAGCAGGCGGTGCAGGTCGGCACCTCGAGCGGCGCGCTCATGGTGATGCTGACCGCTCCCTGCTTCGACTCGGGCGAGCAGCCGAACGGGCAGCCCTGGCCCGAAGATTCGCCTGCCCGCCTGGCTCGCTTCAACCAGATTCTCCGGCAGGTCGCGGCGGAACACCCCTCGACCGTGCGGCTCGAGGACTTCGGTGCGCAGCTGTGCCCGAGCGGCCGGTTCACCACCTCCTTCGACGGTGTGCAGGTCCGCGACGGGGACGGGGTGCACGTGGTCCCGACCGCGGCGGCCGGCCAATGGCTCGACGCGCAGCTCCTGCCTTCGGTGGTGGCGGTGGGCCGTCGGCAGATGGCCGGCGAGCAGCTGCACGCGTCCTCGACCACGACCACGACCACGTCCGGGCCGGCGTCGTCCGCGACGGGCGGCGCCACCACGTCGCCTCGACACGGCGGAAGATCGTCGGCGGGTCGGGGCACGTCCTGACCCGCGCCAGGCCGTGTGGCGAGGTCAGGTGGATGCCGGCGCCGGAGGCGGGACCTTCGAGGGCGGGGGCGCCTGGTTGAACGGCGAGCTCTCCGCGATCGCGCACTCGGAGGTGAGCGCGCTGGCCAGCTTCGCCTCCCCGACCTGGCTGCTCTGCGAGAGCGTGGTCATGAGCGCCTGGTACTGCTCGTCGTGGTAGGCAGCCTCGGCGGCGATCGGCAGGGCTGCGAGCAGCTCCGCGTAGGCCTGGTGGTCGAGCACGGCCGCGCGCGCCGGATCCTGCTCATGCTGTGCCTTGTGGAGGAGCGACAGGGACCGGGTGACGTGGGAGCACGCCTGCCGGGCCAGGTCGGTGCCCTGGTTGCCGCACGCGGCGAGTCCCGCGCCGAGGGCGACCGTGACGGCGACGGCGGCGATCTGTCGGCGGCGCGCGGCCCGCGCGACGCGAGCGCTCAGCCGAGCCAACTGCCGGCGGACTCGAGCAGGTAGCGGCTGACCGCCAGGCAACGGTCGAAGACGTCGCACATCATCTCCTCGCCGGCGAGCACCCGCGCGAGGGAGACCGGCGAGCGGGCGACGATGCTCAGCCGGCGCTCGGCGGCGTCGGTCGCCGAGGCATAGGAGTCGATGGCCGACACCTCGAGCGGGAGCTCGATGCCGCCGACTCCCGCGAGGTCGATCGCCAGCCGGAGCAGATCGGGGCCGTTGGGCAGGGGCGGCAGCGCCCAGGTGAAGATCAACGGGAAGTGGAATTCGTCCGGCGGCGACTCGTCCTCGGGAAGCCCGAACACCGCATCCTCGAAGGAGAGCAGCGTCCGGGGATCGACCTCGAGCGCCAGGTGGAGGTCGAGGGGGCCGCCGCACCCCTCCTCGGGATGGAGCTCCACCTCCCATACCTGGCGAAGCGAGTAGGTCTCCACGAAGTGCCGCTCGTCGTGGACGTGGAATCCGTGGTCGACCGAGTGGTCCTTGAGGTCTGCCACGTAACCGGCGACGTCGATGACTGCCACAGTCGGGCCAGCCTACCGGCGCTCCGGAGCCTCCGGTATCGTCGATCCGTGGACGACGCGGGACTGCTCGAGACGCTCCACGCGGCGGCGACCGCGGTGTCCGAGGCGCTGTCCGGCCTCGGCGACTGGGGACCGTCCGGTGCTCGCCCGGGGCAGTACCAAATCGGACGTCCTCGCCGACGAGGCAGCGATCGGCGTGCTGGCGGGAGCGGGGCTCGGCGTGCTGTCCGAGGAGTCCGGGCTGCATCATCCGGAGCGTGACGTGGTGGTCGCGCTCGATCCGGTGGACGGATCGACCAATGCGGCGCGGCGGATCCCGTGGTACGCGACGAGCCTCTGCGCGGTCGACCGCGACGGCCCCCGGGCGGCGGTCGTCGTCAATCAACCGCTCGGTGTGCGCTTCGAGGCGGTACGTGGTGGGGGAGCGACGAGGGACGGCCTCCCGATCGCCCCCTCCGGGTGCGAGCGACTCGGAGAGGCGATCGTGACCTTCTCCGGCTATCCGCCCCGATACCTGGGATGGTCGCAATATCGCGCGCTCGGAGCCGCCGCCCTCGACCTCTGTCTGGTGGCCGACGGGACCCTCGACGCCTACGCCACCATCGGTGGATCGCGGCTCGGCAGCTGGGACTACCTGGGCGGGATGCTGGTGTGTCTCGAGGCCGGCGCCGTTGTCGGCGAGCTCGGTGGGCAGGATCTGGTGACGCTGGTCCATTCGGACCGGCGCAGGCCTGTCGCGGCTGCGACCCCCGCGCTGTTGGAGGAGCTCCGCGGCTCGGCGGCCCGGTAGCTTTCTCATTCGGGCGTTTAGCTCAGTTGGTCAGAGCAGCTGGCTTACAACCAGCAGGTCGTCGGTTCGAGTCCGACAGCGCCCACCAGCGAATTCGACAAACCAATCTGTGAGATTTCGATTGCAGGCGACGGCGGCGAATCTGGGTCGCCATGGCATTCCTGAGCAGCTCAACCTTCAGGACCGCGGCGGACAAGCAAAGCCCTACCAGCTCCGTCAGCTGCTTGCTCTTGTCCGGCGGCACCATCTCAGGATTGAGGAGGACGAGTGAATCCCGCTACCTACGCGATCAACGTGTTCTGGAGCGCCGAGGACGAGGCCTGGGTGGCCGACGTTCCCGACCTCGATTATTGCTCTGCGACTGGCGACACCCCCCATGAAGCAGTCTCTGAGGTTGAGGTGGCGATCGAGGCTTGGCTAGAGGCCGCCCGTACGAGCGGGCGGCCGATCCCGTCACCCTCCGTCCGCGCCTGAACTGCTACTCAAGTCGATCTCCTGACCTCAGTCAGTCCCCAGGAGCCGTTGCCGCACGTCAGCGAAGTTCGAATACGAGCGATTACGGCCCACGGACAGGGGCAGGTCGGAACGGCGACGATGACCGCTCACCGGGGAGCGCAGGCGCGTCCGTCGGCGGACCGTCAGCTCCGTCGGATTACGGCTGGCCGACGAACTCCACCGGGACACTCGCCGTTCGAGAGGGTGGGATCACCGGGATCGGGGTGAAGTACACCGTGCCGGCGCCCCCGCAGGGGAGTGTGAGCGATGTCGGCAGGGGCTTGGAGACGTCGTATCGCTTGAAGATCGGCGTCGTGGTCACCGAGCCCCCTGGCGTCACCGGGGGCAAGACGTCGAAGAACACGCCGATCTGATGATCGTTGCCGGTGAAGCCGAGTGAACCTGCCGTCGCAGTGGGTGGGAACAGCTCGTGCACGGCGAGCGTCTGGCCGCTCATCGGGTGCCCGGTCTCGCCGGGTCGGACGGGGCCGAAGCAGGCCATTCGGATCGTGATCGGAGTAGTGGTATTCCCGTCCCGCCCGTTGATCACTCCGGTGAAGAACTGGCGTGGTGCGACCCTGACGGCCGCCTCAGCCGGGAGGGCCAGGAGCGATCCGGCAAGAATGCTCAAGCCCAAAACCGCTCCGATTCGCCGCAGTCCCTTCACCTTCCCCACCTCCCGACGTGGTGCGCCGAACACTGTGATGCTGCGCTCGGAGCGCCCGATCGTCAAGACCCGGTCGCCGAGCCGACACCGGATCGCTGCTGCGATGCGGACGTCGGACCTGGCGAGGGAGGAAACGGGACAACTGCAGGGACGGTGGGCATCGAGGTGGGGGTGGCACCGTCTGCAACGGCGGAGGGGCTCGTCCCGGGTGGGCCACCGGCCCTTGCTGGTGCCCAACCTCGTGCCTGCGGATGCAGATGTGGCGGATACAACGACGCCATCCACCAACTGGGCGGCTTGGCGACGTCAGTCATCCGCCGATGAGGGGATAGGCGCCCAAGACCTCACACAGAACCATCGGTCCATCCGGGACCCCGGTTGAGCACCGATCCGTCCACGGATAGCCCGGCAGCCGATCCTGAGCTGCACCTCGGCCCGGAGGGCCGACCGGGTCGTGAAGGCTTAGGAGGCGGCAGCCTCTTCCTTGCCGGTCTGGAGCTCCGCCGCGATGTCAGCAGCCCAGTCGGTGATCTCGACCCAGTCTCGGCGGTCGGCGAACTCGGCAGGGGTGTTCTTGGTCATGGCCCGCTCGATGAAGTTGTGTGGCTCTCTCGGCACCCGCCCACCGAAGACGACATGGGCACGAGCGCCCATGCCTTCGACTCTCGCCATCGTCTTCGGCGGTTCCAGCCACGCATCCGTCCGTGCGCCCTCCTTCGGCTCGCCGACGGGTCCGGAACTGAATACCCACAGCGGCAGCGTTCGGAGAGACTGCTCATGTCGCCGCAGGAAGCGTCGGGCCGAAGGCTGCCAACGTTTGGCGTACACGGCGCTGCCGAGGACGACCGCTTGGTACGGCCCGAGGTCACCGACCGTGCCGGCTTCCGCACAGTCGACCTCGAGGCCGCCTCGTCCGAGTTGAGCCGCAATCCTGCGGGCGATCTCTTCGGTGGATCCGTTCTTGCTGGCAAACGCCACGAGGACACGCATCGTCGTCACACCCCTTCCTGTCACAGACTCTCAGATGGGCTTTCGGCTCACCGTCATAGTTGCATCGACCCGGGGCGGTCGGTAGAGGCGAAGGTCTCTGCCTGGCGGTGGTGGGAATCGCACCGACCCGTCCGGTTCGGGCTCCTGGACCATGGCCGATGATGGGGAAGTGTGCTCGCTCGACAACGCGCCATTCGAGGGTTCGATGGGCCTTCAGCAGCTCAAGGGCCCGGCGGGTGCGCCGTCATTGTGACCTTCGTCCCTTGCGTACCCGACCGTCAAGGGAGAAGAAGGACGCAGGAACGAACGAGGGTGGCTCATTGAACAGGCGGCTGATCGATCGAAGTGAGTGCGTCACACGACTGGCCCGCGAGCAGGTCGGGCGAGTTGCGGTCATCATCGGTGCACTGCCTGAGATCGTGCCGGTCACCTTCACCCTCGGCGAGGAGACGGTTCTGCTCGGCGTCCATCGAGGCTCGGAGCTTGCCGAGATCGAAGAAGGCACCGTTGTCGCACTGCAGGTGGACCGATTCGACCCTGAACGAGAGACCGGATGGCACGTCCGCGCCTTCGGTACCTGTCGGTGGACCTCTGATCCGTTGGACCTGGCGGTTGCTGGGGGGCTCGTGCCCCGTCCGTGGGTAACCGGCGGAGAGCCCGACCGGTTGCTGGAGATCGATCTCACCTTCATCTCTGGCTACGAGGTCGGGCTCACGAAGAGAGGCTGAAGAGGTGCACCATGGCCCCGCGGCACCGTGATCCGAACAGCATCGATTTCGGTGGACGCGAAAGGTCGGCCACACGCGGGACCGCACCTGCAGGGGCCAGCTGGCTCCGGCGGGTCGCCGTGTCTTGTGGCGATCCGTTCTCGGGGTGTCGGCGAGACGGCCAATCTCCAAGGGTGGATCGCCGTCTTCGGATCCGCGAGGTCCCCGCAGCCGTTCCTCGAGTGCCGCGCAGAGGCCGCGAAGAGAAGGCCCTTGTGCTCTGGTCCATCGCAAGCCGTCCTCAGATGATGGTGGCGAGACGGTCGATCGGAGCGGACATGAGGACACGGACTCTGACCGAAGGGGAGTGTCACGACCTCCTTGCCAACGAACTGCTCGGACGGGTGGCCTTGAGCATCGACTCGCTTCCGGCAATCGTCCCGGTCGACTACGCGCTCGCGGATGACACGATCGTCTGCAGCACGCTCGGTGACACCAGGGCGGCGCAGGCGACGATCGGCAACGTCGTCGCCTTTGAGGTGGACCGCCACGACGCCGAGGGGAGCCTCTGTTGGTCGGTGTCGCTCATCGGCCGAGGGGAACAGCTTGACGGCGCCGTTGTTTCGTCCCTGATGGAACGAAACAGCCAGATCCCCGACTTGTGGGCCAGTACGGAGAAGCCGCAGCCCTTGATCCAGATTCGGATCACGAAGCTGTCGGGCCAGGTCGTCGTCGGGTGACGGGGCAGCCATGATGGATCGGGTCGCTGTCGTCGGAGCAGGATCGTGGGGCACCACCGTTGCGGCGATGCTCTCCGACCGCGCCGACACGCTCCTGTGGGCCAGAGAGGCCGACGTCGTCGAAGCCGTCAACCGACGACACGAGAATGGCCGCTTTCTTCCTGGGATCACACTGCCGGCTGCACTTCGGGCCACAGCTGATCTGGCCGAGGCCCTGGATGGTCGGACGAGGGTGTTCATGGCGGTGCCCGTTCAGTTCGTCCGTTCCGTTGCGGAGCGATGCAAGCCGATGATCGAAGAAGATTCGCTGGTTATCAATCTGGCGAAGGGAATCGAACTCCAGTCGCTCCTCTCGCCGAGGCAGGTCCTCCTCGATGTGCTCGACCTTCCCTCACATGCGGTCGGGGTCCTTTCAGGTCCCAACTTGGCGCGAGAGGTCGTCGTGGGTCAGCCATCAGCCACCGTGATCGCCTTTTCGGCGCAGGACGTCGCCGAGGGCGTCCAGAGCTTGCTGACCACGGAGCAGTTTCGTGTCTACACGAGCAGCGATGTCGTCGGTTGTGACATCGGAGGCGCAGTCAAGAACGTGATCGCGATCGCTGTCGGCATCGCCGATGGGCTTGGTTTCGGTTGGAACAGCCGATCCGCCCTCATCGCCCGCGGTTTGGCAGAGGTGACTCGCCTCGGTGTGGCCCTCGGTGGCAGCCCCCTTACCTTCTTGGGATTGGCTGGCAACGGCGACCTGATCGCAACATGCAGCTCCGAGCACAGTCGCAACCGCCGGGTGGGGGTGGAACTGGGGAAGGGCCGGAAGCTCTTCGACATCCTCGCCGACACCGAGATGGTGGCGGAGGGCGTCGCATCAACACCCGCCGTGGTGCGGCTGGCTCGACGGTTCGGTGTCGAGACACCGGTGGCAGAGCAGGTGGAGGCAGTTCTCGACGGCCGGCGCGCGCCGGCGGACGTGGTCCACTACCTGATGGCACGGGCACCGACCTCCGAGCTGCACGACTTCCCGATGGGTACGGCCCGGATCCCGGGCTCCCCCGTCGAGCCGCCTTGACGGGTCTGCTGCGGTTCCGACGCGCCGAACCGATCGGATTCGGCCCAGCGACCGCGCCGCTCACTCCTCGAGGGCGATCGCGTCGAGCAGCGACATCGGAGGAAGCAGTGGACCAAGAGCGCTCCCGAGGTGTGCGCAGGATCCCGTGGCATCCGAACAGGTTGGGGGTCCCCATCATCGGCCGATCCGTCGGGCGATGATCACCTGCGACGGAACAGCAAGCTTCACCGTGACCTCGTCGTGCTCGATGGACCAGTCCGGGCCCTCCACCAACGCGCGTCCATCGATCGGCCGGCAGCCCCCGACAAGGCGGGGCCACCGGTTTGCGACGGCTGCCCAGCGCGAAGAGACGAGTCTGCTCGGCGTGCTCGTTCCGTTGGTGAGGGACACGACGCCGAGCACGCCGCCGGGCATGAGAAGGCGAGCGGCCTCGCTGACCAGACGCTCGGCATCCTCGTTCGACAACAGGTCGAACACGTAGACCGCGAGGAATCGGTCGAAACTCCTGGTGTCTCCCGGAAGTGCCAGCGCGGGTGGATCGAGCAGCCCGACGTCCGCCCGGTCGGACCATGGTGCCAGGCGGTTGCGGGCGAGGGTGGCCATCCTCGGGCTGACGTCCATACCGACATAGGTGGCATCTGACGGAAACACGGTCGCGAGCAGCTCCGCTGCGTAACGCCCGGTCCCACAGCCAAGCTCGAAGACGGAGCTACAGCGGTCAAGAGCGGTTCGATGGGTGAGGCGACGGGTAGCGGCGTCCTCGTAGACACGCTGGCTGTCCTGGAAGCGACCGATGCGGTCATAGACACGCCGAGCGGTCAGAGCGTCCAGCGGCACGGAACGCCAGCCTATGTCCCCTCTCCACCGGATTCGACAGGAAGTTCATCGCCTTCGGTGGGGCGAGAGGGCAAGGCGGCGTTTCGCTGTGGCGGTCGAGCAGCCGCGGCTGAGCCGGCGACGACCGGGGCGGCGGGCAAACTCCCGTATCGTCGCCGGCGACCGCGATTCGGCACAGAGGGTGCCGACTAGCGAGTGAAGACCTCCTTGGTCTTCTTCGCAGCTTGCTCAACACTTCCCTTGGCCTGCTCTGCTCGCCCCTTCCGTTGGAGACGGCGATCGTTGGTGGCCTTGCCCGTCGCCGATTTCACGTCTCCCTTGAGTCGGTCGACCTTGCCCTTCGTCGAACCTGCCACTGTGGTGCTCCCTTCGTCAGCGGTCTCTCCTCCTACGCGTTCCCCATTTCGACCCGCTTACACGGGGGTCATCCCGGCGGCGCTCGGGAAATGAGGAAGGAGGAGCTGTCGTACCGTTTCGCAGCGCAGCATTCAGTGCTGGCTGACGGGCGTACCGTGGAAGCAGCCGACGAAGTATGGATACTCGAGGGTCACGTCGTAGTGGAACGTCGTCGTCGGTTTTCCGTCCCACGTCACCGTGCTCGTGCGTCCATGGCACGCGTCGAGGTCGGCATCGGTCGGCAGGTTCCCGTGCGAGTCGCGCTCGACGTACACCCCGTAGCCGTCGAGGGCGTAGCCCACGAGGGTGGACGAACCGGCAGCCGAGTCCGCCGCCGTCGTCAGGCACGCGGACAGGTCGTGGTAGTGGTAGATGTCGCTGTTCTGAGGGTGGCCGTCGCAGCTGTCCTGGACCTCGTGCGCGCCCGCGTCCCGCCCGTCGGCGTCGAGCGCGTCGAACATCACCACCCCGTTGGCGAAGACGCCGATCTCACCCAGTGACGTGCACGAGGGCGTCGCCGCCGCGGGGGGTTCGCCGGCACCGTCCAGCTGAACGATTGGGCCGCGACGCTGTTGGGATTGTGGTCGTACTGGTAGACGGGATCCGACGAGGAGATCGGGAAGTTGCCGGTCGTGCCAGGGCTCGGGAGGTCGTTGGTGCTCAGCACCCGTTCGCTGCCCTGGAGGCTGAAGCTGTGCCGGGCCGTCGGCCAGGTGTTCGTACCCTCGACGGACAGCTTCGTCTTCAGGTCCCAGGTGTTGTTCGACGTGTTGATCCACGGGCCGTCGGACTGCGCCCCCCCGCCGTGGAAACTGGTCCTGCAGGAGTCCTCGAAACCGACCTCCGGTGATGTCGAGACCTTCCCGTCACCGAGGGGGATGGCCGTCTCCGAAATCGGAGTCCCGGCCCAGGTGACGACCCCCGATCCGGTGCCGGCGGCGGTCGTCGTCGAGGTCGTCGTCGAACCCGAAGCGGTCGAGCACGCGGCCAACAGCATCGAGGCTCCGCCGACCACCAGCACCACCGAGGCCCAGCCCCCGCGGTGACGACTATCTGGCAGGCGTCTCCTGCACCGGCCCGAGTCAGTGCCTGGCCGTCGGGAGTGGCGCCGCCACCTACGCAGGGCTCGCCTACACCCTCGCCGAGACGTGGAACGGCACCAGCTGGTCGACCTCGCCCAGTCCGACGCCGCCGAGCATGGGCGCCCACCTGTCGGGGGCGTCCTGTACGGGGCCGACATCGTGCACCGCTGTCGGGACCTTCTCCATGCTCACCCAACCTCTGACGAGGACTCTGATCGAGGTGTGGGGCGGATGGCTCTGGGTGATGCCGTCGAGCCCGAACGTCGTCCTGCTGGCGACGCCGGTGGTGGGGATGGCGGGCACCCCCGCATCCGGTGGCGGCTACTGGCTGACGGACACCGCGGGGAACGTGACCGCCCACGGCGGCGCCCGTCTCTACGGGTCCATGTCGGGCTACCCGTTGGCCGCGCCGATCGAGGGCATCGCTCCGCAGCCGGATACGAAGGGCTATTGGCTGGTCGCGTCCGACGGCGGTGTGTTCTCCTTCGGCGACGCCCGCTTCCTCGGCTCGATGGGCGGCACCCGTCTCAACCAGCCGGTGGTCGGCATCGCGGCGACGCCCGACGGCGGCGGCTACTGGCTGGTCGTGTGACGGCGGTGTGTTCTCCTTCGGCGACGCCCGCTTCCTCGGCTCGATGGGCGGCACCCGTCTCAACCAGCCGGTGGTCGGCATCGCGGCGACGCCCGACGGCGGCGGCTACTGGCTGGTCGCGTCCGACGGCGGTGTGTTCTCCTTCGGCGACGCCCGCTTCCTCGGCTCGATGGGCGGCACCCGTCTCAACCAGCCGGCGGTCGGCATCGCGGCGACGCCCGACGGCGGCGGCTACTGGCTGGTCGTGTGACGGCGGTGTGTTCTCCTTCGGCGACGCCCGCTTCCTCGGCTCGATGGGCGGCACCCGTCTCAACCAGCCGGTGGTCGGCATCGCGGCGACGCCCGACGGCGGCGGCTACTGGCTGGTCGCGTCCGACGGCGGGATCTTCAGCTTCGCCGCACCGTTCCTCGGGGCGTGCTGAGCGAAGACAGTTGGGATCGCGGCGAGCGGCGCGGGCCGGAAAGGAGCGCTCGGGCCCAGTGCGTATCTGGCCCTCATGAAGATGCGGGTGGAGACGCCGGAGATCGTGATCGCGGTCGAGTGCACGGCCCCAGTCAGCCGGCGCGCGGACAGGCGGCACACCGCGGTGGACCGTGCTCAGCCGAACGCGTGGACGAGAGCGGTGATCGCGGCGATCGCCGCGAACAGGAGCACCGCCGGGCGCAACCAGCCCCGGTCGAGGAGTCCGTGCAGCCGTCGCCCGACGACGGAGCCGGCGACGACCACCGGGGCGAGGCCGGCACCGAGAAGAACCTGGTCGAGGTGGACCTGACCGGCGATGGCCAGGGTCACCAACGAGATCAACGTGCCGAACAGGAACGAGGCGGCCAGGGTCGATCGCATGGTCGGCCCCGGATGGCGCTGATAGAGAAGGGCGAGCGGGGGACCCCCGATGCCTGCGGCCGTTCCCGTGAGTCCCGACACCATCCCCGCCGCAACCTGCGTGTCGCGCTGTACCGGCAATGGCGGCATCGCGAGGCTTGCCACCACGAGCAGCAGCACGATGACACCCGTGAGTCCCTGGAGCACCGACGTCGACACGGTGGCGACGACCACGGCGCCGGCGATCGTCCCTGGCACGCGGCCGGTGAGGATCCACGCGACGTCGGTTCGCTCCAGCGCATGGTGTTCGTGGAGCAGCATCCCGATCGAGATGGGGATCCCGAGCACGATGACCGTCACCGGCAGGGCCTTGGGCAAGATCACTGCCAGCACGGGCACGCTCACCAGGTTCATGCCGAATCCCACCGACCCTTGGATCGCTGCGCCGACAGCGGTCGCGGCCGCGGCGACCGCGACCGCTCCGATCGTGACATCCACACGGGATGTCTAGCCTCGGATGCCGCCTGTCGTTGGTCGTCGAGCCGACGGGTCGTCGCGGGCGAGTCAGGCAAAGCAGGTGGTCTTCTGACCGCGCTGAGTGAGTCCTTGTCGGAGGGCGTTGGACGGTGGCGCAACCCCTCTTGACGACCCTCCTGCAGCCTGGCACACTCACTTACGTCCGACTCATCGCGAGCCGCGATCCTCGGGCGGGAGAGCGGGCCATCTGCACATGCAGTGCCTTCGGTGGCGGAACGGAGAGACCTTGCGACGAGGCCTGAGGAAGCGCTGGCTGCTGGGCGGGGGATCCGCCGCACCCGTCGGCTCGCGGAGTTGGCGGACCGGCGTGAAGGCTGCCAGATCACCAACTCCGCGCGCTCGCGCCCTACGGGGTTGTCTGACGGCGGGGATGTCGAGCGCCCTGGCGATGACGGCCGTCGGGGCGTGGTCGGGATCCGCCGCAGCCGCCGGCAACGTCGTCACGAGCTGTACGCAATCGGGGCTCGAGAACGCACTCGCGACCGGTGGACACATCACGTTCGCCTGCAGTGGCACGATCACCGTGACGTCGCAGGTCACGCTCAGCGGCGCAGGACCTATCACCATCGACGGATCGGGTCACAGTCTCACGATCAGCGGAGGCAATACCAATCGCATCTTCGATGTCGAAAGCGGCGTGCTGGCGCTCGTCGATGTGACCCTGACCAGCGGCAGGGTCGTCGGTCTGGCCGGAACGAACGGGGTCGCGGGCACACCCGGAACAGACGGCGTCGGTGGCCAGGGTGGGACTGCGGGGGCACCGAACGGTGGGAACGGACAGGACGGCACCGATGGGACCAGTGGCACTGACGGCGGGACGGGAACCGGCGCGCTGGGGGCGCAGGGTGGCGCCATCTTCGTCGCCGGTAGCGCGACGGTCGACCTCACTCACACCACAGTCGAGGCGAGCACCGCGCAAGGAGGCAAGGGTGGCTCGGGTGGCAGCGGCGGCCAGGGCGGCTACGGCGGAGGGGGCGGCGGTGGCGGCGCCGGCGGCGGCACCGCGAACAACAGCGGCGTGAGCGCGGGTGGCGGTTGCAATCCCGCGGACAGCGTCAACCCCGGTGGACCAGGCGGCGTCGGGAACTTCGCGAACAACACCTTTTCCTACAGCGGCTACGGAGGAGGCGCTGGCGTGAACATGGATCCGACCTATGCCGGCACTCCGGGCACCGGCGGGAACGGCGGCACCGCGGGCAACGCGGGAGCCGGTGGAAGCGGCGGCAACGCCGCTCCGGGCGGTGACGCCAACGGCGGAGGCATCTACAACGAGGGAACGCTAGTCGTGGCGTCCTCGACATTCACCAACGACCGGGCGATCGGTGGTGCAGGGGGGTCGGGTGGCACCGGGGCCAGCGCCGGTGGCGCGGGCAGCGGCGGAGGTGGAGGCGGGGGAGGGCTCTGTCCGGATCCGAGCGGCAATCCGGTTGCGGGGCAGGGGGGCAACGGCGGTGCCTCCGGAGTCAATGCGGCGAGTGGCGACGGTGGATCTGGCGCCTATGGCGGAGACGCTGCAGGTGGCGCGATCGACAACCACGGATCGCTCGTGGTCACGAAGACCAAGTTCACCTCTGACAACGCGGTGGGAGGAGCCGGCGGCCAGGGCGGCACTGCGGCAGGAGGTTTGGGCGGGATTGCCGGCGGAAATGGCGGCTACGGTCTGCCTGCAGGTCAAGTGGCTGCCAACGGCGATCCTGGATCGGCGGGGTCGCCAGGCGACGGCGGCGACGGGGGGGCGGCATCGGGTGGTGCGATCGCCGGCGACGGAGGCCTCGAGATCGCCAAATCGAAATTCAAGAACGACTACGCAGGCGGAGGCGGCACCGGAGGTGCCGGCGGATCGTCGGGTGCCGGCGCGGGTGTGGGCGGGTTGACCGATGGTGCTTGCACCGACCCGCAACCGGCCGGCTTCATGTGTTGGTCAGGCTCCAACGGCAGTGACGGCGCAGACGGCAGCGACGGCGCCAACGGAGGCAGCGGCGGAAGCGCCAATGGCGGCGCCATCTTCGACGGCGGGTCCCCGGCGATCGTCACGACCACCTCGTTCACGAGCTGCAGCGCGGATGGGGGCTACGGCGCAGGTGCGTCTGCCGGCGGCGACGGAGGTTCGGGGGAGAACGGCGGTAACGGGGGCCAGAACTTCAGTACAGGGACCGACGGATCCGGCGGCAACGGCGGCAACGGCGGCAACGGCGGCAACGGCGGCAACGGCGGCAACGGCGGCGGCGGCAACGGCGGCGCTGTCGCGGTGACCCAGTCGCTGCGGGAGGGACCCAAGGTCACGTTCAGCGGCGATACCTCCACTGCAGGCGGCGTCGGAGCAGAAGGCGGCGCGGGAGCTGCGGGCACGGCAGGAGCAGGAGGTTCGGGCACGCCCCCCGGCACTGCCGGGTCGGACGGCGCGGCAGGTTCGAGCGGTTCGGTGGGGGCGTCCGGCATTGCGGCGAATCCGACTGTGGCCGGACCGGTTTCGGTCGAGCCGACGCTCGAAGTGACGACCACATCGTTGCCACCGGCGGTCGCCGGGCACCCCTACCTCGTCGACCTGCAGGCATCCGGCGGTGCCGCGCCGTATGCGTGGTCGGTCTCCGGCACGCTCCCCACCGGGCTCACGATGAGCACTGCAGGGGTGCTCTCGGGTGTCCCCACCTCGCTCGGGACGAGGAAGTTCAACGCGAAGGTGGTCGACGCCTTGAGGTCGAAGGCGAAGCAGAAGCTGACCATCACGGTCAGCTCCTGACGTTCGGGCGTCAGCAGCCGGGAACGCCGGGCTGCGACGCGAGTGCCCGACCTGGCCGAGGCGCTTCCTCAAAGGACGACCGGCCCTGACAGCGCCGTGTCGTGGAAGGAAGAGAAGGACAGCGCCGTCTCGTGGAAGGCTGTCTCTGGATGTGCTCGAGCAGCCGAGCGGCGATGCACCCTGACGAGATCGACGTCGACGAGGCCTTGGTGCGCCGCTTGCTGGCCTCGCAGTTCCCGCGCTGGGCCGACCTGTCGCTGCGGCGGTTCCCGGACGCGGGGACCGACAGCGTCATCTACCGGCTCGGCGACGCACTCGGTCTGCGCTTCCCGCGCGTCCACTGGGCGGTCGGCCAGATCGACAAGGAGTGCGAGTGGCTCGGACGTCTCGCCCCCTGGCTGGACGTGCCGGTTCCCGTGCCGCTCGAGCGGGGGGAACCCGGTGACGGCTATCCGCACCCCTGGCTCGTGTACCCGTGGCTGCTGGGCTCGAGTCTCGACCATCGACCGGAGGCAGCGACGCCGGGGCTCGCGCAGATGGCGGCCGAGTTCGTGCAGGCACTCGAGCGAGCTCCCGTGGACGGCGGTCCGCCCGCCGGCAGGAGGGGCCTGTCGCTCGTCGCGCACGACCGGGCCACCGCCATCGGCATCGAGCGCCTTGCCTGCGAGATCGATGCGGGCAGGGCCCGCTCGGTGTGGACCGAGGCACTGCAGGCAGGTCCATGGCGCGGCGAACCGGTGTGGGTCCACGGCGACCTCCTTCCGGGCAACCTCTTGGTCGGGCGGGGACGGGTGACCGGCGTGATCGACTGGGCCGCGACGGGAATGGGCGATCCCGCCTGTGATGCGATGCTCGCATGGTCGTTCCCGCCCGCGGCACGTGAGGTCTTCCGGCGGACGGTGGGCTTCGACGAGGGGACGTGGGCCCGGGCTCGAGGGTGGGTCGTCGAGCAGACCGTGCACTACATCCCCTACTACGAACGGACGCTTCCGCTCGCCGTCGAGCAAGCCCGGCGCCGTCTGGACGCAGCACTCGGAGGCTGACGTCCCGAGCGGCGGACCCGCAGGGAAGCGGGGAGTCGTCGCCGAGCGCCACGTCCCTACGCCCCCGGCCCCTCGTTCGTGTGAAGCCCGAACCCCCGCGACCACCTGCGCCGACTCCGGCACGACCTGGTAGAACCGGGTCATGCCGGACCACCGTGCCTCGTGGCTGAAGGGCACCGCCCTGATCGGCCAGGCTGCCGGCGTCACGGCCCGCGCCCTTCGTGACAACCCGACCTCCCTCGCCGTCTCGTCCGACCCGCTGGTCCGCCTCGAGATGTTCCACAGCACCTTCTCTGGCATGCTCGGCGAGGCTCGTGTGGCCGGAGTCGTGCGGGGGGACTGCGTCCTCGGTGTCGCCGCGGCGGCCCCGCCCGCCACCTGCATCGCCACCCTGCTGACACCGGAGATCCGCCTGCTCGACGAACCGGCGCCGACCGCGAACGACGCCGACCGCTTCCTCCACATGGGCTCGGTGCTCGCCCACCACGACCTGCCCGAGCCCCATTGGCACGTCGGACCGGTCGCGGTCGAGCCGGGCTTCCAGGGCATGGGGATCGGACGAGCTGCGATGACCCTGCTCTGCGGCGAGTTCGACGAACACGGGAGGCTGGCGTGGCTGGAGACCGACAAGCCGGAGAACGTCCGGTTCTACATCGGGTTGGGGTTCGAGGTGGTGGAGGAGATCCCCATGTTCTCCGCGCGCAACTGGTTCCTGCGGCGCGATCCGCGCTGAACCGACGCCGGCCCCCGATCGTCGTGCGGACACGGGCCGGTCGCTCGACCAGCGCCGTCGAGGACGGTGGCGGCATGAGGACGGTGCCACCATGAGGACGGTGGACCGATGAGCAAGGGTCGGCTCGAGACGTTCAGCGACGGGGTGTTCGCCATCGCGATCACCCTGCTCGTCCTCACCATCGCGCAACCGAGCAACTATGACCACCTCACCCGGCAGCTGCTCGACCGCTGGCCGTCGTACGCGGCCTACGTCGTCACCTTCGCGGTCATCGGCATCATGTGGCTGAACCACCACACGGTCTTCCAGCACCTCGTGGTGGTCGACCGCACCTTGATCTATCTCAACCTCCTGCTGCTCATGACCGTCGCGTTCCTGCCCTATCCGACCGGTGTCTTCGGCGAAGCCCTCGGAAAGGCCACCGGCACGCGGTCCGCCGCGGTCTTCTACAGCCTCACCATGCTCCTCAACGCAGTCTGCTGGTCGGCGCTGTGGCTCTACGCCTCGACCGACAGGCGGTTGTTGGCCCCTTCGTTCCCGGAGGAACAGCGCCGGCGGTCCACGCTGGCCTTCACCGCCGGGTCGCTCGTCTACGCGGTCGCGCTCGGCATCGCGTTCATCGACGCGTATGCCTGCCTGGCGTTCCACGCGCTCCTCGCTCTGTACTATGCGTTCGACCCGTTGTCGCGGAGCACGGCGAGGCGGCGGGTCGAGGCGACGACGGGTGAGCAACCGGGGTCCGCCGGCCGGTCGAGGTAGGTCCGCCATGCGAGCAGGTGGTCGTCGCGGAGGCGCCGGTCGGACAGCGCGTGGTGCTCGAGGCGCAGCCCGGTCCCGCCCTCGGTGTCCGACAGGTGGACGACGGCCCGACTCGCGCCGGGCGGGAGGCGCGCGTCGTCCTGGACGCCGCTCCGTACGGCCCGGCCGGCGCCGCGAGCCCAGCCCCAGCTGAATGCCAGCTGCCACGGTGCGTCGACCTCGAGGAAGCAGCCCGCCGCCGCGAAGCCGTCGCCCATCTCGACGAAGTACTCGCCGCCCGGCCGGGGATCGAGGCGCGCCGTGCGTCCCATCCAGCGCCCGTAGTGCTCGGCCTCGGTCCAGAAGCGGAACACCACTTCCGGTGGAGCGGCCAGTGCCCTTCGGACCGTGACCACGTCCGGCCCGTCGGCGCAGGGCCGCTCGGAGATCACGCGGGCCCGCTCGGAGATCACGCGGGCCCGCTCGGAGATCACGCGGGCCCGCTCGGAGCGACGGCCTCGGGAGGGAGGGTCCGGGGGAGCCCGAACCGATCGATCGCGGCGTTGTCGAACCGGGTCAGCGCCGCGATCTGATCGCCGGCGAGCGTGACGACGAGCAGTCCGAAGGCGTGCGCCACCCCGGTGATCGGGTCGATCAGGTAGGTGGCGAATGCTGGCTGGCCGTTGGCGCGGGTCGTGACCAGGTGGAACCGCCGTTCGTTGCGGAAGACGACGGTCCCGAAGAACCGCCGGGCCGGCTCGGGGCCGCGGTACTCGAGCGGGCCCGGCGGCATGCGGAGCCAGACGTCCTCGGTCATCAGGTCGACCAGCGCGTCGACGTCTCCCTTCTCGAAAGCGGCCACCAGGTGCGTGAGAAGCTCCCGTTCGGTCCGCGAGGCGACGGGCGGTGGGGGAGTCCTCTCCTTCGGCAGCTCCCGGCGGAGCGTCGTGCGCGCCCGTTTGAGGGCGCTCGTGACCGACTGCTCGGTGGTCCCGAGCATCGAGGCCACCTCCTTCGCGGGGAACGCCAGTACGTCGCAGAGCACGAGTGCGACCCGCTGGCGTGGCGGGAGGAGCTGCAGCGCGGTCACGAAGGCGAGCGAGATCGCCTCCCGGGCCTCGTACCGGGCCTCCGGTCCAGCCGCGCGGTCCATGGTCTCGTCGAGGAGCGTGTCGGGGTAGGGCTCGAGCCAGAGCACCTCGCCGAGCCGGGTCGGCTCGGGCGGCTCCACCTCGAGGGGCGGCCCCGAGGTCGGGACGCGGCGGCTAGCGGCGCGGAGCATGTTGAGGCACCGGCTGGTCGCCACCCGGTAGAGCCACGTTCGGATCGATGCCCGTCCCTCGAAACCCGCGAGGCTGCGCCAGGCCGCGGTCAAGGTCTCTTGGAGACCGTCCTCGGCATCGGCCAGCGAGCCGAGGATCCGGTAGCAGTGCACGCGGAGCTCGCGCAGGTAGGGGGCCACCAGCTCCTCGAATGCCTGCTGGTCCCCCGATCGGGCCCGGTCGATCAACTCGGTGTCCACGGTTCCATCCTTGCCTCATCCCACCTCCTGGGCGGACGTTCACCTGGTGTGGACACCGCGAGCGTCGGGAATTGAGCGGTGCCCGGTCGCCCGATTCGCGTCGCCCGATTCGCGGCGCCCGATTCGCGTCGCGGGCGGTGTCGGTACGAGCACGGACGCGACCACCGCGTTCGAGCAACTGACCCAGCACCGAGCAAAGGAGTGGAGCGATGCCCACCTACGTACTCACCTATCGGAGCCCGTCGGGCTATGCACCCAACCCCGAGACGACCGCAGCCTGGATGGCGTGGTTCGAGGGCATAGGGGATCAGCTCGTCGAAATCGGCAATCCCGTCGTCGCCGGACGTTCGCTCGGCAACTGCGGCCCCGGGACGACGGAGCTCGGCGGCTACTCGCTGATCCGTGCCGACGACATCGACGCAGCGGCGGCCGTGGCGAAGGGGTGCCCGCACCTCGGTCGCGACGGGGGCGTCGAAGTGGGGGAGCTCGGCGAGGTCCCGTCGGCCTGACACCCGGTCGGTGCCGGCTGGCGGCGGTCGGCCGTCAGCCGGAGCCGGCCGATCGAGCGCGCCGTTCATCTGCCGTACACCAGAGGTTCACACTGGGATCACCCAGCGGTTCCGAACCGTTCACCTCGCCTGGTTACCGTCGCGGGAGAAGCTAGCGGGCGAACGGCGATCGTTCCAGACGAAGGACATTCGTCGATACAACGATCGTTCGTCCGCCTCCGTCGAAGGAGCCGCCGCACGCCGGTGCGGTCTCATGGAGGAGTGGATGGGAAGAGACCTCCGGGCGAAGACCGAGCCTGCGGACACGGTCGAGCCGCGGCCCGACCATCGGGTCCTCGAAGAGCTCGATCCGGATCGGGACCGTCCCCGCGAGGTGGTCTGTGCCCGAGGCCTGGCCCTCGGGTTCGAGGACAAGACCATCTTGTCGGGGATCGACATGACCTTCCGCCGCGGGACCATCACGGCCCTGATCGGACCGACCGGCTCGGGGAAGTCGACGTTCCTCCGGACGCTCAACCGGATGAACGACAAGGTGAGCGGCTTCCGCCACGAGGGTGACGTCACCCTCGACGGCGAGAGCATCTGGTCCAACGGTCAGGACCTGCTCACCCTCCGGCGGCGGGTCGGCATGCTCTTCCAGCGGCCGAACCCCTTTCCGATGTCGATCAAGGACAACGTCGTCGCGGGCGTGCGCGCCCACCGGATCGCCAAGGGCAAGCAGCTCGACGTCGTCGCGGAGACCCGCCTGCGCGAGGTCGGCCTCTGGGACGCGGTCAAGGACCGGCTCTCCGACTCGCCGTTTCGCCTCTCCGGTGGCCAGCAGCAGCTCCTCTGCCTGGCCCGCGCACTTGCCATCGGTCCGGAGGTACTGCTCCTCGACGAGCCGACCTCCTCGCTCGACCCGGTCTCCACCGAGTACGTCGAGGCGCTGCTCGCCACGATGGCCTCCGCGCTCACGCTGATCATCGTCACCCACAATCTGGCCCAGGCCCGCCGGGTCTCCGACCACACCATGTTCTTCTACGACGGATCACTGGTCGAGCACGGCGAGACGGATCAGGTCTTCGGCTCGCCACGCGAGCAGGAGACCGAGCACTACGTGACGGGTCGCATGGGCTGACGCCTGCCGGCCCGGCCGCACCGGCCGAATGCTGTAGCGCAACCGAAAAGCGAAAGGGAGGAAGACACGTGACTCGGACGTTCCGAGCAACAACCATCGTGCCGGCAGTGCTGGTGGCGGCAGTCATCGCGCTCGCCGGGTGTTCGTCGAACAACAGCTCGTCGACGACGACCACCGGGTCGGGTACCAGCACGGGCGTCGAGACGCCACCTGCCACGAACCTGTCGGAGACCGGCAGCACCCTGCTCTACCCGTTGTGGAACATCTGGACGCCCGCGTACACGCAGAAGTACCCGCAGGTGAAGGTCACCACCGCGGCGACCGGATCGGGGACCGGCATCTCCGACGCCGCCAGCGGGACGGTCAACATCGGTTCGTCGGACGCCTACCTGTCCTCGTCGCAGCTGCAGGCCCATCCGACGCTCCTCAACATCCCGCTCGCGACCTCCGTGCAGGTGGTCGAGTACAACGTTCCCGGTGTCACCTCGCACCTCAAGCTGAGCGGCCAGGTCCTCTCGTCCATCTACCAGGGCAAGATCACCAGCTGGAACGACGCCGCGATCGCCTCGATCAACCCGGGGATCACCCTGCCCAACGTCCCGATCGTGGCCCTGCACCGGTCCGACGGCAGCGGCGACACCTTCATCTTCACCCAGTACCTCTCGAAGGCCGACCCCTCGGGGTGGGGCACGAAGATCAGCTACGGGACCACGGTGGCCTTCCCGGCGTTCGCCGGAGCGCTCGGTGAGAACGGCAACGGCGGCATGGTCTCCGGGTGCAAGGCGACCGTCGGCTGCATCGCGTACGTCGGGATCAGCTACCTCTCCGAGCTCCTCGGCAACGGTCAGACCTACGCGCAGTTGGAGAACGGCGCCCACAACTACGTCCTGCCCACCGCTGCCAACGTCGCGGCCGAGGCGGCTTACTTCGCTCCGAAGACGCCGGCGAACGGGACGATCTCGATGATCTACGGGCCGGTCTCGAACGGCTACCCGATCATCAACTACGAGTACGCGATCGTCGACAGCCACCAGTCGAGCTCCTCGACGGCAAAGGCCATCCGGTCGGTGCTCCAGTGGGCGATCGGACCTTCCGACGGCAACGCCAGCCAGTACCTGTCCCAGGTCAGCTTCCAACCGCTTCCGGCCAAGGTGGTTGCCCAGTCGCAGGTCCAGATCGCCAAGATCCAGTAACCCGTGGCCGTTGCGGATGAGAGTACGGGAATCTCCGTCACCTCTCCGGGGGCAGGCAACGAGAAGGCCCGCCGGACCTCTCCGGTCCGGCGGGCCGTTGCCGCGGTGCGGATCAGCGAGGAGCGAGTCTGGCGCGGCGCGACGCGGATCGCCTCGGTCATTCCGCTGGTCGCGCTCGCGTTCGTCCTGACCATCCTTGCGGTCAAGGCGTGGCCCGCGGTCAAGGTCAACGGGCTCAACTTCTTCACCGGATCGGCTTGGAACCCCGGGAACCTCTACGGGGCGACCGTGCATACGGACGGCGTCGCCCATCCGGTCGGCGCGAGCTACGGAGCGTGGCCGCTCATCGCCGGCACGCTGCAGACGTCGGTGATCGCCGTCGTGCTGGCGGTTCCCATCTCCCTCGGCGCCGCGTTCGCCCTCACCGAGCGCCTCCCGCGCTGGATCTCGCGTCCGCTCGGGATCGGGGTCGAGATACTGGCGGGCATACCGAGCGTGATCATCGGGTTGTGGGGCGTGCTGACCCTCGGACCGCTCCTCGCGCAGCACGTCTATCCCGCGATCGCGGACCACATGCCCGACGTGCCCATCCTCCGGTACTGGCGCAACCCGACCGGGCACGGCGAGGGACTGCTCACCTCGGGCATCGTGCTCGCGCTGATGATCGTGCCGATCATCAGCGCGACGACACGGGATCTCTTCATGCAGGTCCCGCCGCTCCCCAAGGAAGGGGCGGAGGCGCTCGGGATGACCGACGCCGAGGTGGCGCGACGGGTCACCGTTCCGTGGGTCAGAGCGGGGATCATCGGCGCGACAGTGCTCGGCCTCGGACGGGCGCTCGGGGAGACCATCGCGGTGGCGATGATCTCGGGTTCGGTGCTCGGCGCGGTCGCGCCCAACATCTACGGGACGATGACCACGATCGCGGCGACCATCGTCTCCCAGTTGGATTCCGCGCAGTCCGACGGGACCGGGTTCGCAACGGCGACACTTGCCGAAGCCGGCCTGATCCTCGCGGTCATCTCGGTGGTGGTCAACCTTCTCGCCCGGGTGATCGTGAACCGCACCTCGCGCCATGCCGCCCCGGTCGGCCGGGCGCTGTGACCGCGGCAGGAGGTCAGACGATGAAGACCGCTGTCGCCGCGCATCCCTCGACCCGCCGGCGGCGGGTCTTCGAGTGGTGCTTCCGCGCCCTGACCATCGTCGCGCTGCTCCTCGTGGTGGCGCCGGCCCTCTGGCTGGTCGTCAGCGTCGTCGCGCGGGCCGTGCCCCACTGGCAGTGGAGCGTGCTCACCACGCCCACCGAGGGACTCGGAGGCGGCCTCGAGAACGCCATCCTCGGCACCCTCTGGCTCATGTTCGGGGTTCTGGTCCTGGCCGGGACGGTGGGTGTCCTCGGCGGCATCCACCTCGCAGAGATGACCCGTCCACGCCGGAGCGGGAAGGCGGGCGGTTCGGTGCTCCGGACGGCGACCGAGGTGCTCTCGGGCTTCCCCTCCATCGTGCTCGGCTACGTCGGCTACGTGGCACTGGTGGTGGGGCTGCACTGGGGCTTCTCGTACCTCCCTGCGGTGATCATCCTCTCGATCATGGTCATCCCCTACATCGCGCGCTCGACCGAGTCCGCCCTCCGGCAAGTCCCGACCAACTACCGCGAGGGGGCCGAGGCGCTCGGCATGTCGGACGCGTACGCGCTCCGCCGCGTGGTGATCAAGAGCGCGCTGCCCGGCATGGTGACCGGGCTCCTCCTCGCGCTCGCGATCGCGTGTGGAGAAACCGCCCCGTTGCTCTACACGGCCAACTGGTCGACGAGCCTCCCGTCGCTGTCGCTCGTCCACGAGCCGGTTGCGTACCTGACCTATCCGATATGGGCGTTCTACAACCAACCCCAGGAGAGTGCGCACTACCTCTCCTACGACGCGGCGCTGCTGTTGATGGTCCTCATCCTCGTCCTGCTCGTCGCCGCGCGGCTCGTCGTGGCGCGCACGCAACGCCACGCCGAGCACCGAGGGCGCTGACCCCCGGCGATGGCACAGGTGCGGGACGGGTCGGTGCTCACGGTGGCGGGGGCGTCGAACCCGGTCGTCCCACCCGTCGTGCTGGTCATCGACGCCGGGCGCATCGCGAACGACCAGTTCGTGGCGGGCCTCGCCTCCGAGGGCTTCCGGCCGCTGCTGTCGGGAACCGGGGAGGAGGGCCTCGCGCTCGCGGCCAACGCCGAGCCCGACATCGTCGTCGTCGGCGCGGGTCTGCCCGATCTGTCGAGCTTCGCGGTGATCCGGCTCTTCCGCGAGCTCGGAAGAGGACCGGTGATCGCGATGTCCTTCGACGACGACGAGAACGAGGCCGTCCTCGCACTCGAGACCGGGGCGGTCGACTTCCTGAACCATCCCGGCCGGGTCAGAGAGTGCGCCGCACGGCTCTGGCTGGCGCTCCGGGGCTCACCCGGGGGAGGACCGTCGTCCTCGGTCACCGAGCGCGTGATGCCCGAAGGCCTCGTAGCGGCCGGCCCGGTCGAGGTGGACCTCCGCCGCCGCGAGGTCCGGGTGCGGGGGGTCCCCCTGCACGCGCGTCCCAAGGAGATCGAGCTGCTCGGCCTCCTCGTGTCCGAAGCCGGCTACGTGGTCACCCGCGAACGTGCCATCGGCGCGATCTGGCCCGACGGAGGTGCAGAGAAGTCGAAGACCCTCGACGTGCACGTGAGGAGGATCCGTGCGCTGGTCGAGGCCGACCCCTCCCGACCGCGCCACGTGATCACCATCCGCGGCTACGGACACCGGTTCGACCCCTGAGTACGGGACGCTCCGTCCCGACCGGGCCGGAGCGGAGGGGTGCGAGCGGCTACGAGGCGGGCAGTGACCGCGGCGACGCGGCCTCCCAGTCGCCGCGGTCGACGAGGAGCGAGAGGACACGGAGGAGATCGGTGCGATCGGTCGGGTCGAGCGCGGCGAGCAGGCCGACCAGGCCCTCGTGCTGGCGGGCCCGCATCTCGGCGACCAGACGCTCCCCGTCTGGATTGGCGGCGACCCGCACTTCGCGCCGGTCCCGCACGTCCCTCCTGCGGGTCGCCAGGTCGTGGCGCACCAGGTTGTCGCAGTACCGGGTGAGCGTCGACGGCGGCATCGACAGGGAAACCGACAGGTCGCTGGTGCGCATGTCCCCTTCGGCGACGAGGAGTCGGAGCACCTGGAATTCCCCGTTGTTGATCTGGGGCGAGGTGGCGGCCAGCGAGGTGCGGGCGACCTGGGCCAGCCGCCGGTGGGCGGCGGCGACTGCATCGACGATCGCGTCGACCTCGGGGTCGAGGGAGCCGTCGTCCCATGCGCTGTCATGATCGAGGGCCATGGTCCGCTCCACCCAGTTCCGACACAGGCGGCCGCCTGCGCCTCTCCGACTATAGGCGAACGGTAGGGTTTCGTCCCAGATCGACGGTCGGGCTCGGGTAGGATGGAGCACGGCGCAGCGACGGCGCGGCCACGGTGCCGCGGTGGAGGGTGATGGCCATGGGGGCGAAGGGTTACCTGTTCTTCGTGCCGTGGGCGCTGTTCGTCGTCATCGACCGGACGGACGGATCCGGCGTGGTGCTGGCCGCCGCCGCCGCAGCGGCCGGCGCGTCGGCGCTCATCGTCCACGCGGTGCGCACGAGGGTGGATCTGTTCGCACCGATCCTGCTGCTCGTCGTGTTCGGCGCGGCGCTGCTCGCGCAGGTCCTCGTCTCGGCGGCGACCGCCGCGCAGCTCGATCCCTACGCGAGGGCGATGGCGACCGCGCTCTGCGGACTGATCGTCATCGTGTCCTTGTGGACCCGGCCGGTGGGAGGGGACCACTTCCGGTCGATCACACCGCCCCAGGAATGGGCGACACGGGACTTCCGCCAGCTGGTGCGCTCGACGACGCTCGAATGGGGCGTCCTCCTCGCGTCCTTCGCCGCTCTGTTCGCGGTCGCGGCCAGGGGTACCACGCTGGCGCGGACCATCTGCTACTGGATCCTCCCGCTGCTGGTCGGCATGGCGGTCCTCTGGGTGGACGGCCGACGCTGGCGCGCGTATGCCGATCGCCTCCGGCCGTCGGGGTCGCCCGAGCTCGCCGAGTGGGGTCCGCTCGGACGCTCGGCCCCGTACCTCATCGCGGTCGGCAACGAGCCGGACCCGCCGTCTGGCGCGGTGTACCGGCTGCACCCCGCCGGTAGTACCGAGCGGGGCGACTGAGCGAGCCGGGTCCCACCGGGGGCGCCGTGACGACACCCGGGCTACCCTCTCGCTCGGTGCGACGCTTCCGCAGCCTGCACGGTTTCCTGCACCGCCGCACGGCGGTCGCGACCGCTGCGTCCACCGGCATGGTGGTGCTGCTCGCGGCGCTCGCGCCGATGCCGACCGCGGCGGCCTCGGCGTGGTGGGCGCCGCCGCTCGGCAACCAGCCGTGGCAGTGGGAGCTGAGCCACCCGCTGAAGCTCACCAACGCCCGCGACATGGGTACCGACGACCGGCTGCCCGACGGCGCGCCCGCCCCGCGCCGGCGATCTACGACATCGACGGGATCATCAATCCGGCCTCGACGATCGGTGCGCTGCACGCGAGGGGTAAGCACGTCGTCTGCTACGTGGAGGTCGGTGCGGCGGGGAACTACTACTCCGCGTCCAGCGAGGGCGTGGCCACCAGCTACTACGACCAGCTGCACAACGCCGGGGTGTTCGGTGCCAAGGTGCCCGGCTATCCCGAGTACTACCTCGACATCCGGTCGCCGGCCACCGTCTCGATCGTCGAGTCGATGATCCGCCAGCAGTGCGCCGACAAGGGGTTCGACGCGGTCGAGACCGACATCGACGAGGAGTACGCGGACCCGAGCGGCTTCCCCCTCACCAAGGCCGAGGAGGAGTCGTACATGACCACGATCGCCGACGACATCCACGGTCTCGGACTCGGCTGGTGGATCAAAAACCCCGACGACACCGGCGACAGCTATGCGAAGGACATGTACCCGCTGGCCGACGCGGTCCTCACCGAGCAGTGCAACCAGTACTCGTCGTGCTCGCTCCTCTCCTCCTACGTCGGGCACAAGGCGGTGTTCAACGCCGAGTACCGGCTGAAGCCCGCCAAGTTCTGCGCCGCCGACGACGCCCGCGGCTTCAACGGCGTGAAGTTCAACCGGGGGCTGACCGGGGTGAGAAGGCCCTGCCGCTAGTCGCCCCGCGCGCTGGGGGTGGCGAGGCCGGCAACGTCGGCAACCTGAGCAGCGTGCCGGTTTGCCGCGCCCGGGCGGGTCCGAGGTCCGGCCGGTCCGAGTCGAGCTAGACCGGGTTCTTGCTGTTCGGCAGGGCCTGCGAGGTCCACATGAGCCCGAGGCACATCTCGTCGGAGGACCCGTCCCCCCAGGTGACGAAGTGGGGTGCGAGCTTGCGGAGGGAGGGGAGCTCCTGGCCGAGCACCGGGTTGTACGTGCAGGTGATCTGCACCTTGTCGCCGCGGGACACCGCCACCGGCTCGGCCAGCGTATAGGCGCGCTGGTAGTCGAAGTTGTAGTGGGGAACGTCGAGGATGGTCTTCGACTGGGGTGTGCCGGGATTGAGCACCATCTTGAAGGTGGCCCCGAGGAGATGCATGTGCGCCCCGACCCGCACGATGTACCCGTTCGTGCCGACCGGCCACTCGCACGAGGTCGAGTCGCCGACCGGCGGGTTCGCCGGGTTGCGGCCGCAGAACGACTCGATGGTGTTGACGAAGTCGATCTCGCTCTGCCCGAACCGCTGGCCGAGGTTGGCGAGGGAGGCCGCGCGGGCTGCAGAGCGGCCCGGTCACGCCGCTCGGGCACGGCACGTCAGGTGGCGCGGGCATCAGGTCGAGCTTGAGGGGGAGGAGGTGCGTGGCCGCCGGTACCGTGTGGAGCACCATCGAGTTCTTGACGGGCTGGTCGCCGACCAGCAGGTTGTAGTGCACCTGCATGACGACAAGGCTGCCGGCCGGCAGGTAGACCCCGGTCCCGTGGGGCAGGTCGTCGGCGCCGTGGCCGGGTGCCCACGCGCTCAGCCATGGCGTGTTGGAGATGTCGCTGAGCGGGGTGCCGGGGATCGGTGTCTCGCCGAAGCAGCTCCACCCCTGCCCGTTGACGTTCGCGGCCTCGGCCGTGGCCGCGAGGGCGGGCGGCACGAGGAAGAGGATGGCGTGATGGTCCTCGGGACTGCCAGGGAAGAACTGGCTCGAGATGATGTAGGAGTCGGCGGCGACGTGGGGGTCGAGCACCGTGCAGTGGTAGTCGTCGGTGCCGCCCTGGGGCGCGCTGGGTGTGTAGGCGGTCGCCTGGTCCAGGTGGATGGTCGTCACCGGGGATACCGCCGAGACGGGCGTGCCGATCGCCGCAGTGTCGCGGGTCACGCCCCAGGTGATCCCGGCCATGGCCGCGACCACCAGCGTGAGGACGATGAAGACGAGTCCCCCCCTCGGTCTCCGCACGGCTCGGAGCCTACACGCCGGTTCGGGCGGGGCTCGGCCGTCGTGCCTGGGAGCGAGCGCCGGGGGCAGGGCGCCCCCGGTCAGCCCGTCGTGAGCGAGTCGGTCGTGGGGGAGGGGGCGGGAGCGGGCACGGGCACCGCCGCGCCGGAGAGGAAGGCCTCGATGGCGGCGGGCTCGACCGGCTGCGAGAAGATGAACCCCTGACCGCGCTCGCAGCGCTCGGCGCGAAGGGATTCGAGCTGGGCGCCTTCCTCGATGCCCTCGGCGAGGGTGGTCAGCCCGAGCGTCTTGCCGAGCGCGACCAGGGTGTGAACGAGCGCCGAGGACTCGCGGCTCCCGTCCATCTCGGCCACGAAGGAGCGGTCGATCTTCAGCACGTCGACCGGAAACTGCCGCAGGTACGACAGCGACGAGTACCCGGTTCCGAAGTCGTCGATCGCCAGGGCGACCCCGAGCTCCTTGAGCTTCCGGAGACGCGACACCGTGGCGTTCGCATCGCGCATGAGCGTCGACTCGGTGACTTCGATGACCAGTGCCGAGGGATCGAGCCGGTTGGCGTCGAGCGCCTCGCGAACGTCGTCGAGCAACGAGTCGTCCTCGAGCTGGCGCATCGAGACGTTCACCGACATGGTCACCGGATGGCCTCGGCCGTGCCAGGAGGCGGCCTGCGCGCATGCCTCCCGGAGCACCCAGCGACCCACGTCGACGATCGACCCGCTCTCCTCGAGCATCGGGATGAAGTCGTTGGGTGCGATGACTCCCCGGGTCGGGTTCCGCCACCGCAGCAGCGCTTCGACGCCACGCAGGCGGAGGCTGTCGAGGTCGACGATCGGTTGGTAGAGGAGGAAGAACTGCTCACCCTCGAGCGCCGTGTCGAGATCGGTCAGGAGTCCCAACCGGTCGAGCGCCACCGCCTGCATCGTCGGCTCGAACAGCACGCAGCAGTCGCGTCCCGACGACTTGGCCCGGTAGAGGGCGATGTCGGCGTCACGGAGGAGGTCCTGGGCCGACTCCCGATCGCCGCTCGCGATGCCGATGCTGGCGGTCACGGTGATCGGGATGCCCTCGAACCCCTCCACCTCGAAGGGGGTGCGCAGGCTCTCGCGGACGCGCTCCGCGACGGTCATCGGACCGCCGATCAGAGCGATGCCCTCGGTCAGGATGACGAACTCGTCACCGCCGAGGCGCCCGACCGTGTCGCTCGCACGGAGCAGTCCGGTGAACCGGCCGGCGACGGCCCGCAGGAGCTTGTCGCCGGCCTCGTGCCCGAGGCTGTCGTTGGCGTCCTTGAAGTTGTCGAGATCGATGAAGTAGGCGGCGACCGAGTCGGAGACCCGTCGGGCCCGCACCAGCATCTGCTCGGCACGGTCCAAGATCAGCTGCCGGTTGGCGAGGCCGGTCAGAGGATCGTGCAGGGCGCGGTGGGCGAGCAACGCCTCGAACTGCTTGCGCTCGGTGACATCGCGGACGTTGGCCACGAAGCCTCGGACCGACGGACGTTCGCGCTGGTCGGTGACGACGGCCTCGACGTCGCACCAGCGCCCGTCGTGACAGGCCATCCGGAACTGCAGGCCTACCCCGTCGCTCTCGTCGGACGGCTCGCTGCCGAAGAGGGTCGTCGCCGACTCCGCGTCGTCGGGATGGACGAAGGAGAGCGCGGGCCGTCCCACCATCTCCTCCGGCCGGAAGCCGAACAGCTCGATGACAGCGGGGCTCGCGTAGAGGAAGTCGCCCCGCTCGTCCACGACGAGCGTCGCGTCCGACGAGTTCTGGATCAGCGAGCGGAACCGGTCCTCGCTCAACCGCAGCGACGCCTCCGCGTCCTCCTTCTGGGCCATGGTCATCCCGGCCATCCGGATGATGAAGACGAGCACGAAGGCGCCGATCAGCGCCAGCGTGTTTGCCTGCGAGACCGACAGGATGCTCGGGGCCCAGCCTTCGGTGATCCAGATCTGGCCGAAGGTGATGCCGACGAGGCTCCAGATCGCGGTGAGCCGCCACACGCGCGACCCGTCGTGGGCCACGTTCTCGATCGCGAGGAAGGCGAAGGCCGCGGAGACGACGGGTCCCCAGCCGGTGAGGTAGATGACCGCGGTGACCGCGGCGACCTGGACGGCGATCCGGAGGTTGAGACCGAGCCACGACGGGTACCGCCGATAGACGTGGTCGACGACGAAGTTGACCGACGGGATCGCGACGAACACGGCGGCCCACAGCCACAGCGGTTGGCGCGCCACGAGGTCGAAGTGCATCAGGACGACGAGCGTCGCGAACGCAGCGGGGCCCATCAGGTAGGCGAACAGGGTGGGGTTGACCCTCGGGCGTGCCGTGTCGGACTCCGAGACGGACGGACCGTCCGCCCCCCAGGGAACCGACGGGGTGCCCGCCTCCCTGGGGAGGGCGCGCTCGCCGGTGGTCCTGTGCTGTTCCGCGCGTCCGCCGTCGCTTCGCGACATCCCTTGCCCCTGGTTCTCGATAGTTTCGTCCCGAGGTCTGTTGTCGACCGGAACCGGGGCCAGCTTGAACCGCGGCGTCCGGACGCCGGCAGGGTGCCGGCTTCGAAGGCATGGCCGCCCGGGTCGAGCGGGGTGCGTCGGGATCCCGGCAGGTCAGGGCCCCTGACCTGCAATTTGGCCGCGTCGACGGTTATACTGACCAGGTTCGCAGTGCGCCCGCCGGTGAGCACGCAGGGGGAACGACGGCGGAGCGGCGGGCCGAGACATCGTGCGAGCCCGACTGCCGTCGCGACGGGCACTCGACACCACGAAGGGGCTGCTGGATGAAGAGCTGGGCACAGGGATTGAGGGAGTGGTCGCTGTGGCTGTTCGGGGAGGGACCCCTCCCCGGTGTCCGGTCGCGCAAGATCCTCGCCGGGACCCTCGGCGCCGTGGTCGTGCTGGTGGCCGGAGTGGTGCTCGTCACCGGCGGATCGTCCTCGCCGGGCAAGGCCCCCTCGACGAGCGGGTCGAACGCCAGTGCCGCCTCCTCGTCGGGCTCGGGCGGCACCTCCGGGAGCGGCGGCACCGGCGCGGGCGGCGGGTCCGACGCCACGAGCACCACCGTGCATGCTTCCTCGGGAAACAGCGGCAAGTCCTCCAAGTCGTCGAAGTCCGCTCGCAGCGCTGCGCACCGGTCCCGCTCGTCGCGCTCGGGCAGCCATACGTCGACCACCCGTCCGAAGGCGAAGGGCCGGTCGCTACCGGCGACGCAGCCGACGCTGGCCGCACCGGCACCGGTGTCCCCGTCGAGCCCGGCGCCGGCGGCGGTCGCGTCACCGCTGCTGGCCGGCTCGTCCTTCTCCTCGCTCGCCTCGTCGCTCGCGGCACCGGTCGCCTCGCCGAACGCCGCCGTCGGGCCGACGGCTGCCGGCGTCGCGGCTGCACCGGACCCCACGTCGCCGACATCCCCCACCGCCCGGAAGGCCACTGCCGACCGCGGCTGGTCGAAGGTGAGTTGGTCGCCGCCTGCGTCGGACGGCGGCTCGCCGGTGACCGGTTACGACGTCTACGTGGGGACCGCCTCCGGCGCGGAGAATCCCGTTCCGGCCAACGGCGGCGTTCCGGTCAGCGGGACCTCCTATGTGGTCCAGGGCCTCGCGGTCGGACGCCCCTACTACTTCACTGTGGTTGCGCTCAACGCGATCGGGGCGTCCGCACCTTCGAACGAGGTTTCCGCAGCACCTTCGCCCGGCTACCGGCCGGTCGGTGCGCTGGCCACCCCGGTGGCGGCCATGGCAGCGGCCCCGACCGGTGCCGGCTACTGGCTGGTCAACGCCCAGGGATCGGTGTCGGCCCACGGGGTCCACAACTACGGGGAGGCGTCGTCGCTCGGGCTGGCGGCCCCGATCGTGTCCATCGCCTCGACGCCGGACGGACGGGGCTATTGGCTGGTGGCGGCCGACGGCGGGGTCTTCTCCTTCGGCGACGCGGGCTACTACGGCTCGATGGGCGGTACCCACCTGAACGCGATCATCACCGGGTTCGCCCCGACGCCCGACGGACGGGGCTATTGGCTGGTGGCGGCCGACGGCGGGGTCTTCTCCTTCGGCGACGCCGGCTACTACGGCTCGATGGGCGGTCTGCCGCTCGGAGGCGAGATGGTGGGCATCGCGGCGGACTCGTCGACCGGCGGCTACTGGGAGGTCGCGTCGGACGGGAACGTCTACCCGTTCCATGCGCCGACCTTCGGTTCCGCCGTCGGGAGCCGGCTCAGCCAGCCGGTGGTCGGCATGGCGGCCGCGCCCACCGGGGGCGGCTACTGGCTGGTCGCAGGTGACGGCGGTGTCTTCTCCTTCGGCTACGCCGCGTTCTACGGCTCGACCGCGGGCCACGGTCTCAGTGCCCCGATCTCCGGCATGGCCGTCGACCCCGCCACCGGCGGGTACTGGCTGGTCGGCTGGGACGGCGGCGTCTTCGCCTTCGGCGCACCCTTCCACGGCGCCGGCTGAGCGGGCCCGCTCGAGGGGCACTCGCGCTCAGATCCGTCGCCAGGCCTCGGCGAGCACACGCCGCAGGATCGAGGCGATGTGCTCGAACTCCTGCTCGCCGCAGATGAGGGGCGGTGCGAGCTGGACCACCGGATCGCCGCGGTCGTCGGCCCGACAGATGAGCCCGGCCTCGTAGAGGGCACCGGAGAGGAACCCGCGGAGCAGCCGCTCGGACTCCTCGTCGTCGAAGGTCTCACGGGTCGCCTGGTCCTTCACCAGCTCGATGCCGTAGAAGTACCCGGCACCCCGGACATCACCCACGATTGGCAGGTCGCGCAGGCCCTCGAGCGCCGTCCGGAAGCCCGCCTCGTTGGTCCGGACGTGCTCGAGGAGGTGCTCGGACTCGAAGACGTCGAGGTTGGCCAGCGCGACCGCGGTGCTCACCGGGTGGCCGGCGAAGGTGATCCCGTGGAGGAAGCTCGCGCCGTGCAGGAACGGCTCGACCAGGCGGTCGCTCACCGCGAGCGCGCCGAGGGGCGCGTACCCGCTCGTCAGTCCCTTGGCCATCGTCACCATGTCCGGCCGGTAGTCGTAGCGCTCGGCCCCGAACCAGTGGCCGAGCCGGCCGAACCCGCAGATCACCTCGTCGGAGACGAGCAGGACGCCGTAGCGTTCGCAGATCTCCGCCACACGCGAGAAGTAACCCGGCGGCGGCGGGAAGCAGCCGCCCGCGTTCTGCACCGGCTCGAGGAAGACCGCCGCTACCGTCTCGGGTCCCTCGATGAGGATGGCCTGCTCGATGGCGTCGGCCGCCCACTGCCCGAAGGTGTCGAGGTCGTCGGCGAAGTAGCGGGCCCGGTAGAAGTTGGTGTTGGGTACCTTGACCGCGCCGGGCACGAGCGGCTCGAACGGCGTCTTGATGCTGGGCAATCCGGTGATCGAAAGCGCGCCCATGGTCGTGCCGTGATACGCGATGTTGCGGGAGATCGCCTTCACCCGGTCCGGCTGCCCGGTGACGCGGAAGTACTGGCGGGCCAGCTTCCAGGCCGACTCGACCGCCTCCGAACCGCCGGTCGTGAAGAAGATCCGGTTGCAGTCGCCCGGGGTGAGCCGGGCCAGCCGGTCGGCGAGCTCCACGGCCGAGGGGTGCGCGTAGCTCCACAGCGGGAAGTAGGCGAGCGTGGCCGCCTGGCGCGCCGCCGCCTCGGCCAGCTCGGTCCTCCCGTGCCCGACCTGGCTGGTGAAGAGCCCCGACAGCCCGTCGAGGTAGCGCCTGCCGTGCCGGTCGTAGACCCACACGCCCTCACCCCGGACGATGAGCGGGATCTCGCCGCCGCCCCCCATCCGGGTGAAGTGCATCCAGAGGTGTCGCTCGGCGAGTTCGTCGAGCGCGGGCTCCGAGGCGCTCACCGGGTGCCCCATGCGTAGGTCTGTTTGGCGAGCTTCAGGTAGAGGAACATCTCGGTCTCGCGCACCCCGGGCACCGCGCGGATGACCCCGTTGACCACCTCGAGGACCGCCTCCTCATCCTCGCAGACGACCACCACCAGGATGTCGAAGGAGCCCGCGCAGATGACCACGTAGTCGATGTCCTCGACGGCGGCCAGCCGGTCGGCGACCAGCCGTGCGTCGCCGTCGGCCCTGATGCCGACCATCGCCTGGCTGCGGAACCCGACCTGGAGCGGGTCGGTGACCGCCACGATCTGGATGATCCCCGCCTCGCGCATCCGCTGGACCCGCTGGCGGACCGCGGCCTCCGACAGCCCGACCGCCGCGCCGATCGCGCCGTAGGTTCGCCGGCCGTCCTGTTGCAGCTCCTCGACGATGGCCTTGTTGACATCGTCGAGGATGGCGTTGGCGGAGGTTGCCGGTGTCGCCGCGGTCATGGCCGAAACGGCTCTCCCTGTTCGAGCGAGCGCGCCCCTTCTGCGCTCGCGCCCCAGTTCTTCGGGTGCCATATCTTTAGCAGTTTGCGCGGCGAGGAGGCAGCAGGGCGACCGAATTCGTTGCACGCGCACGGACCGGCGACGGATCACTTGTCGGCGGTGAGGGGCTTCGGTCACACTGGCGGCGTGATCGTCGGCGTCCCCCGCGAGCGCAAGGACGGCGAGTTCCGGGTCGCCATCAGCCCCGCCGGCGTCCGCGAGCTGACCACGGCGGGGCACCGGGTGCTCGTCGAGGCGGGCGCCGGTATGGGTTCCGCCATCCCCGACGAGCAGTTCGGGGCGACGGGCGCCACGATCGTCGCCGCCGCGTCCGACGTGTGGTCGGGTTCGGATCTGGTGCTGAAGGTGAAGGAGCCGGTCGCCGACGAGTACCCGCTGCTCGGCCTCCGCGGCGGGCAGGTCCTCTTCACCTACCTCCACCTCGCGGCCTCACGCGCCTGCACCGAGGCGTTGGTGGGTGCGGGCAACACCGCCATCGCCTACGAGACGGTCCGGCTCCCCGACGGCTCGCTCCCGCTGCTCACCCCGATGAGCGAGGTGGCCGGCCGGATGGCCCCGGTCGTCGGCGCCCACCATCTGATGCGCCCCGGCGGTGGGAGGGGCGTGCTGGTCTGCGGGGTGCCCGGCGTGCGCGCGGCGAGGATCGTGATCCTCGGCGCCGGCGTGGCGGGCATGGCCGCCGCGACGATCGCGGTCGGGATGCACGCCGAGGTGTTCGTCCTCGACCGGAACCTCGAGCGGCTCCGCCAGGTCGACCATCACTTCCGGGGTGGGCTCGAGACGCTGGCCTCGAGCACCCATGCGATCGAGGAGGTCTGTGTCGACGCGGACATCGTCATCGGCGCGGTCCTGGTCGTCGGTGCGAAGGCGCCGGTGCTCGTCTCCGACGCGCTGGTCGCCCGGATGCGGACGGGCTCGGTGCTCGTCGACCTCTCCGTCGACCAGGGCGGCTGCTTCGAGTCGACCCGCCCGACCACCCATACGGCTCCGACCTTCGAGGTGCACAGCTCGGTCTTCTACTGCGTCGCGAACATGCCGGGCGCCGTGCCGCATTCCTCGACGCACGCACTGGTCAACGCGACGCTGCCCTTTGCACTCGAGATCGCAGCGCACGGCTGGAGGGAGGCGGCGCGGGCCGACCACTCGCTCGCCGGAGGCGTCAACGTCGCGGAGGGCTCGGTCGTGTGCGAACCGGTCGCCGAAGCACACGGGATGGCGGCCACGCCGCTCGCCGCGGTCCTCGGCTGATCGACCGGGCTAGGGACGCCAACTGTCGCGCCGGCGCCCGAGGGCCTCGCGCACCTCTTCGACCAGGTGGCTCGGACCGAGCGTCGGCGAGGTGCTCGGCGTGCGGCCGGGGTTGAGCTCGACCTCGGTGACGAGCGTGTGCTGGAGGTCCTCGACCGGGGTGCCGGTCCGCTCGGCCATGAGGAACAGCTCCTGGGAGAGCAGCGAGAGGGCCCCTTCCCACAGGACGTTCAACCGGTCCGCGCCGCGGCGACTGTGGACGCCGGCGGCCCGTGCCGCGAGGCTCTCCATCGGTGCGTGCGCCAGCATGCTCAGCCAGGCCCAGTCGGGCACGACCAGTCCCTCGGCCTGCAGGATGGTGGGGTAGCGGCCCTCGAGGAAGCTCTCGCACTCGTCGACCAGCTGTCGCCCGAGGGCCGAGATGCGACGGTCCCTCGCTCCGTGGGCGTGACGCCTCATGGCGACCTCCTTGTCGTCCCTGGCATCGCAGGTGCCCTGCATCCATCCTGCGACGGCTCAGGGAGCCGAAGAAGTGCCGAAAGTCCCGAACCGAGCGGGACCTTCCGCCTGCGGATCTGGGCTGCGCGGCGAGGACGCCGAGCTAGGACACGAGCACGCCGGGGTTGAGCACCCCGGCCGGGTCGAGGCGGTCCTTGACCGCCCGGAGGGACGCAGCGAAGAGCTCGGGGCGCTGGCGGTCGTACCAGGCCCGGTGGTCCCGCCCGACCGCATGGTGATGGGTGATGGTCCCCCCGCCCGCGAGCACCGCCTCGCTCGCCGCCTCCTTGGCCTCTTCCCAGTCGCCGAGCTGGCGTCCCGGCCGACTCGGCGCCACCAGGGTGAAATAGGGCGCAGGACCGTCGGGGTAGACGTGGGTGAAGCGGCAGGTGAGCGCCGGGGCGTCGGTCTTGAGCACCCCGCGCACCGCCTCGGTGACCGAGGCGTGGAGCGCCGCGAATCGGTCCCAGGTCACCGCGGTCTCGAAGGTCTCGGCGATCCAGCCGAGACCGCGCGACCGCGTCGCGGAGGTAGGGGGCCCGGAAGAACGAGCCGCGCCAGGCGCCGGCGGTGCCCTCGGCAGGGGAGGACCGGATGCCCGACGGGCGCCTCGCCGCCGTGGTCGAGGCAGCACTCGAGGGCGGAGGCGGCAAGGTGGTCGACCGCGACGGACGGCGACTCGAAGCCGAGCAGCAGCACCGCCCGGCCCCCGCCGCCCGAGGGAGCCGCCTCCTCGGGATCGAGGAGGCGGCAGTTCGAGGGGAAGAGACCCGCCTGGACCACGGCCCTCGCCGCAGCGGCCCCGGCCTCGAACGTCGCGAACCGCACGGCGGCGCCGGCGCGGTGGCGCGGCCGGCGCTGGAGTCGGACCCATGCCTCGGTGACCACGCCGAGGGCCCCCTCGGAGCCGAGGAAGAGGCGGTCGGGCGAGGGACCCGCTCCCGAGCCGGGCAGGCGCCGCGACTCGAGGGTTCCGGCGGGGGTGACCACCCGCATCGACTCGACGAAGTCGTCGATACGGGTGCGATTGGTCGCGAAGTGCCCGCCCGAGCGGGTCGCGATCCACCCGCCGAGCGTGCTGTGCTCGAAGGACTGGGGGAAATGGCGCAGCGTGAGCCCGTAGGGGCGCAGCCCGTCCTCGAGGTCGGGTCCGAAGGTGCCGGCCCGGATCCGTGCGGCCCCGCTCGTCGTGTCGACCTCGGCGACGCCGGCGAGGCAGGAGAGGTCGATCGAGACCACGCCCTCGTACCGATCGCGGGCCGCACCCCCCTCCACCCCGCCGACCACCGACGACCCGCCGCCGTAGGGGATTGCCGCCGCCCGCGCGCTCGAGCACCAGTCGAGGAGGTCGACCAGCTCCTGCTCGGTGGAGGGCCGTGCCACCAGGTCCGGTGCGGCGGCGAGGTCGTCCGTCGAGGGCGCGTACGACGTCCCGGAAGGACTTGCCGTAGGTGTGGGACGCGCGCGCCTCCGGATCCGAGGCGCAGATGCCGGCGAGCGAGGCCGGCGGGGCGACCCCGGGCGCGGGAGCCGGCTGCGCGCCGGGTCCGGCACCGGCAGCGCCTGTGGCGGATCCGCTCCGGGGAACCGCGCGGCGAGCACCGCGGCGACCCCGTCGAGCTCGGTCCCCCCGATCGCCTCGTCGGCCCATCCCCACCCCCACCACGACCTGCGCCGCCGGTCCGCGGCCGGCGCGCCGGCGGTCGCCGTCACCGGGCCCGCCGGGCGGGGCTCACTCGCCGACTGCCTCGACCAGGTCGACGAAGCGGTCGGGTTCGACCAGGTGTGGGTAGTGGCCGTCGCCCTCCCAGCACTCGACGCGGGCGGCCGGGATGCGGTCGGCCAGCCACTCGGCGTACCCGGGCCCGGGATCCGAGCCGTGGAGCGAGAGGTAGGGCACCCGCGACGCCTTCGAGGACCGACGTCGACGGCGCGGTCGAGCTCCTCGGCGGACGTGTCGAGCACGAACGACCAGACGCCGAGCACGACCTCCTGGTCGAGGCGGCGGATCGCCCCGATCCTCGCCCACTCCTCGTCGGACAGCGGCCCCCGCAGGCTCGCGAAGACCGCCGAAAGGGCCTCTTCGAAGAACTCGGCGGTCGCCGCGCAGGGCCGGCTCGATCGAGCGCAGGATGTCTTGGAAGGCCGCGAGCCGGAGCGGCTGCTCGACGTTGACGATTCCACGGCACCCGGTCGAACAGCGGCCGTCGCGGTCACGACCGTGCCCCCGAGCGAGTGGCCGACGAGGAGCGGGTCCTCGAGCGCCAGGTGCTCGAGGACCCCGACCAGGTCGGCGGCCATGGTCAGGACGTCGAAGGGCGGCGACGCAGGCGACTCCCCGTGGCCTCGCAGGTCGACGGCGACCACCTCGTGGGTCGCGCCGACGCGGGAACCAGGGGCTCCCACGACCGGCGGGACTCGGTGATCCCGTGGACGAGGACGATCGGCGGTCCGTCCCCACTGCGGTCGAAGGCGAGCACGGGGCCTGCTTAGCACGGCGGTCCTCCGGGTGGACCGGCCCCGGTCGGCTCAGTGGACCTGCCGGTCGAGGCCCTCCCAGTAGGGCGCCCGGAGCCGGAATTTCTGGAGCTTCCCGGTCGCCGTGCGCGGCAGAGCTCGTCGCGGAACTCGACCTGCTTCGGGCACTTGTAGCCGGCGAGCACCGTGCGGCAGTGGGTGATCACGCCCTCCTCGGTCAGCGCCGCGCCGTCGGCGGTCACCACCAGTGCGATGCACCATCTCGCCCCACGTGTCGTGCGGGACCCCGATGACCGCCACCTCTGCGACGCCCTCGAGCGAGAAGATCGCGTCCTCGACCTCGATCGAGGAGACGTTCTCGCCGCCGGTGATGATGACGTCCTTCTTGCGGTCGAGGATGCTCGAGGTGGCCCTCCTCGTCGATCACGCCGCCGTCACCGGTGTGGAACCACCCGCCCGCGAGCGCCGGCGGCGGTCTCCTCGGGCTGGCGCCAGTAGCCCTCCATCACCGTGTTCGACCGGGCGAGCACCTCGCCGTCGGCGTCGACGCGCACCTCGGTGCCGATGGCCGGCGCACCGGCCCGCATCAGCTTCCGCGCCCGCTCCTCGCCGGCGAGCGTCGTCCCATTCGGGCCGGCGCCGGTTGAAGGTGAGCACCGGGCGCCGTCTCGGTGAGCCCGTAGAGCTGGATGAACTCCCACCCGAGCTCCGACTCGATCCGCTCGATGGTGCGGCTCGGCGGGGGCGCCCCGGCGACGACGATGCGGGTGGACGCCGCGTCCGGGCACGGCGCCGTCCCAGGTCCCGGGAGTGCGTCGAGCACAGCGTTGACCACCGCGGGCGCCGCGCAGAGGAGGGTCACGCCGTGCCGCTCGATCCGGCGCAGGATCTCGGTGCCGTCGACCTTGCGCAGGACGACCTGGGGGCAGGCCATCGCGATCGCCGACCAGGGCACGCCCCATCCGTTGGCGTGGAACATGGGCAGCGTGTGCAGATAGACGTCCCGGTCGGAGAGCTGCACGTGCCATCCGAAGACCGCCGCGTTGACCCAGCAGTTGCGGTGGGTGAGCTGCACCCCCTTGGGCGCGCGGTGGTGCCCGACGTGTAGTTGATGGTCGCGGTGGCGTCTTCGTCGGCTCTCCCAGGGCCGCGGCTCCGTCCCCTCGGGGAAGAGCACCTCGTCGGTGTCCGGGCCGAGGACGAAACGGTGGGGCGCGCCGACCTCGGCGAGGGCCTCGTCGAGCTCGGGGTCGACGAGGAGCACGCGACGCACCGGCGTGGTCGACGATGTAGCGCGACCTCGGCGGCGGAGAGCCGGAAATTGATCGGGACGAGGATCCGCCCCCAGCCGCAGACCCCGAAGAACGAGGTGAGGAGCCGGGACGGCGTTGTGGGAGACCACCGCGACCCGCTCGCCCGGAGCCCAGCCCGAGCCGGTCGAGGCCCGCCGCCTGTGCACGGGCGCCGCCGCGCGAGTGCCGAGAAGGTCAGCGGCTCCCAGGGGGCGGCCGGCTGATCGGTCTCGTCGACGAGCGCGGTGCGGTCGGGATAGGTGCACTCGACCCGGTCGAGGAAGTCACGGACGTTGAACTGAACGATCATCGGAGACCCCCGATCCGACCTGCAGCGGCCCCCATTGAAGCAAATCGCGCGCCGGGCCGGGCGCCCGACACGGCCGGGTAGAACCGCTCGCCTAGTGTGAGGCGTGAGCTCGCCCCGGATCGCCGTCGGACCGCGCCCGGAGTTCGTTCGCCACCGACGCCGTGCTCGAGGCCGGTGGGTCGCTGGTCGAGATCAGCGGACGAGCCGGATGCCATCGTGTGGCTCGACCCGGCCGACGTCGCCGGCCTGGCGGACTGGCTCGCCGAGGCGCCGAGGTCCGGTGGGTGCAGCTCCCCTTTGCCGGCATCGAGCCGGTCGCCGAGTACGGGCTGCTGACACGAGCGGACCTGGACCTGCGCGAAGGGCTCCTATGCCGAGCCGGTCGCCGAGCACGCGCTGCTCCTCGCGCTCGCCGGACTCCGCCACCTGCCGACCCGGGTGGTCGCCCGGTCGTGGGGCGAGGCCGCGGGCACCAGCCTCTACGACGAGACGGTCGACCATCCTCGGAGGCGGGGGCATCACCGCCTCCCTGCTCGAGCTGCTCGCTCCCGTTCCGGGTCGAGGCGACCGTCGTGCGCCGGCAGGCCGATCCGGTCCCGGGGGCCGCCCGGACGATACTCGGTCGATCAGCTCGACGACGTGCTGCCCGGCGCCCTCGTCGTCTTCCTCGCGCTCGCGCTCACCCCGCAGACCACCCGGCATTATCGGCGCGACGCGAGCTCGATCGCATGGACGAGTCGGCGTGGCTGGTCAACGTGGCGAGGGGGCGCCACGTGGACACCGGGCGCGCTGCTCGCGGCCCTCGACTCCGGCACCATCGCCGGTGCCGCCCTCGACGTGACCGATCCCGAGCCCCTGCCCGACGGCCACCCGCTCTTCGGGAGGACGAACTGCATCGTCACCCCCCACACCGCGGACACGATCGAGATGGTCCAGCCGCTGCTCGCGGACCGCATCCGGGCCAACGTGCAGCGCTTTGCGGCCGGCGAGCCGCTCATCGGGCTCGTCGACCCGCTCGCGGGGTACTGAACGGCGTCCGGCGAGGAGCCTGTCACACCCGTCGTCGAGGATGGCGGCGATGCACGAGCGGACCACACCGTCGGAACGAGCCACACCGTCGGAACGAGCCACACCGTGGAACGAGCCACACCGTCGGAACGAGCCACACCGTCGGAACGAGCCACACCGTCGGAACGAGCCACACCGTCGGAACGAGCCACACCGTCGGAACGAGGAGGCCATCCCATGCCAGCCCCCCTGCACGCCGAGCGACCCGTCGCCAACGCCGGCGACCTGCCCCGTGCGGTGCCTCCGCCTCTCACCATCGACTGCGCCCAGTGCGCACACCAGCCTCCCCGGTCTGCGACGACTGCGTGGTCAGCTTCATCGTGGGACGGGGCCCCGACGACGCCGTGGTCATCGACTCCGGCGAGGCACGAGCCGTGCGGCTTCTCGAGCAGGCGGGGCTCGTGCCGAGCAATCGGCACCGCCGTCGGGCCGGCTGAGCCGTCGGGCCGGCTGAGCCGTCGGGAATCTCGGAGCACACGGGCGTCGGTCCTGACCGCGTCCTTGCTCGTGCGAGCATGGGACGTGCCCGACCCGTCCGCCCTCCGTCCTGCCGCCCCGGCGGCCGCGGTCGGCGGCGAGGCCCTCCGGGCGGAGGTGGTCCGTGCCGGGCTGGACGCAGGGCTGGCCGCGGTCGGCGTCGCCCCGGCCGGCGTGTTCGACGAGGCCCGCGCCGACCTGGTGGAGCGCCGCCGGCTCGGGCTCCACGGCGGGATGCAGTTCACCTATCGAAACCCCGAGCGCTCGACCGATCCGCGTCGGATCCTGCCCGGTGCCGCGTTCCCTCGTGGTCGGCGCCTGGAGCTACCGCTCGGCGTCGACCCGGGAGACCGGCGAGCCGCAGGCCGGACGTCCGCACGGCACGGTCGCCCGGTACGCCCGTCCGCGACCACTATGCCGCACTGCGCCGGGCGCTCGGTGCAGTCGCCGACGGGCTCCGGAGTGCGTCCTGGCGAGCGGTCGTGGTGGCCGACGACAACGCCCTCGTCGACCGGGCGGCCGCGCACCGCGCCGGCATCGGCTGGTTCGGGAAGAATTCGCTGCTTCTCGTCGACGGCATCGGCTCGTGGTCGGTGCTCGGTGCGGTCGTCACCGACGCCCCGCTGCCCGCAGCGGCCCCCGAGGACCTCGCTCCCCATGGCGCCGGCTGCGGCAGCTGCACTCGTTGCCTGCGAGCGTGCCCGACCGGCGCGCTGGTGGCGCCGGGGGTGGTCGACGGCCGGCGGTGCCTCGCCTGGCTGCTGCAGGCGACGGGTCCCTTCCCCGAGGAGCACCGCGCCGCCCTCGGTGACCGCCTCTACGGGTGCGACGAGTGCCAAGACGCCTGCCCCGTCAACCGGAGTGCCGACCGTCGGGACCCGCCACCGCCCGCCGGCGAGCCCGAGACCGCGACGGTCGACCTCCTCGGGCTCCTCGCTTCGAGCGACGAGCAGCTCCTGCGCGAGCACGGGCGCTGGTACGTGCCGCAGCGGGATCCGCGGTACCTGCGCCGGAACGCGCTGGTCGTGCTCGGCAATGTGGGGGACGGGAACGACCCCGCGACGGCCGTCGCCCTGTCGCACTGGGCGTCGGTCGACGACCCGCTGCTCGCCGAGCACGCCCGGTGGGCGGCGCGGCGCCTCGGGCGCGAGGACCTGGTTCCGACCCGGTGACCCACCTGCTCGTCACCAACGACTTCCCACCGAAGGTGGGAGGCATCCAGTCCTACCTCTGGGAGCTCTGGCGTCGCCTCGACCCGGCCACCTTCGGTGTGCTGACCGCGTGGTCCCACCCCGAGGCCGCGGCCTTCGACCGCGAGCAGGCGGCGCTCGGGATCCGCATCGAGCGCGTCCCGAGCCGGGTGCTCGTCCCGAGCCCGCGCCTTGCCCGGCGTATCCGGGCCGCGGCGGCCCGTATCGGTGCGCGGGCGGTCGTCTTCGACCCGGCCTTCCCGCTCGCGGTGCTCGGTACGCGGGTGGGGCTTCCCTATGCCGTCGTGCTCCACGGTGCCGAGGTGGCCGTGCCGGGCCGCCTGCCGGCCGCCCGCGAACTGCTCACCCGACTGGTGCGGCGGAGCGAGCTTGCGGTGTGCGCAGGCTCGTACCCGGCCACCGAAGCCGGCGCGGGCGCTGCGGGGACGGGGGATGCCGCCGGTGGTGGAGATCCCGCCCGGCGTCGACCTCGACCGCTTCCGCCCGCTGTCGCAGCACGAGCGGCAGGCGGCCCGGGCCCGCTTCGGACTTCCGACCGAGGGTCCCCTCGTCGCGAGTGTGAGCCGGCTCGTCCCGCGCAAGGGAATGGACGTGCTGATCGACGCCGCCGCCCGGCTCGCGCGCGGAGGTGACGGGGTTGACTCTCGCCATCGCGGGACGGGGCCGCGACGCCGACCGGCTGACCGGCCGGGTAGCCGAGCTCGGCGCGCCGGTCCGCTTGCTCGGGAGCATCGCCGACGAGGACGTGGCCGATCTGGTCGGGGCCGCCGACGTGTTCGCCATGCTCTGTCGCGAACCGTTGGCTCGGGCTCGAGCAGGAGGGCTTCGGCATCGTGTTCCTCGAGGCCGCCGCCGCCGGTGTGCCACAGGTGGCGGGCGCTTCGGGCGGCGCAGGCGACGCGGTCGTCGACGGTGTCACCGGGCTGCTCGTCCGCCGGCCGACCTCCGCGGGCGCCGCCGCCGAGGCCATCGGTCGGCTCCTCGCGGAGGATCGCCTGCGTGCGCGGATGGCACTCGCCGGCCGCGAGCGCGCGGAGGCATCCTTCGACTACGACCTGCTCGCACCTAGGCTGGCTGCCGCCCTCGCCGACGTGGGAGGCTGAACACCCGCCCGGCCAGGTCACACCGAATCGACGAGGAGGGCCCGATCGTGGCCGAACAAGCCACCGAACGCATGGTCGTCTCGGCCACGCCGGAACGGTGCTTCGCGGTCAGCGCCGACCTCGCCGCCTACCCGAGCTGGGCAGCCGACGTCAAAGAGGTGACCGTCGACGAGCGCGACGAGGAGGGCCGCCCGAAACTGGTCACCTTCCGCGCCGCGGCGTTCGGACGCAGCACCAGCTACACGCTCGCCTACGACTACGGCCAGGCGCCCGGGGTGCTGGCCTGGGTCCAGGTCCGGGGCGACATCACCTCCAAGCTCGACGGGTGCTATGTGTTCAAGCCCACCACCGACGGCCGGACCGAGGTCACCTACCACCTCGAGGTCGAGATGAAGGTCCCCCTGCCGGGCTTCATCAAGATGCGGGCCCAGAGCCGCATCATGTCCATCGCACTCCGCGATCTGAAGGCACGCGTCGAATCCGAGGGGTGATGCGCGGCCCGGCGCGCCGGGCGGCCCTCGCGAGGCCCGCCCCGGGCACATGAAGGTCGGGGTCACGCTCCCACAGTTCCGCGAGGACGCGGAGACCGCCCTCCGGGCCGCGCGCCGGGCGGAGTCGCTCGGCCTCGACGGCGTCTTCTGCTTCGACCACCTCTGGCCGCTCGGCCATCCCGGCCGTCCGGTGCTCGCACTCTGGCCGCTGCTGGGTGCGGTCGCGGCCTCCACCTCGACCATCCGGCTCGGCAGCCTGGTCGCGCGGATCGGCCTGCTCGACGACCGGGTGCTGGTCCGCGAGGCCTGTGCGCTGCAGCGCCTCAGCGGCGGCCGGTTCGTGGCCGGCCTCGGGACGGGGGACCACCTGAGCCGGTCGGAGAACGGGGCGTTTGGAGTCCCGTTCCCGCCGGCGGCCGACCGGCGCGCCAGGCTGCACGCGGTCGCCACCGAGCTCGGGGAGCACGGCGTCCCGGTTTGGGTGGGCGGCGCGAAGCCTCTGATGGTCGAGGTCGCCGCGTCGACCGGCGCGGCGGTCAACGTGTGGGAGGGGGTCGCGGGCGCCGTGGGTGCGGGCACCGGCGCCGGCAGCGTCGGCACGGGCACCGTCGCCGGCAGCACCGGCACGGGCACCGTCGCCGCACTGGTCGCGTCCGGCCACGAGGTGACCTGGGGCGGGCCGGTCGGGGCCGGCGTGCGCGAGGTCGCGGACCGCCTCGCCGAGGTGGCGGCGAGCGGGGCCGCCTGGGCGGTCTGCGCCTGGCCGGACTCCCTCGAGACCGTCGCCGAAGCCGCGAGCTCGCTCGCCGCTGCGACCTGAGTGGCTCGCGGCCGCCGAGCGTGGCCGATCGGCCTCCGGCCGCGGCGGTAACCTGAACCATGGAGTTTCGCCGGATCAACGGTCTGCCGCCCTACGTCTTCGCCACCATCAACGACCTGAAGGCAGAGGCCCGGCGGATGGGCCGCGACGTCATCGATCTCGGCTTCGGCAACCCCGACCTCCCCTCGCCCGACGTCGCGGTGGACAAGCTGGCCGAGGCCGCGCGGAACCCGCGCAACCACCGGTACTCGGCGAGCCGGGGCATCCCGAAGATCCGCCAGGCGATCGCGGACCTCTACCTGCGCAAGTTCGAGGTCCAGATCGACCCGGCCACCGAGGTGGTGGCCACCATCGGCGCGAAGGAGGGGCTGTCGCACCTGATGTGGGTGCTGATCGGGCCCGGCGACACCGCCCTCGTCCCTTCGCCCTCCTATCCCATCCACATCTATGCCCCCCTCTTTGCCGGTGCCGACGTGCGCCACGTGCGGCTGGACGCCCCGGGGTCCGGTGCGCAGGACAGCCCGGGGATGGCCTTCTTCGACAACCTCATCGAGGCCTGGGAGTCGGCCTGGCCGAAGCCGAGGGTGGTGGTGCTCTCCTTCCCACACAACCCGACGACCGAGTGCGTGGACCTCGAGTGGATGACCCGGCTCGTCGAGTTCGCCCGCGAGAGGGAGATCGTGCTGGTGCACGACTTCGCCTACGCCGACATCGCCTTCGACGGGTACACACCGCCCTCCATCCTCCAGGTGCCCGGGGCGAAGGAGGTCGCCGTCGAGCTCTACACGCTGACCAAGTCCTTCTCGATGGCCGGCTGGAGGGTGGGCTTCCTCGTCGGCAACGCCGAGATCGTCCAGGCGCTCACCAAGCTGAAGAGCTACCTCGACTACGGCACCTTCCAGCCCATCCAGATCGCCGCGATCGTCGCGATGAACGAGGCGCCCGACTACCCGAAGATGATCAACGAGACCTACCAGGCGCGTCGCGACGCGCTGTGCGACGGGCTCAACCGCATCGGGTGGTCGATCACGCCCCCGCGGGGGACCATGTTCGTCTGGGCGCGGATCCCCGAGCCCTACCGCGAGCTGGGCTCACTCGAGTTCTCCAAGTTCCTCGTCCAAGAGGCCGACGTCGCGACCTCGCCGGGGGTCGGGTTCGGTCCCGGTGGCGACGACTACGTCCGCTTCGCGCTGATCGAGAACGAGAAGCGGATCAGCCAGGGCGTGCGAAGCCTCCGCCGCGCACTGACTCGTCTGCGCTGAGTGTCCGCGCCGCGTCCGACGGCGGGGCGCTCACGCGATCCGGGTGGTGAGCGACGGGGTGAGCGGTGCGTACCCGTCGCGGCAGAAGGCGATGACCGACGCCGCCACCGAGTCGGCGTCCTCCCCGCGCTCCAGCACGAGTCGCCTGGCGAGGTGCGCGGTGACGCCGAGGATGGCGGTCGTGAGCACGACCGGGTCCTCGCGCCGCAGCAGTCCGGCGGTGACCCCGGCGCTCACGTGCGGCAGCGCGTCGGCGACGGTCTGGTCCTCCGCCTGCCGTACGATCGGGGCGAACCGCTCCTCGGTCCGGGCGAACTCGAGGAGCACGAAGAGGTGGCGGTGCTCGCTCAGCCAGGTCAGCGAAGAGCGGATCCCCTGCTCGATGCGGCGGGCCGGGTCGTGTTCGCCGGCGATGGCGTCGCGCTGGGCCTGGCGCATCGAGTGGATGGCGTCGCGGAGGATCGCTGCCATCAGCTCGTCCTTCGACTCGAAGTACCAGTAGAAGACGCCCTTGCCCACACCGAGCGCTTCGACGATGCGGGTGACCGACGTGGTGTGGTAGCCGTCGGCCGCGAACATCCGGGCGGCGACGTCGAGGAGCTCGCGACGGCGGCGCGCACCCTTCGCGGTCAGGCGACGATCCATCATCCCGAGACGCTACGGGCGCTGTCGTCGGTGGTCAACGGCACCTTGTGCGGCCTCGGCGAGTGTCATCGCAGCGGCGTCGGGACCACCTCGGACGCGTCGAACGACGCCTGCATCCGCTCCGAGGACCCCGAGAAGAGGGGTCGCTTCGGCAGCCCGAGCGAGCGGAGCTCCGTTGCCATCGGGTGGTCGCCGAGGACGAGGAGCGCGCCGCCGGGCCGACCTCTGGTCCCGTCCGCGGTCGTCCTCCACGTGGTCCGGCGGAGGACGCCGTCGCGGAACGAGTAGCTCGGCGGCGCCTGGGCGGGGAGCCCGACGGGGCCTCCGGGCGCGATCGTCAGCGAGAGCACGTGCGCGCCGTCGTCGACCAGTCGGACGGTCGTCGCGGCCGAGCGGTCGCCGGGGGCGGGCTCGTCGATGTCGATGGTGGTCAGCCACTTCGGGAAGCCCCAGATGTCGCGCCCGGCCGCGCAGGTGAACTCCTGGTCGACCGGCAGCCGGTGGATGTAGGCGCCGATCTCGCCGCGGGCGAGCTCGCGCATCTTCCCGAGCCTGCCCGCCGGCGGTGCTTCGTGGCGCCGCACCACGAAGCTCACCGCGACCTCGTGGTAGGGGTCGAGGTCGGTGTCGTCGTACCGGCAGACCGCGAGCGCGACGAGGGCACGTCCCGGCAGGGGACCGGTCACCTCCAGACCGGTGGGTGCGACGATCCGCTGTGCGGCGACTGCGGGCACCAGGTACTGCACGGCCCACTGTTTGGCGGTCCGCACCTCCACGGGCAGCTCGACGGTCCGCCCGAGGACGGTCCAGCTCGCCGCACGGTCCCGGCCCGACTCCGCTTCCGGCCTGCCGGGGCCGCCGTTGGTCGCGTGTGCGGTCGGCACCTGGTGCAGTCCACCACACCCGGGGGATACCGTGGCGCGGTGGCCTACTGGGTGTTCAAGGCGCTGCTCAGCCCGGTCCTGTTCCTGCTGTGGCGGGTGAAGGCCGAAGGGCGCGAGCACGTGCCCGCCCACGGGCCCGTGGTGCTGGCTGCCAACCACCAGTCCTTCTGCGATTCCTTCTTCCTCCCCCTGGTGCTGCGCCGACGGGTCACCTACGTGGCCAAGGCCGAGTATTTCGACCGTTGGCGGACTGCCTGGTTCTTCCGTGCTGCGGGGCAGATCCCGATGAACCGCGCGGGCGGCGACGCCTCCCAGCGCGCACTCGACACCGCCCGCACCGTGCTCGAAGCCGGGGGCCTGCTCGCCATCTACCCCGAGGGCACCCGTGCACCCGACCCGCGCCTGCACCGCGGCCACACCGGTGCGGCGCGCCTCGCACTGCGCTGCGGGGCGCCGTTGATCCCGGTGGGGATCGTCGGCACCCGCGCCATCCAGCCACCCGGCAGGCGGATCATGCGGCCGTTCCGCCCGGTCACGCTGCGGTTCGGCGCGCCGGTGGCGACCGGCAGCCGCGACGCGCTGGTTCCGGCGGACGGCGAGGACCCCGCCGCGCTGCGCGAGTTCACCGACGTCCTGATGGCCGAGATCGCGCGGCTCTCCGGCCAGGAGTACGTCGACGTGTACGCGAACGCTCGCCGGAGGGCCGACCAACCCGCGGTCCGGGCAGCAGAGGAGGTCCCCCGAGCCACCGGTGCCTCGGGCCCGGGTGCAGGATCGCCGGGTCCCAGCCGCTGAGCCCGCTGCACCGCGCGCATCCGGTCACCCCGCCGGTCCGGAAGCCCTCCCCCGTCCCGTAACCGGCACGAAACCGACCGGACACACTCGGGGCGTAGCCTGGGAGCGGTGCCAGGCCCGGTGAACTACCTGATCCGGCTGCGGCTTCCCGACCGGCCCGGGGCGCTCGGCGCGGTGGCGAGCAGGATCGGCTCGGTCGGCGCCGACGTCGTCTCGATCGAGATCCTCCAGCGCGACCGCGGGGTGGTCGTCGACGAGCTCGGCGTCGGGCTGGCCGGCGAGCACCTGATCCGGCTGCTGCGCGACGAAATCCTCGAGGTCGACGGCGTCACGATCGAGTCGATGCGGCCGCTCGAGGGACCGGTGCCCGATCGCTACGCCGAGCTGCTCGACGTCGCGACCGCGTTGTTCACCCAGACCTCGGAGTCGGCCCTGCTCGACCAGCTGGTGCTCCGGGTCCGGCGCAGCCTCGCGGCAACCTTCGCCGCGGTGCTCGACGAACCGGTCCGCTCCGTCTTGACCGCGGAGGGGGACGTCCCCGGTTCCGAGCAGCTGGTCGGGATGGCGAGGGTGGCCCGTGGGAGACCGGTGGGAGCGGCTTCCGAGGAGGAGGGCGGTGAGCCCATGCCCGACGAGGCGCCCACGGTCGCGGCCGCACCGATCGGACCGGCCGGGCCGATCCTGGTCGTCGGGCGCCGCGACCCGCTGCTCCGCGAGCGGGAGCGCCAGTGGATCTCGATCATGGCCGAGGTCGCCGGCCACCGGAGCCGCGAGCTCAGCTGAGCGGGGCCGGCGTCGCCCACCCCCTCGAGCGGTCGAGCGCACGCCGCCACGCCTCGTGCGCCGGCGCCGCGTCGGCGCGGCTCGTCGTGGGCCGGTGCTCGGCGTCGCACCTCCACGCGGCGGTCAGCTCGTCGAGGCCGGACCAGACGCCCTCGGCGAGTCCGGCCATGGTCGCGACACCGATGGCCGTCGTCTCGGTGGAGACCGGCCGCCGCACGTCGAGCCCGGTCTGGTCAGCCAGGAGCTGGAGCAGCAGGGCCATCACCGATGCCCCGCCGTCGACCCGGACGGCCGAGGCTGCGATACCCGACTCGCCCATCGCGTCGAGGACGTCCCGCACCTGGAAGGCCATCGCCTCGACCATGGCCCTCGCCAGCTGGGCGCGCCCGCTGCCACGGCTCAGACCCACGATGGTGCCACGTGCGTCAGGATCCCAGACGGGGCTCCCGAGCCCCGAGAAGGCGGGCACGACGACGACGCCCTCGCTCGACCCGACCGAGCGGGCGAGCGGCTCGAGCTCGGCGGCGTCGTCGAGGAGGCCGATGCCGTCGCGGAGCCACTGGACACCGGCACCCGACGCGAACACCGAGCCTTCGAGCGCGTAGACGAACGGGGGACCGGCCGCGTCGCCCGACTCCCCGAGGTCCCAGCCGACGGTCGTGACCAGGCCCTCGACGGGCGGCGGGCAGCGCGAGCCCGCGTGCATGAGCACGAAGCTGCCGGTGCCGATCGTGACCTTGGTCATCCCCGGGGCGAAGCAGGCCTGGCCGAAAAGAGCAGCGTGCTGGTCGCCGGCGATGGCCGAGATGGGCACCCCCGCGAGGGGCGAGCCGGTGCCGACCGCCTCGGCGGCCACCGAGCCGAAGCGGCCGCAGGAGGGCGCCACCTCCGGCAGCGCCGCGGGCGGGACCTCGAAGAGGTCGCACAGCTCGGCCGACCACCGGCGCTCGACGATGTCGTAGAGCATGGTGCCGCGACGCGTTGGTGGCGTCCGTGGCGTAGGCGCCACCGCCGGTCAGGTTCCAGAGGACCCATGTGTCGACGGTCGCCAGGGCGAGCTCGGGCGTCGCGTCGACCCCGCCGTCGTGGAGCAGCCAGCGCATCTTCGTGGCGCTGAAGTAGGGGTCGAGCAGGAGACCGGTGCGGGCGCGGATGAGCGGGAGGTGTCCCGCATCGGCGACCGCCCGGCAGTACGGCGCGGTCCTGCGGTCCTGCCAGACGACGGCGCGGTGCAGCGGGCGGCCCGAGCGCCGGTCCCAGGCGACGACGGTCTCCCGCTGGTTGGTGACCCCGAGGGCCTGTGCCACGCGGCCGTGTTCCTCGAGACGTCCCGCGACCTCGGCAAGGGTGGAACGGACCGACGACCAGATCTCGTCGGCGTCGTGCTCGACCCACCCGGGACGGGGGAAGTGCTGGGTGAGCTCGCGGTAGGCGACGTCGACGACCCGTGCGTCGGTGTCGACGACGAGGGCACGAACCCCGGTGGTGCCCGCGTCGACGGCGATGGTGACCGGCGCGGAGGGGCTCACGGCTGGACTGTACCGAGGCGCCGTGCAGCCGGGCTGGGAGGCGTCGGGAGAAGTGGGATCGGCGCGAAGAAGGTGGTTGACAGGGATGTAATTACGCTGTTGTAATAGACCCACTATCTCGTGCCTCGGGGGAGGGTCAACCACAACATCTTGTGTTTCTACGGTGTCCGGACGGCCCAGCCCAGGTAGAATGGCGGTCCGGCCGCACGCATGGTGAAACCGAGCGGGCCGCCGGATCCGGGGAGGTAGGTGGACTCCCCGCCCGGACCCGGCGGCACCCGATCCGGCTCCCCGGCCCCGCAGTCCTGCAGTCCCGCAAGCGAAACCGACAGAGAGGACCGCCTCATGGCCATCGCACCGCAGCGAGTCGGGATCGGCATCCGCCGCCATTTCACGACGCCCGACGTCCATCCCTACGACCGGGTCGAGTGGGAACGGCGCGATGCGCGCATCACCAATTTCCGTGACGGGTCCGTCGCGTTCGAGCAGCTCGGCGTCGAGGTGCCGGCGGACTGGAGCCTCAACGCGACCAACATCCTCGCCCAGAAGTACTTCCGCGGCACTCCGAACACGCCCGAGCGCGAGCAGTCGTTGCGGCAGGTGGCCGACCGTGTGGTCGACACCATCGCCGCGTGGGGGATCAAGGACGGCTATTTCGTGGACGACGAGGAGGCCGAGGCCTTCCGGGCGGAGCTCAAGCACCTGATCGTCCACCAGATGGCCGCGTTCAACTCGCCGGTCTGGTTCAACATCGGCGTGGCCGGAGTGCCCCAGCAGGGGTCGGCCTGCTTCATCCTCTCGGTCGACGACACGATGGACTCGATCCTCAACTGGTACACGGAGGAGGGGACCATCTTCAAGGGCGGGTCGGGAGCGGGGGTCAACCTCTCGCGCATCCGGTCCTCGCACGAGCTCCTGAAGGGCGGGGGGACCGCGTCGGGTCCGGTCAGCTTCATGCGCGGTGCGGACGCGTCCGCAGGGACGATCAAGTCCGGAGGCAAGACCCGCCGCGCGGCCAAGATGGTGATCCTCGACGCCGACCACCCCGACATCGAGGACTTCATCTGGTGCAAGGCGATCGAGGAGCGCAAAGCGCGGGTGCTGCGCGACGCCGGGTTCGACATGGACCTCGACGGCAAGGACTCGGTGAGCCTCCAGTACCAGAACGCGAACAACTCGGTGCGGGTCACCGACGACTTCATGGACGCGGTGGTGGCAGGGCGCGACTGGACGCTGACCGCCCGTGGCACCGGCGACACCATCCGCTCGGTCCCCGCGCGTGATCTCTTCCGGCAGATCGCTCACGCGGCGTGGGAGTGTGCGGACCCCGGCATGCAGTTCGACTCGACCATCAACCGGTGGAACACCGCGGCCAACGCGGGGCGGATCAACGGGTCCAATCCGTGTTCGGAGTACATGCACCTCGACAACTCGGCCTGCAACCTCGCGAGCCTCAATCTGCTGCGCTTCCTCCGCGACGACGGGGCTTTCGACGTGGAGGGATTCCGTGCCGCTGTCGAGGTGATCTTCACCGCACAGGAGATCGTCGTCGGCAACGCCGACTACCCGACCGAGGCCATCGCCGACAATTCGCGCCGGTTCCGCGAGCTCGGGATCGGCTACGCGAACCTCGGTGCGCTCCTGATGGCACAGGGGTTGCCCTACGACTCCGACGAGGGTCGTGCCTGGGCCGCGGCCGTCACCGCCCTCATGACCGGGCATGCGTACGCGACCTCGGCGCGCACCGCGGCCCGGATGGGCCCCTTCGCGGGCTACCACGAGAACACCGAGCCGATGCTGCGGGTGCTGCGGATGCACCGCGACGCGGTGGCCGGCATCGACGAAGAGCAGGTCCCGACCGAGGTGCTCTCGGCGGCGCAGGAGGCGTGGGACCTCGCGGTCGAGCTCGGCGAGGAGTACGGGGTTCGCAACTCGCAGGCCAGCGTGCTCGCGCCGACCGGGACGATCGGCCTCTTGATGGACTGCGACACGACCGGGGTCGAGCCCGATCTAGGGCTGGTCAAGACGAAGAAGCTGGTCGGCGGGGGGTCCATGTCGATCGTCAACCAGACCGTGCCGCGCGCGCTGCGCCGGCTGGGGTACGGGCCCGACCAGGTGGACGAGATCGTGGCCCACATCGACGAGCACAAGACGATCGTCGGGGCTCCCTATCTGACACCCGACCACCTTCCGGTCTTCGCCTGCTCGATGGGGGACAACACCATCCACTACCTGGGGCACGTCCGGATGATGGGTGCCGTGCAGCCCTTCATCTCCGGGGCGATCTCGAAGACGGTGAACCTCCCCGAAGAGGTCACCGTCGAGGACGTCGAGCAGCTCCACATCGACGCGTGGCGCATGGGGATCAAGGCCGTGGCGGTCTACCGCGACAACTGCAAGGTGGCCCAGCCCCTCTCGACGACGCGCAAGGAGGGAGCCGAATCCGGAGACGACGTGGCACCCGCGGGCTCCGAAGCCGAGGACCACGACCGTCTGCTCGCCGCGAAGATCACTGGGCTCGAGGCGGCACTCGCCCACGAGCGTGCCAGCTCCACAGTGGTCGTCGGCGCGGTGCGCGAGCGGCTGCCGCGCCGGCGCACCTCGTCGACGTTCGCCTTCCGGGTGGCCGACTGCGAGGGGTACGTGACCGTCGGGGAGTACGAGGACGGGCGGCCCGGCGAGGTCTTCATGAAGGTCTCGAAGCAGGGCTCGACCCTGGCCGGCATCATGGACGCCTTCTCCATCTCGGTGAGCCTCGGGCTCCAGCACGGCGTCCCGCTCGCGACCTACGTGCGCAAGTACACCAACATGCGCTTCGAGCCGGCCGGCATCACCGACGACCCGGATCTTCGCATCGCAACGAGCCTGGTCGACTACATCTTCCGCCGCCTCGCGGTGGACTACCTGCCGCTCGAGGAGCGCGCGGAGCTCGGCGTGCTCTCCACCTCCGAGCGGATGCAGCCGACCCTGCCCGGCGTCGAGGAGACCGCGACGGCCTCGACGGGGATCGTCGACGCCGACCCGATCGGTCAGGCGGTGACCGACGCGCTCGACGCCGACGCGACCGGCGCGCCGGACGGCTTCGCCGAGGACCGCGGTGCGGGCTCCGCGCAGGAGCTGCTCGCACGGCCCGAACCCCGCGACGCGCCGTACTGCTACCAGTGCGGGAACGCCATGCAGCGGTCCGGCTCGTGCTACGTGTGCGCGAGCTGCGGGACCACCAGCGGCTGCTCGTGATCATCGACGCCCGTCCGACAGGCGCATCCGTTCGATGATATGGCGTGGATGTGGGCTCGGGCCGGGAGGGGTCCCCAGGATTCCGTGCTGAGGGTCTGAGCCGGCCCGGCGAGGGCGGACCGCGGCACGACGGCCCGGCGCTCACCCGCTGGGAACCTGTTTGTCGGGTGCGGGCAAGACTCGGGTGATGGGGGAACCCGACCCGGCGGAACCGAGTGACGCAGAGGTGATCCGTGCCTCGCTGAGCGACCCGGCGTCCTTCGCCGCCCTCTTCGACCGGCATGCAGGATCGGTGCACCGGTATCTGGCCAAGCGGGTGGGCAGGGCAGACGCCGAGGACCTGGTCGGCGAGACCTTCGCAGCGGCGTTCCGCTCGCGGGCGACCTTCGACCCCGAACGGGCCGACGTCCGGCCCTGGTTGTTCGGGATCGCCACCCACGTGGTCCACCACCATCGGAGGGGCGAGGGACGGCGCGTCCGGCGGGAGGGTGCTGCCCTCCCACCGGTCCAGCCGAGCGACCCTGCCGAAGACGCCTCCTCGCGCGCGTTCTTCGCGGCCAGCGCGGAGCCGGTCGCCCGCGCACTCCGCGCCCTCGACCAGCCGCGCATCTCGACGTCCTGCTCCTCGTGGCCGGCCCCGGGCTGACCTACGACGAGGTCGCCGCCGCCCTCGACATCCCGGTCGGTACCGTCCGCTCCCGCCTCTCCCGCGCGCGCCGGATCCTCCGCGAGCGCCTCGGCGAGCCCGGGACCTACCTCGAAGACCACGCGCCGGCGGGCATGCCGTCGGCCGCCACGGAGGGATCCTCATGACGCTCGAACTCGATCTCGTCCGGCACTACTACCTGGCGGGGGAGGAGCCACCTGCGCACGAACTCGGCGACGCCCGTGCCGTCCTCGAGACGGCGATCGCCGCGGAGGCGGTCGCCCGACGGAGGCCGCCGCGGCGGGCCCGCGCCCGCCGGCTCGCCCGTTGGGGCACCGTCGCCGCCGCCTCGACGGCGGCCTGCGCAGTGCTCGTCCTCCAGCTCGTCCCCGCGTCCAAGGGGAGCACCCCGATCGCAGCGGCCGCAGAGCTCGCCCACCTCGCCGACGTCGCACAGCAGGCTCCGACGGTGCAACCGGGAGAGTGGGCCACCTACCGGATGCAGGGCGAGCTCGACGCGCACGTCGAGACTGTCGGGAAGACGCCGACACCTGACGCGAAGGCGAACGTCCCGCTCTTGTTCGAGGTCTGGTCCAATTCGACGGGCGCGACGTGCACCTCGCAGCAGTTCGGGACCGCCTCGTTCGACGCACCGGCCAACGCGGCGGCCTGGCACGCGATCGGCCTGATCGACACGCCCGCCCACCAGCCGGTGACCGGATGCTCGGGCAAGCTCGCGGCCACCTGGTCGAGCCCCGGCTTCCTCGACGTGTCCTCGCTGACACATGATCCGGCGGAACTGGCACGAGGGCTGCAGTCGGGCACGACCGGGATCGCGGCCCTCGACCACGTGGCGGTGGGGCGGGCACCCGGCGACGCCGCCTTCCTCCGGCTGACGATCATGGCGGTCGGTCCGACCAGCGGTGAATGGTCCGGGTTCGGACCGGAGCTGCTCCGGACCATGTCCCTCATCCCCGGCGTCGTCGCGCTCGGAAGCCGCACCGCCCACTCGGGTGCGTCGGGTCCCGCGTTCACCGTGCGGCAGGAGTCCTCGGTCGGTCACACGAACGGGTTGCTCGCCCCGGCGACCGAGCCCACGGTCATTCTCGACGGCTACAGCGGAGCTTTGCTCGAAGCGCGCAACTACGACATCCCGGTGCTGCAGCAGGCGGCCCAGGGCTTCGTCGGGAGCCCCGACGCGCCGGTGTTCACCGAAGGCGTCAGCTACGGGGTGACGACCGAGTGGATCGACCCGGTCGGTGTCCCGAGCGTGGTCGCCGGCGACGCCGTGCCCGCGTGGATCGCGGCCACCCACGTCATCGAGGCGGTCACCCTTCCCGGTACCACGGACGCCGCGCTCTCGGCGCTCCTCGATCCCTTCCTCGGGAACGGCAACATGGATGCCGCAGAATCGGGCGTCCCGACACCGATCCAGCAGACGCACGAGATCACCATCCTCGGCACTCCGGCCACGCTGGCGCACGTGGTCGCGGTGCTCGTCGGCTCCGGCCACTTCGCGAGCGTCACCGTCGAGATGTGACCGGTACCGACGGGCCCGGACCCGAGGTCAGTGCTGCGGTCGCACCGTCTTGACCATCTGGAGCGCCGGATTGTCGGCGCCCCAGAGCAGCGGGAGCTCCTCGAGTGGACGGAACCCGTAGGCCAGGTAGAAGGCGCGGGTCCGTTCGTAACCCGTGTCGGCCTTCGCAGAGCTCAAGGTCTTGACCTGTAAGAACTCCACTCCGGCCGCGGTGAGCCTCGCTTCGACGGCATCGAGCAGGGCCCTCCCCACCCCCATGCGGTGATAGGCGGGCAGGACGCCCATGACGGCGACTTCGGCGGCGGAGGGAGTGTGTGACACGATCGTCGCGATGCCCACATCGTTCCCGTCGACCGTGGCGATGACCGAGGGCGAACGCTCCGCGACCGCGATGTAGTCCGTCACCGACTCGGGGATCCCGAACCAGTGGGGCAAGGCCGCGAGGACGGACCGGCAGATCTCGCCACTGCCGGATTCCTCGACACGGGTCGTGACGACCGGGGCACCCACCTCCGCAGTATGGACGCGCCGGCCGAGTGTTGTCGGTCGGGCGAACAGGACTCCGAGCGGTGCGCGATCGAAGGCGGCCACAGTGCCAGAATCGCATCGGGGGGGACCCGCAGTGCTCGCGGCTCCGTGCCGCGGCCGCCGCCGGAAGGGACGTGGTGATGCGCAGATCGGACGGGTGCCGGACGCAGTGAGCGATGCGGCGGACGACGCGACCGGGCGCGCCGTCGCGGCGGGCGAGCCAGGCCGGGGGACGGTCCACTGGTTCGCCGACTATGTCTACGGGACCATCTCGACGCTCGTCGCGGTGGCGGGCCTGACCTTCGAGACACACCCCGAGGCGCTCACCACCGCGGCGATCATCGTCATCGGCGCGCTGGCCATCTGGTTCGCGCACACGCTCTCGCGGCTGGTGATCAAGCAATCCTGGCAGGAGCTGCACCTCCGGTGGTCCGACGTTCGACGCGAGCTCGAGAGCTCGTGGTCGATCATGTCGGCGGCGATCCCCGCGGTCGTCATCTTCTCGCTGGCCGGTCTGCACGTGTGGACCGTGCACGTGGCCTTCGTGCTGACCGACGTGGTCGGCGTGCTCGCCCTCGCCGTCGTCGGGATCGGGACCGCCGGGCGCCGTGGCGGCCCACGCCTTCGGCGCGCGGTGTACGTCTTCGGCCTGGTGGCGATCGGCACGACCATCGTCCTCCTCGAGACGGCGGTGCACCTCCTGTGAGGGACCGTTGCATCGGACGTGGCACCGGATCGTGTGCCCGGGCCGGCCGTCCTGTCGGGAGGTCTGCATCCGAGCGGGATGCGGCGGTACGATCGCGCAGTGCCGACAGGTGGGACCGATATTCCCGAGTCACTCCTCGCAGCCCCGCTCACCGACGCCGAGCTCGAGGAGCTGGCGCTCGCCGCACCTGCCGGAGAACCGTTCGCGGACGACGCCGTGCCTATCGGCGAGTACCTCGGTCAGGAGCCCGGCCTGCTGCCGGCTTGGTATATGCCCTCCCCGCTCGCACGAGTGGGCTCGAGGTGGCGGTTGCCGGTGGTGCTGGGGGTCGTGGCCGCATTCGTGGTGATCGAGGCGCTCGGTCTCTGCAGCACCTTCGGACAGCTCGTTCCGGGTTGAACGATCCGCTCCCGCTTTTCGGGAGTCGTCACAGAGGTCGGCCACGCTCGGCTTTCCGCGTACAGTGAGGACAGCGGCACTCGACGTGCCGGTCGTTGCCTTGCACCTTCCCGAGCAGGCAAGATAGGTGGACACCAGGGAGCGGGAGCGACGACGTTTCCCCTGAACCTGGTCGGGGAACGCAGGAGCAACCTGCGGAAAGAAGGGCAACCATGAAGTGGGCAAGGCGAATCGTGATCGCATCGGGAATGGCGGCGGCGTCGCTCGCTGTCGCGCCGGCTGTTGCGGGAGCTGCCTGCCCGAACCCCTACACCTGTGAGCCTCCCACGATCGCGGGGAACTCGACCTCTGTCCCGCCGGCGAACGCGGCAAGCTCGCTGCCCTTCTCGCAGCCGTCGTCGTCGCCGACGACGAGCTCGAGCTCGAGCAGCCTTCCCTTCACCGGCGCCGACGTGGCGGAGCTCGCCGCGATCGGAACGGGTGCGATCGTGGCCGGCGGCCTGCTGATGCGTCGTCGTCGCACGGCGAACGCCTGATCCGGCCCCGCACCACCCTCCTCCAGGCGCCGCTCCGAGGGCGGCTCCGGCGGACGGACTGCGCAGTTCGTATCGCCTGCTCGGCTTCTGAGCGAACGCGCGCAAAGGCACGCTGTACAGGTTGGGGTCCGAGCGGCGGTCAGTAGCTGGCGGGCAGGAGGGGCGCCACCGCCTGGAAGAAGAAGAACACCACCACCACCCAGGTGAGCAGGCCGGTTCCGAGGACCAGTGCCCGTCGGCCGCGCCGGGTGCGGGCGGAGCCCATCCAGATCGCCGTGGTGAGCGCGGCGACGATGATTCCCCAGCCGGTCGCGAGGGCCCAGTCCTTCGGCGGGTTGGCGTCGGCCTCGACCGTCGCCGGCGTGTCCGGTCTGGTACCCCTGGCTGCTTTGGGGGCCGCGGAGGGGTGCTTCGGGTCGACCAGGATGCTCGCGGTAAGAGTCGCCTGGACGACGAGACGCTGGGACGCGCTGTAGCGCGGGTTGCAGGTGGTGAGGGTGAGCTGTGGGAAGTGGGTGGGCGCGACCACCGCCACGTCGGTGGGACTGACCGCCTGGCTGCTCTTCACCTGGTAGAGGAAGATGCCCTGCAGCGTGACGACGTTGATCGTGTCGCCGGGGACGAGCTCGTTCAGGTTGTAGAAGGGATGCAGATACGTGGTCCGGTGCCCCGCGATGCCGACGTTCCCCTGCTCACCGGGAAGCGGCGTCCCCGGATAGTGGCCGGGTCCGGCCTCGAGCTGCGACTCGCCGGTGCCCTCGACCACCATCATCGACAGCCCGATCTTCGGGATCGAGAGCAGCCCAACCGCAGAGCCGGCGGGCGGCGGGGGCACATGGGGAGCGAGCTGCACCGGACCCGTCGGCTTGTGGGGCGCGTGCAGGTGCACCTTCGGGATGACCGTGCCGGTCTTGTGCTGTTCGTGCTGGAACTGCGTGCGCAGTGTGGACTGGTTCCGCGCGGTGATGAGCCCGGTACCCCAGAGCAGGTACGGGATGAACAAGAGGACGAGTACACCGGCAACCAGCACCACCCGTCCGACGGTCACGCGGATGGCCGTGAACGACACGTTGAAATGCTACTGGCAGCTCGCGCGTTCGGACGGTCGTCGCGCGCACTGCGTGGCGCTCCCAGCACGTCGGGTCGATGCCGGTGCCGCTGCGGCGGGGGGAACTTCCACTACCATCGACCGATCGTGCTCGCCGCGTCGACCACCCGAACGCGCAGGCCGCCGTCGGAGCGGTCAGCCGGGCACCACCACTCCCGTGCGTGACGTCCGAAGGCGGCGGAGATGGTTGATCGCGGGCGGCGTGCTGGCGGTGCTGGTGGCATGGGGCGCTCTCCTCGCGGCCAAGGCCTGGTCCGCCTACCGGCACGACAAGACCGGGCTCGAGCAACTCCAGTCGGTGCACGCGGACCTCGCGCCCGGCCAGCTGACCGAGGCGGGCACCGTGCGCGCGCTCCAGTCGGCCCGGGCCGAGTTCGCCGCCGCGCAGTCCCAGCTGTCCTCGCCGCTCTTCGCGCCGGTGACCATCCTTCCGGTGATCGGGAGACAGCTGCAGTCGGCGCGCGACCTCAGTTCGGCGGCCGAGTCGGTGTCCCAGATCGGTGCCACCTTCCTGACCAAGGTCCACGGCGTCCTCGATGAACCGCACGGCGCCGGGCCCGAGCGGGTCGCGTCGCTGCAACAGCTGGGCGTACTCGCGCTCGCCGCGCACGAGCAGCTCGCGCGGTCCAGACAGGTCCTTCCGACGCGCTGATCGGTCCCCTCGCCTCCAAGCACGACGAGTTCGTGTCACAGCTCGACGACGCCCGCTCGCGGTTGACCAAGGCGGCCGCCGTCTCCTCGGTGGTGGCGACCATCCTCGAGGGGCCGCAGACCTATCTGGTGCTCGCCTCCAACAACGCGGAGATGCGCGCGGGATCGGGATCGTTCCTCGAGGTCGGTGTCGCGACGACCGGCAGCGGTTCGGTGCAGGTCGGCGATCTCGTCCCCTCGGGAAGCCTCACTCTCCCTCCCGGTGCGGTGCAGGCGAACGCCGAGCTCGAGCGCAACTGGGGATGGCTCGACCCGGGCGTCGACTGGCGCAACCTCGGCGTGACGCCGCAGTTCGACGTGACCGCACCGCTCGCCGCGCAGATGTGGCACGCGAACACCGGCCAGCAGGTGAACGGTGTGATCGCCCTCGACATCGAAGGACTCAAGCAGCTGCTGGTGGCGACCGGTCCGGTGACGGTGGCCGGCAGCCGGGCCATCACCTCCGACAACGTCGAGCAGTACCTCCTGCACGACCAGTACGAGGGCCTGACCGACTCGTCGACGACGAACACGACGCCAAGACGTCCTCGGCTCACTCACGTCCGCTGTCCTCCAGCAGCTCGAGGGCGAGACCATCGACCTCCACACGTTGGCGACCGCGGTGACGAGCGCCGTCGAGGGACGCCACCTGATGCTCTGGTCGAGCGATCCCGAAGGCACAGGCGGCCTGGGAGGTGAGCGGCGTCAGCGGGAGCCTCACGCCCACCTCCCTCGACGTGGCCGTCGTCAACCGCGGCGGCAACAAGCTCGACCAGTACCTGCCGGTCCACGTCGCGGTCGAAACCAAGCCCTCCGGATCGGGGACCGAGGTGACCCTCACCACGACGATGCGCAACGAGACCCCGCCGGGGCAGTCGCAGTACATCGCCGGCCCCTACCCGGGCGTACCGGTCGGCTACGGCGGCTACGTGGGTCTGGTCGCCGCCAACCTGCCCGCCGCTGCGTCCCACATCACCATGAGCGGCGCCGGGCCGCTCGCGGCGAAAGGCGGTGAAGGACCGACCTGGCTGATCGCCGCGCCCGTGAACATCCCGGCCGGCAGCGCCTCGACGGTCGTCATCACGTTCCACCTTCCGACCGCGCACGGCACCATGCACCTGGTGCCCTCGGCGAGGGTCCCGCCCGAGCAGTGGACCTTCGGCGGCGAGACCTTCGACGACAGCACCGCCCGCGCGATCAGCTGGTGAGCACCCGACCGGCAGCGCGGCTCCCCGGCCCGCCACGCGGCACCCGGCCGGTCGCGCGGCTCCCCGGCCCGCCCAGGTGCGGCCGATAGGGTTGGCCGATGGCGCCACAGGGCGAGCGGGCGAGCAGGCGATCTGGGACACGCGCCGAGTTCGGGTGGGTCGCACTCGTCCGCGGCTACCTCCGCAGACGGGTCGGTCTGGCGGTCGCCCGCCTCCGCCACCCCCGGGTGCGCTTCGGTGCGCGCTGTGACGTCCGGCGCGGACTCACCGTGCTCACCACGAAGGGATCGACGACGCGGTTCGGAGCCGGATGCGTGCTCGACCGCGGGCTCGTCGTCGAGAACCGCGGCACACTCGAGGTGGGCGACGGCACGGTCTTCGGACACCACTGCACGCTCGCGACAGACGACCGGATATCGATCGGGCGCGGCTGTCTGATCGCGGAGATGGTCTCGATCCGCGACCACGACCATGCATTCGCCTCGACGACCGATCGCATCATCGACCAGGGACGCGACACCCGGCCCGTCGTGATCGGGGACAACGTCTGGCTCGGCGCCAAGGCGACGGTCACCAAGGGGGTCACCGTCGGCTCCAATTGCGTGGTGGGGGCCCATGCGGTCGTCACCCGCGACCTGCCGCCCGATTCGGTCGCCCTCGGCGTCCCGGCCCGGGTGGTGCGCACGCGCAAGGCCCCCTGAGCGCGCGGGCCCCTCAGCTGAGCGATCGGCCGATACGCCCTTTGACCGAGTGCGCGCCCATCCGGAGGCGTGCGGCACCCGCCCGCCGGTACTGCCCGTCGCGGATGCCCGCCGCCGGAAACTCCGCGTAGTCCGGCGCACGCCGGCGTTCATCGAGCTGGTCGAGCAGCAGCGAGAGGGCGACGTCGGGGGCGAACCACCGGTCGAACGCCTCCCGTGCGAGCCGGCCCATCGACGCTGCGTCCGGCTCGATCGCTGCGAGGAACGCGGGCAGGTCGCGGACCCGGTGCTCCGGCCACCGGATCGAGAATTCCTCCCAGTGCGGTCCCGAGGGTGCGACCCACTGATCGGCGATGATCACCGGGACCCGCCCGGCCGCGATCGTCTCGTAGAGGCGGATCGACGATGTGCCTGCTCCCCTGGGGCAGAGCACGAACGAAGTGCGGAAGAGGATCTCGGCGAAGGTCCTGCGGCGCTCCTCGAACCGGACCGACGAGGGATCGTAGAAGACGAATCCGTCTGTCGCCTCGACGTGGATGCGGGGGCCACGCAGATCGAAGATGTCGGCGCGGCAGCGGTGGGTCCTTCCACCGACGAAGCTGCAGAGGAGGTCCGGCTCGATCGCGTTCGCGGAGCCGAGCAGACGCCCTGCCGGGTCGTCGATGCGGTAGTAGGGGGAGGCGACCTGCCAGCGCGGACGCGAAGTGCGCCGCCGGCATGCTCACGTAGAGCCCCGGGTAGCGGCACCAGGGGGTGTCGCGCTCGTCGTAGACGGCGATCTTGTCCGGATGGGCGAGGCCGGCCTCACTCGACGCGATCTCGTCCAGCCGCCAGTCCGTCGGGAAGAGATGGCAGTCGGGGAAGAGGAGGAGGTCGGCTTCGTCCGGATCGTCGACGGGGAGGTGACGGCGCGAGCGCTGGGTGGCGAGCAACCCGACCATCGTCGGCGTGCACGAGTGCGGGATGGGCGTCCGGGTCCTCGCCACGTGGATCTTCATGGTCCGCCGAATCTACCGGCTCCGATGTGACCTGCCCCGCAGCGGCCACGCCCGCGGCGGCAGCGGACACCTCGCGGGGTCAGGAGATCGCACCCGCCGCGCCCTCGGTAAACGCACCGGTCGAGCCGCCGAAGCCGGCGTCGCCGAAGGTGAAGATGCCTCCGGCCGCAGTGGCGATCCGGTACCCGTGGGCGTCACCGACTTGGCGCGTCTGGTCCCCGCCCCAGGTGTCACTCTGCGGTGCCGTCGTCGTCGTCGTGGTGGTCGGCGGCTTGAGGGGACCGGCGGTGAGTGGCACCCTTCCCGTCACGGTCGAAAAAGGAACGGAGGTGGGGCGGCTCAGCGGATGGCGACGGTCGGGTCGTCGAGGCCGTACCCGCTCGCCGAGCCGTAGTACAGACGCGTCGCCGAAGGTGAAGACGCCGCCGTCGGAGGCGACCAGCCAGTAGCCGTTGCCCGTCCGGCTGTCGACTGCATGCCCGCGATCGGCTTGTTGAGCACGAGCGAGCCGGTCGAGCCGAAGAAGCCGGCGTCGCCGAAGGTGAAGACGCCGCCGTCGGAGGCGACCAGCCAGTAGCCGCGCCCGTCGGGGGTGGCGGCCATCCCGACGATCGGCTTGTTGAGCACGAGCGACCCGGTCGAGCCGTAGAAGGCCGCGTCGCCGAAGGCGAAGATGCCGCCGTCGGCTCGCGACCAGCCAGTAGCCGCTTGCCGTCCGGGGTCGCCTGCCATCCCGACGATCGGCTTGTTGAGCACGAGCGACCCGGTCGAGCCGAAGAAGCCGGCGTCGCCGAAGGCGAAGATGCCGCCGTCCGCGCCGACCAGCCAGTAGCCGTCGCCGTCCGGGGTGTCCGCCATCCCGACGATCGGCTTGTTGAGCACGAGCGAGCCGGTCGAGCCGAAGAAGCCGGCGTCGCCGAAGGTGAACACACCGCCCGCGCTCGACACCATCTGGTAGCCCTCGCTGTCGGGCGTCGCCACCATGTCCGACGATGGGTGAGGTCATGCTCATCGCGATCGCGGAACCGTAGAAGGGCACCGCGCCGAACGCTGTAGATGCTGCCGTTGCTCGTGGTCAGCCAGTAGCCCTGGAAGGTGCGGACGCTTCGGCGGTCTGCTGCTTCCGCCGCCGTTCCGGCTGGGCGGCTGGCGGCGGTGCCGTGGTGGTGGTGGTCGTGGGTGGCTGCGGTGCCGTGGTGGTGGTCGTCGGAGGCGGCGGAGCCGTGGTGGTGGTCCTCGGAGGCGGCGGTGCCGTCGTCGTGGTCGTCGTCGGCGGCGCGGTCGTGGTCGTCGTGGTGGTCGGTGGCGGCGGTGGGGATCCCGGTGGTCACCGGGGTGAGCCCTGACCCGTTCACCTGGCCGACGCTGTCGGTGCCCGCATAGACCTCGAGCGCGTGCAGGAAGGCGGTGCCGTCCTCGGTCGGGGGACCACCACGGGGGGATCCCGCCGCCGTAGTAGCCGCCGAAGTCGACCTCGCTCACCGAGATCTCGCACCGCCGAGGCCTCGATGACCGGCGCGAACGCGAGGAGGAGCTCGTGGCTCCGATACTGGCCCACCTCGGCGGCGACGGTCGTCCAGCCGACGCCCGGCTCGTCGACCGAGACGGTGTAGTTGCGCACGCTCGGTCGCGGTGGACCCGACCGACTGGGTGTCGACGACGACCCGGTTAACCGTCGCCGGCGCGGCCAGGGTGACCGTGAGGCTCGGGCGTGGTGTCGCCGGCCGCCGAGCTCCAGCCGTTGCCGTAGCCGGCGGGCAGCCCTGCGATCGCCGCCGCCGCGTTGCCGCTCGAGGCGGTCGCCTTCCCGCCGTAGGACGCGGCGGCGAGGTCGGCGCCGTAGGTCTCGGTCGGCCCGACCGTCAGCGTGTCGCCCGCCGGGTAGGAGAGGTAGGTGACCTGGTCGGAGATGGGCAGGGCTGTAGGCGGTGCCCGAGGTGACCGACACCGAGGTCGCCTGGCCGTACTCGGTGGTGACCGTCACCGGCATCGCTCCCGCCGCCCGGGCGCGGTGAGCGTCACCGCACCGGTCGTGGGCAGTCCGTCGGACCAGACGGCCGTCGAGCTGGTCGCTGCTCGTCGCGCTCGGCCCGAAGGTCGCCTCGTACGGTCTGGGGGATCCCGGTCGACGGCATCCCGAGGTCAGGGGCCGGGATCGCCACCTCGTTCGTGGTGGTCATCGCGGCGAGCGCGGCCGGCTTCACGTAGTCGTCGACGTTGCCCGCCTGGATGAGCGAGAAGCTCACCCCGTCGTTTCCCCAGTTGCCCTCGTCGTAGAAGTAGCCCCACACCGGCACCGAGAGCGCCTTCATCCAGAGCATCGCCCGGGCCACCGTAGTTGGCCTGGGAGAGGAAGTTGTAGTCGCCGTCGCTCCACCAGCCGACCTCGGTGAACCAGAGCGGCTTCGACCGGCGAGCAGGCTCTCGAGCTGACGGATCTGGGCCGGCTTGCCGTCCTCTTCGAAGGAGTCGTTCGACCCGGGGTAGGGGTGGATGGCCGCGACGTCGAGGTCGGCGAGCCCGCCGGCCGCGACCAGCTGCTGCCACCAGCTGTAGGCGACGTCGATCGTCGAGCCGCCGATCACCGTCGAGGCTGCTGCCCGGCTCGGACCGACTTGACCGCGGCGTAGAAGGGCGCGAGCACCTTCGACACGTATTGCGGCCGCGTTCCCCCAGCCGGTGTTGTTCGACTCGTTCCACGGCTCCCAGTGGTCACCGGCGCGCATGGCGCCGCATCCCGGCGGGCACTTTCGCGTAGTGGGCGACGAGGGCGGCGATGTCACCCTGCCACCAGCCGTCGTTCGACCAGTGCCGTCGACACCGGGTCCCCGCCGGTCACCTGCACCCAGTAGGTCACGTGGTCGGCGGCCGCGGCCGCGGCCGCCTGGTAATAGCTGGTCGGGGCCGAGCCGAAGGTCATCGCGGACGGGCCACAGGTGGCGGCGGTCGGCGAGGACGACGAGCAGTTGGGGAGGAAGGTGCACCAGTTGACGCTCGCACCCCGGAAGCCGTCGAGGCCGAGCTGGCCGTTCAGGGCCACGCCCCGCGGGTCGCTCGGTCCGCCCGCCCCGATGCCGCGCGGCAGGGTCGAGAAGTCGAGCCCGTCACCGGTCGCCCCGACCGTGTAGGGCATGCAGGTGGTCCCGAGCCGGGTCGGCGGCGAGGTCGAGGTGTCGAGGAGCGAGGCCTGGACGAGGTAGGGCCCCGGGGCCCGATCGGCGGCGGGGATGGTGAGCGGGATCGAGGCGAGACCGGCGGCGCTCGTCGGCAGCGAGACGGTGGTCGGGGCCGGGACGGTCTCGGCGGTGAGGCTCGAGGTGCTCTCCACCGCGTAGGACAGCTGGAGGTGGGAGGACTGCTCGGCCCACCAGGGGTCGAAGCCGGCGTCGCACCGAGGGGGTGGTCCCCGGCGGCGAAGTAGTTGCCGGTCGCCGGCGTGCTCAGGCCCGCGCCCCAACCGAGCGATGTCGCAGGGAGCCGTGGAGCGCCGCGAGCTCGGCCTGGAGGGTGGCGAGGCTGATCGAGGAGATGTGGTCCCCGGCGTCGTTGAAGACCGGCCCGCCCTGGAAATAGAGGGTCGACCCGACGAGGGCGAAGCTGCCGCCTCCGATGGCGAGCGAGCCGCCGAGGGTGGTCGTGCCGAGCAGGTACCCGTGCGGCGAGGTCGCCTCGAAGGTGTGGTTCGGGTCCGAGGTGTAGATGGTGCCGTCGGGGCCGACGACCGCCTGGCCGCCGTTGCCGAACTCGGTCCCCGCCCCGGTGTGGGCGCCGTTCTGCTGGGTCTGGGAGGAGCCGAACTTCGACAGCAGCGTCCCGCTCGCGCTGTAGGTCGAGACGTAGCCACCCGCCGAGTAGAGGAGGTCCCCGTTGGCCTCCTCGGTGACCGAGCCCATGTTGTCGACGAGCGGGAAGTCGCCGTTCGACCGCGCCCGTCGAGAGGTTGAGGAGGTCGCTCGACGACGTGTTCTGCACGATGGTCACCGCGAGCTGGAACCTCGACTCCGGAGCCGACCGCGAACAGTCCGATGGGACCGCCGCCTTGGGGGTCGACCGACCAGAGCAGGGTGCCCGTCGGCGAGAACTTGTCGACCACCTGCCCGTAGTTGCTCGCGAGGTAGATGTTCCCCGAGGGGTCGACCACCGGTCCGGTCGGCTCCTTCGAACCGGTGAAGCCGGACGGCAGGGTGAACGATCGCACCAGGGTCCCCGAGAGCGAGTACATGTCGAGCGCGGTGCCGGTGTTCACGTAGAGGTTGGAGCCGCTCGCACTGAACCCGACCACCCCGCCTGACGGCGTCGACGACGGTCGTCGTCGGGTTCGACGCGGAGGCTCGTCGCCGGGCCGAGCACACCGGAGGGATCGGGCGCGTCGCAGATCGGGCTCGCGTCCGACACCGAGGGTGCGGCGACCGAGCCGGCGATCTGCGGGGAGGTCGCGCCCGCGCCGGCGGGTTGGAAGACGCCTGCGAGGAACGGTGTGAGAGCGAGGAGGGCGACGAGCGATCCGGCGCCGATTTCGCGCCGAGGGCGTGCCGAAGCAGCCCTCCGGATTCCTCCTGCCCACTCCACACCTGCCCCATCGGCGAGGGTGGGCGCATCTTTAGGGAAATCTCACTGAAAATGACAAACGTCCCGTCACGATGAGTGGTCGCTTGTGCGAACCCGCTGGTCCTCGGCTCGCAGGTCGCAGACCGTTACGATCCGGCGGGTGGCGACTTCGACCGGCGACGACCTGCCCGCGGGCTCGCGTGGTCCGCTTCGGGTGCTCCGGATCTCGAAGAGCGGTGTCGTGACCAGCTGGCGCGAGCGGGAACGGCACCTGCGCGCGAGCGGCGTGGACCTCGTGCTGGTGGCCGCAGCGCGTTGGGAGGAAGGTGGCGCACTGATCCGGTTCGATCCTGACGGCGATACCTTCGCCGTACCCGTGCGGACCTTCGGGCACCATCCGAACCTCTTCCTCTACGATCCCCGCGCCCTCTGGCGTCTGCTCGGGTCGCAGCAGTGGGACCTCGTCGACATGCACGAGGAGCCCTTCGGCCTTGCGGTCGCGGAGGTGCTCGGGCTGCGCTGGTTGCGGGCCCGCGGTGTCCCCTATGTGTTGTTTTCCGCGCAGAACATCGACAAGCGGTACCCGCCGCCGTTCCGCTGGTTCGAGCGCTGGTCCTTGCGGTACGCGGCGGGCGCGTACACCTGCAACGTCGCAGCCGGCGAGATCCTCCGCCGCAAAGGTCTTGGGGGCGTGCACCGCCTGCTCCCACTCGGGGTCGACGTAGAGCGCTTCGCGCCGGCCGACGCGTCCGCCGCCGCAGGGGTCGCTGCATGTCGGCTTCGTGGGCCGGTTGATCCCGCACAAAGGGGTCGACGTCCTGCTCCGTGCTGTCGCCGCCGACCCGCGTCTGCACGCAGATATCGTCGGCGACGGGACGGACTCGGCGATGCTCCGTGCGCTGGCAGCGTCCCTCGACGTCGAGGACCGCGTCAGCTTCCGCGGGCACGTCGACGAAGCCGACCTCACCGGCGTCTACCCGAGGTTCGACGTGTTGGCGGTGCCGTCGGTGCCCATGCCGGGGTGGTTGGAGCAGTTCGGGCGGGTGGTCGTGGAAGCCCAGGCTTCCGGGGTGCCGGTCGTCGCCAGCGCGAGCGGCGCCCTTCCCGAGGTGGTCGGTGACGCGGGTCTCCTCGTGCCCCCCCGCGACCCCGATGCACTGGCACGCGCGCTCGGTCGACTGCTCGACGAGCCAGGCCTCTGGGAGCACCTGCGCCGGCAAGGTCTGGTGGCGGCGCAACGATGCTCGTGGGCGGCCGTCGCCGACGAGCAGCTCGAACTCTATCGGGCGGCGGCGACGACTTCGCGGTAGAGCCGCTCGAGCCGGTCGACGTGCCGGAAGAGGGAGAAGCGCTCCTGTTGCCGGGCACGCAGCGCACGGCCCATCGTGCGCCGGCGTTCGGCGGACCCGGCGAGTTCCCGTAGCAGAGCGGCGGCGGCTGTCGCATCACCAGGGGGAAAGAGCGCGCCCACATCGCCGACCGTCTCGAGATGACCGCCACCAGCGGCAGCCACGATTGGCACGCCGTGCGCCATCGCCTCCACGACCGACAGTCCGAAGGGCTCTTCGGGCGCCGTGGCGAGGAAGATCGATGCGCCGGCCAGCAGTGCGTCGGTGTCTCGGACGTGCCCGGCGAGCTCCACGCTTTCTGACAACCCGAGAACCTCCGCCAGGGTCGTGAGATCGAAGCCGACCGAACCCGACCCGGCGATCACGAGGCGCCAGCCATGGTCTCCGAGCCCACTCAGCGACCAGGCTCGCAGGCCGACGTCAGGCATCTTCTCCGGCTCGAGCCGTTGGAGCATAACCACCGTCGGCGCATCGAGATGCGCTTGTTCCTGTGTGGCGACACCGTTCGGTATGAGCTCGGTCGGACCCGAACGCGCCCGGCGACGAAGGCGCTGATCGCGATGTCACATGCAACAGATCGGGCGCTCCAGTCGGCGATCAGCCGGGCGACCGGGCCGCGTCCGCGGTCGGCGGCGAAATGCCGGGTGGCGACGATCGGCGCGCGGACGATCGGGTGGGTGAGCGAGGCGGACAGTTCGGCGGCGGTCATGTGGGCGTGGACGAGCTGTGTGCGCCGGTGGCGCAGGAGGGCTCGGGTCGCATCGAAGAGCGTAGGTGCGGCCGAAAACACGACCTCAGGTGGCAGCGCGGCGACCATCTGCTGAGGATCGCCTCCGATGACGGTCATCCGATGACCGCGAACGCAAAGAGACTCGCTGATCTGCGTGATGTACCGCTCGACACCGGCGAATCCATCGCTCCGCACGACCTGGACGATGTCGAGAGGTGCGCCTGCGTCGACATCGTCCAAGTCGGGTTGGGTGACAGAACTGGGTGTCACGAGCCTCCTCTCGCGTGGCGTCCGGACCGTCACCCGGTCGCTGCCGCACCTATCATGCCTGACCTTCCCACCGAGCTTGGACATCGGTGGTATGGGCCGAGAGGACGATCGCCACGATGCAGGTGCCGAAATCCCCCGACGTCGCCGTCGTGTTTCCGACGCTGCACCGACACGGCGGTATCGAGAGCGTCACGTGGGACCTCCTCGAACACCTGGCCCGACAACATGACACGGCGTTCGTCGGCTCGAATTCGCCAGAGGGACTGCCGGCTGGCGTTCGGATGGTCACGGTTCCCGGTGCCGCGGAGCCCGGACCGCTCGGCCTGCATCGGCGACTTGCCCGCACCAGGCACGTCCTCGAGGCGCTGCGGCCGGGCGTCACGGTGACGATGGGCTCGGTGGTACCGCCAGGGGACGTGCTCTGGGTTCCGAGCGTGCATCGAGCATGGTTGCATGCGGCCCGCACCGTGCGAGCTGGTCGGGTGAGCCTGCCCGCGGCGCTCCGCTTCGCAATGCCCACACATCGGTCGCTGCTGTCGCTGGAGGCCCGGTACTTTCGCGAGGCGAGCCCGCGCCGGATTCTCTGCACCTCCGAGCGCGAAGTCACCGACCTTGTTCGCTATTACCGCATCGACCCAGAGCTCACGACGGTGGTGCCCAACCCCTTCGACCCGACGCGATTCAACAGTCGGTTTCGCGAAGAGGCCCGCGGCCGAGCGTGCGCGGACCTCGGGATCGGCGATGACGAGCTCGCACTCGTGTTCATCGGCAACGAGTTCCATCGCAAGGGTCTCTCGCAGCTGCTCGAGGCCCTTGCCGCCGCTGCAGAGCCGAAGTTGACACTGCACATCGTCGGGCGGGCGTCGCTCGCCCCCTTCCGCGCCTCGATCCGGCGGCTCGGGCTCTCCTCGCGGGTTCACGCCCACGGTGTCTCGACCGATGTGAGTTGGCAACTCGCGGCAGCGGACCTGATGGTGCTCCCGACACAGTACGAGCCGTTCGGGCTAGTGATCGTCGAAGCGCTGGCGAGCGGGGTCCCGGTGCTGACGAGCCGACTCGCCGGCGCGTCATCTGCCGTTCGCCACGGAAGGACCGGCCTCATCCTCGAGGACCCCTACGACGTCGAGGAACTCGCCGGCCTTCTCGCCTACGCCGCGGCAGCGGACCTGGCCGCCTGGGGCCGTTCGGCGGCCGTGTCGGTCGACGCCTACCGGCGCGAGGTGGTGCTCGATCGGGTCGAGGGTCTCATCTTCTTGTGATGTCGCGCGTGGCGTCGTGGGCGTCGTCGAGTGATGCTTCCGCCCGACACGGTCCCAGCCGGTAGAGACGGAACCGGAAGGCCGCTGTGCGGGAACGTGCGCCGGGTAGGACGAGTGTGCGGAACAGGGAGCCCGTGAAGACGCCGCTCCGGTACACCCACCATCCGAGGGTGCCGTGGTGCTTGCGGATGTAGCGTTCGTTCGAGGCATGGAAGTGCGTCTCCCGCGCGCGCTCGTCGCCACCGGTCCCGGCTCCGAGGTGGATTGCGGTCACGTGGGGACAGAGTGCCACCGACCAGCCGCGGTCACGGGCCCGACGCTGCCAGTCGGTCTCCTCCGCGTAGAGGAAGAACTGCTCGTCGAAAGAGCCGACATCCCGGAGTGCGGCCGCACGGAGCAGCAGGACTGAACCGATGAGAAAGTCCTGCCGGCGGCGCAGCCGACCGAGCCCGATCGCTTCGACCCACGCGCCGAGAGGGCTCGGGAAGGGCCACGCGACCCGGTCGGGAGCACCGCCCGCAGTGGACGACTGCGCGGGGGCGACACAGGCGAGGTCGGGGCGCGCGTGCAACGCACGTTGCAGTCGACGCACCTCCGCGGGACCGATCGAGGCATCCGGGTTCAACAGCAGCAGGTCGGCGGCCGGATGGCCGCGGTGGACGGTGCCGATGTTGACCCCGGCAGCGAACCCGACGTTGTGTCCGGGATCGACGTAAGAAGCGCGGTGTCGCAGGGCGACCTCGCGAACCTGGGGGTCGGACGAGTTGTCGACCACGATCAGCGGCAGCTGGTCGCAGAGCGACCCCAAGCACTGCTCGAGCAGCGTGGCGGACCCGTATGCCACGACCAGGACCTCGACGCCGTCGGTCACCTCAGGCCCGGGCCGTCGCCGCGGGCCTCAATGCCGGTACGCGTACGACTGGTAGGAGTCGCCCGGTGAGTGGTGTGACCGGTTGAGGACGAGCCCGACCACACGGCAGTTGGTCGTCTCGAGTCGGTGGACCGTCCGCTCGAGGGTGCCTCGATCGGTCTTGCCTTCGGTGGCCACCACGATCGCACCGTGAGCGATCGTTCCGAGGGCGGCGGTGTCGGGCACGGCGAGCACCGGTGGCGTGTCGAGCAGTACCACATCCGCGAGGAGCGGCAGCTGGTCGACGACCGGATGGATCCCGGGGCTCCCGAACAGCTCGGCGGGGTTGTCGAGCAAGGCGCCGGCGGGGAGCACCGAGAGCCCCCAGATGCCGGTCTCGACCAGCAGAGGTCCGACCGAGGTCTCCTCCGGCTCGCCACAGCCGTCACCGGGGCCCTGCGAGCGGACCGGGGAAGGCATTGCGGGCGTCCGCCGCTCGCGTGGCGAGTCCTGTCCGCGCCGCCCACGAGGATCCGTCGGCCTGTCCTCCGGCGTCTTCCAGTTGGCCTTGATGAGGTCGGAGAAACCGGGCAGCCCCGGTTCGAGACCGAAGATCTCCTCGATGCGAGGACGGCGGAAGTCCGCCGAGACCACGATCACCTTGCTGCCGCTCATTGCCCACGCAGCCGCGAGGTTGGCCGTCACGAAGGTCTTGCCGTCGCCCGGCTCGGGACTGGTCACGACGACCGTCGGGCAGGGGGTCTCGTCGAGGATCACGCGGAGGCTCGTCCGCAGCTCGCGTAGCGACTCGGCCATGAGGGACTGGGGTGCCTGGACCAACGCAATCGCGACCTTGCCGCTCCGCACGTCCCCGTCCTGTGGCAGCTCCGCGAGCACCGGCGCCTCGGTCACCGCCTCGACGTCCGGACTGGCCCGCAGGCGGGTGTCGAGCTGCTCGCGGATGAGGGCGATCCCACACCCGACGAGGAGCCCTGCGAGCAGCCCGATCGTGGCGAGCCGCTTCGTCGACAGTCCGCTCGGTGCACCCGGGAATGCGGCCGCCACCTGGATGGAGGCGTAGGGCTCGCCGACCTGGATGTTCGAGAGTTCGGTCTGGAGGTTCGAGACCGTCGAGGTCAGCGAGGCGATCTGCGCGGTGGTGAGAGGATCGGTCGCGGCGCCGGGCTGGGACTGGAGTGCCACGATCTGGCTCCGGAGGCCGGTGATGAGTGTGTTGATCTTGTTGATCTGACCCTGCGCGATCGCCTGGATCTGGTCGACGTAGGCCTTCGAGTAGGCCTTGGCGACGGCCTGGGCACGTGCCGGGTCCGCGTCCGTCGCGGTGATGGTCAGGGCACCGCTCGCCGGGTCGACCGTCCCGGTCACCTCCGACGCGACAGCCGAGACGTCCGCTTCTTTCAGGTTCTGTGCCGCCTCGCTCTTGACCGACGTGCTCCCGAGCTCCTGGACCGGGTCGGGGAACGTCACCTGCGCCGAGGTGCTCTGACCGGTCGGGCTGTTGCCCGCGTTCATCTGCACGAGCGCGGTCGACTGGTACTTCGGGGTCGCGACCTTCGAGTAGGCGAGTGCGACGGCGACGGCGACCACCATGCTGACCACGATGGTCAGCTTCCGGCGCCAGAGCGTCGACAAGAATTGATGGACGGTCAGCGTTCGCTCACTTTCGATCCGGTCGCGGTCACTCCGTGTGAGGATACGGCCTGGCGGTAGGGAATGGCAGGAGGGGGGGTGGCACCGCGCGGCGGGATCCGGCGCCCTGGCCGAGGACCGGGCGTCACCGCTGCGCTCCGTCCCGTGCCCGCCCGGACAGACGGGCGCGCTCGAAGACCGAGGACATGGCCCGGGCCCGGTCGTGCCACGACGGGACGGACGGGGCCTCGGCCGGCGGCGACCCTGGAGGTGTGCCCCCGGCGAGCGCCGCGTCGAGCGCCTCTCCGAAGCCGAAGCGGTCGGCGACCACCACCGGCGGTCGGAGATGTCGGAAGCCGGCGGCTGGGGTGGCCACGGTCGGCCGCCCTGCGGCGAGGCACTCGTAGGCCTTGATCGGGTCGAGGCTCTCGGTGAAGGGGTTGACCAGGTGGGGCACGATCACCACGTCGGCGTGCTGGAGGAAGGCGGGGATCTCAACGTAGGGCTGGGCTCCGAGCAGGTGCACGTTCGGGACGGCACGGAGTTCCTCAGTGCGCTCGGGCGGCAGGCTGTCGGGCCCGACCAGGACGATCGCCACCTCCGGATGAGTGCGGGCGAGCTCGAGCACGAGGGGGAGGTCGACACGCTCCTCGTGTAGGGTCCCGACGTAGAGGGCCACCGGTCCGGCGGGGAGCGAATCCGGCCGCGGGTAGCGCCGTCGGAACAGCTCGACGTCGACTGCATTGGGGATGAGCTCGACCTGGCGGGCGAGTCCACGGGACCGCTCGAGCGCCGGCGAGCAGACCACCACCTCGTCGCTCCGCTCGAGCAGGGTGCGTTCGTCGGCCACGAGACGATCGCGCTGGCGCGGGGCGAGCGGGGCGAGCAGCCAGTCGTCGGTGATGTCGTAGACGCTCGGCCAACCGGTGCGCACGGCCAGGCGCGCGTAGGCGGCGTCGTTGATCCAAAGGAGTGCACGCTCGAGCCGGAGCTCGTCGACCGCGCGAAGTACCTGGCGTGTCAGCGATCGGTCAGCGAAGGGGCCGGCTACGCGGCGGCAGCCACTTGCGTGGCCGGAGCACGTGAACTCTGGGTCCCACCTGCTCGAGCTTCGGCGGGAGATGGCGGATCGGCCGCCCGAGACGGATCTCGTGCGGAATGTCGACCGCCGGTGCCACGTAGAGGACTCGGACGTAGGGGTCGATATCGACGAGCTCGTCGACGAGGATCCGGATCCGCCGGCGGACCTCGGTCCACGGCTCGAGGGAGCAGACGACGAGCGACGTCGTCCGGGGCGTCGTCCTCGTCATCATCACGATGGTGTCGCCTCGGCTTTCGGTGGCCATGTCCGTTCCTCGATACCCGCTCCGTCGCCCATGGAGGCGGCACGGGCACGCGGGGCCGCCCCGGGCGGATGCTCTCGTGGATACCGTCGACATGGGAACGGTCGGGCTTGAGATCGAATCGCGGGGACCCCAGTTGTTGCGGAGCCGGACGCTACGCTTGACCGACCGGTATCGCCGACCTGGCCGAGGGCCGATGCACACGAGCCGTCCAGCAGCATGAGCCCAATCCGTGGGCCTGACCTCATACGGGTGCGCGACGAACTTACGTCGCCGAAAGGACGACGCCGTGCGGCCTCAAACCTCGGATCCTGGGTGGCGATCGTGCTCGTGGCCGCCGCCGTCGGCGCGGCGGTCGCAGGCAGTGAGAAGGTCGGGCTCGCCCTCGGTGCTTTCGTGCTGGTGCTCGGGATCTTCGTCGCCGACCCGGTCCTCCTTGCCGTCATCGTTCTTCCGGGGTCCTTACTCGTCCAGCGGGTCGGCGGGTCAAGCACCAACTTGAGCGCCGCGGACCTACTGGTGTTCCTCGGTGGAATGGTCAGTCTCCTGCACGTTCACTGGAAGGATGCCGGGTTCCTGAAGCAGTTCCTCCAGGGCATCGTCTGGTACCAGGCCGTTCTCCTTCTCGTCGTGCTGGACAGCCCCAACCGCTACGACATCCTGGAATGGTTCCATCGGTTGTCCTATGTGGGCGGCAGTGTGCTGGTCGGGTGGGTCGTCGCGGCCGAGGGCCGTGCGCGCCAATCGTTCCGGCTCTACCTTGCCGGTTCGGCCGTGCTCGCTGTCTTCACGATGGTGCATGCGGTGACGATGCACTTTCAACCGGCTCAGTGGGGCGTCTACCAGAAGAACACGATCGGCTCCATCTTGTGGGTGGCAATCTTGATCGCACAGATCAACCCGTCCTGGTCGGCCATCGCCAAGGCCGAGGCCCGTCTGGTCAAGTACCTGTGCGTCGGCGGTCTATTGGCCTCGCAGTCGCGGCAGTCGCTGATCCTGCTCGTGCTCGCGATCGGCGCAGCTGTCATGCTCAACCCCGAGGTACGCCGCCGGTCGAGGCTCATCCTCCTCGGGGGGGTGCCCCTCGCCGTCATCCTCTACGAGAGCTTCTCGTTCGCGGCAAGGCACAATCCTCAGTTCAACTCGGTCTCGATCCGGTTCGGGCAGATCGGAGCGGCCATCCATGTGTGGCACCTCAGTCCGATCCTCGGCGAGGGCATGCGGTTCTACAACCTGCCGCAGTTCGTGAGCGTGACCGCGCCGCCGAATGTCTTCGTCGACAACCTCGCCTCGACGGGGATCGTCGGTTCCCTCGCGTTCCTCTACCTCGTGTACATCACCATGCGGACGTTGTTCCGGCTTCCGGCTTCCATCGGAACGCTCGGCGTCGTAGTCCTGCTCGGGCACTACATCGGCGGGCTCTTTGACACCTTCTGGATCGGTGCCTCCACGATCGCCCCATTCGTCGTCGCTGGGATCTGCCTGGGGGCCGCCGACAGCGCCAGAGCGCGACACGAAGCAGTGGCCTCAGAGCCGACCTCGGTCGACACGGTGGTATCGGCAATCGGATTCCGACAGCCGGGGCGTCGCGAAATGCTCGACGATGCCCGGCGGATGGTGTCCGCGACCGGGCCGATCGCCGCGCTTGCTGACCTGACTGCTCGTGCAGGGAGGGTGCGGCGGCGGGCGGCCGGCGGGTCGCGAGAGGAGCCCCGCTGCCTGTTGACCGAGCCGCGGACGGTCGACCGCGTATCGTCTTCAACGCCCTTCCGCTCGGGCCTGCCGGGGACGGCGTCTCCACCTACATCCGCGGGCTGCTCAGGTCGATCGGGTCCGCGACGCGGGCCGAGCTCGTCGCGGCGGTCCAACCTGAAGGCGCCAAGCTCCTGCCCGACCGGGTCACTCCCCTGCTCCGCGGACCCTCCCGGGGGGTCCGGCGCGCGCTCGCTGGCGCGCTCGGCTTCGGGCCCGCCGCTCTCGTCCACGGGCTCGATGTCGACCTCCCGTTGGCCGGGCGGTCGCCCACCGTCTCGACCGTCCACGACATGGCGATCTTCGACGTTCCGTGGGCATTCCCGCGGCACCGTGTCTTCGGTGAGCGCCTTCTCGTCCGCGGGGCTCTTCGCCGCGCAGACGCAGTGATCGCGGTCTCCGCCTTCACCGCGGAACGGGTCCGTGCCCTCACCGGCAAGGAGGCAGTGGTAGTGCACTCGGCCCCGGCGGAGGAGATGGTCCCTCCCGCGCCGGCCGAGGTCGAGCGGGTGCGCTCCCGCTACGGGCTGCCCGGTCGCTTCGTCCTCCACGTCGGTAACATCGAGCCCCGGAAGGACCTCCCGACCCTCGCCGAGGCGTGTGCCCTCGCAGCGGTCCCGCTGGTGGTCACCGGGCACGCGGCTCTGGGGGCACGAGGCACCGACCGGCATCCTCCAGATCGGGCAGGTCCCCGCCGAGGACCTGCCCGCGCTCTACGGCGCGGCCACCGTCGTCGGGTACGCCTCGCGCTACGAAGGTTTCGGGCTCCCGCCGATCGAGGCGATGGCGTGCGGTGCGCCGGTCGTGAGCACACCGGTGCCGGCGGTGACCGAGGTGGCCGGCGACGCCGTCGTCACTTTCGGGCCCGGCGACACCAGGGGGCTTGCCGCGTCCCTGCGCGAGCTGCTGGCCGACGACGCGCGCCGCGACCACCTCGCCACCCTCGGGCGGGAACGGGCACGGTCGCTTCGCTGGACCGCGACGGCGGCTGCGACCGCCGCCATCTATCGGTCACTCGGCGTCGACGCCTGAGCGACCCCGAGCCACCTCCCGCAGAGGCGGTCTGGCTGACGCCGCAGGTTCGGGCTGGGGGGACGGCCACGGTGGCCGCCCCCTTTCGTCACCAGCCGCCCGTTCACTCCGGTCGCCCCCCGTCCCTACAGCTGGAGCCACAAGATGCCGACATGACGGTGTGCGTCCCGCGATGGGGCAGGAGCGGCGCTTCCGCAAGTGGGCGGGCCTCTGGTCGGGCGCGACCGGGCTCGGACTCGTGCGCGTCGACCACAGCGAGCATGACACCCTCGCAGAGGTCACGCTCCCCGCGGAATGGTTGGCAGATCTCTACGACCCACGCCTCGTCATCACGCCGGACTACGTGGGGACCGACCGACGCCACACGGTGCGCGCCGGTCGCCGGGGATCCCGTCACCTCCACACCCTCGCGGTCGTGCTCGCGACGACGGCCGCCGTGGTGCCGCTCACCTTGCTGATCGTCCGGAGCCCGACGGCGACCCCACCGTCACGACCGGCAAGACCCGCGTCCACGGCCCGTACCCACCACAGCGTACCGGCTCCGCCCTCGCCTGCTCCCACACACCGGACCGCGAGCGTCCGCCGCCGCGCCGCCGCGACCACGACCCCTCGCACGGCGCGCTCCACGCACGCGCGTTCCCGGCCCGCAGTCGGAGCGGCCTCGAACTGCGCGACCGGCGGCGCCTCCACGACGTCGAGCTGCGGGCGCCACCAGGCTGTGCTCGAGCGGCGTACGGCCCGCGCCGAGCGGCGGGCCCTGCGTGCGGCGAAGGCGCCGACCGCGAAACGCTCCGGGCGCCCGCGCTGAGCGTCTCCCGCCGAGGCGGGTACGCCGGTGCCGGGGCCGTCACCGGCGGCCGGGCCCGCTTCAGCTGGGTGGGCATCGTGCCGATCGACCTAGGCATGGGGAAGGGACCTCGCGCCGACGCACCGGCGCCTGCGACGAATGGCGCCACCGCAACCGATGACGCCCCCGACCGTGCGTCGACGGTGCCCCGCCCGCCGGGCGGATCCGGCGGCGATCCCACGCCGCTGACGGTCCCCGCGCTCGCGCCCCCGACCGCACCTCGCGCGACCGCCGGCCTCGCTGTCACCGATGTGCCGGCCAGCCCCCTCGCGGCAGTCGTCGAGGCCGAGCCTCTCGAGCACCAGCGGCTCGTGCCAGAGCCCCTCGAGCACCAGCTGCTCGTGCCAGAGCCCCTCGAGCACCAACCGCTCGATCCCGACCTGCTCACCGACCTCCACGCGCCCGACCTCGTCCTCACCGAGGGCTACGTCGGTCAGGAACGCCGCGCCAACGGTCTGCTCGCACGCGGCGCGCCGCGCGACCTTCGGCCAGCGCAAATCGGTGCTCCGGCTCGAACTGCTCGTCGCCGCGCTCGCGCTGGTCGTCGTGGTGGCGACGCTCGCGCTCATTGGGCAGGGGTCCGGCGGAAAGCCGGCCCGGGCGGTAGATCACCGCGTGGCAAGCGCCGACGCAGCGAAGACCTCGACCACCGCGCGCGTGCCGGCTCGCCCTCCCACGGCAGCACCCAGACGCCGTCCCGCGCGGCCGCGCCGCCCGCGGCGACACCCTCGACCACCGCCGCGGCACCGCCGGCGACCGCGGCTCCCGCACCCGCCGCGGCACCTCCGACCACCGCGGCCCCCGCCCCTGCCGCCGCGCCGGCGGCCCCTCCGACCCCCCAACAGCTGGGCGCCCAGGCCCTGACCCTGGTGCGGTACCCATGGCAGTCGATCCCGGGCTACTCGATCCAGTTCCTCCCGATCGGCGACGCGCCCTCGCCCGGTTTCTACGGCAACACCACCTTCACCTGGGGGCAGGTGGGCGGGACCTCGACGCTCTACGTCTATCCGGGGGAGACCGTCGCCACGCTCGCCGGCATCATCGCCTTCGAGATCGGTCACGAGGTCGACGCCGCGGCGGTGGAGCCCCAGGGCGGCGAGCAGCAGATCGAGAACGTCCTCGGCATCCACCCTGCGAGTTGGGCGCCGGACTGCGACTGCGCCGAACAGGGCTACCTCTCGGGGTGGTACGCCGCGACGCTTCTCCAACTATTGGTCGCCCGGAGTCGGCGCCTGGAGCACGATCGCACCCGAGCCCACCGGTGCCGTGCTGGCCGCCATCGAGCCGTGGCTCGACCCGACGATGCCCTAAGGCGGAGCACCGTGCCCACCCCAACCCAGAGCCCGCTGTTACCGTCCGTGCAGGTGAGGTCCGCGCCCGCGCGTGGACACGGCCGGAGTCGACACCCATGACCCGCATCGCGCTCGCTCCCCAGTTCGTATCCGCCCTCCCTCGGGGGCGTCGAGGAGCTCAGCCGCCACCTCGCGCTCTCCCTCGTGGCGGCGGGCGACGAGGTGGAGGTCTGGACCGGCCAGCCCGACGACCGCGCGGCCGAGACGGCCGAGATCCGTGACGGGCTGGTCGTGCGCCGCATCCCGATGCCCCTGCCGGCGACCAACTGGTCGGCGATCCGCCGCACCGCGACCACCGGGTTGCACACGCTCGGCTCCCTGCGCGCCGCGGTGGAGGCGTTCCGTCCCGACGTCCTCCATGTGCAGTGCTTCGGCCCGAACGGGGCGTACGCGACCGCGCTATCGGCCTGGTGCCGGCTGCCCCTCGTCCTCTCGCTCCAGGGCGAGACCGTCATGGACGACGCGGACATCTTCGACTCCTCGCGGGTGCTGCGAGCGTCCCTGCGTCGCGGGATCCGGCGCGCGAGTGGCGGTCACCGGTTGCTCGGCGTTCACCCTGGCCGACGCCGAGGCGCGCTTCGGACTCGCACCGGGCGCAGGGCGGGTGGTCCCGAACGGAGTCGACCTCGCCGTCACCGGTGCGCCCGCGCCCGTCCCGACGCTCGCCGGCATCGGCCCCTATGTGCTCGCGCTCGGGCGGGTGGTCGAGAAGAAGGGCTTCGACCTCCTGCTCCGGGTGTACGCCACCGTCGGACGCGACGACGCGCGGCGCGGCCCAGCTGGTGATCGCGGGCACCGGCCCCGCGCTCGAGGGGTTGCAGGCGCTCGCAGACGAGCTCGGCATCGCCGGTCAGGTCCGTTTCGTCGGGCGCCTCGAACGCGACGAGGTGGGCGCGGCGATGGCCGGCGCGCTGGCACTCGCCGTGCCGAGCCGCCTCGAGCCGTTCGGCATCGTCATCCTGGAGGCCTGGCGGGCGGGCACCGCGGTGGTCGCGACCGACCGGGGCGGACCGCCCGAGATGGTCACCGACGGCCGCGACGGGGTCCTCGCCGACCCCTTCGACGCGCCCGCCTTCGGCGCCGCGCTCGCAGGCCTGATCGAACATCCGGACCGCCGCGAGGCGATCGCCCGGGCCGGACGTACCCGTGTCGCGGATTACGCCTGGCCGGAGGTCGCGGCGCAGTACCGGCGGATCTACGCCGAGGTCCTGGCGCCGCCGGAACCCACTGATAATGGCGTCGGGCCGGTGCGTCAGGGAGAATCGGTGCGATGACTACCCCGTCGTGTGCCCCGCTGTGTGCCCCGTCACGGTCCCCGGCGGCGGGACGTCCACCGGTCTCGGACGCGACCGTTCGGCGACTCGTCGACGGGCTGTCGTGCGCAGGCTCCAGCGAGGGGCTCCGGGTGGGCGTCGACGTCGTCTGCGTGGAGGACGTGGCCGTCTCGATCGGGCGCCACGGCGGGCGGTACCTCGGCAGGATCTTCACCGACCACGAGCTCGCGAGCTGCCGGATCCCCGCCGCCACCGGCGGCGGCTACCGGACTGAGGCGCTGGCGGCGCGCTTCGCCGCCAAGGAGGCGGCGCTGAAGGTGCTCCGTCCCAGCGGCCCGCGGCCTGCGTGGCGCAGCATCGAAGTGCGGCGCCATCCGTCGGGCTGGTGCGAGCTCCAGCTGAGCGGTCAAGCCGCCGTCCTCGCGGAGGAGGCAGGTATCGGGGAGCTCTCGGTGAGCCTCTCGCACGAGACGCACGTCGCGGCGGCGGCGGTGGTCGCCACCAGTGCCGCACAGGGAGGCACGAGCAGGTGAGCACCGACGAGACCATCCGCGAGGTGCTCGCCGAGCACGCCCGTCTGCCGGTCGACGTCGAGACGACTCGAGGACACGACGGACCTCTTCGGTGCCGGCATGACCTCGCACGCCAGCGTCAACGTGATGCTCGCCCTGGAGGACGCCTTCGACATCGAGTTCGCGGAGTCGATGCTGAAGAAGTCGACCTTCGAGTCCATCGCCGCGATCCGGGCCAGCGTGCTCGAGATGCAGGGAGCATGAGGTACCCGTGACCGACATGACCACCGAGTGCGCCACCGGCATCCGGCTCGGACGAGCTGGCTGCCGCCATGGCCGAGGTCGCCGACCGGGTCACCGGGCCGCTGGCCGACGACGTCGACGCTCGCTCGCGCTTCCCGACGGAGTCGATCGACGGCATTGCGGGAGGCCCGCCTGCTCGCCGCGTTGGTGCCGCGTGAGCTCGGAGGGCTCGGTGCGACGATCGGACAGGTGTCCCAGGGGATCACCGCGCTCGGCCGGGCCTGCGCGTCGACGGCGATGGTCGTCGCGATGCACCACATCCAGGTCGCGTGCCTGGTCCGCCACGGGCGGAACGGGCAGCTGCGCTCGCTACCTCGCCGAGCTCGCCGACCGTCAGTTCCTGCTGGCGTCGGCGACGACCGAGGTGGGCACCGGCGGGGACGTCCGCAGCAGCGTCTGCGCGGTCGAGCAGGTGGCGAGCGGCTTCCGGCTCGAGAAGCAGGCGCCGGTCATCTCCTACGGGCTGTTCGCCGACGCGGTGCTCGCGACGGCCCGCCGCGGCCCGGACAGCCCGCCGAACGACCAGGTCCTGGTCCTCTGCACGCCGCCGGGCCTCGAGCTCGAGCAGGTCGGCGAATGGAACGCGCTCGGCTTCCGCGGCACCGCAAGCCCGGGCTTCGTGCTGCGGGCCGAGGGCGAGCGCTGCCGCGATCCTCGACGACCCCTACGGCGACATCTCGGCGCAGACGATGCTGCCCGTGAGCCACATTCTCTGGAGCTCGGTGTGGCTCGGGATCGCGACGGCCGCGATCGACCTGGCACGCCGCTACGTCCAGGCCGAGGCGCGCAAGCGTCCGGGCACGACGCCCACCGCTGCGTCGCGCCTCGCCGAGGTCTCCGCGGTGCACCAGAGCTTCTCCGACCTGCTGCGTGGGGCGATCGGCCGGTTCGAGTCCATCGAGGGCGCGCCCGACGAGCTCTCGGGCATCGGGTTCGCGGTCGCGATGAACTCGCTCAAGGTGTCGTCCTCGACCCTCGTGGTCGACGTCGTCCGCGAGTGCATGCTGATCTGCGGACTCGCCTCCTACCTCCTCGGAACCCCCTACAGCCTCGGGCGCCACCTGCGCGACGCGATGGGCGCCTCTCTCATGGTGAACAACGACCGCATCATGGGGAACAACGCGCAGCTGCTGCTCGTCCACCGGGGGGAGTGACCGGGATGCTCGCCGGCACCGCGGGCGACACGGGCGGCTCGGACCGCTCCGCCGGGTTCACGGACGAGCCGTGGGCCGCGTTCCGCGCTCGGCTCCTCGACGAGGGGATCCTCGTCCCGACCGGGGTGGACGGTCTCTACGGTCGGTCCGCGACCTACGAGTCGATCGCCGACGCGATGGACGCGCTGGTGCTGCGGGTCGGCGCCGACCAGTCCGCCACCTCGGTGCGCTTCCCTCCGGTCATGCCCTGGTCGACCTTCGAGCGCAACGGCTACCTCGAGTCGTTCCCCGACCAGATGGGCTCGGTCCACACCTTCCGCGGGAACGAGAAGGATCACGCGGAACTCCTCGCGAGAACCGAGTCCGGCGAGGACCGCGGCCCCCTGCTCGAGACCACCGATATGGTCCTCTGTCCGGCCGTGTGCCACCCGCTCTACCCGACGATGGGGGGCCGGCTGCCCGAGGGCGGACGCCGCGTCGAGGTCTACGGCTACTGCTTCCGCCACGAGCCGAGCACCGACCCCTTCCGCATGCAATCGTTCCGCCAGCACGACTACGTCTACCTCGGCACTCCCGACGGCGCGCGCGAGCACCGCGACCGCTGGATCGACCGCGGTCTCGAGGTGCTCGGCGGTCTGGGGCTCCCGATGGCCTCGGTCGTCGCGAACGATCCGTTCTTCGGCCGTCCCGGTCGGATGCTGGCCGCCAACCAGCGCAACGAGGAGCTCAAGTTCGAGCTGGTGACGCCGGCCTTCGAGGCAGGTCGGCCGACCGCCATCTCTTCTTCCAACTGCCACCTCGACCACTTCGGCCGCCCCTTCGGAATCGAGTCGGCCGACGGCGAGGTGGCCCACACCGCGTGCTTCGGGTTCGGAATCGACCGGATCACCCTCGCCCTGCTCGACCGCCACGGTGTCGACCCGGACGCATGGCCTTCCGGCGTGCAGGCCCGGCTCTGGCCGTGATCCGCGAGGACCACGGCTGGTGACACCTTCCCTCCTCGCGCTCGGGACCGCCGACTTCCGTCCCCATCCTCTGCACGCCGCCGCGCGCAGCTGGACCGAGACCAACTGCTACGTCGACGTGTGGATCGAGCTGTTGCACGCGCTCGACTGCGACCCGCTGCCCGCCGGGGCCTGCACCCTCAGCGCGGATTTCGAGGGGGACCAGTGGACGCTCTTCAAGTTTCCGCCCGAGGACCTTCGTGCGCTCTACGGCCTCGAGGTCCTCGAGCTCAACGTCTGGAAGCCCGTCCTCGACCACGTGGTCGACCAGCTCGAACTCGGCCGCCTCTGCACGGTCGAGGCTGACTCGTGGTTCCTGCCCGACACCCGGGGCGACTCCTACCGCGAGGCGCACACCAAGAGCACGATCGTCCCCCAGATGGTCGAAGAGGACGGACGCCGGCTCGGCTACTTCCACAACGCCGGCTACTTCGAGCTGGACGGGGACGACTTCGACGGCGTATTCCAGCGGGGCGCGTACGCGGATCCGGCGAAGATGCCTCCCTACGTCGAGGTCATCCGGCTCGACCGGCTCCGCCGCGACGGGAACGGACTGGTCGAGCGGGCGGTCGCCCTCGCCCGCGACCATCTCTCGCGGCGCCCGACGTGGAACCCGATCGAGGCGATGGGGGAGCGGATCGCCCGTGACACCCCCTGGCTCGCCGCGCAGGATCTCGAGACCTTCCATCTGTACGCGTTCGGCACCTGCCGCCAGTGCGGCGCGAGCAACGAGATGGCGGCCTCCTTCGTCGACTGGCTGAATGCCCACGACCGTCCGGGAACCGAGCGCGCCTCCGCCGCGTTCCGCGCGGTCGCCGAGGGTGCGAAGACCCTCCAGTACGCGTTGGCGAGAGTGGCCCGCGGTCGGAAGGCCGCGCTCGATGCCATCCTCGAGCCGATGGCCGCGCAGTGGGCCGAGGGGATGGACGTGCTGGTCGGGCCCTATGGCACCTGAGCCAGCCGCCGCCTCCAACACGAGCGCCATCCCGGTCGACCGCGATGTGCTGGCGGGCGCGCACTGGGAATGCGCGTGGCGGCCGGCGGACGAGGTGCACGACCCCGCGGAGCTCGCCCGCCGCCCGGTCGAGTGGTTGCCGGCCCGGGTGCCCGGCACGGTGGCCGCGGCCCTGCGCGACGCGGGGAGACCCGAACGCAACTCCGAGGAGCTCGACGGCGAGGACTGGTGGTTCCGCTGCTCGTTCGCCGGTCCGGCGTCCGGCGAAGGACCTTACGCGCTCTCCTTCGAGGGGCTGGCGACCGTCACCGACGTCTGGCTGAACGGCCGCCGGCTCGCACACCACGAGTCGATGTACACCCCGCTCCGCCTCGAGGTCGACCATCTCGAGGCGGACAACGAGCTGTACCTGCGCTTCGCTGCGCTGACGCCCCTGCTGTCGGGCCGGCGGGCGCGCCCGCGCTGGAAGTCCCCCTCGGTCTCCCAACAGAACCTGCGCTGGTTCCGGACCACCCTGCTCGGCCGCCAGTCGGGCTGGACGGTGACGCCGGCGCCCGTCGGGCCGTGGCGGTCGGTGCGACTCGAGCGCGTCGCGGCCGGCCTGCCGAGGGCGCGCCGCGTGCTCGCAGCCTGCGAGGAGGGACCAGGTGGCACCGTCACAGTAGAGCTGCGCTGGCCAGGGCCGATCGAAGCCGAGGCCGCGGCGCTCCGGGTGGGCGAGATCACCGCGAGCGTCCCGATCCAGAGGGACCAGGCCGGCGCGGTGCTGCGGGGCGAGGTTCGCCTCGCGCAGGTCGAGCGGTGGTGGCCCCACACTCACGGGACCCAGACCCTCTACCCGGTCACCGCCCAATTCGGAGACGAGCGCGTCGAGCTCGGTAGCGTGGGATTCCGGACGATCGCGGTCGACCAGGCCGAGGGCGCGTTCGCGCTCTCGGTCAACGGCGTGCCGGTCTTCTGCCGCGGCGCGTGCCGGTACCCGCCCGATCCGGTTCGCTTCTCGGCCGACGAGGACGAGCTGGTCGCGACTCTCGAGCTCGCACGCCGTGCCGGGGTCAACATGCTCCGCGTCCCCGGAGGCACCGTGTACGAGGACGAGCGGTTCTTCGCGCTCTGTGATCGTCTCGGCATCCTGGTGTGGCAGGACGCGATGCTCGCGTTCGTCGACCCGCCGGGAGACGAGTCCTTCACCGACGAGGTCGTGACCGAGGTGGCCGGCGTACTCCGGTCGGCTGCGGCGCATCCTGCGCTCGCGGTGATGTGCGGCGGCCAGGAGATCGAGGAGCAACCGGCGATGTACGGGCTCGGACGTGAGCGCTGGGAGACGCCCCTTGTGACCAAGGTGTTCCCCGAGCTCGCCGCGACGCTCGCGCCCGGCGTGCCCTACGTCACGTCCTCGCCGACCGGTGGCGCCCTGCCGTTCCAGGTGGACCGTGGCGTGAGCCACTACGTGGGGGTGGGCGTGTTCACCCGCGACCTCGGCGACCTCCGCCGGGCGGCGCCGCGGTTCGTGAGCGAGGGGCTCGCCTTCGCGGTGCCCCCGGAGCCGAGCACCGTCGACCGCTTCTGCGGGGGGGCCCGGCGCGGCGGGGCACGACCCGTCCTGGAAACGCTCGATCCATCACGACACGGGCGGTTCGTGGGACCTCGAAGACGTCCGCGAACACTACGTCGAGCGGCTGTTCGGCGTCGATGCCTCGATGCTGCGCCGCACCGATCCCGAGCGCTGCCTCGACCTCGGACGTGCCGCGGTCGCACATATCGTCGGCGAGGCGATCAGCGAGTGGCGGCGCCCCGGCTCGCCTTGCGCCGGACTGCTCCTCGTCGCGCTTCGCGACCTGCGGATGGGAGCGGGCTGGGGCCTGCTCGACGCGCAGGGCCGGCCCAAGGCGCCGTGGTTCTCCTTCGCACGTGGGGCGCGGCCCGTGGCGGTGCTCCTGACCGACGAGGGGCTGAACGGGCTGGCGGTCCACCTGGTCAACGACACCGACCGGGAGGTGGCCGGCGAGCTCTCCGTCGTCCTCTCGACCGCACGGCACCGGGTCGAGGAGGCCTCGTGCCGCGTCGAGGTGCCCGCCAGGGGCGCAGTGGGGCTGTCGGCGGGCGCGCTCTTCGACGGGTTCCGCGACCTCACCTACGCCTACCGGTTCGGACCCCGGGCCTACGAGCTGGTGACGGTCACCCTCCGCGACGGCGAGGGCCGCGTCGTCGCCGAGGCGTCGCACCTGCCCGGCGGCCTGGTCCGAGACCGCCAGGAGGAGGTCGGTCTCGAGACCCGACTCGAGGGTGGCCAGTGTGGACCGTGGTCCCTCACCGTTTCGACCGACCGGTTCGCCCAGTTCGTGAGCATCGACGTGCCGGGCTTCGTCCCGGACGACTCGTGGTTCCACCTCCCGCCGGGAGGTTCCCGCTCGGTCTCTCTCGTCGCGGAGGCAGGGTTTGTCGCCGACGAGGTCTCCGGCCCGTCGGCAAGGACGCCCGCGGGACGGGTCCGCGCGCTCAACGCGGTCGAATCGGGGCGCATCGTCGCCTCCTGAATTGCTTCCGTCAGGAAGCGAGCGCCGCGTGAATCCCGCTGTTGTGCTGCGGCTTGGAGCGCGTCTATCATAAATGTGCTCGGCGGGGGAGAAGTCGGTGCTGAGCCCAACATGGGCGGGCAGGCGGCGCGGCCCACTCGACGACCGGCGCAGGAAAGGGCAGGCCCGCTGGGATGGCGATCCTCGATCCAGAAGTCGAACGTGTGCTTCGGGCATCGGTGCCGCTCCTCGTCGAGGAGCGACCCGCTTGGGATGGCGAGCAACCCGGCGCGGCCGCGCAGGTGCGCCGCCACGCGCTCCGCCGGTTCCTCGTCGCCGATGTGAGCGCCCTGGCTCTGTCCGCCTTCATCGGCCCGCTGCTCGTCTCGGCGGTGTCCTCCAATCCCCAGAGCGCGCCCGAGCACGAGTGGACGGTGTACGTCTTCAACCTGACGGTGGTCCCGCTGTTCGTCGGTGTCTTCGCCGTCTACGGCCTCTACCGGGGGGTCATCCGCCGGATCTCGTCGAGCGTCTTCAGCGACCTCGGCCATCTCGTGCACGGGCTGATGATCAGCGGGTTCCTCTACGCGATCATCGGCTACCTGATCAGCGCCGCCACCGGGTACCAGGCGCTCAGCGTGGCCAAGATCGTGACGATGTGCCTGGCGGCGCTCGTCACCGTTCCCATCGCTCGTGCGGTCGCCTACGGCCTGCTGGGTCACTCCTCGCTGGGCGCGATCCCGGTGATCGTGGTCGGCACCGGCAAGCTGGCCCAGACCGTGGCGAGCCATCTCCGGGCGCAATCGACCGTCGACTTCGTGGGTTTCGTCGACGACAACCCGCTGGGGCGCGGTGACGTCCTCGGCGAACTCGAGGACCTGCCCGGGCTCTGCCAGGCCTACGGTGTGGGGAGGGTCGTGGTCTGCTTCTCACGCACCCATCCCGAGCGCACCACCGAGATGCTGAAGGGCATGGCCGGCAAGGTCGCCGTGTCGATCGTGCCGCGCTACTACGAGCTCATCACGGCCCGGTCGCATGTCGAGGACCTCTTCGGGCTGCCCATGCTCGACATCCCGCCGAGCTCGCTCAGCGCGGGGTCGCGATTCCTCAAGCGCACCTTCGACATCGTGGCGTCGAGCGCCATCCTCGTGCTCATCTCACCGCTGCTCGCGGTGTTCGCGGTGATGATCAAGGCCACCAGCGCGGGGACGGTCTTCTTCCGCCAGGAGCGGACCGGTCGCGACGAGGAGCCCTTCTTCGTGCTGAAGTTCCGCACCATGTACCGCGACGCCGAGTCGCGGCGTCACGAGCTCGACCACCTGAACGAGATGGACGGTCCGCTGTTCAAGGTGACCAACGACCCGCGGGTGACCCGGGTCGGACGGTTCCTCCGGCGGACCAGCCTCGACGAGATTCCCCAGCTGATCAACGTGTGGAAGGGAGACATGTCCCTCGTCGGGCCGCGCCCCTTCGTCGTCCACGAGTCCGAGGAGATCGAGGGCTGGGCGCGCAAGCGATTCGAGGTCCGTCCTGGGATGACCGGTCTCTGGCAGGTCTCGGGCCGCAACGAGCTCTCCCACCTCGAGCTGTGCCGGCTCGACTACCTCTACGTGGCGTCCTGGTCCTTCTGGTGGGACATCCAGATCCTCTGGCAGACCCCTGCCACCGTCTTCAAGGGTCGCGGCGCCTCCTGAGCCGGCCGTATCGGCGCCTCAGCGCCGCGTGCGCTCCTCGGCCACGATCCGGTCCATGCGGGTGAGGAACCGCTCGCGCGAAAATCGGGCCGCGTGTGCGGCCAGCGCCGCGGCGTCCCAGGCGCGACCGAGCAGACGCTCGAGCGATCCGGCGATCGCGTCGGGATCCGGTGAGTCGAAGAACACCCCGGTCCGATCCTCGACGAGGGTGTCGAGATAGCCGCCGAAACGGAGGGCCGCGGTCGGCTTCCCGAAGCCCGCGGCCTCGACCGGGGTGAGGCCGAAGTCCTCGTAGGAGGCCGCGACGAGCCCGGCGCACGACCGGTAGAGCCACCGCAGGGTCGGGTCGTCGACGCCACCGAGCAGGGTGACGTTGCCTGAGGCGTCCGCGGCGAGCTGCCCGGCGAGGGGCCCCGCGCCGACCACGACGAGCCGCCTGTCCGGAAGCCGCCCGAACGCGGCTGTCACCGACTCGACGTTCTTGTAGGGGAGCAGCCGCGAGACACAGAGGACGAACCCCGCCTCGATGCCGGGGACGGGCCGCTCGTCTCCCTTGACGGGGAAGTCGACCGGCGGGGGGACGACCGTCGCGTGGGTCCCGTAGAGCTCGGCGACCCGGTGGCGCACCGCGTGGGAGTTGACGACGTAGCGGTCGACCGTGGCCGCGGCGCGCCGGTCCCAGCGGCGGAGCGGCGGCCCGAGGATCCCCATCACCGCAGCGGACCCGTGGCCCCTGCCCGCGAGGTACCGGTCGGTCTGGTAGAGCCACCTCGCCGGCGTGTGGCAGTAGACGATCTTGCGTCCCGTGACCCGGGCGCCGTGGGCCCAGCCCGACGACGAGCAGATCGCGACCTCGGCGTCGACCCGGAACCGCGAGAAGGCAGGTGCGAGGACCGGGAGCGCGAGCCGGTGGTGGTGGCGGAACGGACCCACCCGGTCGAGCGCCATGGTCCGGATCTCGTGTGCCCGAAAGCCGGGGAAGGTCGCGTCGGAGTCGTAGAAGGAGGTGTAGACGGCCGCGTCGGGATAGGCTTCCGCGAGCGCGAGCACCACGCGCTCGGCGCCCCCCTGCTGGGTGAGGTAGTCGTGGACGAGAGCGAGCGGCGGTCGGTCGCTCACGCGAAGGCGGCGGCGACCGCGGCGGTGTCGAGGAGGGTGTCCACCGACACGACCTTGCCGTCGGCCAACTGCCAGATCTGGACCTCTTCCATGTCGACCGACCGACCGAGCGGACTGGTGAATGCCACATGGAGCCAGGTGACCACCAGGTCGCCGTCGGAGAGGATCGCCTTCAGGGTGAAGTCGGTGAAGGTCAGCTTGGCCAGCTCGGTGAAGAAGTCGGGGAGGCTGCGCTTCCCCTGGTAGACGCCGAACCACGGCGCGGCCTCGCGGTCGGCGGCGTTGACCGCCCAGCGCACATTCTTCGAGACCATGCCCATGACCGCCAGCAGGTCGCCGCGGCCCAGCGCCTCGGTGACCGCCCGCACCGTCTCGGTGTTCGACCGCATCGCGACCTCTCTCCCACTCGTTCCCGCCCGGATCGGGCTGGTCTCCCGCATATGACAGCTTGGCTTCTCGAGCGTACGCGCCGGCGGCGCACCGGCCGGTGACCTGCCGACTGCGTCACGGGCACCAGGCGACCGGCAGGATCGACCCGCGGGGACGACCGGCGGGGACGACCGGCGGGGACGAGGCGCTCTCACGGGCGTGCCCCACCGCTACACTCGCCCGCGTTCAGGTCCTCTTCGTCTGCACCGCCAACATCTGCCGGTCCCCGATGGCGGCTGCCCTTTTCGCCAGGCACCTCGACGGGCAGGTCGGTGACGTGGAGCTTTGCTCGGCGGGTCTGCTCGGTCCCGGCGGTGCCGTGCCGGCCGAGGTCCTGGAGGTGATGGCGCCTTACGGAATCGACCTGCACGGTCACCGGAGCCGATTGCTCACCGCGTCCTCGGTGGCCGACGCCGACCTCGTCGTCGGCATGGGCCGGCGGCACGTGCGGGAGGCGGTGCTCCTCGACTCGGCCAGCTGGCCGCGCGCGTTCACCTTGAAGGAGCTGGTCCGCCGCGGCGCCGCCAGAGGTCCGCGCCGCCCAGAACAGGATGTCCGCGACTGGCTCGCCTCGGTGCACGAGGGACGAACCCGAGCGGAGCTCGCCGCGCAAGTCGACGGTCGACGAGGTGTTCGACCCCTACGGGGGTCCGCTCTCGGGCTACCGGGCGATCGCCGGAGAGCTCGACCAACTGACCGAACAGCTCGCCGGCCTGCTATGGCCACCCCAGGGAGCGGCGCCGGCACGCGACGCGTGGACCGGCCGCGGGGGGCGCCCCCGCTGACGAGCCCGCGTCGGGCGGAACGGGCGTGTCCGGCCCGGCGTGCGGCAGGGAGCGGGGAGAGGTGCGAACATGGACCGATGGAGGGGACCCCGGCACTGCGCGAGCTGCCCGACGGCGGGCGCGAGTTCCTCCTCGACGGACGGCGCTGTCGTGCATCCGGATCGATCGGCAATCGCACCTCGAGTTCGAGGGCACCGAGGTGGTCATCGGGGGACCCTTCGTGGTGCACGCCGACGGCGTGACCCACCGGCTCGACCCGCGGCGCACCGAGGGGCTCGGGCCGCTCCTCTCGCTCTTCCCCGGCTCACTGCGCTGGCTCTGGACGTCGGCGGAAGGGGTGCTCACTGCGGTCTTCGAGAACGGTGCGACCCTCCGGGTCGGGCCCGGACCCCGACCGGGAGGCCTGGTCGATCGGCACTCTCTACTGCCCCCCGACCGGCGGCCCCCCTTCGTAGGGACGAGCGGTCCTTTCAGACCTCGAGCAGCTCAGGGTGACGGGCGGCGACCATGCGCCGCGATCCCGTCCTTCCATTCGACGGCGGTGTGCCCGACCAGCTCGTGCATGCGAGTGAGGTCGATCTGCACGCTGTCGATGGTCTGGGCGGTGGGCGCGAACCGTGCGGCGATCCCGGTGAGCTCGGAGAGGTGCCCGCACCACTCCTCGATGCTCACGGGCTGGTCTCCGCCCCAGTTGACCGTGGTGGCGGGTGTGCCGGCGGCCGCCACGAGACCCGGGACCATCGCGATGATGTCGTCATCGTGGATCGGGTGGTAGACGCTCGGCGCGTCGAGGTGGACCGGGATCTCGCTGCCGTTCAGCATCATCTCGAGGTGGATCGCCGGCCAGCCACCTCGATCGCCGTAGGGGACCGACAGCCGGGCGATGGTCGTCGGAAGCTCGAACCGGTCGGCCGCCCAGCGTGCGGTGGCCTCGGCGGCGATCTTCGAGATGCTGTAGGTCCGGAGGAACGGCCAGACGCCGTGGTTGTCGCCCAGCTCGTCGCCCTCGGCGAACACGTGGTGACCCATCGGCTTGTAGATGCCGGTCGTCGAGCAGTGGACGAAGGCCCCCGCCCCGCAGTGGTGCTCCATCAGCCAGGCCAGCCCGCCGCTGTTGGCCCGCAGGTCGAGCTCCCAGTCGTTCGTCTTCGACGACGGCGAAGTTGACCACGTAGTCGGCGTCCGCCGGGGAGGCCCCGGACGTCCCCGGATGCGAGATCGATCGGCACGCACCGGATCCCCGCCGCCTCGAGCCGCCGGCGCGCGTCGGCGTCCCGGAAGCGGGCGGCCCCGACGACCTCGTTGTCGGCGGCAAGTGCCAGGGCCACCGGCTCGGCGACCTGGCCGGTCACGCCGGTGACGACCACGGTCTTGCCCCGGATGGGTGCTGGCGGCATGCGGGGGCTCCTTCGGTCCTCGGGCGGTGGCCCGGCCTGCGACGCAAGTGGACGGTCACGAGGCCGGGCCGGCGGCGGCCGGGATCCTAGGCGACCTCGACGGGCCGGTCCTCACCGAACCGGTCCCCACGAGCACGATGTGGACATCGAAGGTGCCAGGTGAGTCATACTGTCTGTTCCGCCAGTCTTCCGTCGATGCGGCCGCGTTTTCCCTGGTCACAGCGGTTCAGACTTGGCGGATCGACCAGTGACCCGAATCAGTAACAGGAAGTGACGTTCCCATGAGTGCCACCTGGCGCAAGCACGCCGCCTGCCGGGGCATCGATCCAGACGTGTTCTACCCGGTCTCCGACGAGGAGGCCGGCGAGGCCAAGGCCATCTGCGACGTCTGCACCGTCCGCGAGGCCTGCCTCGAACACGCCCTCGCGCACCGCGAGCGTGAGGGCATCTGGGGTGGCACGACCGAGCGGGAGCGGCGCCGGATCCACCGCCAGCGCCGCAAGTCGGCCTGACGAGGCCGCCGGCCGTCGCCGGCGCTGCAGGTGGCGGACGCGACCGGGTCTCCCGAGGGGTGGCCAGGCTGCGGACCCAGCTCTCCGCGGCATCGTGCCGCGGACGACCGCGAGGCGTCGGCGACCGCGACCTTCCTGACGGAGCTCGGCCGATTGCCCTTGCCCTTCGACCGCGAGGCGGATCCCACTCACGTGACGGCGTCGGGCATCGTCGTGGGTCCGCGAGGGGTGGTCCTCCACCGGCACCGCCGCCTTGGGCGATGGCTCCAGCCGGGCGGGCATCTCGACCCCGGCGAGCTCCCCGAGGAGGCAGTCGTCCGCGAATGCAGCGAGGAGACCGGTCTCGCCGTCGCCCATCCGGCCGTGGGACCGCGTCTCGTCCACGTCGACGTGCACGACGCGGTGGCCGGCCACGTCCACCTCGACCTGCGCTACCTCCTCGAGGGCGGCGATCGCGATCCTGCACCCCAGCGTGGTGAGAGCCCCGACGTGGCATGGTTCAGCTGGGATGCCGCCACCGCACTCGCCGACGAGGCACTGGTCGGTGCGCTGCGCTCGGCGCGCCAGGTGGGCGACGACCGCATCGTCCCCGGGGATCGACTGGAGGTGACGTGACCGAGCCCTTCGACACCCTCCTCGAGGTCCAGCAGCACGACACGAGGCTCGACCAGCTACGCCGCCGGATGGCCACCCTCACCGAGCGGGCCGAGCTCGAGGACGTCGAACGTCGCCGGACCGCGCTGGAGTCGGCCGCCGCCGAGGTCAGAGCCCAGGTGGCGGACCTCACCGGCCGGCAGCAGGCGCTCGAGGAGCGGATCGCCGCAGCTGCGGCCCGCCGCCACGAGCTCGAGCGGCGCATGCGTTCGGGCGAAGCCTTCGCCCCCCGCGACCTCGAGGCGATCGACCACGAGGCCCAGCAGCTCTCGACCCGGCAGGCGCATTTCGAGAACGAGGAGATCGCGCTGCTCGAAGAGGAAGAGCCGCTCGACGAGGCGCTCGCCCGCTACGCCGAGACCGAGGCCGGGCTCCGCGCGGAGGCCGAGCGGCTCACCGCTGCGTCCGCGGAAGCCGAGACTGCGATCGGAGCATCGGTCGCGGAGGAGACGGAGGCCCGTGCCACCGCTGCGGCGCGACTGCCGGCCGAGCTGGCCGAACGCTACGAGCGCCTCCGGACGAAGCTCGGGGGCGTGGGGGCGGCGAAGCTCGTGGGCGACCGGTGCGACGGGTGCCACCTGACCCTCCCGGCTGCCGACGTCGACGCCATCCGGCACCTCCCAGCTGACGAGATCGCCACCTGCACCCAGTGCGACCGTCTCCTCATCCGCTGATCGTCGGGGTCGCCCGTGCTGATCCTCGTCCGGCACGGCGAATCGACCGGCAACGCCGACGGTCTGTTGCTGGGCCGGATCGACGCCCCGCTCACCGAGCGCGGCCGAGCCCAGGCGCGCGCCCTCCGCCCGGCAGTCGCCGGCGCGTCGCGGCTCATCGTCGAGCCCGTTGCTGCGGGCGCGCGAAACGGCCGAGGAGCTCGGGACGGGGCTTTCGGTCGATGTCGACGAGCGCTGGGTCGAGGTCGACTACGGCGAGCTCGACGGGCGCCCGCTCGGCAGCATCGAACCGGGGATCTGGGACGAGTGGCGCTCGGATCCGACCTTCCGACCACCCGGCGGCGAGACCCTGGCCGAAACGGGTGCGCGGGTGCGCGAGGCGTGTGAGGAACTGTTCGCGCACGACGGGGAAGGAGCCCGCGTGGCCGGACCGGTCGTGGTGGTCAGCCACGTCTCGCCGATCAAGGCGGCGACCTGTTGGGCGCTCGGCATCGGCGACGAACACGTCTGGCGCCTCTATCTCGCCACCGGGTCGGTCACCCGGATCAACTGGGGTCCGAGGGGGCCGGTGCTCGACCGGTACAACGAGACCCCCGGAGAGGGTCGCCGCTGAGCAATCGCGCTGGTAGTGCACGTGGCTGCCGGTCGGAGTGGTGTCCCGCGCCCCCGGGCCGCGCGTGCTGGCTGCGCCCCCGGGCCGGGCCCGTGCCGACTCAGCGGAGGATCCTCGCCACCGCGTCGGCCATGCGGTCCTCGGCGGACGCCGGCGTGCGGCGCGCCGAGAAGCGGAGCGCTTGCCACTGCTCCCATCCGGTGACCATCGCGAGCGTGTCGAGCACCAGCTCGGCTCCCACGCCGCGCTGGGCCAGTTCGGGGGCGAGCGCGGCCGCGAGCTGGTCGCGGAGGAGGCGCAGCTCTTCTGCAAGAAGCGAGTCGAGTCCCGACGCGTCCGCAATCCTCGTCGTGGCCGCTCGAAGGACCGGGCCGACCATCTCGTAGAGGTTGCGGCGTTGCCGGCAGAGCAGTCGGATCCGCACGGTGAGCGGACCTCGTGGCGCGACCGGGACGACGAGCGACCGGTGCCGGGCCAGCTGGAGCTCGACGGCGCCGAGGTAGAGGAGGTTCACGTCCTCGAAGTGGTGGAACACCGAGCGGCGCGCCACGCCGGCCCGTTCGGCGATCTGTCGCGAGCTGGGCTTTGGGTTTCCCGACTCGACCAGTGCGATCAGTGCGTCGAGGATCTGGGTCCGGGTGCGCGAGGAACGCTCCCGCCGCCGGTCGGCGACGGGAGGCTCTGCGGCGTGCGCCGACCGGTCCGAGGGCGCGACGCGCCCCTCGGTGCTTGCCCCTCTACCCCTCACTGCCCCGGGATGCTAGGTCGCGGACGGACCCGGTGCCTGTTGGCAGGGAGCCCCGATGCCTGGTGGGGGCGCCGTCCCGCCTGATCGCGACAGCCGCGGGCCTCCTGCCTACCCCGGCAGTTGTTTCAGTGGGAGCACATCAGGTGGTGTACATATACATCAGATGATGTCGATATACACCATGTGATGGCAGCATTCCGGGACCGATGCCAGACGAGCGAGCTCGGAGGAGAGCACGGCTCCGAGAGAAAGAGCGGGTCCGCCCCGCCCGGCCCGGTCCCTCGGGAGAGCGTTCAGCCAGGACGTCCCTCAGCCTCGATGTCGGGCAGCCGGTCTCGCACGAAACGGCCGCCCTTCACGATTGCGAGCAGCCTGGCCCGATCCTGGAGCACCGACACGTCGGCGACCGGGTCGCCGTCGACCACCAGCAGGTCGGCCAGCTTGCCCGGGGCGAGGGTCCCGAGATCGTGTTCGCGCCCCATGAGGGCCGCTCCGTTCCTGGTCGCCCAGCGGATCACGTCGAGTGGCGGGATCCCGATCTGGTCGACGTAGTACGCGAGCTCCTCGGCGTAGGCGCCGTGGGGGAAGAAGACTGCGCCGTAGTCGTCGCCGAGCACGAGGCCCATGCCGGCGGCATTCGCTTTGGGTAGCACCGCCGCCATCGCGTCGAGATCGGCTCGGAGCGAGTCGGTGAATCCGAGTGCACCGCCACCGGCAGCCTCCAAGAGGCGGGCCGGGAACCGCATCGAGGGCACCACGGGGACCTCCGCGTCGACGATCCGCTCGATGCATTCGTCGTCCATCCCGTCTCCGTGGTCGATGACGTCGATGCCGGCCTCGAGTGCCATGAGGATCGCCTCGCGGTTGGCGATGTGGCCGCGTACCTTGGCGCCGCGTTGGTGTGCGGCCTCGACGCCCGCGATCAATTCCTCGCGGCTCATCTCGAGGCGTTCGGCAGGACCCACGGTGCCGTGGCCGCCGGTCACGAACATCTTGACGATCTCGGCGCCTTCTTTGATCTCCTGGCGCACTGCCCGCCGGAACTCGTCGGGGCCGTCGCTCCGGCGGATGGCACCGAGCGCGCCGACCTCCCAGTGCGGCGGGAAGCTCTTGTCGCCGGCGTGGCCGGTGGTGCTCACGTCGCGGCTGCCCGGCACGAGTCGGGGACCCTCGATCAGACCGTGCTCGATGGCGATCTTCATCGAGGCGTCGATGGCGAACGGCGCGCCGGCGCTCACCGCGCTGGTGAAGCCGCATTCGAGCAGCAGCCGGAGACTGCGAGTGGCACGGACGGCCTGGAGGGCCATGGGCTCCTCGAGGCCGAAGGGTGCGGTGACCGTTCCGAGCTCGTGGTAGGTGGCGTGGAAGTGGCAGTTGACCATGCCGGGCATGACGGTCCGGCCCTTGAGGTCGACCAGCCGGTCGTCGGGCTGCGGATCCGGCGCCGGCCCGGAGCCGACCGCGGCGATCCGGTCGCCGTCCACGACGACGTGGCCGTCGGGGAGCACCGCGTCGTCGCCGTCGAGCACCCGGGCGCCGGTCAGGACCAGGCGGCTCACGGCTGCAGCACGACCTTGATCGCGCCGCTCTCTCGGTCGGCTGCCACCCGGAAGGCCTCCGCCGCTTCGTCGAGGGGGAAGCGATGGGTGATCAGGACCTCGGGAAGCAGGGGGGATGCCGCCAGGGTCTCGATCGCCTCGTCGAACTCGGAGCGTCCGTGACGGTGTCCGTACGTGAAGGCGGGGACCAGGGTGACCTCTTTCAACTGAAAGCCGAGCCCGAGGGTGACCGGATCCCAGAAGCTGCCGAGGACTCCGACCGTTCCCCCCGGGCGCACCCGCTCGATCGCGGTGTCGGTCGCTCCCTGGGTGCCGGCGGCGTCGATCACGACGTCGTAACCGCTGCCGACCGACGTGGACGCACCGAGACGTTCGCCTGCCTCGAGCCGGTCCGTCCGGTGGCCGAGGAGGTCGACCTCGATCCCGAGCGAGCGGGCGGCGCCGAGCGTGGCCAGGCCGACCGGGCCGTCGCCGATCACGAGGAGTCGCGATCGCGGGCTCGCGCCGACGCGGTGCAGTCCGTGGAGCGCGACGGCGAGAGGCTCGACGAGACAGGCGTCTTCGGGGAGCAGACCCTGGGGAAGCGGCCTCGCGCACCGGGGGGCGACCCACGCCTCGTCGGCGAACCCTCCGTCCCGGGCCACCCCGTAGAGGGAGCCGAGGGCCTCCGTGCACTGCTGGTCTTCGCCTGCTTCGCACCGGGCGCACCGCCCGCAGGAGACGAGCGGCAAGACGGCGACCGGAGTGCCGTCGTCCAACCGGCCGGCGAACTCGTGGCCGAGGATGACGCGTGACGGGCCCATGGCCACCATGTGCAGGTCTGACCCGCAGATGCCGGCCGCCACGACCGACACCCGCATCCCCTCGCCCTGCGGATCGGGCGCGGACACGACGGCGACGCCGTCGGATGTCGCTCGCACCGCTCGCATCCGGTTATCCGACCGGTCCGCGTTGGGCGACCACGAGCACGTGGGCATCCGCTCCGACGATCCTCGACACCCGGGTGGTCATGAATTCCTGCTCGTAAGGCTGCGCCTGGTGCGCGTCGAAGGCCTCGACCGACTCCCAGCACTCGAAGAAGCGGAAGCGGTTCGGACGGTCGAGGTCCTCAGCCCACCAGTAGTCGACACAACCCGGGTCCTCGCGACTTCGCCGCGTGACCTCCTGCAAAGCGGTGATGGTCGCTTCCCGCTCTTCGGTGGGGAACTCGAGGTAGCCGGTGAGGGCGTGCATGCGGTCTCCGTCTCGTTTCCTGCCGTTCATGGATCGCCGGGTGCTCGGGCCAAACCGCTACCGGCGGGTCCGCCCGAGCAGTCCGGCGGAGCGGAGGAGCTGACTGGTCAGACCGTTCGTCGTCCGGTACACCCGTCGGCGCGCCACCCGTTTGGCGTAGGCACCGGGACCCTGCGTGGCGGCCTCGACGTTGCCCAGGTCGTGGGCGGCCCGGTAGAGCTGTGAGCGGAGCGAGCTTCTGCGGGCCATACATCCTCCTCGATCGTCTGCCGGGACGGCGCGCCGTCGGCATCGGCCGCAGCGCTCCGCATCTTGACGGAGCGTGCCACCTACCGCAAGGGAGCGTCGATCGAGCGAGCACCTCTTCTTGGGGTGCTTCGGGCCGACCCGCTCGGCCGCTCTAAGGTGGGGAGATGCGCGATTCGGTCACGGTGCACATGGAGGCGTCGTCTGAGGCGGTCTGGAACCTGGTGAGCGACGTCACCGCGATCGGGCGATACAGCCCGGAGACCTTCGAGGCCGAGTGGCTCGACGGAGCCACCGGTCCCGCGGTCGGAGCACGGTTCCGGGGTCATGTGAAGCGAAACGGGAAGGGTCCGGTGTACTGGACCACCTGCACGGTCGTCGCGAGCGAGCCCGGCCGCGAGTTCGCGTTCGGCGTCGGGTCACCTGACAAGCCGCTCAACGTGTGGCGATACGAGTTGGCGGCCAGGGACGGCGGCACCGACGTGACCGAGTCGTTCCAGCTCGCAGACGTGTTCTGGTTGCGCCTGTACTGGGCAGTGCTTGGCTGGGCGCGCGGTCGCACCAACCGCGAAGGGATGCAGACCACCCTCGAGCGAATCAAGGCCGAGGTCGAACGAGCCGACTAGCGGACCACCGCGCAGAGGGGCGGTCCGCGACGAGCGCCCGCGTCCGCCGCCTCCGTTCACGTCTTTCGACTTCTGAGTTCCTTCGCGTAGCGCGCCCCGAGCTGCCGAGAGAACCCCCAGCACCGCGAGAGCTCTGCGATCGTCATCCCTTCTTCGAGACCTGCGGCGAACACCGCGAGGCGCAATTCGTGCCGGGCGCGAACCAGCTCGGCTTCGGCCTGAGCGGCGGTGCGGCGAGTCTGGTCGGTCGGAAGCTTGGCCAAGGTCCCGGCGACGCCGTTGCCCAGGTCGAGGAGGCGGATCGCCCGTTCGAGCATCCGCTCGTTGACACGGAGAGCCTCGCGCATCCGCCGGTGTGCCTCGAGGACGTCGCGGATGGTCGCAACGGTGGCTTCGTGACGTCGGGAGCCGAACCGGCGCGCTCCGGCCCGCCGGTGTGCGCCGCCGGCGGCCGCATTCCGGAGCGGCGCTTCGTCGACTCCGCTCATCGAGCTTGCCCTTCTGCCGGACCGGGATCTCTGAGATGCCACGAGATCTACGGACGACCCAACGAAGGCGATGAGGGATCTGTTACAGCAGCCGCCCGGCCGGACGGTCATGCCCACACGCTGAGTGCCGGATCGTAGCGCCGGTGTCACCGAGGTGGAAGGATTTGGGAAGGATGTCGGTGTGTTGGTGCCGACTTCCGATCGGAGACTGCGAGCGAGCGTGGTGATCGACTTCCGGGGGTGCCTGCAAGCCGCGAAGGCCGGCGACGAGGACGCCTTCGCGCGCATCTGGCGGGAGTTGAACCCGGGCCTGCTCCGGTACCTGCGGGTCACCGCCTCCCGGGATGCCGAGGATCTCGCGGCCGATACCTGGAGCCGCTTGATCCGGGCACTCGGCTCCTTCGAGGGTGACGAGGACCGCTTCCGAGCCTGGCTCTACACGTCGGCCCGGAACCGCCTCATCGACTGGTACCGAGTGCGGGCCCGGCGTCCCGAAGTCATCGACCATTCGGCATTGCTCGCAGTCCCGTCCACTGCGAGTGTCGAGGCAGAAGCGGAGGAGCGTTCCGCCACCGACGCGGCACTCGAACTGATCGCGCGCCTGCCGCACGATCAGGCCGAGGCGGTGATGCTCCGCACTGTCGCCGGGCTCTCGATCGCCGACGTCGCGTGCGTCATGAGACGATCGGAAGGCGCGGTGCGGGTCCTGACCCACCGAGGCCTCCGTCGGCTCGAGGCCCTGCTCGGGCACGAGGACGCGCAGGCATCCGCATCGACTGAAGCGAAGGTCTCCCCGTTGCACACGTCCGCGACGAGCGGTGAGCCGAGCGGTGTCGTCCGGTATCGGAGGAGCCCGGTCGATGCGTGAGCGCCCGAGCCGTCCGCACGCCGGGGTTCCGGCCGACCGTCGGCTCCTCGAAGGGATCCTCGCCGGCGACTGCGAAGGTTCCGGGTTGGAGCTCGCTGGTACCTCGAACGCCGTCTCCGTGCTGATCTCGGATGCGCGTGGGCCCGCGCAGACGCACGAGCTCGACGGGGAGGCAGCCGTCCGAGCCCTTTTCCGCTCGGCCATGGTCCGGCCGACGACGCCGAGCCGTTCGTGGTGGCGGCGTCCTGTGGTTGCGGTGGCCGCTGGTTCCGCAAGCCTGCTCGCCGCGACGAGCGGACTGGCCGCTGCGACCGGGTTTCCGGGGCCGGCGGCCCACTTCGTCGATCAGGTGCTCCGGAACATCGGCATTCAGGTCGGGGCATCTGGCCCGCCGGCACCCGCCGTGCCGACCAGGTCGTCGAGCGGCGCCCCCGTGCGGGCAGGGTCAGGGTCGCCGGCCTGCAGCCGCGCAACCGGAGCCGGCGTCTCGGCCTCGGGCAGCCTGGCAGGGTGCGGCGCCTCGGTCGGAGTTTCGACTGCGGCCACGGGAACGGCCGGCGGATCCGGCGCTGTCGGCACGCACCCGGGTGTGTCCGCGGGCGTCTCCGGCACTCGGCCGGCGTCCGGAGGCGGTGCGTCGAGCCCGGCCGCCGGCGCGATGGGCGGCTCCTCTCCGGTGTCGGGTGTGGCGGTCGCTCCTGGGACCGGCAATTCCCGCGGTGGAGGCAACGGGTCGGCCAACGCCGGCGGCAACGGATCGGTCAACGCCGGCGGCGGGAACGGCAGCGGCAGCGGCAGCGGGAACGGCAGCGGGAACGGCATCGGCAACGGCGGGGGAGGTGTGGCCCCGGGTGGCGGGACCACCGGCAACGGCAACGCCGGAGGAAACGGAAACGGCAATGGGAACGCCGGTGGCAATGGGAACCCCGGAGGGAATCGGGGTGTCGGGACAGGTCAGGCCGGCAGCAACGGCAACGGCAAAGGGACTGGGCAGGGAGTAGGGGAGAGCACGGCCCCAGGGCAAAGCGCCAAGGTCGCCGTCGGGGTCAACGTTCCGAACGCAGACCCCGGGCCCGGCCCGTCGGCCAGCGCTGCGGGAGGTCAGCCGGCCCCGTAGAAGCCCGCGGTCCCGAAGGCGAAGACGCCTCCGTCACCGCCGACCATCCAGTATCCGGTGCCGGAGGGATCGGCGGCCATGCCCATGATCGGACTGTTGAGAACCAGACTTCCCGTCGAGCCGTAGAAGCCGGCGTCACCGAAGGCGAACACACCGCCGTCTGACGCGACCAGCCAGTACCCCGCGCCGTTCGGCGCGGGCGCCATGCCGTTGATCGGCCGGTTGAGCGCCAGGCTTCCCGTCGAACCGTAGAACCCCGCGTCACCGAAGGCGAAGATGCCCCCGTCGGTGGCCACCTCCCAGTAGCCGTGCCCGCTGTGGTCCGCAGCGATCCCGACGACGGGCGCATTGAGCGCGACGCCGCCCATCGATCCGGCGAACCCGGCATCGCCGAAGGCGAAGATGCCACCGTCCGCGGCTACCAGCCAGTATCCCCCGTCGTCCGCAGTCGGCGCGATGTCGACGACCGGCTGGTTGAGTGGTCGTCCCCCCATCGAACCGTAGAAGCCCGCGTCACCGAATGCGAAGGTGCCACCGTCAGCGGCGACCAGCCAGTAGCCCCTTCCGTCGGCGGTGGCCACGATGTGGGTGATCGGCTGCGCAAGGTTGAGGCCCGAGGCATCACCGTAGGGACCCGCGTCGCCGTGGAAGGTGACGACGCCGTCCGACCACGCGATCCAGTAACCGCCGCCGTCCGGCGTCGAGGCGATGCCCACCGCGGCTGCGGCGGACGGCGAGGGCAGCTGTTGACCCGCATAGAGGAGGAGCGCGGCCGTCCCGTTGCCTGCCGTGTCGGCGAAGGCGATACCGCAGGCAAGGAGGCCCTGGGCGATCTGTGCCGGGGTCGGAGGGCACACCGCGGTCGGATCGGGGGCCGAGAACGGGTTCGGGACCACGAATGTCGCGTCGAGCGAACCGTTGGCATCGGAAGTGAAGTACTGCAGATTGGGATCGATCTCATTGTCCGACCCGGTGACGAAGAGCAGCGGACTGAACTGGCCTGCGACGATCGCGTCGTTGGCAGGCCACCCGGTGCACGACACCGCGATGGACGAGCCCGGGGTGACGTTGACGACGATGTCCGGGGCGCCGTTGAACGTGCAATTGGGCGTGACGTCATGTGCACCCGAAGCGGCAGGTGCGGCGTGGCTGGCGGCACCGGCGACGAACCCGTTCCGCGGGGTCCGGTGGACGACCATCGCCGCGACCGATGCGCGGGTGAGACGCGGTGAGTGAGCGGGTGCGGCTCCCGCAGTCGTTGTCGACATCCAGCCGACACAGGCGAGCGCGGCGAGTACGGCGAAAGGGGTGCAGAAGAGAGAGTGTGTGCGCAGGGTGGGCCGCTTCGACCGGCCGCGAACCTCGCGAATGCTTCGGGTCATCTCCGCCTCCCTCGTCAGGGTCCGCCTCGTGCGTGACCGCCCGAACGTAACAGACACTCGTCATGGCAGAGTCGATGGGTCGGCGGCGTCCGCATCGGATCTCCGTGCGGTTCGCACGCGCGAGCAAATGACGTTGCGCGGACAACGGTACAGAGGGATCCACGCACCTCGCGGACGAGATGCGGTCGAGATCCGGACGAGATCCTGGCGAGATGCGGTCGAGCCCGGTCCGCCGACGCGGAGGACCGGAGGAGCGCTCCCGGCGGTCGGAGTGGTCCGCCAGAGCTGTCCAGAAATTCGGTTCGGCGGAAATGATCCGGCCTCGGCCGGGGTTGTCGGAGGGGACAGGTTGCTCACCTTCGGTGCCTGCGCTCCGGCGGCGTCGGGTCCTTCTCGGAGGCGGGGATCCTGGTGCCGCCCGACCACCAACGCCGCTCCCCCCACCGAAGCCGAGGAACCTCCGTGACGGACACGCTGCAGCCACCCCGCCCCCGAGGAGCCGCCGAGCCCGACCCGAAGCGTTGGTCGATCCTCGCCGTTGTCGTCATCGCCCAGCTCATGGTGGTGCTCGACGCCTCCATCGTCACCATCGCACTGCCCTCCGCGCAGCACTCACTCCACATCTCCGTGGCCAACCGTCAGTGGGTGATCACCGCCTACACGCTCGCGTTCGGGGGTCTCCTCCTGCTCGGCGGACGAATTGCCGACTACGGCGGACGCAAGCGGATGTTCGCCGTGGGTCTGGTCGGGTTCGCGGCCGCATCCGCGCTCGGAGGGCTGGCGGCCAACCAGGCGATGCTCTTCGGGGCACGGGCGCTCCAGGGCGCCTTCGCGGCGCTGATGGCGCCGGCGGCGCTCTCGATCTTGACCATCACCTTCGAATCCGATCCCACCGAGCGAGCGAAGGCCTTCGGCGCGTACGGCGCCGTCTCGGGCGCGGGCGGTGCGATCGGAGTGCTCGCGGGCGGGCTCCTGACCCAGTACGCCTCGTGGCGCTGGTGCCTGCTGGTCAACGTGCCGATCGCGCTGCTCGCCGCGTTTGCCGCGCTGAGGGTCGTCCACGAGAGCCGCGAGCAAGGCACCACCCGTTACGACCTGCCTGGGGCGATGCTGTCGACCGTCGGGCTGGTGAGCCTGGTCTACGGCTTCACCAAGGCGAGTTCTGACGGGTGGGCATCGGCGACCACCCTCACCTTCCTCGCCGTGGCCGTGCTCCTGCTGGCTTCGTTCGTGGTCGTCGAAGGCCGCTCGGCCCACCCCCTGCTGCCGCTGCGGGTCGTGGCGGAGCGGAGTCGTGGGGGTTCGTTCCTCGCATCGTTCCTCGTCGGGGCCGGTCTGTTCGCGATGTTCGTGTTCCTCAGCTACTACATGCAGGGAGTCCTTCACTACTCGGCGCTGAAGGCCGGAATCGCGTTCTTGCCGTTCGCGGGCGGGATCGTCGTCGCCGCGGCGGCATCCACCGCGCTCGTACCGAGGATCGGGCCGAGGGTTCCGATGGCACTCGGTCTGTTCGTCGGCGCGGTCGGTCTGGCCTGGCTGACACAAATCGGTGTCCACACGTCCTACTGGGCCTACGTGTTCGGTCCCCAGCTCCTGATGAGCGTCGGCCTCGGGCTCGCGTTCCCGGCACTGAGCAGCACGGCACTCACCAAGGTCGAGGATCGCGACTCGGGAGTGGCGAGCGCGTTGGTGAACACCACCCAGCAGATCGGAGGATCGCTCGGAACCGCCCTCCTCAACACCGTCGCGGCCACCGCGACCGTCAGCTACATCCAGGCGCACGGCCCCGCGTTCGCGCCAGCAGGTCTCGTGCACGGGTACACCGTGGCCTTCAAGGTGGGCGCGGCACTGCTGCTGCTCGCAGCGCTGGTCAGCGCGGTTTTCGTCACCGGGGGTCCGGCTGCGGTCGCGCCCTCGAGCGACGAACCTGTGCTGGTCGCCGCCACCTAGCCTTCCCCTTTCGAGGCTTCAATGATCCGTATCGGCTGCACCGCCCCGGTGCAATCAGGTGCGATCAGGAGGACATCAGCCGGCCGAGGACCGTCACCGCGTCGGCGGCTCGCCCCATCTCCGCCCCGACCCTGCGGGCGGCGTCGCGAGAGGACGGATCGCGGTGCAACCGGGTCACGGTTGCACCGATCTCGGCGATGTCATCGTCGCGGACGACGGACCAGGCGTCATCGATCGGCCGTTCGATGACGGAGCCCGCGCCGGACGCTGCGACCCACGATCCGTTCGCGAACTGGTCGCCGAAGTGGGGGAGGACGATCAGTGGCACGCCGGCGGCCAGCACCCCGAGCACGGTGCCGGAACCGCCGTGGCAGATCACCAAGTCCGTCTCACGCAGGGCATCGTCCTGGTCCACCCACGCTTCGACGTGCACGTGTGATGGCAGTGGGCCGAGCAGCGACGGGTCGAGACCGCCGATGGTCACGAGCACTCGTACGTGGAGATCGGCGAGCGCCGCGAGGACGGTTCGATAGACCACCGGAGCGAAGGACAGGCGCGGGATCACGCTTCCGAGCGTCACGTAGACAAGGGGAGCCTGCGAGCCGCGCCACCAGTCGGGAAGGCGACCTGCCTGGCGCGCCGCCGCGCGGATCCGTCGGGTGTCGGGGAATGTCGACGGATCCCAGGATGTGGGGAATCGGCTGAGGTACGGGGAAGCGACGAGCTCGTCGACCATGCCTCGCCGGTGGGACTCGAGGACCTCGGCCGCCACCTCGATGGAGCCCTGTTCGACGTCGGCCAAGCTGATGGCCGCTTGCGCGGTGGGTATCCCCAGCCGGGGCGCGACCACCGACGACGCGTACTCGCACGGATCGCGGATCACGAGATCGGGGCACCACTCCTCGAGCGCCGCCGTCATTGCGGGCAACATCGCCTCGGTCGCGAGGCGGCCGAAGAGCTCACGGTTGCCGAGGACCGAGGCCTCGGCCCGGGGCAGCACCGGCAGTGCCTCTCTGATGGGTCCGATCTCTGTCTCCGCCGGTTCGCCTCCCGCGACGAACGCGTGACCGGACCGCTGGACGAGGCGGGCCAGACCGGGCGTCGTGACGACGAGGGTCTCGTCGCCGCGGGCACGGGCAGCGTCCAGCAACACTCGGAGTGGTTCGAAGTGCCCTGCCCCGCCGAGCGAGCACGCGCCGAGCACCCTCACCCGGACAAGCGTAGGTCTCGGCTGCCGCGCAACCCGTGCGGCGGGGACGCCCGTTCCCTAGGATCGGCAGGGAGACCCGCGAAGGAGACCAGTCCGATGGTCGACGAGAACGAGAACCGCGATCCGGGCGCCGGCGAACCTGCAGCTGGGGGCGAAGCCGCCGGTCCACAGCCCGCCACCCCCCCGCAACCTCCTCCCCAAGCACCTCCACCCCGGATCACTCAGCCGTCGACCCCGCCATTGCCCGGACCGCCGGCGCTCTCGGGTCGGGACCGGCTGCAATTCGCCTGGCAGCGCCGAGGGGAAAGCGATTACTTCTTCGACTACTGGACCGCGCTCGGTTGGAGCATCCTGACGCTCGGGATCTACAGCTTCTACGTCTTCTATCAACTGGTGCGGCGTATGCGCGACCACAACCAGCGCCGACTCGAATTCCTCGACGCCGCACTCGCGGTCGGATGGGAGGAGGCGGGCAGGAGAGGGTTGCAGGAGGAGCTGACTCCGTCGTTCCAACGGGCGTCGGCTCATATGGACGTCCTCCGCAGGATGACCGGTGACTTCCGAGATCCGGTGATCTGGCTGGTCTTGTCGATCATCGTGAAGGGCATCGTCGAACTGGTGGCGTTCGTCCTCCTCGACCAAGACCTGGTGCGACACGATCAGGCAGAGGTCGGTGTCGAGTACGAGCTCGCAGTGATCTTCGGCCGATTCGGACAGCCCGTGCCCGCGCCCGACCCATCGCGGGTGAAGGGCCAGAACAACTACGTCGGCCGTGTCGTGGCGACGATCTTCAGCTTCGGCATCTACCTCTTCTGGTGGTACTACAACCAGATGGAGGACCCCAACCGCCACTTCCGGGCCAACTGGGCCCAGGAGGACGCGCTCATGGCCGCGGTGCACGGCCTCGGCTGAGCGTCGAACCGTCAGTCAGGAGATCGGCGCCCGATCCGGTCGCTCTCGTGGTCGGTGCTCTGTGCTCTTGCGCCCGATCCGGTACGACTCAGGGGCGACCGGCCTCGATCCACGCCTCGACTGCGGAATCTGCGATGCGGCGAGCGGTGCGCGTGGTCAACTTGCGTCGTACGGCCCAGGTGCGGAACCGGGCCTTCTCCTCGTCGCTGAGGCGCGAGAACAGTGTCTTTCCACCCCGCCGACTTCCGCGGGTCGAGGAGGACGCACGTGCCTTGGTGCCACGCGTACCACCGCGCACCGGCCTGCCTGCGTCGACATACGGCTTGAGCGCCCGGCGGAACCGGGCGGCGTTGCGCTTGCTGAGGTCGATTTCGAAGGATTTCCCGTCGACCGCAAAGCCGACCGTCTCGGCGGCGCTGCTCCCGTCGAGGTCGTCCGTCATCTCTACGATCACCATTTCGGTTCGGGCCATATGAATGCATCTCCTATCGGTTACAGCGGAACGAGGAATCACGCTACCCGCTTCGACGGGTGGAAAAACAATCGCGGAACCGCGGTTTCGAAGAATCGGACGAGACGTGATGAAAATGAGGCGAGCCGCACGCACCGGAAGCGAGGTGGATTCTCGCTCGCGCTGCAACTCATTCCGCGCGGAACTATCGATTGGACCGAGTCGGCCGGGTCCGGAAACGTCGAAACATCGCGTGGGGTCGGGAGGGAGGCGATCTGACGACCAGGAAAATCGCAGTCAGCGTCGCCCTTTTTTGTCCCGTCCGCGGCTCCCGTCTGGGGGTGGAGACGCCAGGACGTCGGCAGATGACCCCCGCCCCTTTCGAGATGCCAGGGTGGTCGATCCGGGGGAATGCGTCGCCAGCTGCGAACACGGCGCGCAATCGGTGTTGACGGCATCAAAGTAGACACGAGCTGCAATGGTTCCGTATGTCGTCAGGTATTGGACGGTGTGCAGAAGATGGTCTCTGTTCCCGACATTCCCGACGATTCCTTCAGTCCGGTTCCGTCCAAAAGGACCGTGTGCCCCCAGTTCTCGGGTTGCGACCGTTCTTTCAGCGGCGATTTCGGTACTGGCTCGGATGCGGATCGGAATCTGGCAACTCCGTCGGGTCCCCGAGGAAGCGTGCCGGCTCCTCCGCTGGCCGACCAGCACCGCGCCTGAGCGACGGGATCTGCGCCGCCAAACGAGGTGGGTCGAATGTCGCACCGGAATGCGAGGGCCCGGCGAAGGTCAGCCGGGTCGCTTGCGCCCAACAAGATGAAAGATGCGGCTGAGCCGTCGGTAGGGGTCGCGCCGACTGGCCTCGAGTTCGACCTCGGCCGCAGCCGCCAGCTGTGCTCGATCGCTCGGGTCCAGCGGCGCTCCGCTGAAGTCGAGCCAGTCGACGAACAGCCATACCCCGTACCAGCGGAGCGGGTCGACGCCGCGGTTGTGGACGAGCTCGCTGAGCTCCTCCACCGTGTCGGCCCGAGTCGGAAGCCCGAGCACCCCGATTTCGCGGGTGGCATCGAAGGACGCCAGGGCGTCCTCCCAGCGCCGTTCCATCGCCGGACGCACCGCACTCGCGTCGGCATTGCCGGCCATGAGCGAGACGATGCCACCGCCGGCGGCGCAGCGGCACACCTGGTCGAGCAACCTCTCCGGATGCTCGAGGTACCCGAGGACGCCGTGGCACAACACGGCGGCAAACCGTCGGTGCCCCATCACCTCGTCGGCACGTTCGCCGTCGGCTTCGACGAGCGTCACCCGTTGTCGGACGTCGTCGGGGAGGCGCTCGAGCCGCTGTCGAGCCTTGCCGAGCATCGCCGAGGACGGATCGAGCAGCGTCACCTCGTAGCCCGCCTGAGCCAGCGGAAACGACTGTTGGCCCGCGCCACCGCCGACGTCGAGTACGGATGCGGGAGGTGCGGGCAGATGCCCCAACAGCTGCTGGTGGATCACGTAGGTGCGCACGAATCCCTTTGCCGAGGCGTACGCCCCGTCTGCGAATTGGTCGGCAAGGTCAGCCCACTGATCGACGTCCATGACGTCACGATATTCGGCGCAGTCCGCGCTGCTCACCGTCGCTACGCGCACCGAACGAGGTGCCGTCAGCGGCCCAGTCCTTTGCGGGTCTGCTCCTTGTCCTTCTTGGCTCGTCGCTTCTCCTTGAGGGACTTGCCGGACTTCTTGGACGCGGTCTTGCGGGGAGACTTGTCGGCCATATCAGCTCCATTCTCTAATGGGAGCGTACTCCCTACACATTCCAGCGGAGCAGCCGAGATTCAGTGGGTCATCGGATGGTCCCGGCCACCGCGAGCAGTGTCCGAGTCACAATGTGGTTGTGGACGAGTGGAGCGTGGCGACGAAAGTCCGCGTCGGGAATGCGACCCCTCACCCCGAAGGTCGGCGGAGTGATGTAGCCCGTACCCTGGGAACTGTGCCGTCGCCCATCATCACCTACCAGCATGGCTACGGCTTCGACGTGGCACCTGACGGGCTCTGGGATCGGATCGAGGAGATCGACCACTTTGAACAGTGGTGGCCGTGGCTCACCGATTTCTGGATTGAGGGCAACGGCCTCTCGGTCGGCTCGATCCTTCACGGCATCGTCACTCCTCCTCTCCCCTACCGGATGCGGCTCCGGGTCCAGCTCAACAAGTGCGAACGCCCGCACGTCATCGACGCGGCCATCAGCGGGGACCTCATCGGGGATGCCCGGATCCGGTTACGTCCTGAAGGTGCGGGGACTTGGGCCGAAGTGGCCTGGAGGGTCGAGATGCGCCAGCCCGCCATGCGGCTCGCCAGCCGAATCGGCCGTCCCGTCCTGCAATGGGGACATGACCGTGTTGTCGAGATGACCGTCGCCGGATTCCGTCGGCACATCAAAGCGCTGTAGGCAAGACGGCAAGACCGCCGCAGTTGCCCGAATCGCCGGCCCGTAGCGCCGTTCATGCATGGGGTCGTTTGCCGATTCCGTCTATTGATTCTGGGCTTCGGTGCAGCTGGCGGCCAGAGTGGCATCATGTGGGAGCCGGAAAGGTGCAGGGGAGGTCGGAGCATTGACCGAAGCCGGGATGCGAGATGCCGTTGTCGCTCATTTGGTCCAGCGACCTGCGGGAGCTGACGGCACCGACCAGGCCGGTCGAAGTGGCTGGTCCTCGTCGATCCACTATGGAGGAGGATCTGGTGCCGACCCGACCACCATCGAGTTCGTGAAGACGAGGTCGTTCCCAACTTGTCAGTTGCATTCGGTGAGCTTCGTCAACCGCAGGGGTTGGACGATGCACGACCTCATCAAGACCTGGCAGGAACTGGAAGGGGCTTGGCGGGTACATGTACTTGGTGGAGGGGCGGGACCAGATCCACATCGGAGCCGACCTTGGGTGAACTTCTGCGCCGGGTTCGGTTCTCAGGACTTCTCGGGCGGTGGTCACGTCGTGGGAGATGGAGCTGAGGAGGCCACTTCTGTCCGGCTTGCGTTCGCCAATGACATTTTGATCGAAGACACCGTGGACAACGGAGTGGTGCTCTTTTTTGAACCCCGAGTGGTCGTTGCACCAGCCGATGTTACGGTGCTCGACGAAATGGGAGCCACGCTGGTGTCGTACGTGGAGTTCGGCGGCTTCGCTCCATCGAGCTAGCCGATTCAGGACTCGTCCTGTGTATCCCACGTCGCCGGGTAGGTGGGCCACCGTGATGCAGCGCCCGACCGGACTTGGAGGGCAGGGGAACCAAAGGTTCAGAGCCACTGACGTACACACTCTTGCCTATGAAGATTTGCTTCTCGGGCGGATTTGCGGACGAGCTCGCTGACTGAACCGTGGTCGTGAGTGACAGATCAGGACCGGCGAATCGGATATCCCCGACGATCGTCAGATGGGTTGCCGAGTTCGACCCCACGCCAGAGTCGAACGACTCCGTGACCAGATGGGCAGTGCCGGCCTCCTCCGTGCGTTGGACGGAGTTACGGATGCGCACCAGCGCAGCATCAGCACCGTGTGAGTTAGAGGCGCTCGAAGATCCGCAGGCCGCAAGGAGGAGCGCAAGAAGTAACGCCACCCCGCCCCCGTCGGTCCTGCGCATGGGGTGACCTTACTAATGCTGCGGACCCTGCCACCGCCGGCTCGGCGGGCACCACGGCACTTCGGGGATGGAGGTCGTCGGCGAGACTCTTCTCGTGCGACGGCTCCGATCGTCGCTACCGTGGCGGGTACCGGCCCGTAGCGACGAAGAAGCGAACGGGGGAGGTGCCGATGTCCCAAGATGAGAGCAGATTTCTACCCGCGGTGGTCGACCGCTCGACGTTCCACGAGCGATTGGAGGCGATGCGAGTGAGGGAGAAGGCGCACACGCGTGAAGGGGACGCGATCGCCGCTTCCCGCCGCCGGCTGCCGATGGTCGAGGTCGCCGCAGACAGCTCGCTGCTCGGGCCGCATGGCCCAGTGACGCTGCTCGACGCGTTCGAGGGCCGCCGCCAGCTCATTGCCTACTACTTCATGTGGTGGCCGGGCCGAACGGCTGCCGAGCAGTGCGAAGGCTGTACGTGGGCGATGAGTCATGTGGGCGAGCTTGCCTACCTGCACTCTCGCGACATCACCTTCGCCGTTCTGTGCCAGGGGCGGAACACTGCCTACGGCCCCGGCGATGCGCAGACGTCATACGACGAGAGCCTCCGCTACCGCAGCTTCATGGGCTGGGACATGCCCTGGTATTCGGCCCAGCCCTCACTCGACTCGCTCCTCGTCGACCGAGAGCGCGGTCTGTTCCACCTGGTCTGCTACCTGCGCGATGGCAACCGGGTCTTCGAGACGTACTGGACCAAGCGTCGTGGAGCCGAGGTGTTGGACTACAGCTACGCGCTCATGGACCTCACGGTGTTTGGCAGGCAGGAGGACTGGGAGGACTCGCCGGTGGGCTGGCCGCGGCGCGGGCACGCGACCCGGACCCTGGGCGGCGCTCCCGACTGGCCGCCCCTGCGGGAGTGGCCAGGCGGTCGTCCCACCTCGCAATGGTCACGACTCGAAGCCGGGTACTTCGACGATCTCGGAGCGGCGGACGCGGGCGCAGCACTCCCTCCCGATCACTGCCATTGACGGGTCTTGCCGCGCCCCCAAACGCGTCCCGTTTCGCCGGCTCGGTGCCCCACTGCGGCACATTGGGTACTCAGATCATTCGGATTTGAGCGCCTTGATCGCCAGCACGGTCGGAGTCGGCTGGCCGCCTTCTCTGAAACTATCGAGCACAAATCCGGCATCAACGAAGGAGCGGAGCAGAATAGGCAAGGGCAGGTGGGCAGCGCCAACCTTGTCCCGAAGACCCTTGTCTGTCCATGACTGCTTCGTCCAGTGACCGTCGACATAGCCAGGACGAATGACAATCGCATCAGGTTCAGTTCGATCGGCGAACCCGCCGCAGAAGCACGGGTGAACCCCGATGTGCACGAAACAGCCGCCAGGAACGAGAACTCGCCAGGCTTCCCGAAGCATCGCTGAGTAGTCAGACACGTCGGTATGGACCATCACGGTGACCACACTCGGGAACGAGGCGTCCCCAAATGGCAACCGCTCACCATCGGCCTGAGCGATCGGAAGTCGGGTGCGAGCATGTCGCAACATCCCAGCCGAGAGGTCAACGCCAACGGGCACCCGCCCCAGAGTGCGAACCCGAGCAGCATGTGTTCCGGTGCCACAGCCGATCTCTAGAGTTGCACCCACGCCATGTCCGAGCAGTTCGCACAGAGAAGCGTCGACACCGATGGGATCGCTTGTCGGCAGACCGTCATCGGACCGGCCACCAAGAAACCCATCCTCGTACCAGTCAGCGATTGGGTCGTATGGCGAAGTCATATTCACAACTCAGAATCCGTCGGCTCAGCAAGTGAAGAACTCAGGGCATCCTTTCACCCATGGACTGCCCCCATTACGCCGTCCTCTTGTCCGTGGTCGGTTTCCAGTCCGCGGTTTTGGCCACCAGAAGTCCTCACCCCTCGGTGTGACTTTCAACTCTATTTGAGCTTCTGACCTCCTTCCCGGCGACGGGCCTCCTTGAGCCGGAACGATTCGCCGGAGGTGGCCACGAGGACGCTGTGGTGGAGGAGCCTGTCGAGCAGGCTGACCGCGGTGGTGTGCTCCGGCAGGAACCGTCCCCAGTCCTCGAAGGGCCAGTGCGAGCCGATCCCGAGAGACCGGCGTTCGTAGGCGGCGGCCACGATCCGGAAGAAGAGCTGGGCACCGGCGTCGTCCATCGGGGCGAAGCCGATCTCGTCGATCAGGATCAGGTCCGCCTTGAGGAGCTGCTCGATCATCCGACCGACGCTGTTGTCGGCCAGGCCGCGGTAGAGGGTCTCGACCAGGTCGGTGGCGGTGAAGTAGCGGACCCGGCGTCCTTGCTCGACGGCACAGTGGCCGAGGGCGACGAGCAGGTGGGACTTGCCGGTCCCGGCCGGTCCGACGAGACAAAGGTTCTCCGTCGCGGTGATCCACTCGAGCGAGGCCAGGTAGTCGAACGTGGCGCGGGGCACCGAGGAGGCGTCGACGTCGAACTCCTCGAGGGTCTTTGTGACCGGGAAGGAGGCCTGGGTCATGCGCGCCCGGGCGTTCGACGCGTCACGCGAGACGATCTCGGCTTCGACGAGCGTGCGGAGGAGCTCCTCTGGCTTCCATCGTTGCGTCTTCGCCACCACCAACAGCTCGGGGGAGAGCTTGCGCATCGCGCCGAGGCGGAGGCGACGGAGACCGGTCTCGATGTCGGCCGGCAACGGCGGCGGCGTGGTGCTCATGACTTGTCGCCGATCGCGTAATCGCCGAGCGAGCGCGTCTCGACGACCGGGAGGTCGACGATGAGCGCATCGCCGGGTCCCCTCGGGCGCGGAACGCCGGTCCCCGCGATGAGGATCGAGCGCACGTCGTGGGCCCGGAACCGACCGAACTCGACGGCCCGCTCGATCGCTGCCACCAGTGCCTCCCTTCCGTGCGCGGCCTCCATGGCGCACAGCTCGGCGAGATCGGCCGCGAGGGTGGTCACGCCCCGGGCGGCCGCCCCCTTGATGAACTCCTCGGCCATCGGCCCGAGCGCGACGAACGCCTTCTCGGCGTCGGTCTTGGCCCGCACCGCCCGGGCCGGCCTCGGCCTCGGCCCGCCGTAGTGGTCGTCGCACACCGCGGTCTCACCAGGGGCGACGAGGTCGTGGCGGGCGATGATCTCGCCCAGGAAGACGATGGTCACCGTGCGGTCGACCACCACCAGCTCGACCTGGCGGCCGATGTGGGACGTCGGCACCGAGTAGCGGGCCGAGCCGAAGCGGACGCAGCTCAGCCGGTCGACCTTTCTGAGCACCACCTTGCCGATCCGGGCCCGCAACGACGGCAGATCGCCGAGCAGGTCGCGCTCGACCAGAAGCCGCTCGGCGGGCACGGCACAGATCTCGGAGTGCACCTTTGCGTTGACCTCGGCGCACCACGCGACACCCTTCGCGTTCGCACCGGCGAGATCGCTCACGCTCAGCTCTTCGGGGATCATGAGGTCGGACTTCACGTAGCCGACGAGGTTCTCGACCAGACCCTTCGACTCGGGGTCAGCTCCCTCGCAGAAGTCCGGCCTGCATCCGTAGTGGGTGACGAAGCGCACGTAGTCCGGTGTCGGGATCACGAGCCCCGCCACCGTGCCGCCTTTCAGACAACCCATGCGATCGGTGAGGAGGGTCTTCGGCACACCGCCGATCGTCTCCATGCACTGAGCCAGTGCGGCCATGGTCGTCTCGGCCCCAAGGTTGTCGGCGAAGCACACGAAGCGGAACCTGCTCCACGCGAGCACCGCGCAGAACACGAACAGCGGGCCGATCTCTCCCCAGTCGAACACCAACACGTCGCCGAGCGCCCACACGCCCGGGCGGCGTCCGCGGTGATGGTCGGCCCGCCACCGCGCCTTCGCGTCCGCGACCGCCCGGCGCAGGTTGCGCGCCGAGCCCTCGTAGCCGGCGGCGGCGACCACTGGCAGGAGCCGCTTGGCCGAGATCCGGCCCTCGGTCCTCCTCACCCGCTCGGCGATGATCGCGGTCACGTCGTCGTAGTTGTGCACGACGTCGATCTCGCTCCCCGGCCCGGTCTCCTCCGCCGCTCTCGCGGCCTCGACGACCCGCTTGACGGTCTTCGCACTGGTGCCGCACATCTCGGCAGCTGCTCGGTAGGTGCCCACCTCTCGGTAGGCGGCTTGGATGTCCATTCGTTCCCTCGCTGATTTCATGGAGGTGTCCCCCTCGGTCGGTGCGGCGGTTGGCTTGCACCGCCACCGTCACCGTCCAGGGGACCCTCAGGTGGATGCTTCAGCGAGGGGTGAGGACTTCTGGTGGCCACCAGCGCGGACTTCTCATGGCCAAAAACGGGGACTTTCTCGTGGCCACGGACACCTCTGGACTCCTTTAGCCTCGATCCACCGAAAAACGACTGGGTGTGGCGGTGAGTGAAGTGCGCGGGAGGGCGGTGAGTCGGATGGAACGCGCACGGAGCTCTTGACCCGGACCGGGGCGCGCGAGACCAAGCCTTCGTGAAGTCTGCTTGGGTTGTTGTCAGCGCCGTTCTTCGATCGTCTGCGGTGCGCCGGCCGCGGCAGGTCGAGCTACACGGGGACGGGCCGCAGGGCACGCAGGAGGCGGAGGGCGCGTGCGAACGCACCGGCCCACGGCCACTCGAGGGGAGCCCGCAATGTCGGGCGGCCGGAACGACTGACCAGGCGACCGGGGACGGAGAAGAATCGGGTGCGGACGGTGCGGGCCACCGTGAGCTGCTCTTCGGGTGTGATCTCACCGAGCATGGCCGTCCAGCGGATGAGGTCGTGGGCGAGCGCCGCGCAGAGGAGCCAAGCCGCGTTGGCGGAGAAATGTCCCGACGGCACGTGCTCGAGGCCCGCCCCCTCCTTCAGGTCGCGGATGGCGAGCTCGACCGTCGCGTGATCCCGGTGGAAGGCGTCCACCTCTCTCGCCGAGCCACCGAGGTCGGTGAGGAATGCGAAGTGACGCCACTCGGGCCAGAGCGTGGCCTGGTGACCGACGAGCCGGGTCCGGCGGACGATGAGACGCCGTCCCTTGTAGGTGCACTCGGCCACTTCGGCCACGCCGTCATCGGTGTAGTCGATCGGCCTCCAGGCGGACTCGTCGATGCCCCCGATGGCGGTGACCACCGCTTTCACCATGGCCACGCCCATGGTGTAGCTGACCTTCAGGCGCTCGAGGGTGGCGATGGTGTCGCCCGACCAAAAGCCCGAGTCGAACCGCATGAACAGGTCGCCGTCGGCGCCGGCCCGTCGCACCCTCGCCACCAGCTCCTCGACGAACCGCTTGGCCCCGCGCTGGGTGTTGGCCGCCCCCTTGCGCATGCGCACGTGGAGCACCTCACCGGTCCACGCCCGGGTGGCGATCAGGGGGTGATAACCGAGCTTCTTCGTGTAGCCGTAGCCGGCGCCGTGCTTGGCCTTGCCGCACACCTCGCAGATGGTCGAGTCGAGGTCGATGACGAGGGGCCCGGACCCTGGGCCGGCGCCCATGGCCCACGCCCGGCGCAGTGCCTCCCCGAGCACCTGGTCGAGTTGGCGAACGTGCCCGAAGGTGAACGCCCGCAAGAAGGTGCCGAGGGTGGAGGGTGCCATCACCCGGTGACCGAGCACCGAACCGGTGGCGCCGGAGCGCAACATGTCGGCATGGTCGATGTGCGAACCGCCCGCAGTCATGGCGTGCACGAGGGTCAGCACCTTGCGCCCGGGCAAGGCACCGCCAACTCGACCGGAGAGATCGACCGAAGCGTCGATGAGGCGTTCGAGCCCGAGACGGACCACCAACGTCGCCACCAACAGCAGTCCGGCGTTGGCCACCAGATTGGGCTCGTCGAAGGTCACATCGATGCGATCGATTCCGCGCGATACTGAGCTCACTGGAAGTGCCTCCTTTGGCTGGTGAGAATCGTGACGTCGCAATCACAATTCTCCCAAGCAGGGAGGCACTTTCCGCGGATACGCGGCTACCAGATCAGGCTGCTGATCGGTGGATCGAGGTTTAGGAGTTTGGTCCTCTGGACTCACACGACGACCGAATCGTTTGCAGAACAGCGCCGACCCGGCGTACTCGGGCACAGTGACTCAGGATGAGGTGCGCGGGGGGTCGAACAAGGCCAGCTCGGCAGCATCCGGCGCCTGGAATACGCGTAGCCACCCGTCGAGGTCCTCGCGGCGGATCGGGTGGCTGTCCCAGGGTGGCTCCGAGTTCCTGACCTCGATGCGGCGCCAGAGTTCGTCGGCAGGCACGTCGAGGTAGTGCAGTTCCACGCCGACACCAAGGCCGCGAGCCGCGGATCGCATCTGGTCACGTTCGATCCGCGCCCAGAGTCCAAAATCAAGGACGGCGTTCACGCCGAGACGCAAGATTTCTTGGGCGAGACGCCAGAGTTCATGTTCGACCTTCTCTCGAGTCGGCTCGTCCCAAGGGGTAGAGCCGAGGGCCCAGAGCCATTCGTCCTTCGTGAGGCGCACGGCGCTGCGGTCCGCCGCCAGCTGGGTCGCGAGTTTGGTCTTACCCGCCCCGGGCAACCCGCAGGTGAGAATCAGTCGGGCTTCGCTCACAGTGTCGTAGTCCAGCAGTTTCTCGTGAAGGGCTGGAGCTCACCAGTCTGCCCCCGAACTTGACAGGGAGGCGAAGCAAGTTCCCTGCCATCAAGGTGCGTACTGCGCGCCGAGCCGGCGATGTGGGACATTCCGTCGGCGGTAAATCTTCTTCTCGGGGGTGATCATGGAGCCTGGGGGTGGATCGTGTCACCTCGGGCCAACATCTCGACGAACTGGCCGATGCGCCTGGAGCGGGTTCCGGGTTTCTTGGCGTTTCCGATCCTGTAGAGGATGGCGTACCGATTCGCACTCGTGAGTGTCTCAAACATCGCCTTTGCGCGAGGATTAGTACTTGGGGCAGTGGCGAGATCCTCCGGCATCTCGATGCTGGCTTGCCCGGCGTAGGCGGCGTCCCATCGACCGTCCTGTTTCGCCTGCCGCACCTCGTCTTCGCCGGATCGATGCATTCGGCCGGTGGCGATCAGCCTTTCAGCGATGGCGGCGTTCCGTTGAGACCACGGGCTGCGAGCTTTTCGAGGCGTGAAACGCCGTCGGAACGTAGCGCTGTCACGACGCCCCAATTGACCATCAATCCAGCCGACGCAGATCGCCTCGTCAAGCGCCTCGTCGTACGAGACGGTTGTTGGATCGACCGTTCCCTTCTTGGCCAGTACCAGCCAGACACCCAGTGAATCGGCGTAATGGGCGCTCAACCATCTTCGCCATTCGCCGGCGTCCCTGACCATTAGCTCTGGGAGATCCACAGCGTTCACCGTATCCCTCATGTGCCGCCGCGGGTCACCTTCCCAGGGATCAGGGACACCCTTGTGCCGGAGGTCTCCCAGCAATCACCCGGAGCTGTGAAGCCATCCACCGGTAGGGGCCGGTTCCCCCGGCCTTCTCCTCTGCGTCAAGACGGTCGGCCAGCTCGTCAAGCTGCCGAACTGCGGTATCGGCGGGGATCGCGTCGTTGCAATTCTGCCCAACGAAGTGGGGTGCGCGAGAGGCCCCAACTGCAGCAGGAACCGAACCGAAGACGCTGTCCGGGACGGAGCCTGAAACGCCAGGCTGGAACACGTCCTCAGTCTGAAATGACGCGTATGTGGGAGGGCTGATTCGCTTCCGATCGGTGAATCACAGTCTCTTCCGCGAGCCGATTCTCGCGAGACGGGATCCGGGGCATCCCAAGGGTCGTGCTCGGACGACTTACCGCCAAGTACGTACGGATTCGCTGCGCCACTGACGTGAAGTGCGTGGAATCCTCCGGCGATTCACAAGCGTCACCCGCCAAATCCAGTGCATCTGCGGCCTCGACGAGAAGGTCCATGCCGGTGTCGGATGCCCCGACCATCATCCGGTGCCAAACAGTTTGCGATGGCAAGGCGGACATGCCCACCACGTCGGCTGCGGCAATGCCGAAAGGTCAGCGGCAAAATACTGCCTACAGCGGCCGCACTGACGATCCGCCGCCTCTCCTGAGAGAGAAGGGCCGGATCCAGCCGTTTCGGACGGTTGGATTTTGTCGCTGGGTCTCATCGAGACTCTCAATCTTGTCACCCGAAGCGGGGATACTCATCCTGCCAGGCACCCCCGAGCATCGCTCGCGAAGCGCAGCCTTCGTTCGCCCTAGCCCCCCTGCCCCCGAAGGGGCCAGGGATGCCAAGTCCCGAGCACTAGGTAGGCGGACCCGTGCTCAACGGACCCAACACGACCATGTTACGCGCCGGGGGGTCTGCACCAATCGGGGGCACCGTCGCGTCGCAACTCGGCCCGACCACGCCCCGAAGTACCTGACTGAGATTGATGGCAGGCGCTGCAGCTGATTCGTAGCGTTCAGAGCGCCCGGCGGGTTCGCTCTCGAAGTGCCTGCCGACGGCCTTTGGTCGCTGGTTTTCGATCGAAGAGCTCGCGGCCGGGTGCTTGCCGCCGGTGGCTCGAAAGCGGCGCGTGTCAACCTTTTTGAGGCAGATTTCTCGGTGAATCATTGGGTCGAAGGGCTCACCTCCTCAGGCTTGTTGATCCACACTGCGATCGGCAGCGCCGGCGGGAGCGGCGGCCTGCGCACGAAGCGCTCCGGGTGCGCCGCGTAGGCGGCGTCGAGGACGAGGCCCCTCTGCTGGCGCACGAGCTCGGCCCGTCCGTAGTGGACGTCCGCGGGCGTGTGGTAACCGATGCCCGAGTGCCGGTGCTCGTCGTTGTACCAGGGAAAGAACCGCCGGCACCAGACAGTGCGTCCTCGTAGCCGCCGAAGCGGTCTGGGTAGTCCGGCCGGTACTTCATCGTCCGGAACTGGCTCTCGGAGTACGGGTTGTCGTTGGATGTGCGCGGCCTCTGAGTACGACTGGGTCAGCCCCAGGTCGGCGAGGAAGAACACGAAGGGCTTGGCCGTCATCGGAGAGCCGCGGTCCATGTGGATGTAAAGCTGGTCGCGCTCGACGCCCTGGCGGGCGACGGCCTCGGCCACGAGGACCTTGGCGGTCTCGGCGTTCTCCGCCTGCGCGAGGGTCCAGCCCACGACGTAGCGACTGAAGATGTCGAGGATCGTGTAGAGGTAGAAGTAGGTCCACTTGACCGGGCCGAGGAGCTTGGTGATGTCCCAGCTCCACACCTCGTTGGGCGCGGCGGCGATGAGCTCGGGCTTCTTGCGCGCCGGGTGCGTGGCGTGCCGGCGCCGGTCGCCCACCTCGTCGTGGGAACGCAGCACCCGGTACATGGTCGGCACCGACGCCAGGTAGACGCCCTGGTCGAGCAACTTGGCGTAGGCCGTCGCCGGTGCGTCGTCGCAGTACTCCTCGGAGTTGAGCGTGGCGCGCAGCTCCTTGCGCTCGACCTCGCTGAGCGCCCGGGGCTGGGGAGCCCGCACCCGCTCGGGGGCCGGCGGGGCCGGGCTCTGGCGGTGGCGGCGGTACCAGCCTGCCTGGGACACGCCGAGCGCCTCGCAGGCGGCCCTCGTCGGCACTGACGCCTCCTCCAGCTCGCCGACGGCCTCGTCGAAGAGCACCGTCACCTCGTCTCGCCCTTCTCCTCCGGTGCGCCGTCGGTGGCGAGCTGCTCCAACAGCGCCGAGAGTTTTCCCTGGACCTCGATGATCTTGCGGGCCTTGTCGAGCTCGCCGGTCAAGCGCTCGTTGTCGCGCCGGAGCTTTCCGATCTCCTTGTCGCGCGGGTCGACGGGCTGGCGGCCGGCGGCCCGGGCAAGCTCGGCCATGGCGCCGCGGTCGCGCTGCTTGCGCCACTCGGAGAGCAGCGACGAGTACAGGCCTTCTCGGCGCAACAGGGCCCCCTTGTCGGCTTTGGAGAGTTGGTCGTACTCCTCGAGGATCCGCGCCTTGTACGCGGCCGAGAACCGCGCGTCGGGCGGGCCCTCTTGGGGACGACCTCGGGGTCGGGGTCGGTGTGGTCCATCCCGCGATCGTGGGCGCGCGTGACGGTGGAGTGGTGGATCGTTGTGGTCATCGGGGAACTCCCTCCCCGCCCTCTCAGCTCAATGAATTGGCAGTTCGATCTGCCTCACTGGAGGTTGACACAGAGGGAAAGAGAAACGTGCACCGCGATCGGAATCAGGAGTGCCCTGGCGGTGCCTCAACGGCGAACCAGGAGGTGCCCATGACCTTCATCATCGGGATCGATCCGCAAAAGGCGACCCACACCGCTGTGGCCATCGGTTGCGACGAAAGGGAACTTGCGACCATTGCGGTCCGAGCCACCCGGCGACAAACCGATCGACTGCTCGGTTGGGCCGAACCTTACGAAAAGGGGTCAGGTCCTCAAAAGGTCCTCAGAATTTCGAGGACTACAGCCGACACTGGCGGACGACTGCGGACCACAAGGACAGACAAATATCCTGATAGAAGGCTATAAATTGCAGTCAAGCCAGGAAGGGTGACGGTGAGCCGGCCTGTAGGCGGGATTCTGTCGGCCCCCGAGGGGGCCGGGTGGCCATCCATCTGAGCGGTCTACCCGGGGGTGGCGCTCGGATCGAGCGCCGGGCGGGCCACCCGTCCCCCTGTTCGACCTTGCTCCGGGTGGGGTTTACCGAGCCGGCCGGGTCACCCCGGCCGCTGGTGCGCTCTTACCGCACCGTTTCACCCTTGCCTGTACGCAGCCCTCGGGCGGCGCCATCGGCGGTCTGTTTTCTGTGGCACTTTCCTGCGGGTCGCCCCGACTGGCCGTTAGCCAGCACCCTGCCCTGTGGAGTCCCGACCTTCCTCAGTCCGCCCCGGACGGGAAAGAACCCGTACCGACGCGAACCGCGGCCACCCGGCCGGCTCACCGTCCCCACCATGGTCCCACACCCCGATCGTGGTGCGATCCGTCGACATCCTGCGATCGGAGTACCCCGACGGACGAGCGGCGGCACCGCGGTGAGCGGTCGTGGCCCACCCGGGTTCTAACCTGGCGCCGTGGTCGTCGGACCCCGCCCCCAACGCCTGTCGCCGGCCCTTGCCGAGCCGGACTCGCTGTCGATCGGCGAGCTCTACAGCCGGATCGCGCGGGCAGTCGACCGCGCCCTCCCTCGGGAGGTCTGGGTGTCGGGCGAGGTGCGGTCGTCCCGGGTGAGCTCCAGGGGGCACTGCTACCTCGAGCTCGCCGACCCCGTCGTCGGACCGGACGGGACGAGCCCCATCCTGAAGGTCAAGTGTTGGGCGACCACCTGGCGCTCGGTCCGCTCGTCGCTCCAGCGCCTGGGCCTCAGCCTCGAGGCCGGCCTGGTGGTGCGGGTGCGGGGTCGTGTCGATCTCTACACACCCCGGGGCGAGATCGGCTTCGTGCTCTCCGCCCTCGACACCGACGCGTTGCTCGGCAAGGTGGCGGCGGCACGCGCCCGCCTGGTGGCCGCGCTGGTCGACGAGGGGCTCTTCGAGCGGAACCGTCGTCTCGCCATGCCACCGGTGCCCCTCACGGTCGGCCTGGTCTGCAGCCCCTCGACGGAGGGGTATCGCGACTTCGTCGGTCAGCTCGAAGCGTCCGGGATGGGCTTCCGCGTGCGAACCGCCGCGACGCAGGTGCAGGGCCGGCGCGCGCCGGCCTCGGTCGCCGCTGCGATCACGCGGCTCCAGCCGGCGGGCTGCGACGTCATCGTGGTCGTGCGGGGCGGGGGCTCGAAGGCCGACCTCGCGACATTCGACGCCGAACCCGTGGCCCGCGCGGTCGCGACCTCGCAGGTTCCGGTGTGGACCGGTATCGGGCACACGGGCGACCTCTCGATCACCGACGAGGTGGCCCACCGGTCGTTCGTCACTCCGACCGAGTGCGGACAGGAGCTGGCGCGTCTCGTCACCGACTTCTGGCGGACCGAGCTGCGTGCGGGGTTGGCGGCCTGCCGGCTCGCCCGCGACCTGCTCGGCCGCGCCGAGGACGAGCACGCACGTCGTCGCCGCGCGACCGCGACCGGGGTACACATCCAGCTCGACCGGCACACGGACCGGCTCGTCCACTCCGCCCGGACCCTGCGGAGCGAGGCCCGCGGACAGCTCGAGAGCCATCGACACCAGCTTGCCGCCGGTGTCGGCTCACTCGCCCGCTGCGCCCGTGGGACATTGCGTTCGGAGGAGTCGAGCCTCCTCGGCCGTTCGGTGCGCCTCGGGTCGCTCCCGGAGCGACGCCTGGAGGTGGAGGCGGTTCGCGCGGCACACTGGCGCCAGCTCCTCGGCGCGTACGACTACCACCGGCAGCTCGAGCGGGGCTATTCGGTGACCCGCGACGACTCCGGAAGCATCGTGCGATCGATTGCCGGGATGCTGCCCGGCTCGCACCTCACCACGCAGGTCGCGGACGGCGTGGTGGGATCGGAGGTCACCGCCGTGGGAGCCGACGTCGATCCGCGCCACGCACCAGAGGACGAAGGGGAGAAGTGATGGCGACTGGCGACCGTGGGGTGGACGACCGGGCACCGGTGGGTCCCGCAGAGGTCACCGAGCTCTCCTACACCGATGCCGGTGCCGAGCTCGACGGGATCATCGAGGAGATGGAGTCGGGCGTCGTCGACGTCGACCGGCTCGTCGAACGGCTGGAACGGGCCACGAGCATCGTCGACGAGCTCGACCGAAGGCTCCGGAGGACCCGGATGCAGGTGGAGGAACTGGTGCCGCGCCTCGAGGCCATCGGCAGAACCGACTCGATCGCCGCCGAGCTCGAGGACCTCGACGGCGTGCCGGGAACGGGCACCGCCCGTACCGAGGCGGGACCCGACGAGCCCGAGGAGGGCGGACCGGGCCTCTTCTGACCCGCACGGCGCTGACCCGAGCGGGTTCTGACCGGAACGGGCTCTGATCCGAGCGGCCCCGGCCCGGCCCGAGGGTCAGGAGATGTTGCGTTCGCGGTCGGCCCAGTAGGGACGTCGCAGCTCACGCTTGAGCACCTTTCCCGACGGGTTGCGGGGGAGCGCGTCGACGAAGTCGACCGATGTCGGACACTTGTAGTGGGCGAGGCGGTCCCTGGTCGCCGCGATGATGTCGGCGGCCAGCGCCTCGTCGTCATCGGGCGCGCCGGATGCGCGGACGACCACCGCCTTCACCGTCTCCCCCCACCGGTCGTCGGGGACCCCGATCACCGCCGCGTCGCCGACGTCGGGGTGGGCCGACGAGCGCGTTCTCGACCTCGGCGGGGTAGATGTTCTCCCCGCCCGATACGATCATGTCCTTGATCCGGTCGTGCAGGAAGAGGTAGCCCTCTTCGTCCAGCCACCCTGCGTCCCCGGTGTGGAACCACCCGTCGTCGGTGAGCACCCCGCTCGTCTCGGCCGGCTTCTCCCAGTAGCCGAGCATGTTCTGATCGGACCTCGTCCAGACCTCCCCGACCGTGCCAGTCGGGACGTCCGCGCCGGTGGCGGCGTCGACGATCCGGATCTCCACGTGCTCGAAGGGCTTGCCGGCGGAGCGCAGCAGGTGCGCGCGGGGGCCGTCGGGATCGTGATCGGCCGGCATCAGCGAGGTGATGGCGCCGGTGGTCTCGGTGAGCCCGTAGACCTGGGCGAAATCGCATCCGAGCGCCTGCATCGACTTGACCAGCACGTCCTCGCTGATCGGTGACGCACCGTAGAAGACGGTCCGCAGGGAGCTCACGTCGGTCTGCGCGAGTTCGGGTGTGGCGAGGAGGAACATCAAGACCGCGGGGACGACGAAGGTCTCGGTCACCCGGTAGGTCTCGATGAGCCGGAGCAGGGCGGCGGGGTCGATGTCCCGGACGATGACCGAGTGCCCGCCGTAGGACATCCCGCAGAGGGCCCACCCCGTCCCTCCGATGTGGAAGAGGGGCATCGCCACCAGCGACACGGTGTCGTCCCCGATCTGGAAGACCTGATCCGCCGCGGCGAGGATCGTGGCGAAGTTGCGGCCCGAGAGCATCACCCCCTTGGGGAGGCCCGTCGTGCCGGACGTGTAGAGCTGTGTCACGACGTCGTCGTACGCCGGCTCGAACCCGGGGTCCTCGGGTTGCTCGCTGGCACCCGCCTCGCGCCATCTCGGCGAAGTCGTCGAGCGGAACCCAGGTCTGCACCGTCGTGACCAGCGGCCTCATCTCCTTGACCGCGCCGGCGTAGTCCTGACCGAAGAAGAGCACCGACGCCCTGGCGTCCTCGACGATCGCTGCCATCTCGGTGGGCGAGAGCCTCCAGTTGACGGCCACGCTGACCGCGCCGACGCAACGCGCACCCGAAGAACACCTCGAAGTAGTCGATGCCGTTCCGATCGAGGAACGCCACGCGGTCACCCGGCACGACCCCCTCGGCCGTGAGCGAGCGGCCGACCTGTTTCGCCCGCCGGTACACCTCGCCCCAGCCGAGGGTGAGGTCGCCGGCGGTGAGCATGGGAGCGTCCGGTGTCGTGTGCTGCCCAGTGCCGGAGCATCCCCGCCACCGTCCGGAAGGGGAGCGAACCACGTTTGTCGCTGTCGTCGGCCATGGCATCTCCCCCCTCGGCGCCCGTGACGGCCTCCGCTCCGATGACCCGCGGGCGTCCGGGTTGTGCGGTCTTCGAGCCCGGGTTCCCCGGATGCTGCACCGCACTGTAGATCGCGGGTCGGGTCGTACCGAAGCCCTTCCACCAGGCCGAGTCCGGGGACGCGGTGCCTAAGGTGGGGGAATGCCCGAGCCCACCGACGCCGGGCGGCGGACGACCGCCTCTACTTCCGGCAGCTGCTGGCCGGCCGCGACTTCGCGGCCGACGACCAGATCGCCCGCCAGATGGTCAACTTCGTCTACCTGATCGGGGACCGTTCGACGGGCAAGGCGCTGGTGGTCGACCCGGCCTACGGTGTCGACGAGTCTGTTGGGGGTCCTCCGGGCCGACGGCATGGAGTGCGTCGGCGCGCTCGCAACCCACTTCCATCCCGACCACGTCGGCGGGACCATGATGGGCTGGGGCATCGAGGGCATCGCTCGGCTGGTGGAGGCGACCGGTGTGCCGGTCCACGTGCAGGCCGACGAGGCACCGTGGGTCGAGCGCACCACCGGCGTCGGTGCGTCGGAGCTGTCGACCCATCACGGGGGCGACGTCGTGACGGTGGGTGCGGTGCCCATCACTCTCGCTCCACACGCCCGGGCACACTCCGGGGAGCCAGTGCTTCCTCGTCGACGGGAAGCTCGTCGCCGGCGACACGCTCTTCCTCGACGGCTGCGGCCGGACCGACCTCCCCGGTGGCGACCCCGAGCCGCCCTCTACGAATCGCTGACCACCCGGCTCGCCCGTGTGCCCGACGACACGGTGCTCTACCCCGGCCACCTCTACTCGCCCGAGCCCTCGGCGACGATGGGCTACACCCGCTGCGCACAATTACGTCTTCCGGCTGCACACGCCCGAGCAGTGGATGACCATGTTCGGTTACTGAGCGGCGGCTCGCGATCGCGCCTCCAGCCCCCTCTACGATGTCCGCCCATGCCCGACCGCACTCGACGCCGACGCCACCATCCTGGTCGTCGGTGCATCGCTTGCCGGGCTTGCGGGCGGCCGAGGAGATCCGGCACGAGGGTCATCACGGACCGGTGATCATCGTCGGCGACGAGCGGCACGCCCCCTACGACCGCCCTCCGCTCTCCAAGCAGTTCCTCGCCGGCCTCTGGGATCTCGAGCGCATCCACCACCACGCCCCGGACGCGCTCGACACCCTCGGGCTCGAATTCCGCCTCGGTCACCGGGCGACCGCCCTCGATCTGACCGGCCGTGCGGTCTCCTTCGACGACGGGACCGAGCTCGGCTATGACGGGTTGATCGTCGCGACCGGTGCCCGTGCCCGGCGGCTGCCCGGCACCGAGGGGATCGCCGGCGTGCACACCCTCCGCACGCTCGACGACTGCCTGGCCATCCGCGAGGAACTGGCCTCCGCGGGGGAGGGGGCCAAGGTGGTGGTGATCGGGGCCGGGTTCATCGGGCTCGAGGTCGCCGCGACCTGCCGCGGCCTCGGCGCGGCGGTCACCGTTGTCGAAGCCCTGGCGACTCCGATGGCGCGGGTGCTCGGCGAGCAGATGGGGGCGGCCTGCGCGCATGCTGCACCGCGACCACGGCGTCGAGATGCGCACCGGGGTCGGCGTCGAAGCGGTCACCTCCGGTCCGGCGGGGGCGCCGCCGGCGCTGGTGCGGCTCACGGACGGCACCGAGCTCCCGGCCGACGTGGTGGTCGTGGGGATCGGCGTCGACCCCGCCGTCGACTGGCTCGAGGGCTCGGGCCTCACGCTCGACAACGGCGTCGTCTGCTCGGAGACCCTCCACGCTGCCGAACGCGTGGTCGCGGCAGGCGACGTCGCCCGCTGGTTCCACCTCTCCTCTGACGGGCTGGTCCGGGTCGAGCACTGGACGCACGCCGCCGGAGTCCGGGGCGACCGCGGCGCGCAACCTGTTGGCCGGGCCCGGTGCGACCGCCGTACGACCCGGTGCCGTTCTTCTGGTCCGACCAGTACACGACCAAGATCCAGATGATCGGGCTCCCGGCCCCTGACGACGAGGTCGAGCTGGTCGGAGGGTCGATCGAGGAAGGAAAGCTGGTCGCGCTCTACCGCGCGCGGGGAGCGTCTGGCTGCCGTGCTGGCGTTCAGCCAGCCGCGCCAGCTGATGTCCTATCGGCCGCTGCTCGCAGCCCGGGCCTCCTTCGACGAGGCGCTCGCGCTCGCCCGCGCCTGATCGTCGGCCGTCGGTCCCCGACGACGCCCGTCGGGCCGATCGGTAGCGGTGGCCGAAGGCCAGCGCGTCCCCCAGCTCGGTGGCGGACGGCTCGATCCCCCCGTACGAGAAGCGCTCGACGAGGAGGGTGACCGCGAGCAGAGGTGTGCCGTGCTCGGGATCGGCGGCGGCAAGCCGGGCCCCATAGGCGGTGAGCGTCTCGGCTCCGCCGCGCGGATAGCCGCGCCGGGCGCCTCCGATCGCCAGGTCGGCTGCCACCCGGGCCGCCCACGTCGGCGGGCGGCGGCGGCGACGGCGGAGGACCGCCCAGTCCGCCCAGGCACGCCGCCACCGCGATGCCGATCGGGAGCCAGGGAAGCGCGCCGAGGGCGCGGGAGACGTCGTGGGTGATCACCGAGCCGGGCGAGGGGTTGGCGAGGGGGACCGCCGCGGTCGGATCGAAGTTCTGCCAGCCGTAGCCGGGGAACCACACCTGCACCCAGGCGTGGGCGTCCTTCGCCTGGACGTCGTAGAGGTCGGTGATCGGGTTGTAGGAACCCGGGACGTAGCCGACCGCCTCCCGGGCGGGGATCCCGAGGGAGCGCAACATGACCACGGTCGCGGTCGAGATCTGCTCGCAGTAGCCGCGTCGGGAACCGAAGAGGAAGCTGTCGACCGCGTCGGCCCCCACCGGCAGCGGCGGGATGTCGGTCGTGTAGTGCACGTGGGACGCCATCCACGATTCGACCGCCTCGACCATGTCGTAGGTCCGCGGCCCGGTCGAGGCGGTGGTGGCGACGCCGGAGGTGATCGGCCCGGGCGAGCGAGGCGACCTGCGGATAGGGGTGGGGGAGCTGGAGGTGACGCGCCCGCTCGATGCCGAGGGTCGGCCCGATGTCCCCCGAAGCGTCGGGCGCCGTCGCCTGGCGGAGCTCGCGCCCCTGTCGCCGCGGTGTCGCCGACACGACCGTGTAGATGCTGCCCGCGCCCATCGACGTGGACGACACGATGGTGCCGTCGCCGGGCAGGAACAGTGTGCGTGACTGGATGTAGACCCGGACCGCGTTGTCGGCGTGGAAGACCAGGTTCGGCCCCGACTGGGCGAGGTAGAAGGTCTGGATGTCGGCCGCGCCCGCCGGTCTGCGCGTCGGCCTGGTCGGGCGTCGCCGGAATGGTGAACGGCGATCCGGGCGGCAGCTGGTTCACCCCCGGCCGTTGGCGGGGTCGTGGGTCTGGGTCCAGCTCTGCGCCGTTCCAGTCGTCGTAGGTCTCGCCGACCCAGAAGTTGGGACGGTTGGCCCGGACCCGCATCACCACCTGGTCGCCGAGGCTCGTCCGCACCCCGGTGTCGAGGGACTTGGCGAACCCGAGGAAGCCGCCGACACCGGTGCGACCCTGTGGGCTCGGCCGCATGCGCCGGCAGCGAGGCTGCACCGTCGGTGAGATTGCTCGGGCTGTCGACCGCCGGCGAGCCGTTCGACGAGGACGGAAGGACGAGCGACGCGGAGACCCGTGGCGGGGAAGGACCGCGACCATCCCAACGGTGACCAGGACCACTGCGAGCCCGGCGAGCCCGACCGTCGCCCACGGCGTACCCCGAGCGCCGGACATCGACTGCCACATCGCGACGAGGCCCCAGATCCCGCAGGCGGCCCAGACCATCACGTAGCCGGCGAGGGCGAGGTCGACGGACTGCGCGGCGGCGACCGCGACGAGGGCGGCCGACCCGGCCAGTGAGTACGCGACGTCCTTTCGGGCGGGGACGTCGAAGGCGTGGGTGCAGAGCACCCAGGCGAACAACACGGCAAGGGGGCCCTCGACGGTCGAGATGTCGCCAGGTGTGGCGTGGCGGGTGACCGTCTCGATGAACCAGACGAACCCGCCGATCGCGCACGCGGCGAGCACCGGCTTCGTCGCCGGCCACGGGTCGGCCCGGCGCCGGTACGAGACCAGGTTGCCGACCGCGGTGGCCCCGATCGCGAAGAGGGTCATGGTGGCCGACAGCTCGCCCTGGCTCCAGCATGCAGCGGCAGCCACCGAGACGGCGGCGGCCGACGCGACACGGAAGGAGATCGAGTCCTCCGGCGCGCCCGGGCCGGTTGGCCTGGACGACGCGCTGCCAGAGGTTCACCCGGGCCCCGCCCGGGCGGCGACGCCGGCGACCGCAGGTCGACCCGGTCGCGGACCCAGCGTGCCACGTGCCCGCTCGGCTCGCGAGTGCCGAGCACGACCGGAATGCCGCGCCGCGAGCAGGTCGGACACCTGTCGCATCACCCGCTCGGCCTCGGCCTCGGCGCGCTCGGGATCGGCGGGGAGCTCCACCTCGATGACGACGGAGTCGTCCCGCGGTCGCTCCGCCTCCCGGACCATCAGCGCGCCGGCGTGGGCAGTTGCCGGCCAGTGCACGAACCGGCGGGGATCACCCGACGAGTACGGTCGCACGCCGCGTGGCTCGCCCCGCGCCCGCCGGGACGCGCTGGTGGCGACTCGCCGGCGCCCGGTCCCGGTTCGAATTCGGTGCCGGTCGGGCGGCCGGTCCGGGGGGCGACGTGGAGCGCGTGACCCAGCGGCACGGCGACCTCCTTCGCCCACCAGAGCAGCCCGAAGGGGGCACAGGTGGCCAGCTCCACCGCGACCGACTCGAGGATGCCGCGGTGCGCGGGCGTGACCTCGACCTCGACCGTGCGCGGACCGCGCACCCGCCCCACGGCCCGTGCGACGGGACCGAGCGGTCCGAGAGGACGGATCCGCAGCGGTCCGGTGACCGCGAGGGTGAGCGTGACCGGCTGACCCGCCCGGCAGTCGGCGGGCGCGGCGGTGCAGACCGCGCCCGTGCGCCGTGCGAAGAAGTACGGCGCGACCATCCCGACGAGGAGGATCGACAGCAGGAGCGCGCCGACCGCCTGGACCCAACCCGAGCCGCTCGAGTGCGACACACCCGCCCACGCGGCCATCACCACCACGCTGCCCCCGACCGGCCCGAACCAGGTGACGGGGTGTGCCTTCACGCGAAGCGGTCGGGTCGTCGGGTCCGCGGTGGTGGCGCGCCACGGGGGCATCGCGGTCACGTCGTGGGGACGGGCGCCTCGGCGACGAGACGGGCGACGAGAGCCGAGCTGTCCGGTTCGCCGCCGTCGGTGATGAGCCGGTGGGAGAGGCACGCCGGCGCGACGGCTTGGACGTCCGCGGGCGTGACGTAGGAACGCCCTGCCAGCACCGCGTGCGCCTGCGCGTTGCGGATTAGCGAGATCGCGGCGCGTGGGCTCGCCCCGAGCCGCACGGCTCCCGCGGTCCTCGTCGCGCGCACCAGTCCGACGGCGTACTCGGCGACCGCGGTCACCACCTGCACGGCACCGGTGGCGTTGATGGCCCGCTGCCACTGTGCGGGGTCCGAGACGGGGGCGAGGAGGTCGAGGGCGTAGCGCCCGCCGTTGTGGAGCACGAGGCGTGTCTCGACCTCGGCGTCGGGGTACCCGATCGAGGTGGACAGCCCGAAGCGGTCGAGCTGGCTCTCGACGAGCGGGAAGGTCCCGAGCTGCCCGATGGGGTTCTGGGTGCCGATCACCAGATGCGGTCGGGGGAGCGGCCACGACTCGCCGTCGACCGACACCTGCTGCTCCTCCATCGCCTCGAGGAGGGCGGACTGGGTCCGGGGCGGTGTCCGGTTCATCTCGTCGAGCAGCACGACGTGGCCGAAGACCGGACCGGCACGGAACTCCCAGCTACCCGACTCCGGCGAGAACACCGTCACCCCGGTGATGTCGGAGGGGAGGAGGTCGGGGTGCCCCTGGACCCTCGAGAGCTTCACGCCGAGCGCGGTCGCGAGTGCCCGGGCGAGGACGGTCTTGCCCACGCCGGGCACGTCCTCGATGAGGAGGTGACTGCCGGAGAGCGCGGCCAGGACCGCGGTGCGTCACCGCGTCGGGCGTCCCGAGCAGCACCGCGGAGAGCGCGTCGTGCAGCGCGCGGGCGACACCGACGGCCTCCTCGACGGGCGAACGTGTCTCGCGCGCGGCCAGGACCGCTTCGGTCTCGACCGCCTCGATGCGCGTGCCCATGGGTCTACCCCGCTTCCCCTGCCTTCGGCGGTCACACCGGCCACGCCGCACTACGTGACCGTCTACCCACCCTATGCGTTCTCGTGGATTCCGGGCAATATCCGCCATCTTCTCGATCCCCATCTGCTCGCGGTCATCTTCTCGCGGTCATCTTCTCGCGGTCAGCGAGCCCAGCGTCAGTGGTGGGCGAGCGGTGTCAGAAGTCGAGTGCGGAGAGCTCGGGCACGGTGGCCTCCGCGCGGCGCCGGGCCTCGAGCCACCGGCGCGCGTCCGGCCTCCCGTTCCGGGCCGGAGGCGACCGGGTGGACGACCTCGCGGGGCGCCCACGCGGCCGCGACGTCGTCCGCGCCCTTCCAGGTGCCGATCGCCATCCCCGCGAGGAACGCGGCCCCGAGCGTCGTGGCCTCGACGACCGGCGCGACCTCGATCGGCCGGCCGCAGGCGTCGGCGAGCGCACGGACGAAGACCGGGTTCGAGGCCATGCCGCCGTCGACCCGCAACGTCTCGACCGGCATGCCCGAATCGGACTCGGCCGCGAGGAGGAGGTCCGCGCCGCGGTGGGCGACCCCTTCGAGCACTGCGCGCACGAGCTCGGGCCGTCCGCTCCCCCGGGTGAGCCCGAGGACCGTGCCCCGTGCCCCGAAGTCCCATACCGGCGTTCCGAGCCCGAGGAGCGCGGGGACGAACCACACGTCCCCGGTGTCCGCGCAGCGCGGCGGCGACCTCGGCCGATGCCGCGGCCGACTCGATCACACCGAGGTCGTCGCGCAACCACTCGACGCAGGTGCCCGCGGACAGCATGATCGCCTCGAGGCCCCACACGGTGGTACCGCCGCGGCGCCACGCGATGATCGGGATGGTGCCGGCCGGCCCACGGGTCGAGCGTCCGGGGGGCGCCTCGCCGAGGCACTGGTCGAGCATCCCGCCGGTTCCGAAGGTCGCTTTCGCCAATCCGGGCCGGGTGCAGCCCTGGCCCACCAGGGAGGCCTGCTGATCGCCGGCGATGCCGGCGATCAGCGGCGCGCCCTCCAGCACGGTCGCGTCCCCGATCGCGCCGGAGGAGTCGACGATGGTCGGCAACACCTGCTCGGGGATGCGGAGGGCCTCGAGGATCCGCCGGTTCCAGCCCGATCCGTTTGCGAGCAACATTCCGGTGACCCCCGCGTTGCTCGCGTCGATCACGTGGAGGCGCCCGCCCGAGAGGGTCCAGGCGATCCAAGTGTCGACCGTCCCGAAGGCGAGCTCACCCCGGTCGGCCCGCGTGCGCTCGGGGTCGGCCGTGTCGAGGAGGGCGGCCACCTTGGTGGCCGAGGCGTTCGGTGGCACGCGGATGCCCTGGCCCTGGAGCTCGAGGCAGGTCCCGACCGTGCGGAGGTCCTGCCAACCGAGCCCGGGACCGACCGGCGCACCGGTCGAACGGTCCCAGATCACCGTCGAGGCGCGCTGGTTGGCGATCCCCACCGCCGCAACCGTCCCCGCGTCGGCCAGGCACGCCGACGTGACCTCGAGCGCGGCCGTGGCCATCGCGACCGGGTCGAACTCGACGAGCCCGGGGAAGGGCGAGTCGGGGAGCACCGGCACGTGGTGGACGTGCTCGACCGTCGCGTCCGGCCGCACGACGGCCCCGCGCACGCCCGAGGTGCCGACGTCGACCACGAGGATGCTCACGGCCAGGGCGCCGGGCCGAACGGGCTGTCGAGCCCGAGCTTCCCCGGGTTAAGGATCCCGTGGGGATCGAGCGCGTGCTTCGAGCGCGGTGAGCACGCCGAAGGCCTCGCCGAGGGCGTCGGCGAGGTAGCGGCCGCGGTTGAGCCCGATCCCGTGGTGGTGGCTGATCGCGCCGCCCGCGGCGATGGTGGCCCTCATGACCTCGTCCCAGGCCCGTTCGTAGTAGCGGGCGAGGGCACGTGTGTCGGGGTCCTCGCCGGGTCGGCCGGCGAAGGTGAAGTAGAGGCACGCGCCATCCGTGTAGGCGTGGGACTGGTGGGAGGAGACCGCGATCGTCCCCTCGACGCGTGAGAGCGCGTCGAGCACCGACCGGTAGAGGCCGGGCAGAGCCGCCCACCTGGCCGACACCTCGGCCGTGTCGACGACCACACCCGAACGCCAGAGGGGTGCGAGTGCGGAGACGTCGTTGCGGTGCGCGAGCCAGCGCTCGACCAGAGATTCGTCGAGTCCCGACGCGGCGCCGCACTCCTCGTCCACGACCGCGAGGGTGGCGGCGAGCAGCGCTGGATCGGCCTCGTCGAGCACGACGAGGACGTTGGTGTCGTCGTGGTCGAAGTTCCGGCCCGATTCGGTCTCGTCGTAGAGGCGGAGCACCGCCGGGGAGGTGCCGCGCCGCAGGATCCGACGGCACGCGTCCAGCCCGTCCGCGAAAGCTCGGGAACCCGAACGCGCGGCGACCCTCCGCGGGCGGGAGAGGGTGTACCCGGAACCGTGCCTCGGTGATCACGCCGAGCGTGCCCTCGCTGCCGACGAAGAGCTGGGTGAGGTCGGGCCCGGTCGCCGCACGTGGCCCGGTGCCACCGGTGCGCACGATCCGCCCGTCGGCGAGCACGACCTCGAGCCCGATGGCCATGTCCTCGATCTTCCCGTAGCGGTTGGAGTACTGGCCCGCGCCCCGGCACGCGAGCCAGCCGCCCACCGTCGAGAGGTCCATCGACTGGGGCCAGTGCCCGAGGGTGAGGCCGTGTCCCCGCAGCGAGTCCTCGACGTCCGGGCCGAAGGTGCCCGCCCGGAGGTCGGCCACCAACGAGACGTCGTCGAGTTCGCTGAGCCCGCCCATCCCGCAGAGGTCGAGCGCGACCCCGCCGAAGAGAGGGACCGCGGCGCCGCAGACCCCGCTCCGACCCCCCGCGGCCGTCACCGGCACCCGGGCTTCGTGGCAGAGGGCGAGCACGCCCGCGACCTGGACGGCGTCGGTGGGGCGCGCGACGAGCGCAGGCCGCGCAGGCACCTCGCCCGAGGCGGCCCAGGCGATCGCGAGGGGCCACCAGTCCCGTCCCGCTTCGGCGCGGGCATCGTCGGCGGCGGTCACGCCGTCGCAGACGCCGGCCAGCCGCCGCTCGAGCGCGTCGTCGATGCCGATCCGCGCGCCGTCGAGGTGTTCGGCGACGACGCCGTCGACCGCTTCGACGGTCGTGACCGGGGTGGGCCGCGTCACGCGGTGGCCGATCCCGTGCCGGTCGGTGTAGTCGCCCGGGTGGGTTCGAGTCCTGCCCCGAGCAATGCGTGCTGCACCTGATCGGCGTAGGAAACGGCCTGGGCTGTCGCCTCCTCGTGGTCCCACCCGAGTTCGGGAGCGAGGAGTCCGGCCACCGCCGGTGCCGCGGCGGCGGCTGCCCGCGCGCGTCGCGCAAGGAGGCCCGTGTCCTCCGGTCCAACACGTCCGCCACCGACCGCGCCATCTCCGCCCGTGCCGCGTAGACGGCCTCGACCGCGAGGTAGTGCAGGCCGGGGACGAGCGCCTCGAGCAGTTCGGGTCGTCCCTCGGCGACCGCGAGGACGTCGGGGGTTTCGGTGCCGTAGCGCGCTGCGAGATGGGCCGCTGCGGAGGTCGCCGCGTCGCTCCGGCGGTCGCCGTGGCCACTGTCGGTGGAGCCGCGCGGGGTCGGAGCGCCGGGTGAGGGTGCACCCCGCAGCCGGAGCGCCTTCGTCACGCAGCGGACACGACGTCGGCCGAGCACCGCGATCGCGGCGTCCACGGTGTCCTCGGCCATCTTTCGGTAGGTGGTGAGCTTGCCGCCGGTGACGGTGACCACTCCGGTCGCCGAGGTGTGGACGGTGTGGCGGCGGGAGAGGTCGGCCGTGCGTTCGCTCGGGGCGCGGCGGCCCTCCACCGGCGCGAGGAGGGGACGCAATCCGGACCAGATGCCCGTGATGTCCGAGCGCCCGAGGGGCCGCGTGGTGATGGCGTTGGCGGCGTCCAGGATGTAGTCGACGTCTTCGGGGGTGCAGTCCGGCTGGTCGAGCGGCCCGTCCCAGGCGGTGTCGGTCGTCCCGAGGTAGACCTGGTCCCCCCACGACACGGCGAAGATCGACCGGTGGTCGTGGCGGACCGGGATCACCGCCGCGATGTCGCAGGGGAACGCATCGTTCGGGACCGTCACGTGGATGCCCTTCGCCGGACGGATGCGGTGGGGATCGCTGCCCTCGTCGAGCGCGCGGACCCGGTCTGCCCAGACTCCCGCGGCGTTGACGACGACCGAGGCAGAGATGGTGAACGGCTCGGCTCCGTCCGGGGCTACCCGGGCGCCGGCGACCTTCCCGTCCGGGCCGGTCTCGAGAGCGACGGCAGTGCAGTAGTTCGCGGCGACCGCCCCGTGGTCGAGCACGGCGGTGCGGAGGACCGTGAGAGTCAGGCGTGCGTCGTCGGTGCGAGCGTCCCAGTAGAGGAAGCCCTCGACCAGCTGGTCTGCACGGAGGGTGGGGAGGTGGGCGAGCGCCTGCTCACGCGTGACCTTCTCGTGGCGTTTGCCGATCCGGACCCCGCCGGTCAGGTCGTAGAGCCAGAGGGCCGAGCGGTAGACGCGGGCCACGCTGCGGTTGACGACGCCGGCGCGTCCGAACAGCGGGATGAGGAACGGCAGTGGGGATACCAGGTGGGGTGCGTTGTCGAGCAGGCGCTGGCGTTCGGCCAGGTTCTCGTAGACGAGCCGGTACTCGCGCTGTTGGAGGTAGCGGAGGCCGCCGTGGACGAGCTTGGAGGACTTGGACGATGTCCCCGAAGCGAAGTCGTCCTTCTCGACCAAGGCGGTCCGCAGGCCCCGGCTCGCCGCGTCGAGGGCGACGCCCGCACCGGTGATGCCGCCGCCGACGACGAGCACGTCGAAGTGCTCGGCAGCAAGCTCCCGGAGGGCCCGGTCACGGGAGAAGTCGGGCGCGGCGGGCTCGGGGGCGCCGTCGCGTGCGGGCATGGGCCCAGCCTGCCACAGGCACACTTGGCGAGTCGTTCACAATGATTGTTTACAAACAATCATTGGTGATAAGATAACCACGTGAGGAGTCCCGACGAGCTCGCCGAACAGTTCCGGTCGACCGGACGCAAGGTCACCGCGCAGCGGCTCTGCATCTTCCGGGTCCTCCAGGGCGACGAGACCCACCCGTCGGCCGAGTCCGTGCACGCGTCGGTGAGCAGGGAGATGGAGACCGTCTCCCTGAAGACCGTCTACCAGACGCTCCACGATCTCGCCGAACTCGGCCAGATCACGCCGCTCGACGTCGGCACCGGTCGAACCCGGTTCGACCCCAACGTCGACGATCCCCATCACCACCTGGTCTGCCGTCGCTGCGGCAGCGTGCGTGACCTGGTCGCCTCCTTTCCGGAGCTGCGCATCCCGGATGGTGCGGATCTCGGCTTCGAGGTCGGATCGGCAGAGATCGTCTTCCGCGGCCTCTGCCCCGCATGTCGGGAGGCCGGTTCCGGCCGTTCGGGGGAGTCCGACCGTTCGGGGGAGTCCGACCGTTCGGGGGAGAAGGTGCCGGACCCTCTGGTGTCGGGTACGCGCTCGACGTGACCACCGGCACCGGATCCCGGCGCGCATCGGAGGGCGGGCGGTCCTCCCGGCCCGACACGACGAGGAACAGCATGGGGACCGACCACAGGAACACCGGCCAGACAAAGGCCCATCAGACAAAGGCCCATCAGACAAAGGCCCATCAGACGAACAGGGACACGAACAAGGAGTTGTGAGCACTATGCCAGCACTGAAGAACACCAAGACGGAGTCGAACCTGAAGGAGGCCTTCGCCGGGGAGAGCCAGGCGAACCGCCGCTACCTGTACTTCGCGCAGAAGGCGGACGTGGAGGGCTATCCGGACGTGGCCGCGCTGTTCCGCTCGGTCGCCGAGGGCGAGACCGGACACGCCTTCGGCCACTTCGACTTCCTCCGCGAGGTCGGCGACCCGGTCACCGGCGTCCCGGTGGGACCGACCGAGGACAACCTCAAGTCGGCGGTCGAGGGCGAGACCTACGAGTACTCGGAGATGTACCCGGGCTTCGCGCGAACCGCACGCGACGAGGGCTTCGACGAGATCGCCGAGTGGTTCGAGACCCTCGCACGCGCCGAAAAGAGCCACGCCGGCCGGTTCACCGAAGGCCTCGCCTCGGTCGCCTGATCTGCATTCGTCGCAGACTCGTGTCGGTGACGGAAGAGACGTCGGTGCGGGCGGCCCGTCGAGGGGCGCCCGCGTGACGACCACCTACGACCCCGCCCACCCGCGCTACCTCGACGAGGGAGACCTTCGAGGGGAGCTGGAACGGGTTTTCGACCTCTGCCACGGCTGCCGACTGTGCTTCAACCTCTGCCCGTCGTTTCCGACGCTCTTCGGATTCGTCGACGGGCACGACGGCGACGCGGGGAAGATGACCGCGGCCGAACAGGACCGAGTCGTCGACGAGTGCTACCAGTGCAAGCTGTGCTACCTGAAGTGCCCGTATGTGCCGCCACACGAATGGGAGCTCGACTTCCCCCGGCTCATGATGCGCGCTCACGCCGCGGCGACCGCGCGGCGTGAGGGGTCCTTCAGGGAGCGGGCGGCCGACCAGTTCCTCGCGGCGGACCGATCTCGTAGGCCGGTTCTCGACCGCCGCCGCACCTCTGGTCAACGCGCTGACCGGACGTCCGGGGTCCTTCCCCCGGCGGATGATGGAGAAGACCGTCGGGATGGCTTCCGAGCGCCTGCTGCCGCCGTACGCCGCGCGAGCGGTTCACGACGTGGTTCCGCCGCAGTCGCGAGACGGGAAGCACAACCGCAAGCGAGGGGCAGGCGGGCGCCCCGAGGTCGGTCTCGGTGTTCCCGACCTGCTTCATCGAGTACATGGAGCCCGCCATCGGACAGGACCTGGTCAGGGTCTACGAGCGCAACGGCATCGGCTGCTCGCTCCCCGAGGGCACGCGCTGCTGCGGGGCGCCCTGGCTCCATTCCGGCCACATCAAGGAGTTCACCCGTGCGGCCGAGCGGAACGTGGCGGCCCTGGCCGGCGAGGTGCGATCGGGGAAGGAGATCGTCGTGGCGCAGCCGACCTGTGGCTACGTCATCCGCTCCGACTATCCGATCTACCTCGCACACACCGCGGTGGCGTCCGACGCCGAGCTGGTCGCCGCGCATGCAGTCGACCCGGCCGAGTACCTCGTCGCCCTGGCGCGGGCGGAGCCGGAGCGCTTCGACGACTCGTTTCCCGCACTCGAGTCGGGCGAGGTGTCAGACCGCGTCACGTACCACGTCTCGTGCCACCTCCAGGCCCAGCAGATCGGTCTGAAGAGCCGCGATTTGCTCAAGCTGGCAGGGATCAAGGCGACGCTCGTCCAGCGCTGCTCGGGGATCGACGGATCGTGGGGGTACCGGGCGGCCAACTATGAGCTGGCACGCAAGGTCGCCGCCCCGCTCCGCCGTGAGGTGGACTCCGCCGGCAACGACGTCGTCTGTGGCGACTGCCATCTTGCGAACGGCTCGATCGAGCAGGAGACCGGTCGACGACCGGTCCACCCGATCCAGCTGATCGCGCGCGCCTACGGTATCGACCCGGAGGACGATCGGTGACCGCGTCGGGGCCGCTCGGCCTCGAGGACATCGCCGATCAGCGCGCGTACGAGCGCGAGCGCGAGGAGTTCCGCCGGCAGGTCATCGCGGCGAAGAAGCTCCGTCGCATCGGGATCGGCCCGGTCGTCACTCTGACCTTCGAGAACCGCATGACGGTTCGCTTCCAGATCCAGGAGATGGCCCGCGCGGAGCGGATGACGACCGACGAGCAGATCCAGCACGAGCTCGACGTCTACAACCGGCTGCTGCCTTCGGGCGGTGAGCTCTCCGCCACCCTCTTCATCGAGCTCGCGGACGAGGCCTCCTTGCGCACCTGGCTCCCGCGCCTCGTCGGGATCGAACGCTCCTGTGTGCTGCGTGTCGGGGAGGGCGAGGACGGCTTCGCGGTCAGGTCGGTCCCCGAGCAGCAGCACGAGGCGGCCCTCACCCGTGAGGAGGTCACGTCGGCGGTGCACTACGTGCGCTTCCCGGTCGGGTCGGACCGCGCCGACGCGCTCCGTGCCGGACCCGCGGTGCTCGCGGTCGAGCACGACTCCTATCCCGAGGGCGGTGCCGGCTCGCCGCTCGGGGACGCCACGCGTGCCGATCTCGCTGCCGATCTCGGCTCGTAGCGCTCCGGCCTCTACCTCGGCGTATTCACCCCCATCGACTTCCCGAGCACCCTCGACTGCCTCAGCGGCCCTCGAAACGAGCGTCCCGCCGTTCGAGTGACGCCGCCACGCCTTCCTCGAAGTCGAGGGTGGTCATCAGGCGGAGCTGTTCGCCCCGCTCGCGCGCGACCGCGGACGCGAAGGCCTCCGCGATCCCGGCCCGCTGGGTCTGGCGCATCGCGCGCACGGCAAGCGGGGCCGCGCTGGCGATGGTGGAGGCGAGCTCGAACGCCCCCGCACGCGGGTCCTCGGCCAGCCGGTCGCAGAGACCGAGGCGCGCAGCCTCCTCGCCACCGACCGTGCGGGCGGTGAGCAGCAGGTCGAGCGCGCGCTGAGGGCCGATCACGGCCGGGAGTGTGAAGGACAGCCCGAATCCGTGGTGCAGCCCGAGGCGCCCGAAGTTGGCCGAAAAGCGGCTGTTCGGGGACGCGACCCGCAGGTCGCAGGCGAGCGCCAGCCCGAGACCGCCACCGACAGCGGCACCCTGGACCGCGGCCACGATCGGGAGCGGACTGTCGACCAGGGCGAGACCCTGCTCGTAGAGGGCGCGCAGCGTGTCGTCCGCCGGCGCCGCGGAGCTCGAGAAGTCGAAGCCGGCGCAGAAGTGGCGCCCCTCGGACCCGAGCACCACCGCCCGGAAGCCGCGACGCTCGGCCCAGTCGATGCCGTCGACCACCCCCCGGAGGAGCTCGATGTCGAAGAAGTTCGCGGGCGGGCGGTGCAGCTCGACCTCGGCCACCCTTGCGCCTCCGTCGCGGACGGTGACGTCCCCGGAGCGCGCTCCGTCAGCCGGGTCGCGCTCGCTCGGGTCATCCTTCGGTTCGTCGCCGCTGGCCGGGTCGCCGTTCACGGGTGGCGAGTGTACGGCGGTGCGAGCGGTGCGAAGGGCGGATTGCGTCCACGGGCCGAACCGGTCCCACCGTTGTGCAAGGTGACGTCCAGCTCCGGGTCCGAGTGCCCGGCAAGGTGCGGTCGGCAGGCTCGCCGGGTCGCCCACGAGGGGTGGCCGGGTCGCAGGCGGGTCATCTGGCGAAGCCCGATCCGAACGACGAAGAAGGGATGTCACCCATGACGACCGCGACCACCACGACCATCACCGGGAACCTCACCCGCGATCCGGAGATCCGCTACACCCGCGAGGGGCAGGCCACGACCACTCTCGGCGTAGCGGTCAATCGCCGCTGGCTCAACCGCGAGTCCGGCGAGTGGGAGGAGTCCACGTCGTTCTTCGACGTGGTGACCTGGCGCGAGCTCGCCGAGAATGTGGCGCTCAGCCTCACCAAGGGAATGCGGGTTGTGGTGAGCGGTCGGCTCGAACAGCGGAGCTGGGAGAACGACGAGGGCGATCGGCGGGTCAAGGTCGAGATCGTGGCCGACGAGGTGGGAGCGAGCCTCCGGTTCGCGACGGTCGACGTGCACAAGGTCGAGCGCCAACAGCCGATGGCGGATCCGGACACCGACGGTGGCTCGGGACCGGCCGAACCGGTCGGCGCCGACGCCTGACGTGGAGGACGCCGCGGTCGCGCCGGCGGCACGGTTCGCCGCCGGGGTCTGGTTCACCAAGGCGGAGGTCTTCTCGGCCTGCCAGGTGCTCGCCGACGCGGATCGCAGGCTGATCCGGTCGGGGAGCACGGACGAGGCCCGCGCCCTGGGCGACCTCTTCGAGCTGCTGGAGGACCGGCTCTCGTCGAGCGCCGCTCAGCCTGCGCCGTCGGCGCCGCTGTCCGAGCCCGGCTCGTACTCGAGCGCGAGAGAGTTCACGCAGTAGCGGAGACCGGTCGGGGCCGGCCCGTCGGGGAACACGTGGCCGAGATGTCCACCACATCGGGCACAGGTGATCTCGGTGCGCCGCATGCCGAAGCTGTGATCCTCGTGCTCGTCGATGGTCCCCTCGGCGACCGCACGGGTGAAGCTCGGCCAGCCGGATCCCGACTCGAACTTGTCGTCGGTGGTGAAGAGGACCGCGCCGCACCCCGCGCAGGTGAAGGTGCCCTCACCGTCGACGTGGACCAGCTCCCCGGACCATGCCGGTTCGGTCGCCGCCTGGCGCAGCACTGCGAAGCGCTCCGGAGTGAGCCGTCGGCGCCACTCGTCGTCGCTGAGCTCCGTCGTCTCTTCACGGGTCGTGCCGGTCTCTTCGCTCATGGCCTCTCCTCGATTCTGCCGGTCGCCCCCCACTCACCTCTCGCGGTTGCCGCCCGGTTACAGGGTTTCAACGCCCGGTCCGAAGCGACTGTTCCCGTCCGCGGGCCCGGGATTGGGACCGGTCCCACGATGTCACTAACGTCCTTGCACCGCCATGGACCTTCGAGACCGACCCGAGGACGACGCCTTCCGAGCGGAGATCCGCAGCTGGCTCGAGGCGCATGTCGTCGGGGAGTTCGCCGCACTCGGGGGCCGCGGGGGCTCGGGCGACGAGACCTACGGGTTCGAGACCCGCCTCGCCTGGGAGAAGGTGCTCGCGGCCGGTGGCTGGACCGGTATCGGCTGGCCAGCAGAGTACGGGGGGCGCGGCGCCAGCATCGCCCACCAGGTGATCTTCAACGAGGAGTACGTGCGTGCACCGCGCGCCAGGACGCGTCAGCGTCCTCGGCGAGGGCCTGCTCGGCCCGACGCTCATCCAGTACGGCACCCCCGCCCAGCGCGAGCGCTTCCTCCCGCCGATCCTCGCCGGCACCGAGCTCTGGTGCCAGGGGTATTCGGAGCCCGACGCGGGGAGCGACCTCGCCAACGTGCAGACCCGGGCGGTGCTCGACGGGGACGAGTGGGTTGTCACCGGGCAGAAGGTCTGGACCTCGCTCGCCCACCAGGCCGACTGGTGCTTCGTCGTGTGCCGCACCGAGCCGGGCTCCACGCGCCATCGTGGACTCTCCTACCTCCTCGTGCCGATGCGCCAGGCAGGGGTGGAGGTCCGTCCCATCCGACAGCTGACGAGGACCTCCGAGTTCAACGAGGTGTTCTTCGACGGGGCCCGCACGCCTGCCGACCACGTGGTCGGCGAGGTCGGGGACGGGTGGAGGGTGGCGCTCGCCACCCTCGCCTTCGAGCGGGGCGTCGGGCTCCTCGGGCATCAGCTGTCGTTCCGGCGGGAGCTCGACCGGCTCCTGGCCGACGCGACGTCGGCGGGTCGGACCGGCGATCCGACGTTCCGGCAGCGCCTCGCGCGGTCCTTCGGCGAGCTCGAGATCCTCCGATGGAACACTCTGCGCAGCCTGTCGAACTTCGACGGGCCCGTCGCCCCCCCCGAGGCGTCCATCATCAAGCTCTACTGGGCGAGCTGGCACCAGCGCTTCGGCGAGCTGGCCATCGACCTGCGCGGGTCGGCCGGCACGGTTGCCGAGCAGGCGCACTACGAGCTGGACGAATTCCAGCGGACCTTCCTCTTCAGTCGGTCGGAGACCATCTACGGCGGGTCCAACGAGATCCAACGCAACATCATCGGCGAGCGGGTCCTCGGACTGCCGCCCGAACCCAAAGGAGAGTCCCGATGACCGATGCAGCCGACGCGTCGACCAGGGCACTGGCCGCTCCGGAGCCCCCGCCCGGGCACGGGCTGCTGGAGGGGAAGGTGGTGGTGGTCACCGCGGCGGCCGGTACCGGCATCGGCTTCGCCACCGCGCGGCGCTGCATCGAGGAAGGCGGCACTGTCGTCGTGTCCGACGCGCACGAGCGACGTCTGGGCGAGGCTGCCGACGCGCTCGGCGAAGTGGCCGGCGAGCGGCCCTTTGCCGTGCCCTGCGACGTGACCGACGACGCCCAGGTCCGCCACCTGTACGAGACGGCGGTGGACCGTCACGGTCGTTTCGACGTCGCGGTGAACAATGCCGGTCTGGGAGGTACGGCCGAGATCGTCGAGATGACCGACGAGCAGTGGGCGGCCGTCCTCGACGTGACGCTCACCGGCACGTTCCGCTGCACCAGGGCGGCCCTCGGTCACCTGTATGCACAAGGTGGCGGCGTGATCGTGAACAACGCGTCGGTGCTCGGTTGGCGCGCGCAGGTCGGTCAGGCCCATTACGCGGCCGCGAAAGCCGGGGTCATGGCGCTCACCCGCTGCAGTGCGGTGGAGGCGGCGGCGCACGGCGTGCGGGTCAACGCTGTCTCGCCGAGTCTGGCCCTGCACCCGTTCCTCAACCGGGTGATGCCCGACGAGCAGCTCGAGGAGCTGCGTCGGCGTGAGGTCTTCGGACGCGGGGCTGAAACGTGGGAGGTGGCGAACGTCATCGTCTTCCTCGCCAGCGACTACGCCACCTACATGACCGGCGAGGTCGTCTCGGTGAGCAGCCAGCATCCCTGACCGTCCGCGACCGCGGATGTCGGCGTGGCCGATCGAGACGCCGCCGATCGAGCCGCCACCGATCGAGACGCCGCCGATCGAGCCGCCACCGATCGAGACGCCGCCGTTGCTCGGTCGGACTCGCCCCTTTGCGGCGCCGGCCACGAACCGTCCGTTGGCTCGTGCACTACCCTGACGGAGTGTCAGATGTGACCGATCCGCGGGGGGACCTGCAGTGGGGAACGATCCCCGCGCTGGTCGAGGACGCGGCGGCACGCTTCGGCGAGGCCGAGGCAGTCGTCGACCGGAACGGGGCCGGCGGGCTGACCGCAAGGGTCACCTTCGACCAGCTCGCCGAGGCGGTCGCCAGGGCTGCGAGAGCGGTCGTCGGGTCGGGCATCGACCGGGGCGACCACATGGCGATCTGGGCGCCGAATTGCCTCGAGTGGATGGTCGCCGCGCTCGGCGCGGTGAGCGCGGGCGCGGTCCTCGTCCCGCTCAACACGCGCCTCAAGGGCACCGAGGCCGCCTTCGTCATCCGTACCTCGGGAGCTCGTGCCCTTCTGACGGTGGAGGGCTTCCTCGGCACCGACTATCCGAGCATGCTCGACGAGGCGGCTGCCGACGAGAAGCTCCCCGATCTCGAGCGCATCGTCGTGCTCAGGAGCGACCGGGACGGGAGCGACCGATCGAGCCGGACGAAGCTGAGCGGCATCGCGGTCGAGCCGTGGGACGAGTTCCTGCGGGGAGGCGACCACGTGGCAGCTGACGTCGCTGCCGGGCGGGCGGCCTCGGTCACGGCGGGCGACCTCTCCGACCTGGTGTTCACCTCCGGCACCACCGGCCGTCCCAAGGGCGCGATGACCACCCACGGCCAGACCCTGCGGACCTTCGCCACCTGGTCCGAGGTGGTGGGCCTCCGCGAGGGTGACCGCTACCTGATCGTCAACCCTTTCTTCCACACCTTTGGCTACAAGGCCGGGATCCTGGCCTGTCTGATGCGCGGCGCGACCATGGTTCCCGAGCCGGTCTTCGACGTCGATCTCCTGCTCGCTCGCATCGCCGAGGAACGTGTCTCGGTGCTGCCGGGCCCACCGACGGTCTTCCAGTCGATCCTCGATCATCCCGACCGCAGTTCCCACGACCTCACGAGCCTGCGCCTCGTCGTCACCGGTGCGGCGGCGGTCCCCGTCGAGCTGGTCGAGCGCCTGTGGTCGGAGCTCGGTGTCGAGACGGTGCTCACCGCATACGGCCTGACCGAGGCCACCGGGACGGTGAGCATGTGCCGTCGTGGTGACTCGGCGGCGGTCATCTCGGCGACCTCGGGTCGGGCCATCCCCGACGTCGAGGTCCGAACGGTCGGGCCCGACGGTGAAGACTGCGCACCGGGCGATCCGGGCGAGATCCTCGTGCGCGGCTACAACGTGATGCGGGGTTACTTCGACGACCCCGCGGCCACCTCGGAGGCCATCGACCCTGCGGGCTGGCTCCACACCGGCGACGTCGGCACGATGGACGACGAGGGCAACCTGGCGATCACGGACCGTCTGAAGGACATGTACGTGAGCGGCGGCTTCAACGTCTATCCCGCAGAGATCGAAGCCGTGCTCCGGCAGCATCCTTCCGTCGGGCAGGTCGCCGTGGTCGGCGTGCCCGACCCGCGGATGGGCGAGGTGGGCCTCGCGCTGGTGATCCCCGCGCCGGGGTCGCCGGCCCCGTCCGAGCAGGAGCTCACCTGGTGGGCCCGTGAGCGCCTGGCGAACTACAAGGTGCCCCGATCCGTCCGCACCGTCGAGGCCTTCCCGCTCAACGCGAGCGGCAAGGTGCTGAAGCGGGAGCTCCGCGAGCAGTTCGCGTCCGCTTCATGACGCGGCCGGCCTCCCTCCCGTGAGCCCGAGCGCCACCGCGACCGGATCCACCGCGTGGCGCGCACTTGGCCGCACGATCGTCCGATCAACCCCCGAACCGAGAGGAGCTCGCTGTGCGAGGCATCGTCTACACCGGTGACGACGTCGAAGTCACCGACCAACTTGGCATCCGCGATCCCGGCCCGATCGAGGTGAAGGTGGCCGTCGGCGCGGCCGGCGTCTGCCACAGCGACCTGTCGGTGCTCAACGGGACCATCCCCTGGAAGGCTCCGTCGGTGCTCGGCCACGAGGGCGCGGGGGTCGTCGAGTCGGTCGGTTCGGAGGTCACCTCGGTCGCCCCGGGCGACCACGTGGTCATCGCGACGCTCGCCAGCTGCGGCACCTGTCGCGCCTGCAGCACGGGCCATCCGACCTGGTGCGTGAAGACGCTCGGCAACGTCTCCCAGCCGTTCACCTTCAAGGGCGAGCCGGCCTCGAATTTCGCTGCGACCTCGGTCTTCGCCGAGTCGACCATCGTCAAGGAGGTCCAGGCGGTCAAGATCTCGAAGGACGTGCCGTTGACCTCGGCCTGTCTCATCGGGTGCGGGGTGCTGACCGGGGTGGGTGCGGTCCTCAACCGGGCCCGCGTGCAGCCAGGTGAGACCGCTGCGGTCTTCGGAGTCGGTGGCGTCGGGCTCAACGTGATCCAGGGCTTGCGGCTCGCAGGCGCGAGCCGCATCGTCGCCATCGACACGCTCGCATCGAAGGAGGCGCTCGCCCGCCAGTTCGGCGCCACCCACTTCGTGGACGCATCGACCGGCGACTCGGTGGCGGCCGTGCGCGAGATCGTCCCGCCCGGTCCGGACCGCACCGCCGGCGCGCTCGGATGGACCGGAGGGGTCGCGTGGTCCTTCGACTGCGTCGGCCATCCCGCGGTGCTGCGCAGCGCGCTCGACGTCCTGGACTGGGGCGGCACCGCCCTCGCGATCGGCATCCCCCCGCAGGGAACCGAGGTGGCCGTCGACGTCAATGCCCTTGCCTACGTGGATCGCGGGCTGCTCGGTTGCCGGTATGGGTCGTCGCGGCCCCATTACGACATCCCGCTGATGGTCGAGCTCTACCTCTCGGGCCGCCTCATGCTCGACGAGCTGGTCACCGAGCAGCGCCCGCTCGAGGGCTTCCGCGAGATCGTCGAGGACATGGAGGCGGGCAAGCTCGCTCGGGGCGTGCTGACCTTCTGACCGGCGCCGGCCGGTGCCCGAGGCCGTGCTGTTACAGTCGCACCCGATATGACGGCCCGTCAGATCGAAGGCGAGTTCGAGACGGTCGTCGACCTGCTGCACGCGGCGGCGGAGGTCAACCGCGACGTCGAGGCCTACGTCGAACCCTCCGGAGCCTCCTCCCCGCGCCGGGCCCTCACCTTCGATGCGTGGGACCGTGCCGCCGACGGGGTGGCCGGGTTGTTCGCGGCCCACGGTGTGGGAAGGGGCTCGTTGGTGTGCCTGCTCCTGCCGAGCTCGATCGAATACGTGGTCTGCTACGCGGCCGCGCTCCGGCTCGGCGCGGTCACCTCCGGCGTCAACCTGCGACTCGGATCCGCGGAGCAGCAGTCGATCGTCGACCGGACCGAACCCACCGTGACCGTGGTCGAGGACGGCGCATCGTCGCCGGAGCGCGCGGGAGCGGTGATCGAGTGCGCGGAGGTACGAGCGGCGGAGGACGGTCCCGGGCCCGCGGACCGGCCCCGTCTCGAGGCGACCGACCCGGTCGCCCTCGTCTGGACGAGTGGCACTTCGGGACTGCCCAAGGGCGCGGTCTTCGACCACCGCTCTCTCCGAGCGGTCGCGGACGGCGTCGACGTCCTGTCGGAGCCCGGCGACCGCAGGCTGTCGCCGCTGCCGTTCGCCCACGTCGGCTCGATGACCAGGATGTGGGACGAGATCGCCCATGCGATCACGACAGTCATCACTCCGACGCCATGGAAGGCGGCCGAGGCGATCGCGGTGATAGAGGCGGAACGGATCACTGTCGCGCAGGGCGTGCCCACGCAATGGGCGCTCGTGCTCGCCAGCCCGGAGCTCGAGCGCGCCGACCTTTCGAGCCTTCGCATCGCCGGCACCGGTGCGTCCCGTGTCCCGCCCGAGCTCGTGGCCGAGATGCGCACGCGCCTGGGCGTCCCGGTCGTCGTTCGCTATACCTCGACCGAGGCCTCCCTCGGCACCGGCACCTCCCCCGGGGACCCCGACGACGCGGTGGCAACGACGGTCGGCCGACCGGTGCCCGGTGTGTCCCTCGAGCTCGTCGACGAGAGCGGCGACCCGGTCCCCGCTGGCGAGGTGGGCCGTGTCCGGCTGCGGTCGGGCGCCGTCATGAAGGGCTACTGGGGAGGCCCGCCGAGCGGTCCGGGCGCGGCCGGTGTCGCCTTCGACGCGGCCGCGACCGCCACCGTCCTGGCCGAGGACGGTTGGCTCACGACGGGCGACCTCGGCTATCTGGACGACCACGGACGGCTCCACCTCGTCGGCCGTGCGCACGAGCTCTACATCCGCGGCGGGTACAACGTCTACCCCGCAGAGGTCGAGGGGGCCCTCGCCGCACATCCGACGCGTGCACCAGTCGGCGGTCGTCGGAGCCGAGGATCCGGTGCTCGGGGAGATCGGCGTGGCCTTCGTCGTGCTCACCGAGGGCCCACCCCTCGACCGCGAGCAGCTGCTCGAGGAGCTGCGCAGGCTCTGCCGACGCTCTCTCGCGGACTACAAGGCTCCCGACCGTCTGGTGATCGAGCAGGAGCTCCCGCTCACCCCGATGATGAAGGTGGACAAGACGGTTCTCTCGCGGCGGTTGGCCGAGGCGTCGACGGCGACCGGCCCGACGACCGATCAGGACGCGACCGACCCGAAGAGGGACGCGACAGACCCGAAGAGGGACCACGACACGACGAATGGAGCGCGCGCATCATGACCGGAGGATCGACACCCGCCAGCGGCGGGACCACCGACGACCCGATCCGGATCGGGACCCTGCTGTACACGCTGGTCGAGCCGCACCGCGGTCACGAGGTGGCCTACAACCGCTGGTACGAGCGGGACCACTTCTACGCCGGCTGCCAGATCGGCGCCTACAACTTCGCCGGCGGCCGGTTCGTCTCGACCGCGCCGCTCAAGGAACTGCGCTACTCCGGCCCCGGTGGGGAGGTGGCGCCCCTCGTACCCGACCCCCAGATCGGCAGCTACCTCGCCCTCTACTACGTGCTCGCCGGGCACCACGACGAGTGGAGCCGCTGGGCGGTCGACCAGGTCAACCTGCTGCACGCCTCGGGCCGGATGTTCGCCGAACGCGACCACATCCACACCTGCCTCTACCGGTTCGAGTGGGGGCATCGCCGCGACGACGACGGCGTGCCCGCGGAGCTGACCCTCGATCACCGCTTCCCCGGCCTGGCGTCCGTCTTCGTCGACCCGGAGGAGGGCGTCTCGGCGGCCGAGCTCGGCGCCTGGTACCGCGAAGAGCGACTTCCCGCTCTCCTTCCCGGATCTCCGATCGCCTCGGTGCTGGCCTTCTCCCCGCTGCCCCTCCTCGGCGACGCGCCGAGCGACGTCCCTCGCTCGGGATCGGTCGAGCGCCTGCTCCTCCTCTGCTTCCTCGACGAGGAGCCCACGGCGACCTGGGCCCGGCTCTTCGCACCCGAGGCTGACGCGGTCGCCGGAGCGGGAAAGGGCAGGGTGGTCTGGGCCTCGCCGTTCGTCGGCACGATTCCGGGGACGGACACCTACACCGATCAGCTGTGGTCGAACGCAGGGCGATGACCGACTTCGTCGAAGACCTCGCGCGGCGCACCGCAGCCCGAGGCTGGATCGGCGCGCCGACCGTCTGGGAACTCATCGAGCGGCGAGCGGCTGCGACCCCCGAGGCCGTGCTCGCACACGAGGACACCGGGGCGGAGCTCACCTTCAGCGGTTTCCGCGACGCCTGCCTGCGTGCGGCCGCCGGCCTCCACTCCGAGCACGGCGTCGGGCGGGACTCGGCGGTCAGCTGGGAGCTGCCGACCTGGAACGAGTCGCTTGTCCTCGTCGGCGCGCTCGCTCGCCTCGGCGCCAGGCAGAACCCGCTCATCCCCATCTATCGAGGGCGCGAGGTGGCCTTCATCACCGATCAGAGCGCGGCGTCGCTCCTCGTGGTGCCCACCGTCTTCCGGGGGTTCGACTACGCGGCCATGGCCGAGGAGATCGCTGCCGAGCGTCCCGGGCTCCAGGTCCTGATCGTGCACCGCGCGCTGCCCGAGTCCGACCCCGCGCTGCTCCCTGCACCGGATCCGCTGCCTGCGACGTGCGGAGGACGCGCCCGTCCGCTGGCTCTTCTACACCTCGGGCACGACCGCGGACCCCAAGGGTGCGCCGCACACCGACCTGACGGTCATGGCGCCGGCCCTCGCGATGGCCGAGTGCCTCGACATCCGCGCCGGCGATGTGTCCGCGCTGGTCTTCCCGTTCACCCACATCGGGGGCATCGGCTGGCTGCTCGCCGCGCTCTTCACCGGGTGCCGGCTGCTCACGACCGAGTCCTTCGACCCGGCCGCGACGCCCGTATTCCTGGCTGACAACGGGGTCACGCTGGCGGGATCGGGGACCCCGTTCCACCTCGCGTACCTCACCGCGCAGCGCGCTGCGGGCGAGGGGTCGATCTTTCCCGCCGTGCGCTCCTATCCAGGAGGTGGTGCGCCGAAGCCGCCCCAGCTCCACTACGACTTGAAGCGCGAGGTCGGCGGCGTCGGGATCGTGTCGGGCTACGGGCTGACCGAGGCTCCCATCGTGGTGATGGCCTCGACCGACGACCCCGACGAGAAGCTCGCCGACACCGAGGGCCGGGCGACCCCGGGGGTCGAGCTGATCGTGGTCCGCCTCGACGGCCGGCTGGCCGGGCCCGGCGAGGAGGGCGAGATCCGGGTGAAGGGTCCCCAGGTCATCCACGGCTATCTCGACCCGGACCTCGACGCCGAGGCATTCGACGGGGATGGATACTTCCGAACCGGCGACCTCGGAGTCGTCGACGCGGACGGCTACGTCACCATCACCGGCCGGCTGAAGGACGTGATCATCCGTCACGGCGAGAACATCTCGGCAAAGGAGATCGAGGACCTCCTCTACACCCATCCGGCCGTGGCCGACGTCGCGGTGATCGGGCTCCCCGATTCGAAGACCGGCGAACGGGCCTGCGCCGTCGTCGCGGTGAACGAGGGCGAGGCGTTCGACTTCCCGTCGATGGCCGAGTTCCTGCGCGACAAGGAGCTGCGAACCCAGGCGATACCCGAACAGCTGGAACTGGTGGACACGGTGCCCCGGAACCCGGCCGGCAAGATCCTCAAGCAGGCGCTGCGCGACAGGTTCGCGTCGACATCGGACGGGAGGAATTCATGAGTCCCATTCAGCCGCGTCACCCTCGGCCAGGGGGGCGACGAGCACGAAGCGGCCGATGCCGCGATCCGGTCGTTCACCGGCGAGCGCTTCGTCGGGAAGACCGCCATCGTGACCGGCGCGGGCTCCGGGATCGGCCGAGCGGTCGCCGAGCGTCTCGTCGCGGAGGGCGGGACGGTCGCGGCGCTCGACATCTCGGGTGACGCACTCGCCACCGCCGTCGAGGCCATCAACGGCGGCTCGGGCGGCTCGCGGGTTCGGGCGGCTCGGGTGGAGCTGCCACTGCGTTCGAATGCGACGTGACCTCCGAGGCCTCGGTGACCGATGTCGTCGGCCGCGTCACGTCCGCGCTCGGACCTCCGACCGTGGTGTGCAACGTGGCCGGGGTCGGTGGCTTCTTCCACACCGCCGAGATGCCGCTCGACCAGTGGCAGCGAATCCTCTCGGTCAACCTCACCGGACCGTTCCTCGTGTGCCGCTCCGCGCTGCCTCACCTCCTCGAGCACGGAGGATCGATCGTCAACGTCGCCTCCAACACCGCACTGATGGGACAGTCCTACTCGGCGGCCTACTGTGCGTCGAAGGCCGGCCTGCTCATGTTCTCCAAGGCGCTCGCCGCCGAATACCTCACCCGCGGGATCCGGGTGAACGTGGTCGCACCGGGTGGAGTCGACACGCCGCTGATCGGCGCCTTCGCGCTCCCGGAGGGGGCGGACACCAAGGAACTGGCGAAGATGATGACACCGCTCGGCTTCTCGACCCCCGCCGAGATAGCCGCCTCGATCGCGTTCATCGCCTCCGACGAGTCCTCGTACACGACCGGGGCAGTGCTCTCTGTGGACGGCGGGCTCACGATCTGAGCGGAGGCAGCCGCCGGCCGCAACGGGGCGTTTCGCGGCCGGAGTGGAGCGGCGCCTCCGGCGTGCCAAGATGAGCACTTGACGTCGATCGCGCCTCGACGGGAGACATAGATGCCGAACCCACGTCCAGTCGAGCACTGGGACACCGATTTCGACGTGCTCAGCCCGGAGTACGTCGCCGACCCGTTCACCATCTGGGACCAGCTCCGTACCACCTGTCCGATCGCCCACACCGAACGGCGAGGGAGCACGTGGCTCCCGACCCGCTACGACGACGTGGTCGCGTTGGCCCATGACATCGAGCACTTCAGCTCGCAGAAGATCGCGGTGATCCCTGTGGAGGACGAGCCTCCGGAGGACCCGGTCCTCCTTTACGGCCTTCCGCCCATCTCCGCCGATCCGCCGTTGCACACCTGGACCAGGCGACTGCTCCTGCCGTGGTTCTCGCACCGCCGGGTCGACTCCTACGAGCCCATGACCCGCGAGCTGTGCGCGGGGCTCGTCGACGGTTTCGTGGGGAAAGGCGAAGCCGATGCCGCCCGTGACTACGCCCAGCAGATTCCGGTGCGGGTGATCGCGACCATTCTCGGTGTTCCGGCCTCCCTGTCGGACACTTTCACTGGATGGGTCCGGGACGTCCTCGAGTTCGCGGACGTCCCCGAACGCCGCCAGCGCGGCGCAGAAGGGCTCATCAACTTCTTCGTCGCCGAGGTGGCGCGTCGAAAGCAGGAGCCGGGTGAGGATCTCCTGAGCGAACTGCTCCACACCGAGTTCGAGGGCAAGCCGATCGAGGAGAGCGTGGTCCTCGGCATCGCCGCTCTCGTGCTGATCGCGGGCGTCGACACCACCTGGAGCGCGATCGGCTCGTCGCTCTGGCACCTTGCGACGTCGCCCGGCGATCGCGAGCGTCTCGTGGCCGAACCGGATCTGATGCCGTTCGCAGTCGAGGAGCTGCTCCGCGCGTACTCTCCGGTCACCATGGCCCGCGTGGTGACGAGCGACGTCGAATTCGGTGGCTGCCCCATGAAGGAGGGCGAGAAGGTGCTGATGAACTTCCCTGCAGCCAACCGTGATCCGGCTGCGTTCCCCGATGCCGACAAGGTCGTTCTCGATCGGGAGTTGAACCGGCACGTCGCCTTCGGGTCGGGCATCCATCGCTGCGCGGGCTCGAACCTGGCTCGGATGGAGCTACGGGTCGCGCTCGAGGAATGGCTGAAGAAGATCCCCGTGTTCAGTCCGCTGGAAGGTGCCGAGACCACCTGGGCCGGCGGTCAGGTACGAGGCCCGCGGCAGCTGCCGGTGGTCTTCCGGTGAAGGTGCGAGTCGATCCCGACAAATGCCAGGGGCATGCCCGTTGCTACGGCCTCGCGCCGGAGCTTTTCGACGTCGACGACTACGGCCTCTCGACGGTGATCGGGGACGGGACGGTCCCGCCGGAGCTCGAGGACAAGGCGAGGCTGGCCATCGCCAATTGCCCCGAGTACGCCATCGGGGAGATCGCCGACTGAGCGTCGGTCGGGGGGCTCGCTCGGCGCTGCCGGAGCCCGAATAGCCAGGTCAAGGCTCTGCAGGGCATGTTGTTCCGGAACGGTGACATCACGTGGTGTATGTCGATGTCATGGCGCCGATTTGACCGTCGGGAGGAGGAGGCTGGGGGTCAGGTCCCTGCCGGGCATGTTGTTCCGGAACGATGACATCAGGTGGTGTATGTCGATGTCATGACGGCCAATTGACCACCGGGAGGGAGGTCCACGATCGGGACTGCGACGGGAGTCCCTCGGCGGACCCTGGTTCGAGCCGGACACCGGCCGGAAAGCCGGCGGGCGGAGCACGCCAAGAAGCGGACCGGATCCGAGGGGAGCGAGTCCGGAGGAGAGCGAGCCTCTAGGAGAGGCGCTCCACGATCATGGCCATGCCCTGACCTCCGCCGACGCACATGCTCTCGAGGCCGATGGTCTTGCCGGTGTCCTCGAGAGCGTTGAGCAGGGTGGTCATGATGCGCGCCCCGGTCTGGCCGAAGGGGTGGCCGAGGGCGATGGCCCCGCCGCGCACGTTGAGCTTGTCCCAGCCGATCCCGAGCTCACGGGCCGAGGGCACGACCTGGGCGGCGAATGCCTCGTTGATCTCGACCAGGTCGACGTCGTCGATCGTCATCCCGGCCCGGCGCAGCGTCTGGCGGACGGCCTGCACCGGGCCGAGGCCCATGATCTCTGGGTTGAGTCCGCTCACGCCACTCGCGACGATGCGGGCGAGCGGGGTGATCCCGAGCTCACGGGCCCGGGTGTCGCTCATCACGATCACCGCGGCGGCCCCGTCGTTGAGTGGGCACGCGTTGCCCGCGGTCACGGTGCCGCCCTCGCGGAATACCGGCTTCAATCCCGCGAGCCCTTCGAGGGTGGTGTTCGGACGCGGGCCGTCGTCCTTGGTGACGACCGTCCCGTCCGGCGTGGTCACCGGGATGATCTCCCGTTCGAAGAAGCCGGACTCCTGTGCTGCGACCGCGCGGGTCTGCGACTGGAGCGCGTACTCGTCCTGTTCCTCGCGGCTGACCTTCTTCAGCTCGGCCACGTTCTCGGCGGTCTGGCCCATCGCGATGTAGACGTCGGGCAGCACCCCCTCGAGCGGGGTCCAGGGGGCTCCGGCAGCCGGTGTGCGCTCGACGGTCCGAGCCTCGGCCACGGCGAACCCGCCGTTGTGGGGACCGACGTCGGCGGCACCGTGGCTGTACCGGCTGACGGCCTCGACCCCGGCGGCGACGAACGCGTCACCCTCACCGGCCCGGATCGCATGCGCGGCCATGCGGATGGTCTGAAGCGACGAAGAGCAGTAGCGGTTGACCGTTACACCGGGGACCTCGGGGAGCCCGGCGAGGAGCGCCGCGACACGCGCCATGTTGTACCCCGCCTCGCCGGCGGGCTGGCCGGACCCGAGCAGGACGTCCTCGACCGACTGAGGATCGAGCTCGGGAACCTTGGCGAGTACCTCGCGGATGACGAGCGCCGCGAGGTCGTCGGGACGGCAGTCGACGAGCGAGCCCTTGTTGGCACGACCGATGGGGGTGCGTCCTGTGGCGACGATGACGGCTTCGGGCATGGCGGGCTCCTCTGGTGCAGACGTTCGGTCCGGCGTTTCCGCCGCAGGCTACCTGCTTCGCAGGCCAGGTCAGTCGAGCGTCGCGCGCCGGATCGGTCGCCCTCGGGCGATCCGGCCGACGCTGCCCGGAGAGCCCGGTGAGCTGCTGATGTAACGTGTTCTAGTCATCGCTGGACCGCGGCGTTCCGCCCGTGTCGGTCATCAGGCGGCGCGCAGTCTCCCGCCGCCCCGATCGGCACCGCGCGTCGCCACGGTCGACGGATGCACCGCTGGGACGGCGCCTCGACGCGGCCGCCCGTCCGGACGTCGGGAGGGATGGGATGGAGATCGGCTACACCGAGGAGCACGAGGCGCTCCGCACTCGCCTGCGCGAGTACTACGCCGAACTGCTGACACCGGAGGTCGAGGAGCAGCTCGCGTCGAGCCACGGGATCGGCCCGGACATGCGCAGGGTCGTCAAGAAGATGGCCGAGGACGGCTGGCTCGGCATCGGCTGGCCCAAGGAGTACGGCGGACAGGGCCGCTCGGCGATCGAGCAGTACATCTTCTTCGACGAGTCGATGCGGGCGGGAGCGCCGGTCCCGATGCTCACGATCAACACGGTCGGGCCGACGATCATGCAGTTCGGCACACCGGAGCAGAAGGAATTCTTCCTGCCGCGGATCCTCGCCGGCGACATCCACTTCTGTATCGGCTACACCGAGCCGAACTCGGGGACCGACCTGGCGTCGCTGCAGACGAGAGCGGTACGCGACGGCGGCGAGTACGTCATCAACGGACAGAAGATCTTCACCTCGCTGGCCGGGGGAGCCGACTACATCTGGCTCGCCACGCGGACCGACCCGGAGGTCGCCAAGCACAAGGGCATCTCGATCTTCATCGTCCCGACGGACACGCCGGGTATCAAGGTGGTGCCGATGCACCTGCTCGGCGACCACAACATCAACTACACCTTCTACGAGGACGTCCGGGTACCCGTCGGCAACCTGGTCGGGGCCGAGAACAACGGCTGGTCGCTCATCACCAACCAGCTCAACCACGAACGGGTGACGCTCTGCTCGGCCGGCATCATCGAACGAGCGCTCACCGACGTCCGTGCCTGGGCGCAGCACACGAAGTTGGCCGACGGCCGACGCGTGGTCGACCAGGAATGGGTGCAGATCCACCTGGCGCGGATCCACGCACGTCTCGAGTTCCTCAAGCTGATCAACTGGAAGGTGGCCTGGACGGCCACCCAGAACCGCCTCGACGTGGCCGACGCGTCCACCACGAAGGTGTTCGGCACCGAGTTCTACATGGAGGCGTTCCGCCTTCTCATGGAGATCGTCGGGCAGGCCGGCTATCTCGGTCGGGGAAGCCCCGAAGCGGTGCTCGCCGGCCGGCTCGAGATGTACGCGCGCAGCCTCGTGATCCTCACCTTCGGTGGGGGGACCAACGAGATCCAGCGCGACCTGATCGCCATCTTCGGGCTCGGGATGCCCCGGTCCCTGCGATAGGAGGCACACGCAATGGACTTCTCGTTCAGTGAGGAACAAGAGGCAGTTCGAGACCTCGCCGGGAGGATCTTCACCGACCTCTCGACGCACGAACGGCTCCGCGAGATCGAGGCCGATGCCGACGGCGATTTCTTCGACCGCACACTGTGGTCCGAGCTCGCGTCGGCAGGGCTGCTCGGAATCGGGTTGCCCGAGTCGGTCGGCGGCGCGGGGCTCGGTTTCCTCGAGACGGCGCTCGTGATCGAGGCGGCTGGTCGGAGCGCGGCGTACGTGCCCGCCGTCGAGACGCTCGCTGCGGCCGCGCCGGCGATCGCCGAGTTCGGGACGGACGCGCAACGCGCCGCGCTGGCTGCCCGGTGTGGTGAACGGCGAGATTGTGGTGAGCACCGCCCTGGTGGAGCTGGGTGGCTCGCCGTCGGCGCCCTCGGTCGTGGCGGAGCGCGACGGCGACGGATGGTCGCTGTCGGGAACCAAGGCGTGCGTCCCCTCCGGCATCATCGCCGACGCGATCATCGTCCCGACCCGCCTCGAGCCCGACACGGTGGCCGTGTTCGTCGTTCCGACCGACGCGCCAGGACTCCGCCGCGAGCGCCAGACGACCAACACGGGCCGTCCGGAGGGACTGTTCACTTTCGACGGGGTACGGGTCGGGTCGGATGCCCTCCTCGGCACTGCCGACCAGGGCGCCGGGATCGTCGACTGGATGGTCCAGCGCTCTGCGGCCGCACTGTCGCTCCTCGAGGCTGGCGCTGCATCGGCCGCGATGGCGCTCGTGGCCGAGTACACGAAGACGAGGGAGCAGTTCGGAAAGCCGATCGCCACCTTCCAGGCGGTGGGCCAGCGTGCCGCCGACGCGTACGTGGACACCGAGGCGATCCGGCTGACCGCGTGGCAGGCCGCCTGGCGCATCGCCGAGGGCCTGCCCGCCGACAAGGAAGTCGCGATCGCCAAGTTCTGGGCGGCCGACGGGGGTCAGCGGGTGGTGCACGCAGCGGTCCACCTCCACGGCGGCGTCGGCGTCGACCGCGACTATCCACTCCATCGTTACTTCCTGATAACCAAGCAGATCGAACTCACGCTCGGGGGTGCGACGGACCAGCTGCTGCGTCTCGGCGCCGCGCTCGCCGCAGAGCCGGCCTGACCGGCACGACGGCGAGCGCCTGACGGGCCTTGGCGACCGAGAACGGATGGGACCGGCCTCCGCGACCGACCGGCCCCAGCCGGAGGGGGACCTCTCCTTCTCGCATCTCGGCGTGTGTGTCGCCGATCTCGAACGATCCCGGCGCTTCTACACCGAGGGTCTCGGCTTCCATGAGGTCGCGTCCCACCGGGTCGGCGCGGAATTCGCCCGCCTCATGGAGCTTCCCGGCGTCGCGTTGCAGTCGCTGATGCTCGCCCGTGACGGGGTGACGATCGAGCTGCTCGCGTTCGAAGCACCGGGGCACAGCGGCGCGAGCGACCGACGGCCGATGAACCGTCTCGGGATCACCCACCTGTCCTTCCGCGTGGGCGACCTCGATTCGGTCGCCGCGCGCATAGAGGCCGTCGGGGGGACCGTGGTCCGCTCGACCCGGACCACGCTCGGGAGCGACCGGTCACTGCTCGACTTCGTCTACTGCACCGATCCCGACGGGACCCGGATCGAGCTGATGCAGTTCCCTGCAGCCGTTCCGCCCTCCGCGGTAGGGTCCGCTTCCACGCGAACTCCACAGTGAGTTCCACGTGACCTCCGTGTGAGCGCCGTATGAAGCCGGAACCGACCACGTGACGGTCTATCTCGACGACTGGCGACAGCCGGCACGGCTCGGCAGGGTCACCGATCGGTGGTCCCACCTGGTCGCCGACACCGAGGAGGAGCTCCACGCGTTCGCGGCGCGGCTCGGGATGCGACGGGAGTGGTTCCAGCACAAACCCGCCCGCCCGCACCACGCGCACTACGACGTGCCCGAGCGTGCCCGACCCGACGTCCTGGCACTCGGAGCCGTGGCGGTCAGTTGGCGCGAGCTCGGCCGGATGGTCCGCTCCCGACGGCCGGCACGCACCGGGATCGCCGAGCCGTGAGTGCCGGCCGACGCGTGCCCCGGTCGTCGTCGCTCGACCCGCGGACCCCGGTCCTCGTCGGAGCCGGGGTGGTGTCGGCTGGCGCCGAGGCATCCGAGCTGATGGTCCTCGCGACCGTGGCAGCAGCCGACGACGCGGGACGATCGGACCTGCTCGACGCGGTCGACCGGATCGCCGTACCGCAGGGGACGTGGTCCTATGCCGACCCGGCACGGATGGTCGCCGAGCGCATCGGGGCGACCGCGGCACGGACGCACCTGGTCGAGCTCGGGATTCCCCAGCAGAGCCTGCTCAACGAGGCGCTGGCCGCCGTCGCTGTCCGGCGAATCGGAGGTTGCGGTCGTCGTCGGAGGTGAGGCGAAACGCTGGGCGCGCGACCGGGCGCGAGCGGGGGAGCCCGACGAGACCGTGCAAACCGATGCGGTCCCCGACGTCCTCCACCGGCGACCCGGACCGCTGCTCGAGGCCGTCGAGGTCGCCCACCGGCTCTGGGACCCCGTGCTCCAGTACGCGATGATCGAGCAGGCGTTCCGGAAGGCCCGGGGTCGCACCCTCGACGAGGGCCGCGGCCGGGTCGCCGCGCTGTGGGCCGACTTCAACCGGGTGGCGAGGCACAACCCGGCTGCCTCCTTCCCGGCACCGATGGAGCCGAGCGCCATCGCGACCCCGTCCCCGACCAACCGACCGCTCGCCTTCCCCTACAACCGCTGGCACGCCAGCCAGTGGACGGTCGACCAAGCGGCAGCCCTCCTCGTCTGCTCGGTCGAATCGGCACGCCGCTTCGGCATCGCGACCGACCGGTGGCTGTTCCCGCTGGTGGGTCTCGAGTCGAGCCACGCGGTCTCGCTGGTGAGCCGGGCGGAGCCGCACCGCTGGCCGGCGATGGAGGTGCTGGCGCTGGCCGCGTCGGAGCGACTCGGCCGCCCCGTCGGCGACGCGGAGTGGATCGAGCTCTACAGCTGCTTCCCCGCGGCGGTCGAGGTCCAGCAGCGGGCGATCGGCGTGGATCCGTCGCGGACACCGACGGTCACCGGGGGGATGTCCTTCGCCGGCGGTCCCTTCAACAACTTCGTGTACCAGGCGATGGGTGCGATGGTGCCCATCCTCCGCGACGACCCCGGTTCACTTGGGGTGGTGACGACGGTCAGCGGCCTGTTGACCAAGCCGGCGATCGGCGTGTGGTCGACCGAGCCAGATGGGCGACCCCCGCTTGTCGCGGACCTCGCTGCGGACGCGGAAGCGGCGACCCGGGCACTCGATGCCGTCGAGACGCTCGAGGGCTACGCCGGCCACGCCCGCGTGGTGACCTACACGGTCACCTACGACGGGATGGATCCGGTGCGCACGGTGGTCATCGCCGACACCGACGACGGAAGGCGCTGCGTCGGGGTGAGCGACGACACGGACCTGGCCCACCTCGCTGTCGAACATGACCTCGTCGGGAGCGACGGAAAGATCGTCGAGGGGACGTTCATCTGGTCGCGTGACACCGGCACCGGGCGTCCGACCCGGCGGATACCGTGAGGCCATGACCATCGAACTGAACGAAGCCTTCGATTTCGTGCGCCGCCACGACAGGGGAGTGCTGGTCACGCTGCGGCGGGACGGGCGTCCCCAGCTGTCCAACATCCTCTACGTACCCGGCGACGGCCACTCGGTCCGGATCTCGGTGACCGACTCGCGGGCGAAGACGCGGAACCTTCGGCGCGATCCGAGGGCCTCCCTGCACGTGACGAGGGACGACTTCTTCGCGTACGTCGTCGTGGAGGGCACGGTCGACCTGTCGGCAGCCGCGGCGTCACCCGAGGACGCGACCGTCGACGAGCTCGTCTCGATGTACCGGGCCGCGCGCGGTGAGCACCCTGACTGGGACGAGTTCCGGCGGGTGATGGTGGAGGAGTCGCGGGTGGTCGCGACCTTGGTGGCCACCGGCGCCTACGGCATGCTCGGCGCTTGAGCCGGGCCCCGGTACCGCCCGCGAGGTAGCGTCCTCGGCCATGGTCCTCGAGCACGCGGTGATCGCGGTGCGTCCCGGCACCGGCGAGGAATTCGAGACCGCCATGGAGCGCGCGCGGCCGATCATCGGCGCCTGCCGCGGGTTCGTCTCGCTCGAGCTGCGGCGCTGCGTCGAACAACGGGACCGTTACCTGCTCCTCGTCCAGTGGGAGCGTCTCGAGGACCACATGGTCGGCTTCCGGGAGTCCGAGGCGTTCACCCGCTGGCGTGAGGTGATCGGCCCGTATTTCGACGGTCCACCCTCTGTCGACCACTACGAGTCGGTCGCCCGCCTTTCGTGAAACGGCGAGGCTCAGCCCGCGCCCGCGATCTCCCATGCGGTCCGCAGGTGCTCCGTGAGCTCGGCCAGTGAGCTCCTCGCGTTCAGGCCGCTCGTCGATGGCATGACGTAGGCCGGTCGCCCCGCGATCCCGTCCGGCTGCAGACCGGCGGTGGCCCGCGGATCCACCGCAGCCCTCCAACCGGACAGACCGACGAAGCACACGGCTCCGGGTCGGAGCCACCGGACCAGCCGCTCCACCCGCCGGTGGCCGAGGCGGAACTCGGCGACCGTCACCTCGGCGGCAGTCCGGGTGGGGCGTTTGACGAAGTCGGTCATGCCCACTCCGTGCGAGACCAGCGCGTCGAGGGGATCGCGGTCCTTGTCCACGATGCCGGCGGCGAGCGCTGCCGGCCAGAATCGGTTGCCGGGACGTGCATAGCCGACCCCGGCGTCTGCCGAGTAGAAGGCCGGGTTGACACCGCAGACGAGCAGGCGCATTCCGGCGCCGACCGTGTCGGCCAACGTTCGCGCGCCGCGATGCGGAGAGGCGGAGCTCGTCGCCGTCCGACGACAGGGACGCCGGTTCGATCGCGAACCCGGCTCCGGTGACGACGTCGTCGAGCTCGTCGGCGCGCCAGCCGGCGAAGAAGCGACCTCCGACCTCGTCGCCGGGCAGCGCGTCGCCCTCGTAGGTGCCCTCGAGCACCTGGAGCGCGAACGGGGCTCCGACGGCCAGCACACGGTGCAGGTCCCAGAGCGCGAGCGGCAGGCGGAGCCTTTCGACATGGAGGTGAGTCATCCACGACCAGCCTCCACCGATCGAGCCGCGTGTGAAGGGGAGGTGCTCGACGTCACCGAGCACGTAGCGCGCCTCGGGACACCGCGCGCGGCAGGCTCCGAGCATCACCGACGAGGCGTCGAGCGCGATCGCGGGGGCGCCGAGGTGGGGAAGGTAGCGTCCTGCGCCGCAACCGAGGTCGATCCGCACGGCGCCGGGGCCCACCCGGGCGGCGAAGTCCTCTGCGTCCCGGCGCCGGCCCGCTCGGGAATGACTGGCGGCCCAGCGCAGTCCCCGCTCCTCGTACACGTCGACGGTGGCCTGGTGCACGGGGGCGATCGTAGGCGGAACGCGAGCGACGCCCGGCCGCCTCGCGGCGTCAGCCGGCCGGGAGCGCGTCTCGCAGCACGGCGAACAACTCGTCCATGTCGAAGGGCTTGGTCACGTAGGCGTCCGCGCCCGCCCCGAGCGCCTCGGCCTTGCTCGCGGCCTGGTGGCGGGCCGACAGCACGATGATCGGGATCGCGCTCGCACGGCGCATCTCGCGGATCACCTCGACGCCGTCGAGACCGGGCAGACCGAGATCGAGGAGGACCACGTCGGTGCGGGCGCCGAGGCGCTCGAGCCCCTCTTCGCCCGACCGGGCGACGTCGACCGCGTAGCCCTTGGCGCCGAGGCTGATCGACAGGGCCTGGAGCAGCGACGCGTCGTCGTCCACCACGAGGACGTGGCCGACCCGACCGTTCACCGATCCGCGCTCCTCGCTCTTCGGCGGTCACCCGTCGCGTCGCCCCCGGAACCGGCTACGTTCCGCACGGACCCCGCGACCCCGAGCGGGAGACGCACGATCAGGGTCGCACCGCCCCCGGGGGTGTCCTCGAGGTCGAGCTCGGCCCCGGCCGCCTCGACGAACCCGCGGGCCACCGCCAGCCCGAGGCCCACGCCGGTCCGGCTCCCGCCGTCGCCGATCCGCTGGAACGCCTGGAAGACGCGCTCGCGGTCGGTCCGGGGGATGCCGGGGCCGCGGTCGGTCACCCGGACGTCGACCCGTCCCGCGACGGTCCCTGCCTCGATCCGCACCTCGGTGCCGCCTCCGTGAGCGAGCGCATTGTCGACCAGGTTGGCGACGGCCCGCTCGAGGAGGCCCGGATCGGTCGAGATCCGCGGAAGGTCGTCCGGGACGTCGACCACCACCCGGTCGCTCCTCGAGCCGAGGCTGTCGAGCGCGGCGGTCACCACCCCACCGATGTCGGTGGGGACACGCATCACCTCCACCGACCCGGTCTCGATCCGGCTCATGTCGAGGAGGTTCTCGACGAGCCCGCTCAGCCGGTCCGACTGCTCGTCGATGGTGCGGAGCAGCACCGCGGTCTCCTCCGGCCCGAAGACCAGCTGGTCGGAGAGCAGGCTCGACGACGCGGCCTTGATCGCGGCGAGCGGTGTCCGGAGGTCGTGGCTCACCGCCGACAGCAGCGCGGAGCGCAGCTGGTTCGCCCGGCGAGGGCATCGGCCTCTGCCGCCTCGGCGTGGAGCCGGTCGCTCTCCAGCGCGGCGGCGAGCTGCGCGGCGAAGGCGGCCAGCACGTCCCGGTCCTCGGCGGACACGGCGGGGCCCTCGAGCACGAGCACGTCGCGGTCGGTGAGTGGCAGGACCACCGAGCCCTCCTTCGGGTCCATCGGCGGTGTCGTGCCCGAGGTCGCCGAGCGCGGTCCAGGCGGGTGCCGAGCTCTCGACTGGCAGGGCGGGTTCGTTCGGCCCGCGCTCGGATCGAAGGACGGACGCCGCATCGAGATGGAACGCGATCCGCAGCTCGTCGAGGAGGGCGGGTAGTGGGTTCCCCTCGGGAGCGACGATGCGGCCGGCCACCCTGGCCAGCATCCTCGCGTCGGCCCGAGCACGCACCGCGGCCGCGGTCCGGCGCGCGGCCAGGTCGACCAGGACGCTGACCACGCCCGCGGTCACGAGGAACATGGTCAGGGCGAGGATGTCGCGCGCGTTGGCGATGGTGAAGGTGTGCACCGGCGGCGCGAACAGGAAGTTCGAGAGCAGGAAGCCGGCCAGCGCGGCGAGGAGTCCCGGCCAGACGCCCCCGACCGCGGCGACCGCCACCACGAGCACGAGGTAGGAGCTGAGCGCGGTCGCCAGCGTCGCGTGGCTGCCCACCGAGGTGAGCAGCAACGTCAGCAGCGGAAAGCCGATGACTCCGATGGCGAGCGCGGCCACGCTGCGCCGGACCGGCAGCGGCGACGCGAACCGGCCTCTCCGGCGTGTGCCGCGTCGGGCAGCCTCGTCGGGCCGGCTGCGGTCTACGCCCCCGGTCCACTCCGCGGGCGCAGGGGTCCCGTCGTCCCGGCTGCCCTTCCCGTCGGCATCCCCGTCGTCCTGCAGGTCGGCGTTGGCGGCCGCGTCGGTCGCGATCACGTGTACGTCGATCGCACCACCCGCGGCCCGGATGACCGAGTTGATCACCGAGCCGCGTACGAACTCGTTGAGACGGTTGCGGTGGGTGGCCCCCATGACCAGTTGGGTCGCGTTCTCCGCGAGCGCGACCTGCACGAGCGCCGGGGCGACGTCGGAGCCGACCACTTCGACGAAACGCCCTCCGAGGTCCTCGAGGAGGGCCCGGTTCTCGGCGAGCCCTTTCGACCCGGCGCTGGTGAGGCTGTCGTCGGTGCGGACGTGTACGCCGGTCAGCTCGGCCTTGGTGCGCATGGCCATGCGCGCGGCCCGGCGGATGAGCACCGCGCTGCCTTTCGCACCGGTGATGGACACGACGACCCGCTCCTTCGTCTCCCAGGGGCGCGCGATGTTGTGGCGCTCGCGGTAGTCGTTGAGTTCCTCGTCGACCCGGTCCGCCACCCACAGGAGCGCGAGCTCGCGGAGGGCCGTGAGGTTGCCGGTGCGGAAGTAGTTGGCCAGCGCCGCGTCGATGCGCTCGGCGGGGTAGATGTTGCCGTGGGCCAGCCGCCGCCGCAGCGCCTCGGGGGCCATGTCGACGATCTCGACCTGGTCGGCGTCGCGCACGACCGGGTCGGGCACCGTCTCCTTCTGGACCACACCGGTGATCCCCTCGACGACGTCGTTGAGGGATTCGAGATGCTGGAGGTTCACGGTCGAGATCACGTTGATGCCGGCGTCGAGCAGCTCCTCGACGTCCTGCCATCGCTTCGGATGCTTCGACCCAGGGACGTTCGAATGGGCGAGCTCGTCGACGAGAACCAGCTCGGGCCTGCGCCGGATCAGCCCGTCGACGTCCATCTCCTCGAACGACTGTCCCCGGTACTCGATGGTCGTCCGGGGGAAGATCTCGAGGTCGCGGATCTGCGCGTCGGTCTGCGGCCGCCCGTGGCCCTGGACCCAGCCGATGACCACGTCGGTCCCGCGTCCCTTGCGACGCCAGCCCTCGTTGAGCATGGCGTAGGTCTTGCCGACGCCGGGCGCCGCGCCGAGGTAGAGCCGCAGCGTGCCGCGAGCCACCGGCTCAGCCTCCGTCCCCGGGTCGCGATGCCGCCGAGGACGGCGATTCCCGCAGTGGTGGAGCTTGGGGGTCCAGGCTGTAGCCCACACCGGGCGCGGTCCGGATGATCGACTCGTCGGCACCCAGCTTGTGGCGCAGGCGGTGCACGTAGGTGTGGACGTAATGCACCTCGCGCCCGTACCCGGGTCCCCACACCGCCCCGAGGACCATCTGATGGGTGCAGGTCTTCGGCGCGTGGCGAGCGAGATAGGCCAGCAGCTCGAATTCCTTGGAGGTGAGCTCGAGGGGCTTGCCGCGGACGGTGGCCTGGTGGTGGACGAAGTCGAGCTCCAGCGCGCCCATCGCGAGCGTTGCCGGTACGGTCGCCGCCGGCTCACCGGATCGGTGCCGGACGGCGGCGCGGATGCGCGCCTCGAGCTCCGCCATGCCGAACGGCTTGGTGACGTAGTCGTCGGCGCCGCCGTTCAGAGCCGCCACCTTGCGGTCCTCGGTGCCGCTCGCCGACAGGATGATGATCGGGACGTCGCTCCACTCCCGGATCCGCTTGCAGACGGCGAGTCCGTCGAGGTCGGGCAGACCCAGGTCGAGCACCACCACGTCCGGCGCGGCGACGGCGGTCTCCGAGATGCCCTGTGCGCCGCTGACCGCGGTGACGACCTCGTGTCCGCCGGCGCGGAGCCCGAGCCGAAGGGCCTTAAGGAGCGATGGATCGTCGTCGATCACGAGCACCCTAGCCATGCTGTTTCGCCGTCAGCGTGCCGTGACCAGTGTGACGGACTGTGCAGTGCCCGCCGGCCGCGCGTTGGTCCGCGAGCGGCATCGTGAACACGAAGCGGGAGCCGCGTTCGGATTCCTCCACCCAGATCCGCTCGCCGTGCGCTTCCACGAAGGTCTTCGCGATCGCGAGGCCGAGTCCGGTCCTTCCACCGGTGTCGAACCGGACGAATCGGTCGAACACCTGGTCACGTTCGGCCGGCGGGACGCCCGGCCCCTCGTCGGCCACCGAGAGCGCGACGCGGTCGCCGCGTACTTCGCCCGCCACGGTGATGGTCGTGTCCGGCGGCGCGTGCCGGTTGGCGTTGTCGAGCAGATTGGCGAGGACCTGCCCGATGAGCAGTGGGTCCACCTCGACTTCGGGGAGCCGCTCCGGAAGGTCGGTCGTGACCGCGCGGTCGCCGAGGGAGGGATGCAGCGTCGCCACCGCCTCGAGGACCAGGTCGGGCACCGACCGGGTTGCCCGATGGACCTCCAGCACCCCGGCATCGATGCGGGTCATGTCGAGCAGGCTGGTGACCAGCCGGTTGAGGCGGTCAGCCTCGACGTCGATGAGCAGGTGCAGCTCGCGCGTGTCCTGCGCGGTCAGCGCCTCAGCGGACTCGACCAGCGTCGACGAGGCGACCTTGATGGTGGCAAGCGGTGTCCGGAGGTCGTGGGAGACCGCGCCGACCATCGCGTGCCGAAGGCGGTCGACCTCCTCCAGCAGCTGGGAACGCAACGCCTGCTCCTGCAGCGCCGCCCGCTCGAGCGCCAGCGCGGCGTGGTTCGCGAAGGTGCGCAACAGCGCACGATCCTCCTCGGTCCGAGGCACGGCACCGAGCGCGAGGAGCCCGACGGGCTCGCCACCCGTGGTCATCGCGACCGTCTGGAGCCCGTCGGACTCGCCGGGCGCCGTTCCGAGCCGGACCGGCAGTCCCGCTCCGGGCTCGAGGCGCGCGATCTGTTCCGCGCCGAGCGGCTCGCCGGCAGAAGCGGCCACCCGGAGTCCATTGCCGTCGGGTACCAGCAACGCCACGCTCGGCACGTCGACGAGCGTCGCCACCGCGCGGACGACCGATTCCAGCAGCCCGTCCACCGAGCGGTTCTCGACGAGCAGCTCGGAGAGCTCGGCAAGCCGGCTCGCACGGGCGTACCGTGCCCGGGCCTCCGAGCGCGCCGCATCGAGGCGAGCCACCAACCGGGCCACCACGACCATCACGACGACGTAGACACCGAGCGCGACGAGGTCCTCGGCGTGGGTGACGGTCAGTCGGCCGTAGGGGGGGACGAAGAGCAGGTCGAAGACGAGGAAGCCGGCCAGCACCGCAGCGACGCCCGCACCGAAGCCCCCGATCACCGAGCCGGCCACGACCGGCACCACCAGGACCAGCGCGGCGGTGGCGACGCTCAGGTGACTCCGGAGGGGCAGTAAAGCCAGGCCGACACCGACCGCGGCGCCGACGCCGACCGCGACGCCGACCGGGTTCCTTCGCACACACCCATTGTCGTACGGTTCGGGACGGGGCGTGGCACCCGGACAGCTCTGTTGAGGAATTATTGAGCCCCTGCGCACCGCGTTGAGATCCTGTTGAGACCGTTGGGCGGATACTCGTGCCATGGCCGATTTCCTCGTCGTGCTGGGTATCGTCGGATTCGCCGTGATCGGGCTCGCCCTGATCTGGGCTCTCGAGCGAGTATGACGATCACCCAGGGCATCCTCCTCGGCGTCGCCGTCTTGATGTTCATCTATCTCGGCGTCGCCATGTTCAAGCCCGAGAAGTTCTAGGTGGGCTTCTTCTGGACCATCGTCGTCCTGGTCGTCGCGCTGGCGATCACCTGGCGTTACCTGGGCTCCTACATGGCCGCCGTGTTCGAGGGCCGTGTCCGGTACCTGGCCTGGGCCGAACGGCCGTTCTACCGGCTCCTGCGGACCAGCCCCGACCAGGAGCAGACCTGGCAGCGCTACGCGGGCGCAACCGTCGTCTTCTCCGCCGCCTTCCTCGCCGTCGGCTACTTGCTGCTCAGGATCCAGGGCTCCCTCCCGCTCAACCCGCAGCACTTCGGAGCGGTGCCCTCCGCACTCAGCTTCAACACGATCACGTCCTTTATGACGAACACCAACTGGCAGAACTACGGCGGCGAAACGACGATGTCGTACTTCTCCCAGATCGGCGTGCTCACCGTGCAGCAGTTCGTGAGCGCCGCGGTCGGCATCGCAGTGGCGATCGCGGTGGTGCGCGGCTTCTCTCGCCGCAGCTCCCCGACGATCGGCAACTTCTGGGTCGACATCACCCGGTGCCTGATCTACATCCTTCTGCCGGTCGCATTCCTGGCCGGCATCCTGATCGTGGGCCAGGGCGCGGTGCAGACCCTGGCCGGCACCGTGACGATCCACAACTCGATCAATGGTGTCTCGCAGACCATCCCCCGCGGGCCTGCCGGCTTCATGGGATCGATCATGCAGCTCGGGACCAACGGCGGAGGGTTCTTCAACGTCGACCTCGCCCATCCCCTCGAGAACCCGACCGGGCTGACCAACCTCTTCTACATCTGGCTCACCCTGTCCATCCCGTTCTCGCTCACCTACACGTTCGGAAAGATGGTCAAGAGCATCCGGCACGGCGTCGCGCTCCTTGCGGCGATGGTGCTCATCTTCGGAGTCTGGTTCGGCTTCACCAGCTATGCCGAGCACCAGAACAACCCGGCCGTCGTCGCGGCCGGAGTGCACTCGACCACCGGGAACACCGAGGGCAAGGAAGTGCGCTTCGGCGACACGACGAGCTCGCTCTTCAACGTGTCGATGACCCAGACCTCCGACGGTGCCGTCGACAGCGCGACCGACTCGTTCAACCCGATGGGCGGCTTCGGACCACTCACCGGGATGATGCTGGGCGAGGTCACCCCCGGGGGGGTGGGAAGCGGCCTCTACACGATCCTCATCTACGCGATCATCGCGGTGTTCATCGGCGGCCTGATGATCGGCCGAACGCCCGAGTACCTGGGGAAGAAGATCCAGGCCAGAGAGATCAAGCTCGCCGGCCTGGCCGCGCTGGTCATGCCCGTCATCGTGCTCGTCCTCACGGCCATCGCGGTGTCGGTCCAGGCAGGGCGGGCGGGGCCGCTCAACAGCGGGCCGCACGGGTTCACCGAGATCCTGTATGCCTTTGCCTCGCCGGGCAACAACAACGGATCGGCGATGGCGGGCCTGACCGGGAACACCGACTTCTACAACATCCTCGGCGCGATCGCCATGATGATCGGTCGGTTCGGGATCATCATCCCGGCGCTCGCCCTCGGCGGCTCGCTTGCTGCGAAGAACGTGGTGCCCGCCTCGCTCGGGACGTTCCGCACCGACAACGGGATGTTCGTCGGTCTGACCATCGGGGTGATCGTGATCATCGGCGGGCTGACCTTCTTCCCCGCCGTCGCTCTCGGCCCGATCGTCGAGCAGCTGAGCCACGGATTCTTCTGATGACGGATACTGCAACCCAGTCGCCGCACGAGCCGAGCACGCCTCGCGTCGAGGCACACGGCGTCGCAGAGTCCCGCGGCCTGTTCGACCGGGAGATCCTGCGGCACGCCCTGGTCGACGCGTTCGCGAAGCTTGACCCGAGGCAACAGGTCCGGAACCCGGTCATGTTCGTCGTGCTGGTCGGGACGGTGATCACGCTCATCGAGGCCATCGGCCAGCCCGGCATCTTCACCTGGTCGATCACCGTCTGGCTGTTCCTCACGGTGCTCTTCGCCAACTTCGCCGAGGCCATGGCAGAGGGACGCGGAAAGGCCCAGGCGGACACGCTCCGTCGGATGCGCTCGGAGACCGAGGCCCGGCGTCTGCGCCCGGACGGCGCCGAGGAGCTGGTGCCGGCCGCCGAGCTGGCCAACGGCGACTGCGTCGTCTGCGAGGCGAACGACATGATCCCCTCCGACGGCGAGATCATCGAGGGCATCGCCTCGGTCGACGAGTCGGCGATCACCGGAGAATCGGCGCCGGTCGTGCGCGAGTCGGGTGGCGACCGGTCCGCGGTGACCGGGGGGACCAAGGTCCTGTCGGACCGGATCGTGGTCCGGATCACCGCCGAGCGCGGCCAGACCTTCATCGACCGGATGATCACCCTCGTCGAGGGCGCGAACCGGCAGAAGACGCCCAACGAGATCGCTCTCACCATCCTGTTGGCCGTCCTCACCATCGTCTTCCTGCCGGTGGTGGTGACGCTCCAGGCGTTCGGCCACTACTCGGGTGCGGCCGTCTCGGTGGTCGTACTTGTCTCCCTGCTGGTGTGCCTCATCCCCACCACCATCGGCGCGCTCCTTTCCGCCATCGGGATCGCTGGCATGGACCGACTGGTCCAGCGCAACGTGCTGGCCATGAGTGGCCGGGCAGTCGAGGCGGCGGGCGACGTCCAGACCCTGCTTCTCGACAAGACCGGCACGATCACCCTCGGGAACCGGATGGCCTCGGACTTCGTACCGGTCGCGGGCCATGACGAGCAGGACGTGGCCGACGCGTCCCAACTCGCCTCACTCGCAGACGAGACGCCGGAGGGCCGCTCCATCGTCGTGTTGGCCAAGGAGCGCTTTGCGCTGAGAGAGCGTGAACTCGAAGGCGAGCACTCCTTCGTCCCGTTCACCGCGACGACTCGGATGTCCGGCCTGGACGTCGACGGTCGACAGATCCGCAAAGGTGCGGCCGACTCGGTCAAGCGCTGGGTCGTCGAGCAGGGCGGGCAGGTGCCCGACGACCTCGACCCGATCGTGGAGCGCATCTCCCGGGCGGGGTCGACGCCCCTCGTGGTCGCCGATGGCCCGGACATCCTCGGGGTCATCGAGCTGAAGGACGTAGTCAAGCAGGGCATCCGCGAGAAGTTCGACGAGATGCGCCAGATGGGCATCCGGACCGTGATGATCACCGGCGACAATCCGCTCACCGCGGCGGCGATCGCCCAGGAGGCCGGTGTGGACGACTTCCTGGCCGAGGCGACGCCCGAGGCCAAGATGGCACTGATCAAGAGCGAGCAGGAAGGCGGCAAGCTCGTCGCGATGACCGGCGACGGCACCAATGACGCGCCGGCACTCGCCCAGGCTGACGTGGGTGTCGCGATGAACACCGGGACGACCGCGGCCAAAGAGGCTGGCAACATGGTCGACCTCGACTCCAACCCGACCAAGCTCATCGACGTCGTCGAGATCGGCAAGCAACTGCTGATCACCCGAGGTTCGCTCACCACGTTCTCCATCGCCAACGACGTCGCCAAGTACTTTGCCATCATCCCGGCGCTGTTCGTCACGACCTATCCGCAGCTGAACGCGCTCAACGTCATGAAGCTGCACAGCTCGCAGAGCGCGGTGCTGTCGGCGGTCATCTTCAACGCGCTGGTGATCGTCGCCCTCATCCCGCTCGCCTTGCGCGGCGTGCGGTTCCGTGCGGCGTCGTCTGCGGCGATCCTCCGGCGCAACGTCTGGATCTACGGCGTCGGCGGCATCATCGTCCCCTTCATCTTCATCAAGCTGATCGACCTGATCCTGGTCGCTCTCCACGCCTACTGATCGAGGAGTCCCATGCTCGTCCACCTCCGCCGATCGCTTGTCGCCGTCGTGGCTTTCACCATCTTCTTCGGCTTCGTCTACGCGCTGGCGGGGACAGGCGTGGCACAGGCGCTGTTCAAGCACCAGGCTGACGGCTCGATCACCGCCAACGGGTCGACGCTCGTCGGCCAGAACTGGTCGCAGACCAAGTGTCCTGGCCACCCGCTCGGGAGTTGCGTGTTCCAGGGTCGTCCCGACGCGCTCGGGCCGTACGCCGGTTCCTTGAACCCGGTCGCGGGTGGAGGGGACAACCCGCTCGAGGCCAACAACGTCCCCGGCAAGCCCGGAGTCTCGAACCCCGGCAGCTCCGGCGCCACCAACCTCGGCCCTCGTTCCCAGACCCTTTTGACCAACACCCAGCAGCTCGTCCGATACTGGCGCCAGCGGGGAGTCGACCCGACTCCCGATCTGGTCACGACTTCGGGAAGCGGCATCGATCCCGACATCACGGTGGCTGACGCGGAGGCAGAGATCCCGATGGTGTCGAAGGCCACAGGACGGTCACCATCGACGCTCCGGTCGCTCATCAACCGGGTGGCCAACGGTCCCCAGCTGGGTTTCCTCGGTAGTGGCTTCGTCAACGTGCTGCAGCTCAACGAGGCGCTCGCCAAGCTGCGCTGAACTCCGGGCCGGGCTGCTGCTAACCGGTGCCGGTGCCGGTGCCGGTGCCGGTGCCGGGGACCGGGGAGGGCGGGACGGGTCCGCCATCCGTCGGGCTCGGGTCCTCTGCGGCGAGCGCGGCACCGACCTGATCGGCGATGGCGACCGCGATCCGGAGTTGTTCGCCGGTGACCGGCACGCCCGGCGCGGGGGTCAGCAGAAAGTGACCGCGCAGCCAGCCGGCGCTCCGGACCGGGAGGTCTACGCCCCGGGTCGGAAGACCCAGACCCTCGGTCGACCAGTGCTCGGTGCCGACCACGACCTCGCCGTCGGGGGTCACCCGGGCGGCGGTTCCGGCGAGATCGCCGCGCTCGAAGCGGCAGCTCCGGAGCGTCAGCAGCTCGCCCAGCGCGTGCGCGGCCGCGTCGACGACCATCCGGGTGTCCGCACCAGTGGCCGCGAGCTCGGTGACCGAATGCAGCTGCGCGACCCGGCGGCTGGTCCACCATGCGCGGTCGCGGTGGCGTCGCCCCCGTGCCGCGAGCTCGCCGACGGCCAGACCGAGGACGAGGAGAAGAAGCTCGCTGATCAGGTCCGAGTGGCTCGTGATGCGAAACGACTCGTACGGGTGAGTGAGGAAGAAGTCGAACGAGAGCGCCGACACGAGCGCGGCGAACGCAGCCGCGAGCCGCCGTCCGGTGCTCGCCACCGCGACGATGACCACCACTAAGAAGAGGGCGTTGTCGGCCGCGTCGAGCTGGCCCCGCCACGGGACCAGAGCCGCAGTCACCGCGATCGGAGCGAGGACTGCCGCGAGGAGGACCCAGGTGTCGCCGCTGAGCCCGAGCCAGCGCATTCCGGCAGTGTGGGTGCCGTCGCTGACCCTGAGCCAGTGTCGGTGCGCGCCGGCAGTGCGGGTGCCGTCGCCAGTCCGGGCGTCGTCGCCAGCACCGGCGCCTCGCGCGGTCGGCGGACCGTCCCGCCGCGGCAGGGGGGTGATCGAACCCACGGCTCCACTCTCACATGCAGCCGGCCGGAGGGAAAGGGCCCCACGGTGAGCGCCTGCCCGACTGCTTGACTGTGGCGATGAGCGCCTGCCCGACGCTGGTCACCGACCGCCTGGTGCTGCGGCCCTTCCGTGAGGAGGACCTCGACGACTACGCCGAGGTGTTGGCGGCGCCGGAGGTCCGCCGGAGCCTTCACCTCGTGGGGGCGGGCTCGCGGGCGGAGGCGTGGAGCGGCATGGCAGCCTGGCTCGGCCAGTGGGAGCTGCGCGGCTACGGCCAGTGGGCACTCGAGGAACGGTCGTCGGGGCGCTGCATCGGGCGGGCCGGTCTCAACCTTCCGGAGCGACCCGACTGGCCCGGCCTCGAGGTGGGCTGGGTGCTGCATCCCGCGTACTGGCACCTGGGCTACGCGACCGAGGCCGGGGCGCGCTCGGTCACCTTCGCCTTCGGCGAGCTTCACGCCGAGCAGGTCTTCAGCGTGATCCTCCCCGAGAACGAACGATCGGTCGCGGTGGCCCGGCGCCTCGGGTTCCGCCTGGTCGAGCACCGGGTGCTCTCGAGCTTCCCCGAGACGGCCCACGGCATCTGGCGGCTGGACCGGCCGGAGGGCTGACCCCCGCGTCAAGCTCGGCGCATCTCCTGCCGATGAACCAGTGGCAAGAGGGAGAGGAAGGGATCATGCGCGGAGCGAAGGACTTTTCGGTGCCGGTGGGAGAGGCCGAGCAGCACACGGTCCGGTTCACCCGGAGCCCGTGGCTCGGAAAGATCCGGATCGCCATCGACGGCGTACCGGCGGTCCGCAGGGTGGAGATGTTCTCGTTCAAGACCTCGAAGCGCTTCGAGGTGTCGGTCGGCACGTCGGAGGTCCACGAGGTCGCCTTCGTCAAGACGCGGCCACTGTTCGTCGCCGGGTTCCGCGACCAGCGGGTCGAGGCTCTGGTCGACGGAGTGGCGGTCGGCAGGTTCTGAATCGTCGACCCCCGCGTCGGACGGCGTGTTACATCAGGTGGAGCCCGCCGTCGACGAGCACCACCGCACCGGTCATGTACGCCGCTCCGGCTATGCCGCGGACGACCTCGGCAACGTCCTCGGGGGTGCCGATGCGCCGCAGGGGAGCGGCAGCCGTCACGAATTCGCGGGGCCCGTCCCAGTCGACGGTGCGCGGCGTGTCGATGAGCCCGGGCGCCACCGCGTTGACCCGGATGTCGGGCCCGAGGACGTTCGCGAGCAAACGAGTCATGTGGTCGAGGGCTGCCTTCGAACAGGCATAGGGGATCGAACTGCCCGTCTGCCGCTGGCCGGCGATCGAGGAGACGTTGATCACCTGACCGTGCCCCGAGGCGCGGAGAAGGGGGACCGAGGCGACGGTGACCTGCCACGTCGCCGATGACGTTCACGTCGAAGATCCGGCGCCAGACCTCGGGTCCTGCCGCATCGATGTCGGCGTGCGGGATCTCTCGGGTGGTCCCTGCGTTGTTGACCAGGATGTCGAGCCGGCCGTACCGCTCCTCGACGTGGGCGAGCAGCCCGTGGACCTCCTCGGCGTCGGCGACGTCCGCTCGGTGGTAGGTGGCCGCGGGGAGGCTCCGTGCGAGCGCCTCGCCGGCATCGACACTCGAGACGGAATTGACCACCAGCACGGCCCCGGCTTCGGCGAACCGCCGGACGGTGGCCGCGCCGATACCGGCAGCCGAGCCGGTCACCAGTACGACCTGTCCTTCGAAGGACGCCGCGCCGTCGGAGTCGGCCGCCTGGCTCGGATCGGGCACGGTGGCGAGTCTACGGGCGACGCTCGCCTAGGTTCTGCGTCGTGCGGCTGGCGAGCTTCCTCGACGGGATGGCACGGACCGGGCTCGTGACCGGCGACGAGCTGGTCGACCTGACGGATCCGGCGATCGGGCTTCCCGGCTCGATGCGACAGCTCCTCGCTCTCGGCGACGACGCCCGCGACGCGCTGGTCGGCGCTTCGGCGACGAGGGCGCGTCGGATCTCCCTCGACGCGGTCGAGCTCCTCGCACCCATTCCGCACCCGCCCTCGTTCCTCGCCATCGCGCTCAACTACGAGGACCATCTCGCCGAGCTCGGGCGCGAGCGACCCGAATTCCAGACCTGGTTCTCGAAGCAGCCGACCTGTGTCATCGGACCGGGCGCAGCGATCGAAGTCCCCTCGGTGTCGAGCGCGGTCGACTACGAGGGCGAACTCGGCATGGTGATCGGTCGGAGGTGCCGGCATGTCGATCCCGCCCGCGCCTTCGAGGTCGTGGCCGGCTTCACCGTGGTCAACGACGTGAGCGTGCGGGACTGGCAGTGGCGAACCCCCACCATGATGATGGGGAAGGGATTCGACACCCACGGCCCGACCGGACCCTGGATCGTGACCCCCGACGAGCTGGCGGACCCCCAGGATCTCTCGATCACCACCCGGGTCAACGGAGAGCTCCGCCAGGACGGGCGCACCTCCGGGATGTTGTTCACCTGCGCACAGATGATCGCCCACCTCTCGGAGGCGTTCACCCTCGAGCCCGGCATGCTGGTCACGACCGGCACGCCGGCGGGAGTGGCCGCCGCAGCGAGCCCGCCGCGCTGGCTGCGCTCGGGCGACGTCGTGACGGTGAGCGTCGAGGTGATCGGATCGCTCACCAACCCGGTCGTCGACGAGCCGGCCCGGGCGAGGGCATCCGGTGGTGCCGGGTGAACCGCGACGGCGACGACCGCTCGGTCCGGGTGACGCCGACGCTCCGCATCCCCGTCGCCGAGCTCCAGTTCAGGTTCGGCCCGAGCGGGGGCCCCGGCGGCCAACATGCGAACAAGGCCAGCACCCGGGTCGAGCTCCGCTACGACGTCGCCCGGTCGGCCGCGCTCGGCCCGGTCCAGCGACAACGGCTGCTCGATCGGGTCGGGTCGGAGGTCCGTGTCATCGTCGACGACGAGCGATCACAGGCGAGGAACCGTCAGTTGGCGCTCGAGCGGTTGCGCGAACGCCTGGCCGCGGCATTGCGGGTCGAGAAGGCAAGACGGCCGACCCGGCCCTCGGCGCGTGCGAGGGAGCGGCGGCTGAGCGAGAAGCGCCGGGTCGCTGAGCGAAAGCGATCCCGCCGGCCCGACCCCGAGGAGTGAGCGTCAGCCGGCCTGCCGGCCGCGCTGCTCGCCCGACCACGCCTGATCGAGCAGCTCGTTGATCTCCGCGGTGAGCCGTTCGGGGCGCACCCGCAGCTCGAGCATCGAGTTCGCTTCGAGGAGCCGCCCCTGAGGAAGGCGGCGCGCGAGCTGCTCCGCGTCGTGGAAGGGATGGATGCGGTCGACCCGGTGACCGATCACCAGGCAGGGAACGTCGGTCGCCGCGCGCTGGTCGACGGTCGGGGCGATCGGACCGGCCAGGATCCCGTGCAGCACGGCCGCGGTCTCGACGGGGTCGCTCGAGAACGCGTTCATGATGCTGTCGACGGGACCGTTGCCCGTCCGGGGAAGCCGGCGGACGAGTCCCGCGAAGCGCCGGACGACCGGTCGCGCGAAGTGCACGGCGAGCATCAGCGGGATGAAGGTGGCCGCCGCGGCCGGGAGTGCCCACTCGAGGACGGGCATCTCGACGACCAGCCCCTGGACCCGGTCGGGATTCTGTGCGGCGACGAGCAGGCTGACGTTCCCGCCCAGCGAAACGCCGCCGATCACCGCGCGGTCGATGCCGAGGTGGTCGAGCAGTGCCACGACGTGGTGCGCGTAGGTGTCCATCCGGTGGAACGATGCCCGCCGCGGCTTGTCGGAGAGCCCGTGCCCGGGCAGGTCCAAGAGGATGATCCGGTTGCCGAGCGCGGCGAGGTCCTGTGCGAGCCGGCGGTTGAGATTCGCGTCGAGCAGGATCCCGTGCATGAACACGAGCACCCTCGGCCCGTGCCCGTGGATCTCGTAGTAGAGGTGGACACCGCCCGATTCGAGCATCCCGACCTCGTAGGGGGGAGATGAGGTCCCTGCCACCGGGCGGGACGCAGACCCGCGCGATGTCCGCGGGTCCCGTCCGAGGCCTGCCCCTTCAGCTTCCATCGGGCAAACGGTACGCGTCGGGTCGGCGGTGCGCCAGCACCGGTAGCTGGGTCCGGATCCGCTCGAGCGTCGCGTCGTCGGTGTCGGCGACCACGACGCCGGGCTCGGGTTGCTCCTGCTCCGCGAGGACCGTGCCCCACGGATCGACGATCATCGAGTGACCGTGGCATCGGGGCATGCCCCTCGGCAGGACGCCGACCTGAGCTGCCGCGACGACGTAGACCTGGTTCTCGATCGCACGAGCGCGGAGCAGTACCTCCCAGTGGTGCGGACCGGTCGCCGCCGTGAAGGCAGCGGGCACGCTGACCAGCGTGGCCCCGTGCAGCGCGAGCACCCGGTAGAGCTCGGGGAACCGGAGGTCGTAGCAGATAGAGAGGCCGAGCTCGGGTACCGTTGCTCCGCCTTCGGGCGCCAGTGGCGAGGTACAGAGCTCGCTGCCGGGCGCGATCCCCGCCGACTCGCGGACCGTCGCTCCTTCGAGCTCCACGTCGAAGAGGTGCACCTTGCGGTACCGGGCTTCGATCTCACCGTTCGGGCCGATCAGGCAGCTCGTGTTGAACACCCGTCCGGCCGGGTCCCCCTCGGCTCGCTCGGGGAAGGTGCCGGCAACCAGCGAGATGCGGAGACGGGCTGCGAGCCGAGCGGCCCAGGTGACCGTCGGCCCGGTGAGCGTCTCCGCAGACCTGCGCAGCGTGTCGGCATCGCCCGCGACCGCGAAATACTCGGGTAGCACCACCAGGCGGGCGCCGTGCGCCGCGGCCTGCTCGACGAGTCCGGCGGCGTGCTCCAGGTTGGCGTCACGCTCGGGTCCGGCGGTCGTCTGGATGGCGGCGACGCGCATGCCACAGGGTAGGTCCGGTGTCGGGCACAATGGCCGTCGCGTGACCCGACGGCCGGTGCCGGACGTCGTGCCATCGGCGAGGGGAGTCGTGCCGTGTCCTTCGAGAACTCGGACATCGTCCGCAGCGCGGTCCGTTTGGAGGGTTTCCGCGACGACGAGTTCAACTACCAACTGATCCGCGCCCTCGGCGTCGCCGACTACGGCGGGTCGACGGTCGGCGAGTGCCTTTCGGTGGTGTCGGAGATCGCCGACGGCAGCCCCCGCAGTTGGGCGGCGGCCTTCGAGCGACTGGCCCTTCGGGTCGAAGCCCGCGGTCGCGCCTGTCTCGACGCGGGGCATCCGGTCAGCGCTCGGGACCATCTCCTCCGGGCATCGACCTATCACCGGACGGCCGAGTACTACGCGGAGGGCGATGCGGGCGACGCGGCCCGGACCGGCGAGCGGAGCCACGCCGTGCTTCGTCCTCGCGGCCTCGCTGCTCGACCCTCCCGTCGAGCTGGTCGAGGTCCCCTTCCCGGCCGGGCCGCTTCCCGGGTACCTGGTCCGACCGCCCGGCGCACCCGTCCCGCGCCCCACCCTGGTCGGGGTCGGCGGGTTCGACTCGAGCGCCGAGGAGCTCTATTTCCATCTCGGTGTCGCCGGCGCCGAGCGGGGGTGGAACGTGTTCGTCTTCGACGGTCCGGGCCAGCCCGGTGCCATGCGGCGCACCCCTTCCCTGGTGTTCCGCCCCGACTACGAGGTGCCGCTCGCCGCGGTCGTCGACCATCTCTCGGCGCGTCCCGAGGTCGATTCCGAGCGGATGGCAGTGGCGGGCGAGAGCTTCGGCTCCTACTTCGCCGCCCGCGCCGCTGCGCACGACGATCGGGTCCGCGCCCTCGTCGCCGACCCGCCCGTGGTCGACATGGGCCGCTACATGGAGGCCTGGGTCGGGACCGAGGTCTACCGGATGACCCGGGACGTGCGGCCCGAGGACGTCATCGGCATCCCCGAGGACCTCATGCCGCACCAGATGCGCTGGGGCATCGCCGCGATCTGCCAGCGTTTCGGCGTGCCGTCCTTCCATGCGTGGCGGGACGCCATGGAGGCGTACCGGCTCGGCACCGACCTCGGCGCGATCGGCTGTCCGTCGCTTGCCCTAGTGGGGGACCGCGAGGGCCCCGAGCCGACCGCCCAATTCGAGGAGTTCGTCAGGGGGGTGGCCGGCCCGGTCGAGCAGGTCGTCTTCGGCGCCGACGACGGCGCGTCGACCCACCGCCAGGTGGACAACCTCCGGCTCTCCGCGCAGGTGACCTTCGACTGGCTCGACGGGCAGCTGGGCGCGTCGTGACCGTGAGCGGCCCCCGCAGGAGGGCTGGAGCGGTCCGCACGAGCACCCGCGGCGCGAATGACAGACGTGCAACTCGCGCGGCACGGTCCGGCCCACCAGGTTCGAGGGACTTCCGGCCCTGGCGCCTTCGTGCAAGGGGGACCAAGGTGTGGTTATGCGGGTCGGTGTCGCCGTCCAACCGGTGGAAGGGGTCGTCAGGGCCGCCCAGCCCGTCACCGGCGTCACCGAGGACTACGACTCGCTGCTCGAGCTGGTGGGCGGCCGCCATCTGGTCCTGATCGGCGAGGCCTCGCACGGGACGCACGAGTTCTACCGCGAGCGTGCACGCATCACCCAGCGTCTGGTGGAGGAGCTCGGGTTCTGCGTCGTGGCCGTCGAGGGGGACTGGCCCGACGCCTACCGGGTCAACCGCTACGTGATGGGTATGTCATCGGACCGTGACGCCGACGCGGCGCTCGGTGGCTTCCGCAGGTTCCCGACGTGGATGTGGCGGAACCAGGACGTGCTCCGGTTCGTCCAATGGCTGCGTGTCCGCAACGACACCCAGGTGTACCCCGCCGCGAAGGTCCGCTTCTACGGACTCGACCTCTACAGCCTCCGCACGTCGATCGAGGCGGTGGTCGACTATCTCGAACGCGTCGACCCCGCCGAAGCGGCCAGGGCCCGCGACCGTTACTCGTGCTTCGACCAGGTCGATTCCGAAGGGCAGGCGTACGGCCATTCGATCGTCTACCAGGGCGCGACCCCCTGCGAGAACGAGGTGGTCGCGCAGCTGGTCGAGCTCCGCCGCCGCGCCGAGGCCTATCTCCGCCGCGACGGATGGGTCGCCGAGGACGAGCAGTTCTACGCGGAGCAGAACGCGCGGCTCGTGCGGGACGCCGAGGAGTACTACCACCAGATGTACCGGGCCGAGGTGTCGTCGTGGAACCTGAGGGACCTGCACATGGCCGGCACGCTCGAGGCGCTGATCGGGCACCTCGATCGCCAGGCGAGGGACACCAAGGTGGTCGTCTGGGAGCACAATTCGCACATCGGCGACGCACGCGCCACCGCGATGGGCGCGCGGGGTGAGCTGAACGTGGGACAACTCGTCCGGCAGCGCTACGGCTCCGACGCGGTGCTGATCGGATTCTCGACCTTCGACGGACACGTGAGCGCGGCTTCGGACTGGGGCGCTCCGGTCGAGCGCAAACGGGTCCGTCCGGCGCGACCCGACAGCTGCGAGGCGCTCCTCCACGCGGTCGGCATGCCGCAGTTCTGGGTCGCCACCGGAGACGAGCGGGTCGTCGAGACGTTGTCGGAGCCCCGGCTCGAGCGCGCCATCGGCGTGGTCTACCGGCCCGAGACCGAGCTCCACAGCCACTACTTCGAAGCGCGGCAGGCCCAGCAGTTCGACGCGGTCATCCACGTGGACCGGACTCGGGCGGTCGAGCCGCTCGAGCGAACACCGCTCTGGGACCGGGGCGAGCCCGCCGAGACCTACCCGACGGGGTTCTGAGATGGCACTGCCGGCATCCGACCCCCGTCAGGACACCGGCTTCCGCGACCGCGTCGATGCGGGGCGGCTGCTCGGAGCACATGTCCGCGCCCTGCGCGCTCGGCGGCCGGTGGTCCTCGCTCTGCCGCGTGGAGGCGTACCGGTCGGGGCCGGGGTGGCACGCGCGCTCGGCGCGCCGCTCGACGTCATCGTGGTGCGCAAGCTGGGTGTTCCGTTCCAGCCGGAGCTCGGCTTCGGCGCGATCGGCGAAGGCGGCGTGCGGATCCTCGACCACGATCTGATCCGTCGGGCCGGACTCGGGCCGGACGAGGTCCAGGCGGTGATCGACGCGGAGTCCACCGAGCTCGAGCGGCGGGTCCGGCGGTACCGGGGCGACCGCCCGCCGGTACCGGTGGCCGGACGGACGGTGGTCATCGTGGACGACGGCATCGCGACCGGTGGGACCGTGCGGGTCGCGGTGCAGGTCGCCCGGGCGATGAATGCCGATCGGGTCGTCGTCGCCGTCCCGGTCGCGCCGCCCGAGACCGTCGCACGGCTGCGCACCGAGGCCGACCAGGTCTTCTGTCTGCTCATGCCTGCCCAGTTCATCGCCGTGGGCCAGTGGTACGAGCACTTCGACCAGACCTCCGACCAGGAGGTCGCGACCCTGCTCCGACATGCCACCGCGGCGGTGCCGCCGGGCTCGCAGGGAACGGAACAAGAGGTCGCCGTCCGGGCCGCAGGCGTCGAGCTGGAGGGCTCCCTCGCGGTTCCGGCGGAGGCACGGGGCGTCGTGCTGTTCGCGCACGGGAGCGGGAGCAGCCGACACAGCCCACGGAACCGTGCGATGGCGCAGTCTCTGCACGGACACGGGATCGCGACGCTTCTCTTCGACCTCCTCACACCCAAGGAGGGGACCGATCGGCGCCGCGTCTTCGACGTCGAGCTGCTGGGGGACCGGTTGCTCAGCGCGACCGCGTGGGTCCGCGACCGGCAGGAGACGGAGGGGCTTCCGGTCGGCTACTTCGGTGCCAGCACCGGCGCAGCGGCGGCCCTGTGGGCGGCCGGTGCCTCCGGCAACGAGGTGGCGGCCGTGGTGTCCCGCGGCGGACGTCCCGATCTCGCGGGTGCCCGACTTTCGTCAGTACGGAGTCCCACCCTGTTGATCGTCGGCGGTGCCGACGAGGTGGTGCTCGGGCTCAACCGCGAGGCGATCGCACAGCTGCGGTGTCCGAACCACCTCGCCGTCGTTCCGGGCGCGACCCATCTCTTCGAGGAGCCCGGCGCGATGGAGGCGGTCGCCGGGCTCGCGGTCGACTGGTTCGATCACTACTTGTCGGTGGCCGCGGGCCGGCGCACCACCGCCGGCTGACGGCAGGCAGCTGCGCGCCGTCAGTGCGGAGGGACGAGCGGCGCGCTCCGCGTGCCGAGCGCCGCGGCGAGCGCGTCGGCACCGCGGGGGGAGGCATCCTCGGCGACACCGACCAGTGGGGTGACCGACGCCCATCCGTCCCGGAGCACGGCTGCGTCCGACCCAGGCTCCAGCTCGGCCTGTTCTGCGACGCGGTCGGAGGCGACCCCCATCCCGCGCAGTGCGAGCGTGATGCTGCCCGACGTGCGGTCGATCGGCGCACCCTCGACCGGTTGCGGCGTGCGCTCGGGTCGGACGCCGCGGATCATGCCGGCCTTCCCGAGCGTGCCGTGGCGCAGCCCCTTGAGCTCGTCCAGCGGCACCGCGGGCACGTTGAGGTTGAGCACGGTCGCGGGAGCCAGCCCGGCGAGTACCGGGATCAGGTCGAGCGCCACCCGGACCGGTGTCTCCCAGGGGACGGGATCCGTCCTGACCCACGCGATGCTCGCCGCGAGCCCGCGGACGCCGAACTGGGCGGCGGTCAGCGCGGCACCGACCGTGCCCGAGTGCAGCGCCGAGCGACCGGCGTTGATGCCTTCGTTGATGCCGGACACGACGAGGTCCGGTGGCTCGCCGAACCCGCCGATGCACGCGAGGATCACCGCGAGGGCGGGCGACCCGTCGATGCCGTAGGTGGGCACCCGGTCGAGTCCCCTGATCTCGACAGCCTCGTAGCCGATCGACTCACGCTCGTAGACCGGACCGACCGCAGCACCGCACCCGCTCTGGTTGGTGAGGGGCGCGACGACCACGAGCTCGTCCTGCTCGTCGCACGTCTCCGCGAGCCCCGCGCGATTGCCGCGATGCCGGGGGCGAAGACGCCGTCGTCGTTGGTGATCAGGATGCGCATGCGGGGAGCTCCGAGGGTGGGCACCCGGGAGGCACGCGCATCGACGCGGGTGCTCCGGACCGGGAGGCCGTGGGGCGGTCGGGGTCGCTTCGCCTACCATACCGGGCGGCATCGACCACTCCGGGTCCGTCGCTGCGGCGGACCCCCTCGACCCGACGACGCCCGAAGCAGCGATGACTCCACCACCTCCCCTCGACGACCAGCGCCCCGCGGAGACGACCGCGGCCACGGGCGACCAGTGGGTCATCGGCCACGGCGATCAGCGAGCGGTCGTGACCGAGGTGGGTGCGACGCTGCGCTCCTTCACCGTCGGGGAGCGCTCGGTGATCGACGGCTTCGCATCCGATCAGTGGAGCACGGCAGGGCGGGGCCAGGTGCTCGCCCCCTGGCCGAACCGGCTCGGCGACGGTCACTACACGTTCCAGGGTACCGACGCACAGGCGGCGCTGGACGAGCCGTCCGCCCGAAACGCGATCCACGGGCTGGTCCGGTGGATGCCCTGGCGGATGGCGGGTCGTGCCCAGAACAGGGTGACCATGGAGTGTGTACTCCGGCCTTCTCCGGGCTATCCGTTCACCTTGCGGCTGAGCGTCGAGTACCGACTCGGACGCGACGGCCTGACAGTGATCAGTGAGGCCGAGAACCTGGGTTCGTGCGACCTGCCCTTCGGGCTCGGCTTCCACCCCTACCTCACCCTCGGGACCGACTCGGTCGACTCGATCCGGCTGGCGGTGCCGGCGGCGACGCGTCTCATCGCCGACGAGCGCGGCCTGCCGGTACGGCGGGGGCCGGTCGCCGGATCGGAGTTGGATTTCACGCGGGGTCGGCTCATCGGCGTCACCCGCCTCGACACCGCCTTTACCGACCTTGCACGCGATGCGGACGGATGCTTCCGGGTGGACCTCGACCAGGTCGACGGCGAGCAGGGTCTGAGCCTGTGGGCCGACGAGCGGTTCACGCACGTGATGGTCTTCACCGGCGACACGCTCACACCGGAGCAGCGGCGGCTCTCGCTCGCGGTCGAGCCGATGTCGTGTCCTCCCGACGCCCTCCGCTCCGGAACCGACGTGGTGATCCTCGGACCGGGCGCGTGCTGGACCGCGACCTGGGGCCTCATTCCTCGCTGACGCTGCTCCACCCCCCCGACCGCGCTGCTCGGTCGTCCGCACCAAGTCGTCGGCACCAAAAGGTCAGGACGAGGAGGTCGCACGGCCGGGCGCGAGAACCGAGACGTCGTCGCTCCGGCGCGTCTCATCGACCACGACGCCGTCCCGCATGGTCACGACCCGGTCGGCATGGTCGGCGACGCTCGTATCGTGGGTGACGATCACGACGGTCATCCCGCCGGCACCGAGGCGGTCGAGCAGAGAGAGGAAGTTCTCGGTCGACGCGGAGTCGAGGCTGCCCGTCGGCTCGTCGGCGAGGAGGATACGCGGCTCGTTGGCCAACGCCCTGGCGATGGCGACCCGCTGACGCTCGCCCCCCGACAGCTCCGTCGGCAGTCGGTGCTCGCAGTGTTCGAGACCGACCTCGGCGAGGAGCTCTTTGGCGCGCGCCTTCCGGTCGTGGGCCGGACGGTCGGTGCCGAACATGGGAAGCTCGACGTTGAGCTGTGCGGTGAGCTGGGGGAGCAGGTTGTGGAACTGGAACACCAGCCCAACCTCGCTTGCGGCGGTACTCGCTGAGATCGGAAAGGTGCGCAAGGTCGCGGCCGGCGACGACCACCGCACCGGTGGTGGGGAAGTCGATCCCAGCCATCAGGTGCAACAGCGTCGACTTCCCGCAGCCGGATGGTCCGGTGATGGCGACAGTCTCCCCGAAGTCGACCGTGAGGTCGACGCCGCGGAGCGCCTCCACGTTGCCGGGAAAGGTCCGCGTCGCTCGACCGCACCTCGATCGCACGCGGTGTCACGCCCGGCTCACTCATGGCTCAACGCCTTGAGCGGTGAGAGGAAGGCGGCCCGCATGGTCGGGTAGAGCGCACCGAGCAGTGTCATCGCGAGCGCGGTGAGGAGCGCCCGCCAGAACGCGCCCTCGGTGAAGGCCGGATGGAGGACGCCCTTGAGGGCCGGAAGCTGCGAGAGGCCGGCTGCAACGAGGAACGACGAGCGCGACGCCGATGACGGCTCCGACGAACGCGAGGAGGAAGCTCTCGCCGAGGAGCAGGCTGACGGTGCGCCGTCTGGTCCAACCGAACGCGCGCAACAGCCCGAACTCGCGGGTCCGTTCGAAGAGGGTGAGCAGCATGGTGTTCCCGACGATGACCGCTCCGATGAGGATGGCCAGGACGGTGCTCCCGTTGACCGCCGCCTGCAGGTAGACGAGCCCCTGGTCGGCGCGGCCGAACTGCTGCGCGGTGCGGATGGTGGTCAGCTCGGGCATGCGTGTAATCGATCTTCTTGGCGACCGCGGTCGCCGAGGCCCCGGGCATCGACCTTCACGAAGGCGAGGGTGACCAGCCCGGGCACCCGGTTGTAGCCCTGGACGCGCGGGGAGCGAGAACATGGCGCCCGCGTCACCGAAGGAGTTGCCGGTCCGGTAGATGCCGGTGACCGTGTTCCACGTTCCTGGGCGTAGAAGCGATCGCCGACGTGGAGGTCCGAAGTTGTCCGCGGCCCGCCATCCGAGCATCACCTCGTGCGTCGCGGTGGGCGCGTAGGGCTGCCCCGGCCAGGACCTTGACGCCGAACCCGGCGAAATCGCCGGGATTGATGCCGATCTCGATGAACACGGGGTTGTCGGCATTGATGTCTCGGTCTCGACAAGCACCCCGACTCACACTCGCCACCCCCGGGTGTGGTCGGACTCGGGTCAGCTCGCTGTCGTCGATGGTGCTGACCAGAGCAGATTCGACGCACCCTTCTGCGCGACGGTGAAGTCGGCCTTGCCGACCGAGATGATCGCGGTCGCCGACTGCTCGAGGCCGTTGCTGGTGACGTCGAGGGTGACCACGGCCATCACCGCGATGGCGACGGCGAACGCGAGCCCGAGCGAGCGCGCCTTCCTCGACCAGATGTTGCGGAGATGAGTCCGAGGAATTCCATGGTCTCCGACCCTCAGTCCCCGGTCCCATCCGACGGGCACGGGCAGAGGAGTTTTCGCAGGTAGATCACAATTGCAGCCTGTCGCCCCCGGGGTGGGGCCACCAGGGCCGAACGTCCCGGATACCGGATCGGCACGCCCGTGCTCCGCCTCGAAGGCGCACTCCTCGGGATGGCAACTCCCGAATACCATCTGGCTCGGACCGAGGGTCCGGCATCGCGCCGGCCCCGCGCCGGTGAGGAGGCGGACGATGAAGGCGGCCCGGCTCATCGCGACAGTGGTCGGGATCGGATTGGCACTCTCCGCCTGCGGAGGAGGGGCGCCGGTCGCCTCGCGGGGATCGTCCCTGTCGAGAGGCGCCAGCCCGTCACGGACCACCCACCCGGCTCCGGGCCGTCCACATTCGCCGACGACCTCGACCCCGGTGCCGGCACCCACCACCTCGACGACCCGTCCGTCCACGTCGGCGGCCCTGCCCGAGAGCTCCCCGACCGTACCCACCACCTCGCCGGCGACCTCCACCCCGTCGACCTCCCCGCCGGCCTCGGGCGCCGGCGACATGGACTCCGGCAACGGGGTCCTGCACTACACCGTCGGACAGACCGGCATCCTGTGGGATCCCTTCTTTTCGGTCCCGTTGGCGACGATCTCCGTCTCGGCACCGACCTTTTCCGTCACCGATTCCGACGGGGACACGCCACAGTACGGCTATTTCGCGACCTTCACGGTGAGCATGACCGACATCGCACCGGCCGCGACGCAGGACAACATCATGCCCAACTCCGACGACTTCTACGTCCAGACCGCGGACGGGCGGCTCTTCGGAAACGGCGGGCAGCCGTCGGTGCTCCCGGGGAACGGGTTCTGGGCCGAGCTTCCGAACGACCTGGGAAGCAGTCCGAACGGCCAGGTCGACATCAACCTCCTTCCGGGTCAGTCGCTCACCGGGACGGTGACCATCGACGTCCCGGACCAGCACGGTGTGCTCGTCTACCAGGGGAGCGACGACGGGGCGGTCGACGGTTCGTGGGCATTCTGAGTCCGGACGCGCGCGGCGGCCGTCCCACCTGCATTCTTGGCGATCCTTTATCCGGATCGCGCCATCCGTCCGGATCGGATCTCCTAACTTTCCCCCGAGACGACGGTGATCCCCGACGAGGAGATGTCTGTGAACGCGTTCAAGCGTGGGGTGAGGAACACCTTCCGCAACGTCCTGCGGACGGTCGGCGTGGTGGTGATCCTGGCGGTGGCGGTGGCCCCGTCAATCTCGATGCTGATCGCGCGCGACACCGTCTCGAACAAGATCAACTCGGTCCGGGCGTCGACTGGCACCTCGATCGTGGTGACCCCCAAGGGGTTGTTCGGCGGAGAAGGCGGCGCCACCGCGCTCACCGACGCGGAGGTGTCGAAAGCTGCGGGCGCTCCCCGACGTGACGGTGGGCAAGGCGTCGCTGACCGAGCGTCTCCGCAGCGATTCGACCTCGCTCGTCTCGGGGATCAGCCCCGGATCGCTCGGCCAGCAGTTCGGCGCAGCGGGTCACGATCCGGCACCGCGTACTGGCTCGAGCACCCCCTGCTCCGGTCGGTCGAGCCCCGCCTCTCGCCGAGCTCGTCGACCATCGTCGGCACGAGACGCGCCTGATCCACCGCGACGTGTTCGCCATCTTTCCGACGGCGTCGGCGTCGGGGGTGCCGCTCGCACACTCTCGCTAACCTCTGATCGTCACCGACGATCGGAGGCGGGCATGAGCCTTCTGCGGGGATTCCTACCGAGGCCGGTACGGCGCGCAGTGCGCCCGGTGCGGAGCACGACCGGGTCGGTCAAGCGCCGGCTGACCCCGGCTCCCGTCCGGAAGGTCCACTACGCCGGCCATCCGGTCGGCACCGCGAGCACCCACCTGGGCCGGGCTGGACGGCGGAAGCTCCGCTAGCGGCGCACCTGCCAAGCGGTGAAAAGCGGTGCGGCAAAGCGGTGCGCCTGGCCAAGCGGTGCCAAGTGGTGGGGAGAGAGAGACGGCGCGGCCAAGGACACCGGAAAGCGCGGACAGCACGGCCGGCCAGCCACCCCACCCCAGGCCCGCACACAGAGAACACCGCCCGAAGCCACCCCATCCCAGAGCTAGAGAAGCAAGGCGGAAACGGCGGACGGCGGCCGGCCGGCCGGGCGAGCCGGCTCGGTCCCGCCGATCAAAGCACTGTCGGTGCGTCCCTACGGAGACAGGGCAGCGTCCCCGGAGACCCCGGTCCCCTGGTGCGGAGAGCCGACGGAGTGCCCGGCCGTGGGCGGAAGGGTCGAG
>CAVWCV010000004.1:0-23841 GCA_963753555.1 uncultured Acidimicrobiaceae bacterium | reverse complement strand
TGCAGCAGCAGCAGGACGGGACCTGTGCCGCCGCGGCGAAAGGCCAGCGCTCTGGCCATGGATGGGAGAGTCGACGCACCGGAAACTCCTCGCCCCTGGTTCGGGCTCCGCCGCCGTCGTCGGTGCCGCGTTGGATGCCACCTCGAATCTCAGACGTAGCACGTCGTCGCTCTGCTCCGACGGCTCGCAGGAAGCGTCGCTTCCGGGGAAGAAAAGCGTCTCGTGGCCGTTGTCCGACCAGCGGACAAACTAGGGCGGTCCCCCGTTGGCTCGCCGTGGACCTCGACCACCTCGCAGTCCCGGACCGGCATGTTGATGTGATGTCCCTTCACCACGATCCGATCACCGGGTTTCGCCTCCATGGCGTCCTCCTTCCTCCATGTTGGGAAGCCGCTCGTTGTCTAGAGCCTGCCGTCCGCCGGGACGCGGCGGTAGGGACCTCAGTCACCTGGTCCGCTGGTTGGCCGTGATCACATCCTGGCGCGGAGTTGGGGGCCCCCTACCGTCCGGCCGGGGCCACGACGCCCCGTATGGCCAGGTCCGAAGGACCTTTGGCCCTGCCCGATCCGCCCCGGGGCGGCAATACCGGTGGCCCGGGGTTCTCGCCTGGGAGGCCGAGGAGGCTCAAGACGGTGGCTCTTGAAGAAAAGGTACCGACGTCTCCAGCAGGGCACCGGTCTTCGCGGAGCCCGAGGCGACGTTGCGGGCCGCGGCTCGCACGATGTGGCTCGAGTCCGTGGGGGCCCTTGTCGTCGGCGACGAGCGCCACGCTCTGGGGTTCCTCTCGGAGCGTGACGTGGTGGCCGCGCTGGCTCGTGGGGGCGATCCCGACGTGGTCACCGCCGGGAGGCGATGACCGGCCATGTCGTGGCGACGAGGTTCGAGGATCCTCTCCACGAGGCCGCGTACCAGATGCTCGACAACGCGATTCGCCACGTCCCGGTGGTGGACGGGGACGGCAGGGTGGTCGGCATGCTCTCGATAAGGGACCTGCTGCGCCCGATCTTGCTTGACGGGATCACGGGTGGAGGCGCCGTGGCGCTGCGTATCGTCGCCGGCTCGTCGAGCATCGATCTGGCGGCGAGGTCTCGAGCTCGTCGGCGTGGAGCCGGTGAAGGGCGGCGCGACGCTTTTCCCGACGGCGAGCGACACGTGATTGTACGAGACGTCCGCGGGGGCGACGTCTACGTCATCCGTCGACCGGCCCGCCGGTCGACGACCACCTGGTGGAGCTCCTGTTGCTGCTTGACGCGTGCAGGAGGTCGGGTGCGGCCAGGCTCACTGCCGTCGTCCCCTATTTTGGCTACGCGCGCCAGGAGCGCCGGACCTCGGCGGTCAGGCGATCGGCGCCAGGTGGCCGCCGATGCGATTGCGGGGGCCGGCGCCGACGCCTTGTATTGGTCGACCCGCACGGCACGGCGCTGGAGGCGAATGTCCGTGTAGTCGAGTGCTGCAGGCGGTTCCCGTCTGGCGGCCGCGCTGCGGGCCCGAGGGCGCCGGGGTGGTGTCGCGCCGGACCTCGGGGCGGTACGGCTGGCGGAGTATTTCGCCGGCAGGCTCGGTTGCCGGTGGCGGTTGTTCGCAAGGCACGGGTCAGCGGGACGGAGGTTCGGGCCGAGGGGTTGATCGGCGACGTCACGGCGTAGCCATTCTGGTCGACGACATGATCGCGACGGGCGCGACGATCGAGGCCGCGGCCCGGCTGATGCGGAGCGAGGCGCCGTTCCCGGCATGGTGGTGGCGGCCACGCACGGCGCTCTTCGTCGGTCAATGGACCGAGGCGTTGGCATCGCATCTCCCGCCGTCGCACGCGTCGTCGTCACCGACACCGTCGGAACTGCAGTTCGGTCCTCCGATTGAGCGGCACACGGTCGCCCCGTTGCTCAGCGAGGCGATCGGCCGCCTCCACCGGGACGAGGCCCTGGACGACCTGATCTTTCCCGCCGCCCACGAGCGCAGGGAGCATGGCCATGGGATTTCGTGATCGGGCAGAGGCAGGACGGCGCCTCGCGGAGGAGTTGGCCGAGCTCAAGGGGCAGGACGTTGTCATCCTGGGCCTGCCCCGGGGGGGGTGCCGGTCGCCTTCGAGGTGGCCGGGTCCTCGACGCGCCGCTGGACGTCATCGTCGTGCGCAAGCTCGGTCTTCCCTTCCAGCCGGAGCTCGCCATGGGGGCGATCGGCGAGGGTGGTGTACGGGTCGTCAACGACGAGGTGTCACGATGACCGGCGTCGACGAGCAGGAGTTCGCCTCGGTCGAGCAAGCGGGAGCGGCGTCGAGCTCGAGCGGCGCGCCGGGGAGTTCCGCCGGGGTCGGAGCGCGTTTCGCTGGGCGGAAGGTTCGCGGTCATCGTCGACGACGGCATCGCCACCGGCTCGACGGCGCGGGCGGCGTGCCAGGTGGCCCGCGCCGCCGGTGCGACGCACGTGGTCCTCGCGGTCCCGGTCGCGCCACCGCCTCGATCTCCGAGCTGGCGGCGGTGGCGGACGAGGTGGTGTGCCTCGAGACGCCCGAAGCCGTTCTTCGCAGTCGGCCAGTGGTACCGGGACTTCTCCCAGACGGCTCCGACAAGGACGTGATCGCGCTCCTTCATAGAGCCGCCCGAGGGCCATCTCGGTGAGCAGCTTTCCTCCCGCCGTCTGCCGACCCCCGGTTCACGACGAAGAGGTTCAGGTGGAAGTCGGCCCGGTCGTCCTCGCGGGTCATCTGACCGTGCCCCGAGGCTGCCACGGACTCGTCGTGTTCGCGCACGGCAGCGGGAGCAGCCGCCACAGCCCGCGCAACCGATTCGTCGCCCAGGTGCTCAACGGGGCGGGTCTCGGTACCTTGCTCTTCGACCTCCTGACGCTCGACGAGCAGACCGATCGTGCGCTGGTCTTTGACATCGAGTTATTGGCCGGCGTCTGGTGGCCGTGACCGTTGGCTGCGGGGCCAGCCGGAGGCACGGGGCCTGTCCGTCGGCTACTTCGGCGCGAGCACGCCGCGGGCGCGGCGCTCTGGGCCGCCGCGCAACCCGGTTCCGACCCGGCGGCCGTTGTCTCGAGGGGCGGGCGGCCCGACCTCGCCGGACCCGTGCTCGACCGGGTGCGCGCGCCGACCCTGCTCATCGTGGGGGGCCGGGACGACGTGGTGCTCGACCTGAACCGGAATGCTCTGGCCCGTCTCCATTGCGAGCGCGAGCTGGCCGTCGTGCCCGGAGCCACGCACCTCTTCGAAGAGCCCGGCACCCTGGAATCCGCGGCGGACCTCGCCACGAGCTGGTTTGCGGACCATCTGGGGCCCACCGGACGGCCAGCCGCCGGGCAGGGGTTCGCCGGTCGAAAAAGTGGGTGAGCGCGGCGTGCGTCGTGTGCTGGTCGCCAATCGGGGCGAGATCGCCGTGCGGGTGGTGCGTGCCTGCCGGGACTCCGGTCTCGCCAGCGTGGCCGTCTACGCCGACCAGGACCGCCGACGCGCTCTCACGTGCGGCTGGCGGACGAGGCCTTTGCCCTCGAGGGGCAGCCCGGCGGCCAACCTACCTGTGCGCCGACAAGCTCATCGCCTTGGCCGAGCGTGCGGGGGCCGACGCCGTGCACCCCGGCTACGGGTTTCTCGCCGAGAACGCCGACTTCGCCGAGGCGGTGATCGCCGCCGGGCTCGACCTGGATCGGACCGCCTCCGCAGGCGATCGCGAGCTCGGCGACAAGACGGCCGCCCGCACGATTGGCCGCCTCCGTCGGCGCACCGCTGGCGCCCGGGCTCTCCGACCCTGTCCGCGACGTCGCCGAGATCCGCGACTTCGTCTCCAGCACGGCTGCCCGTCCTCATCAAGGCGGCCTTTGGCGGGGGTGGGCGGGGCATGAAGGCTGGTCCGACGCGGCCGGACGAGATCGACTCAGGCTTCGAGTCGGCCGTCCGCGAGTCGACGGCGGCCTTCGGCAGGGGCGAGTGCTTCGTCGAGCGCTTCCTCGAGCGGGCGCGCCACCTCGAGACCCAGTGCCTGGCCGACTCGGCCGGCAACGTCGTGGTGCTTTCCACCCGCGACTGCTCGCTGCAGCGGCGGAACCAGAAGCTCGTCGAGGAGGCGCCGGCACCTTTCCTGAGCGACGAGCAGGAGCGGACGCTCTACGACGCCTCGAAGGCGATCCTGCCCGGGTGCGGCTACGCGAACGCCGGCACCTGCGAGTTCCTGCTCGCCCCCGACGGCACCATCTCCTTCAACGAGGTGAACACGCGTCTCCAAGTCGAGCACCCTGTGACCGAGCTCGTGACCGGGATCGACGTCGTCCGCGAGCAGCTGCGGATCGCCGCCGGGGGCCTCATCGACTACGAGGACCCCACGCGCCGCGGCCACGCCATCGAGTTCCGCATCAACGGCGAGGATCCCGGCGCCGACTTCCTGCCGACCCCGGGTCGCCTCGGTCGCTGGCGGCCGCCCTCGGGTCCCGGCGTCCGCTGGGACGGCGGCTACGAGGAGGGCGACGTCCTCCCGGGGGAGTTCGATTCGTCTCCTCGGCAAGCTCGTCGTCTTCGCGGAGGACCGGCCGGCGGCCCTCGCCTGCGCCCGTCGGGCGCTCGGCGGATTCTCGAGTCGGAGGGATCGCCACGGTCATCCCGTTGGACCGGATCGTCGTCGATCACCCCGACTTCGTCGACGAACCGTTCCGGGTGCACACCCGATGGATCGAGGACCGACTTCGACGGCGCCATAGCCCCCTCCGCCGAGCCGATCCCGCCCGAGGCGGCCAGGGCGATGGCCGCCGGAGGCTCGTCGTCGAGGTGGACGGGCGCCGTGTCGAGGTCACCCTCCCAGGGGGCTTGTCGGCGTGGAGCCAGCGGCCGGCCGCCCGCGCTCCCCCGCCCCGGCGGCGGCGCACGCCGCCGGCGCCCGTCCGTCGCCGCGGAAGGCGGCACGGACTCGCGTCGACAGCCCGATGCAGGCCACGGTCGTGAAGCTGGTGGCACACCGACGGTCGAGCTCGTGGCGCCGTGGCGAGCCCGTCGCTGGAGGTCGAGGCGATGAAGATGGAGCAGCCGCTGCGCGCCCCGACGACAGGCAGCGTCCAGGGGCTCGCCGTCAAGGTCGGCGACGAGGTGCAGCGGGGCGAGGTGCTCTGCCGGGTCGTCCCCGACACGCCCGCGGGTCTGGGCCGTGAGCGTGGACAGCCGGCCGTGCCCGAGTGCGAGCGCCGGCGAGTCGGCCGGTCGCGGTGCACACGACGGCGGGGAAGCTGGCCGAGTCTCGACCGGCGGCGCCGGGCCAGCTGGAGAGCACAGGCGGAAGCGCCCGCTCCCGCCAGCACGGCCGCAACGAAAGCTGACGGCCCGCGAGCGGATCGAGCGCCTGGTCGATCCCGGTTCGTTCCGGGAACTCGACGCTCTTCGCCCGGCGCGTCCGTCCGCCGCCGGCGGCACCTACGGCGACGGCGTCGTGACGGGCCTCGGCGAGATCAACGGCCGCCAGGTCGGCCTGTTCTCCCAGGACTTCAGCGTCTTCGGGGGTTCCCTCGGGCGGGTCTTCGGCCAGAAGGTCGTAAAGGTGATGGATCTCGCCCTGAGAATCGGCTGCCCCATCGTCGGCATCAACGACTCGGGCGGAGCCCGCATCCAGGAGGGCGTCGTCTCCCTGGCCTCTACGGCGAGATCTTCTTGCGCAACATGATGGCGTCCGGCGTCATCCCGCAGATCTCGGTCGTCGCCGGCCCCTGCGCTGGGGGAGCGGTGTACTCGCCCGCCACTCACCGACTTCACGGTCATGGTCGACAAGGTGGCCCACATGTTCATCACCGGGCCTGACGTCATCAAGGCGGTCACTGGCGAGGAGGTCGCCTTCGAGGATCTCGGTGGCGCCGCCGACCCACGCTAGCCGAGTCCGGCAACGCGCACTACGCCGCCCTCGACGAGGACGATGCCTTCGACTATGTCCGCACCCTGCTCGGCTATCTCCCCCAGAACAACCTCTCCGACCCGCCCCGCTACCCCAGCCGCGCCTCGGCCCTGCCGACGTCCGACCGACCTGGCGCTCGACCGCATCATTCCCGACTCCGACACGGCGCCCTACGACATGGGCGAGGTCATCGCGGCCCTCGTCGACGACGGGGACTTCCTCGAAGTCCATGCCGCCTTCGCCCCCAACGTCATCTGCGGCTTCGGCCGCGTCGACGGCGCTCCGTCGGCATCGTCGCCAACCAGCCGACCCACCTCGCCGGCACGCTCGACATCGACGCCTCGAGAAGGCGGCCCGCTTCGTGCGCACCTGCGACACGTTCAGCATCCCCATCGTCACCCTCGTCGACGTGCCGGGCTTCCTGCCGGGTATCGACCAGGAGTGGCAGGGCATCATCCGCCGGGGAGCCAAGCTCATCTACGCCTACGCCGAGGCGACGGTGCCCGAAGGTGACCGTCATCACCCGCAAGGCCTACGGCGGCGCCTATGTGGTCATGGGCTCGAAGCATCTCGCGTGCCGACGTCAACCTGGCGTGGCCCACGGCCGAGATCGCCGTCATGGGCGCCGAAGGAGCCGTCAGCATCGTCCACCGTCGACGGCTTGCCGAGGCCGACGATCCGCAGGCTGCGGCAGCGCCTCGTGAGCGAGTACCGGCAGGCGTACTACACGCCGTATCCGGCGGCCGAACGGGGGTACGTCGACGCGGTCATCCGGCCCTCCGAGACCCGGACCGAGGTGGCGGCGGCGCTTCGAGGGCTCCGGGACAAGCGGGTGGAGCCAGCCCCCGGCCCGGCACGGCAACATCCCACTGTGACTCCGCCGGCGGTCTGTCGGACCGGCCCCGTCGGACCGCCGCTCGGCTCAGAGCCCCCGGACGGCCGACTCGAGGATGTCGAGTCCCTCGTCGAGCAGCTCGTCGGGGATGACGAGCGGTGGGAGCAGCCGGATCACGTTTCCGTAGGTGCCCGCCGTGAGCACGAGGAGGCCCCGCTCGTGGCAGCGCTGGCCACCTCGACCGGGTGGCCGTCGGGTTGGGACGCCGCCCGTCGGGAGCGACCAGCTCCATGGCCACCATGGCGCCCCGCCCTCTAGCGTGGCCCACCGGTCCGCTCGGCGTCGACGAGCCCCTCGAGCCTCGGGAGGGCGACCTCGCCGATCTGGCGGGCACGCTGGAGCAGCCCCTCGGACTCGATCATGTCGAAGACGGCCAGTGCGGCGGCGCAGGCCAGGGGGTTGCCGCCAAACGTCCCGCCCAGCCCCCGGGGTGGACGGCGTCCATCAGCTCTGCCCGACCGGTGATCCCGCCGATCGGGAGCCCGCCGCCGAGGCTCTTCGCAGTCGTGACGATGTCCGGGACGATCCCCTCGTGCTCGCACGCGAACCAGGTCCCCGTCCGCCCCATGCCCGTCTGCACCTCGTCGGCGACGAACAGCACCCCGTTGCGGGCGCACCACTCGGCCAGGCCCGCCAGCCATCCGGCCTCGGGGACCACGAAACCGCCCTCGCCCGGCGATCGGCTCGACGACCGACACAGGCGATCGACTCGGCGCCCGATCGTGGTCTCGAGCAGGGACAGGGTCTCGTCGAGCCGGCCCGTACCGTGGAAGGGGTCCGAGTAGCTGGCTCGGTACACCTCGGGGGCGAAGGGTCCGAAGCCTCGCTTGTAGGGCATGGCCTTTCCCGTCAGGCTCATGGTCAGCAGGGTGCGTCCATGGAACCCGTGGTCGAAGGCGACCACGCCGCTGCGGCCGGTGGCGTAGCGGGCCACCTTGACGGCGTTCTCGACGGCCTCGGCACCCGAGTTCACGAGGAACGAGCGCTTCTCGTGATCGCCCGGGGTGAGGGCGTTGAGGCGCTCGCACACCGCCACGTAGCTCTCGTACGGCGTCACCTGGAAGCAGGTGTGGGTGAAGCGCTCGGCCTGGTGCTGGATCGCCGCAACGACGGCGGGAGCGCTGTTGCCGACGTTGGTGACCGAGATCCCGGACCCGAAGTCGATCAACCGGTTGCCGTCGACGTCCTCGACGAAGCCGGGCCCGGCGCGGGTCACGAACACGGGCAGCGTGGTACCGACGCCGCGGGGGATGGCGGCCGCCCTCCGTTGGGCGAGCTCCCGCGATGCCGGGCCGGGCACCTCCGTCTTGAGGAGCGGCCCGGTATGGGACGTTGTCAACTCGGCGTCGGGCATGACCTGTCCTCCCGCTCGTGTCGTCCTCGCCCCGAGGCGGCTGGCGAGACGAAGCGCCTCACGGGGCGATGGCGCTCATGACGTGCTTGACCCGCGTGTAGTCCTCAAAGCCGTAGACCGACAGGTCCTTACCATAACCAGAGTGCTTGAAGCCTCCGTGGGGCATCTCGGCGACCAGGGGGATGTGGGTGTTGATCCATACGCAACCGAAGTCGAGCCGGGCCGACATGCGCAGCGCTCGGGCATGGTCTCGCGTCCACACCGACGAGGCAAGGCCGTACTCCACGTCATTGGCCCAGCGCACGGCCTCGTCCTCGTCGCCGAAGCGCTGGACGGTGACGACCGGGCCGAAGACCTCCTGCTGGACGATCTCGTCCTGCTGGTCGAGTCCGGTCACGACCGTGGGCTCGTAGAAGAAGCCCCGTGCCCCCGACCGCTGCCCACCCGTGCGAACCTCGGCATGGTCCGGGAGGCGCTGGACGAACCCGCTCACGCGGTCGAGCTGTGACGAGCTGTTGAGTGGACCGAGGTCGGCGTCGGCATCGTCGGGTGCGCCGAGCTTTCGGCGCCGGGCCGCCTCGGTCAGCGACGAGACCAGGTCGTCGTGGATAGTCGCCGAGGCGAGGACCCGGGTCGCTGCGGTGCAGTCCTGGCCGGCGTTGAAGTACCCCGCCATGGCGATGCCCTCTGCGGTGGCCTCGAGGTCGGCATCATCGAAGACGACCACCGGTGCCTTGCCGCCCAGCTCGAGGTGGACCTTCTTCAGGTCTCCGGCGGCCGCCCGGGCGATCTCCCGGCCGGCACGCACGCTTCCCGTGACCGACACCATCCGCGCGATCGGATTCTCGAGAAGCGCCGCGCTCATGTCGCGGTTGTTTCCGCACACCACGTTGAACACGCCGGAAGGGAAGAACTCCGCCGCCACCTCCGCCATGAACACGGTGCTGGCCGGCGTGGTGTGGGCGGGCTTGAGCACGACGGTGTTGCCGGCCGCGATGGCCGGCGCGAATTTCCAGACCGCCATCATCATCGGGTAGTTCCACGGGGTGATCTGCACGCACACCCCGATGGGCTCCCGGCGCACAAACGACGTGAACCCCTCCATGTACTCGCCCGCAGACCTTCCCTCGAGGAGACGGCAGGCCCCGCCGAAGAAGCGGATCTGGTCGATCATGGGCGGGATCTCCTCGGACATCGTGAGGTGCCTCGGCTTGCCCGTGTTGCGGCACTCGATGTCCACGAGCTCGTCGGCGCGCGCCTCGAGCGCGTCGGCGAACCTGAGCACGGCGAGGCTGCGCTGCGAGGGGGTCCTCGAGGCCCAGGACTCGAAGGCGTCCTGCGCCGCCAGGAGGGCCCGCTCCACATCCTCGGGCCCGGACCGCGCTGCGGTCGCATAGGCCTCCCCCGAAACGGGATCGACGAGATCGGAGGTGCCGCCGTCCTTGGCGTCCACGGACGAGCCGGCGATGAAATTGCGGTAGGTGGGTCGTTCGGTCGCCACAAGCGCTCCTTGGATCGACGAAAGTCTGCTGACCGTTCGGGTTGATGGGCGGGACGGTCCTGGCGGACTAGGCCGGTGCGGACGTCCTCTCCTCGCAGGCCCACGGGGACCCATGGCTGTTCAAGAGGTCCAAGAAGGGGTCCGCGGGCAGGGCCTCGGGCCCGAGCACCCCCACCCCCGACCAGGCGGCCGAGTCGAGCAACTCGAGGGCCACGATCGGGTTGATGGCCGTCTGCCACACCACGGCCTGGGACCCGAACTCCGACATCGACCAGGCGTTGTCCACGACGTGGTGGAGGTAGACCTCCCGGGGGTTCCCGTCGGTTCCCGTCCCCTTGACCCAGGTGCCGGCGCACGTCACTCCGGTCATGCGGTCCCCGATCTCGGCGGGGTCGGGGAGGCAGGCGGCCACGACGTCACGGGGCGAGACCTCCGCCTTGCCGACCCGCACGGGCGACGTGGAGTCGAGTCCGAGCTTATGCAGCGTCTGGAGGACGCCGATGAACTCGTCGCCCAGGCCGTACTTGAAGGTCACCCGGTCCGTGTCGACCCAGCGGGGGATGAGGAGCACCTCCTCGTGCTCGACGTTGACGCACTCGACGGGACCGATCCCAGCGGGGAAGGTGAAGGTCTCCGGCTCGCTGAAGGGAGCGGTCGTGAACCAGCCCTTGTCGCGCTCCCAGACGATCGGGGGATTGAGGCACTCCTCGATGGTCGTCCAGATCGAGAAGGTCGGGGCGAAGTCGTAGCCGGCGACGGCCAGGTTGGCGCCGTCGCGCACGCCGATCTCGTCGATCGAGGAGAAGAGCCGGTCCGAGGCGTAGCGGGCGAAGACGTCGGCAAGACCCGGCTCGACCCCGATGCCGCAGAGGGCCAGGAGGCCCTTCCTCTCCCACTCCTCGGCCAGCGCGAACTGCTCGTCTCCGAGCTTCACGCCGGGTACGTGGTACGGGTCCTGGGGGTGGGGATGGGAGAGGGACATGGCCATGTCGAGGTAGGTGACCTGGGACGACAGTGCGGCTCGGAAGATGGGCATCACGAAGCGGGGGTCCACGGCGTTCAAGACCGCGGTGATGCGCTCGCTCTCGATGAGCTCGGCGATCGAGCCCTCGTCACTCGCGTCGAGCCGGGCCGCGGCGAAGCGCTCCCCGGCGCCCGCCACCGCATGCTCCGCCCGGCCGGCCTCGTAGTCCGCGACGACCACGCGCTCGAACAGCCCAAAATGTGCCGCCGTCCTGGCGACCGCCGTACCGACGCCTCCTGCTCCGATGACCAGTACCCGCACGTTCGACCTCCGCGTCCGAGGGCTCGGGTGGACGAGCCTCCCTGTGACGGCTCGAGTGGACGAGCCGCGGTGCACATGATCCGAGCGTGGCCGGGTAGCAGCAAGAGCCAAAGGTCCCGACCTCCCTTCGGTCCTTCTCGGCGTCGTGGGCCCCGGTCGCGTCGGGACCTTCGGCTCTGCTCGGCGCCGCGGCGGTCGTTCAAGGATGTGGCCATGGGACCCCTGACGGTTACCGCCTCCGCGCACTCGTCCAACAGGCCGTTCGTGACCGCGGCACGGGTTGCGGACCACCTCGAGGCCCTGGTCACCAAGGTCCAGGCCAAGAACCCCGGGGAGCTGGTGTTCCACCAGGCGGTCCGCGAGATCGCGGGCTCGCTCATGCCGGTCCTCCTCCGGCGGCCCCGCTACCTCGACGACAAGATCCTCGAGCGGCTCGTCGAGCCCGACCGGACCATCAGCTTCGGCGTTAACTGGGTGGACGACCGGGGCGAGATCCACGTCAACCGGGGCTATCGGGTCCAGATGAGCAGCTCCATCGGGCCCTACAAGGGGGGACTGCGGTTCCATCCGTCCGTCGACGCCGGGCTGCTCAAGTTCCTGGGCCTCGAGCAGACGCTCAAGAACTCCCTCACCACCCTGCCGATGGGTGGGGCCAAGGGTGGATCGGACTTCGATCCGAAGGGCCGGAGCGAGTCGGAGATCCGACGGTTCTGCCAGTCGTTCATGACCGAGTTGCACCCCTACATCGGCGAGTTCACCGACGTGCCCGCGGGGGACATCGGAGTGGGCGAGCGCGAGATCGGCTATCTCTTCGGGCAGTACAAGCGGATCGCCAAGCGATTTGCCGGCGCCATCACCGGCAAGGGGATCAAGTGGGGGGGATCTCGGATCCGTCAGGAGGCCACCGGCTACGGCGTGGTCTACTTCGCCCGGGAGATGCTCGCCACGTGCGGCGACGGCCTCCAGGGGAAGGCCTGCCTGATCTCGGGCAGTGGCAACGTGGCGCAGTTCACGGTGGAGAAGCTCCTGCACTTGGGCGCCCGGCCGCTCACCCTTTCGGATTCCGACGGCTTCGTCCACGATCCCGACGGGATCGACGCCGAGAAGTTGGAGTGGGTCAAGCAGTTGAAGAACGAGCGGCGGGGCCGCATCCGCGAGTACGCCATCCGCTTTCCCGACGCCTCCTACCACCCGACCACGCCCCGTACGGCCAACCCGCTGTGGGCCGTGGCGGCCGACTGTGCCTTCCCGAGCGCCACCCAGAACGAGATCGGCGCAGCGGACGCGGCCAACCTGGTCGGCAACGGCGTCCGCCTCGTCGCCGAGGGGGCCAACATGCCCACCGTCCCCGAGGGCGTGGAGCGCTTCCTGGCCGCAGGCCTGCTCTACGCGCCGAGCAAGGCGGCCAACGCAGGCGGGGTGGCCGTCTCGGGCCTGGAGATGGCCCAGGACATGCAGCTCACCCAGTGGACCTCGGAGGAGGTGGACGACAAATTGCAGGCCATCATGCGGCGTATCCACGAGTCGGTGCGCCACACGGCAGAGGAGTACGGATCGCCCGGCAACTACCCCCTCGGGGCCAACGCCGCCGGGTTCGTCAAGGTGGCCGACGCCATGCTGGACGAGAGCCCGGTGTGAGATGACCAGTCCCGTGATGAACTCGCAGCCCGCCGCCGCCGAGGCGCCCGTCGACAAGGGCCTCAAGTCGAATGCCCTGAGCCTCGTGTCGAGCATTGTCATCGGGGTGGCCTCGACCGCCCCCGCCTACAGCCTGGCGGCGACCCTCGGCCTGATCATCGTCGCCGTCGGCGTCCTGTCGCCCACCATCGTGGTGCTGGCCTTCGTGCCCATGCTCTTCGTCTCGATCGGCTACAGCGAGCTCAACAAGGCCGACCCGGACTGCGGCACCACCTTCACGTGGGGCACCCGGACGTTCGGTCCGTGGATCGGCTGGCTCGGCGGCTGGGGCATCATCGCGTCCGACGTGCTCGTCATGGCCAGCCTGGCGCAGGTGACCGGCCAGTACGGCTTCCTGCTCTTCAACGCCCGGGGGATCGGTCACAACCCGACGAGCGAGTGGGTGCTCCTCGTGGGCGTCCTCTTCATCATCCTGCTCACCTACGTCTGCTACCGCGGCATCGAGCTGTCGGCCCGCATCCAGCGGATCCTCCTTTCGGTGGAGGTCCTCATCCTCGTCGTCTTCGCCGCGGTCGCCCTGATCCGAGTGGGCATCGGGAACGCGCCGGCCGGTCACCTGGTGCCCGCCTGGAGCTGGTTCAACCCGCTCAACATCTCCTTCACGAAGGTCGTGACCGGCCTGCTCCTCATGCTCTTCATCTACTGGGGTTGGGACACCTCGGTCTCCGTCAACGAGGAGACCGCCGATCGGACCCGCAATCCGGGGCTGGCGGCCATCATCTCGACCGTGCTGTTGCTGATCACCTACTTCATCGTGACCCTGGCGGCCCAGTCGTTCGCCGGCGTGGGGACGAAGGGCATCGGCCTCGCCAACCCCTCCAACCGCAGCGACATCTTCTCGGGCCTCGGCACGGCGGTGTTCGGTCACGCCTGGATCGGCTCGGTGTTCGCCCACCTGCTCATCTTGATGGTCTTGACCTCGGCCGCCGCCTCGACCCAGACCACGATCCTGCCGACGGCTCGCACGACGCTGTCCATGGCCGTGTACCAGGCGATCCCCGACGCCTTTGGCCGGATGCACAAGCGCTACCTCACGCCGACCGTCTCGACCGTGGCCATGGGCGCCGTCTCGGTGGTCCTCTACATTGCCTTTCAACCACCTCGCGGGTGGCAACCTCATCCCCGACGCGGTGACGGCGATCGGCATCTGGATCGCCTTCTACTACGGCCTCACCGGGTTCACCTGCGCCTGGTACTACCGCAAGGTGCTCCGCCGCAGCCGGAGGGACCTGTGGATGAAGGGCATCCTCCCCTTGCTCGGGGGACTCATGCTCTACTTCGCCATGGTGTGGAGCCTCTGGGCCGACTGGAATTACAACAACGTCTTCGCCGAGAGCTACACGTCGTGGCACCTGCCCTTCCCCCCCCATTCGGACGTGGGCGGCGTGTTCCTCATCGCCCTGGTCTCGGCGGTGGTGGGTGTCGTGGCCATGGTGCTGTGGCGCTTCGGGCACCCGTCGTTCTTCCGCGGCGAGACGCTCAACCGGTCGACCCCGACGCTCGTTCCGGAGGACTCGCCCATCCCGAAGGTGGGCTCTCAAACGTGAAGCTTCGCCGGACGCCCAGGCGCTCGAGCGCCGCGTCCCGTGCCGACTCGATCGGACCGCTCGTATCGATCGTCGTTGCCGTGGGCCAGGGGGCCTCGTTGGCCGCGAACCGCCGGGCCACTGCGGGCGTCGCATCCGAGCTATCGCCGCCGCTCGCCAGGCGAGCGGCGATCCGGCTCTCGGCCAGATCCAGCGGTGCGACGCATCGCAGCTCGTCCAGGTCGGCGACGACCTCTGTGGCGAGGCTCCGCATCTCATCCCGCCAACGGCGATCGGAGAAGGTGGCGTCGACCACGGTGCTCACCCCGTTGGAGAGGCATACCCTGGCCCGCCGCACGAGCTCGGCGTAGGTGGCGGCCGTGACCTCGGGCTCGTAGAGCCCGAGGTCGAGCGACGCCCGCTGAGGCGTGCTTGGGTCGATGCCCATCAGCTGCTTTCGCACCTCGTCGGAGCGGATCGTCGTCGCCCCGAGGGCCTCGGCGAGTTGAGCCGCCAGGGTGGACTTTCCGGTCCCGGGGAGCCCCCCGACGACCACGAGTCGGACCCGGCCCAGCTCGAGATGGGCCGCGGAGAGTGCCAGGAGATGGCGGGCCGCCTTGGGGGACGAGCCGCCCGCCTGTACCAGTCGGATCCCTGCCACGAGGGCCCGCACCTGCGCCCGGTAGGCGACGTAGTGGTGGGCGAGGGAGGCCGGCCACGAGTCGCCGGTGAATTCCCGGTAGAGCTCGAGAAACCTCCGGGAGAAGTCGGGCCGCCCCAGCCGTTCGAGGTCCATGGCCAAGAAGGCGACGTCGTAGAGGACGTCGCCGTACCGGAGGCGATCGTCGAAGTCGAGGCAGTCGAGCACCCGAGGGCCGTCGCCCAGGCAGAAGATGTCGTCGGCGAGCAGGTCCCCGTGCCCGTCGCACGCCCTTCCCGCATCGAGACGGGCGGAGAACAGCACCTCCCGTCCCGCGAGGTAGCGGCGAGCGAGGAAGAGGACGCGCTCCTGGGTCCCCGGCTGGAAAACGCCGCCCGGGATGCCCGCCATCTCGACGGCGTTCGCCTCCCAGCGCCCGAGCACGGCGTCCCGTCCCGCCCAGTTGTCGATGGCCGCCGACCGAGCCGCGCCCGAGTGGAACGCGGCGAGGAGCCGCGCCAGCGCCCGCAGGTGATCGTCCACCGGGGCACCGGCCTCGACGAGCGCCGAGAGGCGCCGATCCGCCGGCAGCCTCCGCATGACGACGAAGTGCTCAGAGGGCGTGCCGTCGGATCCCACGAGCGCGCCGGTGTCCAGGTAGACGTCCGGGGCGAGCCGCCGGTTGAGCTCGAGCTCTCGCTCGCAGGCCCTGCGCCGCGCCTCGAGCGTGGAGAAGTCCAAGAACCCGAAGGACACCGGCTTCTTCAGCTTGAAGGCCCGGTCGCCCGCGAAGAAGACGGCACCAGTGTGGGTCTCGGCAACCGAGACGTAGGGCTGCGCGGGGTCGCCCGACTCTGGGGGGTGACCCCGTGACGCCGTCACGATCGTGTGACCGGAACCTTCTTGGCCTCGGGCTCCTTCTCGGCCGGGCACGGCACCCGTACCTCGAGGATTCCGTCGGCGTAGGTGGCCTTGACGTCTTCCTCGGACGTCCCCTCGGGGACGGCGACTTCCCGGAGGAACTCCCCGTAGCGAAACTCGCTGCGGTAGCCCCTCTTGTTCTTTTGCTCCGACCGCTCCTCGCGATGAGCGCGAATCGTCACCATGCCACCGGAAACCGAGACCTCGATGTCCTTCTCGGGGTCCAGCCCGGGCATCTCGGCCCGTACCACCAGCGTGTCTCCCTCGTGGAATTCCTCGGTGCGCAGCCAATCGGTCCGGTCGTCGATGTCCACCCAGCGGCGCCACCAGTCCGGTAGCTCCAGGCTAGGCCAATCACGACGTGGCTCGTCGACGACGTGCTTGTCACGGTGGAGAAGTGCCATGTTGTTGTGCCTCCTCGAATCGCAAGGTCTTGGTTGCTGCTCGAGCACATGATCCGGCAGGGGGGCTCGCGACGCCAGGGACCTTTTGCCCGATTCGCTCCCTGCATTCCCTCCCGGCACGGGCGGTGCCGCCCGGCACGAGCGGCCGGCGTCCTACCCTGGCACGGTGGCGGTGGCCAACGAGTGCGGCGGTGGCCGGTGAGCGATCGGAGGACCCCGGACCCCTCCCGACATGGCCCGTCCCGGCCGTCGCTCGTGGCCGTGCCGGGATCGGTGGACCGGTGGCGCATCGAGCCCATTGGCGCGATGCGGGTGCCGGGAATCGTCTTCGCCTCAGAGGCCCTGCTCCCGGAGGTCGGCGAGGACGAGGCGCTGCGGCAGGTCGTCAACGTGGCCACGCTGCCCGGGGTGGTGGAGGCGTCCTACGCGATGCCCGACGTCCACTGGGGCTACGGCTTCCCCATCGGAGGGGTCGCCGCCACCGACGTGGAGCGCGGGGGTGTCGTGTCGCCCGGAGGGGTGGGGTTCGACATCTCCTGCGGCGTGCGGCTGCTCCTCTCGCCCCTCCTGTCCAACGACCTGGTGTCGAGCATGTCGGAGCTGATGGAGGTCCTCGACCGCGGCATACCCCGAGGCCTCGGCCGGGGCGGCGTCTGGCAGCTGGAGAGCGAGTTCCATCTCGACGGCGTGCTGAGGGAGGGGGCCCGGGCCGCCGTTGCGGCGGGGCTGGGGGACGACACCGATCTCCTGCGCTGCGAGGACGGCGGCACCGTACCCGGCGCCGACCCGTCCCGGGTGGGCGTGCGGGCCCGGTCCCGGGGGTTGCGCCAGGTGGGCAGCCTCGGCTCCGGCAACCACTTCCTCGAGATCCAGGCGGTGGACCACGTCTACGACGAGACCACCGCGGCGGCGTTCGGGCTGGTCGACTCGCAGGTCTGCGTCATGATCCACTGCGGCTCGCGGGGCCTCGGCCATCAGATCTGCTCGGACCACGTGCGGGCCATGCTCCAGGTCATGGCCCGCTACGGCATCGACGTGCCCGACCGCCAGCTCGCGTGTGCTCCGGTGCGGTGCCCCGAGGGCGAGGCCTATCTGGGCGCCATGGCGGCTGCTGCCAACTTTGGGCGCGCCAACCGCCAGGCGCTCTCGGCCGCCGTACGGCGTTGTTTCGAAGAGGTCGTCGGGACCGGTGAGCTACCGCTCCTCTACGACGTCTCGCACAACCTTGCCAAGCTCGAGCGTCACCCGCTTGACGGTGAGGAGCGCCTGCTGTGTGTCCACCGCAAGGGGGCCACGCGCGCGCTCCCACCCGGGCATGCCGAGCTCTCCGAGGACCTGCGGCCTTTCGGTCAACCCGTCCTGGTCCCCGGTTCCATGGGGACGGCGTCCTACGTCCTCGCGGGGGTCGCTCCAGGAGGAGCATTCGCCTCGGCGTGTCACGGCGCGGGCCGCCGAATGAGCCGCCATGCCGCCGTCCGCGAGGTCGATGGCGAAGAGCTACGCCGGAGTCTCGAAGGCGGGGGCATCGCGGTGCGAGCCACCTCGGCTCGGGGCCTGGCGGAGGAGGCGCCCGTCGCCTACAAGGACGTGGACGAGGTGGTGGCGACGTGTGAGCGGGCCGGGCTGGCACGCCGTGTCGCCCGGCTGCGCCCCCTCGGCGTCGTCAAGGGGTAGCTCGGGAGGGGTCAGAGGAGCTCTCGGCGAACTCGCCCGGGAGCACAGAGATGAGGTGCTCCCTGGTGACCGTGCCGAGCCCGTCCCAGCAACCGGCAGCACCGCGCCCACCACTTCCGACCCCGATAGCGTGCCCCCCTCGCTCCGGGCGGGAAGGGTCCAAGGTCCCGCGGCGCCAGCGGACGGCAGGGACTTTCGCCTCTGAGCCCCGTGGTCTCGCTGTCCTACGTTGCCCTGGTGACCTTGTTGACTGCACTGGGCTGGGGCTTGGAGGTGGACGGCGCGTGAACGACGTGACCGAATCGCGAAGTTTCGGCACGGCCAAGCGGGAGATGGTGGAGGAGCTCGGCGAGCGATCCCTCCTCCTGCCCGCGCTGCTCAACCGGGCGCTCGAGGCCAACGACCGGGCCAAGTACTTCCTGAGCCTCCTCCAGACCGCGAGGGCCAGGGCCGACGACCTCGATGCCCCCTTCTCCTCGCTGCGGGACGAGCGCCTGTCGGCCGGGGTTGCCGATCCGGTGTTCGACCGTACGGTCGAGAGGGCGCGACGGGTGGGCTCCGAGGACCTCTACGACATTCCGGAGGCCGGCCGGATCCACAAGGAGCTCGTGGACGCGATCGCGGAGATGCTGGCGCCGCTCGCGGCGGCGGAACTGGTCGACGCGCCGAAGACCGCTCGACTCGATGCCCTCTCTGGTGGGTCGCCGGACCTGAGCAACGATCGCATCCGGGGCCACTCGATCGACGGGATGACCTCGGCGCGGCCCTCGGGCGGCGACTCGATGCATCTGTTGGTCATGGACGCCCATCGGGCCTTGAACCGCCTCCAGGCCCAGATCGCGACGTCGACGGTCGACGGGGCGGCGGTCTATTCGCTGTCCGCAGACGATCATGACCTGGTCGCCGCCTTCATGGCCGGCGTTCACTCGACGGCCAGGTTGAAGTTCGACCACCCGGGACTTGCGACGACCGCCACGCGGTCTGGCGACCGGCTCCTCATTCAAAACGACCTGGGCACGACCGACGCGCACGTCGTGGTCGTGTCGGTCGATGGCCCCGTGGCCACCCTCACCTATTCGGACGTGCATATGCGCCGGCTGCGCTTCTTCCAGTCCATGATGGAGCCCTTTGACGTGCGTTGGACGGGGACCGAGGTGCGAGGGGACGCGCCGGCGCTCGGCGAACACCACCTGACGACCGGTCGCTTCGCCGCACCGGATGGGCCCTCCCTCGCGAGGTTCCTGCGCCACGTCGGATCGCGACTGGTCTTCGTGCTCGACTGGAACCGCGCCCGCAAGCGCCTCGAGGCCCTGCTCCCCCGCGACGATGCGGTCGCCACTCTCCGATGGGCGGCCGACAACGACCTCGGTCACATGGGCTTTCTCAATCTCGGGGCCGAACGGCTCGTCTACGATGCCGTCGAGCTGGCCGCCAAGGTCCCCGCGCGCTACGGCGAACCGCTGAGCGAGGTCCTCGGCAGCGATGCCACACTTGCGATCACCCGGTTCGCCCTCAGGGCGGCCGCCGAGGGCCTCATCGCCGGGAAGTCGCCGTTGCTCATCCGTGACGAGGTGCGGGTCGAGGTGCTCGGGCACGTGCAGGCGTCCCACCGGCGGCTGCTTGAGGCCGGGGCCGAGCACGCGAGCCTGATCGTCGAGTGCGCCAGGGGCCTGCGAGCCGCCCTCGTGCGTCTTGGGGGGTCGGAGCACGACGACTTCCTCGACCGGATCACCGCCCGTGCCGCGGTGTGGGAGCACCGGGCCGACGAGATCCTGGTCGGCCAGCGCCAGGCCGCCCGGAGGGTCGATGGGGGCGAGGCCCTCGCCAAGGTGCTCGGGTCCGCCGACGACGCGATCGACGGGCTGGAGGAGGCCGTCTTCCTCCTCAACCTTCTCCCGGCCGACAGCATCCGGGTGGTCGTTCCGATCATCGATGGGGTCGCCGGGATCACCGCGATGAACGCGCGGGAGCATCTCAAGGCCTTGGAGATCGCGTGCCAGGTCGTCGACGGTTCGACCTCCGACGACCTCGAGGACTTTTTGGTTGCGGTCGACCGGGTGGTCACACTCGAGCATCAAGCGGACGCGGCCGACCGTGCGGCACGTGCCAGGCTCGTGACCGAGGCGCCCGAGTTTCGAAGTCTGTACGTCGCCGACAGCATCCTGCGTTGCATCGAGGATGCCTCCGACGCCCTGATGCGCTCGGTGCTTGGCTTGCGCGACCACATCCTCGGGTCCTTGTCGATCTGATGAGCGCCGGCCACGACGCCGATCGGCGCGTCACGTTCCTCTACGACGGGAGCTCGCGGGAGATCTCCCCGACCGAGGTGGGCTCCAAGGCCGCCAACCTCATGCGCATGGTGGCCGCCGGTCTTCCCGTGGCTCCCGGCTTCGTCCTCGGCACGGAGATCTGTGCGGACTACCCGGGGGACGGGCGCCTCGGCGGCGACGTGGTGGCCCTGATCGAGGGGGGCGTCCGTCAGGTCGAGGAGGTCACCCACCTGCGTTTCGGCGGCAGCCGCCGTCCGCTGCTCGTGGCGGTCCGTTCGGGTGCCGCAATTTCGATGCCCGGCATGCTCGACACGATGCTCGATGTCGGCCTCTGCGACGGCACGCTCTCAGGCCTCCTGCGGGCCACCGGCGATCCGGTCTTCGTTTGGGACTCCTACCGCCGACTGATCCTCTCGTACGCCCTCGTGGTGGAGGGTTGCGAGCCGGCGCCCTTCGAGTCCGTGCTCGACGAGCTGCTGCGCCGGGAGGGTGCGCCGGTGGTCGGCGAGCTCGACGTCGCGGCCCTACGCGAGCTGGTCGTCCGCTACCAGCAGGTCTATCGCGTACACGCGGGGCGCCCGTTCCCGCAGCAGCCGATGGATCAACTGCTCGGCGCAGTCGAGGCGGTGCTGCGGTCGTGGGACGCACCGCGGGCCGTCGCCTACCGGCGCCTTCGCGACCTCACCGGCCTGAAGGGGACGGCGGTGACCGTGCAGGCGATGGTGTTCGGCAACACGGGGGGCATGTCCGGCTCGGGGGTGGGATTCACCCGTGACCCCACCACCGGAGAGAACCGCCTCTACGTCGACTTTCTCCTCGACAGTCAGGGAGAGGACGTGGTGGCGGGCCGTCACGGCGCGGAGGACCCCGATCGCCTCCTTGCTGCGATCCCCGGGCTTGCGCACGAGCTGCAACGGGTGCGTCGCGCGCTCGAGCTCTCCTTCGGCGACGTGCAGGACTTCGAGTTCACGGTGGAAGACGCCAAGCTGTGGATCCTGCAGACGCGTGCCGCCAAGCCGGCTGCCTGGGCTGCGCTCCAGATCGCCTGCGACCTGGTCGAGGAGGGGATCATCGACCGGCGGACGGCCCTCGAGCGCCTCTCCGCGTTCGACCTGGACGCGATCCGCCGCGTCCGCCTCGACCCCGCCACGGACGACCGCCCGATGGCTCGGGCGACCCCGGCGAGCACCGGCGTGGCGGTGGGGCGAGTCGGCCTGAGCGTCGAGGGCGCCTTGCGGCTCAACGAGGAGGGGGAGCCCGTCGTCCTCGTGCGCCAGGAGGCGTCGACCGACGACATCGCCGCCCTCGCCAAGTGCCAAGGCTTCCTCACCGCGACGGGGGCCCGGACGGCCCACGCCGCCGTGGTGGCGCGCCAGCTCGGGGTCACCTGCCTGGTCGACTGCCGGGACCTCGCCATCGACGTCGCGTCGAGCACGCTGCGCTTCGACCGGCGTGTGCTCCACGAAGGGGACCTCATCACGGTCGACGGCTCCGAAGGTTGCATCTACGAAGGGGCGCTCGACCTGGTCGAGGAGCGACCGAGCGACCTCCTCGCCAGGGTGCGGAGCTGGCAGGAGGAGGCGGCGGCGGGGACGTGAGGCGTTAGGAGCGGGACCGTGTGACGAAGTGCTTGTCGCCGTCCGCGCCGAGCGAGAAGCCCTCGGGCTCGCCCTCCGCGACATCCAGGAGCAGGCGCGGTGCGCCCCACGCAGCCAATTGGCGCCGGTCGATGTAGAAGGGGCAACCGGCCACATGACCGAGCAGCACGTCGCCCTCGCCCAGGAGGAGCTCACCTTCCTCCAGGCAGATCGGGAGGCTGCCATCGCAGCAGCCTCCCGACTGGTAAAAGATGAGCGCCCCCCGCCGAGTCCGAAGCCGGGCGACCGCCTCGGCGGCAGCCGGCGTGACGGTGACGGCGACGCCCTGGTCGTCCACCCGACCTCCCCTAGAAGATTCCCGCAGGTGCGCTGCTGTAGCTCACGAGCAGGTTCTTGGTCTGGGAATAGTGTTCGAGCATCATGTGATGGTTCTCCCGGCCCACCCCGGACATCTTGTAACCACCGAAGGCCGCGCCGGCGGGGTAGAGGTGATAGCAGTTCGTCCACACCCGACCGGCCTTGATGGCGCGGCCGACCCGATAGGCGCGGTTGCCGTTGCGGGTCCACACTCCGGCCCCGAGACCGTAGAGCGTGTCGTTGGCGATGCGGATAGCGTCCTCCTCGTCGGAAAAGGTGGTGGCCGCGAGCACGGGACCGAAGATCTCCTCCTGGAACACCCGCATGTCGTTTCGCCCTCTGAGGACCGTCGGCTCGAAGTAGTAGCCGCCCGCCAGCTCGCCCTCCATCTGGGCGCGGTGGCCGCCCACGAGGCACTCGGCGCCCTCCTGCAGCCCGATCTCCACGTAGGAGGAGATCTTTTCGAGCTGCTGGGTCGACACCTGAGGACCTATCTGGGTGGAGATGTCGAGGGGATTGCCCTGCTTGATGTGCGGATGCGCGTCCGAGCAGCGCTCCATGAACGCGTCGTAGATCGACTCTTGGATGAGCGCCCGCGACGGGCAGGTGCACACCTCGCCCTTGTTGAAGTTGTAGAGTACGAGCCCCTCGACGGCCTTGTCCAGAATTCGTCGTCCTCGGACATTACGTCGGCGAAGAAGATGTTGGGAGACTTTCCCCCAGCTCGGTCGTGGAGGGGATGAGGTTCTGAGCGGCGTACTGCATGATGAGGCGACCCGTTGTCGTCTCCCCGGTGAAGGCGATCTTCGCGATGCGCGGGTTGGACGCCAGGGCCCTGCCGATCTCGTTGCCGGGCCCCGTGACGATGTTGAGGACGCCCGGGGGGACGACGTCGCCGATGACCTCTGCGAGCTTGAGGATCGACCAGGGCGTCGGAGATGCCGGCTTGATCACCGTGCAGTTGCCGGCCGCCAGGGCCGGCGCGAGCTTCCACGCCGCCATCAAGAGGGGGAAGTTGAAGGGGATGATCTGGCCGACGACGCCGAGCGGCTCGTGGAAGTGGTAGGCGACCGTGTCCTTGTCGATCTCGGTGCTCGACCCTCGAGAGATCGCGTGGCCCCCGCGAAGTAGCGGAAGTGGTCGACCGCCAGCGGAATGTCCGCGACAGGGTCTCGCGTACGGGTTTGCCGTTCTCCCAGGTCTCGGCCACCGCGAGCATCTCGAGGTTGGCTTCGATGGCGTCGGCGATCCGTTCAGGACCTGGGCTCGCTCGGTGAGCGAGGTCTCTCCCAGGCTTCCTTGGCGGCGTGCGCCGCGTCGAGGGCGACCTCGATGTCCTCGGAGCTCGATCGGGCCACTTCGCAGAAGGGCTGCCCGTTGACCGGCGAGGGGTCTGCCATGTACTCCTGCTTGACGGGCGCTACCCAGTCTCCACCGACGAAGTTTCATAGCGTGATTTCACCTCGACGACGCTTCCCGGCCTGCCCGGTGGGATATCGGCCGCGTGGAAGGGTTCCGCTTCGTTGCGTGTCGTGGTCGTCATCGATCGCTCCTCTCCGTCCTGCCCGTCGCGTGCATCGGGCAGCCCGTACCTTGTCGAACGTAAACGTGCGGACCACCGTGTGGCAGGGCCGAAGGTCCCATCGGGCGCAAGAGCTCGGGTGGACTTTGGGCCCGGGACGTGCCGCCGTGGGCGCACATGATGTGGGGGGAGCGGGAGGTCAAATGCCAACAGCAATCGACGACGGGTCCGGGGCGTGATGAGCAGTCCTCGGCGGGGTGGGTTCGGAAGAGGTTACCGTTGGGACCATGAACGACGCCGACTCGCTGCTCTGAGGATCGGTACGGATCCGG
>CAVWCV010000003.1:0-2264708 GCA_963753555.1 uncultured Acidimicrobiaceae bacterium | reverse complement strand
TTGAGCAGGGCGCGCTCTTCGACGCGGCCCCGGCGGTGGCCCTGGTCGAACGAGGTGCCCGGAGTGAAGGCGATCAGGTTCACGGTCTTACTTCCGTCGGGCATCCGACGGTTCAGATCGCGAAGCTGGGTCGCCAGCATCGTGATGCGGGTTGACAGCGGCTTCGTTCCGTCGCCGCGAACATCGAGCTTGGCGATGTTCTGTCGGGCGATATCCGTGTTCGAGCAGATGTAAATGATGTCGATACGGTCCACGGCGCTATCGCGCTGCAGCCGCTCAATAGCTCCGCCGATTACTCCGCGAGCGACAAGCGTCTTGCCCATGCCAACCTCGTCGGCGACGAGGAAGCGGTCGGTGGAATCGGGGTCGTCGTAGAGACGCCGGAGGACGTAGTCAACCGTGTCGACTTGGAAGTCCTTCAGCGTTGCGAACGCTGTGTCGGCGGATATGCGCTCACGGCCGGGTCCTGAGGCGTTCTCGCGCGGCAACCACGGACGGCCAGAATTCGTTCCAACCGTCGGGCAAAACCTTGCGGCCTTGCTCAGATGCGGATAGCCGGATGACCAGGCGGTCGATGTCGTCAATCATTCGCGGCGACGTGGCGAGGGCAGCGAGAATGGCCTCCAGCACGCCGGCACCTTCTCCTATGCGAAGTTGCAAAGCTGCCGAGACCCTCGCCGTCGGGGAGCGAGTCGTCGCGGCCGGCGAGTTGCAGCAGGAGCAGGATGAAGCGCAGGAACTCACTCGTGGAACCGATGCGGCGGGCCAGGACACGGTCGAGCCGATCGTCTGGATCGCCGATGAGGCGGGCCAAGACGACGGATGAGACCTCGACGCGCGACGAACCGTTCCGTGGGCGAGTCGCAGACAAGGAATGGTGTGATCTCCTCGACCTCGGCGAGCTGCCAACGGTGATCGAGACGGTCTCCGAACGACGGGCGGTGCGGCTGTCCGGTAAGGGTGTGAAGTTCGACCGTGAGGTCGGTTCCGGGGGGAAGTGCGGACGACCGTCGCAGCGGTTCATCGGAGCGCAGCCATAGCAGCGGGGTCTCGTGATCGCCCTCAACGGTCGCGGTGTACGTGAGCGAGCTCAGATCGCGAAGGGCGTTCTCCAACGCGCGCCGGAGTTCTTCCTCCGCCGTTTCCTCGACCGCATCACCAAGGGCGTGCGGTACAAGGATCCGGCCTAAGCCGCGACGCGCCGATCGCCGCATCGACTCCGTACGCGGAGATCCGGCCGACGATCTCAACGAGCACCTCATCGTTACCGCCCCAGGCCGCATCGGTTGCGTTTGCTGAGCCGATGAAGACGTGTGCATGCCGGTTGCGCTCGACGATGTAGAGCTTGGCGTGAAGCCCGGACAACGACCATCGCAGCCCGGTCTCCTCCGAATCCGGATCGGGGATCGCTGCGGTGTCGTCGAGCACGCGAATGTCGGCGTGCTGTCGAGCCACTCGCGCCATTCGTTCCGAGCAGCGTTAAGTTCCTCTGCCGCGTGAGAGCAGGACGCACTTCCCTTCTCCGTCGGGCCACACGTGATCGAGGCCCACGTCGTTGAGGAAGGGAGTCACGATGAGCCGGCTGTATCCGTTCATGTTCGGGCGCGTCCTACGCCTGCCGCCGAAGACGTGGAACGTCAGCCAGTCGCTGTCGACGAACGTGTTGTCCAGGCGTTCCCACTCGACGTAGCGGATGGCGTCAGCGAGTTCGGCGACGGCCGCGCGCGGGCTGTCGGCAAGCCGGCCGCGACGCGCCCCGGCAGAGACGCGAGAGGTCAGCGAGCGGACGGTTGCGCTTGGCGATCGTAGGGTGCGATGACCTTCGAGGCATATGACCGTATCCCATGCACGGTCATGCGTGAGATTGCGCGAGCCACAGACGAGACGAAGCCGTTCGGTCCCGTCGTCGTGGACGTATCTCAGGAACCAGAGTTTCGAGTGGAACAGGTGACCAGGCCGAGGCGCCTTGACCTGATGCACCATCGGTTCAAGGAACGCCAGAAGATCGTTCCGCTGCCAGGGCACGGCGACGTGTCCGGCTTGGCAGAAGATGTCGATCAGGTCAGCGTAGTTGCGAATCGCCTGGAGAATGCTGAGCGGGTCGGTCGATGAGGACAGGTCAGCGCCTGCGAGTCCCAGAGGCACCGGCAGCAGGGCTGTAAGGTGCAGGGTGAACGTGGTGGCCACCGCGTGCTCCAACCGATAGCCCGGCGCCGGCGGAGCCAGCAGGTCGACAAGCAGCGTCCGTTCTTCAGGCGACAGCATTTTCGCCTTGATTCGACAGCGTGAAGACCGCGGCGAATATCGGTGAGCATTGTCTGAACCTGCGACCAGCGGAACAGAGCGGCCGGGTCCCTGCGTTGCCAGCCCATTCATCGAGTCGCTTCCTATTCGCGAGTCGGGCCTGGCCCCGCTTGTGTTCCAGTTCGCGATCCTGACGAGCGCGCGCGCAGCACCGAGAGGATGCCGAGGCGTCGGTGGCAAGAAGGCGCGCCCACTCGTCAATGAAACGCCTGTTCGAGGCGGAATGCGCACCCTGTGTCAGGAGGCAGTCCCAGAAGTCGCCGATCCGGCAGCCCACGCGGCAAGGCCTACGCGCGTGGCATCGGCCTGCCACTGATCGAGGCGCGTCCGGTAGTTCTCCTCCGATGTCGCGTCCATCTCTTCTCGGCCGGCTCTCGCCGCGCCTCTGCGAGCATCAGGTTGTAGAGGAGCGCCGCACCCTGTGCGGCGCACGAGAACCGCTCGGCGTGTTGCACCAGATCGGCGATGGGCGGCGGCGTGTCGGATGGCAGTGCCGCATCCCACATCGCGTCGGCGACAACGAGGGGTTTGCCACGACGGAGGTCCCGGATGTAGGCCGTGAGCAGGCTGGCGGGCTGGCCGAACGGTCAGACGAGATGATCCGCTCGCACAGCCATTCGGCTTCCTCGCGGGTCAGGTCGAAGTTGGCGACCTTGAACCGGAAGAAGTCGGTTGGAGCATCGGGGATGTCCCTTTGCCAGAACGAGGGGATGCGGTCGCCGATCTCGTCTTCGCTGTCCAGGGCGGCGAGACCCCGTGCGACGTGGCGACCGTATTGGCGGATGGTCAGCGACGGCGACAAGAAGATGCCGTAGCGGATCAGTCCGCCCCAGAAGATCGCCGATGGGAGGGTGCGGATGTTCTTGCCCGGCGCTCGACGCCGATCAGCCCCTCGGTGATCCCCGCCTCCCTGAGGGCGCCGATGAGGCTGCGCTCCATGTCGGTGGCCTTGGCGACGAGCTGTTGGGGGTGCCGCTGCTCTGCCCGCCGGAAGATCCAGGGCACGAAGAGGAAGTACCGAGCGCGGGTCTGGATGACCGAAGTGCCCGGGAACAAGGAGTTGCTGATCGAGTCCCGGACGGTGCCGATGCCCAGGTCGTCGACGGTGTCCGTGTCCTCGAAGAGCCGGAGCATTTCCCGGACCCTTCGCTGGTCTTCCTCTGAGTGATCCAACCAGCTGATCGTCGATCCCACGCCGCGGCCTTCCTGTCCGAGCGGGCCGTTCTGGCGCTCCTCTACGGCCAAGCTACCTCCCGGCTGGACACATGGGACTGGGTCGCTCATGTCAAACCCTCAATCAGAGCGTTCAAGCGACCGAGGTCCTGAACCTGGACCGTCGGCATAAGTAACCCAAGTCGATGTCTGGGCCTACGACGATCGAGCCGCGGTTCGTATTGTTGGAACCATCAAGGACCATGCGACAGGACGCAAAACCCGCCTCCACGGGGTCAGGCAACTCCATTCAAGAGGCCGACGGCGGAGAGACTTTGAGTAGTGCACCTGCATAGGGCATGCCCCGTGCAGCCCTATGCACCGCCACGTCGACCGGAGACTCGATCGCGAAACCGCAGCGTACGGGCCGCACGCGCCGCGCCACCCTGCATGGGGCTGCATAGGGCACGGGTGAGTAGGTCCCGATAAAAAGCCCCGAGAAACGGCAATTCCGCACACTCGCCCGAACGCGAAACCGCTGGTCAGGCGCCCGTGCCCTATGCACGAGACGCGCCGACCAGCGTTTCAATGGTGGCGGGGGCAGGATTTGAACCTGCGACCTTCGGGTTATGAGCCCGACGAGCTACCAGACTGCTCCACCCCGCGTCGCGAGGGAACAACGTACCACTTGTCCCGGCTCAGTTGCCCGGCGAGGTCGTGGTGGTCGTCGAGGTGGTCGACGAGGAGCCTCCCAACGGGATACCGGTCAGCTGCTCGACCTGCGTGAGATCGGACTCGAGCGAGTTGATGTCCGACTGGTAGGATCCGAGGTCCCCGTTGTGGAGGTCGGTCTGGGACTGCTGGTAGGCGGTCTGCGCCGCGGCCAGCAGCTCGCGGACCTGTGGCGAGAGGGTGCCGCTCGGTCCAGTCGTGCCCGGTGTCGTCGACACCGGCGCGCTCACCAGTGAGGTCAGCGCAGCGGCCAGCGACCCGCCGATCGCCGCCGGCTGTTTCCCGTTGACCGCGATCACGTACTGGAGCACCGGGATCGCGTTGCGCGACGACGCCACGTACAGCGGCTGGACGTAGAGGAGGCCGTTCGCCACCGGGATCATCAGGACGTTGCCGAGCAGCGCGGACGACCCGTTGCTGTTGAGGAGGGTGATCTGGCGCGACACGTTCGGGGTCGCATCGATCTGGGCCGCGACGATCGACGGACCCGGCACCGGATTGCTCCGCGGCGTCACGAACGTCTCGAGCTGCCCGTAGTGGCCCGGGTCCGAGCCGGCCATCATGAACCCCGACAGGGTCTGGATCTGGCTCTGGGAGGACACCGGCACGAACGCATCGATCAGGTTGAAGGTCTGTGTCGCCTGACCGGGAACCTGCAGCTGCTGGTAGAGCGGCGCCATCCGCACCAGCTGGCCGGTCGAGACCTGCTGTCCTTGGGCGTTGGTCGTAAAGGTGGTCTGCAACGCCTGTGACGGTGATCCGGAACCGGGGGTCGGCGAGAGCGTCCACGCGTCGGCCGCGCTGTAGAAGCTGGAAGCCGACGTGATGTGGTATTTGCCGTACATCATCGCCTGCTCGGTGAAGATATCCTCCGGATAGCGGAGGTGGTCCCGCAGTTGTGAGCTCATCTTCGAGGCCGGCGTGAACATATCGGGGAAGGCCTTCTCGTACGCGCTGGATGAGCGGGTCGTTCGGGTCCATCACGTAGAAGGTCATGTGTCCGGTGTACGCGTCCATGACCACCTTCACCGAGTTGCGGGCGTAGTTGAAGGTGGTGTTCAGCCCGCTGTTCGACGGGAGCGCGGAGGTGTCGGCGTTCTGCGCGTACGGGTAGTTGTCGGTGGTCGTGTACGCGTCCTGGATCCACATGATCCGGCCGTTCACCAGCGCCGGATAGGGATCCGCGTCGAGGTTGAGGAAGGGAGCGGCCTTTTGGACCCGCTGTTGGACGCCTCGGTCGAACATGATGCGCGACTGGCCGGTGATCTGGTTGGAGATCAGCAGGTTGAGGTCGTTGAAGCGGACGGTGAACATCAGCCGCTTGAAGAGCGAGGACAGCTGGACGCCGCCGTTGCCCGAGTAGTGGGTCTCGACGTTGCCGCCGTTGGTCACCTGGTAGTCGATCTCGGGTTGCTTGGTGTTGGCCACCACGTAGCCCGCGTTGTTGAGGCCGAAGTACACCGACGGCTGGGTGACGACGGGAAGTCCGCTGTTCGAGGTCGGCGGCACGCCGCCGACCGCGAAGACCGGCTCGCCGGTCGAGGTGGAGGTGTTGGCGGGTGAGATCACCATGCCGTAGCCGTGGGTGTACTGGAGGGTGGTGTTGACCCAGGAGGTCGACGGCAGGCCCTGGTCGTTGATCTCGCGGACGCCGACGATCACCGGAGTCTCGACGCCGTTCACCATGTAGCGGTCGACCGCCAGGCTGTTGAACTGGTAATAGGTGCGGATGTCCTGGAGCTTGTCGAACGTCGGCTGGGTCTGGGTCGGGTCCCACAGCCGCGTGTTGGCCAGCGTGTCGCTGTTCAACGTGAGCTCCGATGCCGAGAGGGTCGAGCTGGCCGGATAGGGAACCGACCGCACCGAGCCGATCCCCATCGCCGCACGCGTGGAGTCGATGTTCCGCTGGATGTAGGGACGCTCGAGCGAGTTCTGCGATGGGTTCACCTTGAGCGCCTGCACGACCGCCGGGTAGATGGTCCCCGCGGTCAGCGCGACGAGGAACCAGAGGCCGACGCCGAGGATGGGGAGCGCCCAGCCGCGGCGCCGAATGTTGTAGATCAGCAACGCCGCGGCGGCCAGTGAGACCAGGATCAGCAGTTCGAGCGCGGGCAGCCGGGCGTGGACGTCCGTGTACCCGGCACCCTGGACGTAGCCGTTGCCCGAGAGGTCGAGCCCGAAGCGCGCCAGGTAGTAGCCGACCGCCTTGACCAGCGCGATGAGCCCGAGGATGACCGAGATGTGCGCCTTCACCGCCGGACGCACCCGCGGGCGCGGGCCCTGGACCCGGATACCGCCGTTCAGGTAGTGGCTGAGCACCGTCACGAGCAGGATGACCACCAGCGCGACCAACGCCCAGTGCACGAGGAACTGCTGGAAGGGCAGGGTGCAGACGAAGTAGCCGACGTTCCGGTGGAACTGGGGGTCCGAGCTCGGGAACGGGCACCCGTTCTTGAAGAGGATCCAGTTCTGCCACTGGCCGATCGCCTGCGAGCCGACGATCAGGGAGAGGATCACCACCACCGCCGCCCGGAGCCACCGGGCGTAGGGCCCGATCACCTCGCGGTACCGGCGGACGAACTCGTCCTCCGCGTCGAGCGCAGGGCCCTTCGGGAGCGAGTCGCTCGGCGATGAGCAGACTCACCAGGAGCAGGACCGCGAAGATCGCGGCGAACGTGAGGACCAGCCCGAGCTTGATCTCGAAGAGGCTCGTCCAGACGCTGTGCAACCCGACCGAGGAGAACCAGAGCGCGTCGGTGTAGAAGTCGGCGAACGTCCGGAGCGACGCGAACACGACGATGAGGACGATGACCGCCGCGATGATCCAGCGTCGCCGCCGGCGGGCCGCGGGCCGCGACGTCCGCGGCATGTCGGTCGGGGGACGCACGCCCGCAGCCTAGGTGCCGGAAACCGTCAGCAGGCATCGACACCCGGGATGTGCGGGCGGATGCCGGTGGCCGGTCGGGAACGGCTCGCCCGGGCGTTGGGTGCCGCCGAGGCCGTTGTCTTCGCAGTCGGGGCACGCGGCGTCGCCCGATCCGGAAACCGCGACCCACTCGACCTGTCCCGCGTCTGGTGCGCTCGGCGGCCGCGATCGAGCCGACCGAGAAGGCGGCCACGACAGCGTCCCCTGCGATCCGCTCGACGCGCTCGCCCTTCCACTCGCGGAAGGCGGAGCCGACGTGCTCGGCGACCGCCTGCTCGTCCTCCTCGACCGATCCGCCGTCCTCGGTCAACCGGCGTCGCAGCGGGTCGACCACCGAATGAGCCAGCTCGTCGGCGATGCGGACGATCTCGTCGGTCGGCGGCTGTTGCGATGCGCCAGGTTCGACGAAGGCGACCCCCGCCTCCGCAGCCTCTTCGAGCGCGGGGAGGGTGGCGGTCGCGTACCCGTCGACGTGCTCGGTGGGATCGGGGAGCAGGTCGGCCGACCACCGATAGCCCTTCGAACGGAGCGTGTCGAGCAGCTCGTTCTGGCTGTCCTGGAGCGTCCGCTTGAGGCGTCGGGCGAGAACGGTCGCGATCGGCGAGACCAGTTCGTCTCGCCGCGCTGGCCTCCGGTCGGCCGGCGGCTGGGGGCCCTTCGCCCGCTCCGTCGGCGGACTCCTCCCCTCCCGCCTCTGCCGTGGCCGGCTCGCTCTGGCCGCCCGGCTCGCTCTGGCCGGCGGGCCCACCCGGGCCGGCGGGATCGCTCTGCCCGGTCTCGACGCGATCGGGACCCGCGAACGGCGCAGACTGCGCCGCCCGGAGCCGGGCGAAGAGCTCATCGACCGACTCCTCGGCGACCGCGGGAGCCGCTGGTGCTTCGCCCGTCTCGCCCTCGACGGCCTCTCCCTCGACGGCCTCGCCGGCGGGCACCTCCCGTGGCGGCTCGTCGGCCGCCGTCGGCGGCATCCCCGCGAGGTCGTCGGGAACCTCTTCCTCCGGACGGTTTGCGAGCTCGCGTGCGGCCGCCTCCGCGGCACGGCGGGCCTCGTCCTCCGCGGCGAAGAGGTCGTCCGCGATCGTGTCCACCGAGCGCCGGACGTCGGTGATCGTCTCGGCGAGGCGCTCGCGCCCGGCGCGCAATTGCTCGATCTGCGAGTGCAGCGTCTTGCGTCGCCTCGAGAGGTCGGACAGCACGCGCGCACGGAGCTGCTGGGCCTCCTCCACCATCGCGCTGGCACTCGTCGCGGGTTCGCGGTGACCAGATCGTCCGCCTCGTGCCGGGCTGCGTCGAGCGTCGCGGTCGCCTGCTCCTCCGCGCGGGTCCGCAACTGCTCCGAGGCGGCCTCCGACTCGGCCGTCTGTGCGGCGATCCGCTCCTCGGTGCGGGCACGGAGGCGTTCGGCCTCCTCGGTCGCGTCGCCGATCAGACGGCTGTGCTCCTCGGTCGCCTCGGCAACGAGGCGTGCGGCCTCGGCCTGTGCGTTGGAGACCACCTCGTCGGCGGCCTCGTGGGCACTGTGGAGCACCCGCGCCGTCTCCTGGCCGACCGCAGCGCTCAGGGTCGGCTCGTCGAGCACCGGGTTGGCGGCCCGGTGCTCGGCCGCCGCGAGCTCGTCGATCAGCTCCTGCTCACGTTCGGCGATGCCCCGCAGCCCGATCGCGATCGACTCGAGGTAGTCGCGCACCTCGCTCGGGTCGAACCCCCGCCGAACCGAGGCGAAGGTGTGGCGGGCGACGTCGTCGGGCGCCAGGTGGGTGGAGGACGTGATGGTCGTCGTCCGGCGCTCCTCGGGCATGGCGCAGAGCCTACGACCGCGGGTCGCCGCGAGGCGCTCATCCCGAGGTGGTCACCGCCGACTGCGGAGCTGGTGGCACGTGGCCGCCGTTCGCGGCGAGGACCTGCAGCGCCTGGTCGAGGGTCGACGACCTTGTAGATCTTGAGCCCCGGGCCGATCCTTCGACAGGGCGTTGGCGTACTCCGGGCGGAGGAACGAGGAAGATGCTCGCCCCGGCGTTCTCCACCGCGACCGTCTTCTGCGGCACCCCGCCGACGTCGCCGACGTCGCCTTCGCTGTCCATGGTGCCGGTGGCGGCGACCGTCTTGCCGCCGGTCAGTGAGCCGTCGGTCAGCGCGTCGATGACCCCGAGGGTCATCGCGAGGCCGGCGGAGGGTCCGCCGATGTTGGTGACGTTGATGTTGACCGCGAACGGGTACGTGTAGTCGACCTGGTCCTCGGGCTCGATGCCCAGGTTGACCGCGATCGGCTTGCCGGAGCCGACGTTCACCTGGGTGCGCTGGAGTGTGACCGGCACCTGGACCGGGGCACCGTGGTTCTGGCGGAGCACGCGTCAGCACGATCCGTCTGGCCCGAGTGGTAGCTGGCTGAGCGCGGATGGTGAGCGCCCTCGCGCTCGGCGGTCGCGACCCCGTCGACCGCGGTGATCACGTCGCCGACGTCGAGCACCGGGTAGGCCGGTGTCCCGGCGAAGGTCCCGGCCACCACCGCGCCGACCGCCGGTCGCGGTCGACCTTGTAGCCGAGCCGGGTCAGTGCCGCCGTCTTCGCCGCGGCCTCCGCCTGCGACATCTGGAGCTGGCCCTTGCGCGAGCTGGCTCGAGGGCGGCGTCCCTCCGGTCACCGACGGGACCGGATTCGAACGTGGTGTTGCCCTGCACCTTGTAGAAGAGATAGGAGAGCGCGCTCACCCGTCCGATCCTCGACGTCGGTCAGCAGCACCGGATGGGTCACCGGATGGTTCTTCGAGGCCGGCACGGTGATGAACTGCTGGACCGACTGTGCGGTGCCCGGCTGGATCGCGTAGTAGTTGAGGTCGACCCGCGACGCGATCGACGATCGCCGCCACCACCGCGAGGAACAGCGACCACAGCCAGATCCGCCGTCGTCCGCCCGGTCGGGGCGGCGCGGTCGCGCCGTCGGGGGTGGGTGCTCGCGGTGCCCGCTCCCGCAACCGGCGCCGGTTCGCCGGGAGCGGAGGTCGGCGGTGGCGGAGGTGCGGTGGTGACACGAATGGCGACGCCGGTCGCCCGTCGGCGTCCTCTCCTTCTTCGGTCATAGTGGTGACGTGAAGCCTGCCACGGAACCTCCGGTCGCAACGTGTCACCGAACGCGCCGGCGGGCGGTCGCGCTCGCCGGGCACGTCGGCGACCTGTCGCGCGGCACGTGCCGGACTCGCCGATCCCGCGGCGTCCGTGCGGGCGACCGCCCTCGGCGCGCTGGCCCGGCTCGGCGCACTGCGCGACCGACACCTCGCCACCGCGTTCGCGCGACCCCGCATGCGGCCGTCCGGCGGCGGGCGTGCGAGCTGTCGCCGAGGCGCGCGCGGTGGAGCATCGCCGCGGCGCTCGGCGACCCGGATGCCTCGGTGGCGGAAGCTGGCCGCCTGGGCGGCTCGGGCGAGCGCGCGACGCGCACTCTGTCCCTGCGCTCCTCGCTCGCTGGCAGCCGCCGGCACGGCGGCCATCCCGACCCGCTCTGCCGCGAGGCCGCGGTGGCGGCGCTCGGCGCGATCGGCGACCCGGCGTGGGCTGCAGCCGCGGTCATCGGCGCGCTCGACGACAAGCCGGCCATCCGGCGGCGTGCGGCAGCCGCCCTCGCCGGCTTCGACGACCCCTCGGCCGACGCCGCGCTCCGACGCTGCCTCGAAGACCGCGACTGGCAGGTGCGCCAGGTGGCCGAGGACCTGCTGCCGACGGCTGACGCCGGTCGGAGCGGCACGACCGGCGCCGGCGCGCCGCCGGGCCGCACCAGCGCCCGGTGCCGGTGGTCAGGCTGTCGGCGGCGGCGAAGATCGGTCGAAGGCTCTCGAAGGAGTCGAGGCACATGCCGGCTCCCTGCACGACGCATTCGAGCGGTGTCGCGACCAGGTGCACCGGGACCGCGGTCTCGTCGGCGAGCCGGTTGGCCAGCCCGCGGAGCATCGCCCCGCCCCCGGTCAGGTGGATGCCCTTCGTAGATGATGTCCTGGGCGAGCTCCGGGGGTGCCTCGCCGAGGCACCCGACGACGGTCGTCATGATCAGGTCGACCTGTTCCCGCAGCGCATGACGCACCTCTTCGGGCGAGAGCACGACCGTCTTCGGCAGACCGGTCGAGACCTCGCGGCCGCGCACCTCGGCCTTCATCTCGTCCGCGTAGGTCGAGCGCGGAGCCGATGGCCAGCTTGAGCTCCTCGCCGGTCCGCTCCCCGATGGCGATCCCGTGCTCGTGACGGACGTAGTGCTGGATCGACGCGTCCATGTCGAAGCCGCCGCAGCGGATGGCGTGGGAGGTGACGATCCCGCCGAGCGAGATGACCGCGGTCTCGGTGGTCCCCCGCCCGACGTCGACCACCATGTTGCCCGACCGGCTCGTGGATGTCGAGGCCCGCGCCGATGGCCGCCGCCATCGGCTGCTCGATGAGGTGGGCCGCGGAAGCGCCGGCACGCCGGGCCGCCTCCTTCACCGCACGCCGCTCGACCGAGGTGATGGCCGACGGGACGCAGATCAGCACCCGGGGACGGTTGAACCGGTTGACACCGGCCCGACGGAGCAGGAGGCGGATCATCCGCTCGGTGATCTCGAAGTCGGTGATCGCACCCTCGCGGAGCGGGCGGACCGCCACGATGTACCCGGGGGTGCGGCCGATCATCTGCCACGCCTCGTCCCCGACCGCCAGCACCTCGTGCGTCCGTCGTGTTGAGGGCGATGACCGTCGGTTGGTTCAAGACGATGCCCTGTCCCTTTGCGTAGACGAGGGTGTTGGCCGTCCCGAGGTCGATCGCCAGGTCCCGGGCCACCCCGTCATCGTAGGGCCGGTCGGAGCGGACGCGGGTGGGGACGCGTGCGGTCACCCGGCCGCGTGCCTGCGCTGCAGGACGCGACGTCCGTTCGCGAGCGTGCCGTCGGTAACCTCTCGCCGTGGACGGTGACGATCCAGGGGGGGCCGTGGCCGGGACCGGACGACGGGGGTCCCGACGACGCCGACCCATCCGCGGCTGGATCTCACCCGACGACCGCCTCTGGCGCCATCCCTCGGAGGCCGCGTCGGCCCCGGCGTCGACCGGCGCGGTCCAAGGACGCCGACGCTCGCCGCGCGCCGCGGCGCAGGACCGAGCCCCTGGATCGTCGGAGGGACCGACCCTCGCCTCATCCTCGCGCTCGTCGCCGTCGGGTCTGATCATCGTCACGACCGACACCAACGAATCGAGCTCGCCGTCGCACCGAGTTCGCCGCGCTCACCCGGGCGCCGACCACCGAGCCGGGAACCGCACGGCTCGAGAGCGCGAAACGGATCGCCGCACGTGGTCGCGACGCGGTGCGACCGTCGACTGTCGCCCTCCTCGTCCGGCACACGGTCGGCACCTCGATGACGCACCGGGTCGGTCGCCGAGTCGGGAGGGGTCGATCGTCACCTCGGCGAACCCGCTCGCCGGCGCCCGCACCGATCACCGTCGTCGAGCCGGACGGGTCCCGCCAGAGTGGCCGCACCATCGGGTGGACCAGTCCTCTGGCCTCGCCGTGGTGCGGATCGGCGACGACCTGCCGGCTGCCACCTTCGACGAGACCGACCCGGCACCCGGGAGCGTCACGCTGGCGCTCGCCATGGAGCCCACCGGCCGGAGGGAGGCACGCCCGCGCCCGCGCCTCTACGCGGGCACCGTCCTCTCCTCGGGGAGCCGCTCGCGGTCCGGATCGCTCGGCGCGGATTTCGCGCCGACTGCCGTCGCGTCACCGCTCACCGACACGCGACCTCGGCTCGCCTCTGCTCGACTCGTCGGGTGACGTCGTCTGGACTGCTCGAAGCGGTCGACGGCACTCGGGCGTGCGACGCACGTCGGTCTTCCTTCCGGCTGCGCTCGTGCTCGGCGTGGTGCGCCAACTGGTCGCGACCGGAGCCGTCGACCACGGCTGGTTCGGCATCGAAGCCGACGACACGCCCGCCCGACGACGACCACGACCGACCTCGTCGACAGCCCGCCGCGACGACCGCTGCCGCGGCGCACGACCGTGGACGGCGCCTTGGTCGCCGCGGTCGAGCCCGGCTGCCCGGCCGCAGCGAGCGGACTCGAGCCGCGGGGACCTCGTGGTCGCGCATCGACGGCAACGCGGTGCACTCGATGGCCGAGCTCGAGGCCTGGCTCTACGCGGATCCGCCCGGAACCGCGCTCGACGTCACCTTCGAGCGACGGCAGCGCGGTCGAGAACACGACCCGTGCTCCTCGGCGACGACGTCCGACGCACAGGGGGACGGCGCCTCGCCGTAGCATGGGCGTATGGCACCTCCGCAGCCGGGCGACGCGGGGAACCCCTTCCAGTCCCTGCTCGGCGACCTGATGAACGTGCTCGGGACCACCGGCGCCGGACCAGTGGGAGATGACCAGGTCCTTCGCGGTGAACGTGGCGACCGGTGGTGTGGCCGAGGCGCAACGTCGACCCGGTCCAGCGGATCCGTGTCGAGCAGCTGTCACGGGTCGCGGAGCTGAACGTGATCGAAGCCACCGGGCATGCCCGTCTCGCCGGACGGCAGCCGACTGACCTGCGTGCCGGTCGGACGGGGCGACTGGACGGCGCGGGCCCTCGAGTCGTGGCGGCCGATCCTCAGCGCGATGATGCCGCCGGCCGGCGCGCCCCCGGCCGCAGGCCCGGCGCCCGGGGCGATCCACCGCGGTGGTCCCGGCGAGGAGGACCCGACCGGCGGGCTCGCCGGCCTCATCGGGCAGTGGGCGACGGCCATCGGTCCGATGTTCTTCGGGCTGCAGGTGGGCTCGGTGGTCGGGCACCTCGCACAGCGGACCCTCGGGCAGTACCCGCTCGCCATCCCCTGGGCGGTCTCCGACGAGCTGCTGCTCGTGCCCGCCAACATCGCGGCTCTTCGCCGTCGGACTGGAGCCTGCCCGAGGAAGAGGCCCTGCTCTGGGTCTGCGCCCGGGAGCTCGCATCGAACGCCGTGCTGACCCGGCCCGCGGTGCGCACCGAGCTCGAAGCGCTCCTCACCTCGCTTGCCGAGTCGTCGGCCGCCGCCCAACGCCATCTCGCCGATCGTCTGGGCGGCCTGACCGGCAGCCGAGGGGTCCGGTGTCCCGGGCACGGACCTCGAATCCCTCCAAGGACTCCTCGGCGATCCCGAGGCGCTGCTCGGCGAGCTGCTGACACCCGAGTCGCGCCGTTCCTCCGACCAGCTCACCGCGGTCGCGGTGGTGATCGACGCCTACGCCGACCACGTCGCGGACCGGGTCGGCGAGAAGCTCGTCGGCTCGCACCGTCAACTCGCCGAAGCCTGGTACCGCCGCCGCATCGAGCGGGGCAAGGGCGAGGAGGCGGCGGGTGCGCTCTTCGGACTCGACCTCGACCAGCAACAGGTCGACCGCGGCCGCGCGTTCGTCCGCGGGGTGCTCGAGCGCGCGGGAGAGGACGGCCTGGCGAAGCTCTGGGTGGCGGCGGCGCAACCTGCCGACCCCGGCGGAGGTCGACGCGCCGGGCCTCTGGCTCGAGCGGATCAGTCTCCCCGAGCTCGAGGACCCGGGAGCCGGATAGACCTCAGCCGGCGCTCATTCGGCGGCGGGCGCGGTGTCGGAAGGCGCGGCGTCGACGGGTTGTCGGCGGGTGGGGTGTCGGCGGGGGCCGCTTCGCCCGACGGGGGCACTGCCGAGGCCGTCGCCGGCTCCTCCTCGGGGATCCCGAGGTCCCACTCGAGGAGGATGTTCTCCCGCTCCGCGTCACGCACCACCCGCTCGCGGTTGCGGCGGTACTGGGGGTCGTGCGGTGGCAGGAGGACGAGACGGGCCATCGTCCGGCGACGGAACTCCTCGACGAGCGTGGGGTCGCCGAAGTCGGACCGCACTTCCCAGTGGGGGGCGACCGGTCCGAGATAGACGATGCGGATGTGCGCGACCGGAGGCTGGGGCTCGCCCTCCTCGTCGGGAAGCAGGTTGTCGTCGGGCGCCGGGGTCATCGGTTCGTCCTCCTCGGGTCGGCACCGATGCTACCCTGCAGGGCCTTCATAAGAAGGCCCAGGTGCCGAATAAGAATTCCGTGAGGATTCCCTCAAGATGAGGGTATTTGCACCTGCCTACCCCGACGGGGCGCGACACTGGCGGTGGAACGGATGAAGGCGGCCCCGGAGCCGGCACGGCCGACCGAGCCCTCGCCGTCGCATCCTCGATGAAATCGACGGAGGCTGCCATGGATGCGGACTGGATGAGCGTGGGGAAGTGCAGGGACCTCTCCCCGGCGATCTTCTTCCCGAGCGACGGAGTGGGCGTCCAGGCGGCCCAGCGGATCTGCGCGGAGTGCCCGGTCGCCACGCAGTGCCTCGAGTACGCCCTCGACGAGCGGGTCGACCACGGCGTCTGGGGTGGCAAGTCCGAGCGCGAACGGCGCCGGATGCTGCGGCGCCGACGGGTCGCCCAGGTCGTCTCGGTCTGAGCGTCCGTCCTCTCCCGGGTGGGCGGCACCGGCGAACCGGCCGAGTGCGTCGTCAACTTCGCTGAGGGGCGCGACCGAGACGTCGTCACCGCGGTCTGCGCGGCCGGTGGCGACGCGGTGCTCGACCTCCACACCGACCCCGACCACCACCGCTCGGTCCTCACGCTCGCCGGCCCCCTGGAGACCGTCGAGCTCGCGGCGAGAGATGTGGCCGCGGCAGCCGTCGAACGCATCGACCTGCGCACGCACCGGGGCGTCCACCCGCGGTTCGGTGCCGTCGACGTGGTGCCCTTCGTGCCGCTCGGCGACAGCGGTCGCGACGCGGCGCCGCCGCTCGATCGCGTGCTCGGGGCGAGAGACCGCTTCGCCCGGTGGGCGGGGACCGAGCTCGGGCTGCCCTGTTTCCTCTACGGGCCCGAGCGCCCACTGCCCGAAGTGCGGCGGGGCGCCTTCTCGACGCTCGCCCCCGACACGGGACCCCCCCGGCCCCACCCGACGGCCGGCGCGGTCGCGGTCGGGGCGAGGCCGGTGCTCGTCGCCTACAACCTCTGGCTCTCGGCCGATGGATCGGAGGGCGGTCCGGCCGGACCACTGGCCGCGGCCCGGGCGATCGCCGCGGGTCTGCGGGGACCGGCCGTGCGGGCCCTCGGCCTGGCCGCGGGCAGCGGAGCCCAGGTGAGCCTCAACCTCGTCGAGCCGGCAGTGGTGACGGTGGCCGACGCCTACGACGCGGTGGCCAGGGCGGCCCCCTCACACGGGTGCCGCGTCGAGCGGGCCGAGCTGGTCGGGCTCCTGCCCGCCGCCCTGCTCCACGCAGTGCCGCCGAACCGCTGGAGCGAGCTCGACCTGCGCGAGGAGGCGACGATCGAGCGCCGGCTCGCCTCCCCCGGTCTGCGACCCGGCCACCGGAGCGCCGGGTGACCGCAGGTCGACCCCCGGTCGACCTGCGCGGCCCGGCTCAGGACGCGTTCGCCGAGGCCCGCCGCTGGAGAGCCCGCTGACGGCGCAGCCGACGCCGCTCCCGCTCGGACAATCCCCCCCAGATCCCGAACTTCTCACCGTTGGCCAGTGCGTACTCGAGGCAGTCCTCACGCACGACGCATCCCCGGCACACCTCTTTCGCCTCCCTGGTCGAGGCGCCCCGCTCCGGGAAGAAGAGGTCGGGATCGACCCCCATGCAGTTCGCTCTCGTCTGCCAGGTTCGCTCTTCGGGTCCGTGCAACAGCGACACCATGTCCATTGACGGGCCTCCCTCCCACTGATCGGCACCCGCCGCGCGGTGTGTCCCGCATCGCACGGATGTAACTACAGATATGTCATCCTTCACTATCCCGGAGGTAAACGCAAGAAGAACCTGCTTGTGAAGGAGATCGCAAGCTCGGCTCCGTCGCGTTGCGGACCCGCCACCCGGGGACTGCCGGATGCCCGCGCCAAAGGGGTACGGCTCCGGCGGTGTGGCCGGGCCTTCAGCCGACCCGGCGGCCCCGTCCGCGGCGCAGGGTCTTGTGCCGGAGGAAGTCGACGAGCACGTAGTCCCCGAGCTCGTCGGGTGAGGTCGCGAAGGTCCTGCCGTGGTTGATCCGGGCCAGCTGCTCGACGAAGCCCTGCAGCCCGCGATCGGGGTCGAGGAGGAAGGTGTTGATGGTGATGCCCGCCTTGGTGCAGCGGAGGACCTCGGCCAGCGTCACCTCGAGGGTTTCGGCGACCGGCGGGTAGTTGAAGAAGACGTCGTAGCCGACGCTCCCCTGGAACGGCACGATGTGCGCGGTCGGCTCGCCGTCGGTGACCAGGATGATCTGCTTGGTCCCCTGCTGGTGGGCGAGCATCTTGCGGGCGAGCATCAAACCGTGCTGGAGGTTGGTGCCGTAGACGTAGTCCCACGAGACCGTCGGCAGGTCGTCGGGCTCGATCTCGCGGGCGACCTCGGAGAACCCGACCAGCCCGAGGTAGTCGCGCGGGAAGCGCGACGAGATGAGCGTGTGGAGGGCGAGGGCCATCTTCTTCGCCGGCACGAAGTTGTCCCGCATCGGCATCGACAGCGAGAGGTCGAGGAGGAGCACGGTCGCCGAGCGGGTGAGCGCCTCGGTCTCGACCACTTCGAAGTCGTCGGGCGCCAGGCGCACCGGAACCCCGCTGCCCGCCCGGCGCACCGCGTTGTGGACCGTCCGGGAGAGGTCGAGGTTGAACGGGTCGCCGAACTCGTAGGGCTTGGTGGTCTCCTCGCGGTCGTGGCCCGAGCCCTTCCAGGTGGAGGCGTGGTTGCCGACGCGGTCCTTCGTCAGCTGTGAGAAGAGGTCCGACAGCGCCTGCTGGCCGATCCGCCGGATCCCCTTCGGGGTCAGCTCGAACCTGCCCTCGCTCTGGTCGATGAGACCGGCGTCGGTCAGCTGTTTGGTCAGCTGCGCGAGCCGCTCCAGCGACCGCGCGGCGTCCTCGCCCAAGTGACGGGCGACCTTGTCGAGGTCGACCTCCGACAGCGAGGCGGGCGAGTGCGCGGAGCGGAGGAAGGCCTCCAGCTCGTCGAGATCCCGCAGGCTCGCCGCGGCGTCGGTCGCGTCGCCCATGCCCATGGGCTGGTCGCCGGTGAAGCGATAGCGCTGCTCCCACCCCGCGCCGGGGAACGCCTGCTGGAGGTTGCGCGCGAGCCGGTCCACCTGCCAACGGAGGTCGAGGTCCTCGAGCAACGAATCGGCGAGGCTCTGGAGCTGCGCGCGTTGCTCGGGCGACATCGAGTTCCACATCGCCTGCGCCGCGGCCATCCGCGCGGCCAGCTGCTCGAGCAGCTCGTCGAGGGTCGCGGGATTGCCGGGGAACATGTCCCCGAACCGCTCCATGAAGGATTCGAAGGACGGGTCGAGCGGCTCGCCGGCCTCGCGCTGTTCGATCATGCGGTTCAACGCGTCGAAGGCCTCCCGCATCCGCTCGAGCTGCGCGGGGTCGGGATTGGTGAGGGCTTCGGACATCTGGTCGAAGTAGCTGCGCGCGACCTCCTCGCGGAGGCGCTCCATCAGCTCCTCGAAGTGCTGGCGCGCCTCGGAGGAGACGAACTCATAGCCCTGGAGCCCGCGCACGGTGCCAGCGAGGTCGTTCGGCAGGAGGTCCAGCTGCAGACGACGCTCGTCGGCGACCTCGCGGGTCACCTCCGCGCGGCGCTCGTCACCCGAGTCGCGGGCGTCGGACTCGAGGGAGTCGATGCCGGTGCGCTCCTCGGACACCACCTCGGCCAGCTCCTCGGCGATGTCGTGGTACGCGCCGCCGAGGTCGCCCCGCTCGCGGATCTCCTCGCGCTCGAGCCGCAACCGGTCGAGCAGGTCGCGCAGACCCTCGACCTGCTCGCCGTCCGGCGTCCGCCAGCCGCGGTTGAGCATCCGCTGGAGGGCCTCGTGCAGATCGCCGTTCGCGAGCAGGTCGTCGGTCAGCTGCGAGAGGACCGCGTCGGCGTCGTCGACGAGCGAGTCCTGGGTGCCGTCCCACCGCCGGTAGTCGAACCGCCAGGTCATCCGCGTCCCCGGTAGAGCGCCCGCGGGCCCGCTGCCTCCTTGTTGAGTCGCTTGGTCAAGTGGAGTCCCTCGAGCACGAACTCGAGCGCGCTCGCGACCACGCCGGGGTCCTCCGATCCGCCGGTGAGCGCGAGCACCGGCGCGGACAGCGCGGGGAGGCCGGCGAGGGTCTCGGCATAGGCCGACGCCGGCAGGTCGTCGCCGGCGTGGACGACAGTGTCCCCGCCGAAGGAGCTCACCACCGCCTGCGGGTCGGCCAGCACGACGCGGCGGCGGAAGACCAGGAGCACGGCCGCGTTGAGCAGCTGACCGAGGATGATCTCCTCGCGGCCCTCCTCGATCGACTCGATCTCGACCTTGCCCTGGGTGGAGGAGACGAGCGCCTGGAGGTCCGAGATGCGCGGCACCGCCTCGGACTCGCCGTTGCGCAGTGCGCGGCGCGTCGCGTTGGCAACCAGGGTCTCGTAGTTGGCGATGGTGAGTCGGACCGAGACACCGGAACGCTGGTTGAGATGGGGGCTCTCGCGGGCCAGCTGACTCAGCTCGGCGACCACCTCGGCCATGAAGTCGGGCACCGCGACCTTCGGACCCGGCGCGCCGTCGGCCGAACGGGGTTCGGTGCCGTCGCCACCCGGAAGGTTCGCCTCGAGCTCGGCGATGCGGAGCTCGGTGACGGCGTCAGGCGGATAGTGGGTCCGCACCTGCGCGCCGAACCGGTCCTTCAACGGGGTGATGATCCGTCCGCGGTTGGTGTAGTCCTCGGGATTGGCGGTCGCGACGAGCACGATGTCGAGCGGGAGCCGAACCCGGTGGCCGCGGATCTGGACGTCGCGCTCCTCGAGCACGTTGAGGAGGCCCACCTGGATGCGTTCCGCGAGGTCGGGGAGCTCGTTGACCGCGAAGATGCCGCGGTTGAGCCGCGGCACGAGGCCGTAGTGGATGGTGAGCTCGTCGGAGAGGTAGCGGCCCTCGGCCACCCGGATCGGGTCCACCTCGCCGATGAGATCGGCGATCGAGGTGTCCGGTGTCGCCAGCTTCTCGCCGTATCGCTCACTGCGATGGACCCATGAGATCGGCAGATCATCACCGGCCTCGGTGAGGAGGTCCTTCGCGAAACGCGAGATCGGGTGGAAGGGGTCGTCGTTGATCTCCGAGTGCGCGACGACCGGGATCCATTCGTCGAGCAGGCTGACCAGCGAGCGGATGATCCGGGTCTTCGCCTGGCCGCGCTCGCCGAGGAGGATCACGTCGTGGCGGGCGAGCACCGCGTTCTCGAGCTGGGGCAGGACGGTGTCGTCGAAGCCGAGCACGCCGCTGACCAGGGGTTGACCCGCGGCGATCCGTGCGGACGCATTACGGCGGATCTCTTCGGCCACCGGGATCGACTCCCAGCCCGCGTGGCGGAGGCGGCCGAGCGTGGTGATGTCCGGCGGCGGCGTGCGGTGCACGGAGGGGTCGAGGCTCGACTCGGGGCCCCCGGACGGCGGGTGTGGGTCCGGCGAGGTCATGGGGTGAGCCTACGCGGGGCCCGCACCGATCGGCGCATCGCGGTCGACGGCGGGCGCGTCGGCCTGCCGCACAGAGGCACTGCGGAGACCTGGTGCACCGGGGTTTCGCACCGGGTCCGCCGGGGTGGAATGATGGTCCGTCAGCGATCCGGCCGGTCGATCCGCGCGCACGGTCGCGGCCCGCAATCGGCCCTCGAGGAGGAGCAACGACGTGACCACGGTCGAAGAGGCGAGCGTCACCCCGGTCGTCTTGGGCGGCACCCGCGGCGGGCCGGACGTGCCGACACTCCGCGAGGACCGGTGGTGGGTGCAGCCGGTGGTCACCGTCACGGTGCTCACCGCCTTCGTCGCCTACTCGACGTGGGCCGCCTTCGTGAACAAGAACTACTACGCAGGCGCGGGCCTGCACCGCAACCTGATCTCGCCGTTCTACTCACCCTGCCTCACCGAGAGCTGCGTGCCCGGCAGCCACCCCGGCTTCGTCATCACGTGGTGGACGATCTCCCCGGCGCTTTTGATCCTCATCTTCCCGCTCGGGTTCCGGCTCACCTGCTACTACTACCGCAAGGCCTACTACCGCTCGTTCTGGATGGCCCCGCCGGCCTGCGCGGTGTCCGACGCGCACGGGTCCTACACCGGTGAGTCGCGCTTCCCGCTGGTCCTCCAGAACATCCACCGCTACTTCTTCGTCATCCTGCTCATCTTCAACACGATCCTGTCGATCGACGCCGTCGAGGCGTTCCGCCAGCCTGGCGCCGGGATCGGCGTCAGCATCGGGACGGTGGTGCTCGTGGCCAACGCGGTGCTGCTCTGGCTCTACTCGCTGAGCTGCCACGCGTGCCGGCACCTGTGCGGGGGCGGGGTCAAGCAGTTCTCCAAGGCGCCCCTGCGTCACCGGATGTGGAAGGCGCTCTCGCCCCTCAACTCGCACCACATGCTGTTCGCCTGGATGAGCCTCGTCTTCGTCGGCTTCACCGACCTCTACGTGCGGCTGGTGGCGAGCGGGACGATCACCGACTACGGCTTCCACTTCTAGGGGTCCGGCGAGATGACCGAGTACGAGACCCACGAGTTCGACGTCATCGTCATCGGCGCAGGCGGTGCCGGGCTGCGTGCGGCGATCGAAGCAGACGCGATGGGCCAGCGCACCGCCCTCGTCTGCAAGTCGCTCCTCGGCAAGGCCCACACGGTCATGGCCGAAGGGGGCGTCGCGGCGGCACTCGGCAACGTCCACGACGAGGACAGCTGGCAGGTCCACTTCCGCGACACCATGCGCGGCGGAAAGATGCTCAACAACTGGCGGATGGCCGAGCTCCATGCTCAGGAATCACCCGACCGGGTGCGCGAGCTCGAGGACTGGGGCGCGATGTTCGACCGGACCGGCGACGGGCTGATCCTCCAGCGCGACTTCGGAGGGCACCGCTTCGCGCGACTCGCGGCACATCGGTGACCGGACCGGCCTCGAGCTCATCCGGACCCTCCAGCAGAAGGCGGTGGCCCAGGACATCGAGGTGTTCATGGAGCTGAAGGTCCTCCGCCTCCTCCACGACACGGACGGCACGGTGTCCGGTCTCGTCGGCTACTGGCGGCCTTCGGGCGAGTTCGTCGTGATGAAGGCGAAGGCGGTCGTGCTCGCGACCGGGGGCATCGGCAAGAGCTGGCTCTACACCTCGAACTCGTGGGAGTCGACCGGCGACGGCCACGCGATGGCCGTCTGGGCCGGCGCCGACCTGATCGACATGGAGTGCGTCCAGCTCCACCCGACGGGCATGGTCTGGCCGATGTCGGCGCGGGGCATCCTGGTGACCGAGGGCGTGCGTGGGGACGGCGGGGTGCTCCGGAACTCCGAAGGCGACCGCTTCATGTTCGACTACGTCCCGCCGATGTTCCGCGACGAGACCGCAGACTCGGAGGACGAGGCGGACAAGTGGTACGAGGACCACTCCGCGGGGCGACGGCCGCCCGAGCTGCTCCCCCGCGACGAGGTCGCACGCTCGATCAACAGCGAGGTGAAGGCCGGTCGTGGCAGCCCGCACGGCGGCGTCTTCCTCGACATCGCGACGCGGCGCAGGCCCGAGGACATCCGGCGGCGTCTCCCCTCGATGTACCACCAGTTCAAAGAGCTCGCCGGCGTCGACATCACGGTCGAGGCGATGGAGGTGGGCCCGACCTGCCACTACGCGATGGGCGGCGTGCGGGTGGACGCCGACTCGACGGCGGCCACCGTGCCCGGGCTCTTCGCCGCGGGGGAGGTCGCGGGCGGCATGCACGGCTCGAACCGGCTGGGCGGCAACTCGCTTTCCGATCTGCTCGTGTTCGGACGGCGCGCCGGCATCGGCGCGGCGGAATTCGCCGCGGGCCGAACCGGGTCGGTCGAGGTCGACGACAGCGAGGTGACGGCCGCGGTCGAGGGCGCGCTCGCGCCGTTCGAGCGGGACGGGGGCGAGAACCCCTACGCGATCCATCACGAGCTGCAGACCACCATGCAGAGCCTGGTCGGCATCATCCGGACCGGCTCCGAGCTCGAGGAGGCGATGGGCAAGATCGAGGTCCTCGAGGAGCGAGCCGGCAAGGTTTCGCTCGGCGGCGGCGTCCGGTACAACCCGGGCTGGAACCTGACCACCGACCTGCCCGCGATGCTGACCGTCTCGCGCTGCACGACCCAGGGTGCGATCAACCGCAAGGAGAGCCGCGGCGGGCACACCCGTGACGACTATCCAGGGCCGGTCGCCGAGATGGGAACCGTCAACTTCGTCCAACGCATCCCCTCGCCGGGGTCGGCCGAGCGGGGGGTGGGCGGAACGCCGTCCGTCCGGTCGGTGACGGTGACCCCGGAGCCCATCCCGACCATGCCCGACGAGCTGCGCGCACTGTTCGAGGAGGGCGGCTGATGGCCGAGGAGATCGTCCGCGTCGAGACCGGCGGCGACGTCACCATGCGGCTGTGGCGCGGGGACGAGTCGGGCGGCGAATTCGCCGACTACGTGCTGCCCTCCCAGGAGGGCGAAGTGGTCCTCGACGTCGTCCACCGGATCCAGGCGACCCAGGCGCCCGACCTCGCGTGCCGGTGGAACTGCAAGGCCGGCAAGTGCGGGTCCTGCTCGGCCGAGATCAACGGCCGGCCCGCGCTCATGTGCATGACCCGCATGGACGCCCTGCCGCCGGGGACGGTCACCGTCGCACCCATGCGCACCTTCCCGCTTCTCCGCGACCTGGTCACCGACGTCTCCTACAACTACGAGGTCGCCAAGCGGATCCCACCCTTCCGTCCCCGGCCGAAGACCGAGGACGAGGAGCGGGCCGGCGGCTACCGCATGCAGCAGATCGACGTGGAGCGGAGCCAAGAGTTCCGCAAGTGCATCGAGTGCTTCCTGTGCCAGAACGTCTGCCACGTGATCCGAGATCACGAGGAGAACAAGACCGCGTTCGCCGGGCCGCGGTTCTTCGCCCGCGCTGCCGAGCTCGAGATGCACCCCCTCGACGTCAACGACCGCCGCGAGCTCCTCCGGCAGGAACAGGGCATCGGCAAGTGCAACATCACCAAGTGCTGCACCGAGGTCTGCCCCGAGCACATCAAGATCACCGACAACGCGATCATCCCGCTCAAGGAGCGGGTGGTTGACGCATCCTACGACCCGATCGCCTGGCTCGGTCGGAAGATCCTCAAGCGGACCAAGAAGAGCGCTGCGGAGGCAGCACTCGACGCGGCGGCCGTCGGCCCCGCGGCCGTCCAGCCCCGCGTGGCGGTGCACGGCATCCCCGGTGCGGGAGAGGTGGACGGAGCAGGAGAGATGAGCGAAGCGGGTGCGCCGACCCCGGATGGGATCGACAGCGAGGCTGCGAGCGGAACCTCCGGCGTCGCGACCGGCGCGACCGACGGCACGCCTACGTCCTGACCGGGCACTGCGTGTCGCGCTTCTTGAGCCAGGAGTGGGTCGACGAGCTCGACGCGGCACTGAGCAACCCCGCCCTGCCGCCGCCGGCCGAGGGGGCGGGCCTCGCTGCCGGCAAGGAGACCTTCACCGTCGTCGAGGACGTCCGAGGTGCGCCGGAGGGCGACCTGCGCCTCGTCCTCCGGGCCGAGGAGGGGCGACTGTCCCTGAGCCGGCAGCGCCTCGGTTCCGGCGGGACCGGGGACGGACAGCCCGAAGACGGCGACCGCGACCCCTCGGGTGACGTGACCGTGACCGTCGCCTACGAGGACGCCGAAGCACTGTCGACGGGCGCGCTGACTCCCGCCGAGGCGCTCACCGCAGGGCGGATCCGGGTCCGCGGCGACCTTTCGGTGCTGGTCCGTGCCCAGTCGATCCTCGACGCCGCCCGCGGGCGGGTCGCCGAGGGTGCTCGGGAAGCGAGCACCGACCCGGGCTGACACCCGGAACCGACGGCCGGAGCTGACGCCCGGAGCTGACGCCGGAGACGACGTGCTGGCGACCGCCACCGGGCCGTGGCACCGTGTGCGGTGGGCTGCAGGGTGCCTGCGGCAGGATCGTCGTGGACCGGGAGGTGGCCAGAGGTGGAGGTGCTCGCCAGCAGGACCCTCGTCCACCCGAGCGATCTGCAACGATCGCTCGCCTTCTACGGCGACTCGCTCGGTCTGTCGGTCGCACGCGAGTTCGGGAGCGGTGACCACCGCGGAGTCGTCTTCTTCGCGGGGGGCGGCCTGATCGAGGTGGCGGGTTCCGCGCCGGCACCGGCCGGTCCGCCGGCACTTGCGCTCTGGCTGCAGGTCCGATCGGTCGCGGCGGCCGTCGAGGAGCTCGGCTCGCGGCGGTGTGCCGATCGTCCGCGAGCCGCGCCTCGAGCCGTGGGGTCTGGTCGAGGCGTGGATCGAGGATCCCGACGGGCTCCGCATCCACCTGGTCGAAGTCCCGGCCGACCATCCGCTGCGGCGCGACCAGCGCTCGCTGCCGCTCGGTGAGAGCGCACCGGCAGCACCGGGATAGGGTCGGAGCGGTGCCAGCTCCCGAACAGGCCGACTACCGGATCGAGGCGATCGACCACGTCCAGCTCGCGATGCCACCCGGGCCGGAGGCCGAAGCGCTGGCCGAGGCGTTCTTCGAGCGCCTCTTGGGTCTCCCCCGGGTCCCCAAGCCGCCCGAGCTCGCCGCGCGGGGCGGCTGCTGGTTCGAGCAGGGAGCGGTCAAGGTCCATCTCGGGGTCGAGGAGGACTTCCGCCCGGCTCGCAAGGCCCATCCGGCGCTGGTGGTCTCCCGGGTCGACCAGCTCTGTGCGCGGCTCGACCGCTCCGGCCATCCCACCCGCTGCAGCGAGAGCGTGCCCGGGTCCCCCCAGTGGTACGTCGACGACCCGTTCGGCAACCGCATCGAGCTCATCCCGTCGGATCCGGGCGGTCCCGAGCGGTCGAGCGGGCGCTAGGGCAGCAGCCCGGCCACCTCGGCGCGCTCGGCCTCGAGCTCCTCGGTGGTGATCCGGATGCGTTCCGTCGCGAACGTGTCGTGGGACAGACCCTCGAGGACCGACCAGCCACCGGAGGCGTCGGTGCGGACCGGGAACCCGAACTGGAGCCCCTCGGGCACGCCGTACTCGCCGCGCGAGACCACGGCCAGCGAGGTGACGTCGTCCGCGGTGCCGGAGCGGATGCTCACGACCGAGTCGATGGCCGCGTTCGCCGCGGAAGCGGCGGACGAGAGACCGCGTGCCTCGATGATCGCGGCGCCGCGCTTTTGCACGGTGGTCAGGAACTCGCCCTGCAGCCACGCGTCGTCGTCGACGACCTCGGGGACCGGCTTCCCGTCGATCGTCGCGTGCGCGTAGTCGGGAAACTGCGTCGCCGAGTGGTTTCCCCAGATGGCCAGCCCGCGCACCGAGGTGACCGCGGCGCCGGCACGCGCCGCGAGCTGGCTCTTCGCGCGGTTCTCGTCGAGCCGGGTCATCGCGAACCACCGGTCGGCGGGCACCTCCGGCGCATTCGAACGGGCGATCAAGCAGTTGGTGTTGCACGGGTTCCCGACGACCAGGATCCGTACGTCGGATGCCGCGTGCGCGGCGATCGCCCGACCCTGCGGCCCGAAGATCCCGCCGTTCACCGTGAGGAGGTCCCCGCGCTCCATCCCCGCCTTGCGCGGGACCGAACCCACGAGGAGCGACCACGAGCACCCGTCGAACGCGACGTTCGCATCGGTCGTGGTCACGATGTCGCTGACCAGGGGGAACGCACAGTCCTCGAGCTCCATGACCACGCCCTCGAGGGCCTTCATCCCTGGCTCGATCTCGAGGAGGCGGAGCACCACCGGCTGGTGGGGGCCGAGGAGCTGGCCCGACGCGATCCGGAACAAGAGCGAATAGCCGATCTGGCCGGCCGCCCCGGTGACGGTGACATGAACTGGTGACGTCGCAGGCATACCGGCGAGGCTAATCCCGCTGTTCCGGGCGAGTGGAATTCGAAGGAGGGGCCTGTTGCGCCGTGCTGCGGTGCCATACTGCGGCCGGAGCTGCCGGTCGCCGGTGCGCGAGCCTTCACGCGACGTCCGGCGTTCGGCCCTGTTTCTGAGCCGAACGGTGCCCGAGCCAGTCAGAACCGAGCAGTCAGAACCGAGCGCTCAGAACAGAGCAGTCAGAACAGAGCAGTCAGAACCGAGGAGTCAGAAGCGGAGCGATGGTGACCGAACCGAGCATCGTGTACACCCACACCGACGAGGCCCCAGCGCTCGCAACGGCCTCGTTCCTTCCGGTCCTCCAGGCGTTCGCCGCCGCCGCCGGGGTGAAGGTCGAGGCGCGCGACGTCTCCCTCGCGGGGCGCCTCCTCGCCGCCTTCCCCGAGCACCTGACCGCGACCCAACGGCGCGGCGACGACCTGGCCGAGCTCGGTCGGATGACAGGGAGCCCCGACGCCAACATCGTCAAGCTTCCCAATATCTCGGCGTCCGTCCCTCAGCTCAAGGCTGCCATCGCGGAACTCCAGTCCAAGGGGTATGCGTTGCCCGGCTACCCGGACGACCCCGCGGACGACCAGGAGCGGGAGATCCGTACCCGTTACGACAGGGTGACCGGCAGCGCGGTGAATCCGGTCCTCCGCCAGGGGAACTCCGACCGGCGTGCCTCGGCTGCGGTGAAGGCCTACGCCCGCACCCACCCCCACTGGATGGGCCGGTGGTCACCCGACTCGAAGACGCGGGTCGCCCACATGGACGCGGACGACTTCCGTTCGACCGAGCGCTCGGCCGTCGTCGCCTCCGACGGCGTCCTCCGCATCGAGCTGATCGGCGTCGACGGCGCTCGTACCGAGTTGCGGGAATCCGTACCGGTCCAGGCCGGCGACGTCGTCGACGCGTCGGTCATGCGGGTCGCCGCGCTCCGCGAGTTCCTCACCGCTCAGATCGCGTCGGCGAAGGCCGAGGGCGTGCTCTTCTCGGTGCACCTGAAGGCCACCATGATGAAGATCTCCGATCCCGTCATCTTCGGGCACGTGGTCCGGGCCTTCTTCCCCGAGACGTTCGCCAGGTACGGCGCGGCCATGGCGGCGGCCGAGCTGAGCCCGAACGACGGGCTGGGTGCGATCTTCGCGGGGCTCGGAGCACTGCCGGACGGGGAGGAGATCCGAAGATCGTTCGATGCCGAGCTCGCTTCGGGCCCGCCGCTCGCGATGGTCGACTCCGACCGGGGCATCACCAACCTCCACGTCGCCGAGCGACGTCATCGTCGACGCGTCGATGCCGGCGATGATCCGCAATTCGGGCCACATGTGGGGACCGGACGGCGACGAGGCCGACACCCTCGCGGTCATCCCCGACTCGAGCTATGCGGGCGTCTACGCGGTGACCGTCGACGATTGCCGGGCGCACGGCGCGTTCGATCCGGCGACGATGGGTTCGGTGCCGAATGTGGGACTGATGGCCGGGGCGGCGGAGGAGTACGGCAGCCACGACAAGACCTTCGAGATCCCCGCCGACGGCTCCGTACGCATCGTCGACCAGGCGGGAGACGTCGTGCTCGAACAGGAGGTCCGGGCCGGCGACATCTTCCGGATGTGCCAGACGAAGGACGTGGCGATCCGCGACTGGGTGAAGCTGGCAGTGGAACGCGGCCGAGGAGACCGGCACACCCGCGGTGTTCTGGCTCGATGAGGACCGCGCCCACGACGCCACCCTCATCGCCAAGGTCACCGCGGAGCTGGCCGGACACGACACCGAGGGTCTGGCACTCGAGATCCTCTCCCCCGAGGCGGCGACCGCGCGCTCGCTCGAGCGCATCCGAAGTGGCGAGGACACCATCTCGGTGACCGGCAACGTCCTGCGTGACTATCTCACGGACCTCTTCCCGATCATGGAGCTCGGGACGAGCGCCAAGATGCTCTCGATCGTTCCGCTGCTCGCGGGGGGAGGGCTTTTCGAGACGGGTGCCGGAGGGTCGGCCCCGAAGCACGTGCAACAGCTGCTGCAAGAGGACTACCTCCGCTGGGACAGTCTCGGTGAGTTCCTCGCGCTCGTGCCGAGTCTCGAGCTCCTCGCCCGGCAGGCGGGCGAACCGCGGGCGAAACTGCTCGCAGACGCCCTCGACCGGGCGACCGCCACCTTCCTCGACGAGGACCGATCGCCGACCCGCAAGCTCGGTGGGATCGACAATCGGGGCAGCCACTACTACCTCGCCCGCTACTGGGCCGAGGAGCTCGCCGCCCAGACCGACCACCCCGCGCTCGGCCGGGCGCTTCGCCCCCGTGGCGAGCGCCCTCGTCGACGGCGAGGAGGCGATCGTGGCCGAGCTCCTGTCGGTGCAGGGACGGCCGGTCGACCTCGGTGGCTACTACCTCCCCGACCCCGACCTGGCCGACGCGGCCATGCGACCGTCGGCCACGTTCAACGAGGTGATCGCCGGCCTCACCTGAGCGCGGACCGGGTCGGTCAGGGTGTGGCGAGCCCGAGCGACGAGTAGATCTCGCGCGTCGCGCTGGAGCGGTTGAGCGTATAGAAGTGGAGCCCCGGCACCCCGGCGTCGAGCAGCTCGCGGCAGAGCTCGGTCGCGATCGCCACCCCGTCGCTCCGGACCGCGTCGGCACCCCCGCGCGCGTCGGCGCGTTCGAGTCGCTCCACCATCCACGGCGGGACGGCCGCGCCCATCCGCGCCATCCCGGGAACCGACTTCAGCCGCTCCACCGGCATGATCCCCGGCAGCACCGGCTTGTCGATCCCGCGCTCGGTGAGGTCGGCCACGAGGGAGGTGTACTCGCGCGCCTCGAAGAAGAACTGGGTGACCGCGAAGTCGGCATGTGTCAGCTTCGTGGCGAGATGGTCGCGGTCGCTGGCGAGATCGAGCGAAAGCGGGTGCCCGCTGGGCTGGGCGGCGACGCCGATCGAGAAGCCGCCGATGGCCCGGGCCAGCTCCACCAATTCGATCGCGTGCTGCAGCTCCCCGGTGCCCTCCGCCGGCTCGGCCGGAGGGTCGCCGCCGAGGGCCATCAGGTTCTCCACCCCGGCCAGGCGGTACTCGACGAGGATCTGGGCCAGCTCGAGACGGGTGTGCGCCACGCAGATCAGATGGGCCATCGGCACGAGCGTCGTCGTCCGCAGCATCGCGGTGACCAGATCGAAGGTCCGCTTGCGTGACTCGGCGCCGCCCCGGTAGGTCACCGAGACGAACGAGGGACCGAGCGGCTCGAGGTCGCGGAGTGTCCGCACGAGCGTCGCCTGCTCGGCGTCGTTCTTCGGTGGGAAGAACTCGAAGGAGTACGTGCGGCCCTTAGCCAGCAGGTCGGCGATGCGGGTCATCGCCGACCGAGCCTAGTTCCGGTGCACGGACCCGGTGCCGGTGCACGGACCCGGTGCCGGTGCACGAGCCCGATGCCGGTACACGGGCCTCGTTCCGGTACACCGCTCCGACCCCTTGTCCCAGGGCGATGCTCTCAGTGCGCGCGCTCCGCGGCACGCACCGCGTCGCGCAGGAGCATCGCCCGGGTCATCGGGCCCACCCCGCCGATGCGCGGGGTCATCCACCCGGCGACCTCCGCGACCCCTTCATCGACGTCGGAGAGGAGGCGGCGGCCCTCCCACGAGGTTCCCGCGCCCACGACGGCGGCACCGGGTTTGACCATTGCCGCGGTGACCAGGCCCGCCCGGCCGGCCGCGGCGACGACCACGTCGGCCTGGCGGACGAGGCCGGCCAGGTCGTCGACCCCGGTGTGCACGACGGTGACCGCGGCGTTGCAGCTCGGCCGCTTGAGCGCGAGCAGGAGAGCCAGCGGCCGGCCGATGGTGAGCCCGCGACCGATGACGACCACGTGCTTGCCCTCGACGGGCACGTCGTTCGCGTGGAGCAGCTCGACGATGCCTGCCGGCGTGCACGGGAGCGGCCCTGGCGTGCCCATCACCAGCCGGCCGAGGTTGATCGGGTGGAGCCCGTCGACGTCCTTTTCCGGATCGACCGCGAGCAGCGTCCGCTCCTCGTCGAGGCCTGCGGGAAGAGGAAGCTGCACCAGGTAGGCGTGGACGGCGGGATCCGCATTGAACCGTGCCACGACCTCGTCGAGCTCGACTTGGCTCACGTCGGCGGGGAGGTGCTCGTGGACCGAGTGGATCCCGACCTCCGCGCAGTCTTCGTGCTTCATCGCGACGTAGCGGGCCGACGGCGCGTCCTCGCCGACGAGGATCGTGCCGAGCCCGACGTGGACGCCGGCACCGCCGAGTCGCGCGACCCGGTCGGTGACCTCGGCCCGGATCCGGGCCGCCAAGGCCTCGCCGTCGAGCAGCGACGCGCTCACCGCGATCGCCGTCCGCTGCTCAATGGCGGAAGTGGCGCTCGCCACCCGCCTGCACCATGGCGATGCCTTCCCTGTCCGCGGCTGCCACGACCTCGTCGTCACGGATCGAGCCGCCGGGCTGGACCACGGCGACCACGCCGGCACGGGCCAGGACCTCGAGCCCGTCGGGGAAGGGGAAGAACGCATCGCTCGCGGCCGACGCGCCGCGGGCCCGGTCGCCGGCCTTGGTGACCGCGATCTGGGCGGCGACCACCCGGGACTGCTGGCCAGCACCAACCCCGACCGCCTGCCCGGACCCGACCACTGCGATCGCATTGGAGGTGGTGCGGGCACAGACCTTCCAGGCGAGGACCAGGTCACGCCACTGCTCGTCGGTCGGCCGCACCGCAGTCGCGACCGTCCAGTCGGACGGGTCCACCAGGAAGCGGTCCGGCTCCTGGACGAGCACGCTCGCTCCGATGGCCCGGAGCTGCCGGTCGATCGGCTCGGGTGCGGGCGCGGACAGCAGACGGGTCGCCTTCCGTTTGGACGAGAGGATCCCGAGCGCCCCCTCGTCGTAGGCCGCAGCAATGATCACGTCTGCCTGCGGTCCCTCGGCGATCGCGCCCGCGACCTCCTCACTGATCCGCCCCCCGATCGCCACGATGCCGCCGAAGGCCGACTGGGGATCGCATTCGAGCGCCCGCGTGTACGCCGTCGTCAACTCGGCGTGCACCGCGGCCCCACAGGGGTTGGCGTGCTTGATGATCGCCACCGCGGACAGTCCGGCGCCGTCGTCGGAGAGCTCGTGGACCAGCCGCCAGGCCGCATCGGTGTCAAAGACGTTGAGGTAGGAGAGCTCCTTCCCCCCGTGCTGGACGACCTCGTCCCACCACGAATGCCGACCGGCGATCCTGTAGCGGGCGCCGTGTTGGTGCGGGTTCTCGCCGTAGCGCATCGACGCCGCCCGCTCGAGGGTCAGATGGATCGTCGGAGGTAGGAGCGCCTCCGGGTCGGTCCGCTCGGGGCCGGCCAGGCTGCCCGGCGCTGCAGGGAGCGGCGGCTCGCGCTCGTCGAGCCAGGCGACGATGGCCGCGTCGTAGCCCGCGGTGTGGGCGAACGCGCGGCGGGCGAGCCGGCGCTTCGTCTCGGCGGAGAGCGTCCCCGCACGGCGCAGCTCTTCGAGGACCTCGCGGTAGTCGGCCGGGTCGACCACGACTCCCACGTGCTCGTGGTTCTTGGCGGCGGCCCGCACCATGGTGGGACCGCCGACGTCGATCAGCTCGACCGAGGGGTCCGAACTGAACGGGTAGAGGTTGCAGACGACGAGGTCGATGAGCCCGATGCCCAGCCGGTCGAGCGCGTCCAGGTGGTCGGGTTTCGAGCGGTCGGCCAGGATCCCGCCGTGGACCGTGGGATGGAGCGTCTTGACCCGTCCGTCGAGCATCTCGGGTGCGCCGGTCAGATCCGCAACCTCCACGTGATCGATCCCCGCCGCCGACAGGGCGGCCGAGGTGCCGCCGCTCGAGACGAGCTCCCAGTCGAGCTCGGTCAGCCCGCGTGCGAACTCCTCGAGTCCGGTCTTGTCGTACACGGAGAGCAGGGCCCTCACTCACGCACCTCCCGCGCCGATCCTTGCCCATCCGGGATGGCTGCCGCCAGCTCGGCAAGGAACGCGCGGATGGTGTCGGGGTAGAGGACGCGCTCCACAGCTTTGATCCGCTCGTGCAGGGTGGCCTCGGTGTCGTCCGGCAGCACGGGGACCCGGGCGCTGGCGAGCACGGGCCCCGCGTCCATCTCGAGCGTGGCGAGATGGACGGTCGTGCCCGTCTCGGTCACTCCCGCCGCCAGCGTGTCCGCCACCGCGTGCCAGCCGGGGAACGAGGGCAGGAGCGCAGGGTGGGTGTTGAGGATCCGGTCCGGGAACGCGGTGTGGACCGCCTCGCCGAGGACGGTGCCGAAGCCGGCCATCGCCACCACGTCGACGCGGGCGTCGACGAGCGCCTCGGTCAGGTCCTTCGTGTACCCCTCCCGGTCGAACGAGGGCCCGAAGCCCCCGAAGTCCGCGCGGTCGACCAGCCGAGCGGGCACCGGGGCACCGGCTGCGATGTCGAGCGCCCGGCACGGCCGGTCCGCAACGACGAGACTGACCGGCAGTCCCGCCTCGAGGATCGCCTCGAGGATGGTGCCGCTACCCGACACGAGGACGGCGAGGCGGACCGGGGGAGGTCGGCGCGGTCCGTTGCGCGAGCCGGTGTCGGACACGTCCGGGACGCTACCAGCGCGGCAGAAACCCACGGACCGGTTCCGATGGCTCCGCGGAGCCGGACCGCGGGGAGCGCCGACGGGACCCGGGCGACGTCGCCCGACCGGCCTGCCTACCGGTGCGGGCCGTACGTCGCTCGGTCCCCCTGCCCAGGGAATGCCCCTCGTACAGGGAGTATCGGCACGTCCGGACGTTATGTGAAGCAGAAATTCGGTCTTGGTCACCACCCGCCGGCTCTCCGATTCCGCGCTCCGAGCGACTGCAGCAATCCCTCGTCGACGTCCTCGAGAGAGGCGATCAGACGGTCGCAGAACCCCCATCGCGGTGAGTCGAGTGCCGCATGTTCGGGGACCACGACGACGCGCATCCGCGCCGCCTTCGCGGCGAGCGCGCCGTTGAAGGAGTCCTCGACCGCGAGACATGCGGTCGGTTCGACACCGAGCTTCGCCGCGGCCGTCAGGTAGACGGCCGGATGCGGTTTCCCGAGCGACTCCCACTCGGCCGAGTGCCACACCTCGACGGCGTCCGACAGCCCGAGACGATGGAGTGCCGCCTCGATGACCGCCGCGTAGGAGCCCGAGCAGACCCCGACCGGCAGCCCGAGCCGGCGGCAGGCTGCGATGGCGCCGGTGGCGCCCGGCATCGGCTCGCCGTCGCGCTCGATCAGCTCGGCGACCCGGGCGGTGATCGTGCGTTCCACTTCGGGGCAGGCCGGGCCCTCCCACGGGAACCGCTCCCACCAGTGGGCGACCGCGTCGTCGATGCGGAGGCCCATGGTCTGGCGGACGTCGTCTTCGGTCAGGTGCAGGCCGAGCGCTCCGAACACCTCGATCTCGGCCTGTCGCCATAACGGCTCGGAGTCGATGAGCAACCCGTCGAGATCGAAGATGACCGCCTCGACCGGCCGGTCGACGAGCGCGGCCGCGGACGGCAGCTCCGCGCTCAGTCGAGCTTCCGGACCACGTCGACCATGGCCTCGCCGGCCTCGGTCGGGTTGAGTGCCACCGTCACGCCTGCGGCTTCGAGCGCCTGCATCTTCGCCTGTGCGGTCCCCTTCGAGCCCGAGATGATCGCACCAGCGTGCCCCATCTTGCGGCCGGGAGGCGCGGTGACGCCGGCGACGTAGGAGACGACCGGCTTGCTCACCGAGGCGGCGATGAACTCCGCGGCCTCCTCCTCCGCCGAACCGCCGATCTCGCCGATCATCATCACCGCGCGGGTGTCGGGATCGGCCTCGAAGGCGCGCAGGCAGTCGATGAAGCTGGTGCCGGGGACCGGGTCGCCGCCGATCCCGACGCAGGTCGTCTGCCCGACGCCTTGCTGGGAGAGCTCGTGCAACGCCTGGTAGGTGAGGGTGCCCGAGCGGCTGACGATCCCGACCGGTCCGCCGGGCATCGCGATGTCGCCCGCGGTGATGCCGATGTTGCACTTGCCCGGCGAGATGATGCCGGGGCAGTTCGGGCCGAGAAGCCGCGTCCCGGGGAAGTCCCGTATCAGGCGGTTGTAGGCGACCGCCTCGTCCTGGGCGGGGATGCCCTCGGTGATGCACACGACGAAGGGGACACCCGCCGCGGCGGCTTCGACGATCGCGTCGGCCGCGAACTTCGGCGGGACCGAGATGAACGAGGCGTTGGCGCCGGTCTCCGCGACCGCCTCGGCGACCGTGGCGAACACCGGGATGCCCTCGATCTCCTCCCCGCCGCGCTTCGGGTTGGTGCCGGCCACCACGTGCGTCCCGTAGGCGCGGTTTCGGAGGCCGTGGTAGAGCCCCTGGCTGGTCGGGCTGATCCCCTGGATCACGACACGGGTCTGCTCGTCGACGAAAATGCTCACGACGCACCTCCTGCAAGGGCCACCGCACGGCGGGCGGCGTCGATCATGGTCGGTTCGGCGACCAGGTGGTCCGAGAGGTGGTCGGCGAGGATCTCGCGGCCCGCGGCGGCGTTGGTGCCGTCGAGCCGCAACACGATCGGCGACGCGATGTCCACCTTTGCGAGGGCGCCGAGCACGCCGTTGGCCACTTCGTCCACCCGGGTGATCCCACCGAAGATGTTCACCAGGATCGAGCGGACGGCCGGATCGGAGTTGATCACCTCGAGCGCAGCGGCCATCACGTCCGCGTTGGCCCCGCCTCCGATGTCGAGGAAGTTCGCTGCGGACCCTCCGCACTGGTTGACGACGTCGAGCGTGCTCATCGCGAGACCCGCCCCATTGGCGATGATCCCGACGGTGCCGTCGAGCCCGATGTAGTTGAGGCCGCGCTCTCTGGCCCGCGCCTCACGTTCGTCCTCGATATCGCTGCCGGCGAACTCCTTCCATTCCGGATGGCGGAATGCCGCGTTGTCATCGAGCGTGACCTTTGCGTCCAGAGCGTGCACGCGGCCGTCGGGGGTGAGGATGAGCGGGTTGACTTCGGCGAGGTCGCAGTCACCCTCGGTGTAGCAGGCGTACAGCCGTACCAGCAGCTCGGCTGCCTGCTCACGGGCGGGCTCGTCGAGCGCGGCCCGGTCGACCCATGTGCGCGCCTCCTCCAGGCTCAGGCCGTCGACCGGGTCCACGTGGAGCAGCGCGATCGCGTCGGGGTTGGTCGCCGCCACCTCCTCGATCTCGACCCCGCCTTCCGCCGACAGCATGCCGAGGTGCTTCTTCGCGCTGCGGTCGAGAGTGAAGCTTGCGTAGTACTCCCGCTCGATGTCCGAGGCATGCTCGACCCAGAGCCGCCTGACCACGTGCCCCTTGATGTCGAGACCGAGGATGTTCCCCGCGTGGGTGCGGACCTCGGCCTCGTCCTTGGCCAGCTTCACGCCGCCGGCCTTGCCGCGCCCTCCGACCTTGACCTGTGCCTTGACCACCACGGGGAAGCCGGACGCTCGGGCCTGCGTGACCGCCTCCTCCACGGTGTCGGCCACGCCTCCCTTGGAGATCGGGATGCCGAACCGGGCGAAGTACTGCTTGCCCTGGTACTCGAAGAGATCCACGCGATCGGTTCCTCTCTGTGCTCGTGTGCTCGTTGTCGTGTTCGGTTCTTGCGGTGCTGCTGTTCCCAGTGACTGATGCTCCGCCGGTGTCCGGTCGCTCCGAAGCACGCGGCTCCAACCGGTCGCGCGGTGCCCTCTCCGGATTTCCTCGACGGTCGGCCCCGGCACGTCCGGGGGTTGCGGCGTCCGTTTCCCGAGCGTGGCCTGCACGGCACCGGCTGCACGGCACCGGCTGCACGGCACCGGCTGTCGGCTCGGGCCTGCACGGCACCGGCTCTGTCCGGCTCAGGCCTGCACGCCGCTCTCCCGCTCGTCGAGGGCCTTTCCGAGCCATTCACCGATGGCTGGGAGCGGGGCACCTGGCGTGAAGACCTCTGCGACGCCGAGGTCCTTCAGAACAGGGATGTCCGTCTCCGGGATGATGCCGCCCACCAGGACGAGGACGTCGCCCCGACCCTGCTCTGCCAGTCCCTCGACCACCCGTGGCACCAGCGTCAGGTGCGCTCCGGACAGGAGGGACAGGCCGACGGCGTCGGCATCCTCTTGGACGACCACCTGCACGACCTGTTCGGCCGTCTGGTGCAGACCGGTGTAGATGACCTCGAAACCGGCATCACGCAGGGCCCGTGCGATGACCTTGGCGCCCCGATCGTGGCCGTCGAGGCCGGGCTTGGCGACGACCACTCGATACGGGCGCTTCACGGTGCGGAATACTAGCCCTGAGGGGTTTCGGGCCCTCCAATCGACGGTCGGGTCACCCGAGGCTGGGGTCAGATGACCCCAATGCCGTGCCGAGCGCTCCCGAATCCCCTCCAGAGCGGTCTGCCCCGTTGGTCGTTCGGGCGCCGTGACATCACGTGATGTATACCGATGTCCTCGGCGTCATGACATCAGGTGATGTATGGTGATGTCATCAGTCTCATGACATCAGGTGATGTATGGTGATGTCATCAGTCTGATGACATCAGGTGATGTATACCGATGTCCTCGCTGGAAACCGACACTCGGAGGAGAGACGGGGCCGGCCGACGACCGTCGTCCTCGACCCCGGCGACGGAGTCTGAACCGCCACCGAAGGAGTCTGAACCCGGAGTCCTAGGGGCCGAGCCCGTACCAGACGTAGGTGCCGCCTCCCTCGGCAACGGGCGACCGTCCGAGGAGCGAGGTCAGATAGGCGAGGGCCGCGGCGGGACGTGCGCCACGCGATGGCACGGCGACCATGCTCCTGACCCGCCACGCGTGCAGCTCATCGAGCAACGAGGCGCGCAGCGAAGGTGTGAGAGCGGGCGGCGTCCCCGCGGGCGAGCGCGTTCCACACCTCGGCGACGAGCGTGGTGCGGGTGTAGCCGAGGGTCGGCGAGAACGCGATGTGGCTGGCGGGAGTGCCGTCGGGGACGAGGAAATAGCCGCCCGGCATTCGGAAGTGCATCGAGGCAACCGCCTGCCAGCCCTGCGCTTCCGGCGTCGGCGAGGTCGCGTACGGATACATCACGGCCACGCTCCCTGCCGGGACTCCGTCGATGGCCGGCGAGGTGAAGAACGCGGGGACTGCATCCGGCTGGAGTGCGGTGAACGGCGCCGCCGGCCAGAGAGGCACCAGCGCGATCGCTGCCACGACGACCGGCACCACCACCGCGCCTGCAGCCGCCCCGGCGCCAGCCCCGCCGGTACCACCCCCGCCGCGGACCGCCATCCGTGTGTGGAGTCGGTCGAGGATCACCCCGAGCAGGAGCGCGGCGAAGAGGGCGACGTAGAGCCCATAGCGGGCGGGGACCGTGTTCGAGAGCAGAGGCAGCTTGGAGAGGAGCCGTTCGGGCAGGGGCAGGCCGACGGCGTACCCGTCGGGACGGCCCGCGACCGCGAGGCTCGCCCCGAGCGAGAGGACGAACGCCGCCAGCATCAGCACGGACGCGACCCGCACCACCGCCGAGCTCCGCCACAGGAGCACCGCGCCGACGAGCAGGACGGCGAGGAGCGTCAACCCGAGATAGAGGCCGTTCTCGGCCATGCTGTTCGAGAACCCGGAAGCGATCGAGGCGAGGTGGGCGGGAGCGAAGCGCTGATTCGCATCGGGCACGATCGGCGCGAGCAGGTCCGCCCGGTAGCCCTGCGGCACCAGTTGGATCGGCCCGTTGATGTGTGCGGGACCGGCAAGCGCGAACCACACGGGGTAGCTGAGCAGCAGGACCATCGCGCCGAGAGCCCACGCGACGGCGTGGAGCGCGTAGCCCACATGGGCACGGACCACGCTCCTCCCCACGAAGGCAACCACGACGACCCCGATGACGATCATCACGATGCTCGACGCCAGGACTTCGCTCGACACGAAGAACTGGGCGGTCGCCAACAGGCCGAGCGCCAATCCCCACCGACGAGGGCTGCCCCCTTGACGGATCACGATCCGCGCCGCGACGAGGAAGAGCAGCGGCGGGAACACCGCGAACGTCAAGTTGATGTGACCCGCAGCGCTCTGGGCGATCTCGTACGGGCCGAACCCGACGACGAGCCCCGCCACGAAGGCCGCCGGACGCCAGCTGGTCCACTCGCGTACGAACACGTAGCCGGCGGCGGCCGATCCGGCGAGCGACAGAGTGCCCACGGCGTTGAACGCGGCCACCGGTCCCCACAACACGGTCACCGGCGAAAAGAGGGTCGAGAGGAACAGCGAACTGGTGTTGGTGAGCAGGTTCACGCCGTTGGGGAAATTGGCGAAGTTGGAGAAGAACGGATTGTGCAGGTGTGCCACTGCGAAGGGCAGCCAGGCGAGGAACCACATATTCGAGTACTGGTCGCCACCCACCTGGGTGACCGTGGCCGGGTGCGTGCTCCAGACGTGCCAGTACACGGCGACCGCGAGGGCGACGTAGACCGCGCCGACGAGCACGGGCGCCCAGGGCGCCCGACGCGTCCGGCGGTCGGCACCGGCGACCGAATCGATGTCCGCCTCCCGGTCGTGGGCGGCGGTCTCGCGGTGGGTGGAGTGAGCCGCCGGGAGAGACGGAGCCGTGCCCATGACGTCCCGCGGCGACATTTCGGTGCCTCCGGGGAGGGATGGGCCCATCGCCCGGTCAACCTACCGGCGCCTCGATCGAACTGCCCGGACCGCAGCCCCCACACGCCGACCGGCAACCTGTCCGATCCTGCACCCGGACACGCTCTACCCTGGGCGGGGTGGACGTCGCCCCGTCGGCGGGCGGTGGTGCCACCATCGACCACGAGGACTCCGGTGACTACTTCGGCAGAGGCTGTGGACAGACCGGGCGGACGGGCGGACCGGTCTCCCGAGCGAGCGAACTCCTCCCTCGTCGGCGGTCTCGTCCGGCTCGCCCGTCCACGCCAGTGGATCAAGAACCTCCTGGTGTTCGTGGCCCCGGGCGCGGCAGGCGTGCTGCTCCACTGGACGGTCTTCTGGCATGCGGCTGCGGCCTTCGGCATCTTCTGCCTGGCGGCGTCGGGCACCTACTTCGTCAACGACGTGATCGATGCCGGTGCCGATCGGAACCATCCGATCAAGCGGGAGCGGCCGGTCGCGGCGGGGGTCATTCCCGCGGGCCCCGCGCTCGCCATCGGCGGGCTCCTCCTCGCCGCGTCGATGGTCACCGCGGGCCTGCTGACGGGATGGCACCTTGCACTGGTGATGGCGATCTACGCCGCGGTCAACATCGGGTACTCGCTCCGGCTCAAGCACGAACCGATCCTCGACCTTGCCGCGGTGAGCGCCGGATTCGTGCTCCGAGCCATCGCGGGTGGGGTCGCAACCAACGTCCCCCTCTCCAACTGGTTCCTGATCGTGGCCTCCTTCGGCTCGCTTCTCGTCGTCACCGGCAAGCGGTCCGGCGAGAAGCAACTGCTCGCCGACAGCCAGACCGATCACGACACAGTCCGCCAAACCCTCGGGCGCTACACGGCGAGCTACCTCCGTTCGGTCTGGACGCTCTCCGCAGCGGTGACCGTCACCGCGTACTGTCTCTGGGCATTCGAGCGAGCAAGCCAGGTCCACCCCGGCCACGACCCGATCTGGTTCCAGTTGAGCATCGTCCCCTTCGTGCTCGCCCTGCTGCACGTCCTGTTGCTCCTCGATTCCGGGCACGGTGCCGCGCCCGAGGACCTCGCCCTCCACGACCACTGGCTCCAGCTGTATGCGCTGTGCTGGGTCGGTCTGTTCGCCGCCGGCGCCTACGCCCCATGAACCCCCGCCGGGCGCCGACGAGAAGACCGAGAGCGGTGCCGACCGTGCGGTCCCTCCTGAGCGGCTGGGGCCGCACCGCGCCGAGTGCGGCCGACGTCGTGCACGCGTTGCAGGCCGACGACGTCGCGCTGGTGCTCGGATCGACCGCCGGCGCAGAGCGAGACCTCGGCTCCGTCGGACGCGGTCAGGAAGGTGGCAGCCAGGAAGGACCCGGAAAGGAAGGGCCCGGCGGGAAAGGACCCGGGGACGGGGGACGCGGCGTCATCGCCCGCGGCCTCGGGCGCAGCTACGGGGACGCCGCGCAGAACGCGGGCGGAACGGTGCTCGACGCGACGTGGCTGGACGGCGTGCGGGAGGCCGACCTCGAGTCCGGGCTCGTCACAGTGGGCGCCGGGGACAAGCCTCGATACCCTCATGCAGCGGTTCGTCCCGGTCGGATGGTTCGTCCCGGTCACCCCCGGAACGCGAAAGGTGACCGTCGGTGGCGCGATCGCCGCGGACGTGCACGGGAAGAACCACCATGTCGACGGTTCCTTCTGCTCGCACGTCGCCCGCATGTCCCTGGTGACCCCGACCGGCGCCGACGAGGTCACCGCCCGATCGGATCCCGAACTGTTCTGGGCGACGGCCGGTGGCATGGGCCTGACCGGCGTGCTCACCGAAGCAACCCTGCAGATGCTCCCGGTCGAGACCAGCTACGTGTTGGTCGACACCGACCGCGCCGAGGACCTCGACCAGGTCATGGACCTGATGGTCCGTGGGGACGCCGACTACCGCTATTCGGTGGCCTGGATCGACTGCCAGGCCACCGGCAGGAAGCTCGGCAGGTCGGTGCTCACCCGCGGAGACCACGCGCGCCTGGCAGACCTCCCCGATCGCTTGCAACGGGATCCGGCGCGGGCGCGGGCCTTCTCACCCCGGTCGCTCGTCCGGGTGCCCCTCACTCCCCCGAGCGGCCTGCTCAATCCGATGACGGTCGCCGCGTTCAACGAATGCTGGTTCCGCAAATCGCCGAGCCACGAGGTCGGAAAACCCGAACACATGGCCACCTTCTTCCACCCGCTCGACGGCGTCGACGAATGGAACCGCCTCTACGGGACGCGGGGATTCCTCCAGTACCAGTTCGTGGTGCCCGACGACGGCTCGGAGACGGTTCGCTCGATCATCGAGCGCCTCGCCCGCGCTCGGCTCGCCTCGTTCCTCGCGGTGCTGAAGCGGTTCGGGCCGGCAGATGCAGGGCCGTTGTCGTTCCCCATGCCCGGCTGGACCCTGGCACTCGACCTTCCGGTGGGACATCCGGGCCTCGGCCGCCTTCTCGACGACTTCGACGACGACGTGGTCGCGGCCGGTGGCCGCGTCTACCTGGCGAAGGACTCACGACTCGGCCCCGAGCACTTCCGTGCGATGTACCCGAGGCTCGACGAGTTCCTCGAGGTGCGTCGGCGAGTCGACCCGGGCGGGGTGCTCCGCTCCGACCTCGCCCGCCGCCTCGGTCTCGACACCCGGGCGGCAGGGTCCGAGGCTGCTGGCGCTACGACATCGGTCGGAAAGGCGTCGGGCGCCGACCATGCGGCCACCCGCGACACGGACAGCCGCGACACGGACAGCCGCGACACGGACAGCCGCGACACGGACAGCCGCGACACGGACAGCTGCGACACGGATACGCCGACCGGAAGCACCGCCGGGCCCCTGCCGCCGGGCACCGCCGGCCCAGACTCCGGAGTGTCCCGTCGCGACGGCGCCATCACGGTGAACGGAAGAGCAGGCCGATGATCGACGCGGTCGGACGTCCCCAGTCGGTGCTCGTCCTCGGGGGCGCCTCCGAACTGGCCCAGGCCATCGTGGAACGTCTCGTTCCCGACCGGTGTCGGACGGTGATCCTCGCCGGGCGGAAGAGCGAACGGCTCCGTGAGGCGGCCGACCGTGCACGGGCCGAGGGTGCCGACGTCGTCGACACCCTCGAATTCGACGCGCGGGACATCGGGGATCATGCCGACCTTCTCGACCGTGCGTTCGCAGCGCACGGCGACATCGACCTGGTCGTCGTCGCCGCCGGGGTGCTCGGGGACCAGTCCGAGCTCGAACACGATCCGGAGGCCACCGCCTCGCTGCTCACGACCAACTTCACCGGCCTCGCCGCCGCGATGGTGGCGGTCGCCGCGCACCTGCGTCAGCAAGGACACGGTCGGATCGTCGTGCTCTCCTCGGTCGCCGGGGAGCGGGTGCGCCGGGCCAACTTCGTCTACGGGTCCTCGAAGGCAGGTCTCGACGCCTTCTCCCAGGGGCTCAGCGACGCCCTCCATGGAAGCGGAGCCTCGGTCACCATCGTCCGTCCCGGGTTCGTGGTGGGGCGGATGACCGAGGGGATGAGCCCGGCACCGTTCGCGACGACACCCGACGCGGTCGCCGACGCAGTGGTGCGGGCGATCGCGACCGGCGCGCCGGTGGTGTATGTCCCGCCGGTGCTGCGGTGGGTCTTCGCGGTGATGAAGCACCTCCCCGGCGCCGTCTGGCGGCGGATGCCGGGCTGAACCGGGTCATCTCCGATCGGCAGCGACGCTGCCTCAAATGACTCCGCTGACCCGCCGGCGCAGGCGACCCGGCGGGCGCAGGCGACCCGGCGGGCCCAGGCGACCCGGCGGGCGCAGGCGGCTCAGCGGGCCTTCGTCGTCGAGGTGGTGGCTTTGGGTGCCGGCGTGGACGGGGGACGCACCGACATGGTGATGAAATCGCGCGACAGCGGCGCGAAGTACCGGTCCGGCCCACTCACTTCGTCATAGGTGAGTTTGGTCGCGTTGGCGGGCGAGGCCAGCTGCCCCGGCGGCGGAGCGAAGCTCGAGAAGTTCACCCAGTCGGTGTTGATGTCGAGCTCCATCGCCCTCACCGCGCCGGCCCGGGCGAGCACGTTGGCGAGGTCGACGATGGACAGGCCCGTGCCGGCCACGTAGACGAGCGCGCCGGTGGAGGTCACGCCGATGCCGGATCGCCAGACCTGGACCGCTCCCCCGAGCGTGTCGCCCCACTGGTGATTGTCGTTGGCGTTGAGCCCGGCCACCGGCTGGCCGTTGTCGACGAGCAGCGCGAGGTTCTGGCGGACCGCGACGACCGACGGCGACATCTTCACGTCGGTCCCCCACGCACCCACCGTCGCGGTGCCGTCCGAGTAGATGACGAACGACGCTGCGCCCGGCACCAGCGGGTAGCCGGCCGAGGTGATCCCGTCGAGGTAGAAGCCCCCGTAGGAGTCCTGCATACGGAAGCCCGAGTTGAACGCGGCATCGAGGGTGCCGAGGGCGGGCCCGGTGATCGGTGACTGGTTCGGCCAGGCCGGCCCGGGCGAGGGGACCATCGAGCCGGCGTAGAGCGTGGCGCTCAGCAGCTTGGTGTCCATCCAGGCCACTCCGGTGACCAGACTGGTGTTGACCGAGTTGGGCCGGAGGTAGGCGGCGTACATCGCCGGAATCCCGTCGACGGTCCGGCCGATAGGGTGCCACTGGCCCTCACCGGGAGTGGGGTCGGCCACGAACGGCGCGATCGGTGGGGGCGGTGCCAGGTGTGCGGGACCCGCGGCCACCGTGGTCGTGGGAGCCTTCGCAGCCCGTGGAATCGCCCCTGGTGGCGGCTTTCCGCCCTTCGGCGGTGCGTGCCACGTGTACCAGACGTTTTCGGCCCAGGTCACGATCGGACCACCGCCGTGTTCGCGCACCCACTCGGTCAGACGTGTCCCGATCGTGTTGCCCATTCCCGGATCGGTCGCCGCCGATCCGGCCGAGATCCACACCGGGGTGAGGGCGAGCAACAGCACCAGGGCGATGGTGGACTTCGGATGACGGCCGAAGACCGTGCGCCTGCTGCGAATCCGCGCCTTGCGCGCCGCCTTGCGATCCTTTCGCAGGGCCTTGCGTTCCCGCCGCGTCCGGCGGGTCGGGGTGTGTGCATGACGTGGGCCCGAGGGCTCGCGCTCGCGCACGCGCTCGAAGGGCGTCGTCGCGATCAGCGGGACCCCGGCACCATTTCCAGCACCATTCCCAGCAGCATTTTGGGTACCGTTCCCGGTCGTCCCGCCGGCCGCATCGCGTCCGCCTGCAGCCACCACACTGGCCACGTCGGAGAGGTTTGGGGCGGGCCAGCGCGCCGGGTGAGGGCGCCTCAGCCGGTTGTGGCGAGGTTGGGGCGGCCTGTCGCTGCGAGGACCGGGCGGTTCGCGGTGGTGCCTCCGGTGCCGGCCCTTCGGTGGGCGGCGCGGACGGCGGGGAGGTGGGCCGCGGTGAGGGCTGGGTGGTCGCGGGGCGGGCCATCCGGTCCCGCGTGCTGCGCGAACGGGGAGCCGGCGGGCGCGGCTGGGAGGTCAGGTCGTCCTGATCGAAGATCTTGTTGCCTCCCACGGCTCTGTGCGTACCTCGTTCCTTGCGCTGGCCCCCACAATTTCGTCCGGGTGACGAATTCCGTGTCGTCGACCGGGCCGCCACCTCACCCGGGTCGCGGACCTCCCCATTGAGGCAGACGGAACTGACGATTCGATGAACGTGCTGGGCAGGCCGGTCGAAGCTCCCCATCCTCCCACGCCGGGGCGCCTCGCGTCCCGCCAGCGGTGCCCCTCGTGCGTGGGAGACCGAGCCCTGGTGCCCGGGGGCGGCGGCCGGTCGTCGAACGGGTCAGGCCCGCTTGAGCGGGGCCATCCGCAACAAGAGCTGCTTGCGCCCGACCGAGTCGAATACGACCACCGCCTCGGCCTCGTCCTCGCCGTCCCGATCGGTCTCGATCACCGTCCCCTCGCCCCAGCTCCCGTGCACCACCCGGTCGCCGGCCACGAGCCCCAGCCGCTCGGCGCCGGTGGTGGCGGGATCGCGGCGTCGACGGCCTCCGGCGGTCACCCCGGACCCGTAGATGCGTCCGCCCGGTGCTCCGTCGTCGATCGCTAACCGCCCCGACCCGAAGACGGGACCCTCCTCGCGGACGAGTTCGCTCGGGATCTCGTTGAGGAACCGGCTCGGGATGTTCGAGGAGCCGCTGCCGAAGAGCATGCGGGTCCACGCATGCGAGAGCGAGAGGTGCCGTTCGGCTCGGGTGATGCCGACGTAGCAGAGGCGCCGCTCCTCCTCGAGCTCGACCGGATCCCCGAGCGATCGCACATGGGGGAACACGCCGTCCTCGAGACCGACGAGGAACACCGCGGGGAACTCGAGCCCCTTCGCGATGTGCAACGTCATCAGCGAGACCTTGGTGCCGTCGCCCTCGACCTGGTCCGAGTCGGCGACGAGCGAGGCGGCCTCGAGGAACTCCGCGACGGTCTCGTACTCGCCGGCCACACCGGCGAGCTCGTCGACGTTCTCGACACGGTTGAGCGCGTCGACGGTGCCCTCGGCCAACAGCTCGTTCCGGTACCCGGTCTCCTCGAGGATCGCGGTCACGACCGCCCGCGGCCCGAGACGCCCTTCCTCCGACGACACCCCGCCTTCCGGGCACGCGCCGGCCGGGCCGCCCACGAGCGGGGGGTGCTCCGCACCGGCCACGGCAGCCGCGGCGATCGGCGTCGGACCCTCCGCGGTGCCCGCTGCGCCGAGACCGTCCCCCTCGACCGGCGGCGGCACCGCCATCCGCCCGCGGAGCGAGCCCAGGAAGGCCGAGAGCTCGACCAGCGACCGGGCCGCCTTCCCCCGACGCCCGCATCTTCGGGATGGTCCACCGCCTCGCCGAAGGACACCCCCCGTTCAGCCGCCCAGGCCGCGAGCTTGGCGATCGAGGTGTCCCCCACTCCGCGCCGGGGGACGTTCACCATGCGCCGCCAGCTGACCTCGTCGTCGGGGTTGACCAGGACCCGCAGGTAGGCGAGCACGTCTCTGACCTCGCGCCGGTCGTAGAACTTGGTCCCGCCCACCACCTTGTAGGGGACCTCGCCGTGCACCATCGCCTCCTCGAGCGCCCGGCTCTGGCTGTTGGTGCGGTAGAACACGGCGACCTCGCCCCAGCGCAGCCCGTACTCCCGTCGGAGGCGCCCGATCTCGTGCACGACCCATTCCGCCTCGTCGTGCTCGTCCTCCGCCCGGTAGCGGGTGATCTTCTCGCCGGCCCCGCCGTCGGTCCACAGCGTCTTCGGCTTGCGGGAGACGTTGTTCGCGATGACCGCGTTCGCCGCGTCGAGGATCGTCTGGGTCGAGCGGAAGTTCTGGTCGAGGGTGATGACCGTCGCATCGGGGAAGGCCTTCTCGAACTCGAGGATGTTGGAGATGTCCGCCCCGCGGAAGCGATAGACGGACTGGTCGCTGTCGCCGACGACCGCGATGTTCCGGTGCTCGCCCGCGAGCAGCACCGCGAGCGAGTTCTGCACCGCGTTGGTGTCCTGGTACTCGTCGATCAGCACCTGGGTGAACCGTCCCCGGTAATGGGCGAGCACGTCGGGGAAGCTCTCGAAGAGGCGGACCGCGTTGAGCAACAGGTCGTCGAAGTCCATCGCGTTCGCCGCCCGCAGCCGCTGCTGGTAGAGGTCGTAAACGTCGGCGACCCGGCGGTCGAAGACGGTCACCGCGCCGGACCGGTACTCCGCCGGGCCGAGCTGCGACGACTTCGCCTGGCTGATCTGGCCCAGGATCGAACGTGGCGAGAGCTTCTTCGTGTCGATGTCGAGGTCGCGACAGACCAGCTCGGCGAGCCGGCGCGAGTCGGCGTCGTCGTAGATGGTGAACGACCCCTTGTAGCCCAGGCGGTCGCCGTGTGCCCGAAGGATCCGCACGCAGGCCGAGTGGAAGGTCGACACCCACATCCGGTCCGCCGAGCGCTTCCCGACCAGCTCGGCGACCCGCCGACGCATCTCGTCGGCAGCCTTGTTGGTGAAGGTGATGGCGAGGATCTGCCAGGGCGCGGCGTCGCCGGTGCGCGATCAGGTGCGCGATCCGTCGGGTCAGGACGCGGGTCTTGCCCGAGCCCGCACCCGCGATCACGAGGAGAGGCCCGACCCGATGGACCACCGCGTCGCGTTGAGGCGGGGTCAGATCCTTCAGGAGGCCGTCGACGTCGATCCAGGCACCGGCACGGCGGCGCCGGCTGCCCACGCGGGGTGTCGGGCGCAGCCGGTTGCCGGTCCTGCGGATCGCTCATTCCCACTCGATGGTGCCGGGCGGCTTCGAGGTGATGTCGAGTGCCACCCGGTTCACGCCGTCCACCTCGTTGATGATGCGGCTGGACATGCGCTCGAGCACGTCGTAGGGGAGCCGGGCCCAGTCGGCGGTCATCGCGTCGTCGCTCGTCACCGCGCGGACGACGATCGGGTAGGCGTAGGTCCGCCCGTCGCCCATCACCCCGACCGTGCGCACCGCGGGCAGCACCGCGAAGCTCTGCCAGAGCTCGCGGTAGAGGCCGGCCCGGCGGATCTCCTCGACGACGATCGCGTCGGCGGCGCGGAGGATCTCGGCGCGCTCGGGGGTCACCTCGCCGACGATGCGCACGGCGAGCCCCGGCCCGGGGAAGGGCTGGCGCCAGACGATGTCGGGCGGCAGGCCGAGCTCCTCGCCGACGGCGCGCACCTCGTCCTTGAAGAGGAGCCGCAGCGGCTCGACCAGGTCGAAGGCCAGGTCGGCTCGGGCAGGCCTCCGACGTTGTGGTGCGACTTGATCGTCGCGGCGGAGTCCGAGCCCGGACTCGATCACGTCCGGGTAGAGGGTGCCCTGGACGAGGTAGCCCGACGCCCCGCCGCCCTCCGGTCCGCCGTCGGTCACCGGCCGCTCGGCCACCAGGTCCCGCGCCACCTCCTCGAAGATCCGGATGAACAGCTCGCCGATGATCTTGCCGCTTCTGCTCCGGATCGGTGACCCCCGCGAGCGCCTCGAAGAAGCGGTCGGCCGCCTTCACGTGGACGAGGTCGACGTGGAACTGGCGGCGGAAGGTCTCCTCGACCTGCTCGCTCTCGGCGGCTCGCATGAGCCCGGTGTCGACGTAGACACAGGTGAGCTGGTCGCCGACCGCCTTGTGGACGAGCGCGGCCGCGACCGCCGAGTCGACGCCGCCGGAGAGCGCGCACAGCACCGGCGAGGTACCGACCTGGCCACGCACCGCCTCGACCTGGGACTCGATGATCGAGGTGTGCGTCCACGACGGTGGGCAACGGCAGACGTCGTAGAGGAAGCGCTCGAGAAGGTCTCGCCCCCGTTCGGTGTGGACGACCTCGGGATGGAACTGCACGCCGTAGATGGCCCGCGCGGTGTCGTCGAAGGCGGCCACCGGTGCGTCGGGGCTCCGGCCGGTCACCTCGAAGCCGTCGGGCACCCGGGTGATCGCGTCGGCGTGGCTCATCCAGACCTGTGCGTCCTCCGGCCAGTCGACGAACAGCGGCGAGGAGGCCGACGACGTCGAACGGCGTGCGGCCGTACTCGCCGCGGCCGGTGCGGGCCACCTCCCCGCCGAGCTCCGCGACGATGCAGCTGCGCGCCGTAGCAGATGCCGAGCACCGGGATGCCCGCTCGTAGACCGCCGGGTCGAGCGACGGTGCCGGCGTCTCGTTGACCGACTTCGGCCCGCCCGAGAGGATGATGCCCGGCCGGTCCGCGGGCCACCAGCTCGGCGGCGGTTGCCGTGTGCGGGACGATCTCCGAGTAGACGTGGGCCTCGCGGACCCGGCGGGCGATCAGCTGCGCGTACTGGGCGCCGAAGTCGACGACGAGGACCGGCCCCGATCACCGGCCCGCCGGTGCCGGAGGGCCCAGGGCTCAATGGCCCATGCCGACACCCTGCGAGCGCTGAAGGTCCTTGCCCTCGGTCTGGAGCGCCGGTGCGACCATGACCTCGGCCTTCTGGAACTCCTTGACCGTCTGGTAGCCGCAGGTGGCCATCGCGGTGCGCAGCGCGCCGAACAGGTTCATCCGCCCGTCGTTCTCGTGCGCGGGCCCGAGCAGGATCTCCTTCAGCGTGCCGCGGGTCGTCGTCTGGACCCGCGCCCCTCGGGGCAGGGTCGGATGGAAAGTGGCCATCCCCCAGTGGAAGCCCCGTGCGGGTGCCTCGACCGCCGAGGACAGCGGCGAGCCCAGCATCGACCGCGTCGCGCGCCGCAGGCGACCGCCTTCGCCACGTCGCCGCCCTTGGACATCCCGCCGTCGGCGATCACGTGGCAGTACACGCCGGTCTCGTCGAGGTGGCGCATCCGGGCGCCCGCGACGTCGGCGATGGCCGTGGCCTGGGGCACGCCGATCCCGAGCACCCCCCGGGTGGTGCACGCGTTGCCCGGCCCGACGCCGACGAGCACCCCGACCGCACCGGTGCGCATCAGGTGGAGGCCGGCCTGGTAGGAGGCGCAACCGCCGACGATCACCGGGATCTCGAATTCGCGGATGAACCGCTTGAGGTTGAGCGGCTCGGCGGTCTTCGACACGTGCTCGGCCGAGACGACCGTTCCTTGGATGACCAGAAGATCGAGCTCGGCTGCGACGATCGCGCCGGAGAGCGCCTCGGTCCGCTGGGGCGTGACCGACGCCGCCGTCGTGATCCCCGCGGACTTCATCTCGCGGATGCGCTCGGTCACCAGCTCCTCTTTGAGGGGTTCGGCGTACATCTCCTGCATGCGGGCGGTCGCCTTCTCGGCGGGGAGCTCGCGGATCTCGTCGAAGAGCGAGGTGGGATCCTCGTAGCGGGTCCAGAGACCCTCGAGGTTGAGCACCGCGAGCCCACCCAGGCGGCCCATCTCGACGGCCGTGGAGGGGCTGACCACCCCGTCCATGGCCGCGGCCATCAGGGGCAGGTCGAACCGGTAGGCGTCGATCTCCCAGCTGATGTCCACGTCCTCGGGATCGCGGGTCCGCCGGCTCGGGACGATCGCGATGTCGTCGAACCCGTAGGCACGGCGACCCGATTTGAAGATGCCGATCTCGATCTCAGCCACGTGGACGTCCTCCGCAACGTGCTCGTAGTGACGGGAACCGCGACCGGTGCCGACCCCGCTGCTCGTGCATGCAGGCATCCGGTCCGACGGTCATGTGCCACGATACCCCGTGACCACGGTCGGCCCTCCGCCACGTCCACGCCGCCGACCTGCCGGTATGTGCACGCGTCGGGTGCGTCCCGCGGTTCCGCCCTGTCCACCCCGCGGGGGCGTCCCGCCCGTTCAACCCCGGGTCGACGAGCTCGGGCTCGCGACGCCGAGCACGATGCAGAGCAGCTCGACCAGGGTCCGCGCGGTCGCGCCCCAGACCGTCTCGCCCGACGACGTCGAAGAACCAGACCGGGAAACTCCTGGCCCGGGAGGCCGTTCACCCCGGGGCGGCCCGGGACCGCCCACCACTCCTCGTGGAACACGCCGTCGGCCACGAGTTCGGCCAGGCCCGCATCGAAGACCCGGACCACCTCGTCGGGGCTGGCCAGCACCTGCGGACGGCCCGGAAGGGTGGCGACGACCGGCGTCATCACCGTGTGGGTGGCGATCGTCGGCATCGGGGAGAGCGCGGTGACCACGGTCGCGGTCGCCGGGTCGAGGCCGACCTCCTCCTCGGCCTCCCGGAGCGCGCCCTCGACGACGCCCTCGCCGGGCTCGAGCCGGCCGCCGGGGAACGCGGCCTCGCCCCGGTGGGTGCGCACGAGGTCGGAGCGCACCGTGAGGACCACCCTCGCCTCGCCCTCCTCCTCGAAGAGGGCGACGAGAACGGCCGCCCGGCGCACCTCCTCGCCGTCGAAGAGGGCCCGCCAGGGCTCGCGCTCGCCGCTCCACTCGGAACCGATCCGCTCGGTGCCGCCCGCTGCGAGCGCGTCGACCACCCGTGCGACGGTGATGCCGCACCGGTCCGGGACGGGCAGGTGGGCCCAGGGCGCGGGCCCTCCCATGCGGTGACGGTCCGGCCGGCGGATCGCCTGTCGGCCACGGGGCGGTCCGGAGGAGGCGCTCATGGTCCCCCGAGGATACGGCCCGGCCCTCCGGCTCCGGTCGGCCCGCCGCACCGACGACCCTCGGCATCGCCGCACCGACGACCCTCGGCATCGCCGCACCGACGACCCTCGGCATCGCCGCACCGACGGCAACGGCCGGGCCCGAAGGCCCGGCCGTCGAGACGACTGCACCGGCCCGGAGGCCGGCAGGTCACATCATCCCGCCCATGCCTCCCATGCCGCCCATGCCGCCGCCCATGGCGGCAGCAGCGGCCGCGGCGGCAGCCGGGTCGGCCTTCTCGGGCTTGTCGGCGACGAGCGCCTCGGTCGTGAGCAGCAGTCCCGCGATCGACGCCGCGTTCTGCAGCGCCGAGCGGGTGACCTTGGCCGGGTCGATGACGCCGGCCTTGACCAGGTCGACGAGGTCGCCGGAGAGTGCGTCGAGACCGGTCGAGCCGGTCTCGGCCTCGACCTGACGCACGAAGACCGTGCCCTCGAGCCCTGCGTTGTCGGCGATCGACTGCAGCGGGTCGGCGAGCGCGGTCGCGACGATCGAGGCGCCGGTGGCCTCGTCGCCGTCGAGCTTGCCCGACCGCCTTCAGGACCGCCCGCGGGCTCGGACGAGTGCGGTGCCCCCGCCGGCGACGATGCCCTCCTCGACGCGCCGCACGGGTCGCGGAGAGCGCGTCCTCGATGCGGTGCTTCTTCTCCTTGAGCTCGACCTCGGTCGCGGCACCCACCTTCACCACCGCGACGCCGCCGGCCAGCTTGGCGAGACGCTCCTGGAGCTTCTCGCGGTCCCAGTCCGAGTCGGTCTCGTCGATCTCGCGCCTGATCTGCGCGATGCGGCCCTTGACCTCCTCCTCGGAACCCGCGCCCTCGACGATGGTGGTCTCGTCCTTGGTGACGATGACCCGCCGGGCCCGGCCGAGCAGGTCGACGGTCGCGGTGTCGAGCTTGAGGCCGATCTCCTCGGAGATGACCTGCGCACCGGTGAGGATGGCCATGTCCTGGAGCATCGCCTTGCGGCGCTCACCGAAGCCGGGGGCCTTGACCGCCACCGAGGTGAACGTGCCACGGATCTTGTTGACCACCAGGGTCGCGAGCGCCTCGCCCTCGACGTCCTCGGCCACGATCAGCAGCGGCTTGCCGGTCTGCATGACCTTCTCGAGCACCGGCACGAGATCGTGGACCGCGCTGACCTTCTGGTTGACGAAGAGGATCATCGGGTCGTCGAGGACCGCCTCCTGACGCTCGGCGTCGGTCACGAAGTACGGCGAGAGGTAGCCCTTGTCGAACTGCATGCCCTCGGTGAACTCGAGGTCGATGCCGAAGGTGTTCGACTCCTCGACGGTGACCGTCCCGTCCTTGCCGACCCGGTCGATGGCGTCCGCGAGCACCTCGCCGATGGCGGAGTCGGCGGCCGAGATGGAGGCGACCTGGGCGATCTCGGTCTTCGAGTCGATCTCCTTCGCCTGGTCCCGGATCGAGTCGACCGCGGCGGCCACCGCCTTGTCGATCCCCTTGCGCAGCGCATAGCGGGTTGGCACCGGCGGCGACGTTGCGCAGTCCCTGACGGATCAGCGCCTGGGCGAGGACGGTGGCGGTGGTGGTGCCGTCGCCGGCGATGTCGTTCGTCTTGGTGGCGACCTCCTTCACCAGCTGAGCACCCATGTTCTCGAAGACGTCCTCGAGCTCCACCTCGCGGGCGATCGAGACCCCGTCGTTGGTGATGGTCGGCGCACCGAACTTCTTCTCGATCACCACGTTGCGGCCCTTCGGGCCGAGGGTGACCTTGACCGTCTCGGCGAGCTTGTTCACTCCCGCCTCGAGCCCGCGGCGCGCGGCCTCGTCGAACTTGAGGATCTTCGGCATTACTTGCCCACCTTCGCGAGGACGTCACGGCTCGAGAGGATGAGCAGATCCTCGCCGTCGACGGTGATCTCGGTGCCGCCGTACTTCGAGTAGACGACGGTGTCGCCCTCCGCGATGTCCAAGGGGATCAGCTCGCCGGTGGACTCGGCGCGGCGGCCGGGTCCGACGGCCAGGACCTCTCCCTGCTGGGGCTTCTCCTTGGCGGTGTCGGGGATGACCAGCCCGGAGGCGGTGGTCTCCTCGGATTCGCCAGGACGGACGACGATGCGATCGTCAAGCGGGTGCAGACTCATGTGTTGGGGCCTCCTCTGGCACGCACTAAGCAGTCGAGGGTTGAGAGTGCCAACGATACCTGTCCCGCGGCCCGGCTTGGCAACCGGGCCGGCCTGAGTGCCAGGGCCAGCCTCGGCCGGGCGCCCGGTCAGAGGCAAACCGCGTCGGCGAGGCGCAGGTTCGGGTCGGCGCCGAGATCGGGTCGGGCTCGGCGGCCCCGTCCGAGCCGCCACCAGCCGGCCGCGGCCACCATCGCGGCGTTGTCGGTGCAAAGGGCGCGGCCGGGCAGGAAGGCCGCCGATCCCGTCCTCCTCGCAGGCCTCGGCGATCCGGCGCCGGAGCAGGGAGTTGGCCGCGACCCCGCCGGCCAGGCAGACCGCGGCCGCCCCGACGTCGGCCGCCGCGGTGCGGGCCCGCTCGACCAGCACGTCGACCACCGCCGCACGGAACGAGGCGGCGACGTCGGCGGTCGAGGCGTCGGGGTGCTTGCGGACGGTGTTGACCACCGACGTCTTCAGCCCGCTGAAGGAGAGGTCGTAGCCGGTGCCGGGCAGCGAGCGGGGGAAGGCGAAGGCGGTCGGATCCCCCTCCTCCGCCACCCGGTCGATGGCCGGGCCGCCCGGGATAGCCGAGCCCGAGGATAGCGGGCGACCTTGTCGAACGCCTCGCCGGCCGCGTCGTCGATCGTCCCGCCGAGCGTGCGGTACCGGCCCGGCTCGCCACCTCGACCACCAGCGATGTGGCCGCCCGAGACGAGCAGCACGAGCAGCGGCCAACCGAGGTCGGTCTGCTCGAGCAGCGACGCGAACAGGTGGGCCTCGAGATGGTTGACCCCGATCAGCGGCACGCCCCACGCCAGCGAGAGCGCCTTCGCCTCGGCGACGCCGACCAGAAGGGAGCCGATCAGCCCTGGGCCGCAGGTCACCGCGACCGCGTCGATGCCCCGTCCCGACTCGGGTCGCTGCCGGCCTGTTCCGAGCGCGTCGGCCATCACCGGGGTGAGCAGCTCGAGATGGGCGCGGCCGGCGAGTTCGGGCACCACGCCGCCGTAGCGCGCGTGCACGTCGACCTGGCTCGCGACGACCGAGGAGACCACCTCCGCTCCCGCCTCCACGACCGACGCCGCGGTCTCGTCACAGGAGGTCTCGATCCCGAGCACCCGGTGGACCTCGACCGTCCGCGGCTCACCCCGCAGCCCCGTCCACGACCGCCGCACCGTCGGTGCTCACCACCGGCTGTGCACCTCGAGCTCGGCCGGGCGACGCCGCGCGGACGTCACCGAGGCGGGTCCGATACCCGTCACAGTCGATGTCGCGGACCCACATGACGAGGGCGTCCTCGCCGCCCGGGTAGTAGCCCGAGCGCACGCCGACCGGGGCCATGCCGAATCGCGGTAGAGGGCGATGGCCGGCTCGTTGCCGACCCGCACCTCGAGGGTGAGGTGCCGGGAACCGCGGCCGAGCGCGGTTTCGACCAGATCGAGGAAGAGCGCGGTGCCGAGTCCGGCGCCCTGCCGGGCCGGGATCGACCGCCATGCTGTTCACGTGTGCCTCGTCGTCGATGAACATCAGGCCCCCGTAACCCGACCAGGTCGCGGCCGATCCAGGCCGCACGGTAGGCGCGGGAGCTCCGCTGGGCGAGCTCCTCGGTGAACAGGCGGTGCGACCACGGCTCGGGGAAGACCGCCTGCTCGATGACGAGCACCGCCCGCACGTCCTTCGTGCGCATGGGGGCGATCACCACCTCGCCGGGTGGTGGCGGCCGGCTGTGCGGCGCTCACCGGCGGACCGGGTCGACGGACGCGTGCGCTCCGCCGCGGAGCGCGCTCCTCCCAGTTGATCCGCGCGTCCGCCTCTCGCCGGTAGTCCGGCACGACCGCCGTCAGGCGGCGCAGGGCGCGACCCCGCGGCCAGCCGGTCGGCAGCCAGGCGGGCAAGCACCGTCGGGCGGCGGCACCGCGAGCTCGCCGGCGAGGTCGAGGTCGACGTCGGGCTCCGCGACCAACAGGTCGCGGTAGCGCAGCGGCGCCGTCGCCGACGACGACACGCCGCCGGACGCCGCCAGAGCGCGCCCACCGCTCCGCGAGGACGTCGGGCGCGATCGGGTGCGCACCGGTCCTCGCGGACCGATCCGCCGGGTCGGGGGCCGTGTCACCGTCGTCGACGCGGTCCGCCCGCGAACTGGTAGGTGGCGACGAAGACCTCGCCGCGGCGCGCGTCGACCACGCGCGACCACCGTCGTCGGCTGCTCGGTACGGGCTCGCTCGAGGGCGGCCGCGGCCAGCACGTCGAGGCTGGAGACCGGCACCACCCCGATCGAGGCGCCGCCCGAGCGCCTTCGCCGTCGCCACGCCCGACCCGCAGTCCGGTGAACAGCCCCGGCCCGTGGTCGACCGCCACCACGTCCAGATCAGCCACCTCCAGCCCCTCGGTGCGGCACGCCTCCGCCGATCGCGGGGACGAGCAGCTCGGCGTGGACCCGGCCGCCCTCGTGCAGGACGACCGAGGTGCCCTGCGCCGTCGCGGGCGAACGCCACCCCGACCGCGTCGGTGGCGGTCTCGATGGCGAGCAGGTTCACCGGCCTCGGCTCCGTCGAGTCCGCAGCCGAGCGAGCGGCCGAGAGCCGCCAACCGCTCCGTCCACGAGGTGACCGACCGCGACCACGGTGAGCCGGCGTCGCTCGTCGTCGACGATCTCGAACGCGCACCGACAGCCACTCGGCGCCGAGCACCGGCACCCCGACGTCGCCCCATTCGACGAGCGCGACCCCCCCGTCCTCGATCAGCTCGTCGAGGCCGAGGTCGGCGATCTCGCCGAGTGTCTCGAGCCGGTAGAGGTCGGCGTGGAGCAGGCGCCGGTGTCACCGCGCCCGGCGCCCAACCGCTCTGCGGCTCCTCGAGCGGATAGCGGCGGACCAGGGTGAAGGTCGGGCTGGTGATCGGCTCGGTGATCCCGAGGGCGCGGCCGAACGCCTTGCGCGAAGGTGGTCTTCCCCGCGCCGAGGTCCCCGACCAGCAGCACCAGGTCCCCCGCGCCGACACTGCGGGGCGAGCGCGGCCGCGACCGAGCGGCCTGTCTCGCCGGCCCGTCGCTCTCCACCACCAGCGGCTCGGACGTCGCCGTGGTCCGCGCTCACTCGGCCCCGCCCGAGCAGCTGCTTGGCCCGGATCAGGTCCGCGCGCATCTCGGCGACCACGACTCCACCGGAGCGCAACGCGGCCGCCGGGTGGTAGGTGGGGACGAGGTCACGACCGTCGATCGGATAGGACCGTCCCGCGGACCTTGGTGATGCCGAGGTCGGTCCCGAGCAGGAGCTTCGTGGCGAAGTTCCCGAGGCTCACCACCACCGAGGGGTCGATCAGGTCGAGCTGGGTCTCGAGGTAGGGCCGGCAGGCGGCGATCTCCTCGGCGGTCGGGTCGCGGTTGTCCGGTGGGCGGCACTTGACCACGTTCGCGATGTAGCAGCCGGCCGCGGTCGATGCCGAGCTCCTCGAGCAGGAGCCGGTCGAGCAGCTTGCCCCGAGCGGCCGACGAACGGCTCGCCCTGGAGGTCCTCGTCGCGCCCGGGTCCCTCGCCGACGAACATCAGGTCGGCGTCCGGGTCGCCCGACGCCGAAGACCACCTGGGTCCGGCCGGCCGCCAGCGGGCACCGGGTGCAGGTGGCCGCTTCCGCGGCGACGTCGGCCAGCTCCGTGCCGGGTCCCACCGCCGCATGGTACTGCCAGCGGTTCGCGGGCCATCCGGCCGGGCACCACCGGCCAGCACCGGCGGGGCGGCCGGTGGGGTCAGCCGCCGACCGGTGCGATCAGCGGCCGCGGAGGCCGCGCCGCCCGAGTACACCCGGGGCACTCGTCGGACCGATCCCGCAGAGCACCTCGTAGCTGATCGTCCCGAGCAGGCTCGGCCCACTCGTCCGCGCTCGACCTCCCCGTCGCCCTGCCGGCCGAGCAGCACCACCTCGTCGCCGACCGCGACGTCCGACGTCGCCGCCCCGTCCGCAGTCGATCATGATCTGGTCCATCGTCACCACCCCGGCGAGCGGGCGCCGGCACGCCGCCGACGAGGACCTCGCCGCCGACGTCGAAGAGGCGGCGCGGGCACGCCGTCCGCGTAGCCGAGCGGCACGGTCGCCACGGTCGACTCCACCGGGAGCGGGCGGCCGCGGCCGTAGGAGGGGCGCTCCCCCGCGGGCAGCCTGCGGACGCAGGCCACCTGCGCGCGGAGTGACAGCACCGGTCGGAGGGACTCACCGGTGCAGCGCTGCGAGTTCGTCCCCGAGCGCGGGGGTCGGGGCGACGCCGTAGAGCGAGATCCCGCACCGCACCAGGTCGCGGCGAGCGGCGGGAACGCGATCGCGCCGGCGGAGTTGGCAGCATGCAGTGAGTGGCGGCCGGTGCCCGAGCGACGGCGAGCTCGACGAGCGCGCGCGTCGAAGCGGTCGAGCTGCGCCGTCGGTGTAGGCCGCGGTCCTCCTCCGAGGCGCCGTCGGCGACCGCCAGGTGGGTCCAGAGCGCGCCGAGCCGCAACGAGGCGTCGGCCGGCGATCGCGTCGACCAGCGAGCGACCACCTCGTCGGGATCGGCGCCCACCCGGTGCATCCCGGTGTCGACCTTCAGGTGCACCTCGACCGGCTGCGACCCGGCGTCCGCCGACCACCTTGGCGAGCGCGCCGATCGCCCCGTGGGTGTAGACGGTCGGGACGCAGGCGGTGCGCGACGGCGGCGGGCAGCGCGTCGGCCGGCGGCTCCGAGAGGAGGAGCACCGGCGCGTCGATGCCGGCGTCGCGGAGGGCGATCCCCTCCTCGACCAGGGCGACCGCCAGCCAGCTCGGCACCGCCCTCGAGGGCCGCGAGGGCCACCTCGGGCGCCGCCGTGCCCGTAGCCGTCGGCCTTGACCACCGCGCAGAGCGACGCCGGCCGGGCGAGCCGCGGCGAGCACCGACGCGTTGTGCCGGACCGCGTCGAGGTCGACGGCGGCCCACGCGGGCCGCCAGTCTACCCCCTGGTCCCCGCGAGTCAGCCCTCCCGGCCGCGACGACCAGGTCGGACAGCACCTCGGCCACGAGATACGGGAGGTCGCCGGCGACGAGCCCTTCGGCGGGGCCGCGCCGCGCCGCGCGACCGTGGACGTGCGCGGCGAGCGCCGCGGCCCACCGCGGCTCGAGCCCACGGGCGCAGAGCGCGCCGATCACGCCCGAGAGGACGTCGCCTGTGCCCGCGGTCGCGAGGCGGGTGGTCCCCGCCGTGGCGAGCAGCACCTCGCCCGCCTGCGAGTCGGCGACCGAGTGGTCGGTCCCTTGAGAAGGGCGACGGCTCCCGACGCGGCGGCCAGCCGGCGGGAGGCGTCGATTCGGTCGGGGCCCGGATCGGCGCCCATCAGCCGCCCGTATTCGCCGTCGTGGGGGGTGAGCACCACCGGGGCGCTGGTCGCGGGCGGTGGTCCGTCGTCCACCCGGCCCAGCGCGAAGAGCCCGTCGGCGTCGACGACCACCGGGACGGGCGACTCCGCGACCAGCCGGCGCACCTGGCGCACCGTCGCCGGCGCCCGCCCGAGCCCCGGGCCGACCACGACCGCGCCGCAGCGCGACGCGGCCTCGAGCGCGCGCCGACGCCCAGTCCTCGGCACCGAGGTCGACGCCGACCGCCTCCTCGACCGCATTCGAGCCGAGCGCGCGCACGCGGCACGCCGAGCCGGACCATGCCCGCACCCGCCCGGTAGGCGGCGCGCGCACACAACGCCGCCGCGCCGGTCATCCCCGGCGATCCTGCGACGACGAGCACCGCGGCGGACCACTTGTTGCCGCCGTATCGGCGGGGCGGCACACGGGCCGCGACGTCGTCGTCCTCGACGACACCGACGGCCGGATCGCCCGGGTCGAGGCCGATGTCCGCGACCTGCACCGCGCCGGAGAGACGCACGCCGTCCCACTGCAGCAGCCCCGGCTTGAGGGCTGCGAAGGTGACGGTGCGCTCGGCGGCGAGCGGCGAGCCGCACGCCTCGCCGGTGTCCCCGCGCACCCCCGAAGGGATGTCGACTGCGAGCACGCGGGTACCCGGCGCGAGACGGGGTGCGAGATACTCGCCGCGGAAGCCGGTGCCGTACCCAGCGTCGATCACCAGGTCCACGGGTCCGAGCGCGTCGGCCGATTCGGCTTCGACGACGGTGGTGCGCGCACCCCGGCCGGCGAGGAGGCCCGCGGCGACCCGCCCGTCCGCGCCGTTGTTGCCCTTGCCGGCCACGACGGTCACCCGGCGGCCGTAGGTGCCGCCGAGCAGCGCGCCGGCGGCGACCGCCACCGCGGTGCCCGCGCGCCCGACCAGCACCTCGAGCGGGGTGGTGGCGCGGGCGCGTTCGTCGACCGCGGCCATCTCCGCGACGGTGAGGACCGGCAGCATCGTGCCGACGCTACGCCTCGGTGCGCGACCGGGCCGCCGCGCCCTCGGCCCGGTCCCCTTCGGCGACCACCATCGCGAGCGCCACCGTCCCGGTGTGGGTGAGCGAGACGTGCCAGCGGGCGGTGCCGGACGACGCCGCCCGCGCCGCCGCGCCGCCGTGGAGCCGGAGCGTCGGTGGGCCGTGCCCCGCCCGCACCACTTCGACGTCGGCCAGCGCGAAGGCGCCCAGCCCGACCCCGAGGGCCTTCATGGTCGCCTCCTTCGCGGCGAAGCGCGCCGCCAGCCGCGGGACCGGGTCGCGGGAGGCCGCCGCGTCGCGCGCGCTCGCCGGCGGTGAAGACGCGGTCCGCGAGTCGGGGCCGGCGGGCGAGCACCCGCCGGAAGCGGGCGACGTCCACCGCGTCGATCCCCACCCCGGCGACCGACCCGGCCGCGCTCACTCGACGGTGACCACCTTGGCCAGGTTGCGCGGGCGGTCCACGTCGAGGTGGTGCAGGCGGGCGAGGTAGTAGGCGAAGAGCTGGAGCGGCACCACGTCGACCACCGGCGAGAAGAGGTACTCGGTCGCCGGAACCCACAGCACCGCGTCCGCCTGGCGGGCGGTCTCCTCGTCGCCCTCCTCGGCGACGAGCACGACCGTCGCGCCGCGGCTCTTCACCTCTGCGACGTTCGCCATCATCTTCTCCCAGACCGGTGTGCGGGTCGCGACCCCGATCACCAGTGCGCCGGGCTCGACGAGCGCGATCGGGCCGTGCTTGAGCTCGCCCGCCGGGGAATCCCTCCGCGCGGAGGTACGAGAGCTCTTTCAGCTTGAGCGCGCCCTCGAGGGCAACGGGATAGCCGACCTGGCGCCCGAGGAAGATGAAGGACGACGCGTCGCGGTATCGACGCGGGCCACCGACTCGACCTCGCCGGCCCGTTCCAGCACCGCGGCGACCTGCTCGGGCAGGACGCCCATCGCCGAGAGCGTGGCACGCGCGTCGGCGGGAGTGAGCGTGCCGCGGACCTGGGCGAGATAGAGGGCCAGGATCTCGAGCGCCACGATCTGCGCGAGGTGGGTCTTCGTCGCTGCGACCCCGATCTCCGGCCCGGCACGCGTGTAGAGGACCGCGTCGGACTCGCGCGCCATCGACGAGTCGACCACGTTGCAGATGACGAGCACCCGCGCGCCGAGCGCCGCGGCTTCGCGGACGGCCTGGAAGGTGTCGACCGTCTCGCCGGACTGGCTCACCCCGATCACGAGCGTGCGGTCGTCGAGCACCGGGTCGCGGTAGCGGAACTCGCTTGCGATGTCGATCTCGCAGGGCAGGCGGGCCCAGTGCTCGATGGCGTACTTCGCCATCAACCCCGCGTGGTAGCTGCTGCCGCACGCGACGATGAAGACCTTGTCGACCGAGCGGAGCTCGTCGGCGGGGATCCGCAGGTCGTCGAGCACGAGGGTGCCGTCGGGCAGGACCCGGTCGAGCAGCGTGTCGGCCACCGCCTTCGGCTGCTCGTGGATCTCCTTGCTCATGAAGTCCTCGTAGCCGTCCCGCCGCGCGGCGTCGAGGTCCCAGTCGACCACCAGGCGGGACGGATCGACCGGGGACCCGTCGAGCGCGGTCACCGTCACCGAACCCGGACGCACCTCCGCCACCTGGTCGTCCTCGAGCACGAAGAAGTCACGGGTGAGACCGAGGATCGCCGGCACGTCCGAGGCGAGGAAGGCCGCCCCGTCGGCCACCCCGAGCAGCAGCGGGGAGACCCGCCGGGCCGCCACGATGACGTCGGGCTGGTCGGCGTGGATCACCGCGACCGAAAAGGCCCCGCGGACCCGCACGAGCGCACGCCGCAGCGCGGCGGCCAGGCCACCGCCGGGATCGTGCCGCGAGCTCGCTCTCGACCAGGTGGGCGAGGACCTCGGTGTCGGTGTCGGAGACCATCCGGTGGCCCTCGGCGACCAACTGGTCGGCGAGCTCGACGTGGTTTTCGATGATGCCGTTGTGGATGAGCGCGAGACGCCCCGAGCAGTCCGAGAGCGGGTGCGCGTTCTCCTCCGAGGGCCGACCGTGGGTGGCCCAGCGGGTGTGGCCGATGCCCGCCGACGCGCCCTTCGGGGCGCCCTCGGCCCGCTTGACCAGGTCGTCGAGGGAGCGGGTGCCGTTGGCCGCACGGGCTCTCCAGATCCCCTCCTCGCCGGGTGCCCCGACCAGCGCGACGCCGGCCGAGTCGTAGCCGCGGTACTCGAGGCGGCTGAGGCCCTCGAGCAGCACGCCGAGCACCGGATCGGGACCGTCGCCACCGGCCGCGGTGCTCCGGGCGATGCCGATGATCCCGCACATGGGTCCGAAGGCTAGCGGCCGCCGGCAGCGGCGGACCCCCGCCTGTGCCCGCGTGCCAGCTCAGGGACCCGCCGGCACCTCGGCCACCGGGGCCGCGGACGCCGCCGGCACGCCCGGCGCCGGCACGGACGCCGCCGCGGACGCAGCAGCTGCCGCGGACTGCAGCTCGAACCCGACCAGCTTTCCCAGACGTTCGGCGATCCCCGCGGCCACGCCCTCGCCGGGCGCCTCCACCATGATCCGCACCAGCGGCTCGGTGCCGCTCGGCCGGAGCAGCACCCGTCCCGCATCACCGAGGCGTGCCCGCTCCTCGCCGACCGCGGACCACACGGCCGCGGCGCCCTCCAGCAGACCGGTGTCCGCCACCGCGACGTTCACCAGCACCTGGGGCACGTGCTGGAGGAGGCCGTCGAGCAGCTCGGCCAGCCCGCGGCCGGAACGGACCAGCAGGTCCGCCAGCATCATGCCGGTGAGCAGCCCGTCGCCGGTCGTCGCGAGACGGCGGAAGATGAGATGACCGGACTGCTCGCCGCCGAGCGCGTACCCGTGCTCGTCGAGGGCGGCGAGCACGTGGCGGTCCCCGACCGGGGTCACCACGACGGTGATCCCCCGCGCCTCCATCGCCCGGTGCAGCCCGAGGTTGCTCATCTCGGTGACGACGACCGAGTTGCCGGTGAGCTGGCCGCGCCCTGCGAGGTCGACCGCGAACAGCGCGAGCAGCTCGTCGCCGTTGACCAGGTTCCCCGTCGCGTCCACCGCGAGCAGCCGGTCGGCATCGCCGTCGAGCGCGAGCCCGAGGTCGGCGCCGTGTTCGACCACCGCAGCCGCGAGCGTGGCGGTCGAGGTCGAGCCGCACCCCGCGTTGATGTTGGTGCCGTCCGGCTCGCAGCCGATGGCGGTCACCACCGCCCCGAGCTCCTCGAAGAGGGCGCGGCGAGGGCCGAGGCCGCGCCGTTCGCGCTGTCCACGACCACGCGGAGCCCGTCCAGCGTGCGGTCCTTCGAGCAGCGTGCGAAGGTGTGCGAGGTACGTCTCGCCGAGGCCCTGCTCGGCGAGCAGCCGGCCCACCCCGTGGCCCTCGAGGCGGCGGGGGCGGGTGGCCGCCGGGTCGAGCGACGCGTCCGAGCTCCTCTTCGATCGCCGACTCGGTACCGGGGGCGAGCTTCGACCCCGCCTTCGGCGAACAGCTTGATCCCGTTGTCGGTGAAGGGATTGTGCGAAGCCGAGACGACCGCGGCCGGAAGCCGGCGGTCGGCCGCGATCCAGGCCAGTGCCGGGGTCGGGAGGATGCCCGCGTCGACGACGTCGGCACCCTCGCTCGCGAGGCCCGGCGGACAGCGCGGCCTGCAGGAGGGGTCCCGACCGGCGGGTGTCGCGGCCGACCACGAAGGCCGGTGCCGCGATGGTGCGGGCGACCGCCCTGCCCGAGCGCGAGGACGAGCTCGGGGGTCAGCTCCACGTTGGCGACGCCGCGCATCCCGTCGGTGCCGAACCTGGCCGGGGACACCGGACTACCGCTTGGAGTACTGCGGCGCCTTGCGGGCCTTCTTCAGGCCGTACTTCTTCGACTCCTTCTCCGCGGGCGTCGCGGGTGAGGAACCCCGCCTTCTTCAGGCTGACCCGCAGCTCGGGGTCGAGCTCGCAGAGCGCCCGGGCGATACCGAGACGGAAAGCGCCCGCCTGGCCGGAGACCCCGCCCCCGTCGATGGTGACGTCGATGTCGTAGGAGGCGGTGTTGTCGGTCATCCGGAGCGGCTCGGTGACGATCATCCGGTGGGTCGCCGAGGTGAAGAACTCCTCGAAGGGACGGGCGTTGACCGTGATCGCGCCCTGGCCCGTTCGGACCCGCACCCGGGCCACCGCGCGCTTGCGGCGTCCGGTCGTCTGACAGAGGGGGGCATTGGCCACGTCTGGTTTCCTCGCGATCGTCTCGATGGTGCCCTGTCGGCGGATCCGCTCAGTCGCCGCCGCGCGCGGACGGGCGGCGGCGTGCGCCTGTCAGCTCCATCGGCTCGGGCGACTGCGCGGCGTGGGGATGGTCGGGTCCGGCGTAGACCTTGAGCTTGGTCGCCATCTGGCGGCCGAGCCGGTTCTTCGGCAGCATCCCGACGACGGCCCGACGCACCACCTCCTCGGGGCGGTCCGCCAGAAGGACCCGGTAGGGAGTGGCGGTCAGGCCCCCCGGATACCCGCTGTGGCGGTAGGCGAGCTTGGAGTCGGCCTTGCCCGAGGTGAGCACCACCTTCTCCGCGTTGACCACGACGACGTGGTCGCCCGTGTCGACATGCGGAGCGAAGGTCGGCTTGTGCTTGCCCCGCAGCACGGAGGCCACCTCGGTCGCCAGACGGCCGAGCACCAGGCCGTCGGCGTCGACGAGATGCCAGGCGCGGGTGAGGTCGGCGGGCTTCGGTGAGTAGGTGCGCACGGATGTCCTCGGTTCGATGGCGCCGGGCCTCGGAGCGCACGCTCGCGCCCGGGGCCGGGTGGCTGCCGGTCGGGGCGGCTGCGCCGGCAGGACGGCCCGGCAGCTCGTGCCAGGACCCCGTTCCGGCGGCGTCTCAGGATAGGCCGGTCGCCTCCCTGCGGGCAAGCCGCTCCCAGCGGGTCGCTCCGGTCCTCTGCAGGCGTCGCGGCTGCTCAGCGGGTGCCGTCGCCGTAGCGGACGGCGACCAGGGTGAGACCGTGAGGCGGTGCGGGCTGCGAGGCGTGACGCCGGTCGGCCGATCGCAGGATCCAGGGAAGGTCGGCGGGACGCTTGCGGCCGCGCCCGACGTCGACCAGGGTGCCGACCAGCGAGCGGACCATCTGGTGGCAGAACGCGGTCGCCTCGATCTCGAAGGCCAGCAGGTCGCCGACGGCCGGTGCGGGCACCGCACCGGCACCGTCGGGGCACGCCGCCGAGCCTGTTCCACGAGGCCTCCACCACCCGACGGGGGATCGGCTCGTCGGCACCGGTGCCCGGGACCCGTCGGCAGAAGGCCCGGAAGTCGTGCTCGCCCACCACCGCGTCGGCCGCGGCGCGGAGGGACCGCAGGTCGAGCGCATCGGTCACGTGCCAGCTGAACCCCCGCAGCAGCGGATCCGCCACCGGCGCGTTGAGGATCAGGTAGCGGTAGCGCCGGCCGGTCGCCGAGTGGCGGGCGTCGAAGCCGGGGGCCGCGGGACTTGCATCGCGGACCACCACCTCGGGCCCGACCTGGCTGTTGCAGGAGCGCAGCAGCGAGTCCGGTTCGAGGCGGGCGGCGGCCGCCTCGGGAACGTCGAAGTGGACGACCTGGGCGAGCGCGTGCACGCCCGCGTCGGTACGGCCGGCGCAGGTCAGCGAAACGGGTACGCCCACCACCCGCCCGAGCGCGGTGCCGAGCTCGCCGGCGACCGTCCTCTGGCCGTCCTGGGCGGCGAACCCGCGGAACCCTGCACCGTCGTAGGCGACGGTCAGGCGCCACCGGACGGTCCGGCCGTCGTCCCCCCCGGGCTCGGGGGGCGGGCTCACACCAGTTCGATGCGGGCCATCGGCGCGTTGTCGCCGAGACGGGTGCCGAGCTTGAGGATCCGGGTGTAGCCACCCGGACGCTCCGCGTAGCGCGGGCCGATCTCCTCGAACAGCTTGTGGGCCATCTCCTTGTCGCGGATGAAGGCCACCACGTTGCGCTGCCGGGCGACCCCGCCCTTGGCGGCCGCGGTGATCACCTTCTCCGCGATCGGCCGCAGCGCCTTGGCCTTCGCCTCGGTGGTCACCAGGTACTCCGCCGCGATCAGCGACGCGACCAGGTTGCCCATCATCGCCTTCTGGTGGGCAGCACTCCCGCCGAAGCGACGGCCCTTCTGCGGGGTCCCGCGCATCGCGCCGATCAGTCCTTGACCCGGAGCGCCAGGCCGCGCTCGTCGAGCTTCTGGAGCACCTCGTCGAGCGACTTCTGCCCGAAGTTGGTGATGTTGAGCAGGTCGTCGAGGGTGCGGTCGACGAGCTCGCCGATGGTGTTGATCTGCGCCCGCTTCAGGCAGTTGCGCGGCCGCTCGGTGAGGTCGAGGTCCTCGATGCGGAGGTCGAGGTCGGGCGAGCCGGTGCCGACCGTGCCCACCTCGCCGAGCTCGAGACCCATCGGCTCGTCCTCGAGATCCGCCACCAGGCTGACCAGGGTGCGCAGGGTGTCGCCGGCCGAAGCGAGCGCCTCGCGGGGCGAGAGCGAGCCGTCGGTCTCGATGTCGAGGACCAGCCGGTCGAAGTCGGTCGACTGCTCGACCCGGACCGGCTCGACGGTGAAGGCCACCCGGCGGATCGGCGAGAAGATCGCGTCGACCGGGATCACCCCGATGGTGCTGGTGCGCTTGTTCTTGTCGCCCGAGAGGTAGCCCGCGGCCGCGCTCGACGGTGAGGTCCATCGCCAGCCGCCCCTTCGCGTTGAGCGAGGCGATGGGCTGGTCGGGGTTGAGGATCTCGACGTCCGCGGTGATCTGGAGGTCCCCCGCAGTCGCGTCGCCCGGCCCGCGCTTGTCGAGGCGGATGGTGACGGGCTCGTCGCTGTGGACCCGGAGGAGGACGTCCTTCAGGTTCAAGATGATGTCGGTCACGTCCTCTTTCACCCCCGGCAGGGTGGTGAACTCGTGGAGGGCGTCGTCGAAGCGCACCTGGGTGACCGACGCTCCGGGGATCGAGGAGAGGAGGGTGCGCCGCAAGGTGTTGCCCAGGGTGTGGCCGAATCCGGGATCGAGGGGACCGACCGCGAACCGCTGGCGGTTGTTCTCCTCTTCGCCGATGGCTTCGACGGTGGGTCGCTGGATGATGAGCATGGGATCGTGGCTCCTCGGCAGTGTGCTGCGTGTTCGTGATTCGGTGGTCGCTTGGTGGTCGGTGTGTGCTCGTCGGTCGGCCGCCTCCGCAGCCGGATCGCCGGCGGGCGGGACGGGCCGGGTCTGGTCCGTCTACTTGGAGTAGAGCTCCACGATGAGCTGCTCTTGGACCGGCTCGTCGATGTGCTCGCGGAGCGGCAGGGAGAACACCCGCACCTCGAAAGGGCCGTCGACCGCCTCGAGCCACGGCGGCAGCACGCGGTCGAGGGTGTCCATGTTGCGGCGGACGTGGAAGATCTCGCGCGAGGACGGTTTCAGGCTGATCACGTCGCCCTGGCGCACCCGGTAGCTCGGGATGGTCACCCGCTTGCCGTTGACCCGCACGTGGCCGTGGCGCACGAACTGCCGGGCCTGGGCCCTGCTCGCGCCCCACCCGGCCCGGAAGGCGACGTTGTCGAGCCGGAGCTCGAGCATCCGCAGGAGGTTCTCGCCGGTGATGCCGGGGGCGCGGGACGCCTCGACGTAGAGGTTGTGGAACTGGCGCTCGAGCAGGCCGTAGATACGGCGGGCCTTCTGCTTCTCGCGCAGCTGCCCGAGGTACTCGGAACCCTGGCGCATCCGGTCTCGCCCGTGCTCGCCGGGCGGGTAGGCGCGGCTGTGCCGGTCGGTCACCGCCTCGGAGACCGGGCACTTCATCGAGTAGCACCGCTCGCCCTTCAAGAAGAGCTTGGTGCGCTCGCGTCGGCAGAGCCGGCAGACCGGTCCGGTGTAGCGGGCCATCGCGCGCTCCTCAGACCCGGCGCCGCTTTTTGGGGCGGCAGCCGTTGTGGGGGATGGGTGTCACGTCCTTGATGCCGGCGACCTCGATGCCGGCGGCCGCGAGCGACCGGATGGCCGTCTCGCGACCCGAACCGGGCCCGCGGACCAGCACGTCGACCCGGCGCACGCCGTGCTCCATGGCCTTCCTCGCGCACTGCTCGGCCGCTAGCTGGGCGGCGAAGGGCGTCGACTTGCGCGAGCCCTTGAAGCCGACGTTGCCGGCCGAGGCCCACGCCAGCACGTTGCCCTCGGGATCGGCGATGGTCACGATCGTGTTGTTGAACGAGCTCTTGATGTGGGCGACCGCGAAGGTCACGTTCTTGCGCTCCCGCTTGCGCGGCCGGCGGGCGGCGGCGGTGGACTTGGTGGGCTTCGGCATCTACTTGCGGACCTTCTTCTTTCCGGCGACCGTCTTCTTCGGCCCCTTGCGCGTACGCGCGTTGGTGTGGGTGCGCTGGCCGTGGACCGGGAGCCCCTTCCGGTGGCGGATCCCCTGGTAGCAGCCGATCTCCATCTTGCGCTTGATGTCCTGGGAGACGTCGCGGCGGAGGTCGCCTTCGACCTGGAGGTTGGAGTCGATGTAGTTGCGGAGGCGGGTCACCTCCTCGTCGGTCAGGTCGCGCACCCGGGTGTCGGGGCTCGTGCCGGTGGCGGCACAGATCTGTTGCGCGGTGGTCTTCCCGACCCCGAAGATGTAGGTCAGGGAGATCTCCAGTCGCTTCTCACGTGGGATGTCGACTCCCGAGATGCGGGCCACGTCCTTCCTCCTCTCCTCGTTCTCGCTCGGCGGCTCAGCCCTGGCGCTGCTTGTGCCGCGGGTTCTCGCAGATGACGAAGACCCGCCGGTGCCGGCGGATCACCTTGCACTTCTCACACATCGGTTTGACGCTCGGTCGTACCTTCACATCTCGTCCTTGTCGCTCGTCTCGTCCCGTCCCTCGCAGGGTCGCCGCCCCGGGCCTTCGTCGCCGCGTTCACTTGTAGCGGTAGGTGATGCGCCCCCGTGCGAGGTCGTAGGGGGTGATCTCCACCTGCACGCGGTCACCGGGCAGGATCCGGATCCGGTGCATCCGCATCTTCCCCGAGCTGTGCGCCAGCACCTTGTGCCCGTTCTCGAGCTCGACCCGGAACATGGCGTTCGGCAGCGGCTCGACCACGGTCCCTTCCAGCACGATGGCGTCTTCCTTGGGCTTGGGCAGGTGAATCTCCTCGGTGAATCCGTCTTCTCGTCCGGTCGACCGTCGGGCCGACGTGCAGCACGGGCGACACGGTCGTCCGTCCGCACCGCATACGGGAGCACACCGGAGGAGCGCTGCCACAGGCGGGATCGGCCCACCGCGGACACCCGCGGCCAGCCGGACAAACAGTCTAGCCGCTCGGCGCCCGATTGCCAGTCCGGCGCCCTTCCTGACCTGGGAGGGCGCTCCGGGCGGCCTCAGGGCACGGTGAACACCTCCGGCCCCTCGTCGGTCACCGCGATGGTGTGCTCGAAGTGGGCCGACAGCCGCCCGTCGGCCGTCACCACGCTCCAGCCGTCCTCGAGCAGGGCGGTGGCCGGCGCCCCGGCGTTGACCATCGGCTCGATCGCGAAGACCATCCCCGTCTTGAGCGTCGGGCCGGGCGTCCCCGGCCAGTAGTTCGGGACCTGGGGCTCCTCGTGCATCGCGGTCCCGATGGCGTGGCCGACGTACTCGCGGACCACCGAGAACCCCTCCTGCTCGGCGACCTGCTGGACCGCCCGGCCGACCTCGTGGAGGCGGTTGCCCGGACGGAGCTGCTCGATGCCGGCCCAGAGGCTCCGTTCGGTGACCGTCATCAGCCGGGTCGCCTCGGGGCTCACCTCCCCGACCGGGGCGGTGTAGGCGGCGTCCCCGTGATAGCCCTCGACGATCGCGCCGCAGTCGACCGAGATGATGTCCCCTTCCTCGAGGACCACCTCCTCGGAGGGGATCCCGTGGACGATCATCGAGTTCGGCGAGGTGCACACCACCGCAGGGAACCCGTGGTAGTTGAGGAAGTTCGACCCCGCTCCCCGACGCTCGAGGACCTCGCGGGCGACGCGGTCGAGCTCGGCGGTGCTCACACCCGGGCGGATCACCGCGCGGGTGGCCTGGTGGATCTCGGCGACCACCTTCCCGGCCTTTCGCATCTTCGCCAGCTCCTCGGGCGTGCGCCTCACGTCAGCCGCCCGCCCCGGCGCTCGCGCCGGTCCTCGATCACCCGGATGATCCGACGGGTCACCGCATCGGGCGTGCCGGTGCCCGGCACCGTCGCCAGCTGGTTGCGCTCGCGGTACCACTCGATGAGCGGCGCGGTCTGGCGCTCGTAGAGCTCGAGCCGGCGGGTGATCGCCTCCTCGGTGTCGTCCTCGCGCTGGACCACCTCGCCGCTGCAGACGTCGCAGGTCCAGTTGATCCGCGGCGGCGAGGAGAGCGAGTAGTTCGCGCCGCAGTCGGTGCAGACCCGGCGAGCGGCGAGACGGCGCAGCACCTGGCCGGTCTGGATCTCGATGTCGATCGCCATGTCGAGGTCGAAGGGCGCGAGGATGTCGGCGAGCTTCTCGGCCTGGGCCACGGTGCGGGGGCACCCGTCGAGCACGAAGCCGCGCGCGCGCACGTCGCTCTCGCCCAGCCGCTCGGCGACCATGTCCATGATCAGGTCGTCCCCGAGGAGCTCGCCCCGGTCCATCTGATCCTTCGCCTTCATCCCGATCGCGGTGCCCTGCTTGACCGCGGCGCGCAGCATGTCGCCGGTCGACACGTGGGGGACGACGTAGTGGTGGGACAGGCGAACGCACTGCGTTCCCTTCCCGGCCCCCTGCTTGCCGAGGACCACGAGCCGGGCGCCGGGTACCACCTACTTGAGGAAGCCCTCGTAGTTCCGCATCATGAGCTGGCTGTCGATCTGCTTCATCGTCTCGAGCGCCACGCCCACCGCGATCAGCAGCGTCGTCCCGTAGAAGGGGTAGCTGGTGATGTTCCATGCGGCCATCAGCAACGACGGGGTCACCGCGACCGCGCCGAGGAAGAGCGCGCCCGGGCCAGGTGATCCGGTTCAGGATGTGGGCGAGGTAGCGCTCGGTGGGTTGGCCCGGACGGATGCCGGGGATGTACCCGCCCTGTTTTCGGATGATGTCCGCCTGCTGGTGGGGGTCGAAGGCGACATAGACGTAGAAGAAGGTGAAGAGGAGGATGAACACGAAGTAGGTGAGGATGTAGAACACGCTGGTCGGGGTCACGTTGTTCTTCACCCAGTTCTGGAACGCCGCCGAGGGGATCGACGTTCGACAGGAGCACCGGGATGTAGAGGACCGAGCTCGCGAAGATGATCGGGATGACACCGGCCTGGTTGACCTTGAGCGGTATGTAGGTGTTCGAGCCTCCGTACATCTTGCGGCCGACCACCCGTTTGGCGAAGGTCACCGGGATACGGCGCTGGCCCTGGTCGACGAAGACGATCAGTACGAGCAGCGCCAGCGAGACCACGATCACGATGGAGAACTTGAGCCGGCCACCCACCTGCAGCACCGTGTTCAGGCCGCTCGGGATGCCCGCCACGACGTTGGCGAAGATGAGGATCGACATGCCCTGGCCGATGCCGCGCTGGGTGATGAGCTCGGCGAGCCACATCACGAACGCGGTGCCGGCGGTGAGGGTGAGCACGATGAACGCGCGCGCGCCAGATCGAGTAGTTGAGGATCAGGTCCACGCTCTGGTTGGTGCCGAACAGCGCGCCGCCGCCCTTGTGGAACAGGTAGACCAGACCGGTGGACTGCATGAGTGCGAGGGCCACGGTGAGGTAGCGGGTGGTCTGGGTCAGCTTCTTCTGGCCGACCGCACCCTGGTCACGCCATTGCTCGAGCTTGGGGATCACCGTCGCCGAGCAGCTGGATGATGATGCTCGAGGTGATGTAGGGCATGATCCCGAGCCCGAACACCGCCATGCGGGTGAGCGCGCCGCCCGAAAAGAGGTTCAGGAAGCCGAGGACGCCCGAGGACTTCGACGCCGCCGACAGCTGGGCGACCTTCGAGAAGTTGACGAAGGGCACCGGCACGTTCGCCCCGAACTGGTAGAGGGCGATGATGGTCAGCGTGAAGAGGACCTTGTTGCGAAGGTCGGGGATCCGGAAGATGTTGGCCAGACTGGCGAGCATTGGGCTCCTCGACGGCCGCGGTGGGCCGATGCTACCGGTTGGTGAGGGCGTTCCCCTGGGCCGGGGGCCGGCCGTGGCCGAAGGGTGGCGGGACCACGGTGACCGAGCCGCCCGCGGCGGTGATCGCCCGCTCGGCGGTCTTCGAGAAGGCGTGGGCCGCGACCGACAGCGGCCGGGTGAGTTCGCCGTCGCCGAGGATCTTGACCAGGTCGCCTTTGCGCGCGAGCCCCAGCCCGACCATGCGGTCGACGTCGACCGTGTCGCCCTCGACGTTCTCGAGAGCGCCCGACGTTGACCGGCGTGTAGCTGACCCGGAAGGGGTTGGTGAACCCGCGGAGCTTCGGGATCCGCTGCATGAGCGGCAACTGACCGCCCTCGAAGCCGAGCGGCACGGTGTCCCGGGCGCCCTGGCCCTTGGTGCCCCGACCGGCGGTCTTGCCGCCCTTGCCGGCGATGCCGCGGCCGACCCGCCGGCGGGCACGGGTGGAGCCGGCAGGGTGGTCGGAGGTCGTGGACCTTCATGGCTCAGCCTTTCTGCTCGGTCGGTTCGGGTCCGGCGGGGGTGACCTCGACCAGGTGGGGGACCCGCGCGAGCATTCCACGGATCTCGGGACGGTCGGGCACCAGGTTGGTCCGGCCGATGCCGCGCAGCCCGAGGGCGCGCAGGGTCCCCCGGTGCTTCGGCTTGGTCCCGATCGCCGAGCGCACCTGGGTGACCCGCAGCCAGCTCGAGGTCGCTCGCCGTCGGCCGAGGTCGGGTCGCCATCTCAGCCCACCTCCGTGAACAGGTCGGCCTCGCGGCGGCGCTCGCGGTAGGCGCGGAGCAGGGCGGCAGGGGTCACCTCGTCGGCGCTCTTGCCCCGCAGCGCAGCGATCTCGTCGGGGCGCTTCAGATCCTTCAGCCCGGCGATGGTGGCGTGGGCGACGTTGATCCCGTTCGAGGAGCCGAGCGACTTGGCCAGGATGTCGCGGATGCCGGCCATCTCGAGGATGGCCCGGGCCGCACCGCCGGCGATGACCCCGGTACCGGGCGCGGCCGGCTTCAGCAGGACCCGGCCCGCCCCGGCTCTCGCCGATGCACCGGGTGGGTGATCGTCGAGCCGGCGAGGGGGACGTCGAACATGTTCTTGCGGGCCTCCTCGATGCCCTTTTGCACCGCGAGCCCCGCCTCCTTGGCCTTGCCGTAGCCGAGGCCCACCCGGCCGTTGCCGTCCCCGACCACCATGAGCGCGGCGAAGGAGAACCGGCGGCCGCCCTTGACCACCTTGGAGACCCGGTTGACCCGGATCGTGCGCTCCTCGAATTGCATGTCGTTGGCTGCCATCTCAGAACTCCAGTCCCTCGGCACGTGCCGCGTGGGCGAGCGCGGCCACCCGCCCGTGGTAGGCGAAACCGCCGCGGTCGAACACGGCGCTCGTGACACCCCGCGTCCTTGGCGCGGACCGCCAGCAGGGCGCCGACCGCGTGCGCCGCCTCGACGTTGGCACCGCCCGGCCCCGCGGAGGACCGACTCGGTGGAGGAGGCCGCCGCCAGGGTGCGACCGGCGTCGTCGTCGATGAGCTGCGCCGAGATGTGCCGGTTCGAGCGGAAGACCGCGAGCCGTGGCCGGTCCGCGGTGCCCCGCACGCGCTTGCGCACCCGTGCGTGCCGGCGGCGGCGCAGCTCCAGCTTGTGGTCGGTGCGTCCCATCACTTCGCTGCCTTCCCTGCCTTGCGCATCACCCGTTCGCCTGCGTAGCGGATCCCCTTGCCCTTGTAGGGCTCGGGCTTGCGCAGCTTGCGGATGTCGGCGGCGACCTGGCCGACTCGTTCCTTGTCGATCCCCTTGACGACGATCCGGGTCGGGCGTCGGCACCTCGAAGGTGACCCCGTCGGGCGCCTTCACCTCGACCGTGTGGGAGAAGCCGAGCGAGAGCTCGAGGGCGCCGGGCCCCTTCGGACGCCGCGCGGTAGCCGCACTCCGACGATCTCGAGCTCCTTCGAGAACCCCTGGGTGACCCCGAGCGACCATGTTCGCGACGAGCGACCGGGTCAGCCCGTGCAGGGCGCGGTTCTGGCGCTGGTCGTCGGGCCGCTCGACCACCAGGGTGTCGCCCTCCTGGCGGACGGTGATGGCCGCGGGCACCGAGCGTGAGAGCTCTCCCTGGGGCCCGTGACCTTCACCCGGTTGTCGGCACCGAGGTCCACGTGACCCCCGAGGGCACGTCGATCGGCGAGCGTCCGATGCGCGACATCAGCCGGCACCTCCCGCTCGCTGCTCACCAGACATAGCAGAGCACCTCCCCGCCGATGTGGCGCTGCCGGGCCTCGCGGTCGGTCATCAGCCCCTTCGAGGTCGACACCACCGCGACGCCGAGACCGCCCAGCACGCGCGGGATCCGGTCGGCCCGCGCGTAGATGCGCAGGCCGGGCTTCGACACCCGCTTGATCCCCGAAATGGTCCGCTCGCGCTCGGGCGAGTACTTCATCCGGATCTCGAGGGTCCTGTCCCGGCTTACCCGGCCGGTCGTCGACCTGGTACCCGCTGATGTACCCCTCGTCGGTCAGGATGGCCGCGAGCGACTCCTTCAGCTTCGAACCGGGCATCCGCACCGTGTCGAAGTGGGCGGTGTTCGCGTTCCGGATGCGGGTCAGCATGTCCGCGATCGGGATCGGTCATGGTCATCGTCGGCCGCCTCCCCTCACCAGCTCGCCTTCGTCACGCCGGGCACCTCGCCCGCATGGACCATCACGCGCAGGCAGATCCGGCACAGCCCGAACTTGCGGTACACCGACTTCGGTCGCCCGCACCGGCGACACCGGGTGTACCCCCGTACCTTGAACTTCGGAGTGCGCTGCTGCTTCTCGATCAATGCCTTCTTTGCCATCTGGTTACTGGTTCTCCTGTCGGAACGGGAAGCCGAACGCGGCCAGCAGCGCGCGGCCCGCCTCGTCGGTATGTGCGGTGGTGGCGATGGTGATGTCCATGCCCCTCGTCGTGTCGATGCGGTCGTAGTCGATCTCGGGGAAGATCAGCTGCTCGGTGACCCCGAAGGTGTAGTTGCCGTGCCCGTCGAAGGAGCGGGGCGAGAGCCCCCGGAAGTCGCGGATCCTCGGGATGGCCATGGACAGCAGCCGGTCGAGGAACTCCCAGGCGCGGTCGCCGCGAAGGGTGACCTTCGCGCCGATCTCCTGGCCCTCGCGGAGCTTGAAGGAGGCGATCGACTTGCGCGCCCGGGTCACGACTGGCTTCTGGCCGGCGATGATCTCGAGGTCGCGGAGCGCTCCTTCGATCAGCGAGCGCTGCTGGGTGGCTCGGCCCACGCCCATGTTGATCACGATCTTCGAGAGCCTCGGCACCTCCATGATGTTGCGAAGTCCGAGGGATTCCTTGAGCTCGGCGCGGACCGTCGCCTCGTAGCGCTCCTTCAGCCGCGGCTTGGTCGCGGTGCACCACGGCGCTCACAGGTCGGACCTCGCACTTCCGGCAGACCCGCAGCTTGCGACCCTGCTCGTCGACCCGGATATCCGATGCGGGTCGGCCCGCAGTTCCCGCAGACGATCGCGACCGACGGAGACCGCCACCGGCATGAACTTGTCGATGACGCCCCCCTGCATGGTGGCCCGGGTCGGCTTGGCGTGGCGTTTTGCGACGTGGACGCCCTCGACGATGACCTTGCCCTCGGCGGGGAGCGCACGGGCGACGTGGGCCTGCTTGCCCTTGTCCTTGCCGCTCATCACCTGCACCTTGTCGCCTTTTCGAATTTGCATCTCAGAGCACCTCCGGAGCGAGCGAGATGATCCGCATGAACCGCTTGTCGCGCAGCTCGCGGCCGACCGGTCCGAAGATGCGCGTCCCACGGGGCTGCTGCTGGTCGTTGATGAGCACCGCTGCGTTCTCGTCGAAGCGGATGTAGCTGCCGTCCGGCCGGCGCTTCTCCTTCTTCGTGCGCACGACGACGCACTTGACGACGTCGCCCTTCTTCACCGCGGCACCGGGCATCGCGTCCTTCACGGTCGCGACGAAGACGTCCCCGATCGAGGCGTACCGGCGGCGCGAGCCCCCGAGCACCTTGATGCACAGGACCTCCTTCGCCCCGGAGTTGTCGGCGACACGGAGCCGCGACTCCTGCTGGATCATCGAGCACGCTCCAGCACTTCGGAGAGCCGCCAGCGCTTGAGCTTGGACATCGGCCGGGTCTCGACCACGCGGACCCGGTCGCCGACCTTCGCCGGAATTCTCCCCGTCGTGCACGTAGAGCCGCTTGGTCCGCTGGACCGTCTTGCCGTAGCGGGCGTGACGGACGCGCTCGATCACCGCGACCACGACGGTCGAGTCCATCCCGTCGGACACGACGAGGCCCTCACGGACCTTCCGCCGGTTGACCCGGGGTCCCGCCGGCGCGGTCCCGCCGGCGGACGCGGTCCGGGAGGGCGCGGGGGTGGCCGGCGCGGCGTTTTCGGCCGGCGCGGCCTCGTCGGCCGGCGCGGCCTCGTCGGCCGGTGCGGCGTCGTCGGCAACCATCACTGCTCCTCCTCGACATCGGGACCGGACTCGGTCTCCGCTTCCGGTCCGTCGTCCTCGACGACGTCCTCGTCCTCGACCACGCCCTCGGCCTCGTCTCCCGCTTCGTCCCCGAACTCGGCGGAGTCGCCCGCTTCCGCCTCGGCCTCCGCCTCTCGGGCCGCGGCGCGGCGCTCGGCGGCCGTGGAGGAGTCGCGACCGAGGCGTTCGTCCTCCGAGCGGCGGCGGGCGGCGGCGCGGTGCCCGGGCAATTCGTCGAGCGCCATCCCCTCGGCCTCCGCGATCTCGCGGATGCGCAGCTCGGTCATCATCCGGGCCACGTCCCTGCGGACGTGTCCGATGCGCGACGAGTTGTCCAGCTGGCCGGTCGCCAGCTGGAAGCGGAGGTTGAACAGCTCGCGGCGCGTCTCGGACAGCTGGCGCTCGAGCTCTTCGGTGTCGTAGTCGGCGATCTCGGCGGCGGTCGCCATCAGACCTGCACCTCCGGCGTGCCGTGGGTCCCGGGCCGGATCACGAAACGCGCCTTGAACGGCAGCTTCTGGATCGCCCGGTCCATCGCCTCCCGCGGCGAGCTGCGGCTCGACGCCGGCGAGCTCGAAGAGGATACGGCCCGGCTTGACCACCGCCACCCAGTGTTCGGGGTTGCCCTTGCCCGAGCCCATCCGGGTCTCGGCCGGCTTCTGGGTGACCGGACGATCCGGAAAGACCCGGATCCAGACCTTGCCGCCGCGCTTGACGTGGCGGGTCATCGCGATCCGGGCAGCCTCGATCTGGCGGGCGGTCAGCCAGGCCGGCTCGAGGGCCTGGATGCCGAAGTCGCCGAAGGTCACCTCGCTGCCGCCCTTGGCCGGGCCGCCCAGACGACCGCGCTGTTGCTTGCGGTGCTTGACCTTGCGGGGCATCAGCACCTCAGTCCACCTCCTTGCGGAAGTGGGGCGTCTCGTGGTGCTCGCGGGTCCTCCGCTCGATCTCCTCGTCCTCGTTGAGGATGCGCTCGAGTTCGTCGGGGACCGCAGGTGGTGCCGCGATGTCCGCGGCGGAGCGGTCGACCAGATTCTCGGGGATGTCCGAGTCGGCGGTGTCGGCACCGACCGACGACCACGCTGCCCGGCGCGCCCTGCTCGGCGCGGCGGCGACCGCCGCCGGCGGTTATCAGGCGGCGGGGCGCTCCGCTCTGGCCGGACGTCTCGCCGACCGCCATCGCGGCCTCGCGGGTGATCTTGTCGTCCGTCGAGATCTTGTAGGGGAGGATGTCGCCCTTGTAGATCCAGACCTTCACCCCGATCCGGCCGAAGGTGGTCTTCGCCTCACGGAAGCCGTAGTCGATGTCGGCCCGCAGCGTGTGCAGTGGGACCCGTCCTTCGCGGTAGGACTCCTTCCGCGACATCTCCGAGCCGCCGAGCCGGCCGGCGCACTGCACGCGCACCCCGAGGGCGCCGGCCTTCTGCACCGTCTGGATCGACCGCTTCATCGCCCGGCGGAACGCGACCCGGCGGGCCAGCTGGTCGCAGATTCCCTGCGCGATGAGGGCGGCGTCGAGCTCGGGCTGCTTGATCTCCTGGATGTTGAGCTGGATCCGGTTGTTCAGTCCGGTGATCTGCTCGATCTTCTTCTTCAGGCGATCCGCCTCCGCGCCGCGCCGGCCGATCACGATCCCCGGTCGGGCGGTGTGGATGTCCACCCGCAGCCGGTCGCGGGTGCGCTCGATCTCGATCCGGCTCACCGCGGCGGACTCGAGCTGCGACATCAGGTAATCGCGGATCTGCCAATCCTCGATCACGCAGTTCTGGTAGTTGCGCTCCTCGAACCAGCGCGACTTCCAGTCGGTGGTGACCCCCAGCCGGAAGCCGTAGGGGTTGACCTTCTGGCCCATCGATCAGCCTTTCTCCTCGGCCGACGCGTCCGCGTCGTCGCCGGTCCCCTCGTCGGATGCGTGCTCGTCGGTCCGGTCGACGGCCGGTTCGTCACCGGTCGCCTCGGTGCCGGCGGACCCGTCCTGGTCGGTCCCCTGTTCCTCCGCCTCGTACTCGTCCACCCCTTCCGCTCCGTCGGTGGTTTCGAGCTCTTCCACCTCGTCGTAGGCCTCGAGCTCCTCGACCTCGTCGGCCGCCATCCCCTTCCGGCGACGACCCGACGGTTCGGTCGGCTCGGCCTCGGCCTGCCGCCGCCTCGACCCGGCCACACGACGGGCGCGCTGGGCGCCGGACGAGGCCGCCTTCGCCCGTCGCCGGGCGATCCGCTCGTCGGGCAGGCGGCTCACGATCGACGGTGACGTGCGCGGTCCTTTTGCGGATGCGGGTGGCCCGGCCGCGGGCCCGCGGACGCCAGCGCTTGAGAGTGCCGCCTTCGTCCGCGTAGCAGGCGGAGACGTAGAGGTCCTCGGGATCGAGCCCGTCGTTGTGATGGGCGTTCGCCACCGCCGAGGCGAGCACCTTGCCGACCATGGCCGCGGCCTCGCGGTCGCCCAGCGAGAGGATCTCGGTGGCGCGGTCCACGTCCTGGCCCCGGATGAGGTCGAGGACCTGGCGTGCCTTGGACGCGGACATCCGGCTGTGCCGGAGCACCGCCCGCGTCCCCTCCCTCTCGTTGGTCTTCACGCCCGGCACGTCATCGCCTCCCCGCCCGTTCCTGTCCGGCGTGGAACTTGAAGGTCCGGGTCGGCGCGAACTCGCCGAGCTTGTGACCGACCATCGACTCGGTGATGTAGACGGGGATGTGCTTGCGGCCGTCGTGGATCGCGATGGTGTGCCCCACCATGTCGGGGATGACCGTCGAGCGCCTCGACCAGGTCTTGATGACCTTCTTCTCGCCGGCCGCGTTGAGCGCGTCCACCTTCTTCAGCAGGTGGTCGTCGACGAACGGGCCCTTCTTCAGGCTCCGCGGGCATGTCGCGGCTTCCCCTCTGCCTTCGCTATCGCCGGGCGCCGCGGGTGCGACGTCTGCGGACGATCATCTTGTTCGACTCCTTCTGGCGGGCGCGGGTGCGACCCTCGGGCTGGCCCCACGGCGAGACGGGGTGCCGTCCACCCGAGGACTTGCCCTCCCCGCCGCCGAGCGGGTGGTCCACCGGGTTCATCGCGACGCCGCGGGTCTGGGGACGCACCCCCTTCCAGCGGTTGCGCCCGGCCTTGCCGACCTTCACCAGCTCGGCCTCGGAGTTGCCCACGGTACCGAGTGTTCGCCCGGCAGTCGATCGGCACCCGCCGCATCTCGGTCGAGGGGAGCCGGAGGGTGGCGAAGGCCCCCTCCTTGGCCACGAGCTGCACGCTCATCCCCGCGCCGCGGGCCAGCTTCCCGCCGCCGCCGGGACGCAGCTCGACGTTGTGGACGGTCGAGCCGACCGGCACGTACCGGAGCGGCAGGGCGTTGCCCGGCCGGATCTCGGCTCCCTGGCCGGACTGGAGCCGGTCGCCCACCTGCACCTGGGAAGGCGCCAGGATATAGCGCTTCTCGCCGTCGACATAGTGCAGCAGCGCGATGCGGGCGTTGCGATTGGGGTCGTACTCGATGGCCGCGACCTTTGCCGGGACGCCGTCCTTGTCCCGTTTGAAGTCGACGATGCGGTACTGCTGCTTGTGTCCGCCGCCGCGGTGGCGCGAGGTCTTCCGGCCGTGCGCGTTGCGGCCGCCGGTCGACGGCTTTGGCGAGACGAGCGACTTCTCCGGGCCGGTCCGGGTGATCTCCGAGAAGTCGGAGACGGTCTGGAAGCGCCGGCCGGCACTGGTCGGCTTTCGGGATCGGAGTGGCATGGTCGTCCCGCTCCTAGCTCTCGAAGAGATCGATCGAGTCGCCCTCGTGGAGGGTGACGATGGCTCGCTTGGTGTCGGACCGGTGGCCGAGCGAGTTGTTCTTGCGGTTGCGCTTGGTCTTCCCTTTGCGGTTGAGGGTGTTGACCTTGTCGACCTTCACGCCGAAGGCCTGCTCGACCGCGTGGCGCACGTCCACCTTGGTCGCGGACGGATCCACGACGAACACGTAGACGTTCTGGTCCATCAGCGAGTAGGACTTCTCCGACACGACGGGCCGGATCAGCACGTTGTGGGGGTCTCTCACGACCCACCTCCTTCGGCATCGGCGGTGGCGGTTCCGTCTGCTCCATCACCGGCATCGTCTCCGTCCTCCCGGCCGTCGGCGTCCGTCGCAGCGGCGGGGGCGGCGGCCGGCACCCCCGGCCCACCGGGCAGGGTCGCGTCGGTGAACACGATCCAGTCGTTGACGAGCACGTCGTACGCGTTGAGCTCGGCCGCCGCGACCGTCTGGACGAGTGGGAGGTTGCCGAAGGAGCGGTCCGCGTAACCGTCCTCGTCACCGAGCACGACGAGCACCCGCCCGTCGGCATCGAGCGCCTCGAGCGCGGCGACCGCGGCCTTGGTGCTCGGCACCTCGAAGTCCCACCGGTCGACGACCACGACCCGTCCTTCCTTCGCCCGGTCCGACAGGGCCGAGCAGAGCGCGAGACGGACCATCTTCTTCGGCGTCCGCTGGGCGTACGAGCGCGGCTTCGGCCCGAGGGCGACGCCGCCGCCCACCCACTGCGGCGAGCGCGTCGAGCCCTGGCGGGCACGGCCGGTCCCCTTCTGGCGGAACGGCTTGGCTCCCCCGCCACGCACCTCGGCCCTCGTCTTCGTCGACTGGGTGCCGGCCCGGGCGGCCGCGAGCTGGGCGGTGACCACCTGGTGCAGGACGGCCTGGTTGGGCTCGATGCCGAAGGTGGGCGGGTCGAGATCGACCTCGCCGAGGCGGGTGCCGTCCCCGGAATGACGGGGCGCGGTCCGTGCCTCGGGAGCGGGCCGCGCGAGGCGGCGCAGCTCGGCGGGGCTCGTCGCGGCGAGCTCGGTCGAGGAGGCGGCGGGGGCGCTCACCGAGGCGCGTGCACCTTTCACGAGCGGTGCCTTGACCGCGTCACGCAGCAGGACCACACCGCCCCTCGGACCGGGGACCGCGCCCTTGACCAGAACGAGCTCGCGTTCGGGGTCGGCCTGGACCACCTCGAGGTTGAGCGTGGTCACCTGCTGGGCGCCCATCCTCCCCGCCATCCGGGTGCCCTTGAAGACCCGGCTCGGCGTCGCGCATGCTCCGATCGACCCGGGCGCGCGGTGCTTCTTGTGGTTGCCGTGCGAACCGCCCTGCCCCTTGAAGTTGTGCCGCTTCATCCCGCCGGCGAAGCCCTTGCCCTTCGACACCGCGATCGCGTCGACCAGCTCGCCGGGCTGGAGGAGGTCGGCGGTCAGCTGCTGGCCGACCTCGAAATCGGAGATGTCGTCGAGCCGGAGCTCGACGAGCCGGCGCCCCGGGTCGACACCCGCCTTGTCGAAGTGTCCCTGCTCGGGCCGGCTCAGTCCCGATGTGCGCCGGTGACCCCAGGTCACCTGCAGTGCGGCGTAGCCCTCGTGCTCGGGCGTCTTGACCTGGACGATGCGGACTGGCGCGACCCGCAGCACCGTGACCGGAATGGCGCGGTGCTGTTCGTCCCAGACCTGGGTCATTCCCACTTTTTCGCCCACGATCGCCTTGGTGGCCACTGGAGCCTCTCCGTCTCGACTGTCCGTTCCGCTCGACGGTCGGTGCGACGCGCCGGCCGGGGACCACGGTCCCCACGGCACATCCGCCACTGACCCTTCGCGTCGGTTGCACGCAGACGCTCCGCTCGGAAAGACCCGAGCGGAGCGCTCGCCTGGTTCGGCCCGAGGTCCCCGCGTGGCGGGCGCTCGGACACGTCACGTTCCACTGCCTGAACCTGGTTCAGGCCGACCCGAGACTATATACCATCGGGCCGGTCGCCACCGGGCCGATCGCGATCGGATCCCGCGTCGCCCGCGGGGGTCGCCGCCGGGGTTCTCCGAGGAGGCCCCCCTGTCCGGTCACGGTCTCCGCTCCCGGTCGTCGGGGCCGAGGGGGCGGTGGGGCCGAGGGCTGTGGGGCCGAGGGCGGTGGGGCCCACCGCTGCCGGCGGTCCGAGCCGGGCCCGGCGTCAGACGGTCTGGATCTTGATCTCGATGTCCACGCCCGCCGGCAGGTCGAGGCGCTGCAGCGAGTCGACCGTCTTCGGGGTGTGCTCCACGATGTCCACCAGGCGCTTGTGCACCCGCATCTCGAAGTGCTCGCGGCTGTCCTTGTACTTGTGCGGCGAACGCACCACCGTGTAGCGGTGCTTCTCCGTCGGGAGCGGCACCGGGCCGAGCACCTTCGCCTGGGTGCGGAGCACCGTCTGGACGATCTTCTCGGTCGACTGGTCGAGGATCTCGTGGTCGTAGGCCTTGAGCCGGATCCTGATCTTCTGACGTGGGCCTTCTGCAGCCATCGGTGGTCGTCCTCTCCCAGGGTGCGGTCGGTCGGGCGCTCTACTCGAGGATCTTCGTGACCCGGCCCGAGGCCACCGTCCGGCCACCCTCGCGGATCGCGAACCGGAGGCCCTCGTCCATGGCGATGGGCTTGCCCAGCTCGACGGTCATCTCGGTGTTGTCGCCCGGCATGACCATCTCGGTGCCGCTCGGAAGCGTGATGGTCCCGGTCACGTCGGTGGTCCGGAAGTAGAACTGCGGGCGGTAGTTGGTGAAGAAGGGCTTATGGCGCCCGCCCTCGTCCTTGTTCAGCACGTAGACCGTCGCCTCGAACTTGGTGTGGGGAGTGATCGAGCCCGGCTTGCACAGCACCTGGCCGCGCTCGACCTCCTCCTTCTTCGTGCCGCGCAGCAGCGCGCCGATGTTGTCGCCCGCGCGGCCCTCGTCGAGGAGCTTGCGGAACATCTCGACGCCGGTGACCGTGGTCTTCTGTGTCGGGCGGAGACCGACGATCTCCACCTCCTCGCCCACCTTGACCACACCCTGCTCGACCTTGCCGGTGACCACGGTGCCGCGGCCGGTGATCGACATCACGTCCTCGACCGACATCAAGAAAGGCTTCTCGACGTCGCGCTTCGGCTCGGGGATGTAGGAGTCGACCGCCTCCATCAGCTCGGTGATCTTGCCGGTCCACTCGGGATCGCCCTCGAGGGCCTTCAGGGCGCTGACCCGCACGATCGGAGTGTCGTCACCGGGGAACTCGTACTCGTTGAGCAGCTCGCGGACCTCGAGCTCGACCAGGTCGAGCAGCTCCTCGTCGTCGACCGCGTCGGCCTTGTTCAGGGCGACCACGATGTAGGGGACGCCCACCTGGCGGGCGAGCAGCACGTGCTCGCGGGTCTGTGGCATCGGGCCGTCGGCGGCCGAAACCACGAGGATCGCTCCGTCGACCTGCGCCGCGCCGGTGATCATGTTCTTGATGTAGTCGGCGTGGCCCGGCATGTCGACGTGCGCGTAGTGCCGGTTCGGCGTCTCGTACTCGACGTGCGCGATGGAGATGGTGATGCCGCGCTGCTTCTCCTCCGGCGCCTTGTCGATCTCGTCGAAGGGCGTGAACGACGTGGTCGGGTCGTTGTCGTGCAGAACCTTGGTGATGGCCGCGGTGAGCGTGGTCTTGCCGTGGTCGATGTGCCCCATCGTCCCCACGTTCACGTGTGGCTTCGTGCGCTCGAACTTCTGCTTGGCCATGGTTCGGGTCGTGCTCCCTGGTCTTGGGCGGGCCCCCTCGGGACCGCCACGACGGAAGCGGGGCCTCCGTCATCTCCTCGTTGTCGGTGCTGCTTGCCTGCTGCTGTTCAGCGTGCTGCTGGTCTTGCTGTGTCGATGCTGGTGGCTGCTGCTGTCGTCGGCCGTTCGGCACGGTCCGCCCGCAGCAGCGGGCGTCGCCGCGACCGATCGACCGCCTCGACGCTCGCGGGCACGTCCCGGGCGGACCCGGTCCGTTCGCCGCCGTTACTCTCCGCGCGCCTTGGCGATGATCTCCTTGGCGATGGACTCGGGGACCTCGTTGTACGCGTGGAACTGCATCGAGTACGTGGCACGCCCCTGGGTGCGCGAGCGCAGGTCGGTAGCGTAGCCGAACATGTCGCTGAGCGGTACCTGTGCCCGGATGATGTGGCTGTTGCCCCGCTGCTCCATCCCCTCGACCTTCCCCCGCCGCGAGGACAGGTCGCCGATCACGTCGCCCATGTAGTCCTCGGGCGTGGTGACCTCGACCGCCATGACCGGCTCGAGGAGGACCGGGTCGGCCTGGCCGGCCGCCTTCTTCACGGCCATCGAGCCGGCGATCTTGAACGCCATCTCCGACGAGTCCACCTCGTGATAGGAGCCGTCGGTCAGGGTCACCTTGAGGTCGACCGTCGGGTAGCCGGCCAGCACACCCGAGGTCATCGCCTCGCGGATCCCCGCGTCGACCGAGGGGATGTACTCCTTCGGGATCGCCCCGCCTCGGATCTCGTCGTCGAATTCGTAGCCCCCGCCCGGACCGGTGGGCTCGACGGTGATCACCACGTGGGCGAACTGGCCCTTGCCGCCGGTCTGGCGCACGTGGCGGTGCTCGACCTTCTCCACCTTCTTGCGGACCGTCTCGCGGTAGGCCACCTGCGGCTTGCCGACGTTCGCATCCACGTTGAACTCGCGGAGCATCCGGTCGACCAGGACCTCGAGATGGAGCTCGCCCATCCCCGAGATCACCGTCTGGCCGGTCTCCTCGTCGGACTGGACCCGGAAGGTCGGATCCTCTTCGGAGAGCGCGAAGAGCGCCTTGCCGAGCTTGTCCTGGTCGGCCTTGGTCTTCGGTTCGACCGCGACGTGGATGACCGGCTCGGGGAAGGTCAGCGACTCGAGCACGACCGGGTCGTTCGGGTCGCAGAGGGTGTCGCCGGTGGTGGTCTGCTTGAGGCCGACCACCGCCACGATGTCGCCGGAGAAGACCGCGTCGAGGTCCTCGCGCGAGTTCGCGTGCATCTGGAGTATCCGGCCGACCCGCTCCTTGCGGTCCTTCGTCGAGTTGGCGACGCCCGAGCCCTTGGCCAGGGTGCCCGAGTAGACGCGGAGGTAGGTGAGCTTGCCCACGTAGGGGTCGGTCATGATCTTGAAGGCCAGCGCGGAGAAGGGCGCCGAGTCGTCCGCCGGGCGCTCGACGACCGTCCCCTCCTTGCGGGGGACCATGCCGATCGCCGCGGGGATGTCGAGCGGGCTCGGGAGATAGTCGACCACCGCGTCGAGCATCGGCTGGACGCCCTTGTTCTTGAAGGCCGACCCGCACAGGACCGGCACCGCGTGGTTGCCGAGCGTCGCGGTGCGCAGGGCCCGGGTCAGGTCCTCGGGGGTGATCTCCTCCTCGCCGAGGTACTTCTCCATGATGACGTCGTCGTGGTTGGAGACCACGTCGATGAGCTCGTGCTGGGCCTCCTCGGCGACGGCCTTGAGCTCGACGGGGATCTCCTCCTCGGCCCACTCCTCGCCCATGCCGTCGTCCCAGACCAGGGCCCGCATCCGGACCAGGTCCACCACGCCGCGGAACCCGGCCTCCGCACCGATCGGGAGCTGGACCACCGCGGGCACCGCGTCCAGGCGGTCGCGGATCATGGTCACCGCCTGCTGGAAGTCGGCGCCCACCCGGTCCATCTTGTTGATGAAGCAGATGCGGGGCACCCCGTACTTGTCGGCCTGGCGCCACACCGTCTCGGTCTGGGGCTCGACCCCGGCGACCGCGTCGAAGACCGCGACCGCCCCGTCGAGGACGCGCAGCGAGCGCTCGACCTCGACGGTGAAGTCGACGTGCCCGGGAGTGTCGATGATGTTGACCACCGTGTCGCGCCACGCGCAGGTGGTCGCCGCCGAGGTGATCGTGATGCCGCGCTCTTGCTCCTGGACCATCCAGTCCATGGTCGCGGCGCCTTCGTGCACCTCGCCGATCTTGTAGTTCTTACCGGTGTAGTAGAGGATCCGCTCGGTCGTCGTGGTCTTGCCCGCGTCGATGTGGGCCATGATCCCGATGTTGCGGGTCTTGGCGAGGGGGTGATCGCGTTGACGGGATTCAGCCATCTTCGTTCAGCTCTCGGGTCGTGCTCGTGGGGGGTTGTGTGCCGGGGGCGTGGCCGTTGCGGCCGCTCCTACCAGCGGTAGTGGGCGAATGCCTTGTTCGACTCCGCCATCTTGTGGAGGTCCTCGCGGCGCTTGGCCGCGGCGCCGATGCCGTTGGCCGCGTCGCGGATCTCGTTCGAGAGGCGCTCGGCCATCGTCTTCTCGCGGCGCTGCTGCGAGTAGCCGACCAGCCAGCGGATGGAGAGAGTGGTCGCCCGCCGGGGCCGGACCTCGACGGGGACCTGGTAGGTCGCCCCGCCGACCCGCCGGCTCCGGACCTCGAGCTCGGGCCGGGTGTTCTCGACCGCCTTCTTCAGCACCGCCACCGGATCGTTCCCGCTCTTGTCGCCGACGTCCGCGAGGGCGTCGTAGACGATCCGCTCGGCGAGCGTGCGCTTGCCCCGGCTGAGCACCCGGTTGACCACCTGGGTGACCAGCACCGAGTGGTAGACGGGATCGGGCATCAGCTCGCGGCGCTCGGCGGGACCCTTGCGTGGCACCTCAGGACTCCTTCTTCGCGCCGTAGCGGCTGCGGGCCTGGTTGCGCTCCCGGACCCCCGACGCGTCGAGGGTCCCGCGGATCACCTTGTAACGGACGCCCGGCAGGTCCTTCACACGGCCACCGCGCACCAGCACGATCGAGTGCTCCTGGAGGTTGTGCCCCTCACCGGGGATGTAGGCGGTCACCTCGAGCCCCGAGGTCAGCCGCACCCGGGCCACCTTTCGCAGCGCCGAGTTCGGCTTCTTCGGGGTGTGGGTGTAGACGCGCGTGCACACGCCCCGGCGCTGGGGCGCGCCCCGGAGGGCCGGGGTCTTCGACTTCGTCTGCTTCGTCGCCCGCCCTTTGCGGACGAGCTGCGAGATCGTGGGCACGCGGTACCTCGGATTTGTGAACGGCAGGGAAACTGCGGAACGGGACCGGGGGCCCCGGCCCCACAGGGGGCACGGCGCGCCGTCGGCGCGCAGCCGCAAGAACCCAATGCTACGGCATCACCAGTGTACGGGCAAGCGCCGCCGGATCGGCCGCACCCCGACGGCCGCCGGCCTCAGGCGCCCGCTTCGAGGGTGTCGTCGGGCGTGGACGGCGCCTCGGGGGTTCCGAGGCCGGACGGTTCGACGGCCGCGTCCTCGCCGCCGGGGACCGCGCCGAGCCAGCTGGCATCGATGTCGGAGCCGAAGCCGCCGACCGTCGAGTCGCCACCGGTGTCGCGCAGCCAGGCGGCCAGGTCCTCGGTGCCGGCGTCGCCGTCGGACCCGAGCGCCCAGAAGGGCATCGCCTCGGCGCCCGGCATCTCCAGCTTGATGTCCCGGTAGCGCTCCATCCCCGAACCGGCCGGGATCAGCTTGCCGATGATGATGTTCTCCTTCAGGCCGAACAACTGGTCCGACCGGCCCTCGATGGCCGCCTCGGTGAGCACCCGGGTGGTCTCCTGGAACGAGGCCGCGGACAGCCAGCTGTCCGTGGCGAGGGAGGCCTTCGTGATCCCCATCAGCTCGGGACGGCCCTCGGCGGGTCGCTTCCCCTCCTCGACCAGCTGGCGGTTGACCTCCGCGTAGGTGCGGCTGTCGACCCGCTCGCCGGGGAGGAACGTGGCGTCGCCGGGATCGGCCACGAGCACCCGCCGGAGCATCTGGCGCACGATCAGCTCGATGTGCTTGTCGTGGATGGACACACCCTGGTCGCGGTAGACCTTCTGGACCTCCTCGACCAGATACTGCTGGGTCTCGCGGATGCCCTTGACCTCCAAGAGCTCCTTCGGGTCCTTCGGTCCCTCGACGAGCGCGTCGCCCGCGTTGATCTCCTGGCCCTCGACGACCTCGAGGTGTGCCCGCGGGGCGACCAGCACGGTGTGCTCCTCGCCGTCGTCGGCCACCACGGTGATGTGCCGGCCCGACTCGTCCTCGACCACCCGGACCACGCCCGAGTGGCGGGCGAGGACGGCGGCCCCCTTCGGGGTGCGCGCCTCGAAGAGCTCCACCACGCGCGGAAGGCCGTGGGTGATGTCCTCGCCGACGATGCCGCCGGTGTGGAAGGTCCGCATGGTCAGCTGCGTACCGGGTTCGCCGATCGACTGGGCCGCGATCACCCCGACCGCCTCGCCGAGCTCGATGAGACCGCCCGTCGCGAGCGACTGGCCGTAGCAGGCCGCGCAGATGCCCTGCTCGGCCTCGCAGGTGAGCACCGAGCGCACCCGGATCCGGTCCACGCCCGGGTCGTCGCGCAGCCGGCCGACCAGCTCGTCGGTCAGCAGGGTGCCGGCATCGAGCGCGGTCCCGTCCGCCAGCCTGACCGCCTCGGCGAGGATCCGGCCGTTCGCCCGGGTCTCGAGGTACGAGCGCGCGCCCGCGCTGTCGGGCACCACGCCCTCGATCCAGATGCCGCGGCCCGAGCCACAGTCGTCGTCACGGACGATGAGCTCCTGGGCGACGTCGACGAGCCGTCGGGTCAGGTAGCCCGAGTCGGCGGTTCGCAGCGCGGTGTCGGCCAGGCCCTTGCGGGCACCGTGGGTCGAGATGAAGTACTCGAGGACCGACAGGCCCTCGCGGAAAGACGACTTGATGGGCCGGGGGATCATCTCGCCGCGCGGGTTCGACACCAGGCCCTTCATGCCGGCGATCTGTCGGATCTGCTGGCTGTTCCCTCGGGCGCCCGAGTCGACCATCATGTCGAGCGGGTTGAAGGCGATGGTCGACAGCGACTGCTCCATCGCCTTGCCGACCTCGGAGTTCGCCGAGGTCCAGATCTCGATCTCCTTCTGTCGCCGCTCGTCGTCGGTGATGATGCCGCGCTTGAACTGCGACTCGGCCTTTTCGGCCTCCTTCTCGTAGCGGTCGAGGATGCTCTGCTTCTCCGGCGGCGTACGCACGTCGTTGATGGAGATGGTGAGGCCCGACTGGGCCGCGTAGCGGAACCCGAGATCCTTGATCCGGTCGAGGCTGGCCGCCACCTCGTGCTTGGGGAAGCTGGCCGCCACCTCCTCGACGATGGTGCCGATCGCGGTGTCGCGCTTGCCGACGATGTCGTTGATGTAGCGATAGCCGTCGGGCAGGGCCAGGTTGAAGAACAGGCGCCCGGTCGTCGTCTCGATGGAGGGCCCGCCACCTGGGCAGCCGTCGGCGTCGGCGTCGGCGGCGGCGTCTCCGCGGCCGGTGCCGACACCGTTCGAGCGAGCGCGTTGCAGCCGTTCGAGCCACGCCGTTCGCCGCCTCGATGCGACCGGGCGAGGTGGGAGCCGCGCTCGGGGCGCAGGACGATCTGCGCGTGGAGATCCATGTCACCCGAGTCGAAGGCCCGCTCGACCTCGTACGTCGTGCCGGAAGACCCGTCCCTCCCCCTTCGCGCCGTCGACGATCAGGGTGAGGTAGTAGATGCCGAAGACCATGTCCTGGGTCGGCACGGTGATCGGCCGGCCGGTCGCCGGCGAGAGGATGTTGTTCGCCGACAGCATGAGCACCCGCGCCTCGGCCTGGGCCTCCGCGGACAGCGGGAGGTGCACCGCCATCTGGTCGCCGTCGAAGTCGGCGTTGAACGCGGTGCACACGAGCGGGTGGACCTGGATCGCCTTGCCCTCGACCAGCACCGGCTCGAAGGCCTGGATGCCCGAGGCGGTGGAGGGTGGGCGCCCGGTTGAGCAGCACCGGGTGCTCCTTGATCACGCCTTCGAGGACGTCCCAGACCTGCGGGACGCCGGCGCTCGACCATCCGCTTCGCCGACTTGATGTTCTGGGCGTACTCGGCGTCGACCAGCCGCTTCATCACGAAGGGCTTGAACAGTTCGAGCGCCATCAGCTTCGGCAGCCCGCACTGGTGGAGCTGGAGGGTCGGCCCGATGACGATGACCGATCGACCCGAGTAGTCGACCCGCTTGCCGAGGAGGTTCTGGCGGAACCGGCCCTGCTTGCCCTTCAACATGTCCGAGAGGCTCTTCAGCGGACGGTTGCCCGGACCGGTCACCGGACGGCCGCGCCGTCCGTTGTCGAACAGGGCGTCGACCGCCTCTTGGAGCATGCGCTTCTCGTTGTTGATGATGATCTCGGGCGCGCCGAGGTCGAGCAGCCGCTTCAGTCGGTTGTTGCGGTTGATCACCCGGCGGTAGAGGTCGTTCAGGTCGGAGGTCGCGAAGCGGCCGCCGTCGAGCTGGACCATCGGGCGCAGGTCCGGCGGGATCGACCGGCACCGAGTCGAGGATCATCGCCCTCGGGTCGTTGATCCGCCGGCCGTTCTCGTCGCGCCGGTTGAAGGCGGTCACGATCTTCAGCCGCTTGATGACCTTCTGGCGGCGCTGGGCCGACAGCGGCTTGCGCCCGTCGGTCGCGTCGATCATGTCGCGGAGCTTCTGCTCCTCGGCGTCGAGGTCGATGCGGTCGATGAGCCGCGAGATCGTCTCGGCGCCCATGCCCGCCCTCGAAGTACTCCTCGTAGCGGATCCGCAGCTCACGCCAGAGCAGCTCGTCCTCGAGGATCTTGCGCGAGTGGAGGCTCTTGAACTCGTCGAAGGCGCGCTGGGCGAGCTCGATCTCGCCCTGGAAGCGCTCGCGCACCCCGGCGATCTCCTTCTCGACGTTGCGCTGGCGGGCCTTGACCTCGGCGTCCTTCGCCCCCGACTTCTCGAGCTCGGCGAGCTCGGCCTCGAGAGCCTTGAAGCGGCGGTCGATCTCGAGGTCACGCTTCTTCTCGATGTCCGCGATCTCGATGCCGAGCTCCGCCTCGAGGTCGGGCAGGTCCTCGTGGCGCTTGGCGTCGTCGACCCAGGTGACCAGGTTCGCGGCGAAGTAGATCACCTTCTCGAGCTGCTTGGCCTTCAGCTCCTCACGGGCCTCGGTGCCCATCAGGAGGTAGGCCAGCCAGCTCCGGGTGCCCCGCAGGTACCAGATGTGGACGACCGGCGCGGCGAGCTCGATGTGGCCCATCCGCTCGCGGCGGACCTTCGAGCGGGTGACCTCGACGCCGCAGCGCTCGCAGATGATCCCGCGGAAGCGCACCCGCTTGTACTTCCCGCAGTAGCACTCCCAGTCCTTCGTCGGGCCGAAGATCTTCTCGCAGAAGAGGCCGTCCTTCTCGGGACGGAGGGTGCGGTAGTTGATGGTCTCCGGCTTCTTCACCTCGCCGTTGGACCACCCGCGGATCGAGTCGGCCGTGGCGAGGCCGATCCGCAGCTGATCGAAGTCGTTGACGTCCAGCATCAGAAATCCCCTTTCGGCGGCGCGATCGGGCATCTTCCTCGTCCGACCCTCGCTCGGGCCGGCTGATGTCGATGCCGAGCTCCTCGGCCGTGCGGAACACGTCCTCGTCGAGCTCCCGCATCTCGATCTCCTCTCCGCCGGGCGCCAGCACCTCGACGTCGAGACAGAGGGACTGCATCTCCTTGATGAGCACCTTGAAGCTCTCGGGGATCCCCGGCTCGGGGATGTTCTCGCCCTTCACGATCGCCTCGTAGACCTTGACCCGGCCGAGCACGTCGTCGGACTTGATGGTCAGCAGCTCCTGGAGCGCGTAGGCCGCACCGAACGCCTCGAGCGCCCACACCTCCATCTCGCCGAAGCGCTGGCCGCCGAACTGGGCCTTCCCGCCGAGCGGCTGCTGGGTGATCATCGAGTACGGCCCGGTGGAACGGGCGTGGATCTTGTCGTCCACCAGGTGGTGGAGCTTCAAGCATGTACACGTAGCCCACTGACACCGGGTTGTCGTAGGGCTCCCCGGTCCGCCCGTTGTAGAGGACCGACTTGCCCTCCTCGGAGACCTGCACGGTGCCGTCGACCCCGTCGGGGCTCAACCGCTGGAAGATCTGCTGGATGGTCGGATGCCGTCCGGCGTCGGTCTCCTCGTCCCAGTGCGCGCCGTCGAAGACCGGCGTCGAGACCCACACCGCCGGGTCGGTCCGCGGGCGGGTCTTCGTCTCGGTGCCGCGCCGCGGGGTCCGGGCGTACTCCTCGCCCGCGCCCTCCCAGCCCCAGCGGGCCGCGTAGCCGAGGTGGGACTCGAGGACCTGGCCGACGTTCATCCGGCTCGGCACGCCGAGCGGGTTCAAGATGATGTCGACCGGCGTGCCGTCCGCCTGGAAGGGCATGTCCTCCACCGGGAGGATCTTCGAGATGACCCCCTTGTTGCCGTGCCGGCCGGCCAGCTTGTCGCCCTCGGAGATCTTGCGCTTCTGGGCCACGTAGACGCGGACCAGCTGCTCGACCCCGGGCGGCAGCTCGTGGGCGTCGTCACGGGAGAACACCCGGACGTCGATGACCGTGCCCTCCTCGCCGTGGGGCACCTTGAGCGAGGTGTCGCGCACCTCGCGCGCCTTCTCGCCGAAGATGGCCCGCAGCAGCCGCTCTTCGGGGGTCTGCTCGGTCTCGCCCTTCGGGGTCACCTTGCCGACCAGCACGTCGCCGGGCCCGACTTCGGCCCCGATCCGGATGATCCCACGCTCGTCGAGATCGGCCAGGATCTCCTCGGAGAGGTTGGGGATGTCCCGGGTGATCTCCTCGGCCCCGAGCTTGGTGTCGCGGGCGTCGACCTCGTGCTCCTCGATATGGATGGAGGTGAGGACGTCGTCCTTCACCAAACGCTCCGAGAGGATGATCGCGTCCTCGTAGTTGTAGCCCTCCCAGGGCATGAAGGCGACCAGCAGGTTCTTGCCGAGTGCCAGCTCGCCGTTGTGGGTGGCCGGCCCGTCCGCGAGGACGTCGCCCGCGGCGACCCGCTGGCCCTCCTCGACGATCACCTTCTGGTTGATCGCGGTGTTCTGGTTGGAGCGCCGGAACTTGGCCAGCCGGTACATCTTCTTCCCGAGCACCGTCCCGGCCCGGTCCTTCGCGCCGGCCTTGTACTCGACGGTGATCTGGTCGCCGGAGACCTCGACGATCGTCCCCTCGCCTTCGGCCACGACGACGTCGCCTGCGTCCCGCGCGGCACGTGCCTCGACCCCGGTGCCGATGTAGGGAGCCTCGGGGACGACGAGCGGCACCGCCTGCTTCTGCATGTTCGCCCCCATGAGGGCGCGGTTCGCGTCGTCGTGCTCGACGAAGGGGATGAGCGCAGTCGACACCGAGACGATCTGCTTCGGCGAGACGTCCATGAGGTCCACCTCGGCGGGCGAGACGAAGTCGATCTCCGAGGTCGTGCCGTAGGAGGTCGTCGCCGCGCCCACCCGGACGCCGGTCCCCTGCGGTCCGCGTCGCACGAGGACCTTCTCCTCGGTGAAGCGGCCCGCGTCGTCGAACGCTGCCGACGCCTGCGCGATGACGTGCTCCTCCTCCTCGTCGGCCGCGAGGTAGAGGATCTCGTCGGTGACCATGCCCTCGGCCACCTTGCGGTACGGGGTCTCGATGAAGCCGTACTCGTTCACCCGCGCGTAGGTGGCGAGCGACCCGATCAGGCCGATGTTCGGGCCTTCGGGCGTCTCGATCGGGCACATCCGCCCGTAGTGGGAGGTGTGGACGTCGCGGACCTCGAAGCCCGCACGCTCGCGGGAGAGGCCGCCCGGGCCGAGCGCGGAGAGGCGGCGCTTGTGGGCCAGACCGGACAGCGGGTTGTTCTGGTCCATGAACTGGCTCAGCTGGCTCGTCCCGAAGAACTCCTTCACCGCGGCGACCACCGGTCGGATGTTGATCAGGGTCTGGGGGGTGATGGCCTCGACGTCCTGGGTGGTCATGCGCTCGCGCACCACCCGCTCCATCCGCGAGAGGCCCACCCGGACCTGGTTCTGGATCAGCTCGCCGACCGAGCGGATCCGCCGGTTGGCGAAGTGGTCCTGATCGTCGATCCGGTAGGTCGACTCCCCGTCGGCCATGTGCTTGGCCAGGTGGAGCATGTAGGTGGAGGCCGCCAGGATCTCCGACGGGCTGAGCACACCCTGGGTCGGGGAGGGCCGCTCGAGGTCGATCTTGAAGAGGTCCGAGATCCGTTCGATCTCCGGCCCGAGCTTGCGGTTGAGCTTGTAGCGACCGACCCGGGTCAGGTCGTAGCGCTTCGGGTTGAAGAAGGCGTTCTCGAAGTACTGCCGGGCGGCCTCCGGCGAGAGCGGCTCGCCCGGACGCGCCCGCTTGTAGATCTCGAGGAGGGCTTCCTCGCGGTTGGGCGCGAGGTTCTGCTCCTTCTCCCACTGGCCCTCGAGGAAGTCGAAATGGCGGACGAAGCGCTCGAGGAACGACTGGTCCTCGTAGCCGAGGGCGCGGAGCAGCACGAAGAGCGAGAGCCGGCGCTTGCGAGCGACGCGGCAGCCCGCGGTCACGTCCTTCGACGGCTTCGCCTCGACGTCGAACTCGATCCACTCACCCCGGTAGGGATGGATGGTCCCGGTGAACACCGTCTTCGCGTCGCGGCCGGGCTGGAAGATGACGCCGGGCGACCGCACCAGCTGGCTGACGACCACCCGCTCGGTCCCGTTGACGATGAAGGTGCCCTTGTCGGTCATCACCGGGAAGTCCCCCATGAAGACCGTCTGCTCCTTGATCTCGCCGGTGCCCGCGTTCATGAACCGCGCCCGCACGAAGACCGGCGCGGCGTAGGTCATGTCCTTTTCCTTGCACTCCTCCACCGAGAACTTGGGCGGGGGCCGCAGGTCGGGATCGGCGGGGTCGAACTCGAGCTCGAGGCTCAGCTGCCCGGTGAAGTCCTCGATCGGGCTGATGTCGGCGAAGGTCTCCGCGAGACCCCGGTCGAGGAACCACTGGAACGAATCCCGCTGGATGGCGACCAGGTCGGGCAGTGGCAAGGCCTCGTCGATGTTGGCGAACGAAAAGCGTGCCGGGCTGTTGGACCGTGGAGGCAACGGCCTACTCCTCCCAGTTGCGTGGCGATATGGGGCAGGGACGGGTTACTGCGGTGCTGCTCGAGGCGGTACTTCTCTTCGGGTTCCGAGCGTCGACGGCTGCCGCGGGAGCGGTCGAGGGGTGCCGGGGCGCGCGTCAGCCAGCCAAAACACGCAGGAAGGCGTCAAGAGCAGGCACGGCAACCAGCAATCATAACCGGGAGCGCACCGATTGACAACCCGCGGACGGGCGGACCCGTCCAGGCGCCTCCACAGTAGGGAACGCGCCCGACTCCGTCAAGGATGTCCGCCGGCCGGGCCGCGGACGCCCCGGCGTGGACGGCTACTTGAGCTCGACGGTGGCCCCTGCCCCCTCGAGCTGGGCCTTCGCCTTGTCGGCGTCCTCCTTGCTGGCCCGCTCGAGCACCGGCTTCGGGGCGTTGTCGACCAGGTCCTTGGCTTCCTTCAGGCCGAGGCTGGTGAGCGAACGCACCTCCTTGATCACCTGGATCTTCTTGTCGCCGGCCGAGGCGAGGATCACGTCGAACTCGCTCTTCTCCTCCTCACCGCCTGCGGCCTCGCCGCCCCCGCCCGCTGCGGGTGCGGCGGCCGCGACGGCGACCGGAGCGGCCGCGGTCACGCCGAAGCGCTCCTCGAACTCCTTCACGAGCTCGCTGAGCTCGAGGACGGACAGCTCGGAGATGCCGTCGAGGATCTGCTCTTTGGAGAGGGTGCCTGCCATTGGTCTTCGCTCCTTCGTGGTTGTCGCGATGTCGGTGTTCGGGCGCTGTCGGTGTTCGGGCGCTGTCGGTGTTCGGGCGCTGTCGGTGTTCGGGCGCTGTCGGTGTTCGGGCGCTGTCGGTGTTCGTGGTCCGGTCGCCTGCGGGCGGTCCGTTACTCCGAGGCCTCGGACTCGCCGGCGGCCTCCGCGGCGGGCGGGTCCGCGCCGGCCGGCTCGTCGTTTCCGTCCTCTATGCGTCGGTTGTCGGCCAGGGCTGCGAGCCCGTAGGCGAGGCCACGGGGCACGGCCTGGGCGAGCGAGGCGAGCGTCGAGAGGGGTGCGGCCAGCGCGCCGGCGACCTGTGCGAGGAGCACGTCGCGGGAGGGGAGCGCAGCGAGGGCGTTCATGTCGGCCGCCGACAGGACGTCCTCGCCCACCATCCCGCCCTTGACCACCAGATGGGTGTTGGCCTGGGCGAAGTCGCGGAGAGCTTTGGCGACGGCGCTCACCTCGCCGTCCACGAAGGCGATCGCGGTCGGCCCGCGCAAGAGGTCGAGGATCGGCGCGTGCGGGCCGTCGGCCACGGCGAGCCGCACCAGCGTGTTCTTGTACACCTTGTAGTCGCCGCCCGCGGCGGTGAGCTCGCGGCGCAACTCGGCGAGCTCGGTGACGGTGAGGCCGCGGTACTCGGTGAGGACCGCCCCGCGAGCGGCGGCGAGCCGTTCGCGCACCTCGGTCACGACGGCGACCTTCTCGGCTCTCGGGTTGTCCATGGTCCCTCCACCGGGCGTGGGACGCTCCGGAGCTCGGGCCGCAGACACCCGTCGGACGGTGGCGATCGGGCACGCTCGGTGCCCGGCTCGAAACGCCTCGTCAGGCGGACCCGTCGGGTCCCTTCGGTGCCGGGTGGCGGCACACCGGAGGTCTGCGGCAGTTCTGTCGATCTGGAAGAACGAGAGCCTAGCCGACCGGGGGTCCGCGCTCGCCAACGGGGCCGTCGTCGAGGCGGCGCCCGTCAGGCGGCGGTCCTCGGGGCGGTTCAGCCCGCGGCGGCCAGTTCCTCCTCGGTCCTGCGGGCGAGCAGCGGGTCGATGTGGACGCCCGGGCTCATCGTCGAGGTGAGGGTGACCGCCCGGACGTAGCGGCCCTTCGCCGACGCGGGCTTCGCCCGGTTGAGCTCGTCCATGACCGCGTGGAGGTTCTCGAGCAGCTGCGCGCGCTCGAAGGACGCCTTGCCGATCCGGAGATGGACGTTGCCGACCTTGTCCGTGCGGTACTCGACGCGCCCACCCTTGAACTCGAGGACCGCGCGCTCGACGTCGTCGGTGACCGTCCCCGTCTTCGGGTTCGGCATGAGGCCGCGGGGACCGAGCACCCGCCCGAGCGTGCCGACCTGTCCCATGAGGTCGGGCGTCGCGATCGCGACGTCGAACTCGAGGAACCCCTCCTTCACCCGTGCCACCAGGTCGTCGGCACCGACCACGTCGGCGCCCGCGCCGCGTGCCTCGGCAGCCTTCTCTCCCGCGGCGAAGACCGCCACCCGGGTGGCCCGACCGGTGCCGGCCGGCAGCGACAGCGTCCCGCGGACGATCTGGTCGGCCTTGCGCGGATCGACCCCGAGCCGGACCGCGAGCTCGATCGTCTCGTCGAAGGTGGCCTTCGCCGAGCTCTTGACCAGGTCGACCGCCTCGGCGGGCGAGTAGAGGTGCTGGCGGTCGAATGCCTCGACGCTCTCGCGGTACTTCTTTCCCCTGGACATGGTTCTCCGTTCCCTCGGTCGGTCCGGTGCCGGCTCAGCCGGCGACCGCGATGCCCATCGAACGCGCCGTGCCGGCCACCTGGCGCTTCGCGGCGTCGATGTCGGAGGTGTTGAGGTCGGGCATCTTCACCGTCGCGATCTCCTCGAGCTGCCGGTCGGTGACCGTCCCGACCTGCTCCCGCCCCGTGGTCGCCGCACCTTTCTCCAATCCCGCCGCCTGGCGGAGGAGCACCGGGGTCGGCGGCGTCTTCAGGATGAAGGAGAAGGTGCGGTCCTCGTAGATCGAGATCTCGACCGGGATGATCGAGCCGCGCTGGCTTTCGGTCGCCGCGTTGTACTGCTTGCAGAACTCCATGGTCTGCACACCGTGGGGCCCGAGCGCGGTGCCGACCGGCGGCGCGGGGGTCGCGCCCCCGGCCGGGAGCTGGATCTTCACGACCGCGAGGACGCGCTTTTTCGGGGGCATTGGTCTCCTTGTCCGTCTCGCGCCGCGGCTACAGCTTCGCGACCTGGCTGAACTCGAGCTCGACAGGGGTTTCGCGGCCGAAGATGTTGACCAGCACCTTGAGCTTGAGCTGGTCCTCGTTGATTTCGGCGATCTGGCCCGAGAAGTCCGCGAACGGGCCTTCCTTCACCCGCACCGTCTCGCCGACCTCGTGCTCGAGGCGGGGACGGGTGCGCTTCGTCGGCGCCTCGGCGCCCTCGACCTTGACCTGGAGGATGCCCTCGACTTCCCGGCCGCGAGAGCGGGGTGGGCTTGGTGCCCGGGCCGACGAAGCCGGTGACACCCGGCGTGTTCCGGATCACCGACCAGCTGTCGTCGTCGAGCTCGCAGCGGCAGAGCAGGTACCCCGGAAAGACCTTCTTCTGGACCACCACCTTCTTGCCGTTCTTGAACTCGACCACGTCCTCCATCGGGATGACCACCTCGTAGATGCGGTCCTCCATGTTCATCGAGGCGGTCCGGCTGTGGAGGTTCGACTTCACCTTGTTCTCGTAGCCCGCGTAGGTGTGCACGACGTACCAGCGGCCCGGGCCGGTCGTAGGGGCTGATGACGTAGGGCTCCTCGTCGTCCCCGTCGTCCCCGTCGTCCTCGGCGAACCCCGCTTCGTCGCCGGACGCCTCGGTGTCGGCATCTTCGACGGCGGCCCCGTTTGCGGCGACCTCTTCGCCGGGCTCGACGCTCGTGCCCGCCGCCTTCTCGCCGGTGTCGAGCACGGCCGCTCGCCGCGGCCTCACCGGCCTCGTCGGTGCCCACGGCACCGGCGCCGAACACCTCCTCGACCTCGGAGACGGCCTCGTGGTCGCGTCCGGGCGCGTCCGGGCTCGGCGGCGGTGCCGCTCCGTCGGATCCGAGCAAGGAAGAATTGGTGTCGTCGTGGGTCACTGCCATACCGATCACGCGTTGAAGAGCCAGAGGACGCCCTTCGCGAAGGCGTAGTTGAGGATGAAGATGAGAACCATCAGGGTCAGCAGCGTCACCAGGGTGACCGTCGTGTAGTTGACGACCTCGGACCGGTTCGGCCAGGCGACCTGACGCAGTTCCGATCGTACCTCGCGCAGGAACTGGCCCGGACGGAACGGGTCCCGCTTGGCCGGCCGGCGAGGGGGCGGCGGCGTTGCGCCGCGGAGGGGCCTCCCCCTCGGGATCGTGGCCCTGACGCTGCAGCATTCGTTTGGTTTCTCGGTTCACGTGCCGTGTCCTTCGACCGTCGTCACCTGTGGAGAGCAGGGCAGGAGGGACTCGAACCCCCAACCTTCGGTTTTGGAGACCGGTGCTCTACCGGTTGAGCTACTGCCCTCTGTCGATCGTCTTGCCGCGGGCGCCGAAACTGATCGCAGAGGCGGCCCCTCAGGCTATCACCGGGCCTCTCGCCCGGCCCAGGCGGTCGGGCTCGGGTCCGGCGGGCGGCGCCCCTCTCAGCGGGTCTCCTTGTGGAGGGTGTGGCGCCGGTCCCACCTGCAGAACTTCTGCATCTCGATCCGCTCGCGGTCGTTCAGCTTGTTCTTCGTGGTGATGTAGTTGCGCCGCTTGCACTGCTCGCAGGCCAGGGTCACCTGGACCCGCTTCTCGTTCTTCGCCACGTTGCACCTCGCTTCCACCGGCAGTGGGCCGGGTCGTCCTGTCGTTGCTGCTCGTTGTTGCCGACCCGATCCTGGTCCGGGTCGGTCCGTTCTGCCCTGCTGGCCCCCGACGGCGGGCCGCCCTCGGATGCGACTGGTAGCGGCGGCCGGACTCGAACCGGCGACCCCACGATTATGAGCCGTGTGCTCTGACCAACTGAGCTACGCCGCCATGGGTGAGCCCCCTGTCGGAATCGAACCGACGACACCAGCCTTACCATGGCTGTGCTCTGCCGACTGAGCTAAGGGGGCGGTGCGACCCGAGCGGGCGGCCCGAGCGGACTGCAGCCAACGATCATAGCCAACCGTGCCCGAGAGAGGCTCGCCGACGGCCGCTCGCTAGCATCTGCCGATGCACGTCCGCCTCGCCCGAGCGAGCGACGCGGAATCGATTCGCTCGATCTACAACGCCGAGGTGTCGGGGTCCACCGCGACCTTCGACCTCGTACCACGCAGCGCGGCCGAGCAGGTCGCAATGGCTCGCCGAGCACGGTGGGCCCCACCCGGCGGTCGTCGCCGACCAGGACGGCGTGGTGCTCGGGTTCGGCTCGCTCTCGCCGTTCCGCGACCGGCCCTCGTACTCGACCGACCGTCGAGGACTCGGTCTACGTCGCCGAGCCCCACCGCGGCCTCGGCGTCGGCCGGGCTCTCCTCGCCGAACTGGTCGTCGCTCGCCGGACAGCACGGGTTCCACTCGGTGATCGCCCGCATCGGCGGTGACAACGCGGGCCTCGATCCGCCTCCACGAGGCGTGCGGGTTCCGGCTGGTCGGGATCGAGCGTGAGGTGGGCAGGAAGTTCAACCGCTGGCTGGACGTCTCGATCCTTCAGCGGATGCTCTGAGGACGAGCGGGCGCGGCGTCCCCGAGGAGGGTCAGACGGCCCCGGCGGCGACCGCGGGCGGCGGTGCCAGGTCCCTCTCGGTGCCCACCCCGTCCGGCCGCTCCCAGGTCGCGAGCGGCACGGTCAGGACGACGAGGATGCCGAGCAGGGTGAGGACGATCAGCAGCGGGTCGCCGGTCAGCAGGCTGGAGACCAGCTTCGTCGCACCGGGCAGTTCGATGAACGCGGTCACCATCGACAGGGCGATGATCACCGAGCGGAGGCGCCCCAACGCCACCGGCGCGAGCAGGATCAGGCCCCAGGACAGGTACCAGGGCTGGAGCACCGGTCCGAGCACGACGAACAGGAGCAGGGTGGCACCGAGCGCCTTGAGGGTCCCGATCCGGTCGCTGTTGAGGAGCATCCAGACGCCGACCGCGCCCGCGGCGACCAGCCCGAGGAAGCGGGTGACCGTCAGCACGCCGCCGAAGCTCGACCCCGATGTGGGCGAAGTGCGCCAGGCCCGAGAACGACGACCGCGAGCGACGTCGTCGGCGCGGTCCACGATCGCACCGCACCGGGCGTCCCGAGGATCGTCACCCATCCCCATCCGAGACCGCTCACATAGGAGAACAACCCGAGGATGCCGCTGCCGATCAGTCCCGCGGTCAGCACCGGCCGGATCCGGTCGCGGACCGGGACGTCGGGTCCGAGCCAGGTCCACCCCACGTAGAGGATCCCGATCGCCGCGGGCGCCTTGATCGCCGTCGCGAGCGCGCAGAGCACGATCGCGAGGACGGGCCGCTTCTCCTTGGCGGCGGTCAGCCCCGCGATCGAGCAGGCCGAGCATCGAGCGCGTCGTTGTGGGCGCCGCCGATCAGGTGGAAGATCGTGACCGGGTTGAGCACCATCAGGGTGAACAGCTCCGCGCCGTCCCGGTGGTACAGCTTGGCCAACCGGGGCACGCAGAACGCCATGAGGACCACGCCGGCGAACGCGAGGAGCCGCAGGAGCACGATGGTGGCCAGTTCGTTGTGGAAGGTGATCCGCGCGAAGAAGCCGTCGAGTTGGAGGAAGAGCGGACCGTAGGGCGCCGGCGCGTTGCCCCACAGCGGATCGACCGGGTTGGTGTACGAGTTGTTCCCAAGCTCGAAGGGCCCGTACAGATACGGGTTCATGTGATGGCTGACCATCTCGCCCTGTGCCGCGTAGGAGTAGACGTCGCGGCTGAACAGCGGCGCGATGACCAGCATCGGCAGCGACCACAGGGTGAACACCCACATCATCTGCTTGAAGGTCACTCCCTTGCAGCGTGAGTAGAGCCGCGTCATTCCCCACCAGACCCGCATGAAGAGGAGCAGTCCGCCGTACACGGCGGCGAGGGTGAAGTACAGCCCCCACTGACTCCCCGTCTGCGTCGGAGGGGACCCCGAAGAACCAGACACCGGGCATCTCGAGCTTGAACGGTGAGCTCGGCAGCGACGCGCCGATGCTCACGGCGAGGACCGCGGCGAACCCCAGCAGGGCGGGCCGGAGCACGAGTCCGCGGGGCTGTGCGGTGTCCGCGTCGACCGGCGGTCGGTCGCCGACGAGACCGGTGGCCTCGCGCGAGCCGGTCGACCAGCGAGCGTGCGACAAGGCCGAGGGACTGGAGGGTCCCGGCCCCCGACTCGGCCCACCAGGTCGAACCGCCGCCCCGCGCGACAACACCCGCCGAACCGTTCGTCGCTTCGACCGTTGCCTCGGATGACATGGACGGTGGGGCCTCTATCTCGGTCGGACGGCTGACCTCCCGGTCAGCCCCGGTTCGTCATGGCGACGGTGGTCGCACCGTCGCCAACGGTTCGTCTGCGCATCCCCGACAGGCCCGCCGACCTCGGCAGCAGCGTGACCGCAACCATTCCGTAACGGCATTGTAATGCTCGGGATCGGCCCGGCAAGTGCGCCCCTACCCGGGTCGGAGCGGAGCTCCGAACCGCAGGGCGACGGCGTCCCTTGCCACTCCCAACCCGTCCGCGACCAGGGCCCGCGGTGGTGGCCGACCCACCCGGAGGACGAACGCGCCGCCGGCCCGGCCCACCCGGCCGGGATCGCGACGGCTCCACCGGGCCGTGTGGAGGATGACCCCTCCGCCGTGCGATCGCACTGCGGTCACCCTCTGGGACCGGTTCGGTTCCCACCAACACCATTGCTCGGAACACCGGAGCGCTCCTTGCATCTGCCCTCGCACCGTAAACAGTTCGTCCTAGAAAGGTCAATGACGGCACTGTGGATCATCACAATTGACTACGTGAAATTGCGAACAACTGGAGGCGCGCCACGGGGAATTGCGAACGTCCCGCCGCGGAGGCCGCGCGCATCCGTTCGCGCGTGTGACGGTCCGTACGGGGTCCCGGCCCGGGCCCGGAGCCGGCCGAAGTCCTTTTGGTAGCGTGACGGGCCGACCGATGCACGACCGGTCGAGCGCGCTCCCCGGGGAACGGACGCGCCGATCCCCGACAGAAGGGGTGCACGCCATCGGCGGCCTTGGCCTACGGGACATCGAAGCGGTCACCGACGTCAGCGGGGAGCTCGCGTCGGTGGGTGACCTCGCGATGCTGCGAGCCACCGTGGCGGCGGGCCTCGCGTCGCCTCGTCCCGGGGATCCGTGCCGGCTGGAACGAGGTCGACCTCGTCCGCGAGCCGCAACGAGGTGGTGCTCAGTGCGCCCCTCGAGCTGTGGCCGCACGCCGGTATCGACCTCGTCCGCAACCTCGGTCAGCACCCGGTCTTCGACTACTACCACCGAACCGGCGACGGGCAACCGCGGGCCATCTCCGAGCTCGTCTCCGCGGTCGAGTTCCACCGCACCGACCTCTACCACGAGGTGTACCGGCGGATCGGTCTCGAAGACCAACTGAGCACCACCATCTTCGATGGCGACCTGCTCGTGCAGGTGACCGTCGACCGGGACCACTGGGGGTTCAGCGATCGGGACCATCTCGTCCTCTCCCTGATCCGGCCGGTGATCGTGTCGCGCGTACACCTCCCTCCGCAGCCAGGTGCGCCTGAACCGCCTCCTCGAAGCACGGGAGGCCGCGGCCACGCCGGCACGTGAGGGAGTGCTGATGGTTTCGCCGGCGACCCGGATCGCCGACGCCACCCCCACCGCAGTCGAGATCGTCGACCGGTGGTTCGGCTGCGTGGGATCGACCCTGCCGCCGCCGCTCGCGGACTGGTACGCGCTGCCACCAGCGCCGGGACACGTGCTCGGCGCCGCCGTTCCTCGTCGTCGAGCATCCGATCCTGGGCCGCCTCACCGCCCGGCTCGCGCGACGAGCGCTTCGACCTGATCGTGGTCCGCGAACGGGCTGCGCAGCCCATCGACGGCATCGGCCGTCGATGGGGACTGTCGCCGCGCCAGGCGGCGGTGATCGAGCTGGCGATCGCCGGCACGCCGAATGGCGAGATCGCGGGCAAGCTCGGCATCTCGACGCGGACGGTCGAGAAGCATCTCGAGCACGCCTACGAGCGGCTCGGCGTCGCCAGCCGCGGCGCGGCGGCCGCCCTCGTCGGCCGGACGGACGCCGACTGACCCCACGCGTGCGCGGCCGCAACGGTTCCACGCACTGCGCCGGCCGGATCGCCGTCAACCGTCCGGCCGGCTCGCGTCGCGGTGGGCCGGGAAGGATTCGAACCTTCGTAGGCAGAACCGGCAGATTTACAGTCTGCTCCCTTTGGCCGCTCGGGCACCGACCCGCAGGGCGGAAGGATATCGCCTGGTGCAGCGGTACTGTCTTGCCATGCCCACCTTCGACATCGTCTCGGAAGTCGACATGCAGGAGGTCCGCAACGCAGTGGACCAGGCGAACCGCGAGGCGGCGACCCGGTTCGACTTCAAGGGGACCGACTCCTCGGTCGAGCTGGCCGACGCCGAGCTGGTGCTCTCCTCGTCGACCGAGGACCGGCTGCGCGCCCTCCTCCAGGTCCTGCAGGAGAAGCTGGTCCGCCGCGAGGTCTCCCTCAAAGCGATCGACGTCGGCAAGGTGGAGGATGCCTCCGGAGGCCGGGCCCGGCAGCGTCTCGCAGTGAAGGCCGGCATCTCCTCGGACCACGCCAAGAAGATCAACAAATTCATCAAGGACTTCGGACTCAAGGGTGTGAGCTCCCAGACCCAGGGCGACCAACTGCGGGTCAGCGGCAAAAAGCGCGATGACCTTCAATCGGTCATCGCCTCGTGCAAATCGGAGGACTTCGGGATCCCTCTGCAGTTCACCAACTTCCGCGACTGACCCGGCCCGGTCCGGACGGACGGCCCGACCGGACGTGAAGGGCCGACCGGACCTGCGGCGGCCGACCGGACCTGCGGACCGTTGGGTGGGAGCACAGCGGTGGCCCCGCGGTGCTCACGAGGGACGGCTGCGGGCGGCCCTCCAGACCGACAAGGACAACAGGGCGATCACCGCGACCGGCAATAGCACCGCGGCGATGGTCCGCAACGAGTCGTCGAGGCACACCAGCGCGACCAGCCCGATCACCGCGACCGCTCCGAGAAAGAGCTCGGGGGTGTCACCGACGAGGAACTCCCACCAGAACCGGCCGAACGCACGCGCAGCGCGCGCCGGTGCTGAGGGCGGCTTGGGCGCTGCACCCTCGATCGGCTCAGCCACCGCTGTCCCCTGTCGCCGGGACGCCGATCACGATCCCGACACGGCGCTCGGACGCACGCCGCAGCAACGTCACCATTGCCCAGGAGGCCAGCGCGTAGACCCCGAGCAGCACCGGGATGGCAAGGTCCGAACCGGGCCAGTGCACGCCGACGCCTTCGCCCGACCAGAACGATCCGAAGCTCACCAGCATGAGCCCGACCAGCATCTTCATCGCGTTCTCCGGCACCGACGACAGCTGGCGGGCGACGACGAGCCCGGCGAGTCCGACCACCACTATCGCCGCGCTGGCCGCGGCGGCTGCGAGCCCGAGGTTGTGGGAGGTCGAACCGAGTGTCAGCACGACCACCACCACCTCGAGACCCTCGAGGAAGACACCCTTGAACGCGACGACGAATCCCGCAGAGTCGCGCCCGGTCGTGCCGTGGTGCTCTTCCGACAGCTCGGCCACCTGCTCGGAGAAGATGGCGTCCTCGTCGTGCTTGGCTTTGAGCCCCGACGCGCGAAGCACCGCCTTTCGGAGCCATTGCAGCCCGAAGACGAGCAGGAGGCCACCGACCACCAGCCGGAGCGTCTGCAACGGGACGAACCGGACCAGTGCGGGGCCGAGTAGCACCACGAGGGCGGCGAGGACGGCCAGAGCGGCGGCAGCCCCCTCGAGGGCGGTCCGCCACCCCTTGGTCACCCCGACCGCGAGCACGATGGTCAGGGCCTCGACCATCTCCACCGCGCTCGCGAGGAAGACCGCGGTGACCAGCACCGTCGAACCGCCGCCCGTGACCGTTGCAAGCATGGAACCCCCAGGCTGCGGCGGTGACCGCCGCGGTCCCCACGCTATCGCCGGTAGGTGGCGGTGAAGAAGCCGGCTCCTGCGCCGGCGCGACGACGTGCCGGTCCGCGTCGCCGTTCTCAGGCGGCCTCGACCAGCTCGTCGAGCTCCTCCAGCGGGTGGACCCTGAAGAGGCGGTTGAACACCAGGAACTTGAGGATCCAGAACACCCCGAAAGACATGACGTTGGCGAAGAGCACCAGCACGGTCTGTTCGAAGTGGCTGAAGTTGTTGACGGTGCCGATGTGGCGGGCGAGCGTCGCCCCGCCGATCGAGACCACGATGCCGAGCGCCGACATGGACCAGAAGGGGACGACCTCTTTGAAGAGGTGCGAGCGTCCGCCCTTCCCCCAGACCCATCTTCGGTTGAGGTAGTAGGAGGGGACCGTCGCGACGACGTTGGCGAACACCGTGCTCGCCACCTCGCCCCAAAGGCGGAAGACACCGAAGACGAGCGCGAGGACCCCGAAGGACACTGCGGTCGAGATGACCGAGACCATGGTGTACTTGAAGAGCCGCTTCGCCTGCGGGGTGTCGCGCTTCTCCCAGAGGTGGACCACCCGCACGACGAGGTCGCTCATCGACCGCACCTTACTCGTCATCAACCCGTAACAATGGGCGGCGCGACCCGGCTGGCGTCACCCACGGTCCGCCACCAGGGCGGTCACCGCCCGTCGGCCGCCAAGGCGTTGGCGCGGGCGACCGCACCGAGCCACGCGGAGCTCGGCTTGGGCTGCCGCTCGAAGGTCCGCCGGTCGACCGCGACCATCCCGAAGGTCGGGGCGTAGCCGAGGACCCACTCGAAGTTGTCGAGCAGGCTCCAGTGGAAGTAGCCCCGCACCTCGATGCCGCGGTCGAGGCAGCGCCCGACTCCCGCCAGGGCACCCGACAAGAAGTCGATCCGCAGCTCGTCGTCGTCGGTGCCGATGCCGTTCTCGGTCACGTAGATCGGCAGCCCCCCGGTCATCTCGTGCGCCCGGAGGATGGTGGCCTCCAGGGCGTCGGGCCAGACCTCGTAGCCCATCTGGGTGACCGCTACCCCCTCCTCGGGCCCGGCGTTGCCCTCGGGGCCGACGCGGGTGCGGGTGTAGGTCTGGACCCCGAAGAAGTCGTCGCCGCCGGTCGCCTCGAGGAAGACGTCCTCGGAAGGACGGCGGAGTCGCTCGACCCACTCCTCGCCACCGGGCAGGGGCTGGTAGTCGGTCATCGAGAGGGTGAGGCCGACCGGGAAGTCGCCCGGGCCCGAGCGGATCGCGTCGGTCCCCATGCGATGGGCCCGCACCAGCGCGTCGTTGACCGCGTGGCGCCGGTCGCGGTCGCGGACCCCCGGGGGGAAGATCCCGTGCCGCCAACCCATCGTCGCGACGACGTTCGGTTCGTTGAGCGTGCAGGCCATCCCGACGAGATCGCCGAGGTGGCGCGTCGCCCGCTCACAGAATCTCGCGAAGCGATCGGGCGCATGGGGCGCCTCCCAGGTGCCCGACGCCGACAGCCAGCGCGGATGGGTGAAGTGATGGTAGGTGACGACCGGCAGGATCCCCTGCTCGTGGCAGGTCGCCGCCATCCGCCGGTAGTGGTCGAGCGCGGCCGTCGAGAACTCGCCCTCGGCCGGCTCGATGCGGCTCCACTCCAGCGAGAAGCGGTAGGCCGAGAGCCCGAGGCCGGCCACCAGCGCGATGTCCTCGGGGTAGCGGTGGAAGGAATCGCACGCATCCCCGCTCGAATCCGCGCAGTGCGAGTTCGGGTCGTGCTCGAACTCCCACCAGTCGTTGTTGACGTTGCCGCCCTCGATCTGGTGCGCGGCGGTGGCGGTGCCCCAGACGAAGCCGTCGGGGAAGGTGACGGGTGGCACGGCCGATCACCGTAGCGGCCTCGAGGTCACCCCGACGGGAGCGCGCGAATGCCGGCCCGCCGCACGCGCGCCGACCTGACAGGATGGGGCGGTGAGCCGCGACCTCGACTTCCTGGTCGACCTCCTCGATCTCGAGCCGATCGAGGTCAACATCTTCCGAGGCCTGAGTCCCGACGAGGACCGCCAACGGGTGTTCGGCGGCCAGGTCGCCGCCCAGTCGCTGACCGCGGCAGGCCGCACCGTGGACTCGGGCCGGCCCCACTCGCTGCACTCGTACTTCCTGCGGCCCGGCGACCCGAGCATCCCGATCCTCTACGAGGTCGACCGCATCCGCGACGGCCGCTCCTTCACCACTCGGCGGGTGGTCGCCATCCAGCATGGACGTGCGATCTTCAACATGTCGGCCTCGTTCCACGTCGACGAGTCCGGCCTCACCCACCAGTTCGCCATGCCCGACGTCCCCCCGCCCGAGACGCTCGAGACCCTGGCGACCCGCCTCGAGCCCTACCGCGACGCGCTCGGCGACTGGTTCGAACGGCCGCATCCCATCGACCAGCGCCACATCGGGGAGCTTCCCTTCGTCCACGGCTCGGGGAAGGAGCCCGTACAGCGGCTGTGGATCCGGGCCGACGGCGAGCTCCCCGACAACCCGTTGCTGCACGCAGCCATCGCGGCCTACGCGTCGGACATGTCCCTCTTCGACACCATGCTCGCTCCCCACGACGTCAAGTGGGACGACGGCGACTTCATGGGCGCGAGCCTCGACCACTGCATGTGGTTCCACCGCGAGTTCCGCGCCGACGACTGGCTCCTCTACGACATGGACTCGCCCGTGGCGTACGGCGCGCGCGGGCTCGCGCGCGGCTTCCTCTATACGAGGTCCGGCGAGCTGGCGGTCTCACTGGTGCAGGAGGGCCTCATGCGCCTGGTCCCGCGCGCCACGCCCGCGACCTGAGCGACGGCGGTCTCCTCCGACACCCGCCCCGGCCGGCGGCCGGAGCTCGACTGTGCCGATTTCGCTCCTGAGCTGGGCGTTCGACCGCTGCCGGCCGGCTCAGCGGTCGTCCATGGGGACGTAGTCGCGCTCGCGCGCGCCGATGTAGAGCTGGCGGGGCCGGGCGATCTTCGAGTCCTGGTCGAGCATCTCCTGCCAGTGGGCCAGCCAGCCCGAGGTGCGCGGGATCGCGAAGAGCACCGGGAACATCTCGAGTGGGAACCCCATCGCCTGGTAGATCAGCCCGGAGTAGAAGTCGACGTTCGGATACAGCTTGCGTGAGGTGAAGTACTCGTCGGAGAGCGCGATCTCCTCGAGCTTGAGCGCGATGTCGAGCAGCGGGTTCTTGCCCGTGATCGCGAACACCTCGTCGGCGGTCTTCTTGATGATCCGGGCACGCGGGTCGTAGCTCTTGTACACGCGGTGTCCGAAGCCCTGAAGGCGACCGCCCGACCCTTCCTTCACCGACGCGATGAAAGGTTCGACGTTGTCGATCGAACCGATTTCGGTGAGCATTCGGATGACCGCTTCGTTGGCACCGCCGTGACGAGGCCCGTAGAGCGCGGCGGCCGCTGCGGCGCACGCGGAATAGGGGTCGGCATGCGACGAGCCCACCGTCCGCATGGCGGTGGTCGAGCAGTTCTGCTCGTGGTCCGCATGGAGGATGAAGAGAACATCGAGGGCCCGGGCGAGCGCCGGATTGGCATCGAAGCGCGGCTCGGCGATCTTCCACATCATCGACAGGAAATTCGCGGTGAAGCCGAGCGAGTTGTCCGGGTAGACGAAGGGCATGCCGACGCTGAACCGGTGGGCCGCCGCGGCCAGGGTCGGGATCTTCGCGATCAGCCGCACGATCTGCTTGTTGCGCGACTCGACGTCGAAGATGTCCTTCGCATCCAGGTAGAAGGTGGAGAGCGCCGCGATGGCCGACACCAGCATCCCCATGGGATGGGCGTCGTAATGGAAGCCCTCGAGAAACCGCTTACGGACGTTCTCGTGGATGAACGTATGCAGGGTGACCTCGCGTTGCCATTCCTCGTACTGGGGGACCGTGGGCAGCTCGCCCTTCAGGAGCAGATAGGCCACTTCGAGATAGCTCGACTGCTCGGCGAGCTGTTCGATCGGGTAGCCCCGGTAGCGCAGGATGCCGTTGTCCCCGTCGAGATAGGTGATCGAGCTCTCGCACACGGCCGTCGAGACGAGACCGGGGTCGTAGAACCAGACACCCGGGAGGAGCTTCGACCAGTGTGCGGCCGAGATGCCTCCGTTCTCCAAGGGGATCTCGAGCGACTCGCCGGAGCGGTTGTCGGTGATCGTGATGCTGTCGGTCACAGACTCCAGACCTTTCCGTTGGCGGCCCGTTGGTCGGCCCGTTTGGTCGGCTCACTGCTGGACGAGGCCAATCCTAGATCCTCGTCCCTCGCAGCCGGATCAGCCGCGCGGCCCGATCAGCCGCTCCGCCCGATCAGCCGCTCCGCCCGATGACGGGTCCCACCTGTGCGAGCCAGGTGTCGGTCGAGATGCAGACCACTTCCCGCTCAGGCCGTGATCTGCAGGAGCAGCGACTGGGTCGAGCCGGTCGGGTCGGCCTGGCCCGCCGGGACGGTGATCGACACGGTGAGCACGTAGCGGTGCCCCGAGGCGACGGCCATCGAGGGCAGTGCCACCGCGGTCGACGAACCCGACCGGATGGTGACCGACGCCGTCCGCCGGCCGCCGCCGGCACCTGCGGGGGGCGGCGCTGTGCCGGGCGGGTCGGCGAGGGACAGGGTCTCGGTCACCGGCACCCCCGTCTCGGTGACGGTCCCGCAGTTGGTCACCGTCACCTCGACCGCGACGGTCGTGCTCGGGGGGAGCACCGTCGGGGGCGCGCCGGGGGCAGGTGCCACCGAAAAGGGGGAGCCGCACGAGTCCCCCACCACGCCGGTGCCACCGGTTGCCACTGCCGGCGGGGTCAGTCCGAGCGCGGCGATCACCAGCTGGTGATAGGGCGCGAGCGCGGCCGATGCCGACAGGGCCGACGCGGACTGGGCCAGTGCGGCCGAGCCGAGCGGGGCGGTCGCCATTGGTGCGGGCACCCAGACCGAGCGGGGGAGATGGATGTTCAGCCGGTCGCGGTGGATGGTGGCGAGCAGCGACCGGTAGTCGGCATCGGCCCGCTCGTACTGGGTGCCCGCCGCACCCATGGCGCGCGCCGCCTGGTCGATGGAGATCAGCGGTTCGGGTGCCGGCGGGTTCGCCGGCGCGGGCGCACCGGCGACCGGCAGCGAGGTCATCCCCAGGCGTTGGTCGATCGCGCTCCGCAGCGCGACGGTCGCGTCGGCCCGGTCGCGCAGCACCTGGATGAAGGCAGTACTGACGTCGTCGACCGGGGAGGGCGGGACCAGCTGCTCGGCGGCGCTCGCCTGCTGGCCCGTCGCGACCACCGCCTCGTCGAGACCCTGCTGGAGCGCGGTCCGGGCCATCGACACGTAGGGGGTCTGCTGGTTCGGCAGGTTCGGCGCGCGCGACATGAGCGAGGCGAGGCGCGTGCCGGTCTGGTTCGAGCCGTCGATCACCCGGGTGGCCAGTGCACCGAAGCCTGCGTCCGTCGAGGTCCGGTAGCCGCTCGACTCGGTGGAGATGCGCCCGATGGATCCCACGACGACCACCGCCACCGCTGCGATGGCCAGCGCCTCGAGCGTGAGACGCGCCCAGTTGCGCGTCCCTGCGGCCCGGCGCCGTCTGCGGCGGGATCTCGGCATCCCGACGACGATAGTGCTGGCCGTCAGGCCCTCACCTGGCGACGCCGCGACCGGTGCCGCAGCCCGACGATGGCGGGCCGAGCCCTCCGGCGCCCTTGGGGCCGGACGGCGAGCCGGTCAGCTCCGAGCCGGCTCGACCCTCGGTGCGGGCCCCGAGCCGTTCGACCCGGCGCGACCCGCGGTCGAACCAGAGCCTGCGGTGGCCAGATCGCTCGCCGTGCTGCGCCACTCGACGGTCGGCAGGATGGCCTCGGGGTTCACGTTGTCCCTATGGGCGTCGGCGACTGCGAGCATCGACTTGACCACGGTCGAGTCGAGCAGGTGGGGCACCAGTCCGAGGTCGAGCAACTTGGTGTGCGCGGCCCGGTAGTAGTGCTCTTCCTTCTCGACTCGGGGGTCCGGCGTGTGCTCGATCACCGCGCTACCCCACTCCGCCGCGACCATGTCCGCCATCTGCTGGACGGACCACGACTCCGTGAACTGGTTGAACACCCGGAACTCACCGCGCTCGGCCGGATGGTCGAGCGCGAGCTCGACGCAGGCCAGGGTGTCGAGGATGTTGAGCATGCCCCTGGTCTGTCCGCCCGAACCGTAGACGGTGAGCGGGTGATCGGTGACCGCCTGCACGCAGAACCGGTTGAGCACGGTGCCGAACACCCCGTCGTAGTCGAACCGAGTCGCAAGGTCCGGGTGGAGGACGGTCTCGTCGGTCTCGTGCCCGTAGACGATGCCCTGATTGAGGTCGGTGGCGCGGATGCCCCAGATCCTGCAGGCGAACATGATGTTGTGGCTGTCGTGCACCTTCGACAGGTGGTAGAAGGAGCCCGGCTGCTTGGGATAGGGCAGCACGTCGGTGCGGCCTCGGTGCGTGATCTCGATGTAGCCCTCTTCGATATCGATGTTGGGCGTGCCGTACTCCCCCATCGTCCCGAGCTTGACCAGGTGGATGTCACGGTCTTGCTCGGCGATCGCGTACAGCAGGTTGAGGGTGCCGACCACGTTGTTGACCTGGGTGTAGACGGCGTGCTGCCGGTCGATCATCGAGTACGGAGCGGCCCGCTGCTCTGCGAAGTGGACCACCGCCTGGGGCTTGAAGGCTTGCAGGGTCGAGGTCACGAAGTGCGGATCGGTGAGGTCGCCGACGAACAGGTCGAGGTCGATGCCCGAGACGTCCTTCCACCGGCGCGCCCGCTGTTGAAGGCCCACGATGGGCACCAGGCTGTCGACGCCCATCTCGAGGTCGTAACCCCGGCGCGCGAAGTTGTCGACGATGCCCACTCGGTGGCCGCGGCGTGACAGATACAGCGCCGTCGGCCAACCGAGGTAGCCGTCTCCGCCAAGTACGAGAATGTCCATCGAGCTTTCCTCTCCGCTGGTCCCCACTGGTGCCGACACACCCTCACCTGCGTTCCGGTCCTCGCGGCGGACGGGTGAGCACTGGGAATCGCCGACCCCTCTGTGTACAACCCCCAACTTGGAAATTCCTGAGAAGGGCGGAGAGATCATCAGAATTGGGGATGCCTGTCCCGCCGCGCGTGGTGACACCATTGCTCGGGGGCACCGTTCGGAGCCCCCTATGCGGGAAGCGGGACAGCGGGTGGTCGGGCGGTCAGCCCTCCAACGCGACCCCGTGGTCCTCTTCGCCAGCGTCGCCGGCGGTCGGAAGGTCGACCACGGTGGCCCCGAGCTCGACGGGACGGAGCGGCCGGGTCGTGGACTCGACGGGCACGGGCGACGGCAGCTCCCGCTCGCCGCCGATCACGCCCATCTCCGCGAAGCGCTGGGCCGTCTTCATGACCCGGGACTCGAGCGACCCGACGGCCTTGTTATAGGCGGTCACCGCGCTGGTCAGGCCCTTACCCACGCCAGCCACGTGCTCGCCGAAGACCGACAGGCGCTCGTAGAGCTGCTTGCCGAGCTGCTGAACCTCCCGAGCATTGGCGGCGAGCGACTCCTGCTGCCAGCCGTAGGCCACTGATCGCAGCAGTGCGATGAGCGACGTCGGCGTCGCCAGCAGGACGTTGTTGGCGACGGCATGCTCCATCAGGCCGGGCTCGTGCTCGAGCGCTGCACTGAGCAACGAGTCCCCCGGGATGAACGCGACGACGAACTCGGGCGACGGGTCGACCCGCTTCCAGTACTCCTTCTTCGCGAGCCCGTCGATGTGGTTGCGCACCTGTCGGGCGTGGTTCACCAGGTGGGCACGGCGATCGGCCTCGTGGTCGCTCTCGATCGCGTCGAGGAAGGACTGCATGGGCACCTTGGCGTCGACCGCCACGTTCTTGCTGCCTGGCAGGTGCACGACCATGTCAGGACGGACGCGTCCCTCGTCCCCGTCGGAGGTCACCTGCTCGTCAAAATCGCAGTGCTCGAGCATGCCGGCCATTTCGACCACTCGACGCAGCTGCAGCTCCCCCCACCTACCGCGGGTCTGGGGAGAACGGAGTGCGGTGACCAGGTTGCGCGTCTCTTTCTGGAGCTGCTCGTGGGAGCTCGAAAGCACGTCGACCTGCTTGGTCAGCAGCTCGTAGGCGCCCTTGCGCTCGACCTCGAGTCGCCGGATCCCCTCCTCGTACTTCCCGAGCTGCTCGCCGATGGGCTTGAGCAGCTCCTCGATGGCCTGCTGCCGCCGGAGGAGATCGCCCTCTGCGGCCTGGCGGGACTCGCCGAGCCTCGCGTGGGCAAGCTCGAGGAACTGCTCGTTGTTCTGTTGGAGGGCCGCCGCGGAGAGTCGAGCGAACTCGCCGGTCAGCTGCTGCCGTGCGTCCTCGGTCGCCGCGGCGCGCTCGGGCCGCGGCGTGCCGCTCGTGCTCGAGCGTGGCGGTGAGGCGGGCGGCATCAGCGTCGAGGACGCGGGTCCGCTCGCGCTCGGCCGAAAGCTCGTCCCTGGCTGATACGAGGTCGGCGCCGAGTGCCCGGATCCGCCCGTTCGCCTCGCCCAGCCTGACCTCGGCTGTGCTTGCCGCGGTCACCTGCTTGGCGCGGGCGAGCAGCCCGGCGACGAACCCGACGGCGGCTGCGAGCAGTCCGACGATGAGAGCGGTGAGCATGGCGCGTCCCTCCTCAGGCCCCTCTGCCGATGCAGGCAGCGTACCGACAGGGTGTGACGCGAACGGGGAGGCCGGGGCGGCGCGGGTACCGTGGCCGGATGGAGGACCCGCTCGCCCACATCGACCGCATGGTGCTCCAGCTCTTCGCGCTGGTGGGCGAGTCGGTGTCGGGTGCGACACACGCCTTCCTGTCGGGCGACCGGGAGGCGGCGAAGGCACTCGCAGACCGTGACGAGGTGGTCGACAGCCTCTACCACGACATCGAAGCGCTCACCCTGCAGCAGCTCACCGGGGCCGGCATCACCGCACCGGAGGATCTGCGGTTCCTCGTGACGGTGATCCGGATGCTGCCCGACCTCGAGCGCAACGGCGACCTCGCCGAGCACGTCGCACGGCGTGCCGCACGCGGGCTCGGGGGCGAGCTCTCGGCCCGCAGCCGCGGCCTCGTCGAACGCATGGGCGAGGTGGCGGTACACATGTGGCGGGCCACCACTGACGCCTACGCCGAACGGCTGCAGACGGCCGCCGCGGTCGTCGACTCGCTGGACGACGAGATGGACGACCTCCACGTCAGCCTCACCGTCGAGGTGGTCGCGGGAACCATGCCGCTTCCCGTGGCGGTCGAGCTGGCGATGGTGGCCCGCTTCTACGAGCGCTTCGGCGACCACGCGGTGAACCTCGCCGAAGCGGGTGGCGTCGCTCGCGCCGTTGCCGGGCACCGCGGCCTGAGTCGCGCCGAGCGACATCGACGGGGGCGGCCGGCTTCCTCGCACCGAGCGACGTCGGCGGGAGCGGCTGCCTTCCGGTACTTGTTCCGCGCGCATGACATCGGACGATGTATACGTACACCACCTGATGTCATCCGGCGGTGATGTATACGTACACCGCCTGATGTCATCTCGCGGCAACAAAGCACCGAAGGCTCCGTCGACCGAAGGCTCCGTCGACCGAAGGCTCCGTCGACCGAAGGCTCCGTCGACCGAAGGCTCCGTCGACCGAAGGCTCCGTCCACAGGCTCCGTCCACCGAAGGCTCCGTCCACCGAAGGCTCCGTCCACCGAAGGGTCCGTCCACCGAAGGCTCCGTCCACCGAAGGCTCCGTCGACCGAAGGTCCGCCCGGCGACGTCGCTGGCGGTTCAGGGCCTCAGGACAGAACCCCTCGCGCGGCCAGCTCCTCGGCGATCTGGACCGCGTTGAGTGCAGCGCCCTTCCGCAGGTTGTCGCCGCTCACGAAGAAGGCGAGGGAGCGATCGTCCCCGGCAGGACGGATCCGTCCGACGAGGGTGGGATCGGTGCCGGCTGCGCGCTGGGGCGTCGGAAGGTCGGCGAGCTCGACGCCGGGCGCCGAGCCGAGGAGGCGGACGGCCTCGGCCAGACCGAGCGGCGCGTCGAAGGCTGCGACGATCGCAAGCGAATGGCCGGTGAAGACGGGGACCCGCACACAGGTGCAGACCACCGAGAGCTCGGGTAACCCGAGGATCTTGCGGCTCTCGTCACGGAACTTCTGCTCCTCGTTGGTCTCGCCAGATCCGTCGCCGACGAGGTGACCAGCGATCGGCAGCACGTTGTGGGCGATGGTGTCGTCGAACACGGTCGCCGGGGGGAAGTCGACGTGTCCACCGAAAGTTAGCGACGCCGCGTCGTGCACCGACTTCACCAGCTGCGCCTCGAGTTCGGACACACCGGCAAGACCAGAGCCCGACACCGCCTGGTAGGTCGCGACGGTGAGCGACCGGAGCCCCGCAGCGTCGTGCAGCGGCTTGAGGGGGGGCATCGCGACCATGGTCGTGCAGTTCGGATTGGCGACGATGCCCTTCGGGACCGAGTCCAGCTCGCCGGCGTTCACCTCGGTGACCACGAGGGGCACGCCGGGGTCCATCCGCCACGCCGAGGAGTTGTCGATCACCATCGCGCCGGCCGCGGCGAAGCGCGGCGCGAGCTCGCGTGAGGCGGGCGCCCCGCACGAGAAGAGGGCCAGGTCGAGCCCCGTCGGGTCGGCGGTGGCGGCGTCCTCGACCGGCAGCTGCTCGCCGCGGAATTCGAGCCGCCTGCCCGCGGAGCGGGCCGACCCGAAGACCCGGAGCCCGTCGACCGGAAACCCTCGCTCGATGAGAGTGGCCCGCATGACGCCTCCGACCTGCCCGGTCGCACCGACCACCCCGACTCGCATCGCACCAGTGTAGGGCTGGGGAGTCGGGCCTCCCGGAGCGGGCGGTGCTCGGGGCCCCCGAGCGGTCGGTGCCCGGGGCCCCCGAGCGGTCGGTGCCCGGCCGACCTGACGCGAGCCTCAGCCGAGGTCGAACGCGGTGTGGAGCGCCCGCACCGCCTCTTCGACCTCGGACGACCGGATCATGCAGGAGATGCGGATCGACGAGGTCGAGATCATCTCGATGTTGATCCCGCGGTCGGCGAGGGTCTCGAAGGTGAGGGCGGTGACACCCGGATGGGTCTTCATCCCGGCCCCGACGAGGGAGACCCGGGCGACATCGGTGTCGCTGTCGACCCCGGTCGCGCCGAGCTCGCCGAGCAGGCCCTTGCACACCTCGGTGCTGACGGCAAGGTCTTCGTCGGGCACGGTGAAGGAGATGTCGGTGGTGCCGTGCAGCGAGGTGTTCTGGACGATCATGTCCACGTTGACGTTGCGGTCGGCGAGCCCCCGGAAGAGCCGGGCGGCCAGGCCGGGCCGGTCGGGCACGCCGGTCACGGTGATCTTCGCCTCGGACTCGTCGTGCGTCACTGCGGTGACGACGGGCTGCTCCATGGTCGTGTCCTCCTCGTCGACCCACGTGCCGGGCTCCCAGGTGAAGCTCGACCGTACATGGAGCGGCACCCCGTGGTTGCGGGCGAACTCGACCGAGCGCAGCGCCAGCACACGGCCGCCGCTGGCCGCGACCTCGAGCATCTCCTCGTAGCTGACCCTCGCCAGCCGCTGCGCCTCGGGCACGAGCCGGGGGTCGGCACTGAAGACCCCCGGCACGTCGGTGTAGATCTCGCACGCGTCCGCCCCGAGTGACGCCGCCAGAGCGACCGCCGTCGTGTCCGAACCGCCGCGGCCGAGCGTCGTGATGTCGCGCTCCTCGGACACCCCCTGGAACCCGGCGACGACCGGAACGCCCCCTTCGGCGAGCGTCCGGGTCAGGCGGTCCGCCGCGGATCTCGACGATCCGCGCCCGGCGTGTGGACCGCGTCGGTGATGATCCCCGCCTGACTGCCCGTGTAGGAGGTGGCGTCGACTCCGAGGTCGGCGAGCGCCATGCAGAGGAGGGACATCGAGATCCGCTCGCCGGCGCTGAGCAGCATGTCGACCTCGCGGATCGGCCGGCTGTTGCTCACCTCGGCGGCCAGGCGCACCAGGTCGTCGGTGGTCTTGCCCATGGCGCTGACCACCACCACGACGTCGGATCCGGACCGCCGGGTCCGCGCGACGTGGTCGGCGACCGCGCGGATCCGATCGGCGTCGGCAACCGAGGTCCCACCGTATTTCTGCACGACGAGCGGCACGGCGGCAAGGCTACGCCGCCGCTCGCGCCGGCTCGGGCCCACCGTACGGCCGGTCGGCGACGGTCCGCATCGTGCATGGGAGGCCGGAAGGCGACCGGCTACCCTGAACGCCCGTGCCCACCGACAAGCGCCAGCGACAGAAGGCCGGCCGCCAGGAGCGACTCGCTGCGGAGCAGAAGGCGGCAAAGCGCCGCCAGAACGTGCGCCGCGTGGTGACCCTGGTGGTCATCGCGGCGATCGTCGTCGGGGTCTCGATCCTCGTCTTCCACCCCGGCAGCAAGAAGGCCTCGACCACCACGACCACCACGACGAAGCCGACCTCGGCTGCCCAGCTCACCGCCGACAAGGCCTCGAAGGCGGCGGGGTGCCCCTCGAGCCCGACGGCCCAGTTGCCGGCACCCACATGGAAGTCGCCGCCGCCGATGACGATCGATCCTTCGAAGACCTACACGGTGACCATCACCACCGACCTCGGCACGATCACTGCCAACCTCGACGCGAAGACAGCACCAGTCGCGGTCAACGACTTCGTCTTCCTGGTGAACAAGAAGTACTACGACTGCCTCACCTTCCACCGGGTGATCCCGAACTTCATGGACCAGACCGGTGATCCGACCGGGACGGGGACCGGGAGCGTCGGCTACACCGTCCAGGGCGAAGTGCCCCAGACGGCCAGCCCGCAGTACCCGATCGGCTCGCTGGCGATGGCCAAGACCTCGGCGGCGCCGAACGGCACGTCGAGCAACCAGTTCTTCATCGTGGCCGGTCCCGACGGCGAGTCGCTGCCGCCGCAGTACGCGCTCTTCGGGCAGGTGACCTCCGGCCAGAACGTCGTGGACGCAATCAACGCCGACGGTGACACGGCCGACAACGGCACCCCGCCGAAGGTGATCCACCGGATGCTGAAGGTGACGGTCGCCGAGTCGTGAGGCCCCGCTCCTGAAGCGGCCCTGTCACCACCCCGCCCACTCATCGACTGCGCCCCACCCGCGCCCTGCCACGAGAGGAACACCATGAGCCCCGAGATCCCCGCCGCCGACGGCTCGAGCCCCCAGACCAGACGGTTCGACGACCCGCCGCCCATGATCATCGACCCCGCGAAGCGCTATACCGCCGAGGTCGCGACGACGAAGGGAGCCCTCACCATCGCGCTCGACCCGGTCGCCGCGCCGAAGACGGTCAACAACTTCGTGTTCCTCGCTCGCTGGCACTACTTCGACGGCATCGTCTTCCACCGGATCATCCCCGGTTTCGTGCTGCAAGGTGGCGATCCGGAGGGAACCGGCCGCGGCGGGCCGGGCTACCGGTTCGAGGACGAGCTGCCCGCGCCCGGCCGCTACGAGGTCGGTTCGCTGGCGATGGCCAATGCCGGACCGGACACCAACGGCAGCCAGTTCTTCATCGTGAGCGGCCCCGACGGCACGGCGCTGCCGCCCAGCTACTCGCTCTTCGGCAAGGTGGTCAAGGGTCTCGACGTGGTGCAGGCGATCGAGTCGACCGGCAGCCGGTCGGGTACTCCGTCCGAGCAGGTGGTCATCGAGTCGGTCACCATCACCGAGTCGGACTGACCGCGCCTGCGCGGGCTGTGGCCGCCGGACCGGTCAGCGCGGCAGCGCGCCGAGGCCCGAGTCCACCCGGGCGCCGTCGAGGAAGACCGAGACGGGGACCCGGCCGGCTGCACGCCAGCTGCCGTCGTGCTCCCGGATGATGGCGGACTGCTCGGGGATCCCGACGACCGGCGTGCCGGCGGGGGCGAGCAGCACCGAGCGGTGGAGCTTGTCCCCGTGCCCGTCCTCGCGGTGTCGCCGAAGTGGGGCACGACCGCCATGCCGGTCACCAGCCCGAGCCCGATGGTGAGCCCCCCACCTCGCGCGTCGACCATCGGATCGGTGAGGGCCATCGCCGCGGCCGACGAGCCGGCCACCACCGACCCACCGCGCCACGCGTCGACGAGGGCGTCCCAGACACGCGAGCCCTTCAGCACGCTGCGCACGTGCATCGGCGAGTTGCCGGCGAGGTAGACGAAGCGTGCCTGCCGGAGGACCGCGGCCACGCCCTCGTCCTCGGCGTCGGGACGCGAGAGCACCATGAGACCCTCCACCTGCCCGCCGAGGGTCTCGAACCATTCGCCTGCGCGGACCACCAGCCGCTCGGGATGCTCGTAGGCGGCAGCGGTGGGAGCACCACGACCTCGGTCCCGCCCGACTCCCTCAACAGGTCGGCGTCGAAGGTGCAGCCGTCCCGCCACTCGCCTCCCCCGACGAGCGCGAGGAGCCCCGGAGCATTCGACATGGCGCAACTGTAGGGCCGACGCATCAGGCCGGTCGGCGACCAGCGCCGCGGTCGGCGTCGTCGGCCGGGCCGGCGGCTCAGTCCGCGGGTGCGCGGGCGATGGCCGCTCGGCGCACGAGACGCCCGGCCGCCTCGGCGACCTCGGTCGCGAGCGCGAGCGTGTCGGGGACCACCCCCATGCTGATGAACCCGTGGACCTGGTCGTCGTAACACCGGTACTCGGTCTCCACGCCGGCCGCGGCCAGCGCCTCCGCGTAGGAGGCACCCTCGTCACGCAGGGGGTCGAAGCCCGCGGTGACCACGAGCGCCGGCGGCAGACCCCGGAGGTCTTCCGCGAGGAGCGGCGAGACCCGGGGCGACGCCGGGTCGGCCCCTTCGGGCAGGTAGCAGGCCCGGAAGAACTCCATCAGCTCGCGGGTGAGGTAGAAGCCCTCCGCCATCGACGAGAACGACCCGGTCGCGTAGCGGGCATCGGTGACCGGGTAGAGGAGCGCCTGCGCGATCGGTGGCCCGACGTCGGGCGCCTGGTTCCCCCGTGTCTCGAGGGAGACCACCGCGGCGAGGTTGCCGCCCGCGCTGTCACCCATCACTGCGACCTGGCCGGGCTCGGATCCGAGCTCGTCGGCGTGCGCGTGGACCCACCGGTAGGCGGCGAAGGCGTCCTCGACCGCAGCGGGGAAGGGGTGCTCGGGCGCGAGCCGGTAGTCGACGGCCACGACGATGCAGCCGCTGACCGCGGCGACCAGCCGGCACACCGCGTCGTGGGAGTCGAGGTCGCCGAGGACCCACCCGCCCCCGTGGTAGTAGACGATCGCCGGTGGCCGGGGCCGGCGCGTGTGCGACCGCCCGAATCCGGTCCCGAAGCGGCGGTAGACCCGGACCGGGATCGCGGGCGACCCGTCGGCGGCGGGGACGATCCGTCCGGTGGCGTGCACGTCGGTGCGCACCGGCATCGCCGCACGGGCCAGAGCGGTCATCTCGCGCCGCATCGCGACCGGCTCGAACGAGCCGGACCCCGACCGCCGGGCCTCCGCCCGGCCGGCCAACGCGAGCAGGGCCTGCACGCCGCGGTCGAGCACCCTCCCGTCGACCGTCACCGGCTCGGCTCCGCCGAGGAGGCGCAGCACCAGCTCGGGCCGCGCCAGGGCGGCCGAGGCGAGCCGTGCGACCGGAGGCCACCGCTCGTGGCTCCGCTGGAGCCGACGGTCGTAGATCCGGGCGCGCCCTCGCACGGCGCGGACGAACGGCCCGCGCCACGGGATGCCGGCGGGGCCGCCCGCGCTGTCGCTGTCGCGCGGTCCGCGCCCGCCCGCGCTTGCGCCCGATGCGGACGTGCCGGAGCCGGCGCTGGCGCCTGACGGGGCCCGCGACCGTGTGCTGCCGGAGCCGGATGCCTTCTTGGTCGCACCCGCTCGGCGCGGGGCACTCGCCCTGCGGACCGGCTCCGGTCCTGTCTCTTCGGTCGGTCCGGCCATGGCTCCATCGTTGCGGCGACCGCCCGAAGGAGCAAGCGGGTGCTGCCCCGCAGCGGGCCGAGACGCCGACCCGGACCCGTCGTTCGTCTCGTGATCGCCGGCGGACCGCACTTCGACGGCCTCGGGAGCAGGACCGCCGTCCGGGCGTCCCGACCGGGGCGGGAGCAGCGACCATCGGCGCCATCGCCGTCCTCGCCGGCGCTCCGGTCGGCCACTCACCCGGTCGTGAGGCCGGCGGGTGCCTCGGGGAACCGTTTGCGACGGCGGCACTAGCATCCCTTGCCATGTCAATCGCACGGGTCGGAATCGTCGGATCGGGAATCATGGGGTCGGGCATCGCGGAGGCCGCCGCCTCGAGCGGCTTCGAGGTGGTGCTGCGCTCACGCAGCCAGTCGACGGCCGACGCGACCGTCGCCGCGCTGGAGAAGTCGCTCAACCGCCAGGTCGAGAAGGGAAAGAGGACCGCCGAGGAGCGCGACAAGACGCTGGCGCTCGTGACCGGCACCTCCGACCTCGGCGCCCTGAAGGGCGTCGACCTGGTGATCGAGTCGGTCGTCGAGGACCTCGCGATCAAAAAGGAGCTCTTCAACGAGCTCGACCGCATCACCGGTGACGGGGCGATCCTCGCCACCAACACCTCGACGTTGCCGGTCATCGAGCTGGCCATGCAGACCGGTCGGCCGGACAAGGTGTGCGGGATCCACTTCTTCAATCCGGCACCAGTCATGTCCCTCGTCGAGCTGGTGCGCCCGCTCACCGCCTCGGAGGAGACCATCGCCTCGGCACGATCGTTCGCAGAGGCCTGCGGCAAGACCCCGGTCGAAGTGAAGGACCAGGCCGGGTTCATCGTCAACGCGCTGCTCTTCCCGTACCTCAACAACGCGGTCCGCCTCTACGAGCAGGGCGTCGCCTCGGTCGGGGACATCGACACCGCGATGAAGGGCGGCTGCGGGTTCCCGATGGGGCCCTTCGCGCTCCTCGACCTCGTGGGCCTCGACACCTCGCTCGCCATCCTCGACGCGCTCTACGACGAGTTCCGCGATCCCAACTACGCGGCCGTCCCGCTGCTCCGTCGGATGGTCGCGGCCGAGCAGCTGGGCCGGAAGTCCGGGCAGGGCTTCCACGACTACCACCGCTGAGCCACCGCCAACGCCGCCGCCCCCGCTGGCAGCCGGCCGTCGGTGGCCCGGCGAGCGACCACAATGGAGGGATGAGCGACGTGGCACCTGAACGAGGCCCGGGCGGGGGCGACCATGCGGCGGGTTCCCGACGCGGCCCCGACCGTCCGTGGGTGATGCGTACCTACTCGGGCCATTCGACGGCGAAGGCCTCGAACGAGCTCTACCGGACCAACCTCGCCAAGGGCCAGACCGGCCTCTCGATCGCCTTCGACCTCCCGACCCAGATCGGCTACGACCCCGACGCGCCGGAGGCGGCCGGCGAGGTGGGCAAGGTCGGCGTGCCGGTCGCCCACCTCGGCCACATGGAGCAGCTTCTCGACGGCATCCCGGTCGCCTCGATGAACACCTCGATGACCATCAACGCGACCGCCGCGTGGCTGCTCGGCCTCTACATCGCGAACGCCGAGGACCAGGGCGCGGACACCGCCCAGCTCTCGGGCACCACCCAGAACGACATCGTGAAGGAGTACCTGAGCCGTGGCACCTTCATCTTCCCGCCCGTCCCCAGCCGCCGCCTGACCGTCGACACGATCGCCTACACGGTGCGCCACGTCCCCAAGTGGAACCCGATCAACGTCTGCAGCTACCACCTGCAGGAGGCCGGTGCCACGCCCTCCCAGGAGGTCGCCTACGCGCTGGCGACCGCGATCGGCGTGCTCGACGCGGTGCGCGCGTCGGGCCAGATCCCGGACGAGGACTTCGGGGACGTCGTCGGGCGGATCTCGTTCTTCGTCAACGCCGGGGTGCGCTTCGTCGAGGAGACCTGCAAGATGCGCGCCTTCACCGATCTGTGGGACCGGGTCTGCTCGGAGCGCTACGGGGTCGGCGACCCGAAGCTCCGCCGGTTCCGCTACGGGGTGCAGGTCAACTCGCTCGGGCTGACCGAGGCGCAGCCGGAGAACAACGTGCCGCGGATCGTCCTCGAGGCCCTCGGCGTCACCCTTTCCAAGCGGGCACGTGCCCGTGCGATCCAGCTCCCCGCCTGGAACGAGGCGCTCGGCCTCCCGCGCCCGTGGGACCAGCAGTGGTCGCTGCGGATCCAGCAGATCCTCGCGTTCGAGTCGGACCTGCTCGAGTACGGGGACATCTTCGACGGCTCGCCGGTCATCGAGGCGAAGACCACCGAGCTGGCCGACGCCGCGTGGACCGAGCTCGAGGAGGTCCTCGCGCTCGGTGGCGCCTTCGAGGCCATCGACGAGCTCAAGTCACGCCTCGTCGCGAGCCAGTCAGAGCGGGTCCGCCGGATCGAGACCGGCGAGCTCAAGGTGGTGGGGGTCAACTGCTTCACCGAGACGGCCGACTCCCCGCTCGCGCCGACGGGCGACCAGGGTGGGGCGGCGACCTCGATCCTCAAGGTCGACCCGGCGGTCGAGGCGGAGCTGCGCGAGGACGTGGAGGCGTGGCGCGCGCAGCGGGACGACGGCGCGGTCCGGCGGGCCCTCGACGAGCTGCGACGCGCGGCATCGGGCACCGACAACGTGATGCCGGCCACCATCGCGCTCGCGCACGCCGGGGGCACGACCGGTGAGTGGGCGGGAGCGCTCCGCGAGGTCTTCGGCGAGTACCGCGCGCCGACCGGCGTCGGCGGCGGCGTCGGCCACCGCGGCAACGAGTTCCGCGAGGTGCTCGCCCGCTCGAGGTCGCTCGCCGACCGCACCGGCGGGCCGCCCAAGCTGCTCGTCGCCAAGCCCGGCCTCGACGGTCACTCCAACGGGGCGGAACAGATCGCGGTCGCCGCGCGGGACGCCGGGTTCGAGGTGATCTACCAGGGGATCCGGCTGTCGCCCCCCGAGATCGCCGCGGCGGCGCGTGCCGAGGACGTCGACGTGGTGGGCATCTCGATCCTGTCGGGGAGCCATCTCGAGCTGGTCCCCGAGGTCGTCGACCGCCTGCGTGAGGCCGGAGTCGACGCGCCGGTGGTGGTGGGAGGCATCATCCCGCCGGAGGACGCGGAGGTGCTCGCCGGCAAGGGCGTGGCCAAGGTCTACACATCGAAGGACTTCGAGCTCGGCGGGATCATGGAGGACATGGTCGCTCTCGCCGAGCACCACCGCGCCGCGCTCTCGAGCTGATACGGCCGCCCGGCGCGCGCACCGCCGTCGGGTGGCGCCGACCGACTCAGCGAGCCGTGAAGGGACGGTCGCGGCGGGCGGTCGCCGGCGTCGACCACCACCGGCCGCTGAAGCGCCACGCCGGCACGGTGTCGCGGGCGGGCGCCACGACGGGACGCGGCCGTGGCCACACCTGGTCGGCCGCCGCGACGATCGCCGCGAGCACCTCGGGCTCGGGGCGGGAGCACCGGCTCACAGCGGCATGTTCCCGTGCTTGCGCTTGGGCAGCTCCTCACGTTTGGAGACGAGGAGATCGAGGCTCTTGACCAGGATCCGGCGGGTCTCGGCCGGATCGATGACGTCATCGACATACCCGCGCTCGGCGGCCGCGTACGGATTGGCGTAGCGCTCGGTGTACTCCTCGACGAGCTCCTTGCGGCGCGCGCCCGGGTCGTCCGCCTCGGCGAGGTCGCGGCGGTAGACGATCTCGACCGCGCCCTCCGGCCCCATGACCGCGAGCTCGGCGGAGGGCCACGCATAGGCGAGGTCGGCGCCGATCGACTTCGAGTTCATGACGACGTAGGCGCCCCCGTAGGCCTTGCGGGTGATGACCTGCACCCGGGGGACGGTCGACTCGCAGTAGGCGTACAGCAGCTTTGCGCCGTGCCGGATGATGCCGCCGTACTCCTGGTCGGTGCCGGGCATGAAGCCTGGGACGTCGACGAAGGTGATCAGCGGGATGTTGAAGGCGTCGCACGTGCGGACGAAGCGCGCGCCCTTCTCCGAGGCGTCGATGTTGAGCACGCCGGCCAGCATCTGCGGCTGGTTGCCGACGATCCCGACCGACCGGCCGTCGATGCGCGCGAACCCGCACACCAGGTTCATGGCCCAGTGGTGGTTGACCTCGAAGAACTCGCCGTCGTCGACCACCGCCTCGATGACCTTCTTCATGTCGTAGGGCTGGTTGGGCGAGGTGGGCATGAGCTCGGAGAGCTCGGGGGTGAGGCGCTCGGGGTCGTCGCCGGAGGTGACGAGCGGCGCCTCCTCGAGGTTGTTGGAGGGGAGGAAGCCGAGCAGGTACCGCACGTCGTCGAGGCACGACTTCTCGTCGGCGGCCACGAAGGCGGCCACGCCCGACTTGGTCGCGTGGCTCATCGCGCCGCCGAGCTCCTCGAGCGTGACGTCCTCGCCGGTGACGGTCTTCACCACGTCGGGGCCGGTGATGAACATGTGGCTGGTCCCCTGCACCATGAAGATGAAGTCGGTCATCGCCGGGCTGTAGACGGCGCCGCCGGCGCAGGGACCGAGGATGACGCTGATCTGGGGGATCACCCCCGACGCCTGGGCGTTCCGGTGGAAGATCCCGCCGTAGGAGTGGAGCGAGACCACCCCTTCCTGGATGCGGGCACCTGCGCCGTCGTTGAGGCCGATCATCGGGACGCCGATCGAGGCGGCGAGGTCCATGACCTTGTGGATCTTCTCGGCGAAGACCTCGCCGAGGGCGCCGCCGAAGACGGTGAAGTCTTGGCTGAAGACACAGACCCGGCGACCCTCGACGGTCCCGAAGCCGGTGATCACCCCGTCGGTGTAGGGGCGGTTCTCCTCGAGACCCATGCCGTGGGAGCGGTGCCGGGCCAGCATGTCGAGCTCCTGGAACGACCCGTCGTCGAGCAGGTAGTCGATCCGCTCGCGCGCGGTCATCTTGCCCTTGGCGTGGTGCTTCTCGACCGCCCGTTGCGAACCGGCGTTCCGGGCGAGCTCGCGCCGCTCGGCCAGCTCTTCGAGCCGTTGGGTCATCGGGTGATCCATGGCGCCGAGGCTATCGGACCCGTGTCGGGGAATCCGATACCGCGCGGAGCCCGGTCGGGATCAGCCGGCGGTATTCACCCAGTGGGGACCGCACCAGATGTAGGTGACCGGGCTCTGGGGTCCCGCGCCGAGTTGTGCGGCGACCGACCGTCCCACGTAGCGGCGCTCGAGCTCCTCGTCCCGTTCGCCGACGAAGGAGTGCCGGTCGGCGATCTTGCGGGTGCCCCGTCCCGGGTCGCTCGGCTCCCAGCACACGATCCGGTACACGCCGCGCACCAGCTCGCCGGTGACGACCGCCGCCCAACGGGGCGAGCGCGGCCCGGCCGGGTCGATCCAGCGCCGGGCGATACGCCATCCGTGGCGGGCGGTGTCGTAGGAGGCGTCCGCGTCGGGACCGCCGACCCGGAGAAGCACCACCTGGTGGCCGCGCTTGAACTTGGCGCGCTTCGCGACGACGGCCCCCATCTCGCGCGCCGGCCGTCGCTGGCTCCCGAGCTTGGTGGTCGCACCCAGCCCGAGCGCGTCGGCGACCGCGGCCTCGACGAGAAGGGCCTCGGCGCCGCTCAGACCGTGGCGCAGTACCTCGATGCGCACCGGCCGGCCGTCGGACTCCGCCTCGCGGATCCGCTCGAGGGCCTCGAAGGGCCGGCCCCCGGAGGGAACACGATCGCTCCCGTGCGGCGCGCGGGCCGCTGCGACGTGGTCGTAGCACCGGTCGCCGCGGCCTCTGCCGACGTGGAACGGGCGCCCGGTGCGCGCGTCGACCAGCAGGTAGACGTACGCGGCGCAGCTTCTCGGCGACCTCGGGCGGGAACTGCTCCCGGGGTGTGGTGAGCGCGGCGGTCGCCGTCCCGGAAGGCTCGGCGTCGGGGTTCGTCCCGAACAGGTCGAGCGACGGCACCGCCTGGGCCGGCACCGGCGCGGGGGTCCCGGTCGCGCGGGCAGGGTCCGCAGGACTGTTCGCCACCCCGGGCGGCCCGGACGCGGCCGCGGGAGGGCGGGGCGGGCTCGCCGTGTCCACCGAGGGGGCCCGCCTACTCCTGCACGAGCTCGATGAGCGTGCCGAACGCGCCCTTCGGGTGGACGAAGGCGACCGTCGTCCCACGCGAACCGGGCCGGGGTGCCTCGTCGATGACCTGCCCGCCGTGGTCCTTCACCGACTGGAGGGCCGCGGCGCAGTCGGTCACCCGGTACCCGACGTGGTGCAGCCCCTCTCCCTTCTTCTCGAGGAACTTCGCGACCGGTGAGGACTCGCTGATCGGCGTCAGCAACTGCACGTAGTTGTCGGCCACCTTGAGCAAGGCCTCTTCGACCCCGTCCGATTCGACCCTCTCGCGGTGGTCGACCGACGCGCCGAAGGTCGCGCCGTAGTAGGCGATCGCCGCCTCGAGGTCGTGGACCGCAATCGCAACGTGGTCGATCTCGGTGAGAAGGGGCGCGGTCACGCCCCGTGCCTCCGGAAGAGCGTGATCCGGTCCTCGCCGATGCGCGCCCGCAGCTCGGGATCGTCGATGCCGAGTCCTTCACCCGGTGCGAGGCACAGCACGCCGATCTTGCCCTCGTGGAGGTTCTGGTGGACCTGGTACGCGGCGTCGCCGACGCCCTCGAGCGGGTGCACCGCGGACAGCGGCGGGAGGATCTTCCCGTCGCAGACCAGCTGGTTGGCGTCCCACGCCTCCCGGTAGTTCGCGAAGTGCGAGCCCTTGATCGTCTTGAGCTTCATCCAGAGATGGCGGTTGTCGTACTCGATCATGTAGCCCGACGTCGCCGCACAGGTGACGATCGTGCCGCCGCGCTTGGCAGCGAAGACCGACGCGCCCATGGTCTGGCGGCCGGGGTGCTCGAAGACGATGTCCACGTCCTCCCCGACGAGGGCCCGGATGTCCTTGCCGAGCCGGCGCCATTCGGCCTCGTCCTGGGTGTGCTCGTCCTTCCAGAACCGGTAGCCGGCGGCCTTCCGGTCGATCACCGCCTCGACGCCGAGGTCGTGGAGGAGCTCCAACTTCTCCGGCGACGACACGACGCCGACGGGTGTGCCACCGCCGTTCAGGACGTACTGGACCGCATAGGCGCCGAGCCCACCCGACGCGCCCCACACGAGGACCCTGTCACCCTGCTCCATGTGGGCGCCGTTCTTCGAGACGAGCATGCGGTAGGAGGTCGAGTTGCACAACGCGTTGACGGCCGCCTCCTCCCACGTGAGGTGGGTGGGCTTCGGCATCAGCTGGTTGGCCTTCACCAGCGTGAGGTCGGCCAGCCCGCCGAAGTTGGTCTCGAAGCCCCAGATCCGCTGGTTGTCGGCGAGGATCGAGTCGTCGTGGGCGCTCGGGCTCTGGTCGTCGACGTAGTTGCAGTGGATGGTCACCCGGTCCCCGGGCTTCCACTTGCGGACCGCCGACCCGGTGCGCACGACGACGCCCGACGCGTCCGAGCCGACGATGTGGTAGTCGAGCGCGTGACGGGCGCCCCAGCGCGACTCCTTGCCGAGCCGGTCGAGGAAGCCGAAGGTGGGCAGCGGCTCGAAGATCGACGTCCAGACGGTGTTGAAGTTGATCGCGCTGGCCATCACCGCGACGTAGGCCTCGTCGGGCGCGAGCTCGGGGACGGCGACTTCGCCTACCTGGAGGGACTTCCTCGGGTCCTTGTCGGCCGTCTCCAGCCCCTCGAACATGCCGACGTCCGCGCGGCGCACGAACGCCGCCCGGTACGACTCGGGCAGAGGAAGGGCGGCGATCTCCTCGCCGCCCGCGCCGGACTGGATCGCGTTCAGGTACTCCTGCATGGGACCGGAGGATAGCCCGCTGTCTCCGAGCCGAACCCTGGCCGTTCCCGGTGTGGTCGGGCCTCGGAGCGGCTGCGTATCATAGAGCCCTGTCGTTGTGGCGGACCCAGGGGGATCGCCGCCTGAACTGGCCAACTGGCCTCGGAGGTCGTCATGTCCGGAACCGTCATCGTCGCAGGAGCACGGACCCCGATCGGGAAGCTTTCGGGTGCGCTCGGCGGCTTCGCGGCGACCGAGCTGGGTGGCTTCGCGATCGCGGCCGCGCTCGAGCGTGCCGGGGTCGCGCCGGAGTCGGTCGACTACGTGTTCATGGGACAGGTCATCCAAGCCGGCACCGGCCAGATCACCGCGCGCCAGGCCGCGGCGAAGGCAGGGGTCCCGATGTCGGTTCCCGCCACCACCGTCAACAAAGTCTGCCTTTCGGGACTCAACGCCATCTACCTCGCCGATCTCCTGATCAACGCCGGCGAGGCCGAGGTCGTCGTCGCGGGCGGGATGGAGTCGATGACGCAGGCGCCGTACCTGCTCCCCGGCGCACGGGCCGGCTACCGGATCGGCGACGCGACGGTGGTCGACTCGATGATGTACGACGGGCTGTTCTGTGCATTCGACAACTGCGCGATGGGACTCGGCACCGAGCGGTACAACGGCTCGAACGGCGTCTCGCGCGAGCGCCAGGACGCGTTCAGCGCCCTTTCCCACGAGCGGGCTGCGGCCGCGATCAAAGACGGCCGCTTCGCGGAAGAGATCGTCCCGGTGAGCGTCCCCCAGCGCAAGGGCGACCCGCTGGTGGTCGACACCGACGAGGGTGTCCGCCCCGAGACGACGGCCGAGTCGCTCGCCAAGCTGCGTCCGGCGTTCGACAAGGAGGGCAGCATCACGGCGGGCAACGCCTCCCAGATCTCCGACGGAGCCGCCGCGGTCGTCGTGATGTCCAAGGCCAAGGCCGAGGCGCTCGGGGTCACGCCCCTCGGCGAAATGGTGAGCTACGGCCAGGTGGCAGGACCGGATCCCTCTCTGCTCCACCAGCCTTCGCACGCGACGACCGTCGCACTCGAGAAGGCGGGCCTCACGGTGGCCGACATCGATCTCTTCGAGATCAACGAGGCATTCGCCGCGGTCGGCGTCGCCTCGGCCGACGACCTCGGGATCGGCACCGACGTGGTCAACGTGAACGGCGGGGCCATCGCGCTCGGGCATCCGGTCGGCATGTCGGGCACGAGGCTCGCGCTGACCGCGCTCTACGAGCTGAAGCGCCGTGGTGGTGGCACGGCCGCGGTGAGCCTCTGTGGCGGCGGAGGCCAGGGAGACGGCGCGGTCCTCCGCACACTCTGACCCTCGGCACACTCTGACCCTCCGCACACTCTGACCCTCGGCACGCGCGAGCGCGTTCCGCGCCGCGGGCGCAACGGCCCGTCGCCACGGGATCAGTAGGGCGGCCGGTAAGACCGAGCAGCGAGCCGCAACCGCCCCCCACGTCCTCCCACGCGTCGACCGCCAGCCTGACGACGGCCAGCGCGCAGGTCGGGAAGCCGTGGGCCTCGAGGGTGGCCCGATCGGGCGAGATGCCGCCGCCGTCGTCGTGGTCGACCAGATCGAGCGCGAGCCGGAACATGGTCGGGTTGTGGCCGACGAGCAACGCGCTCTTCACGCCTTCGTCGATCTCGCGGAGGTAGCGGAACACCACGTCGAGGTCGGCCTCGTAGAGGGAGCGATACGAGTCGAGCGGGACCCGACCCCCCATCGCACCGATCACGAGATCTGCTGTCTGGCGGGTCCGCACGGCCGCGGAGCAGATCGCGAGATCGGGCGGTCGCACGCCCTCGAGCTCGGCGAAGGGTACGTCGGCCGCAAGCCGCCCGCCGAGCGCGGTCGCGTCACGGCGGCCCCGTGCCGTCAGCGGCCGCTCGCGGTCGCTCCCTCCCCAGGGAGCGTCGGATGCCGCCTTCCCGTGACGGAGGATGAACAGGTGCCGGACCGGCGCGCTGGCTGACGTCGGCATGCCCTCATCGTGCCCGAACCCCGCACCGCGCCCGCAACCCCGGGCCTCTGCCCACCGGGTTCCCGTGGCCCTCTCAGGCGTCCACCTCGCGCCGGCCCTCGAGTGCCGCGGCCGAGAGTCAGCTCGTCGGCGTACTCGAGGTCGCCGCCGACGGGGAGACCGCTCGCGATCCGGGTGACGGTCAGACCCATCGGCTTGAGCAGCCGTGCGAGATACATCGCGGTCGCCTCTCCCTCGAGATTGGGGTTGGTGCAGAGGATGACCTCGCGTGACGCCCTCGGACTCGATCCGCTCGAGCAGCTCGCGCACGCGCAGCTGTTCGGGACCGATGCCCTCGATCGGGTTCAGCGCACCCTGCAGCACGTGGTACCTGCCCGAGAACTCGCCGGTCTTCTCGACCGAGACGATGTCCCGTGGATCCTCGACGACGCAGATCGAGGTCCCTCGCGCCGCTCGTCGACGCAGATCGAACAGAGCTCGCCCTCTGCGACGTTGAAGCAGCGGGTGCAGAGAGTGATGCGCTCTTTCACCGCGATGATCGACTCGGCGAGACGCATCGCGTCTTCGGGCGCGACCTTGAGCAGATGGAAGGTGATGCGCTGCGCCGACTTGGGACCGATGCCGGGGAGACGGCCGAGCTCGTCGATGAGGGACTGGAGCGGCCCGGAGAAGACGGCCACTCAGCCGACCTCCTCGGCGCCGGGAAACGCCTGGAGCACCCGCGACTCCACCGAGTTGTCGAACCCGGCGGCAACCTCGAGCTCGTGGTGGTCGAAGTCCTCACGTCTTCGTCCGTCTCGGTCCTCCGGCTGCGCCGGCCCACCCGGATCCACTTCTGCCGCGGCGACCGCTCCGGCTCGTGGCGCACGCCGGGCGGGGGGGCCGGACGGGTCCGGACCTCCGGTGGTCCCGACCGGCGGGGCGGCCCCCGGGTCGACCACGAGGTCGATCTCGACCGGGCGGCCGAAATGGTCCGACAGCGCGGACTCCACCTCGGGCCGCACCTCTTCGCAGCGGCCCCGGTGGGTCTCGTTGGGCAACCCGAACACGGCCTGGTCCCCGTCCACGGTCACGAAGCGGCCCGCCTGGAAGAGCGCCTTCGCCTTCGGACGCAGGCCGACGATGACGTGGTCGCCCCAGGCCTGCACGAGCTGGTCGCGCGTGGGGAACGCCGACCCGGTTCCGGGCAGCCGGCGCGGGGCCGCGTCCGACTCGCCGTCTGGCGGTCCGGACGGCACCAGGGGTGCCCCTGCGTCGGGCGCGGCGTCAGGGGTTCGGCTCGGCTCGTCTGCCGGGCCGCCTCCCGCCGCACCGCGCCGAGCGTCTTGCGCGCGCCCGGGCCGGCAACCGCCTCGGGCGGGGCGTCCCCGGGAGGTGGAGGATCGTCGGCGGGAACGGGAGGATCGTCGGCGGGAGCGGGAGAACCGTCGGCAGGAGCGTCCGCTGCCGGGGCGTGTTCCGTTCGTGCCCGTCCGGTTCCCGCGTCGGTGGCCGGTGCCGCGGACCGCGAGGGCGCGGGCGGCGGCGCGGGACGCGCCGCGGTGCCGGCGCCGCAGCCTCGAGCCGCTCGACCCGGGCGAGCAACGCCTCGGGAGAGTCGTCGGCCTCGGGATGGGTAAGGCGCACCAACGCGACCTCGAGGTCGACCCGTGGGTCGGGTGCGTCGCGCATGGTCACCTGTGCCTGCCCGAGCACTTCGACGGCCCGGACCAGGGCGGCGAGACCCACCGCGCTGCGCGCGCTCCTCGATGGCCGTGTGCGCCGCGCCGGACGCGGCCACCAGCGTCGGGCGCGACCAGCGCCAAGAAGCCCTGTCGGAGCTCGTCGATGAGATCGCCGGCGAGTTGCTGGGGACTGAAGCCGGCCGACGTCAGGTGGTCGACCGACGAGAGGGCCCTGCCGACGTCGCGCTCGGCCAGCGCCTCGACGACCTCGTCGAGCTCGGGAAGGTCGTCGTCGACCACGTCGGATGCGATGACCTGGTCGAGGAAGGAAAGGGCGTCGCGGGCCGAGCCGCGGCCTCGCCGGACGGCCACTTCGATCGCCTCGTCGGGGAGCTCGATGCCGGCGTCGTCGCGCACCTGGGCGAGCAGCTCGGCGAGGGTGCCGGCTGCGAGCAGGCGGAACTCGAAGTGCTGGGTGCGGCTCCGGATGGTCGGGAGGACCTTCTGAGGATCGGTCGTCGCGAGCACGAAGACGACGTGGGCCGGCGGTTCCTCCAGGGTCTTCAGCAGCGCGTTCGACGCGGCCGTCGAGAGCATGTGCACCTCGTCGACGATGTAGACCTTCTGGCGGCCGGGCGTCCCGAGGGCGGCGTGGGCCACCAGGTCGCGCATGGCCTCGACACCGTTGTTGGAGGCCGCGTCGAGCTCGTGCACGTCGAGCGAGGTGCCCTTCGCGATCTCGACACAGGACACGCAGCGGCCGCAGGGCTCGCCGTCCTGCAGGTCGTCGCAGTTGAGCGCCTTCGCCAAAATCCGCGCGGTGGAGGTCTTCCCAGTACCCCGCGGTCCGCTGAAGAGATAGGCGTGGGCCACCCGGTGATCGCGGACCGCGTTGCGCGACGCGAGCACCACGTGCTCCTGACCCCGGACCTCGCCGAAGGTCCCGGGCCGGAACCGTCGGTAGAGCGACTGGTAGGGAGACTCGTCGGGGGTGTCGACCACGTCGGCCGAGCCTACCGGTCGCCCCGGTCACGACTCCCGCCCGGCACGAGGTGCCCCGGAGCTCGGTGCGACGGCCAGATTGGCTGCGGCACACGGCCGGACCCGCTGAGAGCTGCTGCCTTCCGACCCTGACTCGGTTCACAGGAGGACGTTGCGCAGGACCCAGCCGTCGCACCCAACTCCGGGGCAGATGCGATGCTATCCCCAACAGTGCCGTCAAGCGGCCGGACTAGCCTGTCGGGGCTGCGGGGTCGGCCGGCACGATCGACCGCTCCCGACGCCCGGAGGTGTGCGAGAGCGGCCGAATCGGCACGACTGGAAATCGTGTGTGGGGAGACCCACCGTGGGTTCAAATCCCACCGCCTCCGCCGTGGACACCGATCCGCCGGCGAGGCGCCCACCGCGCGCCCCGCTCCTGCACACGGGGGCGCATCAGGAGGCACTGAAGACGCGCGCGCCGAGACGCGGGGCGGCACACCGACTGGTGGCACGGTGGCCCTGCCCGTCGGCGACTCGGTGGCAGCCCCGATGGACGAGCATGCGGCGATGGGACGAGCCCTCGAAGAGGCGGCGGTCGCAGCCGCCCACGGCGACGTCCCGATAGGGGCGGTCGCGGTGCGAGAAGGAGTGGTGATCGCAGCCCGGCACAACGAGCGCGAGCTGCGGGGAGACCCGACCGCCCACGCCGAGCTCCTCGCACTGGCAGACGCCGCGTCGGTGGTCGGCTCGTGGCGGCTCTCCGACGTGACCCTGGTGGTGACGCTCGAGCCGTGCCCGATGTGCGCAGGAGGCCTGGTGACGGCGAGGGTCGGACGGCTGGTGTTCGGCGCGAACGACCCCAAGGCCGGCGCGTGCGGGTCGCTCTACAACCTCTGCGCGGATCCGCGCCTCAACCACGAGGTTGCGGTGACGCCGGGCGTCCGTGCCGACGAGGCGGCGGCATTGCTGTCCGGCTTCTTCGCGGAACGGCGCGGTCCTCCGACGGAGAACTGACCGGCGCGGATCCGGTCAGAAGGCGGTGCGGGGTTGGGGACGCGGAGTCTGGGCTGTACGATCTGGGCTCGCTCCGTCGGCACCCTCGGTCCGGGCCGTCCGTCCCACAGGTGTCCGCCGGCTGCGAATTGCTCTCGGAGGGATGCGAGAGCGGACGAATCGGACGGTCTCGAAAACCGTTGTGCCCCCTGGGCACCGTGGGTTCGAATCCCACTCCCTCCGCCACCTGGCCTTCTTCGGACCCGGCCCGGACACCACGGGGTGAGACCCGGGCCGATGGCGCCTCCCGGTGGCCGGGCGAGGTCCGGCGTCACCGAACTGCCGTGAGATCGACCTTCACACCGGACTCCGCAGCGAAGCTGTTGCAGCGGATCCCACGACCCTGGTGGGTAGCCGGCGGGTGGGCGGTCGATCTCTTCTCGGGCCGAACGGCGAGGGATCACGAAGACCTCGATATCGCAATCCTTCGAAGCGATCAGCTCGTGTTTCGACGATTCCTCCGAGAGTGGGAGAGCAGGATCGGTCTTGGAGACGGCCGACTCGCCGCAGCACCTCTCTCACCCGACGATGCGCTGCCGGTGGGTCGAGACGTCCTTTGGTGGCGACCCGATGCGGCGTCGGAATGGGCGTTCGAGCTCCTCCTGAGCCCGAGCGAAGGTCACGAGTGGATCTTCAAGCGAAACGACGAGATCACACGGCCGATCGACGACATCGGGTTGGTCAGCGGAAACGGGATCCCGTACCTCAGGCCGGAGATCGTTCTGCTCTTCAAGGCGAAGGGGATGCGCCGGCAGGATCGTGAGGACTTCGAACGACTCGTCGGCCTTCTTCCACCTGAAGCCAGAGACTGGCTGCGCCGTGCGATTTCTCTGACGCATCCCGGTCACGAATGGATCGGCCGCTTGGGCTGAACCGGCGGCGCGTCCGCTGGCTACGCTCCCACCATGGTGGCGCTCGTGCCTGCGACGGCCCGTGTACGCGACCGGGCCCTCGAGGTCCTGTTGCATCGGGCGCTCGAACCGATCGTCGACATGGTGGCCTGGCCGACCGGGCACGACTCCTATGAAGTCGCCTGGGCCGACGGCGCCGTGCGCTTCCGCCGCGAGCCGGCCGTCGGCGGCGGGTTCGTCGTCGAGTCGGTCGCCGGAGTGGACCCGCTCGCGAACCAGGACCACACCCGCTTCGAGGGGCTCGAAGACGAGCGAGCCATGCCGCACCCGGTCCGCCAGCTGAACAGCTATCCGCGCGCCTTCGAGCAGTTCGCCCAGTTGTTCGACCACCCGTCGGCACCCGACCTGTGCGTGATCCACAGCGCGGCGCACAACTGGGCGGATCAGGGCGGGCATCTCGGCGAGCACGGCTCGCTCGGCATCGTGCAGGCACGTGCTCCCTTCGTCATCGCCGGTACCGGAGTGCCGACGCTCGGGATGACCGACATCGGATGCCAACTGGTCGATGTCGCACCGACGGTGCTCCAGTTGCTCGGCGGCGGTGCCGACGGAATGGCGCGGCTCTCACACCAGGACGGATCGGTGGTCGAGCCCCTCGTCGAGGAACGTGGACGGGCGCGCCACCTCATCGGCTTCCTGTGGGACGGCACCAACGGCAACGTGCTCTACGACCTCGTCGCACGGGGCGACGCCCCGAACCTCGCGCGCCTCGTCGCCGAGGGAGCGGCCTGTCGGTACGGAGCACTGGCCTCCCTCCCGACCGTGACCCTGGCCAACCACACGACCATCCTGACCGGCAGCCATCCGGGTCACCACGGGATCCTTCACAACGCCTGGATCGATCGGCGCACCGGAGCGCAGGTGATCACCAACTCGCCGGCGACCTGGGCGACCTCGATGCAATGGCTCAACCCGGGAGTCGAGACCATGCACCACGTGGCCAGGCGGCTGCGACCTGGGTTCACCGCTTCCATCAACGAGCCGTGCGACACCGGGGCCGATTACTCCACGTTCGATCTCGTTCGCCGGGGTGAGCATCCGTCACCCCGGCCACCCGACGACCTTCCCGATACCACCGAACGATTCGTCCGACCGAGCAAGGACTACCGGTGGGCATCGCGTGCGGATCACACGGCGGTCGAGCAGTTCCGCCGCGTGTGGAGGGACCGCGACGATCCACCGGTCTTCACCTGGGTCAATTTCACGCTCACCGATGCCGCGTTCCACGAAGGCGGTCCGTACTCGGACATGGCAGCGGGCGCGGTCCGCGACAGCGATGCCCGGCTGGGCCGGATCCTCGAGGAGGTGGAGCGATCGGGACGCTGGGACGACTGTGCGTTCTTCCTCGTCGCGGACCACGGGATGGAAGAGTCGGACCCGGCCGTGCAGGGAGATTGGGACGTGGCGCTGGCCGCCGCGCACGTACCGGTGCGCGACGAGGGATACGGCTTCCTCTACCTCGGCGACACCTGAACGACCGAACCAGGCCGTGCCGCGATCGGTCGCGGCGATGGGGCGCCGACGTCCACCCGCCGGCAGAGGTGCGCCGATAACTTCCTGCCAGAAACGTTCGAGGTCGGGCCCGGCCGCTCCGATGCTCCGCGTGGTCATGGTGAGACTGCGTTCTGCGGCCGGCGCGTCGGGCCCGCTGCTGCGAGTTCTGGAGGCGAGCCTCATGAGACGGTCATGCGGAATCGGCGCCGTGCGGAGTCCGCTCCGCGCAGCCGCGATCATCATGGTCCTCGCGACGATCGCCGGTTGCGGCTCGGGCGCCGCGTCCTCGACGTCCAACACCGCGTCGCCTTCCTCGGAGCCGAAGGACGTGGTGTGGCTCTGCCGTCCGGGAGTGTCCCCGGACCCCTGCACGAATTCGCTCGACGCGACCTCGGTCGCCGGGAACGGGCAGGCCAAGACGGTTTCGGCTTCGCCCGCGACGAACCCTCCCATCGACTGCTTCTACGTCTACCCGACCGTGAGCACCGAGCCTCCGACGAACGCGAACCTCGACATCCAGCCGCAGGAGACCGGGGTCGCCATCGCGCAGGCGTCCCGGTTTTCACAGGTCTGTCGGGTGTTCGCTCCGATGTACCCGCAGGCCACGCTCGGCGACATCGGGAACACGCCGCCAGATCAGGACGTGGAGACCGCCTACACCGGTCTGCTCACGGCCTGGGACTACTACCTGCACGATCTGAGCGAGGGCCGGGGCTTCGTCATCATCGGCCACTCTCAAGGAGCGGAGATCGTCACCAAGCTCGTGCAGCAGGAGATCGACCCGAACCCCACGTTGCGGAAGCGCCTGGTGTCGACGATCATCCTCGGCGGCAACCTTCTCGTGAAGACCGGACAGCGCGAAGGCGGGTTCTTCCAGCACATCCCGACGTGCGACAGCGCGAGCGAGACCGCGTGTGCCATCGCCTACTCGTCCTTCTACGAGGAACCCCCGAGTGATTCGAGGTTCGGCCGCGCCGAACAGGGGCCGGGTGTCGTCATCGCCGCCCTCCCCCCGGCCGGGACACCGGTCGAGGTCGCGTGCGTCAATCCGGCAGGGCTCCTCGGTCAGTCCACCCTGGACAGCTACTTCCCCACCGCGTCGTCGCCGGCGGAGACGGCACTGCACTGGTGGCCGGAGGTGAACGAACCGACCGAGTGGGTCACGTTTCCGGGGCTGTACTCGGCGCAGTGCATGAACACCGGCGGCGCGCAATGGATCAACATCACCGTGCACCAGGGTTCGGTCGCCCGGCCGACGGTACAAGAGAGCCTCGGCCTGACGTGGGGCCTCCACCTGAGCGACGTCAACCTCTTCGTCGGCGACCTGGTCCGCGTCGTCGGGAAGGAGTCGGCGGCGTACCCCAGCGGTCACTGACCCTCCTGGACCCGTCCGCGCCGTCACCACCCCACTCGGCCCGGCCGACCGACGCCACAGCTCCGGACGAGAGGCCCTCTGCCTCCGCGCGTCAGACCTCGCGCCCGGGCGTGCGGCGGGCGCACAGCCAGGTGAAGGGCTGGCTGGCACCGCCGGGTGTCCGGTGGACCTCCCGCCGGGTCTCGATCACCTCGAAGCGGTCGCCGAACACGTCGGACAGCGCCCCCGCGCTGTAGCGTGCGACCGGCAACCCCGAGCAGAGTTCGGGGCCGTCCTCGGCGAACGTCGCGACGACGAGGCCGGCCCCCGGTCCGAGTGCCGATCCGAGCAGGTCGAGATAACGCGGACGCTGGGCGTCCTCGGTGAGGAAGTGGAAGACCGCGCGGTCGTGCCAGAGGTCGTAGCGACGCGGTGGCGCCCACGACAGCAGATCCCGGCGGATCCAGGTGACCGGTGCGTCCGGTCCGAGGCGTCGCCGCGCCTCGTCGAGGGCGACGTCGGAGACGTCGAGCACCGTCACATCGCCGAACCCGCGCCCGACCAAGTGGTCGACGAGCGAGGAGGCGCCGCCTCCGAGGTCGAGCAGGGCACCGTTCCGAGCGACGTGGAGCGCGTCGATCAGCTCCAACGAGACGGTGGGGGCCGCCTGGTACCAGCTCACGCCGGTCGTCCCGCGACTCCCGTAGGCGGCATCCCAGTGCCTGGCGGGGTCGATCGGAGGATGCTCGGCCACGAACGCAGTGTAGGAAGCCCGATGTCCGTGGCTCCTTCGGGAGATCGGCCCGGCCCACCGGCGCCCGCCTGACCCAGGCACACCCGGCCGGATACGCTGCGCCCGGCCACGGGGGACCGATCGGATCGAGGAGCGGCATGAAGCTGGTCGTGGCAGTGGTCAAGCCGTTCCGGCTCGACGACGTGAAGAAGGGGCTCGAGGCGGTCGGGATGAAGGGCATGACGCTCACCGAGGTCCAGGGCTTCGGGCGCCAACGCGGGCACACCGAGGTCTATCGGGGCGCGGAGTACGCTGTCGACTTCGTGCCGAAGGTCCGGCTCGAGGTCGTGGTCTCCGACGACCAGCTCGACGACGTGGTGGGCGCCATCGTCGACAGCGCCCGCACCGGTTCCATCGGAGACGGGAAGATCTGGGTCCTTGCGCTCGACTCGGTCATCCGGGTGCGGACGGGTGAACGAGGTCCCGATGCGCTCTGACCGTCGACACCACCTGGGTCCTCGTCTCGGCGGCCCTGGTCCTGTTCATGACGCCGGGGCTCGCTCTCTTCTACGGAGGGATGGTCCGGTCGAAGAACGTCCTCGCCGTGATCGGGAACAACTACGTGGCGGTCGGCAGGATCAGCGTGCTCTGGGCGGCCGCGATCGTCGCAGTCGTCTTCTGCTTCGGCGCCACCTGGCTGCTGGCGAAGGCGGTGGACCTGACGCTCGGGCTGCCGGTGAGTCCTGAGGACGAGTTCGTCGGTCTGGACCTCACCCAGCACGCGGAGAGCGCCTACTCGATCGGGGGGATGGGCCGTATCGGAAACTGATCGCGAGCCGCGCGATCAGCCACCGACGGTCGACCGTGCGGCCACCCGGTCGAGCACGTGGGCGTCAGCCGGGAGCAGGTAGCCCTTCTTCACTTCGGTGGCTGTCGCGGCGTCCCACGTGCGCGACGAACGACGGCGTGGGTGGGATAGAGCGCTGCGAGACGAGCGGCACTGAAGGGGACCGTCGTCCCGAAGATCCCGCAGAGCGCCGAGCCCGGCACGGTCGAGGTGGAAGCACCAGGAGCGCCGGTCGGCGGTCCGGCGGGCTGTCCGATGCCCGACAGCGTGGCGACGGGTGCCTCGACCTGGGGCGTCCGGACGCCACCGAGCGCGTTGCCGTCGGCGTCGGTCACGAAGGACTTCCCCGTGCCGGCGACGTCGAGCCGCGGCGACTGCTGCGGGGCCTGCCCCGAGGCGACCCAGCGATCCACCGCGGACATCGCCGCGCGGAGCTCGTAGGTGTGGGACCCGGCGTTGATCGGCGCGGCGCAGCTGATGATCCCCGGGATCGGGTCGCTCGGCGGGTCGAGCATCGACTGGAAGGCGTCGGTGTCCGCGACGCCGTCGCCGGTGTCGGTGCGCGAGTAGAGCAGGCCGTAGGTGTCGTCATGGGCGGTACCGGCCACCTCCCATTCGCGGAGGTTCGGCGTGGACGGCTGGCGCGGCGGACAGGTAGCCGAGACCGAGCAGGTCCGCCTCGGTCTCGAAGAGGAAGATCGGGACGTGGAGGTCGGTCCGGATGAACGTGGGATCCGGCGTGGACACCGTCGTCTGCGGCGACTGCGAGAGGTCGGCGCCGTCACCGCCCTCTGCTGTAGATGAAGTACGCGTCGAAGATCCCCGGCGACGACGGCTGGATCGCGTTCACGTAGGTCACCAGCCGGAAGGCGGACTGCGACTCGCCGAGCGCGATGACCCGCTTCGGGTGGAGCCCGCCGAGGAGCTTCGTCCCGGCCGCACGCACCGCGGCGCCGGCCTGTTCGAAGATGCTGTAGGAGTAGCTGTCCCCGGGGTGGTCGAGCGTGCCGTAGCGCGCGGGGTCCGACTGTTTGATCCCTCCCGTTCCGGCTGCGGTCGCCAGCGAACCCGGTTCGCCGTTGATCCCGCCCGCCTGGGCGTCGACCCCGATGTAGGCCGTGCCGTCCCGGATCATCTGGACGTGCGAGGTGAGCCATGCCGCGGCCGCGTCGATCCCCCCGGTGACGTTGAGCCATTCGACGACCACGGTCCCGTCGAAGTGCTGTGGCCGCATGGGTCGGTAGACGACGACCCGGGTCTTGTACGGCATGGTGGTCGCAGCGGTGACGTGCCACCGCCCGCTCGCGGTGAGCGGCGTCGCACTCGCGTAGGAGGTCGCCGTCCCCGAGAGGAAGTACTCCGACTGTTCGTAGCCGACGGTGGACAGCGGGAAAAGGGTCGAGCCCACGAACGAGATCCCACTGCTCGGGAGGATCGGTCCCTCGATCTTCGGAACCGGCACCGACGCCGCCCCACCGTTGCCGGCGGGCTGCGCACCGCTCGAGCAACCGAGGGCAGCCAACGCCACCGCGACGAGCACCGCGAGACGTCGCCCGCTCGCGCGACGGGATCGTCGACCGGATCGCTGCGCTTGCGATGTCCACCCGTCACGCCTCCGACGCAGCCACTCCTGTTGGTGCTTCGGATCGGCGCCAGCCGCCCCAGTCGGTTCCATCCCACCCCCAGGGTGTCCTCGAGAGGTTGGGCAGAGTCTGCCACCGGGGCGTGCCGGATCGGGTGTGCGTGGGCCAGCCCCGCCGAGCCGGATGCGGCAGACTCGCAGCCGTGAACGTGGCGGTCGTCGGACCCGGGAGCGACGCGACGCCGAGCGAGGTCGCGGTCGCCCAGGAGGTGGGCGAACTCGTCGCCCGCGAGGGCTGGGTCCTCCTCACCGGCGGGCTCGGCGGGATCATGGAGGCGGCGAGCCGCGGCGCGGCGGATGCCGGCGGCATCGTCGTCGGCGTCCTCCCCGGCGGCGATCCCTCGGCGGCGAACCCGTCGGTCGCCATCCCACTTCCGAGCGGTCTCGGCGAGGCTCGCAATGCGCTCCTCGTCAACGCCTCCGAGGGCATCGTCGTTGTGGGAGGGAGCTGGGGAACCCTGTCGGAGCTCGCGCTCGCGGTCCGCCGCGGGAAGCCGGTGGTCCAGATCGGGGGGTGGCGCATCATCACCGAGCAGGGCTCTCCCCCGCCCGGCACGCCACCGGTCGTCACGAGACCCGAGGACGCCGTCGCCACGATCCGGCGCGAGGCGAGCGGCGCGCGCTGAGCCGCCCCGGTCCCGGACACCGACCGGGCGCGCCGTTACGCTGGCGCGGTGAGCGACAGCCCGCAGGGTGAGGGCTGGTGGCTGGCGTCGGACGGCAGGTGGTACCCGCCCGATGCCCACCCCGCCGGCGGGAACGCTCCCACGTCGGCCGCGAGCGAGCGCCCTCCCGTGACGCCGCCTGCCGCGGTGCCGGGTGGCGGGACCGTTCCGTCAGCGGGCACCGGCCTCGACCCTCCGCAGCCGGGGGCCGCGTCGCCCGGCGTCGGGTTCCCTTCCTACGCCGCCCCACCGCCGGCGCCCTACGGCAACCCGCCGTCGGGACCACCACCGCTACCCGGGACCTACGGCGGCTATCCGGCCGGGATGCGACCGCAGCGCACCAGTGGGCTCGCCATCGCTGCGCTGATCCTCTCGATCGTATGGATCGGCGGCCTCGGCTCGCTGCTCGCAGTCGTGCTCGGCATCGTGGCCCTGACCCAGATCGCGAAAGCACGCGGATCCCTCGGTGGCAAGGGAGTCTCGATCGCCGCAGTGGTGATCGGCGGACTCGGGATCGTCGTCACCGCGCTGGTCGCCGTCTTCGTGGTGTTCGTCGTCAAGGACCTCGTGCAGGTACAGACGGCGCCGGTCGGGACGACGTTCTCGGTGAAGCACGACCTCGTCAACGAGGGAATCGCCTCGATGACGGTCGATCAGGTCGCCACCTCCCCGTTCGGCGACAACGGTGTCACGCCCGGAACCGGCCGACAGTTCGTCTTCGCACACGCGAGGATCTGTGCCACCTCACAGGGCACGTCGAGCTTCGTCGCCACGTCACGCTTCACCGTCGCCACGGCCGATCACGGGTCGGCGACCGCGTGGGGGGCGAGCGCACGGGCGCCCGGCATCGCGGGCACCATCTCGCTCGGCTCGGGCCAGTGCGTGACCGGCTGGCTGACCTTTGCGATCCCGAGCTCGACGCGCCCCCTGTCGGTCAACTACAGCTCGGTGCCGTTCATCGACTTCACCTGGACGATCCCGGGCTGACCGCCGGCGGCACGTGGGTCCGGCGCGGAGGAGCGGTGCCGCTCCGTTTTCCGCCCGTCACCGGGTCGAGCTGGCGAGGTGCGCGGCGAGGAACGCGAGCGACGGCGGTTCCTGCCAGGCGAAGTACCCGTCGCTGTGGCAGCCCTGGGTGATGTCGACCAGCGCGTCCTCCCCGAGCACCGCCACCAGCGACTCGACGCCGGGATGGAACGGATCGTCCCGGCCGGACGCCACTCGGACCGGTACGCCCGCGAGCGCGGACGCGTGGACGACGACGTCGTCCTCGCGGAACGACTCGGGCGAGGCGAACGCGCCGGGGCTGGCCCCCTGCGCCGCGTGGTAGTCGATCCAGATGGCGGGGCTGATGGCTGCAACGGCGGACACCAGGTGGGGGTACCGCTCGGCGATCAGGAGGGCACCGTACCCGCCCATCGAGATGCCCATGAGCCCGACCTTGCTCGGCGGGCGACCGAGTCCCTGCGCCTGGCACATCGGGATCACTTCGTCGACGACCATCGCCATCGGGTCGTCGTCGGGATGGGGGTTCCAGTAGCCGCCGCCCCCGTCGACCGTCACCATGGCCATCGGCGCCGGTTGTCTCCCCCCGACGTCGAGCGCGACCGCCTGGGCCGGCGTCATGCCCGACAGCGCCGTCCGGTGGTCGCGGCCGTAGCCGTGCAGCATCACGACGAGCGGGAGCGCCGTGCCGGGTCCGGGGCCGTGCCCGGGTGGGTAGGCGACCGTGAAGCCGACCCGGCGGCGGCGCGCGCTCGAGAAGTAGGTGCCGGAGAACGACGGACCGACGGGTGCGATGCGAAGCGTCGGTGTCGGCACCGCGCACGCACCGTCGAGCTCGTCGAGGGTGTGGCCGCCGGGCAGCACCCCGTTCGAGACCAGCTCGAACCCCGCGACGCCGCCGAGAACGAGGACCGCGGCGCCGCCGAGGCCGTAGGTCAGCAGGCGCCGGCGACCGAGACGCGGGGGGCCCGGCGGTGAAGGGTCGGGCCGCGTCGGTTCGTCATCCGCACGGTCCTCGGCCTCCACCGACCGTCAGCTGCTCGGGCAGGTGAGCCCGAAGCCGGTCAGCACCGCGGTCGGCACGGCCGGCGTCTGGGGACCGCTCGTGCAGCCCACCCCCGCCGAACCGAAGCCGATCACGCTCCAGGTGCCGCCGGTCTCGTGGGCGATGCCGTACCCGCCCTGCACCGAGTCCTGGTAGCCGGGTGCGGGCCCGATCGCGAAGTACACATAGGACGGGTCGACGGTCGACAGCCTCGCGGTGGTGATGACCCAGCTGCCGGCGGGCGGGCCGTTGGCCGCCTCGTAGCGGTCGATCGCGGCGGTGGCGGCGCTCGGGACGCCCGCGGCCGTGGTGGAGGTCGAGGCAGGTGTCGTCGTGGTGCTCGTCGCCGAGGAGCAGATCTTCGAGCCGGCCTGCGCGGCGGCGAGCAACTTGGCCTTGGTCGACCCTCCGTAGACCCCGTCCGCGGTCAGTCCGTCGAGGGACTGGAACTGGCGGAGCCCGCTCGTGGTCGCCGGGCCGAGCTGGCCGTCGACCGGACCCGAATAGCAGCCGACGGCCGCCAGGGCGGTCTGGAGGGCACGGACCGCTGCCGCCGACAGTCCGGCGGTCGTCGAGCTGGTCGACGAGCCCGAGGAGCTCGGGCTGTTCGAGCACCCGGCCGCGACGAGGGCGGCCACCACCAGCGTCCCGATCGCCGCGGCACGAGCCGTCCGGCCCCGACGGCGACGGCTCCGCGCCCGGGGGGGCCTCTCTCCGCGACTCCGGGCCTCGCGGCGACCCCGGTCCCGGCCCGAGTCGGGCACCGCCCCCGTTCCTCGGATCCACGTCTCACGCATCGGATCTCCTCGCCGTCCCTCGGGACTGCGATTCCTCACTCTCCGCCGGACCGCGGCGACGGTAGTGCACCGGCTGCCTCCCGGCACGGATCGGGCCGATGTGAACCTCATCCAGGGACGTTTCCAGATGGTGCCCGCCTCGCGGACCGAGCCGTGGGCCGCGTCGCCGGCTCGCGTGTGCCGCTCCGACCGCGAACTGCACACTCGTGCCGATCGGGGTGCATCCGCGTCGCGCGTCGTCACGTGCAGGCGGCCGTCCACCGGCCTAGGCTGCCCGCCGGCGGGTCCGGGTCGGCACCGATGGTGCTCGGCGAGGCTCACCGCAGTCGTTCGGGCGAGGAGAGCGGAGGAGTCGGATGAGGGACCACACCGGAACGGTCGGGACGCGCACTGCGACACGTCGCACCTGGAGCCGCCGACTCGTGTCGATGGCGGCGGCCATGGCGGCCCTCGCGGTGCCGGTGGGCCTGGCCGCGAGTCCCGGTGTCGCGTCGGCGACACCGGCCGCGACGACCTGCACGGGGACCCCCGGCTCGCCCGGGACGCTCGCCGGCGGCACCTACGCCTCGGTGACCGTGACCGGCGTCTGCCAGGCCGACGCCGGTCAGGTGGTGGTGACCGGGGACCTGTCGGTCGCGCCGGGTGCCGCGCTGGTCGCGGCCTTCGCACACAACGCCTCGGGGCCGGGCACCTCGGGGGTCACCGTCGACGGAAACGTGACCGTCGGCAGCGGCGCGACCATGCTGCTCGGCTGCCTGCCCAACTATTTCCCCTGCATCGACGACCCGGGTGGGACGCTGAGCTCGGCCGACACCATCAAGGGCAGCCTCGACGCCACCGACGCCTTCGGCGTCGTCGTCCACAACACGACCGTCGGAGGCGACGTCGTCCAGACCGGCGGTGGTGGTGGCCTGAGCTGCAACCCGACCGGGATCTTCGCCGCCTTCAACTCGCCCGTCTACAGCGACTACGAGGACAACACGATCGGCGGCAACATCCGCCTGACCGGTCTGACCTCCTGCTGGCTGGGTGCGATCCGCGACAACGTCGGCGGCAGCGCCACCTTCGCCGACAACAAGATGGCCGACCCCGACGCCTCGGAGAACCTCTCCAACCACATCGCCGGCAACCTGCTCTGCTCGGGCAACTCCCCGGTCGTCCAGTACGGCGACTCGGGGGACGCGGCGAACGTGGTCGGTGGCTTCGCGACCGGCGAGTGTGCCTTCGCCGTGCGCCAACCCGACCCGGCGCCGAGCGGGCCGCCGACGCCGATCTCGGTCCCGGTCTCCAGTCCGGCCGGCTACTGGCTGGTCGCGGCCGACGGCGGCATCTTCAGCTTCGGGGTGCCGTTCCTCGGGTCCGAGGCCGGGACCTCGCTGGCCCAGCCGATCGCCGGAATGGCCGCGGTGCCCGGCGGCTCGAGCTACAACCTCGCCGACGCCAATGGCACCGTGTTCGGCAACGGCCCGCGTGCGACCGACTGCGCCGGACTGAGCGGCCCGCTCAACAAGCCGATCGTGGCGATCGCGTCCGCACCGGGAGGAAACGGGTGCTGGCTGGCCGGTGGTGACGGCGGGGTCTTCGCCTTCGGATCCAATGCGCCGTTCTTCGGGTCCGCCGGCTCCCTCTCGCTGGTGCAGCCCATCGTCGGCATGGCCGCCGCGCCCAACAACGACGGGTACGACCTGGCCGCCGCCGACGGCGGGGTGTTCACCTACGGGCCCGGTACGACCTTCTACGGCTCGATGGGCGGGCAGCGCCTCAACAAGGCGATCGTCGGAATGGCCGTCGATCCCTCGACGGGGGGCTACTGGCTGGTGGCGAGCGACGGTGGCGTCTTCAGCTTCAACGCCCCGTTCTTCGGGTCGCTCGGCAGCACTCCCCTCAACAAGCCGATCGTCGGCATCGAGGCGGCACCGACCGGCGACGGGTACTACCTCGTCGCAGCGGACGGCGGCGTGTTCGCTTTCGGCAAGGGTGCCCACTTCCAGGGATCGACCGGGAGCCTGCACCTCAACCAGCCCGTCGTCGGGATGTCGCTCGGCTGAGCCCCCGCCGGCCCGCGGGGGCCGGTCGGCCAGTTCCACGAGCGATCGACACGCGGCGCGACTCGCCGCCGCAACTCGACGATCGGTTAGCATGGTCGGGTCCCGACGGCGAACGAGGTGATCCGATGACGGCAACGACACCAGCGTGCACGGTGATGGTTCCTCTCGTCGTCGGTCGGTCGCAGGCCACCGCGGTGGCGGTGCAGGCCGGGCCCGGCACTTCGCCGCAGGCCCGGCTGACGCCGCTCGGCTGAACCGCCGCCCGCGCACCGCCCTTCCTCCGGCCGCGCCGGAAACCTGAACCCTTCGCGCGTACGGCGCCCGCTGGCGTCGTGACCTCGATATCTCCTTCCTTCTTCGCTCGTACGGAGCGCCCTCATGAACGACCGATCGCTGTTCCCCCCGGCCACCACCCGCGAGACCTTCCGGTACTGCTGGCAGCAAATGCGGCCCGACCGCGCCCACTTCGTCGTCGCCTGGTCGGCGATCGTCGCCGGAACCCTCGGCACCGCGGTCGCGGGTCCGCTCATCTTCGCCACCCTGCTCGGGCGCATCGCCAGCCTGCCTGCACGTGCGGGCCTCTGGGACGACTTCGGCCCGCTCATCGTCGCCTACGCGGTCGTGCTCGCCGTCTCGACGGTCTGCTGGCGGATCGCCGGCTGGCTCAACTGGGGAGCGACGCTGCGCTCCTTCGGACGCGCCATCACCAACGGCTACGAGCCGACTGATCGGCCTGAGCCACCGGTGGCACGCCGACCGCCCTTCGGGGGAGGTCATCTCCTCCCTCGAGACCTTCTCGTGGGCGTTCGTCGAGATCGTCGACATGACCACCTGGGGCGTGCTGCGGGTCGGGGTGACCGTGCTCGGCGCGCTCGTCGTCCTGGCGGTCGTCGCCTGGCCGGTGGCCGTGGTGATGGCCGCGCTGGTCGCGGTCTTCGCGGGCGTCCTCCGCCACCGGATGGGCAAGGTGGTCGCGGCCGAGCGGGAGTTCTCCGACACCCACTCGCAGGCGACCGGCGTGCTCGCCGACACCATCGCGAACCTCACGACGGTGCGGACCCAGGCGGCCGAAGATCTCGAACGCGTCCACGTGGGCCGAGGTCGTGTCCGAGTCGATCCGCGGCGGACCTGAAGGCCCGCCGGGTCTTCACCACGACCCGGCTCCAGATGGAGTCCGCCATGGCCGCGCTCAACTGGGTGGCCGTCGCGGTCGGCCTCGTCCTCGCGCTCCATCACGTCGTGGCGGCGGCGACCGTCTACCTGATCCTCTTCTACGCGACGTTCGTCGGCGGCAGCGCTCGAGGAATCCTTCGAGTTCGTCCGCTCCATCTCGCGGGCCGCCGGAAGGTGCGCCAAGTTCGCCGGCATCGCCGCGACGCGGGCCGAGATCCTCGACGCGCCCGGCGCCCGAGCCCTGGATGTCGAACGCGGGAGCAGGTGGAATTCCGGTCGGTCTCCTTCTCCTACCGTCCCGACGCCACGCTCTTCGACCGGCTGAGCCTGCGGATCGATCCCGGCGAGCACGTCGGACTGGTGGGCGCCTCCGGGTCGGGGAAGAGCACACTCACCAAGCTCGTGCTCCGTTTCATGGACGTCGACTCCGGCACGATCCTCGTCGACGGCCAGGACATCTCGACGGTGACCCAGCATTCGCTCCGGCGCTCGATCTCCTACGTCCCCCAGGACCCGCAGATGCTCCACCGGACCATCGCGGAGAACATCAGCTACGGCAGCGGGAGCCTCGATCGGCCCGACCTCGACCTCGTCCGAGAAGTCGGTCGTGCCGCGCACGTGGAGGAGTTCGTCGCCGAGCTGCCCGACGGCTACGACACGGTCGTCGGCGAACGCGGGCTCAAGCTGTCGGGCGGCCAGCGCCAGCGGCGTCGCGATCGCACAGGCGATGGCGAAGAACGCCCCGGTGCTGATCCTCGACGAGGCGACCTCGGCGCTCGACTCCGAGTCGGAGACGCTCGTCCAGGACGCGCTGTGGAGGCTGATGGAGCGATCGACGGCCCTCGTCGTCGCCCACCGCCTGGCGACCGTGGCGCCGCCTCGACCGGATCATCGTGATGGACCGCGGGGGGATCGTCGAGGAGGGGAGCCACGACGAGCTGCTGTCGGTCGGTGGCGTCTACCGCCGCCTGTGGCTGCACCAGTCGGGCGGGTTCCTCGCGGCCTGAGTCCGAGCGTCGAACGCCCCGGCGGGAGCACGGCCCAGGCGCCGGCCTCCGTACCGGTCAGGAGCTCCGCCCCGCCTTCTGGAGGAAGGGCACCAGCGAGACGAAGAACGCATTGGTCGGGTAGGCGCCGGCGGGGTCGTTGTGCGCGTAGGTGGTGTGGCGGTCGACCAGGGTGACGTTCGATGCCGGGATGCCCGACTGCTGTGCCAGCGTCTGGGTCGCCGACAGCACCGCCGGGCCGCCCAGCGCTGCGGCGAACGCGTAGAGGAGGAGCGAGTGGGACAGCTCGTGGCCCATCGTCGCGTCCACCCCGAGGACCGCCTGGGCCGGGTTGGCGTTCCCGTCGTCGACCGCGCCAGTGTCATCGGTCAGGCGTTGCGGGAAGTACCACTCGGTGCCGTCAGCGCCGGCGATCTTCGGCGCCCGAGAACATGGTGGCGAAGCGGGAGATCGGGGTGAGCGCGCCGGTCCCGTCCCAGCCATGGATCGGTCCTGCCGCGGCGACACCCTTCCCGAGGTGTGCCTGTGCGGCCTCGAGTGATGCCGGTGACGTCCCGACGTTGAGCGCGTAGCCGTACTGGCCGACGTTCGAGACCCGTACCGGTGGCACGAGCTCTTTCGGCAACAGGGGGAAGGTCTGCCCGAGCGACGGTGCGTTCGGGTCGAGCAGCGCTGCGGCCGACCCGGTCGCGTTGAACAGGCCTGCATAGGGCGCGGGGATGCCACCGAAGGCCAGCCACGGCGAGGAGGACTGGTCCAGCGCGGCGAGCTGTTGGCCGGCAGCGGCCGCGGTGACCGGTGTCGGACCGCTGGCGCCGTCGATGTAGACGAGCCCCGCGAGCTGGTCGGCGCCGGCGTGGCCGTCGAAGTCCCAGGTCGCATAAGCGGTCACCACCGAGCCGCCGAGGGAGTGGCCGCCGAGGACCACCTTGCCGCCGAGCTTCGTCGCCGCGCCGATCACGGCATGGAGGTCCTGCACCGCGACGTTCATCCCCCACTGCTTGGCGAAGGTGACCGACGAGTCGGGGACCAACTGGAAATGGTGGGTGACGGCTTTGTCGGTCAGGTAGCCGAGGTAGTAGTCGAAGAGCTGGGTCGACGTCACGGTGCCCCGCTTGAAGCGGTCGAGCTCGGTCTGGTCTTCGAGGAGGTTCTCGCGCCGCTCGACCGACCAGATCTGCCACCCGGGAACCTTCGAGACGATCCACTTGGCCAGTGGCACGAAGTAGGCGGATCCGGCCGACGTGCCCGGCTCGAGCACCAGGACGTTCTTCGCCGACGCCGGACCGATCTTGATCACGCCCACCTTGTCGAGCCGAGCGGGCGTGCCAGGCGCCGCGAAGCCCTGCATCCAGGTGACGTGCAGTGGGGTGCTCGTGCTCGGCGGGGATGTCGAGGACGAGCTCGAGCAGCCGGCGAGCGTCGCCAGCACGCAGGCCAGTGCGAGGGCGGCGCGGACCGGAGCGGCCCGGACGGACCGCAGTCCCGATGTCGCCGACCGCCCCGTCACCGCAACCCCGACGGCAGCTACTGGTCGCACGAGCCCCGGTGCCGCTCAGGTGACGGTGAACACGGTCGCACTGGCCGACACGCCGCCCTTGGTCTTCACCTCGACCGGCCCACTGCCGGTCTGTCGCGGCACCACGGCCACGATCCGGGTCGCGCTGTCCGACACCACCGCCGCCTTCTTGCCCCGGACGGTGACCTTCTTCGCGGCGGCCAGGCAGGAGCCGGTGATGGTCACGAGCGAACCCGGCGCCCCCGAGGACGGGGTGAAGCCGGTGACGGTCGGGCTCGGGATGAACCGCTTGCGGGAGGTCGCCGAGCCCGAGGACGTCGTCACGGTGACGAGGCCCTCTGTCGCAGCGGCCGGTACCGCGGCGACGACCGCGTTCGGCGAGTCGGCGACGATCGATGCCGGCGCCCCGTTGAATTTGACCGCGGTGGCGCCGTTCAGGTTGCTCCCGTCGATGGTCACCAACGACCCTGCCGCGCCCCTGGCCGGCGAGAAGGCCGCGACAGACGGCGGGAAGTCGTAGATCGGTGCGTTCTGGACGCAGCCGCCCTTGCCCGCGTCCGCGGCGTTGGACCAGAGCCCCTGCACCACGACGGTGCCGGTACCGAGGGTGAGGTTGTAGGCCGCACCGGCGTTCGGTGCCGAGATGTAGGCGCAGAGATCACCGATCTCCGACCCCGCGGGGTTCGACCACCCGCCGGGGGGGATGCTCTCGGGGAACTGGTCGGTGAGCGTCTCCGCATACTCGTGGCTGGCCGCGGAGGTCGCCCCGTCGAGGATGCCGTTCGCGCCGCTGTTGACCTGGTAGGCGCCGCAGGAGCCGCCGGCGTCGGGCACATAGGGCATGTTGGTGAACGCGAGGATCGGGCCCGGGACGGCACCGCCGCCGTCGATGGTCGCGTCGTGGGTGTCGTCGTGGTACGCGCAGTACCCGTTGGTCTGGTTGGCCCAGCCGTCGGGGTTGGCCCCGGTCGGCGAGGCGATCACGTACTGGGTGTCGCGGTTGGACGCCTGGGTGAGGTTGCCGAAGTGGGTCGCAGCCGCCTCGGCCTCGGCGGCCAGCTGGTGACCGGTCGCGCCGCCCTGGGTCACCGAGGTCGCGGCGGCCGAGTTGTCGTACCAGACGCCGGCCAGGACACCCGCCGACGGGTACGGGACGAGCTGGTCGGCCGACGTGCACGAGATCGAGCCCACCGTGGTGCCGTCGCAGTACTGGGTGACGATGCCGCTCCAGCGCTCGCCCGCGGTGCCGAGCCCGGCGTAGAGAGTTTGGAGGGCCTGCGCCTCACCGTGGGGATCGTTGCCGAAGACGGCCTGGCCGCTGCCGTTGGTCGACTGGGTCCCCCACTGGTCGCCGAAGAACACCAGGTACACCTTGGGCTGGCCGGTCGTCACACCCGCGCCGACCAGTCCCCCGGCGGTCAGGCCACCGCCGTAGGTGAGGTCCTTCGCGGACGGGGCTCCCCGTGCGAGGGCGGCGTTCGCCTGCGCGCCCGCGGTCGGGTACGGCGTGACCGAGGGCACCGAGCCTCCGGTCGGCACCCACACGATCGCGCGGCACGGCGCCGTGGCGGTAGGGATGGTGGTTGCCGGTGGGAGCGGTGTAGCCGACCGCGGCGGTCGCGGCACCCGCGGGCGTCGCTCCGGTGACGGTCGCGGCCCCGGTGGCGACCGCGCCGCCGGCTACGAGCGCGACCCCGGCGAGCAGCCCCGCGGCCCCCCGACCACTCCGGGCGAGCCGTGCCGGCCCCCGGCCGGCGCGATGGTGGCGCATCTGACTCCCTCCGACGCTCCTGCACGCCCCACCCGCACGACTCGTGCACGGCGTGTCGGCGTGTACCCCCGCGCGAGCTCCCCAATCAGAGCGCGCCTCTGCGACCGCCCAGGCTAGCCCACGTGCCACGCGAGGTTCCGGACCGGGTGGGGAGAACGTGGAGGCGGCAGCGGCGACCACGGCGCGGAGCCTCGGTTCGGACGCCCCGAACGGCCTGGTCAGGAGCTGCCCGGTGACCCGAACAGCAGCCCGTAGTCGGCACCGCGCCGGAGGTGGTGGCCGCCGTCGATCGCGAGGCAGTCACCGCTGATCCAGCCGGCCTCGGGGCCGACCAGGAAGCGCACCGCGGCCGCGACGTCCTCGACGGTGCCGAGCCGGCTGATCGGCATCTGCGCGAGGTAGTCCTCGAGCAGAGGCCCTCCGGCGGTGATGGGCGCCATCAGCTCGTCGTCGACGATGCCGGGCTGGACCGTGTTCACCCGGATGCCCTGATGCCCGAGCTCCTCCGCCGCGTAACGACAGAGCATGTCGATCCCCGCCTTCGATGCCCCGTACGCCCAGAGGAAGCGGTGCGGGAAATGCCCCGCCCCCGATGACAGCGCGACGATCGACCCGCCCTCGGGTCCGCGTCCCTCCGCTCGGGTGCCCACGCCGGCGGCCATCAACGGTGCCGCGTGCTTGATGGTGAGGAAGGTGCCGATCAGGTTGAGGTCCACCGTTGCACGCACCCCGGCCGTGTCGGCCTCGGTGATCGGCCCCATGTGCGCGGCGCCGCCCGCGTTGGCGACGACGATCTCGAGCCGTCCCCGCGGAGCCGCGGCCGCGGCGAGCGCGGAGGCGATCTCCTCCTCGACGGTCACGTCGGCGACGACGGCGCGAGCCGTCCCCGGCCTCGTCCGGACCGAGGCGCCGGCCACGGCCTCGAGGTGTTCGACGGCCCTGTGGAGCTTCTCCTCGGTCCGGCCGCAGATCGTGACGTCCGCTCCGTCGGCCACCAGGCGCGCCGCGGTCCCGAGCCCGATGCCCGAGCCACCGCCGGTGACCAGTGCTGCATAGCCCTCGATGCCCCCCGTCGTCGGCTGCTCCGTCACCTCGGCTCCTTCGTCGTGTCTCCGGCTCTGCCACGCGGTTCCGCGCCACCCGTCGGGCCCCGACTCCTGCCCCGGGCCCGACGTGCTACAGAGTGTCCGGTCCGGCCGCATGCTAGGGCCGGCACGCGCCGAGCCGACGTGCCGGCACCCGTGAGGAACGCGTCGGACACCGTCACGGGCGACGGACCGGGCGCGGCCCGTGGGCCCGGTCGACCGAGAAGGAGCTGACGAAACGCATGCCGCCCAGGGAATTCAACCTCGCCGACCTCTTCGAGCTGGTGGCCGACACGGTCCCCCACCGGCTCGCCCTCGTCGCGGGCACAGTGCGCCACAGCTACCGCCAGCTCGACGAGCGGGCCAACCGGTTCGCGCACCACCTGGTCGACGGCGGCGCCGCCCCCGGCAGCCACGTCGGAATCCTCGCCCACAACCGGGCCGAGTGGGTGGAGGCGATGATCGGCTGCTACAAGGCGCGGGTGGTGCCGATCAACCTCAACTACCGCTACGTCGCACCGGAGCTCCGCTACGTCGTCGACAACGCGGACCTCGCCGAGCTGGTCTACGAGGACGAGCTCACAGACCTGGTCGCGGCAGCGCTCGAGTCCGGCGACGAGATCGCGCTCGCGCATCCGCCGAGGCTCGTCCACCTCGGGGGGGACGCCGCGGCGGCAACCGTCCTCGGGGCTGGCGACTACGAGGAGGCGCTCGTCGGCGGGTCGCCCGCGCGCGAGTTCGACGCGCGGTCCCCCGACGACCACTACGTGCTCTACACCGGCGGCACCACCGGCATGCCCAAGGGTGTGGTCTGGCGGCAGGAGGACATCTTCTTCGCGGCCATGGGAGGCGGGGGCTGGGGTTCGGACCCGATCGCCCGGCCGGACGAGCTCGCCGAGCGACTCAACCCCGACGACAAGGCCAGGTTGGTCATGCTCGTCCTCGCTCCCCTGATGCACGGCAACGCACAGTGGGCGATGTGGAGCGCCTTCATGATGGCCGGCACCGCCGTCCTCTACACCGCGCCTCACTACGACCCGGCACTGGTGTTGCGGACCGTTGCACAGGAGGGGGTCGTCTCGGTGGCACTCGTCGGGGACGCGATGGCCCGCCCCATCGCCGAGGCGCTGGCGGCCGCGCCCGGCGACGTACGACGTCTCGACGCTCATCGGCATCGGATCGGGGGGAGCGATGCTCTCCGCCGCGGTCAAAGAGGAGCTCAAGGCCCAGCTGCCCGGGGTGCTCGTCATGGACCGGTTCGGGTCGAGTGAGAGCGGCGCTCAGGGGGCGGTCGACGACGCGGCCTCCGGCCCGCGGTTCGTGATGAGCGCGGACACCTCCGTGCTCGACGAGGACCTCCGGGCCCTGCGACCCGGCGACGGCCACATCGGTCATCTCGCCCGGACCGGGCGGATACCGCTCGGGTATCACAAGGACCCGGCGAAGACGGCGGCGACCTTCCCGGTGGACGCGGACGGTGTGCGCTGGTCGGTGCCGGGGGACCTCGCGTCGGTCGAAGCCGACGGCACCATCACCGTCCACGGGCGCGGCTCGGCGTCGATCAACTCGGGCGGCGAGAAGATCTTCCCCGAGGAGGTCGAGGCAGCCGTCAAGTCCCACCCGGACGTGTTCGACGCGATCGTCGTCGGAGTGCCGGACGAGCGGTTCGGCGAGCGGGTGGTGGTCGTGGTCCAGCCACGCCGGCCCGCGGACGCTCCGACACTCGAGGAGCTCCGGGCCCACTGCCGCGACCGGATCGCCGGCTACAAGCTCCCCCGCGGGCTGACCGTGGTCGAGGCGGTCCCGCTCACTGCGGCCGGCAAGCCCGACGCCGCCGCGGCGCGCTCGCTGTTCAGCACCTAGCGGGGGCAGCCACCTCCGGAGCTCCTTCGCTGGGAGCGGTACGCCCGCGACGGTGCGCGGACAGCCGCCGGACGGCGGACACCACCCGGTCCACGGCCGCGTCGAGTGCCCGGATGTCGATGTCGGCACACTCGACATGGCCGGCGTCGGGCCAGAGCCCGACGCTCCGCGCCGGGACAGGGCGGGAGGGGGCGCACAGCGCGGCGACGAGTGCGGGATGGGCGACGTCGACCTGCGGATCGGGGGGCGGCGTGCCACCGTGCACCGAGACGAGGGCCAGCGGTGGCGTGTCGGTGGGATGCGAGGTGTCGGCGCGCAATGCCAGCCGCATCTCTGCCCGGGCGGTGAGCAGCACCCCGGGGGCCGACGCGCTGCTCCACCGCTCCGACGTGCTGTCGAACGCCGCTCGTCCGTCCATCGCCGCCCACTCGAACGAGGACCAGAGCACGGTCGCCCAGGTGACCGCCTCGCCGAGGACCGCCGCCCGAGCGCCGCCGGCAAGCCCGGCGACCCAGGGTTCCCAGTGGTAGGTCCGCCAACCGGTGCGGCGCCAGGCGGCGAGCGCCGCCTCGAGGACGGGGCCGGCCGCCTCCGCAGGGGCCCGGAACCTCCCGCGGGCGCAGGCTTCGACGATCGCCGTGCCGAGCGAACGGCGCACGAATGCCGGCTTCCACACGAAGGGTCCGCCGGGCCCGTCGGGTTCGGGTTCGCGGGACCCGGCGAGGACCCGGCGGAGGACCGGCGGGCCGACGAGGAGCCGCTCGCCGGGCGGCAGCGCTGCCGACGCCGATGCGAGCCCACGGTCGAGACGCCCCCGGAGATCCTTTCGCTCGCCGGCGGTCACATTCCCAACCGCGGGCGCGGTCAGCGCGCGCGGTGAGTGCCGCGGCCCGGCTCATCCCTTCCCGCCACCGCACGCCGTGCGCCGGGCGGGGGGACCGCCGTCCGGCAGGTTCTCCCAGGGGGCGGCCCTGCAACCCGCGCACATTTCGGGGGAGGGCTCCGGTTCGTCCGCCGTGGCCGGCCCGCCACAACGCCCGCGTCCCCACGACCGCTCGGAGCGCGGCGTCGGCGAGCAGCTCGTCGGTGACCGGCTCGACGTCGAGCTCCCCCGAACGTGTGTAATAGGTCGCGACGGCGAAGGGCGGCGCGCCGTTCCGGAGGGTCTCGACCAGCGCGGCGAACCGCCGGTCGTCGACGTGGAGCGCACGGCGCACCCCGGAGGCCACTTCGACGAACGCGACGGTCGCCTCGTGCTCGGCCGGCCGGCCGATCGCGAGGTCGACCCGGGCGGAGAAGCGGACCCGCCCGCCCCCGAGGTGCACCCGCATCGACTCGCGGGTCCGCGGCAGCCAGGTGGGATCGAGTGCCGGCCATCGGTCCACGAGACCCCGAACCTGGCGCTCGACCTCGGCCCGCAGCTCCTCGTATCGGTCGGTCGGCAACGTGCCGACCCACGCGACGAGGTCGGTCTGTCCGTCGTCGAGTGCGAGGGCGGCGAGACCGTCGGCCATCGGGTCCGCGACGCCTCCTGTGGTGACCAGATGGCGGAAGAGCACCGACATCAGCGCACCGCAGACCAGTGCGGTGCTCGGCTCGGGCGCGCCGGACGCAGTGGTCCCACGGTGCCGGGGACAGGCAAGCACCCCGGCGAGCCGCTCGCGCGTGACGACCAGCGGGCCCTCGCCCTCCTCCGCCGAGGGCATGCCCTCCTCGAGGTAGGCGCGGAGGCGCGGGACGAGCTCGCAGTCGATCCGCGGTCGCGCCCTGCCGGTGGTGCGAAGGCGGTCGAGCAGCGCGAGTCCGGCCAGCGGCTGCCAGGGCCGGGACCAGGGCGGGCCAGCTCCGCTCGGTCCGCTCGCCAGCGCCCGGAGTCGCGGGGGCGACTGGTTCCGCCCTCTCGCCGCGAGATGTCGCCTCGCACGGGTGTCGGTGTCGGTCGCGAGCACCCGACGAGTGTGGACCGCGGGTGTGACGGGCATGCCACGCCGGTGCGGGCCCGGTAGCCTCTCGCGGGATGACACCGGAGGCCACGGTGACCACCTTCGCGGTCCTGTTCTCCCTCTTCGTCGCGGTCAGCCTCGTGCTGATCGTGCTCACGGTCCGCTTCACCCTCCAGCGCGCCTCGCTGGCGAGGAGCCGCTGGCTCGCGTCGGAGACCGGCGACGAGCCCTCGGGCGAGCGCGCCACGACCGCGCTGGTCCTCGGCGGTGGCGGACCCAGGGGCGCGGTCCAGATCGGCATGCTGCAGGTCCTCGCCGAACACGGTTTCGTACCGGATCGCATCTACGGGTCCTCGGTCGGCGCGGTGAACGGCGTGGCCTTCGCCTGTGACCCGAGCCGCGAGGGCGTCGAGCGGATGACCCGCACCTGGACCGCGATCAGCCGCGAGCACGTCTACCCGCAGGGCCGCCTGCACGGTCCGTGGCTCTACTTCCAGCAGCGGGACTCGGTCTACTCCAACTCGGGGCTCCGCAAGATCATCGAGGACGGGATCACCTGCGAGCGGCTCGAGGAGACCGCCGTGCCCGTGGAGGTGGTCGCCACCTCGATGGCCGACGGGCGTGAGCGGTGGTTCACCTACGGTCCGGCCGCAGAGGCGGTGCTCGCCTCGGCCGCGGTGCCGGCCATCTTCCCCCCGTCGAGATCGAGGGCGACCGCTACATCGACGGCGGCGTCGTGAACAACGTGCCCCTCCGCCGGGCGGTGGAAGGGGGTGCCACCAGGATCGTCGTTCTCCTCTGTGCCTCGCCCGTGTACACGCCGACCAGTCCGCGGCGGCCCGTCGAGGCGCTCCTCAACGCGTTCTTCATCTCGGTCCACGCGCGCTTCGCACGGGACATCGCGCAGCTGCCACCGGGCGTCGAGGTGATCCTCTGCGTGGGCAGCGAGTCGAGCGCACGCGACTTCGACGACTTCTCGACCACGGAGTCGCTCATCGCACAGGGGCGTGCGGAGGCCTCCGAGGTCGTCCGGCGGTGGGGGCTCGGGACACCGCAGCCGGCGCCGGCCACGACTCGGGACGAGGCCGTTGCCGCGGTGGCCGACGGTCAGTCGGCGGCGAGCCCGCCCACCGGCGAGCCGGTGTCGGTGGGCGGCGAGACCGACACCCAGCCCGAGCCGGGCACGTAGCGGCGGACCACCCGGGCCGGAACGCCGGCCACGACCGAGTGATCGGGGAAGATGCCGCGCACCACGGCTCCCGCCCCGACCACCACGTTGCGACCGAGCGTCGTCCCCGGCAGGATCACCACCCCCGTCCCGATCCAGCTCCCCGTGCCGATGCGGACCGGCACGTCGTGTGGCCACTGCGCGTGCACGACCTCGTCGACCTCCTCGTAGCCGTGGTTCTGGTCGGTGACGTAGATGTAGGGGCCGGTGTAGACGTCGTCGCCGATCTCGATCGAGAAATGCCCGACGATGTGGCTGCCGCGGCCGATCATGCAACGGTCACCGATCCGCACCACCGGGTCGGTGACCATCTGCTGCCCGGGGACCATGCCGGCCGACAGGCTGACCTCGGGACCGACCAGGGTGTCGCGGCCGATGTGGATCCACCGCTCGCCGAAGACGGCGCCCGGCGGGAAGGCCAGGCAGCTTCCCGCGCCGAACGAGCCGAAGCGCTCTGCCGGTGCGTCGCCCGGGCCGACGGCCCCATGGCGGGTGATCCAGCGCCACCCCGCGTGGACCATCCGGTTCCGGAACCGGCCCCGGACGCGACGGGGGCCGGGGTTCGGCTCACCTCGCCGCCCCCGCGGCGCCGCGGCGAACGGGCCCGGGACCCCGGCGAACGGGGCGCGCGGCTCCCCCGACGTCGGACCCGGGACGCCTTCCATCGTTCGACGGTATCCGATCGCCCACAGCAGGCGCGGACGGCGACCGGTCGCCGGTGCACCCCGGCGTCCGTAGAGTCTGCCGGGTGGACGTGCCGGGCGAGCAGGTCGGAGTCAAAGGGGACCGCTCGGACGTGCCGGGTTCGAGAGCGGCTCCGACGTCTACGAGCGGGCGCGTCCCGGCTATCCGGACGACGCCGTCGCCCACCTCGCCGCCACCACCGCGATCGGACCCGGCATCGCGTGTCCTCGATCTCGCCGCGGGAACCGGAAAGCTCACCCGGCAGCTCGCCGGACTGGGCGCGGCATGCGTCGCCGTCGAGCCGTCGCACTCGATGCGCGCGGTGTTCGCGGAGACGGTGCCGCGGGGTGCCGGTCAGCGGCGGGACGGCGGAGGCCGTCCCGGTCAGGGACGCTGCGTTCGACACGGTGGTCGCCGCGCAGGCCTTCCACTGGTTCGACCCGCCGCGGGCGCTCCCCGAGATCGCCCGGGTGCTCCGTCCGAACGGCTGGCTCGCGCTCATCTGGAACGAGCGGGACGAGACCGACCCGATGGTGGCCGAGCTGGTCCGGATCAGCAAGTGGGACCGCTGCCAGCCCTATCCGGTCGGCATGGACTTCGGACCGGTCCTCGACCGCAGCGGGCTGTTCGGCCCGGTCGAACGGACCATCGTCCGGTTCACCCAGCTACTCGACCGCCAGGCGTTCGTCGACCAGGTGGCGACCCGCAGCTACGTCCAGGTCCTCCCCGACCGCGACCGCGAGGCGCTCCTCGGCGAGGTCGCGTCGTTCGCGGCGACGCTCGAGGAGCCGATCACCATGCCGTACCTGACCGACCTGTTCTGCGCGCAGGCACGGTCCTGAGCAGGCCCGGATCGGCCAGTCGGGCCGCGTCGGGCTGGCACTTGCCGGCCGGTGCCCGCGCGGTGAAGTCTCTCGGCCGTGTCGCCGGCACGCACGTCAGAGTCAGAGTCAGAGTCAGAGTCACGAGAGGAACCGTCGATGGTCAAGCTCACCTGTTTGCTCAAGCGGAGGGAGGGGATGACGCCCGCGGAGTTCCAGGCCTATTGGAGGGACCATCACGGTCCGCTCGTGGCGAACAGCCGATGTGGCAGCCATGTCCTGCGCTACGAGCAGCACCCGCGTCCCGCTCGACGACTACCGGGGGACGACGACCGCTCCGGCTACGACGGGGTCACCGAGCAGTGGTTCGCGTCGATGGCCGACTACCACGCGCACACGAGCGACGTGGACGCCCCCGAGATGTTCGATGACCTCCCCCGCTTCCTCGACCTCGACCATCTCCACTTCGTCCTCACCGACGAGCCCCGGGTGATCATCGACGGTCCGCGCCGGCAGCTGAGCCCACAGCGCCCGGACGGGGCCGTCCGAGCCGGCCCTCCCGACCGGGACCGTTGACGCCTGCCGACGTCGGACATACGATCCACCGAGCCGGACATCGTGTCCGATTCGTACCGGGAGGCACCCGATGACCAGCACCGATATCGACATCAGCGGCGTCACCTTCGACGACATCGACCTGACCGATCCGACCCGCTTCGTCGAGCGGGTGCCCCACGAGTGGTTCGCGTTCCTCCGGCGCAACGCGCCGGTCTGGTGGCACGGAGAGAACGGGCACGCCCACGGGCCGGGCTTCTGGGCGGTGACCACCCACGCGGACTGCACCGCGGTCAACCGCGACTACGAGCACTTCTCGTCGCACCGCCAGGCGACCTACCTCTGGGACCTCGCCGAGGAGGACCTCGCGGAGCAGCAGATGCTCATGCTCAACATGGACCCGCCCCTCCACACCCGGTACCGGCGCCTGGTGAACAAGGGCTTCACTCCGCGCACCATCGCCCAGCTCCACGACCGGATCCATGCCGCCACCGACGCCATCATCGACGGGGTGATCGAGCGAGGCAGCGGCGGACTTCGTGACCGAGATCGCCGCCGAGCTGCCGCTGCTCGTCATCGCCGAGCTGCTCGGGGTGCCCGACGAGGACCGCCACCGGATGTTCGACTGGTCCAACCGGATGATCGGCAGCCAGGATCCCGAGTACCAGACCGCCGGCGAGGTCGCCCAGCAGGCGTCGCTCGAGTTGTACGCATATGCGTCGGCGCTGTTCGGCCGAAAGCGGGTCGACCCGCACGACGACCTGATGAGCGTGCTGACCACGGTCGACATCGACGGCGAGCAGCTCTCCGAGCTCGAGCTCGAGCTCTTCTTCCTGCTCCTCACCGTGGCGGGGAACGAGACCACCCGCAACCTCATCTCGGGAGGGATGGCTGCCTTCTTCGAGCATCCCGACCAGTGGGAAAAGCTCCGCGCCGACCGCTCGCTGCTGCCGACCGCGGTCGACGAGATGCTCCGCTACGTGACACCGGTCATGAACTTCCGCCGGCAGACGACCGAGCGCTTCGAGCTCGGCGGACAGGTCATCGAGGACGACACGAAGGTGGTCTTCTTCCACATCTCCGCCAACCGCGACGAGACCGTCTTCGAGGATCCCCACACCTTCGACATCACTCGCTCCCCGAACCCGCACATCGCCTTCGGGGCCGGCGGACCGCACTTCTGTCTCGGAGCGAACCTGGCCCGGCTCGAGATCCGGGTCATGTTCGAGCACCTCCTCGACCGGTTGCCCGAGATCCGACTCGACGGCGAGGTGCAGCGGCTGCAGTCGCCGTTCATCAACGGGATCAAGCACATCCCGGTCGCCGTTCCCGCCCGGCCCCCGCGTCGGCTGATGGCCGCCAAGCCGACCGGCGACCTCCGGGAGGTCATCCGCGACTTCCGTCGCGACCAGATCGTCGGCGTCGCCCGGCGGCTGGTCGCCGACCCGCGGCACGACCGAGGTGTCGATGGACGAGATCGCCTCGGAGGCCGGGGTCGCCCGCTCGACCGTCTACGTCTACTTCGCCAACCGCGAAGAGCTGCTCCGCGCGTGTGCCTGACCGGCATGCGCGACGAAGCTGCTCGCCGCGGTGGCCGCCAGCTGGGACGCGGACGCCGAGCCCGCCCACCGGCTGGCCCGCCTCGTCGAGGAGCTGCTCGCCCGCATCGACGACGACCCGGCCTTCTTCCGGCTCGCGCTCGTGATCGAGGGCACACTCGGCCGCGGCGCGGAGGCGGTCGGGGACGAGCTGGCGCTCATCAGCCTCGACATCGCGGCGTTGATCCGTGAGCTCTACGAGGAGGGGGCCGCGTCCGGGGCGTTCCGCGCGATGGACCCGGAGCGGGCCACCACGCTCATCGGCCAGCAGATCCTCGGCGCGATGGCGGTGCGGGCGAGCGAGCCGCTGCCCGAGGACCGGCGCCTCGTCGCCGAGGAGACCTGCGCGTTCGTCCTCGGCGGCCTCGCCGCGGACGGACGGGCCGGCTGAGCCGGGCCCGCCGCTCAGCCGCCGGCGACCGCGGGGACGATCGAGAGGGTCTGCCCGTCGGCGACCGGGGTGGAGAGGCCCTCGAGGAAGCGCACGTCCTCCTCCGCGAGGAAGACGTTGACGAAGCGGCGAAGCCCGCCCGACCCGTCGAAGAGGCGCTCGGCGATCCCCGGATGGGCGCCGTCGAGGGCTTTCAGGGCCTCGCCCACCGTCGATCCCTCCACGTGCACCTCCCCCTCGCCTCCGGTCAGCGGTGCGCAGCTGCGTGGGGATCCGGACGGTGATCATGGAGCGCTCCTCCGGTCGGCTCGCGCGGTGCCGCCCTCGGCGGCCATCGCGTCGGTGAAGGACTCGAGGGTCGGTGCGACGGTCGCGGTCGGTCCGACGCTGCCCGCGAGCGCCTCGACCGTCTTCAGGCCGTGACCGGTCACCATCGCCACCACCCGCTCGTCGCGGCGCACCACGCCCTCGGCCGCCAGCTTGGCGAGGGTCGCGATGGTGACGCCGCCCGCGGTCTCGGCGAAGATGCCCTCGGTTCGAGCGAGCAGCTCGATCCCCTCGACGATCTCGGCGTCGGTGACCGCGGCGCACGCACCGCCCGTCGAGCGGATGGTGTCGAGCGCGTACCAGCCGTCCGCCGGGTTGCCGATGGCGAGCGACTTGGCGATGGTGTCCGGCTTGACCGGTCGGATGGCGTCGGTCCCCTCCGCGAAGGCCGTCGCGACCGGCGAACAGCCCGTCGCCTGGGCGCCCGAGACGCGCACCGAGGGCTCCTCGTCGAGGAGACCGACCGTCCACAGCTCGGCGAAGCCCTTCGCCACCTTGGTCAGCTGGCTGCCCGAGCCGATCGGCACCACCACGTGGTCGGGGGCCTGCCAGCCGAGCTGCTCGGCCACCTCGAACGCGAGGGTCTTCGATCCCTCCGCGTAGTAGGTCCGCACGTTCACGTTGACGAAGGCCCAGGTCGGATGCTCGCTGGTCAGCTCGGCGCAGAGCCGGTTCACGTCGTCGTAGCTTCCCTCGACGGCGAAGACCAGGCCGCCGTAGACCGCAGTCATGGTGATCTTGGCGGCCTCGAGGTCGTGGGGGATGAGCACGACCGAGTCCATCCCGGCCCGGGCCGCGTGCGCCGCCACCGAGTTGGCGAGGTTGCCGGTGGACGCGCACGCGGCGATCTTGAAGCCGAGCCGGCGGGCCTTCGTGAGCGCGACCGACACCACCCGGTCCTTGAAGGAGCCGGTCGGGTTGGCGGTGTCGTCCTTGATCCACAGCTCGCCGAGCCCGAGCTCGGCCGCGAGCCGCTCCGCGCGCACGAGCGGGGTGAACCCGGCACCGAGGTCGACCGGTGCGGCGTCGGCCACCGGGAGGAGGTCGGCATAGCGCCAGATGGAACGCGGGCCGGCCTCGACCCGTGCTCGGTCCATCGTCGCCGCGATCCGCTCGTAGTCGTAGGTCACCTCGAGGGGACCGAAGCAGAAGTCGCACACGTGCAGCGCCTCCGCAGGGTAGGTACGACCACATTCACGGCAACGGAGGCCAGCTACGAAGTCCACAGACGTCTCCTCATCGCTCGGGCATTGGCACCTGGTGCAGCACGATCCTCGTGACGGATCGGGTCATGCACTGGTTGCCGCGGCGTCGCTGGGCCCGGTCCCTCAGCCGCTCTGGATGATGTCCACCATTGTGGTCGATGGCGCCACCCCCGTCAACGCAGGTCGGAGCGCTGCGCCGCCGCCGGTGCCTCCCGCGCACGGGGCCCCAGCGGGGCGACCGGGTGCCTGCGGTGAGCGATGATGTCCGGGTGACCACCCGCTCCGACCGCCCGGCGGCAGCGACCGTGCGCAGGTTCCCAGGCGATCACTTCGACGCGGGCGACCTCGTGCGGCACAAGCGCGACCGTCGGATCTCGGTCTGCATCCCGGCCCGCGACGAGGCCGCGACCCTCGGCGGGATCGTGCGGTCGATCGCGAGGGCGCTCACCGCGGACGGCGGGGGCGTTCCGCTGGTCGACGAGATCGTCGTCGTCGACGACGGCTCGCGGGACGGGACCGGAGCCATCGCCCGTGCGGCCGGCGCCCGGGTGGTCGGCGGCCCGCAGCCGGCAGGCGGCAAGGGCCAGGCCATGCGCGCCGCACTCAAGGCGGCCGGCGGCGACGTCATCGCCTTCCTCGACGCCGACGTGACCAACTTCGGCCCGCACTTCGTCACCGGGCTCCTCGGGCCGTTGCTCGTCGACGACGCCCTGGCCCTGGTCAAGGGCTTCTACGACCGTCCCCTGCTCGGCGTGCCCGGTGGAGGTGGCCGGGTCACCGAGCTGGTCGCCCGCCCCCTCATCGACCTGCTCTTCCCCCACCTCGCCGAGCGTCGAGCAGCCGCTGGCCGGCGAGACCGCCGCGCCCGCGCTGGGTGCTCGAGAAGTGCGACCTCGCCGACGGCTACGCGGTCGAGCTCGCCCTGCTGGTGGACGTCGCCGCCCGGTTCGGGACCGAGGCGATCGCCCAGGTCGACCTCGGGGTCCGCGAGCACCGCAACCGTCCCCTCGCCGAGCTGCGCCCACAGGCCACCGACATCCTGCCGCGCGGCGCTCGCGCGCGATCCGGCGCGGCAGGCCGCACCGGCCCCGGCGTCAGGCGGGCACGCGGACCGGCTCGGGCACCCGGACCGGCTCGCATCCGGCGGAACGGATCGCACCCTCGACGGGCCCCGCTGAGGTCGCGGTGGCGCGGCTGGCACGGGTGGCGCGGCGGCCCGGCACGACCAGCGCGCAGAGCACCCCCACCGCGACCACGGCCGCACCGACCTCGACCGCCGGCGTCAGCCCCCGCACGAAGTCCGTACCGGACGCGTAGCCGCCCTTCGCGCTGAAGACCGCGCCGAGGACCGCAACGCCGAGCACGCCGCCGAGCTCGCGGAACGCGCTGTTGGCGCCCGAGGCCACCCCTTCGAGCGAGGTCGGCACCACTCCGAGCACGAGCGAGGCGAGCGGCACGAAGAAGAGCGCCATGCCCACGCCGCAGACGACGAAGGGGGCGACCAGGTCGGCGTAGGGGGTGGTCGGCGTGGTGAGCATCGCCAGCCAGGTGAGCCCGGCCGCCTGCAGGGTGAGCCCGACCACGACCAGCGGCTTGCCGCCCCATCGCCCGGCGAGCACGCCGATGGCAGGCGCGAGCAGCATCGCCATCGCGGTCCACGGCAGCACCCGCACCCCGGCCGCCAGCGGCGAATAGCCCTGGACGGTCTGGAAGAACTGGGTCAGGAAGAAGATCGATCCGAACATGCCGAAGCTGAAGAGCAGGGCGGTGACGTTGACCGCGGCGAAGCCGCGTCGGGCGAAGAGCCGGAGATCGAGCATCGGGTGGTCGGTCCGGAGCTCCCAAGCGACGAAGCCGGCGAGCAGCGCCGACCCGGCGGCGAAGGACGCCACCACCGAGGGGCTCGTCCAGCCCTGGGCGTTGCCGCGCACGAGCCCGAGCACCACGCCGAAGAGGCCCGCGCTCACCAGGCCCACGCCGGGCACGTCGAGCCGGCTGGCCGCGCCCCGCGACTCCGACAGCCGCCACCAGGCCAGAGGCACGAGGACCGCGCCCACCGGCACGTTGAGCCAGAAGATGTACTGCCAGGCCCACCCACCGGTCACCGCGCCGCCGATGAGCGGACCCACCGCCACCGCGGTGCCGCCGATCGCGCCCCAGATGCCGAGCGCCGCGTTGCGCCGCTCGGCGGGGACCGCCGCGCTGAGCAGCGTCAGCGAGAGGGGCATGATCATCGCCCCGCCCGCGCCCTGCAGCGCACGGGCAGCGACGAGGACGCCGATCGAGGGGGCGAGCGCGGCCAGCGCGGACGACACGGTGAAGAGGGTGATCCCCGCGACGAACACGCGGCGGCGCCCGAACCGCTCACCGATGGTCGCCGCCGACAGGAGGAGCACCGCGAAGGTGAGCGTGTAGGCGTTGACCGTCCACTCGAGCCCCGAGAAGCTCGCGTGCAGCCGGACCCGGATCACCGGGAGCGCGGTCAGGACGACCAGGTTGTCGAGCGAGGCCATGAACAGCGCCAGGCCGGTGATCGCGACGGCCCACACCGCACCGGACCTCGGGCGGGTGCCGGCCGCCCGCGAGACCGCCGACGCACGCCGCTCGCGCAGGCGGGCGCGGATCCCGTGGCTCCGCCGGCGCACGGTTCGCCAGCCGTTCACTTGTGAGTGATCACTAGCTTGGCCGTGCAAAAAAAGGGGGACGAGGGGCCGGTTCATGCGGATACCTCCTTGGGCTGGGGTGCGTCGTCCTTGGGCTGGGCCGAGTCGTCGTGGGGACGTGCGTCCCGGTCGTCCTCGGAGGCCCGGACGCGCCGTCGGGCCGACACCGCCTCCGTGGCGCTGCGGATCGCCCCGGCCTTGTCGGGCTCCGGACAGCCGAGCCCGGCGAGGGGGACGTGCTTGCTCTGGAGCTCCTCCGCGGTCTCTTCGGAGATGAAGCTCTGCGCCCAGGGTTCGGGCACCGACAGCAGGTCGATGGCGCACATCACGTTGATCATCATCCCCATGGCGAAGAACTCCCGGATGCACTCGTCGGTCTGGTGCGACCGCTCCGAGACGAGGTGCCAGAGGACTTCGAAGGTGCGCCGGCAGGCCCGGGCGATGTCGGGGTCGGAGGCCGCGGCGGCGAAGCCGTGGAGCTGGACCTGGAGCAGGTCGGGGTCGCGCATGAGCTCGATGTAGGCCAGCCCCATCGCGTCCATCGCAGGGTCGCCCTCGAGACCGACGCTCGACTTCGCCAGCGCGGCGATGATCCGGTCGGCCACCAGCTCGTAGGTGGCGAGGAAGAGGTCCTTCTTCGTGCCGAACAGCCGGAACAGGTAGGGCTGGGAGATCCCCGCACGCGCGGCGATCGCCTCGGTGGAGGTCCCCGCGTAGCCCGAGCGGGCGAACTCGGCGACCGCGGCGGCCAACACCTCGGTGCGGCGCTCTTCGGCGGTCAGTCGGGAAGGGACCATTACCAGACCATTGTGATTGGTCACTCACTAACTTGTCAAGAGGTGTCAAGTGTGTAACGAACCGACTCGGCACCGCCGGGCGCAGACGGCCACCGGGTAGCGTCCTGCCATGGCCGGCGCCGACCCCTCACGGTCCGACGGAGACGGCTCGCTCGCCGACACCGTCCTCGTCTCGAATCGGGGCCCGCTCGCCTTCAAGCTCGTCGGCGGCCAGCCGGTCCCGGCCACCGCGGGCGGCGGGCTCGCCGGGGCGCTCCGACCGCTCGTGGCCGGGACCGGAGCCACCTGGGTCGCCTCCGCGCTCGGCGAGGCGGACCGTACTGCGACGGCGAGCGGTCTGATGCGCGAGGACGGCATGCGGATCGAACTCGTCGACCCGGACCCCGACCTCTTCGCCATGGCGTACAACCTGATCGCCAACGGAACCCTGTGGTTCTGCCATCACCATCTCTTCGACGCGGCCCGCCGGCCCCGCGGTGACCGCCGCTGGGCCGAGGCCTGGGAGGCCTACCGCGAGTTCAACCAGCTCTTCGCCGGGCGGGTGGCCAAGGTGGCACCCGAGGACGGGCGCGTGCTCGTCCAGGACTACCACCTCGGTCTCGTCGCGACCGAGCTCTCGCGTCTCCGGCCGGACCTCCGCACCGCGCACTTCACCCACACGCCGTTCGCGGACCCCTCGGTCCTGCGCATGCTCCCGACCGCGGCCGGCGACGAGCTGCTGGCGGGCATGGCGGCCTTCGGCGCCTGCGGCTTCCACTCGGAACGCTGGGCCGCGGCCTTCCGGGCGTCGTTCGTCGCGCCCGGGCCGGCAGGACCCGGTCCCACCGGCACCCCGCTGCCCGGTCCGACCTACGTCTCGCCCCTGTCGGTCGATCCGGACCTGCTCGAGGAGGCCGTCGCACGGCCAGGGGTCGCCGCGGCCGCGGCCGCCATCGAGGAGTGGATCGGAGGGGCCGACCGCAAGGTGATCGTCCGGGTCGACCGGATGGAGCTCTCGAAGAACCTGCTGCGAGGCTTCTGGGCCTACGACGAGCTCCTCGAGCGCGAGCCGCACCGGCGTGAGCGAGTGGTCTTCGTCGCGCTCGCCTATCCCACGCGACAGGGCCTGCCCGAGTACCTCGCCTACCAGAACGAGGTCCAGTCCACGGTCGACCGGATCAACGAGCGCTGGGCGACGCCCGGCTGGACCCCCATCGTGCTCGGCGTCGAGGACGACTACGAGCAGTCGCTGGCCGCGCTCTCCCGCTACGACGTGCTCCTCGTCAACCCGGTCCGCGACGGGCTCAACCTCGTCGCCAAGGAAGGGCCCCTCGTCAACGGCCGCCACGGCGTGCTGGCGCTCTCGAGGGAGGCGGGTGCCTTCGACGAGCTCGGCCCGGCCTCCTTCGGGATCAACCCCTTCGACGTCTCGGGCACCGCGGAGGTGCTCGGCCGGGCCCTCGACCTCGAGGCTCCCGAACGCGCGGCGACAGCCGAACGGCTGGTCGGGATCATCCGGGCGCGCCGGCCCTCCACCTGGCTCGAGGACCAGCTCGCGGCAGCCCGCTGAGGCGTGTGGCCGCGGCGCGGGCCGCCGGCCGGGTCAGGTCAGGGCTCGCAGGGCATCCGGATCACGAGGAGGTGCCGCGGGCCGCCGAGTCGGCCAGCCAGCGCAGCAGCCCGAGCGCCTCCTCGGGGCCCCGGACCGAGAGGTCCGCCGCAGCGGCCACCTCCGGCGGGCTCTCGTCGTCGACGACCGCGACCGAGACGGTGCGCACCCGCCCGCCCCCACCCAGCGCGGCCAGCGCGTCGAACGCCGGCAGGTCGCCGAGGTCGTCGCCGAAGTAGCACGCCGCGGCGCAGCCGGACACCAGCCCGGTCACCACCGTGCCCTTGTCGACCTCGAGCGGCGGCCGCAGCTCGATGGACATCCGGCCCGGAAAGGTGTGCAGGCCGGTCCGGGCCGCCTCGGCGGCGGTCGCCCGGCGGACCCACCGCTCCGTGTCGGGCGCGCCGCGCCAGTGGACGGTGACCGCGGCGCCCTTCGGCTCGACGAGGACACCGGGGGGCGACCCGACCGTCAGCCGCTCGGTGGCCTCCCCGAGGAGTGCCAGCCAGGGCGCGACGGCGGGATCGAGTGTCACCTCGCCGTGCGGCGAGACCCGTTCGAGCCCGTAGAGCCCGACGAGCTGCGGTGCACGCCTGCCCACCGCGGCGCCGGGCAGGCGCAGGTGCTCGGCCAGGAAGGACGCAGGGCGGCCGGAGACCACCGCCACCACCTCGAAGGTCCCGGCGAGGTCGGCCACCACCGCAGCCGCGCCGGCGAGCGGCCTGGCCGTGGCGGGGTCGCCGACGATCGGGGCCAACGTGCCGTCGAAGTCGGTCACGATCGCGCTCGCGACGGGTCGTCGAGCAGCGCGGCGATCACGCGGCGCACCGAGGGAGAAGGCGGTGTCATCGGTCGGTCGGCGCGTCGTCCGGCGCTAGGTCGTGGTGGTCGTCGTGCCGGCGAGGTCGGGACCGACCACCACCACGACCTCCGCGGTGCCGATCGAGCTGATCGGCGCGGCAGTCGTGTACGCCGCCACCGCGGTGGACGGGAGGTGCAGCGCGAGTGCGATGGCGTCCGCCTGCTGTTGGCGGCCGGCGACGTAGTAGACGTGCGACGACGGAACCCGGGCCGACGCGTTGACCGGCGGCTGCATGCTCCACCCGGCGGCCTGCAACTGGTTGGTGACGTTGCCGGCTGCGCCACCCACCCCGGTCGCGTTGGCGACGAGGACGGGCACCGTGCTCGGCGGCCGGGTGGTGGTCGTCGTCGTGCTCGCGTGCGGCGGTGCGGTCGTCGAGGTCGCCGTGGCCGCGACGGTTCCGGCGGCCGAGCCCGCGGTCGTGCCGTGCAGCTTGCCGAGCGCGACCGAGGTCACCAGCACGAAGACGGCGAGGAGGACGGCGGTTCGGAGCAGGGGCGCCGAGGCGCGGCGCGTATGGCCCGACGCCGGCTCGTCGGGCTCGGAGGGCTCGTCCACCGGCCGCCAGCCTGCCAACCGCGGGGTGCGGAAGCAAGCGTTTCGGAACCTCCCTTGGCGGGGCTCCCCACCGTTCCCGCTGGTCGGAGCACAGGTCCCGCTCCCTGCGGCCGTAGACTCGTCCCTGACCCGTCCTTCGGGCTCGCCGGTGTGGCGCAGTTGGTAGCGCAGACGACTTGTAATCGTCAGGTCGTGGGTTCGACTCCCACCGCCGGCTCCGTGGGCCATCGCACCCGCGTGACGGCCCACGAGGTCCGGGTAAGTTCTGCGACGGCGACGAATCCTGCCCTGGATCGCCGTGGCGAACACCCTGGCGTAACCGGGAGGAGCGGGCATGGCCGATCACTCGACGAGCGCTGACGGCACCGGCCTGGCCGAACGGTACGCCGCGACCCGCCGGCTCACCGAGGATCTGGCCTCACCCCTCTCGCCGGAGGACCAGACCGTGCAGTCGATGCCCGACGTCAGCCCGACCAAGTGGCACCGGGCCCACACCTCGTGGTTCTTCGAGACCTTCCTCCTCGAACCGTCCGCCCCGGGCTACCGCAGCTTCGACCCCGCCTACGGCGAGCTGTTCAACTCCTACTACCAGTCGGTCGGTGCGCCGTTCCCCCGGGCCGAACGTGGCGTCGTCTCGCGACCCGGCGTCGAGGACGTCGCGCACTACCGCGCACACGTCGACGCCGCGATGCTCGCACTGCTCGACCGGCCGGTCGACGGGCCGACCTCGTCGCTCGTCGAGCTCGGCATCCATCACGAGCAACAGCACCAGGAGCTGTTGCTCATGGACATCAAGCACGTCCTCGCGTGCAACCCGCTGCGGCCCGCGTACGACGAGCTGCCGGCTCCGGCTCCCGCACGACCGGGGAGTGCCACCTGGACCAAGCACGCCGGCGGCTCCTACCGGATCGGCCACGCCGGGCAGTCCTTCGGCTTCGACAACGAGTTCCCGCGCCACGAGGTGCACCTCGAGCCCTTCGCCCTCTGCGACCAGCCGGTGACGTGCGCCGACTGGTCCGCGTTCATCGAGGACGGCGGGTACCACCGACCCGAGCTCTGGCTCTCCGACGGGTGGGCGACCGTGCGGGAGCAGGACTGGGAGGGCCCGCTCTACTGGACGGCCGGTGAGAGCGGTTTCGAGGAGTTCACCCTCGGCGGCCCGCGCCCGCTCGATCCCGCGCAACCGGTGTGCCACGTCAGCTACTTCGAGGCCGACGCGTACGCGCGGTGGGCGGGCTGCCGGCTGCCGACCGAAGCCGAATGGGAGGTCGCCGCGGCGGTCTGCACAGCGGACGGCCACTTCCTCGACCGGCAGGTCCTCCATCCGCGGCCGGCCTCGGGACCCGACGGGGACGAGGCGAGCCCCTTCGGCGATATCTGGCAGTGGACGTCCTCGGCCTACAGCCCCTACCCCGGCTTCGTCGTCTCGCCGGGCGCGGTCGGCGAGTACAACGGCAAGTTCATGGTGAGCCAGTACGTGTTGCGCGGCGGGTGCTGTGTCACCCCGCCGGGCCACGTCCGGGCCACCTACCGAAACTTCTTCCCGCCCTCGGCTCGGTGGGTGTTCAGCGGATTGCGGCTGGCCCGGGACTCGTGAGCCCCGCTCGCGTGCCCGGCGCGTCGACCGAAGCGGGGCCCCCGGGGTCAACGGCGAACGGAGGGCGACCGTGGCCGCGGTGATCGCGCCCACCATGGACGTGCACCTCTCCCCGGGCGATCTTCGCCAGGCGCTCGAAGACGACGTCCGTGCCGGGCTCGCCGCCGATCCAAAGCAGCTCCCACCCGTCTACTTCTACGACGAGCGCGGCAGCCGGCTCTTCGACGAGATCACCCGGCTTCCCGAGTACTACCCGACACGGGCCGAGCGCTCGGTCCTCGGTGCCTGTGCGGAGGAGATCGTGGCGCGCTCGAAGGCGGACGTGCTCGTCGAGCTCGGCGCGGGCACCTGTGACAAGTCCCGCGTGCTGCTCGACGCGATGTCCTCGGCCGGTCAGCTCCGCCGGTTCGTCCCGCTGGACGTGAGCGACACCACGCTGTGGGAGGCGGCCACCGTCCTCGCCGCCGAGTACCCGGGCCTCGAGGTCACCGCGGTCGTCGGTGACTTCCACCGGCACCTCGACCTGCTGCCGGGCGGTGGTCGCCGGTTGTTCGCCTTCCTCGGCGGCACGATCGGCAACCTCGACACCGACGAGCGCTCCGCCTTCCTCGGGACGATCGCCGGGCTGCTCGAGGACGACGACGGCTTCCTGCTCGGAACCGACCTGATCAAGGACCGAGCCCGGCTGGTCGCCGCGTACGACGATGCGACCGGCGTCACCGCCGCATTCAACCGCAATGTGCTCCACGTGCTCAACCGCGAACTGCACGCCGACTTCGACCCCGACTCGTTCGCCCACGAGGCGCGGTGGAACGAGGCCGACCATCGCATCGAGATGTGGCTGCGCTCGGCCGCCGACCAGCGCGTACGGGTGGACGACCTCGACCTCGTCGTCGACTTCGACGCGGGCGAGGGCCTGCGCACCGAGATCAGTGTGAAGTTCGCCCCGCGCACGCTCGCGGACGAGCTCGAGCGCGACGGGTTCGTCGTCGACGGGATGTGGACGTCGGAGGGCGACGAGTTCCTCGTGACCCTCGCGCACCGCGCCTGAGCCGGGGGGTCGTCGCCGACGAGCGCCTGGCGGTGCGGCCCCGACCTCAGGATCCGAGCAGGTCGCGGACTGCCGCCTCGATCGCGCGGTGGAAGGTCGGGTAGGCGTAGATCATGTGCCGCAGGTCGCGGGTCGGCACCCGTGCGTGGACGGCGAGGGAGAGGAAGCCGAGCACCTCGCCCCCCCACGGCCCCGCCGAGGTGGCGCCGACGAGGACGCCGCGCTCGGCGTCCTCGACCAGCTTCACGAATCCCCGGTTGCCGGCCTTGTGGATCCAACCCCTCGTCGAGCTCGGCACCTCGGTCGTCCCCGTCCGCACCGCCATGCCCGCCTCTCTCGCCGTACGCTCCGAGAGCCCGACCGAGCCGATCTCGGGATCGGTGAAGGTGACCCGCGGCAGCGCGCGGTAGTCGGCCGGGACCACGTCGCGGCCGAGGATGTCGTGGAAGACGATGTCGGCCTGGTACATCGAGACGTGGGTGAAGGCGCCCTTGCCGGTCACGTCGCCGAGCGCCCAGGTGCGCTCGACTCCGGGCACCCGCATCCGCTCGTCGACCGGGAGGGAGCGTCCCTGCTCGTCCACCCCGATCGAGGCCACGTGGAGCCCCCGGAGGTCGGGTCGCCGGCCGGTCGCGACGAGCAACCGCTCCGCGACGACGGGCGGGCCGCTGGCGAGTGCCACGCTGAAGCGACCGCGGTCGTGGTGCACGGATTCGACGCTCACCCCGGTGCGCACGTCGATCCCCTCGTCGGTGAAGATCTCGGCGAGCAGACCGCCCGCCTCGGGCTCCTCGGGGGGAAGGAGGCCCGGGGTGGCCTCGAGCACGGCCACCTCGGAACCGAACCGGCGGAAGACCTGGGCGAGCTCGACACCGATCGCGCCGCCACCGAGGACGGCGAGCGTGGCAGGAGGCTCGGTCGCCTCGATCGCGTCGCGGTTGGTCCAGTAGGGGGTGGCCGACAGGCCCTCGACGGGCGGTGCCCAGGCCCGGGTCCCCGCGGCCACGACGACCGCCCGCGACGCCTCGAAGACCTCGTCGCCGACAGCGACGCGACCGGGGCCGTCCAGGCGGCCCCAGCCACGGACCAGCCGGCCCCCCTTGTCCTCGAAGCGCTCGGCCGCTGCGGTGTCGTCCCAGTCGTCGGTCGCCTCCGAACGGATCCGCGCGGCGACCGGCGACCAGTCCGCGGTCACCGTCGCCGCGCCGGCCATACCCGGGACGCGGCGGGCCTCGGCGAGGAGATCGGCGGCCCGGATCATCATCTTCGAGGGCACGCACCCCCAGTAGGGGCACTCGCCGCCGACCAGCTCGGCGTCCACCCCGACCACGTCGAGGCCCTCTTCGGCCAGCCGTCCGGCCAGGTCCTCGCCGCCGGGTCCCATCCCGAGGACCACTACCTCTGCCTGTTCGGTCATGCGCCGCTCCCCGCTCGGATCCGTGGCACCGGCCGGAGCGCAGATGCCGGACCCGGTTCTACCCACTCGGCGACGGCGGGTGCGCGGCCGCCGGGGGAACAGCAGGGCCGGCCGCGTGGTTGGACCCACCATGACCGTACGAGCGACCTGGAACGGCACCATCCTCGCCGAGAGCGACCGCACGGTGGTGGTGGAGGGAAATCACTACTTCCCCGTGGAGGACGTCCAGCAGCAGTACCTCGAGCAGAGCGATACCCACACCGTGTGCCCATGGAAGGGCACCGCGAGCTACTACTCGGTCGTAACCGGCGGTGCGCGCAACGACGACGCCGCCTGGTTCTACCCGGCACCGAAGGAGGCGGCCGCGGACATCGCCGGGCACGTCGCCTTCTGGAAGGGCGTGGCCGTCGACGCTCTCTAGACGCGCCGGACCGGCTCGAGCCGCCGCACGAGCCGGTCGTCGGGACGGCGACGGGCGATCTCGAAGCAGGCGACCGCACCGGCCACCGCCACGTTGAGCGAGGGCAGCGAGCCGTGCTGGGGGATCGACGTGAGCACGTCGCACCGCCGTGCCGCCAGCCGCGAGAGGCCGCTTCCCTCCGAGCCCAGCACGAGCGCGACCGGGCCGGCGGCGAGATCGAGCGCGTAGAGGGAGTCGCTGGCGTCGGCGCCGAGGCCGACGGTCCACACGCCGAGCCCAGCGAGCGCGCTCGAGCGCGGAGGGCACACCGGCGACCAGTGCGATCGGCAGGTGCTCGACCGCGCCCGCCGCGACCTTGGTGACGGTGGGAGAGAGGTGGGCGGACCGATGCCTCGGGAGCACGACCCCGGTCGCCCCGGCGCATTCGGCGCTCCGGAGGAGGGAGCCGAGGTTGTGGGGATCGGTCACGCCGTCGAGCACGAGAAGGAAGGGCGGGGTGCCTCCCACCGGTTCGGCCAGCGACTCGAGCGGGACCGGCTCGACCGGCTGGGCCAGCGCGACGACGCCCTGCGCCGACTCGGTGCGGGAGACCGCGTCGAATCGCCGTCTCGGCACGTGCTCGACCCGGACGCGGCGGGCCGACGCCAGCGACTCGATTTCGTCGAGGACCCGGGACTCGTCCTGTCCGTCGGCCACGAGGACGCTGCCGACCCGTCGACGCCCCGCGGCGAGAAGCTCGCGCACGGCCTGCCGGCCCTCCACCTGGTCGCCGCCGAGGCCACGCTCGGCCGGCCGGCGGGGCCGCTCGTCGCCACGCCTGGCCGGGGCCTGGCGGCCGGCGCCGCCGCTCCGGCCCCTCGCGGCGCTCACCCTTCGTCCCCGGCCCCGGTCGCGGCCCGGCCGAGGAGCACCACCGCGGTGGCGGCGATCCCCTCCCCGCGTCCGAGGGCGCCGAGTCCCTCGGCCCGGGTGGCCTTGACCTGCACCGGCGCACCGAGGACCTCGCCCAGGCGCTCGCCCATCCGGTCGGTGAAGGGAGCGAGCCGCGGTGCCTCGGCGACCACCGTGCAGTCGGCGTTGACCGGCACCCAGCCGGCGCCGCGGACGAGGGTGACCATCCGGGCGAGCAGCCGCAGGCTGTCGGCGTCCTTCCAGGCCGGGTCGGTGTCGGGCGCGTGCCGTCCGAGATCGCCGAGCCCGGCGGCACCGAGGACCGCGTCACAGAGCGCATGGGCGAGCGCGTCCGCGTCGCTGTGCCCCTCGAGACCTCTCGCTCCCGGGCCGGTCACCGGCACGCCACCGAGCACGAGTGGCCGGCCGCGATCGTCGGCGAAGCGGTGGACGTCGAAGCCCTGGCCGATGCGCAGGTCGTGGGACGTGCTCACCGGCCCTCCTTCGCGAGCATGGCCGCCGCCAGCGCGAGGTCGCCGGCCCGGGTGACCTTCAGGTTGGCCGGGTCGCCGGTGACGGTGCAGACGGGGACTCCGATCCCCTCGAGGAGGGCCGCGTCGTCGGTCGCCTCTCCCCCTGCCGCGGTGCGCGGCGCGCAGCGTCGCCGCGTCGAACGCCTGCGGGGTCTGGACCGCGACGAGGCCCTCGCGGTCCACGGTCGAACGTACCACGCCCTCCTCGACCCGCTTGAGGGTGTCGGCGACCGGCACGACCGGCACCACCCCCCGGGCGGCTCCCGATCGCACCGGTGCGACCACCGCCTCGAAGAGCGAAGGGGGGGCCAACGGTCGCACCGCGTCGTGGACCACGACGATCGCCGCGCCCTCGGGCACCGCGGCGAGGCCGGCGCGGACCGAGGCGGCGCGCGTCGCACCGCCGGGCACCACCACGTCCGCCTCCTCGTCGGCCGGGAGGCCCCGGTGGTCGCCGGTTCCGGGCGGCACGACGAGCACGGTTCCGTCGGCGACGCTGCGGGCGGCGGCGAGCGACCACGCGACGACGGGCCGCCCGGCGAGCTCCTCGAACTGCTTGCGCCCGCCGTACCGGTGGCCGGCGCCCGCGGCCACCACGATCGCCCAGACCGGGCCGGGCGTTCCCGCTCGGCTCAGGGCAGCGCCTCGTCGAGGCGGACCTCGGCTGTCTCCTCGTCGACGCCGAGCGCGAAGGTGAGCTCGGAGACGAGGATCTGCCGTGCCCGGCTGAGCATCCGCTTCTCACCCGCCGACAGGCCCTTGTCCTTGTCGCGGATCGAGAGGTTCCGGACCACCTCTGCGACCTGGTAGATGTCGCCCGACCGGAGCTTCTCGGAATGGTTCTTGTACCGCCGCGACCAGTTGGTCGGCATCCGGGCCTCCTTCTTCCGGAGCACCGCGAACACCTCCTCGACCTCCTCGTCGTTGATCACTTCGCGGAGGCCCACCCCGTCGGTGTTGTCGGCCGGCACCATCAGCGTGAGGTCGCCGTAGGCGAGCCGGAGCACCAGGTACTCCTGCTTCTTGCCGAACGCCTCTTTCGTCTCGCGCCGCTCGACCACCGCCGCGCCGTGGTGCGGGTAGACGACCTTGTCACCGATGTCGAACACCGCTCCTCCTGGTGTCGGGCGCTGCGTCCGGGCGTCGTGGGACAGCCGGGACGGCGGGGGGAAAGCACGCCATGGTACACGGTCGGGCGCCGGCCCATGCCCCGGGGACGGCCCCGGCCGCCCCTCCGCCCCCTACTGGTAGCGCTCGAAGATGCTCGCCTCGGCCAACCTGGCCATGCCGTTTTTGACCGCGTGCGCCCTCGTCTGACCGACGCCCTCGACCTGCTCGAGCTCGCCGAGGGAGGCCCGCATGATCTGCTGGAGGTTGGCGAAACGGTCCACGATCCGCTCGATGACCGCGTCCGAAAAGCGCGGGAGCTGGGACAGGAGCCGGTAGCCCCTCGGCTCGACGGCCGACTCGGTCTCGTGTGCCGCGCCCGGCAGCCGCAGGACGCCGGCGACCCGCTGCGGATCACGCAGCTCGTCGGACGGCAGGCGCGCGAGCTGCTCGACGATCCCCTCGGGCGTGACCCGATGCTTGCCGTCACCCCTCGCCCGACGGGTGCAGTAGTCGCGGATCACGAGGTGGAGGGCACGCGACACGCCGTCGGACAGCTCGGCGGACTGCAATCCGACCAGCCGGCCGTCCTCGCCGAGCTCGACCAGGTAGCCGTCGACCTCCTCGGCGATCCGCAGCACCATCTCGGCCGCCTGCACGACGCCCACCACGTCCCCGGCGGACACGGTGTCCTCGACCTCGAGCACCGAGAGGCCGTCGAGGGCGACGTCGAAGCGGTTGCGGAACCGCTGCATGGTGGCGAGGGCCTGGTCGGTGCGGTCGTGGAGCCACCCGGTCGGCTGGATGAGGTGCTTCAGGTCCTTGCGGTAGACGGTGATGACCGACATCGCCGCGGACACCGAGAGGACGGGGACGTCGATCGATCGGGCGACCCGCTCCGCGGTGCGGTGGCGGGTGCCCGTCTCGGTGGTCGGGATCGACGCGTCGGGCATGAGGTGGACGTTCGCCCGCGCGATGCGCGACGCGTCGGCGGCCATGATGATCGCGCCGTCCATCTTGGCCAGCTCGGAGAGCCGCTGGGGGCTGAACTCCGAGTCGAGGAGGAACCCGCCCGAGCAGATGGACAGCACACGCGGATCGTCTCCGAGCACGACCAGGGCGCCCCGCTTGGCGCGGAGGATCCGGTCCAGTCCGTCCCGCAGGGGGCGTCCCGGGGCCACCATCGCGAGCGCATCGCTGAGCGCCGGGCTCTGACGGGTGTTCACGGACGAATGGTACCTGCCGCTGTGTCGGCGGACCCCCAGGTCACCGGCGCTCGACGCGCGCGCCCGGGCCGTCAGCGACCGGGAGCGGGCGTGGCGTCGCGCCGGCCGCGGGCGGGGATGACGCACCCGGAGCGGACGATGGCCTCGGCGACGCGGTCGACGCGGACGAGCTCGACCCCGGCAGGCCCCTCGGGCGCAGAAGACGGCACCACCGCCTGCCGGAAGCCGAGGCGGGCGAGCTCCTCGAGACGGCGGGGGAGCCCGGCGACCTGGCGGACCTCGCCGGCGAGACCGACCTCGCCGACCGCGGCCAGATCGGTCGGGAGGGCCGCGCCGGTGGCCGCGGAGGCGACCGCCAGCGCGAGCGCGAGGTCCGCCGCGGGCTCCGGGACACGGATACCCCCTGCCACCGACACGAACACGTCGGCGTCGCCGAGCTCGAGACCGGCGTGCCGTTCCAGCACCGCGAGGACCATGAGCAGCCGCCCGGGTCCGAGGCCGACCACCGAACGGGTCGGGCGCGCCGCCTTCCCCCCGGTGGTCACGAGCGCCTGGATCTCGACGGCGAGGGTGCGCCGACCCTGCGCCGTCGGGAGCACGACCGCACCGGTGGCGCCGGCCTGGCGGTCGCCGAGCAGGAGGCGGGCGGGGTCCTCGACCCGGTCGAGGCCGTGCTCGCCCATCTCGAAGAGGCCGAGCTCGCCGGTCGGACCGAAGCGGTGCTTGACCGCGACGAGCAGTCGCAGTGCGTGGTGCCGGTCGCCCTCGAAGGCGAGGACCGTGTCGACCATGTGCTCGAGGGTGCGCGGGCCTGCGAGGGATCCGTCCTTCGTCACGTGGCCGACCAGCACGGTCGCCATCCGGCGGGCCTTGGCGGCGGCCACCAGCTGGTCCGCACACTCGCGGACCTGGGTGACGCTCCCCGGGGCGCCGTTCGCACGCCGCTCGCCCGGCGTCGCCGGGCCGATGGCGAGCGCCTGGATCGAGTCGACGGCCACGAGCTCTGGCTCGGCCTCTTCGGCCGCCCGCAGCGCGGTCCCGAGGTCGGTCGTCGCCAGGATGAGCAGCCCGGGCGGCACCGCCCCGAGCCGCTCCGCACGGAGGCGCACCTGGTGGGCCGACTCCTCGGCCGAGACGAGCAGCACCCGCCGGCCGGCGGCGGCCTCGGACGCGAGCAGCTGGAGCACCAGGGTCGACTTGCCGATGCCCGGCTCACCGCCGAGCAGGGTCACCGAGCCGGGCACCAGACCGCCGCCGAGCACTCGGTCGAGCTCCGCGACCCCGGTCGGCACGGCGGCGGCCTCGTCCACGTCGACCGCGGCGAGCGGGACCGGCATGGCCTCGAGGCCGAGCGCGTCGACCGCGCTCACCAGTGGCTCGAGGCGGGCCTCCTCGACCAGGGTGTTCCACTCCCCGCAGCCGGGGCACCGGCCGGCCCACCGGGCGGTCGTCGACCCGCAGTCGATGCAACGGTGCCGCTTGGCCGTCCTCGCCATGACCCGCATGGTAGGGACCGGGTGTCGCACGGAGGGTGACCGGGCACGGAGGGTGACCGGGCGCGGCGCCCGGACGCGCACCGCCCCGCCGGAATCCGGCGGGGCGGTTTCGCTTCTCACGAAAGGACCCGCGTCGGGCCCGATCGCCTCAGGATCGTCTCAGGAGGTCAGCGAGACGATCGGTGCATTGAGCGGGGTGAGCGCCATCGACCCGAAGAACTCGGCGTCGCCGAAGGCGAACACGCCGCCGTCGGCGGCCGCGAGCCAGTAGCCGTTGCCGTCCGAGGTCGGGACCATCCCGATCTCCGGCCCGTTCAGGTGCTTGCCGTACATCGACCCGAAGAAGGGCGCGTCGCCGAAGGCGAAGACACCGCCGTCGGAGGCCACCAGCCAGTAACCGCCGGACCCGTGGGCCGCGATCCCGACGATCGGTCCGTTGAGGAACTGGCCCGCCTCCGAACCCTTGTACGACGCGTCACCGAGGGCGTAGACGGCCCCGTCGGCGCCGGCCAGCCAGTAGCCCTTGCCGTCGGGGGTCGGGGCGATCCCGACGATGGGCGCGGAGATGGTCTGGCCGCCGAGGGATCCCTCGAAGGCCGCGTCCCCGAAGGTGAAGATGCCGCCGTCGGAGGCCACCAGCCAGTAGCCCTTGCCGTCGGGGGTCGATGCCATCCCGACGATGGGCTTGTCGAGCGGCTGGCCGCCCATCGAGCCGTAGAAAACGGCGTCGCCGAAGGAGAAGATGCCGCCGTCGGAGGCCACCAGCCAGTAGCCCGCGTTGTCCGGAGTCGCGGCGATGCCGACCTCGGGCCCGTTGAGCGGCTGGCCGCCCATCGACCCGTAGAAGGCGTCCTGCCCGAAGGCGAAGACGCCGCCGTCACTGGCGCCGAGTCGGTAGCCCTCGTTCCCGACGGTCTGGCCGCCCTCGGTGCACGACGGCGAATAGGTGCCGGTCCAGGTGAGCTTCACCTCGACCTCGGCCGGAGCGCCCGCGTTGTTGAGGGTGATCAGGAACTGCGGGAGCGGGCTCTTCGTCGTCAGGTTGAGCGGCGCGAGGTTGGCCGAGCCGGACGCGTCGAGGGTCTGCGGCGGGATCCCTGCGATCGGGTTCCCGTCGAAGTCCTCGAACTGCACCGACCCCGACGAATAGCCGTTGCGCGGCGGTGTCAGGACCTGCAGCGAGGTGTAGTTGCTCGGGATGCAGATGTTGTTCGGTGCCACGATGCTCGAGGCCAGCACCCGGATGGCACCCTGTCCGCAGGCACCGCCCGTGTAGGCGTCGAAGTTCTGGATCTGGTCCGCCCCGCCGTCGGAGTTGACCCAGATGCAGGTCGGACGCTGCGGGTCTGCGTTGACCGTGTAGAGCAGCGACAGGTTGTTGAAGCTCTTCGGGAAGTTCGCGCACCCGGCGCCCTTCGAGTAGTCGTAGCAGTCCACCGCCTCGAGGTTCCCTCCGGTGCTCCCGTTGGGGACGTAGATCCGGGCTCCGAGGACGAGGGAGGGCCCATTCCAGCCGTAGGTCGCGCCGACCGCGGTCGCCATCCCCGCCGGCGTCGACACCGAGGAACCGGTGAGCGAGAAGCAGGGATCGTTGACGATCGGGATGCAGAAGCCGGTGGTCGCTCCGCTGGTGTTGAGCAGCGGGAATGGCGCACCACCGCCGGTCGAGACATTGGACGCGAGCGGGTAGTTGAGCGAGGTGGTGTCGACCGGCCAGCTGCCGGCGCACGCGCCCACGGTGGCGGCGTTCACGCAAGCCAGACGGTCCCCCGTGCTCATGTTGATCGGGATCACGATCTGCCCGTTGATCGCCGCGATCGAGGGGCTCGGGAAGGCGATGTTGGTCACGGTGCCCGCACCGATGTTCACCGCGTACGGCTGGCCACCGCAGGCCGAGAGCGAGGTCAGGCTGAAGCACATCAGCTTGTCCTCGGTCCCGCTCGGCGTGCCGGCCACCGCGTTGAACGCGTACCAGCTGGTGCCGACGATCACCGGGTCGCTGATACCGCTCGTCCCGTCCGGGTTGAGCGGAGCGTCACCGACCGCGGACAGCGGGGTGAACCCGCAGAAGGGGTCGGCGTCGCCGGCGGGCTTGGTGGTGTCGATGCAGACGACCCCGGCCGTCGAGTCCGAGGTCCGGTTGCCGAAGACGTAGAGCTTGCCGGTCGCGGCGTTGAGCCAGAGTCCGGGCTGTCCCGACTCGGCGAAGTTGTGGCCGCTCCCGTCGGTGATGGTCTTCGGCGACCAGCACGCCGAGGCGTTGGACTGGAGGTGGCACGCGACCTGCAGGGTCGGCTGGTGGTGGAAGACGTTGTAGACGGCCGTCGGGCTCATCGCGAGGCCCCAGCCGTCGCCGCCCGCCGAGCCCGCGAAGTTCGAGGGCGGGGGCGCGGGAATCGTCTCGGTCGCCGAGTAGGTGACGGTCGAACCCGTGGCGGGCGCGGCGCCCGCCGGCTGGGATGCGGCCGTCAGGGCCACCGAGAGGAGCACGCCGGCCCCGATCACTGCTGCGAGGACGACGCGCGCGACGGTGTTCGCCGGTCGTGTCCGGGACGATGGGTTCATGGGGCCTCCGCTCCGCTCTGTGCGCGTGCCCCGCGTCATCCGCCCCAATCGCCGGGCATCGCCCGGCGTCCGCGCCGTTGGTCATCCGCTGTCAGGTGCCGTGTCACAGGTGTTGACAGCACCCTGGTTATAGCGCGCGACGGACCAATGGACAATCCCACGTGACGGGGATCAGACGAGATGCCGGACGGTCATCTCACGAAGGCTGCCCGCGGGTGCACTCCGGGTCGCAACAGCTCGCACGCGACACGGCGGCGACGGCAGGGTCGTTCGGGCGGTCGGGCCGCCCGCGGCTCAGTCGGCGGAGGCGTCGGCCATCTCGGCCGTCGGCGGCTCGATCCCTTCGATCGCGCGGAAGGTCAATTGCTGCTCGCCGGCGACGAGCGGCGTCGCGCCGTTCGCATCCGAGGCGGCGGCCTGCTCGGGCGTGATCGTCTCGACGTCCACGAGGACCGTCTCCCCGACGTGGAACTCCTTCCAGAGGATCCGCTCGGACAGCGGGTCCTCGACCAGCTGCTGGATGGCCCGGCGGAGGGGCCTCGCCCCGAGTTGGGGGTCGTAGCCCTTGGCCGCGAGCAGCTTCTTCGCCTCGGGGGTCAGCACCAGGCTGAGGCCCTGGAGCTCGAGCTGGGTCGAGACCCGCTGCACCATGAGGTCGACGATCTCGACCACCTCGGACATCGAGAGCTCGTGGAACACCACGACCTCGTCGATCCGGTTGAGGAACTCGGGCCGGAAGTGCGCCTTCAGCGCCTCGTTGACCTTCGTCTTCATCCGCTCGTAGGTGATCGCCTCCGACGACTTGGCGAAACCCACCGACGACTTGCGGAGGTCGGCCGTGCCGAGGTTCGAGGTCATGATCAAGACGGTGTTCTTGAAGTCCACCGACCGGCCCTGCGCGTCGGTCAGCCGCCCGTCCTCGAGGATCTGGAGGAGCGTGTTGAACACGTCGGTGTGGGCCTTCTCGACCTCGTCGAAGAGGACCACCGAGAAGGGCTTGCGGCGGACGGCCTCGGTCAGCTGGCCGCCCTCCTCGTAACCGACATAGCCCGGAGGCGAGCCGACCAGCCGGCTCACGGTGTGCTTCTCCATGTACTCGGACATGTCGAGCTGGATGAGCGCGTCCTCGTCGTCGAAGAGGAACTCCGCCAGCGTCTTGGCGAGCTCGGTCTTCCCGACGCCTGTCGGGCCGAGGAAGATGAACGACCCGCTCGGACGCTTGGGGTCCTTCAGGCCGGCACGGGTCCGGCGGATCGAGCGGGCGAGCGCGGCGATGGCCGGCTCCTGCCCGATGACCCGCTTGTGGAGCTCGTCCTCCATCCGCAGCAGCTTGGCGGTCTCCTCCTCGGTGAGCCGGTAGACCGGGATGCCGGTCCAGTTGGCGAGCACCTCGGCGATGACCTCCTCGTCGACGACGTCGAAGAGGTCGACCCCCTCGGCGCGCCACTCGGCCTCCATCGCCTCCTTGCTGTCGAGGCGGTCCTTCTCCTGTTCGGCGAGCTTCTTCGCCTGGTCGAAGGCCTGCTTCTCGATCGCGGACTCCTTGTCCGCGCGCAGGCGGAGGATCTCCTCCTCGAGCTTCTTGTACGCGGGCGGCGTCGTCATACGCCGGATGCGCAGCCGGCTGCCCGCCTCGTCGATCAGGTCGATCGCCTTGTCCGGCAGGTAACGGTCGGCCAGGTAGCGATCGGCCAGGTTCGCGGCGGCCACGAGCGCCTGGTCGGTGATGGTGACCGCGTGGTGCGACTCGTAGCGGTCGCGGAGCCCTTTCAGGATCTCGATGGTGAGCGCCACGTTGGGCTGCTCGACCTTGATCGGCTGGAAGCGGCGCTCGAGCGCGGCGTCCTTCTCGAGGTGCTTGCGGTACTCGTCGATGGTGGTCGCGCCGATCGTCTGGAGCTCACCGCGGGCGAGCATCGGCTTCAGGATCGACGCCGCGTCGATCGCACCCTCGGCCGCGCCGGCCCCGACGAGGGTGTGGAGCTCGTCGATGAACAGCACGATGTCCCCGCGGGTCCGGATCTCCTTCAGGACCTTCTTCAGGCGCTCCTCGAAGTCGCCCCGGTACCGGCTGCCCGCGACGAGGGCGCCGAGGTCGAGCGTGTAGAGCTGCTTGCCGGTCAGCGTCTCGGGAACGTCGTCTGCGACGATGCGCTGCGCGAGGCCCTCGACGATGGCCGTCTTGCCGACGCCCGGTTCGCCGATGAGGACCGGGTTGTTCTTCGTCCGGCGGGAGAGCACCTGCATCACCCGCTCGATCTCCTTCTCGCGGCCGATGACCGGATCGAGCTTCCGGTCGCGGGCGAGCGCGGTCAGGTTGCGACCGAATTGGTCGAGGACCGGCGAACCGGTGGGTGCGTCCGACGACTGCGAGCCGGGTGCGCCGGCGCCGACCGACTCCTTGCCCTGGTAGCCCGACAGCAGTTGGATCACCTGTTGGCGCACGCGCGGCAGGTCCGCGCCGAGGCTCTGGAGCACCTGGGCGGCCACGCCCTCGCCCTCGCGGACCAGGCCGAGGAGCATGTGCTCGGTACCGATGTAGCTGTGCCCGAGCTGGAGCGCCTCGCGGAGCGACAGTTCGAGGACCTTCTTCGCCCGGGGCGTGAAGGGCGGCGAGCCGGTCGGGGCGGTCCCCGCCAGCCCGATCGTCTCCTCCACCTTCTCGCGAACCGCTTCGAGCGAGACGCCGAGCGATTCGAGCGCCTTGGCCGCGACCCCCTCGCCCTCGTGGATGAGGCCCAAGAGGATGTGCTCGGTTCCGATGAAGCTGTGGTTCAGCAGGCGCGCCTCTTCCTGCGCCAGCACGAGGACTCGACGAGCTCGATCTGTAAACCGTTCGAACACTTCACCGCCTCCATCCGCGGTCGGCCACTGAACCGAAAGTCTACAGGCGCCCGTGTCACGCGCACCCGCACACCCCTGCGGCTCCCACCTTCCGATGTCCCCTTCTCCGTGTCCCCTTCTCGGGCGTCGATCCGGTCCAGCCGGCCGGCTCTCCACACGCAGCGCCTGCGACCCTCCCGGACCGCCCCGAGGCGCTGTTCTCGCTCATCGGCATCCTCGCCTATCGTCTGTAGGAAGTGAACGTCGTCGAGCTCCTCGGGCTTCCCGCACTCGAAGATCAGCTGCAGGTGCTCGAGCCCCTGCTCGTCGAGTCGGTCGTGACCGGCGACACCTTCCTCGACGAGGTCACGACGCACCTGCTCGCGGCCGGTGGGAAGCGGCTCCGGCCGCTCCTCAGTCTCGCGACCGCCACGGGCGGCGCGAGGCCCGCCACGCGTGAGGAGCTGCTCGGGGGGGTCGCCGTCGAGCTGGTCCACCTCGCCTCCCTCTACCACGACGACGTGATGGACGAGGCCACGATGCGGCGGAACGTGGAGAGCGTCAACGCCCGCTTCGGCAACCTGGTCGCGATCGTGGCCGGCGACTTCCTGCTGGCCCGCTCCGCGGAGATCGCCGCGGGGCTCGGCACCGAGATCGCGGGCCTCCTCGCGGCCACCCTCGCCCGGCTCTGCCAGGGCCAGGTGGCCGAAGTGCGGTCGGCGTTCCAGAAGAACCGGAGCCGCGAGGACTACACCGAGGCCATCGCCGGCAAGACCGCGTCGCTCATGTCGAGCTCCTGCCGGATCGGCGCGCTGACCGGGGGCCTGCCCCGCGACCAGGTGGAGGCGTTCACCGCGTTCGGCCGGTACTTCGGGATGATCTTCCAGGTCCGCGACGACATCCTCGACGTGGTCGGGAGCGAGTCGGAGCTCGGCAAGCAGGCCGGCCAGGACCTGGCCGAGGGCGTCTACACCCTCCCGGTGCTGCTCGCGCTCTCCGACCCGGTGGTGGGTCCCGAGCTCAGCCCGCTGCTCGGCCAGCCGCTCGGCCAGCCGGAGCGGGACAAGGCCCGCTCGATCGTCGCCGAGTCCGGCGCGATCGAGACCTCGGTCACCGTGGCACGAGCGTACGCGGACCTGGCGGCCGAGGCGGCCGTGGCGGTCTCCCCGAGCCCCCTCGGCACCGGTTTCGCCACCCTGGCCCACTCGCTGGTCGACGGGCTCCCCTCGACCGGGTGAGGCGGGCCGCCCCGAGGCCCGACCGCGACCTCCCGGCGGGGACGAGCCCGACCGGACGACGAACCGCCGGGACTACGACGTGGTCGTGGTCGGCGCCGGTGCCGTCACATGGCACTGCGCCTCGATCCGCTGGGTCGCCTTGGTGAGCTTGGCGCTGAACTGGGGGCTCTCGAGGCGCTTGATCACCTTGGCGAGGCGGTCGGCGCGCTTCGTCCGGCCACGGGCCTTCGCTTTGGTTTCTGCGGCGTTCAGCTTCGGGAGACCGGCCTTGAGCTGGGCCTGACCGCGCTCGATGCGCGAGAGCACCTTGCCGGCACGGGCGCACTTGAAGTGGGCACCGACCTTGGGCGCCGAGGGGACCCCGGTGGCGCCCGCCACGCCCGCCGTGCCGAGCGAGAGTGCTCCGACGGCGACCGCACCGACCGCCAACTTCTTCGCTGCCGGGACGAGCTTGCTCATGGGTATCGCTTCCTCCTGGTTGGCGCCGGCCGATCCGGCGTTGCACCAGTTCTCTCCGGCCGAGATGCGCGTTGCGTGAGCCCCATGTTAGGAGACGATGAGGGCTGTCCCACCGCGGCCGGGGCGGCCGCGAACCCATCCACCGGGGGCATCCACCGGGTCGGCCGGCCGGCCCCACGCCCGCAGGTCAACCGGCCGGACCCCCGCAGGTCAACCGGCCGGACCCCCGCAGGTCAACCGGCCGGACCCCGCAGGTCAACCGGCCGGACCCCGCAGGTCAAGAGGTCATCCCGCCCAGTCCGACCAGGCCCCGCGCCAGCTCGATCTCGCCCATGTGACGGAGGCCATGCTGGTAGATCCAGCACTCCGCGGCGTCGAGCAGGGTCACCCCCTCGGGCCCGGCGACCCGTGCGCTGTAGGTGCTCGCCACCTGGGGCGGCAACGGGCGCGGGATCACCACGCGGCCGAGCTCCTCGGGATCGAGCCGGTCGAGCCACTCCTCGGTCCGGGCGAAGACCGCTCGCATGTAGGCCCTGAACTCGTCGTAGTCGCCGATCCGCTGGTCGACCATCTCGGCGACGGTCCGGTGCTTGCCGTGGTCGGGGATGGCGGGGCGGACCCTGGCCTCCCAGTCGGCGTCCCAGATCGGCGGGGTCCCTGTCATGAGCAGGAAGGAGGCGTCCATCATGTTGACGATGTGGAAGAGGCTGAAGGCGATCGGCAGGACACCCTCGCGCTCGAAGTGGTTCACCTGCTCGAGGTCCATCGTCGCGACCGCGTCCTCGTAGAGCGAGTGGAGGGCGCGCATCCTGCGCTGCAACGAGTCGAGGACGACAGCGTCGGTCACGGATCCTCCTCTCGGGCGGCGTTCCCGCCGGGTCCCACTGTTCCACGCGGCGACGCTTCCGACGTCCCGGGCCGCACCGGGCCCGATCGGTCGCTCCGGCGTCGCCCCGAGGGGCACCAGAAACCAGTTGTCAGTCTAGCTGTCAACTGTTACCCTCGAATGGTCCCTTCCGGCGGTGCCCGGTGCCGCCCGGAGGCCACCGGGCCGGCCTCGCGCCGGACCGAGACGGCGCCGCGAGCCGCCTCCGGCGACGACCACGGAGACAGGATGCAGATCGAGGTCGACCAGCAGGATCTCCGGAACCTCCGACGGGTCGAGCGCCCGGCCGTGCCTCTCGCGGACGGTCAGGCCCGGCTGCGGGTCGACCGGTTCGGCCTCAGCGCGAACAACGTGACCTATGCCGCCTACGGCCGCTCCATGCGCTACTGGGAGTGCTTTCCCGCGAGCGCCGACGCGGGGGTGCTCTGGGGAGTGGTGCCGGTCTGGGGCTTCGCCCAGGTCGCGGAGTCGAGGACGCCGGGGTTGCCGGAGGGGCGGCGCGTCTACGGCTTCCTCCCGATGGGCGACCGGCTGGTCGTCGAACCCGGACGGATCGACGACCGCGGCTTCAGCGACATGGCCGAGCACCGCCGGGCGATCCCCGACGTCTACAGCCGTTACTCCTTCGTCGAGACCGATCCCGTCTACCGACCCGAGCGCGAGGGACAGCACCTGCTGCTGTGGCCGCTCATGGTGACCTCCTTCGTCGTCGACGACTTCCTCGGCGACCACGACCTCTTCGGCGCCCGGACCGTCGTCGTCTCCAGCGCGTCGTCGAAGACCGCGCTCGGCGCGGCGTTCTGTCTCGCGGCGCGGGGCGACGTCGAGGTCATCGGGCTCACCTCAGCGGCCAACCGCGAGTTCGTGCGGGACGTCGGCTGCTACTCCGAGGCGTGCGCCTACGAAGAGGTGTCGTCGCTCCCGCTCGCACCGGCCTGCTACGTCGACGTGGCCGGACGCGCGGACCTGACGCGATCGGTGCACGAGCGGCTCGGGGACCATCTCCGCTACTCGATGGTCGTCGGCGATACCCACTGGGACCACCGGCCCGAGGTGACCGGCCCACCGGTCGGACCGAAGCCCGTCTTCCTCTTCGCACCCGACCAGATCGCGAAACGGCGGCGCGACTGGGGACGGGACGGCTTCGAGAAGGCCGTGGCGTCCACCTGGGAGCAGTTCGTTCCCTGGACCGACCGATGGCTCGAGCTGCGGAGCTCGACGGGCCCCGCGGCGGTCGAGTCCGTCTTCGACGATCTCGTCGACGGGCGGCTCGATCCCCGGGTCGGGTACGTGTGCACGCTCGGCCACCCGGCCACCGGGTGACCGGCGCACCCGAGGCGGTAGCGTCGTCGGCGATGGTGGAGATCGCCGGCACCGAGCCGGGAGCCGGGGAATTCGCCGACGCTGCCGGGGACGCCGACGATCTCGAGCGGATCGTGCCCGACGGTCGGCGTCGCCGGCGTATCCAGAACCGCGAGGCGGTCGTCGACGCGCTGCTCGACCTCTACCGGGACGGGAACCTCCGCCCCGGGACCGACGAGATCGCCGAGCGCGCCGGTCTCTCCCCGCGCTCGCTGTTCCGCTACTTCGACGACGTCGACGACCTGGCCCGCGCAGCCGTCGCGCGTCAACAGGCGCGGGCGCTGCCCCTCGTCCCGATCGACACCCCCGCCAAGGCTCCGCTGCGCGAGAAGGCGGCGGCGCTCGTCGAGCAGCGCTTCCGCCTCTTCGAAGCGGTGGGCCAGGCGGCCACGGTGTCGCGGATCCGCTCGCCCTTCCAGCCGGTGCTCGCCCGCGAGCTCACCCAGACGCGCGCGTTCCTGCGCGGGCAGCTGCTCGAGCTGTTCGCGCCCGAGCTCGCGGCCATCGAGCCGGCCGCGGCGTCGTCGGTGGTCGCGGCGGCCGACGTCCTCAGCTCGTTCGAGTCCTACCACTTGCTGCGCGACGACCAGGGGTTGGCGGTCGGCGACGCCAAGGAGGCGATGGCCGACGCGCTCCTCGCCGTGCTCGACCCCGGCGGACACGCCGCGCGATGACAGCCGCCCGGGGGAGCGTCCGTCACGAGGTGCGGGTGGCGACCGCACCCGGAGCGGTGTGGGAGCTGGTCGGCGACCCGGCCCGCCTCGCCGAGTGGTTCCCCGGGATCGAGTCCTGCACCGTCGACGGCGACCAGCGGCTGGTGACCACCCGCGCCGGCCTCCCGATGCCCGAGCAGCTGCTCACGGTCGACGGCACCCAGCGGCGCTTCCAGTACCGGATCACCGCCCCGCTGTTCCGCGAACACCTCGGGACCATCGACGTGCACGACCTCGGGGACGGCACGAGCCTCGTCGTCTACGCGACCGATGCCGACCCGGCACCTCTCGCGCTGGTGATCGGCGGCGCGGCCCGCGCCGCCCTCGCCGGCCTCCCGACGCTCCTCGCCGGTACGCCCCGCGGCGACGCCCAGGCGAGCCCGGCGGCCTGAGCCCGAGGACCGCCGACGTGGGCCGCCGCATCCTCTTCGTCACGACCGACCAGCAGCGCTACGACACCCTCGGCTGCAACGGGGGCACCGTGGGACGCACCCCGGTCGTCGACCGGCTGGCCGCCTCGGGGATCCGCTTCGAGCGGGCTCATCCCCAGTCGGTGGTCTGCATGCCGTCGCGCTCGACCATCCTGACCGGCCAGCACCCCTCGACCCACGGCGTGTGGATGAACGGCGTGCCCCTGCCGATCGACGCCCCGTCGGTCGCCTCGGTCCTTCACGGGGCCGGCTACCGCACCGCGCTCGTGGGCAAGGCGCACTTCGAGCCCTTCCTCGACCCGTTCCTGCGCTTCGAGGAGAACGCGCTCGGCCGCACCGGGACCACCCCGCCGGGCGGTCTCCACCGCGGGTTCGAGCACCTCGAGCTCGCGACCCACAGTCCGGTCGGTCCCCTCCACTACAGCCGGTGGCTCGGCGCCGAGCATCCCGAGGCGCTGGGCGGCTTCTACCCCGTGCTCGACGGCGCCTTCCAGGTGAACGCCGAGGGCGGCGGCGAGACGGGAGCGCCACAGGTCGCGGTCAACCCCATCGAGCGCGGTCTGTACCACACCGACTGGGTCGCCGACCGCACCATCGCCTGGCTCGACTCGCTCGGGGCCGAGGACGACTGGTTCTGCTGGATGAGCTTCCCCGATCCCCACCACCCGTGGGACCCGCCCCAGTCGGAGATGCACCGGGTCGACTGGCGCGAGGTCCCGCTGCCGCCCGGTTACCCGGTCGACCGGGACGAGCGCGAGCGGATCATCGCGGCGAAGCCGCGCCAGTGGCAGCGGTGGTACGAGGGGTCGCTCGTCTCGAACTACGAGGCCCCCGCCTCGTGGGTGCCGGCGACGCTCACCGACGACCAGGTCCGCGAGGTGAACGCGCGCAACGCGGTGGAGTGCGAGCTCGTCGACGAAGCACTCGGGCGGGTGCTCGCCCGCATCGGCGAGCGCGGATGGGCCGACGACCTCGACGTGGTGTTCACCACCGACCACGGCGAGCTCCAGGGGGACTTCGGGTTCCTGTTCAAGGGTCCCTACCACGTGGACGCGCTCATGCGGCTGCCGCTCGTGTGGCGGCCGGCCCCCTCGGCGGCGGTCCCCCCGGCCGTGGTCGCCCGGCCGGTCGGCCTCGTCGACCTCGCCCCGACCTTCTGTTCGATCGCCGGGGTCGCGCCGCCGGCGTGGCTCGAGGGACACGCGCTGCCGGCCTCCGACGCCGACGCGGAGACACGGGGCTTCGAGCGGGTGCTCACCGAGTGGGACAGCGACCTCTTCGGCGTGGACGTCCACCTCCGGACGATCACGCGGGACCATTGGGTGCTGACCGCATGTCTGCCGGGCACCTGCCACGAGGGCACCGAGGGGGAGCTCTACGACCTCGCAGAGGACCCGCTCCAGCGGGCCAACCGCTGGGACGACCGCGCGATGGCCGCGACCCGCGCCGAGCTCCTTGCCGACCTGTGGGACGCGCAGCCCGCGCCACGCGCCGAGCGGCTCGCGCTCGAGGCACCGGTCTGAGCACCGCCTCGTCGGAGGGACCTGACCCCTACCGGCCCGGACCCTGGCCCTGCGAGGACGGCGGGCCCGCCCGCCCGCAGGTCCCCGCGGCCGCGGAAGGGCGCGCCCCCGCCCCGTCCGGCCTCGGCCGTGGCGCGGGCCTCGTGGTCACCTCGAGGGATGCGCTCGCGGCCACCATGGTGGTCACCCGCGACCCCGGTGAGGTCTTCCTGCTGCGCCACACTGCGGGCGACGACGCGGTCTCCTTCGTCGAACGCGTCGACCCGGTGACCCTCGAGCCGCTCGGGCGCTCGGTCGATCTGGCGGGCGGCCCGGCCTGGCCGGGGAGCCTGGCCGCCCACGCCAACGGCTCGCTCTACGTGGTCTTCGGGAACCACGCCCACCGGCTCGACGCGGACCTCGCGGTCGTGGCGTCGGCCACCCTCCCGCGGTCGCGCCCCTACAACGGCTTCGTCCTCCTGCCCGACGGCTGCCTGGTGACGAAGGACTTCGCGGGCGCCCGGCCCGGCCACCCGGTGCCGGCCACGGCGCGCGAGCCCTGCGAGCTGGTGGTGCTCGAGCCCGACGGGCTCGACACCGTGGCGCGCTGCACTCTGGAGGAGCCCTCGATCGCGCGCCTCTCGGCACTGGCCGACCACGTCTACGTGGTCGGGGACACCGGGCTCCTCCGGGTCGGCTGGGACGGCCGCCGTCTCGACGTCGACCGCGGATGGCGGCCCGCCTACCGCACCCGCCCGGGTCAGACCTACGGGTGGGACTGCGTGCTCTCGCTCGGCGCCGCCTGGTTCCTCGACGACGGCGAGGGCAGCGACCGCTACGACGGGAGCCTCCGCGGCCACGGCCTGTCCACCTCGCCGCTCCAGTTGGTCCGGGTCGACCTGGCGACCGCTGCGGTGACGGCTGCCGAGGTGTGCGGCGGGCCCGGCGGTCTCGTCGCCAATCCGCCGCTCGTCGACCCGACGCGCTCGCTCACGGTCGCCTACGACAGCGGCAACGGCATCCTCGCTGCCTTCGACGTCGCCGAGGGTGGTCGCCTGCACCGTCGGTGGGAGCGCCGTCAGGACCACGGGTCGCACCTCCTCCTGCTCCCCGCGACCGGCGAGCTCGTCACCGGCGACCACGACCGCGACCGCGGCGCCGAGCAGGTGGTCGTGCTCGACGTCGCATCCGGCGAGGAGCTCGCCCGGGCGGACAGCGGGAGCCCCGTGCAGTCGGTGCTCTTCCCGGCGGCCGGCTTCGACGGCGACGTCTACCTCTGCTCGTTCACGACGCTCTCGCGGGTGGCGCCGGTCGGGCGCTGAGCGGCGCCCGGGCATACGGCTCAACCGTCGCGCGTCGCCCCGATGCTCGCCGCGTTGCGCTCGAAGATGATTCGCAACCCGTGCAGGGTGAGCCACGGCTCGACGTACTCGATCTCCTCGGAATGCGGAGAGATCAGCTCCGAGAGTCCGCCGGTCGCGACCACCGTGCACTCACCGAGGACCGCGGCGAACCGGCGGCAGAGCCCGTCCACCTGGGCTGCGAAGCCGTAGAGCGCACCGGACTGGATCGACTCGACGGTCGACTTGCCGATCACGCTGCGCGGTTCGACCAGCTCCACCCGCCGGAGCGCAGCTGCGTGCGCGAACAGCCCGTCGAGGCTGACCGCGACACCGGGCGTGATCGCGCCTCCGAGGTACTCGCCGGCCCCCGAGATGGCGTCGAAAGTGGTCGCAGTGCCGAGGTCGACGACGACGCAGGGTCCGCCGAAGAGGTCGTAGGCCCCGACCGCATTGGCGATACGGTCGGCGCCGACCTCCTTCGGGTTGTCGTAGAGGATCGGCATCCCGCTCTTCACCCCGGGCTCGAGGACCACGGAGGGCACGTCGAACCAGCGGGAGACCATCAGACGCAGGTTGGAGGTCACGAGGGGCACCGACGAGGTGACCGCGATCCCCGACACCGCATCGGCGATGTCCAGGCCGTCGAGGTCGAGCAGCTGGGTGAGCAGCAGGGCGTGCTCGTCGGCCGTGCGCTCGGCGACCGTCGAGAGCCGCCAGTGGTGGGCCAGGCCGGTCGGCTCGCTCCCGTCCCGTGGGCCGGTGCTCTCGGGCAGGGCGGTGAGGTCGTCGGCGAACAGCCCGACGACCGTCTCGGTGTTGCCGACGTCGATGGCGAGCAGCATGGTCAGCCCTTCCCCTCGGGAGACGGTGGCGCGGTCCTGTCCGGGACCAGGTCGAACGCGAGGTCGAGGGCAGGCGCCGAGTGGGTGAGCGCCCCGACCGACACCAGGTCGGCGCCGGCGGCGGCCATGGCCGGGGCCGTCTCGAGGTCCATCCCGCCGGAGACCTCGACGAGCGCCGAGCCGCCCGCGATGCGGATCCGCGTCACGCACGCAGCCACCTGGTCGACGTCCATGTTGTCGAGCATGACGACGGTCGCGCCCGCGTCGACCGCCTGGTCGACCTGGTCGGCCCGGTCGCACTCGACCTCCACCATCCGGCCCGGCCAGTCGTGGCGTGCCCGGAGGACCGCGTCGCGGACGCCGAGCACGCCGAGATGGTTGTCCTTCACCAGCACGGCTTCCGACAGGCTGCCGCGGTGGTTGTGCCCCCCGCCGGCGCGTACCGCCGCCTTCTCCAGCGCGCGCAGGCCCGGGGTCGTCTTGCGGGTGTCGAGGACGCGCGTCGTCGGATTCGCGGCCGCGACCGCGTCGACGACGCGTCGGGTGAAGGAGGCCACGCCCGAGAGGTGGCAGAGGAAGTTGAGCGCGGTCCGCTCGGCGGTGAGCAGCGAGCGGAGCGGGCCCGACACGGTGGCCACCACCTCGCCGGGTGCGAGGGGGCTCCCGTCGGCGAGGTGCCAGCAGGCCACGAGGTCGGGGTCGACCTGGCGGAAGGTCTCGCGCGCGCAGGCCGTGCCGGCGAGCACCCCCTCCGCGCGGCTGACGATCGCCACGGTCGCGCCCGCGTCGGCCGGCACGAGGGACGCGGTCAGGTCGCCGGTCGGCAGCAGGTCCTCGGCGAGCGCGCGGGTGACCGCGTCGCGCACAGCGGGCCCGGGCGGGTCGAGGCCGGGAGCAGTCGCCTGGCCCCCGTGGGCGGGCCCGTTCACCGCGACCCTTCGAGAGAGGGCTCGGGACCCTCGAGCAGCGAGATGCCCTCGGCGTCGTGGACGATCCGGCACCGCCACCGGTCCGAGGTCTCCGGATAGTCGCTGCGGAGGTGCGCGCCCCGCGATTCACGGCGCAGCGCGGCCGCCCGCAGCAGGGCAGAGGCCGCGGTCGCGAGGTTGCGCAGCTCGCCGCCGCTGCGGCCGGTCACGGTGCCGCCGTCGACGCCGGACCGCGCCTCGTCCACCGTGGCGCGGGCCGTGGCGAGCGAGCCCGCGCTCCGCACCACGCCGGCGCCCTCGGTCATCGCGCGCTGGAGCCCGGCCCGCTCCTTTTCGGCGTCCGAGTGAGCGGCCGGCCCGCCCTCGGGAGGAGCGTCGGTGCCCGAGTGGTCCGCCCCGCGCGCCCGCTCGACGCGGCCCTCGAGGAGGCCGCGCAGCACGCCGGTCGCCGATGGCCCCGACGCGCCTGCCGCGATGCGCTCGGCCAGTCGTGCCCCGAAGACCATCCCCTCGAGCAGGGAATTGGAGGCCAGCCGGTTTGCACCGTGCACCCCGGTGCACGCGACCTCGCCCGCCGCCCACAGTCCGGGGAGCGCGGTCGCTCCCCACAGATCGGTGACCACGCCGCCCGAGAGGTAGTGGGCGGCCGGCGCGATCGGCAGCCAGTCGCGGGCGGGGTCGAGACCGATCGCGGCGAGCGACGCGGCGATCGTCGGAAAGCGGGTCCCGAAGGAGGTGAGGCCGGTCGCGTCGAGCCACAGGCTGTCGACCCCCTGGTCGGCCATCCGCTGCGCGATCGCCCGGCTCACCACGTCGCGCGGAGCGAGCTCGTCGACGAAGCGCTCACCCGCTGCGTCGCGGATGCGCGCGCCGTGCCCGCGCAACGCCTCCGACAGCAAGGGACGCGGCATCGCGGGATGGTGCAGCGCGGTGGGGTGGAATTGCATGAACTCTACGTCGGCAACCGGCACCCCGGCGCGGAGCGCCATCGCCAGGCCGTCCGCGGTCGCCTCGGGGGGGTTGGTGGTCACCGCGAAGATCTGGCCGGCCCCTCCGGTCGCGAGCACCGTCTCGCGCGCCCGCACCTCGGTGACTGCACCGTTCGCGTCGAGCGCGAGCACCCCGCGGCAGCGGCCACCCTCGACCAGCAGGTCGAGCGCGAACCACTGTTCGAGGACTGCGGCTGCGCTCGACCGGGTGGCTTCGACGAGCGCGCGTTCGACCTCGGCGCCCGTCGCGGCGCCGCCGGCGTGGACGACGCGGGCGGTCGAGTGCCCACCCTCGCGGGCGAGCGCGAGCGCACCACCCGGCTGGCGGTCGAAGACCGCGCCGGCCGCGATGAGCTCGTGCACCCGGGCAGGGCCCTCGTCGACCAGCACCCGCACGGCCACGGGGTCGCACAGGCCTGCACCGGCGGCAAGCGTGTCGGCGAGGTGGAGGTCGGTCGAGTCCTCGTCACCGCCGAGCACCGCGGCGACCCCGCCCTGCGCCCAGCGGGTGGCCGACTGGGAGAGCTCGGCCTTGGTGAGGACCCCGACGCGCAGGCCGTCGGTGGACGGGCCACCGGCCGGCCCGTCGGGTGTGGCGAGGCGCATCGCCGCGGACAGCCCCGCGACGCCGCTGCCGAGCACCAGCACGTCGAGGAGAGCGCCTGCCGGCCCGGTCGGCGCCCTCACGCCCGTGCGCTCCGAGGGGGTCAATGCTCAGGCGCGGCGAGGGTCGACGTTGTCGATGAGCCGCACCCGTCCGACGTCGCGCCGCGACGAGCAGACGCAGTGCCCGGTCGTCCGGGTCGCTCGTCACCCGCTCGAGGCTCGCCGCGTCGACCAGTGCCGCGTAGTCGAGGGCGACCGCGGGTTCGGCCGCCACCACCTCGGCCATCGTCGCCTCGACGGCCGTGGGGCCGGCGCCGCGACGCAGCGCTGCCGCGCCGGACCGGAGGGCCCTCGAGAGCACGAGCGCCGACCGCCGCTCGTCGGCGGACAGCCGCTCGTTGCGGCTGGAGAGGGCGAGCCCGTCGGGAGACCGGACCGTGTCGCAGCCGACGATCTCGGCGGGCAGTGCGAGGTCGCGCGCCAGCTGCCGGACGATCGCGAGCTGTTGGAAATCCTTCTCACCGAAGTACGCACGGCACCGTCCGGCCATGGCGAGGAGCTTCGCGACGACCGTGCACACCCCCTCGAAGTGCCCGGGACGCGAGGCGCCTTCCCACTTCGAGGCGAGCTCGGGCACCGCGACTCGCGTGGCCGCGGGTTCGGGCCAGCCCGGGTACATCGCTTCGACGCTCGGTGCGAACACCAGGTGCCCGCCCGACGCGGCGATCGCCTCCACGTCCGACTCGAAGGTGCGCGGGTAGGCGAGGAGATCGGACGCCTCCCCGAACTGCGTCGGGTTCACGAAGATCGAGACGGCCACGACGTCGCACTCGGAGGAGGCCCGCCGGACGAGGGTCCGGTGCCCTTCGTGGAGGGCCCCCATGGTCGGCACGATCCCGACCGACCGTCCTGCGGCCCGGGCGTCGTCGAGGACCCGTGCAGTACGCGTCCACCCGGTCGACGACCGCGACCTGCGGTGGGGCGTTCCGTGTCACCACCCCGGCGGGTAGGGTGACCACCCCGGTGGGTGCCTGTTCGACGACGGTGCTCACGCGACCTGCTCCTTGCCCCCGTCGGCGACGGCGGTCACCGGCGGGCGCGGGCTCGAAGGCACCGGCACCCCGAGTGCGAGCCGTCGGGCGAGGGCCACCATCGCGTCGTAGGCGGCGAGCTCCGAGCGGCTGCCGGGCAGGCCGGCCAGCACCGTACGGTGGCGCTCGACCGTGTCCCAGTCGCCGCGCGCCGCGGGCCCGGTCAGCGCGCGCTGCGGGCCGAGCACCGAGCGCGTCGTCGAGCGCGGCCTGCAGCAGTCCGCCGAAGGCGTCGAGGGGGAGGTTCGCCGCGTCCGCCAGTCGCTCGACCTGACCGAGGAGCGCGACGAGGTGGTTGGCGGCCACGGTCGCCGCCGCGTGGTACGTGCTGCGAGCGCGGTCGTCGACCTCGACCGTGCGCCCGCCGAGCGAGGCCACGAGGGTGTGTGCGAGGGGGTCGCCCGCGACCGCGAAGGTCACCCCCGAGGCGAGCCGCGCCGCGCCGACGGCTTCGCTCGGCAGGGGCACCAGCGGGTGGAGCGAGGCGCGGCGGGCATGCGGCGCGAGCGCGTCGAGCCCGAGGGAGCCCGAGAGGTGGAGCACCACGGTGGTCGGCACCGGCGTGACGGCTGCGGCCACCTCGGCCACGGTGCCGTCCGGGGTGGCGATCACGAGCAGGTCGACACCGCAGGCGGCGTCCCGGGTCGGGTCGCCGCGCCCGAGAAACCGCTCCAGCTCGTACCCTCCGGTTGCGCCGAGCGCCGCCGCCAACGACCGGCCGGCCCGGCCCGGCCCGATCACACGGAATCTGGTCACAAGACCCCTTTCGACGTTCCAGCCCCAGTGGGTGCCGGTCGCGTCAGAGAACCCTGGTTGCGCTCACAGTGTACCCACGGCGACGACCTCGCCTCCAGCGGCGGCGACGTCGTCATCGTCGGCCAGGTCGGGGGCCAGCTCGTGCAGCGGGGCGAGGACGAAACGCCGCTCGCGCCAGCGTGGATGGGGGATGGTGAGGTCGACCGTCTCGAGGACCACGCCGTCCACCCAGATCACGTCGGCGTCGAGGCTCCGCGGGCCCCAATGGACCGAGCGGACCCGGCCGGCGGAAGCCTCGAGCCGGTGGCACTCGTCGAGCAGCCGGAAGGGATCGGCGTCGGGAGCGACCGCCAGCTGGACGACCAGGTTGAGATAGGGGCCCTGCCCGGGCGGCCCGCCGATTGGCTCGGTCTCGTAGACGTGCGACACCGCGGTCACCGGCGAGCGGCTCCCCGCCCGCAGCTGGTCGACCGCGCGGCGCAGGTGCGCCCAGCGGTCGCCGAGGTTGGAGCCGAGGCCGAGGAAGGCACGGACCGACGGCGCCGCAGCCGAGGGAGTGGTCACCGTCCGCGGGTGAGGGTGACCCCGACCGTCGCGACGTCCACCGCGAGCGGGGGACGCAGCTTGCGGATGCTCACCGTCACCGCCTCGAGGCGGTCGTCGGTCCCGAGCACCGCGTCGGCGACCGCGGCGGCGAGGGCCTCGAGCAGGTCGCGGGAGGGTGCGCCGCGCACCACCGCCACCGCGGCCTCGGCGACGGCGCCGTAGTCGACGGTGTCGGCCAGCCGGTCGCTTCGCGACGGCGGGACCGAGGTCGACCGAGAGGTCGAGGTCGATCTCGAAGGGCTGAGGCCCGCGTGCGCTCCTCCGGCAGCACCCCGTGGACGCCGCTCGCCGCGAAGTCCGCGCAACTGGATCGCGCCGCCGTGGTGGATCGCGCCCCCGTGGTGGATCGCGCCCTCGTGGTGGATCGCGCCGTGGGCCGGTGTGGGAGCGGTGCCGCCGCCGACGGTGCCGGAGTGTCCGGTCCGGTCACCCCCGCCCGGCTCGGGCCGGGGTGCCGAGGGCGTCACCGACGCGGGTGCGGCTCGGCGTCGGCGCGGGCGGTCGCCGGAGCCAGCTCCCCGGCGAAGGACACCAGCTCCCGCCCGCTCGGACCCATCGCATGGCCGGTCAGGTGCTCGAGCACCGTGACCGCCTGCGGGCCACCCGGCAGGCGACCCGACCACAGCAGGTAGCCGGCGACGACACCCGCGACCCGGTCGCCGAGCTCCTCTTGATGGACGAGGATCCGCTCACCGGCTGCCAGGCGGGCATGCAGCTCGCGGTAGAGGTCGGCGAGCAGGGCCCGCACGTCGCCCGCGGGCAGGATCGGGAAGTGCACGCTCGGCATCGCCCGCTCCTCGTAGGCCTGCAGGTTGTGCGAGGAGGGCAGCAGCGAGACGACCGTCGTGAAGCCCTGGCCCTGCAGCCAGATGATCTCCTCTTGGCGGCGCACCCGCCGGTGGTTTGGCGCGAACCCACCCGGCCGCTCGCTGACCGCGAGCTGGTCCTTGATCACCCAGGTGAAGTTGCGAGGCGGGATGCCCGCGGCCCACTTGCCCTTCACGCCGACACCGCCGCCGGCCGGCCGCCGACCAGTGCCGCCGCCTGCACGGTCGGCGCGACGTCGTGCACCCGCACCATCGCCGCGCCCTGGTGCATGGCCCAGACCGCGGTGGCGAGGGAGCCCGGCAGCCGCTCACCGACCGGCGCAGGGGTGCCGTCCGCCCGCCGGTCGAGGGCGCCGAGAAAGCTCTTGCGACTGGTGCCGACGAGGACCGGGTGGCCGAGGCCGACCAGCGAGTCGAGCGAGGCGAGCAGCGTGAGGTTGTGCGCCGTGGTCTTGCCGAAGCCGATGCCCGGGTCGACCCACACCTCGCCGACACCCGCTGCCTCGGCCTCCCGCGCCCGGTCGGCCAGCAGTGCCGCGACCTCGACGACCACGTCGTCGTAGCGGGGATCCTCCTGCATGGTGCGGGGGGTTCCCTTCCGGTGCATCGCGACCCAGCCCACCCCGTGCCGCGCGGCGACCGGCCAGAGAGTGGCCGACACGTCGTTGACGAGCGTGGCACCGGCCCGGACCGCCGCGTCGGCCACCTCCTCCTTCGTGGTGTCGACCGAGACCCGCACCCGGCCGGCGATCGCCTCGATCACCGGGAGCACCCGCGCCAGCTCCTCCTCCACGCCGACCGGCGCGGCGCCGGGCCGGGTGGACTCGCCGCCGACGTCGACGACGTCGGCCCCCTCGGCGATCATCTCGTGCCCTCTCGTGATCGCCCGTTGCGTGTCGTACCATTCGCCGCCATCGGAGAAGGAGTCGGGCGTGACGTTGAGGACCCCCATCACCAGGGGTCGGGCGTCCTCCGGGGGTGTGCGGCATGGGCCCACAGAGTAAACCAGGCCGTCGCGGACCGCGCCGGGCCCGACGGCGCGCGACCCGCCGGCGACCGCGTCCCCGCCGCGGGGGATCAGTGGCCGCGGAGGAACTGCATCGCCTCGGCACGGGTCGCCTGGTCGCTGCGGAACAGGCCCCGGACCGCCGAGGTCACCGTCGAGGTGCCCGACTTCTTCACCCCGCGCATCGACATGCACAGATGCTCGGCGTCGATCACGACGAGCACGCCCCGTCGGGTCGAGGGCGGCCTCGATCGCGTCGGCGATCTCCGAGGTCATGCGCTCTTGGACCTGGAGCCGCCGCGCGAAGCCCTCGACGAGCCGCGCGAGCTTCGACAGTCCGGTGATCCTGCCGTCGTCCCCGGGGATGTAGGCGACGTGGGCCTTGCCGATGAACGGCACCAGGTGGTGCTCGCAGAGCGAGGCGAAGGGGATGTCGCGCACCATGACCATCTCGTCGTGCTCGGCGGCGAAGGTCACGTCGAGGTGGTCGGCCGGGTTCTGCCCGAAGCCGGCGAAGAGCTCCTCGTACATGCGGGCCACCCGGACCGGGGTCTTCGTCAACCCGTCTCGGCCCGGGTCTTCGCCGATGGCGCTCGAGCAGCTCGCGGACGGCGCGCTCGATTCGTGCGGTGTCGACGCTCATCGCCCGGGTCTCCTCACGACGCCGGGCCCGGTGTAGGCGTGGATCGCGTGGAGGTTGCGATGGCGCTCGTCGACGTCGAGCCCGTAGCCCACGACGAAGGTCGGCGGGATCTGGAAGCCGACGTAGCGAAGGTCGAGGGCGGTCCGCTGCTGGCCCTCCTTCACGAGGAGCGCGCAGACCTCGAGGCTGGCCGGCCCGCGGGCCAGCAGGTAGCGCTGCAGGTAGCTGAGGGTGAGCCCGCTGTCGACGATGTCCTCGACGACGAGGACGTGGCGGTCGGCGAGGTCGGCGTCGAGGTCCTTCACGATCCGCACGACTCCCGAGGTGCGGGTGGCGCTGCCGTAGGAGGAGATGGCCATGAAGTCGACCTCGACCGGCAGCTCGATCGCCCGCGAGAGGTCGCTCATGAACATGAAGGCGCCCTTCAGGACGCCCACGAGGAGTGGCGGGGTGCCCCGGTAATCGGCAGTGATCTCGCGGCCGAGCTCGGCGATTCGGGCTTCGAGCCGGTCGCGAGGAACGACCACCTCGCCGATCCCGTCGGGCACGGTGTGCCCGTCGGCGCGCGCCGCACCACCTCGTCACCCCTGGTGATCACGCAGCGATGGTACCGGAGCCACGTCCTGGTCGACCCCGGGGGTACCCTCGGCGGCGAGCAGGAGGCGGCCGTCGCGGCGCTCGACCCGCCTCCCCCCGGGCACCTGGGTCGCGCGCTGCGCGCACCGGGCGACCGCGAGCACCCGTTCGACCGCGGCGAGCGGCGGCGGGTGCGGGCCGTCGCCGGCCAGCCAGGCCCGGACCGCCCGGCGGGCGACCGGGTCGGGCGCGGCACCGAGCGCCCTGCGATCGTCCGCGCCGACGAGCGAGGCGACCGCCCCGAGGACATCGGCATCCCCGGCGAGCACCTCGGCCTGGCGGGCCAGCACCGGCACGACGTCGCGCCCGGCGATCGCCGAGCAGAGCGGCACCAGCTCCGACCGGATCCGGGTCCGGAGGAAACGAGGGTCCTCGTTCGACGGATCGTGCACCGGGACGAGGGCCAACCGGTCGCACAGCCCGACGGTCTCGTGCCGCCGGAGCGCGAGCAGCGGGTGGGTCGGGCCGGCGTCGCATCGCGGCGAGGCCGTCGACCCCTGCACCTCGCAGGAGGTTGGCGAGGACGGTCTCGGCCTGGTCGTCGGCGGTGTGACCGGTGGCGGCCCCCGGCCCGAGCACCGCGAGCCGGGCGTCCCGTGCCCGTGCCTCGAGGTTCGGGCCGTCTGCGAGCCCGACGCGCTCGGCGCGGAAGCGGCACCCGAAACGCCGCGCGGCCGCCGCGACCACCTCCGCCTCGTCGGCGGAGCCGGGCCGCAGGCCGTGGTCGACGTGGACCGCGGTCACCTCGCAGCCCGCGGCCACGCCGAGGACGAGGAGCGCCAGCGAGTCAGGACCTCCCGAGACGCCGCAGACGAGGGCGGTCCCCTTCTCGGGGAAGGTGCAGCGGCCGAGGAGGGGCGCGATCCCCGGATCGGCGCCGAGCTCAGCCGGAGATCGCAGGGGTGGCCCCGACACGCGAGATCCACTCCGAGGGGTTCCGGATCTCGACCAGGGACGGGAGCCACTCCGGCCCCCGCCAGACGCGTTCGAGCAGCTCGGTCCCGCCCGAGTCCTCGACTGCGGCGATGAAGCGCTCGCCCTCCTCGTACTGGCGGAGTTTCGCCTCGATCCCGATGAGCTGCTGGAGCAGGCGGGCGGGACCGCGGGCCTGCTTGCGCCGCCGCCGGAGGACCTCGCTGAAGCGTGCCGCGCTCGGGATGGCCGCGGCCCCCGCGCGGTCCATGGTGACGTCGCCGTGTCCCTCGAGCAGGCTCATCAGCGCCTGGATCTTCTGGAGTCCCGCCAGCTGCTCGGGTGTCGCGACCAGCCCGAGCGCGCCGTTCTCGCGCAAGGGGTTGCGGCCGGCGAGGATCTCCTCGGTCATCCGGCGCATCGCCTCGCCGAGGCGGGACGGGTCCGGCTCGAGCGAGCCGATCCCGTCCTCCACCAGGTGGACGAAGTAGTCGCGCATCCAGGGGATCGCTGTGAACTGGCACCGGTGGGTGACCTCGTGGAGCGCGAGCCAGAGGCGGAACTCGCGCGGGTCGAAACGGTGGAGCTGCTCCAGCGCCACGACGTTCGGCCCGACGAAGTAGACGAGGTCCTGATCCTCGACCGCCTCCTCGGTGAGGAGGAGGTCGTACTGGCCGAGCACCCGGGTGGAGAGCCAGCCGAGCACAAGACCCATCTGCGCGCCCGTCGCGGTGCGCCCTGCGGTCGCGAGTGGGCCGGCCAGGCGTCCGGTCAACGAGTTCGACCCGGCGAGCCGTCCGGGATCCAGCTTTTCGAGGTGGGGACCGAGCAGGCGCTGGAAGCTCGCGATGTTCGCCTGCACCCAGCCTGCGCGGTCGGTCACGCGCGCACGGGCCGGCCCGGAGGCCGAGCGCAGACCGGTGGACTCGGCGACGAGCTCTTCAGCCTGCGCGGTCAGCTCTGCGAAGTCGGCTTCGAGGAGGTCGGGTCGGTAGGGCGCGGGGAGCCTCGAGCGCCCCCCGACCCAGGTCGCGACCCGCTCCGCGGTACCCCATGCCACCGCTCCCTCGCCCCTCGTCGGGTCAGCGGGTCCGGTCACGGCGACCAGTGTAGGGACCGGACGGCCTGTGCCGTGGCCGCGCCACCCCCGGGCGGCGGGTCCGCTCCCCGGCAGGCACCGATCGGCACCCGCCGATCAGGTGGCCGGCCGGCGCTGCTCCTCGCGGAGAGCGTCAGCGACCCGCTGCATGAGCGAGTCGGGTACGTGGTCCTTGCACCGGTTGGCGATGACCTTGCGCAGCTCGGCCTCGAACCCGTAGGCGCCCACGCAGGGCCCGCACAGGTCGAGATGCTGGCGGATCTCCACCCGCCGCTCCTCGGTGAGCTCGCCGTCGAGGTAGGAGTAGAGCCGCTCGATGGTCTCGTCGCAGTCGACGAACCTCGGCATGCCGGCGGATCCGGCCGCTGCCGCCCCGTGGGGCGAGTGGTCCTTGTCGAGCTCTCCCACTCTCGAACTCCCTACCTGCTCTCGTCGGAAGCTCCGACGAGCCCCCGTGTCCTCCCCCGATCCACCAACGCCTTCTGCAGCGCCTTTCTTCCGCGGTGGATCCGGCTCATCACCGTACCGATGGGCACGTCGGTGATGTCGGCGATCTCCTTGTACGAGAAACCTTCGACGTCGGCGAGCAGCACCGCCATCCGGAAGGTGTCGGGCAGGGACTCGATCGCTTCCTTGATGTCGGTGTCGGTGAAGTGCTCGAGCGCCTCGTCTTCGGCGCTCCGGCCGAGTCCCGCGGAGCGGTCGGACGCGAGGTGCCGGTAGAGGTAGAGGTCGTCGACGTCCTCGACGTCGGTCACCTCGGGCCTGCGCTTCTTCGCCCGGTAGCTGTTGATGTAGGTGTTGGTCAGGATGCGGTACAGCCAGGCCTTCAGGTTGGTCCCGAGCTCGAAGGTGGCGAAGGCCCGGTAGGCCTTCAGGTACGTCTCCTGGACGAGGTCCTCGGCGTCGGCCGGGTTGCGGGTCATCCGCAGCGCGGCCGAGTAGAGGGCCGGCATGTACTCCATCGCGAGGTCGGAGAACGCCGCCCGATCGGCCATGGCTGCACCCTACACATCGGTGGTGACGGCTCCGACGCGGGGCGGATCATGCAGGTCGACACCCGGCGTCACCCCACACGGCTTCGGGACCTTCGGCCCTGGTCGAGACGCGGGCACCGTGCTTGAGTGGATTCCATGCGGGTCCATCTCGACGGATCGACGGCCCTCCGGGAGCAGGTCGGACTGCAACGGCGCCCTCCGCCGCGCCGCCCGGACGTGCCGGTGCCCCCGGCGTACCCCCCGGTTGCGGGGGCACCCGAGATGGACCCCGCCTCGCACCCCGCGGCCGGTCGTCTCCCCGGCCGCACCGCCCTGCCCTCCGAGGATCTCGCCGCGGCGCCCTGACGCGAGGGGCCAGGGCGCCCGGCGAGATTGCTCGCGGTGCGGCGCGGTCTTCGCTGCGCGCCGGTCAACCGACCGGGACCGGGCATCCGCCCGCACGGCCGAGTGCGCGACCATGGGGCGTTGCGCGACGACGGTGTGCCCGACGGGCGCGAGGCAGGGAGGCCCGAAACACCCGTGCCGCAGGCAACCGCGGACGCGGTCACCCGTACCTGCTTCCTCGGCATCGCCGTCCCCGCGGAGGTCGGCCGGGTGATCGCACGCGCGGTGCACCCGCTGCTCGGTGACGACGTCCGCGCGGTGGCGCACGACCGCTACCACCTCACGCTCGTCTACTACGGCGACGTCGCAGAGGAGACCATCGGCGAGCTCGGGTCGGCGATCGCCGCACGGTCCCACGGCGAGGTGCCGCTCCGCCTCCGGCCCGGTGCGCCCGGTCGATTCGGGCGGGGCACTGTCCTCTGGGTCGGTCTCGACGGCGACATCGCCCGGCTCGCGGACCTGCGCCGCGATCTCTTCGCGGCGACGGGCCGGTTCGGGACGGCCTCCACCGGCGCGGGCGGCGTCGACGAGCACCGCGCGGAGTCCTTCGTCCCCCACGTGACGGTCGCTCGGTCGAGGCGCCCGGGCCGGTCCGCACGGCGGTTCACCGCGGCGACCCCCCGGTGGGGCGCCGCCGCGTTCCTCGCCGACCGCCTGTACCTGTACGAGACGAGCCGGGGCTCCTACCGGGTGCTGCACGGGTTCCCGCTCGCGGGTGCAGGTCGGGCGGAGGAAGGGCGGTCGGCGCCCCAACCCGAACGCGCCGCGCCGCGGCTCAGGGCGACTCGGCGCCCGAGGCCAGGTCCGGGAGCTCGAGACCCGGGATGAGCGCGAGCCGCTGAGCCCTGCGGATCCGCCCGAGGCCCGGCAGGGTCACGCCGCGGACGCCGAGGACGGTGATCCACGGCGGCAGCATCGACGTGTCGTAGCCGACGGCCAGCAGCTCCTCGGGCCGGGCGGTCTGGCAGAGGCGCGCGGCGAGGTTGGTCGGGCGGCCGATGTAGTCGTCACCGTCCATGATGAGGACCTGGCCGTGCGCGAACCCGCCCCGCAGGGCGAGCGTCGACCCGTCGTAGCGCCCGATGAGCTCCGCTGCCGTGGCCATGGTCGGCCCGACGTCGAGGCCGACGATCATCGCCCCGTCCCCGAGCCACTTGGCCACGAGGACGCCGCGTCGGACCGCGATGTCCCGCGCCAGCGACCGGAACCGGGTGAGGGCGTCGATCGCGGCGTGCTCGCCCTTCGACGCGATGAAGTGGGTGAAGCCGCAGAGGTCGACGAAGGCGAAGGCCCGCTCGACCAGAGCGATCGTCTCGGCGATCTCCCGCGGCTCCTCGATCCCCCTCGCCACGGGCGCGGTCCCGACCGCGCCCGCGCCTGCGCCCGTGTCCGGATGGTCACGGGCGCCGAGTCCGAAGCGTGCGGCCACGTCGTGGCCCGTGGTGCGTGCCTGGTCCATGAGGGTGCGGGGCACAGCCGGCGAACGGCCCTCGGTTTCGTGCTCGGATGTGGTCATCGATCGGTCCTCCGGGCCGTCCTCACCTGCCGCACGCCTCCGCCACGTCCCCGCCCGACGCGGCGAGGCGCGACTGACGCACATGACGCGCCACCGGAACAGGTTGCACCCGGGGCACGCCGGTCGCCGACGTCTTGCAGGGCTGTCGAGCACCGCGAGCCTGGGAGGAGATTTGAACTCCTGACCTACGCATTACGAGTGCGTTGCTCTACCGACTGAGCTACCCAGGCGCGAGTCACCACGCTATCCGACGGCACGACCGGGCCTTCGCCGGCCGGACCATCCGAATGGCCGGTGCCGGCGGGGCGCGCCGGATCTGTCAGTCGGTCATCCCCGACAGCTCGACGAGGAGCGCGTCCATCACCAGGAGCTCGTTGACGTTCCGGTCGAGCGCGGCGGAAGCCTCGCGGAGCACGTCCACACGGCGCGCGGCGCGGCGCCGTTCCGCCGCGGCGCCCGGTGTCAGCGCGGCGCGCGTCGCCGGCCAAGGCGACGAGGCGGTCGCGCTCGACGGCGGAGAGGGTGGCGAGCCCGCACCGCAGGTCGTCGGTCCGCCAGCGCCGCTCCTCGCGGCGGTGCCGGTCCTCGAGCGCGCGGCGACCGGGAACGCCGCGCGCGCCGCCGGTCTCGGCCTGCTCCGCGAGCTCGGCCAGCTCCCGCTCGTGGCGCGCCCGGAGCGGCGCCGAGCGCGTCGTCGGCTCCGGACAACAGCTCGGACAGCGATTGCCGCCACCGTCACGCCGGTGCCGTCGAGACGCGCCGGCACCGAACGCCAGCGCTCCTGCCGGGCAAGGAATCCCGGGTCGTCGACGAGGAGCCTGGCGCGGTCTGGCCGCCCGGCCGAGGCCGAGGCGATCGACTCGGCGAGGGTCGGATCGAGCCCGGTCCGCTCCAGCCACTCGGCGATCGCCGCAGTCGGCACCGCGTCGAAGCGGATCCGGACGCAACGGCTGGCGACGGTCACGAGGTCGACCGGCAGGTCGTCCGCGACGAGGACGAAGATCGTCGAGGCCGGCGGCTCCTCGACCGTCTTCAGCAGTGCGGGGACCGCGCGCCCCGCGAGGTGCACGTCGTGGACCACCAGCACCTGGCGCTCGGCCTCCACCGGATGTCGCTGGGCCCGCGCGGTGATCTGGCGGGCCTCTTCGACGTCGAGGGTCGCGCCGGTGCGCTCGACGGTGACCAGGTCGGGATGGGTGCCGGCGAGCGCCCTCCGGCAGTCGTTGCAGGCGGCGCACCCGCCCCTCGGGCAGAGGAGCGCGGCCGCGAAGCCACGCGCCGCGAGCCGCTTCTCGGTGCCGGGAGGGCCGTGGAACAGGTAGGCATGGACCGGCCGGCGGGCGGCCGACCGCAGCTGGCCGACGACCCGGGGTTGACCGACCACCCCGGCGAAGAGGTCCGGCGACGGCAGCTCGTCGGTGGGTTGCGCCTCGTGCGGCTCCTTGCTCCCACGACCGCCCGGAACGTCGCCCTCGCTCATCGCTCGGCCGCGAGCTTCCGCCGCTCGACGTGCGCCCATACCGCTGCGGCGACCTCGTCGATCGGCGCGTCGCCGTCGACGATCGCCCACGAGCCCGGGTCGCTCCGCGCGAGCGATCGGTAGCCTTCGGCCACCTTGCGGAAGAACTCGCCGTTCTGCCTCTCGAAACGGTCCGGGTCCGCGCCCCTGCGCCGGGCCAGTGCGACCTCGGGGGGGAGGTCGAGCAGTACGGTGAGGTCCGGGGTAAGGCCGCGGCGCCACCCACGCGACCAATCGGGTGAGCGCTCCGGTGTCGAGCCCGCGGCCGAATCCCTGGTAGGCGAGGGTGGATCCGGAAAAGCGGTCGGTCACCACCCAGGTGCCCGCCGCGAGCGCGGGCTCGATCACCTCGGCCACGTGCTGCGCACGGTCCGCCGCCATCAGGAGTGCTTCTGCCTGCGGGTCGACGGGTCCGCTCGCGGCGCCGAGCAACACCTCCCGGAGGGCCGTGCCGAGCGGGGTGGCACCGGGTTCGAAGGTCAAGCAGCGCGTCGAGCCGCTGGGCGAGGATCGCGGCCTGGGTCGACTTCCCGCAGCCGTCCACGCCCTCGAACGCGACGAGCCGACCCCGTTCGGTCACCCGGCGTCGCCGGGGCTCTGGTTCGACGCCTTCGGCGCAGCCCTCGTGCGGGCCGGCGCCTTCCTCGCCGCCGAGGCCTTCTTCGCCGGTGCCCTCTTCTTCGCCGCGGCCTTCTTCGGTGCGGCTTTCTTCGCGGCAGCCTTCTTCCCCGGCGCCTTCTTCTTCGCCCCAGCCTTCTTCGCCCCGACCTTCTTCGCGGCGGGTGGAGGGCCCGGCGGCGCGGCGCTCGGCGAGCAGCTCGGCGGCACGCTCCGCGGTCAGCTCCTCGACCGCGTCGCCACGGCGGAGTGACGCGTTGGTGGTCCCGTCGGTCACGTAGGGACCGAAACGGCCGTCCTTGACCACCATCGGCAGGTTCGTGTTCGGATCGGTCCCGAGCTCGCGCAGCGGCCCGCGCCCGGCGCGGGTGCGGGTCTTCGGCTGCGCGAACAGGGCCAGCGCCTCCTCCAAGCGTCACGTTGAGGAGCTGGTCCTCGGAGAGGAGGCTCCTCGTGTCAGTCCCCCGCTTGAGGTACGGGCCGAACCGGCCGTTGTGGGCGGCGATCTCCTCGCCGTTGCTCCGGGTCGGTACCCGACCACCCGGGGGATGGCGAGCAGCTGCGAGTGCCTGCTCGAGGGTGATCGTCTCGGGTGCCATCGACGAGAAGAGCGAGGAGGTACGCGGCTTGGGCTCGCCTTCGACCAGCTCGCCGAGTTGCACGTAGGGGCCGAAGCGGCCGGCCTTCAGCTGGACCGGAAGGCCCGTCGCGGGATCGGTCCCGAGGACACGGTCGGAGGAGGGCGCGGCGAGGAGCTCCTCGGCGCGCTCGACGGTCAGCTCGTCCGGGCGCGAGGCCGTCGGGGATCGAGACGCTGTCCTCGCCGCGCTGGAGGTAGGGCCCGTATTTCCCCACCCGGGCGACGATCGCCGTCCCGTCGGAGTCGGTGCCGATCGGGATCGAGTTGATCTCGCGGGCGTTGATCTCGCCGAGGTAGGTGCTGACCTCTCGCTTCAGGCCCATCTCGCCACCCGGCGCCGGCTCGTGGCCGGAGCCCGTTGCCGTGACCGTTCGGGCTCCCGGTGCTCCGACCGCGCCGTCTCCGTCGTCGTCCCCCTCCGATCCCGAAGTAGAAGCGGGTGAGCCAGGGCAGCATCTCCTCGTCGCCCGCCGCGATCGCGTCGAGGTCGTCCTCCATCGAGGCGGTGAAGCCGTAGTCGACCAGGTTGGTGAAGTAGCGCTCGAGCAGCCCGACCACCGCGAACGCGGTGAACGACGGCACGAGCGCGGTCCCCTTCTTCCAGACATAGCCCCGGTCGATGATGGTTGCGATCACGCTCGCGTAGGTCGAGGGCCGCCCCACCCCGAGCTCCTCCATCGCCTTCACCAGCGAGGCCTCGGTGTAGCGGGCCGGCGGCTGGGTGGTGTGGGAGCCGGGCTCGAGCGTCATCCGACCGAGTCGCGGGTCGCCCTCTGCCATGCGGGGGCAGGTGGACCTCGCGGTCGGCGAGCTCAGCCTCCGGATCGTCCTCGCCCTCGACGTAGGCCCGGAGGAACCCCGGGAACTGGATGACCTTCCCGGACGCGGCGAAGGTCGCCTCCCGTGCGCCGTCGCGTGTCCGAGGTCGTCCCGACAAGCCGGACCTGCGCGCTCGTGCCGGTCGCGTCGGCCATCTGCGAGGCGACGGTGCGCTTCCAGATGAGGTCGTAGAGGCGGAGCTCGTCGCCCGACAGTGAGCTGGCTGCCTGGTCGGGGGTCCGGAAGGTGTCGCCGGCGGGCCGGATGGCTTCGTGCGCCTCCTGCGCGTTCTTCACCTTGCGCTCGTAACGGCGCGGCTCGGTCGGGCACGTACCCCGACCCGTACAGCGCGGCGGCCTGCGAGCGTGCCGCGCCGAGCGCCTCGCTCGAGAGCGTCGTCGAGTCGGTGCGCATATAGGTGATCCATCCCTCCTCGTAGAGCCGCTGCGCGACCTGCATGGCGCGGCGGGCGCTGAAGCGGAGCTTGCGGCCCGCTTCCTGCTGGAGGGTCGAGGTCATGAAGGGCGCCGCCGGGCGAGCGCCGGAAGGGTTTCTCGGTGACCGAGGCGACCCGGAAGGGCACGCCCTTCGAGCCCGGAAGCGAGCGCCCGGGCACCCTGCTCGTCGAGCACGATCACCTGGTCGCCCGCGGACAGATCGCCAGAACTGTCGAAGTCGCGGCCGCTGGCGAGTTGCCGACCGTCGAGCGCCACCAGCGACGCGGAGAACGACCGGGGGCTGCCCGCGTCGGCGTCCCCCTCCCGGTGGCGGACGACCCCGGTCGTGTCGCCCGGGGTGAAGATCGCCTCGATCCCCCACCAGCTCGCCGGAGCGGAACGCCATGCGTGAGCGCTCCCGTTCGACCACCATCCGGGTGGCGACGCTCTGGACCCGTCCGGCCGACAGCCGGGGCATGATCTTCTTCCAGAGCACCGGCGAGACCTCGTAGCCGTAGAGGCGGTCGAGGATCCGGCGGGCCTCCTGCGCGTCGACCAGCTTTCGGTCGAGGTCGCGCCACTCGTGCACGGCCCGTTCGATCGCGGGCTTCGTGATCTCGTGGAAGACCATTCGCTTGACCGGGACCCTCGGTGCGAGCACCTCGAGCAGGTGCCATGCGATCGATTCGCCCTCGCGGTCCTCGTCCGAGGCGAGGTAGACCTCGCTCGCCTGCTTGACCAGCTGCTTCAACTTGGCCACCTGGGACTTCTTCTCCGAGGAGACCACATAGAGCGGCTTGAAGCCGTTGTCGACGTCGACGCCGAGGCGCGACCACGACTCGCCCTTGTAGGCGGCCGGCACCTCGTCCGCCCGGCGTGGGAGGTCGCGGATGTGACCGATCGAGGACTCGACGACGTACTCGGAACCGAGCAGCCCGGCGATCGTCTTGGCCTTGGCGGGCGATTCGACGATCACGAGGGGACGGCCCCCGCCGCGGGGATGCGACGTGCCGCCGCCGTCGTCGGCGTCCCGGTCGCGGTCGCGTTCGGTCACGTCGGTGGTCGGCATGGCTGTGGCCCAGGGTGAACGGTCTTCCGAGCCGTTGTCAACCCGGCGGACGGTTCGACGACGCCAGACGAGGCGTCTGACCTGCGTGTTCAGTCGTGCGCAGCGTCCATGGCCGCCACGGCGGCATTGTCGAGCGCCCGCACCTCGCCGTGTGGGACGTCGCTGTCCATGGCCTCGGTCTTCCGCTTGGAGAAGGCGATCGACGCGAGCAGCACGACCAGGGCGACCCCGGCGATCGAGAGACGGGCCGCGGTGTGGGCGTGCTGGGTGATGACGGCGGGGAGGATCAGCAGCGAGACGAGGTTCATGACCTTGATGAGCGGGTTGAGCGCGGGCCCGGCGGTGTCCTTGAACGGGTCCCCGATGGTGTCGCCGATCACCGCCGCCTTGTGGGCGTCGGATCCCTTCCCGCCCTCGTTCCCGTCCTCGATGAACTTCTTCGCGTTGTCCCACGCGCCACCGGAGTTGGAGAGGAAGTTGGCCATCAGCTGGCCGGTCAGGATCGCACCGACCAAGAACGCGCCGAGCGCGAAGTAGTTGATGCCGAAGCCGACGATCACCGGGGTGAGCACGGCGAGCAGCGCGGGCGTCGCCAGCTCGCGCTGGGAGGCGGCCGTGCAGATCGCGATCACCCTCCCGTACTCGGGCTTCTCCGAGTAGTCCATGATCCCCGGGTGCTCCCGGAACTGGCGGCGCACCTCCTGGACCACGGTGCCGGCCGACCTGCCGACGGCCCGGATGGCCAGCGCGGAGAAGAGGAACGCGATCGATCCGCCGATAAGCACACCGATGAACACGGTGGGGTGCGAGACGTTGATCGAGGTCTGTGGGAGGTCGAAGAGCCAGTTGACCGGGGCCCCGAGCGGGGCCTTCAGGTTCAGCTGGCTGCCGATGGTCTCGATGAAGGACGCGAACAGGGAGACCGAGGCGATCACCGCCGAGCCGATGGCGACACCCTTCGTCACCGCCTTGGTGGTGTTGCCCACCGCGTCGAGGCTCACCATCACCCGCTCGGCCTCGCCGGTGAACTCGCCCGACATCTCGGCGACGCCCGCCGCATTGTCCGAGACCGGGCCGAAGCTGTCCTCGGACACGATCATGCCGGCGGTGGACAGGAGGCCGATGCCGGTCAGCGCGACGAGGTAGAGGGTCAGCTGGATGTTGCCGCCAGCCGAGGCCGATCGAGACCGAGATGGCGAGCACGATGGCGATGATCGCCCACACCGACGACTCGAGGCCGAGCGAGATGCCGGCGAGGGTGAGGGTGGCCGGCCCGGTCCGCGCCGACTCGGCGACCTCGCGTACCGGGCTCCGCTCGGTCGACGTGAAGTGCTCGGTGATCACGCTCGCAACCAGCATCAGGACCACGCCGGTCAGCACCGCGTAGAACGCCTTCCAGTAGTGGAGGTAGGCCCCTGCCACCACGGCCGAGCCGCCGATGGTCAGGATGGCCGCCGTCCACACGCCCCGGTTGATGGGGGCCATGGCATTGCGGTCGCGTTGCGGGCACGGACGACGAACACGCCGATGATGGTCGCGAGGATGCCGATGGCGGGGATCCCGATGGCGAAGAGGACCGTCTTCACTGCGTCGCCGCTGCGGTGGATCGATCCGAAGGCGGTGACCCCGAGGATGATCGCCGCGATGATGGTGATGACGTAGGACTCGAAGAGGTCGGCGGCCATGCCCGCGCAGTCGCCCACGTTGTCGCCCACGTTGTCGGCGATGGTGGCCGCATTGCGGGGGTCGTCCTCGGGGATGCCGGCCTCGACCTTGCCGACCAGGTCGGCGCCCACGTCGGCGGCCTTGGTGAAGATGCCGCCGCCGACCCGCATGAACAGGGCGAGGAGGGACGCGCCGAACCCGAACCCGATCAGCACCGAGGTGGCGGTGTTCTGGAAGACGAGGACGATGATGGTGGCGCCGAGGAGGCCGAGGCCCACGCAGAGCAGGCCGGTGATGGCGCCCGTGCGGTAGGCGACCTTGAGCGCGGGGGCCATCTTCCCCTCACGGGCCGCCGCCGCGGTCCGCACGTTGCCGCGCACCGCGAGGCTCATGCCGATGAAGCCGGTCAGCCCCGAGCAGAGCGCACCGGCGAGGAAACAGATCACCCGGTAGATGCCGGCCTGAGCGAAGGAGAGGTCGGTCACCGTCTGGTGAGCGACCACCACCGCCGAGCCGGTCACGATCACGTGGCTCACCGTGTGGGTGACCTTGGTCGCGGTGAAGAAGATGAGCACGGCCAGCGGGACGATGATGATCCCGATCGTCTTGAACTGACGGGAGAGGAAGGCCTCGGCCCCCTCCTGGATGGCCTTCGCGATGTCCTTCATCGAGGCGGTGCCCTGGTCGGCCGCAAGCACGTCCCGCACCAACAGGAGCGCGGTCACGATGGACGGCGACGGCGCAGACGAGCGCGAAGTACCAGCCAGAACTTCTCGTTGCTGGTCAGCGAGAAGACCTGGTAACCCCCTTCAGCCAGGAGGTGGGTCATCGGAGTTGCTCCCTTCGGGGTACTGCATGTCGGGGTACTGACTGTCGAGGTGTCGCACGGTCATTGTCGGTCGCCGGCCCCGGCACTTTCCGCCGCGGCCGAGCGCAGAGCGCCCGGAGGCGGCGTCTCCCTGCGAGGCCACGGCCGGAAGGCCGGAGCGCCGAGGCGCGCCGACGCGCGCGCCCTACCCGGCGGTGGGGCCAGAAGATACAGACAATCCGCCGCGCGGGCAAGGAAGGCAGCGCGGGCGGGCAGGTCGCCGGCCTGCTGCGACACCGCAGCTCGCGGCCTCACGACGGCTCCATCGGCGGCCTCCGGACCGGCGACCAGCTCGTACTCGGGGTTGAGGATGGCCTGGCGGTGGGCCCAGTCGCCGACCATCCCCTCGGCCACCAAACGGGCGCCGGGCTGGATCCCGGGGATCCGTCGCCGCCCCTGGAAGACGAGGAGCAGGCGGCCCGAGTCGTCGGCCAGCACGCACTCGAGGTTGGACGCGATCCCGCCCGCGGCTGGACCCGGACGGACTTGACCCGTCCGGCGACTCGGACCCGCTGGCGCCACTGGGCTTCGCCGATCGGCACCGCGCCCTGCCCGCGGTCGCCGAACGCGGCCCGGTCGAAGTCCGACTGGGCACCGGGCGCGCACCGCGGCCCTCGACGAGCGCGGCCGGGCGGCCGCGTCGGGCGCCTCGCGCACCTCGGCGCGGCGCCGCGAGAGCCGGCCGCCGGCGAGCTGGTAGGGGACGACCGTCGCGTTGACGTGGGCCACCTGCCCGACCGCCGCGGCGATCTGGTCGGCGGTCGCGTCGTGGAGGACCCGGTGCCATCCCGTGGCGAACCCCCGCCTCGGCAGGAGGACGGAGAGCTCGGTCTCGCCGTCGGCGACCGTCTCGGCGGCGAGCTCGAGCGACGGCCCGGGTCAGCCGACGGTCCTCGCACTCCTCGATGTCGAGGGGCAGTCGGTGAGGCCGAGCCGGCTCCACTCGGCCTCGAGCTCGGCGGACACCCGCGGCTGTCGAGGTTGAAATGGACCGCCCGCAGCTCGTCGGGATGGAGGGTCCTCGCGTACTGGAGCGCCCGGGCGGTCGCCATGTCCAGCCGGTCGACGCAGCACGACCACCACATGGCGCCGGAGCACCGGTGCTTCCGCCGCCTCGGCCGCCCCCTCCTCGAGCTGGTGCTTCCTCGTCCATGTACTGGCGGTGGAGAGCCGGAGCAGCCCGAGCACGCCGAGGGGAAGGATCGACGAGGATGACCCAGGCGCCCTCGGTGAACTTGGCCACCACGATGATCATCAGCACGATCGCCGACAGCACCGATGCGGTGCCGTTGATCGCGAGCCGCCGCCGCCAGTGCTCCTCCTTGTGGGTGAGGTGGTACTTGGCCATCCCGGCGCCGGCCATGGTGAAGCCGGTGAACACCCCGATCGCGTAGAGCGGGATCAGGCATCGACTCGGGCGCGGGTGATCAGCAGCAGGATCACCGAGACGACGGTGAGGACGATGATGCCCGAAGAGAACACCAGGCGGTGGCCACGGCGGGTCAGCTGGCGGGGAAGGTAGGAGTCCTCGGCGGCGAAGCTGGCGAGGAAGGGGAACCCGGTGAAGGAGGTGTTCGCGGCGAGGATCAGGATGAGGGTGGTCCCCACCTGGAGGAGCACGTAGAAGAAGGTGCCGGGCCCGGTGGTCCCGTAGACGTACTTGGCCACCTGGGAGATCACCGTCGGCGTCCCCGAGGTGTAGGGGATCGGATGGGTGACCGCGGCGAGCGAGGAGATCCCGAGGACGAGGGAGCCGAGGATCAGCGCCATCGCCACCATGGTGATCCGGGCGTTGCGGGACTCCGGGCCTTCGGAACACGCTCACGCTGTTCGAGATCGCCTCCGTCCCGGTGAGGGCCGAACCCCCGGACGCGAACGCCCGGAGGACGACGAACACCCCGGCCCCGAGGAGGAGCCCGCTACCCGGCGCTGCCCGCTCGACTGGTCCCGTGGATGCCGGTGATCGGGTGGGCGTGCAGGGTGCCGGTGGCCGCCCGGTACGATGCCGACGACCATCAGGATGGCCATGTTGGCGATGAAGAAGTAGGTGGGCACAGCGAAGGTGCGGCCCGCCTCGCGGATCCCCCGCAGGTTCCCGAAGGCGATGAGGACGACCAAGCGCGATCGCCAACCAGGTCGTCTCGGGCGTGAGGGACTGTGGACCACCGAGGTGATCGCGGCGACCCCCGCCGCGACCGACACCGCGACGGTGAGCGTGTAGTCGATGAGCAGGGCCATGGCCGCGATCTGCGCGAGTCTCGAGGCCGAAGTTCTCACGGGCGACGACGTAGGCGCCGCCCGCCTTCGTGTACACCTTCACCACCTCGAGGTAGGAGAGCGTCACGAACAAGAGGACGAAGATGACCGCGACGGTCACCGGGATCACCAGCGAGTAGGCCGCGACCCCGACCGCGAGGACGAGCGGGATCAGCATCTGCTCGGTGGCGTACGCCGAGGAGGAGATCACGTCGGAGGAGAGCACCGCGAGCGCGGTCGGCTTTCCCGAGCCGCTCCGAGCTCTGGCGCTCCGAGGAGATCGGGGGGCCGAGCAGCCGGTTCTTCAGGCGGTAGCGGAGCGTCTCGGGGAGGTCGACCTTGCCGGCATCAGCGCTCGGCGCGAGGCGCTCGCCGCCCGGGTGCAGGCCGTTTCGCGGGCCCGTTCCCGTTTCGCGGCTGGGCCGGCTCCTCCGGTTCCACCGCCCTCGTCACCGGCGGGTCCACCGGGCCAGTAAACCACGGGCGGGGAGGGGCCCCTCCACCCTGATCCCCGTCCGAGCACCGTCGGAGGGAGGTATGACCGGGCCCGTCGGCGCTCGTCGGGTGCCCGTGCGCGGCCGGTGAGTTGTGATGCGCCCGCGATCCGTGTTGCATGGATCGGGTGCACATCGATCATCGTGGGCTGCGGACGGGTCGGGTTCGGGCCTCGGGCTCGGCCTCTCCGACCAGGGCCACACGGTGACCGATCATCGACCAGCAACCCGAAGGCCTTCCGCCGCCTGCCGGAGGGCTGGCCGGGGACGACCATCGTCGGATCGGGCTTCGACCGCGGCGCGCTCGACCGAGCGCACGCGTCCGAGGCCGGCGCACTCGCCGCCGTCACGAGCGGCGACAACTCGAACATCCTCACTGCCCGGATCGCCCGCGAAACCTACGAGATCCCCAACGTCGTCGCCCGTATCTACGACCCGCGGCGCGCCCAGATCTACCTGCGCCTCGGGATCCCGACCGTCGCCACCGTGTCGTGGACGATCGACCAGGTGCGACGTCGCCTGCTGCCGGGCGAGGCGGACGCCGAGTGGTCGGACCCGACCGGACGGCTCTCCCTCGTGGCCCGCGAGCTCCCAGAGCGCTGGGCCGGCAAGCGCCTCGCCGACCTGTCGGTGCCCGGCGAGGTCACCCTGGTCGCGGTCACCCGGGCAGGCGTGGCGCGGCCTCGACTTCGCCGACCTGGTCGGCCAGGACGGGGACGTCCTCCACCTCGTCGTGGTCAGCGGCGCGCTTCGACCGCCTGCACGACCGGCTGGGCGGCACGGCGGCGAGCGCGAACCCGGCGGCGGCGCGGCGCCGCGGGGATCGGCGCGGTCCCCGACGGAGCGGTCGCAGGCGGGCGGTCGTGAGCGCGGCCGGGGCCCGGACCGTCGCCGAGGGCCGGATGAAGGTCGCCATCGCGGGTGCCGGCAGCGTCGGGACCGCGATCGCCTCGGACCTCCACGACGGGGGGCCACGACGTGCTGCGTCATCGAGCAGGACCCCGACCTCGTCGCGCGCCTCCGTGCCGACCTCGACGTGACCTGGGTGGTCGCCGACGCCTGCGAGGTCGCCTCCCTCGACGCAGCCGGCATGGCGACGCGTGGACGTGGTGGTGGCCGCGACCGGCGACGACGAGGACAACCTCGTCGTCTCGCTGCTCGCCAAGCAGGAGTTCGCGGTCCCCCGCGTGATCGCCACGGGTCAACCACCCGAAGAACCAGTGGCTCTTCAACGAGAGCTGGGGGGTCGACGTCTCGGTGTCGACCCCGCAGCTCCTCACCGCGCTGGTCGAGGAGGCGGTCTCGGTCGGGAGCCTCGTCCGCCTGCTCCGCTTCGAGGGCGGGCAACGCCCATCTCGTCGAGGTGACCCTCGCCGACGACTCGCCCGCGGCCGGGGTCACCATCGCCGACCTCGGAGTGCCCCGCGAGCGCCACCGTCGTCGCCGTGGTGCGCGGCGACCGGCTCATCGTCCCCCGCGGCGATACCCAGCTCGAGCTCGGTGACGAGGTGCTCGCGCTGGTCACCTCGGACGCAGAGGACATGGTCCAGGAGCTGCTGGTGGGACACTGAGCGGGATGCAGGCAGCCTTCTTCGACCTCGACAAGACGGTCATCGCCAAGGCATCGATCGCGGCGTTCGGAAGGCCGTTCTACCGCGGCGGTCTGGTCAACCGGCGCCTCGTCCTCCGCTCGCTCGTCTCCCAGATCGTCTACCTCCACCTCGGTGCGAGCGAGCAGAAGCTGGCGAGGGTCCGCGAGTCGATGCTGACCCTGACCAAGGGCTGGGACCGCGACCAGATCCGCGAGATCGTCCGCGAGGCGCTCGAGGAGACCGTCGAGCCGATCATCTACGCCGAGGCACTCGACCTCATCGAGGCCCACCGTGCCGCCGGGCACAAGGTCTTCCTCGTCTCCGCGTCACCCGAGGAGATCGTCGAGCCGCTCGCGGAGCACCTGGCGGTCGACGGGTGCATCGCGACCCGGGCGGTGGTCGACGACGAGGGCCGCTATGCGGGAGAGACCGACTTCTACGCGTACGGACCGTTCAAGGCCGAGGCGATGCGGCGGATCGCGGAGGAAGCAGGGTCTCGACCTCGCAGCCTCCTCCGCCTACTCGGACTCCTACACCGACCTCCCGATGCTCGAGGCGGTCGGCCATCCGGTCGCGGTCAACCCGGACCGGGTCCTGGCGAAGGCCGCACGCGAGCGCGGCTGGGAGGTCATGCAGTTCACCAAGCCGGTACGGCTGCGCGACCGGGTCAGCGTCCCGAGCGTGCGATGACCGCGGCCGCCGGCATCGCCGCGGCCGCGTCGCTCGGCGCGTTGGTCGCTCTGGCGGATGACCCGCCGGGCGCACCCCTAGATCGGAACCGGCACCCGCCCGGTCGAACGCACCCGCCGAGACCGCGGACGGCCGGACCGGTCCTCGAGGGCCGGCCCGGGACCGGGGTGGGACCGCTCAGGCGGAGGGGAGCTCAGGTGGAGCGGAGCCGCTTGGCGGCGACAACTCCGAGGGCGACGACGATGGCGAGGATCAGGAGCTTCTTCATGGGGCTGATCGTACCGGCTCCCGGCGTGGCTTCTCCGCGCGCGTCGGCGGGACGCGCCGGGCCGGCTCAGACCGTGAGCAGGTCGCGGGCGCCGGTGTCCGAGGAGGGGTGCCGGAGCTTCGACATCGCCCGGGCCTCGATCTGGCGGATCCGCTCGCGGGTCAGGTTGAAGTGCTCGCCGACCTCTTCGAGGGTCCGCGGCTCGCCGCGGTCGAGGCCGAAGCGAAGCCGCAGGATCTCCCGCTCGCGCTCGTCGAGCGGGGAGAGCAGCCGGCCGATCTCCTCGGGCAGGAGCGAGACCGCCGCCACCTCGAAGGGCGATTCCGCGGATCGGTCCTCGACGACGTCCCCGAGCTCGGCGTCCCCGTCCTCGCGGAGCGGCTCGGAGAGCGAAAGCGGCTCGGCCCGGAACCGGAGGGCCTCGACGAGCTTGTCCTCGGGCATCTCGACCTCTGCACCGAGCTCGGCGAGCGTCGCCGGCCGGCCGTACTTGAGCTCGAGCCGGGCCTGCGCCTTCTGCACCCGGGCGAGGGTGTCGCCCGCGTGCACCGGGAGGCGGATGGTCCGGCCGGTGTTGGCGATCCCCCGGGTGATCGCCTGGCGGATCCACCACGTGGCGTACGTCGAGAACTTGAAGCCCTTGCGCCAGTCGAACTTCTCGACCGCGTGCATCAGGCCGAGGTTGCCCTCCTGGATGAGGTCGAGGAGCGGCAGGCCCGAGGCCTGGTACTTCTTGGCGATGGAGACGACCAGGCGGAGGTTCGACTGTACGAAGGTCTGTTGTGCCGCCTCACCCTGGAGCGTCGTGCGGCGCAGCTCGCGGCGCTTGGACGGCGTGAGGCCCTTCGGGGCCGATGCGAGCTGCTCGTCGGCTTCGCGACCCGCCTCGATGGCCTGGGCGAGCCGGACCTCGTCGTCCTTCGTGAGGAGCGGGTACTGGCCGATGTCGGTCAGGTACAGCCGGACCAGGTCTTCGTCGTCTCGCTCGAGCCGCTCCTTTGCCAACTTCACCGGGTCCTTCGTGCTCCCCAACGGGCGTGGGGGACGGCCTGCCCGCGCCCAGTGCCGGCGGAGCGGGGTCCGCTCGGTCGGTCTGGCGTGCACGGGCGCAACAACGCTGCTCTCGAAGTCTACCGGACGCGTCAAGCCCTCCGGTCGGGAGAGGGGCCCTCCTGCCAGCGGGAATGGCCGCCCCGGACCACCGTCAGTCGAGAGGGACCGAGTCGGGGAAGGCGACGAGACCCTGGCGGGCACCAGCGGCGACCACCACCGACTCGAGCTGCTGCTCGAAGCGGTGGACCGCGTCGACGTCGTGAGGGCGGGTCATCAGCCGCTGGACCAGCCGCTCCCCCGCCTGCCAGTCCTCGGTCTCGTCGTGCAGCACCAGCCGGAGGGCGCGCACCAGGGGGCCGTCGCTGAGCGGGCTCGCGACGCCGAGGTGGCGGACATAGCTCGTGACGAGGCGTGGTAGCACCACCCGGTAGAGCCCGGCCAGCCTCGGAAGCGCACCCGGCGGGCCGTCGCCGAGCTCGCCCACCGGCTCTCCATCGAGCGCCGCGAACAGCGCGGCGGTCGGCGCCGAGGGCACGCTCAGCCGGTCGGCATCGACCCCGGCGAGGACCGGCAACCGGTCGGCCCACAGCTCGGCGTGCCACGCATGGCGCATGCTCTGCGCGTCGACGTGGACCTGCACCGCGGCGATCGGCACGTCGACCACCCACGACCCGAGCGTCGTGTAGAGGGTGCTCTCGATCCAGCGGTATTCGCCGACCAGCGCGGCCGTCGCGCCGAGCGTGAGCGCGTGACCGTCCGCGCCCGGGCGGCCCGCGCCGGTCGTCCCGCCCTCGGGCGGTGCCGCCACGGGCTCGGGGTCAGACAACGGCGGGCGTCCCTTCGCCGAGGCCGGCGGGATCGGCAACCGCGCCGTCGCGGCCGACCGGGGCGAACCCCGCCCCGCGGTAGTGGTTGGTGATCGGCATCCGCCGGTCGCGTCCGAAGGCCTTCATCGAGATGCGCACGCCGGGCGGCATCTGGCGCCGCTTGTACTCGGCGCGGTCCACCAGCTCGACCACGCGTCGCGACCACGGCGGGATCGTAGCCCTCGGCGATCAGATCGTCGGAGGACCGGTCGCCCTCGACGTAGCCGGCGACGATCGGGTCGAGCACCTCGTAGGGGGGAAGCGACTGGTCGTCGCGCTGGTCGGGTCGCAGCTCCGCCGAGGGCGGCTTCTCGAGGACCGCGGCCGGCACGAGGTCGAAGCCGGCACGGGCGTTGCGGTCCCGGCAGAGCTCGTAGACGAGCGTCTTCGGCACGTCCTTGATCACCGCGAACCCGCCTGCGGAGTCGCCGTAGAGGGTCGAGTAGCCAGTCGCCATCTCGCTCTTGTTGCCGGTGGTGAGCACGATCCATCCGCGGTGCGCGTTGGAGAGCGCCATGAGCAGCACGCCGCGGATCCGCGACTGGAGGTTCTCGTCGGTGAGACCCGCGGGCTCGGAGCCGAGCGCCGACGCGAGGGTCGCGGCGAACGCCCGGTGCACGTCCTCGATGGGGACGTCGGTGAGCGCGATGCCGAGGTTGCCGGCGAGCGCCCCTGCGTCCTCGACCGAGCCGACGCTCGAGTAGCGCGACGGCATGGACACGCCGTGGACGTGGCCCGCGCCCAGTGCGTCGACCGCGACCGTCGCGACGAGCGACGAGTCGATCCCGCCCGACAGACCCACGACCGCATCGGAGAACCCGTTCTTCGCCAGGTAGTCGCGCGTTCCGAGGACGAGCGCCTCGTAGACCTCCTCCTCTGGGCCGAGCACCGGCACGGGCTCCTGCGGTACGGGAAGGGAGCTGTCGGCGCGGCTCACGCCGCTGACAACGATCGGCCCGGGTCCGCGGCCGGAGGCCGCGCCGGCCCGCTCGCCGACGTCGAGGTCCGCGACCAGCACCTCCTCGTGGAACTGGTGCGCGCCCGCCAGAAGCTCGCCACCGGCCCCGAGCACCAGCGAGGCGCCGTCGAAGACCAGTTCGTCCTGACCGCCCACCTGGTTGACGTAGAGGATCGGGCAGCCCGTCTCGGCGACGCGGTCGTCGAGAACCGACAGGCGCTGGTCGCGGCGGCCCCGCGAGTAGGGGGACGCGTTGAGGCTCACCAGGAGCTCGGCCCCGGCACGGGCCTGATCGGCCATGGGCCCGTCGGCCAGCCACAGGTCCTCGCACACGCTGATCCCGACGCGGACGCCCGCGACCTCGTAGCAGGCGACCGGCTCGCGCCCGGGCACGAACCAGCGCCGCTCGTCGAACACGCCGTAGTTGGGGAGCATCCGTTTGTGGTAGCGGCCGACCACCCGGCCGCCCGCACAGAGTGCGGCCGCGTTGACGAGGCGTCCGGCGTCGTCCCGGTCCACATAGCCGACGACTGCGGCGCACTCCCGGGTCGCCGCCGCGGCCTCGGCGAAGGCGGCAAGGTTGTCGTCGACGAACGACGGCCGCCCGAGGAGATCCTCGGGCGGATAGCCGGTCACCGTCGAGCTCGGGGAAGACGGCGAGGTCGGCGCCGGCGCGCTCGGCGTCGCCGAGGGCCGCGAGGATCCGTCCGACGTTGCCCGCGAGGTCCCCGACGACCGTGTTCACCTGACAGGCGGCCACCCGCAGACGTCCCATCGCGGTGCAGCCTACCGGCCCTGTCAGCAGGGCTTTTTGCCGGCTGTGGCCGGTACCGGACCCCGGGGGACCGTTCATCGAGCGTTCACGAGAGCGAAACGACCGCGAAACCGCCGGCTGGCACACTGGGGCGTCCCCGATGGCGACCCCTGCGCCGTGGGGCCTCGGCAGCCCCGGTGGTAGGTTCCGACGGCATCGAGGCCGACGGTCGGTGAGCGACCGGGCGACGCACGGGCGCGTCGGGCGACGCGCCGGAAGAGAAGCGAGGAGCGGGCGTGCCGTATCAAGCTGAGTACATCTGGATCGACGGGACCGAGCCGTCCCCGCTGCTGCGGAGCAAGACGAAGATCGTCCCCGACGGAGAGGAGCCGGGCATCTGGGGCTTCGACGGGTCGAGCACCAACCAGGCCCTCGGGCACGACTCCGACTGCGTCCTCCAACCGGTGTTCACCTGCCCCGACCCCCTGCGCGGTCCGGCCGACAAGCTGGTCATGTGCGAGGTCCTGCTCACCGACTTCAGCCCGCACCCGACCAACACCCGCTGCAAGCTCCGGGAGGTGGCCGAGCGCTACGCGTCCTTCGAGCCCTGGTTCGGCATCGAACAGGAGTACACGTTCTTCAAGGACGGCCGCCCGCTGGGCTGGCCGTCGATCGGCTACCCGGCACCCCAGGGCCCGTACTACTGCGGCGTCGGCGGCGACAAGATGCCCGGCCGGGAGATCGTCGAGCTGCACACCGCCGCGTGCATCGACGCCGGCCTCGCCATCGAGGGCACCAACGCCGAGGTGATGATGGGCCAGTGGGAGTTCCAGATCGGGGTGCTGCCCCCGATCGCCCTCGCCGACCAGCTCTGGGTCGCGCGGTGGCTGCTGTTCCGGATCGCCGAGGACTTCGACGTCTACGCGACCCTCGAGCCGAAGCCGATCCTCGGCGACTGGAACGGTGCCGGCGCGCACACCAACTTCTCGACCAAGCCGATGCGCGAGGAGGGCGGCCTCGACGCGATCATCGCGGCCTGCGAGGCGCTCGGGAAGAAGGTCGACGAGCACATCGCGGTCTACGGGGTGGGCATCGAGAGCCGCCTGACCGGCGCGCACGAGACCGCCCACTACACCAACTTCACCTACGGCACCTCCGACCGCGGCGCGTCGATCAGGATCCCCTGGGCCACGGCCAAGAACAAGCGCGGCTGGTTCGAGGACCGCAGGCCCAACGCCAACATGGACCCCTACCAGGTGACTGCCGTGATGATCGACACCGTCTGCGGCGCCGCGTCCGGGTCGAGCTGACCGGGCGGCGTCGCAGCGTGCGCCGACCACTCGTTCGACCGGGTGGTCGCGGGGCTGCGACAATGGACGCATCGGTCGCGACCCCGAGGACACGGAGCGGCCGGCGCCTCCGGAGGTGCCCGGCGTGATCAGGAGCCAGGAGGAGTACGTCCTCCGGACCGTCGAGGAACGCGGGATCCGCTTCGTCCAGCTCTGGTTCACCGACGTCCTCGGCACGCCGAAGACCTTCTCGATCACCCCGGCCGAGCTCGAGAACGCGCTCGACGAGGGGATGATCTTCGACGGGTCGGCGATCGACGGGTTCAGCCGTGTCCAGGAGAGCGACGTCCTGGCCCGCCCGGACCCGAGCACCTTCCAGCTGCTGCCCTGGCACGGGCACGGCCAGACCCTGCACGGCGACGAGCCCGAGGTCGAGGTGGCACGGGTCTTCTGCGACATCGTCGACCTCGACGGCTCGCCCTTCCAGGGGTGTCCGCGTCACGTGCTGCGCCGGAGCCTCGAGCGCGCCCGCGAGCAGGGCTTCACCTTCTACGCGTCGCCGGAGATCGAGTACTTCTACTTCGAGGACGCCGACCCGAGCCACCCGCCGGTCCCGCTCGACAGCGGCTCCTACTTCGAGCTGACCGTCGCGGACCGGGCGAGCGACATCCGCCAGCGCACGGTGCTGACCCTCGAGGAGATGGGCATCCCGGTCGAGCACGCCCAGCACGAGGACGCTCCCTCCCAGCACGAGATCGACCTCCGCTACACCGACGCGCTGACCATGGCCGACACGGTCATGACGGTCCGCCTGGTGGTCAAGGAGATGGCCCGCCAGCGCGGCGTCTTCGCGAGCTTCCTGCCGAAGCCGCTGGCCGGGGTTCAGGGCTCGGGGATGCACAGCCACCTCTCCCTCTTCCGTGAGGACGCCAACGCCTTCGTGGACGAGGACCGGCCGGGCGGGCTGTCGGAGGTCGCCGAGGGGTTCATCGCCGGCCTGCTCCACCACGCCGGCGAGATCACCGCGGTCACCAACCAGTGGGTCAACTCGTACAAGCGGCTGGTATCGGGCTACGAGGCGCCGATCCACGTGTCGTGGGCGCGCAACAACCGCTCCGCGCTGGTTCGTGTCCCGGTGGTCAAGCCCGGCAAGCGCGACTCGACCCGGGTGGAGTTCCGCTCGCCCGACAGCGCGTGCAATCCCTATCTGGCCTTCGCGGTGATCCTCGCGGCCGGTCTGCGGGGCATCGAGCAGGGCTACGAGCTCCCGCCCGAGGCCGACGCCAACCTCTTCGACCTCGAGCCCGACGAGCTCGCGGCCAAGGGGATCCTCCACCTGCCGGGGACCCTGCACGAGGCCCTGGTGCTGATGGAGGGCTCCGAGCTGGTCGCGACCACCCTCGGCGACCACGTCTTCGAGTGGTTCCTCCGGAACAAGCGGGCCGAGTGGGACCTCTACCGGGCGCACGTCACCCAGTTCGAGCTCGACCGGTACCTCCCGCTGCTCTAATTGGGCGACTGTCGGGCACCGATCCTGAACCTCGGACGCACGAGAGGAACGCCACCGTGGAGCCGTTGCTGTGCTTTCCCGCCGAGCCGCCGACCTCGGTGACCTCGGTGCTCGAGCGCGCCGGCTACCGGTGGCACCCGGTCGGCACGCCCGAAGCGGCCGACGCCGACGAGCCCGAGGACGGCTGGTCGGGCGCGGTGGTCTCGAGCGGCGGCGACCCGATCGGCGCGTTCCTGCTCTGCCGCCACCTGCGCAAGCGCGACGCACCCCTCGCGCCCCTCCTCGTCGTGGTCCCCGTCGACCAGCTCGGCGAGCTCGAGCTCCGCGAGGACCTCTTCGACGACCTCTGCCTCGAGCCGGTCAATCCCGAGGAGCTGGCAGCCCGGCTCGCCCACCTGTTCTGGCGCACCGGCAAGGGCAGGGGGCCCGACCTGCTGGAGCACGGGCCGCTCGTGCTCAACCTCGAGACCTACCAGGCCGCGGTCGCGGGCAAGGTCCTCGACCTCACCTACATGGAGTACGAGCTCCTCCGCTTCCTCGCCGCGCGCCCCGGAAAGGTCTTCACCCGCGAAACCCTGCTCAGCCGGGTGTGGGGCTACGAGTACTACGGCGGCGCGCGGACCGTCGACGTCCACGTGCGCCGGCTGCGGGCGAAACTGGGCGAGGAGCACGCGCACCTGATCCAGACGGTCCGCTCGGTCGGCTACCGGTTCGGCCAGACCAGCTGGACCCCCTGACACCCCCGGCGGTCCGCCCCGGTCACTCAGCGCAGCTCGCGGTAGGCCCAGACCTCGACCTCGACGAGCGCCCCGAGCGGCAGCCCGGCGACCGCCACCATCGAGCGGGCCGGGCGGTGGGCACCGAAGAATGCCGCGTAGGTGTCGTTGACCATGGGCGCGTCGGCGATGTCGGTGAGGAAGACGGTCGCCTTGACCACGTCGGCACGGCTCGCGCCGTGCCCGCGGAGCAGGCCCTCGGCGTTCTCGAGCGCCTGATCGAGCTGGGCCGCGGCGCCACCCTCGACGAAGCCGACCGCCGGGCCTCCGGCTGCGGGAGGCTCGGCGGCAGGACGCAGACCGAGCTGTCCGGAGGTGACTAGCCACGGTCCCGCGACCACGATCGGCGAGTAGGGACCCATCGCGGTGGTCATCTCGGGCTCCTCGTCGTCGACAACTCGGCGGACCGACGGCAGCCTAGGCGTCCCCGCCGGCGGCGAACGGACCGCCGGGTCGTTCAGCGACGGCCGCCGCCACCCCGGTCGGTGGGCCACCTGGGGGACAGGCCGTCGGCGAGCCACCGGGCCGCGGCGACCGCGGCGAAGACCGCGTCCGAGCCGTTGACCGGCCGGGGCCGCGTCTGCTCGATCGACACCTCGACCGCCGGCATCGCGCGCGCCTGGATGATCCCGAAGGAGCGGACCGTGAGGTCGTGGACGTCGCCGTCGCCGTCGACAGCGAGCCCCTCGGAGCGGACGAGACCGAGCGCCTGGTGCGTCGCGCCGATGCAGTACGAGCGGAGCACGACCGAGTCCCCCGGGGGCCCCGCGTCGACGAGGATCGCGATCGACCCGTCCTCGCGGCAGGTCGCGACGGCGCTGCCACCCGACGGACCTTTCACCTCGACCGGCACCCCGGTGACCGGCTCCCCGTCGCCCCGCCCGAGCCGCGCGGCCCCGGCGAGGGCGGCCGCCTCCGCCCAGACCGCGGCCCGGAGATCGAGCCCGATCGGTGGCCCCACGACCGGGACCGCTTCGAGCACGAGCCCCGGCGCGACGACCGCGACCCGATCGGCGAGCGCCGCCCAATCGGCATCGTCGACCGATCCGGGCGTGATGCCGACCCGCAGGATCCCACCGCCGTCGTCGCGCACGCCGCCGGCGACCGGCGGGCGCTTCGCCCCGCGCCGTACGGTGTCCTCCCGAGACCAGAGCACCCGGACCGGCTCGCCCCGCTCGGCCGCGAGCCGCTCGGCTTCGACCTCGACCGCCGAGCGACGCTTGGCACCGAAGGCGCCGCCGTTCGCACACGCGGACGCGGGCGCACCGCCAGGGTCGCACCACGACGCGTCCGTCTCCACGTACCCAGGCTCCACCCAGGTGGTCTGCAGGATCCGCGCCCAATCACCGGCGGGAACGGCCACGGGGTGGACGAGCGGCGCCGGCGTACTCCGACCCTGCACGCGGCCGGCACGCCGCCGCGCAGCCCCGGGGGTCGACGCGACCGCGAAGTCGCCGTTGCCGTCGGGCACTGCGACCACTGCTCGCGTCGGCGCGGTGTCGTCGGCGAACCCGGCCCGGCCGAGGACGACGTCGGTCCCCACCCGTTGCGGCGCGCCCCCTTCGAGGGTGGCCCGCTCGGCAGCCGCGCCGAGATCGCGCGCCGGCCCGGGCTGCCCCTCCGGCGCGCCCGGCTCCTTTGCCACGAGGACGGCGCGGGCAGCCTCCGCGATCGTCTGCCACCCGGTGCAGCGGCAGAGATGGGCGAGGAGCGCGCGCTCGACGGCACCGGCCGCGCCGGGGGACCCGCCGGCAGCCCGGCCGAGGGCCGCCAACCGCATCACGATCCCCGGGGTGCAAAAGCCGCACTGGCTGCCGCCGGTGGCGAGCAGCGCCTCGGCCCACCGGGTGCGGAGGCCGTCGGCAAGCCCCTCGAGGGTGGTGACCGAACGCCCCTCGAGCCGGCGGACCGGTGTCACGCATGCCACCACGCGGCGTGTCGTCCACCCAGACGGTGCAGCAGCCGCACTGTCCCTGCGGGCTGCAGCCGTCCTTGACCGAATGGAGGCCGAGCTGCTCGCGGAGGAACTCGAGCAGTGACGATCCGTCGTCGGCCGCCTCGACCTCGGTGCCGTTGACCCGGAGCCGGATCAGCGCCGGCTCAGCTGAAGGAGGAGCCGCAGCCGCAGGTCCGCGTCGCGTTGGGGTTGGTCACGTGGAAGCCCGCGTCCTGCAACCCGTCGCTGTAGTCGAGGATCGAGCCCTTCAGCAGGTCCGCACTGGTCGGGTCGACCACCACCCGCACCGTGCCGAACTCCCGCACGACGTCGTCGTCAGCCACATCGGTGTCGAAGAACATCTCGTAGCTGAAGCCGGAGCATCCGCCGGGACGCACCGCCACCCGCAACGCGAGGTCCTCGGCGCCCTCCTCCGCGAGGAGCTGGGCCACCTTTGCGGCGGCGCCGTCGGTCAGCGTCACCGGGTTGGGCTTCTTCCCGATGCTGACGGTCTGCATGGTGCTGCTCATCGCGTTCCTCCGGATCACACAGGTCGGCAAGCAGGCCGGACACGGGCGAACAAGCCCGGTCGACCGTTGGCACCAGCCTACCCGCGCGCATTCCTCCCCCAGGCGCCGTGCCCGTCGTGGCGATCGTCGGACCTCGAGCGGCCGGCGTCGCGGGGCCCGTCTGCGGGCCGCCTCGGGTGCCCCAGGCGACCGGACCGGTACAATTCCGCAGGTGACCAGGGTGGACAGTGGGATCGACGACAGCGGCCCAGCGCGGCGGGGAGCTCACCGAGAAGACGGTGCGCGCCGCGCTCGGGTCGGTCGTCGATCCCGAGCTCGGGGCGGACATCGTCGAGCTCGGCATGGTCACCGGCGTCCGGATCGACGGGGGGAGCGTCGCCGTCGACATCGCCCTGACGGTCGCGGGGTGCCCGCTGCGCAGCCAGATCCAGCACGACGTCGAGGCGCGGCTCGGCGCCCTCGCCGGCGTCGAACGGGTCGCCGTCGGCACCGGAGTCATGGACGCCGCCCAGCGCAAGACGGTGATGGAACGGGCCCGCTTCCTCGCGCGCGACCGGGCTCCCGCCACCGACATCCCCGACACCGCCCGCGTGCTCGCCGATCGCGTCGGGGAAGGGCGGCGTCGGCAAGAGCTCGGTGACGGTCAACCTGGCCGTCGCGATGGCCCGGCGCGGGCTCACCGTCGGCCTGCTCGACGCCGACATCTGGGGCTTTTCGGTCCCCCGCCTGCTCGGCATGGAAGGCGAGATCGAAGCTCGCGACAAGAAGATGGTCCCCCTCGAGCGGCCGGTGGGTGAGGGCATGCTCCGCGTGCTGTCGATGGGCTTCCTCGCGGACGAGGAGAACGCCATCATGTGGCGCGGCCTGATCCTCAACCGGGCCGTCCAGCAGTTCGTCGAGGATGTGCACTGGGGCGATCTCGCCTATCTCCTCGTCGACATGCCGCCGGGCACCGGCGACATCCAGATGGGGCTCGCCCGGATGCTTCCCCGCACCGAGGTCGTCGTGGTGACCACCCCACCGGTCGCCGCGCAGAAGGTCGCGGCCCGGACAGCGGACATGGCGCGGAAGGGCTACCTCCGCGTCGCCGGCGTCATCGAGAACATGAGCGACTTCACCTGCGAGCACGGCACCACCTACCCGCTCTTCGGCTCGGGGGGTGGCGAGCGACTCGCCGCGGACATCGGCGTCCCGCTCATCGGGCGGATCCCGCTGCACCCGTCGGTCGCCGCGGGAGGCGACGCGGGCGATCCGGTCGCACTCGACCCGGCCGGGCCTATCGGCGCGGTCTTCGACGGCATCGCCGAGACGGTGATCACCTCGATCGCGCCGGTGACCGACATGGAGGGCTGCAGTGCCCGCCTGCTCGAGCGGGTCGAAGCCGCCGTCGACGCGGCGGGCGGCTGAGCCGGGGCCGTCCGGTGCGGCTCAGACGGTGCCGAGCTGCGGGCCCCAGGTCGAGCGTGCCGCGTCGAGCAGCTCGGGATCGAGCGATGCTTCGGCAGCCTCGCGATCGGCGCGGGCCTCCTCGTAACCGTCGTCGCCGGGGCGCAGGATCACCAGGTTGCCGTCCTCGAAGAGGACGATCGGCAGGATCGTCGTCACCTCGGTGACCCCGCGGGCCCAGATCATCACCTCGTCGGTGGAGGTGCAGGTCGAGATGCTCTTCAGATTGGAGACGGTCGGGGGCAGGAGCACGGTGTCGCCGACGGCGTGACGTTCGAGCGCCTCGGACGGGCGCACCCAGACCGTGGCGATGGTCTCGCCGTCGTCGTGGCGGGCGATCTGCCCGGGCGGGGCCGCGGTGATGAAGAAGCGCGTGTCGTAGCGACGGGGAGCGACCTCGGGTGTGATCCAGTGGCTCACGTAGTGGAATTCGTCTGCCGCAAGGACCAGATGCTCGTCGAGGCAGATCTCCGCCAGGGTCCGCCGCTCTTCGAGGAGCGCGCGCCGGTGCACTTCGAAGCGGGCCGCGACCTCCGGTCGGCCGGTGTCGAGCAGCTCGCCCGCACCGGCCGATCCGTCGTGGCGCGCCGATCAGTACGCCTGACTCCTCGAAGCACTCGCGCACCGCGGCCACCCAGAAGGCGAGCCCGCCCGAGTCGACGCCGAGCAGGGCGCTCGCCTCCTCCTCGGTCCTCCCGCGACACAGTCCGACTGCCTCCGGCGAGGAGTCGGAGGGATCGAGCGATCCCCCCGGGAAAGACGTACGCGCCGGCGACGAACTCGGAGGAAAGGTTGCGCCGGAGCATGCACACCTCGATTGTCGGGCTCCCGTCCGAGCCGACTGCGTCACGCACCAGCAGGACCGTGGCTGCGTCGCGGGGGGTCACGATCATCGCTCGAGGCTACCGCCGGTACGGTCGACGGGCTCCGCGACGGTCGACGCCACCGCCGACGATGCCACCGCCGTCGACGCGTGGTCGGCCGAGGCCACGACGGCCCGCCGGTTCGGGGATCAGTCCCGTCGCGGATCGTCGCCGGCCGCGGCCGTCCTCGCGTCGACGAGCGCGCTGATGGCCAACTCGCCGAACGCGCCGGGGTCGGCGATCGGCCAGGCATGCGCGCCCTCGACGACCACGCCCTCCACCCCCGCGGCGTGGCGCAGGTCGTCGAAGGCGGACCGCGGCACCAGGCGGTCGCGGTCGGACCAGGCAACCGACACCGGGACGCCGAGGGCGGCGACGGCCCGCACCTCGCCGACGAGGTCGGCTCGGCGGATGAACTCTCCGGTCCGGATCATCCCGAGCGGGTTGCGCACGAGATTGGGGATGAAGTCCTCGAGCAGTGTCGGGAGGAGGCGGAGCTGGCGCGGCGAGGCGAAGAGGTCGCCGCCGAAATGGCGCCCCCAGTCCCAGAAAGGACGCTCGACCATGGTGCGGACCTCGTTCGGGAAGAGCGCCCAGGTCGGGCCGCCGACCGCGTTGGCGAGGAGGAGGGAGCGGGCGCGCCACGGCTGGTGGTGGACGAAGGCCGCCGCGACGCCGCCTCCGAAGGAATGGCCGGCGACGAGTGCCACCCGGTCCTCGCCGACCGCGTCGAGGAACCGGGCGAACCAGCGGCCGTAGCCGTCGAAGCTGCGCTCGTCTGCGACGAGCTCGGCCGTGCCCCCGAAGCCGGGGAGCGCCGGCGCGTACACGCGGCAGCCGGCGCCGGCCATCGCCACGATCGCCCGCCGGTAGGCGTTCGGCCGGAGTCCCCATCCGTGGAGGAACGCAGCGGGTGGGCCGACCCCGGCGATCGCGTGACGGACGTTCCGGCCGTCGACGGTTGCGGTGTGCCACCCGAAGGCGGTTCCACCACCCTGGCCGGTGCCGGCCGGCCCGTCGAGCGCTTCGGACGCACGGGCCGCCTCGGACCGGTCCCGGGCCTGGTCCTGGGGCTCGGCCAACATCGCCGGCAAGTGTAGGGTCCGCGCCCGGAGCAGAGGGTTGACCGTCCCGGACAGCCGACTACATCGTCCCTGGCAGACCCGTTACGCTCACACGGACACGGCGAGCACGCCACGACTTTCGAGCGGAGACCTCCCCGATCATGGCCCAGCAACAGAAGAAGCCCACCAGCGGGGGGAACAAGCCCAAGCCGGCGTCCGGCCAGGGCGGCCAGAGCGCGAAGGACCGCTCGAGGGCGCAGAGCCGCCCGGTCTCGGCCAAGGCCCCCGGGTCGGGTGCGCCCGCCGCGGGCAAGGGCAGCGGCGGCAAGGGCGGCAACACTCCCCGGAGCGGCGTCCGGCCCGCGCCCGAGACACCGCCGCGCCGAATCTCCGGGGCGATGATCGCCTGGGGATCGGTCGGCCTCGTGCTCGTCGTCGTCCTGATCGTGGTGTTGGTCAGCGTGCTCGGCGGGTCGTCGAACACCAGCTACACGCCGGTGACCCCGGCACCCGCCTCGGTGGTGGCCGACGTCACCACCATCCCGGCCTCGGTGTTCGACACGGTCGGCGTGAGCGACACCTCGGTGCAGCCGCCGACCATCATCCACGGGCAGCCGCCGTTGACCCTCGACGGCAAGAGCCCGTCGATGTTCTATTACGGCGCCGAGTACTGCCCGTACTGCGCCGCCGAACGGTGGGCGGTCACTGCCGCACTCTCGCGGTTCGGGACCTGGTCCGGCCTCGAGGTCACGGCGTCGTCCCAGACCGACGTCTATTCCGACACCCACACCTTCAGCTACCGCAACGCGTCGCTGTCCAGTCCATACCTCCACTTCAGCGGGGTCGAGCAGTACACGAACATCCCGTCGTCGAGCTCGTCGGGCGGCTACACGGTGCTGAAGAACCCGACCAAGGAGGAGGGGAAGGTCATCAACAAGTACAACGACCCGAAGTACCTTCCCAACGCCACCGCCGGTGCTCCGGTGGGCTTCCCCTTCATCGACATCAACAACCTCGGACTGATCTCCGGCGCGAGCTACAACCCCGGCATCCTGGCCGGCCAGACCTGGACCGACATCGCAAGCGGGCTGTCCAACCCGTCCAACCCGGCGACCCAGGCGATCATCACCACCGCCAATTACATCTCTGCGGTAATCTGCGCCAGCACCAAGAACAGTCCGTCGTCGGTCTGCACGAGCTCGGGTGTCACGGCCGCCGCCAAGGCGCTCAAGCTGAGCTGATCGACCGGCGCGGAGAACATCGACGGTGCCGACCCTTCGCTGGCAGCCCATCACAACCCTGTTGCTCAGCCTGTGTGGGCTCGGGGTGTCGACCTATCTCACTATCACCCACTTCGACACCCACCTGAGCCTCGCCTGCCCGGCCACCGCGACCTTCAATTGCGAGACGGTGACGACGAGCGCCCAGTCCCATATCTTCGGCATACCGGTCGCCGTGCTCGGCCTCGCCTTCTACGTCCCGATGCTCCTTCTCTGCCTGCCGGCGGCGTGGCGCTCGGCCGACCGGCGCATCCACCTGGCGCGCCTCGTCCTCTCCGCGACCGGCGTGGCGATGATCATCTACCTGATCATCGCCGAGCTCTTCTTGATCAAGGCGGTCTGTCTCTGGTGTTCCTCCGTGCACCTGATCACCTTCGTCATCTTCGTCATCGTGGCCACCTCCTCGCCGATCGTGCTGTCGCCTGAGTACGGGGACGGTCCCGGCTACCGGGTCGGGGCCGAACACGCCGGCTAGGCGCGGGTGGGGCCGGGCGCCCCGATGACCACGTCCGGGGCCGACAGGCCCGCGCCAGGGGCGCCCGAGATCGCCGCGGGCGCCCCTGGCGCGGGACCGGTCGACGGGGCCCCTGCGTCTGGAGCGGCGCCCGTCGATGGGGGTACGACCCGCACCATGACCCCGCGGAGCTCGCGGGCTGCATGGGCCGCGGTCACCGTCATCCTCGTCGGGGTGATCGCGCTCGTGGTCTATTCGCTCACGCGCACGACGACGCCACCAGACGTCTCGCGGCCCCCGGTGACCTCGTCCGCGGTGCTCGCCGACCTCTCGTCGGTGCCCGCCTCCGCCTACGACGCGGTCGGGGCCGGGTCACCGGGCACGCCGCTCACACCTCCGTCCGTGCTGCACGGCCAGCCGCTGCTGCAGTCGGCGGGAAAGCCCGAGGTGCTCTTCGTCGGGGCCGAGTTCTGCCCGTTCTGCGCGGCGGAGCGGTGGCCGCTCGTGCTCGCGCTGTCGCGCTTCGGGCGGTTCGAGGTGTTGCACAACGTGCAGTCGGCTCCCACGTCGGCGTTCCCGGCGATCCAGAGCTTCAGCTTCTTCCGGGTCGCCTACACGAGCCGCTACGTGAGCTTCACGGGCGTCGAGCTGTACTCGGACTCCACCGACGCAGAGGGCGCCTACGCGAAGATCGCCTCGCTCACCCCCGGCCAGGCCGCGCTGGTGTCGCGCTACGGCGCCCATCCGGCGTCGGCCGGGACGCCGGCCATCCCGTTCGTCGACGTCGCCAACCGGCTGGTAACCAGCACCTCGGGCTACAGCCCGAGCGTGATCGTCGGCGCTTCCCAGATCGCCGTCCTGTCGGCACTCGAACAGCCCGCCAAACCCCTCGCGCGAGGCGCTCCTCGCATCTGCCAACGCGCTCACGGCCGGCATCTGCGCCACGACCGGCCAGCAACCCGCACGCGTCTGCACGAGCCGCGGCGTCCGCGCCGCCGGTTCGGCACTCGGGCTCCCCTGAGGGCTTCCGACCTGCGCAGGCGCGCGGCCGCGACTCCCTGACTCCGCCGCCCGTTCCCCCGTCGGTCGCCCCGAGGGGTCCGGTCGGACCGTTTCAGCCGGCCCGTCGCTCCGCGAGCTGCTTGCGCTCCATCTCGTTCAGGCCACCCCAGATGCCGTGGGGCTCGTGGATCCTGATCGCATAGTCGAGGCATTCGGTGCGGACCGAGCAGGAGCGGCAGATGGCCTTCGCGCGGTCCTCGCGCTGGAGCTTCTCTTCCTTCCGCTCAGCGTGCGCCGGCGGAAAGAAGATCTCCGCCTGCGGCCCGCGGCACGAAGCCTTGAGCTGCCATGTGTCGTCCGCCTGCTCCACTTGCCCAACTCCCCCTTCGGACCCATCCTCCGCAAGGGAACGTACTCGCCCCCACCCGGCGAAACAAGGGGTCTGACCAGCACGTTTCCGCGGATGTGCCGGAATCCGACGGTGGGGGTGCAACCGGGGTGGCAGGGCCCGGCCGAACCGAGAGCGGAGCGCCGCCCGGAGGCCTGCCCGGAGGAAGGTGGTCCGGCCCCGGACACTACGCTCAATGCGGTCATGGACGTCGGTGCCTTCTGCCGCCAGAGCCGTGTGCTCATCGTGGCCGGCAAGGGCGGGGTCGGCAAGACGACGATGGTCGCCGCGCTCGCCCACCTCGCGGCGGGTGCGGGGCTGTCGGTGCTGGTAGTCGAGCTCGAGGGCCGCCCCGGCGTGGCGAGCGCCTTCGGCGTCGGCGACCCGCTCGGCTACGCGGGCTCCGTCCTGCGGGCGGCCGGCGCGACCGGCACCGAGGCGGAGTCCGACGGGCGGGCGATTCCCGCCGGAACGGTCCATGCACGGCTGATCACACCCGACGATGCGCTCGTCGAGTACCTGGCCGACCATGGCCTGCGCCGGGTGTCGCGCCGGCTGATGTCGTCGGGGATCATCGACCTGGTCGCCGGGGCCATCCCGGGGATCCGCGACATCCTGGTCCTCGGCAAGGTCAAGCAGATCGAGCGCAGCAGGGTCGCCGACCTGGTCCTCGTCGACGCGCCGGCCACCGGCCATGCCATGACCTTCCTCTCCTCGGCCGGCGGGCTGCTCGACGCCGCCCGTGGGGGGCCCATCCGGGCCCAGGCGGCCGACGTGGTCGAGCTGCTGTCGGATCCGGACCGCTGCCAGGTGGCCCTCGTCACCCTCCCCGAGGAGATGCCGGTCAACGAGGCGGTCGAGGCCGCGTACCAGCTCGAGGACAAGCTCGGCATCGCCCTCGGCCCGGTCATCGTGAACTCGTGCTACCCCGACCTCGCGGCCCTCGGCACGTCGGCGCAGGATGCGACCCGCGAGGCCGGCCTCACGCTCGACCCCGGGCTCGTGGACAGCCTCGAGCGCGCTCGCCGCTTCCGCGCCCGACGCCAAGCGCTCCAGGACGAGCAACTGCGCCGGCTGGCCCACGAGCTGCCGCTTCCCCAACTCCGCGCCCCGTTCATCTTCACCGAGTCGATCGGGCCCGCCGAGCTCGACCTCCTCAGCGTCTCGCTCACCGCGGGAATCGAGGCGATGCACGATCCGGCCGGAGCGGTGCGGTGACCACGCCCGAGCCGATCGGCCAGCTCGTCCTCGACCGGTCCATCGTCATCTGCTGCGGGTCGGGAGGGGTCGGCAAGACGACCACGGCGGCCGCGATGGCGCTCGAGGCGGCTCGTCTCGGGCGCCGCGCGTGCGTCGTGACCATCGACCCGGCGCGGCGGCTTGCGAACTCGCTCGGACTGGACGAGCTCACCAACCACCCGACCCCGATCGAGGGGAACTGGCCGGGCACCCTCCACGCGCTCATGCTCGACCCGAAGGGCACCTTCGACGACCTCGTCCAGCGCTACTCGGAGAGCGACGAGCAGGCCGAGAGCATCAAGGTCAACCGGATCTACCGGAACCTCACGGGCTCGCTGTCGGGCACCCAGGAGTACATGGCGATGGAGAAGCTGCACGAGCTGGTCGAAGAAGGCGGCTTCGACCTCGTCGTCGTCGACACCCCGCCGACGCGCAGCGCGCTCGACTTCCTCGACGCGCCGCGACGGCTGACCCGCTTCCTCGAGAACCGGGTGTTCCAGGCGCTCATGAAGCCGACCCGGGCAGGGCTCAAGGTCATGGGTGTGGCGGCGCAGCGCGCTGCTGCGGACGATCTCGCGGGTGGCCGGCGCCGACATCGTCAGCGACGCGGTCGCGTTCTTCCAGGCCTTCGAGGGCATGGAGGAGGGCTTTCGCCTCCGACGCGGCGCGGGTGCGCGAGCTGCTCGGGCAGGAAGGCACCGCCTTCGTGCTCGTCGCCTCGCCGCGGCCCGACTCGGTCGAGGAGGCCGTCCACTTCGCCGACAAGCTGGTCGAGTCCTCGATGTCGGTGACCGCCCTCGTGCTCAACCGGGTGCAGCCCCGGTTCGCCGACGACGTCGAGCTCGCCGCACTGGCCGGAGAGGTGGGACCGGGCGCGGGTCGGGCGATCGACGGGCTGGTGGACAACCTCGCCGGTTACACCATTGCCTCGGACCGCGAGGAGCGGACCTACGCCGACCTCGTCTCGAAAGTGGCGCCCGCTCCCGTGTACCGCATCCCGCTCCTCAACTCGGACGTCCACGACCTCGCCGGGGTCGGCGCCGTCGCCGACCTGCTCTTCACGCCCGGCGGCTGAGCGGCCCGCTCTCCGCCCCTTCCCCTCCGACGCCCTTCTTCGGCACCGAAGGCGGCGGCTAACCTTTCGGCGTGTCCTCGATCCTCGTCGCCAGCGACGCCCCGTCGGTGCGCGCCGAGGTGGCGGCGATCGCAGGGGCGGCCGGACATCACGGTCCGCGAGGCCCGGTCGGGCCCCGAGGTGATGACCGAGGTGGCGCGCGAACTCCCCGACCTCGTCGTGGTCGACCTGCAGATGGGCAACATGGGCGGGATGGCGGTCTGCCTCGAGCTGCGGCTCGAGGAGTCCTACGGCAAGCTCGGGCACGTCCCGGTGCTCATGCTGCTCGACCGCAGACCCGACGTCTTCATCGCGCGGCGGTCCGGGGCCGACGGGTGGGTGATCAAGCCGCTCGACCCGATCAGGCTCCGGCGTGCCGTGTCCGCACTGCTCGGCGGCGGGACCTACTACGACGAGTCGTACCAACCGCTCTCGGTCGTCTCCGCCCGCTCCGGCGTCTGACCGCCTCGACGACAGGCCCGGCCGGCACCGTGTCCGTCTTCCGACACCGAGACGACAGCGACTCCCTCGATCGGGAGCACACGAAGAAGGGCCGACGCCGGAAGCACGATCGGGCGGGGGCTCCGAGCGACGCGGGTCCCGACCGCGGCGCCGACGCGCAGGAGCAGTTCATCATCGACGCGCTCCACGACCTGCACGACACCGTCGTCCGCGAGGTGATGACCCCGCGGGTGGACGTGGTGGCCCTGACCATCCCGCTGACCGTGGACGCCGTGGTGAAGGCGGTGCGCGAGTCGGGGCACAGCTGCTTTCCCGTCTACGGGGACAGCCTCGACGACCTGATCGGCGTGCTGTTCGTGAACGACCTGTTCCGGGCCGGCTGGCGGATCGCCGCCACACCTGGGGACGGACGGTCCGAGGAGCCCGAGCGCGGCCCCGATGCGACCGACGGGCGGTCGCCCGGGCCCATCGACATCTCGCGGCGGTTGCGCCAGCCGTTCCTCGTCCCCGAGTCGCACCTGGTCCTCGACGTCCTGGCCGAGATGCGCCGCCAGCGCCGGGCCTTCGCCGTGGTGGTCGACGAGCACGGCGGGGTGGAGGGAGTCCTCACGGTCAAGGACCTGCTCGGCGCGCTCGTCGGCGATCTCCCGGACGAGTTCGACCCCGACGACGAACCCGACGTCGTGCGCGTGGACGCCAGCAGGTGGCTGGTGGACGGTCGGATCAGCGTCGACGACCTCCGAGACCAACTCGACGTCGACCTTCCCGAGGGGGAGTACGTCACCCTCGGCGGCTACCTCTTCGACGCGTTCGGGCACATCCCAGCCGAGGGCGAGTGCTTCCGGATCGACGGATGGGAGCTCCGTGTCGCCGAGATGGACAAGCGCCGCATCGCAAAGGTCGTGGTCCGCCGACCCGAGACGTCGGCGACGACGAGCGACCCGGGTGCCGGAGGGGACGAGGGGAATCCCGACTCGGCGGTCGGGTAGCATCGTCCCGTTCGGGGGTCGGCTGCCCGCCGGTTCCGGACGACGGGCTGTGGCGCAGCTTGGTTAGCGCGCTGCGTTCGGGACGCAGAGGTCCCCGGTTCAAATCCGGGCAGCCCGACCCCGAAGTCCTCCCTTTCCGGGTGGCCTTCTCCCTTCCCCGAGCGAGTTCGCCACGTCTCGGCCTGTCTCATTCCCTCGCCAACGAGGGCTCGTCGTCGTCGACGTGCCCACTGAAGCGGAGGATGAGGAGACCGAGCAGCAGGAACACGACGACACCGACCCCCACCCCGAGCGAGATCAGCGTGTTCCGGAAGTCACGTTGGGTCAGTGGGCCGCTCAATGTGAGGTGGGCGGATGCACTCAAGATGTCCCGAACCCCCGCCAGGATCCCGATCACGAGGAACGGCCGCACCGGAAAGACCGTCGCCCGCAGGTGCCCGAACACGGTGTGCGCGATGTCGAGGAGGATGATCACCACAAGGATGCCGTCCACCGCAGAGATCACTGTCTGGGGGAACCCACTCCAGTAGTGAAGGAAACCCGCCACGGTGCGGACCAGCACGATCCCCGCGACGAGCAGCAGGCTCGCGACGATCGCATACTCGATGCCGAGGATGACCCATCGCACGTACGGGTCGGCACCAAGACCGACACTGCTTCGATCCGTTGGCGGCTCGCGCACGTGCGACGCGCTCAGTGCTTCGAGAACACGTCGACCGCGACGGCGACGAAGAGCAGTGTGAGGTAGGTGATCGAGTAGCTGAACAGCCGCATCGCGGCCTCGGGCGTCGCGCGGCGGAGGAGCCGCACCGCGAGTCCCACGAAGACGGCGCCGAGCACGCCGGCCGAAGCCAGGTAGACGAATCCGAGACCAGCCGCCGGGGCGAGCGCCATCGAGATCCCCACCAGGACCACGCTGTAGACGAGGATCTGGCCGGCCGTGCGCCGAAGCGTCGCGACGGCGGGCAACATCGGCACGCTGGCAGCCTGGTAGTCCTCCCGGTACTTCACCGCCAGCGCCCAGAAGTGTGGCGGCGTCCACACGAAGACGAGCGCGAAGAGCAGGAAAGGGGTCCAGGTCAGGCCGTTCGTCGCTGCAGACCATCCGACAAGAACAGGTACCGCGCCCGCAGCGCCGCCGATCACGATGTTCTGACTGCTCGCGCGCTTCAGCCACAGCGTGTAGACGAAGACGTAGAAGAGGGTGGCGGAGACCGCCAACGAGGCGGACAGCGGATTCACCCAGACCCACAGCTCGGTGAACGCCGCCACCTCGAGCGCGATGGCAAAGACCAGAGCGCCACTTGGCGAGACCGCACCGGTCACGAGCGGGCGATTGGCCGTCCGGTGCATGAGCTTGTCGATGTCCCGGTCGACGAACATGTTGATGGCGTTTGCGCCCCCCGCGGCGAGGGCACCACCGACCAGGGTGGCGGCCATCAGCCAGGCCGGGGGCAGGCCGCGCTCGGCGAGCACCATGGTCGGCAGCGTGGTGATCAGCAGGAGCTCGATGATCCGAGGTTTGGTGAGCGCCACGTAGGCGACCAATTTCGACCTCGCCGACACCGGGTCCCTCAGTGCCTCCACGCGGAGCACCATCGCTCCGAAGGCTAGCGGGCGGGGACTCCGCTGTCCCGGTTCCACCTTGACCATCCTCCGGCGCTCATACCGGCACCGGCGCGACCTTCGATCGGCCATTCGGAGCACCTAGGCTGGCACAGGATCCCGGTCGGAGCACACCGAGTGGGGAGGTCGGCTCGGCGTTCCCAGGCCTGGTCACCGTCCTCATGGGCGACTCCACGGCCCCTCACGAATCCTCCACCTGACATGGAGTTGCAGGCCTTCACGACGAGAGCGCTCGGGACAGCCCGGATCGACTGGTCGGGTCGCGCTCCTCGGCCCTCTTTCCTCGCCGTCACAGGGGCGACCGCCCTTGCACTGGTCGGCTCGCTCACGTCGGATGCCCTCATCGTGGCGATCGGAACGGGCCTCTTCCCCACCATCTCCGGCTACTCCCACTTCCGGATCTCCGACTACGCGGCGCTCACCGTCGTCGGGGTCCTGCTCGCCTGCTCCGCATGGCCGGTCGTGACCCGGATCGCGTCCGCTCCGCGCTGGCTCTTCTTCCGACTCGCAGTGGTGACGACGCTGGTTCTCTGGTTGCCGGACCTCTACCTGTTGATCCGAGGTCAACCCGCCAGGGCGGTCGGCGTGCTGATGGTGATGCACCTCGCGGTGGCGACGGTGACCTACAACGCCCTGGTCCGGGTCGCTCCCGAGGGTGCGCTTCCGGCGGATGGCACGACAGACCTCGCACGGCCGACGTCGAGCGGTGCGGCGCCCTCCCCCGACCGGTCGTACCGGAGACGGTCCCGCTCCGACGACGAGCTGTCCGAGGACGCGCTGTCTGCCAACGCACGCTTGGCCTTGCTGCTCCTGGTGCTGGTCGCTATCGAGTTCGTCCTCGGCATGGTCACCCTGGTCCTCGCTCCCGTCGGGCGACCGACCGGCTTCCTGCCGGCTCGTGGAACAGGCCTCCTCGTCGCCCACGCGATCCTCGGCCTGCCGCTCGCGGTCGGTGCGGTGGTGCTCCTCGTCCGGACCACCGGTGGTCCCCGCATCGAGTGGCTCTGTGGGCGGATCGGCGCGATCGGGGTGGTCCTCGCCGGGCTCGGTGGGCTGTTCACCGTGTCCCGTCCCGCCCGGCTGGCCGGGATCGCGCTCATGCTGGTCGGAGCCATCACCGGCGGTTTCGGTTACCTGCTCCCGACCTTCGACCGGCTCGCCGACGAGCCGCCGGGGAGTGCCTCACCGCAGCCCCGTTGATGGTCCCGCCGCTTGCGGCCATGCATGGCAACAGACACTCCGCGCACACGTCCGAGGCCCGACGGTGCGGCTATCCTCCTGCCAGTGGTCCTCTCCCTCCGAGTGCACGGCCTCCCGTCCCTCCGTGCCGGTGTTCCCGCTTCTCCCGGGCCCGGGGCCACGGCGGCTCGACGAGCGACGGCGTGCGCAGATGGGCGCCTTCGCCACTGATCCGGGCTGAGCGGTCGTGACGGCAACCGGCTCGGCCGATCGGGTCGCGGAGGTTCGTGCACCGCCCCCGAAAAATCGGGAGCGGGTCTGGAAGCTCGTCGCGGCGGCCTCCGGCATCCTCCTCGTCGGGTTCATCGTGTTCGTCGCGACCCGCCCTCACCATCCGCGCTCGGTGAGCTATCCGGTGACGCCTCCGGTCACCCTCGCTGCCGGGAGCGAGGCGCCGGGCTTCGCGTTGCCGCGGCTCGGTGGTGGACCACCCGTCTCGCTGACGAGCTTCCGCGGCAAGCCCACGGTCGTCAATTTCTTCGCCTCGTGGTGCAGCGAATGCAAGCGGGAGCTCTCTGCTTTCGCGGCGCTGGCCCACCGGACGGCGGGTCAGGTCAACGTGGTCGGAGTCGATTCGAATGACACCGAATCGGCCGCCGCGTCCGTCGTCGCCCAGGCTGGGGTGGGGTACCCCATCGCCGTCGACGGCACAGCGACGGTGGCGACCGCCTACCTGATCAACGCGCTGCCGGTGACGGCCTTCCTCGACGCCCAGGGTCGAGTCGTCCATGTCGCGCTGGGCCGGCAGCCGCTCGCCACCCTCGAACACTGGGTCGGCACCCTCCGCCACCAGCAGACGCGGGCATGACGGGCCGCGCCTCCGCCGGGCACACGGCGACCCCGGAGCCGGGCGGCGACGGCCACGCGCGGATCCCGTCGTCGGAGAACGAACGGGCCACGGCCTCGACCGCAGGGACGCCGCCGGTCGACCGGGCCGCCGCGTTGCGCGCGGGCACGACGCCGATACCCCGCAAGGTCGTCATCTGGATCGCCGCCGGGTTCGTCGTGCTCGCGCTGGGGGGGATCGGGGCCGAACACCTGATCGGCAACGCGGGGGTCGCCTCGGTGGTCACCTCGCCGACCACGACCCTGGCCGGTACCGGTGCCACCAGCCCGCCCTCGGATCCCACCGCACCGGCGATCACCACCGCTCCGAAGGCCCTGCTCGGCCTCAGCCGACTGCCGGGTAGGCCGGCTCCTGCGCTGGCGCTCTCCGACCAGCACGGCACGTCCTGGAACCTCACGCGGGACAGAGGCAAGGTTGTCGTCGTGACCTTCTTCGATGCCGCCTGTGACGACATCTGCCCGGTGCTCTCGAGCGAGATCGACCAAGCCGACCAGGCCCTCGGCCCCCGACGCGCCGACGTCGAATTCGTCGTCGTGAACACCGACCCCATGGAGACCACCCTCACCCCCACCACCCCGTCCCTGACGACCACTGGGCTGGCGCAACTTCCGAACGTGACGCTCCTGAGCGGCCCCTTGAGCGATCTCAACCGGGTGTGGAAGAGCTACGGCGTCACGGTGGCCGTCGACCGGACCACGCGGCTCGTCACTCACAGCGAGGTCATGGACTTCATCGATCCCGGAGGGCACCTGCGGTGGAGCGCGACCCCGTTCGCCAACGAGAATTCGCTCGGCATCTACAGCCTCCCCCCGGCCGTGGTCACGGCATTTGCGAACGGCGTCGCCCAGTCGGCGACCAACCTGGACGCGGGACGGGCATGAGCGACGAAGTGGAGGAGCCCGCCGGCCCCGAGGATCCCTTCACCATCGGTGCGATCATCGCCCAGGCGCCGGAGCGGGCTCCGTGGTACCGACGCGGCTGGGTCCTGGTCGGCGGTGCCGTCGCGCTCGTGGTGCTCGCGTCGGTGCTCGTCGATCTGCCGAGCCACACCACCGTGTCCACCGACACCGCCGACCAGCGCGGGATCCTGCAGCAGATCAACTCGGACGTCAGCCCCTGCGCCTACGGGGTGAAGGAGACGTTCACCATCTACCAGGATCTGCAACGCGGCACGCTGAGTGCCTCCGACCGCAGCCAGGCACCGTCGATGATGCGGGACGACCAGACCGCCTGCTCGTTCGCCAGCAGCACCATCTTCGACCTCTCCAACGTGCAGGGCACCGGCACACCGGCGGGCAAGCACATCACCGACGTCGTGAACGTCGCGACCGTCTGGGCCACCTCCGACGCCCTCGGAGCGATCGAGGACATCCAGGCGCTCGATACCGACCCGTCGGCGAAGTCGGACCTCGCCGACCTCTCGCGACGGGAGGCCGCCCTGGCGAAGGACCGGGCGGCGGCGGATGCCGACGTGGCGGCCGCGGACCGGATCCTCAGCGCCCATCTCCCGACGCCGGATCTCCCGACCCTGCCGCGCACCAGCGGAGGCTGACCTGTCCCGCACCGCGACGACTGCTCCCGCACCACCGTCCCTTCGACGCGCGGTCTCCTACCTGCCCGGCTGACCCGGGTGGAGCGCGCGGCCCCGCCTGCGCTCCTGCCGGACGAGCTGGTGGAGCATCTGGTCGGGGTCCTCCTCCGACTGCAGCCACCGGAACAGGTTCGAGAAGACGACCGGGACGAAGGCACAGCCCGACACGAGCCACATCGCCCCCGTCGTCAGCTGCTGATCGGCGGAGACGCTCAACCCGGTCCCCGCGTGATGGACATAGGCCGGGTACCACGACGCGTGGGAGAGGCCGACCACGTAGGCGAGGATCCAGACGATCCACATCGAGATGGCCGCCAGTGCAACCCGGTGGGGGCGGGAGAGCCGGGGCGTCAGCGGGGGCGACTCCACCAATTCGAGCCACAGCCCGGCGCCCGCCACGAGCAGGGTCAGCGCCTCGACGCCCGCCAGCCACCCGTGGCGCGCGACGGCATCGACCCCGAGCGGGGTCCGCCAGATGATCGCTCCTCCGAGGTAGAGCGCAGCGAAGACGCAGCTGCGCAGCGGCTCGGGATGATGCGGCCGGGCCTCGGCGAGGCGGTCCACCACGCCCGGAGGGGTCTCCGACGGGACCAGGCGCCCGTCGTCGTCGAACGATCGCGGCTCGCGGGAAGCGAGACCGAGGAACCGCCAGGGCGCACCGATCACCACCAGGGCGGGAACAGCGACCGCGAAGGTCACGAACTGCAGCGCCTCGACGAACTCGTAGCGGCGGGCCAGTGGCGCGAGGGGCGGGACGAGCCACGCGGCCAGCAGGAGCACGCCGAGGGCGGCGAGGAGGAGCCGAGCGGGGGACGCGACTCGCGCGTGTGGCGGTCGGGGGACCGAGCGGGCACCGCCGCCGAGGTTACTCCCGGTTCGTACGGCGCTGGAAGAAGCCCCAGAGGCAGACCACGAACAGTGTGCCGAGGGGGATCGCCACCGTCAGGACCTGGGGCCCGATGAACGGGTCTGTGGCAGTGCTCATGGACCGATCACCCCCATCGATGCTCGTGTACCACGACGTTAGTCCGAGAACGGCATTCGGCGGCCATGGCGCCTGGTCAGATCAGGTAGAAGAACACCCAGAACAGGGCGCTGATCAGGGCCATGAACCCGTAGTAGTAGGTGCAGGACTCGACGTTGGCCCGGAAGAGCTGCGCCGACGGGCTGTTCGACGTCGCAAAGCCGCCTCCTTCGGGGTCGAGCCTCCGGAGGCGGTGGCTCATGGCGAGCGTGGTCTCCAGCCAGTAGGCCCCGCCGAGCAACATCATGATGTTCATGACCGCCCAGCCGATGAAGCAGGATGCATAGCCGCTCGACCCGGGGAAGAAGGGCAGCCCGGTGAGCTGCCAGATCTGGAGGCCGACCGCCAGCAGGATCCCCCCCACGGCGACCCAACCGCTCACCTGCCAGTCGAGCAGGGAGCCCCGTCGCATCCGCCACTGTCCGTAGACGGCCAGCACCGCGGAGGCCAGCACCACCGCGAAGATGGTCCAGCCGATCCCGGTCGGCGCGGTGATCCCGTGCGGACGCCAGAGCTGTCCCGAGTTGTTCGACTTCAGATAGAAGTAGGCGAAGGCGAGGGACGCGAAGAGGAACGCGACCATGCCGATCAGCAGCCGCCCTCCGGTCCAGTAGGCACCGGTCGCGGAGCGCAACTCGAACTCCCGTTCCTCGGGAGTCTCCTTCAGGAGTTGTTTGCCTGCGGTATCGGTCACCCTCTGCCTCCGCTCACTCGGTTGGCGGCCGTGGGTCCTCGGCCACACTCACCGGCGAGGACGCACCGGCCGTGACGAGGCCGCCCTCTCCCAGGTCCGCAACCGCAGGAGCGTCCTCCTCGCTGTAGTGGTAGGGGTCGGCCAGGACGACAGGGATCCGCTCGAAGTTGTAGTAGGGCACCGGCGTGGGGGTCTGCCATTCGAGGCCCAGCGACTGCCACGGGTTGGCCGGCGACGGCACCGGCTTGACGAAGATCGACCAGATGAAGTTGGCGATGAAGATCAGGAAGGAGGCGCCGAGGATGAACGCGCTGACCGAGGCCCAGTCGTTGAGGGCCTGCAGATTCTGCGCGTATTCGAAGACGCGCCGGGGCTGGCCGAGCAGGCCGATCAGGAACATCGGGAAGAAGGTCATGTTGAAGAAGACGAACATGAACCAGAAGTGGATCTTCCCCAGCTTCTTGTTCAGCGTCTTGCCCGTCATCTTCGGCAACCAGTAGTAGAGGCCTGCGAAGAACGCGAAGATCAAGCCACCCATGATCGTGTAGTGGAAGTGGGCCAGGACGAAGAAGCTCCCGTGCACGGTGACGTTGACGGGCACATCCGAGAGGAAGACGCCGGTCACCCCACCGATCAGGAAGTTGAAGAAGACGGCGAGGCAGAAGAGCATCGGCACTTCGAAGCGGATCTTGGCTTTGTAGAGGGTCCCCATGCCCACCAGGAAGATGAACCCGGTCGGGATCGAGATCAGCTCGGTCGTGAGCATGAAGAGCGGGCGCATGTCCGGGTTGATCCCGCTCTGGAACAGGTGGTGTTGCCACACGAAGAACGACAGCAACGCCACCCCGATCATCCCCGCGGCCGCGACCTTGTAGGCGAAGAGGGGCTTTCGGGTGAACACCGGAAGGAGCTCCCCGACGATGCCGAACCCCGGCAGCGCCATGATGTAGACCTCGGGATGGCCGAAGAACCAGAAGAGGTTCTGCCAGAGGAACGAACTCCCTCCGTGCTCGGTCACGTAGAACGCCGTCTGCGCGGTGTGGTCGAGGATGCCGAAGAGGCCTGCGGCGACCAGCGTCGGCGTCGCCAGGGTAAGGAGGGCACACGTCGCCAGGATCGACCAAACGAAGATCGGGATCCGGCTCCAGGTCATGCCCGGCGCCCGGTAGTTGACGATGGTGACGGCGAGGTTGAACCCCGCAGCCATCATGCCGAGGCCGATGACCGCGAAACCGACCAGGTAGGACATCATGCCGGTACCGGCCTGTGTCTGGAGGGGCGCGTAGCCCGTCCATCCGGTCGGGAAGCCGCCGTAGAAGAGTGCGGAAAGAATGACGAAGTACCCGGCGGTGAAGATCCAGAAGCTGAACGCCTCGACCCGTGGAAACGCCGTGCGTCTCGCGCCGATCATCAGCGGGACCAGCCAGTTGCCGAGCGGCCCGACGATCACCGAGGTGGCCATCATCATCATGACCGTGCCGTGCTCGCTGACGACCGCGATGTAGGTGCCCGGCCCGAAGACGTGGCTGGTCGGCGAGAGCAGTTCGGTCCGGATGGCCATCGCGAGCAGGCCGCCGGTGAAGAAGAACCCGAGGACACCGATCACGTACTGCATGCCGACCACCTTGTGGTCGCAGGTGTAGCGGAGGTACCTCGTCCAGCTGGTCGACTCGTAGTCGGGACGCGGCTCGACCCCGACCATCTTCGCGAGTGGGTAGTTGAGCGCGCCGATCCCGAGGAGCCAGCCGAGCACCCCGCCGAGGAGCCCGCCGGTCACGGCGATCGAGTTCGACCCGCTGTTGGCGACGTTCTCGTAGCCGCTGGCGATGACGTTCCCCAGCCAGTGCCCGAGCAGGTAGCCGCCCACTGCACCGATCGCCGCGGTTCCGAGATGCTGGCTGAACCATCCGGGCCGCGACGGCAGCCCCTCGAAGCCGCCGAGCACCGGCGGAGTCGGATCGGGATAGACGACCTCGGTCTCGGCTTCGCGTTCGGCAAGTGTCATGACAGTGGCTCTCTCATGAGGGTTTGGCGGGATTCTCCCCGTAGATCTCGGAGTTGCTGTAGGGATCGACGTTGTCGGGGTAGTAGCCGCCATCGGCCCCGTTGGCGTCCGGCGTGTAGGTCCATGCGAACGGAGGAAGGAGCTTGGTGTTTGCCGCGGTGGCCTTCTCGGTCGCCTTCGCCCACGCGTCGAACGCGGTCTTGGAGACGACGCTCCCGTAGTTGAACATGGCACCGTGCCAGAGACCGCAGAGCTCGTTGCAGCGGACGGTGATGCTGCCGGTCTGACGGGTGGTCGTGTAGGCGACGTTGTCGAGCTGTGGGTTGGCGTCGGCCTTGATGCTCAGCTGGTACGCCCAGAAGTTGTGGATGACGTCGAGAGACGTCACGTGGAAGGCGATGGTGGTGTCGTTGGGCAGCATCAGCTGCTGGCTCTCGAAGCCCCCGTAGGTCGGATATCGATAGGTGAACTTCCACTGCTGTGCGATGACCTGCACGGGCAGGATCGAGGCGGATGACGGCGTCCAGATCGGATTGGGGCCCTCGCCCCCGCCCGACCCGGCGTTGACGATGAGCTCCACCGTTCCGAAGACGAACAGCCCGAGCACGATCACGGTGGTGGTGACGATCCACCCGACCTGCACGCTGAGGCGGGTCCGGGCCTGGGCGCCGCCGACGGGATCCGGGAGGCCCTTGCGCGAGCCCCTCCACATGATCAGTGAGTAGCCGAGGTAGACCCACACGGCGAGGATCACCGGGAGCGCGACGATGAACAGGACGTTGAAGTCGAACTGGTTCTCGACCGCCGCCGAGGTCATGTCGCCGGGCGGGATGTGGGGCCCCACGAGGAAGTAGAAGAGCGGGTCGAGGATGGCGGACAGGACGAGCCAGATCGCCACCATCCTGACGAAGTGGCGCGGCTCGCCGACCGGGGGATCGGCGGCCGCGACGCTCGCCGGTTCGTCGCTCCCGATCGTCACGACACGACGTCCAGGAATCCGCCCATGTAGCCGACGGTGCTCATCGGCCCCCCGTTGCCGTAGAGGAACCCGAGCCCGCACGGCACGAAGCACTGCCAGGGGTACTCACCGGCACCGGGACTGACGAACGAGAACTTGATGACGTTCCGAACCGAGCTCGACGGCGAGCACGGTGCCTGGCTGCAGATGTTGGACGCGTTCGGATCGACCCCCACCAGGGGGACGCTGATCCCGAGGGTGGGGATGGAGAAGGTGTGTCCCACCCCGTTGGTGGAGTTGGAGTCGTACACCGAAACCGGTTTGCCGTTCAGGATCTCGACGTTCCCGAGGGTTCCCTGGACCCTCCCCCACTGCTGATTGCGGAGGGGGCTCCCCGAGTCGTACTGGTCGACGGTCACGTTGATCCGGGTGTGGGCTGGGACCTTCCAGTAGGTCGAGTGGATCCACTGGCCCCCCGGGGACTGGACCAGGTAGGAGACCCACGTCGGGTGTTCACCGAAACCGATGCTCCCGACCGTCTGGATGGTCAGGTTCACCGGGGCACCCGCGGGCTGGGCCGACGTGAAGTCGACGACCGAGGGTTGGGGGAGCAGGAACGCGATGATGCCCCAAATGGCGAAGCCTGCCCCGACCACCAGGATCCCTATCGCGACTGCAAGTCTTCCCCCGAACGACAACTTGCTTCTCCCCGATTGCTCTCGAGGCCGTGTGTGGGCCCGACTCTTCGCCGGTCTCGCCGTTGCCTTGGATCCGAGCTGTCTCGAATCGAAGAGACCCGAACCTAAGAAAAGGGTGAGGATCCGAACCTGGTGTGACAGTAAGCCCGCTCGCAGGGCAGGTCAAGCAACTCGGCGAACCCGCCGGCGGATCGCCTCACCGGCCTCGGACCGCCCTCAGCGGCGATGGGACGCCCATGCCTTCCCGGCGACGAGGTCCTCGGGCACGGGCTCCCGGTGCGCGAGCCGCTCGAGCACGTTGGAGATGGAACCCTCCTGGTCGATGGCCCGCTTGACGACGACGACCAGGGCCGGGATGGCCCAGAAGTCGCCGCAGACCCAGAGGATGGCCGCGCCGATCTGCTGGTCGGCGAAGGGAGCCAGGCTGACGCCGGGAACGTGCGCATAGACCGGATACCAGCTGTGCGCGCTGAAGATGCTGAGGGCCATCGCCAGCACGAACATGACCACGTTGGTGCCGACGACCGCGCCGACCTGCCAGAGGGGGCTCGCCTTTGGCCGGAAGGGATGGGACGGGATGATCTGCAGCCAGAAGAGCACCCCGGTGACGAAGAAGCTCCCGTGCATCAGCCAGACGTGGACGACCTGGTTGGTCTCCGACACGTCGAACGTCGACGGGAGGTGCCAGACCACCATGACCGTGTTGAACGAGACGAGTGCGAACCACGGATCCCCGACGACCCGACCGATCCGCCGCAACGCCCGGGACCACGGACCGAGCATCGCGAACCGGACCAGGCTCCTCCGCGCACCGACGGGCAACGCGAACAGCAGCGGAACCCACGGCGCCCCGAGCACGATGAGAATCGGGGCGTAGAACGCGATCAGCAGGTGCTCGATCATGTGCACGAAGAAGTAGTCGCCGGCCCAGAAGTCGATGGGGGAGTCGACCGCGACGACCAGTACGCCGAGGCCCGCATAGAACGCGAGCGAGCGGAGCCGTCGCACCCGGGTCCGATCACCACCGGAGCGACGGCGGAGGCGGCCGAGCCCGACCTCGTGCGCGATGACGAGAGCGACGACGATCAGGACGAAGGGATCGAACGACCAATTGTCGGTGACATAGTGCACGTTCGCCCTCACCACCACGCTGATCCGAGGTGAAGGTCACGATAGACCCTTCCGGGTCTGCTCAACCCGACGATCCGTACTGGATCGGCACGTCGAGCACCTGGGTCGGCGCCCACGATCCGGCGTGCAACCGGTAGACGTGCAGCTTCGACCCGTGTGGGGCGAGCGCCTCGAACGCGCCGCCTGCCGGGGCAGCGACCACCGACGTGCCGTCGGGCGGGTCGACGAGCCTGGACCAATCAGGCTCTGAAGGCTCGACGACCGACACCGACACGCCACCGGACCTGCGGGCCGCGGTGACGACGAAACCGCCGGCTGCGGTCACAGCGGTCGAGGTCAGACTGGAGGTCCCCAGGGGAAGCGCAGCGGACACCGACCAGTTGGCAGAGGACCTCGCCCTCCTCAACGCGACCAGCCGGCGCGATCCTCCGCTCCCCTCGCTGACCAGTGCGGAGGTGCCGCTGCCGTCGGATTGCAGGCGCACCACGACGACCGGGCGGGGCGCCGCGGGCAATGGCGGGCCGACCGGCCGCCACGATCCGCCCTCCCTCTCGAAGACACCCGCATCCGTCCCACGGGCGCATCCGCCCCCGACCAGGGCGTCGCCGTTCGGAGCGAAGGACACCGCAGTGAGGACGTCGAGCCCGCAGGATCGGTCGGACCCGGTCACGTCCCGGATCGACGCCAGGTGTATCCACTGGACCAGATCGCCACCGTTCACCATCACCGAACCGCCGCCCGCCCTCGAGAGGGCGAGGTGCCGGCCCTCGCCGGAGGAGGCGATGGCGTCGGGCACCGGCGCGAGCCCGCCGGGCAGCACCCCGGGCGACCAGGTGGCGCCCTGATCGGAGCTGGTGGCCAACGGTGAGAAACGGAGGTCGATGGAGGGCTCGAACCCCGCGACGACCGTTGCCGACGTACCGCTCGACAGCACCAGCCCGCCGTTGCTGGCCACGCCGGGCGGTGTCGCCAGCTCCCACACGGCGGAGCCGGTCGCCGAGTCGACGAGCTCCCAGAACGTGTTCACCGACTGGGAGAGGTCACCCATCGGCAGAGCCGACCACACGCCGGTCGGTGTGGATCGCGACGACGCCAACGGGATGCCGGTCGGTCCACCGGAGGTGGGGCTGTCCGTGGCGACCGAGTTCGCCGACGACGCGCACGCCGCCAGACACACGGCGAGCGGGACGACGAGCAGCCTCGCGGCCATGGTCCCCGACGCATCGCGAAGGGACTCGTGCGACCATCGAGGCCGCGATCGGGGGATCACGGGTGAGCGATCTGCAGCACTTGCCCCGCGAGAAGGGCCGAGAACGAGGACTTGCTGGTCCCGTTGCCGGCGCCCGGATCCGAGTTGAGGACCTCCCTGGTGTAGCCAGCGGCGTCGATGACGTACACGATGTCGTTGTGAGCGATCATCGCCCCGGCAGGGGAGACCTGCGTCTGCACTCCGTACTCGCCCCACACCTTCTGCAGCTGCGCAAGCGAACCGGTCAGGTAGGTCCAGTTGGCCAGGTGGTCGAGTCCCTCCTGCGCGTCGAACGCGTTGGTGAAGGAGGTGGTCCGGTAGAGCGGGTTGTTGACGATCGCGACGAGGTCGACGCCGGCTGCCCGTGCACCGAGCATGTGGTCGGTCAATCGGAGCTCTTGTGCGATGAGCGGGCAGTCCGAGGTGCACACCGGATCGAGGAAGGTGAGGACGACCGTGTGCCCCTTCAGCTGGTCGAGTGACACCGGCACCCCGTGCTGGTCGGTGAGCGTGAACGGGGAAGCCGGAACGTTGACGAGGTCCGGCGTCCCGTTCAACGCCTCGGTGACGATGGGGTCCGCAGTGGGGTTGGCGGCCGCGACCGCCATCGGAGCTGCGCCGACCAGGATCACGCCGACCGCTGCCAGGGTCGCGAGTGACCGGAGCAGGTAGGAGGGAGAGAGGCGCCCGACCCAGCCGACATCGGACGGGCCGGACGCGTGCAGCTCCTCGGCTTCGCTCGACTCGTCGGTGACAGGAACAGGGACCCGGTACGTGGCCAGATAGCCGGCGGTGAGCACCGCGAACAGCGGGAGCATCGAGTTGGGGTCGGTGCCCACGCCCCCGAAGAAACCGAGGTCCTGGACGAGGACCCAGTCACCCATGCACAGGACCGCGCCGACCACCAGGGCGGGGCCGACGACTCGTCGGTTCCCGCTGATCAGGCACGACCCGATCCCCACGAGGAGCGCGACCACGACCAGGTTGACCACCCATCCGTGCGACGCGTCGAACGATCCGAAGGAGCGGATCCACGATGACAGGAATGACGGTTGCGGCACCTGACTCATCTGATCGGCCATCGACGCCACCGGGCCCGGGGCTCCGCTCGAACCCGTGCGACCGGACCAGAACCCCCAGCTCGGCCAGGCCTGGAGCAGGCCCATCCCCACCAAGAGGAGGCCCATGCCGGCCAGCACCCCGCGCCCGAGCTTCGGGGTGCGCCACGAGGTCTCCGGCAGCGCGACGAGGACCCCGGCGACGACGTAGAAGAGCGCAGCTCCCGGCGAGCCGAACATCCAGCTGCTGCCGTGCCCGAGGATGCCACCGAACGACTCACCGAAGGTCCACACCACGAGCCCCCACGCGGCGCTTGCGGCGCCCGCGGCCCGGGACCAGTGACCCCGCGGTGCCACCAGGAGGAAGACCCCGATGCCGATCTGGATCCACACCGTCGACGCGGCGGCCGAGACCGGATGGTCGGACCAGACCGTGGTCCCGACCGAGACCAGGTGCTGCACCCATCCGGGCGAGGAGCTGGCCGACGGAGTGATGACGAGCCCCGGGAGACCGAGCGGCATCGACCCTTGGATCTGCAGAAGGCCGTCGAAGATCCAGAGCACGCCGAAGGTGATCCGAAGCGTGCGCCGGCCCACCGCCTCGGGGGAAGGCGGCGGCACCGGGATGGACCCGAACGAGCCGGTCGCAACGGCCCGCCGGTAGCGCAGCGTGCGGAGAACGTTCCAGGCAAGCGCCAGGAGCACGAGGACCATTACGATGACCAGAAGGTCGTGTTGGAGGGTGGTGCGGAAGGCAGCGGCCACGGTGGGGTTGTTGGTCTGGGGGCCACGCCCCATCCCGGTCATCTGGTCACCGTCCTCCTGGTCACCGTCCTCCCCCGGGTCCGATCACTCCGTAGGCCTCCCTGGCCGGGTACCGCCAGCCCTCCGCGCACGCTGCCGATCGTAGGCCGACCACGCGGTACGGCGGCCGTCGTCGAAGCGCCCGGTGGGCGGTGTTCTCCTCGATCGTCAGAGGTCGCGTTCGCCCGGGGGATCGGCGTACGCCGACCGCCGTTCTGCGGCAGCCAGCGACCGCTGGTGCTCCTGCCACGCCTTGAGCATCTCGACGTGCTCGGGTGCGACCACTTTCGGCGCGCTCGCGTCCGGGGTGCGACCCTGCCGGTGCAGCAGGTTCCACCACATGTAGAAGGCGAACCCGGCGAACAGCGGCCACTCGAACACGTAGGCCCAGCTCAACTGGTTTCCGCCCAGCGCGCGGCGGAGTTCGAACCAGAAGGCGCCCGCGCAGAGCGCGACGGCTGCGACCAGCGTCACGTGCAATCGGACGGCTTCCGGACCGGTCAGCCGTTTCCCCTCACGAGGCGACGCGGCATCGGGGCCCCTCGATGAGCCCACCCGACCCACCATATCTGCGGATCCGACCGGTCTCTTCCCGACCTCAGCCGAGGTTCGCCAAGCAGGTCCCGCCGTCGTCGTTGCTGCTCGTCCCGTCGGGGCAGATCGTGTCCGACCAGGTTGCGCCCGTGAAGGTCGTGCCGGTGACGGTGCTGCCGCTCAGGTCGGCGCCGGTGAGGTCGGCGCCCGAGAGATCGGCACCGCTCAGGTCGGCGAAGCTCAGGTCGGTGTCGAGCAGCTCTTGGCCGACCAGGTTCGCTCCCACGAGCGCGGCGGAGCTGAGATTCGCGACGGGTCCGACCAGGTACCCGTCCACGATCTGGAAGTCGGGTGGCAGCACGGCCGGCACGCCGACGAGGCCGCCGGATACCAGATGGTCCGACGACGACGGATCGGTGGTGTCGAAGACCGTGCCGGCCACCGTCGCACCGGTCAGATTGGCGCCGATGATGTTTGCCGCAGTGAGGATCGCGTCGGTGAGGTTCGCGCCGTCGAGGTCTGCTCCGAGCAGGTTGGCGCCGTAGAAGTCGGCCCCGGCAAGATCGTCTCCCGCGAGGTCAGCTCCCTTGAGGTTGCAGTACGTGAAGTTGGCCCCCGGAGCGAAGGTCGAACAGTTGGGCGACTGGCCGGCGACGAGCGTCGACCGCACCGGCTTGCCTGCGCCGACAGAATTGACGGCTCGGACCTTCACCCAGTACCGCTTGCCGTTCTTCAGCCCGTTGACCGTGCAGGTGGTCCCGCCCGTCGTGCATCCCCCGAAGCGCTCCGCGGTGACGACATAACCGGTGATCGGCGCCCCCCCGTCCGACACGGGAGGTGCCCACGACACGATGCCCCCACCGCTGATCGGCGCCACGGCGAGGTGGGTCGGTGCGCCCGGCTTCTTGATCCGAGGCGTGCGGGCTCCCGCCGGCACGGTCACCGAGACGAGAAGGGCGGACACGGTCCCTGCGACCACCGCCGCGAGCACCACCCCGCGCCGCCGGGCTTCGGTCGGCGCGCCACCTGACGGTCCACCGTCGGTCCGTCCATTCCGAGTCCGCCCGGTCACCGCCATCCCCCACCTCCGTGCGCTCGAACGCCTGGCCATCCTCCGACCGATCCACTGCCCTGTCAAACGTCGGTGGACCCCCGACGAGCAGCAACGGCGGTTCTGGCCCGCGGCGTTTCCGCAGACGGACGCGGGAGGTGTGTCAACCCTTGTGGCCGCGATCACAAATGGTTTACCTACCGGTAACCTGTTCGGGCGTCCGGGCCGGTCGAGCGGGGATCCGCCGCCCTGCTCCCGGTCCGGGCACTCAATCCGTCGCTATCGGCCTCCCTGACGACGGAATTCATTTCCGCCCGTTTCCTCGGCAGCTGGGCGCGCCCGCGAGGTGTCCGTTCTGACGTGTGGACCTCAGCCGAGAGAGGGCTGCCACCTCGGATCCCGGCCGGTCCAGGCCACGAATGCCTCGGTCGGGCTCGCATCGTGCGGTGCCTCGACTGCGGGGCCGAACACCCGTGAGCTCCGCAGCTGCTCCCCAGAAACCTGACCGAGGGTGGCATGTGCGAATTCGATGGCCTCCGCGGGGACCACCGCGTCGGAACCGGCCGCGCGCGCCAGGTCCCAACCGTGGACGAACAGGTCGACCGCAGGAAAGGCCAGCCCCGTCTCGACCCGACGTGGACCACCCGGCGCGTCGACCTCCCGCTCGAGGTCGATCTCACGTGCGGCAAGCCGGGCCGGCTCGACGATCGCGGACCACCACCCGACCGGATCGCCGCCGACGGCGTCGCCCGGCGGATCGGCCGGACGCCACTCCGCCGGCTCCCCCGAGAGCAGTGCGGTTCCGAACGCCACCGCGGCACCGACGTGACCGAGGATGTCGACCGCCCGCCAGCCTTCGCAGGGCGTCGCCGACAGCCATCTCGACGCCTCCACCCGGTCGACGACTGCGCCGAAGAAGTCGAGACCCCGACGGTAGGCGGTATCGGCACGCCAGGTCATCGACGGGTGGCCGCTGTCTCCCAGAAGTCGTTCATGCGACCCTGGCTCTTCACCACCCAGATGATCCCCCCGACGATCGGGAGGAACACCCAGAATCCGGTGAGCGCAGAAACCGGGGCGGCACGTCCGGAGCGCTCGTACATCTGGCCGATCTCGTGAGGCAGCAGGAAGGCGTTGACGATGCCCAGCAGGATCGCGAAGAGAAGCCCGAGTCCGCCGCCGATGCCCTCGCCGTTGTAGGCGCGCAGCTCCTTGAAGCTCGCGTACTCCCAGTAGAGGGCATAGATGCCGATGGTGACGATCGAGAGCAGGATCACCGCGACAGGGTTGCGCACGTTGCCCGGTTCCCCCCTCGTGACCGGGACCGGGGGCGGCGGTGGCGACTGGGGAAGGGGCGGCGATCCTTCGCCTCCCGAGGGTGGAGGCGGCGTGCCCGCCGCTCCCTCCGGGGTCTCGTCCGGCGGGTTGGTCATGGAAGCCTCCGTTCCAGCCCCACGCGACCACGGACTGTAGGTCGCCTCGGGCCCGCACGCCCGGATGCACGCCGTCGACGGCCCGGGCTCATGCCGGGGGCCCACAGTAGGTTGAGACGGTGCCGATCTCGCCCCACATCCGGCGCCTTCGGGAGCTGGTCGGGAACGAGCTCCTGATCCTCCCCTCCGCAGCGGTCCTGCCCCGTGACGAAGCAGGTCGCATCCTCCTCGTTCGTGACATGGACACGGGCACCTGGGTCGCGATCGGGGGCGCGATCGAGCCGGACGAATCGCCAGAGGAGTGCGCGCGGCGCGAGGCGGCCGAGGAGGCCGGCGTCGAGGTACGCCTCGGCCCTGTGCTCGCGGTCCTCGGTGGACCCGAGTACCGGATCGTCTACCCGAACGGAGACGAGACCGCGTACGTCTCGACCGTCTACGACGCGACCGTCGTCGGGGGCACGCCCCGGCCGGACGGGGACGAAACCTCCGAGGTGGGCTGGTGGGCTCCCGACGCCCTGCCCCAGGGGGAGCTGTCGGCGTTCACCCGCGCGCTCCTCCGCGACGCAGGCGCGATCGGAACGAACTGAGCGGCGGAACGCCTGGGCCCCGATCGCCCGGGTGTCGATCCTCAGGGCTCGACGAGATCGGACCGGTACTCGGGGTGGTCGGAGAGCCATCGCGACGCGCGACGCATGCTGTCCTCGTTGTTCCGGTTGATGAACCGGTAGATCGGCCCCTCGAACCATCGCCACGGCCAGGATGCCAGGTGATAGCTCTCGTCGAAGTCGAACCGGGTCAGGTTGGGACCGAGCGGTTCGAGCCGGACATGGCCGATCTGGTCGTTGCCGGGCGCATCCGAGATCATCGTGTATGTGTACCCGCGCTCCGGCTCGACGTCGGTCACCAGCTCGAGCGCGGAGCCCTCTCTGCCGAACGGCATCTTGTAGATCACGCGTCGCAGGCGTCCGTTGTGGTGCTCGTCTCCTGGATAGAGCACCTCCACGCGCCGGACCATCGGCGCGTAGTCCGTCCACCGGTCGTAGTCCTGGAAGAGGGCCCAGATCCGCGCCGCCGAGTGCGGCATCTCGAAGGTGTAGCGGTGCTCGCGCACGGGCTGCATCATGGCGGATCGCGGTCGGCCCCGCACGGGCCGCGGGCTCCCGCCGACGGCCCTTCCAGCCGGTACGATCCAGCCCGGCCCGGCCGGCATCGCGGTCGGCCCGCCGAGGACGAGGTGGGAGATGGCCCAGGTGAGCACCGTGGTCGGACCGGTCGCCGGTGGCGAGCTCGGGTCGACGCTCATGCACGAACACGTCTTCGTGCTCAGTCCCGAGATCGAAAAGTCGGCGGCGGAATGGGACGAGGCCGACGCCTGTGCCGACGCGGTGGCACGGCTGCGCGAGCTGAAGCTGCACGGCATCGACACCATCGTCGACCTGACCGTGATCGGGCTCGGCCGGTACATTCCGCGGATCCAGGCGGTCGCCGGCGCGGTGCCGGAGCTCCACGTGGTGGTCGCGACCGGCGTCTACACCTACAACGAAGTCCCGATGTACTTCCACTTCCGGGGGCCCGGCACGATCCTCGGCGGGACCGAGCCGATGACCGAGCTGTTCGTGCGGGAGATCACCGAGGGCATCGGCGACACCGGAGTGAAGGCGGCGATCCTCAAGTGCGCGACCGACCGCCAGGGAATCACCCCGGGTGTGGAACGAGTGCTCCGCGCGGTGGCACGCGCACACCGCGACACGGGCGTGCCCATCACCACCCACACGCCGACGCCGCCCGAGCCATGGGGTCTCGAGCAGCAACGCATCCTCGCCGGCGAGGGCGTCGACCTGTCCCGGGTGGTCATCGGGCACTCCGGCGGGACCCTCGACACCGCGTACCACGAGGCCCTGCTCGCCAACGGCTCCTACCTCGGGTTCGACCACTTCGGGATCGGGACGTTCTCGCTGGAGGAGCGCGTCGAGTCGGTCCGCGTCCTCTGCGAGCGCGGCCACGCCGACCGCATCGTCCTGTCCCACGACGCCATGTGCCGCGTCGACTGGTTTCCGCCGTCGATCGCCGGCGCCTGGAAGGATTGGCGGTGGACCCACATTCCCGACGACGTCCTGCCGGCGATGCGCCGGGCCGGCATCAGCGACGAGGACATCCGGACGATGATGGTGGTCAACCCGCGTCGCATCCTCGAAGGGTGTGATCCCTACTGAGCGACGACCGTCGGCCAGCGGACGCGGTCGCAGCGCGCGCGGGCGAGCGGCCCGACGCGGTCGCCTGGCGCGATCTCGGAGCGGGCACCGCTCTGCGTTTCGGCGAATGGGACCGGCGGGCCGACCGGTTGGCCCGCGGCCTGCTCGGGCGGGGTCTCTCCGCCGGCGATCGGGTGCTCGTCGCGGTCGCTGCCGACGAACCCTTCGCGTGGCTGGTCGCCTCCACCGCGGTTCACCGCGCGGGGGCGTCGCGGTCCCGGTCAACCTCCGCCTGGCACCTCCGGAGCTCGCGGCGATCTCCGCCCACGCGGCCCCCTCGTTCGTGCTCGCCAGCCACGGGACGGTGGCCGGCACGCCGTGGGCCGATCTTCCCGGCGCCTTCGGACGCGGCACGCCCACCTCCGCCCCGCTCGTCGCCGCGCTCGACGGCGGTGGAGGGGCGCTTCCCTGGGCAGGGCTCGAGACCGGCGACGGACCCTCGCCGTCAGAGACGGTGGAACCGGCCACCGAGGGCGCTGTCAAGGACATCATCTACACCTCGGGCACGACGGGCACGCCGAAGGCGGTGGTCGTCCCCTACGGGCGTGACGACGTCGGGCCACCCACGACGGCGTGGAACGGACTCGGGTTCCTCACCGCCTCGCCTTTCACCACGACCAGTGGCGCCCTGCTCGTGCACGGACCCCTGCGGGCCGGGATGAGCGGCTGGTACCTCCCCGCGTTCGACGCCGGAGCGTGGCTCTCGGTGGTGGAGGACTTCCGGCCCCTCGTCGCCTTCCTCGTGCCGGCGATGGCCCAACTGATCGTGGCCCATCCCCGCTTCGGGCAGACCGACACCTCGAGTCTCGCAGCGCTCACCATCGGCGGCGCCGCAATCGCCGGAGGGACGCTGCGGCGCCTCGGAGAGGGGATGCCCGACACCGACATCCTCGTCGGCTACGGGCTGACCGAGTTCGGCGCGGTCACGCGCACCCCCGACGGCGACCACGGCCGGCACCTCGGCTCAGTCGGGCGGCCGCTCCCGGGAGTCGAGATCCGCACCGTCGGCGACGACGACCGCCCGGCCGCGCCGGGAGCAGTCGGGGAGATCACCGTACGGGGGTCCGATCCTCCCCGCACGTACTACCGCTCGGCCGAGGGAACCGCGCAGACCTGGAGGGACGGCTGGCTGCACACGGGAGACCTCGGCTACGTCGACCGGGACGGGTTCGTGTGGGTCACCGGGCGCACCAAGGACCTCATCATCCGCGGCGGCCTCAACATCGCTCCCGCCGAGGTGGAGGAAGCGATCTACGAGCACCCTGCGGTGCGCGAAGCGGCGGTGGCCGGCGTCCCCCACGACGTGCTCGGAGAGGATGTGGCAGCCTGGGTCGTGCTGCGCGACGGGTCCCTTTGCTCGGCGGAGGCACTTCGCGACCATCTGCTCGCACGGCTCGCCGACTACAAGGTGCCGCGCCAGATCCACGTGGTGCACGAGCTGCCGCGCAATGCCGCCGGCAAGGTGGTGACGCGGGAGCTGCGGGCGTCCGTGCCTGAGGGCGGACCTGCAGAGAGCGGACCGTGAGCCACGACCGGCCGGCGGTGGTGGTCGAGCGGCTCGACGCGGTCCGGCGGCTCACTCTCGACCGGCCGGACCAGCACAACCCGCTGACACCCCGGTTGATCCGCGAACTGCTCGCCGCGGTGGCGGACGCAGCTGCCGATCCGGCGGCGAGGGTGGTGGTCATCCGCGGTGCGGGCCGCTCCTTCTCGTCCGGGTACGGCGTGCTCCCCGAGGACGTGGATCCCGCGGCAACAGGAGTCGGCGACACTGCCGGCGATGGGGCCGGCGATGGGGCCGGCGAGCGCGCACCACGACGCGGCATCGAAGGGGACGTGACCTCCATGCTCGAGCTGGCGGCGGGATGGGCCACCGTCTGGGACTGCCCGATCCCCGTGCTCGCGCAGGTGCACGGCAACTGCCTCGCCGGTGGCACCGATCTCGCTCTGCACTGCGACCTGCTGATCGCGGCCGAGGACGCTCGGATCGGGTTCCCTCCGGTGCGCTCGATGGGCGTGCCGCCGACCAACATGTGGCTCTACCACCTCGGCCCCCAGTGGACCAAGCGGCTGCTGTTCACCGGCGACACGATCAGCGGCACCGAGGCGGCAGCGATCGGGCTCGCCCAGGCCGCGGTCCCTGCACACGAGCTCGACGACCAGGTGCTGTCGCTCGCGTCCCGGATCGCGTTCATCGGCCGCGATCTGCTCGTCGCCAACAAGCGCGTCGTCAACCAGGGGGTCGAGCTCATGGGTCGCTCGCAGCTGCAGCGGTTCGCCGCGCTCAACGACGCGGTCGCCCATCGTTCGCCCGAGGCCCGCGCGTTCACCGCGCGAGCGGCCGAGATCGGACTCCGCGACGCCGTCCGCGAGCGCGACGCCCGCTTCTCGTCGCCCTCGGATGCCTCGACGCCGCCCCGGGCGTCGGGTGCCGATCCGCCGTCGGAGTGACCGTTCCACCGCGGACGCGGGGTGACCCTCCCGTTAGGATCGTCGGACCGACGCGACGGGGAGGCTCCCATGGAGATGGAATACCGACGGCTCGGCAGGACCGGACTCAAGGTCAGCGTGCTGTCGTTCGGCTCGTGGGTAACCTTCGGACCTCAGCTTGCCGGCACACTTGCGGAGCAGTGCCTGGGGGCCGCGTACGACGCCGGCGTCAACTTCTTCGACAACGCCGAGGCGTACTCGGGTGGCGAGTCCGAGCGGATCATGGGCGAGGCGATCGCCACGCTCGGGTGGCCGCGTCACAGCTATGTGATCTCCACGAAGCTCTTCTGGGGAATCCACCCGCAGATCAACATGCGAAACACCCTCAACCGCAAGTACCTGCTGCAGGCGATCGACGGCTCGCTCGATCGGTTCGGGCTCGACTTCGTCGACCTCGTCTACTGTCACCGGCCCGACCCCGAGACACCTGTCGAGGAGACGACCTGGGCGATGTCGGACATCATCTCGGCAGGCAAGGCGCACTACTGGGGGACGTCGGAATGGTCGGCCGAGCAGATCCGCGAAGCCTGGGACATCGCCGACCGACACCATCTCCACAAGCCGGTCGTGGAGCAGCCCCAGTACAACCTGTTCTGGCGCGACCGGGTCGAGAAGGAATACGCGCCTCTCTATGACGGCATCGGGCTGGGACTCACCACGTGGAGCCCGCTCAGCTCCGGCTTGCTCACCGGCAAATACCTCGACGGAGTACCCGAGGGCTCCCGCGCCACCCTGCCGGGTTACGAATGGCTGGCCGGCCTGCTCACCGACCCCGGCCGCAACGAAAAGGTCCGGGCGCTCTCGTCGATCGCCGACGAGATGGGCTGCACGCTGGCCCAGCTGGCGATCGCCTGGTGCGCCAAGAACCCCCGTGTCTCCACGGTGATCACCGGCGCGAGCCGGGTGGAACAGGTCCACGAGAACCTGGCCGCCCTCGACGTGCTCGAACAGCTGACCGACGACGTGACCGCCCGCATCGAGTCCGCGATCGCCTGAGCTCCGGCAGAGAAGGCACGGTTGCCCCGGCCGGGGCTGCCGGCCCGTGTCGTCAGTCGGGCTCGGGCAGCGGATCCGCGGGTTGCGGGCCTGCGCGCTGGCGGTCTGCCCGGTCGTCGATGAGGCGCTCGAGATGGGCCAGCTCGAAGACCTGCCGTCCGATCCGGTGTGCGAGGTAGAGGGTGAAGAGGGCGGCCGGTATCTCGAAGACCGCCGCGAGCAGGATCGCCTCCAACGTGGCACCCCGACCCCCTGCGGTCAGTACGTCAAACCACGCGTCGACGAGGAGCAGGGTGGCGGTCGCGGTTGCCGGCAGTTGCACACGGGGATCCATCCGGAACGCGAGATATGCAGTCCTGACGATGGCGGCGACGAGGAGGAGGTCGAACCCGACCCATGCCGCCCGGTAGTGCGTGTCGAGGTCGCGCTTCGGAAGGCTGATCGCGAGGTAGACGATCCACGGCATGAGGGCGACGGCGGCGGCCGTGTAGACCCAGGCCATCCGGCGCTCCCCGCGCCGTAGCGCGATCAGTGCAGCCCGATCGTCACTCGCGTCCCGCTCGGGAGACGCGCCCTCCGCGTCCATGGGAGACGATCCTACGGGTGAGCCGCCCGAGGCGATCCGCGGCCCTGTCGGAGCGGTCCTGGGAAACCCGACGTGGGATCCTGTCCGCCGGCCGAAGCTAGGCGGGCATCCGCGGACGCCGGCCGTCGTCGTGGAGGACGCTCCGCTCGAGCGCCGACCGCTCGAGCGCCTTCTGCGCCGAGACGTGACCGACTGTCGGGATCCGGTGCCACCCACCCTCGGCGTCGAGCGACCACGACTGCACGTCGTCGGAGAGGTTGAGGTTGAGGATCTCCTCGAGACGTGCGACCGCGCTCGGATCCGCCACCGGGATCATGGCCTCGACCCTGCGGTCGAGGTTCCGACGCCGGAGATCGGCCGAACCGATGTAGTAGGTCGCAGGGCGGTCGGCCGCGCCGCCGAAGCGGAAGATCCGCGAGTGCTCGAGGAAACGCCCGACGATCGAACGCACCGCGATGGTCTCCGAGAGCCCGGGAACCCCTGGTCGCAGGCAACAGATCCCGCGGACGATGAGGTCGATGGGTACGCCGGCCTGCGAGGCACGGTAGAGCGAGTCGATGATCGCCACGTCGTCGAGGCCGTTGACCTTGATCACGATGCGCCCGTCGGGCCCTGCGGCCGCCTCGTTGTCGATGCACTCGACCACGCGGTCGCGGATGCTTGCCGGCGAGGTCACGAGCTCTTGATAGAGGGGCGGCTGACTGAAGCCGGTGATGTAGTTGAAGAACCTCGTCACGTCGACGCCGAGGTCCTCCCGCGACGAGAGGACCCCGAGGTCCTCGTACATCCGGGCCGTCTTGGGGTTGTAGTTGCCGGTGCCGACGTGGCAGTAGAGGCGGACCGCGTCGCCAACCTGGCGGACGATGAGGGTCGTCTTGGCGTGGGTCTTGAGCCCCATCAGTCCGTAGATGACGTGGGCGCCCGACTCTTCGAGTGCCCTCGCCCAACCGATGTTGGCCTCCTCGTCGAAGCGCGCAGTGACTTCGACGAGTACAGCGACCTGCTTGCCGTGCTCGGCGGCCCGTACGAGGGCGGCGACGATCGGGCTGTCGCCAGAGGTGCGGTACAGGCACTGCTTGATCGCGAGGACGTGCGGGTCGTCGGCCGCCTCGTTGAGCAGCTCCTCGACCGAAGCGGAAAAGGAGTCGTAGGGATGGTGGACCAGGAGGTCCTGACGATCGAGCACCGCGAAGATGTCGGTGTCCTCCTCGCGCTCCACCGAGGAAAGCGGGAGCGGGACGAGGGGGGTCCACGGCTCGTCATGGAGATCCGGACGGTCAAGACCGTAGACGGCCCAGAGGCAGTCGAGACCGAGCGGGCCGGCGAACTCGTAGACGTCGTCGCCGTTGAGACCGAGTTCCTCGCTCAGCCGTTCCACCGGGCCCTTCGAAGTGCGCGAGTCGATCTCGAGGCGCACGACCGGCAGGAACCTGCGCCGCCGGAGCTCCTCTTGGAGCGCGAGCAGGAGGTCGTCGGCTGCATCGTCGTCGAGCGCGAGGTCGGCGTCGCGGGTGACCCGGAAGACACACGGCTCGCCGACCTCCATCCCGGGGAACAGCTCGGGCAGGAAGGGCACCAGCACCTGCTCGAGCGGGATGAATCGATGACCGTCCGGCAGCGGGAGGAGCCGGTCGACGTTCGGTGGCACCTTCACCCGTGCGAAGCGCGACGTGCCGTCCGCCCGGTTCCGCACCTCGACACCGACGTTGAGCGAGAGGTTCGAGATGTAAGGGAAGGGATGGCTGGGGTCGACGGTGAGCGGGGTGACGACGGGAAGGATCAACCGGTCGAAGACCTCGTGCAGGTAGGACCTGTCACTTCGCCCGAGCCCGTCCCACTCGCAGAGCTCGATCCCCTCGGCCGCCAACTCGGGGACGATCACCTCGAGCAGCAGCGCCTCCTGCCGGCTCACCATCTTCTCGAGCGAGGCCCGGACGTCGCGCAGCAGCTCGTCCGGCGTGCTGCCGTTGAGCGACAGGCTCTTGATGCCAGCCACCACCTGGCGCCGCAATCCCGCGACCTGGACCTGGAAGAACTCGTCGATCCGCTCGCTGAAGAGGATGAGGAATTTGACCCGCTCGAGGAGCGGGATGCCGGCGTCGGCCACGAGATCGAGCAGCCGGTCGTTGAACTCGAGGTCGGAGAGCTGGCGGGCGAAGTAGCGGGACGCCGGCCGCCGCTCGGGGGGTGCGGGAGTGCCGCGGTCGGCGTCGACGGTCATGGTCAACGATACCAACAGCCCCAATTCTGGGATCTTCCGGAGTACGTGCATCTGCGCCCTGGGTGCAGGCTGGGCCAGACTTGGGGGTGCCGGCGTCCCAACCGCGCTCGAGGGCCCGGCGTCGCCGGCCGGCACGGGAAAGGTGCGAGGCGTGAGCACTCAGCGGAGCATCGAGGTCATCGTCGAGATCCCCCGGGGAAGTCGCAACAAGTACGAGTACGACCACGATCGGCACCTGATCCGGCTCGACCGGCGCCTCTTCTCCGCGACGGTCTATCCGGCCGACTACGGATTCGTGCCCGACACGCTCGCCGAGGACGGCGACCCGCTGGATGCGTTGGTGCTCCTGGACGAGCCGACCTTCCCCGGATGCCTGGTCGAGTGCAAGCCGCTCGGCGTCTTCTGGATGGCGGACGAGCGCGGGCCCGACGCCAAGATCATCACCGTCGCCAGCGGCGATCCTGTCTGGGAGAGCACGGCGGATCTGGATGGCCTCCCGCCCCTGCTGAAGTCCGAGATCGCGCATTTCTTCGACGTCTACAAGGACCTCGAACCGGGGAAGGGCACCACCGTGCGGGGCTTCGAGGGCGTCGAGAAGGCATGGCGGGAGATCGAACGATCGCGGGCCCGCGCCGCGGCGGAGGCCTGAATCGGGTCTCCGAGACGCGCCTCTCGAACGGGCGTGGGCGCGCACGGCGGCCGGTTCGGGTCGAGCGGTCGGACGCGACGTCCCGGTGCCCCGGGATGCGGGTGCGGCCGTACCCCGAGAGGAGCGCTCTGGCGGTGCCCGTTAGGGGGGCCGCACTCTGTTCCAACGCCATGACATAAGGCGATGTGCGTGTCCATCACCTCATGCGTCGCGTCGTCCGACGATGCGGAGTTACCCGAGGATGCGGGCCTTCTCCTTGGCGAACTCCTCGTCGGTCAGAGCACCCGAGTCGTGCAGCTTTGCCAGCTCCTGGAGCTGGGTGATCCGATCACCCGCGGCGCTCGCCTGTGCTTCGGGTGCTGGCGCCGCGGGCGGAGGCGCAGCTGCCGGAGGAGCTTCCGCCTGCTCGGCTGCCGCACCCTGTTGCGCCATCGCCTTGTTGGTACCCGCCTTGGCACCCATGTACGCCACTCCGCCGACGGCGGCGGCCCTCAACAGCGGTCGTCTTCTCAACATGCTCGCTCCTCAGTCCTGCTCGTCAATCCTGCTCGGTTTCGAGATCGATGCCGAGCGCGAAGGCGATCTCGGCGGCCGCGGAGACGATGCGCACGTTGCCGACTGTCGGGTTGAGCGCAACCAGGAGGCCGAGAATCTCTTCAGGTGTGACACCGGCATCGAGCGCAAACCCCACCTGGAACACGTAGGACGCGGGTGCCGCATCGGACGCGATCAGCGCTGCGATGTTGGCCAGGGCATAGGTCTTCGGGTCGAGGCCGGACGCCTCGAGATTGTCGAGACGGGCCTTGAAGAGGCCTTCGATGGCCGATGCGTCGTGTTGGGCGACGCCGATGAAGACGTCCGTCGTTCCACTCGAGACTGCCATGGGCTCTCCTTCACTCCTCGGTGCTGCTGATCGGTGCGGGCGACGAAGTTGCCGGACTGTTCGCTCCGAAAGCTTGTCCCAGCAGTCGGCAGTCCGGTGACCGCGTGGCAACCCTACAAGATGCGCATCGGTGTTCTTTCCGCCGAAACTTCCGGCTGGCCCGCATCCGCCCCCCTCTGCTCCCTGCCTCCAGATCCGCCCGTCCGCGCGCTGGTACGGTTGGAGCGCCGGAGCGGTCCGGCGATATTCGATCCACCTGCGCCGGTCACCGACGATGCCGCCGCGACCCGGGGATGTAGCTCAGTTGGCTAGAGCACCTGCTTTGCAAGCAGGGGGTCACGGGTTCGAGTCCCGTCATCTCCACCGAGTTCCCCCTGGTCCGCCTGCTGCAACAGAAGGCACCAGCGCATCCGCTGAAATTCATGCCCGCAGCGTGCCCAATCGATTCGACAGAGCGGCGACGACAAGCAGGCACCCGTTGTCGTACGCCCTGAGCCTGTTCGCTGCGGTATCGCTGTCAGCCGTCCGTAGTGACCGTGAGAGTGAGGGTTTGGTCCAGAATCTGCTTGGATTTCCCGGTCCCGAATTTCACTCTGATCAGGATCGGGTAGACACCCACAGACTTGTTGTCTTTTGCGGTCGGCGTGCCGGAGATCGTGGCCGTGCCCGTTCCCTTTGAAAACTTGACCCCTTTTGGAAGCCTGCCTGATTTGTGCACGGTCGGTAGCGGCGAGCCAGACGTCGTGACGACGAATGTAAACGGTGACCCTTCAGGCACCGTGAGACTGTCAGGACTCGTGATGGCTCGACTGGCGGGAACCACGCTGTAGTCGATCGACGCAGACGTGCTCTGGCCATCCACACTCTTGGAAGTAACCGTGTAGGTGTAGTTCCCGACAGCAGAGGTCGCAAGGGCCCCAGGGCTGGATGAACCATTGCTGTCAAGGCAAGTGGCGATGCCCGGTCCGTTGAGACCTTCTGTACACGCAAAGGTCGTCGGCACCACCTGGCCGACCGTATAGGTGCCGTTGTTGGCGGGCGCACTTATCGTGGCAACGGGAGGCGCGATGGCAGTCGATGGATCAACGGTGAAACCGTCGGGAACTCCCGCGTAATGAATTGGGAATGCAGTCGGCTGCGATGACGCGAGTCCCGAGCAGCTAGCACCGTCGATGGTGTATTGGCCCTCGAGCAATGCGGGTGATATCGGGGTGCCACCGCCCACAGAAGTGCAGACGAGCTGGCCCGCAACGATGATACCTGAAGGCGCGTCGGATCCATAGGTGAATGCGGGGTCGGACGACCCGAAATCCTGAGACCCGGACGTCGTGACGGTGATGGGACCCCCGACCTCGATGGCGAACGATCCTTGCAGGCCCAGCTGTTGCACCTTTCCGATAATCGTCTGAGAACCGAAGACTTCGGGGGTGCAGATGTTGGCGACGCAACCACCATCACCCCCATTCTTGAACGAGAACATTGTCGCAGTTGTAAGAGATCCAGTTGGATTGTGCTCAGCATCAAAGCCTTGCGAGCTGCAGGTGGTCGAAGTTCCCACGAGGGGATCGCCAGGTGTGCAGGAGATGGCAACGGACACTGGCGGGGGTCGAACCCCAGCGGACGCGGATGGCACCATCGTGCTCAGGACGACAGCCCCGATCATCGTCGAGCACACGGCGCCGACCAGAAACCGTCGACCTCGATGCGGACCCTTTGACTCGCTCCCAAGCTTCACACGGACTCCCCTCCGCAACTCGCCGCTAGGTGTGCCGACTTGCATGGGAGTCTCGCGCATTCACCTTCAAGTTTCACCCGGGTCGCTCCGGATCGCCTTTCTTGAGGTCAGCTCGACGTCGCCGGCCTTGGTGGAGGCACGTTGACACCGGTACCAAGCGATGGAGTTGCGACGACCACGACCGGGAAACTCCGGTGAAATGCCAAAGCCGTGGGGGCGCATGGGCGCGCGAAACGAGGCACCGGTTGGTGCGTGACGAGGTGGGGTTGTCGAGTGGGTGTGTGTCTACGCTGCCTTTTCTTCGATTGTGACGGCGAACCCGAGCGCCTCGATCCGGCGTTGGAGCCGCTTTGCCTCAATAGCCGGATCGTGACGGCGCTCGAAGTAATCGGCACCGGGGTCTTGGTAGAGGGCACCTGTGCTGAGGAGATGCCAGGCGGTTTCGAGCATGGAGTGGGCCACAGCGACGGCGGCTTTGTTCGGTCCTCGTCGTCTGGCGATGCGGGCGTAGAGGCCGAGTAGTAACTGCCCCTGGTGCGCGCCGCAGATCGGGCCGCTTCGATGAGGTGACGCCTGAGCCACGGGGCGCCCTTGCGGGTCCCGGCCGGTCGCTTCTTGCCCGCTGACTCGTGGCTGGCCGGGGCCACCCCGGCCCAGGCACACAGGTGTCCGGCGGTCGGGAACCGGCTCATGTCGGCCCCCGTTTCGGCCACGATGATCTGCGCTGTGGTCACCGAGACCCCTGGAATAGAGGTGAGCAGGGTGACCTGGGGCTCAAAAGGGACGAGACGTTCGCAGATCTCAGTGCTGAGGGTGGCGATGGAGCGGTCCAAGAAGTCGAGGTGGTCGATCACCTGGCGGCAGAGGATGGCGTGGTGAGCCCCGAAGTTGCTCTCGAGTGCCTCTGCCAGCCGGTCGGTCTTGGCGCGCATCTTCCCCTTCGCCATGTCGGCCAAGACCACCGAGTCCCGCTCGCCGGCGATCATCGCTTCGATCATGGTCCGGGACGAAACTGACCACACCGTCGAGGCCACCGAAGTGAGCTTCACGCCAGCGTCCTGGAGGATCTTCTCGAGCCGCTGAATCTCCTTGGCCCGGGCGTCGGCCTGGGTCTTGCGGTACCTGGTCAGCTCGCGGAGCTCCCTGATCTCGGGCGGGGGCACAAAGGAGGGCCGCACCATCCCGTGCGCCGCCACGTCGGCGAGCCACTCGGCGTCAGAAAGGTCCGTTTTTCGGCCCGGGACGTTCTTCACGTGCTGAGCGTTGCAGAGCCACAGCTCCTCGAAGAGTCCTTCGAGGGCGTAATACACGGTGCGCCAGTAGATCCCGGTCGCCTCCATGGCCACCGTGTCGACGCCGGCGTCGATGAGGAAAGCCGTCAGCTCGGCTAGCCCCGCCTGCGTCGTGGCGAACCGTTCTTTGGCGACCTCGACGTCTCCGCTGGGCATGGTCACCCTCGTGCAGGCCACCACATTGTCGCGGTGGACGTCGAGGCCGCCCACCTTGTCTCTGATCTGCTTCACGTTCACCTCCTGGTTGTTGTCGGAGGCCACCGGGGAGGACCACGGTGTAAAGCGGAATCTCCGGTTCGTGCTCGTAGCGACACTTGGTGGTCCCCAACGGTCCCGCACCAGACTTGTGGCGCGCTCTCAGCTGCAAGATTCGTTCGGCGACCACACCCGACGGCCCGCCCGCCAGCATTTCATCCCTTGATGGTGACCGGCCAGGTCATGCGGACTTGTGTGCAATGCGTGCTTGACCCGGTGGTTGCAGGGTGAATGCCACCCCGTGAGATCGCTCCGCCAACAGGAGAACAGAACTTGACCGATTGACGGGTACCGTTGCCCGGGTCGTGCCCAATCGTGCCCGTAGCAGGGGATCGAACGGGGCCGAACGGGTAGCAACGGGGAGCCAGAATGGGCTTCTCAACTGGCCATTTCTGAACGTGCCCCGTTAGGGTCCACCATAGGTTAACTCGCGAGAGAGTAGGCTCTTCGTGTGGAGCTGTCGCCTGAGGAACTTGCCGGGTTCTTCGAGACGGTGCTGCCGCATTTGAACGAGCTACAGACTCGCGTGGTGACCGGCGCCATGGCGGTGGCCTTGGGTCGTGGGGGCCAGGCGCGAGTGGTCGAGACGTCGGGAATGAGTTCGTCGACGATCTACAAATCGGTTGCAGAGGTGCGCGCCGGCGTCGAGCCATCTGATCGCCAACGCGCCGTCGGCGGAGGGGACAAGCCGGCGATCGACAAGCAGCCCGGCCTGGCCGAAGCGCTCGACGAGCTGGTCCATCCCTCGACCCGCGGCACCCCGATGTCGGCGTTGCGCTGGACACTGAAATCGACCTACGAGCTGGCCGCTGACCTCCAGGCCCAGGGGTATCGGGCCTCGGCGGAGCTGGTGCGCAGGCTCCTGCACCAGATGGGCTACAGCCTCCAGGCCCCGGCCAAGCAGAACGAGGGCACCGCTCACCCGGACCGCGACCGCCAGTTCGCCTACATCAACAAGGTGGTGACGGCTCGGCTCAAACTCGGTGAGCCGGTCATCAGCGTGGACACCAAGAAGAAGGAGCTCATCGGCAACTACGCCAACGGGGGTCGCGAGTGGCAACCGGCCGGCGAGCCCACCCGGGTGAACGTGCACGACTTCGCCGATCGGGCCCTCGGTGAGTTCGCCAAGGCCATCCCCTATGGGGTCTACGACGTGGGCAACGACGAGGGCTGGGTCTCGGTCGGCGACACCGCTGACACGGCCGAGTTCGCTGTCGAGTCGATCCGGCGCTGGTGGGACCAGATGGGCCGGGCCCGCTTCCCCGACGCCTCGACCTTGCTGATCACCGCGGATGCCGGCGGGTCCAACGGACCGCGGGTGCGCGCCTTCAAGTACCACCTGGCCCAGCTCGCCGCCGAGACCGGCCTGAGCATCACGGTCTGTCACTATCCACCCGGCACGTCGAAGTGGAACAAGATCGAACACCGTCTCTTCAGCTTCATCTCGCTCAACTGGAGGGGCCGGTCGCTGAACGACATTCGCACCATCGTCGAGCTCATCGCCGCCACCAAGACCAAGACGGGCCTCACCGTCCAATGCGGCTACGACCCGAACTGGTACCCCACCGGGGTCAAGATCAGCGACCCCGACTACGCGGCCATCTCACTACGACCCCACGACTGGCACGGCGAGTGGAACTACAGCATCGCAGAGTGAATCGCGCGACCTATCCCGCGGCGAGCCCTTAGTTAGTAGTTAGAGGGATTGTGCGATCCGATTTTGCAAGCAGGGGGTCACGGGTTCGAGTCCCGTCATCTCCACTTCGCCGAGAGATTACGGCGCTATTCGACCCATCGGTCCGTTGACTCCCGGATGATGGCGGGTTGAACCTCGCGTCGGTCTATTCGGTGAGCCGGCCGAGATGGAGATCATGCGCGAAGTCGCTGGCGTCGAATGCCTCGGGATCGAATGCCCCGCCTACCCATTCGAGCATCGAATCGTGCTCGGGGTGCCCAGGATTGCCGACCGCAGCAAGAAAGTCGCTATAGCCCCAGACGCCTCCGCAGTCTTCGGGAGGGCAGGCCCGCCTTCCTGCGATGCAATCCGGGTAGGTCGCACCGGGCAGAGGAGCCGTGATCTTCTCTACCACCAGCTTGTGCTCCCAGTTGTCACCAAAGTCGTAGACGTAGCGGAACGCCGCACCTTCCTCGGCAACTGCTCCCAATCGGGTCCGGTGCTCACTCTTGAGGGGAGGCCCCCATCCCTGGCCATCGTCAGTGCCATAGCGCACACCATTGATATCGAACTCGTGGAGATGGGAGTTCCACCAGCCGAACGCCGCTTGCAGTATCTCGTGGAGCTGGAAGAGGGTCGTCGTCTCGGGGACGAGTAGCCGCCGCCAGACCGGCGGCTTCGTGCCGATGATCGTGGCCTTCATCTGGTAGATCTGTCCGGGCACCGGCTTTTACACCTTGCGGACCTGTAGCGGGGCATGGGCACCTGCCATCTGGTCATAGTCGTCGTCTTGGGTCACGACCGGTAACCCGAGGTCGATGGCGGTAGCGGCGATCAGGGCGTCGGTCAGCTTCACGGTCCGGTGGATGCCGGCGCTCCGGCAGTCCGTGACGAGACGAGCCCACGCCGTCATTACCAGCTCGCTGATCGGGACCGGGTCCACCGTTCGGGCTAGCGCCAACGTGCCCACTCGGCGGGCACGCGACGCGTCGTCCGCGGCGCTCAGCACACCGAGTTCGAGCTCGCCGATAGTCACGACCGATACCGTCACTCGGTCAGGCAACTCTCCAAGAGGTCGGTCCATCTCACGAGCAATGAATACCGAGGTGTCGAGAAGCCCGGCCCGCTCGCTCACAGCTCGTCCAAGCTCTGTCCGGCGAGCACGTCGAGGTCTTCACGCAGCCCTGGGTCGGCTGCTCGTTCCGCCAGCCCATGACGCAGGAGGTCACCTGGAACCCAGCGGGACCGTTCGGCGTGGGGAACGATGTCAGCGATCGCCTCGCCGTGCACGGTGAGGATCACCCGCTCGCCTGCACGAACGGCATCGATGACCTGGCTGGTCCGATTTCGCAGGTCGCGTACCCCTATCTCAATGTGCGACACTGTAGCACCAGAGTCGCTCAGCGCGACCGGACGTGACGACCGCAGGGGATCACTGCGGTCGACAGCCAGACCTTCGCCGACAGCGATCGGGACCCGATCCGTGCCCAATTGTGCCCGTAAAAAGAGGGTCCAGCGGGCGCCAACGGGCATGGGCGGTGCTGCTCGGCGCTCTCGGCGTGGACACGCCAGAGGTTCGGCGCCGATTGGATGCGGTCGCGCCCGACAGCTGAGCCCCCAGCGACATTCACGATGTCGAGCCGAGGTACCCGGATCGAGCCGTTCGGGCGGGGTCAACAGTACGAGCAGCCGATCCCTGTTGGCGGTCAGGACACCCCGCTATCGGCTCACAGAACGCGAGTGGACGAACTGCCGTCATCGGCAACGTTCGACCTTCAGGCGTCCCACCTTGACACCTTCATAAGACAATTGGGGCACGGCTCCGACGTGCCGGGAGGGAGGGGACGCTCCGTCGCCTTCCCTCCAGTGCCGCGGTCGTGCCTCGGAGAGGGTGGGCCAGCCACCGCTGAGGCGCCTGTGCCAGCGCCTCCTCTGACGCGTCGATCGCGCGATCGCCGACGTTCTCACTGGTTCGCCCATGATCGATAGCCGGCACTGACCAGTCACTTCAGCCCATCACGGTTCGTGGTCGGCCGGCTGAGTGGGCTGTGCGAGCAGGAGGTCGCGGGTGCGAGTCCGCCATCTCGACGCGCGCCCTGCCCTCAGAGCCTCCGACCCCGGCGCCCCAACCCGCGGGCCTCGGAGGCGGGCAGGTGGATCGCGCGTCCGACCCACCCCGGTCGTTGCGCGATACTCGGGAGTTGCCGGCGCAGCGGCCCCGGCTTCGCATCCGGTCCCGCGAAGCCAACGAGGCGTGCCATATGAAGACTGCCCTGCACCGGCGGATGTCGTTTCCACTTTCCCGTTCCGGAGGAAACTGCCGATGACCTCTCTGGCCCGCTTCTGCTTCCGACACCGCAGGATGGTCGTACTGGGATGGCTGGTCGCCCTCGTGCTCGTGTCGGGTATCGCCCGGTCCGTCGGTTCGACCTACAGCAACAATTTCTCCTTTCCCTCGACAGACTCGAGCGAGGCGCTGGCCATCGTCCAGGCGAATTTCCCGTCACAGAGCGGCGACAGCGAACAGATCGTCGTGCAGGCGAAGAGCGGAACGTTGACCAGCGCCGACGTCGAGGCCGAGGTCAACGGCATGCTGGGCAGGGTCGGGCACCTGCCGTTCGTGACCAGCGTCACCTCCCCGTACCAGTCGGGTCTGATCTCGAAAGACGGGACCATCGGTCTCGCCACCGTCCAGCTCAACGCCCAGGCGCAGAACGTCTCGACCTCGGAGGCGAAGCAGCTGATCCACACCGCCCAGGCGGTGAATCCGGGCGTCCTCAACGTCCAACTGGGCGGCGCAGCGATTCAGAACGGGGAGAATGGAGGCGGCGGCTCCGCCGACTTCCTGGTCGGAGCATTACTCGCCCTGGTGGTCCTGTTCTTCGCCTTCCGGCGGTCGCTGCTCAGCGCGCTGCTGCCGCTGATCTCGGCCATCGTCGCCATCGGCATCGGAACCTCGCTGATCGGCATCCTCTCCCACGCCTTCAGCGTCCCCCAGTTCGCCACGCAGCTGGCCGAGCTCATCGCCCTCGGTGTCGGCATCGACTACGCGCTCTTCATCGTCAACCGCCACCGGCGGGAGCTGCTCGCGGGCCGGAGCCCCGAGGAGGCGGTGGTGCTGGCGCTGAACACGTCGGGACGGGCGGTGTCAGTGGCCGGTCTGACCGTCTGCGTCGCGCTCCTCGGGATGTTCGCGCTCGCACTGACCTTCCTCTACGGCGTCTCCCTCGGGGCGGCCTTCGTCGTCTTTCTCACGATGCTGTCGTCGCTCACGTTGCTGCCGGCGATGCTGGGTTTCTACGGATACAAGGCGATCTCGCGCCGCGACCGCCGCTACCTCTTCGGCGAAGCGTCGGACGAGCGCGGAGGAGACGGAGCGACGGACCGTGGCGCGAGCCCGTTCTGGGCGTGGTGGTCGAAGGTCGTCGAGCGTCGATCGGCGATCCTCGCGGTACTCAGCCTGGGTTTGATCGTCGTCGTCGCCCTCCCCTTCTTCAGCCTCCGCCTCGGAATAGCCGACGCCGGAGAGGATCCCTCGGGGTCGACGACCCTGCTCGCCTACAACCTGCTGGCAAAGGGCTTCGGTCCGGGCTTCAACGGCCCACTGCAGGTCGTCGGGAGCATCGACAGCCCTGCCGACATGACGCAGTTCGACCATTTCGTCGCCAACCTGCAGCACACGCCGGGCGTCGCTCGAGTGCAACCGCCACGGACCAGTCCGAACGGCAAGGCCGCAGTCGCGATGGTCTTCCCCGACTCTGCGCCGCAGGCCTCCCAGACGACCGCTCTCGTCGACCACATCCGCTCCGAGGTGCCGAGCGCGACCACTGGAACCACTCTCGCCATCCACGTGGGTGGGGAGACGGCCGCCGGCATCGACTTCTCGAACGTGCTCGCCGGCAAGCTCCCCCTGTTCGTCGCCGTGATCGTCGTGCTCGCCTTCCTGCTGCTCGCGGTCGTCTTCCGAAGTCTCGTCGTTCCGCTGACGGCGTCGGTGATGAACATCCTCTCGATCGGTGCTGCTCTCGGGGCGATCACGGCCGCCTTCCAGTTCGGATGGCTGCAGCCGGTCCTCGGCTTCGCCAAGGCGGGACCGATCGAGGTGTATCTGCCGGTGATGATGTTCGCGGTGCTCTTCGGCCTGTCGATGGACTACGAGGTGTTTCTCGTGAGCCGCATGCACGAGGAGTGGATCGCGTCCGGCGACAACAGGAGAGCCGTGACCCGCGGGCAGGCGGAGACCGGCCGGGTGATCACGGCGGCGGGCCTGATCATGATCCTGGTCTTCCTGTCGTTCAGCCTGATCAGCAACGCGCTCGTCATCCAGGAATTCGGAATCGGCTTCGCGGTCGCGATCGTCATCGACGCCTTCATCGTCCGGACCGTGCTCGTTCCCGCGCTGATGCACCTCATCGGCAACTGGAACTGGTGGATGCCCACGTGGCTCGACCGCCGGCTACCGACCCTGCACCTCGAGGCAGAGGACCTCGTCGTGCCCGAAGACGAACGTGAGGTCGTCGGGTCGGGGATGCGCTGAACGGCCGCCGGCAGCGGGGCGACGACTCATCGCGGGAGACCACGATGAGTCGTGCAGCGGGGCCCGACTATTCGTTTCGGGCGACCTCGGGGCCGGTCATCCGGTCGAGCAGCGGGAACGTCGAGGCGATGATCGCGAGTGACGCCGCGAGCCCGCCGAGGACGGTCGCCCCGTACGCAATGCCCGGAAGACGGAACGTGATATCCGTCTGCGAATGCAGGTAGAGCGCGGCCGAGAGTATACCGGTGGTCAATAGACCGCCGCCCAGGCCGAGCGGGTTCGACGACCCGACTTCGCCTGCAGGCGATCGGTGGCCGCCTGACGACGCTCCCTGTCGGCTCGCTCGGTCAGGTCGACCTGGTCGGGGACGCACCGGGTCCGGACCCGGCGAGCAGCTCCGGAAGGTCGGCCATCCGATCGAAGACGATGGCACCCTCGCCACCGAGCTGCGCCGCCGGAGTCACACCGCCCGCGTAGGCGAACACGGACATACCTGCCGCGGTGCCCGCCAGTACTCCGGACCGGCTGTCCTCGACGACCGCGCACGCGAGGGGTTCGCAACCCATGGATTCGGCTGCGAACAAGAACAGGTCGGGTGCCGGCTTGCCCCGCTCCACGTCTTCGGTGCTGAAGATCCGACCGACGAAGCGAGGCGCGAGGCCGGTCAGCCCGAGCGAGAAGCGGATCTTCTCGTGGGTGCCGCTCGAGGCGACACAGGTCGGGGTGGCGATCCGGTCGAGGGCGTCCTCGACCCCCTCGACCGGGCGGAGCTCGCGTTCGAAGACCTCTCGGTAACGCAACTCGAACTCTCCGTCCCAGTCGACACCGCGGCCGAGTTGGGCCTCGATCTGCTGGCGCATGTACGCGGCCGAGCGTCCGACGAAGCGCTCGACGATCTCGCGCTCGGTGAGCGGCCACCCGAGCGACGCGAGGATCCGAGCCTCCGTGCGAACGGCCAGCCGCTCGCTGTCGACCAGCACACCGTCGCAATCGAAGATCACGAGCTCGAAGTCGCCCACCACCTCCGAGGGTACTCAGCCGCGCTGCCGGCCATCGTCTGTCGGGACAGGCTCAGACCGGCTCGTGCTCCTGCACGAGGACCAGCGCCGGCTCGAGCGCGTCCGGAACCGCTTCCGCTTCGACCGCCGGGTCGACGTCCGTCCGAGAGGCGCGGACGAGCAGGGCGGTGGTGACCGCAGCGACTCCGAGGAGCACCGCGCTCACGGTGAAGCCGGTCGTGTAGCCGTGGACCGCCGAAGCCTGGCGTGTGCCCGGTTGGGCGACGTGGGCCACCAGGTACGACGCGGTCGCCGAGGCGGCGATGGTGTTGAGCAGCGCAGTGCCGAGCGAGCTCCCGACTTGCTGTGTCGTGTTGACGAGGGCGCTCGCGACCCCCGCGTCCGAAGGATCGACGCCGACGAGTGCCGTACTGCTCATCGGCACGAAGGCGAGCCCCATCCCGAGGCTTGCCACGATCTCGGCTCCGATCACGTGGGCCAGATACGAGCTGGCGGGGGTGAGCTGGGTGAACCAGATCAACCCGACGGTGCCCATCAGCAGACCCGTCACCATCAACGGTCTCGGACCGAGCCGCGGGAGCAGGCGGCTGGAGAGCGTGGCGCCGACGATGATCCCTCCGGAGAAGGGGAGGAAGGCGAACCCGGTCCGCACCGCGGAGTACCCGAGCGTCCCCTGGAAGAAGTAGGTGAGGAACAGGAACGTCCCCAACATCGCGCTGCCGACCAGCAGCGAGGCGAGGTAGGACCCGCCCCGGTTGCGGTCGAGGACGACACGCAGCGGAAGGAGCGGGTGGAGCGCCCGCTGTTCGCGCAGCACGAAGGCGGCGAGCAGCACCACCGCGCTCGAGAGGAGGAAGAGGGTCAGCGGCGCGCGCCAGCCGTCGGTGTCCGCGGTGGTGAACCCGTAGACGAGGAGGAACAGCCCACTGGTCGCGAGCAGTGTCCCGGTGATGTCGTAGCGCGTGCGCACGTCCGCCCGGCTCTCGCGGACCACACGGGACGCGCCGAAGGCTGCGAAGAGGGCGATGGGCACGTTGATGAGCAGCGTCCACCGCCACGACGCGAACTGGGTCAACGTACCGCCCAGCACGAGGCCGATCGCAGCGCCACCGCCGGCGATGGCGCCGTACACACCGAACGCACGAGCTCGTTCGCGTGGTTCCACGAATGTGGTCGTCAACAGGGAGAGGGCGGACGGCGCCATGACCGCCGCGAAGGCCCCCTGCAGCGCTCGCGCACCGAAGAGCATGGCCGAGCTCTGCGCGAGGCCCCCGAGGGCCGACGCGAACGCGAAACCGACCAGTCCGAGAAGGAAGGTCCGCTTCCGGCCGACATAGTCGGCGATCCGACCACCGAGCAGCAGCAGGCTCCCGAAGGCGAGGGTGTAGGAGGTCATGACCCACTGCCGGTCGGCGACCGAGATGTGCAGCGCCCGCTGCGCGGACGGAAGGGCCACGATCACGACGGATGCGTCGAGGACCACCATGAGCTGGGCCAGAGCGAGGAAGAAGAGGGCACGGAACCGGCGCGGGTCGGCACCGACCTCCGGCGGGGAAACGGGATCGAGAACGGTCATGGCAGCTCCTCGGGCCGGAAATCGGGGGGCGACGGTGGCCCGGCGCCGTCGAACGGAGTACAATCGGAACGATGACTCCGTTTAAGACTATACGGAACGCTCGTTCCGTTTGTCAACCCACCGGGCGGGATCGGCGCCCGACCAGGGAGACGTCGTGCCCGGCATGCTGAGCAGCGGGACCGCCGCCGAGCCCGTTCCCGCCGACCCGGAGACCGGTGGTCGGACCCTCCGCGCCGACGCTCGAAGGAACCGCGAGCGGTTGCTCGTCGCGGCCGAGGAGGAGTTCGCCGAACGGGGCGTGTCGGTGCCGATCGACGACGTGGCCGAGCGGGCCGGTGTCGGGGTCGGGACCCTCTACCGGCACTTCCCCACCAAGGAGTCCCTCATCGCAGCCGTGCTGGCGACCCGGCTCGAGCACCTTCGCGACGAATCTCGGACGGCCCGTGCGGCACCCGACCCGGGTGCGGCGCTGTTCGCGTTCGCCGATCGCCTCGGGGCGCAGGTCGCGACCAAGCACGACCTCGCCGACGCGCTCGCAGAAGCCGGCATCGACGTGAAGGCCCAGATGGCCGACGTCATGGAGGAGATGACGGCGAACATCGAGGCCCTCATCGCCCGTGCCCAGGAGGTCGGTGCGATCCGCGACGACGTCGGCGCGAAGGAGCTGTTCGGCCTCGTCGTCGCGACGTGCACCGCGTCCTCGGCGCACGGGCTCGACGAGCGGGGCCGGCGACGGATGATCACCGTCGTCTTCGACGGGCTCCGGAGCCCGTCCTCCTAGCCACGAGCGCCGCGCGTTCGTCCGCCGCCCCCGGCCGCGGAGCTGAGGGGGGCCCGCCCGGCCCGAGCCGTCACGTCCGCGTGACTCGCCGCCAGTCGGTCGGCGCGTCCGGCGCCACGGTTTTACCGACAGCGGGTTCGACGTCAGCGGCGCATTTCGTGGTGCACTGTGTGGGTGGAACCGGCCGAGCCGGAAGGCGAGCAGACGGTCGGGGGTGCCGCGGAACCCGTGACCGGACCTTCTCCTGGTGAATCGCTGGTCGGATTCCTGCGGTCACTCGGCGCCACCGACGAGGAGATCGAACGGGCCCGGCGCGAGTGCGGCATCTCCCGCCTGCCCTCGGACCTCATCCTCACCAGAGACGCGCACCTGGACGCGGTCGATCTCGCGGCCCGCGCCGACCTGTCCCCCGACGAGGTGGTCGGGCTCTGGCGCACGCTCGGCGTGACCGTCCCCGACAAGCGCACGGTCATGTTCTCCGAACGTGACGTCGCGTTCACCTCCCTGGCCGTCCGGGTGGAGCCGCTCGGGATCCACGCCGACGAGCTCTACCGGGTGCTCGGCAGCTCCCTCGGTCGGGTGGCCGATGCGGCCGTCGCGCTCTACGTGCAACTCGTCGAACCCGATGTGCAGCTCGTCGCACCCGAGATGAGCGCCTCGGAGGAGGACCTCCTGCCCTGGCTCCGGAGCGCGGCCGAAACGACCGCGCTGGCCCTGCGCCTGGGGGATGCGATGGGGGCCATCTTCGCCCATCTGCTCCGTGACGCGATCGAGCGCCAGCGGGCGGCGCAAGAGGACATCGTCGACCGATCGCTGTTCCACCTGGCTGTGGGCTTCGTCGACCTGGTCGGGTTCACTCCGCTGTCCCAGCATGCGGATCCCCGGCGGGTGCTGGCACTCATCGGTGAGTTCGAAGGCCGCGCGTTCGACATCGCCACTGAGCACGAGGGCCGGATCGTCAAGCACATCGGCGACGAAGTCATGTTCGTGGCCCTCGACCCGCGCGACGCGTGTGCGATCGCGCACGAGCTGACACAGACGGATGCCGAGGGCATCGAACCGCGCGGCGGGGTCGCGCTCGGCGACGTGATCGCCCGCCACGGCGACTACTACGGGCCTGTGGTGAACCTTGCATCCCGGCTGGCAGAGCTCGCGATCCCGAGAGAGGTGCTCGTCGACGTGCCGACGGCGGCGGCCGTCGGCGGGGCGTTCAGCTTCCGGCCTGCGGGCCACCGACTCCTCAAGGGATTCGACCAGCCGGTCGAGGTGTTCTCCCTGGACGCCGCGAGGGCGGGCTGAGGACAGGCGACTCCGTGGCCCAGGACATCCTCAGCGAGCGCCTCCTCCTCCGCGAGTGGAGGTCCGACGATCTCGACCGGCTCGTCGAGATCTTCGCCCGACCCGAGGTGTGGCGGTTCCCCTTCGGCCGCGGGTTCACCGCGGAGGAGACCGAGCGATTCCTCAAGCGTCAGATCCGACATCAGGAGATCCGCGGATGGGGGGAGCGGGCCGCCGTGCTGCGCGAGTCGGGCGACCTGATCGGCTACGTCGGCATCACCCTGCCCGAGTGGCTTCCCGAAGCCATGCCCACGCCGGAGATCGGTTGGCGGCTCGACCCCGACTCCTGGGGCGCCGGACTCGCGACCGAAGGAGCCCGTGTCGCACTCGAGCACGGCTTCATCGAGCTCGGGTTCGACGAGGTCGTGGCCATCTACGAGCCGGAGAACGTGGCATCGGGTCGTGTGATGGAGAAGCTGGGCATGCGGTTCGATCGCGACACGGTCGATCCGGCCCGGGGCATCCCACTGCGCTTCTACCGGATCTCCCGGTCGGAGTGGTCGGAGCGCTCCTGATCCGAAGCCGCGGGTCGCTCCCACGCGACGGCTGCGGCCCGCACCGGGACGCAGGCTGGCCCGGTGGTGGCTTGCGCTACCGCGGTGGTTGCCTTGCACGACAAGGTATGCGTCACTAGCATGCCACGCATGAGAGTGAGCGGCGGGCGCCGGACCCAACTCCTCCGTGGGGTGCTCGACCTGTGCCTGCTCGCCGTGATGAGCGAGGGCCCGGCCTACGGCTACGAGATGACCAAACGCCTGGCGGCGAGGGGGCTGTCGGTCGTGGGGGAGGGCTCCATCTATCCCCTGCTCGGACGGCTCGAGCGCGACGGTCTGGTCGACACCCACCGTGGCACCAGCAACGGCGGGCCACCCCGGAAGTACTACAGCCTCTCCCATACCGGGCGGCGAGCACTCGCGGAAGGCGTGTCCGAGTGGCACGCGACCCGTGACGCTGTGGACACCGTCCTCGGATCGATCACCGCGGAGGTGAGCTCGTGAACGAGTTCGTGAACGCGTGCCGCAAGGAATGGAAGCGGCTCGGTGTGCCCGATGCCGCGTCCAACGAGATGGCCGCGGACCTCGAGGCCGACCTGGCCGAGGCGGCGGCCGAGGGCGTTTCGCCGGAGGAGGTGCTCGGCAACGGCGTGTTCGATGCGACCTCCTTCGCCGCCTCGTGGGCCACGGCCCAGGGCCTCGTCGCCGGCGATCGACCGCCGGTCACTCGGCGGCGCCGCTGGACGATCGTCGTGAGCGCCGCCGCGTCGGTCGTCGCGGTGCTGGCAGGACTGGCGATCCTCCTCCAGCGCCAGAGCGTCTCCGTTGCGGCGTCGGCGTTCCGCCGAGCCCTTCCTGCGCCCTTCCCCGGCCCCCGCGGCCTCGTCATCGGACCCCACGTGCCGGGTCGGTTGGCCGTCCTGCACAGCGGGCCCTTCGAAGTGCTCGGGGCGGTCCTGTTGCTGGTCGGCCTGGTCGGCGTGATCGGCAGCGGCGTGACCCTCTGGATCTGGCGTCCGTGGTCGGCGCTGCGCCGGGGACGCGGTCCCGACGACAGCAGCGGGATGCCGTCCTCTCTCGCCCCCTTCTGAGCGATCCCGGGAGTTCCGGGTCGACGACGGGTTGGCCTGGCCGCGAGCCGCACGACCGATCGGACCACCTCGACGGGCGCGGCCGCCTCGTCGCTAGCATCACGCCATGACCGGCGGTGTGGTGGGGATCGCGCTCGTCGGGTGCGGTTCGAACGGTCAGATCCATGCCGACGGTCTCGCCAAGTTGGCGGCCGAGGGGGAGATCCGGGCGGTCGCCTCCGTCGATCCCTCACCCGCAGCTCTCGACGCCGCACACCGCAACTGCTCGTTCGAGACCCGCGGCGCCGAGCTGGCGCTCGCGGTCGACAATCCCGACGTCGACGCCGTGCTGGTGTCGGGGCCGACCGCCACCCACGCGACCACGATCGAAGCGGCCGTGCGCGCGGGAAAGGCGATCATGAGCGAGAAGCCCCTCGCACCGGACTTCGCGACGGTCACCGCGCTCGTCGACCTCGTCCTCGGATCGAACCTCGTCGCGCAGGTCGGTTTCCAGTCACGGTTCAATCCGCTGTTCACCCACCTCCGACACCTGGTGGTGAACGGCACTTTCGGGGCACCGCTCGGTTATGTCCTCCGGGAAGACCAGTTCTGGCCCACCGGCTCGGTCGTCGCCGGACATTCGTCGTGGCGCTCCGATCCCCTCCTCGCCGGTGGTGGCGCGCTCCTCGAGCACACGATCCACGGCTGTGACCTGCTCGCATGGATCTTCGGCCCCGCAGCCACGGTGTCCGCACGTACCCGGTCGGTCTTCGGCTTCGGCGTGGAGGACATCGCGACCGCCCAGGTCACCCACCAGAACGAGGTGGTGGGCACCGTCGCCACCGTCTTCAACGGCGTCGAGGGCCGTGAGGAGCGGCGACTCGAGGTCTTCTTCGAGCAGGCGACCGTCGAGATCACCGGGGACTTCGTCATCGGGGCGCCAGAGGATTCCTTCCTCGTCCATCGGGCGGGGTCAGCAACCGAGCAGCCCGACCTCGACGCCATCCGGAAAGAGCTGTTCGCACTCCACGGCGTCACCCGCGACGATTTGCTCTTCTACCAGTACATCGGGGATCGTGCCTTCGTCCGCGCCGTCCGCGACGGAGCGTCCGCTTCTCCCGACTTCGCCGACGCCAAGCGCGCGCATGCCATCGTGGAGGCCGCCTACCGCTCGGCGGCCGCGGGCGGTGCTCCGACCGAGGTGCCGGCCTAGCGGGGATCGGCTCGCTCGGGTCGGTCAGCCGGCTACTTCAGTCAGCAGACCTGACTTTTCTATTTGGATCCGCGCGTCTGAGAGGGCGGCGAAACCGGTCACCGGTGACCCGAAGCACGCCGGTTCGGTCGTTCGGTTCTTCCCAGACTTCGTGCATTTCTCCTACTTCTGCATTCTTCCCGTCCGACATTCTCCGGCCTCGCGAGGCTCCGATTGCAGATGACCCCGTTCCGGTCGGCTCTGTTCCGCTTCCGATTCGATCCCGAGTGCCGACTCCGTCAGAGCCTCCGAAGAGACAGCGCCGACGCTCGAACGCTACGGATAGTGAGAGCCGGTGTACACGCCGTGACATCCCAACAAGTCGGTCGCGTACCGGTGACGACGAATCGACATTGCGCGACGTCAAAGACATATCTGTCGTTCGATTATGACTCTGGACGAATGCCGTCGACAGTTGTTAGGTTTCGCTTCGCAGAGCTACTGAACGCCTTTTCGCCGAAAGGGGACCGGGTGAAAGGCGCAGGCGGCGTGGTTCGGCTTGTCGGGACATTGGAATTGTCGGACTGCTCTTCGTGCGGAGCTTCGTGGAGCAGAAGCTCGCCGCGATCGTGTTTGGGCGCGCCCAGGACGCGACCCCGACGAACGGTGGTCACACGAGCACGTCGACCGACGGCCGATGGGCCATCCGGTACGTGGTCCTCGCCGAGCGAAACGAGGCCCGCCTGCTGGCGTGCGTGCGGTGGCCCGATGTCGCACATGCGATCAGCCCGTGGCGAACCACATGGCAGGCCGATATCGGTCTGTTCGATCTCGCGCACCATCCGAGCGGCGTGGCCGTTACCGCCGAGCGCGCGGAGCAGATCGCGCGGAGTTGGGGTGGGGAGTTCCCGCCTCCACTGTCGATGGTGTCCGGACCCTCGCTCATCCGCCGGATGCCGGCCGACTGGTCTGCGATGACACCTGCCGAGATCAGCGCCTGGGCACTCGAACCCGTCCCGCCGGCCAAGCGGAGGGGCAGCAGTCACGCCTCCCGGACGCTGCGTCCCTCGCGGGGTCGCGGTCTGTTCGGAAGGAAGCCAATGGTGGGCGGTCGGAGTTGGCGAGATCGGGGTGGGCGTCGACCGACGGGGACGAACGGCGCGAGCCCTGCCGACCGCGACGAGACGACGCGGATCCTCGACGCGCTCGACGAGTGGCTCTCCCCGGCCGAACCGACTCGCGACGATCGAGGCTCCCGTCTCGATCCGATCGTCGTACCCAGCATGGGGGAGCCCGTTGCGCCGTCGGAAGCTGCACTCAGGGATCAGCTCTTGCCCACACACGGTGAAGGTCCGCGGATGGAAGCCCACGATCCGCGTCTCCGCGGTCTGCAGGTGCCGGGTGCGCCGCCGCACGGGGGTGCACCCGTCCCGCCTCCCGACGATGTCTCGGTCCCGCGCGGACCTCGCCCTGCGGTTCGATGACGACGACCTCCAAGTCGGCTGTGGTGCGCAGCGCGCTGCTCGATCGTCGGGAGACCGAGCGCAGCCCGATATCGGCGGGCGATTCCCCCGATCCTGGTTCTCACCGCATCCGTTGGGACGTCCCACGGCCGGAGCGTCGACAGAGGAGCAAAGCCCGCAGTCGGCTCCTGGTCAAGATCACGGTGCTCGTCTGCCTCGTCGGGCTCGTCGCCGTCTTGCTCCGCGCTTTCGTCGTGACATCTGGAAGGTCGTCCGCGGAGCCGGCAGGCCGCCGCCGGGCATCCGGCTCGACCGGCGGACCGGCGTCCTCTCCGGAAAGGCGCGTCGCGCAGGCTCGTCTACCTTCACCATCGAAGTCCTCGACGCCAAGAGCGCCTCGCGCCCACCCGTCCGCGACACGGCGATGGTGACCCTCACCCTCGTGGTCTCCTAGCTGTTCGAGCGACCTCACCGGCGCGGCGCCATCGCCGGTTCGAGGTTCCGGTAGCTGCTCGTGTCCAACGTGGCGAGGTCCCCGAGCACCATCTCGCTGCCGACGTCGAGCAGATCGCTACGGTTCTTCGGAGCAGCGCGCAGCGCCGCCGCGACGGCGGTTCGAGCCGCCCGTGTATAACCGGGCTCGTCCGCGACGCCGGCACTCCAGAGCAGGTTCTCCGCCCAGATCGCGTCGAACCCCGGTTGCCCGTACGAACGGTGCGCGCCGAAGTAGGCCATGCAGGTCTCCGCGAAGTGGAGGGCGTCGATCAGTGGATACCTGCGCGGGTCGACCTTGGACAAGGCCACCATGGCACCGAGCACGATGCCCTGGTTGTAGGTGAACTCCACCTTGTTGATCGCCGCCGGCCGACGGTCGTCGCGCACGCCGTCGGCGTAGAGGCCGGTCGCCGGATCGCGGAGGTTCTGCCCGAGCCAGGTGAAGATCTGTTCGCTGCGGGTCAGATAGCTGCGCCGGCCGGTCAGCGAGAAGAGCTCCACCCCGAGGAGGACGGCCGGAGCGTTGGACACGACCGCCTTGTAGTCATTCGCCGCGCCTTTCGCGTGGTCCTCCCAGAAGATGCCTCCCCGCCGGGGGTCCCAATTCGAGACGGCGAGTGCGAACACCGCCTCGGCTCTTCCGAGCAAGGCCGGGTCATCCGTCTTCGCGTAGGCGTCCATGACCGCGAGCGCCATCCAGAGGCTGTCGTCGACACGCGGTAGGTCCGATCGAAAATGGAGTGGGTTGGGACCCTGGTCGAACGCCGGGGGGAACGGGCTCAGCGATTGGTCCCAGTAGTTCGCGTCGATCGCCCGCACGTCGTCGACGAATGCCGTGGCACAGGACGCGTCGCCCGCGTGCAGCGAGGTCGTCTCGAGCGCGAGCAGTGCCTGGTAGCTCGGCCAGATGCTCGCATACCAGCCGACCGAGCTGTTGGTGAACAGGTGATTGCCCATGCCGAATCGGGCCTGCAGTTCCGAGCAGGTTCGCGGCGGTGCGACCCCCTGGAACGGAGAGATCGTCGCGATCGCTCCGGCGGCATCGGACGAGACCAGCTCTGCCGCGAGCGCGGCCTGGTCGTGACCGGGCACGTCCGGAACCGATTCCACGGCGACGACGACGACACCCGCGATCACCAGCGCGATGAGCCAGCGACGCCGCGTCGGACGGGGCTTCGAGACGACTGACGAGGTGGGTGCGGCGTCCACGGGCACGATGGCAACAGCCGATCCGGTGCCGTCACGGCCTGATCGGAGACGTGGGGAGCGAGCAGCTCACGGATCCAGTCTTTCGCAACCGGCGCGTCCGGCAACCGTACAAGGTGCCGTTCCTTCTCGAGGTCTGCGCAGGGACCGGTCGGGAGTTGCGGCGCCGTGCAGCTCAGGCCTGCTGGCGCACCCTTCCGCGCAGCGCCAGCACGGCGAGCGTGATGCTCACCGCTCCGATGCCCACCAGCGCGGCGAGACCCTCCAGGAGGGTCGGCCACTGCCAGCCGCTCGCGATGAGGGAGCGCAGTGCGGCGAGGAGGTACGTGATCGGGTTGTAGGTCGCGATGGTCGCGAACCATCCCGTGAGCGCCTGCTTGGGGATCAGCGCGTCGGTCAAGAAGAACAACGGGAAGAACAGCACGAACGACGCGTTGACGGCGGCCGGGCTTCCCGTGCGGAGCGCGACGGCATACGGGAAGCCGGTGAACACCAGCCCCCACAGCGCCGAGAATCCCACGAACGCGGCGATCCCACCGAAGCCCGTCGCGAATCGCACCCCCATCGCGAAGCCCATTGCCAGGACCGGCAGGCAGAGCGCCACGATCACGACGACGTCCGCCGCCATCAGCCCGAGGAGCAACGCCAGCCGACGTACAGGGGTCATGCAGAGCCGGTCGAAGTAGCCGCCCTGGATGTCGGTGACCAGCATCGGGGCGCGGGACATCCCGGTCACGGCGAATGCGATCGCCATCGGCAGGAGGTACGCCTTGTAGTCGAATCCCACGGCGCTGCGTGCCACGTTCTGGAGCGCGCCGACATTGGTCACGTAGAAGAAGGCAGGTACGAAGATCGCGGGCAGCACCGCCGAGGGTTCGCGGGGGATCTGTCGCAGCGCGCGACCTGCGACGGTGACCAGGTCACGGGCGAAACCAGCCTCGCGGCCGGCGATCGGAGCGACGCCGAGGGTGACGGCGGTCATCGAGCGATCTCTTCGAACTCGATGTGCGAGCCGGTCACCTCGCGGAAGACGTCGTCGAGCGTCGGCGTCCGGAAGGTGATGGTTCGGACCATCAGCCGGCTGCGTTCGAGCTCGAGCGCGACCGAGCTGAGCGCGACCGTGGCGTCCCGCGTGCTCACGACCAGCGTCGAGCCGTCCTTCGAGATCGACTCGACGGATTCGAGGCGGTCGAGACGGTCCATCACCTCGCCGTCTTCGCCGTCCACCTCGGCGACGATCAGGTCCCGACCCACGCCGCGCTTCAGCTCCTCAGGCGGGCCCTCGGCGACCAGCCGGCCCCTCGAGATGATTCCCACCCGATCGGCCAGCGCGTCGGCTTCCTCGAGGTACTGGGTGGTCAGGAAGATGGTCAGGCCGAGGTCGCGTTTGAGCCGGGCGACTTCGGTCCAGACCCGCTCTCGGCTCTCGGGATCGAGCCCCGTCGTCGGCTCGTCGAGGAAGAGCACCTCCGGTCCGTGCACGAGGGCCGCGGCGAGATCGAGCCGGCGCCTCATTCCACCGGAGTAGGTCCCGATCCGCCGGTCGATCGCATCCCCGATCGAGACGAGGTCGAGCACGTCGTCAAGGCGCCGACGGATCTCGGCGGAGCGCAGGCCGTACAGGCGTCCCTGGAGCGCGAGCAGCTCTCGTCCGCTCTGGCGATCGTCGAGGGCCGCGTCCTGGAGTGCGACACCGATCCGCAGCCGAACCTCTTGGGGATACCCGACGACGTCGTGACCCACGACGACGGCGGAGCCAGCCGACGGGCGCAGCAGGGTGCAGAGAACTCGGATCAGTGTCGACTTTCCGGCGCCGTTCGGGCCGAGGAAGCCGTAGATCTCCCCGGTTCGGACCGAGAGGTCCAGCCCGTCCAGGGCGGGAGTCGACCCGAATCTCCGCTCGAGCCTTACGGTCTCGATGGCGAGCGGACCGGCCCCGTCACGTCGCCCTGCCGGGTGATCCGGCCGGGCCGGTGCATGGTCATTGCCCACGGACTGACGAGACTGCATACTATGAAGTATGTGGGATTCCTCTCAGTAGCGCAATGCCTTCCTTCGAGCCACTGACCCCCGAACGCCGCCGTGCGCAGACCCGCGAGTACCTGCTCCGGGCAGCTGCACAGGTGTTCGCCGAGCGCGGGTTCCACGGCGCCTCCCTGGACGAGGTGGCCGCAGTCGCCGGCTTCACCAAGGGCGCCGTCTACTCGAACTTCGCCAGCAAGGACGACCTGTTCGTTGCCCTGCTCGAGTCCCGGTACGACGAAGAGATCCGGGCGCTCCGTGCGGCGCTCGCCGAACCAGCCGACGGTCCGGCTGCCCACCTCGGAGACTTCGCCGACCTGCTCCGTGACCAGTTCGCAGCCACAGATGACAGCTGGGGCGTGCTGTACCAGGAGTTCTGCGTCTATGCGCTCCGCAACCCCGCTGCCCGCACGAAGCTCGCCCGCTTCCAGCACGACGATGTCGTCACCGTCGCCGCGATCATCGCGGGCGAGCGCGAACGCCACGGTCTCGCCGGTGGCGAGACCCCCGAGCAGGCTGCCCGCATCGTCATCGCGTTGATGCGTGGGCTTTCCGCGATGCGACTCATCGAACCCGACGAGGTCGACCGATCTCTCCTCGAAGCCACGCTGGCATTCGTCGCTCGCGCGATGACCTGACCCGACCGTCGCCGGCGGTTCTCGTCACCTCCCCTCCCGACCTGAGCGGTCGCCGAGAGGGTGGAGACCGTCGAGTCGGCGAATGGGGTGCGCTGGGCGCCGTGGTGTCACGATGGTCGGGTGCCACGTGTCGTGATCCTCGGCGCCGGATTCGCAGGCCTGTCGGCCGCGCGGCACCTCGCGGGCGCGAACGTCGAGGTGACCCTGGTCGACCAGCACAATTTCCATACCTTCCAGCCGCTCCTCTACGAGGTGGCGACGGCCGGTCTGGACCCGGTTGACATCGCCTACCCGGTACGGGCCACCATCGGGCAGGTCGGCAACGTCCACTTCAGGTTGGGCACGGTCCGTGCCGTCGACCTGACCGCGCGGACCGTCTGCCTCGGCGAGGAGGGAGGACACGGACCAGGCGCTCCCGTCTGCCCCGGCGACCTCCCCTTCGACTACCTCATCGTCGCCACGGGTGCCGTCGCCAACTTCTTCGGCGTGCCTGGTGCCGCCCGGCACGCCCTGCCCCTGTACACCCTCCAGGACGCGCGCCGCCTCCGCGACCACATCCTCCTCCGCCTCGAGGAAGCAGACGGCGAGCCCGGTCGCTCGTCGGACGGCACGCTGACCTTCGCCGTGGTGGGCGGCGGCCCGACCGGTGTGGAGGTGTCGGGAGCCATCGCGGAGCTCCTCGACATGTCGGTGCGACGTGACGGCTTCCGCTTCGACCGCTCGGCGGCGCGCATCGTGCTGATCGACGGCCTCGACCATCTGCTGACGCCGTTCACCCCCTCCGCCCAGCGCTACGCAGAGACTGCCCTCGCACACCGGACCGTCGAGCTCGAGCTCGGACAGTTCGTCGCGAGGGTCAGCCCGACCGAAATCGAGCTGGCCGACGGAACCGTCGTGGCGACCCGCACAGTGATCTGGGCCGGTGGGGTCACCGTCGAAGGCACGACCGCTGGAGACCTCGGCGCCCCGACCGCTCGCGGCGGACGGGTCCGCGTGGACTCCAACCTCTCTGTCCCCGGTCACGACGGCGTCTTCGCCGTGGGCGATGCCGCGGCGATACCCCTCGAAGCAGGGTCCGAGGAACTCTGTCCGCAACTCGCCCAGGTCGCGATCCAGTCCGGGCGCCACGCGGCACGCCAGATCCGGGCCCATGTCGCCGGCACGCCGATGTCGGGCTTCCGCTACCGGGACAAGGGGATCATGGCGACCATCGGCCGCCGTGCGGCCATCGCACAGCTCCGCAGGGATCTGGTCATACGGGGGACGCTCGGCTGGCTGGCGTGGTTCGGCCTGCATCTCGTCTACCTGATCGGCTTCCGGAACCGGCTCACGGTGCTCATCAACTGGTCGTGGCGCTATCTCAACTGGACCTCGGGTCCACGGGTGATCCTCGGCGATCCGGAGGTGCCCGAGCCCCACACCCCCGGACAGAGCTGAGAGCCCCTGCCCGGGCCGCTTCGGCTTCCCCGCCCGATTCGACAGGGTCGTGCCCACACGGCTCGGCCTTCCGTGTGCCGTTCGCGCTGGATGACATCCACATACATCGGGTGATGTCCTGATTCCGAACACTCACGGAAGCTCCAGACGAGCGCCCATCACTCGATAGTGCTGACCGGTGGGTCCGGTGCCGAGCAGCTCCTCGGCCACTCGCTGGCGAGCTGCCTCGTCCCCTCGCTCCTGTGGTCGGCCGCCATCGTGCTCCTGTCCGCGCCGCTCACCGTGTCCCGGCTCCGGCGTACGTGAGACGCCCTCGACACGAAGGAGACCGCACGAACCGGCGACGCCGACCCGGTCGACCGCCCTCGGTCAGCCCGGTCAGAGGGTCCGGGGTTCTGTCCCACCGGCCTTCTCCCCGCGGCGGAGCAGCGCGCGCTCCTCGGGATCGGGCCGGGCGCACACCAGCGCGAGCGCGGCGAGCACCGCGAAGAACGCCCAGGGCACGATCAGTCCGAAGAGGAGCCGGATCGCCAGGCTGAGTGCCGCCAACGCTCCGAGGAAGACCGCGGTGCGGCCGATCGTCGCGATCGCCAGTCGGCGCCTCAGTCGGCGGCGTTCCCTGGGCCATGCGGCCTCCAAGACCTCGTCGACGGTCTGCGTGCGGTGGACGTCGGGTTCCATGAATTCCTCCACCCCTACTCTGCCCGACAGGGGTCGCGGGAACCACGCCGAGCACGGCGGGCACGGCGAAGCCACGAGGTCGGCCGCTGCCCGGCGGACCAGGTCCTGTACCATCCGGGACACCTCGGCAGAGGGGGGACGATGGGCACGATCGATCGGCGCACCTTCCTCGCGACCGGTCTGAAGACGGGGGCGGTGCTCGCCGCCATCGGCGCGGCGGAGGTGGCCGGCGCGCCCGGCGGACCCGAGGGGACCGCCCCTGCCGCCGCCGCGACCACGACCGGCCCGGGCAAGGCGACCGCGCTGACCACCACCGGGGTGTCCGACCCGGTCGGTGTCGACCCCGATCAGGTCCAGTTCGCCTGGAAGCTCGACGATCCGCGCCGCGGTGCGCGCCAGGGTGGTCGCCGGATCGTGGTCCGGACCGCTGAATCGGGCCATCCGACCGTCGTGTGGGACTCCGGCGAGGTGTCGTCCGGCGAGCAGGCGTTCGTCGCCTACGGCGGGTCGACGCTCGCGCCCGACACCCGCTACGACTGGACGGTCCGTACCGCCGATGCGGCCGGGCGGTGGGGCGGAGCGAGCGCGCCCTCCGGCTTCACCACCGGGCTGCGCGAGCCGGACTGGCGCGCCCAGTGGCTCCGACCCGGTCCCCGCGACCCAGGGGTGGAGGAGTACACCTACCTGCGAACCGAGCGGGCACTGCCTGCGGGCACGATCATCCGAGCCACCGCCTACGTCGCTGCCGCGCACCGCTATCAGCTCTGGGTCAACGGCAGGCAGGCCGATGCGGGCCCGAGCTTCTGCTTCCCGGACGAGCAGTACTACCAGGCGACCGACGTGACCACCGCGGTGCGCGCCGGTCGGGCCAACGCGGTCGGGATCCTCCACCACTGGTACGGGCCGGGCCGGGGTCGCCCCGCCTCCTCTCCCGGTCTCCTCCTCCAACTCGCGGTCCACTACAAGGACGGGCGGGTGGTCACCGTCGGTTCGGACGGCGGTTGGCGGCAACGGCGGGCGGAGTGGCTCGCAGCACCCCAGCGCAACAACGACAGCGGCGACTTCGTCGAATGGATCGACGCACGCAGGCATCCGGACGGCTGGTCGAGGCCGGGTTTCGATGACAGCTCGTGGGCAGCCGCGACCGTCCTCGGGCCGGTCGGCACGCCTCCGTTCACGCGTCTCGTACGCGCAGCGGACCCGCATCCGCGAACAGGTGGTGAGCGCCACGTCGGTGCGCACGCTCTCGAACGGCTCGGTCGTCGTCGATTTCGGCAGGGTCTACGCCGGCAGGCCGACGGTGTCGTTCGCCCACGGCACAGCCGGCCACACCGTTCCGCTGCACGTGGGATACACCCTCGATCCGGACGGATCGGTGTCGACCATCCACAACACCCAGGGCACCGATCTCTCGTTCTCGTACATCCAGCGGAACGGGGCCCAACGGTTCGAGCCCTACTGGTACCTCGGCTTCCGCTATCTGCAGATCGACGATCCCGGCGAGTCCATCGGCCACGGCCAGGTCGCGCTGCTCGCACGCCATGCGGCGATGCCCACGGTGCCACCCGCGACCTTCAGCTCCTCGGACCGCACGCTCGACAAGGTGTGGGCACTCTGCGCGCACTCGGGGCTCTACACCTCCCAGGAGCAGTTCGTCGACACCCCCACCCGGGAGAAGGGCCAGTTCCTCTGGGACGCGGCCAACGAGTCGGAGACGGTCATGCGGACCTACGGCGAACAGAACCTCACCTGGCAGGGACTCCGGGACATGGCGCGTGCGCAGGCTCGCTACTGGCCGACCGGCCAGCTGAACGAGATCTATCCGAACGACGACGGCCCCCAGGACTACCCCACATTCACTGCCCGCTACCCGGAGTGGGTCTGGCGCTACCAGCTCTCGACCGGGGACACCGCCACGCTCGCCAGGCTCCTGCCCACACTGTTCCGGCTCTCGGACTACTTCGCAGCCGCCATCGACGGTGGGACCGGTCTCGTGTCGGGTCTCACGCTCTCGACCAACGGGGACAACCAGTACGGCTACGACTTCGACACCAACGCGGACACGACGCTCAACATCCTGGTCGTGAACGCGTTCCGGCGGGTCGGCGACGTCGCGGGCGCGACCGGCCAGGCAGGCGCCGCCACGGCTCAGTACCAGCGGGCCGACGCCCTCGAGGCGGCAGTGAACGCTCGGCTGGTGCGCGGCGACGGCCTCTACGTGGACGGACTGACCGCAGCGGGTACGCAGAGCCCGCATGCCTCCCAGCTCGCCAACGCAGCCGCGCTTGCCTACGGCGTCGTACCGGCCGGCCGGTCCGCGACAGTGACCCGCTATGTCGCGTCGCTGCGCATCTCGGTCGAACCCGACCACGGCATGGAGTTGTTGCGTGCACTCCATGCCGGAGGGTCCGACGAGGAGGTCGTCCGCGTGCTCACGGACGCCTCGTTCCCCGGCTGGGCGGCCGTCCTCGCGGCGGGCGGGACGTTCACGTGGGAGACGTGGACGCCGAGCGACCTGATCGGCGACAGCATGTCCCACGGCTGGGGCTCCTCGGCCCTCGTCGCGATGCAAGAGGCGCTGCTCGGCGCGGTGCCGACCGTGCCGGGAGCCGGCGACCCCCCGACCGTGGTCACGGTGACTCCGCCGAACGGCGGGCTCTCCCACGCTGCCGGCACGTTGCCGACACCCGCCGGGACGCTCTCGATCTCGTGGAACGCACACCCGAGGACCGTGAGCCTCGCGGTGCCGCCGAACGCGTCCGTGCGATGCCGGCTGCCGGGAACGTCCGCCGCAGCGGTCACCGAAGGTGGGATCGCGGCATCCCGCGCGGCGGGCGTGCATGTCATCGAGGACCGGAGCGGGGCGACGGTGTCCGTCGGTGCCGGGCGCTACGAGATCGGCGTGCACGGCAGCTGATCGCGTCCGGCGGCGCAGTCAGCCGCCCGCCGGCAGCTCCCGCACGACGTGCACCCCTGCGTCGCTGTACACGAGCCGCCCCGAGGGCGTCCACGCAAGGCCCATCGGGTCGGAGAGCTGGGTCCGGACCCAGGTGATCCGGTTGTCGAGCGTCCCGCTCGCCAGCGCACCGGCCGCGGTGACCATCGTCCCGGCAGCGACCCGGTGTCCGGCGAGCGTCGCGGGGCCGTCCGCGACGAACCGGATCACATGCATCGGCCCGTCGGCGACGTAGAGATTGCCCCCGGGGTCGAGTGCGAGCCCGCTCGGGAAGTTCAGCTCGGCGGTCTGTCCGACGGCCGGCAGTCCGTCGACCAGGTAGGGGCCGTAGGAGCCCTCCCCGGCCACCGTCCCGAGCTCGCCGGCGCCAAGGGTCACCCCGAACGAGGTCCCCGACACCGCCGCCAGCTCGCGGATGGTGCGATTGCCCTGGTCGGCAACGAGCACGTCGCCGGCGGAGTCCACCGCCAGCGCACCCGGGTCCCAGAGCTGGGCGGCGAGGGCCGGGCCCCCGTCGCCCGCGGCGCCGCAGACGCCGGTGCCGGCCACCGTGTAGATGTCTCCGCTGTGGACCGCGACGCCGAATCGGGTCGCGTCGCCGGAGGCCACCATGCGGAGACGGCAGTTGCCGGTATCGGCGACGAAGACGTCGCCGATGCGGTCGACCGCCACGCCACTCGGGTGGTCGAGCTCGGCCGACCGCGCCGGTCCACCGTCGCCGCCGGAACCGGTCGCACCCGTCCCGGCGACGACCGTCGGTCTCTCCGGAGCCGAGCCCGCACCGGACACGGAGGGATCCGCTCGGAGCTCGTCGACCATCGCGGTGGTCGGGTAGGCCACGAAGAGGTCGCCCGAGCCGTCGGTCGCGACCGCTGCCGGTGCCGGATGCGCGCTTCCACACGCCCCCCCGACGACGGTCACCACCACACCCGCACGCACGCGCATCCCGAACGCGACACCGGAACGGGCTGGAAGTTCACGGACCCGGCAGTTGCCCGTGTCGGCCACGAAGAGATCACCGGCGCCGTCGACGGCGATGCCGGACGGAGAGTCGAGCGTGGCCTGCGGACCGGCGCCGCCGTCGCCTCCGTAGCCGGGGTGTCCGGTCCCGACGAGCGTCGTCGCGCCCGGCGCGTCGGCCGCGGCGAGGGTGGCTCCTCCCGGTGGCGAGCCGGTCGGGGAGGTCGGTGTCCCGCCCGGACGGACGAGCAGCACGACGCTCACCGCGACCACGGCGGCCACCGCCATGACCAGCCCCGCGCCGAGCACTCTTCGGCGGGTCACCCTGGCTCCCATGCCACCATGATGGGCCATGGAGCAGACCGACGCCGAGGCGCTCTTCGTAAGCGGCACCATCGCGGCAGGCAAGACCGCCGTCGCCGGAGCGGCCGCCGGACTCCTCGGCGATGCCGGGATCCCGAACGCAGTCATCGACCTCGACTGGCTCTGCCAGGCGTTCCCGGCACCGGCTGTGGACCCCTTCCACAACGAGCTCGCGTTCACCAACCTCACCTCGATCTGGCCCAACTACGCGACACTCGGGATCGAGCGGCTGGTGGTCGCACGGGTGATCGAGAGCCCGCGCTGGAGGGCCCGGGCGGCTGCTTCGCTGCCGGGCGTCCGAATATCGGTCGCGCGCATCACTGCGTCGCTCGAGACTCGCCGTGGTCGCATCGTCGCGCGCGAGATCGATCCGCGTTGGCGCGATCGCTTCCTCGACCGCACGGTCGAGCTCGAGCAGACCCTCGATGAGCAGAGGATCGAGGACGCGGTGTTCGACAACGACGGCGCGACGCCGCGCGAGGTCGCGAGAACGCTCCTCGAATGGGCCGGCTGGCTCGCGGAACGACCGGGGCCGAGCGGCATCCGCCCTGAATCTGCCTGAGCACCCATGCGTTCGAGCTGACCGCATCGGAGTTCGATCGACCCGATCGCCGACAGCCCATGCGTCGGTGACATGACGATGAAACTCCCAGGCCACCACGTACTCGTACCGGGTTTTCCGCAACCCGGTCGCACAGGTCGAGTTGTCGAATTCGACTGTGCGGCACTAGATTTTTAGATCTTGTGTCTCTCGCCCGGTCTGTGCCGATGGCGGAGTTGAACGCTCGATCCCACCACCGACGGATGGTTCCGGTGGTGCTCGTCGCGGCTCTCGTCGCAATGTCGCTGTGCCTCGTGCACCCGACGAGCGGCGCGGGCGCCGACCAGGTCTCCTCGCTCAAGGCACAGGCGCTCTCGGTCTCCCAAAAGATCGTGCTGCAGCAGCTCGAGGTCGACGCGTACCAGCAGCAGGTTTCAGTGCAGTCGCAGCGCGTCGCGTCGGACAACGCACAGCTCGCCGCGCTCGCGAAGCAGATCGGCAACGACGAGACGCAGATCGCTGCCAAGTCCCGCGACATCCGCCACACCGCGGTGACGACCTATGTGAACGCCGGAGCCGCGTCGTCGAACGCGAGCGTTGCGATCTTCACCGGCAACGCCAACCGGGCGCAGGCAGCGAGCGAGTACTCCAACATCGCGATCGGCAACATCACCACCACGCTCGACCAACTCCACACCGCACAGAGCGCGCTCCAGTCGGACCGTGCGGGACTCGCGCGCAAGCAGGCACAGGACCAAGCGGACCTCGGCCGGCGCTCGAACGACCTCTCGATGGCGAATTCCACCGAGCAGCAGCTCACTGCGACCCAGGCGCAGGTGAGCGGCGAGCTGGCTGCGGCGATCGCACAGCAGGCCGCGGCACAGCAGGCCGCGACGGCGGCAGCGGTCACCGCGGCGCAGCGGAGTGCAGCTGCCCACGCGGCGTCCGCGAACGGCTCGACCTCCTCGACCGGCACCTCGGCCACCACCGGGTCGTCGGCTGCACCGAGTGGGTCGACCGTGCCGACGGTTCCGAGCGGGCCACCCGCCGGGTCGTCGGACGGAGGCGGCGGGGTGCCCACGCTCACCGATCCCGCGCTGAACCCGTTCCTCCAGTGCGTGGTGCAGGCCGAGTCCGGCGGCAACTATGCGGCGGTGTCGCCGAACGGGGAGTACATGGGTGCGTTCCAGTTCAGCCAGGCGACGTGGAATTCGGCCGCGGCGGCCGCCGGGCTTCCGTTCCTCGTCGGCATCCCGCCGGACCAGGCCTCGAAGGCCGCCCAGGACACGGTCGCGGTCGCCCTCTACTCGCTCGACGGCCAGCAACCCTGGCTCGGGGACCGCTGCGCGTCCTGACGACGCCCCCGCGGACGGTCACGCCTGTTCGAGACGGCAACCCCTCCTGCCCGCGCACATCTCGCAGTCGGTGACCTCGCCGTTGACCCGCTCGAGACACCGGCGCACGCGGTCCTCGACGACCTCGGCGAGGAGTGGGTGGGGGCCGAGCGGGGCGGCGACCAGGTAACTGACGCCGGGGTACTCGGCGGCGGCCTCTGCTGCCAGCGCGGGGATGTCCTCGGTCCAGTGGCGTCCCGGCCACAGAAAGTAGGGCGCGACGACGACGGTGGTCGCGCCGGCAGCGACGCAGGCGCCGAAGGCGGTCCGGACGGAGGGTTCGGCGAGCTCCATGTGCGCCGGCTCCACGATGGTCCGGTCCATGTCGTGGAACCAGCTCCGGACGAACGCCTCGTGCCACTCGTTCGCCTCGGCGCGGCGGGAGCCGTGGTCGACGACGACGATGCCGACCGGCCCGATCTGACCCGCCGAACCGGTCGGGCTCACCGGCCCGGTCTGGCTCACCGGCCCGATCTGGCTCACCGGCCCGATCTGGCTCACCGACCCGGCTGCACGCTCGTACGCCTGCATGACCTGCACCCTAGACACCGCACTTCGAACCCACCATCGTCGAGCGGTGACGTCTCCGCCGGAGAACCGCGAATTCCGCAGGCACCCCTCCTACGATGGCGCAGATGGCGGTTTCTCGGGAGCCTGACCGGCACGTCGGTGCAGGTGATCGGCGATCCGAGCCGGTCGCGGACGGATCCGACGACAGGGGTGAGCACGGCGATCCGGGTGCGCCGGTGGCCGTCTCCGGCACGCGTCCGTCGGTGCGCCGATGGGTGCAGCGGGCCGAGCACGATCGCCGCGCGCGGCCACGCCTCGAGCTGCTCGGTGACGAGGGCGTGGTCGTCCTCGGCGACCGACGGGTGCCGGGCTCCCGGCTCAGCATCAGGTTGATCGCGGTGTCGCCCGCCGGCGTCTTCGTGATCGACTCGAAGAACTACAAGGGACTGGTGCACACCAAGCGGCTGGGTCCGGTCTGGGACCTCGGACCCCACCAGCTCCATGTGGGACGCCGCAACTGCACCCGATCGATCGACGACGTCAGCCGCAAGGTCAACGCGGTCCGCGACGTGCTGTCCGCGACGCCCTGGGGATCGCAGGTCCCCGTCCACGCGGTGCTCTGTCTCACCCGCGCCGACTGGGGGTACGCAGCGGCGGTGGAGGTCGGTGACGTCCTCGTCGGCTGGCCGAGGCTGATCGCCGGTCGGATGCGCGAACCGGTGGTCATGGACTCGCCGACCGTCGAGGAGGTCTCCCAGATGATCGCCCGACATCTGCCGACCGGCTGAGTGCGCCCCGTTCAGTCCACCGTCGCGTCGATCACCCGCCAGCAGTACCAGGCCACGAGCGACCGATATGGACGGAACGGCTCTCCGAGGACATCGAGCTCCGCCGGTCGCGGCACCTCGGGAAGCGACCAGGCCCTCGCGAACCCCGAGCGGACGCCGTAGTCGCCCACCGGCCAGACGTCGAGCCGACCGAGCGTCGCGAGGAGGAACATCTGCGCGGTCCACGGCCCGATCCCCCGCACGCTGGTCAGATGCTCCACCACCGCCTCGTCTGAAAGGCGTCCGACGCGATCGAGGGCCACCTCGCCGGCTTCGACCTTGACCGCAAGATCACGGATCGACGCCGCTTTGGGCGCGCTGACACCACACGACGCGAACAGCCCGGGCGGCGCGGCGAGGACGGCTTCGGCGGTGACCGTGCCGCCCATCGCGTCGAGCAACCGACCGTGGATGGCAGCCGCCGCCCGACCGGCCAGCTGCTGGTAGACGATCGCCCGGGCGAGCGCACCGAACCGGTCGGCCACCGGCACCGGCCGACGCCGCGGTGGCAGACCGTGGCGGTCGACGAGGTCGGCGAGGACCGGATCGCTCGCGCCGAGCGCGGCGACGGCCCCCTTCATCGATCGATCGGTCACGGATGTCACGGATCCGATGATGCCATCCGCACCCGGACCACCGCCTCGACCTGCCCGAACCCGCCGCGACACCTAGGCTGCGAGGGTTCGCCCGGCACCAGGCCGGCATCGTGCATGGACGCGCCGAGTCCGGAACGGAGGAGCGGGATGACACTGCAGGGCAAGGTGGCGATCGTGACCGGCGGGAACAGCGGCATCGGCAAGGCGGTCGTCCTCGCCCTCGCCGCGGAGGGCGCCAGCATCGTGATCGACTACATCGCCGACGAGCAGGCGACGACCGATCTCGAGCAGCAGGTGCGCGCGCTCGGCGACAAGGTCATCGGCGTCAAGGCCGACGTGAGCAAGGTCGACGACCTCCGCTCCTTGGTCGATCGTGCGGTCAGCGAGTTCGGACGGGTCGACATCATGGTCAACAACGCGGGCATCGAGACGCGGACCTCGGTCCTCGACACCACCGAAGAGCAGTACGAGAAGGTGCTCGACATCAACCTGAAGAGCGCCTTCTTCGGCACACAGCTCGCGGCGGCGCAGATGATCAAACAGGGTGGCGGAGGCCGGATCATCAACATGACCTCGGTCCACGAGGACTGGCCCATGCCGGGCAACACGGCCTACTGCCTGTCGAAGGGCGGCATGCGGATGCTGACCCGCACAGCGGGCGTCGAGCTCGCCCCCCACGGCGTGCTCGTGGTCGGGGTCGGCCCGGGTGCGGTCGACACCCCGATCAACAAGGCGACCGTGGCCGACCCCGCGCAGCTCGAGAAGCTCGACGCGGCGATTCCGATCGGGCGCCTTGCGCGGCCCGATGAGATCGCGAACGTGGTGGCCTTCCTGGCCGGGGACGGTGCGAGCTACCTCACCGCCACCACGATCTTCGCCGACGGCGGCATCATGCAGTCGAGCCCCGGGCTCTGACCTGGCCCGCGGGGAGTGGACGTGGGACAGCACCGCAGACGGTGAGCGGCAGACACTGAGCGCGTCCGATCAGAGGGCACGACAGGCCGGCAGGACCTTCTCGCCGATGAGTGACAGGTGCTCGAGGTCGGCCAGGTCGAGGATCTGAAGGTAGACGCGCCCGGCGCCGGCGGCGGCGAACTCGGCCAACCGTTCGGCCACCTCGTCGGGGCTCCCGCAGAGACCGTTCACCCGGAGCTCGCCGACCTCGCGGCCGATGGCCTCCGCCCGCCGGGCGACCTCGGCGACGGACGTCCCGCAGCAGACGACCTGTGCGGCCGAATAGATCAGGGATCCCGGGTCACGCCCGGCCGACGTGCACGCGGCCCGCACACGCTCGAACGCCGCCCTCGTATCGTCTACCCGGCAGAACGGGAGGTTGTACTCGGCGGCGAAGCGCGCGGCGAGCCGCGGCGTCCGGCGAGGTCCCCCACCGCCCACGATGATCGGCGGTGCGGGGCGCTGGCGGGGCTTCGGCAGGGCGGGACTGTCCACGAGCCGGTAGTGGTCCCCCTCGAAGGAGAACCTCTGGCCGACCGGTGTCGACCAGAGGCCGGTCACGATCGCCAGCTGCTCCTCGAGCCGGGCGAATCGCTCACCGAGCGGCGGGAAGGGCACACCGTACGCGGTGTGCTCGTCGCTATACCATCCGGCGCCGAGGCCGAGCTCCACTCGGCCACCGCTCATGGTGTCGACCTGGGCGACGGTCACCGCGAGCACGCCCGGCAGGCGGAACGTGGCGCAGGTGAGCAGGGTGCCGAGCCGGATCCGGCTCGTCTCGCGTGCGATGCCCGCGAGCGAGCTCCATGCCTCAGTCGGGCCGGGGAGGCCGTCGCCGCCGCCCATCACAAGAAGGTGGTCGCTGCGGAAGAACGCATCGAACCCGAGCTGCTCGGCCGCTTGTGCGACGGCGAGAAGGTCGTCGTAGGAAGCGCCCTGCTGTGGTTCGGTGAAGATCCGGATGTCCATGCGAACGGTCTAGCCGAGCCGGGGACCAGGCGCGGCTTCGGCGGGCGAGCCGGCACCCGGTGCGTGCAACGAGCCGGCACCCGGTGCGCACGCGAATCCCACCGCCAGCACCCCGACGACCGCGCACCCCGTCGCGGCGGAGGGCGGCGGCCGCGCTCTGGGCTCGCGAGCCGGTGGTCAGGCTGTCGTCGAAGACGACCACGCGGTGCCCGCAGATCCGTGCCCGCTCGGCGGTCGGCAACGGCTCGAAACCACATGGGTCGGCGGACAGGTGACCGAGGGGGGGCCGACCGCATCTGAGCATCCGCTGGTGGCCAGGGCCCGAGGGCGGGGACCCGTGCCACGATCCCCTCGACCGGCCAGCGGCGGGCCCGCGTCGAGGGGACCGTCGTCACCAGGTCCCAGGAGGTGCCGAAGCGATCGCGGAGGGCCGGCGCATGCTCGGCCAGCCAGAGCTCGACGAGCGCGGCCAGCGCGCCCGTCCTCGACGCACGGGCTCGGGCCGTCGGGCCGTCCTTGTAACCCCGCAGCAGTCCATGCATGCGGTCGCCGACGGTGTAGTCGGTCATCGCCACGACCGGCACGAGCGGCAACCGCAACTGATGGACGGTGACCGAGCAGCAATAGCAGTGGGCGAAGGCGCCCGAGACCGGACGCCGGCAGATGCGACAGGGGTCGCCGCGGTGTGGCATCGGTGTTCACCGGCCTTGCGGCCCAGATGGCCCGCGGTGGTCGAATGCAGCGGTGCTCGGCGCACCGCGAGCCGGCTCCCGGTCCACCCAGATCCGTGAGCCTCGACGCCTGAGCGCGTCTCAGGTGACGGTCAGCCGGTCGAGTCCTCAGCGGAGCGGTGCAGCAAGAAGGTGCCGGTTGCCCGGCTGACCAGCTGATCCTCGCCGTCGCGCACCGTGGCTTCGGCGTAGGCGACCTGCCGGGCCATGCGCACCACCTCGCCTCGAAGCGTGTAACGCTCCCCGAGCACCGCCGGTCGCATCGTCTCGACCTTCATCTCGAGGGTGGCCCGTGTGCGGTCGCGCCCGGGGAGCGCGGTGTTGATGGCGAAATTCATCGCAGCGTCGAGGAGCAGGCCGTGGACACCTGCCTGGACGATCCCGTGCGGATTGCAGGCCGCCTTGAGCGGTGTGAACGTGCCGGCGACCCAACCGAGGACCTCGCCGTCGACTCCGTAGTCGTCGAAGGAGGCGCCGACCGTCCCGATCAGCTCCATCCCGCCGTCCCCGAGCCATCGGTCCATGTCCTTGACCCGGGTGGCCATGCCCCGACCGTAGTGCGGCGCTGGGACTGCCCCCGACTTGGGTGGGCGACCGGAGCCTCACGGGGAACCGACCTGCAGCGACGTGGTCATGGGGCTGCGGCTCGCTGAGCAGGGTGGTTGCAGGTCGGTGGTCGGTCCGAACCCCTGCCCGCTAGTGTTCTTGACCGGACGGTCAAGTGCAGTCGGGCCGCCCGCAGTGCACCGTCGGGACTCCGTTGCGAGCCGGCGACAACCCGAACCGACACGGCCGGCAGGAGCAGCGCCGCCGGACCACCAAAGGAGAGCCACATGACCGAAGCCGTCATCGTCGACGCCGTCCGGACCGCCGGCGGCAAGCGCAACGGGAAGCTCCGCAACTGGCACGCCGCCGACCTCGCGTCCGAGGCGCTCAAGGCGCTGGTCGAACGCAACGACCTCGACCCGGCCCAGGTCGACGACGTGATCATGGGCTGCGTCATGCAGGTGGGCGAGCAGTCGCTCAACGTCGGCCGGAACGCGGTGCTCGCGGCCGGTTTCCCCGAATCGGTGCCGGCGACCACCATCGACCGGCAATGCGGCTCATCACAGCAGGCGTGCCACTTCGCCGCCCAGGGCGTGATCGCCGGCGCCTACGACGCGGTGATCGCCGGCGGCGTGGAGGTCATGACCCGCACGCCGATGGGTGCGTCGGTCGTGGCGGATCTCGGGTACCCGTTCGGGCCCCGCATGATGAACCGGTACGCGGAGCGCGGGGGCCTCGTCGGGCAGGGCGAAGGTGCCGAGCTCATCGCCGAGCAGTGGAACTTGAGCCGCGATCAGCTCGACGAGTACGCGCTGCGCTCCCACCGGCTGGCCGCGCAGGCGACCGCCGAGGGCCGCTTCGAGCGCGAGCTGATCCCCGTGGCGGTGAAAGACGACGACCGGGCCGACACCGACGAGATGGTGACCGCGGACGAGGGGATCCGGCCCGACACCTCGCTGGACGTTCTCGCCACGCTCAAGCCCGCCTACCGCACCGACAACGGCAGGGTCACCGCGGGGAACGCCTCGCAGATCACCGACGGTGCCTCCGCCGTGCTCATCATGAGCGAGGAGAAGGCGAGCTCGCTCGGCCTCACCCCGAGGGCGCGCTTCCACAGCTTCGCGGTCGCGGGCAGCGACCCGATCACCATGCTGACCGGTCCGATCCCGGCGACGCGTTCGGTGCTCGAGCGCGGCAAGCTCGAGCTCGACGACATGGATCTGATCGAGATCAACGAGGCGTTCGCGTCGGTCGTGCTCGCGTGGCAAGCGGAGACGAACGCTGACTTCGAGAAGGTCAACGTGAACGGAGGCGCCATCGCGCTCGGGCACCCGCTCGGAGCGTCCGGCGCGAAGCTGATGGCCACACTCGTCAACGAACTCGACCGTACCGGTGGACGCTACGGCCTCCTCACCATGTGCGAGGGCGGCGGCATGGCCAACGCCACCGTCATCGAGCGACTCGGCTGATCGGCAATCTCGTCGATCGCGGTGATCCGGATACGGGTCCGGCGCGCGTGCGCCGGCTCCGACCCGGGGTGCCGCGGGCTGGCGACGCGGCCCGCCGGCCTCAGTGGTACCGGGTGGCGAGCAGGAGGCCGACGAAGATCGAGCCGATGGCCGCCAGGAGCCAGAGGTTGTTGACCCCGCCCGGCAGCAGTCCGACGTAGTTGAGGATCACCACCACCACGCCGAGGAGGAAGAAGCCGACGATCGCCGGGCCCATCCACCGTGGACTGGTCCGCACGTTCTTCGCGATCGGCGGCGTGTAGCGATCGTTGCGGATCGGCCTGGCGGTGGTACGACCGGCGGCCGACCGCCCCTTCTTCTGCGACCCGCCCGGTCCGGCCTTGGCTTTGGTTGCCATTGCCGAAGAATAGCCATTCGCCCGCGCCGGACCGCTGCCAGCCCAGCCACCGGCGTGCCGGCCGCTACCATCGGTGCGCCATGGCGACCCGGGTGCTGGTCATCGACAATTACGACTCGTTCGTCTACAACCTGGTCCAACAGCTCGGCGAGCTGGGGGCCGAACCGGTCGTCCACCGCAACGACGCGATCGACGTCGAGGGGGTCCGTGCGGCGGCACCCAACGCAATCCTGATCTCGCCCGGTCCCGGCCGGCCCGAGCAGGCGGGGATCTCGATGGCGGTCGTCGCCGAACTGGCCGGCGAGTTCCCGATCCTCGGGGTCTGCCTGGGCCTGCAGGCGATCGGTCAGGCCTACGGGGGCACGATCGTCGGCGCGCCGACCCTCATGCACGGCAAGACGTCGGCCATCCACCACGACGGCAGGGGTGTCTTCGCCGGCCTCCCCGATCCGTTCGTGGCGACCCGCTACCACTCTCTCGTCGTCGACCCCGCATCCGTGCCGGGCGAACTCGAGGTATCGGCGACCACCGGGGACGGCGTGGTGATGGGGCTCCGCCACCGTGAGCTCGACGATAGAGGGCGTGCAGTTCCACCCCGAGTCGTTCCTCACGCCGAACGGCCCGTCTCTGCTCTCCAACTTCCTCGCCGTCGCCGCCTGACGCCGCCGGGCCCGGACAGCCGGCGACGCTCGGCTCGCCTCAGCCGCCCTGGTTGTTCGAGTTGGGCCGCCCGTGGCCGGCGTTCGGGCTGTTCGGATTGGTCGTCGATGTCGTGCTGGTGGTCGTGGTCGAGCTGGTCGTCGTGGTGGACGGCGCCGGAGGTCCGGTCGAGACCGCGATGTTCACCGAGCTTCCGGGCGCGACGGGCGTGCCCGATCCGGGGTTCGACGCGAAGACGATGCCGGCGCCGTACTGGGTGGAGGACTGGTAGGAGACGCTGCCCACCGAAAGCCCGGCAGACCCGAGCAGCGCCCCTGCCTGGGTCTGTGATTGACCGACCACGTTCGGGACCGGGACGTTGGCCGGCCCGGAGGAGACGGTCAGTGTGACGATGCTTCCCGGGTTCACGTTGGTGCCCGACGACGGGCTCGCGCTGAGCACCGTGCCGTTGGCCGCCGTCTGGCTGTTCTGGTACTTGACGCTGTACTGGAGCCCCGCGTTCTCGAGAATGGACTCGGCGGTCGAGAGCGACGTGTTGGTAATGCCCTGCGGGACCGGGACTTGTTTGATCGGCACCGGGACCGCCACCTTCAAGGTGACGGTGTCTCCCTTGTTCACCAGTGAGTTCGCCTTCGGATCGGTCGAGAGGACGGTGCCGACCGCCTGGGTCGACTGTTGATTGGAGGTCTTCACCACCAGCCCGTCGTTCTTCAGCGTGGTCGAAGCCTGTGCCTGCTGCTGACCCACCACGTTCGGAAGGTTGAAGGCGGCGCTGCCCCCCAGATAACCGAGGCTGCGGAGGAGGAAGAAGCCCGCCACGAGCAGCAGCAGCAGCAGGATCACCAGGGCGATCACGTAGTTGCGGGTCCGGTGGGGGTGCTCTTCCTCCTCCTCTTCCTCCTCTGCAAGCGTCCCGTCTGTCGCCGGGGTGGTGGCCATCGCCTGGGTGGCGTCGGCACCGTCGCCGACCGTCGCCACCGCCATGGTGGCGCCCTGTGCCGCCAGCATCGCGGTGGCCTCGTCCGCGGCGAGCACGGCCCGTCCCTCGTTGAACCGGAGCAGGTCGGCGCGCAGATCCTCTGCGGTCGCGTAGCGGAAGGTCGGGTCCTTCGCCATCGCCTTCAGGATGATCGCTTCGAAGGTCGGTGGGATCGCGGGGTTGAACTCGCGGGGGGCGGGCGGATTGTCGCGCACGTGCTTCGAGGCAACCGCTACCGGCGTGTCGCCGAGGAACGGCGGACGCCCCGTGACCATCTCGTAGAGGACAACGCCGAGCGAGTAGATGTCACTCCTCGCGTCGACACCGACCCCTTCGGCCTGTTCGGGCGAGAAGTACGTCGCGGTGCCCATCACCGCTCCCGTCTGCGTGAGGCTCTCCTCGGTGTTGATCGCGCGGGCGATCCCGAAGTCGGTGACCTTCACTTGACCGTCGTCGGTGATCAGGATGTTGCCGGGCTTCACGTCGCGGTGAATCACGTGGTGCTTGTGCGCGTAGCCGAGGGCGGCAGCGACGTGCGCGCCGATGTCCGCGGTCCGTTCCGGCGACAGCGTCGTCTTCGACGGGTTGGCCGACTTGAGGATCGAGGAGAGGGGTCGGCCGTCGATGTACTCCATGACGATGAAGTAGGTGCCCGAGTCCTCCCCCCAGTCGAAGACCGGGACGATGTTCGGATGGGAGAGGTTGGCGGCCGCCTGGGCCTCCCGCCGGAAGCGCTCGACGAAGGAACGGTCGATCGACAGTTCGGGGAAGAGGACCTTGAGCGCGACCGGACGGTCGAGCAGGCGGTCACGGGCCCGGTAGACCTCCGCCATGCCGCCGCGTGCGATGAGGTGGTTGAGCTCGTACCGCTCGGAGAACACGCGCGGCGTCTGGGTGGGATCCATGTGCGTCAAAGCCTATGCCTGCCCTCGTTCGTGCCCGGGTACCGGTCGCACCGGGCGAGCCTTCCGTGTCCACCGACCGTCACGGCGTCGCCGCCAGGGCATCGCCGAGGATCGTCTTGGTCACCGGGCCGGAGATCTCGGCGCCGGTCGAGCTCGGCACCTGGTTCGGGACGGCGACGGCCACCGCGACCTTCGGGTCGTTCGCCGGGGCGAAGGCGACCATCCAGTCGTTGGTGAGTGGGTTGAGCTGCGGTGCCGACCTCGGCCGTCCCGGTCTTCGCGGCCACGTTCCAGGCGGCGGGGAAGCCGACCGTCGGACGCGGTCCCATTGGTCACGACGCCCTGCATCAGCGTAGGTGACCGCAGCGGCGGTCAGCGGGTTCGTGGCCTGCAGCCACGACTTCGGGGTGTAGCTGGTGACGAGATTGCCCTGTGAGTCGCGGATCTGGGCCATCACGTGGGGGGTCATGACCGTGCCCCGGTTGGCGATCCCCTCGGCGACAAGCGCCATCTGGAGCGGGGTCGCCACGTCGCTCGCGACCGAGGTTCCCTGCCCGAAGGCCGCGTACGCCTGAAGTGGTGCGTTGTTCACCAGCTGGGCCGGAGTCGGAGCCGTGGAGATCCGCTGCACCGGGGATGTCGATCGGCACCTGCTGGTTGAACCCGAACGCCTGGGCCTCGACGCCGAGGTTGCTCTGCAGAGCCATCCCCATCTGGGCGAAGGCGGTGTTGCAGGACTGAGGCAGGGTCTGCTGAATGGTGCCTCCACACTGCTCGTGGCGCGTAGTTGCAGAGCGGCAGCGGCGTCTGGGGAACCAGAATGCAGCCACTCGGAGGTGCGGGATAGTTGATGCTGGCGAGCGACGGGTCGTGGTCGTAGACCGCCGACGACGTGACCACCTTGAAGGTCGAGCCGGGCAGGAACCCGAACTGGAACGCGCGCGAGACGAGCGCGCTCTGGCTGCTCTTCGGGTTGAGCAGGCCCCAGCTCAGCTTCTCGATGTTGCCGTTGGTCGACACCAGCCCGTTCGGGTCGAAGGTCGGGTTGGAGTACATCGCCTCGACCGCCCCGGTCTTCACGTTGAGCACGACCGCTCCCGCGTCCGGTGCGCTCCCGTTCACGTCGGCGCGTCGAGCGCTGCCGCCACCTCGCTCTGGAGGTGGCTGTCGATGGTCAGTGTGACGTTGTCGGTCGTCGTGCGGTTGACCAGGAGGTCGTGCAGGTTCTTCGCCGGCCGGGTGTGGGACTCGAGGTAGCTGTTGTACTCCGCCTCGACCCCGGTCAGGCCGTAGATCTCCGAGTCGTAGCCGACGATCTGCGAGAAGAGCACCGCCGTGTTCTGGTTGTAGACGCGCCGGTACTTGTAGGACCCGCCATTCGTCCGCACCGAGTTGGCCAGCGTCACCCCGTCGGCCGACAGGATGCTGCCCCGCGGCTGGCTCCGTTCCACGGCCAGCACCCGGGGATTGTTCTGGCTGTTGGCGAGCGAGTTCGCCTTCAGCACCTGGATGTTGTTGAGCTGGACGAACAGGGCCACGAAGCAGAGCACCATGAAGATCCCGATGCGCTTGATGCGTCGTTCCATTATGAGGAGCACCCCTTCTGGGTGGTCGCGGTCGTCGCCGTCGAGGGATTCTGCTGCGAAGCCTTGGCGGCGACCAGGTTGGATACGTAACAACGCGCGTTCGCGACCGAGGACTCCTCGACGCCCGAGTTCAGCGAGCTGAGGTAGATCGCCGGCACGTCTGCCGTGGTGACGCTGGTCCGGTACACCTCGACCGGGTGATACCAGAGGAACCCCCCGATCCGGCCCTGGTAGATCACCAGCTCGTTGTTGTCGACGCCGACATAGTAGGAGTTCACGTCGTACCACCTGACCGCGTAGTAGGCGCCCGCGAGCACCGCGCCGAAGAGCACCACGAACACCAGGGTGCGGAAGGTGATGAGGCGGCGCCCGCGGGCGATCCGCTTCTGACGACGCCGGTCGCGCCGCCGTTGACGCCAGCTGGGTGCTGCGGCGGGCTGCGTCGGCGCCTCTGCCGGAACTTCGTCCGGCACCTCGGGCTCCGCCAGCGAGAGTGCTCCGGCCGCAGCGGCGCGCTGCCCGTCGGTCGCGGGTACCACCCCGGTGAGGTCGGCGGGTAGCGTGGGGTCGGAGGGCACTCCGGCGGCAGCGGCTGGCTCGTCCTGGCCCTCCTCACCGACCACCACGTCGATGACCACCACCGTGATGTTGTCGCTGCCCCCGTGGGCTCTCGCCCCGCGGACCAACAGGTCGGCGGCCTCGTGCGGATCAGAGACCGAGGTGAGCACCTCGGTGATCTGGCCGTCGTCGAGCTCGTTGGTCAGGCCGTCGCTGCAGAGCAGGAAGCGGTCGCCTCGCACCGGCTTGATGCGCCAGAGGTCGACCGAGACGTCCGAGGTCACCCCGAGGGCCCGGGTGAGGATGTGCCGTTGCGGGTGCACCGCTGCCTCGGCTGCGGTGAGCTCCCCGCTCCGGACCATCTCCTCCGCGACGCTGTGGTCGGTGGTGAGCAGGTGCAGAGCCCCGTCGTGGAGCTGGTAGGAGCGCGAATCGCCGACGTTGACGAGGGCGAGCACGTCGTGCCCGTCCTCTTGGACGAGGCCGACCGCGGTGAGGGTGGTGCCCATCCCGCGCAGCTCGGGGTGATCGAGGCTGTGCTGCCACACTGTGGCGTTGGCCTCGACGACCGCCTCCGAAAGGCCCGACCCGCTCAGCTGCCTGCCGAACGCCAGGGCCAGGGTGTCGATGGCCATGCGGGCGGCGACCTCGCCCCCGGCGTGACCCCCCATCCCGTCTGCGACGGCGTAGAGGTTGGGCGATTCGACCGCAAGGTCCTGGTTGACCGAGCGCACCAGACCGGTGTCGGTCGCGGAGCCCGAGCGGAGAATCGTCATCTCACTTCCCCACCTCGAACACGGTGCCCCCGACCTGGAGGAGGTCGCCCTTCTCCAGTCTCGTCCGCTCGCCGATGCGGACGGTGTTCACCCAGGTGCCGTTGGTCGACCCGAGATCCTCGGCCCACAGGTCGCCATCGAGGCGGAAGAGCCGTGCGTGCAGATTCGACGAGTAGCTGTCGTAGTCGATCGGGACTCCGCAGCCCGGGGCCCGGCCGACGGTGACCTCTTCGCCGATCTCGTAGACCCGGCCGGCCTCCTCCTCCGGTCGGATGACGTGGAGCTTCAGCCGGCGCGACCGGCGGGACTTGCCGTCGGTGACCGGGTCGAGATCCGAGCCCCGTCGCCGGCGACGGCGCTTCAGCGGTCGCACCTCGACCCACACCGCCCGCACCACCCACATGAAGAACAGCCAGAGGAGGATGATGACCCCGTACTCGAGGATCCGCAGTGCGGGCGTGTTGTCGGTGGGTCCCGGTAGGGAGGCCAGGAGCTGGTGCATCGACGTTCAGGTGAGTGAGCTCATGAGGTCTCGAACCGCAGGACGGTGGTTCCGATGACGATCTGGTCGCCGTCGGCGAGCGTCCGCTCACTCACCGTGGCCCCGTTGACGCGGGTCCCGTTGGTCGAGTTCAGGTCCACCACCACCACTTCATTCCCCATCCGGCGGATCTCTGCATGCCGGCGGGAGGCGTTCGGGTCGTTGACCATGATGGTGCTCTCGGGGAGGCGGCCGATGGTGATCGGCTCGGGCCCGAGCACCACCCGCTCGCCGTCGGCGAGGACGATCGACGCGGCCGGCAGGCCCGAAGGGCCCTCCTCGACCTCGCCCGCGATCTCGAACCGTCCCCGCTTCTCCCTCGGGTTCTCCTCGATCGACACGGTGACCGGGCCGACGAAGACGTAGTCCTCGGTGCGGGCATGTTCGCGGGCGGCCTCCTCGAGCTCGCGGATGAGCGCGTCGAGGAAGGTCTCGAAGCGGTCGAAGTCGACGGTCGAGAGCTGGATGACGAAGCTGTTGGGCGCGATCAGACCGTGCACGCCGAGCCGGCGGCGCAGGTCCATCTCGCGCGTCAACCGCCGGCCGATCTCGACCGGCTGGAGATCGCCCCGAAAGGCCCTTGAGAACGTACCGTCGACCATTCGCTCGAGTCGTCCTTCGAACTTCTGGAGTCCCATGCAGGCGTCAGCCTATCGGCGGCTACCCCCAGGTAGGGGGTAGGGCCACCCACTCTACGGTTGCCCGGCGCCGCGCTCTGGAACCCGACCTGACGAGGCATGGAACTCGCCCTGACGAGCTTCCGACCGGGCGATTCCGTACTTGCGGCCATCGGGTAGCCTCATGCGGTCACCGGGGCGAGTGGCGGAATTGGCAGACGCGCAGGATTCAGGTTCCTGTGTCCGAAAGGATGTGCGGGTTCAAGTCCCGCCTCGCCCACCAACCAAAGGGTTCTCACTTGAACCCTGGCCAACAAGAAGCAAGCCAGGGTTCCTACTGCTTCGGTGGAAATGTCTGCTGTCGCCCATGTGGCGCTGCTGAGTTGCCCCCTTGAGTCCCCCGACTAGGGGAGTCAACTCGGCCACACCAACCTCCTCCAGACGGTCCACTTCGATCTTCGTGAAGAACGCCTGGTTCCACAGTCGACGCTGCTGCGCCGTTGCTTTCCGGTAGCCCTGCTCGCAGCAACTGACGAGGTCCATGGCCCGATCCAGCACCTCAGCCACGTCGTGTACCTGGACCTCGTGGTTGGCCAGAGTTTGTCAGAACGCCGATCCGTCACGACTCAAGCTGACGAATCCGCTCGGCGGAGCGATCCATGAATATCGCCTGTTCGCATGACGTGGATGAGGTTCTTGGCAGCCACAGGATCGTCAGCCTTCGGAGACCGTTGTCGCCTACGGTTGGGCCTGCGGGCGACTTCTGTGGAGAAAGGACACCGCATAGCCATGAGAACTACCGATGAATTGCTTGCTCGAGTCCCTCTATTCGCTGGACTCTCAAAGCGAGAGCTTCGGGAAGTGTCGAGATTGACGACACGGCTGGATTTGTCGGATGGTCGCGACCTCACCCGGCAAGGTGGACGCGGGTACGAGTTCATCATCGTGCTCGAGGGTACCGTCGACGTGATCATCGACGGTGAAGTGGTGGCGACCTGCGGTCCCGGCGAGTTCTTCGGTGAAATGGCTCTCTTAGAGCATCGACCACGCACCGCGACCGTGGTTGCCAAGTCCCGGGTCACTGTTGACGTGATCGGTCGAGGTGACTTCTCTGCACTCCTCGACGATCACCCCCAGATCAGCGAGAAGATCCATGCCGCAGTGGCACGACATCACGCCGACGACGAAGCTCGTCGGCGTCGAGCGAGCAATCGAGCCGTCGAAGCCCAACTCGCCGAGGCAAGCCCTCCTGGAGCCGAGTCCGAGGCGTAACCGCGTGGGCCGGTCCCAACCCTTCCGTCTAGTGTCCCGGAAGGCTGTTCCGCCAATAATTCTTGGCTGAGCGGGAATTTTGTCGGTTGGGCCGCGTTGCTCCGGTGTTGTACGCCAACATCGGAGGAACGCCATGGCCCGTCGAGGACGCCCCACCGTCGAGATCAACTTGAGCGCCGAGGAGCGCGCCACGCTCGAGCGCTGGGCGCGCCGGCATTCGTCGCTCAGGCGCTGGCGTTGCGATCCAAGATCGTGCTGGCCTGCGCGGCGGGGGGAGCCACCCACGCCGAGATCGCGGCCGAGCTGGGGTGTAATCCCGTGACGGTGAGCAAGTGGCGCAACCGCTTCGGCGAGGCTCGCCTCGACGGCCTCGTCGACGCCCCGCGTCCGGGAGCAGTGCGCACGATCGGCGACGACATCATCGAGGCGGTCGTGGTCGAGACGCTCGAGAGCGCACCGCCCGACGCCACGCACTGGTCGACGCGCAGCCTGGCGGCCAAGCACAAGATCAGCGCCTCCGGCCGGGCCGATGACCGCCCAACCACCCCTCGGCGTCGCCGACGCCGAGGGGTGGTTCCGGGACGGAGCGTGACCACAGTGGACGGGAATGAGCCACCGTGGTATTCCGGAAAGGCCTGGGGCAGCGGGTTCGCCGGGCTGGTGTCGGGAGGCCGATCGGATGGGCAAGTCCTTGATGCGCGACGCGCGCCGTGCTTCGCGCAGCGCCTCCCGTCCGCCTGGCGTCCGGAGGAGCCGTCCGCGACGACTGCGTCGCCGGGACCGAGGAGCACTCCGACTGGGTACCGCCGTGGTGCTCGCTGTCGTGACGTTCGCCACCATTGTGGGGAACGCGCCTTCCGCCTCTGCCGCCTCGCCGGCATGGAGCGTTGCCGGCTCCTATCCTGCGCCGGTCTCATCTCTGAGCGCGATCTCGTGCCCCACTTCCACCACGTGCGTCGGCGTCGGCGTGGGGGTCATCGCGTCGTTCGTCGGCTCGATCATGACCACCTCAGATGGCGGGACGGTCTGGTCGCGCCAACCCGTCCCGACCGGCACCGGACCGCTCGCCGCCGTCTCATGTCCGTCGGCGTCGACCTGCACGGCAGTCGGCCAGTCGACCCCGTCAAAGAGCGTCATCCTCGGGACGACTGACGGTGGCGCGTCGTGGACCGTTGAGACGGCACCGAGCGCCGCCGCCCTCAATGGCATCTCGTGCCCAAGCACCGCCGACTGCACGGCGGTGGGCAGCAACGCCTCCGGCGGCGCAACCGTCGTCACGACCACCAACGGGGGGACGTCGTGGTCGTTGAGGACGACCCCGGCCGGGAGCGGCCCCCTGTCGTCGGTCTCGTGCCCGAGCGCCGCCGTCTGCACGGCGGTCGGAGGCCCGCAGCCGAACGCCACAGCCATCTCGACCACCAACGGCGGGGCGACGTGGACCGTAATGACGTTGCCGAGTGGCAATGTGGTGTCCGAGCTCTCGGCGGTCTCGTGCCCGACGACCGCCCTCTGCGAGGCGGTGGGGCAGGACCCCTCGTTCTCCGTCGGCGTCATCCTGTCCAGCGTGAACGGCGGAGCTTGGGCATCCCAGACCGTCCCGACCGGGGTGGGTGACCTCTCGGGCATCTCGTGCCCGACGCCCTCCGACTGCGCCGCCGCGGGAACGGGGTCATCAGGAGGTGGCGTCGTGGTGGGCACTACCGACGGGTCGACCTGGTCGAGCGAGACGATCCCGGAATCCGTCAGCACTCTCTCGTCCATCACGTGCTCGTCCGGGTCGGACTGCACGGCGGCGGGCAGCGGCGTCTCCGGCGCACCCACCGTCGTCGCCACCACCGACGGCGGCACGACGTGGGCGTCCCAGGACATCCCCTACGGAGTCACCTCGTTCGCCGGTGCTTCGTGCGCGACGACCTCCGACTGCGTGGCGGTCGGAGGTGATTCCACCGGCGGCGCGATCTACTCGAGCGCCGACGGGGGCGCCGCGTGGACCCGCGGAGCCGTCCCGAGCGGCGTCGGCGGGCTCACCGGCGTCAGTTGCGCCACGTCGTCGGTGTGCGAGGCCGCGGGGACCGCCACGATTGGAGGCGGTGCCGTCGTGGGCACCACCGACGGCACCAACTGGTCGAGCCAGTCGGTCCCGGCGACCGTCAGCGCCCTATTGGCGATCTCGTGCCCGTCGGTGTCGGTCTGCACGGCCGTTGGCAACGACCCATCGGGCACCGCGACCATCGTAGCCACCACCGACGGCGGCGCGACGTGGACGAATCAGACGGTTCCGAGCGGGGTCGACAGCCTGTCGGGAGTGTCGTGCCCGACGGTCTCCGAATGCATCGCCGCGGGGGACGTCTACAACGGGTCCACGTACGTCGCGTCCCTCATCGTCACCACCGATCGCGGAACCACCTGGTCCACCCAGTCAGCACCGAACGTCGGCCCCCTGAACGGCATCTCGTGCCCGACTGCGCTGGACTGCACCGCAGTTGGCTACACCTTCGACGGCACGACGTACACCCCGGCCATCGTCACGACCAGCGATGGCACGACCTGGACAACCGAGACGGTCCCGAGCGGGATCGGCGAGCTCTCGTCCGTCTCATGCACGTCCCCGACGTCGTGCGAGGCCACCGGAGCGACCCGTACGCTCGCGCCGGCAGTGATCGCCACCGCTGACGGGACGACCTGGAGCGCTCAGCCGCTCCCGGTCGAAGTGGGCTCCCTCGACACGGTCTCGTGTGCTGCGACCTCGGCATGCGTAGCCGGTGGTGCGGGCCACGGCGCGGTCGGAGGCGTGCTCCTCACCAACACCACGGCGACCGTTGGCCCCGCTCCTTTCTTCCCGCTCCCCCCTGCCCGGATCTGCGACACCCGACCGGCACAGGCGAGCAACCAGTGCACGGACCAGACGCTGTCGTCGGGATCGACCCTTACCGTCCAGGTGAGCGGCGAGGGCGGTGTGCCGAGCGGGGCGACTGCGGTGGTCGCCAACGTGACCGTCACCAAGCCAACTGCGGCCGGCTACTTCACTGTCTATCCGGCGGGGACCGTCCGGCCGCTCGCCTCCAACTTGAACTTCACCGCCGGCGAGACGGTCCCCAACCTGGTGACCGTGCCGCTGTCGCCCTCGGGGGCTGTCGACATCTACAACGCGACCGGGTCCGCCGACGTGATCGTCGACGTGACCGGCTACTACGGGCCGGGCACCGGCGTCGGCTTCACCCCGCTCCCCCCTGCCCGGATCTGCGACACCCGACCGGCACAGGCGAGCAACCAGTGCAGCGGCCTCGCACCGGGGAAGGGAGCGAACCCCGACACGATGGCTGTGCAGGTCACCGGAAAAGGCGGTGTTCCCTCGGGGGCGACCGCGGTGGTCGCCAATGTGACGGTGACCAGCCCGAGCGCGGCCAGCTACCTCACCGCCTACCCGGCGGGGGCGACGAGGCCGCTGGCCTCCAACTTGAACTTCACCGCCGGCGAGACGGTCCCGAACAGGGTGATCATCCCCCTCTCCGGCTCTGGGGGCATCGACGTCTACAACGCCGCCGGCTCCGCCGAGGTGATCGTCGACGTGACCGGGTACTACTCGTCGTCGTCGACCGGCGACTACCAGGCCCTCTCGCCGGCCCGGATCTGCGACACCCGTGCGGGGACCGGCACCGAGTGCTCCGGGCACACCCTCGGGACAGCCTCGACCATCGGGGTGCAGGTGACCGGGCAAGGCGGCGTTCAGACCGGGGCCTCTGCGATCGTCGCCAACGTGACCGTGAGCCGGACGACCGCCCAGAGTTACCTCACCGTCTACCCGGCCGAGACCACCAGACCCCTCGCCTCTGACCTCAACTGGACCTCCGGGCAGTCGGTCCCCAACCTGGTGGTCGCCAAGCTCTCGGCCACCGGCATCCTCGACGTCTACAACGCGGACGGTGCTGCCGACGTGATCGTCGACATCGAGGGGTCGTTCACCCCGTAGCGGGCCGATCGTGTGGGCTCAGAGGTTGTCGCTCGCGAAATCCTGAACCGTCATCTACAACGGCCTCCCGCTCGACGACCGGTGGGTCCCACGAGCGAGTCGTCGTCGATCTTTCGGGTGACGGGTACGTCGAACACCAGGCCAAGGTGCGAGCTGGTTCAGCATCGACTAGTTGTGCCCGCCACGTGCCGGAACCTGCGCTGCCACTTCGGGTGGCGGAACGTGGGAACGCACCTCGAGGCTCGTGGGACCGGATCCCCGAGGCCAACTCGTCTGGGCACCGAGCGGTCGGACTCCCTCCTCCGCGGACGAGCACGTCCGAGCTCGCCGACGACCTCATCGAGTCCACGGAACGAGCGCGACGAGCAGTTGCCAGATGCGATGCCGAACCAGCTCCTCCGGGGGCTGACCAGGCAAACACCTGCACCTCCTGGGCCCCCGAACCGGAACGGGGCGAGCGAACTACGCTCGGCTTCTCTCCGAGGAAAGGAGGCTGGGGTGCCTACCTTCGTCATCACTACCGTCCACACTCCAGACCAGTGCCCGACGTCCAACTCGAGGCTCCGGAAACGGATCCAAGAGCTGGGTCCGCAGATACCGAAGATCGCAGAACGCCTTGGGATCAAGATGGTGGTCGGTCCGCTGGTACTCGGCTCAGAACACGGAGGAGTCGTGGTGGTCGAGGCCGACCGCATCGAGGCGGTCAACGACTTCCTTCTCGAGAGCGGTTTGATCCAGTGGCAGTCCTGTAGGGTGTCCCTGGCCCAGACCATGGCGGATGCGCTCGGCGAGCTCAGCAAGGTGCCCGAACCGCTCGTCTGATCCGAGCGAAACGGGGCTCTCGGGTGAAGCCGGAGTTCCGGGCCGGGTGAGGGGGCGTGAATCGCTCCGATCCCACACGACCCGAACCGATGGCGCGTCATCGTGTGAGACGCCACATCCCGGAGGGTCCCCGAAGCGGTTCGGTGGTGTGCAGCGCGACAGTCACTGCTCGGTGCCCCTGGAGCACCTGGAGTGATCCCACCTGGCTGCCGGACGCGACCGGCAGCGTCAGCGTCGAGAGCCGGGTCGTCACCGGGATGCGGAGGCCCGGCCATGCCGGGATCGTCACCGCACGGGACACCTCGAGCGGCGTCGATGCTCCCCAGGGTGTGGAGAGCTGTCCCACGACCGCTCCCGCCTGCAGCACGGGAACCGCGGTGAGAGCAGGGAGCGCGGCTCGCACCAGCGCGTCGCCGCTCGCGACCGCCGCCGTGTCGGGACCGTTCGGACCGGACTGGCCGAGCACCGCTCCGTACAGAGTGACCGTCTGTCCGCCGACCGGCTTCTGTGCTGCGAACAGATAGCACCCGTTTCCGATGGAGTCCGATCCCGCCTCGACGCCGACCACACCGTCCTCGCCGAGGACGAAGTTCGGGTTGTAGTGGAGGCCTGCGCCAGCGAGGGTGACCTCGCCGAGCGACACGATCTGTTGGAGCACGGGAATCTGCATGGCGGCCCCAGCGAGGCGGATCAGGTCGACCGGATTGCTGACGACGGCGTCGTCCGCACCGCCGGGCGCGGCGATGCGGGTGCGCCGGAGACCGAGGGACACGGCGTTCAGGTCCATCTTCGTCACGAAGGCCGACGTGGACCCCGCGTCCCAGTCCGCGAGGAGGGTGGCCATGTCGTTTCCCGAGTCGACGAGGAGGCCCTCCAGCGCGTCGAGCTCGGTCAGGGACTCTCCCGCCGTGACCGGCACCTCCGGTTGCCCGACCGCGTGACCGCTCTGGTACGACGCCAACGTCTGGGGTGTGACCGCGAGAGTGGGCCCGGTGGCGCCGCCCGTCCCGAGGGGATGGTCTTTCAGGATCACGTAGGCGACCAGCACCCCCGACAACGGGCCGATCGGGACCGGCTGCGTGCCCCCTGACTGTCCGACGATGCCGAGGCCGGGCACGCTCATCGCGGCCTCGCCTGCGGAAGGCCACGGCAGCACCGGCGCGTTCCCCGGTATCCGGATGCCGGTCGAAGGCCCTTCCAAGGCGGGCACCGGCAGCGGCCGGAGCCACTGCACCATGGCGCCCGCCACGACGACGACCACGACGACGACCACGACCCGGAACGCGAGACGTCGCCGCTTCCAAGCCGAGCGCCGGGAGGCCAACACCTTCGCCTCGTCTTCGGAGGGCGGGGGCAGAGATCGCCCGAGCTCGACGAGACGGGACTCGGTTTCCCGGTCGAGCCCGCGCCGGGCGTGCACCCGTCGACGCTTGCCGGGTAGGTCGTCACCCACCATCGGTCGCGGACTCTAGGGCAGCGACGTACCTGGTGGACCGCGGCCCCGCGCGCCGACGGTCCCGTCCCGGTCTGGAACCCAGCCCGAACCGGGCGATCCGGGACCGAACCGATGTGGACCCGGACCGAAGGCCTGTCGTCCATCGCCTGAGCGGGGGCTTCCGAGCGAGGCCGTGCCGCCCCGGCTCGGGGATCGACGCCGCGCTACCGTCTCGGTCATGGACGTCTCCGGTTACCGGCATTCGGGATCGATCCGCATCGAGCGTCCACCTGCCGAGGTCTACGCCATCGTGAGCGACGTCACCCGAATGGGCGAGCTCAGCCCGGTGTGCACCTCGGGCACGTGGGACGACGATGCGCAGGCCGGAAAAGAAGGAGCGTGGTTCACCGGCCACAACGCCATCGGCGAATTCACCTGGGACACGCGGTGCAAAGTCGTCGCTTCGGTTCCTGGCCGGGAGTTCGCGTTCGTCAACTGCGGACCCGAGGGACGCGCGGAACTCGTCCGGTGGGGATATGCGTTGGAGGACCACGGCGAGCGGACCACCGTGACCGAATCGTGGCAGGTGCTGCCCGCCTACCCGGACTACCTCACCGCGGACGACGCGGACGCCGACGTCGGAGCCCGCCTGGACGGGATGGCGGTAATGGCGACAGACGGCATCCGCGACACGCTCGCCGCCCTGAAGCATGTCGCTGAGGCCTGATCCGTCCTTCACCCCGGCGCCCGCCGACAGGTTCCTGGGTCCTCCGGAGGTGACATGAAGCTCGATCTGATGGTGATGGCTGCTCCGTTGCGGGCCACCCAGCAACTCGCACGCGACGCCGCAGCGGCCGGGTTCGACGGCCTGGTCGTGACCGAGGCCGGCCGCACCGCCTACCTGTCGTGCGCGGCAGCTGCCCTCGCCGCGGACCTCGACCTTGCGACCGGCATCGCGGTCGCGTTCCCCCGCAGCCCGATGGTCACCGCGGCAGTCGCCTGGGAGCTCGCGGAGGCGACCTCGGGCCGGTTCCGCCTCGGCATCGGCACCCAGGTCCGGGCCCACGTCACGCGTCGCTACGGCGCCGACTTCGATCCTCCCGGACCGCGGCTGCGGGAGTACGTCCTGGCGATCAAGCACATCTTCGCGGCCTTCCGGCGCGAGGCGCCGCTCGATTTCGACGGCGAGTGGTGGAAGCTCTCGCTCCTCCCCGACCAATGGTCACCCGGGCCGATCGGTGTGCCCGATCCCCCGGTCGACGTGGCCGCGGTCAGCCCGTGGATGCTGCGGATGGCCGGTTCGGTCGCCGACGGCATCCACGTCCATCCGCTCAACACACCCACCTATCTCCGCGAGACGGTCGGTCCCAACCTCGCCACGGGTGCGGCGAGCTCGGGAAGAGACCGGAGTGACCTGCAGGTCATCGTCCCCTGCTTCACCGCCGTCGGGGAGCGTGAGGACCAACGTGAGCAGTGGCGCGAACTCGCGCGGATGCAGATCGCCTTCTACGGTTCGACGCCGGACTACGCGTTCATCTTCGAACAGATCGGGTTCGATGGGACCACCGAGCGCATCCGCGAGCGTCAGAAGGTCGGTGACCTGCCGGGCATGGCAGCGGTCGTCACCGACGAGCTGCTCGAGCAATTCGTGGTGACGGCGGGATGGGACGACCTCGCCGACAAGATGGTGGAGCGCTACGAGGGCGTCGCGGACCGGGTCGTATCCTATTTCGCCGGGCACGCGTGGGCCCAAGATCCGGGGAGCCTCGAGCCGTGGTCGCAGGTGACCGCACGGCTCGCGTCGGCGAGGAAGGCCCCCTGACCAACCGGGCCCTGCCGGGCCGACGCCCGACCGTCGGTCAGGAACCGTACGAGGGCGGCCCGTCGCCGGACGCCTCACCCCACGCGGTGGGGTGGTCGACCAGCGTCTCGCTGACCGTTCCGCCGTTGATCGCCATCGACGCAGGCAGCCACGGCCGCGACGAAGACTTCCCGTCGACGGTCATCGAGGAGACGTAGATGGCGCCCGGCTGCTTCTTCGTCGCGCGGATGGTCAGGACGTGACCCCCCGACAGTCTCACCTTTGCGGAGGCGAACGCCGGCGTCGTCGTGACCAGCACCGAGGTGCCCGGTGTCTCGGGGTACAGGCCGAGCATCGACCACACCGCCCACGAACTCATCGACCCGAGGTCGTCGTTCCCCGGCTCGCCTGCCGGTGTGTCGGTGTAGAGCTGGTCGAGGATGCCGGTGGTCGCCTTCTCGGTCAGCCACGGCGCGCCCGAATAGTCGCCCTCGAAGGGCACCCCGAGGTTCGGCTCGTTCCCGGCCCAGTCGAAAGGAGCGGTCGGACCGGCGTTGAGCTGGGAGACGAACTGCCCGAGCTTGCCCGTCGAGGAGGTCCTCCCGCCGAGGTCGGCGAAGAGGCCTGCGAGGTCCTGGGGCACCATCCAGGTGTACTGCGACGCGTCCCCCTCCTGGAAGCCCAGCTGGCCGACCCCGGTGATCCCGTGCGCGGCGAGGGTGTCGGTGAGGGTGAAGCTGCCCTGGGGCCAGCCCGCGGGAAGGGCGCCGTCCGAGCTCTTCGGGGCGACGAGCCCGGTCGAGGGGTCGAAGAGGCGGCGCCAGTTCCCGGACCGTTGCAGGAACGTCGCCGCAGTCGACCGCTGCCCGAGCGTCGCGGCGAGCCGTGACACCGCGAAATCGTCGACGGCGTACTCCAAGGTGAGCGACGCCATGTCCGGAGAGAGCGAACTGGTGAGACCGGTCACCTCGCCGGACTCGGTGGGGACGAAGCCGTCGGCGAGGTATGCGGCGAGGCCGGGGCGCTCGACGTAGCCGTCCGACGTCGGCCTCTTCTTCGCATCGTCCGCCCCGGCGACCATTGCCGCCAGTGCCGCCTTCGCGTCATAGCCCCTCGCCCCGAAGGCGTAGGCCCCCGCGATGATGGGATCCGCCGAATCCCCGCCCATTTCGTTCTCGTTGAGGTCGACGAGCTCCCAGCGAGGGAGGGAACCGGCGTCCTGGCTCGCGTCACGGAGGAGGGAGACGACCATCCCGCTGGCCGTCGAGGGCTCCAGCATCGCGAGGAGCGGGACCTCGCTGCGGTAGATGTCCCAGCCAGACACGTTGGTGTACTGCGGGTCGCCGTGCGCCACGTGGACTCGGCCGTCGAGCCCCGGGTAGTCGCCGTTGTCGTCGGAGAGGAGGGACGGGAAGAGGAGCGAATGGTAGAGCGCGGTGTAGAAGACCCGGCGCTGGGCTGCGGTCCCACCCGTGACGACGATCCCCGACAGTGCGCGGTTCCAGTTCGCGGTGGCTGCGGCACGCACGCCGTCGAAGTTCCAGCCCGGTTGCTCGGCCTTCAGGTTGGCCGAGGCGTCGGCCACACTCGTGTAGGAGAGCCCGACCTTCATCGTGATCGTGGTGGGACCGTGTGCCGCCTCGGGGAAGGTGGCATAGACGCCTGGCGCGGACCCACTCGCCGAGCCGTCACCGGTCGAAAGCGCGCCGGACTCCCATGTCCCCTCGGTGCGGAACGGCGTCTCGAACTGCGCGGCGAAATGCGCCGAATAGGTCCCCGGGAGCGAACAGAAGCCGCCGGAGACCTCCGAGCCCGAGAAGGAGCGGTCCCCGGTGACCGAGACGGTCCCCGTCGCAAAGCCCCCTTCGCCCACTCCGGGGTCGACCAGGATGGACGGTGCGACCCCCTGGGGGAAGGTGAAGCGCCCGATCCCGGTCCGGTCCGTGACGGTGAGCTCGACCTTCACTCCGTCCGAGAGGGTGACCGCGTAGTAGCCGGGCGTCGCCGACTCCTGCTGGTGCGAGAAGGTGGGTTGGTAGAGGGCAGGGTCGGTGGAGGGGGAGACGCCGACGGCCCCGGCGAACGGCACGACCGGAAAGTCCTCGAGCGCCGAGCAGCCCGCTCCCGAAAGATGGTCGAGGCTGAACCCGTCGATCGTGTCGAGTGGGTAGTAGTAGCCACCCGACACACCGAGCTCGGACGATGTGGTCGGCGTGTCGGGGCTCCATTGGACCATGCCGAAGGGGACGTCGGCCCCGGGAAAGGTCCCGATCGCACCGGTCTGCCCGGGACCGACGCCCGTACCGATGAAGGGGTCGACGGATGCCGCAAGATCGGCCGGTGTCGTGGACGGATCGGATTGCGGAGAGCCGCACGACGTCAGGATCAACGGAGCGGTCGCCAGGGAGACGACCGCCGCCACGAGCAGGCTCGAGCGCCCCAGGGCACGGGCGGCACGGTTCCGAGCTCGTCGACCGGTCGTCATCCGCAAGAAGATGGTCCGCAACCGAACCCCCCGGCGATCCCCCCCGCCGCCAGGTTATCGAAGCGCCCGCGACCTCTCACGGGCGAGCGCCGCCGGGTGGCTGCCGCGAGCGTGCAACGCATGCCCGTAACCGCCAGCCCTCCGCACAATTCCTCTCCCCTCCAACCGTTACCCTCGTGGCTCGGCCGGCCGCCGTGGCCGGACAGACGGAACGAACGGACAGGTACGTCAGATGACGGACGAATCCCGCCTCGCCACCGCAGCGGCGCTGCGAGCGCTCAACAACGCGTTCGTCGCCCACGACGCCGATGCCGGACTCCTCGACCGGATCGCCGAGTCCGCGCGCGAAGCCGTCGAAGCGCTCCGGACGGCGGAGCGGCGGGACATGGGACCTATCCGGGCCGCGGAGGTCGGGCGGATGTTCCGGTCCGACCGGTCGGACGAGGAGCACGGCGGGGCGGCCAATCCGTTGCAGGACCGCGCGGTGGGAGGCCCCTGGAATCCCATCTCCGCCGACCTCGACTTCGAGTACCTCGACGACCAGGTCGTCATCCGCACGGTGCTCGGGGCCTCCTACGGCGGAGCGCCCGGCCGTGCCCATGGCGGGATGGTGGCCGCGTTGTTCGACGACGTCACCGGCTTCGTCCTGCCGCTGGCCGGTACCCCCGCGTACACGGGCCGGCTCACCGTCCGATACCACCGGCCCGTGCCCGTCGGTGTGCAGCTCGAGTTCCGTGCTCGGGTCCAGGGTCGCGAGGGTCGCAAGCTGCACGTCGTCGCCGAGTGCCAGTCCGAGGGGGAGATCGTCGCAACCGCGGACGCACTCTTCATCGCCGTGGACGTGGACCGGTTCGGCACGCTGGACTGAGGGCGACCGCCATCGGGACCTTTGGCCCTTTGCCACCGCCGCGCTCGGATCGACACACCAGCAGGCCACGGTCACCTGGCCGTTTTCGGGTTCGTGATCTTTGGAAGGTGCAGGTGGCCTCTCGCCACCGCGAGCGACACGACGCGCGAGATCGGCCACGCCCCGCGCGTGGACAGGCGATGCAGGATTGCCCCCTCTCGCCACGGGACTCTGATCCCGACCGCGTGCTAAAAAGCAGCGACCGTGGCCGCGCTGGGCCGTCGACGAAGCCGATCGATCGGCGCTGTGGCGCCGACCGACACCTCAGGAAGGGCAGGGCATGAGAACTCAAAGGGCATCGCTTCTTGTCGTGAGCGCACTGGTCCTCCTCACCGCAGCCTTCGGGGCCACGTCAGCCTTCGGGGCCACGTCGGTCGACCTGTCCCCACCCGCCGGAGCGGTGGAGGGAGCGGGGGCGACGCTCCCCGTCGGTCCGAGTCTGGTCGCCGGCACGATGACCCTTCCGCCGACCGCCGGACCGTCGTCGATACCGCACGAGAGCGCCGGCCTGGCCACGACCCATCTGTCCATCGTGCCGAACTTCGACACGTCGGTGACGACGTCTCCCCAGGCATCCCAAATCGAATCTGCCGTCAACTACGCCATCGGTCAGTTCGAGGCGGAATACAGCAATCCCATCAGCGTCGACGTCAACTTCGACTACAGCGGGCTTGGGCTCGGATCGTCCTCCCAGTACGTCGCCTGCGCGACCTACGCAACCTTCAAGAGCGCGTTGGTGACCAGTGAGGTCAATCCTGACCAGATCACGTCTGCCCAGGATCTCCCGGCCACCGATCCCACGGGCAGCACCACCGCGTCGGACATGTGCACGTCGCTCCCCGAGGCGATGGCCCTCGGCCTCCTTCCGTCCAACTGCTTCGCGACGAGCACCTGCAGCGGCAAGGTTCCGACCATCACGTTCGGTGTCCAGTCCTACACGTTCGACCCTTCCCACCGTGGAGTGTCCGGTGAGTACGACTTCATCGGCGTCGCCGAACACGAGATCTCCGAGGTCCTCGGGAGGATCCCGGGGCTCAGCTCCCCCTACACGCCCGACGACCTGTTCCGCTACACCGCTCCCGGCGCGCGAAATCTCACGGCGTACACCTCGGGCGCCTACTTCTCGATCGATGGCGGGGCCACGCCGCTGGTCGACTTCAACACCGTCAACGGCGGTGATCCCCAGGACTACGCAACTGCCGCGCCGGATTCGTTCGACGCCTTCTCCAGTGCCGGCAGCGAGTATCCGCTGACGACGGCCGGCATCACCAACATGGACGTGCTCGGCTACGACCGGGCCGCGAGCACCCTGACGTTGACGACGAGCTCGCCGACGACCTCACCGGGATCAGCGGTCACCCTCTCCGCCGACGGAGCCGATTCGCTCGGTTTCGCCGTCGGAGACGTCACCGGCGCAACGAGCTTCACCATCACTCCGGACGGATCCGGTTCGTCGGTCGGGGCCGACTGTGCGGGCGACTCCTGTTCGGCCTCTGCTCCGGGCCTCTACGCGGTGACCGGATCCGACGGGTCGGCGACCGGATCGACCACGTTCACCGTGCAGGCCCCCCCGACCGCGACGATCAGCGCCCCATCGAATGGCGGGCACTACGCGGTCGGCCAGGTGGTCGCGACCGTGTTCTCGTGCACCGAAGGCGCCGGCGGGCCCGGCATCGCCACCTGCCTCGACTCCAATGGCTCGACCAGTCCCGGAACGCTCGACACGTCGACGACAGGAAACCACACCTACACGGTCACCGCGAACAGCTCCGACGGCCAGACCGGTACCGCGTCGATCACCTACACCGTCTCCGTCACCCCGCCGCCATTCCAGATCTCGACGACCTCGCTGCCGAACGCGACACCCGGCCTGCCCTACGGGCCGGTGACCATCGGGACCATCGGTTCGGGACCCGGGGCGACCTTCAAGTGGAGGAAGGCGGCCCCCCTCCCCAAGGGCATCAAGCTCGCCCACAACGGCGTTCTCGCTGGGACCGCCAGTTCGAAGCTCACCCCCAACAGCAACCTCACCGTCTCGATGCAGGTGACCGAGACGGTGATCATCTCTGTCACGGTCAAACCCGGCAAGGTGAAGAAGGTCGAGACCAAGACCACCGTGTCCAAGGAGCTCACCCTCCACGTCACGTGACCGGGCCCGTTCCCCCGGCACCCGATGAGAGCCACTGGGAGAGGGGAAGCAGGATCCCGGATGGGATGATGCCCCGAGGCACCTCGACCAGCCGGAACCGATCCGCTGGCGAGGGCACCTGCCGAGCTTGGGACCTTCGACCCTGCTTGCCGCCGTTCCCAGGCGTCGACACTGGTGAGTGGTGTCGACGACGGACAGCCAGCGGGAGCAGGGGACTGCGGCGGAACCTCGAGACGAGCTGGCGGCCGAGGGCGCCCCTGATCCGCGAGAGCGGATCGACACGATGCTCGGCCACCTCGGCTCCCGGCGAGGCGGGCTGACCTCGCGCGAGGCGGCACGTCGCCTGCAGCAGTACGGCCTGAACCGGATCGAGCGGCACAAGGGGCCGAGCGAGCTCGCCGAGCTGGTCCGGCAGTTCACTCATCCCTTGGCCCTGCTGCTCTGGGCGGCTGCCGGCCTGGCCGTACTCGGGAACAACGCGACCCTCGCGGTCGCCATCGTCACGGTCATCGTCATCAATGCCGTGTTGGCGTTCTTCCAGGAGGCGCAGGCCGAGCGCGCGACCGAGGCACTCAGCGCGTACCTGGCCCCGCGTGCCACGGTCCGGCGGGACCGGAGCGTGGTGGAGATCGACGCCGAGCAGCTCGTCCCGGGGGACATCGTCGTACTGCAGGAGGGTGACCGGCTCTCGGCCGACATCCGACTCGTGTCCGGCGACGTCGATGTGGACATGGCGGCGCTCACCGGCGAATCCGATCCCGTCACCCGTCGGGCCGGGGTGGCGAGGCCGATGTCGTCGATCCTCGACACCGAGGATCTCGCCTTCTCGGGGACGCTGTGCACCGAGGGCGAGGCCGAGGGTGTGGTCTACGCGACCGGGATGGGCACCCAGCTCGGGCGGATTGCGTCGCTCTCCCAACGGGTCCGCCCAGAGGTCAGCCCCCTGCAACGACAGGTCAACCGGGCGTCGTGGTTGATCGCGGCCATCGCGGTGGCGTCCGGCGTGGTCTTCTTCGTGGTGGGGATCTCCCTCGTCGGCTTGTCGCTCACCTTCGCGCTCACCGCGGCGATCGGGATCCTCGTCGGCAACGTCCCCGAGGGACTACTCCCGACGATCACCCTTTCGCTCGCCGACGGCGTGCGCCGCCTCGCTCGCCGGGGAGCACTGGTCAAGCGTCTCACCGCGGTGGAGACCCTGGGGTCGACCGACGTCGTCTGCACCGACAAGACGGGGACGCTCACCGAGGGCCGCATGCGCGTCCGCCACGTCTGGACCCAGGATGGCGAGCTCACCCTCGGCAACCGACCGCTCCCGTCGCCGAGTCGGCCTCTCCGCGCCCTGGCGGAGACCGCCACCTGGTGCAACAACGCCACGGTCACCGGCCAAGGGGTGACCCGGCACGTGACCGGTGACCCCGGCGAGGTCGCCCTTCTGCTCGCCGCCGAAGATCTCGGCCAGGACCTCGTGACCGCCGACGCGTCACGGTCCGAGCGACGCCGCACCCTGTTCGCGTTCGACCGGCGCGTCAAGCGCATGACGACGGTCGACGAGGAGGCAGACGGGCGAACGGTCGCCCACTCGAAGGGGGCTCCCCTCGAGGTCCTCGACCGGTGCGCGTCGATCGAAGGGGCCGACGGTGTGCGGCCGCTCACCGACGAGGACCGGAGCCGCATCGCCGGCGTCGTCGACGGCTATGCGCGGCGGGGGCTCCGCGTCCTCGCGCTCGCCCGGCGGGAGTGCGAGGCCGGCTCTCCGGTCTCTCGCGCAGCAGTCGAATCGGACCTCCAGTTCCTCGGCCTCGTGGCTCTCGAGGACCCGCTGCGTGCGGGGGTACCCGAGTCGGTGGCGCACTGTCGCGAGGCCGGCATCCGGATCATCGTCGTGACCGGCGACTACGGACCGACAGCGGAGGCGATCGCCCGTGAGGCGGGCATCGTGAGCGACACGCCGACGGTCGTCACCGGCGAGCAGATCGAGGCGATGCCCCAGGCCGAGCTCGACCGCTTGCTCCACGAAACGCCCGAGCTGATCGTAGCCCGCTCGAACCCCGAGACGAAGCTGCACATGGTGGACGCCCTCAAGGCCGAGGGCCACACCGCGGCGATGACAGGAGACGGCGTCAACGACGCGCCGGCGCTCCGTCGTGCCGACATCGGCGTCGCCATGGGCGCTTCGGGCACTGATGTCGCGCGGGAGGCGGCGACCATGGTCCTGACCGACGACGACTTCACCTCGATCGTGGCCGCCGTCGAAGAAGGCCGGGTCGTCTACGACAACGTCCGTAAGTTCATCACCTACATCTTCACCCACGCCCCCGCAGAAGCCCTGCCCTTCGTCCTGTTCGCGGCCTTCGGCGCCGCCATCCCCCTGCCGATCCTGCCGTTGCAGATTCTCGCGATCGACCTCGGGACCGACACCTTGCCGGCCCTTGCGCTCGGTCGCGAACCGAAGGAGCCCGGCGTCATGACCCGAGCACCGCGCCCACGCCAGTCCGGCATCATCCAGCGGTCGATGCTCGCCCGGGCCTGGTTGCGGATGGGGATGATCGAGGCGTTCCTCGCCCTCGGCGGCTTCTTCTTCGTCCTCCTGACCGCCGGATGGCACCTCGGCGCCGCCACCGGCATCGGGCAACCCCTCCACGAGGTGTACGTGCGGGCGACGACGATGACCTGGGCGGGCATCGTGGCCGGACAGGTCGGCGCCGCCTTCGCCGCCCGCACGAGCCGCGCCTCACTGGCGTCGATCGGGATCTTCACCAACCGCCACCTGATGGTCGGAATCGGTTTTGCGATCGCATTCGCGGCCATCGTCATCTACGCCCCACCCTTCCAGCACCTCTTCCACACGGCGGCGCTCGGTCCTTCTGATCTCGCGCTGCTCGCCACCTTCCCCTTCGTCGTATGGGGCTCGGACGAGATCCACCGCGCCCTGTTGCGCCACCGAGACGGCGGGTCCGCGCCGCCGGCTCCGCTCCGTCGCTCAGCCGAGGGAGGTGTCGGGGTGGGAAGCGGCGCGCCACGGGACGACCGAGACCGTGGCCGTGCGCAACTGCCGGAGGGCGCGGTTCTCGCGCCCGTAGCCGAGCGGCGTGAAGACCAGCGTGTCGAGCGGGAACCAGGCCCCGAGCCAGACGAGCACCCACCCGGTGGTGTCGAACACGAGGTTGGTGTTGCCCGTCCGGCCGACGAGCCGGCCTGAGAAGATCACGAGCACGTAACCGACGACGATGATCGGTATCCCCACCACGAGCGACCACAAACCGTCGAGGCGGACCGCTCGCCGCTCGCGTTCGTTGTAGGTGATGCGGTGATCGCAGTACCTGCGCAGCGCTCCGCCGACTCGGTCGTTCAGCCCATCCTCGAGCTGGTCGTCCGGCAGGGACAGCTGCAGGTGGACCGGACCCCGTCGACGGCGTGAGCGCAGAAGGCTGATGCAGTACTCGACCCCGGTGAGGAAGTTGCGGTACTCCGAAAAGAGGTCGGTCTGCGCCAGTACGAACATCTCCTCGGCGCAGTTGAGGCGCAATTCGATGCTCGGGCCGCTTTCCGGTTCCATGCGACTGTTCTAGCGAACCGACCGGCCGGAACCGAGGGATCCCGCCCTGCGCGTCGCCTACGCGGGCGAGTGGGAGTTCGACATCGAGCTCGAGATCCACGAGAGGCCGAGCTCGAGATCACATAAGAGGTCCGGGTGACGTGAGGATCGAGGAGCGTGCAGTGGTAGTCGTCGGTCGTTCCCGCAGCGGCGTAGGGCGCTATCGACCCCTCCTCGGGCACGCCCTTGACCCGGCGGGCCTTCGGGCGCACCTTCTCGCACATCGAGGAGAGACGCCCCACGCGGGACGCCGGTAGGGTCGCCCCCGATGGACCCTGCAGCAGCGAGGGAACGGCTCACCTCGTCCGCCGTCGCGCACCTGGCGACCGTGACCGCCGGGGGACGCCCTCACGTCGTCCCCTGTTGCTTCGCCGTGACCGGCAGCCGGATCTACACCGCGGTCGACGGCAAGCCGAAGTCGGGGCGCACGCTCCGCCGCATCGAGAACCTGCAGGCGAACGGGCGATACGCGCTGATGGTGGACCGTTATGCCGACGACTGGTCGAAGCTCTGGTGGGTCCGGGTCGAAGGACACGGGTGGATCGTCGAGGAGGACGCGGAGGAGTACGCGGCGAAGGGACTGCTCGCGGAGCGGTACCCCCAATACGCAGAGGTCGGGATGCCCGGACCGGTCCTGGCACTCGAGATCGAGTCGTGGACCTCGTGGCCCTGACCATCCCCTGACGGCCGCCGCCGCCCAAGCCGTGCCCGTGTCCCGGGTACCGGATTCGGGCGATACCCGAATCCAGCGGAGCCCGTCCCTATCATGAGGCGGTGCGGATCGGTCTACTGACCGGGGGCGGTGACTGTCCGGGACTCAATGCAGTCATCCGGGCGGTGGTGCTCGGCGGCATATCCCATCGTGGCGACGAGTTCGTCGGTTTCCTCGACGGCTGGCGCGGGGTGATCGAGAACGACACCATCTCGCTCGACGCCGACCGCTGCCGGTGGATCCTCACCAGGGGCGGGACGATCCTCGGGTCGTCGCGCACAAACCCCTTCGCGACCGACAGCGGCGCCGAGCGGGTCCGAACCACCGTCGACGCGCTGGCACTCGACGCCCTCGTCGCCATCGGAGGCGACGACACCCTCGGTGCGGCGCAGCGACTGCACGAGCACGGGCTGGCCGTCGTGGGCGTGCCGAAGACGATCGACAACGATCTCTCCGGCACCGAGGTGACCTTCGGGTTCGACACTGCGGTGCAGATCGCGACCGACGCCATCGACCGCCTGCAGACGACGGCCGAATCCCATCACCGTGTCATCGTCTGCGAGGTCATGGGTCGAAACGTCGGATGGATCGCGGTGCATTCGGGCATCGCCGGGGGCGCGGCGGAGATCCTCATTCCCGAGGTCCCCTTCTCGATCGCCTCCGTCTGCGAGCGGCTCACCAGGCGCCACGGAGGTGACCAGTTCTTCTCGACGGTGGTGGTGGCCGAAGGGGCCCGACCTCGCGACGAGGAGACGGCGCGTGCCGACCAGCACCGGCGCGGCCTCGGCACAACCGACGAGTTCGGCCACGTGCGCCTCGGCGGGATCGGCGCCTACCTGGCAGAGGAGATCGAGCACCGAACCGGCTACGAAGCACGAGCCACCGTCCTCGGCCACATCCAGAGGGGCGGTTCACCGACTGCTTTCGACCGGGTCCTCGCAACCCGATTCGGGGCGGCCGCCCTCGCGGCGGTGCACGACGGCGACTTCGGAACGATGGTCGCCCTGCAGGCGGGAGCGATCGAACGAATTCCGCTGGCCGACGCGGTCGGCAAGCCCAAGCGGGTCGATCCCCACCTGTACGAGCAGGTCGCTGCGCTCTATCTCGGGTAGTCGCGACTCCTCGGCCCGGCCCGGTACGGGCCGCCTCAGTGCCGGCCCCGGATCGCCTTCTGGTAGGACACCGGTGCGACGGTTCGGCCGATCGGCGCGAGGAGGGGGAGCACCGACGCGTTGATCTCCACCCTCTTGCCGCCCATGCGCTCGAGCACCAGGGACGAGACCTGCTCTGCGCTCCGGCGCACCGCCTTGGGAGGGAGCGGCCCCCCGTCCTCGACGCCGGACATCCCCATCGCTGTGGGAACCCAGGCCGGGTACAGGACGTGGACCCGCACCCCGCGGCCTGCCACCTCGTGCGCGACCGTCTCGGTGAACGCCGACACTGCGGCCTTCGACGCCGCGTAGGCACCGTGCCGTGGCTCCGGCGCCCTGGCCGAGTCCGACGAGACGTTCACGACGATGCCCGAGCCGCGGTGGACCATCCCGGGCAGGACCGCGAGGGTCCCCGCGACCAGGCCGAAGAAATTGACGTCGAAGATCTGGCGGTAGGCATCCGACATTCCCTCGTCGAAGGGCGTGAGCTGCTCGATGCCCGCATCGTTGACCAGCACGTCGATGCGGCCATGCTCCGTCTCGATGCCGGCGAGGACGTCGCGAAAGCGGTCGACGTCGCCGACGTCGCACACCTGGGTGGCGCTGGCCGGCGCTGCCGTGCGCAACTCGTCCTCCAGTTCGGCCAGCAACTCGGCACGCCGTGCCAGACCGATCACCGTCGCGCCCCGCGCCGCCAGGTCGAGCGACAGCTGTCGACCGATGCCCGAAGAGGCCCCGGTCACCACCGCGATGTCGCCGTCGTAGCGTCGCGCACTCTGCTTCGACCGGATCATCCGGCCGATGTTATTCGCCGGGGCGCCCGACTGGCCTGAGGACGACGGGGCAGATCTACTGGTCCGGTCCCGGACGGTCTCTCGGAGACGGGAGGGGCGGCCGCGGGCGAGTCCCGAGGACCAGCGCGCCTGCCCCGACAAAGACAGCTCCGACCAAGGGCCCGATCAGCGCGAGCGGTGTGAAGGCAGCCAAGAGGGCGAAGGCGCACAGCACTGCTCCGATGCCGATGAGGAATCCGCCGACGAGTCGCAACGCGTCCACGGTACCCGGCTGCTCGTCGGCCTCGAGATCGTCCGACGTGCGCCTCGTCGGTTCGTCGACGTGGTCACGACGGCCACCGCGCCCAGGGTGACGGCCACCGCGCCCAGGGTAAGGACAGGCATCGGCTCCGCCCGGTTTCCGACAACCGGGGGAACCCCGCCATGCCGGGGGGAGAGCATGGCGGAGCTGCCACCCCGGGCCCGTCGACGGAATCGCTCCTGATCCGCGGGCTGGTCCCATCGTCGCGAACGACGGAGAACGCTCCGTTACACGAGGTTGAACGCTCGATGAATTCGCCCGTCCGGTCAGCCGGTGCTCACGGCTCGGCTCGGACGCCCCAGCGCTCCGCCAGCTCACCGACCCATCGAGCGGCGGCGGCGGGATCCGCCGGTGGCGCCTCGACGACGACCAGCTCGTCCACCCCGGCAGCGGCCAGTTCGTCCCGCTGCTCGGGCGAACCGTCCGAGAGGGCGACCGCCACATGCAGCTCACCGCGGGTCCGCCCGGCCTCACGGCATGCGGCGTCGAGCACGGTCAGGCGACCGCCGAGCTCGTCGGTCGCCACGTTGAACCCGTACCAGCCGTCACCGTAGGCGGCAACGCGCCGGAGGGCCGTGTCGCTGTTCCCTCCGAGCACGACCGGAATCCTGCGACGCACCGGTTTCGGGTAGCTCCGCACCGACCCGAACTCGACGAATCTGCCCCCGAACGACGCGACATCCTCCCGCCAGAGCATCCGGAGCACCTCGACGTACTCGCGGGTCCGGCCCGCCCGGCCCTCGAAGGGGATACCGAGGGCGGCGAACTCGCCGGCCGACCATCCGATCCCGATCCCGAGGCGCACACGCCCCCGCGACAGCACATCGAGGCTCGCGGCCTGCTTGGCGACGACGAGTGGATGATGCTCGGGGAGCAGCAGCACCCCGGTGGCAACGGTCAGTCGTGAGGTCGCAGCAGCTGCGAAGGTCAGGGTCGCGAACGGATCGAGCCAGTCGGCGTCGGCGGGCACCGCGATGCGCCCGTCGGCGGCATAGGGATAGGGCGTGTCCGGACCCTCGAGCATCACGACGTGCTCGCCCGCCCAGAGCGTGGCGAATCCCGCCATTTCCGCCGCCCGAGCGACCGCCGTGATGACGTCGGGGTCCGCACCCGGACCGATGCCGAGCGCGTGGAGCCCGATCCGCAAGCCGACCCGACCACCGCGGGACCGGTCGACGGTGCGGTCGCTCATCGACCACCACCCGTCGCGGCCGCCGGCTCGACGGCGACCGGCCGGCCTGCTGCGACGGACCGGGTCGACAGCGCCGCGACGGCGAGGGCTGCCGCACCGAGGAGACCGAGCGCGCCGCGGAGGCCGACCAGGCCCGCCACCCACCCGACCACCGCGGGACCCGCCACCATTCCCAGGTACCCGACGGCCGACACCGCTCCCACCGCGGCAGCGGCCCGGTCGCGGCCGCGCCCGGCCTGGGCCACGAGCAGCGGCCAGCACATCGAGATCCCGCCCGCGGCCACCACCAGCCCGATGGCCGCGACCAGCGCGGTGCGGGCCGTGGTCATCGCGAGCACGCCGAGCGCCGCCGACGAGGCGCCGATGCACACGCCGGTGGCCGCGCCCCTCCGGCCGACCGCGGGACCGAGGGTGAGGCGGGCGATCCCCGCGACCGAATAGCCGAGCACCGCGCCGCCCGCACCGATCAGGAGACCGGAGGCGAGGTAGGCCTGGAGATAGAGCACGCCCCAGAGCTCGATGCCCCCCTCGACGAGGGCGGCCAGTGCGAAGGATCCGGCGAGCAGGAGCAGATGCTCGCGTCGGAGCAGGGCGGGGACCGCGCGGACCGGGACATGGTCTCCGGGGTCGCCGGCAGGCAGCGACGCGTTGCGGCAGACGAAGGAGAGGACCGCCGCGGTCGCCGCTGCCGCGGTCCACAACCATCGCCACGACGCGCCGACTCCGAGCAGGAGCCCCATCATGGCCGCACCCGCGGCGGCGCCCCCGTTGAACCGCGAATGGAAACGGACCAGTCGTCCCGGCTGATCCGCGAGCGCGGCCGTCGCGGCCACGTTGATGGCGATGTCGATGAGGCCGGCGACCGCCACGAGGGTGACGATCAGCACGGCCAGCGCGGCCGCCTGGCGAACCACGGCGCCGAGCCCGAGGAGGACCGACCAACCGAGGAGCGCCCATGCGAGCACGGTTCCCGTCCCGAACCGCTCGCAGAGTGTCCCGCCGACCGCGTTGGACGACGCGCCGCCGATCAGCGCCGCCGACAGGAGGAGGCCGAAGCCGGAGGTGGAGAGGCCCAGTGAGTGCTCGAGGTCGACGGCCGCGACCGCCCAGCCGCCCCAGAAGACGCCGAAGAGCAGGAACACCCAGCCGATCGGGCGGAGAGTCACGCTTCCCTTTGTACCGTAGCGAGCCCGCGGGTGGGACCCGATCCCGCGACGACCGCCTCCGCGGGCCCTGCCGGGCCACGAGGCATCATGGGCTGGAGAGCCCGGCGCCGGGGCAGGTGTCGCCGGGGACAGCCGACCGAGGGGGCCCATGAGGTTGCACCAGCAGGTCATCGAGGAGCTCACCGTGCGGCCGGGCCACCATGCCTCGCTCGCCGACCGCAGCACGGCCACCCTCGAGGCCGACTGGCTGGGGCCGCTCGGCCGGTCCCAGCCGAAGGAGGTCGCAGCGCACGACCTCGAGGTGTTCCGCGAGGAGCTCGCTTCCGCCCAGGAGCTCCTCTACGCCGACAAGTCGTGGGCACTGCTCATCGTCCTGCAGGGTCCCGACGCAGCCGGCAAGGACGGGACCATCAAGCACGTGCTCTCGGGCGTGAACCCCCAGGGATGCGAGGTCGTGAGCTTCGCCCAGCCCTCGGCGATCGAGCTCCGCCACGACTTCCTCTGGCGCTGCGTGACCGCCCTGCCCGAGCGAGGCCGGATCGGCATCTTCAACCGCTCCTACTACGAGGAGGTGCTGGTCTGCCGGGTCCATCCCGAGCTGCTGGCCGCCGAGCGCCTGCCGGGTCCCGAGCCGCCCGGCGCCGGGTTCTGGCGTGATCGCTTCGAGGACATCAACGCCTTCGAGCACCATCTCGTGCGCAACGGCACGCGCATCGTGAAGCTCTTCCTCCACGTCTCGAAGGAAGAGCAGCGCCGGCGCCTTCTGCGCCGCCTCGACGACCCGGCGAAGCAGTGGAAGTTCTCCGAGTCCGACCTCGCCGAGCGCGCCCACTTCGACGAGTACCGGGCGGCCTACGAAGACGCGCTGACCGCCACCTCCACACCATGGGCACCCTGGTCCGTCGTCCCGGCGGACCACAAGTTCGCGCTGCGGGCCCTCGCGGGCGGGGTCATCGTGCACGCGATCAGCGAGTTGGGACTGCAAGCGCCTTCGATCGACGACGAGCAACGGCAGGTGATCGAGCGAGCGCGAGCCGCACTCGCCTCCGAGTGACCGCAACCTGCAGGTCGGGTGCCGATCACTGTTCGGACATGATGCGCTCGAACTCCACCATCGGGTTGACCGGTGCATGCTCGTCGAGGGTGACGGTGACCGAGTGGATGGCGGCGGTGCAACGGAAGGGCGCGCGGTAACCGTCACCGACCGCGGGACCGAACTCGTACCCGCAGGTGAGCCCGGCGTTGGTCCCGCTGAACGCCATCACGGTGAACCGCGGGATCCGGCCCTCTGCGACGAGCGCGCCGTCGACCTCGAGGTACCCGTCCCCGCCGGCGCCGTCGTGGACGAACCGGTAGGAGAGCCGGTGCCGGCCGGGCGTGAGCACCTCTGGCGCCGCGATCTCGTGGAGCTCCTTGCCGTAGAGGTTGTGGACGTAGCGCAGCCGGCCGCCGAGCAGGTGGAAGGTGAAGCCGCCGAGGACCGAGCCCTGCGCGAGCAGCGCGCCTTCGGGTGGGTCGCCGTCGGAGACCGTCACGTCCGCTTCGATCAGGTGGCCGCGGTTCTTCACGTTGGCGGCGACCGTCTCGGGTACCGGTGAGGTCCCGGGGAAGTAGGTCCACGACAGGCGCGCCGGCCGGCGGTCGGGCTTGGGATGGACCAGCGTGTGCAGCACGCGGTTGTCCAGCGGCAGCACCTGATTGGCCCGCGCCTCGGCCCACCAGCGGTCGACGAGTGCATCCAGCCGCGCCGGCTCGGTCGCCGCGAGGTCGTGGAGCTCGGTGGGATCGGCACTCAGGTCGTAGAGCTCCCACCGGTCGTCGGAGAAGGGCGCGTTCCAGCTGATCCCATCGTCGTAGAGCGGCCCGATCGGTTTGTAGGTGACCGCCTTCCAACCGTCGTGGACGACCGCCCGACTCCCGAACATTTCGAAGTACTGGGTCGTCCTGTGGGGTGGCGCCTCCGCCCCGTCCGCGGCCAGCAGGTGGGCGAAGCTCACGCCGTCGACGTGGCTCTGCGGGACGTAGTCGACGGTCGCCGGCAGGCCGACGCCGGCCAGCTCGAGCACGGTCGGGAGCACGTCGACCGCGTGGGTGAACTGCCGTCGGATCCCGCCGGCCGCCTGGCCGAACCGCGCCGGCCAGCTCACGATGCAGGGGTCTGCCACCCCTCCCTCGTGGACCTCGCGCTTCCACCGCTTGAAGGGGGTGTTGCCGGCCATCGTCCAGCCCCACGGGTAATTGTTGTGGGCGGTCGGCCCGCCGATCTCGTCGATGCGACGGGCGAGCTCTGCGGGCCCTGCGGGGTCCACGTTCTGGAGCCGGTTGTCGTTGATCGACCCGGTCTTCCCGCCCTCCGCGCTCGCACCGTTGTCGGAGACGAGCACCACCAGCGTGTCGTCGCGATCGCCTGTCGTCTCGAGGAATTCGAACAGCCGGGCAAGCTGCGCGTCGGTGTAGGAGAGGTAGGCGGCGAAGCACTCCATGAACCGGGCCGCCACGCGCCGTTCCTCTTCTGGCAGGTCGTCCCACGCCGGCACCCAGGGCGGACGCAGCGCGGGCTCGGTGCCCGGCGGGAAGAACCCCTGCGCGAGCTGCCGCTCGAAGGTCGCTTCGCGCCAGCGGTCCCATCCGAGGTCGAAGTGGCCCCGGTACCGCTCGATCCACTCGCGCGGTGCGTGGTGCGGTGAGTGGCAGGCGCCGGTGCAGAAGTAGAGGAAGAAACGCCGTTCCGGGTCGACCGCGCGCAGGTCCGCGAGTTGCCCGATCGCCTGATCGACCAGGTCGGCGCTCAGGTGGTAGCCCTCCTCGATCGAGGCCGGCGGCGCCACGGCGTGATTGTCGTGGTAGAGGGACGGGACGAACTGGTGGGTCTCCCCGCCGTGGAACCCGTACCAGCGGTCGAACCCCCGGGCGAGCGGCCAGCTGTGCCGCGGCGCGGCCATGTTGGTCTCGTCGTCCGGCGTGAGGTGCCACTTCCCGATCGCGTAGGTCGCATACCCCTGCTGGCGCAGGATCTCGGAGAGGAAGCCGTTCCCCCTCGGGATCTCGCCGTTGTAACCGGGGAAGCCAACCGCGAGGTCGGCCACCCGTCCGAGCCCGTTGCGGTGATGGTTGCGCCCCGTCAGCAGGCACGACGCGGGTGGGCGAGCACAGTGCGGTGGTGTGGAAGTTGGCCAGGCGGACCCCCCCACCTGCGAGCGCCGTCGATCGTCGGCGTCGCGATGTCCGAGCCGTAACAGCCGAGCTGGGCGAAACCGACGTCGTCGAGGACCACGAGGATCACGTTGGGCGCGCCCGCCGAGGAGGCCGTGCCTCATCGGGCCACCAGGGCGTCGATGTCCTCCAGTCGTCGCCGATCACGCCCTCGAAGGCAGGGGTCTCCATCGCGAACTCCTCCGATCTGGGTCTTCCGGGTCGTCGGGCAGATCCTTGCGGAGATCGGGGACGCCCGCAGCTTCCGGGTTCGACCCGGTCGTCGCTCAGGAGCCCGCGGTCACCCCCGGCCCGAGCCGCGTCCGCAGCTCGGTCTCGAACGAGCGGACCGCGGGACCCGCGTGCCGGTCCTTCAGCGCGGTCAGGACCGGGTACCCGGCGTCCCGTTCCGCGTCCCACTCGTCGGCGAACCGCCCGCTGTCGATGTCCTCGGCGAGCGCACGCATGGTGCTGCAGCAGGTCGAGGTGGTCGTAGCGTCCCCGGCGCGACAGCTGGCCGTACTGGCTGGTCGGGGAGTGCAACTCCGACTGGGCTGCGTACCCGATCTCGCGGAGCAGCCGGTAGGTGCGCTCGACCTCGCCGGAGAGGACCAGCTCGACGACGATCGCCTCGAGCGGGACGCCGTGCTCGAGCATGGTCTGGACGAACGCGTTGTTGACTGCGGTGAGGGCCGGCGAGAGCACCTGCTCGACGCCGAGGTCGAGCACCGCCTCGTCGTGCGCGGAGAGCTGGATCGCGCCCTGACGGAGGCCGCCGATCGCCAGCGCGACCGCGAGCACCCGCTCGCGGGCGGTACCGGTCGCATCGCGCTCGACGCCGACCGCAGAGATGAAGCCGACCCCCTCCTCGTAGCACCGCCGCACCTCGGGGCCGAGCATCCTCGGCGCGACCATCCCCGCGTCCCCCGGCGGCGACAGGCGGCCGAACGCGAGCGTGTAGCCCGACGCCACGATCACGCAGGAGCGGTCGCCCGGTGCGAGCTGGAGCAGAGGGATCACGTCGTCGGGGACGAGGATGCAGAGCACGTCGGCATCGTTCGCGTGCTCGACGTCGACGACGTCGAAGCCGTCGTGGAGCGCGCTGCTCACGGGTGGCGTCGTTCCGGACGCACACCATCGGCGCGGTGCCGCTGTCCCTCAGGTTGAGGGCCCAGGAACGACCCTGGTTGCCGTAGCCCACCACCGCCACGCGCTGGCCGGCGAGCGCCGCCGGATCGGCGTCGTGCTCGTAGTAGATCGTCGTCACCCCCCGAGTATGCCTTCCGTGCGCCGATCGGGGACCGGTGAGCAGGCCCCGGGCGGGTACGCAGGAAGACGCAGGTGACAGGGGATCGCGGGTTGTCGCCGGTAGCATCGGATCCCTCGGCCATGTGTCGACCCCGCCCGCTGACCACGATCCGGACCGTCCGATCGTGCCCGAGCTTGGAGCCCCATCCGAGTGACCCAGGACACGACACCAGGCACGACGAGCGAAGAACGCCTGCGCGCCCTCGGCGGGGAGGTCACCGATGCCGGTCAGGGTGGCAGCGTGGCCAACGAAGCAGGGCTCCTCGCCCTCGGGGAGGAGATCAAACAGTCGGGGGTGCGCCACCGCCACGCAGCTCGGGGCAACGGCCGTCCGAAGCGGCGACTCCGGCGGGCGCTGCTGATCAGCCTGGTCGTGCTCCTCGTGATCGTGGGGGGCGGCGCGGGCTATGCCTACTACCTGACCCACGACCTCAACCGGGTCGAGGTCCGCGGCCTGCGCGGTGCCCTCACGACGGGCATGGAGGCCGGCACCGAGAACATCCTGATGATCGGATCGACGTCGCGGTGCGCGCTCGCACACCAGAACCCCGCCTACGGACTGTGCTCGCAAGGAGTCAACGGCGTCAACAGCGACGTGATCATGATCCTCCATGCCGACCCGTCCCATCACCGGCTGGCGCTGCTGTCCATCCCCCGCGACCTGTTCATCCCGAACGCCCGGAGCACCGGGCCCAACAAGATCGACGCCGGTCTCTACCAAGGGATGACCCAGCTGGTCGCCGCCATCGAAGAGGACTTCGGGATCCCGATCCAGCACGCGGTCTCCCTGAACTTCGACCAGTTCGCCGAACATCGTCGATGCACTGGGCGGCATCAACATGTCCTTCCCCGATCTCGGTCTTCGACTGGGCCCCGACCGGTGGCGGTGTGAGCGGCGACCAGCCGGTGAGCTCGGGCCTGAACCAGAAGGCCGCGGCCTGCGTGCACCTGAACGGCACCCAGGCACTGCAGGTGGTCCGCGCCCGGCACCTCCGATACGAGACGCCGCAGTCCAATCCGAACGACCCCTACTCGTGGCCGCAGGAGGCCCAGAGCGACCTGGCCCGCATCCGGCGGGACCACGAGTTCCTGCGGGTACTGGCGAGCGCGGTGGCCAAGCAGGGGCTCGGGCGACCCGATCACCGACATCAACCTGATCAACTCGGTCAAGAGCGACCTCACCTTCGACCAGTCGTGGCCGGTCGCCGACATGGCCAACCTGGTGCTCGACTTCCACTCGATCAACATCAACTCGGTGCCGCAGCTGACCCTTCCGGTGGCCGTCGTCACCGACCCCAACGGCGCGGGCGGCGGCCTGCTCTACCAGGGCGCCAGCTACGGCGACGTCGAGTTCCCGGCTCAGCGGCGCAGGACCAGGCGGCCGTCGACCAGCTGCTCGGCATCGGTCCGGACACCGATTCGATGACCGGCGAGCTGCTGCCCGCGGCCTCCGCGGTGTCGGTCTCGGTGCTGAACGGGACCGGCGCGTACAACCAGGCGACCGACACCTCGGCCGCGCTGGCCGCGCTCGGCTTCCACACGGTCGGGATCGGCGACACCCCGCTCGGTCGGCGACGTCGCGGAGACCTACGTCTACTACGGCTCGCATGACCCGACGACCGAGGCGGCCGCCGAGTCGGTGGCACGTTCGATGTCGGGTTCGGTGATCATGGCCTACGACCCGACCAAGGTCGTCGACGGCGCGCAGGTCACCGTCATCACCGGCACCCAGTTCGCGGTCAATGCGCCCGCACCGCGCTCCGACCGCCACCACCGCGCCCACCGCCTCGACGGCCGCGCCGGTCACGACGACGACCGCGCCGGCCTCCGGAGCGATCGCCACTCCTTCGCCGTCGACCTCGAACCTCCAGCCCTGGGATCCCCGGGGCCTGCCCGGCGAAGGCGACGCCGACCGCGCCGGTCCCCGAACCCGACCTGACCCGACCCTCCGTACGGGTCAGCGCGGTCCGAGCACGAACACCGGGTGGTCGGGCGCGATCCGTGAGGAGCTCCGTTTCGGAAGAGTCGGGTCCGACCCCGTCGAAGAAGGCACCCACCTCGAGTTTCCAGCGGCGCAGATAGGCGCGCAGCACCGGGACCTTGTCCTCGTCGGCCAGCTCGGTGGCGCGGTAGTGCCGGCGTCGGCGACCGACGAGCAGGTCGAGCTCGCCGCCGGCGGCCCGGACGTTTCTCACCCACTGCCCGTTCCCCCGCGGCGAAACCAGGTACTCGTGGTCCTCGAGGGTCAGCAGGTTGACCGGCGTCCGCCTCGGCTCGCCCGAGCGCCTGCCCCGCACTTCGAGCACCCGGCTCCCCCACACACTCACGCCCATCCGGGTGAGCCCCGCGACGCTCGGTTGAAGACGTTGCGGGTGAACCAGTCGGGCTTCCGGTAGTGCTCGGTCATCGTGCTCGCCTCCTGATCGCTGGGCCTGGTCGCGGGTCCGGCCGTGCCGAGTCGGCACATGCCAGGCCTGCGCCCGGGACGAGTCTGCAACGCGAGGAGTGTCGGCTGTCCAGTGCCCGGGCGGACCTGCGCCCGGACCCTGTCCCCTCACCAACTATCGTCGTCCGGACGTGGGTGCCGGACGCCGAGCGCTGACCGAATTCGCCCCGGAGGCCGCGGGGGCACTTGAGCGGGTCGAAGCCGCGGCCTGGGCCGATGCGGCGCGGCAGGGGCTCGGAGACCTCGTCGAGCTCGCCGGGCGAGCCTGTGCCCGCTCCCACGGTCTGCCGTCGCTCGAACCGCCGTCGGGTACGACCGGCCGCTGGGCAGCCGTCGACCCCGATCACTGGCGCACGGAGGGGGACCTGTCGGATCGTGAGGTGGTCGGCCTCGAGTTCGCCGAGCAATTCAGCGTGGACGTCGCCGCGCTCCCCGCGTCGCTGCGGGACCGGCTGTTCGGCGCGTTCGGAGCGGCCGCGGCCGACTACGCAGCCATCGTCTTCGTGATGGACTTCCTGCCCCGCGCCGACACGGCGCTCGACGTCCTCTTCGCGGGCGCCGGCGGCTCCGGATCGGCGCGGCTGGGCGCGCCGGCAACACCCACGGCGCTCGACGTCCTCTTCGCGGGCGCCGGCGGCTCCGGATCGGCGCGGCTGGGCGCGCCGGCAACACCCACGGCGCTCGGCACCGGCATCTCTCAAGAACAGTCCGGCCTGTGGGACGCGCTCGACGACTTCACACGGACCGTGCCGTCCCTGCAGGCGCTCGACCCGGTCCTCTCCGAGCTGGTCCGGTTGCGCGGCGCGCGCCAGCACCATTGCCGGCTCTGCGCATCGCTGCGCAGCCGCCCCGCGCTGCTGGCAGGAGCGGACGAGGCCCTCTTCGCGGCCGCCGACCCCCGGGCCGAGCCGGCCCTCATCCTCATGCCGTCGTCCGCGGCTGCGCTCGCGTTCACCGACGCGATGATCTGGACGCCGGGCCACATCCCACCGCAGCTCGCGGCCTCGGTCGTGGCCGAGTTGTCGCCGGACCAGCGCGTCGAGCTGGTGCTCGACGTCACGCGCAACGCGCTCAACAAGGTGGCCGTCGCACTCGCCGCGGACGAGCCCCACGTCGCGGAGGGGATCGAGATCTACGACGTCGACGAGTCCGGCACCCTCGTCTACGGCCTGAGCCTCGACTGAGAGCTCGCGCGTCGCCGCCGGGCGAAGCCCCCTTGCCGGAGGGTCGCGATCCGGTCAGATGAAGGCCGGCTCGTCGGGCTCGTCGTCGCCGACCACCCGGCCGCACGTCGGGCAGTACCACCGTGCCTCGAGCGGGGTTCCGCACGCACCGTGCAGCGGCGCGATCTCGGCGCCGTCGGAGTGGTCGGCCCCCCACTGGCCGAGCAGGCGCACCGCGCCGGCAAGGTCGTGACCGGAGGCGGTGAGGTCGTAGGCGTACCGGGGAGGCCGCCGCGAATAGGGCACGGCCACCACGACCCCGAGCCCTTCGAGGCGCTTGAGCCGCTGGGAGAGCACGTTCGTCGCGATCCCTCCGAGGGCCTCCTGGAGCTGGTTGAAGCGCAGGGGACCGCCGAAGAGCGCGCTCACCACGAGTAGGGACCAGCGGTCCCCGATCCGGGCCAGGGCCACGTCGAGGCCGCTTCCGGAGCGCTCCGTCACCGGCACAGTCTTCCGCACGCGCACCCTCCGAGCTCAGTAACTGGTAACTTGCAATCTACAAGTAGGATACAGCGGAGACGTGAGGAGGGAACGAAGATGGGCACAGGAAAGGACATCCGAGAGACTGTCTCGCAGGTGGCCGAGGTGGTGGCTCCGAGCGTGGTGCGGATCGGTCGAGGGCCGGGGCGGGGCTCCGGCGTCGTGGTGGGCGACGGATCGGTGCTCACCAACGCACACAACCTCCGCGGGGCGGAGACGACGGTGACCTTCGCCGACGGGCACGACGGCGTCGGGGCCGTTGCCGCGGTCGACATCGACGGCGACCTCGCCGTCGTCCGGGTGGACACGGGTTCGGCTCCGGCGCTCGCCTGGTCAGAGGCGGCGGCCGGGCTCGGAGCACCGGTCTTCTGTGTGACCGCGCCCCCCGGGGCGGGCACCCGGGTGACCGTCGGCACCGTCTCGGCGGTCGGCCGCGCCTTCCGGGGACCGCGCGGGCGATTGATCGCCGGCGGACTCGAGCACACCGCACCCTTGGCTCGCGGGTCCTCGGGGAGTCCGGTGGTCGACGCGCAGGGTCGGTTGGTCGGCGTCAACACCCACCGCCTCGGCGAGGGCTTCTACCTCGCGGTGCCGGCGGATCGGGAGCTCCGGGAGCGTCTCGATGCGCTGATGCGCGGCGAGACGCCGCGCCGTGCCCATCTCGGTGTCTCGCTCTACCCGACGCGGGCGGCACGGCGCCTGCGGGCGTCGGTCGGACTCCCGCCGCGCGACGGACTCCTCGTCCGAGCCGTCGAAGAGGACGGCCCCGCGGCCGTGGCGGGCCTCCGGGAAGGGGACCTCATCGTGGAAGCGGCAGGAACCGCCGTCGCCGGACCCGACGATCTCTTCGGGGTGCTCGCAGGCCTGGGCGACGGCGACACGATGAGCCTGCGGCTGCTGCGCGGCGCGGAAGAGCTCGTCGTCACCGTCACGTTCGACGGCACGCCCGACGACGCGGCCGCCGACTGACCGGCCGCGTCGCGAGCTGCCGGATCGGCCGCGCCGGCGTCAGGTCGGGAGCGGGACCGGACCCGGCCACCATTGCCGGTCGCGCTCGTGGCGCCAGTTGGCCACCCGGAAGAATCGCTCGGGCTCGTGGCGCAGCATGAGCAGAAGCGTCGTCCACACGTCCGCGACGGGGAGCGGATGCTCGCCCTCGGAGTCCGCCGGTACGACGCAGAGGACGAGCGGCGCACGCGGCCCGGCCGGGCGGAATCGGAGACGGTAGCGCTCGCCGAGCTCGACCGAGCCGTACGGAGTCGGCACCCAGAAGCGCCGGTGCCCGCGCCACTGGCGCAACTGCGCGGGTGTCAGCAACGAGGTCAGCAGCTCGACTGCCCGGTCCTCCGGTCGCACCAGCACGTGGTGGGCCACCGCACCGACGTCGTCGCCGTCGAGGTACCAGGTCAGCGGGCGCAGATCGGCGGCGCGACCGACCGGGGCGACCGCGACGACGAGCGCGCTGTCGTGCGGTCCCCCGACGACCTGCACCAGGGTCCGGTTCTCGCCGAGCTCCTCGACGACGGCGACCTCGGCCACTTCGGTCCTCTCAGCCGCCGGCGATCGGGCGGACCCAGATGATCTCGTCGGCCTCCGGGTCGAAGGCGCTGATCCGCTCGGCGTCGTTCGCCGCGGCGCCCGCCATGCGGGCGAAGGGGATCTTGCGCTCGCGGGCCCGCTCCTCGAAGAGGGCCCGGGCCTGCCTCACCGCCGGCTCGTCGTCCACGTCCCAGGTGACCAGGGTGTCGCCCGTCGAGTCGAGAATCCGCATCGTGCCCATGGCTCCTCCTTCGCGTCCGGGGCTCCCGTGTGGAACCGTCCGGAGAGGTCATCGAACACCTGTTCGCCTGTGGAGGTCAAGGGGGGCGACCTGAGGAAAACCGCGGTGCGAAGGGGCGGTCGTCCGCTCGCACGCGGGAGCTCCCGCGGCACATCGGCCGCGCCCTACGGGTCGCCCCGGCCCAGCGCCCCTGGCCGGGTCCTCAGTCGACGGTCAGGACGAACACCTGGGTCACCACCTGCTTGGTCGTGCCGCTCCCGAAAGTGGCGAGGATGCGCGGGGTGTAGGTGCCGACCGCCGTCGACTTCGGGGTTCCCGAGATCGTGCCGGTCCCGTTGCCGTTGCTGTGGAAGTGGAGCCCCTTCGGGAGTTTCCCGACCCTCTTCAGCTTGGTGACCGTTCCGCCGTCGGTGGTGACGGCGAAGGAGAACGGCACCCCCGCGGTCGCGGTCGCGCTGCTCGCGCTCGAAAAGCCGATGGCCGGGCAGCCGGTGCCGCAGCCCGAGGGCGGGTCGTAGGTGAACTGGTCCGCCGACGACCTGGCACTCGTCCCGCCGACCGACGCGACGGTGACCGCGACCGTGTCCGGGTTCTCACCGGCCGGCACCGTCGCGGTGATGGAGCTGTCGCTGTCCACGGTGAAAGCGGTACTGGTCCCGCCGAAGGACACCGAGCTCGCGTCGGTGAAGTACCGGCCGCTGATGGTCACCGTCGTGCCGCCGTAGACCGATCCGTGGTCCGGGCTGACGCCGGTCACGACCGGCGCCTCGACGAAGGTGAACTGGTCGACCGGACTGGCCGGGCTCGGGCCACCCGCCGACACCACGGTGACGTCGACCGTCCCGGCCGGCGCGGGCGGCGACACCGCGGTGATCGAGGTGTCGCCGTTGACGACGAAACTCGCGGCCGGGGTCGCGCCGAAGTCGACCGCGGTGGCCCCGGTGAAGCCGGTGCCGCTGATCGTGACGCTGGTGCCGCCCGCCGCCGGGCCCGTGGACACAGAAGTCGACGTCAGCCTCGGTGCAGGCACGAACCCGTTCGCGAGGAGGAGATCGGCGCTGAACGAGCACCCGGGGACGAACGCTGTGCACGTGGCCGGAGAGCCGGCGATCAGCGCGTTGTAGACCTCGTTCCCGTTCGCGTCGAAGGCGGTGAAGGTCGGATCGATCGAGGTCGGCCCGGTGCTCGACGCGGTGGTCGCCACGGTGCCGGTCAAGTCCCACGTGACGGCGACCCAGGCGGTGTAGGTGGTCGTGTGGTAGCCGCCTCCCCGTCCGCTTCCGCCACAGCTCGTCTGGAGGTGGACCTGGCCCGCCGGATAGCCGCTCGTCGGATCGAATCCGTCGGTGACCGTCTGCTCGGAAATGCCGCCGCACGAGTGCCCGAGAAAGGAGAAGGCGATCCCCTGCGGCAGCAGGAGCGGGATCGGCGAAGGTGTCGCAGAGGCCGATCCCTCGGCGATGACCAGACCGAGCAGCGCCGTCGCTGCGGCGGTCACCGCGACGAGGAACTTGCGAACCATGGATTCCGTCCTTTCAACCGATCAACTCAACCGATCGACTCAACCGATCAACAGCGCATCGTTCGAACCGGTCCGGCGGTGATGACGAGAGGATCGCCTCCACGTGGGTCGGCAGGAAGTCCGAGCGATTGGTACCCCCGTGCTGGACCCCGTCATCCGCACACCCCGATCCGACGACCGCCGCGGATCCGCCGCGCCGGACGCCCCACTGTATACCGAGGGGGGTGTCGGAGGTCGAGTCCGCGGCCGGACTTCGCCGAGCCGGACGGGCCCGTCACACGTCCGTCGTGGCGGCCCGGATCCTCAGGCCAGGGCGTCGCCGGGCAGGGGGTAGGGGCGGTCGGGCAACCCCGGCATGGGATGGTTCCACCAGAGGGTCTCCTCCACCCGGACCGTGATGCGCCAACCGCCGGGCCCGCGTTCCATCCTGTCGTGGTAGCAGCCGCCCACGACGAAGAGCCACGGCCGGTCGTCGACGGTCATCTCGTTCGGGTTGTGAAAGATCGAACGCGAGCGTGCCGCCGCCCCGTCCGGTTCGACGACCACCGCCCGGTTGACGACGAGGTGCTGAGTCCACTCGAACAGCGGGAGCACCGACGCGAGCCAGTCGCGCACCCTGGGGTACGGCCCGCGGATCCCGCCGGCCGACCGGTAGTCGAGCACCGCGTCGGCCGTGAAGACGGTGTCGAGCAATTCCCAGTCGCGTGCGTCGACCGCAGTGGCATAGCGGGTGAGGAGATCGTCGATCTCGATGCGGTCCGCCAGGTATACGAGTCGTTCCTCGTCCACGGCCGCCGACGGTAGTGCACAGAGAGGGACTGCTTCCTGCGACGGACTGGCCGGGCCCGGCACCCGTGCCGGGCCCGGACACGGCGCGGCGCGGCGGCTCAGGTCCGCGGCGTGGAGGTGGTGAGCGTGAACTGCCCCTGCGCCCGCATCGTCGAGGTGCCGAAGGGCGAGGGCGTCGACACGACGGTCGACCAGGTGCCCTCGAGCGGGAGCCCTGTCGTGGTCGAGAACCAGGTGTCCGCGTCGTTGCTCCCGGTTTGGCCGCCGGTGAACGCGACCGCTTCGCGGATCCGCACCGCCGGGATGTCGGTGCCGGCGACTCGCAGGGTCTTCGTGGCCACGACCGTCGAAGTCCCCTTCATGTGGACGGGCCCTGTCGAGAGCGAGTCGTTGGATCCGGTGCAGGTGACCGGGTGCGACCCACCGACGGTCATTGCCGCGGGGACGGTGAGGATCGCGGGGTCACAGGTGTAGGTCGAGGTGTCCGAAGCGCTGAAGACGACGAAGTCCCACCGGTAGTACCCCGACTTCGAGGTGGTGGTCAGCCCGTCGCTCCCGATGCAATAGCGCCAGGACTGCCAGTGGGCGTCCGAAAAGTCGAGACGGAAGTCGAAGCAACCGCCCGGTCGGTTGGTGACGGTACCGGGGATCTCGGGCCCTTCCCCCTGCGACTTGGGAGGGACCGACAGCGACTCCGTGCCCGAGCCCCGATAGAGGTAGATGCCCTGCGTGGGACCGGGACCGGCCGACGCGGCTCCGTGGTTCTCGGCCCGGAACCGCTGGACCGCCGTGGACGCAGAGAGCTGCTGCGGACCGTCGTTGCTCCACAGATAGGCGAGCGTCCCGACGATGGCCAGCAGGACCAGGCCGAGCCCGCCGAGCACCCACGGCCACCGTCGGTGCCGGTGCACCCGGGGTGGCTCGACGGGAGCCGGCCCGGCGGGAGTCGGCTCGAGGGAAGGCGGCCCGGCGGGAGTCGGCTCGAGGGAAGGCGGCCCTGTGGGAGCCGGCCCGAGGGGAGCCGGCCCGAGGGGAGCCGGCCCGGCCAGGTCAGCGGGACCAGGCACGGCTCACCAGGTTCCGCACCCCGCGTGCGACCGGGTGGGGACGTTCGACCCTCAGCCGGTTGAGCGCGACCTGCATGGCCCCGACCACCTCGGCGGCGCATCGCTCGACGATGGCCGGGTCGTCGGCGGCATCCGTCCCGAGGTGCGCCCAGTCGACGGGCGGGAGGAATTCGACGGTGATCGAGGAGGGCATCGGAATCGGTGGGGTGAGGACGGTCACCGGTCCCAGGGGGCCGGCCATGATCGGGAAGACGTCGAGGCGCAGCGCGCCGAGGCCGAGCAGCCCGCGCGATCCGCTCCCCACGCGAGAGCACCACCACCGCGTCGTGGCTCCCGTGGGCGACCACCGGTACGACGGGGACGCCCGTGCGGAGGGCGAGACGGGCGAAGCCCGTCCGTCCGCCGAAGTCGATGACGTTCCGGTCGCGCCAGGGGCGGCACGCCTCACGGTCGCCGCCGGGATAGTCGAGCACGAGCCCGCCGTCGCGGAGCAGCTCCTCGGCACGCCCGGTGCCGGCAGGGACCGCGCCGATGCTGCGTAGGAACGACCCGATGTAGGGAACAGCGAAGAGGAAGTCGTGGGCCATCGAGTACGCGGGACGCTCGATCCCGCGCCGCTCGACGATGGCCAGCGAGGTGATCCATGTGTCGGGCATGTAGAAGAGGCAGTTGTGGTTGCCGACCACGAGCGCGGCCCCGACTTCCGGCACGTGCTCGATCCCGCGGATCTCGGGGGAGAAATAGCGCGTGTAGGCACGCACGGGCTCGATCCACCGCTCGACGCTCGCTTCGTCCCGTGTGGATTGGTCCTGACGGTGCTCGTGGCGCACGCGGCGGGCGATGGGCTCGAACGGGCTCACCGGCGCACGCCACACAGCCCCTGGCACGGCGGCGGGCGAACCCGATTTCGATGTCTCGTGCCCCGTGCTCCCGACCGGGGCGGATGCGGCGGTGCGCAACCTCCCGTTCCCGTCCGGTGATCCGTCGGCGTCGATCGGTCCGTTCCCCATCTCGCGGTTGTCGCGCCGTCGTGCGTCCCGGGGTAGGGCCCTTCGTCCTTCCCCTCGCGGATCCGCCCGGACGAGGCGGCTCCGGACGTCGGAGCCCCTCGAGGAGGAGCGAACCGGCCCTCGGCGAGGAACCCCGGCCCTCGGCGAGGAACCCCGGCCCTCGGCGAGGAACCCCGGCCCTCGACGAGCAGGCTCAGCCGTCGGGGAAGAACCGCGGGAGGAAGCGGCGGTTCGCCGCGAGCAGCGCTTCGGCGAGCCGCTCGCGCGAGCGGGTACTGCCCGACGAGCGGGTTGGCCACGAGGGCCCGGATCATCGTCTCGCGGCTGCCCGAACCGGCGGCTTCCACCGCGAGGCGCTCGTAGGCCTTGCAGTGTGAGACGAGGCCCGCCATCTCAGGCGGAAGGGCGCGCTGCGGCAGCGGGTGGGCGCCGTCCTTGTCGACGGTGCAGGGCATCTCGACGACCGCGTCGTCGGCGATCCCCGGCAGGGCCCCCTGGTTGCGGACGTCGACCACCTGGACATCGCCGGTACCCGCGTGCAGCGACGCGACGAGCCGCACTGCTGCCTCCGAGTAGAAGGCACCGCCGCGCCAGGACAGCTTCTCGGGCTTCGTGTCGAGGGCAGCGTCGCGGTACTCGGCGAGCAGCTCGGACTCGAGCTCGGCGACCACCTCGGCCCGAGAGCGCCATCCCGGAACCGCCTGCTCGCGCAGGTTCTCGTCGAGGCAGTAGTAGTAGTGCAGGTAGTAGGAGGGCAGCGCGCCGAGCAGCCCGAGCAGGCCGGCCGGCACGCCGCTCTCGAGCTCGAGCTCGGGGGCGAAGCGCTCGAGGAGCTCGGGGAGCCGGTCGACACCGTCGACGGTCGCGGACCGTGCCCAGGTCAGGTGGTTCAGGCCGACGTGCTCGAGCTCGACGTCGTCGGGCTCGACGCCGAGATAGTGGCCGATCCGTCGCTGCACGAAGATCGCCACGTTGCAGAGCCCGACCGCGCGGTGTCCCTCGTCGAGAAGCGCCTGGGTCACGATGCCGACCGGGTTGGTGAAGTCCACCAACCACGCGCCCGGCGCCGCGTGGGTCGCCGTCTCCTCCGCCGATCTCGAGCACGGTCGGAACTGTCCGCAATGCCTTGGCCAGACCACCTGGGCCGGTCGTCTCCTGGCCCGAGGCAGCCGTAGCCGATCGGGACGTGTCTCGTCGGTGTGGCGCGCCGCCTGGCCCGCCGACGCGCAGCTGCACGACCACGAAGTCGGCGCCGTCGATCGCGCGGCGACGGTCCGAGGTGGTGACGAGCGTTCCACCCCACCCGTGTCGCCGGAGGATGCGGCCGGCCAGACCGCCGACCGCGTCGAGGCGCTCCGAGTCGGGGTCGAGCAGCACGAGCTCGTCGACGACCAGCCGGTCCTCGTGGGCGCAGAACGAGTCGACCAGCTCGGGGGTGTAGGTGCTCCCGCCGCCCACCACGGCGACCTTGGTGCCCACGCCTACCCGACCGTGCGGACGCGCGCAGGGCTGGCCGACAGCGTCGGGAGGGCGGTCCGCACCATCGTGCCGAACGTAACATCCTGCGATGGCGTGCGTCCGAGCCGCGATCGCGGAGAGCCGGTGACCACCTCCGCCGCCGCCGCCGCGCTCCCGGCGGTGCTCGCGGTCGACGGTGGGGCCTCGAAGACCGACGTCTGGTTGGTCGGGACCGACGGCACCCTGCTCGGGGCGGCCCGCGGCGAGGGTTGCAACCACCAGTTCTCCGGTCTGGACGGCGCCATGGACGCACTCGGCTCGACCATCGACGCGGCGCTCGGCGCCGCCGGACTCGATCCCGCGGTGCGGCCGGCCGCGACCGCCGGTGTGTACTGCCTCGCAGGCGTCGACCTGCCCGTGGACGTCGAACAGCTCTCCGGCGCCATCGCCGCGCGGAACTGGACCTCGGTGGACCATCTTCACAACGACACGATGGCCGTCCTGCGTGCCGGGGTGACCGAGGGGTGGGGGGTCGGGGTGGTCTGCGGGTCGGGCCTCAACTGCGTCGGCCTCGGGGCGGACGGCACCGTCGTACGCTTCCCCTCTCTCGCCGAGCTGTCCGGTGACTTCGCGTCCGGCGGATCGTGGCTCGGCGTGCGGGCGCTGGGTCTCGCCCTGCGCGCGCGAGACGGGCGTGGCCGGCCGACGGCGCTGGCGGCGGCGGTGCCCGCGCACTTCGGGCTACCCGACCCGGAGGCGGTGCTGACGGGTGTGTACACCGGTGCGATCGAATACGGGCGGCTCTTCGAGCTCGCACGGGTCTGCGTGGAGGTGGCGGTCTCGGGCGACGAGGAGGCCTCGGGCGCGGTCGACTTCCTGGCCGGTGAGGTCGTCGCGATGGTCAACGCGGTGATCCGCCGTCTCGGCGCGGCGCGGGACCCGGTCGAAGTGGTGCTCGGTGGCGGACTTTTCGGGGACGAGCACGACCTGCTCGCGCGACCGGATCGGGGTCGGCGTGCGCAACGTGGCCCCCTCCAGCGCGCTTCGTACGGCTCGATGCGGCGCCGGTGCTCGGTGCCGCGCTCCTCGGGCTCGACGCGGCCGGAGGAGGAGGCGAGGCCGAGCAGCGGCTCCGCGACGAGGCACCGAGGGTGGACGACCCCCTCGCCGGCTGAGCAGCCCCGGGGCTCCGATCCCTGCCCCATCCCACTCCGGCGAACCCGACGTCGCTACCGTGAGCAAGGACGTCGCGGTATCCGGGCGAGTGGCGACGCCCTCGACGGTCGACGGCCGTCCCGTGGTGACCGACCCTCCGCCGGACCCGCCCGGCAGGGACCTCCGGTCGGCGCCAGCAGGGACCTTCGGCCCTGTTCCACCCGGAGGCGGCTCCGTAGTCTCCTCACCAGGAGGTCACCACCATGCACACACTCTCGGCCGTCATCGGCCTGCTGGTCGCCGGCATCGTCGACCTGAACCGGCCCGGGCACTACGTCGACTGGGGATTCATCCAGATCTCCGTGGCCAACCTCGTCGTCATCGGGTTGATGGTGATCGTGTTCGTCGCGGCCATCCTCATCCCCTTCAAGCGGCACGGGGGCGACGAGCGATGAGCATCGACACCGACCCCACCGCCAGCGTCGCGGAAGAGCGACCCGAGGACGCCGGCCAGCTCACGGCCAAGCTCCGCCACGTCGCGGTCGATGCGCTGCCCCCGCAGCGCCTGATGCCCGACCGCCAGCCGGCGTACGTGGCCGTCCTGGATCTACGTCTTCGGCGTCCTCACCGTCTCTGCGCTCACCGTCGTGATCCTGTCCGGCTTCGTGCTCGCCATCATGGGGCCCTCGTGGTGGCACCAGTCGTCGGTCGGGCTCTTCACCAACTCGATCCACCTCTGGAGCGTCGAGGTCTTCTTCTTCTGCATGGTCATCCACCTGTGGGGCAAGTTCTTCATGGCGGCCTGGCGCGGCAAGCGGCGGGCCACCTGGATCACCGGTGTGGTGTCCTTCGTCGTCTCGGTGGGGGCCGCCTTCACCGGCTACCTGTCCCAGCAGAACTTCGATTCGCAGTGGATCAGCACGCAGGCCAAGGACGGCATCAACTCGACCGGCGCCGGAGCCATCTTCAACGTGACCAACTTCGGCCAGATGCTGATGTGGCACATCGTCCTCCTCCCTCTGGTGGTCGTGATCCTCGTCGGCATCCACGTCCTCTTGGTGCGCCTGCGAGGCGTGGTCCCGCCATTCGCCCGGCCGGGTGATCCCCAGCCCGACGCAGTCGCCGCCTCCGGGCCGGCGGCCGAGTCGCCGGAGGTGGGTTCGTGAGCGCGGCGACCAGCACGGCCGGGGGCCGGCACAGAGCCCGGCGTTTCAAGCCGGACAGGGACGTCGCCGAGTGGCGCGGCGCCTACCTCCCCTACGACATCGTGAAGGAGTTCCTCGTCGCCTTCGTGGTGATCGTGGTGCTCGTCGTCGGCCTGGCCGTCGTCTTCTCCTCGCCCGACGACAAGCCGGTGACGGTCAAGTCGTGGTCGACCGCGAGCCCGATCGACTTCGCGCAGACCGCCATCACCGAGCTCGACGGCACGAGCGGCACGGCGACCTACGGGCCGCCCTACAACAACACGGCGGGCGCGTCGCAGTCGATCGGTCCGATCTCCCCCGAGAGCTGGCTCGGTGTGACCCACCCGATCGACACCGCCAACGACTACGTGCTCGCTCCACTGCGCACCCTTCCGGACCGTCCGGACCTCGAGGCGGCGATCAACGAGTACGCCTCGGCCACTCCGGACCAGCAGCAGAAGTGGACCGCGGCCTACGAGACGGCGATCGGCAGCTCGAGTGCCGCCTACGAGAACGGCTCGCTGCACATCCCGTCCGGCGAGTACGGGCCGGTCGCCCCGATCGTCGCCGGGCTCACCTCGATGGCCCGGTCGGGCGCACTCGACGGCGCGCTCCTGTCGAGCCGCCAGTTCTACGGCACCGACTACACGAAGCCGCTCCTCTTCGTCGCTGACGGCAGCTACCTGGCCACTCTCGCCCAGAACCAGCACCTGTCGGGCGACCAGTGGGGGATGATGAACGAGACCGGCAACTACCCCGGTCAGGCCTGGTTGTGGCTCTACACCCTCTGGTACCAGGTCCCGCCGATGAAGACCTCGTCCAACGCCGATCTGCAGGTATGGGCGATCATGATGATCCTCACCCTCGGGCTGGTCTTCCTCCCGTTCATACCGGGACTCCGGTCGATCCCCCGCTGGACCCGGGTCTACCGGCTCATCTGGCGTCAGCACTACCGCGCACTCGACGCGGCCTCGACCCGGCACGGGCGGTCGCCGCCTGCCGCGCCCGCAAGCGGAGCGACCACCTGAGGTTCGCTCGCGGCGGTGCGCGTGACCGGTCCCGGTGCCGGCCGCTCTCGCGACCGGTTCACCGTGCGCCCGCGCCGGCGTCCGCGAGCAGCCGGTCGTCGTCGGCGAGGAGGGCGGTCGCGAGCCGGTGGATGAGATCGACCACCTCGGGATGGGTTTCGGGGTCCCAGCCCTCGAGAAGCTCGGTCATCGAGTCGCGGCGGGCTTCGGTCAGCCGGTGGATGGCGTCGCGACCGGCGTCGGTGAGGGCCAACCGGCAGCCGTCGGCGCCCGCATCGACCTCGAGGATCATGCCGGACCGCTCGAGCGCGGAGAGTCCCGGCTCGACCCGTTCGGGGCCGACCCCGAGGCGTGCGCTGAGGCCCTCGAGCGTGCACTCGCCGGTCTCGGCCAGCCGGTAGAGGGTCCAGCACTCGCGAGGTTCGAGTTCGAGCCCGGCGCGTCCGGCCAGGGTCTCGTAGAGCTCGCGCCGGTTCTCGCGGCGGGCCGCCCGTTCGAGGATGCGCTGCACCTCGCCGAGCGACGTCCGCGGCTCGGGGACGCCCAGGTTCTCCGCCGGCTCGCTGATCCGGATCGAGCGGCGCAGCTCGATCTCCGGAAGCGTCCAGCTCAGCGCGAACGCGACGAGCCCGATGGGGACCCCGATGAGGAACATGGTCTGGATGGTGTGCGCCACGCCGTCGATGACCGCCGCGTGCACGGCGGGCGGAAGGGTGCGGATGGCCTCGGGGTTCTCCGAGTTGAGACTGAACCCCCGTGGGGGGCTCGACAGGTGCAGTGCGGAGAGGACGTTCCGCACGACGAGGTTCGCATAGACCGCCCCGAACACGGCCGTGCCGAACGAGCCGCCGATCATCCGGAAGAAGGTCGTCCCGGAGGTCGCGGTGCCGAGCTCCTCGTAGGGGACCGCGTTCTGCACCGCGACGACCAGCACCTGCATCACGAGCCCCAGCCCGAACCCGAACACCGCCATGTCGCCCGCCATCACCCACGCACCGGTTGCGACGCCCATCGTCGACATCAGGTACAGGCCCACCGTCATGCACGCGGTGCCCACCACCGGAAAGACCTTGTAGCGGCCCCAGTGGCTGACCAGCTGTCCCGAACCGATCGACGCGACGAGCAGTCCGCCCATCATCGGGAAGAGCCGCACGCCCGACTGGATCGGCGAGACACCCTTCACGTCCTGGAGGAACAGGGGGAGGAAGGTCATCGCGCCGAACATCGCGAACCCGACCACGAAGCCGATCGCGCTCGCCGCGCCGAAGACCGCGTTGGCGAAGAGAGTGAGCGGGATGACCGGCTCTGCCGCCCGCCGCTCGGCATAGAGGAAGGCGATCGACAGCACCACGCCGCCGACGGCCAGGCCGACGATGAACGGCGAACCCCACGGATAGTCGACGCCACCGAGGCTGGTGAAGAGCACCAGACAGGTCGCCGCCGAGCGCGAGCAACGCGGAGCCGAGGTAGTCGATCACCCGATGGACGCGGCTGAGCGACCCGGGCAGGGCGACCGCGGTGACCGCGAGCGCGACGATCCCGATGGGGACGTTGATGTAGAAGATCCATCGCCAGCTGAGATAGTCGACGAAGACTCCGCCGATCACCGGGCCGAGCACGGTCGTGACCCCGAACATCGCCATGAAGAGCCCCATGTAGCGACCGCGGTCACGTGGAGAGACGACGTCGCCGACGATGGTCTGGGCACCGACCATCAGGCCGCCGCCGCCGAGCCCCTGCAGCGCGCGGAAGGCGATGAGCTGGAGCATCGAGTGGCTGAGGCCCGAGAGCGCCGAGCCGAAGAGGAACAGGACGATCGACGCCTGGAAGAAGAACTTGCGGCCGTATTGGTCCCCGAGCTTCCCCCACAGGGGTGTCGAGACGGTCGAGGCCAACAGGTAGGCGGTGACCACCCAGGTCAGGTGCGAGGCTCCGTGGAGATCGCCGACGATGGTCGGCAGGGCGGTCGCCACCACCGTCTGGTCGAGCGCGGCGAGGAACATGCCGAGCAGCAGCGCCCCGATGACCACGAGGACCCGGCGGTGCGACAACGTGACGGGGGCGGGTGCCGCTTCCCGGCGGGTGCCGCTGCCACCGCCTCGGCCATCGCTCGCCTCCCGTCGTACCGTCTCGGGCCGTCGTCGGCCCTCCCGGATTCTACGAACCCGAGGGCCGCCGCCCGCCAGGCGCCCTCGCCTGGACGCGGGCCGGCGAACAGGGCAACCCTGGTCCGGTCGGCGGGTCGGCCACGAAAGGAGATGCGAGTGGTGAGCTCCGAAGCTGCACCGGTCGGTTCGCCCGGCGCCAGGCCGGTGATGCCTGCCGCCTTCCTCGGTCACGGTGACCCGCGCAACGCGCTCGCCCACAACCGGTACACGGACGCGTGGCGGGCCTTCGGTGCCTCGCTCCCGACCCCACGGGCGGTCGTAGTGGTCTCGGCGCACTGGTACGTGGGATCGACGCTTGTGACGGCAATGGAGGACCCGCGCACCATCCACGACTTCTACGGATTCCCGCAGGAGCTCTTCGACGTCGAGTACCCCGCTCCCGGGTCACCCGCGGTCGCGGAGGAGATCGTCGAAGCGGCGCGGCCGCGTTGGGTCGGGCTCGACCGCGACGGTTGGGGTCTCGATCACGGGACCTGGTCGGTCCTCGTCCACGTGTTGCCGGACGCGGACGTCCCGGTCGTCCAGCTGTCGGTCAACGCGCTCGAGGGGTTCACAGAGCATTTCGATCTCGGCGTCCGGCTCGCGCCCCTTCGCGAGCGGGGCATCCTGTTGGTCGGGAGCGGCAACGTCGTCCACAACCTGGCGCTCCTCGACTGGACCGCGGGCGAGGCCGCGACCGGATGGGCCGTCCGGTTCAACGAGCGCTGCGCCGCGCTCGATGGCCGAGGACCCCGAGGCGGTCGGTTCGCTCGTGTCGCACGCCGACTATCCGCTGGCGGCGCCGACGCCCGACCACTTCCTCCCCCTCGCCGCGATCGCCGGCATCGCAGCGGCCTCCGGCGCCACGGGCACGCTGCTGGTGGACGGATACGTCGGGGGCTCGTTGTCGATGGCCGCCTTCCGGGTCGACTGATCGCGGCTGGGCAGACAGGGCGCCGGCCGGCGGACCGACTCGATCCCGCGTGCTCGGTGCGCGACGCTAGGTCGAACACTCCGGTGCGGCGACCGTCGCCTTCGGGGGTGCGACCACGCCGGAGCCCACCGTCACGTCGGAGGGCGTGCAGTGACCTCGGAGGGGTCATGAGACTCGACATCGGACGGCGGTCGCTCGACCGCTCGGTACGGACCGCGGCAGCCGAGGGGCGACCCACGCCCTCGGTCGTCATCGTCGGCGCCGGGCTCTCGGGACTCGCGATGGGAATCCAGCTCCTCCGCTCGGGCGTCCGCGACCTTCGCCATCGTCGAGAAGTCCGACGGGGTGGGCGGCACCTGGCACGACAACACCTATCCGGGATGCGGATGCGACGTGCCCTCGCACCTGTATTCGTTCTCCTTCGCCCCGAAGACCGACTGGACACGGCGCTACGCCGAGCAACCGGAGATCCTCTCCTACGCCGAGGACTGTGTGGAGCGTTTCGGTCTCGGTACCCATCTCCGGCTCGACACCACGGTCGACCGCGCCCGCTTCGACGACGACCGGGGTGACTGGGAACTCGAGCTCGTGCCCCAGGGGGGTGCCGCCGAAGTGCTACGGGCCGACACGGTCGTGTTCGCCTGCGGCCAGCTGAACCGTCCCGCACATCCCCGACACTCGACGGCCTCGCGACGTTCGCCGGGCCATCGTGGCATTCGGCCCGATGGGACCACGGGTGCGACCTCGCCGGCAAGCGGGTCGCGGTGATCGGCAGCGGTGCGAGCGCGATCCAGTTCGTCCCGCTCGGTCGCCGAGGCCTGCAAGCACCTCGCCATCTTCGAACGCAGCCCCGAACTACGTCGTGCCGAAGAAGGACCGCGCCTACGGCGCAACCGAGCGTCGCCTGCTCGAGCGGGTGCGGCACGCTCGAACTGGCCTACCGCTGGTCGATCTACTGGGGCCTCGAGGCGCGGTGGCTCTTGTTCCGCCGGGACAGCTTTGCGTCGCGCACATTGAGCGGTCTGGTGGCGAAGGCGATTCGGAAGACCGTCGTCTCCGAGCGACTGCCGGAGAGGACCGTCGTCCCCGACTACCCGATCGGCTGCAAGCGGATCCTGATCTCGAGCGACTGGTACCCGGCGCTCGCCAGACCCGACGTCCGCATCGTCGACGTACCGGTCGACGAAGATCGAGGCGGATGCGGTGGTCACCGACGACGGGACCCGGCACCCGGCCGACGTGCTCGTCTTCGGGACCGGCTTCGAGACGACCGGGTTCCTCGCCCACCTCGACGTCCGAGGCCAGGACGGGCGCCGCCTCGCGGACGAGTGGGCCGAGGGCGCGCACGCCTACCTCGGAACCGCGGTACCCGGATTCCCGAACTGCTACCTGCTCTACGGCCCGAACACCAACCTCGGGCACAACTCGATCCTCTTCATGGTCGAGCGCCAGCTCAACCTGGTGCTCCAGGCGTCGCCGCACAGATCCGAGCGGGACGGAGCGGGACGGCGCCGCTGATGAGCATCGAGCCCGGCGCCGAGCGCCGCGAGGATCGCCGTGCACAGGACCTGCTGGGAAGACCTCGTGGGTCGCCAATTGCCGCAGCTGGTACAAGGACGCCGCACGGCCGGGTGACCAACAACTGGCCGACCTGGTCGGTCCGGTACTGGCTCGACACCCTCCGGCTGCGGCCCGAGGACTGGCGGCTCACCGACGCCGGCCCGGCGGACGACGTCCGCGAGGAGGACGTTCCTGAGGACGACGGCCCTGAGGACGACGGCCCTGAGGACGCGGACCTCGCGGGCACCACACACGCGGACGCTGCCCACGCAGCACCACTCCCAGGTTGAGCGGGGCCGGCCGCCTCAGGAGCCGAGGTGCTCGGCGGGGATCGTGCCGAGCCGTCCGGCCTGATAGTCCTCGAAGGCCTGTGCGACCTCGGCCCGCGTGTTCATGACGAAGGGGCCGTAGGCGTAGACGGGCTCACCGATCGGCCTGCCCCCGAGCACGAGCACGTCGAGCTCGGGTGTCCGCGAATCCTGTCGTGCGGCCGCAGAGATGGTCAGCGAGTCACCGGCACCGAAAACGGCGAGCTGGCCGGTGCCGATCGGCTGGCCGTCCTCGCCGACGGTCCCCGCGCCACCGAGTACGTAGGCCAGCGCGTTGAACTCGCGGGACCACGGGAGCGTCACCCGTGCACCCGGTGCCAGCGTCAGATGGGCCATCGCCATCGGCGAGTGGGTCGCACCCGGCCCGCGATGCTCGTCGAGGTCGCCGGCGATGAGGCGGATCAGGGTGCCGCCGTCCGGCGAGGCGAGCAGCCCGACGTTGCGGGCGCCGATGTCCTGGTAGCGGGGAGGGATCATCTTGTCCGCCGCCGGCAGGTTGACCCAAAGCTGAACCCCGTGGAACAGCCCTCCCGACGCGACCAGTTCCTCCGGTGGCGCCTCGATGTGGAGGATGCCGTTTCCGGCGGTCATCCACTGGGTGTCGCCGTTGGTGATCAGCCCGCCGCCGCCGATCGAGTCGCGGTGCCGGAAGGTCCCGTCGATCATGTAGGTCACCGTCTCGAACCCGCGGTGCGGGTGCCACGGCGTGCCCTTCGGTTCGCCGGGCGCGTACTCCACCTCCCCCATCTGGTCCATGTGCACGAACGGGTCGAGCAACCCCTGCGGCACGCCGGCGAACGCTCGCCGCACCGGAAAGCCCTCGCCTTCCAGGGCGGAGGGTGCGCTGGTCACCGAACGGACCGGCCTCGCGACGCTGCTCGCGACAGTCGACCTCCCGGATCTTGGGTAGTGCACTGATGTTGTCGACTCTCACTGCGGGCATCGCCCACCTCCTCCACGCCGACGGACACCCTGCCACGTCGGCCTCGACCTTTTCTCCCTGGCCACTGCTGTCGGCGCCCTCGGGGCCTGTCTTCCGGCGCACCGGCGGTGGCACCGGGCCACGCGCCTCCGCGGCCGCCACGGGCACGACTCGTGTGTTCCAACATTAGTTGTGTGTCGCAACATTCCCGGCTGCGGGCCGGCCTTCCTGGCCCGGCGACCACCCGGTCGCCTCCTCATGATTCGGCCCGGCGTGTGCCGACATCAAAAGACCAGCAGGTACGCTTTCCACAACCCCAAGACAGGAGAGACCAGGTGATCCGGCCACGCGGCGGAACCACTCGCCGGCGCGACGATCAGCAGGACCAGGCGATCACCTCCATCATGGAGATCGGTCGGCTGCTCCGCAGCGCACGGGAGGAGCGTGAGCTCGACCTCCTCGCCGTCCACGACCGCCTCAACCGCCCGATCACCCAGATCGAGGCCCTCGAGAACGGCGACCTGGCCAGCCTGCCCGACCAGGCACTGGCGATCTCCACCCTGCGGCGCTACGCCACTTTTCTCGGCCTCGACGGCGACGCCCTGGCGCTCCGCATGATCGACGCGTGGTCGTCCTCGCCCTACGGCTCGCGGGCAGCCGGCGCCGCCGTGCCGAGCGTGGTCGCCGCGGTCACGGCCGGCCCCGACCACCTGCGTGCCTTCACCCAGACCGGACAGGTCCCCAAAGTGCGGGGCCGCTCGACATCGGCTGCCCGCGGCTCGGGTGCCTCCGAATTCGAGGTGGCCTCGGGGCCACCGACTGGCACCTTCCCGGTGGTGCCGCAGCGCGAGCTCCGGCAGAGCCGTCGCTCGGTGGCACGGGCGCGCCGCCAGCTCCGGGCGCCGACCACACTGAAGATCCTGACCTGGGCGGTCCTCGTGCTGGCGGTCGCCGTGCTCGCCGGCCTCGGAATCCGACAGTGGTATCCGCAGTGGTTGGTGAGCTCGCACCTCCTGCGGGTCGTCCAGCCGGGTTCGCACCCGACCGCATCGCCGGGCACGCCGGCCGCACCCACCTCCCCGACCGGTGTCACGGCACCGGCCGGCCACCACTCGACCTCGGTCGTCGTCCCCGGGATCGCCGGGCCGAGCGGTGCGGCCTACACCGTCGACACGCCGCACTTCGTCGTCAACGTCGCGACCTCGGGACCGTGCTGGGTCCAGATCACCAGCTCCTCGTCGGCGATCCCGCTCGTCAGTGGTGTGCAGCCGCCAGGAAAGCAGCTGTCGGAGTCGGCCAACGGGACCATGACCGTCGAGGTCGGGTCCTCGTCGGTGCTGATCGGCATCAAGGTGAAGGGGAAGACGGTGTTCCTCGACGCCCCGAACAACGTTCCCTTCACCTACACCTTCGCTCCGGCCTCCGGTTCCTGACCCGGCCTCGGGTTCCTGCCCGGTCTGCCGGTGCACGACCGGCCTCGGCGGTCGGTGCGCCAGGTTGCCGCGGCGCGCGGACGTTGGTAGCGTGTCCCTGCGGACGTCGAGCAGGAGGATGACCCATGGCGCGTGCACGGCAGGAAGCCGGTGCGACGTCGACACTTTCCGGTCGCCGCTCCGGCTCGATCGAGGAGGAGCTCGCCGCGATCGTCGGTGCGGCGCACGTCGATCTCGACGCCACCGTCCGCGAGGAGGACACCCACGACGAGTCACTCGGCGCGAGCGCCCGGCCGACCGCGAGCGGTGGTGCGGCCGGCCACCACCGCGGAGGTCGCGGCCGTCGTGGCCGCGGTGGCCGCGCACCGGGTGCCGCTCACCCCGCGAGGCTCGGGAACCGGCCTGTCGGGAGCGTGCATCCCGGTCGAGGATGGCATCGTCGTGTCCTTCGAGCGGATGGACCACATCCTCGAGATCGACGTCGACAACCACGTCGCGGTGGTCGAACCCGGCGTGACCCTCGCCGAGCTCGATGCCGCCCTCGCTGCCGCACGGCCTCGTCTACCCGGTCTACCCGGGTGAGCAGTCGGCGAGCCTCGGCGGCAACGTCGCGACCAACGCGGGCGGGATGCGGGCCGTCAAGTACGGCGTGACCCGTCACCATGTCCTCGGCATCGAGGCGGTGCTCGGGACGGGCGAGGTGATCCGGACCGGTGGCAAGTTCGTGAAGTCGACCAGCGGCTACGACCTCACCCAACTGGTGATCGGCTCGGAGGGCACGCTCGCGGTGGTGACCCGTGTCATCCTCCGACTGCACCCGCGCCCCGAGCACCAGGTCACCCTCTTCGCCCCCTTCGCGAGCCTCGCGGAGATCACCGCCGTCGGTTCCGCCGATCGTCGCGAGCGGTCTCGCGCCCGCTGATGGTCGAGTACATCGACCAGCTCACCATGGCCTCCATCACCGCGGTAGCCTCGATCGACGCTCGGGATCCCCGAGGAGGTGGCGGCCAAGACGGAGGCCTACCTCGTCGTCGTCGCCGAGAACCACCGCGAGGACCGCCTGGAGGAGGACGCCCAGGCGCTCGCCGAGCTCATCGACGGTCTCGGCGCGCTCGAGGTGTACGTCCTGCCGACCCATGCCGGCACCGAGATGATCCGCGCCCGCGAGCGCGCCTTCTGGTCGGCGAAGGCCACCGGCGCCGACGAGATCGTCGACGTCGTGGTACCGCGGGCATCGCCTCCCCGACCTTCCTCGACCAGGTCGGCGCCGCCGCCGCCGAAAGCGCCTCGCTGGTCGTCGGCTGCGGGCACGCCGCGGACGGCAACGTGCACCTGTCGGTGTGGCAGTCCGACGCAGAGGTCCGGCACCGGCTCCTGCACCGGATCATCGCCACCGGCTGTTCGATGGGCGGCGCGGTCTCGGGCGAGCACGGCATCGGTACCGCCAAGCGCACGTACTTCCTCGAGCTCGAGGACCCGGTGAAGCTCTCGCTCATGCGCCGGATCAAAGCCGCCTTCGACCCCGCGGGCATCCTCAACCCCGGCACCATCCTCGACCCGGTGGCCGAGCCGGCTGCCACCGCGCAGAGACTGCCTCCCGTGCGGAGCCAGCATCCACCCCCACAGTGGAGGACTGAATCGGATGAACGGCGCCCAAGGGCTGATCCGAACGCTCGTCGGCCACGGCGTCGACACCTGCTTCATGAACCCCGGCACCTCCGAGATGCACTTCGTCGCAGCGCTCGACGACGTGACGGCGATGCACAGCGTGCTCGGGCTCTTCGAGGGAGTGGCGACCGGGGCGGCGGACGGGTATGCCCGCATCGCGGGACGTCCGGCGGCGACGCTCCTCCACCTGGGACCGGGCCTGGGCAACGGGCTGGCCAATTTGCACAACGCCCGCCGTGCACGGAGCCCGGTCGTCAACATCGTCGGCGACCACGCCATCAGCCACCGGCCCTACGACGCGCAGCTCCAGTCGGATATCGAGACCGTGGCGCGCAACGTCTCCTCGCTGGTCCTCACCAGCGAGTCGACCGCCGATCTCAGCAAGCATGCACTCGGTGCGCTGTCCGCCGCGATCGGTCCTCCCGGTTCCGTCGCCACCCTCATCCTCCCCGCCGACGTCTCGTGGTCCGAGGGCGGCACCGTGCTGGAGGCGGGACGTGGCGACGAGCCCGTTCCGCACGGAACGCCGCCGGACGAAGAAGTGCTCGCTACTGCGGCTGCTGCGCTCCGCTCGGGAGAGCCTGCGGCGCTGCTGATCGGTGGGCGCTGCTGCTCAGGTCAGGAGCTCGACACCGCAGCCGACCTTGCGGCTGCGACCGGGGCGAAGCTTTTCGCCGAGACCTTCCCCGCCCGGCTCGAGCGAGGCGCCGGCCGACCACCGGTCGAGCGGCTGGCCTACCTGGCCGAATTCACGACCATGCAGCTCGAGGGGGTGCGCCATCTGGTGCTCCTCGACGCCGCGTCCCCGGTCTCGTTCTTCGCCTATCCCGGCAAGCCGAGCGACCTCGTCCCCGACGGGTGCACGGTGCACCGGGTGGTCGAGCCGGGCTCCGACGCCGCTGCTGCTGTCAATGCACTGGCCGCACTGGCCGACGTGCGGGCCGGCGCCGCGCCGCGACAGCCGGGTGGGGCGCCCGAAATGCCAACCGGACGGCTGACCGCGCGGACGACCTGCGAGATCCTCGGCTCGCTGCTGCCGGAGGGTGCCATCGTCTCCGACGAGGGCAACACCTCGGGGCTCTTCGCCGCAGGAGCGACGGCCGGCGCACCTCCCCACGACTGGCTGTGTCTCACCGGGGGCGCGATCGGCCAAGGGCTGCCGGTGGCGGTCGGTGCCGCGGTGGCCGCGCCGCGATCGCCGGGTCGTCGCCCTCGAGGCGGACGGCAGCGCGCTCTATACGCTCCAGTCGTGGTGGACGATGGCCCGCGAAGGCCTCGACGTCACCACAGTCCTCCTCAACAACGGCTCCTACGCGGTCCTCAACATGGAGCTCGATCGGGTGGGTGCGGACGCCCCCGGTCCCCGCGCCAAGGACATGCTCGACCTCGGCCGGCCCTCGATCGACTTCGTCGCCCTCGCCTCGGGGCTCGGCCTCCACGCGGCCCGCGCGGAGACCGCCGAGTCGTTCCACGAGGAGCTGGCCCGCGCGCTCGCCGCTCCCGGGCCGAGCCTCGTCGAGGCGATGGTGCCCAGCCTCACCTGATGGCCCGGCCTCACCTGATGGTGCCCGGCCTCACCTGATAGTGCCCGGCCTCACCTGAGGTCCGGCCCGGTCGTGCCGGACGACTCAACCGGTCCGGTTCGGTCTTGCCGGGCGACTCAGCCGGTCGGTCCGGTCGCCGCAGTGCGCGCCGCATTCACCACGCTGTTCCAGGTGGCGCTCGCCGCGTTCATGGTCTTCAGGGTGTTCTGCCAGGCAGAGAGGTCCCCCGGCGACCGCGAACGGACAAGATCCATGCACCGCGACGCGTAGGACGCGGTCGCCGACACCATTGCCCGCCACGCGGACTCGAGCGCGGCCGTCGGCGCGCGGGGAACCTCTTTCGCCTTCGCCGCGTCGTCGAGCATCTTCGTGCAAGCCGAACCGAGACGTCCGTAGAAGGTGTTCGCCGCTACACCCTTGGTCGCGGAGGCGGCGGTGTCGACCGCATTCTGGTCGCTGTTGAGCCTCGCGTTCCATTGGGCGATGTGCGCCGTCAGCCACTCCACTGGCGTCGCGGAGGCCGACGTCGTGGCCGGGTGGGAGGCGGGGACCGACGATGCACCGCCGCATCCGCCCAGCACCAACGCCACGCCGATCGCGCCAGCCGCGGCGAACGCGACCATCTGCTTCCGGCCCACGGCCTCACGGTAGCGGTACGTCGACCGGAAACGCATACCTGCAGCCTGCATCAGACCACTTCGCCCGAGCGTGCACCAGCCGGAACGCAGGGGGCCGGTGCTACCATCGCCCGGCGAGCCAACCGCCCGGAGGAGAGACGGTGGCACCTCGGGGTGACAGCGAACGCGCGGTCGAAAGGTCCGCCGGACCGCATGCCGCGAACGGACCCGCGCTGCGGATGGGCCTCACCACGCCGGTCGTGACCCTCTTGCCCGACGGCCACGCGGATTGGGAGGTCGATGCCTCCATCGACGACGTCGCGACCCTCGCCCGCGCCGCCGACGAACTCGGTTACGACCACCTGACCTGCAGCGAGCACGTGGTCGTCCCCTCGGATGTCGCGCCGGTCCGCGGCGGTCGCTACTTCGATCCCCTCGCGACCTTCGGCTACCTCGCGGCGCAGACCTCGACGATCCGTCTCGCGACCAACGTGCTGGTGCTCGGCTACCACCATCCCCTCGAGATCGCGAAGCGCTACGGGACGCTCGATCGCGTCTCGGGAGGCCGGCTCATCCTCGGACTCGGGGTGGGTTCCCTCCGCGAGGAGTTCGACCTCCTCGGCGCCTCTTTCACCGACCGTGGCCCGCGGGCCGACGACGCGGTCGCGGCCCTCCGCGCCTCGCTCTCCGACCCGCGTCCCTCCTATCGGGGCCGCTACTTCGAATTCTCGGACGTGGTGCTCGACCCCTGCGCGTTACAGCCGGCGGTGCCCCTGTGGATCGGCGGCCGGAGCGCGCGCTCACTCCGCCGAGCCGTCGAGCTCGGAGACGGATGGGTCCCCTTCGGGATCGGGGCGGACGAACTCCGCACCCTGCTCGCCGAGGCGCGAGCGGGCGACGCGTGGGCCGCCCGCGACCGTCCACTCGAAATCGTGCTGCGCACCGGGAGGCCGGCCGATCCCGTCACGGATCCCGCCGGAGCCCGGCGCTTCGTCGAACGCGTGCTCGAGCTCGGAGCGAGTGGCGTCCAGCTGAGCTTCGTCCACCGCTCCCTCGACCACTACCTCGAACAGCTCGCCGCGATGGCCGGGGTCGTCGCCACGTCGACGGGGCGGTCGTGATCCAGCGGGCTCACCGCGTGAGCCTCGAACGCGCGCCGGTCGAACGCGCGGTGTTCGAGTCCGTGGAGCGATGAACCGGGTGGAAGTCGGATTCTTCTCGTTGAGCCGGTGCTCCCCCACGGGCGACGACCGGCCGTATCTCGAGTGGCACGCAATGGACCACATGCCCGAGCAGTACCAGTTGCCGGGCCTCGTCCTCGGACAGCGCTGGGTGTCGACCGCAGCCTGCCGTTCGGTCCGCGCGGCCGACGTCGGGGACTGGTCGGCAGTCGACCACGTCGTCTGCTATCTGATGGGGAAGCCGCTCGACGAGACGATCGACGAGTTCTTCACCCTGGGGCGCCGGCTCGCAGAGCTCGGGCGATTCCCGGAGGCCCTGCCCTCGCAGTACCGGGGTGCGCTGCGTCTCCTCGAAACGCACGCTGCGCCCCGCGCGTTGATCTCGGCCGAGGTGGTGCCGTTCCGACCCCATCGGGGGATCTATCTGATCGTCGAGGAACCCGCTGCGGAGCCGGGCGGCGCGCACCTCCGGCGCCAGCATGCCGAGATCCTGCCCGGCCTGGTGTCGGTTCCCGGCGTGGCGGGGGCGTGGACCTACGCGACCACGCCGGCCATCCGCCGGCCGATGTTCAGCGACGGCTCGTTCCGGATGACCGTCTGCTACCTCGACGGGGACCCGGCGGCTGTCGCGGAGCAACTCGGGCCCCTCGTCGAAGGAGGCTGGGCCGGTGCGCCGTCCCGTGTCGTGCTCGCGGCTCCCTTCGAGTCGATCGTCCGCTGGGACTGGGACCGCTTCGGGCCCTGATCGTTCGGTCCGATCGTTCAGGCCCCGATCGACCCGCCCGGGCTCAGCTGGCGGTGCCTTGCTCGTTCTTCGCCTGCCGTTCGTCGCGCACGATCTTCCCGCTCCTCTCATCGAGGTGGCGCAGCATCGCCACCATCGCCGCCTCGATCAACTTGTCGTTGTCCTTCGAGATGAACCTGTGGACGCGTCGTTCGAAGAGGGCTCGCATCAGCGGGTTGAACGCGTGATAGGTCTCGCGGAAGGAGACCCTGGTCCTCCCTCCACCGGCGTCTTCGAGGCGTGTCCATCCCGACGCCTTCGACCAGAGTGGCTTGCCGATCGCGTCATAGCGCCACGACACGGGGCGCTCGGCCTCGGTGATCCACTCCCACGACTGTCCCTTCCCGCCGGACAGCAGATACCGCGGCACTGCGAACACGCAGTGGCGCACCAGGCCGTTCCCATGCTCGTCCCCCCGGTGGTAGATGTCGATCGTGACCTTGTCGGTGCGGACGTCGCGGCGCATCTGCCGCCAGTAGACGTCCCACACCTCCTCGGGCGTCCCGTCGACCACGAAATCGAAGCGGTGATCCTGCACGGTCCTCCTCTCCTCCCCTTCTCGGTTCCCGCGGGCTTCCGACCCCCTCTTCGGTGACCCTGGTGCTCGCTCAGACGGCGGCCCGCTCCCCGGCCTCGGGTCCTGCGAACAGGCGCGCCGCCGCGCCGCCGAGGAACTCGGTGAGGGCGTCCCCCGGCAACGGCAGGGCTCGGGCGGCAGCGAGGGCCCGCTCCATCGGAAGGAAGGGGTGGTCGGACGCGTACAAGACCCGGCCCTTCCCGCGGCGCGACCCCATGAAGCGGACCAGCGCAGGATGCATGTACTTCGCGAGGTAGGCGGAGTTCGACAGATACAGGTTCGGCCACTTCAGGAGGTACTCGATGAGCAGCTCCTCGTAGGGGTGGCCCATGTGTGCTCCGATCACCACGAGGTCGGGGAAATCGATGAGGACGTCCTCGAGCAGGACCGGATCCTGACAACCCGATCGCACCTGCGGTCCCGGGATGCCGATGTTGATCGAGACCGGAACCCGGAGCTCCTCGCACGTCGCGTAGAGCGGGTAGTAGAGGGCGTGGTTGAGCGGGTACTGGTGGACGAGCGGTGCCACGCGGACCAGATCGAGGGTACCTGCTGCCACCCGTTCGCGGACCGCGCTGCTCTGCCGGCTCGGTCGGCCGGGGTCGTCGGACGACCCGGCGAGCCAGAGCCGATCACGGTGTGCCGACACGAACTCGAGGGTCGCGTCGTCGACCGTAGTGAGCGTGTTCGTGAGCACTGCCCTGTCGACGCCGAGGCGGTCCATCTCGCCGATCAGATCGAGGCGAGAGGTGCCGCCTCTGACGTCACTGCCGAAGAAGCCCTCGACGTCACCGAATCCGGGCTGGGCGAAGAACTTGGCCGCAGCCTTGCCGGAGATCGAGTTGACCCAGAGATCGATGACCATGCGCGTCCCTCCGACCGATGTCCCCCGGCTCCTCCGACGTTGTGCCGAGTCGCCGACGTCGAATGCCGACAGCGCGAGGGCGGGTAGGACCCGGTCAGGGCGACTCTAGTGACCGTTCGCCAGAAGTGCCGTCCCCGTCGCGCCTGTCCGCCGCCGTCACCGGTCGGGCGTCGACACCGGCCCGGGGCGCTAGCTTCGCTGCGGCAGCGGAGACGACGGGAGGGACCATGCAGGCAAGGTCACAGCGTGGGTGACGGCCCTCCGCACGCGGCAGGTGGTCGGCCGTTCTTCGACGTCGTGTTGAACCAGCGCGCTACTCGCGACTTCGCACCCGACGAAGTCAGCGACGCACTGGTCGAGCGGTGCCTCCTCGCGGCCACCCACGCCCCGAGTGCCGAGAACCTCCAGCCCTGGGTCTTCGTCGTCGTCCGGCAGGCCGAAACCCGCGCGCAGGTTGCCGGGCTCACTCGCCGCGTCTGGCGGGAAGCCGGGCGTGCGCATTCCGAGAGCCGCCTCGCTCCCGGGCTCTTCGCGGACGTCGACCGTGGGGCGGAGAGCGGGATGGCGACGGCACCGGTGATCGTCGTCGTCTGTGGCGATGCGGCCATCGCCCACGAGTCCACACTGGCGTCGTCGATCTTCCCCGCAACCCAGAATCTGCTGCTTGCCGCCACCGCGCTCGGCCTCGGTTCGGCGATGACGACGCTCGCGACCCACCGCCCTTCCGAACTCGCGACCCTTCTCGGTCTGCCTGAAACCGTCCACCCCATCGCGGTGGTGCCGATCGGGTGGCCCGCGCGGGCACTCGGACCACCACGCCGGCTTCCGGTCTCGACCCGGACACATCGTGAATGCTTCGGCATGCAGTGGTGAGCGTCGGGCGGCTCGGGCGGTGCAGGCCACCGGTAGCGATAAGGTGCGGTCGGTGGCGACCGACACGGTGCGCCGATACCAGGGGGACGGTGGCATGACGGCTCCGGGCAGGGCGTCCAACGCGGGGGACCTCGAGACTGGGAATCCGTACGTGGTGGTCTCGGCGGACGCCCACGCGGCACCAGACGACCTCGATCAGTACCTCTCCTACGTCGACCCCGACCGCCGCGAAGCGGTCGCTGCCTTCGGCGATCTCTCTTCCGTCGCCATCCCGATGTTCGGCGGCATCGATCCGGGTGAATCCGACGATCCGGACCCGGTGCGCGCCGTCGCCATCCGGCGGCTCGCAGGTATGGGCGTCGACACCGAGGCGGCCCGCGAATGGCTCTCGAACTACGGGGCCGACTGGGTCTTCGCCTCCGATGCCGGTGGACGCCGGCTCGCCGTCCTCGAGGAACAGGGAATCCACGCGGAAGTGGTGTTTCCGGGGCCCGTGCTCGCGGGCGGGCTCTCGCCCGCCATGTATCTCGGGGGACAGACGTCGAAGGGCCTCGAGCCGGTGTGGCCGGCGCTTCACGCGTACAACCGCTGGTTGGTCGAGTTCTGCGCAGCCGCGCCCGGCCGCCGTGCCGGTTGCATCCCGATCGACCTCCACGACATGGACCGCGCCGTCGAGGAAGTGGCGTGGGCCCGCGAGCAGGGCCTGTTCGGCGGGATCATGCTGCCGGCGATGTCGATCCGGTCGGGACTTCCGGGCTACGCGGACGAGTACTACGACCCGCTCTGGAGCGCCTGCGAGGACAACGGGATGCCGGTCAATCTCCACACCGGCGCGTCGGGCACCGCCACGGACTCCAAGCAGCTCTACGACGCCAAGCACGGCGGCTACCTTGGTCTCTACGAGGTCTTCGTGTTCACCCGTAGACCTCTCTGGTTCCTGATCTTCGGCGGCGTGTTCGACCGCCACCCCCGCCTCAAGGTCGTGGTCACCGAGAACGGTGTGCAGTGGCTGCCCTCACTGGTGCGCGACATGGAGTCGTTCTTCGACACCCACGGAGGTGCGCCGGTACGCTCTTTCCTCGACGCGCGTCCCGCCGAGTACGTCGACCGCCATGTGTTCCTCGGTGGTTCGCTCATGCATCGCTCCGAGGCGGAGCAGCGCGCGGAGATCGGCGTCGATCGTCTGATGTGGGGTGCCGACTACCCGCACCTCGAAGGCGCGGCGCCGGTGCACCGCCTCGTGCTCCGGCAGGTGTTCGGGGGACTGCCGGAGGTTGACGTGCGCCGGATGCTGGGACTCAACGCGGTGGGCGTCTACGGCTTCGACGAGACGCTGCTCCAGCAGATCGCCGACCGGGTCGGGCCGACCGTCGCCGACCTTGCGACGCCGATCTCCCTCGACCAGATCCCGCGCACCTTCAGCTGGAGCCTGGCACGACCGGTGCCCCTGGCCTCCGGTCAGGCGTCGCGCCCTTCGGGCTTCGCTGCAGGGGGGCGGAGCCGGGCGGGCGGGGGGAGCCGGTAGATCGCCATCGGCCCATCGGTTGCCTCGGAAGGAACGCTGCGCTCCGCGACCAGGACGAACACGTTCTTCTCGAGGACCCGCCTCGACGCCCAGTTGTCGGCGTCGGGGTCTGCGATCAGGCCTCCGCCGGGGAGGTCCTGCCGGAGCAGCTCGACGAGCGACGCGATCATCGCCGTGCCGCATCCCCGCCCCACCGCGTCAGCCTCCCCGATCGCGTAATCGATGCCGACGTCGCCCGATGCTGCACCCACTCCGAGAGCGTGCTCGGGGTAGTCGTCGCAGCGGTACCACTGGCACCAGCCGATCGGTCGCTCGTCCTCTTCGACCACCAGGAGATGCGTCGGGCTTTCGAGAGCCAAGGAAGCACGCACGTCGTCGAGCTCTTCGTCGACCGTCGTGGACTGGAGATACCAGCGCGCGACGTGGGCCGCCTGCAACCACCCTTCGACGAGCACCAGATCGCGCTCGTCCATTCTGCGGAGCCGAAGCACTGCTCAGAGCATGCCATCCGGCGCCTGCGCTCGGCCCAGCGGCAGTCCGCCCCCGGCCCGGCGCTCAGCTCTCGTGACGCAGCTGCAGCCAGATGCTGCCCCAGGGGCGCCGCGGCCCGGTGCAGAGGTAGACGTGCCCTCCCCATTCCTGGTTGTGCACACCAGCGTCGTTCGTCAAGGCCGCTACCACCCGGACGTCTTTGAAGAACCGTTCGAGGAAGGCGGCGTACCCGGTAACGTCCATCGGCCCCGGTGCGACGGCGACGACGGTCGTGGCATGGGGATTCCCGGGGCCCCAGAACCATTCGCTGTTGTGCCCGCTGACCGCGGTCGGCAGGGCGCTGGAGGAGCCGAGCTCGTTGACGGCGCCCGCCTCCCCGTAGTCGGCGGCGAACACCACCGCCTGGGCCTGCTGCCGGGTCGGGAGCCCCTTCCACACGCCCGAGATGGTGTGGACCAGGTCGGGCCACCCGACCGTCTCGCCGAGGGTCGGGTTGGCGCCGGCGATCCGGCCGACGCGGTTGGCAGGCAGAACAGGAAGCACCACCGGCAAGACGGCGGCCGTGCTGACCACCACGACGGTGGCGAGCCATCCCGTGCGGCTGCGCCGCTCCCCGAGCCACGGTTCGATCGCGGTCGCGCCGGCTGCCAGCAGAACGACGTAGGCCGCGTCGAGGTAATAGATCTTCGCCCCGGCGCTCACCCCGAAGGCCACGAACAAGAGAGCGTCGGCGACAACCAGCGCGCGCCAAAGTGGACGGCCCGAGCGCCACATCGCTCGGATCCCGAGGATCCACACCCACGAGAGCACCAGCGCGACGACGAACAGTTGCCCGACCACCCACGTGTCGACGTGCGCAAGTCCGCCGTTCGAGCGGGCGAGGCTCTGGTTCATCGCGATCACCGGCCACCCGTTGGTCGCCTGCCACCAGACATCGGGCGCCGCACCAGCCACCGCGATGCCGGCTCCGATCGCGAAGTACCGGTTCCGCATCGACGGCCAGCCACCGCTGACGAGCGACCCCAGACCGAGGGCGATGGCGAAGAGTCCGATGCTCAACTTGTTGCTGAGGCCCACACCGAGCACCACTCCGGCCGGAATCCAAAGCTGCACCCGGCCGGTTCGCCCGATGCGGACGACGAGCAGACCGAGGATCGACCAGAAGAGGAGGTCGAAGGCGGTCGGACCGAAGAGGTGGTCGGCACCGAGCAGGACCGGCATCGTCGCGGTGCCGGCCGCGGCGAGCAGTTGCGCGAGCCGCGCACCACCGAACTCCCGAGCCAAGAGCCCCGCGGCCACCACTGTCGCCGCACCGGCCAGAGCGGACCAGAAGCGCAACGCGACCAGGCTGACGCCGAACAGCGAGAGCGTCAGCCTGGCCAGCAGCGGCGTGAAGATCGGCTGGTCCACGTAGCCGAGCGAGAGATGTCGGGCACAGTCGAGGAAGTAGAGCTCGTCGCGGTGGAATCCGTATCGCCTCGACACGGCCATCAGGAGGGCGAACAACAGCGCCGCGCACGCGAGGACCCAGGGTTCGAAGCACGGGAGCTCCGGTGAGCCGTCGAGCTCGTCGCCGCGATGGAGCACGGGTGGCTGTGCGCCGTCCCCGGTGGGGGTCACGGGCTGTCCCGGTCCGGCTCCACGCGTGACTCGGTCCAAAGGACTTCGGGACCGGATGCACCTTCGTCAACAACGAAGGCGTTGGCGAGCAAATCGAGCGTCGTCTCGCGGGCGATCCCGTCGGCGATGCTCTGACCGGTCGGATCGCCTCTCCGGTGCCACGCGAACCACGCAACCGTCTCCACCACGAAACGCGTGGACACCGCTAGGTCCGGTACCGACCGGAAGAGACCCCCGTCCCGGCGCTGTTGCAGGTAGAGGTACAGCTTCTCGATCTGTCCCTGACGCGCCTCGCCGAAGTAGACCTCTCGGAGATCGGGAAGGTCGGCTGCCGAGCTCTCGACGAGGGCGAGCAGCACACGATGACGCTCGACGAGGTCGTAGAGCTCTCCCACCACTCGAATGAACTCCGCTCGCGGTTCCGCCACCACCTCCCTCGAGAGCGCCGCATCAAGCTCGGGAAAGGTGGTGTTGCCCTCGACCCACCGCTTGATGCGTGCGAAGCGGGTGCCGGGCGGCGGCGTGCGGATTGGAAGCGGCAGCTCTGCGACCCGGCCTGGCTCGACGGCGTACTCGAGCGCGAGGGAGAAGAGCGCTTGTTTGCTCTCGACGTACCTGTACAAGAGGGCGTGGCTGAGGTGCAGCTCACGTGCGACGTCGGTCATGTGGGTGCGGCGGTAGCCCTTTCGGCTGAAGACCGTGCAGGCCGCCCGTGCGACGTCGACGATGCGGTCCGGGGGCGCGATCCGGGGCACCTCCGTATGTTACTGACTCAGTTAGTTATTGTGTTCGGCTCGCGGTGACCTGGGGATTTGCCGCTCACACCTCTCACCTCCGTTGACAGCGTCGCGAGTCATGACATCACCCGATGTATGTAGATGTCATGCGGCCGAATTGCTTACCGGCGGGCAGAGGTCTCGGGACCGAGCTATCGACGGGCGGAGGTCTCGGGATGTCCGAGCTATCGACGGGCGGAGGTCTCGGGATGTCCGAGCTATCGACGGGCGGAGGTCCCGGGGCCGCAGATCTGCTGCCGAGGTGGCCGAGCAGCCCGCGTCAGCTCCCACCGGGCGTGTCGCCACGGGATCAGCGCGGCGTCGCGGCGGACATACAGGGGATGGCGTGGCGAACCGTCCGCGTTCGTGCCGACGCAGCACCAGCCTCCTGGCGACCGGTGGGCAAGCGCCCGCGAATCGACAAGCCGTCGGTGCCTGAAGGCGCCCCAGGCCGCGAGCACGACACCGACGTCACTCGCCAGCACTTCGTCCCAGCACAATCGGTTGTACGGACCCTCGGGATCGGGATGCCGGAGGAGTCCCTTCGGGTCTGGCGTGCACAGCGCATAGAGGTTGACGACGACAATCCCGCCGAAGCGTTCACGGCGAGCCAATCCGCAGCACCGTCGGATGGTGGGATCGTCGGCCTCGGCGCTCGCGGTCGACGGGTTCAACATCACGAAGACCATCAGCGGCGCCCTGCCCCAGCGGCGAGCCAGTGCGTAGCGGTAGGGGCCTTGCCGGAGATCCGAGCCGGTCACCGTGCCCGACCTCGTACGCACCGTGGCGACGCGCCAAGTCGGTGTGCTCATCCGACGATCCCCTGCTGGTGCGCGTAGGCGACGGCCTGCGAACGGTCGCGGCTGCCCGTCTTCGCGAAGATGTGGTTCACGTGGGTCTTGACGGTCGCTTCGCTGACGTAGAGATCAGCCGCGATCTCGGCGTTCGACCGCCCGGCCGCGATGAGCCCGAGGACCTCTACCTCCCGCGGCGTGAGACCATCCGGCGGCGGCGCATCGGCTGAAGTTCGAGGAACCGTCGCCGCCTCGACCAGTCGCGCGTGCACAGAAGGATCGAGCACCGCCTGGCCGCCGGCCGCAGCCAGCAGTGCCCGGCCGATCTGCTCCCGACCGGCGTCTTTGGTGAGGTAGCCGAGCGCACCCGCCTGGAGGGCGCCCATCACCGACTCGTCGTCGGAGAACGTCGTCAGCACCACGACATGGGTTGTCGGGAACTCACTGCGGATCCGGCGCGTCGCCTCGACCCCGTCCATCCTCGGCATCCGCAGGTCCATCAACACCACATCGGGCCGCACGTCGGCCACCACGGACAGCGCTTCTTCGCCGTCCGATGCAGAACCGACGACCTCGGTGTCCTCCATCGTGCCGAGCAGGGTGACAAGCCCTTCCCGCACGGCGGTCTGGTCGTCGACGACCACGATCTTCACGCTGGCACCGCCGCACGGACGCTCCACCCGGTCTCCGACGGGCCCGCCCGCAGATCTCCGCCGAGCAATTCGATCCGTTCGCGCATCCCTTGGAGGCCGAAGCCCCCTCCGGTCGCACCCAGCCAACCCGAGCCCCCGCCTCCATCGGGCGGGAGGCCATTGACCACCTCGAGGACCGTGGTGCCCCTGTCGAAGCAGAGATCGATCGAGACGAGGGCGCCCGGCGCGTGCTTGCGAGCGTTGGTCAGCGCCTCCTGGGCGACGCGAAAGAGCGCGAGGCCGGCTGCAGGGTCGAGCCGGCGCGACGTTCCCGCGACGTGCACGACTGCACCCTCACGATCGGCGAGCTCGACGAGGCGCTCGCTCGAGCGCGATGGGCTCGTCGCGGAGGGCACGGACCGCCTGTCGGGTCTCCTCGAGCCCCTCGACTGCCAGCCGCCGCGCCTCTTGGACGAGCTCCCTCGCCCACGCGGGACCTGCGTCGTGCTCGAGCACGGCATCGGCAGCATCGAGCTGCACGGACAACGCGCCGAGGGAGTGGGCGAGCACGTCGTGGATCTCGCGGCCGATCCGGTTGCGCTCGGCAAGTGCCACCGCTCGGTCCTGCTCGAGGTCCGCCCGGACCCGCTCCGCCAACAGTTCCTCGGCCTGTTGCGCACGTATGACGTACTGGCGCCGGCTGGCGCCGGCCACCAGTCCGGCGGCCGAGGCCAACCCGCCCTCGGTGACGAGGTTGCCCGGTGAGGAGGGGCCGACGACCCACACCGAAAGCACGAGCGCCACGAACCCGACAGCTGCGACCCCCGTCGCCGGCGCGACGTCGAAACGCATCCCGGCGCTCAGCGCAGCGATCGCCACCATTGCGATCGCTGCCGGGGCGAACGGTGTCAGGCAACCCCCAGACGCCGCGACGAGAGCGAGCAGACCCCATCGGACCGGAGCAGGTGCGCCGAGGCGGGGTGCTGCCACCCATCCCAGCCAGCCGAGCGCCGCGAGCGCTGCGAAGGCCGGGGCCATCCAGTGCCAACCCACGAGATCGGGCTGCATCTGCCTTGCGATCGCCCACAGCAGCGCCCCGAGGCCGCCGATGCGAACCACGGTCAGGACGAGATCGGTCCGCGGTTCCATGGCCGAGCGAATGGCTGCCGGTTGCACCTCGGAGATGATCCCACCTGGCGGCCGGGCGCCGTCGGCCCGGCCGGTCACAGCGCGGCCGGACCTCGCAGCAACCCGCCGCGTGGGATGACCGCCCCGGAACGGACCGTCTTGACGAACAGCACGCCGGACCTGCTCAGAACTTCGGCCAGGGCCATCAGCACGAAGGCCGTGGCCCAGGCCTGCGCCGACGTGAGGTGGTGCACGATGCTGAACCGCTCGACCGCCGATTGGCCGCCGTTCGACACCCAGAGGTAGAAGCCCATCCGTGATCCGATCCCGACCACCCAGAGCACCGCAGCGATCGCACCGGCCCGGGCGATCGCGGTGGAGCCGACGCGGCGGATCTCGGTCGCGAGGCCGGCGAGGATTCCCAGCGCACAGCCGGTGACAGCCAGGCCCACCTCGAGAACGAGGTCGTCGCCGGCCGTGGGCACCGCGTGGAGGAACTGGGTGGCCGCCCAGACGGTCGCGACGACGGGAACCAACAGGCGCATCGCGGTGATCCTGTGGCCCCGGATCTGGAACACCACGAGAGCGAGAAGGCCGATGTTGAGGAGATAGTCGGTGATGGTCATGGAGCCAGTGTCAGTGATCTCTGCTCTCGCGACATCGGCTCACGGGTTGATCGTGGGTTGATCCGATCTCCACCCCAGCTCGCTAACCCCGAAAGGGGTCTGCTGCTATGGACGACGCTCGGGACGCCATCGACGCTCGGGACGCCATCGGTCAGGCCATCCGTCCGCCGGCGCGAGAGCCCTTCTTCAGGGCCGCCTTCGCCGTCGAGCCGTCAACCCTCGTCTTCCGGAAGTCACGAGCGTTCGAGGGGTGCCAGCTCCATCTCGTGACCTACGAGAGCATGACCGACGGCTCGCCGATGACCGTCGTCGTTCGCAGCTGGCTCGGCGGGGGCGGATCCTGGGTCATCTGGCCGATGGGCGGGGGGGCCGGACCAGGCCCGAGACGACCGAGCCCGTCGGTCAACCTCGTGGCGAGCCTCTCGGCTCAGGACTTCGCCGCTGGTGGGACGGTGATCGGCACCGGATCGGAGAGCGCGTCGCCGGGTCGTCTTCACCTTCGCCGACGGCGACACGGTGGACGACTCCGTCGACGACGGGATCGTTCTCTTCTTCCTGCCACGCCCTGCCGAACCGCCGGCCCGCGTAGAGATCACCGACGGCACCGGCGCTGTTCTCGCGAGCTACGAGGCGTTGGCGGACTTCGCTCGTCCCCTGGGAAGGGCCACTGGCTGATCTGGGCGAGGAGCCCGGGCTGATCGCACGCCTCGACTCGTCCCGACGGGCCGCGCCACTGGCATAATCGCGGGGTCTTCCGTAGAGGGCGGAACCGCCGTTTTGAGCGACGGTGGTGGGGAATGGCGACTCTCGACAGCCTGCGGATCGAACGGGCATTGCACATTGCCCGCGCGTTGGCCGACATCGACGATCTCGCCGAGTTCCCGATCCGCTCTGCGCAGTTGCTGCGCAACCTGATCTCCTGTGACCACTCCGGTTACAACGCGATCGACGTCCCGTCCGGCAATGCCAGGGTGATCGCCGATCCGACGGACGTCGTCTTCGACGGCGGTCCGGAGGTGCTGGCGACGGTTCGCCGACCAGAGCCCCTGCATCGTCAGAGACCGAATGGGCGAGATGAACGTGATGCGCCTCTCCGACTACATCACACGGGAGGAGCTGCACCGGACCGACCTCTACCAATACGTGTATCGCCGGGTCGGGATGGAGCATCAATTTGGTGATCCAGCTGCCGCCATTGCGGAGCGAGCTCGGTCACCCGGACGAGGTGGTCGGATTGAGTCTCGCCCGCTCGTCGTCGGACTTCACCGACGACGAGCGTGTGTTGCTGCAGCTCCTGCAGCCCATCTTCGCCGGGACCTTGCGGCGCTTGCACGACGCTGCCCATGCCCGTGCCATCGCGACCGCCGTCGACGGCTCCACGCAACTCTCGCTCCTCGTCGACAGAATGGGGAGGATCGCGTGGCTGACGCCCGCCGCGGAAGACCTCCTCGACACGACGGTCGGCCACTCCCTCCCCGCCCACCTCCGCGCATGACACTCCGACGCCACCGAAGGTTTCGGCGGTGGCCCGGCTCGGACTGTGTCGGTCGTCGAGAGCAGGTTCCGGGTCCGTCTCGTCGCCGGCGCGTACCCCGGGCTCGACGCCGTGCATCTCACGCCGATCCGCTCGGTGCGGACCACCGGGGCCATCGGGGCGCTGGGTTTCACACGGCGACAGTCCGAAATCCTCGCCCTCGCCCTCGACGGCCACGGCACGGCCTCCATCGCCGAGCGCCTACAGCTCAGCCCCCGGACGGTCGAGAAGCACTTCGAGAACATCTACGTACGGCTCGGAGTGCACTCCCGCGGCCAGGCGATCATCGCACTGACGGAGGGACTGGAGAGGTAGCCGCTCCGGACGAGGCTTCGAGGATGTTCACCTGCCTCGCCTTTTTGCGTGCGAGGACGACGGCGGCCGTCCCCGCCGCGGCATCGGAGCGGCTTGCTTTGGCATCCTGCCTGCTTCGAGGAGCGCCCGTCGCAGGAGCAACTCGATGTGGGCGTTGAGGCTGCGGAATTCGTCGGATGCCCAGCGTGCCAATGCATCGTGGACAGTAGGATCGATACGCAACAGGACCGGTTTGCGGTCTCTCGTCACGGATCCGTCACGAATAGAGCGTCCCGGCATTGACGACCGGTGACGGGGGCTGATCCCCGCACAGCACCACCATGAGGTTGCTGACCATTGCGGCGGTTCGTTCCTCGTCGAGTTCGACGACGCCGTGCTCGGTGAGCCGGTTCAACGCCATCTCGACCATACCGACCGCCCCTTCGACGATGCGCGATCGCGCGGCGACCACCGCGTTGGCCTGCTGGCGACGGAGCATCGCCTGGGCGATCTCCGGCGCGAAGGCCAAATGGCTGATCCGTACCTCGACCACCTCGACACCTGCGACCGACGCGCGGTCTGCGACCTCCTGCGCGAGCTGGGCGGCGATCACGTCGGTCGAGCCGCGCAGAGAGGTGCCGACGCCCTGGGTGTCGTCGTAAGGGTGGCCCGTCGCGACGTGCCGGAGCGCTGACTCCGACTGGACCGACACGAAGTCCGGGTAGTCGTCCACGGCGAAGATGGCCTTCGCGGTGTCGTTGACCTGCCACACCACGATGGCGGCGATCTCGACCGGATTGCCGTCCGCGTCGTTGACCTTGAGGCGTTCAGTCTCGAAGTTGCGGACACGCACGCTCACCGGGCGCCGGAGGATGAGCGGCCAGGTCCACCACAATCCAGGCCGACGCACGGTGCCCATGTACGAGCCGAAGAACTGGACCACCGTGGTACGTCCGGGCGCCACGACGACCAGCGAGCTGAGCAGGAAGAAGAACGCCACATAGGGCACCGCGCTCCAGCCTCCGATGTTGTTGAGGGCCGCCAGCACCATTCCGGCCACGCAGGCCAGAAGCAGCACCACCGCCAGCCATCCGCTCACCGCCCCGGCGGGCCTCTCGGCGATGTCGACCCGCGTGCCCTCTCTGCCGACGGGTAGCGCCGTCAGCTGGTCCGGTGCGGTCATCAGGATCCTCCTCCTTCGCGAGGCGGATATCAAAAGTGATATCGTTTTGATATCATACCTTCCGACCAAGGGAAGGGCACTTGCGGTTCGAACGATTGCTGGTCGCAGGATTCCGGCACCCGGTCTTTGCGGTGTTCGCTGATTCCAGAAACCCTTCGGCGGCAAAGAGAACCGCGGCCACAGCCGATGGGAGTGGAAAACTCCGCCGGTCGTGGTCCGCTCGGCCCGACGCCTCGGCATGCTCATCGTTGCACTCCTGCTCGGAACAACCCTTGCCGCATGCTCGAACACGCCGAGCGCACGGCCGGAACCACCGTCGCCATGGGCCGATGGGGGTTCGAGGTCCGGCGACCGTTGTTCCAGACGGACGCCTACGGTGTTCCCATGGATCAACCCAACATCCTTCTGATCATGACGGACGAGGAGCGGTATCCGCCCCTCTACGAATCGGACACCGTCCGCTCATTTCGACGGGATCAACTCCCAGCACGGGAATCGATCCGCGCGAGCGGAGTCGAGTTCCATCGGCACTACGCGGGCTCGACGGCCTGCACGCCGAGTCGAGCGACGTTGTTCACCGGGCACTACCCCTCACTCCACGGCGTCTCATCGACCGACGGGGTAGCAAAACAGAACAGCGATCCCGCGATGGGGTGGCTCGACCCCAACTCAGTCCCGACCCTCGGCGACTGGTTTCGGGCGGGAGGCTACAAGTCGCATTATCGAGGAAAGTGGCATGTTTCCCACGCCGACCTGGTGATCCCAGGAACGCACGAGGGTCTGAAGGCATCTGACGACGCGGGAAATGTGATTCCGGAGATCGTTGCGGCCTACGGCAAGGCCGATCGACTTGACCCGTTCGGCTTTTCCGGTTGGATCGGCCGCGAGCCGCATGGCGCTGACAAATCGGATTGCGGCACCGTCCGAGACGGGGTATTCGCAGAGCAAGTCGTCGAGCTCTTCGACGAGATGGCGAGGGAGCGACGCGAAGGTCCGTGGCTGACGGTCGCATCCTTCGTAAACCCGCACGACATTGCGTTCTCCGGGTTTGGATGGGAGCAACTTCTCCAGTTCGGACCGCCCGACGACAGCGTGCCCGAGGTGCCTGAAGCACCGTCCCAATCTGACTCGTTCGCTGGGCGACCGCCATGCCAGGAAGCGTTTAAGGCCATCTGGCCACAGATGATCTTCCAGACCGCAACCGATCTTTCTTACCGGCGCCGGTACTACTACCTGCACAAGCTGGTCGACCAAGCGATCGGCCGGATCCTCGCGGCCCTCGAACAATCAGGTATGGCCGAGGAGACGATCGTCGTGTTCACATCTGATCACGGAGACCTCCTGGGAGCCCATGGGGGGCTGGTCCAAAAGTGGTTCAATGCCTTTGACGAGGCCACCCGGGTCCCGCTGGTCGTCTCTGGGCCGGATGTTGCTCCCAACGACGACGGAGTCTCGATCCCAACGAGCCACATCGACCTTGTCCCGACGCTCCTCGGCCTCGCCGGCATCGATCAACAGAAGGCGGCGGCAGGTGTGGCTGAACATCATGACGAAGCCCAACCACTACCTGGCCGAGACTTGAGCGGCCTCATCCGAGGCACCGAACGTCCGACATCTCTGACCGCTCCCATCTATTTCATGACCGAGGACAACGTGACGAGGGGTTCGACCCAGGTCAACATCTTGAATGGGGAGCCATTTGATGCACTGGCCTCGGCGACGAGCATCGAATCGGTCATCACCACGTTGCCGACCGGCGAGAGCGGCAGCGAGGAGCTTTGGAAGCTCAACCACTACTACGAGCGCCTCGACGAGTGGAACGAGGCTCATGGCGTCCCGAAGAATCCCTTTGCCGGTCCCGCCGCCGACCCGCTCTTTGAGCTGCACAACCTCACACTCGACCCCGAGGAGCGCCACAATCGGATAGACGATGCCTCCGATGCCCTAAGCCAGCTCACTTCGCTTCTTGACGGTCAGAGAGAGGCGAAGCGGCTTCTACCGAGTCATCGGAATCCGGTGGCGTAACCGCTGTCCATACGCGTTGGTATGTGTCACCCCTAACCGCGGTGTCGAGGCCGCGGCTTTCAACCAGTCAGTGCGCCGCGAGGTCCCGAGCGCTGAAGACCGAGCGGTCGGATCCCATGGGCAGGGATTGGCCTAGCAGTCCGTGCGGGGCGCCGTACGATCGCTGAACCCGGAGCGCTCACGCCACATGTCGAGCGCCGGGGACTCACCGTGGCCGACGCCGGAGCCCGGCTATTCGTGAGCCGCGTCGGTGGCGACCTCGGGTTCTCCAACCTCCGTGACCGCTACGGGCTGCCAGACCGGGAGCCGACCCCCGACGGTCATGACATCGATACTGCCGACGACCAGGAAGTTCACCCGCGTGGGGCTAGCTGGAATCGAACCAGCGACCTCAGCAGCATCAGTTCGAAGGATGCAAATTTGGACGAACCGTGACGAACAAACATGCACGTCGGACGTGGTGATGACCATTCGTCAAACGGCCCCGATTCGAGACGAACGCGTGCTGGACGCCGCGATCCGCCCTGGCGGAGGATTCCGAGTCGATGAGTCGGGCCACTACCTCCTCTTCATCGGCAACGGTCTCGGCCTCTTCATCGGCGACGGTCTCGGCCTCTTCATCGGCGACGGTCTCGGCCTCTTCATCGGCGACGGTCTCGGCCCCGGCGGACTCTATCGCTGGGCCCTCGGCCCTCATGCAGGCGCGCAGCCATCGCGACCGGAACTTCCGAGAAGCAACGTGGGAAGCGCCGCTGGGTACCTTCGTGGGCCTGATTTGCCACACCCCTGGTCCGGAAGAGCAAGTCGACGTCCCTGGCCCTCGGCATTATCAGCCAGCCAGATGACGGATTCAACGGGCCTCTGTGAACAAAGGCAGCCGTCAGACGTGGTGGCGAGCCGTGACGAACGACCCTGGATCGAAGCGAACGCGCGCGATGAACCTCGATCAGGATGCCATCACCAACAGAGAGCCAGCCGTCAGGTCGCGGATGCCATGGTGGCGCTTGGAGGTGACCCGGCCGACGTCGACGACGGGGGCGGCCTGGTCGCCTCCGCCGGTCACGACCGGAGCCCACCGCTTACCGGGGTGGGGCTGGAGGTTGGAGCGACCCGAGCTCGTCCATGGATCACCTTCACGCACCCGGTCCTCGGAGGTAAATGCGATCTTGGCATGGCGCGGACGTCTATGGCCTGCGCGGACCAGGGCACGATCTGGGCATCTCGCGTCGCACGACCGACCGACCGTCATCTCACGGATACGCACACCCTCGGTCATCGGCCGAGTCTGCTCGACCCGGCTCGTCAGATCCTGGATGCGTCCCCATCAACGTTGGCGGTCACGGCACTGGTAGCCGCGGGTCCGCGCTGCGGCAACTTGGAGCTGGCCGCGGCTCGTGCCGTCAGTCGTCGCCGCTCGGTCCTTTGACCGCCCGCGCGTGGTCCTTCTCGATGCGCGCGGCGAGGGGCCGCCGTATTCTCCGTATCGAGCGCGGCGGCTCCGAACGCTTCGGAATGTCGGGCGGACTCGGCGGTCGATCCAGCACGGGCTAGCGCGAGCACCAGCCGATCGCGAGCTGGCGGTCGGGTGGTGCTCGAGGGAGCGCACCATCGCAGGCCGCATCTAACCACTCGGTGACTTCCTCTGATGTGCTCTACTGCAGGTCGCCGCGGGCCGGCTCCATCATGCGATGGCATGATAAGCGGCGCCTTTTGGCCATGTGGGGTTCCAGAACGGGTACTTGGGAGCAGAGGGGGTCGTTGTGGTGGAGATCTTCGTGTCGTATTCGAGGAGCGACGGTGACTTCGTGAACCGGTTGTGCGACTCGCTGCGGGCGCAGGACAGGGACGTCTGGCTCGATACCGCGGCCCTTTCGGATGCCGAGGTCTTCCCCGAGGCGATTCGACGCGCGATCGAGAGCTGCGAGGCCTTCCTCTTCGTCATCACCCCTGCTGCGGTGTCCTCGAATTACTGCGAACAGGAGGCCGAGTACGCGCGGACGCTCGGCAAGCGCATCGTGCCGGTCGTCCGTGAGAGCGTGCCCGACGCCGACGTTCCCGAGGCGATCCGTGAACGGAACTGGATCCCTTTCGTCGACGACGCCGAGTTCGACCGGTCGGTGGAACGGGTGATCGCCGCGGTCGACACCGATCTCGAGTACCGAACGGAGCACACCCGCTGGCTGGTGAAGGCGATCGAATGGGACCGCGAGCACCGCGATCACAGCTTTCTCCTGCGCGGCAACGAACTGGATGGCGCAGAGACGTGGTTGGCCGGAGCCGCCGCCGATGCCGATCCGCCACCGACCGAGCTCCAACGCAACTACCTACTCGCGAGCAGACAGGCCAATCTGCGGCGCCAGCGACGGCTGGCCGTCGGTGGCGTCGGGGTCGCCGCGGTCTCGATCGCACTGCTCGTCTTCGCGCTGGTGGCTCGGAGTCAGGCGGTGTCGGCCGAATCGACCGCCAGCTCACGGGCTCTGGCGGCCCAGAGCGAGAATCTCCTGAGCAGCGACCCGGAATCGTCCATGTTGATCGCAATGAACGCACTACACACGTCCGCGACGCCCGACGCCATGTACGCGATGCGAGAGGCGCTCGATGACTCGAACGTGCGCCTCGCGCTCCCGTCCGTCCCCTATGCGGGCTGCTATCCGGCCGCGCTCTATGACCCCCATCGATCCGAGATCCTGCGAATCACCGGTACGTCGCTGACCGGCTACAGCGCGGCAACGGCACATGTGCTGTGGCACGAGAAGTTCAACGGATCGCCCAACTGCCTGCTCGCCGTCGATCCATCCCGCGATGTGGCGGTGGTTTCGCTCGGTTCTCAACTCGAGATGGTCGATCCCGCCAACGGCGCGACGGTGGGCAAGCTGCCGCCGGCTGCAGTGTCCGCTGGGTCGACCGCCAGCGATCTCGCCTTCAGCCCAGACGGCAACCACCTGGCGGCGATCGTCGGCTCCGGGGTTCAGGTGTGGAGCATGGCCACCCTGCAGACCTCGGTGGTACCGATCCTGAATGCTTCGAGCGTGGCATTCAGCTCCGACGGTACCGAGCTGTACGTCGGCACGAGCCAAGGGACCGTGGTCGTTGCGAACGTCGAGGGTGGCGCCGTTCAGCGGACAGTGCAGGCCGGGGGGCCGAGCGATACCGTCACGGTCGGCGCCGCCCCGACGGGCACCACCGTGGCACTGGCAGATTTCGTCCCGAGCGGTGAGCCCACCACCATCACACTCTGGGACAGCGCCACCTGGACCGAGGTGGCGCCGCTGACCTCGGTGGGACCCATCGGCGTCGCGCAGCTGGTCTTCTCGCCGGACGGACAGCGACTCGCCTACGGCCTCGCGGACGGCTCGGGCAGCCTGTGGTCGGTACCGCTGCGCCGCCAGCTGCTGTCGTTCCTCGGCCAGACGTCCACCATCGTGAGCCTGTCCTTCGACGGTGCGGCGCAGCGGGTGCTGCTCTCCGGCGCCGACGGTTCCACCCGCGCCTACCAGGCGACCGGACCAGGGCTTGCAGCCATCCAATTCGGAGGTGGTTTCTACCCGTTGCTCGGGTCGTTGGCTCCCCACCAAGTCTCGGTGCTGCTCGAGCCCAATAGCGGGAACGGCTGTGTGCCCGTCTGTACGTGGGAGACGCTGACGTCGCCCGGCGGCGTGGTGACGAGCAGTCGGGTGATCGGGACCGGCGCCAACACGTTCGTCGCCGCGAGCGGACCGGTTGCGGCGGTCGCGACGCTGGTGACGGGCGATCAGTGGAACGTTACGGTCCGGTCGATGCCGACGATGCACGTGCTCCGGAGCTTCACCGACGTTCCCCTCGGTCCCGTCGCCCTGGTGACCCAGAGCAACATCGGCTTGACCGACAACGGCAAGCGCCTCGAGCTCGGCCTCGAGGGACACATCGTCAACCGGACCGCAACGTTGCGTACCTATGACATCCCGAGCGGGAAGGTCGTGGCGAGTCGGCCCTTCCGGCTGCCGACCACGACGTGCGGAATCAGCGGTTCGGCTTCGTCGAGCGCGGGAACGGTTTACTCCGTTTCGGATTTCTGCGGTCATCTCTGGTTGGTCGACCTCGCAAGCCACGCGGCCGTCCTGGCTCTCGACACCGGCGGTCGTGAATCCGCGATGGCATTCAACCCGTCGGGGACGCGGATCGCCGTTGCTTCATGGGACGGCATCACGACCGTGCTCGACACCCGAAGCGGTGCTCGGCTCTTCCAACTGGTGGCGAACCGTGAGGGTACGACCGATGTCTCGTACACGCCGGACGGCCGCTACATCGTGACCACCTCTGCGAACGGCGATGTCCAGACGTGGAGCTCGGCGGACGGCCAGCTGCTCCAGACCCAGGGAGACCCCTACGACCCCAGTGCGATCGGGTTCTTGGCGACCGGTGACATCGTGACCGTCGACGCCGACCTCACCTTGCGGACATGGAATCTGTGCGCTGACTGCCAGGACCCGAACGGCCTGCTGCGCCTCGGAGCACGGGCCGTCGTCACACCGCTGACGGCCACCGAGCAACAACAACAGGCTCGGCCGTGACCAGTCAGACGGCGCTGCGCTGCACGAGATGACCTGACCCCACCTCCGGCCGGGGTCCCCGCCCGAAGAGACCCCCCACGCCTCACCCCTCGGAGGCGTTGCGGCGGAGCACGTACATGGGGAGCGTTCCGTAGTCCTTCGCCGCCGGTATGTGGCCCACGTAGTCACAACTGAGCGACGTCTCCTTCTCGAGTGCCAGGAGCGCCGCAAACTGGTTGGTCACGTAGACGCTGCCCTCGGGAGTCCTCGGCTCGATCCGGGCCGTTCGAGTGATGTGAGTGCCGACGAAGCCCGGCTGCCGGAGCACGGGGTCGCTTCGTTCGAAGACCGGGCCGACGTGCATGCCGATGCGGAGCAGGGGTGGGCCGGGCAGCTCGGCATCATCGGGGTCGACGGCTCCGATCTCCCGTTGGAGGTCCAGTGCGCAATGTGCCGCAGAGACCACGTCGGCGAAGACGACGTGGAGTCCGTCACCCCACGTGTTTCGGTGCAGGATGCTGGCCTCGTAGCGATCGAGCACCGACGCCACCTTGGTCAACACGGCCCGGCCGAAGGCGAGCAGGCCGAAGTCGTCCAGCTTGCTGAACCCCTTGAAGTCCGCGAACAGCATCGCCACGATGCGGCGTGCCGGCGCGGTGCCGAGAGGCCGACCGACATCCACCTCCGTCCGATCGCGCGCCGGGCGGGCGTCTTCGGACCGAGGGCGGATGACGATCGACGGGTGGCCGCTGTCCTGCCAGCGGTGGACGTCGACCGTCGTACCGGCACGGTACTCGGTGCTCTGACCGTCGTAGATCGCCAGCTGGGTGGCGTGGCCGTCGAGAAACGCTGCTCGGATCAGGGCCTGTCCCATCGCGACGCGGGCGCAGTAGTCGAACAGCACCTCGGGGTCGGCCACGAGGTCGGTCGCGGTCTGGGTCCTCGAGGTCGCCGCGTCGAGGCACTTGTGAAAGCGCTCGATCCAGCGCTCGCCACCGGAGCGAACCGACAGTGATACGAAGTCGTCGGGCGCGAAGGGGAGGAAGACATGTAGCTCGGCATCTCGCTCGAGCAGGGCCTCCGCGACGACGATGTCGGCACCACACGCGAGGGACCCGTAGCCGAACCCCGCCGAAACCCGCTCGAGTGCCCGGCCGACCTCCTCGGCGACGCGTGACTCGTCCGAGGCGGCAAAGCGCGCACCGTCGCCTTCGGGGAGGATGCGATGGCCGCAGTAGTGAATCACTGCTGGGGGGCCGAGGACGTCGAGGACGTCGTCTGCAACTCCCGTCGCGTGGCAGATGAGACGGAGCTGGCGCCGGGTCCCCGCTCTCGCGGAAAGGTCGACGGGCTCACAGCGGGCCGCTCGGTCGAGGGCCAGGCGTGCGCCATCGAGATCACCGAGGATCAGCGATGCTTCGGCTGCACTCGCCGCACCCCAGTAGTCGTCGCTCGAATCGCGCCCCGCTTGGGTGTTCTGGACTCGTGTCAGGCCGATGGCCTCGGTGGCCAACGATCGGGCGCGCGCCGGGTCGCCTGCGACGAGATACATGGTGGCTGCGTTGATGCACGGATAGTGGTGCCCGAAAAGGTGAAAAACGGCTTCGTAACCTTCCGCAGCCTCGAGCGCGAGCTGTCGCCGGCGGGGGCCAACTGCCCGCAGCGCCCGGTCCTTGGCCACACGCGCGCCGAGTGCACCCAGGTCTTCGACCAGGTCCTCCGGAGCCTCTCGGGTGGTCAGGTCGAGGAGCCCTGAGTCGGCCAGCATCTCCGCCGCGCGCTCGACGGCCCCCGAGCGGGCAAGTGCCAACAAAGCCGCGTAATGCAACCAGATGTCATCGGGGAATTCGCTCTTCGCGCGTACGGCGATGTCATACGCAGACAGATACTCGCCCCGTGCAAGTTCGCGCCGGACATCTGCTTGGACGTCTTCGCGCTGCACCGAGGCCATCTTGGCACGCTCGAGCGTGCCGTCGGGCCTGCAGGTCCGCCGAGGGCTCGGGTCCTCGGTTCTTGCCGACGCCGTCATCCGGAATTCGGTAGTGTCCGACGCGCAAGCTGAGCGTCGCGCCCGGGGGGTCCGCATGTGGTTCATCTCGATCAGGGATCTTCAGATGAGGTGGGTCCGGTTCATGATCGCGCTCGTGGCCGTCGGCCTCGTGTTCGGGATCACGCTCGTGCTCGACGGTGTCAGCAGTTCGATCACCAATGAGGTACAGCGGACCGTTGCCGAGTTTCACGCCGACTCGTGGCTCGTGCCAAAGGGCGGCTCGGGTCCGTTCACTGCTGATCATCTGGCCCCGCAGGACGCGGCGAATTCTTTGGGACGTACGGGATCTGCGGCCAAAGCGTTCCCGATGTTCGCCCTGACGACGACCATCAAGCAGAGTGGCCGGACGGTCAATGTGAACATCGTCGGTGTGTCGCAACCGGTACCACTCAGTGCCGGACGGTGGCCTCGATCGGATCATGAAGTGGTCGCGAACGACGACTTGGGCGTCGGGATCGGACAGTCGATCACCGTCTCCGGGCGGCGCTTCACCGTGGTTGGACAGACGGCACATCTGCGATACTTCGCCGGCAACAGCATGCTGTTCATGCGACTTGCGGCGGTGCAAGGGCTCTTCGTGTACGGTCAGCCGATCGCCTCGGGGTTTGCCGTTCATGGCGTCCTTGCCGGGCCGCCGCCGAAGGGCCTCGTGGTGATGACCAATGCGCAGGTGAGACAGAGCCTGTTGAACCCCGTGTCGGATGCCTCGTCAATGATCACCTACATGGACGTCTTGTTGTGGATCGTTGCTGCGGGCATCATCGGCACGATCCTCTACATGACCTCGCTCGAAAGGCTGCGGGACTTCGCGGCCTTGAAGGCGCTGGGCGCACGCACCAGACAGCTGGTGACCGGAATCGGCGTTCAGGCTCTGGTGCTCTCCGTCGCCTCGGCGGCAATCGCCTGGGTGGTGGCGGCCGTCCTCGGGCCGTTCTTTCCGATTCCGGCGGAGATCCCGTTTCGAAGTTATCCGTTGATCCTGGTCGTGGCGATCATTGTGGGGCTGCTCAGCAGCGTCGCCGGCGTCCGCAAGGCGATCGCCATCGACCCGGCGCTGGCGTTCGGCGGCTGACATGGAGTCCGTCACCACAGAGGGACACGAACAGCTCAAAGTTACCCAACTCACCATCGAGTATTCGAGCGGTGGCTATGCGGTGCGGCCGATCGACGGCCTCACCCTCGACGTGCCGACGGGCTCTCTCGTGCTGCTGCTCGGAGCGAGCGGATGCGGAAAGACGACCCTGCTCTCGTCGATGGCAGGGATCCTCAAACCAACCGCGGGCAGAATCGAGCTCGGCACAACCGAAGTCACTGCTCTCGGGGGCGTCGCACTGAGCGAATACCGCCTGCGCAAGGTCGCCGTGGTCTTTCAGGCTTTCAACCTCTTGGCCAGCCTGAGCGCGCTCGAGAACGTGATGGTCCCGATGCGTTTGGCCGGCATCCCCGTCAAGACGGCAAAGGTCCGCGGCCAGGAGCTCCTCGAGCAGATCGATCTGGCTCATCGCATGGAGCACAAGCCGAACGACCTGTCAGGGGGCCAACAACAACGCGTGGCGATCGCCCGGGCGCTGGCCATGGAACCGAGTCTCATTCTCGCCGACGAGCCGACAGCGCACCTCGACTACATCCAGGTCGAGGGAGTGATCGCGTTGCTCCGGACGTTGGCGCAACCAGGCCGGATCGTCGTGGTGTCGACCCATGACGAACGGCTCCTCCCATTGGCCGACCAGGTCGTCGAGCTGACGCCTCACGCTGCCGGGCAGGGTGGACCCCCCGAATCGGTCGAGCTGCGTGCAGGGGAGGTGCTGTTCCGGCAAGGTGAACCCGGCGAGCGGGTCTACGTCGTGCAGGACGGCGAGATCGCGCTGGTGCGCGAGCTCAGCGGTCAGGGCGAGGAGGTCTTCGCGGTGGCACGCGCCGGCGACTACTTCGGCGAGCTGTCGCCGATGTTTCAGCTGCCTCGGTCGGCCACCGCACGGGCACGTTCCGACACGCGCCTCACGAGTTACGCCCTGCGCGACTTCCGCGAGGTGCTGCCAACCCTCCGGCGTGCCGCAGACGCCACCGAGGACCCTGCACCGGCCACCGACCGGGTGCTCGAACCGGATTGAGGTCCGGCCAATTCCGGATGCGTCAACAGGTGTCTGCTCGTCACTGCCACGAAGCCCGATGAGGACGGCGCTCGCCCTCCGCGACGTGGAGCGGTAGACGCGTGCGCGTCGTGATCTGTGGGGTCCGAGGCTCCACTCCGAGCTCCGGGGACCGATTCCTGCGCCACGGCGGCAGGACCTCCTGTGTGGCTCTCTGCCATGACGGCGGGGCGCCCACGTTGCTGCTCGATGCCGGCACCGGCCTTCGACAGGTCGACGAATTGCTTGGGGGGCGTGCGTTCTCGGGATCAATCCTGCTGAGCCACCTGCACTGGGACCACGTCCAGGGCTTGCCGTTCTTCTCTTCAGGAGACCGACCAGACGCCCGAGTGGATCTCTACCTGCCGGCGCAGGGTCAGGCCGAAGCGGTGCTCAGTCGAGTGATGTCCCCGCCCTTCTTTCCCATCACTCCAGATGAGCTGCGCGGTACATGGCAGTTCCACTCTCTCGAAGCCGGTGTACATCACATCGAGGGCTTCACCGTCCTCGCTCTCGAGGTGCCGCACAAAGGTGGGCGGACCTATGGCTTTCGGATCTCGGACTCGCGCAGTTCGATGACCTACATGTCCGACCACGGTCCTGCCGGACTCGGTCCGGGCCTCGATGGTCTCGGCGAGTATCACGACGCCGCATTGAAGTTGGCTAGCAATACTGACTTGTTGATACACGACGCCCAGCATGCGGATGACGAACTCTCCGACAAGACCTACCTCGGACATTCGGCCGGTGGATATGCAGTGCAACTGGCGGCGAAGACCGGCGCCAAGCGTGTCGTGCTGTTTCATCACGATCCGATGAGGACGGACGACCAACTCGACGAACTCGCCGCGCGCTATCAACGGCAGTCGTCTGTACCAGTCGATGCCGCTGCTGAGGGCATGGAGTTCGAGCTGCCGGAGACATGACGGTGGCTGTTCGAGCTACGGCGGGGTGGGTGCGGCTCCACGGCCCGAAAGCGCTACGTGATTTTCGGCTGAGGGAATCGGGGCTGGAGGCAGGCACGCTTTTTGCGGGGGCGATGTCGCGCGGCGATGGACGCGCGAGGGAAGATGGCACCGGCACGAGCCCCCTCGACGGCAGTTGGCTCTCTGACCAGGGAGAAGGTGGTGGGGCTAGGAAGAATCGAACTTCCGACCTCAGCATTATCAGTGCTGCGCTCTAACCGACTGAGCTATAGCCCCCGATGCGGTGGCCGACGCTACACCAGAGCGAGGCCGGCGACGGCGCCCGGTCGACCACACGATGTCGGGGTCCGGGCCGCTCCGTGGCACCGACCGACGGGCGGTGGCAGAGTCAAGCCATGCCCCGCCGAATCCGACCGTCCGCTGCCGCTCGAGGATCCGCTCGCAAGCGACCGCGAGATGGCGCCCCGACGAGATGTCTCACCCTACTGCTCGGCATCCTGTCCGCAACGACAGCAGCGGCTGTCGTCCTCGCCCCCGAGCTCGCCGAGGCGACGACACCGCAGACTGCACCGATCTACGGGATCACCATCGATCGGGTGACCGGCATCGCCAAGATGATCGCCGCCGAGCGGACCCTTCCCGAGCGTCCCACCACGCGGGTCTATTTCGGCGCGACCGAACCGCCGGGCTACTACCTCGATCCGGTCAAGCAGCTGCACGCGGTCAGCTCGGTCATGGGAGAGCTGCTCGACTCGAGCGACGCGACGGGCGTCTCTCCCGCCGCCTACCAGGCCCGAGTGGAGTCGTACCTCGCCACACTCGGCCCCTCCGTCGACATCTGGGAGATCGGCAACGAAGTCAACGGCAGCTGGACCGGGCCCTACGCAGCCGGCTCGGCCAAGATCCAAGAGGCGTACACGGACGTCGCAGCCGCGGGTGGCGCGTCCGCTCTGACCCTCTATGCGAACGAGTACGCGCCGAACAACTGCGGCGACGGAGGGACCGAGCTGACCCCGGTGCAGTACTCGAACCAGTACGTGCCCGCGTCGGTGCGTGACGGCATCGACTACGTCTTCGAGAGCTACTACCCCACCCAGTGCGCCAGCACCTATCCCTCGAACGCAGAGGTCGCTGTCGAGATGACCCGGCTTCATGCGCTGTACCCCCACGCGCTCCTCGGTTTCGGGGAAGTCGGACTGCCTCATCCGGCGAAGCCGAAGACCCTCGCCGCCGCACGGCAGGTCATGTCCTGGGCCTACGGCCTCCACCCAGGGGTGGCAGGTTACGTTGGCGGCTACTTCTGGTGGTACGGGCGCCAGGACGTCCTTGCCGGAAAGCGACTGCTCGCGTCCAGCTTCGCGACCGCTCTCAGGTCGGAGGCCGCCGCCCTGGGCTGACGCCCGGCTCAGCCGGACTCGGCGTTCTCCCCCGTCACCGCAGCGACCGCGGCGACCGCGTCGCCCTCGCCGAGGTTCATCACCCGCACGCCGGTCGCGTCGCGTCCCTGCGAGGCGATCTCGCGCACCGCGGTGCGGATGATCACCCCCGACGACGAGATGAGCAGGATCTCGTCGTCGAGACCCACCATGAACGCGGCCACCACCCGACCTCGCTTTGCGGTCAACCGGATGCCCCGCACCCCCTGGCCTCCACGTGTCTGCCGGTTGAAGCGCTCGAGCTTGGTGCGCTTCCCGTAGCCGGCGTCGGTCACGATCAGGATGTCGGTGTCGTCACGGGCGACGTCGCAGGAGACCACCCGGTCGCCCTCACGGAGCCTGACGCCGCGGACGCCGGCGGCATCCCGGCCCATCGGACGCACGTCCTGCTCGGAGAAGCGGATGGTCATCCCGGTCTGCGTGACCATGAAGATGTCGTCGTCGCCGTGGGTTTCGACGACCCGCACCAGCTCGTCGCCCTCCCGGAGGTTGATCGCGATGAACCCCTCTCGGCGTGACTTGTCGTACTCGCTGAACGCGGTCTTCTTGACCTGCCCGAGCTTCGTGCTGAAGAAGAGGAAGTTGTCGGCCGGGAAGTCGCGGGTGCCGACCATCGCCTGTATCCCCTCGTCCGGCGCGAGCGGCAGCAGGTTGACGAGCGCGGTGCCGCGGGCCGTCCGCTCCTTCATCGGAATCTCGAATCCGCGCAGCCGGAAGACACGGCCGCGGTTGGAGAAGAGGAGCAGATGGGCGTGCGCGGTCGTGTGGACCACGTCGTCGATGAGGTCCTCCTCCTTGAGCTTGGCGCCCTGCACCCCCCGACCCCCTCGGCCCTGGGTCCGGAAGGCGTCGGCCGACACGGCCTTCACGTAACCGGCCCTGCTCAGAGTGACCACGATCTCCTCGTCCTCGACCAGGTCCTCCACGTTCATGTCGCCCGGGTCGTGGGTGATCTGGGTCCGGCGGTCGTTGGCGTACTTGTCGCGGATCTCACCGAGCTCGGTGCCGATGACGCCACGCAACTTGACCGGGTCGTTCAGGATCGACTCGAGCTCCTCGATCTCGGCCCGGAGGTTGGCGAGCTCGTCCTCCAGGTTCGATCTGCCCAGCCGGGTCAGGCGGGCGAGGGTCATGTCGAGGATGTGGTTGGCCTGCTCCTCCGAAAAGCCGAACGGTTCGGCCCGCAACGCCTCGAGGGCGGCCGAGCGGTCGTCGGACGCACGGATCGTCGCGATCACCGCGTCGAGCATGTCGATCGCCTTGAGGAGGCCCTCGACCACGTGGGCCCGGGCCCGGGCCTTCTCGAGCAGGAACTCCGAGCGCCGGGTCACCACCTCGATCTGGTGGTCGACGTAGTAACCGAGCATCTCCGCCACGTTCAGCGTCCGGGGCACGCCGTCGACCAATGCGACGGCGTTGACACCGAAGGAGGTCTGCATCGGGGTCTGTTTGAAGAGGTTGTTGAGGACGACGTTCGCGTTCGCGTCCCGCTTCAGGCGGATGACCAGCCGGGTCAGGCCGCCGGCCGAATCGTCTTGGATTTCCGCGATACCGTCGAGATCGCCCGCGCGCACCAGGTCCTCGATCTTCTTCGAGACCGAGGCGATCGAGGTCTGGTAGGGCATCTCCGAGACGACGATCCGCGTCTCGCCGGCGCGCCCCTCCTCCACCTCCGCGACCGCCCGCAGCTTGATCGAGCCGCGACCGGTCCGCAGCGCCTCCTGGATGCCCTGCCGGCCGAGGATCAGCGCGCCGGTCGGGAAGTCCGGGCCCTTCACGAACTCCATGAGCTCGTCGGGCGTCGCGTCCGGGTGCTCGAGCAGGTGGCGGGCCGCGTCGATGACCTCTCCGAGGTTGTGCGGCGGGATGTTGGTGGCCATCCCGACCGCGATCCCCTGCGAGCCGTTGACCAGCATGTTCGGGAAACGCGACGGGAGCACGGTCGGCTCCTCGGAGGTCGCGTCGTAGTTGGCGACGAAGTCGACGGTCTCTTGGTCGAGTCCTTGCAGGAGCTCGAGCGCGAGCGCACCGAGCCGGCACTCGGTGTAGCGCATCGCAGCGGGTCCCTCGTCGGGACCGGTCCCCCCGAAGTTCCCGTGGCCGTCGATCAGGGGGTGGCGCATGGAGAAATCCTGCACCATGCGGGCCAGTGCCTCGTAGATGGCCGAGTCGCCGTGGGGGTGGTACGAGCCCATGACCTCGCCGACGACCTTGGCGCACTTGGTGTGCGGCCGGTCGGGCAGGAGGCGCTGATCGAACATCGAGTAGAGGATCCGCCGGTGAACCGGCTTCAGCCCGTCGCGGACGTCGGGCAGGGCACGCGACACGATGACCGACATGGAGTACTCGAGGAACGAGCGCTCCATCTCCTCTTGGATCTCGATGGGCTCGATGAACCCGCTGGTTTCCTCGTCGGTGCCGGTGGTGGTCGGCCCGTCGTCGCTACGCCGCGGCATGGGTACTCCTCGTCTCGTCGCGTGCGGCCGCTCGTTGCGATCCCGTACGACACGACGGGCGGGGGGCGTCAGGACACACCGCGGCCCGCAGTCTCAGAAGTCGAGGAATCGGACGTCCTTTGCGTTGGTCTGGATGAAGTGGCGCCGCAGCTCGACGTCCTCCCCCATCAACACGGAGCACACCTCGTCCGCAACGGCCGCCTGCTCGACGGCCACCTGCAGCAACGAGCGCTGGCCGGGGTCCATCGTGGTGTCGCGCAGCTCGGCGAAGTCCATCTCCCCGAGGCCCTTCAGCCGCTGGAAGTCGGCTTTGTGGTTCGGGTGCTCCTCGAGGAAGCCCGCCTTCGCCGCGTCGTCCTTCAGGTAGATCTTCTCCTTCCCCACGAGCGTCGAATAGAGCGGCGGCTGGGCAACATAGACGAAGCCGCCCTCGACCAGCTCCTTCATCTGGCGGAAGAAGAAGGTGAGCAGGAGGGTCCGGATGTGGGACCCGTCGACGTCCGCGTCGGCCAACAGGATGACCTTGTGGTACCGGATCTTCGTGACGTCGAAGTCCTCGGCGAGGCCGGCGCCGATCGCCGAGATGAGCGCCTGGATCTCTGTGTTCTTCAGCATCTTGTCGATGCGCGCTCGCTCGACGTTGAGGATCTTGCCGCGGATCGGGAGGATGGCCTGGGTCCGCGGATTACGGGCGTCCTTCGCCGAGCCGCCGGCCGAGTTGCCCTCGACGATGAACAGTTCGCTCTCGCGGGGATCGCGGGAGGAGCAGTCGACGAGCTTGCCCGGCAGGCCCGCGCCGTCGAGCGCAGACTTGCGCCGGGTGAGGTCGCGTGCCGACCGGGCCGCCACCCGGGCTCGTGCGGCGAGCAAGCCCTTCTGGACGATCTGGTTGGCCTCGCGGGGGTTCTCCTCGAACCAGTCGACCAGCTTCTCGTTGGTGGCCCGCTCGACCAGCGAGCGCACCGGGACGTTTCCAAGCTTCGCCTTGGTCTGCCCCTCGAACTGGGGATCCTGTAGGCGTACCGAGATGATCGCGGTGAGGCCTTCGCGGATGTCCTCGCCGAGGAGGTTGTCGTCCTTCTCTTTGAGTGCCCCCTTCGCGCGGGCGTACTTGTTCGCGACGTTTGTCAGGGCCTTCTTGAACCCTTCCTCGTGCATCCCGCCGTCGATGGTCGAGATGCCGTTCGCGAAGGAGTGGATGCTCTCGTAGAAGCCGGTGTTCCACTGGAGGGCGACCTCGACCTCCATCGACTCCTCGCGCTGCTCGAACGAGCACACCTTGCGGAACAACGCCTCCTTCGAGGCATTGAGGTGACGGACGTAGTCGATGATCCCGTCCTTGTAGCGGAAGGTCTGCGCCGGTTTCGCGTCGGTCCGTTCGTCGACGAACCGGATCTCGAGACCCTTGTTGAGGAACGCCATGACCTGCAGCCGCTCGACGACGGTCTGTGCACGGAACTCGATCTCCTCGAAGACCATCGGGTCGGGCCAGAAGGTCACGGTCGTGCCGGTCCGCCCACGGGGCGCGGGGCCGGTCACCTTGAGCTTGCCGGTGGGCTTGCCGCCGTCCTTGAATTCCATGCGGTGGTGGTCGCCGTCGCGGTCGATGTCGAGGACGAGCCGGCTGGAGAGGGCGTTGACCACCGAGACACCGACGCCGTGGAGGCCCCCGGAGACCTTGTAGCCGCCCCCCTCCCCGAACTTCCCGCCCGCGTGGAGCGTCGTCAGCACCAGTTCCGCAGCGGTTCGGCCCTTGTGCTTCTTGTTGACTCCGGTCGGGATCCCCCTCCCGTTGTCAACGATCCGCACCCCGCCGTCAGCGAGGAGGGTCACGTCGATCCGGGTGCAGAAGCCGGCCATCGCCTCGTCGACCGAGTTGTCGACGACCTCCCAGACCAGGTGGTGGAGCCCGGTCGGGCCGGTCGATCCGATGTACATCCCCGGACGCTTGCGAACCGGGTCGAGGCCCTCGAGGACGGTGATGTCGTCGGCGTCGTACGAGCTGCGCTCGACGATCGGTTCGCTCTCGGTCTTCAGCGCCACAGGCGCGCCCTTTCAACTCCGTTTGACTGAACGGGAACCGGGGCACCCGGTCGGTCCAGGGTGCTCCGCGCACGCTCCGGACTGCGGTGTTCTCCCGATTCCGATGCTCCAGTGTACCTCCCCGGTGTCTCGGCCATGGCCGTTTCTGAGCCCTGATCCTGTCCGGATCGAGCCGTTCAACGCCTGATCCGGACATCCACCCGGCGCGGTCTCGTGACCCCCGTTCGCTCCCCGATCCGATCGAGCAGTTGCTCGCCGAGGTGTCGCACCTGGGTCGCCCATGCGGGGTGGTCGACGATGACGGTGAGCGCCTCCGCGTCGAGCCGCAGGGGCTGAACGTGCTCGGCCATCGAGGGACCGACGATCTCGACCCAGCGGGCGTGCAGCGCGCCGAGGTCCCTCGACTCCCCGAGTCCGAGCTGCCGCGAGACCACCTCGAGTGACCCGTCGAGTCGCTTCGGGCCCCGGTCCTCGGGGCAGAATCCACCCGGTGTCACCGTTCGCACCCCGGAGCGGTGGTGACCCTCAGCCGACCGCCTGCCTCGAGTTCGACGCTCCGGCCGGCCGACCCGTACCCTCGGGCGGGAACGGTCGTAGTGAGCAGGGTCTGGCCAGGCGGCAGACCTCCGAGCAGCGCCTGTGAGCGTGCCGGGTCGAGCTCCGAGAAGACGTCGTCGAGCAGCAGGACCGGGGCCGAACCGAGGCGTTCGGTCGCCAGCTGGTGTGCGGCGAGGCGGAGCGCGAAGGCGAGCGAGCGCTGCTCTCCCTGCGAAGCGTGCGTCCGTCCCGGCAGGCCGTCCAGCGAGAGGTCGAGTTCGTCCCGGTGCGGGCCGACCAACGAGGCGCCGCGCACCAGGTCCGGCTCACGCGAGGCGTACAAGGCCTCGAGCAACCCTCCCTGCCACGAGCATCGGTAGTCGAGCCCCACCCGCACCGGCGTGCCCGCAAGGCGCGAATAGTGAGCCGTGACGAGGGGCGCGAGCTGAGCCACGAGCTCGTTCCGCGCGGCGACCAGCCGTTCGCCCGCGTCCGCCAGGCGCGCGTCCCACACGTCGAGCGTCGTCGCCTCCGATTCACTGAGGCGACGGCGCGCGTTGCGCAACAGTGCCCCACGCTGCCGCAGGATCTTGTCGACCTCTTCGACGGCGCCGGCGGCATGTGCGTCGAGGACGGTCAGCGCTTCATCGAGGAACCGCCTCCGCTCCGACGGACCCTCCCGCACCACCGAGATGTCGTCGGGCGAGAAGACCGTCGTGCGCAACGCGTCGCGCAGTTCGGACCGGCGCCGGACCTGCTGGCGGTTGACCATGGTCCGTGCCCGACCGTCGTCGGCGATCTCGGCCTCGATGACCACCCCCCGTCCGTCGACGTCGGTCGACGCCCGGAGGATGGCCCGTCCGGTCCCTCGGCGCACCAGCGCCTCGCGGGGGGATCCCCGGAACGATCGAAGGGTCGCGAGATAGGCGACAGCCTCGAGCAGGCTGGTCTTGCCGGCGCCGTTCGGCCCGACGATGACCGTCGTGCCGTCGGGATCCGGCTCGAGCTGCGCCCTGGTGATGTTGCGGAAGTCGGTGACCTCGAGCGAAACGAGCTGCACGTCCGTTCGCGTGGCCCGGAACTAGGACACCCGGACGGGCATCAACAGGTAGCGAAAGTTGCTCTTTTCAGCCGAGCGCACGGTCGCGGGCTTGGTCCCGTCGACCGTCTCGAGCAGCACCTCGTCGCCGGCGACCGCCTCGACGCCGTCGATCAGGTACGTCGGGTTGAAGGCGACGGTGAGCTCTTCGCCGTCGAAGTCGGCGTCCACGGTCTCGTTGGCGTCGCCGACCTCCTGGGAAACCACCGTGAGATCGACACCGCCCGGACGCATCGACAGACGGACCGGAGTGGTGTTGTCGCGGACGAGCAGACGCACACGCCGGAGCGCGTCGAGGAGAGAATCCTTCCCGACGTGCAGCCGGTTGGGATACTCAGCGGGGATGAGCTGGCGGTAGTCGGGGTAGCTGCCCTCGAGGAGGCGCGTGCTGACCTTCACCTCTCCCGTGCTGAAGGTCACGTCGTGGTCGCCGATCGAGAGTCCGACGGAGAGTCCCGAGCCACCGGTGTCCGGTACTTCCTCCTCCCCACCCTGCGACCCGTCCTTGCTCGATCCGCTCAACGCAGAGAGCCGCTGCAGTTCGACCAGGGCCCGCGCCGGCACCAGGATCTCGGTCCCCGCGGCGAGCGCGTCGCTCCCGTCGATGTCCCGCAGCGCGAGCCGGTAGGAGTCGGTCGCCACCAGCCGGACGCCGGATCCCTCGGGCGCGAGCAGAACTCCGGTGAGCAACGGTCGCGCGTCGTCATTCGACGCGGCACGGACCACCTGACGCAGCGCACCGGCCAGCGCCGCGGCGGCGATGGTCGTCGTCGGCGCCGGTGGTTCCGGCAACGACGGGAAATCGTCGGCAGGAAAGGTTCGCAGCGTGAACCGCGACCCGCGCCGCTCCGATCTCGACTTTGTCCCCGTCAGCATCGAGCGTGACCGCTCCCGGTTCGAGTGATCGCACGATGTCGGTGATCAGCTTCGCGGGCGCGACGGAAACCCCGTCGGTGATCCCGATGGCCTCGGTGCCGACGTGCACGGTGAGATCGAGGTCGGTCCCGACCACCGACAGATGGTTGCCGCTCAGCTCGAGTCGGAGACCGCCGAGGGCCGCCGAGGCCTGGGTCCGTGAGCTCACGGCGCGTCCCGCCGTGGTGAGCGCGTCGACCAGTGAATCCCGCTCACACCGAAACTTCACACTTCCGTCCTCTCTGTTGTCCTCGTGGTCAATGCCATCAGTTCTCTTTGTAAATTTGTAGTGATGGTAATAAGGGTTGTGGATTGCGGATAACCGGAAAGTCCCCCAGGTGAATGGGACTTTCGATTTCCACCCGGTATCCGCTGGACCCACAGTTCAGGACGGCAGAAGCGAACAGAAGGTTTCCGGTTATGGACAAGTTCACCCCTGGACACAGATTTGCCCCAGGGTGGGCCACAGATGTCCCCAGCGTCGTGCACAACCTCTGGATAGCCGGTCACCGCGACGACGGTGACCATGGAGGCCAACCATTCAGGATCCGCTCCTGATTCGGACGATCAGATCAGTGACCTGGTTGTAGATCTGGCGCCGCTCCTTCATCAGTTTGGAGATCTTCTCGACCGCGTGCATGACGGTCGAATGGTCGCGACCACCGAACTCGCGGCCGATTGCCGGGTAGCTGAATTCGGTCAGCTCGCGGAAGACGTACATGCTCACCTGGCGTGCCGTCACCAGGGGGCGCCGGCGGTTGGGACCGCAGAGCTCCTCGACCGAGAACCCGAAGGCCTCCGACGTCGCGTCGAGGATGACCTGGGGGGTGATGCGACGGGGTTGGTCGGCGGAGACGATGTCCGAGAGCACCTGTTCGGCGAGCTCCCGACGCAACGGTTGGCGGTTGAGGCTGGCAAAGGCGGTGACCCGGATGAGGGCGCCCTCGAGCTCACGGATGTTGTCGGTGACATGAGTGGCGATGAACTCGAGCACGTCGTCGGGGACCGCGACACGCTCGTGCTCGGCCTTGGTCTGGAGGATGGCGAGCCGGGTTTCGAGCTCGGGCGGCTGGATCTCGGTGATGAGACCGGACATCAGCCGGCTGCGGAGCCGGTCCTCGAGGGTGGCAATCGCCCTCGGCGGCCGATCCGAGGTGATCACGATCTGTTTCAGGGCTCCGTAGAGGGAGTTGAAGGTGTGGAAGAGCTCTTCTTGGAGTTGCTGCTTCCCCTCCATGAACTGGACGTCGTCGAGCAGGAGCACGTCGCATTCGCGGTACCGGCGCTTGAACTCCGTGGTGGCGTTGGTGCGGATCGCGTCCACGAACTCGTTCATGTACGTCTCGGTTGTGACATAGCGGACGTGGCGCCCACCGAAATTCTCGACGACGTAGTTGCCGATGGCCTGCAGCAGGTGGGTCTTGCCGAGTCCGGCGTCCCCGTAGATGAACAGCGGGTTGTAGGAGCGGGCAGGCGTCTCCGCGACCGACTGGGCGGCCGCGTGGGCGAAGCGATTCGAGGACGCGATGACGAAGGTCTCGAAGGTGTAGCGGGGATCGAGCAGCGACGAGCTGCCCCGGGCGGCGCGACCCCCCCGCTCCGACCATTGGCCCGAGTGCCGTTCGGCGGATCCGGCTGAGGTGAACGGACCGTCGGCTTCCGGTTCCTCCAGCTCGATCGGGCCGTCGGGCATCGCGAGGTCGGTGGGCACCACCTCGAGCCGGACCACCAGGTCGCGACCCACGGTGCCGGTCACCGTGTCCTGGATCATGGCCAGGAAGCGGGACTCGACGCGGTCGCGGATGAGGCTGTTCGGGACCCCGAGCACCATTTGGTCATCTTCGATGTCAATTGGTGTGATCCCGGACAAGAAGGCCTGCCACGTTGCGTCGGACACCTGTACGCGGAGGGCCTCCGCACACGATGTCCACAAGTCCTCAGTGCGGTTCACATGGGCCTCCGGCACCGGACTGCGTCGCCGGTCCACATGGTTATCCACAGCTGTGGATGAGTTTCACGCCATGCGGACGCACCGTCCGGCGTGCCGAACGGTGCTGGGTTGGATCCGGTCAGATGTCGTCGTTCGTCGGCGCCGGCGGCGCCGGCGGACCGTGGTCCGACCGACCGGCCGCGCGGCTGGCATTGACGGGAACGGTACACCGCTCTCACGGAGCGTGCCGGGGCCGCGTCGACTAGTGGGACCCTCGGATTTGAGCGTAGGATGGCGCAGAAATGCCCTGTTGCCGGTGACCGGGCCCCCTGCCGATTCGGGACGCCGACGTCCGAAGCGCAGGGCGAGGAAGGATGTGGATGGATGAAGCGGACGTACCAGCCGAACGTGCGAAAGCGCGCGAAGACGCACGGGTTCCGCAAGCGGATGTCGACCAAGGCCGGACGCGCGGTCATCCGGTCGCGGCGAGCGAAGGGACGCCACCGACTGGCGGGTTGACGCGGGGAGGCCCCCCGGTCGCACCGATCCGCTCGCGGGCCACCTTCGTGGCCCTACGGCGGGCGGGCCGGCGGGGCCGCTCGGGGCCGCTCACGGTGACCTACCTCGCCGAAGCCGGGCTGGAGCGGCCGTCGGTGGGGTACGCGATCGGACGACGGGTCGGAAACGCGGTGGTCCGGAACCGGCTGCGGCGCAGGTTGCGCGCCGTCGTGCGCGACCGGTCCTGGGAACTCCCCCCCGGTGCCTATGTGGTGGGCTCGGGCCCTGAAGGATCCATGCTCGATTTCGAGGAACTGAAGGTTGCGATGAGCCAAGCAGTGGGACATGCGACGACGGTGCCGTCGGGCGCCAGCCGCCGCTCCGGCGGCCGACGGGCGATCCGGTGACGGTGTCGCCGGCACCGGTGATCGATACCGGAACAGGCCAACCGGCCGAGCCGGAGTCGCTCGCGCCCGAGGGCCGGCGTGCGTCGGCGCGGGCGCTTCTGGCGGTCATCGGCTGGTACCAGCTGCTCCGTGCGGGTCGGCCGACCGGATGCCGCTACGTCCCGAGCTGCTCGTCCTACGCGGTCACCGCGGTCGACCGGTTCGGTGCGGCCCGCGGTGGTCTGCTCGCGCTCCGCCGGTTGGCCCGGTGCGGGCCCTGGGCCGGCCACGGCTTCGACCCGGTCCCGGATCGGAGCGCGCCGTGAACTCGCTCGTCCACACGATCGGCAAGATCTTCCAGCCCCTGCTCGACCTGGTCGGCAGCATTCTCGCGTTCTTCTATTCGATCGTCCCGAACTACCCGGTCGACGTCGCGCTGCTCACGATCCTGATCATGGCGGTGCTCACGCCGCTGACGGTCAAGAGCACGAAGAACATGGCCGCGATGCAGGCCCTCGCTCCCGAGATGAAGAAGCTGCAGCAGAAGTACAAGGGTGCCGAAAACCGCACCCAGATGAACGAAGAAATGATGAAGCTCTACAAAGAGCACAATGTCAACCCTGCTTCAGGGTGTCTTCCAATGCTATTGCAGATGCCGGCCTTCTTCGTCCTCTACAGCGTCATTCGTGGAATCACCAACACGGTGAGCAAGGGAGCGACGCTTCCCTACACGGTCACGGCGAGCGGGATCGACCCGTCCCACTCGAGCAAGTGCACGTCGACGGTCTGCGCGGTGCCCCGGTACATCAATCCGGACACCAAGATGTACCACGACATCGTCGCAGCTCACGGGCAGCTGAACTCCTTCGGGATGAACTTCGCCGACAAGCTGCTCCAACACCACGGCTCGGTGTGGGCGGCGCTCCCCTTCCTCGTCCTCGTGCTCGGGTCGGTCGCGCTCCAATACCTCCAGATGTCGCGGCTCAATGCCCGAAATCCGCAGGCGGCTCAAGCCAATCCGCAAGCGGCCATGATGCAAAAATACATGCCGCTCATCTTCGGTCTTATTTACCTTAATGTGGCGGCGATCATTAACGTTTACTTCGTGATCTCGAGCGCCATCCGGATCGGGACGCAAGAAGTGATGTTCCGCAAGGGGATCGTCGGTGCCCCCCCACCGGCACCGACGAAGGCGGTCGAACGTCCCGGGCCGAAGACCGCTGCGGCAGACCGCCAGGAGAAAGCGCTCCCGAAGCCGCGAGGTGGTCCGCGGGCGAACCAGAAGGGCGCCAACGGGTCGCGACCAGCCGGCAAGAACGGAGCCGCTGCCGGGGGCGGAGCCGCCTCGGGTGAAGGGTCCCCCTCGAACGGCTCGCCGCGCACCGGGGCGCGAGGGACGGCAGGAAAGGGACAGCCGCGGCAGGGCGCCGGAAGCTCCGGCGGCAACGGGAACAAGAGGGTTGGGCCGGAGGATTCGTCGGACCCGAAGGCCAAGACGCACCCGAGGTCGAAGTCAAAGCGAGCGAGAAAGGCGCGATAGGTCGTGGAATGGGTCGAAGCCAGCGGGAAGACGCTCGCCGAGGCGAAGGAGATCGTGCTCGATCATCTCGGAGTCGCCGAGGACGACGCGGAATTCGTCATTCTGAGCGAGCCCAAGGCGGGCCTGTTCGGCCGCCAGCGCGGCGAAGCGCGGGTACAGGCCCGCGTCCGACCGGTCGCCCCCCCGCCGAAGCGGTCACGGCGGCAGCGGTCCGACCGCAAACGGGAGGGTTCGTCGCGCCCCCGAGGCGACGGCGCCGCCCGCAAGGCTTCCGTCGGGGGCGACGGCGATCGCAACCACACGGGATCTGAAGACGATCACAACGATCGAGCGGCTCGGGACAGCGCATCGAACGGCGCCGCCGCGAAGGCCCGCACCCCCTCGGACTCCAACGGCAATGCGCCGGCGCCCGGTAGCGACGGTGGAGCGGGTCGTTCCCCGTCGAGTCGGCGCCGTCGCCGGTCGCGAAGCCGCCGCCCTGCTTCGGCGAACGGGGGCGAGCGGCGCGAGAGCGGGGGAGAGCGTGACGAGACCGGCCGGCGACCAGTTGCGCCGGCCGAAGAGAGCGAGGACACGATGGAACCGTCACTGACACTTGCGCAGCAGGGTGAAGCCGCGAGGGACTTCCTCGAGGGCCTCCTTCGAGAGTTCGGGCTCGACGCCGACGTCACCTACGAGGAGCTCGACGAGGACACCGTCCAGGTCGCCGCCGACGGTGACGATCTCGGTCTGCTGGTCGGTCCCCGCGGTGCCACGCTGGCCGCGGTTCAGGACCTCACGCGAACCTTCGTCCAACGACAGTCCGAGGCGCGCACAGACCGGATCCTGGTAGATGTCGGTGGCTATCGCGAGAAGCGGGCCGCGGCACTCCGACGCTTCACCGAGGGGATCGTGGAGGAGGTCCGCGAGAGTGGCGCCGAGCGCGCGCTCGAGCCCATGTCCCCCGCCGACCGGAAGGTGATCCACGACGCGGTGAACGAGACGGAGGGCGTCGAAACGCGTTCGGAGGGCGTCGAGCCGGACCGCTACGTCGTGATCCTCCCCGCCGGCTGAGTAGCTCGACCGTCGAGCGACGGCCGGATCCAGCGACCGAGGTCGGGCCGACTCCCCAGGGGAGACCGGCGACCCACGACCCGCATCGCTCGTGAACGAAGGGTCCCGGCAGCTGGGAACACCTCGAAGCCGCGAGCTGGTCCGACGCCGGGTCGGACCGATTCTCGAGAGGGCCGCCTCCGCGGGGTTCCTCGGAGATCCGCCTATCGACCGCCAGGTGGACCACGCGCTCGGCTTCGCCCTGGCAATCGAGGACGAGCTCGGGCGACCTCCCCACGCCCTGTGCGACCTCGGGACGGGCGGGGGGCTGCCGGGCCTCGTCCTCGGCGCCGTCTGGTACGCCACGCGGATCGTGTTGCTCGACGTGAGCGAGCGACGGACCGAGTTCCTTCGCCGGGAGCTCTCCAACCCCACCTGGTCCCGTGACGAGGCGGATCGAGCAGCCCTGTCAGGGCGGATCGAGGTGCTCAGAGGACGTGCCGAGGAGATCGCACGAGACCCGGCTTTTCGTGAGAGCTTCGAGGTGGTGACGGCGCGCTCTTTCGGCGCGCCGGCTGTCACCGCAGAGTGCGGCGCTCCGCTCCTCGCGGTGGGTGGGATGCTGGTCGTGTCCGAGCCACCCGCGGGGACCGAGCCCGATCGCTGGCCCTCTGCCGGAGTCGCCGAGGTCGGTCTCGACGCATGCCGTGCCGTGATGGTCGAGGGCTATCACTTCTGCCTTCTGTCGAAGCACGCACCGACCCCGACCCGGTACCCGCGCAGGACCGGGGTTCCCGCGAAGCGGCCGCTCTACTGAACCCTCGACCCTCAAACCTCGATTCCAACCATCGACACGGACCCCCGAGCCCTCAGAGCGGGAGTGCCTTTAGGGGACCGGGTAGGGCGGCGGAAGGCCCGTCCCGTGCCGCTTTCGGATCCAGAGCATCCGGCGTGGGACTTGCCGTCGTACTCGGCGAAGGTGGACGTTTCACGTGAAACACCCGCTGGCGGCTCTCGGCCGCTTCCGATCGGCGAGCCGTAGGGGGATATGGGCGCCGGAGATGCCAGGGTGGCGAAGGTCGACCGTTCGTAGCTGCCGTGGGGTCGGCTGCCGTCGGGTCGGCTGCAGAAACCGAAAAGCTCAGCGTGGTACCGAAAGCGATGGTCGATGCGTCAGCGACGAGCCGTCCAGCCATGTTCAGGGTGCTTTCGGAGCGGGCGACCCTCGATGATCGGTTCCCGACACAGTGCCGTACGAGAGCCACCCCCTGGAGCGCGCGCCGACCCGGCCGTCCCGATCCCGTGCCGGTCGAGGGTTTGCCGGAAGGAGGCCGGCGAGGCACCCCAGGACGGATCGTGTCCAGTCGAGTTCCGTGTCCACCGAGTTCCGTGTCGACCGAGTTCCGTGTCGACCGGCGACGAGCCGCGTCGCCGACGGACACCTTGATCGACGGTCGTCGGGCAGGCCCGGATAGTGGACGCCGCGGTGGACCGTCGTTGGCCGACCCGGGGACCGGGTCCCCCCAAAGACCGCCATCCAGTAGGCGTCTGACCTCGCCAACTCGCTCCGGAAGGAGAGAAGGCCGAGTTTCACGTGAAACATTCGCGTCAAATGCTTGACGGCTCGGGGGCCGGAGGCGAGTATGAGAGCCTTGATTCCTGTGGACTCCGGTAGACGTTGATGCGCGGCCTCAGGCGTGGGAGGAACAGGGTTCCCACTTCGGAGTCCCAGAGCCCACCGGCGGAATCGGACGGAGCGGCTACCGGCGCCGTCAAGCTGGTTCGCCCCGGCTCGCCACGCTCCGACCCCCCGGGCGAGAGCTCTCCGGTTGAGGAATCCCCGTCGGGACTCGACCCGTCGTCAGGCGGCTCGCCCGGAGGGACGGGAAGCGGTCAGAAGTGGGACCGTACTCGGACCGAGGAGATTCCGATCGTGGCGACCGTCGGCGCCGAGCCGCGGACGGCGAGGGCGGTGAGCGCTACCCCCGAGACGGTTGCAGCCTCGCCGGCTGAGGAGGCCCGGGCCGAGGCGGAGACAAGCCCGGCGGATCCAGGGTCCCAGGATCAAGACTCTCCAGTCGAGGTCGAGCCCCTCGTGGCCGCGACCTCGGTGGCCGTCGACGAGCCGCCGCCGGTCCTCGAACCCGAGGCTCCCCCGGCAGCCGACGAATCGCCCGCCGCCGAGGTGGTCGCCGAACCCGAGGAGGCCGGATCGGCCATCGAGTCCGAATCCCCGGCCCAGGCCGCTGCGCACAACCCGCTACCGAGGGTCATCGCGGTGGCCAATCAGAAGGGTGGGGTCGGGAAGACGACGACCTCGGTCAACCTCGGCGCCGCCCTTGCGGAGATCGGCTTCCGGGTGCTCGTCATCGATCTCGACCCTCAGGGCAACGCCACGACGGGGCTCGGGATCGACGCCCGCCACTTCGAGCAGTCCATGTACGACGTGTTGATGCGTGACATCTCGCTCGAGGACTGTGTCGAGCCGACGACGATGAAGAACCTGTTCGTCGCTCCCGCGACCATCGCCCTTGCCGGCGCGGAGATCGAGCTGGTACCGGCCTTCAGCCGCGAGCTCAAGTTGCGTCGGGCCGTCGAATCGGTCGCGGACGACTTCGACTACCTCCTCATCGACTGCCCCCCGTCCTTGGGGCTCATCACCATCAACGCCTTGGCGGCGGCGACCGAGGTGCTGGTCCCGATCCAATGCGAGTACTACGCGCTCGAGGGGCTCAGCCAGCTGACCCGCAACGTGCACCTCGTCGCATCCAACCTCAATCCCAAGCTCGAGATCTCGACCATCGTGCTCACCATGTACGACGCACGGACCAAGCTGGCCGACGAAGTCGCCAGCGACGTGCGCGAGCACTTCGGCGCGAAGGTGTGCCGCGTGGTGATCCCCCGGACCGTCCGGCTTTCGGAGGCGCCGTCGTTCGGGCAGCCGATCACTGCCTTCGATCCGGCATCACGCGGAGCCGTCGCCTACCGAGAGCTAGCCAAGGAGGTCAGCGGTGGCACGTCGTAGCGGGCTCGGGAAGGGCCTGAGCGCCCTGATCCCCACCGAGGTCAGTGGCGACCGGACGTCGGCGTTGCGCGAGGTTCCCATCGGCAGCATCCGCCCGAACCCCCGCCAACCTCGGACCAGCTTCGACGAGGAGGGGATGTCGTCACTTGCCGCCTCGATCAAAGAGCTCGGGATCCTGCAACCCGTTCTCGTCCGTCAGGTGGGCGGCGAAGCGGCCGACGAGTTCGAGCTCATCGCCGGCGAGCGCCGCTGGCGTGCGGCGAGGCGGGCGGGTCTCCAGACCATCCCGGTGCTCGTGCAGAAGGCCGACGAGACGCACAGCCTCGAGCAGGCGCTCGTCGAGAACCTCCACCGTCAGGACCTCAACGTCCTCGAGGAAGCGGCTGCCTATCAGCAGCTGACCGAAGAGTTTGGCTACACCCACGATCAGGTCGCGTCACGCGTCGGCAAGAGCCGGACCTCGGTGACCAACACGCTCCGGCTGCTGCAATTGCCGACCGGGGTGCAGCGCCTCCTTGCCGAAGGCCAGATCTCACCCGGACACGCCCGCGCACTGCTCGGCACTCCCGATCGTGGATACCAGGAGGTCCTCGCAAAGAGGATCGTCGCCGAGGGACTGACCGTTCGGGCGATCGAGGATCTGGTCCGGGAGAACCTCGAGCAAGCCGAGGGGGCAGCCGCGCTCGGCTCGGAGCCAACCGCCGGAGTGCCGTCTGCACCCGGCGCCGTGCGGACCTCGGGGCGTCGGCTCCCCCCGCCGGGCATCCTCGAGCTCGAGGAGTTGCTCTCGACGCACCTCAACACCAGGGTCAAGGTGGACGTGAGTTCACGCCGGGGGAAGGTCGTCGTCGAGTTCGCCACCCTCGAAGACCTCGAGCGGATCTACAAGCTCATGGTGGGCGGGAGCGCTCAGGCGGCGGGCTGAGCGCAGCGCAGGAGTGGATACCACGGAGAGTGAGATCAGGCTCTTCATCGGGCAGAATACCTGGTGAACCAACACTCACCGTGTTCGAATCCCTATCCCTGAACTTTGCCTCGAGCACAATCCACACCTTGTGCATGAGGTTGTGGATTACTCTCCCGCCGACAGGTCTCACGTAGAGGTCGACCCCAGGCGGGCGAATCGGCGGAATCCGAACCGGTGAAGCCCGGGCGTCGCCCCGGGGGTGCACCCCGATCGACGTGGCTCAGTCCCAGGTGGTGTCGACCCACTCCGCAAGCGAGTCCACGAGGGCCTGCGCGATGCCCGCACCCCGCTCGACCACCACCGACGCGGGGCTGATCTCGCAGATGACCGCAGGCATGCGGGTTTCGCGGAGCACCGGCAGCGACATGCCGAGCGTGCCACCGGCGGAGACGCCGAGCGAGGTCGCGAGCGACGCCTCCAGCAGCTCGGCGAGGCGTCGTCCACCCGGGGAGACGTAGCGGTATCCCTCGTAGAACGCGGCGGAACAGCGTGCCTCACCGGTCGCGAGGCGCAAGCCGATGAACACGTCCGCTCCGGCAGCGTTGGCTTCCGCGGCTTGGATCGAGCCGTCGGGGTGGTGGTGGGTCGTCACCTCCGCGCCGTGGCTGACCACCAGTCGCCGGACGGCGGCGACGGTGGCGCCGAGCCCGCCTTCTTCGCCCGAGCGCGACGCGACGCCCGCTCAGGGTGCGGGGAGCCGCGCGGAGCCGCTCACGGTCGCGGACCGACGCCACCAGCTCGGACCCGTCGTGCCGGCTGCCGAAGCGCAGGAGTTCTGCAACGGTCGAGGCGCCGGCGATACCGTCGACGGGCAGCCCGACGTTCCGCTGGAATTCGCCGAGGGCAGCCGACGTCCGATCGCCGAAGATGCCGTCCACGCGGCCGGTGTCGAAGCCGAGCGCGCTGAGGCGCTGCTGGAGCTCGGCGACGTCGTCGCCGCGGAGCATCGGCGATCGACGGTAGAGGAACCGGTCACCCAGCCGGCGGCCGGCTTCCACCAGCGCCGACCAGGTCTGTCCGCCACACAGGCCGTCGACGCGCAGCCCGCGTCGGTACTGGAACGCCTCGACGGCCGCCCGCGTTCCCGTCCTCGAAGTACCCGGTCGGGATCGAGGCCCGTCGAGAACCCGAGCGTGTCGAGCCGCCGCTGCAGGTCGGCGACTGCAGGGCCCGCATCACCGACTTTCAGGCAGACGTCCTGGTCAGAGGCCACACGCGCGGATCCCGGCTCGTGGCGTGGTCGCTCGCCAGTGGCGTGCCGGAGCGACCCGGCCGGCAGGGGGGATCAGAGGTGGCGGCGAGAGCTCCTGGAGCAGCTGTCCCTTGCCCTTCGCGCCGACGATGCGCACGGCCGGCTCGCCGTCCTTGAACAGGATCAACGTGGGGATACTCATGACGTCGAAGCGGCGAGTCACGTCGAGGTTGTCGTCGATGTTGAGCTTGGCGACCTCGAGCCTGCCCTCCTGCTCGTCGGCGATCTCCGCGAGCACCGGTGCGATCATCTTGCATGGGCCGCACCATTCGGCCCAGAAGTCCACGAGCACGGGAACCTCCGAGGCCTTGACATGCTCGTCAAAGCTAGCGTCGCTGAGAGTCGGGATCTTCTCGCTCATGACCGATGTTCCTCCCGGTCGGTGTCTGGCAATGCGCCGCGCACCGACCTCCGGCACGCGTCGTCGAACACGCTAGTCAACCGCAGTTCGCGGAGTTCCATTCCCGGCGAAGTGCGTCGAGGAAGCTGCGTGGTCGAGGGGGGAACGTCGCCGGTCACGACGTCGCCGACTGCTTCGACTCGAGCCAGCGCTCGGCGTCGATCGCCGCCATGCACCCTGACCCGGCAGCGGTCACCGCTTGGCGGTAGCGGTGATCCTGCACGTCGCCACAGGCGAAGACCCCGTCGACGTTGGTGTGGGTCCCGTCGAAGGTCCGCAGGTAGCCGTTCTCTTCCATTTCCAGCTGGCCCGACGAAGAGCGAGGTGTTGGGCCGATGTCCGATCGCGACGAACAGGCCGGTGACCTCCAGCGTGGACTCCTCCTCGGTCTGGGTGTCCTCCACGGTGACACCCGACACCTTGGTGTCCCCGAGGACGTCGGTGACCACCGCGTTCCAGTGGAAGCGGATCTTCGGGTTGGCGAACGCACGCTGCTGCATCACCTTCGAGGCGCGGAGCTCCCCGCGCCGGTGGACGACAGTGACCGACTCCGCGAAGCGGGTGAGGAAGAGGGCCTCCTCGAGCGCCGAGTCGCCACCACCGACCACGGCGATGTGCTGTCCGCGGAAGAAGAAGCCGTCACAGGTCGCGCAGGTGGACACGCCGTAGCCGAGCAGGCGCTCCTCGTTCGGCAGGTCGAGCATCAGCGCCTGGGCTCCCGTCGCGACGATGACCGCTTCGGCGGTGTAGGTCGGCTCAGAGGGCCCGGGATCGCCGACCCACAGGCGGAACGGCCGGGTGTCGAAGTCGACTTTGGCGACTTTGGCGGTGAGGAACTCGGCTCCGAAGCGCCCCGCCTGTTCGCGGAAGGCCTGCATGAGCTCGGGTCCCATGATCCCCTCGATGAAGCCCGGGTAGTTCTCGACCTCGGTGGTCAGCATCAGCTGGCCGCCCGGCTGATCGCTCGTCGAGGAGGGTTCGCCCTCGACCACCAGGGGAGAAGCTGGGCCCGCGCCGCGTAGATCGCGGCGGTGAGGCCTGCCGGACCCGAGCCGACGATGACGACCTGGCGCGCGTCGGTCATGGTGACGACGTCGGCTCGCCGTCCGAACCGCTCCGTTGCCACCATGCGACGAGCCCGAGCCCGACGAAGAGGGCACCGACCACGAGGTCCGACAGCCACACGCGGCCGTCGAATGCGTAGACGGTGAGGATGCGGATGAGGGTGATCGACAGCAGGGTGAGGACGACGATGCTGGCGGCGGCGACGATGATCCCGAACACGAGCGCCCTGGTGACGAGCGTCATCGGACGCACCGTCTTGTCGCGGAGCGCCTCGACGAGGGTGTCCACCAGGTCGGTGGCCCTCCTCGGAAGATCGCCGGTCAGGCCCGTGCCGGGCCCACCCGGACCGCGGGAGGCTGCCGGCTCAGGGACGGGATCCATGCTGCGAGGATAGTCGGGGGACCCGGTTGCGACGCCCTCCTCCGTGCCGCCGCTCGCGCCTCCGGCCTGACCGCGGCCTCCTCGAACACTCCCGCGCGCGGGCGGCGCCGGAGCGGGCTCGTTGTCGATCAGGATGCGGTCAGCATGCAGAGGCCGATCGCCCTGGGCCCGGCATGGGTCCCGACCACGGGTCCGAGGTCGGCCACGACGAGGGGGACCTCGCTCTTCACCCCGTCGAGCATGGCCAGGAAGTCTTCGACGTCCGGGGCCGCCCCGTCACAGACCGCGAGCCGACGGAGCGGAGGTGCATTCCGGGCCTTGTCGGCGAGGTAGCGGAGGGACCGGGGGCGGGTGCGCTGCTTCGACTCCTCCTCGACCACGCCGTCGACGAGCGTCACCACCGGCTTGATCGAGAGCAGCGAGCCGAGCATGGCCCGCGCTCCGCCGATCCGGCCCCCCTTCTCGAGGTGCTCGAGCGTGTCCACGACTCCGAAGACGGTGGTGCGCGGGATCATCTCCTCCGCCCGGTTGCAGAGGGCGTCGAGGTCGGCTCCGTCTGCCGCCAGGTCGGCGAGCTCGAGGACCATCAGGCCGAGCCCCATCGTGAGCGAGCGCGGAATCGAGCGCGCGCACGGGGATCCGGTCGCTCACCGCCTTCGCCGCGGCGACCGCGGACTGGTGGGTCGCCGACACGCCGGCAGACAGGTCGAGGCACAGCACCCCGTCGGCGCCGGCGTCTGCTGCGGCTTCGAACGCCTGCTGGAACGCGCCGGGCGAGGGGGCCGACGTCTCTGGCAGGACCGGGCTCGCCGCGCACCGCGCCCAGAACTCCTGGGTGGACAGCGTCGTCCCGTCGACGAACTCCTCCTCGCCGAAACGGATGGACAGCGGGACGACACTGATCCCGTGCGTCGCCGCCTTGTCGGCGGAGAGGTCACACGCGCTATCGGTGACGATCCTGATCTTCGCCATCTGCCTCTTCCTCCCGCTCTTGGTGCGGCACGGCCTTCTGCACCGGGCCGAGGAGGCGGACCGGCGGCACAGCCTGGCCGTCGAGTCTGCCACGGAACGGTTCGGGGACCGTGTCCGCGTCGAGCACCGGTCCTCGCGTCGCGCCCGTCCGATCGTCCGCGCCCGGTCCTGTCGGCGTGGGATCGCCCGAGGCGGCGGGGCTGTCTTCCGACCGGTCGGCGATCGACGGCCCACCGCCGTACGACCCGCTGCTGGACGGCCCGCCGCCCGGACCGTGTCCAGGCTCGCCGGAGCGACCCGGGGCGGGAGGCGGTGACGGTGCAGCACGGCGTGCGTCCCGCGCACCGAGGAGGACGACCGTACCGAGGTAGGCCGCGCCGCCGACGACGACGGCGAAGGCCAGCCGCAGGAACAGACCCGCGGTGGAGGACGAGCCGCTCACGTTCACCGCGAGGACGGTGGCGACCGCCATCACCGCAGAGGCGAGGAGCACGCGTCGCAGCGGAACGGTCAGATCGTCACCGCCGAGCCCGCCGACCCGGCTGCGGACGACGGACGTGGCCATCACCGCGGCGACGCTGTAGGCGATCGAGACCGACAGGGCGAGTCCGCGCACACCCAGGGGCTCGACCAGTGCGACGCCGAAGAGCACGTTGAGCGCGTTCTCGACGAGGTAGATGCGGAAGGCGGTGCGCGTGTCCTGCATCGCCTGGAACACCCGGATCATGTAGAGGAAGGTGCAGAAACCGGGCAGCCCCAGCGCGAACATCGCAAGGGCGGCACCGGTCTGATCGGCCTGGGCGGGGGCTTCTGCGCCGTGCAGCAGGACGAAGTTGATGAGCGGGTGTGCGAGGACGAGGAGCCCGACGGCCGACGGCAGGACGATCGCGAGCATCGCCCGGAGCCCGAAGGCCATCCGGTGGCGGAACGCCTCGAGGTCGCCGGTGGCCCAGCGAGCCGACAGCGACGGCGTGACCGCGCTCGATGATCGAGACCGCCACGACCCCGTAGGGGAGGAGGAAGAAGGTGTAGGCGTAGGTGTACGCCGACACCGCTCCGGGCACCTTGGCACCGTCGGCCAGCGCGAGGACGACGAAGAGCGCCACCTGGTTGGAGAGCACGATGCCGAAGGTCCAGCCGGCCAGGCGGGTGATCGCACGCATGGCTTCGTGGGCCGGCGCCCACCGGAACCGGAGATGGAGGTCGGCGCGGAGGAGCGACGGCACCAGCAACGCGGCCTGGACGATCACGCCGAGCGTCGTACCGAAACCGAGCAGGACGAGCCCTCGGTGGTTGGCGTCGATGGCGGCGAGGCTCGGATGCGGGACGATCGCGTGGAACCAGGCGAGGATGCCGATCACGACGAGGTTGTTGGCGATGGGCACGAACATCGGCATGGCGAACTTGCCCCGGGTGTTGAGGAGCGCGGTGAAGAGCGCGATCAGGCCGTAGCAGGCCAACTGCGGGACGAACCAGCGCAGGAGGAAGATCGCGACCTGCTGCTGCTGATGGACGTCCGCGTGGTGGTTGGTGACGGTGTAGAGGTCGATGATGCCGGGCGTGAGGACGAAGAACGCGGCAGTCGCCAGAAGGATCACCCCGACGGTCACGGTGACCACCGCCGAGATCGCCTCCCAGGCGTCCTCGCTCCTGCGGGTCGCGAGACGGGACACGAACACCGGGACGAAGGTCGCCGACAGCACCCCGCCGACCACGATGTCGGTGACGATGTTCGGCGTGGTGTTCGCCAGGTTGTACGCGTCGGCGAAGCCGCCCCCGCTGACGGCCGCCGACAGGGCGACCACGCGGCCGACGCCGGTGATGCGCGAGAGGAGCGTTCCCACCGCCATCCCGACGGTGGCGCCGGTCAGGTTCCTCCTTCCTCCCGTCGAGGACGGGGGGATCCCGTCGACGTCGACCTCGCTCACCCGACCACCGACGGGCGCGACTCGTCGGCCGCATCATCGATCGCGTCCGCCTCCTCGTGGCGGCGCGCACGGCGACGCCGCGAGGTGCGCACCCACCACGCAGCGAGAACCACGACCGCGCCGACCGACGAGCGCGATGCCGACGACGGAGGTCGTCGTCGAGCGGACGTCCACGGAGCCGCTGGACAGGAGGAGTTTGCCGTCGGGCGAGTGCAGGTTGATCGCGATCTTGAACGTGCCGGACGCGCGCGTGGTCACCTTGACGGGCACGATGGTGGTGTGCGGCGAGGGCAGGAGCAGCGTGTTCGGCCGCGACCACTGGGTCGTGCCGTTGGCGAAAAGCAGCTTGTCGCTCGTGAGGGTGAGGGTCGCGGTCACCGGGTATGCGGCGTTGGACACCACGGTCACCTGGAGCGTGCCCTGCTGGGACGTCAGGGTGACCGTGCGGTCGCCGGCGATCACCAACTGGCCGAGCTGCGCGTCGAGCGCGTCCTGGGCGTTGGCGAGGACGCCGGCCTGCTGGGCCGGGCGGAGTTGTTCGGCCTCGCCTCCGAGGACCAGGTCGCCGAGTTGTCGGAGGAGCGGCCGGGCGCCGATGGCGGCGCTCGAGAACGCCGCGAGCCGCTGGCGCTCGCGTGCGGATCGCACCGATCGGCAAACCGTTGGCACCACTCGAGGCGGTCAGCCTGCACCCGCTCTCGGCACGCGGCGGGAGCGCCGAAGAGGCCGAACAGTCCCGACAGCGTGACCGGCTCGACGACCGGGTTGTTCGTGAGCGCCTGCAACAGCGTGGTCACGAAGGTGCCGTTGTCGCTCCACGAGCGTTCGGTGCCACGACCACCACTCCGCGAGGCGTGAGCGCATTGGGCTGCTCGTAATAGAGCTGCGCGAGCTCGCTCGCGAGCTGGTTCGCGGCCAGCACGGGATCGCCGGGCGCACCGGCGAAGCGGGATGCGAGGTCGGCGTCCGACGCGATCGCGGTCATCGAGGTGCGCCCGGAGCCGACGGTGAAGGGCTCGGCCGCCGAGCCATTGGCCGGGGGTGACGTCGCGCTGTCGGCCGGCAGGACGAGCCGGGTGTAGCCGTCGGCCGCGAGCGCGGCGGCCGTCGCCTCGTCGAGGTCGTCGTTGGTCACGTACGCGCCGATGCCGGCCCCCGCACCCGGCGAGGTGGGCAGCTGGACGCCCGGAGCGTGCGGTACCGACCCGAGGGCCTGGGCACCGCGGGCGATCTGCGCCGACAGCTCGGAGGAGACGCCCCCGGCGACGAGAGAGGTCGCGTCCACGGGGACGAAGGTCGCCGAGGTGAACTCGTGAGCGGCGGGCGTGGCGGCCAGCGCGCCCAGCTGGGTGAGGGTGTTCTGGTGGAACCCGTCGGCGAGCAACCCGAGCGCCTGCCCGCTGGCTTGCAGGGTGACCGGCACATCCGGGTTGCCGGCGACGGCGCTCACCACGCCGGTCACCCCGGCGAGCGCGCCCGAGGGTGGCGGCGCGAGAGCCGACGCGGGACGGGCGGCGAGCGCGGCGGCGCTCGGCTGTGTGGCGGGCGCCTGGGTCGCCTGGAGCGGGAGCACCAGCGAGACGCGCAGACGCTGGGTGGTGGGAGGCGCCTCGGTGTAGACGAGGTGGGTGGTCAGCGCGCCGACGTTGGCCGAATTGGCCGCCCTCGACCAGCCGGATCCGGACCGGGTACACGCCGGATGGGTACGACTGGCACTGCGCGCTCGGTCGAGACCGAGATGGATGGTGAAGGCGCGCCGGCGCGGCGGGGGCGGGCGTGACCGACGCGGACGAGCCGACCACGACCGGCATGGACAGGTCGAACCCGCCGCCGAGCAGCGGGCGCAGCGAGCGCGAGCGGGATGGGCGAGGCCGTCTCGGACACCGGCGAACCCGACGGCCCGGACGAAGAGACCGACTGGTCGAACGCCGAGACGCTCGAGAGGCAGCCGTAGACCGCGACCGAGATCCCGAGGTGCGCCGCGGGCACCGAGCCGTCGGATGCGAGGAGGTGGACGTCGAAGGGCGTGCCGGGCGCGAGCCACGGCGGTCTGGTCGAGCAGCGACAGGGTCGAGGCGGCGTCGGCGGTGGTCATGACCGGAGGGTGCCCCGCCGGCGCGTCGGCTACGGCGGCCTGGGCGGACGTCCCGCCGGGGACGACCGCGACCGCGACGAGTGCCACACCCACGAGCACGAGGAGCTCGGCCACGACACGCCGGCCGCGGGCGTACGATCCGCAGGCTGCCCGCGGCGTGCCGGGCGCCGAGGGGGAGCGCGGGGGTTGCCCGCGCGTCCGACGCGGACCGGGCACGAGCGGGAGCGGGGAACACCCCGATGGTCGGGGCGGGCTGGCCCCCCTTCGGCGTGTCGCCGCGGGGGTCGCTGCCGCCGGGGCGGAGGCTGCCTCGTTCCCGATCCACTCCGCACGGCAGCCTACGCCAGCTCCACTACCCTCGGCGGCGTGCTCCCCGAGCGACTCCGCCCGTTGGTGCTGGCCACCGCCGATCTTTCGGAGCGGTTCCAGTCGAGCGGCCACACCCTCTATCTGGTCGGCGGGTCGGTGCGCGACGCGATCGTCGGGGAGACCGAGGCCGGCGCATCCGAGGGTCGACCTCGACTTCACGACCGACGCCCGCCCCGACGAGATCGAGGCGGCTGGTCGCGCGGATGGGCGGACGCGGTGTGGACCCAGGGCAAGCGGTTCGGCACCATCGGGCTGCCGGCGCGGTGGCCGGACCTTCGAGATCACCACCCACCGCGCCGAGGTCTACCGGCCCGACTCCCGCAAGCCAGAGGTGGCCTTCGGCGACTCCGTCGAGGACGACCTCTCCCGCCGCGACTTCACCGTCAACGCGATGGCGCTCCGGCTGCCCGAGCTCGAGCTCATCGACCCCTTCGGCGGCCTCGACGACCTCTCGGCCCACCGGCTGCGGACCCCGCTCGGACCCGAGGTCTCCTTCTCCGACGACCCCCTGCGGATGTTGCGTGCGGCCCGGTTCTCGCCGAAGCTCGACCTCGAACCGGTGCCCGAGCTCGTCGAGGCGGTGCGGCTCGGGCCACGACCGGCTCTCGATCGTCTCGGCCGAGCGGATCCGCGACGAGCTCGACAAGATCATGGTGCTGCCGGAGCCCTCGGTCGGCCCTGTGGTTCGTGGTCGCGTACCGGCCTCGCCGAGGAGTTCCTCCCCGAGCTGCCGGCGCTCGCGCTCGAACAGGACCCGATCCACCGGCACAAGGACGTGCTCGCCCACACCCTCGCGGTCGTCGACAAGACGCAGCCCCGACCGGCTCCTTCGCCTCGCCGCGCTCTTCCACGACGTCGGGCAAGCCCAAGACCCGGGCCTTCGGCGCGGAGGGCGTGACCTTCCATCACCACGAGGTGGTGGGTGCCCGGATGACCCGGGCCCGGATGACCGCCCTGCGCTACCCGAACGAAGAGGTCGACGTGGTGACCGAGCTGGTCAACCTCCACCTGCGGTTCCACACCTACCGGATGGGGTGGACCGACCGTGCGGTGCGGCGCTACGTGCGCGACGCGGGGCCGCTCCTCGACCGGCTGAACGAGCTGACCCGGTGCGACTGCACCACCCGGAACGCCAACAAGGCGAGGGCGCTCGGACGGCGGATGGACGAGCTCGAAGAGCGGATCGCCCAGCTGCGGGAGCAAGAGGAGCTCGACGCGATCCGGCCCGACCTCGACGGGGTCCAGGTGATGGAGCAGCTCGGGATCGGCACCGGGCCGCGACGTCGGGCGGGCGCTCGCCTTCCTGCTCGAGCTCCGCTCGAAGAGGGCCCCCTCGGCGACGACGAGGCTCGCCGGCGCCTCGCACGACTGGTGGAAGGAGCAGCAGGAGCCGTCCTGAGCGGCCGGCCGGCTCCGAGCGACGGCCGGCCCCGCGGCGGACCCGGCCGTGCCGATCAGTCCTCTGGCCAGGACGGGCCCGGGTCGCCCGCCGCGAAGGACTCGACCAGGGCGTGCGGCGTCGTCGTCGTGGTACTGCACCGGGGGCGACTTCATGAAGTAGGCCGAGGGACCGACGCAGCGGGCCGCCGATGCCCCGGTCGAGGGCGAGCTTCGCGCAGCGGACCGCGTCGATGATCACGCCGGCCGAGTTCGGCGAGTCCCAGACCTCGAGCTTGAGCTCGAGATTGAGCGGGACGTCCCCGAAGTTGCGACCCTCCATCCGGATGTAGGCCCATTTGCGGTCGTGGAGCCACGGGACATGGTCCGACGGTCCGATGTGCACGTCGTCGGTCGGAAGCGCGCCGTGCTCGATCTGGCTGGTGACCGCCTGGGTCTTCGACACCTTCTTCGACTCGAGCCGGCTGCGCTCGAGCATGTTCTTGAAGTCCATGTTGCCGCCCACGTTGAGCTGGTACGTATGGTCGAGGGCGAGGCCGCGGTCCTCGAAGAGGCGGGTGAGGATGCGGTGGACGATGGTGGAGCCGACCTGGCTCTTGATGTCGTCCCCGACGATGGGCAGGCCGGCGGCGCGGAACCTCCTTGCCCACTCGGGATCGGAGGCGATGAACACCGGGATGGCGTTGACGAAGGCGACGCCGGCGTCGAGACAGGCCTGTGCGTAGAACCGCTGGGCTTCCTCCGAGCCGACCGGCAGGTAGCTGACGAGGACCTCGGCCCGCGACTCGCGGAGCGCCGCGACGACGTCGACCGGCTCGGCCGGCGATTCCTCGATCGTCTCGCGGTAGTACTTGCCGAGACCGTCGAGCGTCGGCCCGCGCTGGACGGTGACACCGACCTCCCCGACGGAGGCGAACCGCACGGTGTTGTTCTGGCCGCCGTGGATCGCCTTGCCGAGATCGGTGCCGACCTTCGCGGCGTCGACGTCGAAGGCCGCGACGAATTCGAGGTCGCGGACGTGGTAGCCACCGAGCACCACGTGCATCAGGCCGGGGACGGTGTCGTCCGCATCGGCGTCGCGGTAGTACTCCACCCCTTGGACGAGCGAGCTGGCGCAGTTGCCCACGCCGGCGATGGCTACGCGGATGGTGCTCATGAACGGGTTCCTTCCGTGGTCGGCACCGCGTCCCCGGGTCGGGTGTCGCGGCGGGTTGATCGGGCTGCTGCATGCTTGAGGCGCTCGGCCTCGATGAGACGGTCGAGCCAGGCGATGTCGTGCTCTGTCGCCTCGGTGCTGTGCTCCACGAGGGAGCGGGCGTAGTCGTCGAGCGTCTCGGCGGACGCACGCCGCCGGTCGCTCGCGAGTCGGCGGGTCAGTTGTGCCCGGCGTCGCTCGAGCAACGCGAGGCGCGCCTGGGGCGCGAGGTGGCGGGCGAAGGCGAGACGGAGGCCGAAGCTGCGGGCGTCGTCGCCGCCGGCCGGCTCGTCCGCGTCGAGCAGCTGCTCGAAGAGCTCGCGCCCGTGGTCCGTGATCCGGTAGATCTTGCGCGACCGCTTGGTGCCACGTGCGGCGCCCGCCCGGCGTGCCCGCATACCGGCGCGCTCGCCACTCAGCGAACCGGTGAAGGGGATGGGAGCCGGGGCGGACCGTCCCGCGGACTCGGCGACGGTCACGGCGTGGCCCGCCTCGAGCCGCGAGAGCGCGGGTAGAGCGAACCGAAGGAGATGTTGGCGAACAGTCCGAGCTCGTCGCGGAGGCGGCGGCGGATCTCATAACCGTGCATCTCCTGCTCGTGCAGGAGCCCGAGGATCGCGAGCTCGAGCACGTCAGCGTGCCGAACCGTGCCCGGACGCGCCGGGCACAGGGGCGGTCCGGTGAGGTCCCGGCGCCACGCGGGTCGCTCCACACTGCAAGGTCATGACTCAGACGATATATCAGATCGATATATCGGCGCAACCACTCTGCACGCTTCCCGGCTCTGGCGACGGCCTGCCCGTCCGCGCGTCGGGGGACCGCCGCCGCGAGCGCGGAGGCCATGGCCGGCCAGGGATTTTCCACACCTCGTGTCGGTGCCGAGCCGCGCGCCGGGGCGGTACCCTTGGCGCGGTGAGCTTCCGGCCAGGAGTGCTCGAAGGGCTGCAGACCACCCCGACCGGGGGGCAGGTCGAGTACGCGCTCGCGCGGAACGCGGTCGTCCGCGAGTACCGGAAGGGCCGCCTGTCGCGGCTCGACGTCTGCGACGCCCACCCCGAGCTGCTGCGGGCCGCCCGGAACCTGGGCCGCCCGACCGGCGAGCAGTGCCCGATCTGCGAGGACGCCGACCTTGTGGACGTGACCTTCGTCTTCGGCGCCCGGCTGCCGTCGGGGGGACGCTGCGTCGCCGCCGCCTCGGAGCTCGAGCGGTACTGGCGTCGGAAGGACCCCGTCGTCTGCTACGTCGTCGAGGTCTGCGCGGAGTGCTCGTGGAACCACCTGGCCCGGATGTACCCGGCCGGGGCCGGAGTCGGTGCGGGCGCCCACTGCGGCGGCCACGCGGCCGGCCGACGCCTGAACCGACCGGCGCCTGTTCGTCCCGCGGCCGCTGCCGCCCGGGCGCTGCAGGCACCGCACACGCCGCCGCCGCACCACGGCCGACCCGCCCGGCGTGCCGCTACGCTGGGGGACGGCTTCACGTTGTGATCCCGGTGGCAAGGCCACCGACATGCCGCCGGCAGCCCCAGGGCGCTGGACGGTCGATCAGGAGGATGCCCATGTCCGAGAACCGGTCTGGACCGGTCACCGTGCCCTCGGTGCGCGCGTCGAAGCGCCGGGACGGCAGCCCGCCCCTCGTGATGGTCACCGCGTACGACGCGCCGGGTGCCCGGATCGCCGACGCGGCGGGTGTCGACATCGTGCTCGTGGGCGACTCGGTCGCCAACAACGTGCTCGGCTACGAACACACCTTCCAGGTCACGATCGAGGACATGGCCACCACACCGCCGCGGTGGCCCGTGCCCGTCCGAAGGCGCTGGTCGTCGCGGACCTGCCCTGGATGAGCTACCACCTCGACCCGGTCGACACACTGCGCAACGCGGCGATGCTCGTCCGGGCGGGTGCCGAGGCCGTCAAGCTCGAGGGGGGCCACGCCAGGGTCCCGATGATCGAGGCACTGGTGGATGCCGAGATCCCGGTGATGGGCCATCTCGGCCTCACCCCCCAGTCGGTGCACACCCAGGGCGGCTACCGCGTCCAGGCGCGGGACGAAGCGGCAGCCCACCTGCTCGCCGCCGACGCCAAGTCGATCGTGGCCGCAGGCTGCTTCGCGGTCGTGCTCGAGGGGGTGCCGGAGCGGGTGGGCGCAGGGGTGACCGACTCGCTCGACGTCCCGACCATCGGCATCGGGGCCGGGCCCGGCTGCGACGGGCAGGTGCTGGTCTTCCACGACCTTCTCGGCTTCACGGCCTCGGTCCCGAAGTTCGTCCGGACCTACGCGGCGTTGGAGGAGGAGGCGGTCGCGGCGGTCGCGGCCTACGCCGCCGACGTGCGCTCCGGCAGCTTCCCCTCCGACGCGGAGGTCTACCACTGAGCAACGGCTAGGATCCTGCCGGTCATCGCGGGCCCGGTCCGGGTCCGCCGATTCCGACCTGCCCCACGTCGTGGGGCCCGGCTGCCCGGCAGCCGGTCCAGAGGGAGGTGAGCCGCCGATGCGGCCGTACGAGACGATGGTGATCTTCGACACCGCCGCGGACGAGGCGGCGGTCAACGGTGTCCTCGACCGAGCGCTCGAGGCGCTCCGTGCAAAGGGCGGCAATCCCGGTCGCGTGGAGCGCTGGGGACGGCGGACCTTCGCCTACGAGGTCCAGCACAAGCGCGAGGGCTACTACGTCGTGATCGAGCTGACGGCGGAGCCCCCGGCGATCGCCGACATGGAGCGGGTCTTCGTCCTCGCCGACGAGGTGATCCGCCACAAGGTGATCCGGCTGCCCGACAAGGTGGCCGGTCGACGGGCCGCCGCGGCGGCGACGAACGGGGAGGGCTGAAGTGGCCAACGGCAACAGCGTGACGCTGGTCGGCAACATGACGCGTGATCCGGAGCTCCGGTTCACCAACACCGGGCAGGCGACGACGACCTTCGGGCTCGCGGTCAACCGCCGCTGGCAGAACCGTCAGACCCAGGAGTGGGAGGAGGCCACCTCCTTCTTCGACGTCGTGTGCTGGCGGGAGATGGCCGAGAACGCGGCCGAGAGCCTGACCCGCGGGGCGCGGGTCATCGTCACCGGCCGCCTCGAGCAGCGGAGCTGGGAGACGCCCGACGGCGACAAGCGCTCGAAGATCGAGGTCGTGGCCGACGAGATCGGCCCGAGCATCCGCTGGGCGACCGCGCAGGTCACGAAGAACGAGCGGCGCGGGCCGGGCGAGGGGTCCGGCGGCGCTCGCAACACCCGAGGGGCCGCCGGCCCACCGCCGAAGCCTCAGGGCTACGGCTACAGCGAGGAGCCCTTCTAGATGGCCCGCAACAACGACCGCGGCGGCTCGTCGACGCCGCTCCTCGAAGGACGCCGGGCGGCGGATCAAGAAGAAGCCCTGCGCGCTCTGCAAGGACCGGGTCGAGTGGGTCGACTACAAGGACGTCGGCATGCTCCGCAAGTACATGAGCGACCGCGGCAAGATCCGCGCCCGCCGGGTGTCGGGGAACTGCACGCAGCACCAGCGCGACGTCGCGATCGCGATCAAGACGGCGCGAGAGCTGGTACTGCTCCCCTACACGCAGCGGACCACCACCGAGCGGCCCGGCGGCCGCGGTCGGGAGGGGTCGGGACGGCGGCTTCGGTCGGACGGCGCTCGCGGGAGGAGTCCTCCGCGCCCGGCGGCACCGGCCGCACCTTCGTCGCCGGCCGCTGCATCGCCGCAGGCCGGTGCCCCCGCTGCGGACGCGCCGGCGGACGGTGAGGTCGAGGTGGTCGAGGTGGTCGAGGTGGCCGTGGTCGAGCCGGCGCCCGCGGACGGCGCGCCAGAGCGACGGCGGCGCCCAGACGGAGGCCTCCGGGGGCGGTGAGGGCTGATGAAGGTCCTCCTGCGCAGCGACATCGACGGCGTCGGCAAGCGCGGGGACATCATCGACGTCTCCGGGGGGTTCGCCCGCAACCACCTGCTGCCCGGCCGGGCAAGGCGATCGTCGCGACCGCGGGCCTCGAGAGCCAGGCCGCCGCGATGCGCCGGTCCCGCGACCTCCGCGACGCCCGACGGACCGCGAGTCCTCGGAGACCGTGGCCCGGGCCCTGGTCGGCACGCCCATCTCGGTGCCGGCACGGGCCAGCGGGGAGCGGCTCTTCGGCTCGATCTCGGCCGCTGACATCGTCCGCCGGGTCGAGGAGCAGGCCGGGGCGGTGATCGACCGCAAGGACGTGGTCCTCGACGAGCCGATCAAGAGTCTCGGCCAGCACACCGTGCGGGTCGAGCTGGTCGGCGGCGTCGTCTTCGACCTGACGGTCGAGGTCGTCGCCGAGTCCTGACCGCCGCGCGGCCGCGATCGCCGCCGGTCCGCGCGCATCCACGTCCGTCGTCACACCCCGCGGGGATGATGGTCGCGGTGCCCCGCCGACAGCGCGACACCGCTGCCGTTGTCCACTGTTCGTCCACACTCGGCGGGCGCTTATTTCCTCAGGTATCGGGGCTTACGCTCCACAGGGCGCGCGGAAGAGTCTTGAGGGACCATGGTCCAGGCCTTCGACGACGACGCGACCCGCGAGCTCGAGCCCGACGCGGGCGGGGGCACCTGCGGGCCGGGTACCACCGCACAACCTCGAGGCCGAGGAGTCGGTCCTCGGGGCGATGCTGCTCTCGCGCGACGCCATCGCGGCCGCGATGGAGATCTGCCACCCCGACGACTTCTACAAGACATCGCACGGGCACATCTTCGATGCCATCACCTCGCTCTTCAGCCGAGGTGAGCCGGCCGACTGGGTGACCGTCACCGAGGAGCTCCGCCGTCGCGAACTCCTCGAATCGATCGGCGACCCGTCGGTGTTCGTGTCACTCCAGGCCAACACCCCTTCGATCGGCAACGCCGAGTACTACGCGCGCATCGTCGAGGAGCTCGCCCTGCTACGGCGGCTGGTGGCGGTGGCCGGCGAGATCAACGAGCTCGGCTACAGCGTCCCCGAGGACGTGTCCCACGTACTCGACCGGGCCGAGAGCCTGGTCTTCGACGTGGCCCAGCGCCGCGTGGTGGATTCGATGACCCCCCTCCGCGACCTGCTCGGCCAGAGCCTCGACCACCTCGAGCAGCTGTTCGGGCGGGGGGAGACGGTCACCGGGCTCGCCACCGGCTACACCGATCTCGACGAGGCGCTGGCCGGGCTCCAGCCCTCGAACCTGGTGGTCGTCGGCGCTCGGCCGGCCATGGGCAAGACCAGCTTCGCCCTCGGGATCGTCGCGCACGTCGGCATCCGGCTGAGCCAGCCGGTCCTGCTCTTCTCGCTCGAGATGAGCCACCTCGAGATCACCCAGCGCCTGCTGGCATCCGAGGCCCGTGTCGATGCGTCCCGGATGCGCACCGGCCGGCTGCGCGACTCGGACTGGCCGAAGATCGGCAATGCGATCAGCCGGATGAGCGAGGCTCCGATCTTCATCGACGACAACCCGCAGCTCACCGTCATGGACATCCGCGCTCGCGCGCGGCGCCTGAAGAGCCGAGAGGGCCTCGGGCTGGTGGTGGTCGACTACCTGCAGCTGATGACCGGCCGCCACGGTGCGGAGAACCGCCAGGTCGAGGTCTCCGAGATCAGCCGTGGCCTGAAGATCCTCGCCCGCGAGCTCGAGGTGCCCGTCGTGGCACTGTCGCAGCTCTCTCGCGGCCTCGAGATGCGGCAGGACAAACGGCCGATGCTCGCCGACCTCCGCGAGTCGGGCTCGATCGAACAGGACTCCGACGTGGTGCTGTTCATCTACCGCGACGAGCTCTACAACCCGGACGCCTCCGACAGCCAGGGCACCGCGGAGATGATCGTGGCGAAGCACCGCAACGGACCGACCGGCGTGACACGGCTCGCCTTCATCGGGCACCATGCGCGCTTCGACAACATGGCCCGGGTCTGAGCCGACGGCCGCGCCTCCTCCGCGAAGATGACCGGGTGAGCGAGTTCGTCCTTCCTCGGGTCCCGGCATCGGCGGGAGCCCTGCTCCACGACGGCGAGGATCGGATTCTGATCGTGAAGCCGACCTACAAGGGCGGGTGGACCGTGCCTGGTGGCCAGATGGAGGCGGACGGCGAGTCGCCCTGGGAGGCGTGCCGCCGCGAGGTGCGCGAGGAGACCGGCCTCGTGGTCACGACGGGCCGGCTCACCTGCGTCGACTTCCTGCGGCCGAAGGAGCGACGGCCCGGCGGGATCCGGTTCCTCTTCGACTGTGGAACGATCGACGCAGGGCGACGGTCCGCCATCGTCTTGCAGGCCGGCGAGCTCGAGGACCTGCGCTGGTGCCGTCCGGCCGAGGCCGTCCCCCTCCTCAGCGGACCGGTCGGCAGGCGGGTCGACGCGGCCCTCGCGTCGACCGACGTCGTGTACCTCGAGGACGGCCGCGTGGCGCTGCCGACGGAGCTGCCGTAGCGCGAAGGAGCTTCCGTGGGGTGCCGTCGGAGCTGCCGTAGGGATTGCTGCGTGACGACAAGACCTCGGGCTTCGCCTGGCGCGTGTGGAGCGGGGCGGCAACGCTGGGGTGATGCCCACGTCCCGCTACACGCACGGTCACCACGAGAGCGTGCTCCGCTCCCACCGCTGGCGCACGGCCGAGAACTCGGCCGGCTATCTACTCGAGCACCTGCACCCGGGAATGACCCTGCTCGACGTCGGCTGTGGCCCGGGCACGCTCACCTGCGATCTCGCCGAACGGGTGGCCCCCGCACAGGTCACGGGGATCGACTCGTCGGCGGAGGTGCTCGAGGTCGCGCGCGGCGTCGCGGCCGAACGCGGCGTCGACTCGGTCACCTTCGAGACCGGCGACGTCTACAGGCTGCGCTTCGCGGAGGGGACCTTCGACGCCGTTCACGCACATCAGGTGCTGCAGCATCTCGCCGAGCCGGTCGCCGCCCTGGAGGAGATGCGCAGGGTCTGCCGACCCGGGGGGATCGTCGCAGCGCCGCGACTCGGACTACCCGACCATGACCTTTTTCCCCGGCGACTCGGACCTCGACCGGGCGCTCGCGGCCTACGGGGCGCTGACCAGGGTCAACGGGGCCAACTGGGACGCCGGTCGCATGCTCTTGCACTGGGCACACGTCGCCGGCTTCACCGAGGTGGCCCCGTCGGCCGCGACCTGGTGCTTCGCAACTCCCGACGAGCGGGACTGGTGGGGCGGGCTGTGGGCGGACCGGTTCACCGACTCTGCGCTCGCCGGCCAGCTGCTCGGGGCGGGGCTTGCCGACCGCGGCGACCTCGCAGCGTTCGCGGAGGCCTGGCGCCGGTGGGCCGCGTCACCCGACGGCTGGTTCGCCGTGGTGCACGGCGAAGTGATCGCGCACCGCTGACCAGCCGGCGCTCAGGTGACGTCGAGGCCGCCTTGGCGGCCCAGCCCCTCGAGGAATCGCTCGGGTGCTTCGACCATCGGGTAATGACCGACCCCTTCGAGGAGGTGGACGACCGCGTCCGGCCTCGCCCGGTGCAGGCGGTCGACCATGGCGGTCCGCGCGATCGGATCCTCGCGTCCCCAGACGACCGTGAGCGGGGCCGGGTGCACCTCGATCGCACCGGTGTAGCGCTGCTCGTTCCGTCGTCGGTCTTCGATGTAGCGGATGGTACGCGGCAGCAGCCGGTGGCCGTCCGCGTGCGCGATCAGCTGCCACTCCGCCTCGAGCTCCTCGGGACCGACGCGTGCAGACCCCGCGAAGGTGCCCACGAGGGCGGCGGTCACCGCGTTCTCGGCGGGGGCGTCGGCGGGCGCCAACATGCGGTCGGGCAGGGCGAGCAGGAATTCCTGCCCGGCGCTCAGATGGGCGAGGTCGAGGTAGATGCTGCCGTTGGCGAGGAACCGCTCGTCGACCGTCACCCCCCAGCTGCCCTCGAGCTGGCGGGCGAGAAGCTCGCCGCCGACAGAGGCGCCGATGTCGTGGGTAAGCAGCGAGAGGTGCTCGATCCCGAGCGACGCGACCAGCCCGACCGCAAGGTCAGCCTGCTCGTCGAGCCGGTGGGGTGCGTCGGGCTTGTCGGAGAAGCCGTAGCCGAGCAGGTCGAAGAGGACCACCCGGCGGGTCGCGGCGAGGCGGTCGACGACCCGGTGGAAGTCGAACGACGAAGTCGGGAAGCCGTGGAGCACGAGCAGCGGGCTCCGGAGGGCAGCTGGGTCGGCGGGCGGCACGTCGACGACGAAGATCCGGTGGCCGCCGATCGTGCGGAGCGCGCCGCGCTCGCGCCAGGCCGCCGCGAGCCGGTTCACCCGAGCAGGCGCGAGGTGAAGAACTCGAGCACCTGGTCGAGAGCCGCGCGCGTCGGGGTGCCCGGATGGTCGTCGAGATCCTCGGTGAGGACCGAGTGCGCGGTCGGGCGGTGACCGCCGGGATTTCCGGGCGACGAGTCGATCTCGACTGCGACGAAGGCGTCGCCGAGGAGCGAGCGGAGGTGCTCGAACCGCTCGGGCGGGCTCATCCGGTCGCCGCTGAAGCGCAGCCCGAGTACGCAGGTCCCCGCGGCGGCGCGCGCCCGCACCCGTTCGACGTCCCCGGGGGCGAGCCCGAGGTCGCGCCGCAGCGAGGCGGTCACCGGGAAGGGCACCGAGGGCTGGCTGAGCACCGGCGCGACCACCACGTCGTCGACCATCATCCCGAGCGCGAAGCCACCGGTGAAGCACATGCCGACCGCACCCACTCCCGGGCCCCCGCACGAGCGGTGCGCCTCCGCGGCGAGGGCCCGCAGCCAGGCGATGATCGGCGAGGTTCTTCCCGCCGCGAGCACGGTGAACTCCCGGGAGACGCAGACGCTCGCCAGCGAGCGCGCGGTGTAGCCGCCCGAAGGCGGGCGGCCATCCTCGCCGAAGAGGTGGGGCATGACTGCGGTGAGGCCTGCGTCGGCGACGGTGCGGGCGAAGGTCGCCACTGCGGGCGTGATGCCGGGCAGCTCGCTCATGACGATGACCGCCGGCCCGGATCCGGTGCGGTAGAGGGTCCGGGCGTCCGGCCCGGTTCCGAAGGTGGTCCGCTCGAACCCGTCGAGCGCGTCGGCCACCGGGCGAACCTACTCCGCGGTGCCGTGCGGTGCGGTGTGTGTCCTTTGCTGCTCAGGCGAGGGCGAGGGTGGCGACCACCGGGCGGTGGTCGGATCCCGAGGCTGCCGCGACCCGGGCGTGGACCACGGCAAGGGGCGGGGTGATGAGCACGTGGTCGAGTTGGCTGTGCGGTCGCCAGCTCGGCCAGGTCCTGCCGGTCACCGCCCGGCGCCAGGTCGGGAAGAAGGAATTGGCCGGTGGTCCCCACATGTTCATGTCGCCGACCAGCACGGCCGGTGTGTTCGCCGGCGGCAGCACCCGGGCCAGCCGGCGGTACTGGGCCGGCGAGAAGTGGGTGATGTGGGACATGTGGGTGCCGAAGACGGTGACGTCGCGGCCCCCGAGGTCGACCCTGCAGTGGAGCACCGCGCGCCGGGCGGCGTCGCGCCGCAGCTGCCCGAGGTCGAAGGCGCCGGCCTCGTGCACCGGGACGCGGGCGAGAAGCGCGATGCCCCACCGTCCCCGGTTCCAGGCTCGATCGGACGCCCGCGCGGCCCGCTTCCAGCGTTCGCGGTCGAGGTGGAGGGTCTTGCGCAGCTGCCCGAAGAGGGGCGACCACCGGCGGCTCCGGGTCGGCGACGGCGAGTACAACCGGCCGCGGGCGAGGGCCCGCTCGACGACGACCCGGTAGCCGAGCTGCTTGGCGATGCCGGCCGCGGTGCCGGGTGCGCCTCCGTCGGGGGTCCACGACTCCTGCAGCACCAGGATGTCCGCGTCGAGGGCAGCGCACTCGGCGACGACGTCGAAGGGGCGCCCCCAGCCGTCGACGCCCATGTGGAGGTTGAAGGTGCCGATGGTGAGGGTCTCGCCGGGACGGATCGACCCCACAGGTCCCGCCGGCTCCACCCCGCCGCTCGGAAGCGGTGCCCCGCCGCCGCGGGTGCTCACGGCCGGTCGAGGACGGTCGCCGCCTGGCGCAGCTCCTCCCGGAACTCGGGATGGGCGATCTCGGCGAGAGCGGCGGCGCGCTCGCGAACCGTCTGCCCGGAGAGCTCCGCCGACCCGTACTCGGTCACGACGACCCCGGTGTGGTGGCGCGGCGTCGAGACGACCGAGCCCTCGGGTAGCGCCGCGACGATGCGGGACCGGAGCTCGCCGTTCGACGTCGCGGTCGAGCGCATGCAGATGAGCGAGTGGTCGTCGAGCCGCATCTCGGCCCCGGCGACGAAGTCCTCGTGGCCCCCGACCCCCGAGATCTGCCTGCCGTCGACGTGGTCGGCGACGACCTGACCGTAGAGGTCGACGCTGAGGGCGCCGTTGATGGAGACGAACGCATGGTTCTTCCCGATGACGGTCGGATCGTTGACCACCTGGACCGGTACGAACGCGACGTCGCGGTTGCCGTCGAGCCACCGGTACAGCTCGGCCGACCCGAGCGCGAACGTGGTGATCGACACGCCGTTGTAGACGCTCTTCGCCGCGTTGGTGACCTTGCCGGCGCGGTGGAGCTCCATCAGGCCGTCCGTGAACATCTCGCTGTGGACGCCGTAGTCGCCGCCGGTCCCCCGGGCGAGCATCGCCGCGACCATGTTCGGCACGGCGCCGATCCCGATCTGGAGGGTGGCGCCGTCGACCACGTAGGAACGCGCCTCTTCGGCGATCGCCCGGTCGATCTCGTCCGGCGGGGACTCGGCGAGCACGTAGGGGGAGCCGTCCGCCTCGACGAGCAGGTCGACCAGCTCGAGGGGGATGGTGTTCGAGAAGTCCGGCGGAAGTGAGCAGGTGCGCGGGAGGTTGGGGTTGACCTCGACGACGAGGAGGCGGTCGGGGTCCTGGCCGGCCAGGACGAGCTCGTCCCGTGTCGCGCCGAAGTGCAGTGACAGGTTGATGGTTCCGTCGGGTTCGGGGGGCGCGGCCTGGACGCTCATGACCCTGGGGTTGTAGCGACGCAGGATCGGCGCGAACTGGCGGAAGCCGCCGGGGACCAGCTCGATGTCGGCCCCCTGGGTGAGCAGGATCCGCTCGGCGGGCCCGAAGAAGCCGCAGCGGTAGGAGACCCCGGGACGGGTCAGGACCTCGTAGAAGCCGAGGAGCAGGGCGCCGCCGAGCACCAGGTCCTCCCAGTCGTCCCTGCCGGCGAGCGCGGTGAGGAACGCGTCGGGGTTGGCGGGACCGAGCCCGAAGCCGATGGTGTCGCGGGTGCCGAGGCGCGCGACGGCCTCGGCGGGAGTGCAGGTGATCGGTGCCACCGGACCAGTGTGGCACCCGCGCCCGACGGGCCGTGCCGGGGGGTCGGGGAGACGTGGCGGGGGAGCGGCGTGCGACGATGAGGCGGTGAAGATCGACGCGGCGCTCCGGGGCGTCACCGATGCCGGGGCCCACGCCCGGCGGCTCGAGGCGCTCGGCGTCGACGGCGCGTTCACCTTCGAGGGACCCCACGACGTGTTCACGCCGCTCGTGCTGGCGGCGGCCACGACCTCGACCCTCGAGCTCGGGACCAACGTGGCGATCGCCTTCCCGCGCAACCCGGTGCAACTCGCGCACCAGGCCTACGATCTCCAGCTCGTGTCGCGAGGGCGCTTCACACTCGGGCTGGGCACCCAGGTGCGCGGCCAGATCGAGCGGCGTTACGGCTCGTCCTTCGACCGGCCGGTCGCGCGCATGCGGGAGCTCGTCGCCGCGCTGCGGGCGATCTTCGCGACCTGGGAGCACGGGCAACCCCTCGACTTCCGCGGGGAGTTCGGCTCGCACACCCTGATGCCGCCGCTCTTCAACCCCGGCCCCCACCCCTTCGGCATGCCGCCTGTCGCCCTCGGCGCGCTCGGTCCCCAGATGGTGCGTCTCGCCGCCGAGGTCGCGGACGGCCTGCTCGTGATGCCCTTCAACACCGCCACCCACTTCCGCACCCGCACCCTCCCCGCCGTCGCCGAAGGGCTCGCCAGGTCCCGGCGGTCCCGTGACCAGCTCGTCGTCACGGGCGAGGCCATCGTGTGCTGCGGCAGGGACGAAGCCGAGCTCGCGGCCGCCCGGGAGGCGACCCGATGGCTCGTCGCGTTCTACGCGTCGACGCCGTCGTACCGACCGGTGCTCGAGGCCGAGGGCTGGGAGGATCTCCAGCCGACGCTCACTACGCTCTCCAGGACCGGCCGATGGGAGGAGATGCCGAGGATGATCGACGACACCATGCTCGCCACCGTGGCCGCGGTGGGCTCGCCCGCCGAGGTCGCACGCGAGGTGGCGGGACGGTTCGGCGGCGAGGTGGAGCGGCTGGCCGTCTACACGGCAGGAGCGATCGCCGACGACGTGCTGGCGGAGCTGGTCGCCGAGCTCCATCTGGTCGGGGCGGGCGCGGCGTGAGCGGCGACCCACCCGTCGCCTACGACGAGTTCTCGATGTTCGCAGAGAACGCGAGCGAGGCGGGACTGGAGTGGAAGGGCCAGCCCTCGGTCGCCCGACGGTGGATCGAACTGGCCCCGGGGCGCCGGCTGAGCGCCCTTGTGTGGGGTGAGGGCCCTCCCGAGCTGGTGCTCCTGCACGGCGGCGGCCAGAACGCCCATACCTGGGACACCGTGGCCCTCGCACTCGAGCGCCCGCTGGTCGCCGTCGACCTCCCCGGGCACGGCCACTCCGACTGGCCCGGGGATGCGGCCAACCTCGACCCCCGGTCGATGGCCGACGACGTCGCCTGCGCGGTGGAGGTGCTCGCGCCCGACGCGCGCCTGGTGGCCGGGATGTCGCTCGGAGGCGCGACCGCGATCGCCCTCGGGACGCGGCACCCGCGGCTGGTGCGGACGCTGCTGCTGGTCGACATCACCCCCGGTGTCAACCACGACAAGGCGTCGGACATCGCCGCGTTCCTGGCGGGTCCGGAGTCGTTCGACTCCTTCGACGAGATCCTCGAGCGCACCATCCAGTTCAACCCCACCCGATCGGTGTCGTCGCTGCGCCGCGGCGTGCTGCACAACGCGGTGCAGCGGGACGACGGGAGGTGGACCTGGCGCCACCAGCTCGGGCGGCCGTCGAGCACCGCCGGGCTCCATGTGGAGTCGGTCGACTTCTCGTCCCAGTGGGACGATCTCGAACGGTTGGAGGTGCCGGTGCTGCTGGCGCGCGGGAGCCGCTCGCCGGTGGTCGACGACGCGGACGTCGCGGAGTTCCGGCGCCGGCGACCGAGCGACCCGGTGGTGGTCGTCGAGGAGGCGGGCCACAGCATCCAGGGGGATCAGCCCGTCGAGCTCGCCCGCATCATCGTCGGCTTCCTCGGGCGCTCCTGATCCTCGGAGGGGTTGCCCGGCTCAGGCGGCGACAGCCTCCGCCCCGACCTCGGGCGACGCCCGGTCCGGCGGAGTGCCCGGGTCGGAGGGCCACGTCGAGGACCTCGCCGATCTCGCCGGCGAGGTGGAAGGTCATCTCCTCTCGCACGGCCTCGGGCACGTCCTCGAGGTCGGGGCCGTTCCGCGCGGGCAGCACCACCGTGGTGAGACCCGCCCGGTGCGCGGCCAGGACCTTCTGCTTGACGCCCCCGATCGGGAGCACGCGGCCCTGCAGCGTCACCTCACCGGTCATGCCGACGACGGGCGAGACCGGCTCGCCGCGGAGCAGGCTCACCAGCGCGGTCGTCATGGTGACGCCGGCCGAGGGACCGTCCTTCGGGATGGCGCCGGCGGGCACGTGCAGGTGGAAGCGGGTCCCGGCGAAGGCCGCCGGGTCGATCCCGAGCTCCGCCGCGTGCGAGCGGACGTAGGACAGGGCGATCTCCGCCGACTCCTTCATGACGTCGCCGAGCTGGCCGGTCAGGGTCAGACCCTCGGTCCCCGACATCATCGAGGCCTCGACGTAGAGGACGTCGCCGCCGGTACCGGTGACGGCGAGCCCGGTGGCCACACCTGGCACCGCGGTGCGGTCCGCGGCCTCGAAGAAGAAGCGCGCCCGACCGAGCCAGCCGCGGACGTCCGCGCCGTCGACGACGACCGGCGTGACCGCGTCGCCCGCGGCGATGCGGGCGGCGACCTTCCGGAGGAGCCGTCCGAGCTCGCGCTCGAGCGAGCGCACACCCGCCTCCCGCGTGTAGTCGGCGATGACCGCCCGGAATGCGTCGTCGGTCACCGCGACGTCGTCGGCGGTGAGCGCGGCGCGCTCGAGCTGACGCGCGAAGAGGTGGTTGCGCGCGATCGACACCTTCTCGTCCTCGGTGTAGCCGTCGAGACGGATGACCTCCATCCGGTCGAGCAGCGGCCCGGGAATGGTGTCGGCCATGTTGGCGGTCGCGAGGAACAGAACCTTCGACAGGTCGAGCTCGACCTCGAGGTAGTGGTCGCGGAAGGTGTGGTTCTGAGCGGGGTCGAGGACCTCGAGCAGCGCCGACGACGGGTCGCCGCGATAGTCGGAGCCGAGCTTGTCGACCTCGTCGAGGACGATCACAGGGTTGAAGGTGCCCGCCTCGCGCAGCGCGCGGACGAGACGCCCCGGCTGTGCGCCCACGTACGTGCGCCGGTGGCCGCGGATCTCCGCTTCGTCGTGGACGCCGCCCAGGGCGACCCGAACGAAGGAGCGCCCGAGGGCGCGGGCGACCGACTCCCCGAGGGAGGTCTTGCCCACACCGGGAGGTCCCACCAGGGCGAGGATGCCGCCGGAACCCCGGCCGCCCACGGGGGCGAGGCCGCGCTCGGCCTGCAGCTTGCGGACCGCGAGATGCTCGAGGATGCGGTCCTTCACGTCCCGCAACCCGTCGTGGTCCTCGTCGAGGATGCGCGACGCCTCGGCGATGTCGAGCCGGTCCTCGGAGACCTCGCCCCAGGGAAGCTCCTCGACGGTGTCGAGCCACGTCCGGATCCACCCGTGCTCGGGGCTCTGCTCGCTCGTGCGCTCGAGCTTGTCGATCTCGCGGTCGACCGCCTTGCGCACCTCGTCGGGGAGGTCGCGACTCGCGAAGCGCGACCGGTAGTCGCCCGGCGTCGCTTCGTCGTCCTCGCCGAGCTGTCCGAGCTCCCTTCGGATCGCGTCGAGCTGGCGCCGCAGCAGGAACTCGCGCTGGGTCTTCTCCATCCCCTCTTCGACGTCGCTCTTGATCCGCTCGCGCAAGGTCAGGTCGGCGAGAACCTCGCGGGCCCATTCGATGACCACGAGCAACCGGGCCTCGACGTCGACCGTCTCGAGCACCTGCACCTTCTGGGCGAGGGTGAGGTCGGGCGAGTATCCCGCCATGTCGGCGATCCTGCCCGGTTCGGTGATATCGGCGAGCCGTTCGGCCAGCCGGCCGGCGCCCCTCGACACCAGGATGTTTTCGAGCACCGCCCGGTACTCGCGGCGAGCTCCGCCGCCCGCTCGGAGGCGGGCGGCTCGGCGACGGCATCGACCTCGACCCAGAGGGCCTGGCCGGTGCCGGGCACCGCGGTCCCGAGACGGGCGCGCTCGATCCCCTGGACAGCGATCGCCGGCAACCCGCCGGCGAGCTCGCCCTGCTCGGTGATGTCGGCGATGACGCCCATCGAGGCGTAGCGACCCTCGATGTGAGGGACGATGACCAGGCGGCCGCCCGCCGCCTCCGCCGCGCCGGCCGCCGCCTTCGCCTCCTCCGACTCGAGGGCCATGGTGAACACCATCCCCGGCAGCATCACGCCTGAGGTGAGCGGCAGCAGAGGCAGGTTGTCGTTGAGTCGGTCCATGGTCCCTCCGGACGTTGCGACATCCCGAACAGGGATGCCCTTCCGAGGGCTCAACAGACGAGGCGAACATGTATTCCCCACGACGCGGAGCCCCAGGTGGGCCGGGGCGCGCCGTGGAGGTCAGCGCCCGCTGCTGCGGAGCGGGCCTCCGCGGGGGAGGTCGCCGTTGTCGGCCTCCTTCGCCCGGCGCGGGGAGGGCCGGGAGCCCTCCGGGTCGACGAGGAAGCCGACACCTCGGACGGTGACGATGAACCGGGGCTCGGAGGGGTCGGGCTCGAGCTTCGCCCGGAGCCGGTGCACGTGGGTGTCGAGGGTCCTCGAGTCCGACAGGTACCGGTCGGGCCAGAGCAGGCCGATGAGCTCGCTGCGGGCCCGCACCCGGCGCGGGGGGGTGAGCAGGAGGGCGAGCAGGTCGAATTCGCGTCGCGAGAGGTGGGTGAGCCGGTCGTCGACCCGCACCTCGCGCCTGCCGAAGTCGACGGCCACCGATCCGAACGTCATGGCCGGACGGTCCGTCTCGACCGCGGGGACCCGAAGGGCACGACCGTCGGCGTCGGGTGGACCGCCGCGGGCCGGACCCGACCCGGAGAGTGCACGGGGCGGCGCGACGCGCCGGAGGATGGCCTGCATGCGGGCCACCAGCTCGCGCAGGCGGAACGGCTTGGTCACGTAGTCGGCGGCACCGAGCTCCAGCCCGAGGATCACGTCGAGCTCCGTACCGACCGCGCTCACCATCACGATCGGGACGGCGGACTGCGCGCGGAGACGGCGGCAGACGTCGATGCCGTGCATGCCCGGCAACAACATGTCGAGCAGGACGATGTCGGGTGGATCGTCGGCGAAGAGGCGCAAGCCCTCCGCGCCGTCCGCGGCGACCTCGACGTCGAAGCCCTCCCGGCCGAGGCCCACGGAGAGAGCCTGCCGGTAGGACGCCTCGTCGTCGATGACCAGCACCCTCGTCCTCTCGTCGACGACGACCATCGGCGGTGGCGACCTCCCGGGTGCGGACCCTAGGGAAGCCAGGTGAACGCCACTCGATCAGAACGCGACAAGCGAGTGATCGTTGTGTGAACTCGCTCGCGAAGTGGAGCGACGGTGCACCCGGTGCCGCGTGCTCGACCGATCCGTCCGGGCCGGACGAGGACGGGTCGCTCAGGTATGGAGGCCGAGCAGGAGCCCGATCGCCGCCGCGGTGAGGCCGACGCCCACCCCGGCGACCAGGTTCGCCACCGCCGGTCTCCACTCGCCGTTCTCGAGCAGTCGCACCGTGTCGAAGCTGAAGGTCGAGAACGTCGTGTACGCGCCGAGCATCCCGGTGCCGAGCACCGTCACCCATGCGGCGGAGAGCCCGAGATGCAGCGCCGCGCCGACGAGCACTCCGAGGAGGAACGAGCCGGTCACGTTGATGACCAGCGTCCCGAGCGGGAAGTCGGATCCGGCCCGTCGCTGGACCGCGTGGTCCACGGCGAACCGGGCAAGCGCGCCGAATGCACCCGCGACGGCGACTCCGACCAGGATCATGCCGGCACCGGGTCTTCGTCGTCGTCACCCCGGCCGGTGGCGCCGTCGCCGTCCCGGCCGTCGTCCTCGGACGGGCGGCCGTCCTCACGGCCCGGTCCCGCACGGCCGACCGGCACGTTGGCGGTGGCACGCGACCCGGAGACCGGCGGCGTCACGTAGAGGACGCCGACGTCGTCGGGGTCGGGGATGGAGCGGTCGGCTCCGAGCGAGAGCACCCGACCGCGCACGAGGGTGATGCCCGCGGCGGCGGCCACGAAACCCACCACGAGTGTCGAGACGAGATAGACGCCGGCGGTCGCGACGTGGCCGTGCTGGCCGCGCTGGACGATCTCGACCGCGAGTGTCGAGAAGGTGGTGAAGCCACCGCAGAACCCGATCGCGGCGAACGGCCGGACATAGCGGGTGGGCGGGAACCGCTCGACGACGAGCGTCAGGATGACGGCGAGGAGGAACGAGCCGACGACGTTGACGAGAAATGTCGGCCAGGGGAACGCATCGGTGGCGACGGGCATGCCCCGCTCGACCGCGTAGCGGGCGAGTGTCCCGAGTGCACCACCGCCGGCGATGGCGAGCGCCCGGGCGACGGCGTCAGGATCGCGGCGACCGACCGTTCCGCGACCACCGCCGGCTCGGAGCATCGCCACTCCCTTTCGCTCGCGACTTCGTCCTCCACAGGAGCCATCAGCCGTGAGCGGCGGTTCTGGCGAGCTCCATCGCCACCACCCAGTGTAGGACGGGTGCCCCGCAGACCGGTAGCGGCGCCGCCGGACCGGCTCCGGTCCCCACACGGCGAGCCGGCACCGGTCCCCACAAGGCATAGAGGTCCGCCCGCTCACCCGCATCGCCCAGGGGGAGGAGAGGACGAAGGGGGTCGGGCGGACTCCTACGCCTTGAAGCGGTAACCGATCCCCCGCACGGTGAGGAGGTGGCGGGGATTCGCCGGCTCGAGCTCGACCTTCTTGCGGAGGCGCTTCACGTGGGTGTCGAGGGTGCGACTGTCGATGCGGCGCCGGTCGCGCCAGATGCGCTCCATGCACTGCCGGCGGGTGACCACACGCCCGGCTTCGGTGACCAGCAGCGCGAGAAGATCGAACTCCTTGCGAGACAGCTCGACCGGGTGGCTCCGGACGGTGGCTTCGCGGAGCGCGAGATCGATGCACACGGGTCCGAAGGTGATCGGTGCCGCGGACTCCGAGCGCGGTGCCCGCTGGGTGTTGGCCGATGCGGCGGAGGACGGCTCGGATGCGGGCGGTGAGCTCGCGCGGCCGGGCTGGCTTCGTGATGTGGTCGGCAGCGCCGGCCTCCAGTGCGAGCACCGCGTCGAGCTCGTCGTCCTTCGCGGTCACCATGATCACCGGGAGGTCGGGGTCGAGCCCGCTGATGCGACGGAACAGGGCGAGACCGCGCGAGCCGGCGAGCTCCATGTCCAGCAGGACGAGTGACGGGCGGATCGATTCGACGAGCTCCACGCCGTGTTCCTCGCCGGCAGCGGTCACCACGTCGAAACCCTCGACGGAGAGGGTCGCGGCCAGCGAGTCTCTGGCTGCGTCGTCGTCGTCGATGATCAGGATGGTCGGATGGGCGTCCGGTGGGAGGGCGCCCTCGATGGCCATCGGGAACACGAGGGTCATCGCCACAAGACGGCCGACGTCAGGTCGGACGTCGGTGCCGCGGTTGCCGCTGCCGCTGCCGCTGCCGCGGTTGCCGCTGCCGCTGCCGCGGTTGCCGCGGTCGACGTCGTGGAAGCGTCGCGGCCGGCAGTGGAGACGTGCTGCGTCGCTGCGGTGGGTGCCGTGAGAGGCGGTGGTGTCGAATGCGCCAGTTCCTGACGACGTGGCCCGATCGCTGCAGCCGGGTCGGACCGGTGGCCCTCGAGCAGGGTCATCTGCGCTGCGATCGCGCTCGCCGCCATCACCCGGCACCCTACGAAGAGCAGGTGAACGTGATGCGATCGACGTGTCACCGAAAGGTAATCACTCGGTTATCTCTGACCGCAGCCCGAAGGGCTGTCTAGAGTGCGGGCACCCGACCCCGACCACGGTGGGCCACCGTGCGAACGGAGGCACCATGGACCCGATCAGCGACCCGGTGGACGTCCCCGCCACCGAGGAATGGCAGCGCCTGCGCGCCCACTACGACGAAGTGAAGGGCCGTCACCTGCGCGAGCTCTTCGCCGAAGAGGTGGATCGCGGAAGCCGGATGACCTATTCGGCCGCAGACCTCGTGCTCGACGTCTCCAAGCACCGGGTGACCGGCGAGACCATCCCGCTCCTCATGGCGGTCGCCCGCCAGGCGGGCCTCGAGGAGCTCCGGACGGCGATGTTCGCCGGGCGTCACGTGAACACGACCGAAGACCGCGCCGCCGCGCACGTCGCGCTCCGCATGCCCAAGGGCTCGACGTTCGAGATCGACGGCCACGACGTGGTGCCCGACGTCCACGAGGTCCTCGACCGGATGGCCGCGGTCGCCGGCCGGATCCGGTCGGGCGAGTGGACCGGCCAGACCGGCCGATCGATCCGGACCGTCGTCAACATCGGCATCGGAGGTTCCGACCTCGGGCCGGCCATGGCCTACGAGGCGCTCGCGGACTACGCGTCCGAGCAGGTCCGGTGCCGGTTCGTCTCCAACGTGGACCCGGTCGACCTCCACCGGGCGGTCGCGGACCTCGACCCGGCCGAGACCCTCTTCGTCGTGAGCTCCAAGACCTTCACCACCCTCGAGACGCTGACCAATGCGAGGGCGGCGCGGCAATGGCTGCTCGACGGGCTCGGCGAGGGCGACGGGGCGGTCGCCCGCCATTTCGTCGCGGTGTCGACCAACCGTGCGGGTGTCGCGGAGTTCGGCATCGACCCGCAGAACATGTTCGGCTTCTGGGAGTGGGTCGGCGGCCGCTACTCGGTCGACTCGGCGATCGGATTCTCGTTGATGGTCGCGATCGGTCCCGCCGCCTTCGGCGAGATGCTGGCGGGGTTCCACGCCGTCGACGAGCACTTCGCGACCGCGGCCCTCGAGGTGAACCTCCCCGTCCTCCAGGGCATGCTCAACGTCTGGTACCACGAGCTCTTCGGCGCGGAGACCCACGCGGTGCTCCCCTACAGCCAGCGCCTGACCCGCTTCCCGGCCTACCTCCAGCAGCTCACCATGGAATCCAACGGCAAGTCCGTGCGGCGCGACGGGTCGTCCGTGTGGGGCGGGACCGGCGAGATCTTCTGGGGCGAGCCGGGCACCAACGGGCAGCACGCCTTCTACCAGCTGCTCCACCAGGGAACCCTCCTGATCCCTGCCGACTTCATCGCCTTCGCCGAGTCGACCGCAGAGGAGGGCGATCAGCAGGACCTCCTGATCGCCAATTGCTTCGCGCAGTCCGGTGTACTGGCGTTCGGCCGGACGGCCGAGGAGGTGGAGGCCGACGGAACGCCCGCGCAACTGGTGCCGCACAAGGTGATGCCCGGCAACCATCCGAGCTCGACCGTCCTCGCCCCGAAGCTCACCCCCTCGGTCCTCGGCCAGCTGATCGCGCTCTACGAGCACACGGTCTTCACCGAAGGGGCGGTCTTCGGAATCGACTCCTTCGACCAGTGGGGGGTGGAGCTGGGCAAGGCGATGGCCGTCGAGCTCGCGCCGGCGCTCAGCGGCGAGGACCCGCCCGGACCTCAGCGGGACCGACAGCTCGACCGCGTCGCTCGTCGAGCGCTACCGCGCGCTCCGCGGGCGGAGGGTTTGATCGCGCGCGGCGACCCTTCGGTCCGACCCGGTCGGTGAGGTCGAGTGGCTCAGCCGCCTCGGCGGGTCAGGCCGAGGCGAGCGACTTCCAGAGCGACCAATAGCTCGTGTAAGTCAGCGGGTCGGGGATGTAGCCGGCCCGCGACAGCTCGGCGTGGAAGGCAGGAAGGTTTCGCCACGGAACGCCCATGTCGACATGGTGGGCGAGGTGCAGGCCTGCGTGGTACGGGACGATCCAGAATCGGGCGAGCCAGCTCTGGCGGACAGCGTGGGTGGTCACCCGGCGATCGTCGCCCGACTCGAGTCCGCCGTGCTCGGCGATCGAGCGCAGCCGGTTGATCACCCGCCACTGGGTCATCCAGGGCAGCCACCAGAGCACCGGATAGATCCACCAGCGGCCGGTGGCGGCCCACAGCACCGCCCAGAGCACCACCTGGCAGCCGAGGATCGAGAGCGAGATCGGACGGAAGCTCCGCGATTTGAGGGCGCGGAAGAGGGGTGTGAAGTTCTTCCATCCGGAGATCCCGACCGCGTCCCGGAAGAGGCGGCGCACGAGGGCTCGCCGCTCGCAGGGGTACCCGCCGTAGAAGGCGACGTCGGGGTCGCCCGGCCCGAACTCGTCGCGGTGGTGGGCGAAGTGGCCGCGCCGGTAGATGGAGATCGGGGTGAAGGTCGGATAGGCGATCAACCACGTTCCGACGAAGTCGTTCACCCGCTTGTTGGTGAAGAGAAGCTTGTGCGCCGCGTCGTGCATCAAGATGGCGAACCGGGCGTACATCGGTCCCATCAGGACGAAGGCGGCCAGATACCCGAGCGGATCGTTCCACCAGACCGCGCCGCCGACGATCACCGCGACCCAGAACCAGAGCGAGGCCACGCTGATCGCGTTGCGCCAGTTCGAGATGCGGCGGAGATCGCGGCGCAGCTCCGGCCGGCACATCCCGTTCTGGAGGAGGCGCTCGGTCGGGAAGACCTCGGGCCGGATGCTGGCATCGGGGACCATGGTGGTGGTCACGCCGGCATATTACAGTTACCCGACAAATGACGCAAGACGGTAATGCCCCGTTGACCGCCCGGTCGGTCCTGGCGAGCGCCCTACTCGGCGAGGACCCTCCGGAGCTGCCGGTCTCCCACCTGGTCCACCTGGTCGGGCTGTTCGGCATCAACGAGAACCGGGCGCGTGTGGCGTTGAGCCGCATGGCCGCGGCGGGCGAGGTCACCACCGACGGTGCCGGCCGGTACCGGCTCGCGGGTCGCCTGCTCGAGCGCCAGGGGCGCCAGAACGAGAGCCGTCGCGGTGCGGTGCGTCCATGGACGGGAACCTGGCGGATGGTGGTCGTGACCGCTGCGGGGCGTTCGGCCGAGGAGCGCCTCGCTCGGCGACGCCGGCTGGTCGCTGCCCGGCTGGCCGAGCTCCGAGAGGGGTTCTGGCTCCGGCCGGACAACGTCGAGCTCCGCCCGGACCCGGTGGGCGACCCCGACCTCGCGCTCTACCGGGGGTGCCCGACGACGACCCCCGCGCGCTGGTCGCCGCGCTCTGGGACCTCGACGGATGGGCCGACCGCGCGGGCGCACTGCGTGACGCGCTCGACACGCTCACGCCGCGCGGGCCTGACGACCTCGCGCCCGGGTTCGTGCTCTCCGCTTCGGTGGTCCGTCACCTGCTCGCCGATCCCCTGCTGCCGGCCGAGGTGCTGCCCGGGGACTGGCCGGGGCGTGCCCTCCGCGAGACCTACGACCGTTGGGACCGCCGGTACCGCCAGGTCCTGCGCGCGTGGGGGCGCACCACCTGACCCGCGACCCGTCGCCCGGTTGTGACGATCCGGCTCCCGGTAGGATCGCCGCGCCGCCCGTCCGGACGGCGTTCGGACGGTACGCGCGCAAGCGCCGAGCGGAGGCTGTGATGGGCGAGGCAACGGAGGGGGCGCCCTTCGCCGGGCGCGTGGCGGTGATCACCGGCGGGGCGCGCGGCCAAGGACGCAGCCACGCGGCCGAGTTCGCCCGCCTCGGCGCGGACGTCGCGATCTGCGACCTCTGCGGGGACCTCTCGACCATCGGCTACGAGCTCTCGAGGGAGGCGGACCTCGACGAGACCCTCCGGCTGGTCGAGGCGGAGGGCCGGCGGTGCACGGCCGCGGTCGCGGACGTGCGCGACCTCGACTCGATGATCGCCTTCGTGGACGGCGTGCACGAGACGCTCGGATCGGTCGACATACTGGTGGCCAACGCCGGAGTGTCGGCGATGGGGTCGATCCTGACGATGGACGCGCGTCAATGGAGCGAGACCATCGACATCAACCTCACCGGCGTGTTCAACGCCATGAGGGCGGCGGCACCGCACATGCGCCGGCAGCGGTGGGGCCGGATGATCGGCATCTCCTCGATGATGGGCCGCTCCGGCTACCCGGGTGTGTCGGCGTACGTGGCATCGAAGTGGGGTGTCATCGGCCTGTGCAAGTCGGTCGCCTACGAGCTGGCGGGCTTCGGGATCACCGTCAACGCGGTCGCACCGGGGAACGTCTCGACCCCGATGGTGCACAACGACACTCTCTACCGGCTGATGCGCCCCGACCTCGAGCAGCCCGGCAGGGACGACGTCGCGGCCGGCATGGCCGCGCTGCACGTCCAGCCGGTGCCCTGGCTCGAACCCGAGGAGGTCACCGCGGCGGTGGTCTTCCTCGCCTCGGAGGGGGCGCGCCACATCACCGGGTCGGTCATCGACGTCGACGCAGGCGCGTCTGCCAAGTTCACCGCCTGAGCGACGGGGTCCCCGTCACTGGCGGGCCATGGCCGCCCGCTCATCGGCCCGGGCCTGCTCGTCTCGGTCGGGAGGCCGGGTCAGCTCGACGTCGAGGCGTTGCAGCGTGCCCTCGAACGCGTACGGCGCCGGGTAGCGCTCGCTGACCGGCGACCCGTGGTCGTAGCCGATGCTCGGTCCCACGCTCGAGATGATGGTCATGGCGAAGGGGATGGTCATCGCCGCGGACGGTGTCCCGTCCACCAGCAGCGTGATGTCGGCGCCCTTGCCCGTCCGCCGGAAGCGCGCCCCCACCTTCGAGGGGCCGACCGGGACTGTCACCTCCGACACCGCGACGTGGTGGTCGCCGAAGCAGTTGTAGTCGAGCACCAGCCGGTCGTCCTGGACGAAGAGGCTCACCCCGGAGTTCTCGGTGCCCGACGCGAAGAGCACGCCGCCGGCACGCTCGGGGCGGTCGATCGCGGCGGTCATGTCCCACCCGCGCGACCCGAGCGCGGGAGACACCTGTGCAGGGAGGGGCGACAGCGGCGGGAAGTAGGAGTAGTGGCGGTTCAGCGGGTGCGGCGACCGGTCGCGGTAGCGGGTGGCGAAGAGCTCGATGGTCCGGTCGTCAAGCGGGAGCACGCCGTGGTGCTCGGCCTCCTCCCACCACCGCGCGACCATCTCGTCCACCTTCTCGGGCATCGTGGCGGCGAGGTTGGTGCACTCGGACCGGTCCTCGTCGAGGTGGTAGAGCTCCCAGTCGTCTTCCGCGAAGTCGACGCCCGCCTGGTGGCGGGTGACCGCCTTCCACCCGTCGAGGTAGAGCGCGCGGTGGCCCATCATCTCGAAGTACTGGACGTCCTTCGTGCTCGGTGCGTCGGGTGCGTCGAAGGTGTAGCCCATCGGGACCCCGGCGATCGGAAGCTGCTCGTAGCCGCGGTAGGTGGAGGGCGCCTCGATGCCCAGCAGCTCGTAGATGGTCGGCACGATGTCGTTCACATGGTGGAACTGGTCGCGCAGACCCCCCCGGTCGCGGATCCGCTCGGGCCAGCGGATGACGAGGGGGACGTGGACGCCGCCCTCGTGGGTGTTCTGCTTGTACCACTTGAAGGGGGTGTTGCCGGCCTGCGCCCACCCCCACGGGTAGTTCGCGTGGCTGTGGGGGCCCCCGATGTCGTCGAGCCGCGCGACCGCCTCGTCGGGGGTCTCCACGACGAAGTTGAAGTACTTCATCTCGTGCAGGACTCCGAACGGACCGCCCTCCTGGCTCGCCCCGTTGTCCGACAGCAGGAGGAAGAGGGTGTCGTCCATGACCCCGAGCTGCTCGAGCGCGCCCACCAGCCGGCCGATCTGGTCGTCGGTGTGCTCGAGGAAGGCGGCGAAGGCCTCCTGGAGGCGGGCGGCCAGCTGCTGTTGGTTGTCGGGCAGGGAGTCCCAGGGCTCGACGCCGGGGTTGAGGGGCGCAAGTTCGGTGTTCGGCGGGAGCAGGCCCATCTCCTGTTGGCGCGCGAACCAGCGCTCGCGTGCGGCGTCCCAGCCGCCGTCGAACCGTCCGCGGTACCGCCCGAGGTAGGACGCGGGCGCCTGGTGGGGTGCGTGCATCGCTCCGAACGCGAGGTAGAGGAAGAACGGCCGGTCGGGCCGGATCGACTTGCTGTCGTGGACGAAGCCGATGGCGTGGTCGACCAGGTCCGCGCTCAGGTGGTACCCCTCTTCGGGGGTCGACGGCGGGTCGACCGAATGGTTGTCGTAGACGAGCTCGGGATGGAACTGGTCGGTCTCGCCTTCGAGGAACCCGTAGTAACGGTCGAAGCCGCGCTGGCAGGGCCACTGGTCGTAGGGGCCGGCCGCCGATGCCTGCTCCATCGGACACAAATGCCACTTGCCCACGGCGAAGGTCGCGTAGCCCTCGTCGCGCAAGACCTCGGCCACCGTCGCCGCGTGGTGGGTGACATGGCCGCGCATGTGCGGGTAGCCGCTGTCGAAGTTGGAGATCGAGCGCATGCCGACCGTGTGGTGGTTGCGCCCGGTCAGGAGTGACGCACGCGTCGGCGAGCAGAGCGGCGTCACGTGGAAGTTGGTGTAGCGGAGCCCCTCGGACGCAAGCCGGTCGATCGCGGGCGTCGTCAGGTCCGACCCGTAGCAGTTGAAGTGGGAGAAGCCGGTGTCGTCGAGGAGCACGAGGACGACGTTTGGCGCGCGTTCACCGGGATGAGCGGGGGTCGGCCACCACGGAGTGGACTCGGCGTGGGTTCGGGCGATGACGCCCTCGAAGGGCTCGGTGTTCGTCATGGTGCGACCTCGGTTTCCGGTGGGGTGGTCGGCATTCTGGAGGGGTCGAGCGCTCGGGTGGCTCTCGGCAGAGACAGCCGGATCCTCCCCCTCAAAGTGGCAATACCGCTGACAATAGAAATCGCGGGTGTCGACTGTCCATAGTCGCGGGCAACTTCGGCGCGTGCTGCCCGGCCGGTCAGCCCGGTCGGTCAGCCCGGTCGGTCAGCCCGGTCGGTCAGATCGGTCGTCAGCGCCGTCGGTCAGCCGACCGCGCCGGCCTCCGCGGGCCACCTGTGCTCCACGCCTCAGGTGCGGTGCCCGGGCGGATGTGTCCGGGCTGATGTGCCCGGACCGACCAGGTGATGGCCGGATCGGGTCGTGAGGGGTGGGTCGCGGAGTGCCGGTGTCGAGCGAGGCGGCGCTCATCGGCGATGACCGCGGTCACCGACGCGAAGGCCACCAGCAGGTCGGCGGCGGCCAGCGCGGTGGCGCGGGAGGTGGCGGGGACGACGAAGGCCCCCAGGGCCGCCGCGACGAGGACGGCACAGGCGGCGAGGAGCACCAGGTCCTCCATCGGTCGAAATCTCCCGGGCCCGCCACGGGTCAGGGAGACCGCGGCCACACCGCAGAGCACCGAGAAGGCGAGTGCGGCGGCCGGCCGTAGGACGACCGGTGAGGCCGCGACCGATCCGAGCCACGCGTAGGCGTCGAGCATGCAGAAGGTGGCGAGCAGAAGGAGCGCGGGCGCCCGGAACGGCGAGCGGTCCGGGCCGGCGGCACCCGAGCGGGAGGGAGCCAGGTCACCGGGGCGCGTGCGCCGCCCTTCTGATGGGGTCCTCTCCGGCCGCCGTGCCGCCGATGCCGATCCAGTGGGCATTTCGTCCAGCTCTCGCGCTGTCCCAACTGCCACTCGCGCTGCCAAATCTAGGGAGACCCGCAGGGAAGATCGCGGATGGCACCGCACCGGACGACCGGTGGAAGCCGACTCGTCCGCCGCCGGTCCGAGGTGGTGCCGACAGACACCGGCTCGGACACGGCCCGTACACTGAGGGCATGGTGCATCACAGCACGGGGCCCTGGTTCCTGGCCGTGATCCCCGTCGCGCTGCTGGCAGTTCGCTTCTTGACCATGCATGGCCGTCGCGGAGGGCAGTCGCGTCGACCGCCGGCACCCGGGAGCTTCTTCACCGGGGGGCCGGTTCCTCCGGGCAAACCGGCGTCCGCTCCTCCCGTCCAGACCCCTGATCCGGCGACCACCGGCACGCCTGCCGGCTGGTTCACCGATCCGTTCGTGCGTCACGAGCAGCGGTACTGGTCCGGTTCCGCCTGGACCGAGCACGTGGTCGACGGCGGTGTCCCCGCCACCGATCCCCCGCCCGGCCGTCGTTCCGACCGTGACCAGGGGTTCGGGGGTGACGGGGGTTCGCCAGGTGACGGGGGTTCGCCAGGTGACGGGGGTTCGCCAGGTGACAGAGCCCCCGCAGGCGGCGAACCCGACGGAGCCGCGGGCGACTGACCGGGTCGTCCGGGCCGGCCCTGCGACCCGCTCAGGCGAGGATCCGCCCCCATCCCTCGTCGACCGGCGCGACGAAGATCGTCGTGAGCGACATCGAACGGTGCAACCAGCCGTCGGCGGTGCGTTCGTATTCGTCGTCCTCGTAGCCGCACATCCAGAGTGCCCTCCCGTCGGCTGACCGGTACGGGCAGAGCAGGTCCCACCGGGCGCGTGCCCGATCGCCGTCGACGGCGATCCGGGGTTTCACGAAGAGATGGCGCGAGAAGGTGAGGGTCGGGGCGGCGAGCCGCGCGGCGATGGCTTCGCGGCCGACCGCTCGCCCGAGGACAGGTCCGCCGTCCCAGGTCCCGTCCACGGTGAACAACTCGGCGATCTCGTTCGCGAGCCGCGCGAGGGACGACCCGCCGACGAGCTGACCGCGCGAGGTTCGGGCGTCGACGAGCTCGCCGTAGTTGGCCTTCAGCTCCTGGATCGCGAGCACGCTCTCGGCCGCGTCGAGCCGTCGACGAATTGTCTCGAGCTCGATGGCCAGCTCCTCGATCGTCGGCACAGGTGTCTCCTTGTCGGGTTGTTGCGGAATCATCCGCGAGTCTGCGGCGCTGCACCCAGTATCGCGACCGGATGACTCGGTGATCCGGTCACCGTCCGGCTGCGTCCCGCTCCACCGGTTCGCGTCGTTGCCACGGGACCCCCGGAGCCGGATCGCTACACTCGGCGTCGACTCGAGTGCCGCCACCCGAGTGACGCCGCCGCCGAGCGTGTTCCCCGAGGAGGCATCATGGCTGTGACCGGACTGGCGAACTTGGCCCTCAAGGTCGCCGACCTCGACCGGGCCTGTGCGTTCTACGAGACGGCCGGGGCGCGGGTGGCCGACCGCATGGAATGGGCGGGGGGCGAGCGCGCGGACGTCTATCTGGGGCCGGTCATGCTCACGCTGTTCACGCGTGCCATCTACGAGGACGCGGTGGACCTGCCTTCCGAATGCTTCCTGCACCCGGCTCTGTTCACCGACGGCCTCGATGCCGAGCTGCAGGGTCACCAGGTGCTGTGGGGACCCGAGGTCGTCAGTGGAGCGTTCGGCACGCGCCGTATCGCGTTCGTGGCGGCTCCGGGAGGGATCCGGCTCGAGTTCATGGAGCAGCTCGCAGCTCCGGGGGGCTCGGTCGGGGACGAGGTCTGATCCCCCGGCCCACGAGCCGTCCCGCCGCACGAGCTGTCCCGCCGCACGAGCTGTCCCGCCGCACGAGCCGTCCCGCCGCACGAGCCGTCCCGCCGCGCGGGCCAACCCCCAACGAGCGACGCCGCACGAGCCATAAGGTGGCGCGATGGACATGCGCACGCTCGGTGGTACGGGGATCAAGGTCAGTCCGCTCTGCCTCGGAGCGATGATGTTCGGTGCGTGGGGGAATCCGGACCATGACGAGTCGGTCCGGATCATCCACCGGGCACTCGACGCGGGGATCAACTTCGTCGACACCGCCGACGTCTATTCGGCCGGCGAGTCCGAGGTCATCGTCGGCAAGGCGCTCGCGTCGGTCGACCGCTCGCGCGTCGTGCTCGCCACCAAGGTCCACGCGTCGATGGGAGACGACCCGAACCAGCAGGGCAACTCGCGGCGGTGGATCGTCGCCGAATGCGAGAACAGCCTTCGCCGGCTCGGGACGGACTACCTCGACCTGTACCAGGTCCACCGGCCCGACGAGTCCGTCGACGTCGACCAGACCCTCGGTGCGCTGAGCGACCTCGTCCACGCCGGCAAGATCCGCGCGTTCGGCAGCTCGACGTTCCCGGCCGAACAGATCGTGGAGGCCCGGTGGGTCGCCGAGCGCCGGGGACGCGAGCGGTTCATGACCGAGCAACCGCCCTACTCCATCCTTGTGCGCGGGATCGAACGGGACGTGCTCCCGGTCGTCCAGCGCTACCGGATGGGCGTGCTGTCGTGGAGCCCGCTGGCCGGCGGATGGCTCTCGGGCCGTTTCGGCGAGGGAAGGGAGAACACGAGCCGACGTTCCGAGCGCGTGCCGGGTCGCTACGACCTCTCGCTGCCAGCCAACCGCGACAAGCTCGAGCGGGTCACCGCGCTCTCCTCGCTCGCGGGCGACGCGGGGATCAGCGTGGTCGATCTTGCGCTCGCCTTCGTCCTCGAGCATCCCGCGGTCACTTCGGCGATCATCGGTCCGAGAACGATGGACCAGCTCGAGTCCCAGCTCGGTGCGCCGGCGGTCCAGCTCGACGACGGGGTGCTCGACCGCATCGACGAGATCGTCCCCCCCGGGACGAACGTCAACTCCGAGGACGCCGGGTGGGCGCCCCGGGATCTTGCCGACAGCCGCCTGCGTCGCCGTCGCGCTCGGGCGTGACCGCCTCGGGGGGCGCCGCGGGCGCCGTGGCGGTCCACGGCGGGCGGATGGGCGACGCGATCCTCACCGGCTTGCGGATGTACCTGCCCGACGAGGACTTCGTGGCCGCCGAGGGCCCGGAGTCTCGTGAGCGAGCCGAGGTGCTGGTCATGCTCGCCGACGAGCGGTCCACGCTCGAGAGCGTGCTGCACGAACGGATCCGCTGGGTGCACGTGCTCGGAGCGGGGGTGGACCGCTTCCCACTCGATCTGGTCGAAGGACGGGTTCTCAGCTGCGGAAAGGGCGCAGCCAGCGCGGCGATCGCCGAGTTCGCGCTGGCCTGCATGCTCGCCTTCGAGAAGCGCCTGCCGGACACGTGGATCTCCGAGCCACCCGCCGAATGGAACCTCGCGCCGCTCGGCGGACTCGACGGACGGACGCTCGGCCTCGTCGGCGTCGGCGCGATCGGATCCGAGGTGGCGCGACGTGCGCTGGCCTTCGACATGGAGGTGCTCGCGGTCCGAAGGAGCGGAGCGCCGTCGCCGCTCGCGGGGGTGACGGTGTGCGGCGGTCTCGACGAGATGCTCGGACGTGTCGACCACCTGGTGCTCGCCGCGCCTGCGACCCCGGCGACGTCGCACCTGCTGGACGACCACACCTTCGCCCAGGTGAAACCCGGTCTCCACCTCGTGAACATCGCTCGAGGGTCGCTCGTCGACCAGGATGCGCTGGTCCGCTCCCTGGACGACGGACGGGTGGCGATGGCCTCCCTCGACGTCGTCGAGCCCGAACCCCTTCCGGCAGGCCATCCGCTCTTCTCCCATCCGGGCGTCCGGCTGTCGGCGCACGTCTCGTGGGCCTCGCCGCGGACAGGCATGCGGACGTTCGAGATCTTCGCCGACAATCTGGTCCGCTTCCGGACGGGTCGCGAGCTGCACGGCGTCGTCGATCCCGAGTCTGGCTACTGATGGGCGGGAGGAGGATGACGCAGTGACCACGGCGATCGTCATCGGGACCGGATTCGGTTGTGTCACCCACGTGCGTGCCCTGCGGGAGGCCGGCATCGAGGTCGCCGCGCTCGTCGGTCGCGATCCCGACAAGACGAAGCGCCGCGCCGAGCTGTTCGGTGTGCCGACGGCCCTCACCTCGGTGACCGATGCCCTCGCGATGAAGGGCGTGGACGCGGTAACCGTCGCGACGCCGCCGCTCACCCACGCCGACATCGCGCTGGCCGCGATCGCCGCGGGAAAGCACGTGCTCTGCGAGAAGCCCTTCGCCCGGGACGCGGCCGAGGGCCGCCGGCTGCTCGACGCCGCGGAGCGTGCCGGCGTGGTGCACCTGCTCGGGTGCGAGTTCCGGTGGGACGCAGGCCAGGCCGGACTCGCCCGGGTGATCGCGGCGGGCTCGATCGGCGAGCCACGGCTCACGACGGTGATCCTCCACGTGCCGCTGCTCGCCGACGCCTCTGCGGAGGTGCCCGACTGGTGGGGTGACGCCGGGCAGGGCGGTGGATGGCTCGGCGCCCACGGTTCACAGGTGATCGACCAGCTCCGGGTGACACTGGGCGAATTCGAGTCGGTGAGCGCGTCGTTGCCACACGTGGCCCGGCCGGACATGACCGCCGAAGATGCGTTCGTGGTGCACTTCCGGATGCGCTCGGGGGCTGTCGGGACGCTGCAGTCCACGTCGGGCGACCTCGGGCCGCCGATCGTGGTCACCCGGGTGGTCGGCACCGAGGGCACGGCGTGGATCGAGGGGGTCGGGTCCACCGTGAAGGTCGCGACGCGGGCGGGAACGAAAACGCTCCCGGTCGGCGACGACCTCCCGACGGACACCGGGCCGCCGCTCCCCGAGGGCCTGGTGTCCACCGCCTACGAGCGGATGATCTCGCACGGGATGGACTTCGGACCTTACGCGCGGCTCGCGGGTGTGTTCCGCGACCGCATCGAGGGGCGGGTACCGGCGGAGGATCCGAGGGCGGCGACCTTTGCCGACGGCGTCGCCGACCTGGCCGTGGTGGACGCCATCCGGCGTTCGGCCGCGGAGCGGAGGACCGTCGAGGTGGAGGCATGACCGCGCCCATCGCGCAGGTGATCGCGCGCTGGCACGAGTTCGTCGCCGGCACGCGCGCCGACCTGGCGGGCCTCCTCGACGACGACGTGGTCTTCTACTCACCGATCGTCTACACCCCCCAGCGCGGGACGGAGGTCACCGAGGCCTACCTGCGCGCCGCGGCGAGGACGCTGCCCGGGGACTCCCCCTCGGCGCGTGCCGGCTCGGCTCCGGGGGGAGGCGCGGAGCCGCCGGGGACCTTCCGCTACACGAAGCAGGTGTTGGACGGCGACACCGCCGTCCTCGAGTTCGAGACGAGCGTCGAGGGCGTCTATGTCAACGGTGTCGACATCATCCGTTGCAACGAGGCCGGCAAGATCGTCGAGTTCCGGGTGATGGTCCGACCGCTTCGGGCCGTCGACGTGGTCCATCGGCAGATGGCGAGCGCGCTCGGCCTCGCACCGCCCGAGCCGAGGGAGGCTCGCTGAGGCCAGGCGTGACGACAATTGACTCGGTCGACCCACGCTGCGACGATGCGAGCCTGATCCGCGGGCGTCGCGTCTCACAGATGGCAGCGCTGGTTCGATGACCGCGTGGTGACGGCCTCCGCACAGGGCGGCCGGCCCGTCACCGTCATCGACGTCGTGCCGTCGGCGGACCACCGCCGCGAAGGGGGAGCCCATGGCCGTACGGTACGCAGCGAGGACACCGGAGCAGATCCGCAGCCGCGAAGTCGAGAAGACGGCGGTGGGGGCGTGGTCCACGGTGCTGGTCGCCACCTACGAGACGGATCCCGAGGTCGTCGCCTCGGTCCTGCCTCCGCCCCTCGAGCCCTCGTCGACCCCGCTGGCCAAGGTGACGTTCGCGACGGTCGACATTCCGGGGCTCTCCACCTTCGGTGCCGGAAGCGTGTCGGTGCAATGCGTCCATGACGAGGAGGTCGGCTACTACTGCCTGGTGATGCCGATGAGCACCGAGCAGTCGGTCATCGGTGGCCGCGAGACGTTCGGGGAACCGAAGAAGATCGGCGACGTCACCGTCGAGTTCGACGGTGACGCGGTCCGGGGCACGATGAGCCGCATGGGCGTGACCTTCGCCGAGTTCCGGGGTCGGACCGCCGGCGATCTCGAGGTCCCGCCGAAGCAGGTCCGGACCGACTTCTACTTCAAGGCCCTGCCCGCGCCCGACGGGAAGGGCCTCGACGGCGATCCGAGCCTCGTGTACTGCACCAGAGAGGAGACGGTGCGCTGGGTGAAGGCCTGTGACGGCGAGCTCGAGCTCCGCGAGTCGCGATTCGATCCCGTCGCGGACCTGCCGGTACGTTCGCTGCTCGACGTGACGGTCGGCGAGCGCAACGCGATCCAGCGGGGACGGATCCACTCGACGGTTCCCGCCGAGTGGATCGTTCCCTACATGCACCAGCGCTACGACGACCTCTCGCCCACCGGCGAGCGCTGAGCGAGCACCAGCGAGAGCTGAGAACCGGCAAGAACCCGAGCAAGGAGCGAGATGGACTACGAGGGTGCAGTGGCGGTCGTGACCGGCGGTGCCGGGGGGATCGGCCGCGGGCTCGTCCACGCCCTCCTCGGCCGCGGGGCCCGTGTGATCATCGCCGACGTCGAAGGACCCGCACTCGAGGCCGCGGTCGCGGAGCTCGGGTCTGTCGGCTCCGTCCGCGGCGTTCGAACCGACGTGTCCGACGAAGCTTCGCTCACGGCGCTCGCGGAGGACGTCTGGGCCAACGAAGGTGCGTGCCAGCTCCTCTTCGCCAATGCGGGGGTGACCTCTGGCGGCGGCGGCCTGCCGTGGGAACAGGAGGTCAACGACTGGCGCTGGTGCGTCTCGGTCAACGTGCTCGGGGTGGCTGCCACGGTGCTGACCTTCCTTCCGCGGATGCTCGAGTCCGGTGCACGCGGCAAGGTGGTGGCGACCTCGTCGGGCGACGGCGGCGTCGCGCCGGTGCCCTACGCCAGCGTGTACGCGTCGTCGAAGGCCGCGGTCAGCTGCTTCATCGAAGCGGTGGCCCACCAGCTGCGGAAGGTCGACGCCGCGGTGAGTGCCCACGTCTTCTACCCCGGGGGCGGCCTGCTCGACACCGGTCTGTGGACCGCGGCACGCAACCGACCCTCCGAGCTCGAGCGAGTGCGTCCCCGTTCTGCTGCGCCCGGCACCACGTTCGCCGAATTCAAGGCGCAGCTCGAGGCGGTAGGCCTTCCCGCCGACGTCGTCGATCTCGACTGGCTCGGCGACAAGGTGCTCGACGACCTCGCAGCGGACCGCTACATCCTCGGTCCCGACGTCGAGCGGTTCGGCGCGTTGCTGCACGCCCGGGCCGACGCCATCGCGAAGGCCGAGCTGCCCCCGACCCTGTTGCACTGAAACGAGCGATCGATGAGTGTCGGAGCGAACGAGCGAACGACGAACGGGGGGTCCGACATGGAGCGTGCCGACGGCAAGCCGCGGTACACGGTGATCACGGCAGATTCACACTGCGGGGCCGACGTGACCGAGTACCGCCCGTACCTCGACGCGCGGTTCCACGACGAGTTCGACGCGTGGGCGGCGACCTACGAGGTCCCCTTCGCCGACCTCCTCGCCCCGATCCGCTACCGGAACTGGGACTCCGAGCGGCGTCTGGCCGAGCACGAGGCCGACGGGATCGTCGCAGAGGTGCTCTTCCCGAACACGGTGCCGCCCTTCTTCGAGGAGAGCAACCTGGTCGCGCTCCCGCCCACCGGGGCTGACTACGAACGGCGCTGGGCCGGCGTCCAGGCCCACAACCGCTGGCTCGCCGACTTCTGCGCGGCGGCTCCCGGCCGGAGGGCGGGGATCGCGCAGGTGTTCGTCAACCGGCTGGAGGACGCGCTCGCCGAGATCGTGTGGGCGTCGGAGCACATCGACCTCTCCGGCGGGATCCTGCTCCCGTCGGTGCCACCCAACTCCGGCCTCCCCGAGCTCTACGACCCCGTGTACGACCCGCTGTGGCGGCTGTGCGAGGAGCGCGGCATCGTGGTCAACGTCCACTCGGGCGCAGGGCTCCCCGACTACGGCGACCTCGAGATCGCGCGGGCGATCATGCTGGTGGAGCTGCCGTGGTTCGGGCACCGGCCGCTCTGGCACCTCATCTTCGGGGGCGTGTTCGAGCGGTTCCCCGGCCTCCGGGTCAGCCTCACCGAGCAGGGTGTGGCCTGGCTGCCCCGCGGACTCGAGACGCTCGACTGGTTCTACGGCCGGATGGCGGGAGGATCGGCCGCCGAGTCCCTCTTCTTCGGGGCCGCGGCGGGCGGGATGTCGATGAAGCCCTCCGAGTACTTCGCCGCGCAACGTGTGGATCGGTGCGTCGTTCCTCCGCTCGTCGGAGTCGGCCCTCCGTCCGGGGTTCGGTCCGGACCGGATCATGTGGGGCGACGACTACCCGCACTCGGAGGGGACCTGGCCGTTCAGCCGACAGGCGCTGCGGGTGGCCTTTGCCGGCGAAGATCCCGACGTGGTCCGTCGGTGCGTCGGTGCCAACGCGGCGGACCTCTACGGGTTCGACCTCGGGGTGCTCGCGCCGCTTGCCGCCGAGTTCGGCCCGACCGTGGCCGAGATCGCCGAGCCGATCGAGGACCGCGACTACCCGGAAGCGTCGACCTCGAACGCATTCGACACCACCCAGGTGCTGCGGGCCTGGTGACCGGACTCGGTCGCCGCCGGGTGGATCAGCGTGTGGGCTGGATGCCGTACTCGGCGAGCCACCACTTGGCCGACGCCGCAGCGTTCGGATCGGCGGCGAGCCCGCGATCCTGACCGAGATCGGCAGGAGTCGGTCCGATCCGGTCCGCGATCGGCTGCAGCTCGTCGAGGTCGAAGCCGTACACGAAGGCGGCGGTGCCTCCGAGGAGCTGCTTCGTCTCCTCCACGGGCACGTCGCTGAAATCGGCCTTGAGCTTGACGGCGGTGTGCGGCCACGAGCCCTCCGGATGGGGATAGTCGGTCCCCCACATCACCGCGTCGAGGCCGAGCACGTGGCGGCGACGGATCTCCTCCTTCGACATCGTCGAAGCACCGACGAAGAGGTTGGTCCCGAAGTACTCCGACGGGAGCTTGGAGATCTTGCCTTCGAGGAGGGCGGCCATCTTCTTGGTGGTGTGGCCGCCGCCCATGTACTGGTCCCACTTCCACTTGTAGTCGGCAACCCAGTAGGCCGCGGCCTCGGTGACGACGAACTTGAGACCGGGATGGCGCTCGAAGGCCCCCGAAAAGAGCAGGTGCCACGACGGTCGTGCCGCCCACCACACGACCTCTGCGAGGTAGATGCCGAGGTGACCGCTGTAGTCCTCCTGTGGAGCCTCCCCCGAGTGCGTGTGGACCGGAAGACCCGCGGCCGCGCAGGCCGCCCAGAACGGTTCGTAGACCTCGCTGCTGTAGGGCGGGCGGTCACGCCACATCGTGGGGATCATCACTCCGCGGATTCCCGGCTGCTCGGCCGCCCATTCGACCTCACCGACCGCGCGGAGCGGATCGTGGCAGACCGGGACGAGCGCGATGCCCGCACGACGGTTCGGGCTCGTCGCGCAGAGCTCGGCGAGGAACCGGTTGTGTGCTTGCGCACCCGCGAAGGCCAGGTCCGGATCGCCGATCTCGCCGGCGGCGAGCCCCGCTCCGAAGGGGGGCGAACCCATGCCGGTAACCGCGTCCGCGTCTGCGAAGAGCACATCCGCGGCGACGCCGTCCTGGTCGAGCTCGCGGTCGCGAACAACCGGGTCGTACGCGCCCTTCAGGCCTTCCTCGTTGTCGGCCTCCCAGCCCATGATGTACTCGAAGTTGGAGTCGAGCTTCTTCGCCCGCTCGCCCTCCATGTGCGCGAGCCACTCGTCGAAGGCGCCGTGGAACTTCGCCTCGAGGTAGGGCCGGTAGCCCTCCAGCGGGAGTCCACAGTGCCCGTCGGCGGAGACGATCACGTAGTGCTCGGAGTGCTCGGAGTGCTCGGAGTGCTCGGACACAGGACCCCCTTTTCGTGCCCGCGGACCTGCGGTTCGACTCTCGAATATCCCACAGCCCAGGGCCCCTGTGCCTCCGCGGGGTTCGGTCGCTCCCGACGGCGACGCCCAGCGGGTAGCGGAGGCTCGAGGATCAGAGTCGGAACTGCTGGAAGAAGGCCCACATCTTGTCGGTGGCGCTGATCTGGAAAGTGGTGAAGCCGGTGAGCTTGCTGATCGATTGGCTGAACTTGCTTCCGGGCCACGAGTGACCGCCGCCGATGATGATGTAGAAGTCGACCGGGCTGTTCGGCGGGCACTTGTAGGTCCGCAGGATGACCTGGGTCCCGAGGGGGACATCCTTCTGCTTCGACCCGCATCCGTCCATGTGCGCCCATGTCCGGACGGTCGCCGGCACCCCCGGACCGTCGAGCTTGGCCGGCACCGTCGTCGAGGTGGAGGGCGGTGGTCCTCTTCCGAGGAGGTAGTTGAGGGTGGCGGTGCCGATGCCGCCGTTGAAGAGGAGGATCGGATCGGCGGTGCCGTGGAAGGTGACGATCGGCACCCGACGGGTGGGGTTGCACGGGGAGGGGACCACGAGTCCGGAGACGGCACCGACCGCGGCGAATCGAGTGGACATCGTGCAGGCGAGCAGCGACACCATGAACGATCCGTCCGACAGGCCGCTCGCGTAGACCCGCGACGTATCGATGCACTGCTGGGACTCGATCTGGTCGAGCAGGGAAGAGACGAACTGGAGATCGGGGTTCGGTGATGACGTTGCCGACGTGTCCCACTGGACGGGAGTGCCGGATCCGTTGGGGAACGCGACGACGAAGCCGTCCTTCTGGCTGAGCGGCCCGAACTGCGTCGTCCGGGCGTGAATGGAGGCTCCCTCGCCGAGACCGTGGAAGTCGAGCACCAGGGGGCGTGCGATCGCGGACGGGGAGGCCGGTCCGGCCGGTGTGCGCCTCCCGTCCACCTTGCGACCCGGGGCGTTCGGGGACGGCGTGGTGAGAAGGTACCAACGGTCCACTCCCTGGATGAGGACGTCCCTTCGCTGCTCGGTCACCGCCGGGACCGGGGATCCCGTGCAACCGGCCGAGGGAACCGCAGGGCCGCTCGCGACGGCGATGGTCGTCGACGTCGCGGTCTCAGGGTTGCCGTTGGGGGAGGCCGAGCAGGCCGTCAGGACGGCGCCGACCGAAACCGCGCCGAGGAGCACCGTCCACGTACGCCCCCGATGCCGGGCGTGAGGCGGGTGGTGCGGCGGGTTCGCCGAAGACCATGAGATACGCCCGTTCAGGTCCCTACCTCGGTTGTGAGTTCGCGGCCATGACATCACCTGATGTATGTAGATGTCATCAAGCCGATGACATCACCTGATGTATACCGACTCCGTCGGCGGCGAACCACTTCCGGAGGAGGCCCGGGTCCCAATTGGTCGCCATCACTCAACGTGGGCGGGCCACCACAGGGGCCGACCAAGGACCAGTCCAGCTCCTTGATGAGGACGGGGCCAGCACCCTGAAGAGACGAGTCCTTGCAAAGGACAGGTGGACAATGCCTTGTAATCCTGTAGGATTACCCCAGATTTGAGACGAGGGACGGCGGACGCTGCGGAGCGGTCCGCCGGTACGACGAGCGGTACGGGGGGACAAAATGAGCATCGATCCGTGGATCGTCCTCGGGAGTGCGGTCGTCGGCTTCCTCGTCGGCATGACCGGAGCCGGCGGGGGGGCATTGATGACCCCGATGCTGATCCTCCTCTTCGGTGTCAAGCCTGCCGCGGCCATCTCGAGCGACCTCGTCGCGGCGGTCGTCATGCGTCCGATCGGCGCGCTCGTGCACCTCCGGAAGGGAACCGTCAACCTCCGGCTGGTCGGCTGGATGGTCGTCGGCTCGGTGCCGATGGCGTTTCTCGGAGCCTTCGTCCTGCACCTGGTCGCCCATACGTCGGCTGCCCAGGTCGATATCGAGCGTGCCCTCGGCGCCGCGCTCCTTCTGGGAGCGACCGCCATGGTGGTGCGGCTCCTGCTCGACCGGCGTCAGGGCCGGACGCGGCCCGGGTTCGTGCACGACATCGCCGTGCGCCCGCTGCCGACGGTGATGATCGGCATGATCGGCGGCTTCATCGTCGGGATGACGTCTGTCGGCTCGGGGTCCCTCATGATCGTGCTGCTGTTGTTCGCGTACCCGCTCCTCGGAGCGAACCAGCTGGTCGGCACCGACCTCACCCAGGCCGTCCCGCTCACCCTCGCCGCGGCGCTCGGTGCGCTGGCCTTCGGCCATGTCGAGTTCGCGGTGACCGCCTCGCTCGTCATCGGCAGCGTGCCGGCCGTGTTCGCCGGCTCCCTCGTTTCGTCTCGGGCCCCCGACCGGATCGTGCGGCCGGCGATCACCTTCGTGATCTTCGCCTCGGGTCTCAAGTACGCGGGCATGAGCAACACCGCGCTCGGATGGACGCTCGGAGCGGCCCTGCTCGCCGGAGGTGTCGTGTGGCTCGCCTACCTCCGGCCACGGCGTGTTGCGGCCGAGGCAGCCGGAACCCGGGGGGCCGAAGCCCAGGCAGCGGTCTTGGTGTCGGAGGACGAGGCGCGCGCCGCGGACCGTACGGCTCGGGAGCCCGCCGCCATCCCCTGACCTGGTGACGACGCCGTCCGTCGACTCGGCACCACCCGCGGACTCGGAAAATCGACCCACTCGCCGTGTCGGGGAAATTGTGGTGTGATGGCCGGAGAGGTGGAGCGGGGAGTGCGTATGCAGACCACCAGGGGCGAAAGCAGCAGCGGCCGGTCGGCGGCCCGTGCGGTCCGCCGGGGTCGGGATTGAGGTCCAGGTGACCGCGGTCGACGCCGTCAACGCCGCGCCGAAGGCATCGGGGCGTGCCACCGGCATCGCTTCGGGAATCCGGAACGTCGCCCTGGTGGGCCACAACGGCTCGGGGAAGACCACGATCGCCGAGTCGCTGCTCTTCTCGACGGGGGCGATCTCGCGCCAGGGGAAGGTCGACGACGGCTCGACGGTCAGCGACTTCGAGCCCGAAGAGGTCAAGTACCAGATGTCCCTCTCGCTCGCGTTGGCTCCGTGCTCGGTGGGCGCCGTCCGGCTCAACGTCATCGACACGCCGGGGTTCGCGGACTTCTTCGGCGAGGTACGCGCCGCGTGCTCGGTGGTCGACCTGGTCGTCGTCGTGGTGAGCGCGGTCGAGGGCATCGAGGCTCAGACCGAAGCGGCATGGGATCTGGCCACGGATCTCGGGCTCCCCCGCATGGTGCTGATCAACAAGCTCGACCGCGAGCGCGCCAGCTTCGATCGCACCCTCGCGGAGCTGCGTGAGCGTTTCGGGGCCGGCATCGCTCCGCTCGAGCTCCCGGTCGGAGAGGAGTCCGCCTTCCGCGGCATCGCCGACCTTCTCACCGATACGGCCATCATCTACGAAGGCGGTTCGTCGCACAGCGGTCCGATCCCCGACGACCTCGCGGCAACCGAGCACGAGGTCCGCGATCAACTGGTCGAGGGCATCGTCGTCGGCGACGACGATCTCATGGAGCGCTACCTCGAGGGGGAGACGCCGAGCACCGAGGAGCTCGAGGCGACGCTCGCGTCCGGTGTGGTGGACGGCGTCGTGTTCCCGGTGGTGTGCGGTTCGGCGATGACCGGGGTCGGGATCGACCGGCTCGCCTCGCTCCTCGCGGAGATCGCACCGGCTCCGAGCGACCGTCCGGCCGTCGAAGTGGAAGCCGGCGACTCGCTCGACGAGGTCCCCTGCGATCCCTCGGGGCCCACGATTGCCCGGGTGTTCAAGACCATCTCGGATCCCTACGTGGGCAAGATCTCGCTGCTGAGGGTCATCTCCGGGACGATCAAGCCCGACACCGTGCTCGTCAACCAGCGCACGCAGCACGACGAGCGCCTCCACGTGCTCGAGCTCCTGCGGGGCAAAGAGACCCTGCCGGCCGGCGAGGTGGTGGCCGGCGACATCGTCGCGGTGCCCAAGCTTTCGGACGTCGCGACCGGTGACACGCTCGCGCCGAAAGGCACGAAGCTGGTGCTGCCGTCGCCCGAGCCGGATCCGCCCGCGCTGTCCGATGGCCATCCGCCCCAAGTCGAAGGGCGACGAGGACAAGCTGATGACCGGGCTTGCGGCGGCTCCACGAGGAGGACCCCGCGCTCGTCATCGAACGGATCGACGAGACGCACCAGACGCTGCTGCGCGGTACCGGCGAGACCCACCTGTCGGTCGCCACCGAGCGACTCGCACGCAAGTTCGGCGTCCAGGTCGAGACCGAGGAAGTGCTCGTCCCCTACCGCGAGAGCATCACCGGGAACGCGGAGGCCGAGGGCAAGTACAAGAAGCAGTCCGGTGGGCACGGACAGTTCGGCGTCGCCTCCATCCGGATCCAACCCCTCGGACAGGGGGGAGGGCTTCCGCTTCGTCGACGAGGTCGTCGGCGGGCGCGATCCCTCGCCAGTACATCCCCGCCGTCGAGAAGGGCATCCTCGAGGCGATGAGCCAGGGCGGCATACACGGGTTCCCCGTCGTCGACGTGCAGGTGACCTGTTACGACGGCAAGTACCACCCGGTCGACTCGTCCGAGATGAGCTTCAAGATGGCCGGATCGCTTGCGTTCAAGGAGGCGGTCGCGAAGGCCGGCCCGGTCGTCCTCGAGCCGATCACCCTTCTCGAGGTGGTCGTGCCCGCGACCATGCAGGGCCAGGTGCTCGGAGACCTCAACTCGCGCAGGGGGCGGGTGCAGGGAACCGACACGCTCGACGGCGGCGTGCAGAAGATCAGCGCGCTGGTGCCGACCGCGGAGATCCAGCGCTATGCGATCGACCTCCGCTCGCTGACCGCGGGTAGGGGCCGGTTCCGCGCCCAGCACGATCACTACGACGTGATGCCGTCCAACCTCGTCGAGCGGATGGAGAAGGCCAGGGAAGGATGAGCCTTCCTACGTGTGGCCTGCATCGCACGGATGAACGGAGACCACAGGTAGGCGGCAGGGCCACGCGGTGGGAGCGCCTGCGTGAGCATCGTCACTCGCCCCGACACCCTGTTGCCGGACCCGAGCCCGCGGCCGGTCCGCTACACGATCATCTCGGTGGACGACCATCTGGTCGAGCCTCCCGACATGTTCGAGGGACGGTTGCCGTCGCACTTCGCTGATCGCGCACCGAGGATCGTCGAGACCTCCAAGGGCCATCAGCTCTGGGAGTTCGACGGCAAGCGCTACTCGCAGGTCGGCATGAACGCGGTGGCCGGCAGGCGCCCCGAGTACGTGACAGCTCGAGCCGACCCGCTTCGAGGACATGCGGCCGGGCTGTTTCGACATCGACGCGCGGATCGCCGACATGGACCTGAACGGCGTGTGGGCATCGCTCAATTTCCCCTCCCAGATCACCGGCTTCTCGGGGAGGGTCTTTTCGGAGGCGAGCGATCCGGACCTCGGGCTCGCGGTGACCCGAGCGTGGAACGACTGGCTCTTCGAGGCCTGGTGGCAGCCCTACCCGGACCGGATCATCCCGTGCGGGATCACCTTCCTCGCCGATCCGGAGCTCGCCGCGGCCGAGATCCGTCGCAACGCCGAGCGCGGCTTCCGGTCGGTGACCCTCCCCGAGCGCCCGCACCGGATCGGTCTGCCGAGCCTGTTCACCGACTACTGGGATCCCGTCGTCGCCGCGTGCGCGGAGACCGAGACGGTCATCTCGCTCCACGTGGGCTCGTCGGGGATGCCGGAGATGCCGCCGGGCATGTCGTCGATGGGCCCGATGGTCGCACTGGGTGCGACCCTCTTCGGCCAGATGTCCCTGACCGCGTGCGCGGAGTGGATCTGGTCGGGGCTTCCGGCCCGGTACCCCGACCTCAAGATCGCGATGAGCGAGGGCGGGATCGGATGGGTCGCGATGCTGCTCGACCGCCTCGACAACATCGTCGAGCGGTCAGGCTACGGACGTGACTACGACAGGTCGGGCCTGCTGCCGGCCGACGCACTGGCACGCAACTTCTGGTTCTGCACGATCGACGACCCGTCGACGATCGACACGCGGTACCGGATCGGGATCGACCGGATCATGGTCGAGGTCGACTATCCCCACGGTGACTCGACCTGGCCGGACACCCAGGACGTGATCGATCGATGTTGGGGTCACCTGCCGGTCGAGGACCGCCGCAAGCTGACCCACGAGAACGCGGCACAGCTCTACCGGTGGCCGCTGCCCCCCGACCCACTGCCGTGACCGGAGCGGCCTTCGAGGCCTCACCCGGCTCGCTGCTGCCCGGGCTCGGGCCGCGGGAGGAACTGGTGCTGCTCGCCCGGACCCTCTGGCGGGAGGGCTACGACGACCATCTCGCCGGGCACATCACCGTCCGGCAGCCCGACGGAACGTTGCTGTGCACGCCGTGGCTGCTCCTGTGGGAGGAGATCCGGCCCGAGGACGTCCTCGTCATCGACGTCGACGGCACTCTTCTCTCCGGCAGGTGGCCGGTTCCACTCGGCATTCCCCTGCACCTCGAGCTGCACCGGCAGCGTGACGACGTCGTCGTCGCGGTGCACAGTCATCCCCGGTTCGGGACCGTCTGGGCCGACCTCGGGAGGATCCCCGCGCTGCTACGACCAGAGCTCGGCGCTCGGCGGGGGAGGTCTCGTCCTGGTCGACGAGTACGAGGGCCCGGTCAACTCCCGCGACAGCGCGGCGAGGGCGGTGGCGTCCATGGGCACTGCCGACATGGCGCTGCTCGCCAACCACGGCGTGTTCGTCACCGCCGGCAGCATCCGGGCCGCGCACCAGCGTTCGGTCGCGCTCGAGTACCGGTGCCGGCGGGCCTGGTACGTCGAGGCGCTGGGCGAGGGCCGCGAGCTGCCCGAGCCGGCCCGCTCCTTCTTCGCCGCTTCCGACGGCGAGGGGTTCGTCGGGTTCTTCGAGGCGATGGCGAGGAAAGAGCTGCGCCTCGACCCCACCCTGCTCGCGGCAGCGCACGCGGACTAGAGAGCTGAGTCACCGAACCGGCGACGGTCAGCCCATCGGCCGCCGGCCAGTCCCTGGGCGACCGCCAGTCCGTGGGCGACCGCCAGTCCCTGGGCGACCGCCAGTCCCTGGGCGACCGTCAGTCCATCGCCGCGGGAGGTGAGCTCCGGAGCAGATCGGTCACGAAATCGGGAAGGTCCCCGACGATCCGGCAATGGCCGGCGAGGCTGTCGTCGCCCACCATCTCGACCACCGCAGCGGCGACGTCGTCGGGACTGAGCACCGGCAGCAGCTCGCGCGCCTGTCGTGCCCAGGCGGCCTCGGTCGTGCCGTCACCCGACTTGGCGAGGAGCGGCGTCTCGACGAGGCCGGGCAGCACCGCGTTGACCCGCACGTGCCGCGATCGGGCGAGGCCGGCGCAGGCGCGGGTGAACATCACGACGCCCGCTTTCGTCGCGGAGTAGCCCGGTTCGTCCTCCAGCGGGAGGAGGGCGCCGATCGAGGCGGTGTTCACCACCACGCCCCCCTCGGGCCCGAAGCGGTCGACCGCCAGCCGGGTCCCGAGGATCACCGCACCAAGGTTGATGGCCACCTGGTCGGCAAGGCGGTCGAGCCCGGTCTCGGGCCAGAGTGGCTCGCCGCACACGATGCCGGCGTTGTTGCAGACGATGTCGACCTTCCCGAAGTGCTCGACCGCCGCCTCGAACATCGCGATCAGGTCGTCGACACTGCGCACGTCGACCCGGAGCGCCATCGCCGATCCGCCGTTCGCCGCGATCGATCCGGAGGTCGCCTCGGCCGCACCGACGTCGATGTCCGCCACCACGACGGACGCGCCCCTCGGCGGCGAGCGCGCCCGCGCAGGCGCTCCCGATACCCGAGCCCGCTCCGGTCACGATCGCGCAGGCGCCGGTGATGTCCATGCAGCGAGGATAGGGCCGCGTCAGCGGCCGTCTCGGTCCACCCTCCGCCGTGTGGCCGGTGCGCCGAGTAGCCGGTGAATTGCATCTCCCGCTACGGTGGCGCCGGCACACTGCACGACTCCGGCACAGCACGATCCGGCACCGGACCACAGAAGGGTGGAGATGGCCGACAAGATCCCGCTCGTCGACTACCTGGTCCTCGAGCCCGAACCGCACCTGCGGGCGAACGAGTGCACGAGCTGCGGCGCCCGGTTCTTCGACCGCCGGAACGCCTGCGCCCACTGCGGGAAGACCGAGTTCAAGCAGGTGGACGTGCCGACCACCGGGGAGGTGTACGCGTTCACGATCGTGGCTTTCGCCGCGCCGGGCGTGCCGGTGCCTTACGTGGCCTCCCTCGTCGACTGCGACGGCACGAGCGTGCGGGCGAACCTGATCAACGTGGAGCCCGATCCGGAGCACGTCACGCTCGGGATGCGGGTTCGCCTGGCCACGCAGGTGATCGGGACGGACCAGAATGGGACCGAGGCGATCGGCTTCGGCTTCGAGCCGGTGGGAGGTTGAGCGATGGCATCCGATGACCTGTGGATCCTCGGGATCCACATGACCAAGTTCGGCAAGCACCCGGACAAGGACCTCGTCGACCTCGCGTCCGAGGCGGTGCTCGGCGCGCTCGCCGACAGTGGGGTGACCATGAAGGACGTCGGCGTCATCGGCGCCGGGAACCTGATGGCCGCCAACGCGGGCATCGGCCAGCAGCTGCAGAAGCAGCTCGGCCAGACCGGCATCCCGGTCTACAACGTCGCCAACGCCTGCGCGACGGGTGCGACCGCACTCCGGGTGGCCTGCATGGCGGTCAAGGCGGGCGAGACCGACGTCGGCCTCGCGTTCGGCGTCGAGAAGCTCTCCGGTGCGGGCCTGCTCTCGGGCGGCAGCCGGCGGGGTGATTCGGACACCTGGGAGCCGTCGGGCCGCTACGGGGCGGTGGCCCCGGTCGACGGCCGCATCGGCACCGAGACGATGCCCGGCGTCTTCGCCCAGATCGGCATGGAGTACGGCCACCGCTACGGCGGCACCAGCTTCGAGCTGTTCGCCCGCATCAGCGAGAAGAACCACTCCCACTCGACGCTGAACCCGCTCGCGGCCTACACCAAGAAGATGTCGCTCGAGCAGATCATGGGCGACGTGATGATCGCCTACCCGAACACCCGGCCGATGTGCTCGGCCAACTGCGACGGGGCCGCCGCGGCGGTGGTGGTGGGCGGTGCGAAACTGAAGACCCTCTCGGGCGAGCAGCAGCGGCGTGCGGTGAAGATCTCGGCGTCGGTGCTCACCACCGACCCGTGGGAGGAGTCCTGCCAGGTGCTCCCCGACGTGAACACGCTGACCCGCAATGCGGCCGAGCAGGCCTACGAGGCGGCGGGGGTCGGACCGTCCGACCTCGACCTCGTCGAGCTCCACGACTGCTTCGCGACCGGCCGAGCTCGTCCACTACGACAACCTGATGCTGTGCGAGAAGGGCGGTGCGGTCGACTTCTTCAACTCCGGCGCGACCTGGCGTGACGGTTCGACCCCGGTCAACGTGTCCGGCGGCCTCGAGTCGAAAGGCCATCCCATCGCCGCCACCGGCATCGCCAACGTCTGGGAGGTGGCGACCCACCTGCGCGGGGAGGCCGGCGACCGGCAGATCCCCGATGCCAAGGTTGGGCTCACCCACGTCATCGGACTCGGATCGGCCTGCGGCGTCCACATCCTCGAAAAGGCCGCCTGAGCGGCCGGGCGCAGCTCGGGGCTTCGTCGACCGCGGTCAGCCTGTCCCGTCGACGCTCGCCACGGTGACCTCCTCGATCCAGCCGAGGTAGCCGGCAGCGCCTCCCCGCAGGTCCAGTGTGAGCACCTCGGGGGTGTCGTAGGGATGGGCGGCGACGACCGCGTCGACCGTGGCGTCCGCAAGGTCTGCCCGGGTCTTCAGCAGCACGAGCCACTCCTCGGACTGCTCGAGCGCACCGCGCCACCAGTAGCGGCTCACCATCGGGCCGAGCCGCTGCCCGCACGCGACGAGGCGGCGGTCGAGGAGCGTCGCGATGATCGAGTCGGCCCGGTCGGCATCGTCGATCGCGAATTGGATCTGGACGAAGGACATCGGCGTGGCTCGGCCTCGTCCGGATTCAGCGCAGGGTGTCGACGTGGTGGATGCGGCCCGCGTCGCGGGTGAACAGCACGTCGTTGTAGCCCTGCCCCGGCCCCACCATCTCGAAGGTCAGCGGCGGGACGAAGGAGAGGTAGAGCGCGCGGCGGCCGCGGGCGCCCGGATCGGTCGGTGGCGGCGCCGCGTGCAGGGTATGGCCGAAGTGGACGGTGACGTCGCCCGGTTCGGTGGTGAGCGCGACGACCGGCAGCGTCTCGGCCTCGTGTGGTCGCGGCAGGCGGGAGGTGCCGCGGTGGGAGCCGGCGATCATCGCCAGCTGCCCGGCTCGCGGCGGTGGCCGGGTCGAGCTGGATTCCGACGTTGAGCATCGGGCATTTGACCGGGTGGCCGCCCATCCCGCAGTCGCGGTGCCAGGGAAGGTCGGCCAGGCCTTCGGTCGCCCCGGGGACCTTGATCACGACCCCGTTGCCGTCGAGCCGGTCGCGGGCGTCGCGGAGCTCGGCGCCACCGAAGGAGGCGATCCGCACGAAGCGCTCGTCGTCCCCGAGGCCGGCGATGAGATCCGACCGGTCGTTCAGGTAGTTGACACGGCTGCAGACGTCCGCGCCGTCGACGACGGTCCACCACGAACGACGGTCGTCGGGCCGCGCCTCTGCGACCGCGTCGTCGACCTCGTGGCGGAGCAGCGCCACCTCCTCCGCGGTCATCACCGACCGGAGGTGCACGAAGCCGGCACGGGCGAGGAAGTCCGCGATGTCGGCGTCGGAGTCTCGGAGGGTGAACGTGGCGCCGAGGTCGAGCGGACGTCCGGCACCGTCGAGCACCGGCGGCGGGTCGTCGAGGTCGTAGACGGCCTGGTCGTCGAAGGCGACCCGGAGTGGAGGCTCCCATCGGACGAGCTGTCCGAAGGTGCCCCGGTCGAGCGTCAGCCGGTCCGCGTAGAAGGAGGCGAAGCAGGTTCGGAGTTCCCAGACGAAGTCGCACCATTCCGCCTCGGGGAGGACGACCACAGTCGCTGCAGCAGCGTCGCCCTGCTCGACGGTGAACGAGCGGCCCTGTGGCACGTAGGTGTAGGCACGACCGTCCTCGAGCCGGAAGGCGAGGGGGCGCAGGACCGCGGCGTCGGCCTCGGTGAAGAGCGGACTGCGCTCCTCGAGGAGGGCAGGGAGGCGTTCGCCATGGAATTCGTCGAAATCGAGCCGACCGAACCGCGCACCATCCACCGACACCACGCTAGTGACCGGCATCGGGGCGGACAACGGGAGCCGCCGCGGAGTCGGAGGACCCGTTCCGGCTGGCCACCCCGCAATTCCGTCCGATTCGCCCGACGGGATCGAGTGCCGGTCACGGCCACCACGGTTCGGGCCGATGCACGGTGTACCGGGCGGATTTGGGCGAGACTGCCAGACGGCGCATCGTCACGACGGAGGGTGAATGGGGCAGGTGCACGCCGGACGGAGGGCCGGCGTCCCAAAGATCATCGTGGTCGCGGCCATGGTTACGGTCACCGTCGCCGGGTGGCTCGTCGCCATACCGCCTGGGGCCGGCGCTGCTCCGGCCCCCCGGGTCCGGCCCGGCGCGCTCGCCCCTGCCGCGCTGCCCCCCGGCTCGGTCGACCTCGGCTCGCTGTCCCCACGACAGCAGCTGCACCTGACGGTCGTGCTCGGGCCGTCCGACCCCGGTGCGGTGAGCCGACTCCTCCAGGGCCTCTACGACCCTGCGTCCCCGACCTTCCATCACTGGCTGGCCCCGGGAGCGTTCTCGCGCCAGTTCGGTCCCGCGCCCGGAGTGGTCGCGTCGACGCTGTCGTGGCTGCACGGTACCAGGCTTACCCGCACGTCGGCGTCCGGCGCCGCGGTCAGGGTGGACGCCTCCGCGGGCGTGGTGTCGGCCGCGCTCGGCGTGCCGATCCACCGGTACCGCGACCCCAAGGGACATGTCGGCTACCACGCTACGGGTGTGCCACTCGTGCCAGAGAGCCTGGCCGGAGGCGCTGTCCGCGGGATCCTCGGACTCGACTCGGTGGCGACGTTCCAGCCGCAGCACACCACGAGCCCGGCCCCGGAGAGCCCGGCCCCGGAGGGCACTGCCCCGGAGAGCACTGCCACACCGGCGGCACCCGGGGCGGCGAGCGCGGACTCCTCCGCGGCGGCGCCGCACGCGGACGGCCTCACACCGTGCGCCGCGGCGCAGACCGCCGCCGGAGGTCCGAGCCCGAGCTTCTACACGCTCGACGCACTCGGCTCGGCGTACGGGGTCGGCACCCTCGTCGGCGACGGTCAACGTGGACAGCACACGACGATCGGGCTCTACGAGCTCGCGCCGCACTCGGCCTCCGACGTCTCGTCGTACCTTTCGTGCTTTCGCCTCGCGAACCCGGTCGGCACGGCGACCGTCGACGGCGGGGGCACGGTGAACGCCGGCGGCACCGCCGAGGCCGATCTCGACATCGAGCAGGCCGCGACCCAGGCCCCCGGTGCCTCGCTCCTCTCCTACGAGGGACCCAACACCGGGGCAGGCGCTTACGACACCTGGAGCGAGATCGTCCAGGCGGACGCCGCACAGGTCGTCTCCACCAGCTGGGGGGCCTGCGAGCTGGTGGGCTCGGGCACCTACACGGGCCTGTTCGAGCAGGCGGCGGCGCAGGGCCAGACGATCCTCGCCGCGTCCGGCGACTCGGGCTCCGAGGACTGCTTCCGGAGCCTCGCCTCGACCGACCCGTCCTCGACGAGCGAACAGGTCGACTACCCGGCCTCGGACCCCTGGGTGACCGCGGTCGGAGGTACCTCCCGCTTCGGACCGGCAGACGAGGTCACCTGGAACGCCTGCCAGTCAAACGAGTCGATCTCGTCCGCGACGAACGACGGGGGCACGGCCGCGGCCGGCGGCGGGATGTCGCGGTTCGAGGCGAAGGCCGCGTACCAGCCGGCGGTGCTCACCTGGCCGAACGCGCAGGGGTGCGGGGTCACCTGTCGAGAGGTCCCGGACATCTCGGCCAACGCGGGTGTCGGGATGGTGGTGTTCGCCAACGGCAGCTGGAGGGCGTACGGGGGCACCAGTTTCGCGGCCCCCCTTCTGGCGGGCATCGCCGCCGACCACGACTCGGGGTGCCGCGCGAACGCGGGACTCTGGAACCCGGCGCTCTACGGGCTCGCGGCCGACGGCTCCTACGGAACCGCCCTGCACGACGTCACGTCGGGGAACAACGACATGACCGGCTCGAACGGCGGGCAGTTCGCCGCGGGGACCGGGTACGACGCGGCAACCGGCCTCGGATCCCCGCTCGCCGCAGGTCTGTCGTGCCCGGAGGTGACCTCGGTCGGCGCCGGCACCGCCGGCTCCCACGTCACCGTCCGCGGCCTCGGGCTCGAGCACGCGACGGTCACCTTCGGCGGCGCCCACGCGCAGTTGCTCTCCTCGTCGGCGACCCAGGCCACGGTGGTCGTCCCCGCGGGCGCCGGCACCGTCCGCGTGGCGGCGTCGAGCGTGAACGGCAGCGGCATCGTGACCTCGGCCTTCTCCTACGGCACGGCACCACCACCGCCGCCTCCCCCCACACCCCATGGCTACTGGCTGGTCAGTGGCGACGGCGGCATCTTCACCTTCGGCTCCGCACACTTCTACGGGTCGACCGGCTCGCTCCGGCTGCAGCGTCCGGTGGTCGGTATCACTCCCACCAAGGACCGAGCGGGCTACTGGCTGGTCGCGTCGGACGGCGGCGTGTTCGCCTTCGGCGACGCCGGGTTCTTCGGTTCCATCCCCGGCATCGGCATCAGTCCCGCGGGATCGGCAGGACCGGGGCCGAACCTCGCCGCGCCGATCGTCGGCATCGTCCCCTCCGAGAGAGGCGGCGGCTACTTCATGGTCGCGTCCGACGGCGGCGTGTTCGCCTTCGGCGACGCGAGGTTCGCGGGGTCCTGTCCGGGCATCGGCGGCTGCGCCGGCAGCGCGGTCGCCGTCATGCCGGACGCAACCGGCAACGGCTACTGGCTGGTGACGAGCACCGGCAACGTCTACGCGTTCGGTGACGCACCCTTCGACGGGGAACCCGGGCCGCGCGCAGCTCCGGTGACGTCCGCCGTCGCGACACCGGACGGTCGTGGCTACTGGGTCCTCTTCGCCGACGGAGTGGTCGACGCGTACGGGGACGCGGCCAACGAGGGCGAGCCGGGCGGCGCGGCCGGCTCGCCGACGACCGCCATCTTCTCGACGTCCGACGGCCGGGGCTACTGGGTCACGACGACGGCGGGCGCGGTCTTCGCCTTCGGCGACGCGCCGAGCGACGGCGGCATGGCCGGCCACAGTCTCAACGCGCCGATCATCGCCGCCGTCGGCTGGTAGCCGGGGTTCCGGTGGGCCCGGCAGGCCCGGCAGGCCGGCAACCGGCGGCTGGCAGGCCTGCAACCGGGCGGGTGCCAGGCACCAGGCGGCAGCCGGTGTCGCAGTTCGCCGCCCCGGCCCGGCTTTGGAGTAGGTGACTAGCCTTCGGTCGGACCCTCGCCGCCGGAGATCGGAGTCGCCATGGTCAAGGGCTTCAAGAACTTCCTCATGCAGGGTGAGCTCGTGGTCATCGCCGTCGGGCTCGTCGTCGCACTCGCGTTCAGCACGCTGATCAAGTCCTTCACCGACAGCATCATCACGCCGCTGGTCAACGCGGCGGGCGGCAAGAACGCTGCGTCGACCGGCCTCGGGTGGACAATCAACGGGCAGCGGATCGACCTCGGCTCGTTCATCTCGGCGATCGTCTACTTCGTCATCTTCATGGCGGTCATCTACTTCGTGATCGTCGTGCCCTACCGCGCCTACATGGCCCATCGGGGCAAGTCGGTCTTCGGCGATCCTGCTCCGACGAAGACGTGTCCGAGCTGCCTGTCGGACGACATCCCGGTCGGGGCCACCCGCTGCAAGCACTGCACCAGCGAGCTGGCCGTCCGCTCCGGCTGAACGCAGCCAACGGCGCAGGGTCGCCGCGCCGCGGTCCCCGGTGGGCGAGACGGCTGCGAGGAACGAGAAAGGGCACCCGACGACGAGCGGACCGGTTTCTCGGTCGTCGGGAGCGCGACGGACCAGGTCCAGATCGACGCGGGCCACGGGGAGTCCGTGCTCGCCGGCTACGTGAGTCCGCCCGACAGGTGAGAGCGGGCGACGGGAATCGAACCCGCGTTCCGAGCTTGGGAAGCTCGTGTTCTGCCTCTGAACTACGCCCGCGAACGGGCGCCACACTATCGTCTGGTCGTCATGGTTCTCTCAGATCGCTCGATCCGCGAGGCCCTCGCATCCGGCAAGATCGGGATCGATCCACTGGGGGAGGGCTGCATCCAGCCGTCTTCGGTCGACCTCCACGTCGACCAGTACTTCCGCCTCTTCCGGAACCACACCAGCCGGGTCATCGACGTCCGTGAGGACCAGGAGGATCTGACCGAGCTGGTCGACATCGGCGAGGACCCCCTGATCCTCCACCCCGGCGAGTTCGTGCTCGGCTCGACCAAGGAGAAGGTCACTCTGCCGGTGGACCTGGTGGCCCGCCTCGAAGGAAAGTCGTCGCTCGGGCGTCTCGGGCTGCTCATCCATTCGACTGCCGGGTTCGTGGACGCGGGCTGGGACGGCAATCTCACCCTCGAGCTTTCGAACGTCGCCAACCTGCCGATCACCGTCTACCCTGGCATGAAGATCGGCCAGATCAGCTTCCTCGAGATGACCACCGCTGCCGAGCACCCCTACGGGTCGACCGGGCTCAACTCGAAGTACCAGGGGCAGTGGGGGCCGACCCCGAGCCGCTACGCGGACAACTTCCGCACGTGAGACGCGGACCGTCGGCAGCGGGGACGCCGGACAGACCTCCCGGCCGCACCGACGGCCGGTAACCAGAGAGGAGCGCAGTGCCCGTCAGACTCGCCATAGGCCTCGGCATCACCGCGGTGATGTTCGCGATCGCGGGGCGTCGTTTCTTCTGGCTCTACGAGCTCATCTCCGCCGGTGAGCCCGCGGTGCCGAGCCGTTTCAAGGACGTGCCCAAGCGGATCAAGGCGGAGCTCGTCGAGGTCGGTGGCCAGCGGAAGCTCCTCAAATGGACCGTGCCGGGGATGGCGCACGCGTTCACCTTCTGGGGATTCACGATCCTCATGCTCACCATCCTCGAGGCCTACGGCTGCCTCTTCCAGCGAAACTTCCACATCCCGCTCATCGGCCAGACCGCGGTGATCGGGTTCCTCGAGGACTTCTTCGCCGTTGCCGTGATCGTCGCGCTGCTGGTCTTCGTCGCCATTCGGATCATCCACTCACCTGCCCGCGAGGAGCGGCGCTCGCGGTTCTTCGGCTCCCACACCGGTGCCGCGTGGCTCGTCCTGCTGTTGATCTTCGGCGTGATGGTCACGCTGCTCTTCTACCGGGCCGCGCAGGTCAACACCGGCAACTTCCCCTACGGATGGTGGGCGTTCGCCTCCCACGGGCTGGCCAACCTGCTCAAGCCCCTCGGAACAGGTGTCAACAGCGTCATCGAGACGGTGGCGCTGCTCCTCAACATCACGATCATCACCGGCTTCCTCGTCTTCGTCTCGTACTCGAAGCACCTCCACATCTTCCTCGCGCCGATCAACGTCGCCACTTCGCGCCGCCCCCGGGCGCTCGGCGCACTCGCCTCGACCCCGGATCTGTCGATGGAGGACGTCGGGGACGAGGACGAGGTGGTGGTCGGTGCCGGCCGCATCGAGGACTTCTCGTGGAAGCAGCTGCTCGACCTCGCGACGTGCACGGAGTGCGGGCGGTGCCAGTCGCAGTGCCCCGCCTGGAACACCGGCAAGCCCTTGTCGCCCAAGCTTCTCATCATGGACCTCCGCGACAACCTCTTCGCGTCGGCGGACCGGGTCATGTCGAAGAACCGGGCCGCAGGAGTCGAGGTCGACAATCTGGTCCCGACGGTCATCGAGCCCGACGTCCTCTGGTCGTGCACCACCTGCGGGGCGTGCGTCGAGGAGTGCCCGGTCGACATCGAGCACGTCGACACCATCATCGACATGCGCCGGTACGAGGTGCTCATCGAGTCCAGCTTCCCGAGCGAGGCGAGCCTCATGCTGCGCAACATCGAGAACCAGGGCGATCCGTGGGGCCTCGGCTCCTCGAAGCGGACCGACTGGACCGACGCCCTCGACTTCGAGGTGCCGGTGATCAGCGGGACGATCCCCGACGACACCGAATACCTTTACTGGGTCGGTTGCGCAGGAGCCCTCGACGAGCGTGCCCGCAAAGGCGTGCAGGCAACCGCGCGGATGCTCCATCGGGCCGGTGTCTCCTTCGGGATCCTCGGACCGAAGGAGAGCTGCACCGGCGATCCCGCCCGTCGTCTCGGCAACGAGTACCTCTACCAAGAACAGGCACGCGCCAACATCGAGACCCTCGAGGGCGTCGGTGCGAAGAAGGTCATCGCCACCTGTCCGCACTGCTTCAACTCGCTGGCCAACGAGTACCCGGCCCTCGGTGGGAACTTCGAGGTCATCCACCACAGCCAGCTCCTCGACCACCTGGTGTCGGCCGGGAAGCTGACCCCTGGCGGTGGCTACCAGGGATCGGTGACCTACCACGATCCCTGCTACCTCGGCCGGCACAACCGGGTGTTCGACGAGCCCCGATCGGTGATCGACGCGATTCCGGGCGCGACCCAGGTCGAGATGCGCCGATGCCGCGAAAAGGGGTTCTGCTGCGGCGCGGGGGGCGCCAGGATGTGGCTCGAGGAGAACATCGGCAAGCGGGTCAACATGGAGCGCACCGAGGAGGCGATCTCGACCGGAGCGGACGTGGTCTCCACCGCGTGCCCCTACTGCATGATCATGCTGGACGACGCCGTGCGGGCCAACGCGAAGGAGGACGACGTGCGGGTACTCGACCTCTCCCAGCTCCTCGAGGAGTCACTCGATGACGCCACCGCGGCCTCGGTGGGCATCGGCGCGAGCGGGCCCGGGAGTGACGGCGGCGGGGGCGCGGTCGATGCGCCCGCGGAGACATAGCCGGCCGAAGGACGTCCACCTCGCTCCCACGCGCAGGTCGTCGGGTGCCGGTCGGTGGTCGACGCCTGGGAACGCCCGGGATCGCCCGGGAAACGTCAGTCGTAGGCGACGGCGTCGGTCTCCCGCAACTGATTGGCCATCGCCGCGAGCAACTTGCGTGAAATGGTCGGAACCGCCTCGAGCACGCTGTTGAACTGGCGCTGCGAGAGGACGAGCACGTCCATGTCCGTTTCAGAGATGACCGAGGCCGAGCGGGGCCTGCGGTCGAGGAGCGCAAGCTCACCGAAATGGCTGCCGGGGCCGAGCGTCGCGATCTTGCGGCCCTTGCGGGTCACCCGTGCGGTCCCGTCGACGATCAAGAAGAACTCGAGCCCGACGCGACCTTCCTCGACGAGAACCTTGCCAGCCGGAACCTCGATCTCGTCGAGGGAGCTGCGGATCTTGCGAAGTTCCGACGCGGTGCAACTCGAGAACAGCCAGATGGACTTGAGGTCGAGATTCTTTCCCCGTGGCATTTCGGAAGATTACCTCGGCGACGTCCCCGCAACACGATGGACGCGATCGAGCGCGGGCGCACTCTCACAGTGCACAGCGGGTCACGCGGCCGCGGATTCGTCAGTTCCGATAACTCGGCCAAAGTGAGACGTCGAGCGTCGGCACCATTTTCGCAAGCGCCTCGATATCCGAACGTACCTCTCGGGCCAGACGGTCTCGCGCCTCCTCCGAGATCACCGGCTTGGTTGCGGTGGTGGCGTTGATCGAGGAGTGGAGGTTGCCGGGCCGGAACGCCGGGTCGATACCCAGGAAAGCGTACGTCCGGTCCAGTTGCGCAGCCGGATCGGCGGCACAGGCCTCGTACTGGAGCACGAGGATCTGATCGGGTGCAAAGTACGCGTGCCACTGGACGAGGGCGGCCGCGTAGAAGCTCCGGTAGAAGGCGTAGACCTCGTCACCCCTCGGGGTGCCTCGATAGCGGAGCCGTGCCACTCCGGATTGAAACCGCTCGATGGGATCCCGCAGCAGAAGGAGGATCTTGGCATCGGGTGCGACCCGGGATGCGAGTTCCGGGGCCCACGGACAGTTGAAATAGGCAGGCGTCCATTCGCCGGTGATGGTGCCCGGCCTCCGCGGAAACCAGCCGCAGTAGTCGGTGGCCTCCTGGCTTCCGAACGTCCGAGTTCCGAATTGTGTGAAGTAGTGGCGCTCCTTGTGGATGTCGGATCTGACGGAGACCTCGGGATGTTGACCGATCAGGCCGTACCAGCGGCTCGTGCCCGCCCTTTGCACTCCGATGCCGATGAAATCCGGCGGTCCGGCGATCTCCCCGGGTCGCAAGGCAGGCACGTCGTGGTAGTCGAACTGTGGCTCCCACATGTAGAAACGACCGGCTCGGCGTCGCAGCGCGCGGCGAAGGCCGCGGGGAAGCGCTTCGTGGACGCGAAGCGGCACGGTGCGAGCCACGCCATCCGCCCAGTCGCGTGCAGACACCCGCGTATGATACCGCCGGGCCGAATACCCGCAGAAGCTGCCGATATCTGCAGAAGTGACATTGCGTTGCACCAGCCGAGTCCCACGGTGTTCGGGGCTGTTACCATCTCCCGATCGCGAGCGGACCGACGCGCTGGGCCGACCCGCATCGCGCCAACAGGCCGCCTCCGATGCGAGCACGACAGCGCCGGAGAACCGGCCGCCGAGCTACGAGAGAGCCATTGATCGATTCCCAGATGAAGCCGGAGCCGAAGGAATCTGCGAACCCGGTAGCGAGTGCCACCGCAACACGAAGAGGTCCACGACCCGGTCCCGAAGCGGCCCGGGTCGGCGCGGCTGAGGGGTGCGGGTGTGCAGGTGGACGCCCGCGCCGTCGGACGTGTGGTGGTCGGCGTCGCGCTGGTGGCCGTGACGGTCGTCGCCGTCGTGCTCATCGTCGCCGGCATCCAGAAGAACTCCCAGATCAGAAGCCTGCAGAGCAACGGTGTGCCGGTCGAGGCCACCGTGACCGGCTGCCTGGGTCAGCTCGGAGGCAGCGGAAGCAACGCGGCGGGCTACAGCTGCACCGTCACCTACACGGTGGCCGGGCACGGCTACCAGGCGAACCTTCCCGGTACCGGTCCCGTCGCGGCCGGGAGCACCGTCCGTGGCGTCGTCGCCTCGAACGACCCCGCACTCTTCACGACCCCGGCAGCCCTAGCCGGCGAGCAGCCGTCCGCGGCGGATCTACGTCGCTCCCGCGGCGATGCTGCTCGCGGTCGCGGCCGTCTGCCTCCTACTCGTGGTCAGGCGGCGACGCCGTCCGCCGTCTGCGCACGACGGGTCGGATTGAGCACGCGCGAGTCGTCGATCCGGACCCGCATCGACCGGGACGACGATCGCGGGTTACCCTTTCGCATGGCCGAAACTGATTCCGGCTTCGACGACGACGCCGTCGTACCGCGACCGGGCCTCTGGCAGCGGTTCGTCGAGCTGATCCGCAAGCCCGACGACGGCGAGACCGAGCGCCCCTCGCTCGGGACCCGGCTGAGCGGTGCGGTCCTCAAGGCGTCCGACTCCGGCGAGCACGTCGAGTCGCACCCGGAGACGGTCGAGGAGCTCGAGCTCGCGGTCAAGCGAGCCGACGACAAGGAACGCCTGGTGGGGCTCATCGCGGCGCCGTTGGCGGGGATGATCGGGGTGCTCGTCACCGGCAGCCTCATCGCCAACGATCCCAAGGCCACCACCGCCACGGGACTGGTCAACAAGGCACACGTGAATCCGTCGCTCTACCTCGAGCTCGGAACTGTGACGGTCGTCCTGGCCGCGGTGATGCTGGCGATGGCCTGGTGGCGCAAGCGTCTCTACCTGGGCATCGCCATGGCGCTCTACGGCCTGTCGATCTTCAACCTCCGCTTCTGGGGCTTCGGGCTCCCGTTCGTCTTCGCCGGAGCGTGGCTGATGGTCCGTGCCTACCGGCTCCAGCAGAAGCTGAAGACGGCACGGGAGGCCGCTCCCGTGGACGGGAGAGGCGCCCCACGCGCCTCCAAGCGCTATACGCCTCCGCCCGGCAGGCCCGGCACCACTCGCCGCGGGGAGCGAAAGGCCGGCTGAGCAGGCCGGCCGCCGCTCGTCGGCGTCGTCGGTACCCCATCGCTCACACCGACTTCTCTCGTCGCGTTCCCGCTGCCGTCGGACTCCCGTCGGCGGCCGGCAGGCCTCTCGCAGGTCTCCCCCACAGGCTCTCGCAGGCCGCTCCTTCCTGCACCGCAGTGCGTGCCCCCGCTCGGGTCCCTCGGGATCCGGCGTCAGTTCACGCGTTGGTAACACGGGCGTGATCGTGCCGAAATCCCGAGGCTGCATTGTTTCCGGCGGCAGAGCGAATCTGCCTGTGTCTGCCCATGTACACCGACGCCACAACGGCCCGGGTGTGCACACGCCAGACGCACGAGGCATCCGAGGAGAGGAGCACCCGCGTCGTGCTAGCTGCATTGACCCAAGTCCCCTACCCGAGTTGGCTCAACCCGGCGGACAACACGTGGCAGCTCGTCGCCGCCACGTTCGTCGGGCTGATGAGCCTTCCCGCGTTGGCCGTCCTGTACGCCTCGATCGTCCAGAAGAAGTGGGCGGTCAACGTGGTCGCCATGATGTTCGCCGGCTTCTCGCTGGTGATGATCGCCTGGTGGCTCTGGTCCTACAAGATGGGCTTCGGCGCCAACTCCTTCGGAGGGGGTGTCAAGGACGGAGTCCAGACCCAGCTGACCGGCGTCGGGGGGTGGACACACTTCATCGACAACTTCGTCGGAAAACCGGGCCCGATCACCAGTCCTTCGGGTGAACAGGGCCAGGCGGTGTCCGCGGCGAACACCGTCATCCCGTTCCACTTCCCCACGGCGTCGCTGGCGTTCTTCCAGTTCGTCTTCGCCGCGATCACCCCGCTCCTCTTCCTCGGCAGCGTCGTGGGCCGGATCAAGTTCAGCGCGTGGTGCCTGCTGGTGCCCCTGTGGTCGACGTTCGTGTACGCGATCGACGCGTTCCTGTTGTGGGGCGGCGGGTACTTCGCCCAGGAGGGCGCGCTCGACTTCTCGGGCGGCTTCGTGATCCACATGTCGGCGGGCGTCTCCGGATTCGTCGCGGCCTGGGTGCTCGGGCCGAGACTCTTGAGGGACCGGCAACACGCCTTACCCAACAACCTGGTGATGGCGGCGGTCGGCGCCGGCATCCTGTGGCTGGGCTGGAACGGCTTCAACGGCGGCGACCCGTACTACGCGGGTGCCGATGCAGCGGCGGCCGTCGTGAACACGAACCTGGCGACCGCGGCCGGCGTCCTCACCTGGATCGCGATGGACGCCTGGCTCAGCAAGGAGAAGAAACCCACCTTCCTGGGCGGTGTCAACGGCATGATCTGCGGCCTTGTCGGCATCACCCCGTGCGCGGGCTGGGTCAACGGGTACGGCGCGATGCTCATCGGTCTGATCTGTGCCACCGTGGTGTGGTTCGCCTGGAACTTCCTCTCGAAGGTGCCGCCGTTCTCGAAGGTGGACGACGCGCTCGGGGTCGTCTACACCCACGGAATCGCGGGTCTGCTCGGTGGGCTCCTCTTGGGTTTCTTCGGCGATCCGGGCATGGTCGAATTCGGGTGCGGACACCTCGACGCGGCAGGGCAAGTGGTCGCCACCTCGACGACGACCTATGCCTCGACGTCCGCCCACTGCGTGCCGTTCTCGGTGAGCGGCCTCCTCTATACGGGGTCCGCGCACCAGCTCTGGCAGCAGTTCCGAGCGGCCGTCTTCGTGATCCTCTGGTCCGCAGTGATCACCTTCATCCTGATGAAGATCATCGGCTTCCTGCTCCGAGGCGCCCGCTACAAGGACGAGGTGCTCGAAGTCGGCGACCTCGCCATCCACGGCGAGGAGGCGTTCCCGGAGGCCACGCTCGCCGAGCGGGTCGGCGTGATGTCGATGTCGGACCGCTCTGGTTCGGGTGATCAAGGTGACTACGCCCGATCAGGCGAACATGACAGCTGACGGCACTACTGCGAGAACAAGGAGAGAACAGCGCAAATGAAACTGATCGTGGCAGTGCTCAAGCCATTCAAGCTGGACGAGGTGAAAGAGGGCCTCAAGGCACACGGCGTGAAGGGGATGACCCTGACCGAAGCCCAGGGCTTCGGTCGCCAACGGGGACACACCGAGGTCTACCGGGGTGCCGAGTACGAGGTCGAGTTCGTGCCGAAGATACGGCTCGAGGTCCTCGTCGACGACGCCCAGGTGGAAGACGTCACGTCGATGATCATCGACACCGCCGGCACCGGGAAGATCGGCGACGGCAAGGTGTGGGTGCTCGCCGTCGAGGAGGTCATCCGGGTCCGGACCGGCGAACGGGGTGCCGAGGCGCTCTGAAGCCGCTCCCACCCGGAACGGGCGTGCCCGACGGGCACGGTACGCAAGCGAAGGGCCGGCTCCTCGGGGCCGGACCTTCCGCGACTCCGCTCGGCCGGAGCGGGGTCAGCCGGCTTGGCGGCGCACCGCCTCGGCCGCCGCGGCGGCGGCCTCGGGATCACCGAGGAAGTTGCTCGACACCACCGTGAGATCGTCGTCCAGCTCGTAGACGAAGGGGATGCCGGTCGGGATCTCCATGTCGACGATCTCCTCGTTGCCGACGCCCTCGATGTGCTTGCGCAGGGCCCGCAGACTGTTGCCGTGGGCGACCACCAGCACCGCCCCGCCGCGAGGTCCCTCGGCCCGTAGGTCGGGGACGATGGCGTCCGCCCAGTAGGGGACCGTGCGTGTCACCACGTCGGCTAGGCACTCGGTGAGGGGCAGCGCATCGGCCGGCACGTCGCGGTAGCGGGGATCGCCGGCGGGATCGTGCTCGGTGCCCCGCTCGACGGGAGGCGGCGGGGTGGCGTAGCTCCGGCGCCATTCCTTCACCTGCGCGTCCCCGTGGCGCTTCGCGGTCTCCTTCTTGTCGAGGCCCTGCAGCGCCCCGTAGTGACGCTCGTTGAGACGCCAATGCCGCCGCACCGGCAGCCAGCTGCGGCCGACCTCGTCGAGCGCGAGCTCGGCGGTGCGGATGGCGCGGACCAGTACGGAGGTGTGGAGCACCTGCAGGTCGAGGTCGGAGTCGACCAGCAGCTGCCCCGAGGTCCGCGCCTCGGACTCGCCGGTGGCCGAGAGGTCGACGTCGGTCCAGCCGGTGAAGAGGTTGTCGGCGTTCCAGAGCGACTGACCGTGGCGGAGGAGGACGAGGCGGAGCACCGACCGAGCGTATCCCGGGGCGGCTCCTCTGCCGACCTCGATGTCGCGGCCGATCGACCTTCGATGTCGCGGCCGGTCGACCTTCGATGTCGCGGCCGGATGCCGACGCCGCGATGATTCCCACCGCGAGCAAGCGTCCACACCTGCGAGCGAACCGCGTTCGTAGCAGAGAGAGCCGAGGAAGCAGAGGAAGCAGAGGAAGCAGAGGAAGCTAGAGAAGGAACGGAGGACGAAGGAGCGCACATGCCGACACCGACGGACCTGGATCGGAGCTTCACCGCCGTCCTCCGGACGAGCCATGCCGAGGGCGGATGGACCTATGTGGTGATGCCCGGCTCCGCGACCTACTTCGGCACCAAGGGGCGGGTGAAGGTCCGTGGCACCGTCGACGGGCAACCGTTCACCAGCTCGTTCATGGCGCTCGGCGACGGCACCCACAAGCTGCCGGTCAGGGCGGAGCTCCGGGCGGCCATCGGCAAGACGACGGGCAGCGGGTCGAGGTCCATCTCGTCGAACGACTCTCCTGACGGTCGCTACCGGGCGCCGGGACCTCGCCCGGCCCGCGATGAGTCCGGGCCGCGCATCCCGTCACAAAGGACATGAGCGACATCCTGCTCGACCGGCCCCCGCTAGCATCCACTCGCGTGCCACTGGGTGTCCCCGTCGCCGAAGTGGACCTCGAGCCCTACCGGCGCGAGCTGACCGGCTACTGCTACCGGATGCTCGGTTCCGGCTTCGAAGCCGAGGACGCCGTCCAAGAGACGCTGGTTCGGGCCTGGCGCAACGCGGAGCGCTTCGAGGGTCGATCGAGCATCCGCACCTGGCTCTACCGGATCGCCACCAACGTCTGCATCGACATGCAGCGCCACGTCCAGCGCCGCGCGCGGCCGATGGAGATGGGACCGTCCTCGCCGCCCGACGAGTCGTTCCTCGGGCCGCTGCTGCCCGAGGCGACCTGGGTCACCCCCATTCCCGACGCCGACGTCGCGCCGGAGCGCTCGGACCCCGGTGACATCGCCGAGCACCGCGAGACCATCCGGCTAGCGTTCGTGACCGCGTTGCAACACCTCCCCGCACGCCAGCGCGCCGCGCTGATCCTCTGCGAAGTCCTCCGGTGGCAGGCCTCCGAGGCCGCCGAGCTCCTCGACTCGACGGTGCCCGCGATCAACAGCGCGCTGCAGCGGGCCCGCGCCACGCTCGCAGCGGTCACACCCAGCTCGGGGAGCGAGCCGCTCGACGCCGCCGACCGGGCCCTGTTGCAGCGCTACCTCGACGCGTTCGAGCGCTACGACGTCGAGGCCCTAGTCGGCCTCCTCCGCGAGGACGCGATCCAGTCGATGCCCCCCTTCGCGATGTGGCTGCAGGGAGCGGACGCCATCGGCACCTGGATGGTCCAGCCCGGACCGAGCGAGTGCCGGAGCTCGCGGCTGGTGCCCACCACCGCCAACGGCTGCCCGGCGTTCGGCCAGTACCGCCCGGACCCGGACGGCGGGTACGCACCCTGGGCGCTCCAGGTGCTCGAGATCTCGGGCGGGAAGATCGCCGGAATGAGCTTCTTCCTCGACCTCCTCGACCACGAGCGGCTCTTTCCTGCCTTCGGGCTGCCCCTCCACCTGGCCCCCTGACGGCGCTGCCCTTCCGGGCGCCGGTCAGTGTCCGGCTTCGAGGGATCGCCCTGTTGCGGAGGAGATCCCGCTCAGCTCCAGCAGTTCTGCGAGCGCCGACGACACCTCGGAGAGCCGGACGGTGCAGCCCTCGCGGCCGGAGGCAAGTGCCAACCGGGCCACGGCGTCGACCGTGCCGAGGTCGGGCGCGCCGATGCCCCCGAGGTCGCGCCATTCTCGGTCGGCGCCGTCCGGTCCGACGACCGTGACGCGGCACCAGCGCTCGAAGGTCGGCATCTCCCATGTGGACGGAGCGCGGAGGGCCGATTCATCGCACCGGCCGGCCGACGGAACGATCCGTGGCTGTGTGGTGCCGATCCTGCCGGACGGAGCATCTCCGGCGGGGAGCACCACGCGGGCGCGGCGGCCCCGCGGCGGGCGTAGCCTGGCGTCGCACCGATGAGAACGGGTCGCACCTCCCGTCGGACAAGAGGATCGATCACGTAGATCGAAAGGAGCCCGTCATGGTCACACGAAACACCGCACCGCTCGGAGCGCCCTGCTGGGCGGACCTGTGGACCTCCGACGTCGAAGGGTCCCGCCGCTTCTACGGCGAGCTCTTCGGATGGGAGGCCGCCGAACCCGACCCGCAGTTCGGCGGGTACTTCATCTTCAGCCGCAACGGCGTGCAGATCGCCGGCGGAATGGGGGACATGGGGGACATGCGCGCCAACAACACCTGGAGCGTGTACTTCAACACCGACAACATCACGAAGACGCTCGAGGCCGCCGAGGCCAACGGCGCGCAGATCATCTCTGGGGCGATGCCGGTCGGCGACCTCGGGAGCCAGGCGGTGCTGGTCGACCCGACCGGCGCCCACCACGGCATGTGGGAGCCGAAGGAGTTCCAGGGGTTCACCATTCTCGAGGAGGCCGGTACCCCGAGCTGGTTCGAGCTCATGACGCGCGACCATGCCCGTGCCGTCGAGTTCTACCGAACGGTCTACCGGTGGGAGACCGATCTCGTGGGTGACACCGACGAGTTCCGCTATGCCACGGTGCGCAACCCGGACGCCGGCGACGAGCAGATGGCCGGGATCATGGACGCGTCGAACTTCCTGCCCGAAGGCGTCCCCGCCCACTGGTCGGTGTACTGGCAGAGCGACGACATCGACGCCACGGTCGCGAAGGTCACCCAGCTCGGTGGCTCGGTCGTCATGCCCCCCGAGGACACCCCCTACGGCCGCCTCGCCGCGGTGGCCGATCCCGCGGGTGCCCAGTTCAAGCTGCGGACCCCGCCGGCCTGACCCGAGAACGACCACACCCCGGGACGTCGGCCGCGGTGGTGCTCGCGTCTCCAGACCTGCTTCTCCTCGGCCACCAGGCGCCGGAAGTTGCGCGCCGAGCCCTCGTAGTCAGCCGCCATGGCCTCTGGCAGGAGGCGCTTGGCCGAGATGCGGCCCTGGGTCTTCTCGATGCGCTTGGTCACGAGGTCACGCACGACGTCGACGTTCTTCTCGCGCACCGTGCGCTCACGTTGGCCCACCGACTGGGCCAGGGCGACGGCACGTTTGACCGTCTTGGGGGTGGTCCCGCACATGGCGGCCGCTCCCCGGAAGCTGCCCACATCCCTGTAGGCGGCGATCATGTCCATCTTCTCCCTCGCTGATTTCATGGAGTGTCCTCCGGTTGGAGTGGTGGGTGGTGTGCACCTCCACCGTCTCCAGCCGGGGGGTCTTCCGGGTGGATGCCTCAGCGAGGGGTGAGGACTTCTATCTGGCCAGACGCGGGGACTTTTTTCTGGCCACCAGCGGGGACCTGAACTTGGCCACACGCGGGGATTTTTTCATGGCCACGGACAGCCCCCACCACCAGCATCGGGCCGCCAGCGATCCACGAACCCGTCCCAAGGAACCCCAACCCAGCGACTGCCAACGCACCCCCTACCGTCCCGACGATGCCCCGCTGCGTGGCGTCCATCCCAGGAGCGTAGGGGGACCGCCACTGGGGGTATCGGGGGCTCACCAACGCCCGAAGGGCTTCTTGGTGCAGATTGCGCTCCTTGGGCGCGATCAAGGCCCGGAGCCTCCTGGGATGGCGGATTCCCAGGAGGCTCGACGGGCCTCTCGCCACCCAGGCTACCGAGATACTTCCGCCTGGAACAACACGCCGTCTCCTGGGGCTTGCCGGGTGCTGTGGCTTTAGGTGCAGAACCCGCTCCCGCACCTAAATGACGGCCTGAACAGGGGGTTGGGTGCAAAGCCCGGCTGCAACGTTACCTCCATAGATGGGGCTGAAAGAACTTGAGTATGATGCGCTCAAGTTTGCTATAGTGGACACCAGGAAATCGGAGACGGATCATCGACGGTGCCAGAAACGGGCACGACGCAGGAGGCAAGCGAATGGCCAAGGCTGTAGGAATCGACCTCGGCACCACCAACTCGGTGGTGTCGGTGCTGGAGGGCGGCGAACCCGCCGTCATCCCCAACGCGGAGGGCGGCCGGACGACGCCGTCGGTCGTCGGCTTCGCGAAGTCCGGCGAGGTGCTCGTCGGCGAGGTGGCCAAGCGGCAGGCCATCACCAATCCGGAGCGCACCATCAGGTCGGTCAAGCGGCACATGGGCACGTCGTGGAGCGTCGACATCGACGGGAAGAAGTACACGCCCCAGGAGATCTCGGCCCGCATCCTCGGCAAGCTGAAGCGCGACGCCGAGTCCTTCCTCGGTGACACGGTGACCCAGGCGGTCATCACGGTGCCGGCGTACTTCGACGACGCGCAACGGACCGCGACCAAGGAAGCCGGACAGATCGCCGGCCTCGAGGTGCTGCGCATCATCAACGAGCCGACTGCGGCCGCGCTTGCCTACGGGCTCGACAAGGAGGGCGCGGACCAGACCGTGCTCGTCTTCGACCTCGGCGGCGGCACGTTCGACGTCTCGCTCCTCGAGATCGGTGACGGCGTCTTCGAGGTGAAGTCCACCTCGGGCAACTCCCAGCTCGGTGGCGACGACTGGGACCAGAGGATCATCGACTGGTTGGTGAAGACCTTCAAGGACACCGAGGGCGTCGACCTGTCGGCGGACAAGATGGCCACCCAGCGCCTGAAGGAAGCCGCCGAGAAGGCGAAGATCGAGCTGTCCTCGGTCCAGGAGACCCAGATCAACCTGCCGTTCATCACCGCGACGTCCGAGGGGCCGAAGCACCTCGACGTCAAGCTGACCCGCGCCCAGTTCAACGAGCTGACCGCCGACCTGGTGGAGTCCTGCAAGGGCCCCTTCGACCAGGCGATCGCGGACTCGGGTCTCTCCAAGTCGGACATCGACCACGTGGTGCTCGTGGGCGGTTCCACCCGCATCCCCGCGGTGCAGGAGCTCGTGCAGTCGCTGACCGGCAAGGAAGCGCACAAGGGCGTGAACCCCGACGAAGTCGTGGCCATCGGTGCGGCCGTCCAGGCGGGCGTGCTGAAGGGTGAGGTCAAAGACGTCCTCCTCCTCGACGTGACGCCGCTCTCGCTCGGCATCGAGACCAAGGGCGGGGTGATGCACCGGCTGATCGAGCGGAACACCACCATCCCGACCAAGCGGAGCGAGGTGTTCACGACCGCGGACGACAACCAGCCCTCGGTCGAGGTCCACGTGCTCCAGGGCGAGCGCGAGATGGCCATGTACAACAAGACGCTCGGCAAGTTCCAGCTCGTCGACCTGCCGCCCGCCCCTGCGGGTGTGCCGCAGATCGAGGTCACCTTCGACATCGACGCGAACGGCATCGTGCACGTCTCGGCGAAGGACCGGGCGACCGGCAAGGAGCAGTCGATGACCATCACCGGTCAGTCGTCCCTTGCGAAGGACGACATCGAGCGCATGGTGAAGGACGCCGAGGCGCACGCCGAGGACGACCGCCGCCGCAAGGAGGAGGCCGAGGTCCGCAACAACGCCGACACCCTCGTGTACCAGACCGAGAAGCTCCTGAAGGACCAGGGCGAGAAGTTCCAGGGCGACGAGAAGGAGAAGGTCGAGATCCGCGCTGAGCGGGCTGAAGGAGGCTCTCTCCGGCTCCGACGTCGAGGCCATCAAGACGGCCACCGACACGCTGCTGAGCGCGAGCCAGTCCTTCAGCCAGCGCCTCTACGAGGAGGCAGCCAAGTCCGAGGCGTCGGCTCCGGGCGGGTCGGTCGAGAACGAGGAGCCCTCCGACGACGAGGTGGTCGACGCGGAGATCGTCGACGACGACAAGGGCTGAGCGCTCGATGGCCGAGCGCGACGACCAGCGCCCGGAGGGCGCCGGTGACGACGAGGTGGTCGACGCGGAGATCGTCGACGACGAGGGGACCGGCGCGACGCGGGCCCCGGCACAGGGCGCCGCGGACGATACGTGGCAGCCCGGTCCGGCGGCGGACGGGGAGGGCGCGCCCTCCCGTCCGTTCGGCGCCGACGACCCGCTGACCGTCGCGCTCGACGAGCGCGACGAGTATCTCGACGCGCTGCGTCGCCTGCAGGCCGAGTTCGAGAACTACCGCAAGCGGGTCGCCAAGCAACAGGCGGACCAGGTCGCACGGGCGGCGTCGTCGCTCGTCGACAAGCTGCTGCCGGTGCTCGACGCGCTCGACCTCGCGGCCGACCACGTCGGCGACGCCGAGTCGGCCGACGGCAAGGCGCTGCATCGCGGCCTCGAGCCTGCTGCACGGGGTCCTCCAGAAGGAGGGCCTCGAACGCATCGACCCCGTCGGGCGAGGTCTTCGACCCGACGGCACACGAGGCGGTCGGCCACCTGCCGGCCGAGGAGGACCCGACCGGTGCTCCCGGCGAGGCGGGCGGGGGCGGCCAGGCCACCGGAGGCCCGGTTGTCACCCAGGTCATGCGGCCGGGCTACCGCTGGCACGGTTCGGTGGTGCGCCCAGCGATGGTCGTGGTCCGCGGGTGACCGCGACCCGGACGAGGACCGAAAGGAAGCGCAGCACGCCACGACTACGAGAGGACAAGTGACGGGACACGGTGGCGCCACAACGCGAATGGTTCGAGAAGGACTACTACAAGACCCTGGGCGTGCCGAAGACGGCGTCGTCCAAGGAGATCACCAGCGCGTACCGGAAGCTGGCGAAGAAGCACCATCCCGACGCGAACCCCGGCGAGGAGGAGACCTTCAAGGAGATCAGCGCGGCCTACGACGTGCTCGGCGACCCCGATCGGCGCAAGGAGTACGACGAGGTGCGCGCGATGGGTCCGGCCGCGGGCATGGGCGGATTCCCCGGCGGGTTCGGCGGCGGCGGGACCACCTTCCGGGTGGAGGACGTGGGGGACTTCAGCGATCTCTTCGGCGGTCTCTTCGGTCGCGGTCGGCGTGGCGCGGCGACCGGCCCCCAGCGCGGCGCGGACGTGGAGACCGAACTGCACCTGTCCTTCGAGGACGCGGTCAACGGGGTGACCACCTCGGTCAACACGACCACCGACGCGCGCTGTCACACCTGCCACGGGAGCGGAGCGGCGCCGGGTACAAAGCCGACGACCTGTCCGCGCTGTGGCGGCTCGGGGACGCTCCAGGACGACCAGGGCCTCTTCTCGCTGAGCCAGATCTGCCCGCAGTGCGGCGGGCGCGGCACGGTGGTCACCACACCGTGCCCGACCTGCGCGGGCACCGGCGTCGAGCACCGCAACCGATCGGTGAAGGTGCGCATCCCGGCCGGCGTCGAGGACGGCCAGCGCATCCGGGTGAAGGGCCGGGGCGCGGCCGGCCGCGGGAACGGGTCGAGCGGCGACCTCTACGTCGTGGTCCGGGTGGGCAAGCACTCGGTCTTCGGCCGGCGCGGCCGGAACCTCACCCTGACGGTGCCGATCTCCTACCCCGAGGCGACGCTCGGTACGACGCTGACCGTGCCGACGCTGACCGATTCGGTGACGTTGCGGGTACCCCCCGGCACGCCGTCGGGCCGGACCTTCCGGGTGCGCGGCCGCGGGGTGCCCGGCGGGCGCAAGGCGACCGGCGACCTGCTGGTGACCGTCGACGTGGCGGTGCCCGAGTCGCTGACCGACGAGCAGCGCACCGTGGTCGAGGAGCTCGCCAAGCTCATCGAGCCGCCGGCTGCGACGCTGGATCTGACTGGGGGTCTCGAGATGAGCGACGACCGCCGCTCGCGAGCCGTCTACGTGATCTCGGTCGCGGCCGAGCTCACCGGCGTGCACCCCCAGACTCTGCGCGTCTACGAGCGCAAGGGGCTCCTCGACCCGATCCGCACCAGCGGAGGGAGCCGGCGCTTCAGCGACGAGGACCTCGAGCGCCTCCGCCACATCCAGAGCCTCACCAACGCCGGCCTCAACTTGGAGGGCGTGCGGCGGGTGATGGAGTTCGAGGCCGAGGTGGCACGGCTCCGCAAGGAGCTGGCCGCGACCCGGGCCGAGGCGAAGGAGGCGGTCGCGCTCGCGCATGCCAAGTACCGGCGCGAGCTGGTGCCGCTCAAGCAATTCCCCGTGCCGGTGCGGCCCGCCCGCCGCGCCGCCCCACGAACCCGGAGGTCGCCCATGAGCCTCAATCCCGATCGATGGACCCTGAAGACCCAAGAGGCGCTTTCTTCCGCGGTCGAACGCGCCCGTGCCCAGCACAACCCGGAGGTCACCCCCGAACACGTGCTCGCGGCGATCCTCGACCAGACCGACGGCATCGCGGGGCCGATCCTGACCCGGGTGGGAGTCGAGCCGGGCGCGGTCCGCACGCGGATCGGCGCGGAGCTGGAGCGGCTTTCGCAGGCGGTCGGCGGTGCGGAGCCTGGCATCAACCGGGCGCTCCGCGACGTGCTGGCCGAGGCGGACTCGATCCGCACCGAGATGGGCGACGACTACCTCTCGGTCGAGCACCTGCTGCTCGCGATGGCGGACCGGGTCGGCGTCGAGCCGCGACCAGCTGCTCGTCCGCGCTGCGGGACGTGCGGGGGAGCCACCGGGTGACCTCCCAGAACCCAGAGGAGACCTTCCAGGCGCTCGAGCGCTACGGGCGCGACCTCACCGCGCTCGCACGTCAGGGACGTATGGACCCGGTCATCGGACGCGACGAGGAGGTCCGCCGGGTCATCCAGGTGCTGTCGCGGCGCACCAAGAACAACCCGGTGTTGATCGGCGAGCCCGGCGTGGGCAAGACCGCCATCGTCGAGGGCCTCGCACAGCGCATCGTCGAGGGCGACGTGCCCGAGGGGCTGAAGGGCAAGCGGGTGATCGGACTCGACCTCGGATCGATGGTCGCCGGCGCCAAGTACCGCGGCGAGTTCGAGGAGCGGCTGAAGGCGGTGCTGAAGGAGATCACCGACGCCGAGGGCGAGATCGTCACCTTCATCGACGAGCTCCACACCCTGGTCGGCGCCGGCGGCGGCGCCGAAGGTGCGATGGACGCCGGCAACATGGTCAAGCCGATGCTCGCCCGCGGCGAGCTCCGGATGATCGGGGCGACCACCCTCGACGAGTACCGCCAGTACATCGAGAAGGACGCCGCGCTCGAGCGCCGGTTCCAGCAGGTCTTCGTCGCGCCGCCCTCGGTGGCGGACACCATCGCGATCCTGCGCGGACTGAAGGAGCGTTACGAGGTGCACCACGGGGTGCGCATCCAGGACGCCGCGCTGGTGGCGGCCGCGGTGCTGTCGGACCGCTACGTGACCGGCCGGTTCCTGCCGGACAAGGCGATCGACCTGATGGACGAGGCGGCGAGCCGGCTCCGCATCGAGATCGACTCCATGCCGACCGAGCTCGACGTCGTCACCCGCCGGCTCCGCCAGCTGGAGATCGAGCGGATGGCACTCGAGAAGGAGACCGATCCCGCCTCGGCCGAGCGCCTGGCGCGGCTCGAAGAGGAGATGGCCAACCTGAACGAGCAGTCGGTCGCGATGACCGCGCACTGGCAGTCGGAGAAAGAGGCCATCTCGGCCATCCAGTCCCTGAAGGGCGAGCTCGAACGGCTGCGCGGCGACGCGGAGCGCCTGACCCGCGACGGCAACCTCGCCGAGGCCTCCGAGATCACCTATGGCAAGGTGCCCGACCTCGAGCGCCAGGTCGAGGAGGCGACCCAGCGGCTCGACGAGCTCCAGAAGGAGCAGCGCTTCTTGAAGGAGGAGGTCGACGCCGAGGACGTCGCCGAGGTGGTGAGCCGCGTGGACCGGAGTTCCGGTCAGCCGGCTCCTCGAGGGCGAGGTCGAGAAGCTCATCCGGATGGAGGACGCGCTGCACGCGCGGGTGGTCGGCCAGGACGAGGCGGTCGCCGCCGTCTCGAACGCCATCCGGCGCAGCCGGGCCGGCCTCTCGGACCCGAACCGACCGATCGGCTCGTTCCTCTTCATGGGCCCGACCGGGGTCGGCAAGACCGAGCTGGCCCGCGCGCTCGCCGAGTTCCTCTTCGACGACACGCGGGCGATGGTCCGCATCGACATGAGCGAGTACCAGGAGAACGTCACACCGTCGCGCGCCTGGTCGGCGCGCCCCCGGCTACGTCGGCTACGAGGAGGGTGGCCAGCTGACCGAGGCGATCCGCCGGCGTCCCTACGCGGTCGTGCTGCTCGACGAGCTCGAGAAGGCGCACCCCGACGTGTTCAACATGCTGCTCCAGGTCCTCGAGGACGGCCGCCTGACCGACGGCCAGGGGCGAACGGTCGACTTCACCAACACGGTGCTGATCATGACGACCAACATCCCCGGCGAGCCGATCGAACACTTCAAGCCCGAGTTCGTCAACCGCATCGACGAGATCGTGCGGTTCCACCGGCTCACCGAAGCCGACCTGGCGCGGATCGTCTCGATCCAGCTCAACGGATTGCGCCGCCGCCTGTCCGACCGGCGGCTCTCGCTCGAAGTCACGCCCGCGGCCGACGCCTGGCTGGCCAAGACCGGCTACGACCCCGACTTCGGCGCGCGCCCGCTTCGTCGGGTCATCCAGCGCGATGTCGAGGACCCGCTCGCGCTCGCCCTTCTCGAGGGCCGCTACTCCGAGGGCGAGACGGTGACCGTCGACGAGCGCGACGGGAAGATCGTCCTCGCCTGAGCCTGAGCCTGGTCCGCGTACGGGTCGGTCGGACCGGTCCGGGCTGTGCCCCTCCCATCGGGAGGGGCCCGGTCTGAGGGGTACACTGGCGTGTAATCCGCATCCGTGACGGAGGAGTGGCGCGTGCCGGCAACCGTGGTCGTCGGGACCCAGTGGGGCGACGAGGGCAAGGGCAAGCTCACCGATCTCCTCGCACGGGAGATGGAGATGGTCGTCCGCTACCAGGGCGGCCACAACGCCGGCCACACCATCGTGGTCGACGGCGAGACCTTCGCCCTCCAGCTCGTGCCGAGCGGGGTGCTCTACGACCACATCACCCCGGTCATCGGCAACGGGGTCGTCGTCGATCCGACCGTGCTCCTCGCCGAGGTGGACACCCTCGCGGGCAAGGGGATCGACGCCTCGCGGCTGAAGGTGAGCGGCAACGCCCACCTGATCATGCCCTACCACCACGAGCTCGACCGGCTCACCGAGCGCCGCCTCGGCAAGAACAGCCTCGGGACGACCCGGCGGGGCATCGGCCCGGCCTACGCGGACAAGTCGTCGCGGGTCGGGTCTTCGCGTCCAGGACCTGCTCGACCCGAAGATCTTCCGCCAGAAGCTCGACGTCGTGCTGAAGGAGAAGAACGCGATCCTGGCCAAGGTCTACAACCGGCTGCCGCTCAGTGCGGACGACATCTGCGCCCTCTACCTCGACGAGCTCGCCCCACGGGTGGCGCCCGATGGTCGCCGACACGGTCGGGCCTGGTGCACGAGGCGCTCGGGCGCGGCGCGCACGTGCTCCTCGAAGGGGCACAGGCGACCTTCCTCGACCTCGACCACGGCACCTATCCCTTCGTCACCTCGTCGAACCCGGTCGCCGGCGGCGCATGCACCGGCGCGGGCATCGGCCCGCGGGACGATCGAGCGGGTGATCGGCATCGCCAAGGCCTACGTGACCCGGGTGGGGAGCGGGCCCTTCCCGACCGAGCTCACCGACGAGACCGGCGACACGCTGGTCGAGCTCGGCCACGAGTTCGGGGTGAACACCGGACGCCGCCGGCGCCCCGGCTGGTTCGACGCGGTGATGATGCGCCAGGCGGTACGGCTCAACTCGCTCTCGGAAGTCGCCCTCACCAAGCTCGACGTGCTCGCGCACCTTCGACACGCTGAAGGTCTGCGTGGCCTACGAGGCCGACGGCGAGCGGTACACGCTCCCGCCCGTACCACCAGTCGGTGCTCCACCAGGTCACTCCCGGTCTACGAGGAGCTGCCGGGGTGGAAGACCGACATCTCCGGCGCGACCGAGACCGCGGACCTTCCCCAGGCCGCACGCGACTACGTCGGTTTCCTCGCCGAGCAGGTCGGCACCCCGGTTCGCCTGGTGGGGGTCGGCCCGGGCCGCGAGCAGTTCGTCCGCTTCGCCGCATGAGCGGCGCCGGCTCGTCGACGTCCACACCGCCGGCCACACCCGACCGTCTGCGTGGTCGGTTCGGGCGGCCGCGAGCACGCCCTCGCCCTCGCCCTCGCCCGGACCGCAGAGGTCGTCGTCACGCCGGGCAACCCGGGTATCGGCGGAAGGACGGCCGAGCGGCCACCGCATCACGAGCGTCGACAGTCCGCCCGAGGAGATCGACGCCGGCCTCTTCGTGATCGGCCCCGAGGCACCCCTCGTCGACGGGCTCGCCGACCGGTTGCGTTCGAAGGGCCGGCTGGTGTTCGGGCCGGGCGCCGACGGCGCCCGCCTCGAGGGATCGAAGGCCTTCATGAAGGAGCTGCTCGCCGACGTCGGGCGTGCCCACCGCGCGTTTCGCCGGTCTGCTCGGACCCGGCCGAGGCGCGGGCCTTCCTCGCGCTCGCTGCCCGGGCCGTGCGTGGTGAAGACCGACGGGCTCGCCGCGGGCAAGGGCGTGCTCGTGACCGAGTCGATCGAGGAGGCCGAGGCCGACGTCGACGCGAAGCTCTCGGGCCGAGCCTTCGGCGAGGCCGGCCGCACCGTCGTGATCGAGGAGGGGCTGGTCGGCCGCGAGTGCTCGCTCCTCGTGCTCTGTGACGGGCAGCCGCCTCGCGCCGCTCGCGCCCGCGCAGGACTTCAAGCGGATCGGCGACGGCGACACCGGTCCGAACACCGGCGGGATGGGTGCCTACTCGCCGGTCCCCTTCGTGGACGACCGACGACGGTCGAGGACTGGTCGACCGGGCGGTCGCACCGCTGGTCGCCGCGCTGCGGTCGAAGGGGATCGACTACCGGGGCGTCCTCTACGCGGGTCTGATGCTCACCGCCGAGGGGCCGAAGGTGCTCGAGTTCAACGTGCGCTTCGGCGATCCCGGAGACCCAGGTGGTGCTCCCGCGGCTCGACGGGGACGTCGCCGGCGCTGCTCGCCGAGGTCGCGGCCGGGTCAGCTCCACTCCACGCCGCGCTTCGTCGACCGAGGCGGCGGTCTGTGTGGTGCTGGCGTCCGCCGGGTATCCGGAGTCGCCGGCGGACCGGCGACGTGATCACGGCCTCGACGAGGCGTCGCGGCTCGAGGATGTCACCGTGTACCACGCCGGGACCGCGGTCGGGCGAGGCCGGCGGTCGGACGGGCCAGAGGTGGTCACCGCGGGTGGCCGGGTCCTCGGGGTGACCGGCCTCGGCGCGACCCTCGCCGAGGCGCGTGACGCGCGCCTATCGCGGGGTGGCCGCGATCAGCTGGCCGGGCATGCAGGTGCGGGCCGACATCGCCGCAGCCGCGGCCGCAGCTGCGGCGGCCGCCTCCCCATCGTCGGGGTCCCCGTCCTCGTCCACGGGTGGCCCGGGCGCCGACGATCCGGTGTCCCTGGCGGGGGAGGTGGTCCGGTGATCCCGCGGTACGCGCCACGCCGCGATGGCCGAGCTGTTCAGTGATCGCGCGCGGTTCGCCCGCTGGCTCGACGTCGAGCTGCTCGCGACCGAAGGCTGGGCCGACATCGGCTCGGTGCCGGCCGCCGCGGCCGCAGCCTGCCGGGCCAGAGCGCCGAAGGTCGACGACGCGTTCGTCGAGGCGGTCGCGGAGCGCGAGCAGGTCACCGACCACGACGTCGCGGCCTTCGTCGACGTCGTGCAGTCGGCGATCGGCCAGCCCGAGGGCTCGTGGATCCATTACGGGCTGACCTCCTCCGACGTGGTCGACACCGCCCTCAGCGCCACCCTCACCGAGGCGGCCGACCAGCTGATCGCCGCCTCCGGTTCGCTGGTCGCCGCCCTGAAGGACCGGGCGTTCGAGCTCATCGACACGCCGGTGACCGGGCGGACCCACGGCATGCACGCCGAGCCCACCACCTTCGGCGCCAAGTTCTCGCTCTGGGCGTTGCAGGCCGGGCGCGACCGTCGACCGGCTCCGACGGGCGCGCGAGCGCGTCGCGGTCGGGAAGCTGTCGGGAGCGGTCGGGACCTACTCCAACATCGACCCGAGGGTCGAGGACCACGTCTGCCGGGCGCTCGGGCTGCGTCCGGTCCCCGCCACCCAGGTGATCGCCCGCGACCGCCACGCCGAGTTCCTCTGGGCGTGCGCCGCGGTCGGCGCCACCATCGAGTCGATCGCGACCGAGGTCCGGCATCTCGCTCGGAGCGAGCTCGGCGAGGTCGAGGAGCCCTTCAAGCCGGGCCAGAAGGGCAGCTCGGCGATGCCCCACAAGCGCAACCCGATCCTCTCGGAGCGGCTGTGCGGGCTCGCGCGGGTGCTGCGTGGGTACCTCTCGGCCGGTCTGGAGGACGTCGCCCTCTGGCACGAGCGGGACATCTCGCACAGCTCGGTCGAGCGGGTGGTGCTCCCCGACGCGTCGATGCTCACCCTGTACCTGCTGCAGAAGGCGGCCGGCCTGGTGGCCGGATTGATCGTCCATCCCGAGCGGGCGCGGGCGACCCTTCTCGAGGGCAGCCACGGCCTCGTGTTCAGCCAGTCGGTGCTGCTCGCCCTGGTGAGCGATGGTTGTCGACCGCGACGCGGCCTACCGCATCGTCCAGCGTGACGCCAGGGCCGCCTGGGAGCAGGGTCGGCCCTTCCGCGAGGTGCTCGGGGCCGACCCCGAGGTCACCCTGGCGCCGTCCACCCTCGACGAGGCCTTCGATCTGACCCGTACGCTGCGCCACGTCCACCGTTTCACCGACGCCTTGGAGGAGCTCGACCCATGACGACCTCGACGAGCCAACCGCTGTCCCTCATCCAGTCGGGAAAGGTCCGGGAGCTCTACGACGCGGGCGACGACCGGCTGCTGATGGTCGCGTCGGACCGCATCTCGGCCTTCGACGTGATCATGGCGGAACCCATCCCCGACAAGGGCCGGGTACTGACCGCGATGAGCGTCGTACTGGCTCGAGGAACTGTCGGACCTCGCGCCCAACCACCTGATCAGCGCGGACACCTCCGACTTCCCGGCCGGCGCGGTCGCGTCCTCCACGGCGGGCTCGGGTACCTGGCCGGGCGGTCGATGCTGGTCCGTCGTGCCGACATGCTCGCCATCGAGTGCATCGTGCGCGGCTACCTGGCCGGTTCGGCGTACAAGGAGTACGAACGCGAGGGGACGGTGCACGGGATGGCGATGCCGAAAGGCCTCCGCCATGCCGACAAGCTGCCCGAGCCGATCTTCACGCCCTCGACCAAGGCGACCGAGGGTCACGACCTCAACATCGGCATGGACGAGGCGGCAGACCTGGTCGGGAAGGACGCGGCCGAGGCCGCGGCCGAGCTCTGCCTCGCCGCCTACCGGCGCGCGGCGGCTCGGGCCGAGGAGCACGGCATCGTGATCTGCGACACCAAGTTCGAACTCGGCACCATCGACGGGGAGCTTGCGCTGTGCGACGAGGTGCTCACCCCCGACTCATCTCGGTTCTGGCCGGCGGACGACTGCGCGCCGGGGACCAACCCGCCCTCCTTCGACAAGCAGCCACTCCGCGACTGGCTCGAGACCCAGTCGTGGGACAAGCAGCCTCCTCCGCCGGCACTTCCCGCCGAAATCGTGACCGAGACGTCCACCCGCTACGTTGCGGCCTACGAGCGGATCTGCGGCCGCCGCCTTTCCGACTGGTTCGGGGCGTGAGCGCGGGCCCGGGTGCGGCGACGGGCCGCTACGGCGTGCTGGTCGAGGTCCACCTGCGCAAGGGGATCGCCGACCCGCAGGGCGCGACCATCGAACGCGCGCTGCCCGCGCTCGGCCTCACCGGCGTCTCGGGGATGCGGGCCGGCAAGGCCTTCCGGTTCGAGGTCGTCGCGGACAGCGAGTCCGATGCGCTGGCCCAGGCGACCGTGGTCGCCGACCGGCTGCTCGCCAACCCGGTGATCGAGGAGTCCGCGGTCTCGGTCGAGCCCACGGCCGCGAGGGTCTGATGGTTCCAGTGGGCCGGGTCGGTCTTGCGTGCGGGGTGGTCCCCGGGGGCGTCGTCTGATGGCACCACGGGTCGGCGTCGTCACCTTCCCCGGCAGCAATTGCGAGCACGACGTCGTCGCCGCGCTGGGGCGGCTCGGCGCGGCTGCGGACCTGCTCTGGCACGGCGACACCTCGGCCGAAGGGTTCGACGCCCTGGTGCTGCCCGGGGGCTTCGCCCACGGCGACTACCTGCGCCCGGGCGCGATCGCCCGCTTCTCGCCGATCATGGACGCGGTGGGGCGGTTCGCCGAGTCGGGCGGACCGGTCGTCGGCATCTGCAACGGCTTCCAGGTACTGACCGAGGCCGGCCTCCTCCCCGGCGCGTTGCAGAAGAACCGGGGCCTGCGCTTTCTCTGCACGACCGTGGGGGTCCGGGTGGAGACGGACGACTCGGCGATGACCGAGGGCCTCGCGGTGGGGACCGAGCTGCAGATCCCGATCAACCACTTCGAGGGCAACTACACCTGCGACGCGGAGACCCTCGCCGTGCTGCGAGCCGAGGACCGGGTGGTCCTCCGCTACGTCGACAATCCCAACGGCTCGGTGGACGACATCGCCGGTGTCTGCAACGTGGGTCGCAACGTGGTCGGGCTCATGCCACACCCCGAGCGCGCCTCGGACCCCCTGCTCGGTTCGACCGACGGGCTGCCGCTCCTCGAGGCGTTGCTCGGGACGGCCGGTGCCACCCGGCATCGGGCCGACGCTCGCGCTGTCGCCGGAGCCGCATCAGTCGGAACCGCATCAGCCGGAGCCTCGGCGACCGGAGCCTCGGCGGCCCGCAGCTGACTCAGCTGCGGGTGCGGGGGATCTTCGCCTGCTGGAGGACCGCGGCGCTCACCCCGACGGCGCGCCACGCCGAATACGAGATTCCCTTGCGCTCCCCATAGGGGCGGGCCACTTTGACGAAGGCCTTCTCCAGCGACGCCAAATCGACGGTCTTGCCGGTCTGCGAGAGCTCGGACTGGAGCCGCTGCTTCTCCTCGATCAGATGGAGGCGAGCCAGCGGGTCTGCGTCGGGGAGGGCGGTCTCGATCGCGGCGAGGCGCTTCTTGATCGAGTCCGGGGTGCGCTTGCGTCCGCGGCGGGGCTTGGTCGATTCGAGGGCTTCGAGGTACTGGCGGACGATGCGGCCCTCTTCGCGGCCCTTGGCCAGGGCGGCCTTGTGGCTGCTGGACATCGGGCTCTTCTTGCGGGTTTTGGTGGTTGCGGGTGGTGCCATGCGGTGAGCATTTCAAAGGTGGGGATTTGGGTCAAATCGGATCAGCCGATTTTTAGGAATGGCAGACCACGGCGGCTCGAAATCGATTCGCTCGACGGCGGTGAAATGGAGGGCCGCGGCGCACACGCTGGTATGAGAGGCCCGCCGGCCTTTCCGGATATGGACCCGGCGCCCTTTGGGCAGCATCAGGCTCCGACCGCGATCGTTCCGGAACCTCCGAGCCGAGCTGCTCATGGACCGTTTTCATCGAGGCACGGCCAGGGTCGCGAGAGGTTGCCGGGTACGCTCGGTTCGTGCAGGCGACGAGCGGGGCGACCGGTGGCGCGGAAGGCGGGGCTCCGGTCCTCGACGACGGTCTCCATCGGGCGCTCGGGCTCACCGACGCCGAACGCGACGAGGTCGAGTCGATCCTGGCACGCCCCCCCAACCACCTCGAGCTCGCACTGTTCGCGGTGATGTGGAGCGAGCACTGCTCGTACAAGTCGTCGCGCGATCCACCTCCGACGGCTGCCGACCGAGGGTCCACGCGTCCTCGTCGGGCCGGGTGAGAACGCCGGCGTGGTCGACGCAGGCGACGGCATCGCGGTGGCGATCCGGATCGAGAGCCACAACCATCCCTCGGCGATCGAGCCCTACCAGGGCGCCGCCACCGGCGTCGGCGGCATCCTCCGGGACGTCTTCACCATGGGGGCGCGTCCCATCGCGGTCATGGACCCGCTCTTCTTCGGCGACCCGGCCGAGCCGCGGCAACGCTGGCTGGTCGAGGGGGTGGTGGCGGGCATCTCCGGCTACGGGAACTCGGTCGGGGTCCCGACCGTCGGCGGCGAGCTCACCTTCGATCCGACCTATGCCCAGAACCCCCTGGTCAACGTCTTGTGCATGGGTGTCCTGCCGGTCGAGCGCCTCGTCCTCGGGCGGGCATCGGGCGCCGGCAACCTGGCGGTCCTGCTCGGCTCGACCACCGGCCGCGACGGCATCGGCGGGGTGAGCGTGCTCGCGTCGGCCGGGTTCGGCGGCCAGGACGAGGCCGAGTCGGCCAAGCGTCCGAGCGTGCAGGTCGGCGATCCCTTCGAGGAGAAGCGGCTGATCGAGGCCTGTCTCGAACTGCTCGACGACAAGCTCGTGGTCGGTATCCAAGATCTGGGAGGTGCGGGCCTGATCTGTGCGACGAGCGAGACCGCCGCACGTGGCGGGGTCGGGATGGACGTCGACGTGTCCGCCGTGCCGAGACGCGAGCCCGGAATGGCCGCGTACGAGGTGATGACCTCCGAGAGCCAGGAGCGCATGCTCGCGATCGTGACCCCCGACGCGCTGGCGCGGGTCGAGGAGGTCTGCCGCCGGTGGGAGGTGCGGGCGACCGTGGTCGGGCGGGTGACCGAGCCGCCGGCAGGTGCACCCGGTCGGCTCCGGGTGGTCGAGGGATTCGGCGGCGAAGTGCTCGGCGACGTGCCGGCCGCGTCCTTGAGCGAGGATGCCCCCCTCTACCGCCGTCCGATGGCCCGGCCCGCCGGCCACGAAGCGCGTGCTGCGGACGACCCGGGTGCGCTCGGCGCACCCGCGGACTGCGGAGAGGACCTCCTCCAGCTGCTCGTCGACTCGTCGTGGGTGTCCCGGCAGTACGACCACCAGCTCTTCCTCAACACGGTCGGCGGTCCTGGGGGCGACGCGGCGGTGCTTCGGCTCGCCGGCCCCGGCCTGCCGCCCTCCGAGCGCGGGCTCGCGCTCACCACCGACTCGAACCCCACGTGGTGCGCGATCGACCCCCGCCTCGGGACCGCGTCGACCGTGGCGGAGGCCGCGCTGAACCTGGCGTGCTCCGGTGCGCAGCCGGTCGCGGTCGTCAACTGTCTCAACTTCGGGAACCCCGAACATCCCGAGGTGATGTGGCAGCTCTCCGAGGCGATCGACGGCATGCGAGAGGCCTGCCTCGCGCTCGGCCTGCCGGTGATCGGCGGGAACGTGAGCCTCTACAACGAGAGCGCCGGTCGCGATATCGATCCGACCCCGGTCATCGGGGGCCTCGGCATCATCGAGCGTCTCGCAGCGGCGCCTCCGGGGCTGGCGCTCGCCGAGGGATCATCGCTGGTGCTGCTCGACGCGAGCGCCGACAACGGCGCCGACCTCGGCTCGGGCGGCGCTCGTTCGCACCGGCCGTCGCTCGGTGGCTCGCGCTGGGCGGTGCGGTGCCGCGGGCACCGCCACGGGACGCTGCCCCCGCTCGACCTCGCCGCCCATGCGCGGCTGGTCCAACTGGTGAGCGGCATCGTGGCGAGGGGCGTCGGTGGCGGCCGCCCGCTCGTCGACGGGATCCACGACGTGGCGGCCGGGGGCCTCGGTGTCACCCTGGCCGAGCTCTCGGTCGGCTCGGGCGTCGGGCTCGAAGTCGGCGACGTGGCCGACCACCATGCGCTCTTCACCGAGGCGCCGTCCCGCGTCGTCCTCTGCACGCCCTCGGTGCCGGAGGTCGCGTCCCTCGCAACCGACGCCGGTGTCCGCTTCGAGGTCCTCGGCAGCGCCGGCGGCGACCGGATCGTCGTCGACGGGCTCGTCGACCTGCCGGTCGAGAAGGCCGCGTCGGTGTGGCGCAGTCGCCTGCCCAACCTCCTCGACCACGTCGCACCTGCCGTCGTCGACTGATTTCTGGTCGTGGCCGAGCCCGCCCGGACCTGCTCAGGAGGAGGGCCGGCGCGCCTCGAGTTGCTCGAGCACCCGGCGCGACACCTTCAGATCGCCGGTGCCCGTGCCCACCCGCAGATCCGGCTTCGTTCCGCCGTGATAGTCGGAGCCACCCGTCGCGACGAGACCGAAGCGCAGGGCGAGGTTCGCGAGATCGCCTCGCTGGCGAGGCGAGTACCTGCCGTAGGTGGCTTCGATCCCGTCGAACCCCGCGGCGGCGAGGCCCTTCACCGTGTCCACCAGGTCCGCCGGCTCGAGCCCGAGGCTGAAGGGATGGGCGAGCACCGCCACGCCGCCGGACCGCGTGGGCGAGCGTCGCGACCTCTGTGCCCGAGAGGCGCGCCTTTTGCACGTAGCCCGGACGCCCGTTCCCGAGCACCCGATCGAACGCGTCGTCGATCGACTCGGCTGCCCCGACGTGCGACCATGGCCGCGGCGAAGTGCGGGCGGCCGAGGCCCGCTTCGGTGCCGGACCGCGCCACCGCCATCTCGTACGTGACCGGGATCCCGAGCTCGCCCAGGCGGTCGGCCAGGGCGAGGTTGCGCCGCCGGCGGTCGGCCCGGAGACGAACCAGCTCCTCGCCGAGGGGGGTGTCGGCGTCCTCGACGAAGTAGACGAGCACGTGCATGCTGCCGCCGCCCGGCGCGACGCAGGAGACCTCGCAGCCGGGGACGACGGCGAGCCCGAGCTCGTCTGCCCTGCTGCGAGCGGCCGCGATCCCCTCGAAGGTGTCGTGGTCGGTGAGCGCGAGCACCTCGCAGGTCGCCTCGGCGGCGAGCTCGACGACGCGCTCGAGGAGGATCGGAGCCGTCCGACGCGCTCGAGTGGGTGTGCAGGTCGATCACCATCGCCGACGCTACCGGTGGGCCGCGACGCGCGGCCGAACCTGGGACTCCGCCCTCCCGCCCCACCAGGGAGGGCGCCCTCGGGGAGCGAGGCCGGACCGGCGAGCCCCCGGGCGCCGACGGTAGGATGGTGCCGGAGGGTCCGGACCAGGTGGCCCGCCCGAGGTAACCAGGCCAGCGACCCCCGCGGGGTGCGGTGACGAATTCGGTGACGAACCGATGATGGAGGCGAAGGAAGCGTGCGGGGTCTTCGGGGTCTACGCCCCGGGGCGCTCCGTCGCACACCTGACCTTCGACGGGCTCTACGCACTCCAGCACCGCGGGCAGGAATCTGCCGGGATGGCCGTGAGCGACGGCGATCTCGTGACGGTCATCAAGGACATGGGCCTCGTCACCACCGTCTTCGACGAGCGCAAGCTGTCGGGGCTACGCGGCCATCTGGCCATCGGCCATACCCGCTACTCGACCGCCGGCCTGAGCGACTGGCACCACGCCCAGCCGGTCTACCGCGGCGTGGGGCGTGCCGGGTTCGGGCTCGCCCACAACGGCAACCTCACCAACACCGCCGCACTGGCTGATGCTGCGGGCATGCTGCCCGGAGTCGTCTCCTCCGACAGCGACCTCGTCGCCGAGCTGCTCGCCAACACCTTCCCGCCCGACGGGAGCGACCCGTCGGTCGTCGAGGAGGGCGACCTCGAGGAGGCCCTGGTGTCGGTGCTGCCGCGCCTCGAAGGCGCCTTCTCCTTCGTGCTGCTCGACGCCGACCGCCTGATCGGGGTCCGCGACCCGAACGGCTTCCGGCCGCTTTGCCTCGGCCGGCTCGAGGCGACCGACGAGCTCGAGGCGGGATGGGTGCTGGCCTCCGAATCGCCCGCGCTCGACGTCCTCGGCGCGACCTTCATCCGCGAGCTCGAGCCAGGCGAGATGGTGGTGATCGACGGCAAGGAGGTTCGCTCCGAGCAGCCCTTCGCCGACGAGCGCATCGACCCGAAGCTCTGCATCTTCGAGTTCGTCTACTTCGCACGGCCCGACACCACCCTCTACGGCAACGAGGTGCACGGCGCGCGCCGTCGCATGGGCCAGCTGCTCGCGACCCAGGCCCCGGTCGCGGCCGATCTGGTGATGGGCGTCCCCGATTCGGGGGTGCCCGCGGCCGAGGGCTACGCGCTGGCATCGGGCATCTCCTACGGCCAGGGGTTGGTGAAGAACCGCTACATCGGCCGCACCTTCATCGCTCCCACCCAGGCCGAGCGGGTGAGCGGCGTGCGCCGCAAGCTGAACCCGCTGCGCGAGAACATCGCCGGCAAGCGGCTCGTCGTCGTGGACGACTCGATCGTCCGCGGGACGACGACCCGGGCAATGGTCAAGATGCTGCGCGACGCGGGCGCGACCGAGGTGCACCTGCGCATCTCCTCGCCGCCGTTCAAGTGGCCCTGCTTCTACGGGATCGACACGCCTGACCGCGACGAGCTGCTGGCTGCGACCCGGTCACTGTCCGACATCGCCGAGTTCCTCGGTGTCGACTCGCTCGAATACCTCACCCTCGAGCACCTGGTGCAGGCGGTGGACGCACCCGGGGCCGGATTCTGCGACGCGTGCCTCACCGGCGCCTACCCGGTCGCGGTCGGGACGCCGGTCGAGCTCGGCGCGCGGCCGGCGCTCAGTGGCGCGGCGAGCGGGGCCCGCGCGTGACCGGCGTCGTGCCGGACACGACGACACCGAACCCGAGCTCCGAGCCCCCGACCTATTCCTCCTCCGGGGTCGACATCGCCGCCGGCGAGCGCGCGGTCGAGCTCATCCGGTCTGCGGTCGCGTCGACCGCGCGGCCCGAGGTCTTCTCCGAGCTCGGCGGGTTCGGCGGACTCTTCGGCCTCCCGGGGCGCTATCACCACCCGGTTCTCGTGGCCTCGACCGACGGGGTGGGCACCAAGGTGGCGGTGGCCCAGGCGCTGGGCCGCTTCGACACCATCGGCATCGACCTGGTGGCGATGTGCGTGGACGACCTGGTCTGCCAGGGCGCCGAGCCCCTCTTCCTGCTCGACTACATCTCGACCGGTTCGGTCGAGCCCGAGCGCATGGCCGACCTCGTGTCCGGGGTCGCCGACGGTTGCCGGCAAGTGGGCGCGGCGCTTCTCGGGGGAGAGATGGCCGAGCACCCCGGGCTGATGGCGCCGGGGGAGTTCGACCTGGTCGGTTTCGCGCTGGGGGTGGTGGAGCGCGACGACATCCTCGGCCCGCAGCGGGTGCTGGCGGGCGACGCGCTGATCGGGCTCTTCTCGCCGGGACTGCGGTGCAACGGCTACACGCTCGCCCGCTACGTGCTGCTCGAGCGCGCCGGACGGTCGTTCGACGAGCCCGCGTGGTCCGGGTCGCCCTCGTCGCTCGGGAACGAGTTGCTCCGTCCCTCGGTCCTGTACGCACCCGCCGTACGCGCCGCCATCGAGGCCGCGGACGTCCACGCGGCTGCGCACATCACCGGTGGTGGGATCGTCGGCAACCTGCCACGCGCGCTACCCGACGGTATGCACGCGGTGCTCGACAGGGGGACCTGGGAAGTGCCGCGCATCTTCGACGAGATCCGCTCGCTCGGGCCCGTCACCGACCACGAGATGGCGCGCGTCTTCAATCTGGGCCTCGGGATGATCCTCGCGGTGGAGGCGGACACGACGACAGCTGCGCTCGCCGCACTCGAACGCGTCGGGGTCGGCGCAGCGTTGGTCGGGCGCGTCGAGGAGGGCAACCGGGGGGTCGACCTGGTCGGTCCTCCGTTCTGGGACAGTCCGGTGGGTCCGGCCTGAACGTCGGTGGGCGGGCGTCGATGACCGAAACCCTTCCGCCGACCGAGTTCGCGGCGCTCCGCGACCACCTGCTCGCCCATTCGGTTCGCCGGGGCGACTTCGTCCTCAAGTCGGGGAAGCGCAGCAGCTGGTTCATCGACTCGAAGCAGACCGTCTGCCGCCCCGAGGCGATGGTGCTCCTCGCCGAGAGCGTCCTCGCGGTCACACCGCCGGAGGCGACGGCGATCGGCGGGCTGACCATGGGGGCGGACCCCGTGGCGTTCGTCACCGCCGGGGTCGCGGCGACGCGGGGACGGATGCTCAAAACCTTCAGCGTCCGCAAGGAGGCGAAGGACCACGGCGGCGGTGGGCGGATCGCGGGCGCTCTCGACCCCGGAGACCGGGTGGTGGTCACCGAGGACACGGTCACCCGGGGCACGTCGCTGCTCGAAGCCGCCCATGCGGTGATCGAGGTGGGGGCAGAGCCGGTGCTGCTCGTGGCCGTGGTCGACCGCGGCGGGACGGTCGGCGCCATGGCCGGGAAGGAGGGCCTTTCCTTCCGGGCCCTTCTGACCGCGCCGGACCTCGGTTTCGACTACGAGGGGGGCTAGGTCCGATGGGGCCGGGACCGATGGGGCCGGGACCCATGGGGCCGGGGCGCATGGGGCCGGGGCCGATGGAGCCGGGCGTGCGGGCCGGCGGCTGGGCCACGGACCTATCGTGGGTGTTGGTTCGAAACGATGACATCCACATACACCACGTGATGTCATGACCGCGAAACAACTATCGGCAGGGAGACCCTGCCGGCCGTCCGGACGGTCGATCGAGTGCCGGGAACAGGCCGAGGGCCGCGACCGAGGTACCGATCCGGCTCGCTGACCAGGCCGGGCGGACCAGCCAGGAGGCCACCATGTCCAGCGTCCAGCAGCTCCGATCGATCAGCGACGAGCCACGTGCGCAGTTCGAGTCCCTGGATCCTGCGACGGGCGAGGTCGTCGCCAGCCTGCCGGTGGACGACGAGGCGACGGTGCGGGCCGCGGTCGACCGCGCCCGGACGGCGTCGGCCTGGTGGCGAGCAGTCGGTTTCGACGGCCGGACCCGACACCTGCGGCGCTACCGGTCGGAGCTTGCCCGGCGGATCGACGAACTCGCCGACCTCATGCATCGCGAGAACGGCAAGCCCCACAGCGACGCGGTGCTCGAGATCGTGCCCGCACTCGACCACATCGCGTGGGCGGCGTCGCACGCCGGAAAGGTGCTCGGCCCGCGACGCGTCCCAGCCGGCCTGCTCGCCGCCAACAACTCGGCCACCGTCGAGTACCAGCCCCTCGGGGTGGTCGGGGTCATCGGACCCTGGAACTATCCGGTCTTCACGCCCCTGGGATCGATCGCCTACGCACTCGCCGCCGGGAACGCGGTGGTCTTCAAGCCGAGCGAGTACACGCCGGCGATCGGTGCCTGGCTGGTCGACGCGTGGCGACGGTCGGTGCCCGACGGCCCGGACGTCTTCGGGGTGGTGACCGGACTCGGCGATACGGGAGCCGCTCTCTGCCGGTCGGGCGTGGACAAGATCGCCTTCACCGGCTCGGCTGCGACCGGACGGAAGGTCATGGCCGCCTGTGCCGACAACCTCGTCCCGGTGCTCATGGAGTGTGGCGGCAAGGACGCGCTCCTCGTCGACGACGACGCCGACCTCGAGGCGGCCGCCGACGCCGCCCTCTGGTGTGGGATGAGCAACGGCGGCCAGACCTGCACCGGGACCGAGCGGGTTTACGTCGCGGAGAAGGTCTACGACCGATTCGTCGACACCCTCACCGCCAAGGCACGCCGTCTCGCACCCGGCAGTGGCGCCGACGCCTCGTGGGGACCGCCGACGATGCCGTCCCAGGTCGAGGTCATCCGCCGCCACGTGGCCGACGCACTACGGCGCGGCGGCCGCGCCCTCATCGGCGGGATCGACTCGGTCGACGTGCACGGGGTCGGTCCGACCATCCTGGTCGACGTCCCCGAGGACTCCGACGCGGTCCGTGAGGAGACGTTCGGGCCGACGCTCACCGTGACCAAGGTGCGGGACCTCGAGGAAGGGCTCGAGCGGGCGAACGACTCGTCCTACGGTCTCGGCGGCGCGGTGTTCACCGGTTCGCGGCAGCGTGGTATCGAGCTCGCGCGGCGGATGCGGTCGGGCATGACGTCGGTCAACTCGGTCATCACCTTCGCGATGGTGCCCGGGCTGCCCTTCGGTGGCGTCGGCGAGTCGGGGTTCGGGCGCATCCACGGGCCCGACGGGCTGCGGGAATTCACCAGGGCGAAGGCGGTCACCGCCCAGCGGTTCGCGCTGCCGGTCGAGCTGACCAGCTTCAACCGGCCGGCAGCCGCGACCAGGGTGGTCGCGAAGCTCATGCGGGCCCTCTACGGTCGCAGCCGCTGAACGACCGACGGGATCGCCACGACGCGCACGGACCGGACCGGGTCGGGACCAACGCCCCTGGTCGAGTGAGTCGGATCGATGCTTCGCTGATGTCATGGCACGCATGCAGCGGGAGGCCCCCGGTGGTGGGTCGCGGTGAGTGAATGGGCGTGGCGCTCCAAGGGGTACGACCCCGACGAGGAGGGCCTGAGGGAGTCTCTGTGCACCGTCGGCAACGGCTACATGGCGACGCGAGGCGCCGCCCCGGAGTGCCCGGCCGGTCCGGTGCACTATCCCGGCACCTACGTGGCAGGCGTCTACAACCGGCTCGAGACCGAGGTCGAGGGTGAGCGCGTCACCAACGAGAGCCTTGTCAACGTGCCGAACTGGCTGGCATTCACCTTCCGGGTCGACGGGGGTGCGTGGTTCGGGATCGACGATGTCGAGGTGCTCGAACACGATCTGAGATTCGACTTGCGCCGGTCGGTGCTGCACAGACGGACCCACTTCCGGGACGGCGACGGGCGCACCACCACGCTCACCCAACGGCGCTTCGTGAGCATGGCGTCACCGCATGTCGGCGCGCTCGAGTCCACGGTGCGCGCCGAGGACTGGTCCGGCACCCTCGAGGTCCGTGCGGCGCTCGACGGCACCGTCGAGAACACCGGGGTGGAGCGCTACCGCGAGCTTGCGAGCGACCACCTGCTCCCGACGAGGACCGGCAGCGTCAACGAAGACGCCGTCCTGCTCGAGGTGGAGACCAACCACTCCCACGTGCGGGTGGCGATGGCCGCGCGGACACGGGCACTGCGCAACGGTGTACCGGTCGATCCACGACGCACCCTGGTCGAACGGGAGCGTTGGGTCGCCCACGACCTCGCCCTCGACGTCGAGGAGGGCGACGTCGTCACCGTCGAGAAGGTCGTCACGGTCTTCACCGGGCGCGACCGGGCGATCTCCGAGCCGGCCAACGAGGCGGTCCTGTGGCTCGGGCGCACGCTGGGGTTCGAGGAGCTCCTCGAGCGACACGTGAGGGCGTGGGCCCACCTCTGGGAGCGGTTCCACTTCGACATGAACGATCGAGAGGAAACGCTCCGCACGATCCGCCTGCACCTCTCACACGTGCTGGCCAGCGTGTCCCTCAACAGCGTCGACCTCGACGTCGGGGTGCCCCCCCGGGGTCTTCACGGCGAGGCCTATCGCGGCCACATCTTCTGGGACGAGCTGTTCGTGTTTCCGGTGCTCAACCTGCGACTGCCGCTCGTGACCCGGTCGTTGCTGCGCTACCGGTACCGCCGGCTGGACGAGGCGCGTGCGGCTGCCCGCGCCGCGGGCCTCGCGGGAGCCATGTACCCGTGGCAGTCCGCCAGCAACGGACGCGAGGAGAGCCAGCAGCTCCACCTCAATCCCGTCTCGAACCACTGGCTGGTGGATCCCTCACGTCGGCAGTGCCACGTCGGGATCGCCATCGCCTACAACGTGTGGCAGTACTACCAGGCGACCGACGACCGGGAGTTCCTCACCTACTACGGCGCCGAGATGCTCGTCGAGATCGCCCGCTTCTGGGCGAGCCTCGCCGCCTACGACCACAGCAGGAACCGCTACGTCATCAAGGGCGTGATCGGACCCGACGAGTTCCACTCCGGCTATCCCGAGGCCGTGGACGACGGCGTCGACAACAACGCCTACACGAACGTCATGGCCGCATGGGTGCTCCGGCGAGCCCAAGAGGCGCTCGCCCTGCTGCCGGATCGGACGCGGAGAGAGCTGCTCGAGCGCCTCGACATCGACAGGGACGAGCGTGACCGGTGGGACGACGTCAGCCGGAGGATGTTCGTCCCGTTCCACGACGGGACCATCAGCCAGTTCGAGGGCTACGAGCAGTTGGAGGAGCTGGACTGGGACCGGTACCGGCGCCGCTACGGCAACATCCAGCGGCTGGACCGGATCCTCGAGAGCGAGGGGGACGACGTCAATCGGTACAAGGCGTCGAAGCAGGCCGACGTGCTCATGCTCTTCTACCTGCTGTCCGCCGACGAGTTCGGCGAGCTGCTCGGGTCCCTCGGCTATCCGGTGGACACCGAGCTGATCCCGAGGACCATCGACTACTACCTCGAGCGCACCTCACACGGCTCGACGCTGAGCGCGGTGGTGCACGCGTGGGTGCTCGCCCGGGCCCATCGACACCGGGCGACGGAGCTGTTCGTCGAGGCGCTCGACACCGACGTGGCCGACATCCAGGGCGGCACGACGGCCGAGGGCGTGCACCTCGGGGCCATGGCCGGCAGCGTCGACCTGCTGCAGCGGTGCTTCTCGGGTGTCGAGACCCGTGGCGGGCAGTTGGTGCTCGATCCCTATTGGCCCGAGGATCTCGGGACGCTCGAGTTCACGATGCAGTACCGGGGTCATCCTCTGCGCCTGCAGATCAGCGGGGCCGAGATCAGAATCGAAGCGGGCGCCGGGATGCAGGACTCGATCCAGGTCGCCTGCCGCGAAGCCGTCAGCGAGCTACGGCCGGGGTCGAGCCTCGAATTCCGGCTGTAGGGCGCCCGACGAAGGCGCTTCGGTGGTCGGGACCGGCGTCGATCCGGTGACCTCACGCTTTTCAGGCGCGCGCTCTGCCAACTGAGCTACCCGACCCCGACTCGGCGGACCGAGGCGGCGGACCTGACGGGATTTGAACCCGCGACCTCCGGCTTGACAGGCCGGCGTGCACTCCAAACTGCACCACAGGTCCCCGATCACTGCTGCACGACACCGGGGCACCGCGCACCCCCAACGGGATTCGAACCCGTGTTACCGCCTTGAAAGGGCGGCGTCCTGGGCCGCTAGACGATGGGGGCTCGGACCCGATCGGGGCTTTTGGAGACTAGCAGAGGGATCAGAACGATCCTCCTGGCCAGCCCTCTTCCGGAAGCCCCGCGGCGAGCACCTCGACGATGAGGAACTGGAGCTCTCCGAGGAACTCGAACACGCTGAATTCCGGCGCGGCGGGGTCCTCGGGATCGGGTGTCGGCATGTCCTCGGACACGTCGAGGCGCGTGCCGAGGACCAACCGCATCGAACCGACCGCGGACAGCCACGACTCGAGCTCGGACTCGCTGAGCGTCTCGGCGAGCGCGGTCTCGGCCAGCACGTCGAGCGCGCCGCGGTGGTGGTTGGTGAGGGGGGCGTCGACCAGGTCGCGGTACTCCTGCTCGGCGTCGCGGAGGACCTCGCCGGGGTAGGCGGGCGGGAAGAGGCGCTTGGTCATCGGGTCGCGCTGCTCGATCGCGGGGCCCAGCTGGCGGGCGAGGTCCGCCAGGATCACCCGGACGTTCGGGTCGAGACGGACCGCATAGGTTCCGTCCTTCCGCCGTTTGATCGGCGCGCTCACGTCGGGTGAGGGGTGATCGCGCGGGCCGTCGCGTGGAACGTCGCGTGCGGGGCGGTCTCGCAGCCGCCGCCGAGTGTGCTCATGTCGACTGCTCCATCGTCGCCCACAGCCCGTGTTCGTGGAGCCGGTAGACGTCGAGCTCGGCACGCTCCCGCGTCCCCGAGGACACCACCGCCCGGCCCCTGTGGTGGACGTCGAGCATCAGCTTGGTGGCCTTTTCCTTGGAGTAACCGAAGAGCTTCTGGAAGACGAAGGTCACGAAGGACATGAGGTTGATCGGGTCGTTCCACACGATCACCAGCCACGGTCGGTCGGTGTGCTCGGACTCGTCGATCGACGGCGACCCGAGCTCCTCGGGAGCGATCTCGGTCTGCCGGGCCCCGATCGGTCGAACCTCCGCCTGCCGGGCCCCGGTCTGCCGGGCCTCCGCCGGCCGAACGACGACCGTCGGACGACGAGCTGTCACGCCGGCTCCGGCACCGTCCCGTGGGACCGCTCGAGCGGTGCGCCCGAGGCACCGGGCAGCGCGACCTCCGACGTCTCGGCCGCGTGCGCCGAGAGCCCGTGGTGGAACCAGAGGGCGCTGGACCAGACCATCGTCGCCCCGAACACGTGGATCCCGACGAGCAGCGCCGGCAGGTGGGCGAAGAACTGCGTGTAGCCGATCAGACCCTGGAGGACCATCACGGCGAGCAGGATACGCCCGGCATCCTGGGCCGAGGACGGTGCGTCGGTGCGCCAGAGCATCCAGAGCAGCCCGATCAGGATCAGCACGGCCGCGATGACCAGCTCGGCATGGATCCTCGTCATGTCCTCGAGTCCGATCGGGATCCGCTTGGCATCCTTCCCGCCCGCGTGGGGGCCCGCGCCGGTGGTCGACGCCCCGGCGGCCAGCACGAGCACCAGCATCGCCAGCAGGCCGCGGCTCAACCGGAGCACCCCGCGGGTCACGCGCGGCGTGCCCCGCCCGGCCTCGTGGTCGGAGAGGAGGGTGAGCACGACCCCGGCGGTCAAGAGGGCCATCCCGGTCATGAAGTGGGCGACCACGACGTAGGCGTTGAGCTTGGTGTAGACGACCACCGCGCCGAGCACCGCCTCGCCCAGCACCCCGAGGACGAGGGCGCCCGAGAGCCACCGGAGGTCGCGCCGGGCGGGCCGGCGCAGGAACGAACCGACCACGGTCACCAGGCAGCTCACCACGAGGACGGTGACCACCACCCGGTTCCCGAATTCGACGACCGGGTGGAGGCTGAGCGGCGGCGTCAGGTGGTGCTGCGAACAGGTCGGCCAGTCGGGGCACCCGAGCCCCGAGTCCGACAGGCGCACCGCCGCCCCGGTCACGATGTTGGCGAAGAGCACCACCAGGGTGATCCGGCACAGGAGGAGGAACTGACGCGGACCGAGAGACAGCGAGGGCACCGTTGGCGAATGGTACCCGGCCGCTCCGGGCCCAGGCGAAGCGGCCGGCCTGCACGTTTCCAGTGGCCGGACCCCGGCGAGCGCAGCGGCTCGGTCTCCGGGCGCAGGTCGGGGTAGATGTGACCCCGAAGGCCCCCGGCCAGTAGGGTCACGGCGATGGCTCTCTCGGCCGCGACGCTGGCTGAACGCGTCTCCGTCGGGGCGCGTCTCGGCGCCTACGTGGCGCTGACCAAGCCCCGGATCATCGAGCTGCTCCTCATCACGACGCTGCCGACGATGATCGTGGCCGAGCGGGGCATGCCCCCGGTCTGGCTGATGGCCGCCACCCTGCTCGGGGGTGCGCTCGCGGCGGGCGGGGCCAACGCGATCAACATGGTGGTCGACCGGGACATCGACAAGGTCATGCACCGGACCCGCAACCGGCCGCTCGTGACCGGGGCGGTCACCCCCCGCAGCGCCCTCGTGTTCGCGGTCAGCCTCGAGGTCGTGGCCTTCGTCGAGCTCTGGGCCTGGGTGAACCTGCTCTCCGCGGTGCTCGCGGTGTCGGCGACCCTCTTCTACGTCTTCGTCTACACACTGTGGCTCAAGCGGACGAGCAGCCAGAACATCGTGATCGGCGGCGCGGCCGGTGCCGTGCCGGTGCTCGTCGGCTGGGCGGCGGTGACCGGCAGTCTGTCGTGGACCCCGCTCGTGCTCTTCGGGCTCATCTTCCTCTGGACGCCGCCGCACTTCTGGTCGCTCGCGGTCAAGTACCGGGACGACTACCGCGCCGCGCACGTCCCGATGCTCCCGGCGGTCGCCACCTTCCGGCGGACCTCCTACGAGATCATCGTCTACAGCGTGGCGCTCGTCGCAATCTCGCTGCTGCTCGCCGGCATCGCGTCGCTCGGCGTTTTCTACGTGGTGACCGCCTCGCTGCTCGGTGCGGCGTTCGTCGGGCTCGCGGTCCGGCTGTCGGTGCGGGCGACGCCGAAGGCGGCGATGCAGCTGTTCAACTACTCGATCACCTATCTGACTCTCCTGTTCGTCTGCATGGCGGTGGACGTCCTCGTCCGGCATTGAGCGGCGAGCCGCCCGCGTCCGGACCGCCGGAACCGACCGGGGGCGAGCGTCCGCGCTCGGCCGCCGGCGACTCGGGCGCCCCGGACCCCTCCGCCGCACCGGGTGAGCCCGCCGCCGAGTCCGGCGGGCAGCCGAGAGGCAGGCAACGCCGCCGTCCCCGTCGGGTGCGCTCCCTCGTCATCGGCGTCGCGATCGCCGGCGTGCTGGCGGTGGTGTTGTTCGTCGGTCTCGGAACCGGATCGGGGTCGGGACCCTCGTCGGGTCCGGTGGTCGGTGTCGGGTCGACGGCTCCGGGCTTCCGCATCCCGTCGCTCACCGGCGGCAAGCCGGTCGACCTCGACGCGCTGGGCAAGGACCGTGGCCGGCCGGTGGTGCTCAACTTCTTCGCATCGTGGTGCATCCCCTGCCAGCAGGAGACGCCCCTCCTCGCGCAGACGGCCAAGTCCGAGAAGGCCAAGGGCTCCCACGTCCAGTTCGTCGGGGTCGACGTCGCCGACCCGAAGGCCAACGCGGTCGCCTTCGTGCAGAGTGCCGGGATCGGCTACCCGGTTGGCGCCGACGCCAACCTGTACGTGACCGAGAGCCTCTACGGGCTGAACGGCGAGCCCAACACCTTCTTCATCGACTCGTCGGGCAAGGTGGTCGGCCACGTGATCGGGGCGGTTTCGGCGAGCCAGCTCGACACCTGGCTGCACCGGCTCAACAGCGAGTAGCCGGGGCGCGGGCTACTTCCAGCGGACGGCGCGGGCTACTCCCATCGGAAGGTGAGGCCGGCCACGACCGGCGCGGCGACCGCCCACACCGCGAGGACGACCCAGTCGGTCGTCGACACCGGCGTGCCGTGGCCGAGGGTCCCGTGCAGCGCGTCGGCGAGCGCGGATGCCGGCAGCACCTTGGCGATCCCCTCGAGCCAGCCGGGCAGCTTCGAAAGGGGCACCAGCATCCCGCCGAGGAGAAGCAGCACGACGAAGAGGCTGTTGACCACCGCGAGGTTGGTGAGCGCGCGCAGGGTGCCGGCGAGCAGCAGGCCGATGCCGCCGAAGGCGACGGTCCCGAGCACCATGACCGCGATCGCCTCGCCGACGAGGGCGCTCGCGCCGCCGGGTCCTCCGGGGCTCCAGCCGAGGCCGAAGCCGACGGCGACGAGGATCGCGCCCTGGATCAGCTCGACCGCGACGATTGCCGAGATCTTCGCGGCGAGCAGTCGAGGCCGGCCGAGCGGTGTCGTGCCCAGCCGTTTCAGCACCCCGTAGCCGCGCTCGAAGCCGGTCCCGATCCCGAGCGCGGTCATCGCGGTGGCCATGATCGCGAGGGCGAGCACTCCGGGCACCAGGAAGTCGACCGGGTGCGCGACCCCCGTGGGCAGCACGTGCACACCCGAGAAGAAGAGCAGGAACACCACCGGGATCCCGAGAGTCAACAGCACCACCTCGCCGTTGGTGAACATCATCCTCACCTCGGCGCGCAGCTGCGCGGTCAGCGGGCGCATCAGGCGGTCTCCGGTGCGTCCGGTGCGGGACCGGGGTGGTGGCCCGCCGTCCTGGCCGGTTCTTCCGCAGTGATGGTGAGGTAGGCCTCCTCGAGCGAGCCGCCGGTGCTCAGCTCGCCGACCGGCAGGGCGCGCTCGGCCAGCCAGCCCGCAAGCGTGGCTACCACGTCTGGCGTCGCGACCTCCGGGGGCGGCGTGATGCGGTAGGAGCCGTGCCGTTCCTCGACGACCTTCGCCCCGAGGCCGAGACGAGCGGCGAGCGCGTCGGTGTCGATGCCCCGGTCGCTCGAGAACCGGATGGTGCCGCCGGCCGCGCTCGACGCGAGGTCGGCGGGTGTGCCCTCGGCGAGCTTCCGGCCGTGATGGATGATCACCACCCGGTCTGCGAGGCGCTCCGCTTCGGCGAGCTCGTGGGTGGTGAGGACCACGCAGACGCCGCGGTCGCGGGCGTCGCCGATGATCCCTCGCACCTGGATCCTCCCCTCCGGGTCGACCCCCGCGGTCGGCTCGTCGAGGAAGAGGACGTCGGGGCGGGCGACGAGGGCGAGCGCGAGCGAGAGACGCTGCTGCTCGCCTCCCGAGAGGCGCCGCCACCGGGTGCGGCGCACCTTCTCCAGTCCGACCAGGTCGAGCAGCTCGTCGGGGTCGGCGGGGTCCTCGTAGTAGCGGGAGAAGAGGCCGAGGACCTGCTCGGCGGAGAGCATCGGATAGACGCCGCCGCGCTGGAGCATGACGCCGATGCGGGGGACGAGGGCGCGATGGTCGCGCCCGGGGTCGAGGCCGAGGACCGTGGCGCTGCCGCCCGCGACCGGCCGGTAGCCCTCGAGGGTCTCGACGGTGCTCGTCTTGCCGGCGCCGTTCGGTCCGAGCAGCGCGAGCACCTCGCCCGAGCGGGCTTCGAAGGAGAGCCCGTCGACCGCGGTGAGATCGCCGTAGCGGACGACGAGGCTGTCGCAGACGACCGCCGGGTCGCCGTCGTGGCCGGCGGCCGACGACGCGTCGGCGCACTCGTCGCTCGGGTCGGGCATGACGGCCACGCTACCGTTGTGCCTGTCATGATCGACATCCGGTTGGTGAGAGACGACGTCGGCGCCGTCAAGTCCGCGCTCGCGCGGCGCGGGGTGGACCCGTCGGAGGTCGATCGTCTCGCGACGCTCGATTCGGCGGCCCGTGCCGCGGTCGGGCGGCGGGACGAGATGCGGTCGAAGGTGAAGGCGCTGTCTCGGCAGGTGGGCGAGGCACGGCGTGCGGGCGAGGACGCACGAGTTGAGACGCTGAGCGGGGAGAGCCGCGCGGCCGGCGACGAGGAGCGGACCCTCCACGCCGAGGCGGAGCGGGCACAGGAGGAGGTGCGCGCCGCGCTGTTGCTCCTTCCCAACCTGCCCGCGCCCGAGGCGCCCGAGGGCGAGCCTCCCGAGGGGAACGTCGTCGCACGCACCTGGCCGGCCGAGGCTCCCGTCCACAGCGACGCGCAACGGCGGCCGCACTGGGAGGTCGGGGCCGAGCTCGGCATCCTCGACATGGAGCGCGGGGCGAGGCTCTCTGGCTCGATGTTCCCCCTCTACCGGGGTGCCGGTGCACGGTTGCTCCGCGCCCTCTCCTCCTTCGCGCTCGACCGCCACGCGGACGAGTACGAGGAAGTGCGCCCCCCGACGCTCGTGCTCACCGACACCATGATCTCGACCGGCCACCTCCCGAAGTTCGTCGACGACGCGTACCACCTCGAGCGCGACGACCTCTGGGCCATCCCGACCGCCGAGGTGCCGCTCACCTCGATGTGGCGCGGCGAGGTGCTGGACGAGGCGGACCTGCCGATGCGGCTCTGCGCGGGGACCGCCTGCTACCGGCGCGAGGCGGGCTCGGCGGGGCGCGACACCCGGGGCCTCCTGCGCGTGCACGAGTTCGACAAGGTCGAGCTCTTCGCCTACACGACGCCGGAGCAGGCGCCCGACCAGCTGCGGTCGATGGTCGACCGGGCCGAGTCGCTACTGGTCGAGCTCGGTCTGCAGCACCGTGTGGTCGACCTCTGCACCGGGGACCTGGGCATCTCCTCGAGCCGCACTTTCGACCTCGAGGTCTACACGCCGGGGGTCGACCAGTGGCTGGAGGTCTCCTCGGTGAGCTGGTGCACCGACTACCAGGCCCGGCGGGCCAACATCCGCTACCGGCCCTCGGGTGGCGGCGGCCCGGTCTTCGTGCACACCCTCAACGGGTCGGCCCTCGCCTGGGCGCGGATCTGGGCGGCGTTGGTCGAGACCGGCCGCCGGGAGGACGGCTCGGTGGTGCTACCCGAAGTGCTCGCGCCCTACCTCGGCGGACAGACGGTCATCTCGCCTGCGGGGTGAGTGATCGTCGCTGCCGGAGCCGGCCTCAGCGCGAGAGCTCGACCGGCAGCGACTCCATCCCGCGGAGGACGACGTTCGACTTGTAGGCGATCTCACCGGCGAGCCGAAGCTGGGGTGCCCGGCGGACCAGGGTCGCGAGGGCGACCTGGCCCTCCATCCGGGCGAGCGGTGCCCCGAGGCAGTGGTGGATGCCGAACCCGAAGCCGAGGTGGTTGTTGGGGGACCGACCGACGTCGAAGCGATCGGGATGCTCGAAGGCGGCGGGGTCGCGGTTGGCCGACGCGAGGAGGAGCATCACGAAGTCGCCGGCCCGGAGCTCGGTGCCGCCGACGGTAAGGTCCTCGAGCAGTGCCCGTCCGGTCAACTGCACCGGTGACACGAAGCGCAGCATCTCTTCGATACCGGTGCGGACGAGGCCCGGGTCGTCGCGGAACTGCCGGCACTGGTCCGGGTGCTCGAGCAGCGCCGAGCGCGCCTCCGGCGATGAGGTTGACCGTCGTCTCGTGGCCGGCGACGAGCAAGAGGATGCAGGTGGAGAGCAGCTCGCCTTCGCTGAGCACGGTGCCGCCGTCCTCGGCCTGCACGAGCCCGCTCAGCAGGTCGTCTCCGGGTGCCGTCCGGCGCTCGGCGAGCAGCTCGAAGAAGTACTGGGCGAACTGGCCGATCGCCACCGTCCGTTCGTCGATGACCTGCTGGGACAGCAGGAACTCGGGATCGAGGCCATGGGCCAGCGCGTGCGACCACGACTTGAACCGCTCCTGGTCGGCGGCAGGCACCCCGAGCAGGTCGCAGATGATCCGCACCGGTAGGGGGTAGGCGAAGGATTCGATGAGGTCGACCTCGCCCCCGCGTCGAGCGCGGCGTCGAGGAGCTCGTCGACGACTTCCTGGGTGCGGCCGCGCAGCGATTCGACGACCTTCGGCGTGAAGGCTTTCGAGACCAGGCCGCGAAGACGGGTGTGATCCGGTGGGTCGCGGAAGAGGAAGGGCCGCATCTCGATGAAGGCTTCGGCCATGGGGTCGCCCTCGGGCGGCGCCGTCCGGAACTCGCCGGTGATGCGTTCGACGGCGATGTTCTGTCCGTCCGAGCTGGCCCGGCGGTCACGGAGGACCGCCAGGCAGTCCGCGTGCCGGGCGACCACCCAGAAGCCGAGCTCGTTGCGGTGGACCGGGGCCTGCTCGCGGAGCGCGGTGTAGAGCGGCAACGGGTCGTCGTTCCAGGCGGGGTCGAAGAGATCGAAGGACGGCTCAGGACCGGTGCCGGCCGGTGTCGCGGGTGAGGCCACCGTCACGATCGTACGGGCCGGTCAGCTGGTCGCGCGGGCGGCGAGCTCGGCGTCCTCGAAGTAGGTGCGGAGCCGGATGCGGGCGGGAGGGAGCTCCCGGTAGACGAGCACGCCTTCACCGGGTGGGATCCGCCGGAGCATGTCCGGCGGGGCGAGGCGCCGCAGCGTGGTCGAACGGGTGCTGCTGGTGCCCCCGGTGCCACCGGAGGTCGTCGACGCGACCTCCACCTCGTGGTCGCCGACCAGATGGCTCGCGTAGTCGAGGGTCGAGGGGTCCGAGATACCCGACAGGAAGAGCTTGGCCCGGTGGTTGTTGACCACCGTCGTCGCCCGAGCGCCGTAACGCGCGGCGATCTGCGCGAGGTCGTGCCAGACGGTGACCAGCTGCACCCCGTGCCCCGCAGCGGTCGAGGCCAGCGAGTCGAGGTCGGGCAGCGGAGCGATGTTGGCCGCCTCGTCGAGGACGACCAACAGCGGAGGGTCGAGGGGTCGTCCGGTCGAGGCGACACGGTCGTAGACCGCTTCGAGCATCTCGCGCACCACCGAGACGAACATCGGCGTGAGCCGGCGCTGGTCGTGGATCGGCGCGCAGACGTAGAGGGTGTTGGGTCCTGCGAGCAGGAGTGTGGGGTGGATCGGGGGGAGCCCGCCACCACCGTCACCGGGCTCGTCGAACTCCGGGCCGACGGGGGCGGCGAGGTCCGCACGGGCGTGACCGTCGAAGGCCTCGAGGACCGTCTCGACCGTGGTGGCGATCGAGCTTCGCTGGCGGTCTTCCTTGGCGAAGGAGGAACGCGCCGCCTGCAACGCCTCGGGCAGACCGGTCGCGAGCAGCACGTCGATCACCTCGTCCTCCTCCTGGGTCTCGACCCACCGGATCACGTCGTGCATGTCCCGCCCGCTCACCGCCGCGGCGAAGAGGAGCGGAGCAAGAGCGGGCGGCGGTCGCGTACCAGAAGTCGCCGTCGCTCATGCTCCCGACGGCCGGCTTGGCGACCTCGGTCAGCGCCGCGGCGGCGCGTCGCGCACCGGGCCAGGTACGGGACGCGGGCAGAGGGGACCACGACGCGGTCGCGAGCCCGGTCGCCCCGGCCGGATCGAAGACCTGCACCGTGCCGCACGCCCTCCGGTGACCGGCGGTGTGGTCGACGAGGTCTGTCTTCACGCTCGTCGCGAGCACGGGCCCCTTCCACTCGAGAATCGCGGGGATCGCGAAGCCGCTCGTCTTCATCGACTGAGTCGGACCGAAGACGATGACGGATTGGGCGGGCTCGGCCGCGAGCAGGTGGCGACCGGAGCGACCGAGCACCAGGCGTTCGGGTCCCCGCGCGCCGTGGTCAGGTCGGGCGCCGGTGCGCGGGGGGACGAGTGTCCGGAGGTCACGTGCCTCGGCCCAGCGCGCCGTGTCACCGCCGTGCGGGTCGCCGCCCAGACCGATCCGGACCAGAAGGCGCCGGCGCCGGACCTCGGCACGCCGGGTCCGAGCGCCCCAGGGGGGTTGCACCCGGCGCCCGGGAGGGGGCGGGGGCGGGCGCCGGGTGCAGAATGGGAAGCCGTTCGGAGAACGGCCAGAACGGTGTCGATCCGGGCCGGCCATGCCGGCGCCGATCAAGGCGACGAGACCGATCGCAACGGCGAACGACGGGAGATCCGTCACCACGCGCTCGTTCCGGTCGATCCGGCTGCATCTCCGCAGACGCCACGAAGGCACTCGGGTCTCTCTGCTGTGCAACCGAAGTCCTGCCCTGCGTCCGCATTGCCAGCTGCGGGCGGATCCGCGCGTTCCATACCCACGGTCGACAAATCCACACGGGACCACTCCGAGGCCTCTGAGCTGGGCAAACGCTCGGTGTCGGGGCCGGATCCACCGTCGTCGGGGCCGGATCCACCGTCGTCGGGGCCGGATCCACCGTCGCCCGGGTCCGCCATCGCCTGGTCGGTGTCGGTCATCCAGTACTCCCCGCTGCCGAGCTGGTGGTCGACGAGGAAGGAGCGGCGACCGACCTTCCAGAGGGCCATGCCGCGGCGGAGCTGGGTCACGAGCTCGGCTTCGGTCTCGGTGAGGCCCAGCTGCTCGCCGGCGCGGGCGATCTCGCCGGGCGACTGCGCGTAGACGACGCGGGTCTCCGAGTCGCCGAGCAGACCCTCGGCGAGGCTCACCTGCTCGGATCCCTCGCTGCCCACGGCGCGCAGGTCCGAGAGCCGGTGGAGCACCGCGACGTTGGCGACTCCAGCGCGCGGGAGAGCTTCCAGGACGTCTGCAGCCAGCGGGCGACGCCGAGGTTGCCGAGGATCGCCCAGGCCTCGTCGACGACCAGGATGATCTGGTTGCGGTGCCGCGCACGCACCGCGCTCTGGAGCCAGGCCGACGCGCACGCCATCAGGACGCCGAGCGCCGGTGAGTGGTAGACGGCGGCCAGGTCGAGCACGACGAGGGGGCCGTCGAGCCGCAGACCCGGCGAGGTCGGACCGTCGAACATGCCGCAGAGGTCGCCGTGGACGAGTCGGCGGAGCTCGAGCGCCGCATCACGCCCGTCCTCCATGAGTGCAGGTCGAGTCGTGCGCAAGGCGAGCGACGCATCCGGTCCCGGTTCGAGGAGCGCGTCGACCACCTGCGGCAGGGTCGGCGCGGGCAGATCGGCGGCACGGGCACGGGCGGTCGCCTCGGCCACTGCCGCGTCGACGGCGGCGCGCTCGCACGCGGCAACAGTTCGCGTCCGAGGCACGCAACCGCCAACGACGAGGTCAAGGCGACCCGCCGGCGTGCGGCGTCGTCCCCGGCTTCACAGCCGGGCGCCTCCTCGGTGTCGAGCGGGTTGAGCCGGACGGTGCCTCCGGGCCGGAGCGCGACCGGGGTCACGTCCCACGCTTCGGCAAGGCCGCCGTACTCGCCCTTGGGATCGACCACCCAGGCACGCCGACCGAAGACGGCCTGTCGCCAGAGGTACGACTTCACGAACGAGCTCTTGCCGCGGCCGATCTGTCCGAGGACGAGCATGTTCGGGTTGGTGACCACGCCTTTGCGGTAGAGGACGAACGGGTCGTAGACGAAGGACCCACCGAGCACGTCCCGTCCGATGAGGACGCCCTCGTGCCCGAGGCCCGCCTCGCTCACCATCGGATAGGCCGCACACAGGTGGCGGCTGGTCGCGACGTGAGCCGGCACCGCCGGCACCGGACCTCTCATCGGCGGACCGACCTGCGGCTCATCGGCGGACCGCCCTGCGGCTCATCGGCACTGCCCGTGCGGGCGCCGGCGATGACACGCGTGTTCGCGCTCACGAGAGCCCCCGTCCGACCGGGAGGGTGCAGGCGAACGCGAGGTCCTGTTCGCCGTAGAGGAGGCGGAGCTCGAGCCGCGCCTGGCCTGCCGCCTGTTCGAGGGCGCCGCATGCTTGGGCGAGCTCGTCTCGGCTGTCGGCGCTCACCGTGACGTAGCCGGAGAACCGGAGTTGCGCGTGGCCTTCGGCGAGCTCGGCGTCCCGTTCCTCGACGCCCTCCCGTTCACGATGGTGCCGGGCGGTGGTGAGAAACCCGCCGCGGCGGCGGAGCTCGCTGTCGGCGAGGTCGGCCGTGCGGGCTTGAGCGATCTGCCGCGCGGCACGACTCGGCGGGACGGGTTCCATCACAAGCGACAGCGACCGGCGGAGTGGGGCGAAGAGCACGGGGGCGAGGAAGTCGGGGCTGACGTCGACACGCGGCCACTCCGCGATCCAGTAGGTGGCGTGCCAGGTCGGCGTCGATGTGGACCGCGTCCCAGGCCGGCTCGACCGCCATCGGCCAGGGCCAGCGCCGGACGCTTCCTCGTCGGCCTCGGGACGGCGGCGCTGCGGCCCGCCTGGCTGACCCCGCCGGCCGCGCCGATCCGGACAGCGATCCTCCCGAGGCAAAGGTGTCGGCGACGACGGCACCGAGGGCGTCGATGCCGAGTATGCCTTCGACCGTGACGTCCGCGGCCTCGAGCGCACGGTGCAGCGAGGCCACTTCCCTCGCGAGCACGGTGCCGAGGCCTTCGCGGCCGCCGCCCGCGGAGCGGATGGCGCGCGCCGATCTACCCGAGCTGACCGAGACGGCGAGCAGTACCTCGTGGCGGCGGGTGACCGGTGCCGCCTCGTCGATCAGCGCGCGATAGGAGTCGCCGGCCGCCGATTCCGGTCCGAGTACCGCGTGCAGCTCGGCGTAGTCGCGCACCGCGTCGCCGTCGTCGGGGAGGCAGGACTCGACCCACTGGACCCGGTGAACCTCGGAGCCCTCGCGGGCCATCGTCGAGAGCACGCGTGCCCACGCCGCGATCCGCGCCTCCTGGTCCCCTGCGCCGAGCAAGGCGAAGCTGTGACCGCGGACGGCAAGAACAGCGGTCGCGGTGCGAGCGGCACGGTCGAGGACCACCCCGACCCCGTCTCGACCGCCCGAGGCGGACGGGACGTCCACGATCTCCATTCCCTCGAAGACCCGGCGCGGTCCGAATGCGCGCAGCCGTTCGGGTGTCGGGCCCCAGCATGCCGATCTGCCGCTCGGATCCTCCGCGGTCGGCTCCACCGTCGCCTGCGCGGTCGCAAGGTGACCGTGCCCCGAAGCGCGTGCCGGCTGTCGACGCCCGCCCCAACCGGACCAGGCCCATCGCACGAGGAGCGGCAGCCACTGTTCCCCCGTCCGCCCGCGGATCGGCCAGAACGCGAGCGCGACGCCCGCGCCGGCGCTCGCCACAGCGAACAGCACGCCGCCGACCGAGGGTTGTGTGCGGAGCACCAGCACGGCGAGCACCAGCGCGCCCGCGACCGACGCGAGCTGACCACCGCGCCAGCCGGCGATGACCCCTCGCCGCTCGAGCGGGGAGAAGCGGTAGCGGGTCCGCCCGCCGCGAGGGGCCGCCGTCATCCGCCGTCGTCTTCGGGAACGCCCGCATCGCCGGCATCGAGCGCGGGCGGAACGGGTGGAAGCGGCCGGGCGGGTCGCGCGAGGAGCCGGACGCCGAGCTCGTCTCGGCCGAGCGCGTACTCCCAGAGCGATCCGGGCCGGCGCGGCAACGGCTTGACGTCCTGGCTGCCTCCCGGCCAGGGATTGTCGAGCGTGTCGGACGGCGCGTCGCCCGCATCGTTCGCAGGCTCCGCAGCAGAGCTGGCGACTTTGCCGTCTGCAGCGCCACCGCTCCCGAGCGAGGGCCCGGACGCCTCCATGGCGGCGAGGGCGCGCTGCGCGGCCGCGGTCGCCGCGGGGTTGGGCTCCCACATCGGGATGCTGGCACCCGGGAGAGAGGTCGAGCCGACGCCGGTCCGGTCGGCGGTGGAGGGACCGGCGATCGGGCCGGCACCTCGAGCACGTGCGGACCTCGAAGCGAGCAGCGACCCGCTGGCCGCGCCTCCTGTCCCGGACCCACCCGGTCCCCGGCCGGCCGACGAACGGCCCGTGCCGACGGAGCCCGTTCCGGCGTCGCCGACTCCTGCATCCCCGCCGCCACCGACGCTGGATCCGAGCAGGCCGGGGACGCCCAACCCGGCCGCCGCCATCGAACGGGCCGTGGCCGCGCGCATCGCCACCTGCGCGAGCCCGCGGGCGGGCACTGCGGCTTGCTGTCTCGCCCGGTGTCCGAGTCCCTCGAGGTGGCCCACCGCTCCCGCCTCGACGAAGGGAAGCAGCCGGAGCAACGCCCAGGGAGCGAACGCGGCGAGCAACAGCAACGCCGCGCCGCCGAGGACGGCGGCGAACCCACCTCCTCCGGAGCCTGAACCCGAGCCCGAGCCCGAACCCGAGCCCGCTCCCGGGCCCGCTCCCGACCCTCCCGCCAGCGCACCCGCCGCAAGGCTGAGCACCGAGACGATCACGAACTTGGCGAGGATGAGCGCGACCAGGGTGTCGACGAGACGCCGGCACCAGTGCGCGATAGCCGGCCAGGCCAGGCTGGCGAGCGCCAGCGGCAGAAAGAGGACCGCCACGTAGACGGAGGCGGAACGGATGAGGAGCTCGATCCAGAGCAGCACCGCACCGACGACCACCGCGATGCCGCCGAGGAAGACGACGAACGCGGGTGTCGTGTTCGGACCGCCGGCGAGGTCGGTCGCGACCGTCCCCATGAAGTGACCGGTGTCGAGACCGGCGCCGTGGGCGACCGCCGCGCTCATCGCGTCGGTGACCGCGAGGCCGAGCTGCACCAGCTTGACCGCGATGGCGGTCAGGAGGATGGCGAGCGGGACGTGGACCAGCACCGACCGCATCAGCATCGACGCGCTCTGCCGGTAGATCGACTGGACGATCCCGAGCAGCAGGAGCGGGAGGATGACGACACCGGCGAGCGCGGCCATGGTCTCGTAGTGCGAGGTGAACCAGGATGCGCCGAGGTCGATCGACGTCGTGGCGTCGAGCACCGCGCCGATCTGGTCGAGGAGCCAGACCGCGCCATTCGACACCCAGCTGCCGAGCGCGTCGAGCACCGTGTTCGCGCCGAGACCCGCTGCGCTCGAGGCCGCGGAACCGACGACGCTCGACGCGGCCTGGCACACCGGACCGAGTCCCGCGGCAGCGAGCGCGCCCGCTGCCGACGGACACGTTGCACCCGGCACGATCGGAAGTCCCGACAGGGCGGACACGTCAGTGCACGCCCTTGCCGGCGTTGAAGAAGAAGTTGACGATCGCGGGGCCTGCACCGATCAGCAGCGCGGCGAGACCGGAGATGAGTACGGCACGCCGACCGACGAAGGTCTGGTGGTAGTTCTGCCCGTGCGAGCCGAGCGCCCACGCGGCGGCGCCGACGAGCAGGCCCACCAACGAGAACGCGAGCGCCCAGGCGCCGAGTCCGTTCATCAGGTGCTGGAGCACCTGGCCTCCGGGGAGCGCGGTCGGGTCGGGGGAGAGGGAGACATCGACGAGCCGGAGGATCGGAGCGGCGCCCGGCGACGGAAGGGGCAGGGGGAGAGAGGCGGAGAGCGGGTCGAGGAGCATGCCGGCCACGGTAGAGCGGGCGACACGCCATATCAATATGTTGCAGGTAATTTCATGATGTTCTCTGTGTCCCGACACCGATCTTCCACGCTTCGGGCCGGGCCTGTCATGCTTAGGCCGTGCAGCCGTACGTGATCGGGCTCATCGCGCTCGGTGTCCTCGCCGTCGTGGCCGTCTTCGTCGCAGCTCGTCTCGGCCGGCGTGCCGGCACACGCAACATCCAGCAGCGCCTGACCGCCGTCTCCAACCGACTCGGGGTCGAGCCCCCAGACGACGCGGGAGTCGAGCCGGTGCTCGGCCACCTCGAGCGGGTCACCGGCGAAGCGGCCGAGGCGGTCACCGAGGCGAGCGCCGACGCCATCCGGCTCCGCCGGGCACTCGACACCCTGCCCCAGGGGGTCATCGTGTGCGACGAGAACGGCGATGTGATCTTCCGCAACGCCCGGGCCGTCGCCCTCATGTCGAGCCGCCACGGGGACGCCCTCGCCGCCCAGGCGGTCACCGAGCTCCTCGAGAACGCATGGCAGGACGGCACCGCACAGCGCACCCTCGACCTGTACGGCCCGCCGCGCCAGACCCTGACCGTGCGGACACGGCTCATCGACGACGGGCGGCGACCGCTCGGGGTCATCGCCATCATCGAGGACGTGTCGGAGCGGCGGCGCCTCGAAGAGATCCGCCGCGACTTCGTGGCCAACGTGAGCCACGAGCTGAAGACGCCGATCGGCGCCCTCGGCCTGCTCGCCGAGACCCTCACGGTCGAGCCCGACGGCCTGGTCGCCCAGCGCCTCGCCACCCGCATCCAGTCCGAGGCGTTCCGGGTCAGCCGGATCATCGACGACCTGCTCGACCTCAGCCGGATCGAGTCCGAGGAGGCGCCACCCCGCGAGCCGATCGAGATCAACCTGGTCATGGCCGAGGCGGTCGAGCGGGTCCGCTCCGCCGCCGAGCAGCGCCGGGTTACCATCGAGCTCGATGAGCCGGAACCCGCGGTGCACGTCCTCGGCGATCGCCGCCAACTCGTGTCCGCCATGCACAGTCTTCTCGAGAACGCCGTGACCTTCTCCTACGAGGACAGCGTCGTGAAGGTGGCCGGAGCGAGGGACGACGGCGAGATCAAGCTCTCGGTGGTCGACAGCGGGGTGGGCATCCCCGCCCGCGACCTCGAGCGCATCTTCGAGCGCTTCTACCGGGTCGACCACGGGCGGAGCCGGGAGTCGGGAGGGACCGGTCTCGGGTTGTCGATCGTCCGGCATGTGGCGAGCAACCATCAGGGCCGGGTGGAGGTCGACTCGCGCGAAGGCGAGGGTTCCACCTTCACGCTCATCCTGCCGAGCCCGCCCGAGTTCGCCGGATGAGCCGCGCCGCCGCCGAGCTCGACCCGGCAGCCCATACCAAGGTGCTGCTCGCGGAGGACGACGAGTCCTTCGTCGACGCGCTGGTGATCGGGCTCTCCCGCGAGGGTTTCGAGGTGACCGTCGCCCGCGACGGGACCGAGGCGCTCAAGCTCTTCGACGAGGTCGGGCCCGACCTGGTGCTGCTCGACCTGATGCTCCCCCGGCTGTCGGGGATCGACGTCTGCCGCTCGATCCGGGCGCGCTCGTCGGTACCGATCATCATGGTCACCGCCAAGGGCACCGAGATCGACACCGTGGTGGGCCTCGAGGTCGGCGCCGACGACTACGTCGCGAAGCCCTATCGCCTGCGCGAGCTGGTGGCCCGCATGCGGGCGGTGCTCCGCCGTACACCGCCGGCCGAGCACGACGCCGGAGAGGTATCCGTGCGGGGCGACGGGATCGAGGACGACCACGACGGGTCGGCCCGCTCGGGCCGGGTCCTCGAAGCCGGCGGCATCCAGATCGACCCCGACCGGCACCTGGTCTTCGTGCGGGGCAAGGACGTGCACCTCCGGCGCAAGGAGTTCGAGCTCCTCTCGCTGCTGATGGAGAACGCGGGCCGGCTCCTGACCCGGGACGTGCTCATCGACCGGGTGTGGGGCTCGGACTACTTCGGCGACACGAAGACCCTCGACGTGCACATCAAGCGCCTGCGCAGCCACGTGGAGGAGGATCCCTCGTCACCCAAGCTGATCACGACGATCCGGGGCGTGGGCTACCGCTTCGACGCACCCCGCGACTGAGCCCGCCGGGGGGCGGACGACGGAGCGGGCGAAGGACGGGGCAGCCGCTCGGGGCGAACGGCGGGGCAGCCGCTCGGGGCGAACGGCGGGGCAGCCGCTCGGGGCGAACGGCGGGGCAATCGGGCGACTCAGCGACGAGGCTCGCTCGCTTGGCGGGAGCGGGAGTTCCGTGTGTTGTTCGCCAGTGATGACATCCACATACATCACGTGATGTCACGACTCCGAGACAACTATCGGCGGGGACCCCTCACCAGGGGTAACGGTGACGCAGACGACAACAAGGGTTGACGGCTGTCAGGATTCTCGGGGCGGGAACAGCCGGTCCAGGCGGAACAGGGCCGGTCCGGGCGGAACAGGGCCGGTCCGGGCGGAACAGAGCCGGTCCGGGCGGAACAGAGACGGTCCAGGCGGAACAGAGACGGTCCAGGCGGAACAGAGCCGGTCCGGAACCGATCCACTCAGAGGGACGCGGCCCGGTCGAAGACGGGCTGGAGTGCGTCGAGCCCGATCCGCACGTCGTCGGCGCTGAGGGGCAGCAGCAGGGCGGCCACGGCGTCGGCGCCGGCCTCGGCGTACCCTGCCAGCAGGTCGGCATCGAGGGGCTTGAAGTAGGGGCAGACCGTGACGGTGACGTCGGTCCGCGACCGGCCCGTGCCGGCGAGCAGGCGGTCGAGGGTGGCGAGCGGCTCGGCGAGCTCGTCGGGCGATCGGTTGAAGGTGTGCCAGCCCTGACCCTTGGCGGCGACCCGGGCGAGGGCGGCGTCGCTCTCACCGCCGACGTGGATCGGCGGGTGCGGCTGCTGGACCGGCTTCGGGAACATCGAACAGGGCGGCAGGTCGTAGAACTCGCCCTCGTACGAAGACGTGGTGTCGGTCCAGAGAGTCGAGAGCACGTCGAGGTACTCGTCGCACCGCTTGCCGCGCCGGGGCCACGACACGTTGACCGCGTCGAACTCCTCCTCGAGCCAACCGACGCCCACGCCGAAGTCGACCCGCCCGTTCGAGAGCCAGTCGAGGGTCGCGACCTCCTTGGCGGTGTAGACGGGGTTGCGCTGCGGGAGGAGGACCATCGCAGTCCCGAGGCGGACCCGAGTAGTGGCGGCGGCGAGGAACGAGAGGGTCGAGAGCGGTTCGAGGAGGCCCGACTCCGGCGGCACCGGGATCCGCCCGTCCTCCGCGTACGGGTACTCCGAGCGGTACTCGTCGAAGAGGACCACGTGCTCGCCGACCCAGAGGGTCCCGACGCCGCGCTGGTCGGCTTCGGCGCCGATCACGGACAGGACCTCGGGTGTGGCGAAGGGGTTGGCGGTCGGTACCCAGAGATCGATACGCACGTGTTGCCTCCTCAGGAGAACGGGGACCGGGCTCGGGGAGCGGCTCGGCTCGGGAGCGGCTCAGGCCGGCGCGGCGGGTGCGACCAGCGGCCACGGACGCTCGCGCTCCGCGACCCGGGCGAGATCGAGCAGGAGCTGGTCCTCGTGGTGCTTGCCGATGACCTGCAACCCGACCGGCAGCCCGTCGACCTGCCCCACCGGGATCGACACCGCGGGGTTGCCGGTGAGGTTGGCCGGGATGGTGAGCGCCCCGTTGTTGCCGAGCGCCTTCTCGAGGCCGTGCTCGGCGATGAGGTCGATGTCCCCGACCGTCGTCGGCATCGGACCGGTCGCGGCGAAGGCCACGTCGGGGTTGGTCGAGGCGAAGACGAAGTCGACCTCGTCGAACAGGTCGGCCATGCGCTCGTTGACCTGGATCCGGAACATCTCGGTCGCGCCGGCGGTGTGCACGGTCAGGTGGTGGTTGGCGATGTTGAGCGAGAACTGGATCTCGGGGGTGAGGTCGTCCTCGCAGTCGGGGTAGTGCGCGCCGAGGGTGCCGGCGAGGCCGATGACGTTCGACATCGCCCACTCGAGGCTGGCCTGGGGGAGGTCGACCACCAGGTCGACGCGGCGGAGGCCGGCCGCGGCGATGAGCGCCTCGGCGGCCTCGACGACCAGGGCCGCGACCCGCGGCTCGACGACGGCCGCTCCGAGGTCGACCGAGATCGCGGCGCGCTTGCCGGCGAGGTCGAACGAGTCGAGCGCCGCCTCCCACCCCTCGACCCTCGGGAGGCTGAGGGTGTCACGCGGGTCGAAGCCGTTGCAGACGTCGAACCAGCGCGCGGTGTCGCGGACAGAGCGGGTGAGGCACCCGACCACGACGGTGAGCGGCGGCTGGTGCGCGTCGGGCCCCTTCGGGATCCTCCCGAAGGTCGACTTGAGCCCGAACAGCCCCGAGAAGCCGGCCGGGATCCGGATCGACCCGCCGCCGTCGCTCCCGCTGGCGATGGGTACCAGGCCACCGGCCACCGCGGCCGCGGTGCCGCCCGACGAGCCGCCGGGGGTGCGCCCGTGCTGCCAGGGATTGTGGGTGGTGCCGTGGAGCTTGGTCGAGGTGCAGTTGATGCCGCCGAACTCGGACGCGGTGGTCTGGCCGACGAGGACGGCGCCGGCGCCCCGCAGGCGGGTCACCTGGGTCGAGTCCCGCGGACCGCGACCCGGTCCTTGAAGACCAGCGAAGCCTCGGTGTACGGCCAGCCGCCGACCGTCTCGAGCTCCTTGACGGCCATCGGCACGCCGCCGAAGGGAAGGGTCACGTCCGCGTCGGCCGCGACCGCGCGTGCGACGTCGGGGTCGAGGTGGGAGAACGCGTTGAGCCGCGAGGCGTCGATCGCGTCGAGGGAGGCGTCGAGGGCCTCGGTCGGGCTGATCGTCCCTTCGCGGAAGGCGTCGACCAGCGAGGAGGCGTCTCGGAACCAGGGTGCGTCGCTCACAGCTGTGGACGCTACCCCGATCGCCCCGAAGAGTGCCCGGCCGCTCACGTGGAGAAGGCGCAGCGTGCGACGCCGCCATTGGCGCCGGCGCGCGCGGAGCGGGGTTTAGCGTGGGGACCATGAGCGAACTCGACGACACCGGTCTCACCGGCACCACCGACCGGGCCCCGGTCGAGGTGCCCGGAAGCGACAAGCCCGGGCCTCGCCACCCCTTCACCCTTGCGGTCGACATCGGCGGGACCGGCCTCAAGGCGTCGGTGCTCGACGCCGGCGGTGCCATGGTCGCCGACCGGGTCAAGATCCCCACCACCTACCCGATGCCGCCCGAGCGCCTGGTCAACCAGCTCACCAAGCTCGTGGCTCCGCTCCCGGCGGCAGGACGGGCCTCGGTCGGCTTCCCGGGCATGGTGCGCAAGGGGCACGTGCTGTCGGCACCGCACTTTTCGATGAAGACGGTCCGGGGAGCGACGGCCGACCCCGAGCTCGTGAAGCTCTGGACTCACTTCGACCTCGCCTCGGAGCTCACCGACACCTTCGGGATGCCGGTCAAGGTGGCCAACGACGCCGACATGCAGGCCGCGGCCGTCGTGAGCGGGCGGGGGCTCGAGCTCACCATCACCCTCGGCACCGGCTTCGGCACCGGCCTCTTCTTCGACGGCCAGCTCATGCCGCACCTCGAGATCGCGCACCAGCCCTTCCGCAAGGGCCAGACCTACGACGAGCAGCTCGGGGAGGCGGCCCGCAAGGAGATCGGCGACGAGCGGTGGAACAAGCGGGTGCAGAAGGCGATCACGACTGCTTCGTACGCTGATGTTCTTCGACCACCTCTACCTCGGCGGCGGCAACGCCCGGCGGCTGCCGAAGCATTCGCTCTCCCTGCGACGTGAGCATCGTGGACAACACCGCGGGGATCCTCGGTGGGATCAAGCTCTGGGATGCGGCCCACCCGGTGGTGAGCTCCTCCGGCGAGTGAGCGGCCTCGACCGCGGAGCCGGCGTGGTCGGGACGACGGGGCCGGGCGTGGTCGGGACGACGAGGCCGGCGCTGCCGGGAGGAAGAGGGTCGGCGCGGTCAGCTGTGCCAGCGGCGCCAGCGGCGCTCGACCTCCTTCAGCTCCCTTCTTCCAGCCCTTGCGCGCCTCGCTCGCCGCGTCCTCCTGCAGGCCGATGAGCTCGTCGATCGGGTCGGCGAGGTCGGGACGCTCGACGGCGAGCGCCTCGAACCAGTCGATCGAGAAGTCCGCATCGTGGAGATCGCCGAGCTGTCCCTGGAGCCTTTCGGCGGCGCGTGCGGTCTTGCGGGCGGCGGTCCCCTCGATGAGCGCGACCGTCTCGCAGCCGTAGCGGAGCTCCTTCAGCGGATCCGCAGCTTGTGGAGGTTGGCGTCGGTCGGCTTCCTCCGCGCCTTGGCCGGCCGCGCCGCGCAGGTCGTGCCAGGCGCGGGTGAGCAGCTCGGGGAGCACGTCCTCGGCCGGCTTCACCGCCTTCGCCTTGAAGTGCGGGCCGTCCCAGAGCCCATCATCTGCTCGGTGAGCTGGAAGCGCCGGGCCTTGCCGCGCTCGTTGGCGATCTCGGCCATCGCCTTCGCCAGCCGCTCGGTGATGACCGCCTCGAGCTGCGTCGACGTGCTCCTGGTCCACGACCGCGGGACCCTTCTCGGTGATGATCGCCGTGGAGGATGTGGAGGTCCCGCGACTCGCCGAGGCGATCGCCGTACCAGGCGGCCTCGGCGCGGAGGGCGGCCCCCCAGGCGGGGTCGAAGACCAGGCGGAAGGTGCGGAGGTTCGAGCGCGTGCGCCGGATGGCCACCCGGCTCTGGTGGATGCGCTCGTCCTCGGTCTGACGCCTCTCGGTGCCGTCGAGCGATTCGAGCGCGGACTGCGCCCAGAGCGGGCGGGTGCCCATCCTGACGCTGAGCGCGTCGACCGTGCCGACGCGGCTCGCGTCGTCGACCAGCTCGTCGCCCATGTCGTTCAGGAGGAAGGTGCGGGCCGACATCGCGAGCACCCGGTGGAGGACCATGCCGGCGGTCGGCTCGGGGAAGTGCTCGGGCGCGCCGGTGGTGAGCTCGTGGCCGGCGTCCGCCGGCCCGAACGGGTGCGTTGCCGGAGGGGCTGGCCCGCTTCCGGTAGCAGATTCGGTCGTCACCCCAAGAGCCTCCCGGAACAGCCTACGGGTGCCCGCTTCCCCCTGTCACCATGCAGACGGCCGTGGGGTGACCGGGAGGCACGGCGGGGACCCTCGCTACCCTGGGCGAATGCACGCGGTGACCATCGTCGACGGGGCCCTCGAGTGGCGGGAGCACGGCGACCCGGCGCCGGGGCGGGGCGAGGTGGTGGTGGCGGTGCGGGCCGCGGGGGTGAACGGTGCGGACCCGATGCAGGTGCGCGGCCACTATCCGGCGCCGGCCGGCTGGCCCCAGGACATCCCCGGGATGGAGTTCGCCGGTGAGGTGGCTGCGCTCGGCCCCGGTGCGGGGCGGTTCGCGCCCGGCGACCGGGTGATGGGACTGTGCGGCGGCGGAGGCCAGGCCGAGCAGGTGGTCGTGCCGGAGAGCGCGCTCGTACCGGTGCCCGGGTCGGTGCCGTGGGACCAGGCAGGCGGGTTCCCCGAGGTCTTCTCGACCGCGTACGACGCGCTGTTCAGCCAGGCGCGCCTGTCGGTCGGCGAGCGGGTGCTCGTCTCGGGAGCGGCCGGCGGGGTGGGCACCGCGGCGGTGCAGCTCGCGCACGCGGCCGGTGCCTTCGTCGTCGCCTCCGCACGGACGGCCGACCACCACGAGGGCCTCCGCGGGTTCGGCGCCGACGTGGTCGTCGAGCCGGGGTCGGTCGCCGACGCACGCGCCCTTCGACGTCTCCCTCGAGTTGGTCGGCGCACCGGGTGTCGCGGCCGCGCTGCCGCTGCTCTCGACCGGCGGGCGGATCGTGGTCATCGGGGTCGGGGCGGGGGCGAAGGTCGAGGTCAACCTGCTGGCGATCATGGGCGGCGCGGGCGACCATCGGTGGTTCGACGCTGCGGGCTCGCAGCGAGGGCGAGAAGGCGGCGGTCGCCCGGGCGGTCGAGGCGCACGTGGTGCCCTTGCTCGCGGCCGGCACCATCGAGGTGCCGGTGGCGGCGACCTTCCCGATGGCCGACGCGGCCGCTGGCTATGGGCGCTTCACCGCGGGCGGCAAGTTCGGCAAGATCGTGCTCGTCAACGCCTGACGATCACCGAGGAGCCGTGGCCGAACAGCCCCTGGTTGGCGGTGATGCCCACCCGGGCGCCCTCGACCTGGCGGCCCTCGGCCTGGCCGCGCAGCTGCCAGACCAGCTCGCACACCTGGGCGATGGCCTGGGCGGGGATCGCCTCGCCGAAGCAGGAGAGCCCGCCCGACGGGTTGACCGGCACGCGGCCGCCGAGCGCGGTGTCGCCGTCGCGGAGCAGGCGCTCGGCCTCCCCTTCTTTGCACAGCGCGATGTCCTCGTACCAGTCGAGCTCGAGCGCGGACGAGAGGTCGTAGACCTCGGCGACGTCGACGTCATCGGGGTCGATGCCGGCCTCCTCGTAGGCGGCGAGCGCGATCGACTGCTTGAACGTCGGGCCGACGGTCGCCGCGCCGGCTGCCGAGTCGGTCGAGAAGTTGGGCATCTCGATGACGGTCTGGGGGAAGCGCGGGGTCACCGTGGAGACCGCGTCGACCGTCACCAGCCCGTCTGCGCCGGCGTGCCGGCGTGGCGAACTCCATGCTCGAAAGCACGAGGGCGGCCCCGCCGTCAGAGGTCGCGCAGATCTCGAGGAGGCGGAGCGGGTCGGCGACCATCGGGGAGGCGAGCACCTCCTCGGCGGTGACCTCCTTGCGGTAGCGGGCGTTCGGGTTGGCGAGCCCGTGGCGCGCGTTCTTGACCTTGACCGCGGCGAAGTCGTCCTCGGTGGCGCCGAAGAGCTCCATGCGGCGCCGCGCGTAGAGGGCGAAGTAGGTCGGGTTGGTCGCGCCGAGCAGGTGGAAGCGCAGCCAGTCGGGGTCGTCGTTGCGCTCGCCGCCGACCGGCTTGAAGAAGCCCTTCGGCGTGGTGTCGGCCCCGACCACGAGGGCGACGTCGCACAGGCCCGCCAGGATCTGAGCGCGGGCGTTGGCGACCGCCTGGGCACCCGATGCGCAGGCTGCGTAAGCGGAGGAGACCCGCGCACCGGTCCACCCGAGGGCTTGGGCGAAGGTCGCGCCCGCGACGAAGCCCGGGTAACCGTTGCGGATGGTGTCGGCTCCGGCGACGAACTCGACGTCGGTCCACGCGAGGCCCGCGTCCGTCGAGCGCGTCGCCCGCGGCCGCAAGGCCGTACTCGACGAAGTTGCGGCCCCACTTGCCCCAGGGATGCATGCCCGCACCGAGGACGGCGACGCGCTTGTCGTCAGGCACCGGCCGGCTCCCTCGCTGTGCGGTTCGTCGCCGGCTCGCCCGAGCTGCCCGGCGAGCCGCCCGCGCCGAGCGGACGCCACTTCCAGACCAGGTACTCGTGCTCGTCGTCCTCGTAGAGGGTGTCGAGGACCAGCTCGACCTCGGTGCCGACCGTGAGATCCTCGACGCCGACCCCGGGGACGACCTGGCCCATCACCACCATCTTCTCGTCGGCGAGCTCGACCGCGGCGATGGCGAAGGGCTCGTAGGGGTCGGCCGCCCGGTAGGGCTCGGGGGGCTGGTAGCGCGCGTCGGTGTAGGACCAGATGGTGCCGGTGCGGCTGAGCGGGCACCTCGGCGAAGTCGGTCCCCTGGCAGTTCGGGCTGCGGCAGAAGAAGGTCTGCCTTGGGAAAGGTGACCAGGCCGCAGGTCGTGCACCGGCTGCCGAGCAGGGCCGGTGCCTCCTCGTCGAGGGTGAACCAGCCCTCGATCGCGGGCACGCGTGCCTTGGCCGCGGAGGGGAAGGCGCCGCTCATCCGCGAGATCCTAACGGGCCGTCAGATCCCCGACCCCCGGCGGCCCCCCGGCGCCGGCATGGTGCGAGGGCCGCCGTCGATGGTAGGGATGCGGCATGGAGACGCGCAGAATCGGATCGCTCGAGGTGTCGTTGGTCGGCCTCGGGACCAACAACTTCGGGCTCATGATGGAGGAAGGTGCGGTGCCGCCGGTGGTGGCGGCCGCCCTCGACGAGGGGATCACCCTCTTCGACACCTCCGACTCGTACGGCGAGTCCGAGCTCCGTCTCGGGAAGGCGCTCGGGAACCACCGAGACGAGGTGGTGATCGCGACCAAGTTCGCGAGCCCGATCGGGGGAGGGACCGGCGGTGCGGCGCCCGAGTACGTGCGGACCGCGTGCGAGCGGAGCCTGCGGCAGCTCGACACCGACCACATCGACCTCTACCAGATCCACCGGCCCGATCCGGAGACGCCGATCGCCGACACGCTCGGCGCGCTCAACGAGCTCGTCGTGGCGGGCAAGGTGCGCGAGATCGGCTGCTCGAACTTCTCGGCCGAGCAGCTGCGCGATGCGGAGGCCGCGGTCGCGCCGGGCGCGGCCGGGTTCGTGAGCGTGCAGAACCAGTACAGCCTGCTCCACCGCGACGACGAGGCCGAGGTGCTGCCCGAGTGCGAGAGGCTCGGCGTGGCGTACCTGCCGTTCTTCCCGCTCGCGTCGGGCCTTTTGACCGGCAAGTACACCCGCGGGGTCAAGCCCGAGGCCGGCACCCGTCTCGCGGCGTGGGGCGACTCGTCGATGACCGACGAGAACTTCGACATCATCGACCGGCTGACCGCCTGGGCGAAGACCCACGACCACACCCTGGTCGACCTCGCGTTCGCCTGGCTGGTGGCGACGCCGGTCGTGGCCTCGGTGATCGCCGGTGCGACCAAGCCCGAGCAGATCAGGACCAACGTGGCAGCGGGCAGCTGGGCGCTCACCCCGGAGGAGAAGGCCGAGGTCGACGAGCTCGCGACGCGGTAGCGGACCGCTCAGTCGGAGCGGCCGGAGCCTTCGCTCGCGCCGCTCGAGCCTCTGGAGCCGCCGGCCGGACCGCCGAGCCCACCGCTCGCGGCGATGCGGCGATGCGCGCGTGGTCCCAGCCGAGGACGTCGCGGACCACCTCGTCGCTGTGCTGGCCGACGGTCGGGGCGTGCTCGGGGAGCGGGAGCTCCTCGCCGACGAACTTGAGCGGGGTGGCGAGCTGGTCCGCACCGAGACGCTTCCGGCCGATCCAGTGGAAGCGGTCGCGGAACTGGGGGTCGGCGGCGATGGTCTTCGGCGAGTTGACCGGCGCGATCGGGACGTCCTCGTCGATCCCGAAGGCGATCCACTCCTCGGCGGTCCTGGTGCCGAAGATGTCGCGCAGCTCGCGGCGCATCTCGGTGTTGTTGCGCGCATGGTCGGCGTACTTCGAGCCCGGCCAGCGTTCGAACATGTCCAACCGGTCGACCGCCGCGCAGAAGTTCCTCCAGAAGGCCTGTTCGGAGGCCATGAAGAGCACGTAGCGGTCGTCCTTCGTCGTCGTAGACCTGATAGCGGACGCCCTCGACCATGCCGGCCGTTCCCGGTTCGCGGCGCTCGTAGCCGTCGGCCTTGTTGCCGGTCACCTCGGACTGGGGGCGTTCGTAGGCGCGCCAGGTCTCGCTGCGGTACCAGTCCATGGCGGCGGCCGCGTCGGACTGGGCGATCTCGAGGAAGGAACCCTCGCCGGTCGTCTTGGCGCGGAGGACCGCGGCGAGGATGCCGAGCGCGCCGAACAGCGGTCCGGCGTGGATGCCCATCGAGGCGTGCTCGGGGAGGTAGGCGAACCCCTCCTCGTCGACCTGCGGCGAGACGATGCCGGCCCAGGTGTCGAAGGCGATGCCGTGGGCGGGCAGGTCGCGGTAGGGGCCGGTCATGCCGTAGCCCGAGATCGTGCAGAAGACGAGCCTCGGGTTGAGCTCCCGCAATTGCTCGTAGCCGACGCCGCGGCGGGCGAGACCGCCCGGGCGCATCGCCTCGACCACGACGTCCGAGCGCGTCGCGAGCTCCTTGAAGGTCGCGACGTCCTCCTCCTGGCGGAGGTCCATCACGATGCTGCGCTTGCCCCGGTTGACGTGGAGGTGCATCAGCGAGACGCCCTCGACGATCGGCCAGGTCATCTCGCGGATGTAGTCGCCCGAGGGCGGCTCGACCTTGATCACCTCGGCGCCGAGGTCGACGAGGGGCATGGTGATCGCGGCCGGCCCGAGGGCCGAGCACTCGAGGATGCGGATGCCGTGGAGGGGGGCGTCAGGTGGCATGGGTGGTGGGCCTCTGTGTTCGTCGCGGCGGAGCGATCCGGCACCGGCACCGGATCCGTCGCATGGTAACTGACGGACCGTCAGAACTCGCCCGCCGGCGGTGGCGGCCCGGAGTTTGCACTGTCAACGAGCCGCCGTCGGTTGCCATAATGCGGGAAGACCCACATCGGCGAGTCGGACCTCTCGGGCGGAGAGGCTGTCACGAGCTGCCGGGACAGGGGGCGGAATGCAGGACCGAGCACCACGGAGGACCACCGGCTCGAGACGGCGGACCCGATTTGCGGTCGCTTTCTCTCCCGCGACTCCGTCGATCGGCGAGTCGGTCGTCGCCGAGATCGTCGACTCCGCGGAGTACGGTGCCCGCCACGCCTGACCCGGCCGGATCGGCGCCCCCGGCACCCGCGGTCGACGGGCGGCACCGCGACACCCTGCGGTCGATCGGTCGTGTGGTGCTCGCCGAGCCGAGCTGGCCGCCGGCCATCGAGGGGACGCCGGCAGTGCCCTGGGAGGGCAGGGGCCTGCGCCCGCGGGCCCGGTCGAGGACCGACGCCCTGGTGCGGCTGTTCGCCACCCACGACGTCGTCGATTCGCGGGAGCTTGCGGAGCGGGTCCACCCGCTACGCGTCGTCCATCTCGAGGAGTGTGGACTCGTCGAGCGGTCGGGCACCAGCGTCACCGCGAGGTTCGGCATCGAGCGCTGGGGCGGTATCGCGGTCCTCCACGACTGGCCTGAGTGGCGGGACGGGGCCGAGTACGTGATGGGGGTAACCAACGCGGCCCGATCGCTCGCCTGGTGCACGCCGATGTGGCAGGTCGGCTCGGTCCTCGACCTCGGCACGGGGTCGGGGATCCAAGCGCTCTGCGCGGCGACCCACGCCGAACGGGTCGTCGCGGTCGACGTGAATCCGCGCTCGGTGGGGATCGCGCGGGCCTCGGTCCAGCTCAACGGCGCGGACAACGTCGAGGTGCGCGAGGGGTCGTGGTTCGAACCGGTCGAAGGAGAGGTGTTCGACCTCGCGGTGAGCAACCCGCCGTTCGTGATCTCGCCGGAGAACCGGCTCGTCTACCGCGACGGCGGGATGGAGGGCGACGCGCTGTGCGGGGCGCTGCTGGCCGATCTGCCGGTCCACCTCGCCCCGCGGGGGCGGGCGGTGATGCTCGTCGAATGGGCACGGCGGACCGGCGAGGAGTGGTCGGCGACGCCGCTGCGCTGGCTGGCACCGCTCGGATGCGACGCGATCGCCGTGCGCTACGGCGAGACCGACCCGCTCGTGTACGCGACGCGGTGGAACCACCACCTCGAGGGCGACCCGGCGGCGCTGCGGCGCACGGTGCGCGCCTGGGTGGCCGAGTACGAGCGGCTCCGGCTCGACCAGATGTACGAGGGCGTGATCTGCGTGCGGCGGCCAGAGAGCGGTTCGCCCGCCCGGCCCCACACCTGGGCGCTCACCGCGAACCGTCACCTCGAAGGACCGGCCGGGGCGCAGCTCGCCGACGTGCTCGACGGGCACGTGGCGACGGAGAACGTGGGCACCGAGGAGCTCGCGGAGCTCTCCGTCGAGCCGGTCGAGGGCCACCACTTCGACCAAGAGCTCGCGTTCGCAGGGGGCGAGTACGTCCTCGGCTCGATCCGCGGCGGGTTCCGGGGAGGAGCAGGGGTCGAGGTCGAGCTCAACCCCGAGGAGCTCACGTTCCTCCTCACGGGTGAGCCGTGCACGTCGATCCGGAAGATGGTGGCGGCACAAGGCGGCACGGGTCTCGACCTGGCGGAAGCGGTGGACGCGGTGTGCCGACTCGCCTGCGCGGGTCTGGTCCGGCTTTCGCGAGATGGCAACTCCGCTGCGTAGGCGGACGTTGATTCGGTCACCGTTGACCGCGCAAGCAAAAGGGCGCATACTCAGGCAAAGTCGGACCGGTGAGGTGGAGATGGGAGCGATCCCGAAGAAGCGATCGGTGGCGGGAGCATCGCTGACCGGAGTCGCGTTGGCGGCGGGCATCGCCTGGGGCCCTGGGGCAGGGGTCGCCGGTGCCATGTCGGCCAAGCCGACGATCGACGCGACGCACGACAGCATCGTCTGCTCGTCGATCACCGCGAAGGTCAAGTTCGACCGGCCGCTACGCGTGGGTGGGACCGGCACGGTGGGGGCGAAGATCACCGCAAAGATCGAGAACTGCACGGCGTCCGATCCGACGGGCGCGGCGCCACCGATGATCGCGGAGGGAAAGCTGACCGGGAGGGTGATGCTCTCCGGATCGGACTGCTCGTCCATCGGCACGTACGCGCTCACCGGCTCGATGACGATGAAGTGGAAGACGGCCAAGGGCACCCCGAAGCTGAGCTCGGGCGAGTCGATGCTCTCGAACATCTACCTGACCGGGAACGTCGATCCCGCGAGCGGCACGTTGAGCGAGCGGGCGCCAGTCGGGGTCCCGGCGGTCCAGTCGACGGGGTCTTTTGCAGGGACCGACGGGGGCGCGTCCAGCAATGTCGGTTTCGCCGACGGGTCGCTCGTGACCTGGAAGTACAAGTGCGACAAGCCCGGCGGCGCGAAGAAGCTGAGCTTCGGGGACGGCAGCGTCCGGATCGGGTGAGCGACCCGCCACCTGAGAACCTCGTGAGAACCGAGCGGTTCTGAAGCGTGGTCGGGATCCGGCCCTGAGGCGTCACGCGGCCTCAGTCATGCTTCGGGAAGCTCCGGTAGTGCATCGACCGGCTGGTTCCGGGGCCCGGTAGAGTGGGCGGCTGCCTCTGACTGGGGATGGGCGATCCGGGCGATTCGGGCGATCCGGAGCGACCCAACCCGAACAGGGGTGACGATCGGCGCTCGTAGCTCAACGGACTAGAGCATCTGACTACGGATCAGAAGGTTGGGGGTTCGAATCCCTCCGAGCGCGCCACGCGTAGTTCCAGGCTAGAGCGTACAAACGACCGCTTCGTGGGAGTGGGGATCCGCCACCCATCCCTACATCTCTCCCTACATTTCGCGCATGGCGTGGGGAAATGGGACCATGCGCGAGCGCCGGCCCGGCGTCTGGGAGATCCGTGTCGCCGTCGGGGTCCATCCGGTTTCGGGACGCACGGTGCAGCGCTCCTTCGTCTTCCACGGTGACGTCGGCCAGGCCGAGGCGCGCCGGCAGGAGTTGGCGGCGGAGTGGGCCGAGCGCCGAGCCGTCCGCCGTGCCGCCCCGTTCCTCACCGTCGGGGAGCTCCTCGAGCGCTGGCTCGACGCCCACCACGACTGGCGCCCGGCCACGCGGACCTCGGCCCGCTCCAACGTGAAGGCCCTGCGAGCGGACCGGCTGGCCGTGCGGCGGGTGACGACACTGACGCCGGAGGTCGTCCGTGCCGCCATGGCCTGCTGGACGGCGGCCGGCACCTCGGTGGCGGTGGTCTCCGGCCGTTTCCGGGTCCTGCGCTCGGCCGTCGGCTGGGCGCACGTCGAACGGATCGTGGACGTCAACCCGCTCGCGGGCATGCGCGGGCCCGCACGCCCCGGGACCCGGCTGCATCTCAGAGCCGACGAGGTCGTGCGCCTGCTCCAGGCATCGGAACTGCGGGTGGCGGGAGCGATCGCGGATCTGGATGACAGCCGCCCGGCACGGGCCCGGCTGCACAAGGCCGAGCAGCTCCGTCTGCTCGTGCGTCTGGCGGCGGACTCGGGAGCAAGGCGGGGCGAGCTGGTGGCGCTCCGGTTCGGTGACCTCGACGGTCGGATCCTCACCATCGAGCGCGGCGTGTCAGGAGAGGAGCTGGGGCCGACGAAGACCGGGCGGACCCGGCGGCTCACCCTGGGCTGTCGCACCATTGTCCTCTGGGAGTCGTCGGCCAACGCCTGGCGGGAGCGACTTCCCGACGACGTGCAGCTGGGCGAATGGGTCTTCTCGGCCGAACCGACCCATCACAACCGGCTCACGGCCGGGGGTCTCGGCCATTGGTTCGCAGAGCTCCGGACCGAGGCCGGCGTGCCCGGGGCAAGTCTGCATCGTCTGCGCCACAGCGTGGCGACGTTCCTCGTCGGCCGGGGCGAGCTATTGCGTGCCCAGCAGCGCCTGGGCCACCGGGATCCTTCGACGACGCTCCGCAACTACGCCCATGCCATGCCTCTGGAGGACGAGGACGTGGCCGACGACATCGACGCGATGCTGGGTGCCTTGGAGGTCGGTCGGCTCGGGCAGGAGCCCCGCCCCTCTCAGGCCCCGGCCGTCTCGCAGGGAGTCGGCCGGTCCCCAACTCCCGCGCTATGGGTAGGGCACGAGCGTGCACCATTAGGAAAGGGCACGGACGTGCACTTGCAGCGTGGGGCGTGAACGTGCACTATGCTGAAGAGGCACGAACGTGCACGAGGAGCGGCCATGATGATCCAGACGGCGAGGGACCTCGGTGCCCTGGTTCGCGACCGGCGGGGCGCCCAGGGGATGAGCCAGCAAGCTCTTGCACGTCGGGCGGGGGTCAGCGTGCGATGGCTCAAGGCCTTCGAGGCCGGGAAGTCGACGGTGGAGATCGGTCTGGTGCTGCGCACGCTCGGGGCCCTCGGTCTGACCCTCACCGTCACCGACGCACCGATTCCCTCGGGCGTCGACCTCGATGACGTGCTGACTCGTTTCGACCAGGACACGCGGTGATCGGCGAACGGCTCGAGGTCCTGTGCGAGGGTGCGCGCGTCGGTGCGCTGGAGCATGCACGGAACGGACTGCGATTTGCCTATGACGACGAGTGGCGACGACGAGCCGACGCCACTCCCCTGTCCGTGTCGATGCCATTGACCGCCGCCTTTCACTTGCCCCGCGTCGTCGAGCCGTTCTGTTGGGGGCTCCTCCCGGACAACGGCGACGTGCTGGCTCGATGGGGTCGTGAGTTCGGCGTCTCGGTGACCAACCCGTTCGGCCTCCTGGCCGCACTCGGCGAAGACGTCCCCGGTGCCATGCAGTTCGTCCGTGACGAGCGCGTCGGCGAGGTCTCCGTCGGAAGGGGCGGCGTCGAGTGGCTCACCGACGAGGAGGTCGGAGCCCTGCTTCGAGCGGTGCGGCGGGACCATACGGCCTGGCTCGGCGACCACGGGGAAGGGCGATGGAGTCTGGCGGGGGCTCAGGCCAAGATCGCCCTGTTCTTCGACGGGCAACGTTGGGGTCGCCCCTCCGGCCGGCTCGCCACCACTCACATCCTCAAGCCCGCCATTGCCGGGTTGGACGACCATGACCTCAACGAGCACATCTGTCTGCGGGCGGCCAGGATGCTCGGGCTACGTGCAGTGACGTCGAAGGTCGTCGACTTCGATGGGGAGCGGTCCGTCGTCGTTGAGCGCTACGACCGCGAGCTCGCCACCGACGGAAGAATCCTCCGCATCCACCAAGAGGACCTTTGCCAAGCCACCGCCATCCATCCTTCACAGAAGTACCAGAGCGACGGCGGTCCGGGACCCGCCGATATCGTTCGGGTTCTTCGCGACCACATGCCGTACCAGCAGAGCCAGATCGACGTGACCGCGTTCGTCGATGCACTGATCTTCAACTGGCTCATCGGTGCCCCCGACGCCCATGCGAAGAACTATGCGTTGCTGCTCTCGGGCCGTCAGGTCCGTCTCGCCCCGTTCTTCGACATCGCCAGCGCGCTGGCCTACCCCGACTTCTACGGACCGAAGATAAAGATGGCCATGAAGATCGGGGGCTACGACCGCCTCTCGTCCATTGGGCGCCGCGCCTGGGATCGACTCGCGGCCGAGCTCCGACTCGATCCGTCGCTGCTGGTCGCTCGAGCGCGCCAGCTGGCCGAACGTACGCCCGATGCTTTCTCCTCCGTCTGTGACGATGCCGCGGTTGTCGGATTGGGCAGTGCTCTCCCCGCTCGGCTCCTCGATCGAGTGGTCGCGCGTTCCCGCGCTTGTATCGCCGACCTCAGTGCGTAACTTGACGTGACCGACTCCGGCGGCTCGAAGGTGCAAGCCCTCGAAGCCGAGAGGTGCGCGCCAGCGGGAGGGCCTTGGTCTCCCCGACCTCACCGACACAGCTCCACCGCCCCCCCGATCCGACCTACCTCGACGTGGTGGCTCGGCTGGGGAGCGACACTGGATGCCCATCGGGGCCATGGCAGAGTCGGCGATCAGGCTCGCCGCCGGGACCTCGCGATCGAGGTGTCCGGAACGCAGACCGACCCGGCTTCCACCGAGACCACCTTCGCCGGCGCTGCCTCGCGCTCACCGGCGTCGACCTCTCCGACGACGGGCACGGTGATCGGCCGAAGCTGCGGGTTGTGAAGGGCGGCGGTCGCCGGTGACCGACGGGGAGATCGACGGCGCGGTGCGCAGGGTCGCGGCGCGTCGGCCCGACCTCGCCCGGTCTATCCAGGCGGTGGCCGACCGTCTGACGGCCGGGGAAGGTCCCGGCATGATCCACCAGGCAGCCCTCCAGCAGTTCCTCTGGTGGTACCTGCCCCGTGACTACCCGGACGGCGAGTGGGATGGTCTCGTCGAGGCGAGCGCGAGGCTGCTCGACGAACTTGGCTTCACGCATTTGGCCGACGTAGTCCGATCCGAGCAAACGATGAGCGTGCTCGCGGCATGGCGGCAGAGCCGGGCCAAGGGGGCCGCCGCCTTTCGATCCGCACACGCGAAGTCCGGTGTCGAGCCACCCGACACAGGGCTGCTGGCCTGGGGGTCGGTTATGGGTTTGGAAGAAGCGTGGGCACTCGACATCGTCGAGCGTGCGCTGGGGAAGGCGGTCGCCGCTGGTGACCTCGTTCCCGGGGCACCGCGCTGGCAGGCCAAAGCGGTCGCCATCACCGAAACCGAACTGGGCCGCCCGCTCGAGCTCCCGCCGGGGCAGACGCTGGCCGGGCTGGTCGTCACCGAGCGGGTCGGGAGCTGGATCGATGGCGCCCGCCACCCGGTGCACCAGGAGTGGCGATCCGCGGTTGCCAATCGGCTCCTCCACCCGATCGAACCCCCTGCCGACCCCGGCAGTGCCGTCGAACCGATGCGCTGGCTCGTGGACCTTGCCGCGCCGGCAGGTGGCACCGAGTTGACCCAGAACGGCTACCTCGCTCGGACGACCGTACTTGCGGCAGTCGAACGCTTCGGCTGGTGGGACTGGGAGAAGCCGCCTCGTTCGGAGGCCGATGTCCACGAGCTCTCGACGTTGCGCGAGGCGGCCAAGCGACTTGGCTTGCTCCGACGACGAGGTCGGCGGCTCTACGCCACGCGCCGGGCAGTCGAACTGCTTGCAGCTCCGGAGCACCTGTGGGACGCGGTGGCCACGGAGACCGAAGACGGCGAAGACTTCACACGGGCGGTGACCGAGGTGGTCGCTCTGCGCCTCCTGCACGGACGCGTCGAGCGGCGAAAGCTCGTGGCCGACGTGGCTCCTCTGCTGATCGCGCAGGCTGGTCAACCGAGGGCGATCCGATCACCATGAACCATGTCGCTTCGGCCGTGCACTGCCCGCTTCGGTGGTGGCGAATCTTCGACGCCACCGACGAGGAGCAGTCGACGTGGGAGTACGGCACGGGGCGGGAACTCACACCGCACACGATCGCCCTCACCGAGGATGGCGAGCGCATGCTCCTCGCCTTCCTTCGCTCACGAGCCGCCGGCCCTCGTCACGGGGTCGGTGGTGTGTGACTTCCGTTTGATGCCTCGAGCCGAAACGGTGGGTGAGTTTGGGGGTGTGCATCCGTAAGCGCTTTCCGGAGTGAGGCCTCGCGAATCCGACTTCGCAAAATCACTGCTCCGGGAGGAGGCGCCATTCCGAGTACCGCTGGCGCGCCCGAGCTGACAACCATGCCCGACACCGATGCGGTAGCTACGATCGACATCTCGGCAGAAGGGCGCGGGATGAAGGTCGGCGAGGCGAAGGAGTTGGTCCTGGACCTCATGCTCGCCGACCTCGCGACCTCGAGTTCGACAATTCTCGTGTCACCGGAATCGCCGGACGGTGACCGAGGGAAGTTCCTCATCGACGGGAAGCCCGCCCGGGCGATCCACCATTTCGATGGCTGGTTCGTACCCATAGACCTGGGCTGGTTTACCGGCGGCCTCGATCCACCGGTCATCCACGGCAGCGGATTCCACTGGTACGTCTTTGCCATTCCGAGGCGGAGCCGGTATCTGACCGATCACTACTTCCTCTGCGACTACCTCCAGATGCGTGACTGGGTCCTCGATTTTGCCGCCCCGCTCGGCCATGACCACCGGGACCATCGACACTGGCGGGCGGACCTACGTATGTACCCGGGCAACCCCGTCGAGCGCGAGGGCTATTTCCGGTGGGGGGACGAACCTCCCGGTGTGGACGACCGCCCTGGTCGGGTCTTCGAACTGGACAACATACAGACTCTCCGAGACGCCCTTCCCCACGGAAGCCACATCGGGACCTACGGTCTGGGCGGGGAATCGGCGGCCCACAAGCTCCTCAAGCACTACGTGGCGGCCCATCCCATGGATCTCGGCTTCAGCCCGGAAGCAGAAGCCCATGTCGAGTATCCGTTTGCCACGGGTGACCGGGTCGACGTGTTGTTCGAGAATCACCGTCCCGATCGGACTGTCGTCGAAGTCGAGATCGAGGGCGAGCGAAATGTCTGTGTGGGCGTTCTCCAGGCGATCAAGTACCGGTCCCTCGCCGCCGTGGATGCTGGCTATCCGTTGCTGACGGGGAGGGTCGGGTCATTGGTCGTGGCCTACAACGCTGCCTATCCCAGGGCGATCGAGCTTGCCGATCGGTACGAGGTCGACCTGAAGAGCATCGATCGCGAACTGGTACTGGCCAAGGCGGTATAGGGATGTCCGATCCGACCGACGCCCGGCTCCGTACGGCCATGTTCCATCACCTCGATCGGTTGCTCGCCACCAGCCCGGACGGCTCTCTTCCATCCGCCGCCATCAACAGTTTCACCTTCGAGGGGCGACCAATTCGCCTCATCGTGCAGACGGGAATCTGGAAGCCGGCCGGTCTCGAAGCTGCCCTCACCATTCGCACGACCTTCACGCCGCCGAATCTTCCTTCGCCCTACGTTGACGACGTGGAGGGTGGCGTCCTCCACTACAAGTACCGGATCGACCGGAACAAACCTGCCGATCCCAACCATTCCGACAACCGGGCGCTGCGCCAGGCGATGATCCACGAACTCCCGCTCGCCTACTTCATCGGGGTGGCGAAGGGCGTCTACGTACCGCGATATCCCGTGTGGCTGGTAGACGAGGACGTCACCCGCCATGAGTTCGCGGTGGCCGTCGATGAGGGTCAGCGCCACGTGGACCTGTCGGCCTTGCCTGCACCACAGCGTGAGTATGTCGAGCGGATTACTCAGGCCAGACTGCACCAACCCGTCTTCCGGGCCAGGGTCCTCCGGGCGTATCACGAGCGATGCGCCATGTGTCGCTTACATCATGCAGAGCTGCTCGACGCCGCCCACATCATCCCTGATGGCCAGCCGAAGGGCGATTCGGTGGTGCCAAACGGGCTCTCGCTTTGCAAGATCCATCACGCCGCCTACGACGTGAACCTCCTCGGAGTTCGGCCAGACCTGATGGTGGAAGTGACGCCACGACTCCTCCGGGAGTCCGACGGGCCGATGCTCACATATGGGCTGCAGAGCATGCAGGGGGCAGAGCTTCTTGTTCCCAGGGACCGGACTGCCCAGCCAGATCAGGAGCGACTGAAGATCCGGTACGACGAGTTCAGAAGGGCGAGTTGAGGGTGCGGTCGGGGTCCTGCAAGAGATGTGGCCTCTGAACGGTGGGGCCAGAGGGAGGAGACGGGACACCACCAACGATCTATGGTTTGCCCGTCGCAGCGAGAAGATTCTTTGGCCCTCCAAATGGCCCTCTATGCGAGCAAAAAGGGACGAATTCTGTGGACTGTATAGAATGATATAAGCACTATGATTTGGTATAACGTAACGGGAACCCATCAGAAAGATGCTATGCAGATCCCTACGGAGCCCATTAGTCGCGAAAATGGCGCAAAATCAGAAGGCCCCATTTCTGGCTTGGGCGTGAGGAACATAGCACCTCGGAAACACGCAAAGGCGTGAACCGCCCTCGTTCTCTTGTAGCGCTACTGGGGGACGACGGCCCTCAAACCGATCCATGGCAACGCTTGAACTTTCGCCCGGAGCCGCACGGGCAGGGCTGGTTGCGTCCAACCTTCCCCCTCCCCGACGGCGTGTTTGGCGCCGATCGGGGCCATGACCGGCGGACCGCTTCGGACAGCGCCTCGACCTCGGCGAGCGCCATTCCGGTCGGCTCCTCCTCTGCCGGGTCCCATCCGCAGTGACCACAGCGCACGGGTGCCACGTTCTCCCCGCCGTAGTAGTCGGTGATGCCGTGTCGGTAACCGGGCGGGCGCTCGAAGGCCGCAGCTTTCCTCGAGAGCTCGTCGGACGTCTCACGGCCGAGCGCCTCGGTCGACGCCTGGCGACGGTTCACGAGCTGGTCCAGGAGGTCCTCGGGGTCGCCGGTGGCGAGCGCCAGTTCGATGCCAGTGTCCAGCCAGGACAGTGCCTCTTCATGATCGTCAGCGTCCGCATAGGAGAAACCGGCCGAGTTGTACAGCCAGACGTCGTCTTGGCATTGAGCACGCAGCTCGGCGAACAGCGCGTCGGCCTCGAGACGTCGGCCGGACTCGAGCAACACCTCGGCGATCTCGGCCCTCGGATGGGGGACCGACCGGTACCCATTCTCGATCGCTCGCTCGCGGGCCTCGATGGCTGCGTCGAAGCGCCCCATCCGACGGTAGGCGTCGCCGAGTTCGGCCCATAACTCGGCGACCTGGAACTGGTGAGCAGAGCAGGGATGCTCCAGGCATGCTCGAAGGGATCGGATCTCAACCTCGGGGTCCCCGGTCTGGCGGGCCGCGACCACGATGTCCATGAGGGCATCGCACTCCTGGGCCGATCCGAGAGGGGAGACGACGATGATGTCATCGTCATCCGCGCGTTCCGGACCTCGCCTACCCGAGCCGATCAACTGCTCCACGTCCTTCGGCGAACTCAGGAGCGAGCACGCGCGAAACGAAAGCTGGCGGTTGTTCCATGGCGAGGAGCCCCTTGACCTTCTCTCTTGTCTCGTCTGCGGCGCCGAGCTCGGTCGCCGCCGCGATCAGGCTGGTGTAGGCCGCCAGGACATCGGCACCTGTGATCTCGTACCCATAGCCCTCGACCAACCAGCGCATCGCGGCCATCCCCACACCGGCGGCGAAGACCGGCCGGTTCACGGCGAAGTCCCGGGCGGCTCGGGCCAGTGTCCTCGGATCGCACGGACCGCTCTCCGCCAGGGCGAGCGCCTCGTCGTAGAGGCCGGCATCCTTGGCTGCCGCGAACCACTTCGACTCCTGGCCTGGCGTCGTCCGCACCAAGTCCATCAGGAGCTCGGCGGCCGGCTTGTGCGGGTACCGCTTACCGATCGCCCGGAACGTGGCGAGGTAGGTCATGGCCCTGGTGGCCCGCAACCCGTACCGGCGATAGGCCTCGTCGTTCAGACCTGACGAGAGCAGGATCTCCTCACACTCGGCGTCGACCTCGCGGTCGGACGTCCACGGACCGCGGCACGACTCTGCATAACGGATCGCCTCGGACTTCTTGCCCATGGCGGCGAGCGCCCTGACCGCCCAGCGCTTATATGGCCAAATCGCGTCGACGACGAGGATGTCGACGATCTCTTGGTACTGCTCCGCTCGGTACAGCGCGCTCAGGCACGCGGTGGTGCCGTGGAAGTAGCCGTGCAAAGCGGGATCGGGGCTGAGCGCCATCCGCGTGGCGCCCTCGAGCCGGCTGCCCCATTCGGCTGCGACCTCCTTCGAGCCGCAGAGCTCCCCCCAATAGTCGGCAAGGGCCTCGATGTAGGGCATGCGGTCAGCTTCGTGGGCGGCCCAGAGGCGCTCGAGCCAGCCCTCCCGGGTCGTGGCATCGACCTCAGCCTCCGAGATGATGGGGACCAGCTGATCGATCGCGTTGTTGACGGCCGTGCCCATGGCTCCCGATGAACCGTCCACCGGCTCTAGCGCCGGTGAGAGCCGTTCGATAAGAAGCACGCAGCCCTCTGCCGCGAGGATTTGGTCGCGGCGGGAGACCCCCTTGATCTCGTTCACCGCCTCCCTGACTCGCTTGACAGCAGGTTGGGAGCGCCATCCGAACGCATGACGACGAAAGCGCGCCCGGAACTCCCAGCGGTGGGAGCCCTCGGAGGTTGTCACCTGACTCGCCTGCCGGCGGGTCGTCGCGGCGCTTCCGTCCATACCAAACGTGGTCTAGTAGCAGACGGCTCGGACGTCGAGCACCTCTTCGCAGCCGTGGTGGCGCCGACGGTCACTGATGTGGTCAGGAACAAGAGAACAGCCTGGGACGGGAGCGGTCGGGACGCTGGTGAGCCGCCATGCCGGCGGATCTCCCGATCCACACGCGGGCGGTGGAGTACAGGGGGGCGGCGAGTTCCGGCGAACGCTGGATGTCAGCCGGGTCAGCTTGGTGAAGCCGGAGGCGGGTTCCGCCGTGCCCGGCAGCCAGCCGAGCGGGCAAGGCATGAACACGCTCCAGGACTATTCAAGGTAGAGTATCAACCTTGAATAAGGCGAACTCATGTCCAAGGTTCTGAAGCGCCGCTGGCGCAGCGAGTTGGGCTCCGGGCTGCCCGGTCGTGACCGTCTCTCGTGCGACTACGAGGCCTACGTCCCCGATCCTCTGGCTGGCCGTGCTGTCGTCCTGGAGGGCGAGGTCGCCGCAGACGTCGCCGATGCCGAGACGGCCATCGCTCGGTTCGATACGCAGGCCACGACTCTGGCCGATACAGAGGCGCTGGCCCGGCTCCTCCTCCGGGCCGAGTCGGTCGCCTCGTCGAAGATCGAAGGCCTCGAGGTGGGCGGACGGCGCCTGCTGCGAGCCGAAGCCGCCCAGGAGCTCGGCGACGATGCGAACGACGTCACTGCTGTCGAAGTCCTCGGCAACATCCATGCGATGTCGTGGGCCCTGAAATGCGTGGACCAGGGAGACGACATCACCCTGGACGTGCTCCTCGAGGCGCACCGCCGACTCCTCGCTGGGACCCGCCTCGAGGAGATGGCCGGCCTGATCCGGGAGCATCAGAACTGGATCGGCGGCAGCAGCTACAACCCCTGCTCCGCCGTGTTCGTACCGCCGCCGCCCGAGGAAGTGCGAAATCTCCTCGACGATCTCTGCGTGTTCTGCAATGACGATTCGCTTCCGGCGGTCACCCAGGCGGCTCTCGCCCACGCACAATTCGAGACCATCCATCCGTTCGTGGACGGAAACGGACGCATTGGTCGTGCCCTCATTCATCTCGTCCTCCGGCGTCGTGGACTCGGGGTGCGAGCCCTCCCGCCGATCTCGTTGGTCCTTGCTACGTGGTCGGAGGATTACATCGCAGGTCTCACCGCGACGCGTTACGTCGGCGGTCCCACGTCGAAGAAGGCACTCGGGGGCTTGAATCGATGGGTGGGGCTTTTCGCCAGCGCCTGCCGGAGGGCGATCGGGGACGCCGAGACGTTTGAAGACGAGGTGCTGGCCCTCCAGGTGCAGTGGCGACGCCGGCTTGGCCGAGTCCGAGCCGGATCAGCGGCCGACAGGTTGGTCAATGCGCTACCTGGTGCACCGATCATGACGGTCAACGGAGCCGCACGGGTTATCGGCCGATCATTCCAGGCGACGAATTTGGGTATCGCCCGGTTGGTCGAAGCAGACATTCTGAAGCAGGTCAACGTCGGACGACGGAATCGGGCCTTCGAGGCTCCCGAGCTGATTCGGCAGTTCACTGATCTTGAGCGACGCCTCGCCAGCCCGACTGGAGACACGCGATCGTCAGTGCCATCCCGTCGGGTGCCTCATCGCAAAAGTGGTTCGTGAACCGCCCGGCTGTCTCGTCGTTCTGTCATGAATCGTTGATGTCGGCTGCCTCTGCTCGAAATACACGTAACGGAGGGGCGCTTGTGTTGCGTTCGTCGCGGAACCAAAGTGCTAGCCCGCAACACGGGTTGCACAATTGGCATGGGGCTTGCCACTTTGGCCCTCGAAATGGCCCTCAATTGAGGCGGAGAGGGCCAATTTCAGCGGACGCGGTGGATCGCCACTGTGCCGTTGACCTGGTAGGACGTGACGGGACCGTACCCGCAAGACACCCCGGCTGGTACGGATCAGAAGGTAATTGGCTTTGGATCCCCCTCTCAGCGTGCGTGGGTTGCATCGAAGAAGCGAGCGTCCCCGGCATCGAGCGTGCGCTGGAACTCCGACTCGAATTCGTCCGGGCGGGCGCGACATGACGGCACTACCGTTCCTGCGTGGGCACGCCTCGGATCACCATCGTGGGCGGCGGTAGCACACACTGGACGCCGAGTCTCCTCGTCGACTTCGCCAATACGGAGGCTCTCCAGGATGTCGAGCTGACGTTGATGGACATCGACGCGGATTCGCTGCCGCTCATGGAGGAAGTGGCCAGTCACATTGCGAAGTGCCGTGGCATAGGGATGACGGCCCGCGCGACGACGGACCTCTCGAGCTCGTTGGATGGCGCCGAGGTCGTGATCATCGCGCTGTCGGTTGGCGGATTCGCGAGCATGCGCCACGATCTCGAGATCCCCGCCCGTTACGGCATACGCCAACCCGTGGGCGACAGCGTCGGACCCGGCGGCATCTCACGCGCCCTGCGCAGCGTGCCGGTCGTCGTCGAAGTGGCGCGGGCGATGGAGCGTCACTGCCCCGAGGCCCTTCTGGTGAACGTGAGCAATCCGTTGACCGCCCTTTGCCGCGCGGTGGGTCGCACCTCGCAGATCGAGGTCGTCGGGTTGTGCAACGAACTGGTGGGCCTCAAGTTCACGATGAGCCTGCTGTTCGATGTCCCGATGCACAAGGTGGACCCGGTGTCTGCCGGCGTGAACCATCTCCCGCTGGTGACCGAGCTCCGGATTGCGAACGTCGACGGGTTCGCCATGCTTCGATCGCTCCTCGACGACCCAGACGCGCACCGTGACGAGCCGATCTGGATGGAGCCGCCCGAAGGGATGCACTGGAAGAAGGTGTCTGACGGGGAGGCATGGACGAAGGCCGACGTCCTGGCGAACATCCGTCTGAAATGCGAGCTCTTTCGGCGCTTCGGGGTCTTGCCCGGCGCCTCGGACACCCACGTCGCCGAGTTCTTCCCCGGCTTCGTGACCGCTGCCTCCGACTTCGGCAGGGACTGGGGCGTGCATCACTACGGCCTTGCGGGCCACCGGGAGGACAAGTTGGCCGACGAATGGGGAGTGGCCGAGTTGCTCGGCAGCGACGAAATCTCGCCGTGGCCTTCGGGAGAGCTCGTGGCGGAGGTGATCGAAGGCGTGATGACCGGCACCGAGCGTCATATTCCGATGAATCTGCCGAATCGTGGGCAGGTCACCAACCTGCCCGAGGACGTCGTTGTGGAGTGCATCGGCACGACCAGTGACCTCGGGATTGCTCCGCGAGACGAGGCCACCGTCGGATCGGTGCTCGGCGAGTACCTGCGCGAGGTCACGGTCTCTCAGGAGCTCACCGTCGAGGCCGCTCTGACCGGAGACCGCACTCGCGTGATCGAGGCCATGCTCACCGATCAGGTGGCCAGACAACTGCCCTACGAGCACCTCGTCGCCATGACCGACGAGCTTTTGGCGTCAACGGCCCCTTGGCTGCCAGCGTTCGCGGGCTAGCTGCCCAGGCTCCTTCGGCCGGAGCAGCGTTGCCGTGCTCAGCGATGCCTCCTTCAAGGATGGCGACACCAAGAGGGTCTTGCAGCGACCGGCTGTGCGGAGCTTCGGACCCGACGTGCAAAGAATCGTCTGGCGAAAGCGAACCTCTCTGAGCGCCGCCGAAAGAATCGGTGGCCTTGCCGACCCACCGGGCAACAGGCTCGAGAAGCTGAAGGGTGATCGTGCAGGGCCGTACAGCATCCGGGTCGAGGGCACTATGACATTCGAGGTCGAAGAGATCAGACTCCGCGCGACGCTCGAAGAGGTCGAGCCGCCGGCCGCCGCCAGCTGAGTGGCATGTTCGCGGGCGTCGGCGGATCGTGAAGCGGGCCGCTCGCGCCGCGGCCTCCCACCGGACAACCGAGTTCACCGACCGTCTGCACGTGGTGCGCGAGCGAGATCGGCGACGTCCGGCCCCGATCGCGGTGCTCGACCGAGCGGGGTGGGCTTGACCCTTGGGAGGGGTCCGTCACGCCGTCCACGGCCGACGTGGTGGGAACTCGAGAACCAAACGTTCGGAAAAGAGGGAAAAGAGTGGTACGAACCGGGTTCAGAACAGTTCGAGCATGATCCGGCATCATCCCAGGTAGACCGGCATAATGGGCAAGGATGAGAGACTCGGTTTCTACGAGAAATCGGCCGGTCGATGCCTACGTAGCAGAAAGCTTGGCGTTCGAATCCATCCGAGCGCGCGAATGTCGGGGACGGGCTGGCCGGACCGGTACCGGTTCGACGGATTCGCGTGTCCGTGACACCGTTGGCGGCCATGCAGGTGGTTTCCGAGGTGTTCGCGGATCGAACAGGGTCCCGATGACGGGACGGCGTCGGCCATGACCGACGAGGAGGCAGCGAGACCGCAGGAGCCATGTCCGCCTGCTGCCGGCACCAGCGACCCCGTGAGCGTGATGTTCGGTCGCGACGGGCTCTACATGGTCGCATCGTCGCTGCAGTTGCTCTCCGGGGTCATCGTGACCCCGATCATCACCAGGGTCCTCGGACTCCACCAGTATGGGATCTTCGCGGGGGACCTGGCGCTCCTCTATGTCCTCTACTACACCGCCAATCTCGGGCTCAATGTCGGTGTGCAGCGGATCTTCAGCCAGCCCGACGGCGACCGCAGGAGCCGCAACCTGCTCGCGACCGCGGTCCTCGCCGTGGCGGGCGTCACCGCGATCGTCTACGCGACCGGGCCGCTCTGGAGCCCGAGGCTCGGATTCGGGCCGTTCCCGCTCTCGACGCGTTTGACGGTGGTCTGGTCCGGGCTCTTCGCCTTGACCTGGATCTGGCTCGCCATCCTCCGGTGCAACGAACGGCTCGCCGTCTTCGCCACCATCTGCTTGCTGCAGTCGATCGTGGGCGTCGGTGTCGGCGCGATCGTCGCGTTCGTGGGCCAGGGATTGGCGACGGACGTCCTCTGGTGCACCGTGGTCGTCCAAGCGGTCGCCGTGACGTTGGGAATGGCGACCGTTTCTCCACACTGGGGTGGCATCCTTGACGCCCGGACCACCCGGACCACCCTTCGCTTCTCGCTTCCCATCGTCCCCGTGCAGCTCGCCACCTTCACCATGTCCGCTGCTGATCGGATCGTGATCCTTCGCGACCTCGGGCCCGGGCAGACGGGGCGCTATCAGGTCGCCTATACCTTGAGCGCGATCGGAATCAGCATGCTCACCTTTCTCAACCTCGCCTGGTTGCCGCGGATCTTCTCGATCACCGACCCCTCGACGCGGGTGGATGTCCTCGCGCGAAGCCGCGACGGCCTCTACCTGCTGTTGGCGCCGGTGACCTTGGCAATTGCTCTTGGCGGTCCGGTCTTGCTCCCGATCTGGGCACCGTCGGAGTTCCGGACCGATTCGTTGCTGCCCGTCGTGGTGCTGGTGGACGCATCCACGTTCTTCGTCAGCGCCGCGCTCGTCCATTCGCGCCTGCTGCTGTCCGAGGGTCGCTCCGCCAGTGTCGCCGGCATCACGGTGACCGCCGCAGTCGTGAACGTGGCGGTCAACCTCGTACTCGTGCCGCGGCTCGGGATCAACGGCTCCGCGTTGGCCACGCTGCTCGCCTACGCGCTCCTCGCGGTCGGAATGGCCGCGGTCAGCCGGCTGGTCCTCTCGCTGCCCCCTCCGCCCAATCGGCTGGTCGCCCGCCTCGTCGTCGCCATCGCGGCGGTGCTCTGTTCACGGTTCGTGCCGGTAGGTGGGCTCTGGACCGCGGCGCGTCTGGCCGGGCTCGCGATCTGTGCCGGTTGGGGGATCACCGTTCTGCGGGGTCTCCAGGTGGTGGGACAGTACCGGCGTCCCAGCGGGTGAGCTCAGCCGAGCGGAGCGCGCCGGAGCTGGCCCACCGGATCCTCGCGCCGGTAGCGGTAGCCGTAGCGCTTGCGGACCGGCCAGGTGAGGCCGGAGACGAGAAAGTGGCGAGGCCGGCTCATCGATGCGATCCAGCGATCATCCACAACGATGGGCTGGTCCTCGTCTGCGAACCGCGACGGGTTCCCGGCGACGCCGTGGTCGGTCCCCATCCCGTGCGACGGGGTTCGTACGCAACCGAGGTCCACGAGATCGAGGCAGTCTCGGATCGTGCGGTCGAGGTCGACCACGTAGTCCTCGTAGCGGAGGAGCAGGTGCGGGATCCGGCGGCGCCGCAGCCTCGCGAGGAGGAGGTTGGTGACGTCCCAGCGCAGCGAGACTTCGGTGGTGGAGTGGGCGGGCATAATGCGGTCCCCCGTGCCGCTCACCGCCTGGGGTCGGGCCACCGGCGTGCTCCAGGAGAAAACGACCGCCGAGGGGTGACGGACCAGGTGCACCAGCCGGAGGTCGATCGAGTCGATCCCAGCAAGCAGGTATGCCCATGAGGGATGTTTTGAAGAGTCGACGATGACTCCCGAATCGGACAGCTCGCTCATGATCAGGTAGAGGTCGGACAGGACCGCCCGGGCTTCGGCCACCATGGATCCACGCCCGGTCAGGATGATCGGCAGGTTCTGACGCTGGTTCAGTCGCGTGAAGAACTCGACCAGCTCCCCTGCCGCACGTGTGCTCCATCCACCGACGAGCCGATTGCCGACTTCTGACCAGAAGGCGCAGTCGCGGGCCCGGACGCCGCATCCGCAGAGCTCGTCGCCTCCGATCGCTCGCTCGAAGAGGTTCTTGACCTCGCCGACGGCGCGGCGTGCCGGGTTGGGCCGCCAGCAGGCGCTCGAGGATCGTCGACCCCGACCGACCTTCGCCGCCGATGTAGAGCACCTTCGCGCCCTTCGCGCCCTTCGCGCCCTTCGCCCCGGACCCGCCGGAACCCCCGGACGATCCGCTCACCTCCTCGGCGACACCGGACGAGCGAGACCGATCGGAGGCACTGCTCAACCGACCGGGTAGCCGAGCCGCTCCGCCTCGGTCGAGACCGAGGGAAGGATCGCGGTGATCTCTCGCTCCATCGTTCGCCATTTGTCCTGTCGGGGCTTGGACCACGTATTGACGACGGGCAGCTTGTTCTCGAAGCGTCGCAGGGGCTCGGGATCCAGTCCCGCCCATCGCGCCAGCTCCTCGAGGACGGTTCCGGGCTCTCGGACCGCTTCCTCGTAACGGATCTCGAACACCTGGCCAGATGCGAACGGCAGGTCGCGGAAGCAGTACTCGTTGTAGCGACGCCACTGGAAGGCGCAGATCTCCATGAGCGACGCGCCGTCGAGCTGCTCCCACCCCGGCGCCAAGCCGAAGCACCAGTGGGTTCCCTCGTACCCTGCGATCGTGTAGCTGCTCGGCAGGAGGTACCGCTGGAATCTCGACTCTTCGAGCCAGCCCCGGCAGATCGATGCGATGGAACCCCGCGGCTCCCGCACGACGTATACGAAGAGCGCGTCGGGGAAGACCCGCCGAAGCAGCTGGATCCGGAAGCAATTGTCGGGCGTCTTCTCGACGATCCTGATCGGGGGTACCTTGCGGCCTCGCCCGAGGCCGGCTAGCACCCGAGCAGCCCGGGATCCGCGCGACGAGGGGCATACCACGCGCGAAGAGCCGCAGCGACGCCTCCATGTTGCCCACGTCGTCGTAGAAGCATTGTCGAAGCGAGCCGACCGTCTGCTCGTCGACGTCGGAACCCTCGACGAGAGCCGAGGCACCGGGCGTCATCTCTATCGGGAAGTACGCGTCGTAGAAGGGCTTGCTCTCGCGGTAAAGGCTCCAAAGCGCGGGGTGTGTGGACAGCGCTTGGAAGATCATCGTCGTCCCGGAGCGGGGCGCCCCGAGGACGATCAACGGTCTCGCGATGGCTGCTCCCGCTGATTCGGTGGAGCTGTTCTCTGGATGATCGATCATGGCCAAGGCAAAGTAGGTCGGTGCGTTTCGTCTGCTAGACGGACGATCTTACCAACGAGAACCTCCGGAAAATCCCCAGCACCGCAGGTCACAATGGGTGACTTTGCTAGCCTGCTCGTATGGCAGTGGGGGCGGGTGAGTGTGCGGACGGCATGGGATCGGGTGGGGGCTCCTCCGAGTTCCCCGACGACAAATGCGTCGACGTGTCGGTGATCGTCTGCTCCTATACCGACGAGCGTTGGGACCTTCTGTGCGGATGCATCGATTCGATCATGGACCAGACGGTGCTCCCTCGGGAGGTGTTCCTGTCGATCGATCACAACGCCGACTTGCTGCGCAGGTGCAGGGAGCAGTGGGCCGACAGGCCAGGACGGCCGCCCATCCATGTGGTCGAGAACAGGTACGACGGTCGCCTGGGCTCGGCACGATCGACCGCGGCGGAACTCGCCGTCGGCAGCATCATCGCGTTTTTGGACGATGACGCATGTGCCGATCGCGATTGGTTGGAGCGAATGGTGGAGCCGTTCGACGATCGGAGCGTGATCGCCGTTGGCGGTCGGCCCTTGCCAGTCTTCTCGAGACCGCGTCCCGCCTGGTTTCCGTTCGAGTGTGACTGGGTGTTCAGTTGCGTCTACCGAGGGCTTCCGGACGAGGTCGCCCCAATCCGCCACGTGATCGGCGCTGCGATGGCCGTCAGGCGGCTCGACCTCGTGGCGATCGGTTACTTCCATTCGGACGATCACGACGACATGGACATGTGCCACCGCCTTCTCCATCGCTCCCCGGAGAGCAAGATCCTCTTCGCTCCCTCCGCGACGGTGCATCACTACGTGCACGCGAACCGACTGACGTGGAGCTACTTCTGGCGACGGTGCTTCTGGGTCAACCGGGGGAAGGTGGGGGCGTTCCGTCAGATGGGTGGAGCGAGGAACCTCGTCGCGGAGCGCCAGTTCGCCGGAGGGCCGTGACAGACGGTGTGCGGTATGCCGTGCGCGAGCTGCGCGGAGGAGACCTGAGTGCCCTGGTTCGGTTCGGCGCGCTCTGCGTCGGGCTCGCGCTGGCCGGGCTGGGCTATGCGGTGGGCACCGTCGAATGGACCATCGGTCAGCGCAGGCGTCTCGGTCCCGGGCGGACCTGAGCCCCGACCGGCGCAGTGATCGCCTGACTGCAGCGGGCCTACTTCACCAGCTGGGTGCAGAGTCCTTGCAGGGCTCCGATCGTTTGCAGGCAGGCGACGGCCGCTCCCAGGTTCGCGTTCACGGTGTCGAGTTGATGGTGGAGGCTGGCGATCTGCGCCGACTGTTGGGTGACCTTCCGCTCGAGGCGATCGGCCTTCTTGTTCAGCGCCACGAAGAGCACGGCGCACAGCCCGAAGCAGATGACGACCACAAGAACGGCGATCGTGCGCAGGACCTTGCGCTTCCGGTCACCCGGATAGGCGGTGACCATCTCACGAACCGGCTGTTCCGCCGCCCGTAGCCTGTCAAGGTCTGTCACCGCACTCATCGGATCAGCGACTCGAGCGGATGATCCCGCACTGGGGTCTGCACGGTGCACCGACCAGCCATGCTCCTGCCCCCTTTTGCCGCGTCAACGGGCCTGGCGCGCGCCTGCCGCGAGCATGCTAGCAGACGCGCTCTGCTGCGGTGCCGAGCGCGCCCGTGACCGGCTCGGCGTGTTCCGAAGGGCGCGACCCGGATCGTCACGAGCGAGCACGCGCCGGTCCGTGATTCGGTCGACAGCGGGACGCCCGCGTCGATGGCCAACGGAAGGCCTCCACTACTATCTGCCGCGGGCAGGGGACCTCCATGTTCGGGAGCCACCCGGGTCAGCTGACGGCGAGAAGAGTGGCGCGATTGGACACGCTGGGCGCAACCGACATCCCGACCGACCAACGGGTGATGGATGGCGAGGGGGCGCATCCACCGGCGGACCCCGGCCGAGTGCGGAGACACTCGGTTGCGGACGGTCGCGCACACGGATCGACGGCGGTCCTTCCTTTCGTTCTCGCCGCAGGATCCGTCCTCTGCTGGAAGCTGTCCCTCGGCTCGATCCATCCCTATCGCGCAGGGGTGCTGGGACTGATCACCCAGCTCTCACCTCTGTGGTGGACGGCGCTCGTGCTGGCGGCGGCGGCGCTATTCAGCGAACTCCGCCACGATTCGCCGCGCCTCACCGGCATGGTGACGGGGCTGGTGGCGCTCGCGATCGTGCTCCACGGCACGCTGCCCGCGGCTGAGCCCGTCCCTCGGTTCTCGACGGCCTACTACATCGCCGGATTCAGTGACTACATCGCTCGGACGGGACACACGCTCCCCCGGGTCGATGTGCGCATGTCATGGCCGGCGATGTTCGCTGCAGCCGGAATGGCCGCCCGGGCGATGGGGGTGTCGACGCTGTGGTTCCTACGCTGGTGCCCACTGGTTCTCAACCTGGCCTACCTCATCCCGCTGAAGGCGATCGCCAACAGCTGCCTTCGGACCCCGCGGGCGAGGTGGGCGCGTGCTCGCCATCTTTTTGGCGAGCGACTGGATCGACCAGGACTACTTCTCGCCGCAGGGCCTCAACCTCCTGCTGTTCCTCGCCGCGGTCGCCATCGTGATCCGGGTGTTCTCCACCGGTGGATTTCCGCCACGATTGCTGGGCGCACTGGCGAGGTCCACGCTTTGGACGCGAGCGAGACGTGTCACGCTCCGGGCGTTCCGCCTTCCTTTCGGCGCCACCCCCGCCGAGCAACCGGACACAAGCTCGACAGCCCGCCGTATCGCGATGTTCGTCGTGCTGTTGGTCCTGCTCGGGGCATCGGCCGTCTCCCACCAGATCACCCCGGCCGCGCTCTGTCTGGTCTTCTTCGGGCTGATGCTCACCGGGCGCACTGGCCTGCGGATGCTGTGGGTGCTCATGGCTGTCCTGGTCTGGGCGTGGCTCTCCTGGCAAGGCCACACCTATTGGTCGAATCACCTTGCCAAGGTGTTCGGTGCCGCGGGGCAGGTCGCTTCCACACTCAAATTCGTCCGTCGGCGCTCGCCTGACGGCGGTGGCACCGGGGCGGGCGGTCGTCGACTGGGCACGCATCGCTGCGGCCGGAGTCACATGGCTCGCGGCCGGGGCGGGGTTCTGGACGTTGTGGCGCCGAGGACGAACGATGTGGACGATGGTCGTCGTGGCCGTCGCGCCCGTGGCGGTTGCGGGCGCGGTCAGCTACCGCGGGGAGGTCGTGCTGCGGGTCCTCCTCTTCAGCCTTGCGCCGGCATCGGTTCTCATCGCGGGGTTGATCGACTACAAGCCGTTGCGACCCGCCTCCCTTGCGGTCCTTCTCACCGCTGCCGCGACGCTGCTGTTGCTCTTCCCTCTGAACCGGTACGGCAACGAAGGATTCGAGGCGATCTCGCCCGATGACCTCGCTGCCGCCACATGGGTCCACAACCATGTGCCGAGTGGCTCGGTCGTCTACGTCGCGAATCGCGACGAGCCGCTGTACTACTCGCACGTCGGGGACTACTCGGTGGTCTTGTTGGGTGGTCTGGTTTCGCTCGGGCTCTCGGACCTCGCGCAGCACCTTCCTGTCACCCGGCGCCCCACCTATGTGCTCTTGACGGGCAGTGAGGAGCGATACGGTACGGACTACCTTGGATATCGCCCCGGATGGATGAAAGCCTTTGTCGATGAGCTCGAGAAGACGGGTGACGTCCACGTCGTGTACTCGAATGCGAGTTCGATCGTCCTGCGCATCGAGAAGTCGCGACCTCCGAAGCACGCTCCTCCTTCGCACGCCGCACGAAGAAAGTCCCCGACGACGCCCCCAACGGCGACCACGACCCGTCCCAAGCCGTCACCCCGGCAGAAGCCGACGCTGATTCCGAAGCAGAAGCCGACAGTGCGCTCCAAGCCGAAGGCACCGGTCGCGACGCGGCCGCCGAAGCACGTCGCCACGACGACCCCGACCAGCACGACCACCACCCGGACCAGCACGACCACGACCCCGACCAGCACGACGACGACCTCCGCCACGACGACCACGACGACCACGACGACAGCGACTTCAGGGCACGCCCTTCGAGGCCTCCCGTGAGGAGGGCTCAGCGGAACACCCGGGTCGCGGTCGACATCGCCGTTGCATCACTCTGCGCCGCTGCAGCTGTCTTCGTCCTTGCTGACGTCCAGGTTCCGGCGCGCGCCGCTGTGGTTCTCGCGGCGCTGGTGCTCGGCCCCGGTTGGGCGGCAACCTGCTGGCTGGATCTCGAGGACCCGGCGTTCGCCGCGACGGTGGCCCTCGCCACCGGTGTGGCGCTTCTCTTTCTCTACGGGTTGTGGTTCGTCGCGATCGGCTGGTGGCACCCGCTCGGCAGTGCCGGCGTCCTGCTCGCCGCCGCGGGGGCAGCGAGTGCGGTCGCAGCCGCCCGCGAGACACGACGGAAGCACGTCCGATGAAAGCGTTCGTGGCCAATACGGCACTTGCGATCGCCCTGGTCGCGAGCGTGCTTACGCTGATCGTCGTGCACGAGTTCCTGGCCTCCGTCGCGGACGGCACCAGCCGGTTCGTGCCGATCCGTCGGTGGCTGGCCGTATCGGTCGGCGTCCTGGCCGTCCTCCTCGGCGCGCTCATCGTCGCGCGCTTCTACTTCCTGCGTACGTGATCACGCGTCGCGACCGGTCACTCATGTGCTCGATCCCCTTGACGGACTCTGCGACCCCGACGGCCGCACGCAGCGCGGGTGGCAGTCCCGCAGGGCGCCGATGGTCCGGTAGCGGGGCTCACGTCCGGCGGACCGATCGTGAGGCCGGGCTCGTCCGCGGCCGGCCGCTTTCGGCCGCCGTGCTCGGGTTGGTCACCCTCATCGGATCGGGATGTTCCCTGCATGCGACGTCGACGACGACGACCGCTACCGCGCGGCGATCCACAACGTCGCTTCCGGCGACGACCACCACCCGGCCCGCGCAGACGACCATCTCCCTCTTCTTCATCCGCGGCGCCTCTCTCGGTGTGGCGCACCGGGCTGTCAATGCCGCACCCAACCCACGGTCCGAGGGCGTCCAGGCGCTGCTCGCCGGACCGAGCCCGACCGAGGCCGTCCAGGGCTTCGGGACCGACATTCCGAGCGGTACCGCGCTGCGCGGGCTGGAAATACGAGGTGGCGTGGCCACGATCACCCTGAGCCCGGCGTTCGTCTCGCCCGACTCACCCCCAGTGGAGGCGGCCCGGCTCGGGCAGATCGTCTACACCCTCACTGGCTACCCGAACGTCGACCGGGTCTCGATCCGCATCGGGACGGTACCGCTGACCGAGTTCGCGGGGATCAACCTCACCAACCCGGTCGGCCGGGACCAGGTCACAGGAGCGTTGCCGGCCGTGCTCCTCGAGAGCCCGGCCGTCGGCGACACGGTGGCCGGCAGCCTGCAGCTGTCGGGGGTGACGTCGTTCAGCGGCACCTACGAGATCCAGCTGACCGATTCGACGGGTCGCCAACTCGCGGGCGTCACGAACACGGCAGTGGTCGGAGGGACGTTCTCCCAGGCGATCCCCTTCACCGTGCCGGGTCCGACGACAGGGACCCTTGCCGTCTTCGCGAGGCCAAAGAACCCGGCTCAGCCGCCCCAAGCGTTCAGCCTGACCCTTGCGGTCGAGCCGTGAGCCACCCGGGCCCGCCGTGCGAGCGTCACCGGAGGGGAACCGGTGCCGGACCCGCCCGGCTCGAGTCGGGCCCGAGGGGTCTCGATCCGAGCGGACCCTCAATGCCGTGTAGAGGGCTCGACTCGCGAGCCCTCTAGGCCACGTTGAGAGCTTGAAGGACCGTCCAGGCTCGGCAGGCGATCTGGAGCTGGAAACGGACTTCGGCGTCGCTGAGGTCTCGACCGGTGACCTGGGCGATCTTGGCGAGACGGTACCGGAGGGTGTTGCGGTGGATGTACAGATCGGATGACGCTGCTTCTGCTCCGCACGACTTGTCGAGGTAGACCGAGAGCGTCTTGACCAGTTCGCTGCTGTGGACAAGGTCGTGCGCGATGAGCTCTCCGATCCAGTCATCGATCAGTTCTTGCAGCTTCCGCGGATTGCCGTCGTCGACGAGCATCCGCCAGATGCCGAGGTTGTCGAAGGTGGTCACCGTCGTGTCGAAGGCCATGACCGCGCCGAACTCGAGGGCAAAGCGCGCTTCCTCGAAGGACCGTGCCAGCTCTCCGACCTCGCGCCGCTTGCCGACCCCGACCCTCACCCGTGTGCCGAAGGCCGAGCCGAGTGCGGCTGCGAGCTCCTCCCAGTCGAGGTCCTCCACTGCCAGGATCACAATGCGCTTCGATCGGGCCGTTACCACCGGAGACTTGACGCCGAGGCCGCGAAGTGCCTGTTCGGCCAGGTCGATGCGGTCGACGTGGTCGCACGGCACCTCGACGGCGACCGCCCGATGGGATCGGTCGACGGCGTAGCCGATGAGTTGTGCCTGCGAAGCGATCTGGTCGATGTCGCCGCTCTCGAGCAGCGCCTCGGCGAGCTCTGCGGTCGTCCAGCTCGCCGGTTGGGCGTCGCTCATTCGGAGGAGCTCCGAGGTCAGGATCGAGGTGGCGAGCTCGAGCGCCAAGAGACCCTCCTCGGGGAGGTCACCACACGGGTCGTAGAGACAGATCCAACCTAGGACCGCCTGATCGGGGGCGGAGGCGGCCGCCCAGACTCCGCCGCGGCGCTGGCAGACGGCGTGGAGCGGACTGAGCTGGCTGAGGAAAGCCGGCTCGTTCAGCTCGAGGTCCGCGGAGCCCGTGCCCGCACTCGCGATGAGCTCCGCTAGTGCGTCGTGGATGGTCACCTTCCGGCCGGTCCGGTGATGCAGCGCTTCCGCGATCCCCGATGGACCGCGACCCCGGACAACCTGGACGAGGAGCTCCCGCTGGAAGGTGGTCATTTCCTTGGCGAGCACGCGGTTCGAGGTCGTGTCGAGAACGCCGTTCGAGGTCGTGTCGAGCACGCCGTTCGAGGTCGTGTCGAGCACGCCGTTCCAGCTGGTGTCGAGCACGCCGTTCGAGGTCGTGTCATTCGCTTGCGCACGACCTGCCCTCTCCCGCATCGCCGCCAGCACCAGTCCGGAAAGAGGGCCCGAGAGGGGCGTGAGGGTCAAGTAGACGGAGAAGCGGTCGCCGTTGCGCTTGACGCCGGCGAGCACGAAGTGAAGCGGATGCCCGAGCGCGTACCAGGTCCCCTGCTCCTCGCGCTGCGCCTCGTCGAGGAAGCTGCTCAGGTCCGAACCGAACAAGGTGATGAGGTTGTGTCCGACCAGCTCGTCAGGCTGGTACCCGAAGAGGTGGGCACACGGCGAGTTGAACGCGAGGAGCACGCCCTTGAGATCGGCGACGGCTGTTGCCCCGGCGCTCGTCCGGAACAGTTGGTCGAGATTCTGCGGGAACTGTCCGCCCCGCGTGCTGGCCGCATGGAAGGTGGGTACGCGGTCGTTCTGTTGCACGGTCTCCGGTTTGGGCAGGACCTCCTCGGGGGACGGGGGCACCCGGACCTCTTGAGAGGCCTTGGCCGGGCCGATCCCCTTGACGCTCCGTACCGTTGCCATGCCGCCGCCTTGATCGCCCTGGGACCAGACCCACCGACAGACACCTGCCCGACAATGCCTGATCCACCCCGTCCGCCCCCGCCCGCTCATTTCGTAATCGTCGGCGCTCCGACTGTCCAGCGAGATGGCCGTTTCGCCACTCTGTGCGGCGGTCTTTGCCACTGTGAGCGGTGTCTACTTGCAGCGACGCGGACGGACGCGGCCCTTGGAGACAGGAAGAACCCGGAAGTCAGGTGGAGATCGTCGAGGCGCTGGGCGATCCGAACAAAGATCCGGCGGATCTTCGTTCGGATCGGACGATGACGGTGCCCCGGCAAGCCGACAGTGTGTGTTGCTGGCGCCCTCTGGCGCTTTGATTGTCCTACCGATGAACCGAAGGAGAAGGCATCAATGTCACAAGCGGAGCGGCCTGGGGCCGCAACGAAGAGGGGTCGGCGTTCGCTGCTGGCGGGGGTCGTCGCGGTCGCGCTCTTGGCGGGGTTGACGACCGTCGGCGTCCAGGCTGCCGGCGCGAGTGTGACCGGCACACGAATCGAGATCTGTAAGGCCGGTGCCGTGAGCGGGTCCTTCCCGTTCTCGGTGGACGGCTCTACGACCCCGGTTTGGGTGACCGTCGGGACCTGCAGAGGTGTGTCCGTGGAACCCGGAACCCACACGGTCCAAGAGCTGGCTGACACCAGCGGCGCCACGGTGCTCCAGCGGATCCAGCTGTTCCCCTCGAACTCCGTCGGGACGAAGGATGTCGCGACTCGTACCGCGACCGTCACCGTCCCGATCAACGGGAACGTCATCACGCGGTTCGTGAACGAGCCGAACACCAGTGTGCTCAAGGTCTGCAAGATCGCGGGCGATCCGGCGATCCTCGGCCAGTCCTTTAGCTTCACCGAGACGGCCGGTGGCACGACGGTCGGTCCGATGAGTGTCGTCGCCGGGTCTACCAACCCGTTGAACTGCACCGACGTGACCCAGTACCAGGTCGGCACCAAGGTCAACGTGGCCGAGCTGGCGACGCCGGGTGTCCAGGCGAGCAGCATCGACGTCATCGGCGGGACGGCGAGCAACGTCAACCTGAGCGCCGGTACGGTGACTGCGACGGTCGGCGCGAGCGTGACCGAGGTCATCTACACCAACGTTCCGGTTGTCAATCAGCCTCCCGGCTACCTCGAGGTCTGCAAGAACGCAGGTGACAGCTACGTCGGAGCCGGTCCGTGGACCTTCACGATCACGGATGCCGGTGGTGCAGTGGTCGGGGTCGAGCATGTGCTCGCAGGCCAGTGCAGCGGCGACCTTTCGCTTCCGCCCGGCCAGTACGGCGTGGCCGAGACCTTCAGCTCGCCTGACTACGTGAGCTCGATCTCGGCACTCAACCCGAACAACCTGCTCGGCGTCAATGTGGCCAACGGCACCGGCACGTTCTCGGTGTCCGCCAACTCCACGACGACGGCAGTCTTCGTGAACGACGTCCAGACCGGCTACGTGAAGGTCTGCAAGACGCTCACCGCGACGAGTGGCGCCCTCACCGGCACCACGTTCAACTTCAACGTGAGCGATGCTGCGGGGACGCAGGTCGTGAGCGTCGTTGCGTCGGCTCCTGGGGAGACTGCGTGCTCGCCCGACTACACCCCGCTGCCGGTCGGTTCGGTGGCGACGATCACCGAGCAGTCGGTGCCCAACGTGGCCGTGAGCGGCGTCCAGGTCATTCCTGCGATCGCCGATGCCGGCAGCACGAACACCACTGCCAAGGTGACAGTCGGAACGAGCCTCAATTCGGCCACGTTCACCAACCAGGCGCTCGGCTACGTCGAGGTCTGCAAGAACGCGGGTGACTCCTCGGTAGCGGGTACGTTCGACTTCTCGGTCAATGGCGGCCCGGCCATCCCGGTGGCCGTCGGCCAGTGCTCGCAGGCCATTCAGGTGCCTGCCGGTACTGCCACCGTCAGCGAACTGCAGTCGAATCCCAACTACTACCTGGCGAACGTCTCGACTCAGTCGGTGACGGACCCGACGGGCTCGCGGCTGCAGAGCGGCTCGACGAACCCGAACGCCACGGTGCTGGTGCCCTACGGTGGGGTCGGGAACGAGACGTTGGTGACCTTCACCAACGCGACGCTCTCGTCGGCCTTCAAGGTCTGCACCGCGCAGACCTCGCCGGACGCCAACCTCGCGGGCCAGTCGTTCACCTATGACTACAGCTACACGGTCAACGGTGTGACGACGAACGGCTCGGTGAGCCTGACGGTTCCGACCACGGGCTCGCAGTGCTCGGGCATCCTCGGCACAGTCCCGGTGATCAACGCCAACGGGACGCCCGTCGATGTCTCGATCACCGCGGAGGTTCCGACTGCGATCTCCGTCGATCTGGCTGGGTTCAGCTATCAGGGCACTGGGTCGGTCGTTTCGAGCCCGGCGCTTCCTGCAGCCTTCCCTGCGACGGCGACGATCGCACTTGGGACGGGCATGAACGTGACCACGTTCGTCAACGGGGCGACCCACTGACAGACGGGGGAGGGGCCCCTTGACGGGGGCCTGTCCCGCTGGTCGTACGGACGGAGGGACTCCCGAAAGGGGGTCCCTCCGTCGCGTTCGTGTCCCGAAGGACCCCGCTCCGACAGCCGCCGCCCTGTCCGGAATGCGCCGACCTGACCGGATCAGCGGACGACGCTGACTCGTCCCTGATCACCGTCCCTGATCATCGTGCGATGCAGCCTTGATGCGATCGCCGGACACGTAGTCCGAATGGGCGGTACGAACAACTTGCGCCGCAGGTTTTGTTCGGATCGGCCGATGACGCGGCCACCTGGCTTGGGTCACTGTTCATTTGTGGGGCTAGGACGTGCGCCGAGCGGATGATTCCGGCCGTTCCCCACCCTCGCGATCGAGGAGACGAATGATGTCACCTGCCAAGCGGACGCCCGCTGTGCTCTCTCCCGGCGTCCCGCGCCGGGTCCTCCAACGCGCCGCGATCGCGGCGGCGGCCGTGTTGACGTTGACGACGCTGCTCGTGGCCGGTGGAGCCTCGCCGCCGGCCGGGGCCTCGTTGCTGGGCGCGTCCACGCTCACCATCTGCAAGTCGTCGACGGTGACCGGGCTCTTCCAATTCAGCGTCAACAGTGCCAATCCGATCTCCATCGCGGCCGGCACCTGCCAAAGCCTCACTGTTGAGAACGGACACAACACGATCACCGAACTCGTCGATTCGACGGGTGCGACCGCCCTCAGCAGCATCACCGTTGCGCCGATCATCGACACGGTGAGCTCGTCGGTCGCCACCCGCACCGTCACCGTCAACATCCCCGCCGACAACGCAGCGACGGTGAACTTCACCAACGTACCGGTCACCCGGCTCGAGGTCTGCAAGGTGGCCGCCGATTCGGCGACCAACGGCAAACCCTTCACGTTCAGCGAATTGGTCGGCGGCGTGTCTTCGACGCAGTTTGTCTTGACCGCGCAACTCGCCCCGGCACCCCCTGACTGCCACAGCACGCCCTACCCGGCCGGCACCGCCGTCAATATCATCGAACAGCTTGTGAGCCCGTACGAAGCGCTCAGTATCACCGCAAGCGGCGGCGGCACGCTGAGCAACCTCGATCTCGCGGCTGGGACGGTGACCGCGACCCTCGGCGGCGACGGGACGACCACGGTGGTGACCTACACCGACGGGGTGCCGCCCGGCAGCCTCCAAGTCTGCAAGGTGGCGGCGAACAACTTCGTGCCGGCGGGCCCGTGGGCCTTCACCGTCACCGACTCGTCGGGCACCGTGGTGAAGAGCCTCTCAGTCCCGGTGGGGCAGTGCAGCCCTAGCTTCCAGGTGCCGGCGGGGAACTACACCGTCCTGGAAACCTTCTCCCCGCCCGACTACGTGAAGACGATCACGGTCGACCCCCCTGCCAACCGGATCTCAAGCGACCCGTCCAAGGGCAGCGCGGTTGTGATGGTGGTGAGCGGGGCCACGACGGCCGTGACCTACACCAACGACGCGCCGGTCGCGACCTTGGAGGTCTGCAAGGTCGCCGGCGACGCAGCGACGGCCGGTAACTCCTTCCCGTTCACCGAGTCGATGGGCGGTTCCACCACCGACTCGTTCCCTCTCAAGGCCGAGCAGCCCCCGACCTTGCCGAACTGCCACAGCACCCCGTACCCTGCGAATGCCGCGATCGACATCGCGGAGCAGATCCCGACTGGTTTCATCGTGGCTGACATCAGCGCGACCGGTACGGGCTCGTTGACCAATGTCAACCCCTCAGCCGGGACGGCGACCGCAACCCTCGGCGGCGACGGGACGACGACTGTGGTGACCTACACCGACATCATGGGGCCACCGCCTGATGGCAGCCTCCAAGTCTGCAAGGCGGCCGCGAACAACTTCGTGCCGGCGGGCCCGTGGGCCTTCACCGTCACCGACTCGTCGGGCACCGTGGTGAAGAGCCTCTCGGTCGCGGTCGGGCAGTGCAGCCCTGCCTTCCAGGTGCCGGTAGGTAACTACACCGTCCGGGAAACCTTCTCCCCGCCCTACTCCGTGAAGTCGATCACGGTCGACCCCCCTGCCAATCTGATCTCCATCGACCTGTCGAAGGGCATGGCGGTTGTGAAGGTGACGAGCGGGGCCGCGACGACCGTGACCTACACCAACGACGCGCCGGTTGCGACCTTGGAGGTCTGCAAGGTCGCCGGCGACGCAGCGACGGCCGGTAACTCCTTCCCGTTCACCGAGTCGATGGGCGGTTCCACCACCGACTCGTTCCCTCTCACGGCCGAGCAGCCCCCGACCTTGCCGAACTGCCACAGCACCCCGTACCCTGCGAATGCCGCGATCGACATCGCGGAGCAGATCCCGACTGGTTTCGTCGCTACCGACATCAGCGCGACCGGTACGGGCTCGTTGACCAATGTCAACCTTTCAGCCGGGACGGCGACCGCAACCCTCGGCGGCGACGGGACGACGATGGTGGTGACCTACACCGATGACAAAGCGCCGACGTCGGGCACGATCAAGGTGTGTAAGACCCTCGCGCCGAACGGCGCGGCACTGGCGGGGACCACCTTTATCTTCACGGTGATCGACAACGCCTCAACGGCGACCGAGACCGTGCAAGTCGTCGCGCCGGCGGTCGGCCAGACCAATTGCACCGAGGTGAGCTCCGGCCTGCCGCTCAACTCGATCGCTACGGTCACCGAACAGGCACAGGCGAACGTCGGGCTCGTGGGCGTCAGTGTCGCTCCTTCGATCCAGGACGCTGGGAGCACCCACACCGTCGCGAAGGTCCTCGTCGAGACGACCGTTGCGTCGGCCACGTTCACCAACGACGCGCTCGGTTGGATCGAGGTGTGCAAGCACCCCGCGGACAGCATCACCGCCGGCCACACGTTCACCTTCACCGTCGCGGGTGGGGCAGCGTTCTCGGTCGCCGCAGGGCAGTGCTCGCAGCCCATCCAGGTCGCCGCCGGCAACGTGGCGGTCGATGAGATCCAGTCGAACCCCGCTTTCTATCTCGCGAACGTGTCGACCGAGGGAGCGACCGATCCGACCGGGGGGCGGCTTTTGACCGGTCCGCTCACCGACCCCGCAACAGTCGTCGTCCCGTACGGATCGGTGGGCAATGAGACGGTCGTCACCTTCACCGATGCGGCGATCCTCGGTGCGTTGAAGATCTGTACCGCGCAGACCTCACTTGGAGCGGCGCTCCAAGGGCGGCCCTTCACGTACGACTACAGCTACACGGTGAACGGCGCGACGACCGTCGGCTCCGTGACCCTGTTCGTTCCGGCATGGGGTGCGACGTGCTCGGCGGTGATCGGACCGATCGACCCGGTCAACTCGGACGGTTCGCCTGTCAAGGTGACGATCACGGCGATGGTCCCGAATGTCGCTTCCGTGGACCTCGCCAACTTGTCCTACCAGGGGAACGGTTCGGTTCTCTCGAGCCCGGTGCTCCCTGCCGCCTTTCCGACGTCCGCGACATTCGCGGTGGGGCCGGGGATGAACATCGTCACCTTCGTCAACGGCGCAACCCACTGACGAGGCCGCCAGCTGCCCCGAGCCGAGCCGGTAGAGGTCCGGATCTCGTAACAGAGGGTTCGAACACCTGAGGTATTCGGCATCGGGCCAAGGCGCCGATGATCGGTAGGTAGGGCGCGATTCGCAAGAGGGTCCCGACGTCACCCGAGCCGAAGCGACTTCGAGCCCCTTGCGCAACTCTGACTTTGGGCGAGTGCGCCACTCGCGGTGCTCTCGTTCGCGCCACACGTGCCTTTTCAGCCAATTGTTGCTGTTGAGCGGGGATTTCTCATTGCCAGGGCCAGCGGATTGCCTTAGTCTCCCTCCCCACAGGGGTGTGGAAAAAAATGAAGAGTCTCAGTGCAGAATTGACGCTGAGCGTGTCGGTCTTCAGCTTGATGGCGGCAGTGCTCGTCGCAGTCTTCGTCGGAGGGGCGGGATCGGTGGTGCTCGCCGCGACGAGCGCTGCGTTGTTGGTGGTGCTCGGGCGATCTGGCGCGCGACGGTTCGTCGCTGTAGTGATCGTCGTGCTGGTGCCGGCTGCACTGGCCCTTCCGGTCGTGGAAGCTTCCGCTGCGGCGGCGACAGGGTGGCAGCTCGGTGCCTCGTATGCGGGCGTCGCCCATGCAGACGCCGTCGCATGCCCGACGACCACGGACTGTTATGCCGTCGGCGTCACGACCTCCGGCGGCGGTGCCACCTTCGCGACGACGGACGGAGGGGCGACATGGAGCGAGCTGTCCGTGCCCTCGGGGATCGACGGCCTCTCCGGTGTGGCATGTCCCACCAGTACAACCTGCTACGCCAGCGGTCAGGGTCCCACCGGTGGCATCGTCCTGGAGACGGTGGATTCCGGAGCGAGATGGTCGTCACAGATCCTGCCCGCGGGTGTCGGCGTGCTCTCGGGGATCTCTTGCCCGTCCAGCATCGAGTGCGTCGCGGTGGGTGCGGGGGTCATCGTCAAGACGTCGGACGGTGGCTCGTCGTGGTCGACACAGCAAGTGCCGGCGTCGGTCGGCGGCCTGTTCGATGTCGCATGCCCCTCGACCGTCGTGTGTGTCGCGGTCGGTGCCGGATCGGCGGGAGCAGCGATCGTCACGACGGATGACGGCGGATCGTCGTGGTCCAGTCGGACGGTTCCAACTGGTGCCGACTTCCTACCGTACGGTGTGGGATGCGGCTCCGCGTTCGACTGTTACGTGGTGGGCAGCGGGATGACGGGTTCCTACATCCTCGCATCGGTGGACCAGGGCGTGACATGGGTGCCCCAGAGCCCACCGTCGGGAGTGAATGATCTCAACCAGGTCACGTGCCCGACGGCGAGCGACTGCTACGCCGTCGGGTACGGCGGCGGCCTCGGCACCATCATCGCCACCGTAAACGGTGGCGCCACCTGGGAGACCCAGAGCGTGTCGTCCAGCGGCCTCTACTTCTACGGGATCGCGTGCGCCGCGGCGACGAGCTGTAGCGTCGTGGGTGAGAGCGGGATCTCCTATGCAGGAGTTGTCTTCGCCACCACTGATGGCGGATTCGTCTGGGGCAGCCAGACGCTGCCGACAGGAGTGGTCGGGCTCGACAGCGTTGCCTGCGCGACGAACAGCCACTGCTATGCGGTGGGAAGGGGCTCCGACGGAGCGTTCATGAGCGCGACCACCGACGGGGGTGCGACCTGGGCACCCGTCCTGTCCCTTCCGGCGGGTGTGACCGCCTTGAAGGGCATAGCGTGTCCATCTGCGAACGACTGTGAGGCCGTGGGGTACGGCCTCGGTGGCGCTGCCGTGCTCGCCACGACCGATGGCGGTGCCACGTGGGCGCAACAAGCCCCACCGGGTGGGATCGGCGACCTGGTTGCAATCGCCTGCCCGTCGAGCACGCAGTGCGATGCCGTCGGGACGGGATCGAGCGGCGGGACGGTTATCGCGACGCATGACGGCGGCATGACGTGGTCTGCCGACACACTGCCGACTCAGCTCACGGCCATGTCCGGTATCTCGTGCCCCTCGACGAGCGAATGCTTCGCCACCGGCAGCGGTTCGCTGGGAACGGTGATCCTCGCCACCACTGACGGTGGCGTGACGTGGGGAAGTCAGTTCGTCCCACCGGTCGCACAGAGCCTGAGTGCGGTCACCTGCACCTCGACGAGCACGTGCGTCGCGGTCGGGCGGGACTACACGGACTTGGTGGGTGTCATCCTCGTGACGACCGACGCCGGCGCAACCTGGACGAGCCAGCAGGTGCCCGGGCCCGCGCAGCTCCTCAGCGAGGTCACCTGCCCTACGTCGGCCCTCTGCTACGCGGTCGGCCGTGACTTCACGTCCAACACCGGTGTGATCCTCGCCAGCGCCGACGGCGGAGGCACGTGGACCAGCCAGGCACCTCCCTCCGGCACGACGCAGAGCCTGGCGGGCGTCGCCTGCCCGTGGCCGACCCATTGCGAGGCGGTCGGTACCGGCCTCGGTGCGACCGGCGGAGTGGTCGTGGACGGCCCGGAGCCCGCGCCGACCCCGCCGTCGCTGACCACCGCCTCACTGCCCGGCGGCACCGTCGGTACCGCATACTCGGCTGCGCTCGCGGCGATTGCCGGTGATCCACCGTACGTGTGGTCCGTCAGCTCGGGCTCCCTGCCTGCGGGACTCTCGCTCGATCCGAATGCCGGAACGATCGCGGGCAGCCCGACGACGCCGGGCAATTTCACGTTCGGCCTGCGGGTCACCGATGCCAACGGTCTGTCCGCGCTCGGATCGTTCTCCATCAGTATCGTCGCACCGCCGCCCAAACCACCCCCGGTGACGCTGCCGCTCACCGGCCCGAACGGCTACTACCTCACGACGGCCCACGGTGACATCTTCGCCTACGGGTCCGCCGTGTTCCACGGGTCGACCAGCGGCTTGGCCCTCAACCAGCCGATCGTCGGGATGGCGGACAGGCCGGACGGCAGCGGCTACTGGCTGGTCGCCGCCGACGGCGGGATCTTCGCCTACGGCGACGCCGGCTTCTTCGGCTCGACGGGCAGCATCTCGCTCAACCAGCCGATCGTCGGGATGGCCTCGACTCCCGACGGCAAGGGCTACTGGCTGGTCGCCGCCGACGGCGGGATCTTCGCCTACGGCGACGCCGGCTTCTCCGGCTCGACGGGCAGCATCTCGCTCAACCAGCCGATCGTCGGGATGGCCTCGACTCCCGACGGCAAGGGCTACTGGCTGGTCGCCGCCGACGGCGGGATCTTCGCCTACGGCGACGCCGGCTTCTTCGGCTCGACGGGCAGCATCTCGCTCAACCAGCCGATCGTCGGGATGGCCTCGACTCCCGACGGCAAGGGCTACTGGCTGGTCGCCGCCGACGGCGGGATCTTCGCCTACGGCGACGCCGGCTTCTACGGCTCGACCGGCAGCATCTCGCTCAACCAGCCGATCGTCGGGATGGCCCCGACTCCCGACGGCAAGGGCTACTGGCTGGTCGCGGCCGACGGCGGGATCTTCGCCTACGGCGACGCCGGCTTCCACGGGTCCCACGGGGGCTCGCCGCTCGACACGAGGGTGGTGGGGATCACACCGGTCGACAGCTGAGCCACACCTTCGGCTTCGGAGGAACCGGCTGAGTTGTTGTGGCCATCCGGCGTGTCCCGTCGTCGGTGTAGGGCCACTCTTTCGTTCGTTCCGTCAATGCCGGTTCGGCGTGGTCGCCCGGTGGACACCAGGACCGATGAACCGGGACAGCGGTTCGAACGTCGCGTGCAGATCGTCAAGGCTCGATCTGGGCGCGCCGAACCGGACACGTGAACCATCGTGGAGATCGAGCTCGAGGGTCGCGTCCGTGCCGAGGACCGGGACTGCCCTTGGCCGCTCGTCCGTTTCCCCCGATTCTGCGGCCGCCGCGCAGTGATCCACCACCTCGGCGCTTGCCACGTGCTCCCAGGGGATCGTGAGATGGGTGCGCCAACCGCGAAGGGAGATCCCGTTCGGGCCGACATCCACCAACTGGCGTGATCTCGTCGACTTGACCTTCGTCGTCCGGGGTAATCCGTCCAGGTAGCGGACGCCGACGATCGAGTGGGCGCGGCACGCTCCCCATTGCTCGAAGGCCGCAGGATCTCTCCACCACTGGCCGGCGGCGATCGCCGCCGCGAGCTCGCGTCCCCCCTCGAGTCCTTCCATCCGAGCTTCCACGTCCGCCCGGACCTTCCGAGGACGGGCGCGGACGACGAGGTGGACGAGAAATGCAGGCTGGTCAGCGTTCGTGAGCGTGAGCAGGCACCGTCTCTTCCCGATCGGGCCGACGTCGACCGTGCTGCGCAGGAGTCCACAGGCAATCGTCGCATCGAGGTGCCGAAAGTGCAGCCGCCAGTCCACGTCGGTGAGCTCGAACACACCTCGCTCCGGTGGAAGCGGGTGATCCATCGGCGCACCGTCGTGGTGCTGGATCCGGTAGAAGGAAGATTTCGTCATGAGCCGTGCACAGCGGTCGGATGGAGGGTTCCTACCCAATGAAATCACGGTCGTCCACGGTCGCCCCGACGGTGATACCTACCGGCTTCGGACACCCACCACAGCCGGAGAAGCGGATGTAACGCTGCCTGAGGTCGGAGGCTGCCTGGGGGTCGGAGGTTGTCCGGCTCAGCCGGCCCCTCCCGCGATGCTCGACAGTGCCGACCACGTCGGTCCCGAGCGCCGCGGCAGGAAAGCGTTCGCAACCATCGCCTTGCGGGTGCCGCGCCTCCGCTCGAAGTGGATCGTCCGTAGGACCCGGAAGCCGTCGAAGAACGCATTGAGGTTGCTGTGCCCGTGGAAGCGCTTTCTCTCGAAGCTCGGCACCTCGAACACATGGAGATGGGCCTTCGCCACCCGGATGTTCATCAGCGCCTCGACCTCGAAGCCGTCGCCCCAGAGCAAGGCCGGGCTGTCGACACCCTGCACGTGGGCCGGATCGAGGTCCAGGACTCCGAGACAGTCCCGGCGGAACGCGTTGTAGCCGTAGTTCAGATCCGTATAGCGGGTCCCGTACAGAAGGTTGACGAACTTCACGAGCCAGTGGTTGCCGATCTGGCGCAGTCGAGTGATGTCGGCACTGCCGGCGCCCTGCACGAACCGCGAACCCTTGACGAAGTCCGCGCCCTGACGCAGGGCATCGACGAAGCGGGGGATCTCGGCCGGATCGGTCGAACCGTCCGCGTCGAGGGCCACGATGAACTCACCCGTGGCGGCGGCGAACCCGCATGCGAGGGCGTTCCCCTTGCCTCGTCGCGTCTGCTCGACGACGACGATTCCGGGGTAGTGGCGGCGGGCGATCTCGACGGACCCGTCGTTGGAGCCGCCGTCGACGAGGATCACCTCATGCAGACGTTCGGGAAGTGACGCCAGCACGTGGGGCAGGTTCGGCCCCTCGTTCTTCGCAGGGATCACCACGCTCACCGTCGGCATCACCGAATGCCCTGTCGAGGTACCCTCCCCGCTCATCGGGTCCTGGAGCCGCATCGTGCGCTCCTGCCCGGGGCGATGCCCGATCCGACGTGACGCGACACGACGCAGCTCGTCGGTGAGCGGGCGGGCGCTCGTCTCGGTCATCGGAGCACCGATCCTCGAGCGGCCAGGGCCCGCGATCCATGCGTTCGGGTTCCGCGTCGGCGGCGGTCCGATCCGCCGTCAGCGTCCCTGCAGGCACACACACCGCTCATCTCGTTCCCCCCGCTCCTCCGACACTGCCCCACGGCTGGCCCCGCACGCCGACCCAGGACGGGAACGTCGAGCCACGACCCACGCGGATGGAGCACGAGGCCCCACCGGCGCGGCCCACCACGAGTGGCGAGGATGTCGAAGAGCCCCTTTGAACCGCTGCGGATCGTCCGATTGCGACGAATTGTGCCAGCGGGATTTGATGCGGTCAATCGAAACTTTCGTGTGGGGGCTCTCAGTGATTGTTGGCATACTGAGAGTGAGTATTCGGACCTCGCGATCGATGGAATTCTTCGGGTTGCGCGTCGAGGAGGGTGCATCGGGTGATCGAGGTGGCGCTGCGAGCACCGTCTGTTGCGGCGTTCGCGGGTGCTCCAGCCGCGTCTCGAGGCCGGTACGCGTCTGAACAGGGAAGACGAGTGCAAGGACCCAACGGTGCAAACCCGCTTGCGCACGGGACCGCTCAGGCGTGGGTGCCGCGTCGAGGTGGCTGTTGCGGCGCCTGGCTCGGCGCCGGTTCCGGCCGCCACCGGCAAATCGCTCCGGCGTGAAAGGTGCAATCGCCCGACCCGAATGAGGGGTTCTCGCCTGGAACTCCCGCATGGGATTGTGCCAAGATGACCGGGGCGGAGCGGGGCGATATCCGTCGAAGGGGGCTTTCGGTGCAGACTCGACGCGGAGCAATCGGCGTGCTCGGCTTCGGGCGAGGTCGAGGGACGCGCCTGTGCGTCGGAGTCGTCGTGGTCGCGTCGGCGGCGCTCGGACTGGCGGTCGCTCCGGTCGGGCCGGCGGGTGGCGCGACGTCTACCGGGACGATCGAGGGCACGGTGACCGCCGCTGCCGATGGGACCCCCCTCGTGGGGATCTGCGTCGACGCCGTACAGCTCGGCGACACGGGCAACGCCGGGTCGACCCAGACCTCCGCGGGCGGCATCTACACGATCTCCGGTCTTCCGGCCGGGAACTACACCGTCGAGTTCTCGTCAGGCTCGGCCTGCGGTGGCGCCAACTACCTCACCCAGTGGTACAACGGACAGCTCTCCGCGACGACCGCCACCCCGGTGCCGGTCTCCGCGAATGGGATCACGTCCAACATCGACGCCGCGATGCAGATCGTCGGCACCATCACCGGCACGGTGACCGCGGCCGTCGGCGGCAGCCCGCTCCAAGGGGTCTGCGTGGTGGCGACCGAGACGGGCAACGGTCCGGGGTATGGGTTCACCCAGACGCTCGCTGACGGCACCTACTCGATCACCGGGCTCCCAACCGGCTCGTACACGGTCAAGTTCTACTCGTCCAACGGTTGTACCAACGCCTCGAACCTCCTGCCCCAGTGGTACGACAACCAGTCGTCGCTGAGCACCGCGACGCCGGTCCTCGTCACGGCCGGGTCGACGACCGCCCAGATCGATGCCGCGATGGCGCCCGCAGGGGCAATCCAGGGCACGGTGACCGCGGCTGCCGGTGGGGCCGATCTCGCGGGGATCTGCGTGACCGCCACCGGGCCGGGAGGAGCGGGCGGCGCCGCGACCACCGCGGCCGACGGCACCTACTCGATCGGTGAACTGCCGGCCGGCTCCTACACCGTGGCGTTCGCGCCCGGGTGCGGGAACACGGTCAGCGTCCTCGCCCAGTGGTACCAAGGCGCGTCGACGGCGGCGGGCGCCACTCCGGTAGCGGTCGCCGCCGGCTCGACCGCCTCGGGGATCGGCGCCGCGATGCCGCCCGGCGGGGTCATCAGCGGTACGGTGACCTCCGCTGCCGATGGGACCAGCCTTCCCGGAATCTGCGTGTCGGCAGGCCAGAGCGGTGGGTCGGGCACAGCCTCTGCCCAGACCGACTCGAGCGGTCACTACACCATCATGAACCTGCCGACCGGCACCTACACGGTCGAGTTCACCCCTGCCTGCGGTGCGACCGGCAATTACGCGGATCAGTGGTACGACGCGAAGACCTCACCCGTGACGGCAACGCCAGTGACGGTCACCGCAGGATCGACAACGGTAGGCATCGACGCCGCGATGGAGCCGGGTGCAACCATCGCCGGCACCGTCACAGCGGCCGGCGGCGGCGCGATCCAGGGGATCTGCGTGCTCGCCTCAACCCAGGGGATCCCGCCCGCGGTCACCGCGACCGACTCCAAGGGCGACTACGCGATCAGCGGTCTGGTGGCCGGCACCTACACGGTCGAGTTCTCCGCCTCGTGCGGAGCCTCCGGCTACGCCCTCCAGTGGTACGACAACCAGTCGTCATCGGCGACCGCCACCCCGGTCGTGCTCACGACCGGGCAGACGCGGAGCGGCATCGATGCCACGATGCAGCCGACCGGCTCGATCTCGGGCACAGTCACCGCGGTCGCCGGGGGCCAAGGACTCGCCAACGTCTGCGTGACCGCCACCGAAACCGGTAACGGTACGGGGGACGGATCGCTCATCACCCTCCCCGGCGGCGCCTACACGATCGGTGGGCTGCCGGCCGGTACCTACACCGTCGACTTCCAGGACTGCGGGAACGGCACCTACGCCGAGCAGTGGTACCACGGCCAGTCGAGTGCCGCCACCGCGAACGCGGTGATCGTCACCGCAGGCCAGACAACCGGGCACATCGACGCGGCCATGTCCACCCAATCGCTGCCGGGCGCGCCGACCAACGTCGCAGCGTTGGCCGGCAACGCAAGCGCGCAGGTCACCTGGTCGGCACCGGCCTCCGACGGCGGGAGCGCGATCACCGGCTACACGGTGACCGCGGCCGACACGACGACGCCCGCCAACGGCCACCAGACCTGCACCTGGAGCTCGGGACCGCTCAGCTGCACGGTGACCGGGCTCACCAACGGCGACAGCTACACCTTCACCGTCACCGCGACCAACGGGGTCGGAACCGGGCCGGTCTCGACCCCCTCCAGCGCGGTGACACCGATCGGGACGCCCGGCAAGCCGACGGGGGTCGCCGCGACGCCCGGCAACGCGAAGGCGACGGTCACCTGGTCGGCACCGGCCTCCGACGGCGGGAGCCCGATCACCGGCTACACGGTCACCGCGGCCGATTCGACGACGCCCGCCAACGGCCACCAGACCTGTGCCTGGACCTCGGGTCCGCTCACCTGCACCGTGACCGGTCTCACCAACGGCGACAGCTACAGCTTCACCGTCACCGCGACCAACGCGGTCGGAACCGGGGCAGCCTCGACCGCCTCCAACCCGGTCATTCCTGCGACCGTGCCGGGTGCCCCGACGGGGGTCGCCGCGACGCCCGGCAATGCGAAGGCGACGGTCACCTGGTCGGCACCGGGCTCCGACGGCGGGAGCCCGATCACCGGCTACACGGTCACCGCGGCCGACTCGACCACGCCCGCCAACGGCCACCAGACCTGTGCCTGGACCTCGGGTCCGCTCACCTGCACCGTGACCGGTCTCACCAACGGCGACAGCTACAGCTTCACCGTCACCGCGACCAACGCGGTCGGAACCGGGCCGGCCTCGACCGCCTCCAACCCGGTCATTCCGGCGACCGTGCCGGGTGCCCCGACAGGGGTCGCCGCGACGCCCGCCAACGCAAGCGCGACGGTCACCTGGTCGGCACCGGCCTCCGGCGGCGGGAGCCCGATCACCGGCTACACGGTCACCGCGGCCGACTCGACGACGCCCGCCAACGGCCACCAGACCTGTGCCTGGACCTCGGGCCCGCTCAGCTGCACCGTGACCGGTCTCACCAACGGCGACAGCTACACCTTCACCGTCACCGCGACCAATGCGGTGGGCACCGGTCCCTCGTCGGCCGCCTCCAACGCGGTGACCCCTGATTCCGTTCCAGGGATGCCGACCAACGTGGTCGCGACGGCCGGCGTCGCCTCGGCTGCGGTCACCTGGTCGGCACCGGTCTCCGACGGCGGGAGCCCGATCACCGGCTACACGGTGATCGCGGCCGACTCGACGACGCCCGCCAACGGCCACCAGGCCTGCAACTGGACCTCGGGACCGCTCAGCTGCACCGTGACCGGTCTCACCAACGGCGACAGCTACACCTTCACCGTCACCGCGACCAACGGGGTCGGCACCGGCCCGGCGTCCGCCGCGTCCAGCTCGGTGACCCCGCACGCCGCGGTGCCGGGTGCCCCGACTGGGGTCACCGCGACGCGAGGCAACGCGAAGGCGACGGTCACCTGGTCGGCACCGGGATCCGACGGCGGGAGCCCGATCACCGGCTACACGGTGACCGCGGCCGACTCGACCACGCCCGCCAACGGCCACCAGACCTGTGCCTGGACCTCGGGACCGCTCAGCTGCACCGTGACCGGTCTCACCAACGGCGACAGTTACACCTTCACCGTCACCGCGACCAACGCGGTCGGAACCGGGCCGGCCTCGACCGCCTCCAACGCGGTCATTCCGGCGACCGTGCCGGGTGCCCCGACAGGGGTCGCCGCGACGCCCGCCAACGCAAGCGCGACGGTCACCTGGTCGGCACCGGCCTCCGGCGGCGGGAGCCCGATCACCGGCTACACGGTCACCGCGGCCGACTCGACCAAGTCGTCGCGGGGCGGCCAGACGTGCAGCTGGACGACCGGCGCACTCAGCTGCACGGTCACCGGGCTCACCAACGGCGACAGCTACACCTTCACCGTCACCGCGGCCAACGGGGTCGGCACGGGGCCCGCCTCGGCCGCCTCCAACCCGGTCACCCCCGCGACCCTCCCGGGCGCACCGACCATCGGGACTGCGACTCGGGGCAACGCCAGCGCGGTGATCACCTGGTCGGCACCGGCCTCCGACGGCGGGAGCCCGATCATCGGCTACACCGTCACCGCGGCCGACTCGACCACGCCCGCCAACGGCCACCAGACCTGCATCTGGACGGGTGGCGCACTCATCTGCACGGTCACCGGGCTCACCAACGGCGACAGCTACACCTTCACCGTCACCGCGACCAACGCGGTCGGAACCGGCTCCTCGTCGGCTGCGTCCAACGCGGTAGTCCCGGCGACCGCGCCAGGTGTTCCGGTGAGCCCCACGGCGACAGGCGGGAACACCAGCGCGTCGATCACCTGGTCGGCACCGGCCTCCGACGGCGGGAGCCCGATCACTGGCTATACGGTGACCGCGGCCGACTCGACGACGCCCGCCAACGGCCACCAGACCTGCACCTGGAGCTCGGGACCGCTCACCTGCACGGTGAGCGGCCTCACCAACGGGGACTCCTACACGTTCACCGTCACAGCCACCAACGCGGTCGGCACCGGGCCCACCTCGGCCGTCTCCAACACGGTCACCCCGATGGCCGTTCCCGGTGCTCCGACAGGCGCGAGCGCGACAGGCTCGGACACCAGCGCGTCGATCACCTGGTCGGCACCGGCCTCCGACGGCGGGAGCCCGATCATCGGCTACACCGTCACCGCGGCCGACTCGACGACGCCCGCCAACGGCCACCAGACCTGCACCTGGAGCTCGGGACCGCTCACCTGCACGGTGAGCGGCCTCACCAACGGGGACTCCTACACGTTCACCGTCACTGCCACCAACGCGGTCGGCACCGGGCCCGCGTCGGCCGCGTCCAGCCCGGTCACCCCGATGGCCGTTCCCGGTGTTCCGACAAGTGTTGGCGCGGCTGCTACCAACGCGGCCGCGACGGTCACCTGGTCGGCACCGGCCTCCGACGGCGGGAGCCCGATCACCAGCTACACGGTCACCGCGGCCGACTCGACGACACCCGCCAACGGCCACCAGACCTGCACCTGGAGCTCGGGTCCGCTCAGCTGCACGGTGACCGGGCTCACCAACGGCGACAGCTACACCTTCACCGTCACCGCGACCAACGCGGTCGGCACCGGTCCAGTCTCGGCCGCCTCGGTTGCGGTGACTCCCGCTCCCATCCTGCCCGGCGCCCCGACCATCGGGTCCGCGACTCCGGGCAACGCGAAGGCGACGGTCACCTGGTCTGCACCGGCCTCCGACGGCGGGAGCCCGATCACCGGCTACACGGTCACCGCGGCCGACTCGACCACGCCCGCCAACGGCCACCAGACCTGCACCTGGAGCTCGGGACCGCTCACCTGCACGGTGACCGGGCTTACCAACGGCGACAGCTACACCTTCACCGTCACCGCGACCAACGCGGTGGGCACCGGGCCGGCCTCGGCCGCCTCCAACCCGGTCACCCCGATGACCGTCCCGGGTGCCCCGACCATCGGGACAGCGACTCCGGGCAACACCCAGGCGACGGTCACCTGGTCGGCACCGGCTGACGACGGCGGCAGCGCCATCACCGGCTACACGGTCACCGCGGCCGACTCGACGACGCCCGCCAACGGGGGCCAGACCTGTGCCTGGAGCTCGGGACCGCTCACCTGCACGGTGACCGGGCTCACCAACGGCGACAGCTACACCTTCACCGTCACCGCGACCAACGCGGTGGGCACCGGCCCCGCGTCGGCCGCGTCCAACCCGGTCACCCCGATGACCGTCCCGGGTGCCCCGACCATCGGGACAGCGACTCCGGGCAACACTCAGACGACGGTCACCTGGTCGGCACCGGCTGACGACGGCGGCAGCGCCATCACCGGCTACACGGTCACCGCGGCCGACTCGACCACGCCCGCCAACGGCCACCAGACCTGCACCTGGAGCTCGGGACCGCTCAGCTGCACGGTGACCGGGCTCACCAACGGCGACAGCTACACCTTCACCGTCACCGCGACCAACGCGGTGGGCACCGGGCCGGCCTCGGCCGCCTCCAACCCGGTCACCCCGATGACCGTCCCGGGTGCCCCGACCATCGGGACAGCGACTCCGGGCAACACCCAGGCGACGGTCACCTGGTCGGCACCGGCTGACGACGGCGGCAGCGCCATCACCGGCTACACGGTCACCGCGGCCGACTCGACGACGCCCGCCAACGGGGGCCAGACCTGTGCCTGGAGCTCGGGACCGCTCACCTGCACGGTGACCGGTCTCACCAACGGCGACAGCTACACCTTCACCGTCACCGCGACCAACGCGGTCGGCACCGGGCCGGCCTCGGCCGCCTCCAACACCGTCACTACCGCCCCGACCGCGCCGGGCGCCCCGACCATCGGGACCGCGACTCCGGGCAACACCCAGGCGACGGTCACCTGGTTGGCACCGGCTGACGACGGCGGGAGCGCCATCACCGGCTACACGGTGACCTCGGCGGACTCGACGACGCCCGCCAACGGGGGCCAGACCTGTGCCTGGAGCTCGGGACCGCTCACCTGCACGGTGACCGGGCTCACCAACGGCGACAGCTACACCTTCACCGTCACCGCGACCAATTCGGTCGGCACCGGCCCCGCGTCGGCCGCGTCCAACCCGGTCACCCCGATGACCGTCCCGGATTCCCCGACCATCGGGACCGCGACTCCGGGCAACACCCAGGCGACGGTCACCTGGACGGTCCCGGCCTCCGACGGCGGGAGCCCGATCACCGGCTACACGGTCACCGCGGCCGACTCGACGACGCCCGCCAACGGGGGCCAGACCTGTGCCTGGAGCTCGGGACCGCTCACCTGCACGGTGACCGGGCTCACCAACGGGGACAGCTACACCTTCACCGTCACCGCGGCCAATTCGGTGGGCACCGGGCCGGCCTCGGCGGCGTCCAACCCGGTCACCCCCGCCCCCACCGCGCCGGGCGCCCCGGGCAACGCGAGCGCGACAGGTGGTGCAAACGCGAAGGCAACGGTCACCTGGTCGGCACCGGCTGACGACGGCGGGAGCGTCATCACCGGCTACACGGTCACCGCGGCCGACTCGACGACACCCGCCAACGGGGGTCAGACCTGTACCTGGAGCTCGGGTCCGCTCACCTGCACGGTGACCGGGATCACCAACGGGGACAGCTACACCTTCACCGTCACCGCGACCAATTCGGTCGGCACCGGCCCCGCGTCGGCGGCGTCCAACCCGGTCACCCCGGCGACCCTCCCGGGTGCCCCGACCATCGGCACCGCCGCCAGGGGCAACGCCCAGGCGACGGTCACCTGGTCGGCACCGGCTGACGACGGCGGGAGCGTCATCACCGGCTACACGGTCACCGCGGCCGACTCGACGACACCCGCCAACGGGGGTCAGACCTGTTCCTGGAGCTCGGGTCCGCTCACCTGCACGGTGACCGGTCTCACCAACGGCGACAGCTACACCTTCACCGTCACCGCGACCAATTCGGTCGGCACCGGGCCGGCGTCGGCGGCGTCCAACCCGGTCACCCCGGCGACCCTTCCGGGTGCCCCGACCATCGGCACCGCCGCCAGGGGCAACGCCCAGACGACGGTCACCTGGTCGGCACCGGCTGACGACGGCGGGAGCCCGGTCACCGGCTACACGGTGACCTCGGCGGACTCGACGACACCCGCCAACGGGGGTCAGACCTGTTCCTGGAGCTCGGGTCCGCTCACCTGCACGGTGACCGGTCTCACCAACGGCGACAGCTACACCTTCACCGTCACCGCGACCAATTCGGTCGGCACCGGGCCGGCGTCGGCGGCGTCCAACCCGGTCACCCCGGCGACCCTTCCGGGTGCCCCGACCATCGGCACCGCGACCAGGGGCAACACCCAGGCGACGGTCACCTGGTCGGCACCGGCTGACGACGGCGGGAGCGTCATCACCGGCTACACGGTGACCGCGGCCGACTCGACGACGCCCGCCAACGGGGGCCAGACCTGTGCCTGGAGCTCGGGTCCGCTCACCTGCACGGTGACCGGCCTCACCAACGGGGACGGCTACACCTTCACCGTCACCGCGGCCAATTCGGTGGGCACCGGACCGGCCTCGGCGGCGTCCAACGCGGTCACCCCGGCTGCGGTGCCCGGTGCCCCGACCATCGGGACCGCGACCCGCGCCAACGCGTCTGCCACCGTCGCCTGGATGGCACCGGCCGACGACGGCGGGAGCCCGGTCACCGGCTACACGGTGACCGCGGCCGACTCGACGACGCCCGCCAACGGGGGCCAGACCTGTGCCTGGAGCTCGGGTCCGCTCACCTGCACGGTGACCGGGCTCACCAACGGGGACAGCTACACCTTCACCGTCACCGCGACCAATTCGGTGGGCACCGGGCCGGCGTCGGCGGCCTCCAACCCGGTCACCCCGGCGACCCTGCCGGGCGCCCCGCGCAGCCCGACGGCAACGGGTGCCAACGCCTCTGCGGCCGTCACCTGGTCGGCACCGGCCTCCGACGGCGGCAGCGCCATCAACGGCTACACGGTCACCGCGGCCGATTTGATCACCCCGGCCAACGGGGGCGAGACCTGCACCTGGAGCTCGGGACCGCTCACCTGCACGGTGACCGGCCTCACCAACGGCGATGCCTACGTCTTCACCGTGACCGCGACCAATGGCATCGGGACCGGTCCGGTCTCTCCTGCCTCCAACGCGGTCACTCCGATGGCCGTGCCGGGTGCCCCGGGCAACGCCTCAGCGACAGGAGCCGACACCAGCGCGTCGGTCACCTGGTCGGCACCGGCTGACGACGGCGGGAGCCCGATCACCGGCTACACGGTGACCGCGGCCGACTCGACGACGCCCGCCAACGGGGGCCAGACCTGTGCCTGGAGCTCGGGTCCGCTCACCTGCACGGTCACCGGGCTCACCAACGGCGACTCCTACACCTTCACCGTCACCGCGACCAACACGGTGGGCACCGGGCCGGCATCGGCCGCCTCCAACGCGGTCACCCCGATGACCGTGCCGGGTGCCCCGGGCAACGCCACAGCGACAGGCGCCGGCGCCTCTGCGACCGTCACCTGGTCGGCACCGGTCTCCGACGGCGGGAGCACCGTCACCGGTTACACGGTGACCTCGGCCGACTCGACGACGCCCGCCAACGGGGGCCAGACCTGTGCCTGGAGCTCGGGTCCGCTCACCTGCACGGTGACCGGGCTCACCAACGGCGACTCCTACACCTTCACCGTCACCGCGACCAATTCGGTGGGCACCGGCCCCGCGTCGGCGGCCTCCAACGCGGTCACCCCGATGACCGTGCCGGGCGCCCCGACCATCGGGACCGCGACGTCCAGCAACGCCCAGGCGACCGTCACCTGGTCGGCACCGGCTGACGACGGCGGGAGCACCATCACCGGCTACACGGTCACCGCGGCCGACTCGACGACACCCGCCAACGGGGGCCAGACCTGTGCCTGGAGCTCGGGACCGCTCACCTGCATCGTGACCGGGCTCACCAACGGCGACAGCTACACCTTCACCGTCACCGCGACCAACACGGTGGGCACGGGGCCGGCCTCCGGTGCTTCGAGCGCGGTGACTCCCGCTCCCATCTTGCCGGGCGCCCCGACCGTCGGGACCGCCACCGGCGCCGACGCCTCTGCGACCGTCCCCTGGTCGGCACCGGCTGACGACGGCGGGAGCGCCATCACCGGCTACACGGTCACCGCGGCCGACTCGACGACACCCGCCAACGGGGGCCAGACCTGTGCCTGGAGCTCGGGACCGCTCAGCTGCACGGTGACCGGGCTCACCAACGGCGACTCCTACACCTTCACCGTCACCGCGACCAACACGGTGGGCACGGGGCCGGCATCGGCCGCCTCCAACGCGGTCACCCCGATGACCGTGCCGGGTGCCCCGACCATCGGGACGGCGATCCGGGGCAACGCCCAGGCGACCGTCACCTGGTCGGCACCGGCTGACGACGGCGGGAGCACCATCACCGGCTACACGGTGACCGCGGCCGACTCGACCAAGGCGTCGCGTGGCGGCGAGACCTGCACCTGGAGCTCCGGGCCGCTCAGCTGCACGGTGACCGGTCTCACCAACGGCGACAGCTACACGTTCGCCGCCACGGCGACCAATTCGGTGGGCACCGGGTCGGCCTCGGCGGCGTCCAACCCGGTTGTTCCCGCGACCCTGCCGGGCGCTCCGACCATCGGAACCGCGACCCGGGGCAACGCCCAGGTGGCCGTCACCTGGTCGGCACCGGCCTCCGACGGCGGGAGCACCATCACCGGCTACACGGTGACCGCGGCCGACTCGACCAAGGCGTCGCGTGGCGGCGAGACCTGCACCTGGAGCTCGGGGCCGCTCAGCTGCACGGTGACCGGTCTCACCAACGGCGACAGCTACACCTTCACCGTCACCGCGACCAACGCGGTCGGCACCGGCCCGGCGTCTGACGCCTCGCATGCGGTGACACCAGCCACCGTGCCGGGTGCCCCGACCATCGGAACCGCGACCCGGGGCAACACCCAGGTGGTCGTCACCTGGTCGGCACCGGCCTCCGACGGCGGGAGCCCGGTCACCGGCTACACGGTGACCGCGGCCGACTCGACGACGCCCGCCAACGGGGGCCAGACCTGTGCCTGGAGCTCGGGGCCGCTCACCTGCACGGTGACCGGTCTCACCAACGGCGACAGCTACACCTTCACCGTCACCGCGACCAACGCGGTGGGCACCGGCCCCACCTCGGCTGCGTCCAACCCGGTCACCCCGGCCGCGGTGCCCGGTGCCCCGACCATCGGGACCGCGACCCGCGCCAACGCGTCTGCAACCGTCACCTGGTCGGCACCGGCTGACGACGGCGGGAGCCCGGTTACCGGCTACACGGTGACCGCGGCCGACTCGACCACGCCCGCCAACGGGGGCCAGACGTGTGCCTGGAGCTCCGGTCCGCTCACCTGCACGGTGACCGGTCTCACCAACGGCGACAGGTACACCTTCACCGTCACCGCGACCAACGGCGCGGGCAGCGGGCTCCCGTCGACGTCGTCGAACGCCGTCGCGCCGGCGACCGTCCCCGGGCCGCCGACGTTGCTTCCGGCGACAGCCGGTGTCGACAGCGTGTCGCTCGCCTGGTCGGCACCGCCCTCCGACGGCGGCAGCGCGATCACCGCCTACGATCTCTTCGCCGGTCCGAGCGCGGAGTCCATCTCGAGCACGCCGATGGCCTCGATCCCGGCGACCCAGTCCTCCTACACCGTCAACGGCCTGACCGGCGGCCAACCCTACTTCTTCGTTGTCAGGGCACAGAACGCGATCGGTCGGGGCGAGCCGTCGAATATGGAATCGGCGACTCCGACCGTCCCGCACCAAGCCGTCCTCGCGAGCAACGTCGTCGGGATGGCGGCGACGCCCGACGGCGGCGGCTACTGGCTCACCGACAGCTCAGGCTCGGTCTCGACCCACGGCGACGCCGCCTACTTCGGTTCGATGGCGGGCACCGCTCTCAATGCACCGATCAGTCACATCGTCGCGAGCCCCGACGGCAATGGCTACTGGCTCGTCGCCTCGGACGGCGGCACGTTCGCGTTCGGCGACGCCGGCTTCTTCGGTTCGATGGGAGGCAAAGCTCTCAACGCGCCCGTCGTCGACATCGCGCCGACGCAGGACGGCCGCGGCTATTGGCTGGTCGCCTCCGACGGCGGGATCTTCGCCTTCGGAGACGCCTCCTTCCATGGTTCGATGGGCGGCGTCCCACTCAACCGGCCGGTGGTCGGGATCTCTGCGGACTACGCGACGGGTGGCTACTGGCTGGTCGCCTCCGACGGCGGGATCTTCGCCTTCGGCGCGCCCTTCTACGGATCGACGGGGAGCCTCCACCTGAACGACCCGGTCAACGGCATGGCGGCCTCGCCGGATGACGGTGGCTACCTGTTCGTCGCCTCCGACGGCGGGATCTTCGCCTTCGGCGACGCGGTGTTCCACGGTTCCATGGGTGGCGCTCCCTTGGCCGCGCCGATCGTGGGTATGGCCGTCGATCGGTCGACGAGCGGCTACTGGCTGGTCGGTGCTGACGGCGGGATTTTCGCCTTCGGCGCACCTTCCTACGGCCCGCACTGAAGTGCGGGCACGGCGTACATGACGTTCGAGGACGGATCAGCCTGACGACGTCCGTCGCGTACGAGTGCAACGAGACCACGCGCGACCTGTGCGGTGTCGCCGCAGAATGTACGTTGAGCGGGTGAGGTTGCAGCGGCCGACGGCGGTCGTCGTCTCGATCGTCGTAATGGCCGTTGCGGGGTCTCTCCTCGTCGCGTGCGGGCAGAACGGCGCCGCGCCGTCCCGTTCGACCGGACCACGCGCGAAGGATCCGTCATCCTCGATCCCCGCCGCAGACCCCGGGTACGTTCACACGGCCGGGACGCGCATCGTCGATGCGTCCGGACAGACGGTTCAGCTCACCGGGTTCAACGTTCAGGGAATGGAGACGACCAACGCCGACGGCAGCGACATTCCGGGTGAGTGCAATAACGCCTGGCGGCCCTTGACGTCTGACGAAGTTGGCCAGATCGCCGGCTACGGATTCCGTACCGTGCGACTTCCGGTCGCGTGGGGCAATCTCGAGCCGGCTCCGCCGACGGTCGCGGCAGACGGATCGTTGATCCACCACTGGAACGCGGCCTACGTGGACAGGTTGCGCACCGAGGTGGGGCAGCTGGGCACGGCAGGGATGAGCGTGATCCTCGACATGCACCAGTCGAGTTGGAGTGCGGCCTTTCTCACTCCGTCCACCGCGAAGCGTCCATCCTGCCCCGGGTCCGGGATGCCCGTCTGGCTGAACCCGGACGCTTCCACCGAGACACCACAGCAAGCGGCATGTGGGTTCTACGCCGGTCGGACCGAGCCGGGTGTGCCGGGTACGGCGTGGTCCGACTTCGCCGCCGCGGAGTCCTATCTGGATGGGCTCTTCGTCGATGCGCCGACCGTGATCGGACAGGATGTGGTCAACGAACCGAGCTGTGGCCACGGAACGGCGAACCTCGACGGCTTCTACGCAACCGTCGCGTCCGCCGTCGCCAAGGCAAACCGCCATCTGCTGATCATCCTCGAGGACAGGGACGACCCCGGCACGTTCATGTTGACCAGACTTCCGTCACTCCCGAATGTGGTCCTGTCGGTCCATCTGCACGAGGACTACTGGACCGCTCCGAGCTCCGGCCAGCAGCCGCTCCCGTTCGACGCCGAGGCTGCGTTGACTGCCGACCTGCAGCGGGCGCAGCACTGGAACGTCCCCCTCTACGTCGGCGAGTTCTACGCATTCGACGGGACGGGAAGCCAGGGAGCGATGCGGCAACCCGATCCGAACTGGATCGGTGACACCGAGTCGTTCGTCTCGTACTGTCGGCAACACAATGTGAGCTGGACCTTCTGGTCGTGGACGCAGAAGCTGAACCCCGAGCTCCAGCCCGAGCTCACCTCCCAGGCGCTGGCGGCCCTCTCATCCGGTTAGTGCCGTGCGGGATCCGGTGGGCTCGGCACCGGCGCTTCGAAGCGACGCAGGGTGAGGCCGAGCCTCGCGACGACCTCGAGATTCGGCACGCACGGTGCGGGATGGACGAGACCGAGGAGTGAGTCGGATCGGAACGGAAGCGCAATGCCCGTGCGTTCACAGAGCCGGAGCGCGGCGAGAAGGACCTGCCAATCGAAGGGCACCGTCCGGCACGATCGTCCGCTCAGACGTGCGAGCCCCTCGATCACCTCACGGAACCGGAGCGGTACCGGGCTGGCCACTCCGATGGGACCCGGTGAGATCTCGTCGGCGAGGACGAGGGCGAGGATCACCTCGACGAAGTCCTCTTCGTGCACCGTGAACTGCAATGCATCGGGAGCGACGACGGGCACCACCGGAAGTCTCGTGAGTGACGTCAACGCGCCGGCCATCCCGCCGGCGTTCGGTCCGTAGACGAGCCCCGGTCGCACCGACAGCGCGCCGGCGCGGCGCGCCTGCTCCTCGATGTCGAGCTTGGCACGACCATAGAGCTGACGGGTACCCGAGTAGGCCGACATCGAGGAAAGAACGATCGTGCGCCGCACCTGAGACCGCGTCGCGAGCTCGAGGAGCGAGCCGGTCCCGCCGACGTTGACCCGCCAGATGTCGGCTTCCGTGCGGAGTCCCAGGTCATAGGCGCAGTGCACGAGGACGTCGACACCTTCGAGAAGGTCCGGGTCCGGGGGGTGGTCGAGTGAGTAGGCGCGCCGAGCGGCGTCGCGGGGTGCGCGGGTGAGGCCGACGGTTCGCCAGCCCTCCGAGTCGCAGCGGGCACGGATGAGGCTCCCCAGGTAACCGGAAGCGCCGGTGATCGCGACCGTCGGCCGCTCCGGCCAACTCATCCGAGATCGCGCATCGTCGCGGACGCGATCCGGTGTGCATTGGCCATGATGGTCAGTGTGAACGTCGTTGCAGGGATGGTCGGGAATACCGACGCGTCGATCAGGTGCACGCGGGGCCAACGAGGCAATCTGCCGAGACGGTCGGTCGTCAGCGGTCCGTCGACCGAGCACTGCCGGTGCGGGAAGCTGCCTCCGAAGTGGTAGCTGTGGCCGGGAGCCGACAGGGTGACCAGCGGGACCATCGGCCACAGATCGAGCAGGGGTGCCACCCGGGTCATCCGACGGATGACCCGACGGAGCATCCGGTTGTTCCACGCGAGCCGCTCGTCACCCGACACGACGGCGGCGGGGAGGTCACCGCTCGTACGCACGATCCTCATTCGCATCGCGGGGGACTCCCAGGACGGGAGGTAGCCGAGGCCGACGGTCAGGCGCCGGAGGAGCTGCCGGGTGAACGGTTCCGCGACCGGGACGGCCAGCGGGCCAGGCAGCGCGTTCACGATCGCCGGGTTGTGAGGGTAGAAGTGGATCTGGGAGGTGTCGCGCCAGTCGTCGTCGAGCGTCACCACCATGTTGAACTGGTTGAGGGTGAACTCGGTCCCGCCGCGGGGATCCGGCACCGGACGCAACGACACCATCGGCGCGATGAACTGCGCCGACTCGGCCAGCCGGATATCCCGATCGAAGATACCGAGCGAGCTGAGGACGAGTCGGCTGCTCCCTATCGCGCCACAGCCGACGAAGACCTGGTCGGCCTCGATACGGTGGTGGCGACCGTCCCGGAGATCGCGCACGATCACGAATGGACGGCGGTCCTCCCCGACCCCGACCGCGAGAAGGCCGTCCCGGTACTCGATCCGACCTTGTTGTCGGAGCCGGTCGAACGTGTGGGCCGACGAATAGATGAGCGAGTACGGGCACCCGGTCATGCAGAGCCCGCAACGGACGCAGCCGGCAGCATCGAGTGCGAGGCGGGCCTTCCCGACCGTCACCCCGGCGGCCTGCAATGCACGGCGGTGTTGCTCGGCCGCGTCGACGACCCGTGCAGTTCGAGGCGCGACGGGCGGCAGTGGAGCTGCGGGGACGAGAAGTGGGAAACGGGCAGCCAGCACGTCCTCGACCGCCGAGAAGGGGATGGCCCCCAGTATGGACCGGTAGTGCGGTTCCATGTCAGACCAGCCGACCGGCCATCGCTCGAACGACGCGGGTGTGAAGGGCATGACCTGTGAACCCCAGACCGTGCTCAGGCCACCGTACGCGCCGGAGACGACGGCCCGGTTCACGTCGCCGGTAGCGGTGAGGCCGGCGAGTTGCCCGACGTCGCGAAACGGATAGTCGGAGCCATAGGACCGCTTCTGAGGCAGACCTCTCGTCCGCGGCCCAGCCGGTTGTGCCCGGATGACGTCGACGTCGGCCGGATCCCACTTGTCGCTGTCCGTTGCCGACAGGCGTCCGAGGACCGACGCCTTTTCGGGCTCGAGGCGGTGTCCGACGTCGACGACGGTGATCGTCTGGGACGGATCGCCGGCCAGCGCGAGGGCCGCGCCTGCTGCAGCCGGGCCCGAACCGACGATCAGCGAACTGGGCATCTGTCGGTCTGACGCATCAGGCGTCTCTGGACCGGAGCTCTCGTAACCTCGCCTCGCCGCCGAGGGTGACGGATCCGTCGGGCGCGGTGAATGCCGAATGGTCGGACAGGCAGCCGTGGGCCGCTCCACTCGCGACGAATTGTCGCACCGGCCGCCGTGTCACCGCCGCGTCACATCCGGTCGTGGGTCGGCCATCGACCAATGCTATTCCAGCGACGTCGGGTCGGATCGAAGGAACGCCCGCATCGCCCGGGTCGTGGTCCGTTGTCATGATCGAGCCGGCGAGAGCGCATCCGGGGTCCACATGGGCTCTGGTGCTCTCGGCTGAACGTGCGCAATCGCTTGCCTTTCCCCGATTCGGGCCACCGCAACGCACGCTTCGCGCGGCTTTGTCCTCGCCGGTGCGGGTCCGTCAGGACCTAGCATCTGGTCGCATCGCGACAGATGACTGAGAGGAACGACACATGCGCTGGTTACTTCCCGAGGATCGAGTTCCGACCAGCTGGTTCAACGTGGCGCCCCACCTCCCCGCCCCGCTCGACCCACCTCTCCATCCCGCCACACGCGAACCCGTCGGACCTGACGATCTGGCTCCGCTGTTCGCGATGGCTCTGATCGGGCAAGAGGTGACCACCGACCCATGGGTCGACATTCCGGGCGAGGTCCTCGACGTCCTCCGCTCGTGGAGGCCCACTCCGCTCGTCCGGGCCGAGCGGCTCGAACGGGCTCTCCGAACGCCGGCGCGCATCTACTACAAGGACGAGTCGGTCTCCCCGGCCGGGTCCCACAAGCCGAACACCGCGGTGCCCCAGGCCTTCTACAACAAGGCGGAGGGCATCACCCGCCTGTCCACCGAGACCGGCGCCGGTCAGTGGGGAAGCGCCCTCGCCTTCGCGTCCTCCCACTTCGACCTCGAGTGCAAGGTCTACATGGTCCGCGCTTCGTACGAGCAGAAGCCCTACCGCAGGGTGATGATGGAGGTCTGGGGCGCCGACGTCGAGCCCTCGCCGGTCGACGATCCGGGACATCCGGGATCTCTCGGCTCGGCCATCAGCGACGCCGTCCGCGACGCCGTCGGTCGGGACGACACCCACTACTCCCTCGGATCGGTCCTCAACCACGTCCTGTTGCACCAGACGGTGATCGGGCTGGAGGCGAAGGAGCAGCTGACGTTGGCGGGCGAGGAGCGACCCGATCTCGTCGTCGGATCCTGCGGCGGCGGATCGAACCTCGGGGGTATCGCCCTGCCGTTCGTGCCCGTCGACGGCGTCGATCTGCTCGCCGTCGAGCCCTCGTCCTGCCCGACCCTGACCGAGGGCCAGTTCGAATACGACTTCGGCGACACCGCCGGGATGACGCCCCTGCTCTCCATGTACACCCTCGGGCACGGCTTCGTCCCGCCACCCATCCACGCCGGCGGGCTCCGCTACCACGGCGATGCGCCGATCATCTGCAACCTGGTCAGGCACGGCCGCATGCGGGCCACGGCCTACCCGCAGGGCAAGGTTTTCGACGCCGCCGTGCAATTCGCCCGCACCGAGGGCACCATCCCCGCCCCCGAGACGGCGCACGCCATCCGGGCCGTGATCGACGAAGCCCTGGCCGCCAAGGAGTCGGGCCAGGAGAAGGTGATCCTCTTCTCCTACTCGGGCCACGGCCTGCTCGACCTGGGCGCCTACGACGATTACCTCAACGGACGGCTGATCGAGGTCTGACGGCGGGAGCGCCCGAGGGGCACCCTGGCACCGACATCGTCTCGTCTCCGAGGTGGCCGGATACCGTCGATCGGTCTACCTCCGACCGGGTTCCTGTGGTGTCTAGCCTGCGTTCGTGGTTCGGGGGATGGGTCGCCGACGGTCTGGGTCGTCGGCCGGTGCTGTGGCTCTGCTCGCCGTGGCCGTCCTCCTCGCGTCGTGCAGCTCCGGAGCAACCTCCTCCTCGCCGCCGGAGATGGGGCTCCACTCGGCGGCCGGCACCTACCGCGCCGGCGACGGAGCGCGAGGTCGGGCGATGGACATCCTGCCCGCCGGCGAGAACGGACTCGTCAACGCCCAAGCCCTCGCGACCTACGGCGCTCACCGCACCAGATCGGCCAACTCCGACGACCAGATCGAGCCCTACCAGGGGCTCATCCACGGTTCGTCGAGCCTCACCGACGCGAACCTCCACGACTACTACCTCGACGAGTCCTTCGGTGTCCGGCCGTCCGACGTCGCGCGCACCGAGCACCCCGACCCGTCGGAGAAGGTCGTCATCTACCGAGACCGCCACGACATCCCCCACATCTACGGAGCCAGCCTCGACGCCATGGCCTATGGCGCCGGCTTCGCCGGGGCCGAGGACCGTCTCTTTCTGATGGACGTGCTCCGCCACTACGGGGAGGGCGACCTCGTGTCCTTCGTCGGGCCGGCGTGCGACTACGAGTCGATGGACTACCAGAGCCTCATGTCGAAGGGCTACACGCGGTCCGACTACCAGGCACAGCTCGACGCGATGCCCAAGCGGTTCGGCGCGGTGGGGACGAAGCTCGTCTCGATGATCGGCGCCTACGTGGCCGGCATCAACCGCTACATCGCCGAGGCGAAGACGAACGCCGCGCTCATGCCCGTCGAGTACGCGGCCACCGGCAGCACCCCTCAGCCCTGGAGCCCTGTCGACGTGGTGGCCGTCTCGACCCTCATCGCGCTCGAGGCCACCGGCGGGGGGAACGAGGTGCAGAACGCGGCGCTGCTCGAGTACCTCCGGTCGCGGTTCGGGCCGGCCGAGGCCCGGACCGTCTTCGCCGACTTGAAGGAGCAGAACGACCCCGCGGCACCGACCACGATCAACCAGCGGTTCCCCTACATGATCCCTTCGAAGGTCGACCTGTCCCTCACCGCGTTGCCCGACCATGCTCCCCACGCACTCACCGATCTCGCCGGGGCACCGCCGGAGCTGACGACGTCCTGCACGGGGGGCGGCGTCTCGGCACAGGAGCAGGCCAGCAACGGCACGTCGTCCACGGCATTGTCCCAGCAGCTCAACGGGTCCGGGCCGGGAGCGGGGGGCGCGTCGAATGCGGTGGTCGTCTCGGCGGCCGACTCGACCGACGGCCATCCCGTCGCCGTCTTCGGTCCGGAGCTCGGCTACTACGGTCCGGAGATCCTCATGCAGGAGGACCTGCACGCACCGGGCTACGCGGCGGCGGGGGCGGCCTTCCCCGGGGCGAACTTCGCCGTCGAGCTCGGGAGAGGCACCGACTACGCATGGTCGGCGACCACCTCGTCCACCGACCAGGTCGACATGCGGGTTGAGAAGGTCTGCCAAGCGGGCGTCGGGGCGCCGCAGCCGGAAGGGACCTTCTACCGCTACCGGGGACGGTGCCTGGCGATGACCAGCCACACCTTCACCGAGACGACTCCCGGGCCGAACCCGGTGACCATCACCCGCACCCTGCACTACACGGTGCACGGCGTCGTGCAGGGCTGGTCCACCGTCGCCGGTCAACCGGTCGCCATCAGCCGGCAGGACTCGACGACCGGCCACGACCTCGACCAGTTCGCCGCCTACCTCCAGTTCGGCATGCCCGCGGTGGCGTCGACGCCGACCGGTTGGACGGGAGCCGTCGGCGACATCGCCTACGGGTTCAATTGGCTCTACCTCAACAGCACCGACATCGCCTACGACGTCTCGGGGCGCGACCCGATCCGGAACCCCCACGCCGACCCCAACCTCCCGACCTGGGGCACCGGCGGCGCCGAGTGGCAGGGCTTCCTTTCTCCGGCCGCGCACCCGCACGCCGTCGATCCGCCGTCGGGGTTCCTCGTGTCGTGGAACAACAAACCGGCGCCCGGCTTCTCGGCGAGCGACGACCTCTACGCCTGGGGTCCGGTCTTCCGGTCGCAGCTGCTGACCACCGACCTTCGGTCCGCGCTCGCTGCGCACCACGGCAAGCTCGACCGCGCAGAACTGGCGACCGTCGTCGAAGAAGCCGCGACTCAGGATCTCGACGGTTTCGCGCTGGTCCGGCGGGTCATCGCCCTCCTGCAACCCGATCTCGCCTCGGCCCCGGCCGGCGTGCAGCAGATGACCGTCCGGCTCGAGCACTGGGCGAGCGCCGGATTCCACCGCAGGAAGGCCTCGCCGCAGGACAGCCAGTACGAGCAGGCGGCTGCGGTCGCCATCTGGGACGAGGTCTACCCGGGCATCGTCGAGGCCCTCTTCGATCCGGTCTTCGGCGCCGGCGGCGTCGAGCAGTACATGGGCCTGCCCGACGGCTACGACGCGATGACCATGCTCTTCTCGGAGACCCCGAACGACGTCGGCCAGCACGACGGCGACGGCTTCTACTCGGGGTGGGAGGGCTACGTGCAGAAGGCCCTGGACCAGATCTCCGGTCGGCACGTCCCGCAGCCCTTTTCTACGCACCTGCTCGGTCGGCTCTGCGAGCCGGCTCCGGGTGGTGCGAACGCCGGTGCCGGCGGGACGGGCAGTACCGGGGTGTCGAGCGCGGGGTCGGTGCTCGGCCGGTGCCGGAGCGCGGTGCTTGCCGCATTCGCCCGGGCGGACGCCGCGCTGGTCGCGGCTAACGGTGGGTCGACCGGCGTGGCCGGTTGGACCGCGGACAGCAACACCGTGGCTGCGTCGGCCGCCTCCGGGAGCCGGGTGACCGTGCCGCAGTACGACGAGATCCAGTTCCAGCAGGTGGGTGCCATCCCGTTGCCGTCGATGGAGTGGCAGAACAGGCCCACCTACCAGCAGGTGGTGGAATTCCCGAGCACCGTCGGGTGAGTCTTGTCGGCGGCTCGGAAGTCAACTCGCTGCTCAGTGACTCGAGCGCTCAGCTTTCGGTGCACTGCTGTATTGGCGATCGGCTTGCTCTTGAAGAGTCTGTTGGACGTGGCCGACAAGATCTGGAGGGAGCGCCGCCCCGTCGAGTTTGTCCACCCAGTGGCCACTAGAGCGCCCCTCGGCGACCAGCACATCTGACACTCCGCAGATCCCCCGATCGATTTTCGGCGCGCCCGGGCCCCAGAGGACGACAAGCGGCTGCACCCGAATGTCGAACCGCTCCTTTCCAAAGCGCAACATCGATTCCACCTTGCGAGCGCCGTCCCGCGCCTGAGCGACGGGATCCCGTCCTAGTGGGCCGTCGATGCCCAGTTCCGTCACGGTCCACGGCGAGGAGGTCCATTTCGACTCGACAGCAAAGACTCCCCCTGGACCGACAAGGACATGATCGACATCGCCATGCCCGTCGAAGAAGAGCCCGCTGACAACATGCCATCCCAGGCGTCGCATCCTCCTTCGCGAGACAGCCTCCGCAGTCGCTCTCTCACCCATCAGTCCGAGCCACTGGACGTGGACGCCGGCGGAGACATGCAAGAACCACAGGAGCGATGCAAGTGCTGATGCGAACAAGAAGCCTACGAGGAATGAGCGCCACCACAGTGGCGATGGCAATGCCAAGAGGATCGCACCTGTTCCCACGACAATGAGAATGAGGATCGGCATGACCGACAGGTTGGTCTTGGCGGCGTCCCTCCAACCGCTGTGAACCCGGTCATGCAGGCGTTGACCCGCACGGCGCTTCATCGTTCAGTCCTCGACAGTATTCGGCGTGGACTGAAGGCCAATTCGACTGCCCACCTTCCTACTCGCGGCGACGTCAACAAGGCCGGCAGGAGGGTCATGGGCTTACAGTGAGCCTCCGGTATGTCAGACCGTCTACTCACCCCCACGAAGCTCACCACGTGGCTCGACTGTGAGCACTACCTGACACTCCGCCACCTGGCCGACGAAGGGAGGCTCGAGGTCGACGGTCCCCGCATCGGCTCGCTGAGCCGGCTGCTGATGGACAAGGGCAACCGGCACGAGACGGACTGCCTCGCCGAGTACCGATCGCGGGGGCTCGACGTCTTCGAGGTGCCCAAACGTCAGACCGGTGAGCCGTTCGCCGACTGGGTCGGACGGATCCGCAACCCGCTCGAAGGCGATCACGACGTCATCTACCAGATGCCCTTCGTCCACGACGGCATGCGGGGGATCGCCGACTTTCTGGTGCGCGTCGAGGAGCCGGCGAACGGTGCCGGATCCTACGAGCCGGTGGACGCCAAGTTGGCCCGGTCCGACGCGAAGCCGGGCCACCTGCTGCAGCTCTGCTTCTACGCGGACGCGCTGGCGGCGAAGACCGGCGCCGTGTCCGAACGGGTGCACCTGTGGCTCGGATCGGGCGAGCTCGCGTCCTTCCTCACCCGCGACTTCCTCCCCTACTGGCGGCGGCTCCGAACTCAGCTCGACGTGCTGGTCGACGACGATGGCGCGGAGATCGGGGACACCCGGCCCGAGCCGTGCCAACACTGCGAGGTGTGCGAGTTCGAGCCCACCTGCGACGCGCAGTGGCGCTCGGAGGACTCGCTCGTGTACGTCGCGGGCGTCCGGCCGCAGGACCGGCACCTGCTGGAGGAGGCCGATATCACCACCCTGGCCGAGCTCGCGGGCTGCGCCGGACCTGTTGACGGCATCCGGCCCGACGCCCTCACCAAGCTGGTCGACCAGGCCCGCCTGCAGGTCGAGGCACGTGACGACCCGGCGTCGCCGCCGCCGTTCCTCGTCATCTCGGCCGACGGCGAGTCGCCCTGGGGCCACGGCCTCGAGCAACTGCCAAAACCCGACGAGGGTGACGTGTTCCTCGACTTCGAGGGCGACCCGTTCTGGCGCGCCGATTCGGGGCTCTTCTTCCTCTTCGGCTGTCTCTCGCGCGGAGTGGTGGGCGAGTGGCGTTACATGGCCCGCTGGGCGCACGACCAGGCCGAGGAGGCCTACCAGACCAAGAGCCTCATCGACTGGCTGGTGCTGCGGCGGCAGGATCATCCGGACATGCACGCGTACCACTACAACCACACCGAGCGGACCATGCTCGAGTGCCTCGCGGCGACCTACGGCGCGGACGAGGTGATGCTGGCCAAGCTCGTCGAGACGGGCCTGTTCGTCGACCTCTACCCGGTCGTGCGCAACGCGGTGCAGGCCGGTACGGAGGGCTACGGGCTCAAGGATCTCGAACCGCTGACCGGCTACCGGCGTGGCCACGACATCGACCGGGGTGCCGCGGCCGTCGTCGAGTACGAGCGGTATCTGGAGGATGGCGACCCGTCCATTCTCGAGCGCATCGCCTCCTACAACGAAGACGACGTCCGTTCGACGCTCGACCTCCGCGACTGGCTGGTCGGGTTGCGCCCGGCCGAGCTCGAGTGGCGGGCCGCGGTGCTCGACGCCGACGAGGGGAATCCCGACCTCGACGCGCAGGTCGCGGCGCTGCACGCGTTCGGTCCGGGGACGCCCGAGCATCTGCTGGGGGACCTTCTCGGTTACTGGCGCCGTGAGTTGCGGGCCAACGGAACGCAGAAGCTGATCCAGCTCGCCGCAGACCCCGAGGCGCTGCTCGACGACCCGGACGTGGTGAGCGGGCTCGAGTTCCTCGGCACGTTCGAGCGGATCGGGAAGAAGGGACAGCTTCTGCGGGATCGCGGTGCCAAATTCCGCTGGCCGGAGCAGGAGCTGAGCGACCCCTTCGGCGGCCTGTCGTCGACCGTGGTGTACGGCGAGGTCGGTGGCCCGATCGGATGGGCGTCGATCGACCATTTCGACCGGTCGACGCACGAACTGGTGCTCACCTGGAGCAAGCGGGCCATGGAGCTCGGCATCCTGCCGACGGCGGTGGTCGCGGACGGGTGGGTGCGCACGCAGCCGAAGCCGGACGCGCTCTCGGAGTTCGCTACCCAGGTGATCGGAACCGACGACCCGGGGGCGCCGAACCGCGCGTCGCGCGCGCTCCTGGCTCGGGACCGGCCGGTGTTCACCGATCACGGGGGACCGAGCACCGCAACCTTCACCGACGACCTCGACGCGATGGTCGCCTGGGTCCGTCACCTCGACGGCAGCTACCTCGCGATCCAGGGTCCCCCGGGAACCGGCAAGACCTACCGCGGCGCCCACCTCGTCCACGAGCTCGTCGCATCGGACCCGAGCATCCGGGTGGGCGTCACCGCGATGAGCCACCTCGCGATCGACAACCTCCTCGAAGAGATCGTGAAGGTCTTCGACGAGGCCGGCGACTGGCACCTCCTGAAGGCCCTACGAAAGGGGGCAAAGCCCGCAGAGGGAGGTCTCCCCGGCTTCGAGTACACCAACGACAGCGCGAACGGCGCCCGTGGCGGCGTCAACCTCGTCGCCGGGACCACCTGGCTCTTCGCCAACAGGGCGATGCGGTCCGCGCCGGTCGACGTGCTGCTCGTCGACGAGGCCGGCCAGCTGTCGCTCGCCGACACCCTCGCCGCGTCGACCTCCGCGTCGAACCTGGTCCTGCTCGGCGACCCGCTCCAGCTGCCCCAGGTTTCGCAGGCGTCACACCCCGGTGGCGCGGGCGCGAGCGTGCTCGAGCACGTGCTCGGCGACGACGTCACGCTCCCCGCGGACCGCGGCGTGTTCCTCGAGGAGACCCGGCGGATGCACCCCGACGTCTGCCGGTACATCTCCGAGCAGATCTACGACGGCCGGCTCCGGAGCCACCCCAGCTGTGCACGTCAGGGGACCGCGTTCGGGACCGGGCTGCGGTGGCTTCGGGCCGAGCACGACGGCCGCTCCACCGAGTCGCCCGAAGAGGCGGCTCTCATCGCCGCGCAGATCGAGCGCCTGCTCGGCACGCCCTGGACCGACCAGGAGGGGACAGAGGCTCGTCTCGGTGTGGGCGACGTCATGGTGGTCGTCCCCTACAACGACCAGGTACGGCTGGTCACCGACCACCTCGACTCGCGTCCGCGCACCCGTGGAGTGCGGGTCGGCACGGTCGACAAGTTCCAGGGGCGCGAGGCCGCGGTGGTGTTCTTTTCGATGACCACCTCGGCGAGCGACGACATGACGCGGGCCGCCGAGTTCCTCTTCTCCCGCAACCGGCTCAACGTCGCGGTCAGCCGGGCCCGGTGCCTCGCCTACCTGGTCTGCACGGAGCAGCTGCTCGACAGCCGGGCCCGCGACGTCGAGGAGATGCGCCTGATGGCCGCGCTCTGCGCCTTCGTCGAGCACTGCGCCTGAGGCGCGGTGTGGGCTCGGCGTGGGCGCCGCAGGTGGCGTGCGGCGTGGGTGTTGTGCGATCGCTATTGGTCTGAGGTGCGAAGGACTTCGTCGCGGACGGCGTGCAGTTCCACGACGCGCCCGTCGGTCGGGCCGAGGTACTCGCTCAGGATGCCGGTGACGTAGGGCACGTCGAGCCGGCCGGCCCGGAGCATCTCCTCGATGTCCGCCCAGTCCTTCCGCCGGTTGAAGTAGGCCTTGAACACGGCGAGGTCGTTGCAGCCGAGGAAGGGCAGCTGCCGGCCGGCAAGCTGGCGTTCGACAGTGTGCAGGGACAGGTCGTCGTGGAAGGGCGTCGTGTCGAGGAAAAGGTCGACGGGGATCCCGTCGAACCGCACCCGGCACTGGCCGACCGTAGTCAGTCTTCTCCTGTCCTCGTCGGTGGCCACGATGTCGGCCGGAAGTGCATCGAGGACGCGCTCGGTGTCGGCGGGCGGAGCGAAGACGTTGAGGTCGATGTCGATCGTCGTCCTCGGCTCGCCCGTGCACCAGAGCAGGGCGAAGGCGCCCCCGAACGCGTGCCGGATGCCGGCGGCGTCGAGGCCGTCGTGCAGCTCGACGATCGCGTCGAGGATCGGCTTCATCGACGAGCGCTGGTCGCCGGTGCTGCCGTCGTTTTCGCTGCGGTGTCGGCAGGCGCCGGTTCTGATCTGTCAGCTGTCGCGCTGAAGAGGGGATAGCGGAGCGGACCGGGCCGGTCCCGCGGCAGGACGTCGGTGAACGCGAACAGGGCCTCGATCTTCTGCGCGAGATCCTCCTCGTCCGCCGTTCCGACCGGACGCAGCGTGGCTTCGGGCTCGAACCCCGCGGCTCGGAGGAGGCGGGTCAAGGTCGCGACCGAGGGGACCGAGGTACCCGATTCGTAGGCCGACAGCGTCGAGGCGGAGGTGTGGCCGCGCCGGGCGAGCTCCCTGCGGGAGAGGCCGCTCCGGCGGCGGGCTTCTTGGAGGAGGACCGCAGCATCCATGGCTCTATGATACCAAATCTGATATCGGACCCGATCACCTCGGCGAGCGGTCGGCCGCAGTGGCGGTGATCGAGGTGAGTCGGCTCCTGCTCCGGTGCCGGTGACCGGCGGATTCCGACAAGATGGGACCGTCATGCCGATCCTCGAGCGCCACCACGACGGGCCGCACCCGGTCGAGTCGGACACCGCCTGGAGCGAGTCGTACTACTTCAACGCCTACGACCCGGCATCCGACAGCGGCTTCTTCACCCGCATCGGCATTCGCCCCAACGAGGGCACCGTGGACGTCGGCCTGTCGGTCTGGCTGCCGGGCGGCGAGCTCGCCGAGTACCGCAATATCGCCGAGCAGCGGGAGATGGTGGGGCCGCCTCTGGAGGTCGGCGGTGTCCGCTACGAGATGCTCGAGCCGATGAAGACCTGGCGCCTCGCGGCGGACGTCGACGCGGTCGCTCGCGCCTGCCCGGCGCTCGAGGGCACGTCCGTGAATGAGTCGGTCACCAGTGCTGCGTCACGTCCCGTCCGTCTCGAGCTGGACGTCCGGTTCGACGCGATCACCCCCGCGGCCGGCACCGACGGCCAGCAAGGGACCCAGCGGTCCGCGCAGGCATCGGCCGCGAGCGGGACGACCGGTAAGGGCCACCTCGAACAGGCCGGTCGTTGGACCGGGTCGCTGGTGGTCGACGGGAAGGCCCACACCTGGGGCGATTCCCGCGGGAACCGGGACCGTTCGTGGGGCCCGCGCCGATGGGGCGGCCCGACCATGTGGCGGTGGTTCAGCGTCAACATCGGCGACTCGCTCCACTTCGGCGGTATCCGTCTCGGGACCTCGGCCGGCGACCTCCACCGCGGATGGGTCTTCGAAGACGGGCGGGTCACCAGCATCAAGGAGTGGCAGGTCCGGACCGAGCTCGCGGCGGACGGGCTCACCCAACGGGTCGTGCACCTCGACGTCGAGGACAAGAAGGGCCGTACGTACCACCTGACCGGCGACGTGCTCCGGGTGGCCGACATCGGCCAGGGGAGCGGCACGGTGGTCAACGAGGGTCTGACCCGGTGGACGTTCATGCCCGACGAAGGGTCGGGCGCCATCGCGCTCTCCGGCTACGGCATCGCGGAGTACCTCCACCAGGTCGACGAGCAGGGTCGGCCGACCGTCCCCATCGAATAGATGCCGTCCCCGTCGGGTAGGTGCCGGCACCGACGGGGCCGGTGAGGATGGATCGGTGAACGCACCGGACCGCAGCGAAGTGGAAGGGCAGCTCGGCAGGGTGCTCGGAGGCAGGGTCTCCGGGCTGCGCCGGCTGTCGGGCGGGGCGTCGCGGGTCACCAGCACGTTCGAGTTCGAGCCCGCCGGAAATTCGGCCCGCACCCTGATCCTTCAGCGGATGCGGGGGACCGCGCTCACCTCATATCCCGGGGTCGACGCCGAGGCGCGCCTCTTGCGCGCGGCCCGTGTGGCCGGGGTGCCGGTGCCGGAGGTGATCGCGGCCGGTGCGGAAAGCGGGCTGGATCCCGGATGGATGGTGCTCGAGCACCTCGACGGCGAGGCTCTTCCCCGACGCATCTTGCGCGACGACGAATACGCCACCGCGCGCGGTCTGCTGACCGAGCAGGCCGCGCGTGCACTCGCCGCGGTGCACTCGATCGACCTCGACGCAGCATCCGGCATCCCGCGCGCGGATCCACTCCGCCGTCCGCTCGAGTTCCTCGACGCGCTGGGCGAGGTGCGCCCGGTCCTCGAGCTCGGGGCGCGGTGGCTCATGCTGCACGAGCCCGACGCCGCCGACCCGGTGGTCGTCCACGGTGACTTCCGGATGGGCAACTTCTTGGTCGACCGCGACGGTCTGCGCGGGGTGCTCGACTGGGAGCTCGCGCATCTCGGGAACGCGGCGGAGGACGTCGGCTGGCTGTGCGCGCCGCCGTGGCGCTTCGGCGGAGGCGGCGACGTCGGTGGGTTCGGCGACCTGGCACCGTTCCTCGCCGCCTACCGGGCCGCGGGTGGACGGGACGTCCGTCCCGAGGAGGTCCGGTGGTGGCAGGTGTACGCGGCGGTCAAGTGGGCGGTCATCTGCCTGCTGCAGGCGTCGACCCACCTGAGCGGGTCCACCCGTTCCGTCGAGCTGGCGGCCATCGGCCGGCGGGCGTGCGAGAGCGAGTGGGACCTGCTCGGCCTCTTGGGTGTCCGCCTCCCGCCGGCACAGACCCGCGTCCCCGATCCGGAATCGAACCGTTTGGCGACCGGCAGTTCGTTGGCGACCGGCACTTCGTTGTTCGGCACCCCGTCGGCCGTGGAGCTGCTGGCGGCGGTGCGCGAATACCTCGAGGAGAAGGTGATGGCCGCGACCGAGGGCGCCGCGGCGTTCGAAGCGCGGGTCGCGCGGAACGTCGTGGCGATGGTCGGTCGCGAGCTCGAGCTTCGTCCCGCGGCGGAGGCCGCGCTCGCCGACCGGCTGGAGCGTCTCGGCGTCCCCGACGAGACGACGCTGGCCCGGGCGATCCGCGAAGGAAAGCACGACGACGACCTCCTCGAGGTCGGCACGGTGCTGGCGGAAGGGGTACGCGGCCAGCTGCTGGTGGCCAACCCCGCGTACCTGGCGGATTCGGGGGAGGCAGATCCGCGGCCCCGCGTAACCGGGTTGGAGCCGGGCAAGGGAGGCGGGGACGCGGGTTGAGTCCCACCCGTGCTCCGGGCGTATCGTCACTGGTGGTCGTGAGCGAGACGAGCACCGAACAGCACGAGCAACGCGAAGGCGGGCCAGGGGGAGCGATGGCAGAGGACGGGATCCGGTTCGGTGGGGTCAACCACCTGGCGCTGGTGTGCTCGGACATGGCCGCAACGGTCGACTTCTACCAGGGCGTCCTCGGGATGCCTCTGGTCAAGACCATCGAGCTCCCCGACGGGATGGGCCAGCACTTCTTCTTCGACTGCGGTGGGGGCGACCACCTCGCCTTCTTCTGGTTCCCCGACGCGCCGGACGCGGTGCAGGGGATCAGCGGACCCGGCGTCCGTCCGGACACCGGCAAGCTGACCAGCGCGATCGCATCGATGAACCACGTCGCGTTCACCGTGCCGGCAGAGGAGATCGAGGGCTACCGCGACCGCCTGATCGCGGCGGGGGTCGAGTGCAGCGAGGTCGCCAACCACGACGACAGCGAATGGGGCCTCGCCACCGAGATGCACGACGGGGTCTTCGTGCGGTCGCTCTACTTTCAGGATCCCGACGGGATCCTCCTCGAGCTCGCCGCCTGGACGCGCCCGCTCACCGAGGCGGACGTCGCGCACGCGCCGGCACGTGCGGTGAGCCGCGTGAGCCACGGGTAGTGCCGCGACTTTCGGAGGTCCGGCGGGCCGACGCCACCTCGCCGGTCGTCCTCGCGGCCTACGACTACATCTTCGGTGACGACCGCTGCCCGGTCGAGCAGCCGGGGACCGAGGACGGCACCCGGGGTGACTGGTGGACCACCTATGCGCTCGTCCCCGACGTCCTCCAGCACGCGATCGACGGCTTCCTCCTCTACCGGAGTCCCGACAGGGCGCTCGATCCGCTCGTCCGGGAGGCGGCCCAGCTCCGTGTCGGGGCCCGGGCCGGCAGCCGGTTCGTCGAGCGCCAGCACGCGCGGGCGGCCCGCGAGGCCGGGTGGTCGGCGGAGGCGGTCGAGGCGATCCGGACCGGTGACGACCATCCGGATCTCACCCCCGCGGCGGTGGCGGCCCTCGCGTACGTCGACGCGCTGGTGGTCGGCCTCGGGTCGGTGCCACCTGAGGTGGACCGGGAGCTCGGGGCGCACTTCGGGGACCGCGAGATCCTCGAGCTGACCTACATCGCGACCCTCTATCTCGCGCACGCGGTCGCGTCGAAGGCGCTTCAGCTCGAGGACGACGATCCCTCGGCGGGTGGCTCGCGCTAGATCGAGAGCGCCTCAGCTCGAGGACGACGAACCGGCGGTGCTCGAGGACGACGATCCCGTCGCGGAGGGCTTGCGGTAGATCGAGACGTGCCCCTCGGACGTGGGGCCGAAGGGGTGCCCGGCGTAGTCCGCCATGCGCGCTTCGAGGACGAGGCCGGCGAGCTCGGCCATGAGGTCCATCTCGGAGGGCCAGCAGTAGCGGATGCGCAGCGGGAAGAGCCGGGTCCCCTTCTCGGACAGCAGCACGTGGTGGCCCTCGATGACCTGGTCGACCGGGTCGTGGTTCATCGCGGCGAGCACCACCTCGTCCCGGTCGGTGCTCTCGGCGCCCACCGGCTGCGGCGCGGCGAGCCGTGAGGCTTCGGGGACGAAGGCGTCGAGGACGAACCGGCCCCCCGGCTCGAGGTGTCCGGCCACGTTGCGGAAGCAGCGGACCTGGCCGGCCTGGGTGGTGAGGGCGAAGAGGGTCGCGAAGGGAAGGTAGACGAGCGCGAACTGCCCGGCGACGTCGACGTCCGCGAAGTCGCCGATGGAGACCGGAATCCGGTCGCCTCCCGGCTTCACGCGGAGCTTCGCCACCATGGCCTCCGACGCGTCGATGCCCGACACGTCGACGCCACGCTCGGCGAGCGGGAGCGCCACCCGCCCGGTGCCGATCCCGAGCTCGAGCACCCTGCCGCCCCCGGCGAGCCCGGCGAGCAGCTCGACCGCCTCGCCCGGGTCCATGTCCTGCCCGTACCAGGCGTCGTAGACCTCGGCGATGCGTTCGCCGTAGGAGGCGGGATCGTGGCCGTCCATGCCGAGTCAGTGAAGCACGGTCGCAGGCGGCACGCCCGCTGAGCCGGCCCAGGGTCTCGTGGTCCGGCCCGAGCCCCTCAAGTCGGCCGCCGGGGCGACGACGGCAGTGGAGGACGATTGCAGTGGAGGACGATTGCAGTGGAGGACCATGGCAGCGCAGATCGTGCGAGACTGCGGGCGAGGGGTTCCGTTCGCATCCGGCGTCCGACGAGGAGGACCGATGACGACTGTCGAGAACCGCTACCTGGTCGGCAACTACGCCCCCGTCCGCGAGGAGCTGACCGCCACCGACCTGCCGGTCACCGGCTCCCTCCCCGAGGCGCTCGACGGGCGCTATCTCCGCAACGGCCCGAACCCGTTGACCCCGCCGGAGCCCTCCACCTACCACTGGTTCGGTGGCGACGGCATGGTGCACGGGATCCGGATCCGCGACGGCCGCGCCGAGTGGTACCGCAACCGGTTCGTGCGATCGGCCGAGGTGGCCGCCGCACTCGGCGAGCCCGCCCGCCCCGGTCCGGTCCACGCCGACATGGACTTCGCGGCGAACACCAACGTGATCGGCCACGCCGGCAGGACCTTCGCCATCGTCGAGGCCGGCGCGCGACCCTACGAGCTCACCGAGGACCTCGACACGGTCGGCCCGTCCGACTTCGACGGGTCGCTCGCCGGGGGGTACACGGCCCACCCCAAGCGTGATCCGTCGAGCGGCGAGCTCCACGCCGTCTCCTACTTCTGGGGTTGGGGCAACAAGGTGCAGTACAGCGTGGTCGACACCGGAGGGCGGGTGCGCAGGACCGTCGACGTCGAGGTGGGCGGACCGGTGAGCGTCCACGACATGTCGCTCACCGAGCGCTTCGCAGTGATCTACGACCTCCCGGTGGTGTTCGACGCCGACGCGGCGATGGCCGGCGCGGGCTTCCCCTACCGGTGGGACCCCGGCTACCACAGCCGGGTCGGTCTGTTGCCCCGCGAGGGCGGCGCGGACGACGTCTCGTGGTTCGACGTCGAGCCCTGCTACGTGTTCCACCCGATGAACGCGTACGACGACGGCGAGCGGGTGGTCCTCGACGTCGTACGGCACGATCGGATCTTCGACAGCAACCGGCTCGGACCCGACGAGGGGCCGCCCACGCTCGAGCGCTGGACCGTCGACCTGCCAGCCGGCAAGCTCGTCGAGGAGCGGCTCGACGACCGCAGCCAGGAATTCCCCCGTGTCGACGAGCGGCTGGTCGGCCGGCGCCACCGTTACGGGTACTCGGCCGCGTTCCTCGATGAGGAGAGCGGGCTGGTCAAGCACGATCTCGACCGCGGCACGAGCGAGTTCCGTCCGGTCCCGGCGGCGGGTGGCGCGTGCGAGGCGGTGTTCGTACCTTCCGGTCCCGACGCGGCGGAGGACGACGGCTGGGTCCTCTCTCTCGTCTACGACGTCGACCGCGACACGAGCGAGCTCCTCGTGCTCAACGCCGCGGACTTCACCGGCGAGCCGCAGGCGGTCGTCCACCTGCCCCAACGGGTGCCGTTCGGTTTCCACGGGAACTGGGTTCCCGAGGAGGGGTAGCCCGCCGGGCCCGTCCAGGTCCTTGGTCCCGAGTCCGACGTCGAGCCCGATGCGAGCCGAATCAGATGTCGAGCGTCGGACTCGACGGGTCGACACCGGCCCTTCGCAGGATCTTCGCCTTGGTGCGTACGAGGATCTCGCGCGGCGCGACGCAGACCCGTTCGACCGCGCGGTGGACGGCCTCCCCGATCTCGTCCGGCTGGACCACCTCGCCGACCAGGTGCACGGAGAGTGCTTCCTCGGCGGTGAGCTCGCGGCCGCCGATGGTCAGCTCCCGGGCGACCGCACCCCCGACCAGGTCGTGGAGCGGTCCGTACACCACGTCGCCGAAGGAGCGTTCGGGATGCGAGAAGCGGGCCGTGGTCGACGCCACACGAAGATCGCACATGACGGCGAGGTCGAAGCCCCCTGCGATCGCGGGTCCGTTCACTGCCGCGAGCAACGGGAGGGGGAAGGAGAGCACGGTGCGGTGGAACCGGTCGCTCGAGGCCCAGAGCTCCGTCATGAAGGTCTCGTCGCCCGCAGCACGCTCGAACTCCTTCAGGTCGAACCCGGCGCAGAACGCTGCTCCCGACCCGGTGACCACCACCGCCTTCACCGACCCGTCTTCCGCGAGCCCGTCGAGCGCGTCGCTGATCGCATCCCGAAGTGCCACCGACAGCGCGTTCCGGCACTCGGGCCGGTTGAGCGTCAGGACGGCGTGCTCACCCGTTCGTTCCAGCAGGAGCTCGTGGTCCATGTTCGATCAGGGTAGATGGCGGCACAACCGACTGCGGATCGGGGACGAGCCGCGGTCCCGAGATCGGCTCCGGCGGGGACCGACCGAAGGCGGATGCCGCCCGGGCGGAATTGAACGTGGCCGGGAACAGGGGTACCCATGACGCGGATCGGCGAAAGAGGAGGACACATGGGCTTCGTACAGATCATCGAAATCCAGACGTCTCAGCCGGACGAGATGCGCGCACTCGCAGACGAGTGGGAGCGTTTGACGGAGGGTCGGCGCAAGGCCCGCCGCCGCGCGCTCTGCGAGGATCGTGACCATCCGGGGCGCCACGACAACTATCGTCTTCTTCGACTCCTACGAAGACGCGATGGAGAACTCGGCGCTGCCGGAGACCGACCAGCTCTCGAAGAGGCTGGCGAGCCTCGCAGACGCTCCACCGAGGTTCGTCAACCTCGACGTGATCGAGGACCGGTAGGGGCCCTCGGAGCGGGACCGCGGCTTCACGACACGCGTCCGCACGGCGAGGTCCCGCCCGACGCAGGACCAGGTGGGACCAGCTAAACGCCGGGTTCCACCCCGCAACGCCCGTGTGACGAGGTCTGGCTCGAGGTCCGCGTGTCCAGTCGCCGACGACGCTCCCGTCGGCCGGCTCACCGGAGGGCGGCGGATCCGTGTCCTGGGCGCCACGGCTCGGCGCCGGGCGCCCACGCAGTTCTCACCCGCAGTGCCGCATCTCCCACGGCCATCGCGGAGCACGCCTCCCGCGCCGAGCAGGTGAGCTCCCACTCGATGTCCTCCGATTCCAAAGGTTCCTCGAAGCCCGAACCGGTTGGGTCGGCGCCGTCGTCTCGCATCGCGCCTCCTGACATCCGCACCTTCAGCCCTTCTACTCCTCCCAGGCGCAGTTGGCTAGGGCCGAAGGCCCTTTTCACACCGACGTCACACGCCTTCACGTCACCGTCACGCGACAATTGGAGGAGATCCGCCCGACCCGTCCACCGCTCGACCCTCCGAAGCCAGCCGGCTCAACTCAGCGCCCAGCGGGGGCGGGACCAGATCTGCCAGTGCTCGAGGGTCACGCCGACGTAGACGTTGAGCACGCAGGAGACGAGGCGCCCCGCTTCGAACAGCCCCCAGACCCGGCAGTCCTCACGTGTCGCGACCTCGTCGGCGTAGACGATGGCGCCGACCTCCTCGGGGACGCCGAACGCGGCCGCGGCGAGCTGTCTGGCCGCTCCCATCTCGTGCGGTTCGACCGCCCGGACCCGCGGATCGTCCTCGACGAAAGCCGCGTCGCTTGCCCATGAGGGGCAGCGCGCCCGTGCAGACCCAGCCGGCCTCCGCAAGCGGCCGCGCCGCGCCGAGCCCTTCGCCGGCCAGCATCACCAGTGCGGGCACGTCCGCCGCGCGGATCTCCTCCAGCACACGGGGCGCGACCTCTGCGCTGTCGTCCCCGTGCAGGAGGGCCAGGTTGTAGTCGACGTAGGGGGTGCCGCTCAGCGCGAGCCACCACCCGTCCTCGACCTGGTGACGGAAGGGCTCGGCCCAGGGAGCGGTGCCGAGCCCATATCCGGTCCGGGCGCCCGGGAGGCCGGTGAACGCGATCGGATCGGGCTCGTCCACGAGACAAGTTCTAGTTCGTCCCGGGTGACCGGCAACTACTGATCGTCGAAGGCGCCTCGCCGCTCGTCCCCCGCGGGGACGTGGCGCTCACGGCCCGGGTCGAAGAGCGGTCAGCCCGCCTCGTGGGCCGCGAGGGCCGCGCCGAGCTGGTCGACGAGGGCGACCGCCACGATGCACTGCTCGTGGCTGATCGGAGTGGTCGGAGTGGGCGTCAGGATGAAGGTGCCGAGCACCCTTCCCGCGCCCCGGACCGGTAGCTCGACGCTCCTGGTCGGCAGACCGGCGGTGACGGACGGCCAGCGGAGCGGGTTCAACCGGACGGTGCCGTCGTTGGCGATCCAGGCCCCCTTCCCCGTCGGCTGCTCGCGGACGAAGCGGCAGTCCTGCAGGCTGAGGAGCTCGCGGAGCTCGCCGGCCACTGCGATCAGCACGAAGTCCGGGTCCTCCCCGCCGGCGATGCGTTCCCCCACGTCGTGGATTCGAGAGAGCTCCCGCCGTCCGAGGGCCGCGGCTCGCTCGTGTCTCCGTCCGCGGGCCGCCAACTCACCGACCAGCAGTCCCACGGCGACGAAGAGGATCTCGGTCGTGATGTCGGACTGACGACGGATCCGGAACGACTCGTAGGGACGTGTCAGGAGGAAGTCGAAGGCGGCAGCCGCCACGAGGGCGGCGACGGCAGCCGCGATCCGCTGGCCGTAGGACGCGATGGCCACGGTGACCACCACGAGCACCAACGCGTCGTCGGCGGCGCCGAGGTGGTCCCGACTCGGCACCAATGCCAACGCGACCGCGATCGGCACGAAGATCGCCGCGACCCATATCACCGAGCGACGGACGCCGACCGATCCGCGGTGCGTGGCCCGGGGGCGGTGCGGTGCGGTGGTCACGTGTGCCCCGCAGGACGCGACGGCGATCGCAGCTCGTACGCGGGATTGATCATCGCGAGCTTCCTCCGGTGCTTTCCCACCATGCCCTCGGCCACCAGGATCGCGCCGCTCTGGAGCCCGGCGATGGAGCGCCGCCCCAGGAAGACGAGCGTGATCGCCTCGCCGCTGTCGTCGACGAGCACGCATTCGAGGGCCGGGACGTCGCCGAGGGGCTGCACTCTGATCGACTTCACCCGGCCGGCCACCTTGGCGCGTGTGCGCCACTGCAGCTGCGAGATGGGCTCGACGTCGGGCAGGATCGGCCCCGGCGCGGCCTTCCCTTCGGGAACCGGCGTCGACTCGCCGTCCGGAGGCCGCTGTCGGAGCGCGGCCGCGACCTGTTGCGGCGCATCGGGAAGTCCGGGCGCCACCTGAAAGGGGACGATCGTGGCGTTGACGTGGGGAAGCTGGCTCACCGTGTCGACGATCCGGTCCGCCGTCTGGTCGTGCAGGATCCGTCGCCACGCCTTTCCGTACGAGCGCCGGGGCAGGAGGATGCTGACCTCGGTCTCCCCGTCAGCAGACTCGGCGGCGAGCTCGAGGGCCGCTCTCCCGAGACGGCGGTCCGGGCAGTCGATGACGTCGAGGGGAAGGCGCGCGAGGCCCAATTGCTGCCAGCGCGGCGATCAGGAGGTCGGCGCGGTGCTGATCGATGTTGAAGTGCACCGCGCGCAGGTCGTCCGGTGTGAGGGTCCGCGCGTACTGGATGGCCCTGGCCGTCGCCAGGTCGATCCTGTCGACCAGGACGACGACGACATGGCGGGGGAGGACCTTGGCCTCGCAGGCCTCGACCGCGGCACCCTCCTCGAGGACGGCGTCTTCGGCCCGGTACTCGCGGTTCGTCCGCATCAGCCCGAAGACGATGAGGGGCATCACCACCACGACGACCCAGGCACCCTGGGTGAACTCGGCCACCGAGAAGACGACGACGACCACGGCGCAGACCGCCGCCGACACCGAGTTGACCGCCACGCTCTTGCGCCAGTGCGACTCGCGGTACCGGAGGTGGTGGACGACCATCCCCGCCCCGGCCATGGTGAACCCGGTGAACACGCCGATGGCGTACATGGGGATCAGCGCGGCGACCTTCGCTCCGGTGGCCAGGAGGAGCATGATCGACGCACCGGCCAGGAGGAGGATCCCGTTGGAGAACACCAGCCGGTGCCCCCGCACGGTGAGCATCCGCGGCAGGAACGAGTCCTCGGCCACGAAGCTCACGAGGAACGGGAATCCGGTGAAGCTGGTGTTCGCCGCCAGGATCAGGATGAGGGCGGTGGCGGCCTGCAGCGAATAGAAGAGGGCGTGTCCCGCCGGGGTCGATCCGTAGACCAGGTTGGCGATCTCGGAGATCACCGTCGGCGTCCCCGAGACGAAGGGGGAGGAGTGGGTGAGGGCGGCCAGGACGGAGATCCCGAGGAACAGGCTGCCGAGGATCGAGCTCATCAGCACCAGGGTGGTGCGGGCGTTTCGGGCCTGTGGTGCTCGGAAGATGCTCACGCCGTTCGAGATGGCCTCGGTGCCGGTCATCGCCGAGCTGCCGTTCGCGAAGGCGCGAAGCAGGTAGAACGCCGAGACGCCGAGGATGAGTCCCCCGCTGGCGTGCCCCAGCGGAACGGCCCCGGGGCCGGGGTGGGCCTTCGGGAGGTCTCCGGCGGCCTCCCGTCCGAGGCCGACGGCGATCAGCACGGCCATGTTGGCGATGAAGAAGTAGGTCGGCACCGCGAACACCCGTCCGGCCTCGCGGATCCCGCGGAGGTTGCCGAAGGCAAGGAGCACGACGAACGCGATCGAAAGCGGGACGGCCACGCGGCCGAGGGCGGGTGCGGCCGAGATGATCGCGTCCGCACCGGCGGCCACCGACACCGCGACGGTGATCGTGTAGCTGATGAGCAGCGCGGCCCCGGCGATCTGGGCGAGGTTGGGGCCGAAGTTGTCGCGACTGACGACGTAGGAGCCGCCCGCCTTGGGATAGGAGCGGACCACGTCCCGGTACGAGACCGTCACGGTGGCGAGGACCGCCAGGATGGCGGCGGTCATCGGTGTGACGATCGAGAAGGCAGCCAGGCCGGCGATCGGGACGAGGATCCGCAACATCTCCTCGGTCGCGTACGCCGAGGAGGACATGACGTCCGAGGACAGCACCGCCAGCGCGGTGGGCTTGCCGAGCCGCTGGCCGTGAAGGTCCTCGCTGACGAGGGGCGGTCCGAGCAGGACCCGCTTGACCCGGTAACGGAGGCTCTCCGGCAGGTTGGCCGCCAGGGTGGTGTCGGTCCGGGCGGGCGATCGGGTCAGATCGTGGGCCGGCCGCACCGCCCCCTCGTGGCTGGTCGTCTCGACCCCGGGCACGGTAACGGTCTACCCCGTTCCGCTCGCGCCGGGCGAGTCGCACGGGACGCGGGGTCGGACCGCCTGCGGTCAGCCCTCCTCTTCGGACGGTTCGTGCGGATCGGGCTCCTCGGGCCGGTTGGGAAGGACGGCGAGGACGACGAGACCGGCGACACCCACCACGACCGACGCGATCACGAGGCCGAGGTCCATCCCCGACACGAACCCGCGCCGTGCGGCCGCGGCCAGCGCGTCGCCGGTCGGGCCGGGCACATGCTGGGCGACCGCCAGCGCCCCCCCGAGGGACCCGAGGATCAGCTTCGAGATCGACGCGGGCACCGCCTGGTGGGCGAGCAGGGGTGTCAGGACGTTCTGGTAGCGGATGTTGAGTGCCGTGCCGAGCACAGCGACGCCGAGGGCGCCTCCGATCTGCATCGAGGTGTCGCTCGTCGCCGAGCCCACCCCGGCCTCCTCCTTCGGCAGCGAGCCCATGATCGACTCGGTCGAGGGGGCGAGGGCGAGCCCGACGCCGACGCCGATGAGCACGAAGTAGGGCACCGCGTCGCGGTAGGTGCTCTGCACCGTCGTGCCCGACAGCAGGCCGAGGCCGACCGCCACCAGCAGCAGGCCGCCCGCGACCACCGGTTTCGTCCCGAAGCGCCGGGCGGCGACGATCGAGAGGGGCGCGACGAACAAGAGGACCAGCGCGATCGGCCCGATGGCGAGGCCGGTCCGCAGCGGGCTGAACCCGAGGCTGAACTGCAGGTACTGGGTGACCAGGAAGAAGAGGCCGAGCAACGCGAACAGCACCAGCGCGAGCGAGGCGATGGCCGCGCTGTAGCGACGGTGGTGGAAGAACCGCAGGGGCAGCATCGGGTGGTCGCTGTGCCGCTCCCAGAGGACGAACGCGACGATGATCGCGGCCGAACCGGCGAGCGCGCCGAGGACGAGCGGGGACGTCCAGGTGCGGTTGGGGGCCTCGATGATGCCCCAGAGGAGGAGGCCGAGGCCGAGGATCGACAGGGTGGCACCGACCGGGTCGGCGCGCGTGGCCGACGGGTTTTTGGAGTTGGGCACGAGGAAGGCGGTCGCGATCAGCCCGAGGAGCGCGATCGGCACGTTGACGAGGAAGACCGATCCCCACCAGAAGTGGACGAGGAGGAAGCCGCCGAGGATCGGGCCGATGGCGACACCGAGCCCGGCCGTCGCCGACCAGAACCCGATCGCCCGCGCACGCTCGTGCTCGGCGGTGAAGACGTTGGTGAGGATCGAGAGGGTGCAGGGCATCAACGCCGCCGCGCCCACCCCCATGATCGCCCGCGCGAGGGTGAGTCGGTCCGGACTGCCCGAAAAGGCCGCGAACGCCGAGCCGGCCCCGAAGACCACCAGCCCGCCCATGAAGACCCACTTGCGCCCGACCCGGTCGCCCAAAGCGCCGAGCGAGAGGAGGAGCCCGGCGAAGACCACCGCGTACGCGTCGACGATCCACTGCAGCTGGCTCGCGGTCGCGTGCAGCGTGCGCACGATCGACGGCAACGCGACGTTGAGGACCGTGTTGTCGAGGCTGATCAGGAGCAGAGTGATGCAGAGCACCGACAGGGTCGCCCAGCGCCAGGCACCTCCCCGGTAGGCGACGCCCGGGGCGCTGCGCGTGCCGGTCAGCGCGGCCATACCCTCACCGGCCCGGCCGCTCCGGTGGACCTGCTCTTCGTCGGTACCGGCACGGCGTGCCACCTCGTCGTGACCGTCATCACCTCCATCCTCGGTGCTCCCGGTGTCACCCGGCAGGGGCGAAGGTCCCGAGCCGCAGCCTGACCTGGGAGATCACGCACGTCCGGCACCGACCGCCCACCCGGGGCCGCCGACGACAACGCTGCCAGACTTGGGCCGATGGCCGACGACACGAGCTCACTCCGGCAGCTGCTCCAGACGGTGCTCCGCCCCGCCATCTACCCACAACGCGCCGACCTCGACGTCGCCGCCCACCACCTGCACGGGGAGCCGATCCCCGCAGCCGAGGCGATCGGCCGCTCCTTCGCCCCCTTCGCCGTCGGCGAGGCCTGGGGCGGGCGGTGGGACACCACCTGGTTCCGACTCCGGGGGTCGGTCCCCGGCGGGTGGGCCGGTGCCGAGGTGGTGGCCCTCGTCCACCTCGGTGGCGACCAGATGGTCGGCTTCACCGCCGAGGGTCAGATCTGGGACGCCGCGGGCAGGCCGGTCCAGGGACTGCACCACCGGCACCGCGAGCTGGTGGTGGCCGGCGTCGCGCAGGGCGGCGAGCCCGTCGAGTTCTTCGTCGAGGCCGCGGCCAATCCCATCCCGCCGTGGACGCTCGCGGACTGGCCGGCGCTGCGCGCGGACTACGACGGCGCACCGCTCTACCGGCTCGACACTACGGCGCTCGCCGTCGTCGACCGCGACGTCGAAGCGCTCTTCCTCGACCTGCGGGTCCTCTCCGAGCTTGCCACCTTGCACCGGTTCCGCGGGGACGACGAGTCGGCGGATCGGGTCGACCGCGCCCTCGCTGCGGCCGCGGGGCTCGTCGACGCGGACGACGTGGCGGGTTCGGTTCCCGCGGCCCGGGCGGCGCTCGGGTTGGTCCTCGACCGGCACACCACCTCGGCTGCGACCGTCGTCGCGGTCGGGCACGCCCACATCGACTGCGCGTGGCTCTGGCCGGTGCGCGAGACGCGGCGCAAGTGCGCGCGGACCTTCTCGAACCAGCTGGCGCTCCTCGACCGCTACCCCGAGCACCACTTCGTCTGCAGCCAGGCCGTCCAGTACCAGTGGATGAGAGACGGCTACCCCGAGCTCTACGAGCGGATCGTCGAGCAGGTCCGCGTCGGCCGCTGGGAGCCGGTCGGCGGCATGTGGGTCGAGCCGGACACCAACGTCCCCTCCGGCGAGTCGCTCGTCCGCCAGCTCGTCGTCGGCAAGCGCTTCTTCGCCGAGGAGCTCGGCGTCGAGACCCACGAGCTGTGGATCCCCGACGTCTTCGGCTACTCGGCGGCGCTCCCCCAGATCGCGCGCGAGGCCGGGGTCACCTCGCTGATCACCCAGAAGATGAGCTGGAACGAGACCAACCCCTTTCCGCACACCACCTTCTGGTGGGAGGGCCACGACGGCAGCCGCCTGCTCGCCCACTTCCCTCCCGCCAACACCTACAACGGCGACTGCTCGGTCGGCGAGGTGTGGGCCGGCGGGCTGGCCAAGGTGGACGGCCAGCTCGAGGAGGCCGCGGGTGCGCGCAGCCTCTACCCCTTCGGGCACGGGGACGGCGGCGGGGGGCCGACCCGGACCATGCTCGACCGTGCGCGCCGGATGGCCGACCTCGACCCGCTCCCCGAGGTGCGGGTCGGAGCGGTCGGCCCGTTCCTCGAGCACCTCCACGAGCACACGGACTCGCTTCCCGCCTGGGCCGGCGAGCTCTACCTCGAGTACCACCGCGGGACCTACACGACGCACGCGGACGTGAAGCTCGCGAACCGGCGCGGGGAGGAGGCGCTGCGAGCCGCGGAGCTCTGGTCGGTCGCCGCCGCCCTCGACCGCCGCAGCGAGCTCGAGGCGGCCTGGAAGCTGCTGTTGTTCCAGCAGTTCCACGACATCCTGCCGGGCTCGGGCATCGGCTGGGTCTACGAGGACGCGCGCCGCGACCACGCAGAGGTGCTGGCCGTCGCGGGTGACGTGGTCGCCGAGTCGCAGCGCGCCCTGGTGGCAGCGCCGGCGGTACGCGGGGGCGGACGCGACACCCCGGTCCGCGGTGTCGGCGGGCTGGTCGCCTTCAACCCGTCGTCGACCGCGCGCACCGAGGTGGTCGACCTCCCCGACGGGTCGCTGGTGGTCGTCGACGCGCCGGCCTGCGGGTGGTCGACCGTCCGCGCCGATGCCGGCCCCGGCTTCGAGCCGGTGGTGGTCGGCGACGGTGAGCTCTCGAACGGTCTGCTGCGGGTGCGCTGGGACGGCCACGGACTGCTGACCTCGGTGCACGACCTGGCCGCCGGCCGAGAGGTGATCGCTCCGGGCGAGCGGGGCAACCTCTTCCAGCTCCACGAGGACCATCCGGGTGCGTTCGACGCGTGGAACGTCGACCGCTCCTACCTCGACGAGGTGACCGACCTGGTCGACGCGGACCCGGTCGAGGTGGTGGAGCGCCATCCCCTGCGGGCGGGGGTGCGCGTCGTGCGCAGGTTCGGGTCGTCCACGATCAGCCAGACGATGCGGCTGTCGGCCGGGTCGCGCCGCCTCGAGTTCCACACCGAGGTGGACTGGCAGGAACGGCACCGGTTCCTCAAGGTGGCCTTTCCGGTGGCGGTGCGCTCGCCGCGGGCGACCTACGAGATCCAGCACGGGCACCTCGAACGCCCGACGATCGCCAACACCAGCTGGGACGAGGCGCAGTTCGAGGTCTGCGCGCACCGGTGGGCCGACCTGAGCGAGCCCGGCTACGGGGTCGCACTCCTGAACGACTGCAAGTACGGCTACGACGTGCGGGGTCACACGATGCGCCTCTCGCTGCTCCGCGGCCCCGGCTTCCCCGACCCCGACGCGGACCGGGGTCTGCACCGGTTCGCCTACGCGCTCCTTCCCCATGCCGGGGACCTGCGCGCCGCCGGCGTCGTTGCCGAGGCCGAGTGGTTCAACCTGCCGCCCTCGCTCGTATCCGGAACGGGCGAGGGGAGGGTGGTCAGCGTCGACCGGCCGGGTGTGAGCGTCGAGGCGGTCAAGTGGGCGGACCGCGGCGACGCGGTCGTGGTGCGACTCTGCGAGGTGTGGGGATCCCGCGGCCCGGTGCAGGTGACGCTGCACCGCCCGTTCGCGTCGGTCAGCCGCACGGACCTCCTCGAGCGGCCCCGTTCGTCGCTCGCCGCCGACGCGGGCGGCGTGGCGCTCGACCTGCGGCCCTTCGAGCTGGTCACGCTCCGCTTCGACCTCGGGTGAGCCGCGCGACGGCGCGTGGGACTCTGTCTCGACGTCTCAGGCGGCGATCTGCACCCGGCCGGGATGGTCGTGACGGATCCGCAGCACGAAGGTCCCGTCGGCAAGTCGTCGGAGTGTGTAGCCCTGGACGGCGAGCGTGGCCTTCTTGCCGACGGCCTGGCCGCCAACGGTGACGTGGTTCGGCCGGAACGTCAGTCGGAGGGTCTCGGTCGCTGTCGTGTCGTAGGTGCGGTAGCTGATGCGGTCGTGGGCGTAGTCGACATGCTGGACGACGGACGTCGATCCGAGCAGGTGGCTCTGTCCGTCGGGCGCGAGCTCGGGGATCGCAGCCATCGCCCAGTTGAAGCTCCGCAGGTAGTCCGAGTAGCCGTCGCTGAACCAGTACTGGATGGAACCGAAGCTCTGACCGCAACACGAGACCCGGCCCTCGGAGTCGGCGAAGTAGGTCGCGTAGTTGAGGGACCGGAAGGCCTGTTGCCGCGCCTCGACGTTGCCGGTGCGCTGGTAGTAGAGGGCGTTCACTGCTGCCCAGCGGGCGGTGTCGCTGCCGAGGCCGGCAAGCGAGCAGCACAGGTACGCGCCACCCTGTGCCGGGCCCTGCTCGTTGATGCCCCAGGCGTCGTCGAAGGGCCCGACCCCGAAGTGCTGCTCGACCCAGCTGATCAGATGACCGACTTGCGCCTTCCACTGATGGTCCCGTGCAGCCGGGTTCGGCAGATCGAGGAGGTAGAGGGCGGTGTAGGTCGGTGCGGCCTGGTTGACGTTCTCCTGGTCCTTCGGCACGTCCTCGAAGTAGCCGCTCCACTTGTCGTAGTCGGGGCTTCGCGGATCGAGTTGGTGCGAGCTGAGCCACTTCCACGCCAGGTTGCGTGCGCGGACGTAGGCCGCATCGTTCCCTTTCCGGATTCTGATGAGCTCGTCGAAGAGGCGAAGAGGCGAGACCACGATTCCGCCGAAGGTCTCTCCGTCGAGCGTGGCTCCGGTCTTGCCGTCGACCCGGAAGGCCCACGGGGTGTGAGTCTCGTCGCCGGACCGCACGTGCGCAGCCAACGCGTCGGCGCAGTGGACGGCTGCTCGGAGGTAATGCCTGTCACCGGTCATCTCGTAGAACCGCGCATAGCCGATGCCGAGCTCGCCGACCTTGTCGGGCTCGATCCCGCCGTAGAAGTCCTTCGGCACGTCGGAGAGGCATCTCCCGTAGTCGGGTTGATTGCCGCATCCGGTCGGGAAGGGAACGCTGGCCCAGTTCCAGCTCGCCGGTGTCGTGCCGTGGGCGAGCTCGTAGTCGAGCATGGTGCCGACGGTACGGATCGCAGCCTGATCCCCCGAGTACGGGTACCACGCCGACGCCGAGTCGACGAAGGAGCCGAAGGTCATTGCGGGGTTGCTCTGCCAGTACGCACCCTGGAGCGTCGCGCCGTCGAAGACCGAATTGACGAGGTACGTCGGGAGATCCGTCCCGGTCTGGTCGGGGATCTTGTGTTCGATGAAGTTCCACCCGAGCCGGAGCACCTCGTTGTAGCCGAGCTGATCGGACGGCCCGTACCAGGCGAGCAGCTTCCCGTGCGAGTCGACGACGGCGGGGTGCCAGGGAAGCTCCGAGTTGACGTCGACCGAGGGTGCCGGGGAGGTGGCCGCGTCGGCGGCGATCGGTTGGACGGCCGAGAGCAACTGGAGAACGGCCACGGCGCTTCCCACAAGGAGGGGCAAGCGACGGGATCGAGCCAGTGGACCGCGTCGTCGGTTCCGCCACGGAGGCACGCGCCGCGCGGAGCGACCCCTGCCCTCGACAGCCGACCCGTCCACACGTTGATCATGGGCCACCACCAGCCGACGGATCCAGCGGCACGGCTGGCCTGAGCCGACTCTCGGCTCCACCGGCACACCCGACGCCGCGCCTTCGGAGGCAGGGTCGTTCAGCCTGCGCGGCGGGGGGCGAGCGAGGTGAGGGTCAGCGCTCCGTCCTGGGTGTAGGTGGAGGTGCCGGACTGGGTCGAGGTGGTGATCCGCAGATGCTGTTCGAGCCGGACCGGCAGGCCGGTCCGGGCGTCGACCCAGACGTCGGCGCGCTCGGTGCCGACCTGTGCGCCCGAGTCGGTCCGTGAGCGCTGGAAGTGGAAGACCTGTACGGGCGTCCCGCCGATGGCGAGGGTGGCGGTGCCGACCAGCCGGTAGGGACCGGTGGTCACCGTCGTCCCCCTCACCGACGAATTGATGCCGGTGCAGTGCGACTGCCAGACCTGGCCCGCGGAGCCGTGGACGGGGAAGGCCATCGAGCCGGGCGCGCAGGTGAAGGTGGAGAGGTTGGTGAAATCCATCGGGCCGACCGACCACAGCTGCCAGGTCTTCCCTCCCGCCTCCCAGAGGTCGTCACCGTGGCGGCAGTAGTCCCAGGTCTGCCAGTGGTGCGAGCTGTAATCGAGACGGAAGACCCAGCAGTCCGAGCCGTGCAGGGTGACCGTCCCGGGGACGGTCGGTCCCTCCGGCTGCGAGAGCGGTGGCAGCGAGAGGTGCTCGGTGCCGCTGCCTCGGTAGGCGTAGACGCCGGGCGCCGGCCCGCCCGCGGTCGCCGCCCCGCCGGTGCTCGAGCCCGCGCGCTGCTCGGCCTGTCGAAGCGTCACCTCGTGGGCACGGTCCGTGCGCAGCATCGCGACCAGCATGCCGAGCGCGACCATGAGAAGGACCGCGCCGAGCACCCATGGCCAGCGTCGCCGTCTCCGGCGCCGATCGGCACTCGGGTCGCCGGCATCGGTCCCGTCGGGCGGGTTCCCGACGGCGTCCGTGTCCGGCTCGGGCTCGGGCTCGGGCTCGGTCGCGGTATGCGAGCTGCCCGCCGCGCCGTCGGCCACGACCGACACGTCACCTCTCCCTCGTGCCCATGGTCGAATTGTCGATGCTCCTCCGGTGCGCTCCTAGAGGCGAAGGTCATCGTCGGCTCCGCGGCCGCGATCGGTGGTCCGTCTGCTGCCGTCGATGGCCGCCGGCTCGCTGTAGTCACCCCGACGCACCTGGCGGTAGCGTTCCCGAGCCATGGTGAGCCAGGAGCACCGATGACCGACGTCCCCCCCGACGGCCTGCACATCCCGGGCCAGTTGGGCGTCACCGCGACGCTCGTCGACGGCGCCCTCGTCCTCCAGCTCGAACCGCGGCCCGAGGTGCTCGTGCACGGGGCGGTGCGGGCGAGCGTCCTGGCGTTCCTCATCGACGCGGTCGCCGGCATCGTCGTCGACGACGACATGGACGCATGGGCTCTGACCTCGGACATGTCGGTCCGCATGCGCCCGCGACTCGCTCCCGCCCGTGTCGACGCGTCGGAGCGGGTGCTCCGGCGGGGTCGGCGGTCGATGACCTCGACGGTCGAGCTCACGAGCGACGAAGGGGAGCCGGTCGCGGCCGGAGCGATCGGCTTCGCCAAGATCCCGCGGCGCGACACCGACCCGCCCAAGCCACAGGTCACGCCCGAGCGGTCGCTGGCGATCTTCCGCGGGGCCGCCGGTCTCGGTCGTCCCTTGCGCGAGGAGGCGGGGATCGAGGTCCTCGATCCTTCGCACGGCGAGGTCCAGATGGAGGTCACGTCGAAGGTTCGCAACCCGGCGGGAACCCTGCAGGGTGCGATGGTCGCCCTTCTCGCCGAAGCGGCCGCCGAGGAGCTGGTGTCCGCGGAGCTCGGCTCGCCGGCCGTCGTGGTCGACCTCGACCTGCGTTACCTCGCGCAGGCGCGGGAGGGCCTCGTGCGCACCCGGGCACGCCTTCTCGGCCCCGGTCCCGACGCACCCGTCGAGGTCGAGCTCGTCGACACCACGCTCGATCGGCTGACGACCCTGGTCTACGCACGGGCGGTGCCGGTCTCGACGTTCGGAGCGTGACGCCCGGACCTCCCGTCACCGGCCGTTGACAGCACAAAGACACTGCCCGTTGACGACTGAAGTCACCACCTGTTGACGAAATTGCTCAAGGAGCGCCGGAGCGCGTCCGATCCTGCACGGGTGCGGATCGTGCGACGCCTCCTCTACCTGGTCGGGATCGCGCTCCTCGTGGTCTGGAGCGAAGCGGCGGTCCACGGTTTCCGCGGCGGGATCTGCCTGACGATGGCCCGACGGTGCCCGTCGGGCGCTCCGGCGCTCTCGTGCCCGTTGGTCGCGTGGCTGGTTCCGCTCGGCCTCGTGCTGCTCGCCGCGGGCTGGGTCTCGCTCACGGTGCTCGGACGTCCCTCGATGGACGGTGACACGCCCGGGTCGAGCGACGCGGACCTCGGCCACGAGTCGGTCGGCATCACCGGTCACTGACGGCACCGAGCCCGCGGCGGCGGGCGGACAGGGGCCGTGCGGGCGGCCGGTCTGCGTTCCCCGAGGGGCCGGGCCACCGGCTGACAACCCCCGTTGTCCCAGCACGCAACGCTAGTTGTCACTTTTCGTCAAGGTCGCTGACGATTGTGCCGAGGAAGACAGGCGACGCTATCCATTTCCCCTGCTCGACGGAGGTTGTGCCATGTCGATGTCCATTTCCGCCCGCCCCCACCCGCTGCGCCGCGCGAACCGCTGGTACGCCGAGGTGCGGCACAAGCGGTCCCGCAGCACCAGGATCGTCGCCGCGGTGCTCGGTGCGCTGCTTGCCGGTGGGGCCACTTTCGCCGCCACCAACTGGGTGATCGGGCTCAACGGCGGCTCGAGCGGCGAGGGCCAGTCGGCTGCGGTGTCCAACCTCACGATCTCGGCGGTCGCGTCGCCGGCTGCGTCGAACCTGCTCTACCCGGGCAGCACCGGTGACGTCGTCGTCACGATCTCCAATCCCAACGTGTTTCCGGTGACCATCACCGCGGTGCAGCTTCCGAGCAACGGCACGGACGCGACCGGTTACACGACGAGCGCCCTGACCACCACCCAGCCCGGGTGCCTCGCCTCGACGCCGAGCGGTGTGGCGTGGAACTTCGCGACGGCGGCGAGCGGCAGCTCGCACACGCTGACCACTCCCGTCACGGTCGCGGCGAGCGGGCAGGCCGGCAACCCGCTGACCGTCACCCTGACCAACGACGCGACCATGGCCACGAGCGCACCGGCCGCCTGCGAGAGCACCTTCTTCTCGATGCCCTCCCTGACCGGCGTGACCGCGAGCGCGGCCACCGGGGCAGCGACCGCCAGCCCGGCGACCGACGGCTGGACGAGCTGATCGAACGGGTCACTCCCGAAGACCGTCTCCGGCCAGGTGGTTCGCGCCATGTCCGCCTCCTTTCGGAGGATCCTGGCCGGGGCGGTCGTCGGGACGATGCTGTCCGCGGCGTCCGCGTGGGCGGCGCCGCCGGTCGGCGCCTCGACCTGGACGGTGCGGGCGCAGCCGTCCAGCGCGCAGGCCCAGTCGAACGTGGCCCCCGGGCCGCCGACGGGCGTGACCGCGAGCTGCAACTCCCTCTTCGGCACCACGGTGACCGTGAGCTGGGCGGCGGTTGTGCGTGCCGCGAGTTACACGGTGTGGGAGTCGACGACCTCGGCGACGTCGGGCTACACGGCGGCGGCGAGCGGTCTGACCGGGTTGTCCTCGGCGTTCGGGTCGCTGGCCAACGGCAGCCACTGGTTCGAGGTCTCTGCCGGCGTCGGTGTCAACTGGGTCGGACCGCCCTCCCCGCCGTCGGCCCAGATCACCATCAGCCTCGGGTTCCTCTGCTTCTGACGTCTGCTTCTGGCGTGGGGCGCTGACGTCGGCCTCTCTGTCGGCGGTCCCGGCGTTCGGTCAGCGATGAGTGCAGGGGAACCCCACGTCAGCGTTTCGCGCGTGAGGGGGCCGGCTTCCGGCTGCTGCGAGCCTCTTTCGCCAGCCGGGCGGCGAGCTGACGCGAAAAGCCCCAGACCCGGCCGAGCTCCGCGATGGACATCCCGCTGTCGAGTGCGAGCCTGAAGACTTCCAGCCGGGTGCGGTGGCGGCACCGCTCCACCTCACGGAGCGCGTCGTTCAGGCGCGCCCGCGACATCGCGGGTTGGACGGCAGCGATGCCCTCCGCGATGTCACCGCCCTGTTCGACCTTCTTCAGCGCCCTCCGAATCGCCCGCTCGACGTCGCGTATGGCGATCCGGGCGTTCGCGAGCGAGTCGGCCAGTTCCTCGACGCTTTCGATGGTGGTTCGGTCGGATGCGGCCACCGTTCGATCTTCCCAGGCTCGGATCGACACGCGGTGGACCTCCGTCGTCGACGTCGTACGAGGAGCGCGTCCCCGCGTCGCCGCGAAGGCTCTGCGCCGCAGCGCCGTGCCTTCGATGCCCGGCACAACACGCCCTCTTTCAGCGACGACGCGTGCTATGACGTCGTCGTCATGACGCCCGCTGCCCTACCTTCGAGCACCGTGTCGTTGCCCGACGGGCGTCGGCTCGCGTACGAGGCCTACGGGGCGCCGGGCGGCTTCCCGGTGCTCTACCACCACGGCGGTCTGAGCTCGCACTCGGACATCTCCTTCGCCGAAGGTGACGCCCGCGGGCGCGGCGTGCGGATCGTCGCGGTCGATCGCCCGGGGATCGGTGAGTCCGATCGGCGACGGGATCGCCGGGTGGTCGACTGGGCGGCCGACGTGGAGGCGCTCACTGCCGCGCTCGGCATCGACGAGTTCGCCGCGCTCGGCTGGTCGGCCGGTGGTCCGTTCGCGCTGGCCTGCGCGGCAGGGCTCGGGCCCCGGGTGCTCCGCACGGTGACAGTCGGCGGCATGGCACCGCTCGACGACGGACACACCGCGAGCCAGCTCGGCCTCGGTGTCGACCGGCTGCTCTTCCCGCTGACGCGCCGTGCCCCCTGGGCCGCCGGTGCGGTGCTGCGCCTGTCGGGGGTGGTCCCAGCCCGAGCCGCGCAGCGGCGACTGGTCAAGTCGCTTCCCTCTGCGTCCGACCGGCGGATCGTCGCGGCGTTGGATCCCGCCGAGTGGGGCCGGGATCTCCGGCTGGCGATGCGCCACGGTCCCCACGGCCTGGTGGACGACTACGTCGTCCTCGGACAGGACTGGGGTTTCCGCCCCGAGGACATCAGCGGCCCGGTCACCGTCGTCCAGGGTGACCAAGACGAGCTCGTGCCGATGGCACACGCCCGTCGGCTGGCGGGCCGGCTGCCCGCGGGCCGGCTCGAGGTGGTGGCAGGAGCAGGCCACTTCCTGTTGCACACCCATCTCGCCGAGGTGCTCGACACCCTCGCCGGAAAGTGAAAGGACGGGGCGGATGCCCCGTCCTTTCGTGTCAGCTCCGGGTGGGGACTCGGAGACAGATGCCAGCTGGTCCAGGTCAGCGAGGTTGGTGCCAGCCGGTTCGGGTCAGCTCATGTTCGCCGTCTTGCCTGTCCTTGTTTCTATCGCCCACGCGTAACGAGGAGGTAACGGTCACGCGTCGCTCTCGAAACGATCGGCGCCGGCCTTCCTCTGGCGCACAGGCGGCCCCTCGTCCGGTGGACAGGCGTCTCCGTGCTCGGAACGGGCGAGGGGTTCGGCACCGCCCGACGTCGAGCGCCCCCGAGGAGGCCGGCCCTCGAAGGCAGGGCTGACGTCGGTTCGGACACCCGAGGTCAGGTGCAGCGAGGACGACGTCGGTGCTCAGAACGGTGCGTAGGACGTGTAGTCGGCCCGGGTGAGCGGGCCCGGCGCGAGGCCGCCGCCCGAGGTCGGAGCCAGCGCGGACTGGCCCCCCACGAGCAGGTAGACGCCGGAGACGCCGGGCAGACCGGTGAGTGTGTAGACGAGTTGCGCGGCAGCGACGATCTGGTCCTGACCGCCGAGCGTCTCGAAGGACGCCGGGACGTCGACCGACACCGTGCCCTTGCGGACCGCCACGATCCGGAAGGGAGTCGCCGTGCTGATCGGACTGGTCAATCCACGCCCGGCTTCGCTGCCGGTGGGTCCGGCCGCGAGCGCGGTGAGCGCGCCGGTGACCGGTGACGAGCGTGAGACCGAGCGGGCGACCGCGACGAGGCTGCTCGTCCCGGCGAAGTAGACCGACACCTGGATCGGGACGACCTCGATGGTGGTCCTGGGCGTCGACGCCGGCGCCAGCAGTCCGGCCGGTACGGCATGCGGATCGATCTGGACGGGCTGGGATTCCGCACCGACGCCGCATCCCGACAGGAGCACCGCCAGCGCGGCCGCGGCGGTCAGCCGGCGGGTTCGTGACCTCACGACACCGGTTCCCGGGGTGCGGGCACCACCGCGCGCAACTCGATGCGGAACCGGGCTCCTCCACCTGGGCGATCGCCCAGGGTGAGGCGGGCACCCTGTGCGTGGGCGTGCTCCGCCGCGAGAGCCAAGCCCAGGCCGGCCCCGGAGTTGTCGGAGCGCCGCCCGGCGGCTGCGCCGCGATAGAAGCGTTCGAAGATGCGTGCGCGGTCCTCGTCGGGAACACCGGGACCGCGGTCGTCGACATCCACGTGCACGAGGTCGGCCTGGCGCCCGATCCGGACGACGACGGCCCCGCCAGCGTGGACGGTCGTGTTGTCGAGGAGATTGACGATCACCCGCTGCATCCGCCGGCGGTCGCACCGCACCGTCGCTCCCCTTGCGGCGGGTTCGACGACCACCGGGATCGCCGGCACGGTGCAGGCATTGACGGTGTTGGTCACGAATTCCTCGACGTCCACCTCCTCGAGGTCGACGTCGGCGCCGCCGGCGTCGAGACGAGAGAGCTCGAGGAGGTCCTGCACCATGCCGGAGAAGCGCTCCACCTCGATGCCGAGGAAGTCGAGGGCCTGTTGTCCCTCGGGTGGAAGCGTGGTGCGGAACGCTTCGAGCAGGTCGACGGAGGCCTGGACCGTGGTCAACGGCGACCGCAGCTCGTGGCTCACATCGGAGACGAAGCGGGTGTCGCGTTCGATGCGACGCTGGAGCGCGTCGACCATCTCGTTGAACGACTCGACCAACGGGTCGAGGTCGGGGTCGTCGGCGGGAAGGCGGCGCTCGAGCGCGCCCGCGGTGACCGCGCCGGCGACACCCGCGACCTCGGTCAGGGGCTTGACGACGTGCCGGCTCGACCATCGGCCGAGCACGATCCCGCCGAGGGTGGTGAGGATGGCGGCGGTCAGCAGCACCGTCCACAGCAGGTGGAGCGTGCTCGAGAGCTCCGAGAGCGAGTGCACCTCGAAGTAGTCCGCGCCGATGGATCGGAGCGGGACTCCCACGATCACCTCCGGCTGACCGGAGTCGATCACCCGCTGACGGGCGACGTGACCGGATTCGACCAGGTGGACGAGGGCCGGTGGAAGGCCACCGTGGCCGAGCGCGACCGAGGTCGAGAACCATTTGCCGTCGCGGTAGACCAGGGCGCGGGTGCCGGCCGCGGGTTTCAGCGACGTCAGCACGTCGGCGATGTCAGGATGGGCCGAGGCGAGGTCCTCCTTGACGAGCCGGGCGTTGGTGAACGTCTGGTTGGTCGCGCTGGTCTGCCGCTGGTCGAGCAGGTAGTGCTGGGCGACCACGTACGTGGTGATGGCCAATGCGCAGGAGAGGAGGGCCGCCCCCGCGGCGAAGGCGGCGGTCGACCTCGTTCGAAGCCCGAAGCGGTAGCGGTGCCCCCCCGGCTCCGCAGGCCCGGTCCCGCCGGACGGGTCGGCGCCGGTTTGTGTCACGGTTGCAGGCGGTAGCCGAGACCGCGCACCGTCACGATCAGGGACGGGGCGGCCGGGTCGTCTTCGACCTTCGCCCGGAGCCGCCCGACGTGGACGTCGACCAGACGGGAGTCACCGAGGTAGTCGTAGTCCCAGATCCGCTTCAGGAGCTGCGCTCGGCTGAGCACCCAACCCGGGTTCGCCGCGAGTTCGCAGAGGATCCGGAACTCGGTCTTGGTGAGTGCCAGCTCGGTCCCGCCCTTCCGCACGATCCCGGCGTGGGCATGGATCTCCACGTCGCCGAACGTCATGCGCGCCGGTGGCTGCGGATCCGCGTTGGTGCGGCGCATGAGCGCACGGATACGCGTGGAGAGCTCTCGTGCCACCACCGGTTTCGTCACATAGTCGTCGGCCCCCGCCTCGAGCCCGGCGACCACGTCGGACGTGTCGGTCCGCGCGGTGACGATGAGGATCGGCACGTCGCTCGTGCGGCGCAGCTGCCGAGTGACCTCGAATCCGTCGACTCCCGGCAACATCAGGTCGACCAGCACGACGTCGGGCCTGACCCGCCCGAAGAGATCCAGCCCGTCCTCGCCGCTCTTCGCCTCGGACACCTCGTTGCCCTCCTGGCGGAGGAACAGGCCGAGCGACGTCCGGATGTGAGCGTCGTCTTCGATGAACAGGATGCTCGCTGTCACCACACTGTGCCGAGACCGGTCAGCGCTCCCGGCTTGCCTCCCGGCCCATCATCCCATCGGCGGCACCCGCCGGAATTCTGACCAGGGCGGTCGTTACCCGATCGTTACATTGCGATCCGGGCTAGAGGACGAGGTGCTCGTAGGTCTCGGGTTGTTCCATGTTCTCGGCGATGTGCGCCTGCTCCTCCTCGGGTGACTCGTGGGTGCGAAGGAGGTAGGGGGAGACCACCAGGCCGGCGAGCACACAGAGCGCCGCGACGAAGAGCGCCAGTTGGTAGCCGAGGGAGAGGGACGACGCGAGCGGGTGGCCGGCCGCCACGAGCGACCGGGTCCGGTTGGTGGCGACCGTGCTCAGGACCGCGAGGCCGAGGGCGGCGGCCATCTGCTGGGAGACGTTGACGATGCCCGAGCCGAGGCCCGCGTCGGAACTCGGGATCTCCGACATCCCGATCTGGAGGAGGGGCATGAACGACGCGCCGGCTCCGACGCCGAGGAGGAGGAACGCGAAGAAGATCTGCGGGAAGTAGCTGGCACCCTGGCCCGCCGTCGCGAGCAGCAGCAGGCCGCCCGCGGCGAGCGCCATCGCCGGGTACATGACCGGCTTCGGTCCGAAACGGTTGACGAGGCGGGCGGTGATACCGGCGGACATCGTGGCCATCCCGATGGTGGCGGGCATGAAGGCGACCCCGGTGCGGACGGGGCTGTAGCCGAGGACGTGCTCGAAGTAGAGGGCTCCGATGAAGAACGTCGAGAACATCCCGGTGGCGACGAGTCCTCGGACCGCGCTCGATCCGGTCAGGCTCCGCAGCCGCAGGATCCGCAGCGGCATGATCGGGTTGGCGAGCCGGGACTCGAGCACGACGAAGGCCACGAGGAGCACGACCGCGATGCCGAGGAAGGCGAGGGTGTGCGCCGATCCCCAGCCGTCGGTCGCCGCGGTCACGATCCCGTAGATCGCGACCATGAGCGAGAGGGTCACCAGCACCGACCCGAGGACGTCGACACCCTGCCGGATCCCGATGCCGACGTTCTCGACCACGAGGATCCGTCCGAGCACCAGGGTGGCGATGCCGATCGGGACGTTGACGAAGAAGATCCAGTGCCAGCTCAGCGCCTGGGTCAGGATGCCGCCGGCGAGGAGGCCGACCGAGCCGCCCCCGACCGCGACGAAGACGTACGCGCTCATCGCCTTCGCGCGCTCGACCGGACTCGGGAACTCGGTGACGATGATCGCGACGATCACCGAGGAGGAGAGCGCGCCGCCGATCCCCTGGACGAAGCGAGCGGCGACGAGCATCCCCTGGCTCTCCGCCGATCCGCAGGCGATCGACGCGAGGGTGAAGAGGCTCACCCCGGCGAGGAACACCTTCTTCCTGCCGATGAGGTCGCCGAGGCGGCCGGCCATGAGGAGGAAGCTGCCGAAGGAGATGAGGTAGGCGTCCACCACCCAGGTCAGGCCCGACTGGGTGAAGTGGAGGCTGTGCTGGATCGCCGGCAGCGCGACGTTGACGATCGAGCCGTCGAGCGCGTTCATGAGCATCGCCAGGCAGACGACGACCAGGGCGATCCATCGCCGACGGTCGGAGGTCGGCGATGGAATGATCACGGCATCAGGGATAGTCATGATTTCGGGACTATCCTAGTGGGGTGATCGATAGAGCGGTCGCCGGTAGGCTCCCTGTCGTGCAGACCCCGACCACCGCCCCGTCCACCACGGGAACGATCGTGCTCCTCACCCGCCTCGCGCGGGCGGTCTATCTCCGCAGCTCGGTCGAGCTGCTCGGCATGAACCTGAAGAACATGGTGGTGCTGGCCTACCTGCGGGACCATCCGGGCGTGTCACAGCACGCGATGACCGAGGCGCTCTCGATGGACTCGAACACCGGCGTCCTCGTGCTCAACGATCTGGAGGATCTCGAGTACGTCGAGCGCCGCCGGGATCCGGCCGACCGGCGCCGCCACCTGGTCGACATCACCGACGCCGGGTTGCAGGCGCTCGAGCAGGCCGAGGTCGCGCAGGGGAGCATCGAGGACGAGATCCTCGGCGGGCTGAGCGAGTCGGAGCGATCGCGGTTCCGCGAGCTGCTGGTGCAGGCGCTCGAGGAGCACCTGCCGCCTGCCCGCAACAGCTGACGACCGGCCCGCGCCGGCCTTACCCCTTGAGGCTGAGCACGTGGTACACCACGAAGGCCGGCCAGATCACCGACTTCATGAACGCCAGGAGCACCAACCAGAAGGTGCCCGAGTGGGTGTGGATGTAGTAGACGAGCGCACCGAGGAAACCGAGGAACCAGATCCCGCCGGCTCCACCTCGGACGGCCGGATTGCTGCGCTTGGTCGTCTCGCCCTCGCTCATGGGCACCTCCTCCAGCTCGCAGTTCGCCGCCCGCGGGATCTCCGTGGCACCCACGTCGGGTGCCGAGGCCGGCGTGCTCCTCCGTGGAGCGGAAGCTGGTTCCATGATCTCGGCGCGCGGTCGGACCGAGCAGGGCCGAAGGTCACGAGATGGGCGCGATCGTCCGTCCGCCGATTCGACCGGGCGTCGCGGGCCCGGGGTCAGTGCGCCAGGGCGTGCTCGAAGTAGTGGCCGAGCTCGAGGTCGGCGAGGAGGCCGGGACGGGTCGGCTCCCATCCGAGCAGCTCGCGGGTGGCCGCGCTCGAGGCGGGGCTGTCGAGCCCGATCAGCGCGGCGAGGAACCCGAAGTGCGCGGCTGCCTCGTCGGAAGCGACGGGTCCCGCCGGGACGTCGAGGTGCCGGCCGATCACTTCGGCCACGTCGTGGATCGCGACGCCCTGGTCGTCGACCGCGTGCAGCACGGAGCCGGCGGGGGCCTGCTCCAGCGCGAGGCGGAACACGCGTCCCGCGTCGTCCCGGTGCACCGCCGGCCAGCGGTTCGAACCGTCGCCGAGGTAGCCGGCGAGTGCCTTGTCGCGTGCGGTCGCGACGAGGGTCGCGATGAAGCCGTTGTCGCCGTCGCCGTGGCAGGTCGGGGGGAGCCGGACGACCGACGATCGGACGTTGCGATCGGCGAACGCGAGGGTCAGCGCGCGGTGCCCAATCGGGTCGAGGGGCCACCGCCGAGCTCGGCGGGCGCGGGATCGGACCCGAGTCCGTCGCGTTCGGTCGCGAGACGCCCGGGTGCGAGACCGAGTACCCCGGAGGCGATCACGAGCGGCCGGCCCGAGCCGGCGAGGGCGTCGCCGAACGCGGCGACGGCGCGGCGGTCCGCGTCCGCGGCGGCGGCGAAGTCGCCGGTGACGAACGCGAGGTCGTGCTTGAAAGCGAGGTGGATCACGCCGTCGGACTCCGCCGCGGCACGCCCCAGGGTCTCGAGGTCGTCGAGCGTGCCGTGCTCGACCTGCACGCCCGCCGCTCCGAGTGCGGCCGCGGTCTGCTCCGAACGGGCGAGCCCGACGACCTCGTGGCCGGCGTCGGCGAGCTCTCGCACGACGGCCGTGCCGATCCAACCGGACGCGCCGGTCACGAATACACGCATGGTGAGCCTCCTTCTCCCGGCGCCCCGATCTGCGGCGCCTCCGGTCTGTCGTCGGCCCGGGACCTCTTCGGGCCGTCCGCCGGTGAACCGATGTCAGTTACTGTCATCACCTTACTACCGATGTCAGTAACTGTCATCAGTGCTCACTAGGATCCGTCCCATGGGCCGTTGGGTGCCGGACAGCCGCGGCAGGCTGGAGGAAGCCGCGCTCGCCCTCTACGCGGAACGAGGGTTCGACAACACCACCGTCGCCGAGATCGCCGAGCGGGCGGGACTGACCGAGCGCACCTTCTTCCGTCACTTCGCCGACAAGCGCGAGGTGCTCTTCGGGGGAGCGGGAATGCTCCAGGACCTCTTCGTACGCACCGTCGCCGACGCCCCAGCCGGCAGCGCCCCGCTGGAGATGGTCGCTGCCGCCCTCGATGCTGCTGGTCGGCTCCTCGAGGATCGCCGCGCCTTCGCCCGGCGACGCCACGCGATCATCGGCGCGAGCGCCGAGCTACGCGAGCGCGAGCTCATCAAGCTCGCGATGCTCGCGGCGGCCCTGGCCGATGCGCTACGCCGCCGCGGCGTCGGCGACCCGGCAGCGAGCCTGACGGCGGAGGCGGGCATCGCGGTGTTCCGGGTCGCCTTCGAGCGGTGGGTTGCGGCCTCCGGGGGCGCGGAGTTGCCGCAGGTCATCGAGGAGTCGCTCGACCAGCTGCGGGCCGTGACCGCAGAAGGCTGAACCCGCATCCGGTTCATCGGTGCCGGTCCCGGGTACCCCGATACCACCGCCCGGGCCGGTCGAGCCGGGTCCGCCTCCCGGTGCCCGGTCCGGGCGGTGCTCCTGCAGGCGCCTGTCGACCTGTTCCTCGGTCAACCTATGCCCGACACCCCGGTCCGCATAGGGCCGAACGTCCCCGACGGAGCCGGCGAGAGGCCCTCACCGCTCCGGCCCGCTCCTCTCCACGGCGTACCGGAAGAAGAGGAACCCGTCCTCTTCGAGGAGCTGGACCGTCTCGAGCCCGAGCGGCTCGGGCAGCTCGGGACCCGCCAGGAGGCGTGACCCCGAGCCGGCGACCAGTCGAGGGGAGACGGTGAGGCAGAGCTCGTCGAGCAACCCGGCGCGGACCACGTCGGCGTTCAGTCCGGGCCCGCCTTCGAGCAGCACCGAACGGTGGCCGGCGCGCCCGAGCTCGTCGAGCGCGCGGCCCGGGTCGACCCGTTCGTCGCCCGCCACGACGAAGTCGGCGACCTTCTCCCCCCGCGCGCGGGCCGCTGCGTCGTAGGCATTCGTCGTCACGATGATCGGCCGCACCTCGGCCTCGGTGAAGAAGGGCGCCGACCAGTCCGGTTCACTGGAGCGGGTCACCATCGCGATCGGTGGCACCGGTTGCTGGCCCCGATCGACGCGAGCTCGCCGGAGAGCATCGCCGATGCGGGCCGGCCCGTACCCCTCGGCGCGGGCGGTACCGGCTCCGACGAGGACCACGTCGGCAAGGGAGCGCAGCACCGCGAAGACCCGGCTGTCGGGTGGTCCGCCGAGCTCGCCGGAGCCGCCGTGGACGGCGATGGCGCCGTCGATGCTCGAGATCATGTTGCAGCGGACGAACGGGCGGTCCCGACCGGCGCCGGCCGGGAGCCCGTAGGCGCGGACCAGGTCGACGTCGGGATCCGATTGCGGCAGGAGCGCTCGCACGGGGGCGTGCTTACTCGACGGAGCCTCCGCCATCCAGCGCCACACCCGTTCCGATCGGCGCGCCATCCGGTCCGCCTGAGGAGAACCCCGGGGAGGAGGGGGTCGGCCGCGGCGTGCACCGGGTCACAGGACTACCGTGGACGGGGTCGGCACGTGCCGGCGTACCTGCCGTGCGCTGCTCGTGGTCGGCTCCCGCTCACGTTCCTGCATGACCCCCGGCGATCCCCGACGAAGCGAGGTGCTCGGTGACGATCGGACAGGCCCGGTGGCCGGCCGCCCCTTCGTACGAGGACTGGCAGCCGACCTGCGACACGCTGCACGCCCACACCCAGCTGCTCGGCAAGCTCGCAGTGGCCCTGGCACCCCCCGAGCCCCAGCTGCAGCACGCGGCCTTGCGCCTCACCGCGCGCGGTTGGGAGACCGCGCCTCTGCCGGCTCCTGACGGATCGGGAGCGCTCGTGGCCGCGCTCGACCTCCGCACCCACGAGTCGGTCGTCGAGCACAGCGACGGGCGGGTGCACCGGGTCCCGCTGAGCCCGGACCGCGCGGTCGGGGAGGTCACCCGGGACGTTCTGGGCGCGCTCGATCGGATGGTCGGAGGCGTGCAGGTGAACCCGACCCCCCAAGAGGTGCCCTGGAGCGTCCCGCTCGACGAGGACGACCAGCACGCCACCTACGACACCGGACAGGTTGCCTCCTACTTCGCGGCTGCGACCCTGGCGGCGTCGGTGCTCACCGCTCTGCGCGCGCCCTATCGTGGGCGATCGAGCCCCACCAATGCATGGTGGGGAAGCTTCGACCTCGCGGTGAGCCTCTTCTCCGGCCGCCCGGCAGATCCGCCCTCGGGCGACTTCATCGTGCGCAACTCGGCGGACGCGCAACAGATCGAGGTGGGGTGGTGGCCCGGCGACACCCGCTATCCGCGTGCCGCGTTCTTCGGCTTCGTGACCCCGCCCCCGGACGGGTTCGCGGCGGCCACACCGTCGCCGGACGCGGCACGCTGGGCGCCCGAGCTCGGCGAGTACCTCCTCGACTGGGCGGACGTGGTCGGGAGCGCCGATCCGAAGGGGGCGGCACTCGAATTCGGCGGCTTCGTCATCGAGCACGCCTGCAACGTCTGCGGCTGGGACCCGGGTCTGTCCTCGAGCGCCCGGGGCGTGCCCCCGCCGGTCGCCTGAGCCGGATCGCCCGCACCCGGACCGGGACGCGTGCGGACGGGTACCGATCGAGAGAACACACGAACCGAAGGAGGCCATGTCGTGATCGAGACCTGCAGCCATCTCGACTCCGTCAAGGAGGTCACGCCCTCGAGCGAGGGGTGCGAGGACTGTCTGCGCATGGGTGGCCGGTGGGTGCATCTCCGGCTCTGCATGGAGTGCGGCCACGTCGGCTGCTGCGACAGCTCCCCGAACCGGCACGCCACCGCGCACTGGCAGGCGCATGCCGACCATCCGCTCATCCGGTCCTACGAGCCGGGCGAGGACTGGTGGTGGTGCTACGCCGACGAGCTGTCCTTCGAGGTCGAGGGCGCACCGCCGTCACCGTCCCACCCCTGAGCGCCGGCGTGCCGGCTCTTCGTCACCGTCGGCCGCCCGACGTGTCCGGCGCGGTCCTAGTCGCCGAGCCTGCGGCGGAGCGTGTCGAGCGAACCGCGCAGCCGGTCGACGTCGCGCCGCAGTTCGGCGACCTCGGCGATGAGTTCTTCGAACCGGTGCTCGAGCTGGCCCGGAGCCCCGGCGCTGCGAGCGCTGCCGGTCGCCGAGCTCTGGTCCGTCGGTCCGGGGTCCGCGGCGCGGTCCGCAACGATCGGCGCAACCTCGCCCTCCGGCGGTGCCGGCCCGGCCGGTTCGGCGCCCGCAGCGAGCTCGGACCCCGATTCGGCGGCGAGGAGCTGTTGCCACCGGTCCTCCTTCTGCCCGGGGCGTCTCGGCAGGAGCCGGACCAGCGGGTCGGGGTGCTCCGCGAGCGCCTCGAGCTCGTGATGGACCGCGCCCACCGACGCGAACTCCGCCATGCGACCGGTCCGCGCCCGGAGCTCGCCGGAGGTCAAGGGACCACGGAGCAGCAACAAGCCGACCAGTGCGAGCCGTCCGGAGTCGAGGCCGTAGACCTCGTCGACCACGTGGCGGTACCGGGTGACCGACCGTCCGTGGGCCGGGAGCACGAATCGCACCAGCCGAAGCGCCTTGAGCTCGTCCAGGACGCGCACCACCCGCTCCTCCTCGAGGGCCATGACCGGGTGCCGGTTGGTGCTCTGGTTGCAGGCCGCGACGAGCGCGTTGGCGCTCAGCGGATACTGCTGGGGCGTGGTGAGCTGCTTCTCGATCAGGCATCCCAACACCCGGCCGCCGTCCGCGGAGATGGTCACGGACCGAGGCTACCGCCGCCACCCCCGGCGCCTTCTCGGGCCACACCGCGCGGACCGGCCCGCCGTCCGGTCCGGGTAGACGTGTAGAGGACGAAACGGACGGCGCACCGTCACCGCTGCGACGAGAGGGATCGAGGCCCATGCGCAACTACCCCGCCATGCCCATCCGGGTCAACCACGTCGAACCTGTTCCCCGGCGCATCCGCGGGGTGCTCGGTGGCGAGACCGTCTTCGACACCCGACAGGCGCGCTACGTCTGGGAGTGGCGCTTCTACCCGCAGTACTACGTGCCCGCCCGCGACGTCCGGCCGGGGGTGCTCGTCGACGAGCACACCTCCGAGCGCACCCCGAGGGGCACCACGTCCGCGTTCGGGCTCCGGGCGGGAGGCGTCGACCGCCCGCACGCGGCGCAGGTTCTCGGCGAGAGCCCGATCGCCGCCTTGCGCGACACGGTCCGCTTCGAGTGGTCGTCGCTCGACGCATGGTTCGAAGAGGACGAGCGTGTCTACGTGCACCCGCGCAGCCCCTACGTCCGGGTGGACGCGTTGCGGTCGAACCGCCCGGTCCGGGTCGAGCTGGAGGGGACGGTCCTCGCCGAGTCGTCGTCGCCGGTGATGGTGTTCGAGACCGGGCTGCCGACCCGCCACTACGTCGACCCGACCGACGTCGACTTCTCCCACCTGGTCCCGAGCGACACGGTCACCGAGTGCCCCTACAAGGGCACCACCACCGCCTACTGGTCGGTCCGCGTCGGTGACGCGGTCCGTGCCGACCTGGCCTGGTCCTACGCGTTCCCGACCCGTCAGCTCCAGCCGATCGCCGGCATGGTCGCCTTCTACGACGAGAAGGTCGACACCTTTCTCGACGGCGAGCTGCTCGAGCGACCGGACACCCACTTCTCCGGCTCCTCCGACGAGGAGTGACGATCAGCCGTGCTGCCAGAAGCGGTTCTGGAAGCTCCGGATGCCGGCGAGCGCGACCCGGTCGAGCCGCTCGAGGTCGTCACCGTCGACCTCCCACCCGAGTGCGCCGGCGTTGACCTCCGCCTGTTGGCGGTTCTTTGCTCCGGGGATGGGCACCGCGCCCTTGGCGATGATCCAGTTGAGCGCCACCTGGCTCGGGAGCTTGCCCCCGTGCTTCTCGCCCACCGCGCGGAGCTCGCCGACGATGCGGTCGACCACCTCCATCGGGTGGGCGCTGAAGGTCCGCTTCCCGGGGGGCGGATTGGACGCGGAGTACTTGCCGGTCAGCCGCCCCTGCCCGATCGGCGAATAGGCGAGGGGCAGGACGCCGAGCTCTGCGCAGGTCGCGAGCAGGCCGCTCGTCTCGGGAACCCGGCGGAGGAGCGAGAACTCGATCTGGTTGCACGCGAGCCGGAGGCCGCGCCGGTCGAGCTCGGTTGCAACGGAGCGGGTCTCCTTGGGGGAGTAGTTGGAGACGCCGACCGCGTCGACGAGGCCCGCCTGGTGGGCGGCGGCCAGGGCCTCGGCGATCGCGGCGTGCGAGCGCAGGCTGATCGGCCCGTGGATCTGGTAGAGCGCGACCTTCTGCACACCGAGCCGGTCGAGCGAGGCGCGCAGTGACGACAGCAGGGAGCGGTGGACGTCGAGCTTCCACGGCGAGGGCATGAACTTGGTCGCGAGGACCACGCGGCCCGCTCGGTCGGGGTCCCCCGCGAGCAGGCGTCCGATGATCCGTTCGCTCTCGCCCGAGCCGTAGACCTCGGCGGTGTCGAACAGGGTCACCCCCGCCTCGATCGACGCGTCCCACGCCTCCCCGATGGTCGACTCGGTGAGGGACGCGTCGTAGCTGCCCATGCCCCAGGTCGACTTGTCTCCCCACGCCCAGGTGCCCACTCCGAGCGGGGGAACGGTGACGTCGGTGCCGGCCAGAGTGTGGGAGTCGGGTGCCATCGCCCCACGGTAGCGACACCCCGGGCCCGAGTCCCGGGCGAACCCGCAGCCGCCACCCGTGCTACAAGGTTCGTCATGGACGACGACGCACTCGAGGACAGCGGGCCGAACGACCACGGTGCGAGGGCGGACGCGCGTGGATCGGTGCTGGCGAAGCGCCGGAGGAGAGCGAGCACGCCTTCGACGCCAGCTATCGCGAGGGGACGCCGCCGTGGGACATCGGGCGTCCGCAGTCGGCCTTCGCCGCCCTGGCGGAGTCGGGCGCGATCACCGGACGGGTGCTCGACGTCGGGTGCGGCACCGGCGAGCACGCCCTGATGGCCGCCGAGCGCGGGCTCACCGTGCTCGGCGTCGATTCCGCCCCGACCGCCATCCACCGTGCGGAGGAGAAGGCCGCCGGCCGCTCGCTCTCGGTCCGCTTCGTGGTCGGGGACGCGCTCCGGTTGCGGGAACTGGGCGAGCGGTTCGACACCGTCCTCGACTGCGGGTTGTTCCACGTCTTCGACGACGAGCAACGGCCGCGCTATGTCGCGAGCTTGCACGAGGTGCTCGTGTCCGGTGGGCACGCCTTCGTGCTCTGCTTCAGCGATCGGCAACCGGGAGACTGGGGGCCGCGCCGGGTGCGCGAGGACGAGCTCCGTACGTCTTTCTCCGAGGGATGGCGGGTCGACTCGATCGAGGAGACCCGGCTCGAGATCACGATCGACCCCGACGGAGCCCGGGCCTGGCTGGCCCGCATCACCCGGACGTGAGGACGGCCGGCAGGCTCGCCTGACCCGCGCGCTGGCCGCGTGCACGGTCGCCCCGCAGCAGAGCGCCCGACGCTCGCGGCAGGCGGCCGATCGGACGGATGTCAAACAGCACGAGAAGGGCCGAAATCGGGTCAAGGTCCGTCTTCTCCCCGCCGATCTAGAAGTGATCGGTTCGTTGCGGAGGCTGGGATCGGGGGGTTCCATGAGATCGAGACGAGAGGCGGATCAGCGCATCGTGCACAACCACCCGTTCTGTGCGGTGTGCGGGAGCCATCAAGACCTTCTGGTCGAGCGGGACGGCGACGCACCCGGCCACATGGTGGTGAGCACCGTCACCGGGACCATCCACGAGGTCGAGGTGACGGCGCGGCCCCGGGTCGTGTGCGCGTCGTGCCACGCGAACCACGAGGCGTCGTTCGCCGACGCTTCCTGACGATCGACCCGGCGCCGGTGATCAGCGTGGCACGGGTGGCGGCTCGAGCGCGTCCCGCCACGGGGAGAGATCGAGCTTCGGGTACCGGCGTTCCGTCTCCGCGAGGAGCCCCTCGCTCCAGATGGGGTGCCCCGGCTCCGGGAACCCGAACAGCTCGAGCTCGCGTGGGGACGACCCCTCGACGAACTGCGTCCAGCCCGCGCCGGTCGAACGCGACTGCTGGGTGTCGTAGCCTATCCAGTCCTGTCCGGCCCGCTTGAACGCGAGGGCCAGGGTGAAGCGGGCGGTGCGCACCGTCCCGAACGGCGCCCCGCGGTGCCAGACGTCGGAGCGGTAGGCGAGGTAGGAGCCGCGAGGGCCGGACGCCGACTGCTCGGCGGCATAGAGCTCGCGGTCCATCGAAGGGAGGATCACCGGATACGGCGAGTCGACGGTCGTCGAGTCCCGTACCGACACCAGCCGCGTCGGGTTCTCGTCCTCGGTGACGTCGGTGAGGTAGAGGAAGCCGGTGAGGTTCCACCAGGGCGCGTGGCCGACCGCCGGCACCCACGAGTGGTTGCGGTCGGTGTGCATCGGCTGCTCGTAGTTGGTGAGTCCCGCATACTTCGCACTGGCCTGTGCCTGGTAGAGCCGGAGGTCGGTCGAGCCGAGCGCGCGCTCCGCGAAGTCGACGAGGGAGGGGTGGACGCAGAGGCGGTCGAGCATCCCGGTGCCGCCGAAGGGGAAGACCCCCGCCCAGCGTTGCTGTGCGGGCCGGAAGCCCGGTCCCTCGTCCGGCCAGACGAAGTCCTCCTTCGGAGTGAGCGGCCGGCCCCGCCGGGCCTCGGTCACGCCGTCGGGGTCGGCATAGTACTCGTCGACGCCAGGAAAGAGCAGGCCCACGTCGGAGGCCGCCGCGTCGATCCCGTCGGTGCCGACGAGACCCTCGAGGAGGACCCACCCTTCCTCGCGCCATCTGCGCACCTCGACGTCGGTCGCCTGCCTCGAGCCGGTCGAGCCGCTGGCCATCCCGCCATTGTGGGGCACCGGCGCCGTCGGGTCACGCGCCATCACCGGTCCGCCGACCACCGCCGGGTGGGCGGGCCGCGTCCCCGGTTGCTCGAAGGGCGCGGCGCGGCGAACATGGGGCGCTCATAGACAGGGCCCGAGGGGCCCCGACCGAGGAAGGCACTTCGACGATGACACTCCAGGTGGTTGGTGCAGGGGTCGGCCGCACCGGGACCCACTCGCTCAAGATCGCCCTCGAGCAGCTGCTCGGTGGACCGTGCCACCACATGCTCGAGGTCCTCTCGGACCCCGAACAGGTGCCGGGATGGGTCGACGCGATCGAGGGCCGCCCCGTCGACTGGTCGACCATGCCGGCGGGCTACGTGTCGCTCGTCGACTGGCCGGGCTGTTCGTTCTGGCAGGAGCTGTCGGCAGCCAACCCCGAGGCGCTGGTCCTGCTGTCGGTGCGCGAGCCGGAGACCTGGTACAAGAGTGCGTCGAACACCATCTTCCAGTCCTTCGACGTGGCACCGCCCGAGCTGCGACCGTGGATGGAGGCCATGCGCGAGCTGCTCGCCGAGCGCTTCAGCGACCAGTTCGACGACGAGACCGCGATGATCGACGTGTACGAACGCCACAACGAGGAGGTCCGTCGCACCATCCCGGCCGAACGGCTCCTCGAATGGTCGCCGAGCGACGGATGGGAGCCGATCTGCGAGCGGCTCGGTGTCGACGTGCCGGATGAGCCGTTTCCGGTCACCAACACGACCGGCGACTTCCGGGCGATGCTCGGGCTCGCGCCCCTCTGAGAACGATCGGTCGCCGGTTGCCCGGCGATCGGTGATCGGGGACAATTCGCCCATGGAACCGCTCGGGATCCATCACGTCTCCCTCAACGTGTCCGACGTCGAGCAGTGCGTCGCCTTCTACACCGGCGTCCTCGGAGGGACGCTGCGGACCGATCGACCCGACCTCGGGGTGTCCGGAGCCTGGATCGACCTCGGCGCGCAGCAGGTCCACCTGATCGAAGCACCGGCCGTCCGCAATCTCGGCCAGCACTTCGCGCTCGGCGTCGGTGACCTCGACGCGGTCGTCGGCGAGCTGCGCGGCGAAGGGTGTCGACGTGGGCGATCCGGTCGGCGTGGGCGCGGGCCGCCAGACGTTCCTCTGCGATCCCTCCGGCAACGCGCTCGAGCTGCACCAGGTCGGCCCGGCCGCCTGAGCGGTCGGCGACGGAGCTCGTCGCCGACCGGTCACACCGGCCGCCGCAGGTCCCGGCGACCTGCGACGCAGGGGGCTGTGCGCGGAGGGGCTGTGCGCGGAGGGGCTGTGCGATAGTGCAGGCGTGAGCGCACCTTCGATCGCACCGCCGGTGCTCCGGGTGGACCGCGACGGGGTGACCCTGCTCGGCGGCTGGTCCCCGACGAGCGGGCGCCGGCACTTCCCGCGTGCCGACGTCTGCCCCTTCACCGGCGCGGACGACGTCGAAGCGGTGGACCTGCCGCGCCATGGCACCGTCTGGTTGCACACGACCGTGCATCTGGCGCCGCCGGGCTACTCGGGTCCGGTCCCCTACCAGCTCGGGATCGTGGAGCTCGAAGGCGCGCCGTTGTTGCGGGTGGTCTCCCGGCTCGGAGGGGACGGACTCGCGCCCGGCACACCGGTCCGTCTCGAAAGCGAGGAGCTCCCCGGACCTGACGGGGAGCCGGTGGTGACCTGGATGTTCCGCCCGTGAGTGATCCGAGGTTGTCCCGACCGTGAACGACGTCAGGATCCTCGGCACCGGGCTCCACCCCTTCGGCCGCTTCGAGGGCCCGACCGGCACCGACATGGGCGTCGTCGCGGTCCGGGCCGCGCTCGGGGAAGCCGGAGTCGGGGTCCGTCGACGTGCAGGCTGCCTTCTGCGGCACCGCCTACGGCGGCGTTGCGGCCGGGCACCGGGTGCTCGGTGCGCTCGCCGGGACGGGAATCCCGATCTACGACGTCGAGGCCGGCTGCGCGTCGGGTGGCGCGGCGCTCCAGCTCGCCGCGGGCTCGATCGCGGCGGGCCAGTACGACCGGGTGCTCGTGTTCGGGATCGAGAAGATGCCGAAGGGGGTGATTCGGTCCTCCTTCTTCGCACCGTGGCAGGAGGCCGCAGGCCTCAGTCCCGCGCCCGCCTTCTTCGCGCTGCGCGCGCAGCGGCTGCTCGCCGGAGACCGGACCTGACACCCGACCACCTCGCACAGGTCGTCGTCAAGAACCGCCGGCACGGGGTGCACAACCCGGACGCGATGTTCCGGAAGGAGGTCAGCGTGGAGGAGGTCCTCACCTCGCGGATGGTCTGCCCGCCGCTCACCCTCTTCATGCTGTGCTCGCCGAACGAGGGTGCCGCGGCCGTGGTGCTCGGCCGGGGCGGGGACGGGGTGCGGGTCGCGGGGATCTCCCTCCGCTCGCACCTGCCGGGCAACGTGCTCGGGGAGGACTCGCCGCTCTGCGGCATCGACGACACCGACATCACCCCGCCCACCGCGCTCGCGGCCGACGGACGCGTACGCGCAGGCCGGACTGGGGCCGGCGGACCTCGACCTCGTCGAGTGCCAGGACACCGACGCGGCCCGCGAGCTGCTCGCCTGGGCCGAGCTCGGCCTCTGTGCACCCGGCGACCAGGCCGCGCTCCTGGCCGACGGGAGTGCCGCGCTGGGCGGTCGCCTGCCGGTCAACGTCTCGGGGGGCCTGCTCTCGAAGGGCGAGCCGCTCGGCGCTTCCGCCCTGGGCCAGGTGGTCGAGGTGGTGCGCCAGCTCGAAGGAACCGCGGGGCCGCGGCAGGTGGAGGGAGCCCGGGTCGGTCTCGCCCACGTGATCGGACGGGGCGCGAACGCCTGTGTGACCGTGCTCGCCCGCTGAGCTCGCCCGCTGAGCTCGCCCGCTGAGCTCGCCCGCTGAGCTCGCCCGCTGACCGCCGGGGGGCCGCAGCTCGCCTGCCGACCAGCCCGTCGACCCCGGGGGCGACCAGCCGGTTCCGGGCCCGAGCGGACCGAAGAGGGGTCCGGTACAGTGGAGCGGATGAATGATGTCAGAAGGCCTGACAGAAGATCGTCGGCGCGCCGCTCCGTCCCGGTCTTCCTGATCGGAATCGCGGTGACCGGCCTGCTCGCTGCGGGCTGTAGCTCCTCGAGTGCCTCGTCGTCGACGAGCTCGACGGCCGACTCCGCCCGGCACCTGGTGGGCCGGCGCTACTGCGAGGTGCTCCTCGTCCATACCGGCTCGTCGGGCCTTTACGCCGACGTCTACAACTCCTATCCGCTGAACAGCTGTCCCGCCGACAAGTGGAAGGCGCTCGACGCCACCACCGTCGCGAAGGACAACGGTGCGCTCGCCGCCGAGCTCAACGGCCCCCGCTACTGGCTGATGGACTCGATCGAGAAGATCCGCACCGGCAAGGAGGTCGTCAAGACCTTCGGCGGGATCGCGATGATCGCGGAGGCGACGGTCGGCGTCGGAGACCTGGCGACGGCCGCCAGACCCTACGTACCACACCCAGTGGACCGGAAGACCGTCTTCTCCTTCGACGCCGGCCGGCAGATCTACGAGCTCGTCGAGCCCGACGGCACCCGCTGGGTCATGCAGACCTGGAGCCAGATCAAGGACCCGACGCTCGGCGAGGCCGACCTGGCAGGGCTCGGCCCGCGGCTGGCGCTTCCCGCCGGCTGGCGGTACGTCGTGCGGCGGATCAGCACGCCCCTCCGGGTGGTGACCACGTCGACTTCGGCGCAGGTGCTGCAGGACGACTTCGCAAACAGCTACTCCGAGGAGAACAGCTGAGGCGCCCTCCACGTCGACCGAACCCGAGCCGCTCGTCCCCGGGGCGGCGGTGCCCACCCAGCAAAGGAGCATTGCGATGGCCGACCGACCCGAATACAGCTTCGGCGAGATCAACACCGACACCGTCGGGCGCTGGCTGCACCTCGCACCCGACGAGGACGGCCCGATCTGGATGCTCAACCTCATGAAGTACCGCGCCGTCGCGGACTACGGAGAGGAGGGCGGCCCGGCGGTCAGCGGGAAGGATGCGGACGACGCCTACGCGCCGGTCAAGGTGCTCGAGGACATCGGAGCGATGATCGCGGTCTTCGGTGACGTGACCCGTCAGGTTGACGGCGAGCCGGCATGGGACCGCATCGCCGTGGTGCGCTATCCGACCCGTCACTCCTTCTTCGCCATGCAGGAGCGGGACGACTTCAAGAAGAAGTACGTGCACAAGAAGGCGGGGATGGAGTTCACCATCATCATGGGATGCCTTCCCGACCCCGTGTCAGACGCGTCCGGTTCCGACGACCCGCTCGTGCTCCGCGTCCGTCGCTTCGCGGCGGGTGCGACGCCCGGCGCCGACCCCGACGGCCTGACGGCGATCGCCCGCTTCGGCGTCGACGGGGTGGTGATCGGCGACCGGCGCACGTGGGACGAGGCGCGGTTCGACCGGGTGCCGGAGGGAGCGCTCGAAGGGCTGCGTGGGGTCGAGGGCGTCGAGGAGCAGGTGATCGTGGTCGTCGACCCGCTCATCGACGCGGTCGCCGACTCGGTCACCTCCGCCACGTCCGGCTGATCGGAAGACTGACCGGAGACTGACCGGAGGTCGGCCGGGTGCAGGTCAGGGCGCGATGCCCGCGGGCCCGGTCCGAACGGCCGGCTCGTGGTCGGGGTCCTCGGCGACGCCGTCGCGGTAGCGGACCTCGCGGTGGCGCATCGAAGGCACCCGGGTCCCGCCGAGCAGTCCGCCGGTGAGGTTGAGCGGATCGGCGCCGGCGACCGTGACGTCGGCGGCCTGGACGGATCGCGTCGCACCTCGCCCGAGGAGTGCGGCCGCCTCGGGGGTCGCGTACTGCTCGCCCGAGATGCCGGCCACGAACCGCCCGCCGAGCGCCTGGCCGCGTGCCTCCAGACGGCGGAGCGCACGGACCACCTCACGCCAGGGGACCCGGTACGACTCGCGGCCCCACACCTCCCAGCAGACGACGCCCCACCGGTCGAGCAGCTGCCAGGCGACGGCCTCGGCCAGCATCCTCGCCCTCGGGGGCGTGGTGCGCCTCGCGGCGCCGGCGAGGTCCGGGTCGCGGCATGAGTGACCAGCGGCCCTCGCCGACGCCGCTGCCGACCGCGCTCCGCTGCCCCGACAGCGCGGACCCGGCGGACGGAGGCCGCTCCGGCGTGCCGATGTGCTCGGCCGCGCACGCGTCCCGAGCAGTGACGCGCACCGCGGAGAACGCGTCCGCGGTCACGAAGCCCCGCGCGACGAGGTCCCAGAGCCCTTCGTCCACATCGCCCGCGAGGCGGCCGGTGGCAGGAGCCAGTTCCGAGCGGAAGCAGGCGCCCTGCTGCGCGGAGCAGGGCCAGCACGTCGGCGGCGGCACCGTGGACCGGCTCGACCGGTTCGCGGCTCGGCGCGCACCGCGGCGAGCATCCAGGCCAGGTCCGCGCGGGCGACCGAGCGCGAGCGGTGTCGCCGGAGACGGGGTGGCCGAGCCCGCGTCGTTCGGTTGACAGCGGGCCGTCGGACCCCTCGGCGGGCCTGTCCGGGACGGGGCGCGAGCCGGCACCAGGCGACCTCGCCCGAGAGGCACAGCTCGTCGAGCCAGCGCGGGTCGTAGCCCGAGACCCGGGCGGGAAGCACCTGGCGCTCCCACTCGCCGGCGGCGACCTCGATGCCCTGGAGCTGGTGGACCACCTCGAGCAGGCCGCGATCGACCCTCGAGCCGGCTGCCGGTCGGCGACGTGCTGCCAGCAGGCGAGGAAGCGGACGTAGTCGCCGATCGAGGCCGCCTCGACCCGCTGCGGCGCCGGCGGCCGCGGCTGGCCGCGTGGAGCCGCACCAGCAGGTGCCGTGCGCACCACCGTCCGTCGGGCAGAGCGATCGCCGACCCGGCTGCCTCGAGGCGTGCGAGGCCCGAGCGGGCGCGGGCCTCGGTGAGCGGTGCGCCGCGAACCGAACCGGTCGGGAGTGAGTCGTCGGCGACCAGCCGTTCGACCGCCACCGGACCGGCGACCTCGAGGTGGCCGCTCACGCACTCGGCGAGCGCCTCGTCGGCCTCGACGGTCGGGTCGGCGAGCGAGCGCGCCAGTCGCTTCGGCCCGCTCGCGCCGCTCGGTCGGCGCCCATGCATCGCCGACAGCGAGCACGCGGCCTTCTGCGGCGAGCTCGTCGAACCATTCCTGCCACTCGGCGACCGGCCGGGCGAGAACCAGCGAGAACAGGAGGTCGTGGAGCTCGTCCGGGTCCCGTGGCTCGGGTCGGATCTGGTCGAGCACCTCCCCGTCGCCGCCTCGTCGAGCGGGGCGAGCTGGCCGGCTCCGACCGGAAGCCCCGGTGGGCAGCCCGTTCGGACCGAGGGCCGGCAGACCCCGTGGCACCGCCACCGCCCGGGTCCGGCGCTCCTCGAGCGGTGCGCCGTCGAGGAAGGTGTAGGGCTTGCCGTTGAGGATCCCGTGGGAGAGCGGGGAGGGCTCGGCCGACTCGACGCAGTGGACCGCGACCCGCGCCGGACTCGAGATCCTCGAGGAGCGCGACCAGCCCGTCCGCGTCGAGCGGCTCGGAGAGGCAGTCGTTCGACCGTCTGGCGGACGAGCACGTGGTCGGGCACGACGATCGGCCCGGGCCCTGCGTTCTCCTGGCAGGCCGCGAGCGCGGGCCACGCCGCGGCGAGGAGGTCGTCGGCCTCCATGCGCTGGAGATTGATCGGCCGCCGTTGGCCGCCCCGCTGACGGGGGAGGACGAGCGCCCGGTTGAGGTTCCACCGCCAGCGCGCGCCGAGCATCGGGTGGGGAAGCACCGCCTGGGTCAGCACCTCGGTCGCAGCACCGGCTCGAGAGCATGCTTCGGCACGTCGGGCAACGGGAAGCTGTGCTGGGGCCCGAGGGAGATCACGACGGTGTCGTCGTCGGCGGCCGCCTGCAGCTCGAAGTCGAACGAGACGCAGAACCGCTTGCGCAGCGCGAGACCGAGCGCCCGGTTGATCCGCGCCGCCGTGGGGTGAATGCAGGATGAGCTGGGTCCCCTCCGACTCGTCGAAGACCCGCTCGATGACGATCCGCTCGCGAGTCGGCAGCGCGCCGAGGGCGGCGAGTCTCGGCACCGAGGTACACGACCACCTGGTCGGCGACCTCGGCCGACACCCCGGCCCGCTCGCGGACGAGGGCGTGGGCACCCTCCCCGTCGCCGGTGGCGAGGAGCGGCTCGAGACGCGGCCCGAAGATCGCTCACCTCGTCGGAGAGCTCGGCCGTCCGTGCGGGCGCCTCGCCCAGCCAGAACGGGATGGTCGGCGGGAGGTCCCCGGCGTCGAGGACGCGGACCGTGCCGGTCTCGACCTTCACCACCCGCCACGAGTGGGTGCCGAGCAGGAAGATGTCGCCGGCCGTCGCCTCGACCGCGAAGTCCTCGTGGACCGACCCGACGGTGACGCCCTCGGGGTCGAGCACGACCCGGTAGTCGCCCGTTTCGGGAATGGCGCCGCCGTTGGTGAGCGCGGTCGAGCTTCGCGCCCGCGCCGGGCCCGGAGGCGCCCGTTGACCGCGTCGTGGTGGAGGTGCGCGCCGCGGCGTCCCCTGCCGGTCTGGATGCCCCAGGAGACGAGGTCGACCACCTCGTCGAAGGTCTCGCGGTCGAGCGCCGCGTACGGCGCCGACACCGGTCATGAGCTCGTAGAGCGCGTCGACCCCGTACTCCTCCGAGGCGGCGACCTCGGCCACCAGCTGCTGGGCGAGGACGTCGAGCGGTGCCACCGGCGGCTGGAGCGCGGTCGAGATGGCCGGCCCGCACCCCGGCGAGCAGCGCGGTGCACTCGACCAGCTCGTCGCGGGTGAGGGGGTAGAGCCGGCCGGCAGGCGTGCCCTCGAGCTGGTGGTTGGCCCGCCCGACCCGCTGGAGGAACGTCGCGATGCGCCCGCGGGGAGCCGATCTGGCAGACCAGCTCCACCGGACCGACGTCGATGCCGAGCTCGAGCGAGGCGGTCGCGACCAGCGCGCGGAGATCGCCGGCACGGAGGCGCTGCTCGACGATCCGCCGGCGCGCCGCCGACAGGCTGCCGTGGTGGGCGGCGACCTGCAGCGACGGGTCGATCGGTCCTCCTTCGCCGTGCGCGGGCCGACCGGGTCCGCCGCGGGCCTCCGGCGCGGTCGCCGTCGCAGTCGCGTCCGGGGAGGGCTCGCCGGGTCTTCGGCACCCTCGAGGCGCTGCGCCAGCAGGTGGGCGACCCGTTCGGCCATCTTGCGGGTGTTGACGAAGACGAGGGTCGTGCGGTGCTCGAGCACGTGCCCGGCGATGCGGTCGAGCACGTCGGCGAACTGCGCCCCGCTCGCCACCGACTCGAGCTCGGTCTCGGGCAGCTCGATCGCGACGTCGACGTCGCGGCGGTGGCCACAGTCGACGATGGCGGTCGGTCGCCCCGACGGGCCCCCGCCCGAAAGGAGGTGCGCGACGAGCTCGAGCGGTCGCTGGGTCGCCGAGAGGCCGATGCGCTGGAGGCGGCCACCGTTCGCCTCGACCACGCTGCGAGAGGCGTTCGAGGGTCAGGGCGAGGTGGGCACCCCGCTTGTCGCGGGCGAGGGTGTGGACCTCGTCCACGATGACGGTGTGGACCCCGGAGAGCATTGCCCGCGACGAGGTGGCGGTGACCAGCAAATAGAGCGACTCGGGGGTCGTGACGAGCAGATCGGGGGGCGACGCCCGCATCGCGGCCCGCTCCGCGGGTGGCGTGTCGCCGGTGCGGACCGCGACCGTCATGTCGGGCGCGTCCATGCCGAGGTCCGCCGCCTCGGCAGCGATGCCCTCGAGCGGCACCCGGAGGTTCTCGTGCACGTCGACGGCGAGCGCCCGCAGCGGCGAGACGTAGACGACGCCCGTGCCCGTGCCCGTGCCCGTGCCTGTGCCTGTGCCTGTGCGGGGTGCGTCCGTCGCGTCGGCCGCGTCGGATCCCCCGTCCGCTCCGGGGGACCGCTCCGCGTGCGCCCGGTACGCGGCGTCGATCGCCACGAGGAACCCGGTGAGGGTCTTGCCGGTGCCGGTGGGCGAGGCGACCAGGACGTCGCCGCCCTCCTGGATACGCGGCCATGCCAGCTCCTGCGGGCGGGTCGGCCCACCGGGGAAGCGCGAGGCGAACCAGCGGGCGACCGCGGGGTGGAACGTGGAGAGGATCGAGTTCGCAGCGGGGTCGCGCTCCCGCCCGTGCGGAGTGCCCGGCGCTCCGTCAGCCGGCGCGGACCGACGGTCGTCGGAGGGCCCCGGGTCGGGCCGGTCGGTACGAAAGGTCGTCGCCACGGTCACAGCCCAGCCTACGGGTGTGACGCGCCCGGGCCGCCGCGGACGGGATGGACCGGGCCGGGGCGAGACAGTGCGTGGCAGGCGGAGCCGGCGCCGTGGACGAGGTCACTGTGTAGGGGGCACCGCCGTGCAGGGTCCACCGCAGTGGATACAGTGCAACCGAGAGGAGCTGCATGACCGCACACGGCAGTGACATCGACCGGAGCGCGGAGTGGGAGGAGCTGAAGGCCCGTTGTCTCCGCCCCCCGGGGGAGCGGCCAGCCTCGGCTGCGAGAGGGCTGCACCACTTCGCCCTCCTCTCGAGCGATGTCGAGCGCACCATCGCCTTCTACCAGGACCTGCTGGAGTTTCCCCTCGCCGAGCTCTTCGAGAACCGCGACTACCGGGGCTCGACCCACTTCTTCTTCGACGTGGGGAACGGCAACTATCTCGCCTACTTCGACTTCCCCGGCCTCGATCTCGGCCCCTACCGGGAGGTGCTCGGCGGCCTCCACCACATCGCGATCTCGGTCACCCCCGAGCAGTGGGAGCGCCTGGTGGCGAAGCTTCGTGCGGCCGACGTGGCGGTCCATGTCGTGAACGGTGACTCGGCGTACTTCCCCGGACCGGACGGCGAGCGCCTCGAGCTGCTCTCGTACCCGCTCAACGACATGTACGGCACGATCGTCGGCTGAACCGAGCCGGCAGCCGCCGCCGGGCGCACCCGCTCCTGGTTGCCGGGCCACCGGGTGCACTGGAACGGGCGTACCGAAAAGGGGGTTCCCCGCGCCGTACTGCGAAGGCCGGGTCGTCCACGACGCCGACGCGCACCTCCTGGCGACCCCCAATCTGGCTACGCGACCACCTCGGGCGATCGATGACAACGCGCCGCACTGCCTGTAGTGCCACCGTCACTGTCCGCGCCGAGCCCTACCGGGGCAGCGCTGCGCCGTGACAGAGTGGTCGGTGGTGACCTCCGAACGCGGTCGGGATCACCTGGCACCAGGCGGCAGAGCGGCATCCACTGTCACGAGACCCCTCGCCCGGCGGCAGGTCGGAGAGAGCCTCCTCGTCGGGGTCCTTTGGGCGGGTGCGCTCGGAGGCGCGGCGGTTCTGGCCTACCAGCGCTACCGGAACGCCACCGCCCTTCCTGCCGACTTCGGCATATTCTTCCGAGCCGCCCACGCCGTTGCCGGCGGGCACAGCCCGTACTCGGTCCCCGGTTACGTCTATCCACCGCTGCTCGCGATCGTGCTCGCTCCTTTCAGCCATCTCGCAGAGCTGTCTGTCTTCCACGCCTGGCTGGTCCTCTCCCTCGCAGGAATTGGACTGGTTGCCGGATGCGTCGTCTGGTCGGAGTCACGCCGACTCGCGCCCTGGCAGGTACCCGTCCTCTTCGGGTTTTGCGCGCTGACCGCATTCCACTTCTGGCCACTCGTCATCGAGGTTCCCGACGGACAGTCGGACGTTCTCACCTTTGCGGTGTTGACCGTCGCCTACCTGGCCGTATCCCGCGGACGATCGGTGCTCGCGGGCCTGCTCATCGGTCTCGCCGGGCTGGCAAAGGGATGGCCGGCCGCGACAGTGCTGGTCTTCGCCCAGCGGGGAGCCCGGCGCCGCGTACAGGGCTTCATCACCTGGGCCTGTGTCGTCGCGACTGCACCGCTCATGGCGCTCGCACTCGGAGGTGCCTCCGGACCCCGAACGATGGCGTCCGCGATCTTCAACGCGCGTTCCCAGCCCGACTTGGCCAGCTACTCGGTGTGGGGGATACCGAGGTTGAGCTTTTCGTCCACCCCGATCGGGCATCCCCTGGTGGTCTCGACCGCGCTCGAGGTCATAGCGACGGTCGTGCTGCTGGTGTGGGTGGGAGGCCTGTTGTTGGTGACCCTTTGGCAGTCGCATCCGGATCCGTCCATTCCGTTCTGGAACGTCGTCTTCTGCATCGTCCTCCTCCTGCCGGTCTCGCACCTGACCTACACCATCTACGCGCTCCCGGTGCTCTGGCTGTGGGCGTCCCGGGTCCTCCGCTCGCCCCGCCTCGTCGCCATCGACTCGGCAGTGTGCGCGGTCACGGTCCTCTGGTGGCTGGTCGTCTCGCAGTCGGCGCTCGGAGAGGACACGAGCCAACTCTCGGCAACGGTGGTCTTCTTCGCGGGGCTCCTCACCTGCACGGCATCGGTCGTCGGGCTCGCAGTGGTCGACCGCGCGGCGCCGGAGCGAGTGCGCGATACGCGCGCCGGAGAGACCGAGCCGGCCGGGGCCGTCGAACCGAGCTCGTGCTGAAGAGTCGGCTGGGCGTGCCTGAGGAGGCCGGCATCCGGTCCCCTTCCACGTGGGCGGCACCGGTTATCTCATCGGTTCCCACTTCTTCGTGAACGGCCTGCCCGTCCTACCCGGACCTACCTACTTCCCCGGACCCGACCGCGAGCGGCGCGGGTTGCCCTCGTACCCGCTCGGCGACATGTAGGGCACCGTCGTCGGCTGATCCGCCGGGCGCGCCAGGGCCCGGATGCTGGGATACTCGGTGCAGAGAATGAGTCAGCCGGGAAAGGGGGGCCTCGTGCCGTACAGCGAAGGTCGGGTCGTCCACGACGCCGACGCGCACCTCATGGAGACCCCGACCTGGCTCCGCGACCATGCCGAGGCCCGCTTCCGCGACCGGCTCCCGGTCCTCGAGTACTCGAGCGGGAACGAGCTGCGCCAGACCGGCAGCCCCGAGGAGCAGCGGCGTGACCTGCTCGCCTCCTTCGACCGGTTGCGCGAGCGGCACGGCTCTCCCGAGTACCGGGCCGAAGAGGCCGCCGAGATCATGCAGCGGAAGAACTTCGCGGCGACCGGCAGCTTCATCGCCGAGGACCGGCCACGCGCCCTCGACCTGCTCGGCTTCTCGAGCCAACTCGTCTTCAACACCTTCCACAACCGCCGGCTGCGCGACCTCGAGCACGGCGGCGACGTCGAGCTGGCCTATGCCGCGGCGAGGGCCCACAACCGCGGCATGCTCGAGTTCTGCTCGGTCGACACCCGGCTCCTCGCCACCTGCTACGTGCCCCTGGTCGACCCGGCCAGGGCGATCGAGGCGACCGACGAGGCGCTCGACGCGGGCGCGGCCGCGCTGCTCGTCGCCTCGGGCTGCCCACCGGAGTTCTCGCCGAGCCACCTCGACCTGTTCGGCGTCTGGGAGCGAGCGGAGGAGGCGGGTATCCCGGTCGTCTTCCACGTCGGCGGGACCGGCGACCTCGTCGACCCCCACTACTTCGTGAACGGCCTGCCCGTCCCGCCCGACTTCCACGGCGGCGACGAGAACTTCCGGTCGGTCGACTACATGGGGATCCCCGTCCCGCCCGCGCAGACCCTCGCGACCCTCATCTTCGACGGGGTGCTCGAGCGCTTGCCGGACCTGCGGATCGGAGTCATCGAGCAGGGAGCGATCTGGGTCCCCTCGTGGCTGCGCCAGATGGAGTCGGCCTTCGAGGCGTTCGCCCGCCACGAGGAGCGCCTGCAGTCCCTCTCCCTCCGTCCCGCGGAGTACGTCCACCGCCAGATCCGGTTCACGCCCTACCCGACCGAGGACGTCGGGTGGATCGTCGAGGAGGGTGGCGCCGACCTCGTCCTGTTCTCTTCCGACTATCCCCACGTGGAAGGGGGCCGCAAGCCGCTCGAGCGCTTCGAGGCCTCGCTCGGCGACGCGGGCGAGGAGGTCCGGCGGCAGTTCTACGCCGACAACTTCCGCTTCCTCATGGGGAGCGCCGCCGCGGCCCTGGCCGCCTGAGAGCGCCGCGAGCGTTTCACCGGTCCGGATCCTGGCGGCACCGAGCTCGGCCACCGGAGAGGGCGGGGCCGGGCCACCACCTGGCGCTCCCGCCGTTCGGCCCTGGTGCCGGCGGTTGCATCGGCGCAGACTCGACGCATGAGGACGAGTGCACGCTGTCTCCCGGGCCGTCGCTCCGGACCCGGCCGGATGGGGGACTCGGACGCCATCCTCTGGGCGCTCGACCGCGACCCCCTCCTCCGTTCGACCATCGTGGCGGTCGGGATCTTCGACCGCGAGCCGCCCTTCGACGCATTCGCGGAGAAAGTCGACGCCCTCTGCAACCGCCGGCCCCGTTTCCGTTCCGTCGTCGCACCCTCTCCGGTCCCCTGGGGATCGCCGCGCTGGATCGAGGAGCCACGCTTCGACGTGCGCGCGCATCTCGGGCACGTGCGGGCTCCGGCGCCCGGCCATCTCCGGACCGTGCTCGACCTGGCCCAGTCGATGGCGGGCAAGGCCTTCGATCCGGCCCGGCCGCTGTGGGAGGTGGTGCAGGTGGACGGCATGGCCGGGAGCAGGTCGGCCCTGGTCATCAAGGTCCACCACTCGGTCATCGACGGCGTCGGCGGTCTGCAGGTCGTCGGGAGCATCCTCGACCCGGACCGCGACGTCACCTCCCCGGCTCGCGAAACCACCGCAGCCGATCCAACCTCACCGGCCTCGCCGCGACACACCGGCGAGACAACCCTCCAGACCGCCCTCCGGCGCGCGGGGGCCGTTCCGGGCTCCGTGGCCGGCTCGGCACATCGGCTGGCCGGCGAGGTGCGGCAGGCGGCGGGCGACCCGGGCGGGTCGATCGCCCACTGGCTCGGGACGCTCTCCGACTCGGCGGCACTGGTCGCGCCGACCCCGTCGCCCCTGTCGCCGCTGATGCAGGGCCGCAGCCTCGACCGGCACTTCGAGGTGGTGCCCCTCCGCGAGGGCGTCCTCGAGACCGCCGCGCACCGTTCGGGCCTCACCCTCAACGACGTCTTCGTCTCCGGCCTCCTCCACGGCCTCTCCCTCTACCATCGCCGGCACCGCCGCCCGGCTGCACGGCTGCGGGCCATCATGCCGATCAGCACGCGTCGTCCTGGCGACCCGCTCGAGACCAACCGCTTCGTGCCGGCTCGGTTGGTCCTCCCCGCCGACCTCGGTCTCGCCGGGGCCTATCTCGAGGAGGTGCCGGCCCTCCTCGCGCGCTGGAAGCACACCGGGGCCCTCGCGGTGAGCGACCTTTTGACCGCTGCGCTCGACCGGCTGCCCGCGTCCGCGGTCGTTCGGGTGTTCGGCGCCATGCTGAAGGGGGTCGACTTCACCGCCACCAACGTGCCCGGTCTGCCCGGAGACGCCTACCTCGCGGGAGCGAAGCTCGAGCAGCTGTTCGCGTTCGCCCCGACCGCGGGCGCGTCGCTCGAACGCGGCCCTGCTGACCGCGGCCGGCAGACCGACGGTAGGGCTCACCATCGACCCGGCGGCGGTGCCCGACCCCCAGTTGCTGACGGTCTGCCTCGACGAGGGCCTCGCCGAGGTCTGCGCGGCGGCCTGATCGCCCCGGACGATCGAGGGAACGGGGACGAGGCGGGCACCGATGGGACTTTCTGCCCTCGTGGCCGGGCCGGAATAGGAGGACCATGGGGGTATGCGAACCCATACGGGGAGGGGCAGCGAGCAGAAGGGACGGGCCATGGCTCAGTCGTCGACGGACCTGCGCACGCGGGTCGACCAGATCATCGAACGCGCCGCCGAAGAGGTGCTCCATGCCAGCCGGCAGCTGGCGGAGGGCATCGACCGGGAGTCGACTCGGCTGGTGCCGCCGGTCTCGAAGGACGTCGAGCGCCTGGTGGACCAGGTCTTCGACTTCGCCGAGCAGGTGATCAGGGGCCAGCGCCGGATGGTCAACGACGTGATCAAGCAGGTGAACGAGCAGGTCGACCGTGCGGCGAAGACCGGGCGGGGTGCCACCAAGCGGGCCACGACTCGGGTGTCGGCGCGACGGGCCGCGGTCGGGCGCAAGGTGACGGGGCGGAAGGTGACGGGGCGCAAGGCGACGGGGCGGAAGGTGACGGGACGCAAGGCGACGGGACGCAAGGCGACGGGCAAGCGAGGGCCGGCGAAGAGGACCTCCGGTACGCGGGCACCCGCCGCCACCCGCACCACGCGGCGCGTCGGCGCCGAGGAGCCGCTCCACGAAGGCCTCACCGACGAGGGCCGCGTCGGGTACTCGATCGGCCCGTCGCACCGCTGCCACGAAGGCGCCCGTCACCGATGCGCCCCGGGCCGGGGACTAGCCCTGGTCGTGGCGACCGAGCGGCTGCATGCCGACGGCGGTGATCCGGAAGCTCGCTTCCCGCTCCGGTACGTCGTCATCCACGGACATCGCGTCGGCTTCCGCCGGGGGGACGGGGCCCGGCCCTGGTCCTCCTCCACGGCCTGGCCGGCAGCTCGCGGAGCTGGCTCGAGGTGATGACCCTCCTCGAGGACGACTTCACGATCGTCGCGCCGGACCTCCTCGGTCACGGGAGCTCCGCCAAGCCGGCAGCGGACTACTCGCTCGGCAACCTGGCCAGCTGGACCCGCGACCTCCTCGACGTGCTCGGGATCGAACGGGCGACGCTGCTCGGCCAGTCCTTCGGCGGGGGGATCGCCCTCCAGTTCGCCTACCAGTTCCCCGAGCGCTGCGAGCGGCTGATCCTCGTGGACTCGGGCGGTCTCGGACGGGACGTGAGCTGGGCGCTCCGGCTGGTGTCCCTCCCGGGTGCGGAGTGGGTGATGCCGGTTGTCTTCGCGTCCTTCGTCGGCAGCGCCGGCGACCAGCTCGCTCGTCTGGCCGAACGGGTGGGGCTCCGGAACGCCGCGCTCGCGGAGGTCTGGCGATCGTACCGGTCGCTCACCGACACCGACGCGCGCCGCGCGTTCGTGCGCGCGCTTCGCTCGGTGATCGAGCCCGGCGGTCAGGCGGTGGGCGCGCAGCGACCGTCTCTACCTGACGGAGCGGCTGCCGGTGCTCATCGTCTGGGGGGACCGCGACCGGATCATCCCGGTGGCCCACGCCTACGAGGCGAACCGGGCCATCCCCCACAGCCGTCTCGAGATCATCCCTGGGGCCGGTCACTTCCCCCAGGCGGAGACGCCCACCGCGCTGGCCGAGGCAGTGCGCAGCTTCGTCCGGGAGACGAAACCGAGGGTCCACCAGCCAGAAGAGGGCCGGCGCCTGCTTCGCCGCGGACCGGAGCATGAGGAGACCTCACCGACGGAGCCCGAACGCCGGGCCGCCGGATCCTGACCAAGGACCCTGTCGGCTCGTGGGGCCCGGGTCATATGGTGCGAGGAGGACGAGTCGAGGAGAGTGAGATGGAGCGACTCAGCGCACTCGATGCCGAGTTCCTCCACCTCGAGGACGGCGCAGTGCACATGCACATCGCCGGCGCGTGCGTCTTCGATGACCCGGCACCCTCGTTCGGTGACCTCGAGGCACTGATCGCGTCGCGGCTGCACCTCATCCCGCGCTACCGCCAGCGCGCGCGCACGGTGGCCTTCGAGCTCGGCCGGCCGGTCTGGGTCGACGATCCCCATTTCGACCTCCGTTACCACCTGCGTCACACCGCGCTGCCCCGTCCGGGCGACGACGACGTGTTCTGCCGGTTCATGGGACGGATCATGTCCCAGCCGCTCGACCGCCAGCGGCCGCTGTGGGAGGCGTGGCTCGTCGAGGGGATGGAGGGCGGCCGGTGGGCGCTCGTGTTCAAGGTGCACCACTCGACCGTCGACGGCATCGCCGGGGTCGGGCTGCTCACCGCCCTCCTCGGTCTCGATCCCACGACGACGATCGAAGAGCCCGTCCCCTGGACGCCGACGCCCGAAGCGTCCGGCGCCTACAAGGTGCTCGACGCCTGGAGGGGGCTGGTGTCCGACGGTGCCGGGATGGCCGGCGACGCCGCCAGGTCGCTGCTGCACCCCCGGGCGGCCGCCCGCTCCGCCCTCTCCGACGCGGAGGGAGCGGTCCGGTTCCTCGCGCGCCTCGCGCCGACCCACCGTCTCTCGATCGAGGGCCCGATCGGACCCCACCGGGCTTGGGCCCACGCGTCGGCGGGCCTCGACGACGTGAAGACCGTGCGGCGCGCGTTCGGCGGGACCGTCAACGACGTGGTGCTCGCGGCGGTCGCCGGTGGCTACCGGGCGCTCCTCCTCGAGCGCGGCGATCCGGCCGACCACGCGGAGCTGCGCTCGATCGTGCCGGTGTCCACCCGTCACGAGGACGGGAAGGGCGTCGCCGACAACCGGGTCTCGGTGATCCTCTACGACCTTCCCGTCCAGCTCGCCGACCCGGTCGAGCGACTCGAGGCGGTCCGCGAGGAGATGGCGGCGCTGAAAGCGGCGCACCTCGTCGAGATCGGAGAGGTCGCCACCTCGATCGGCAACCTCGCTCCCCCGATGGTGCTCGGTGGCGTGACCCGCTGCGCGGTCCACTCGATGCACCGCTTCGGCCAACCGTCGCTCAACACGGTGACCACCAACGTCCCGGGTCCGCAGCTACCGCTCTACTGCCTCGGCCACGAGATGCGCGAGTACCGTCCGTTCGTCCCGATCAGCCACGGGCTGCGGGTGGGCACGGCCATCCTCTCCTACAACGGCCGGCTCTTCTTCGGCGTCACCGGCGACTACGAGACCGTGCCCGAGGTCGGCGTGCTGGCGGACGAGGTGGCTGCGGGGATCGAGGACCTGCACGAGCGCGCACTGATCAGCCTCGGAGAGCACCGCCCCGGGTAGCCGGCGGTGTCCCGCCCTGTCGCTCGACCCCCGGGCCTGCAGCGGTCCGCACCCACCACCTCGGGTGGCACGCGTGCGAACCTCTCTGCCGTGGCCGGCGCGAGGGACGACCCACCGGGCCAGCTCGGCAGGGACGTTCGCGTCGTCGTGGTCGGCGGCGGGCTCGTCGGCTCGGCGGTCGGCTACGAGCTTGCGTGCGCGGGGGCCGAGGTCGTCCTCGTGGACTCGGGCGATCCGGGACGGGCGTCCGACGCGGGTGCGGGCATCGTCTCGCCGCAGACCTGGCGTGATCCCGACGACAGCTGGTGGCGGTTCGGGTGCGACGCAGCCGCGCACCTGTCCGACCTGGTCGAACGGCTCGCCGGCGACGGGGCCGACGCCGGTCCGGCGACCTTCGCGCGCCGGGGATCGCTCGTCGTGGCGCTGGCGGAGCACGAGGACCCGTGGTTCGAGGAGGCGGCCTCGGTCATCCGCGGTCGCAGTCCAGGGGTGGAGGAGGTCGACCCGCCCCGGGCGCGGGCGAAGTTCCCTCCGCTCGGCCGGGTGTGGCGCTCGCTGTACAACCCCGACGCGGCCCGTGTCGACGGGCGGCGGCTGACGCGTGCGCTCCGCGACGCGGGAGCGAGCCGCGGCGTGCTCATCCGTCACGCGCGGGTCCGCGGTCTCGTGCGCGCCGGCGGGCGGGTGACCGCGGTGCGGGTGGATGACGGGCTGCTGGGATGCGACGCGGTGGTGCTCGCGGCCGGCGCGTGGTCCGGGAGCTTCGGCGACGAGCTCGGTCTGGCGCTTCCGGTCCGGCCGATGAAGGGTCAGATCGCGCACGTCACCTCGGTCGAGCACATCGACACCGACCACTGGCCGATCGTCCAACCGATCCTCAACTTCTATCTGGTCCCCTGGGCAGGCGGCCGCGTGGCGTGCGGCGGCACCTTCGAGGCCGATGCCGGCTTCGACGAGCGGCCGACCGCCTCGGGGCTGCGCGACCTGCTCCGCGAGTGCGTCGCCATCGCGCCGGGGCTTGCCGCCGCCACTTTCACCGAGGTCCGCGTGGGGTTCCGTCCGGCGAGCGCCGACGAGCGGCCGCTGCTCGGACCCGTGCCCGGCTGGTCGAACGTGCACGTCTGTACCGGCCACGGCGCGGAGGGCCTGTTGCTCGGTGCCTATTCGGGCGCGCTGGTTGCGACCGCCGTGCTCGGTGGTCCTTCGGACGTGCTCGCTCCGTTCCTGCCCGATCGGTTCGTCTAGTCGGTCGGAACGATCTGTCGGATCACCCGCGGCCCGGCCACCCGAGCCGCGGCGGTGCGGGTGTGCAAGCATGGCCCGGCAATCGGTCGCCGGGGGAAAGGACGACACCGTGGGGGGGAGCTCGAACCCGAAGAGCCGCACCGCGTGGACGCGCGCCTGCGGCAGGGCCGCAGGTTTCGTGGCCGGTCTCGTGGTGCTCGTCGTGCTGCTCGCGAGCTGCTCGTCGACCAACCCGGGCGCCACCTCGACAGGCTCGTCCCTGCCACCGATCCCCTCGTCGGCCTTCTCCGACACGACCGGCGTGACCCCGAGCTCCGTCACCATCGCGAACGTCTCGACCCAGGCGGGCGGCCTCTTCAAGGGCGCCGCGGTCGGGACCCAGGCCTACGCCGACTACGTGAACTCACTGGGCGGGGTGAACGGTCGCAAACTGGTCGTCGACGCCTCCGACGACGGGTTCACCGGTGCGACCAACAAGCAGCAGACCCAGGCCGCGGTGCAGAGCGCCTTCGCGACCGTCGGCAGCTTCTCGGTCGAGGACAGCTTCGGCGGGGTGGTGCTCAAGGCGAATCCCCAGATGCCCAACGTCTCGGTGGCACTCGACCCGTCCACCCAACAGCTTCCCAACACGTTCAGCCCGGTGCCGCCCGCGCCCGGCTGGCCCCTTGGGCCGCTCGTCTACTTCCAGAAGAAGTTCCCGACCAAGGTGCTGAAGACCGCGACGATCGTCGCCAACCTCCCGTCGACGCTCGACCTCTGGAACTACGAGCACGCCGCGATGGACCATCTCGGCTACAAGGTCCTCTACGACCCGGCGCTGCCGGCGACCACGACCGACTTCACCGCCCAGGTCGTGACCATGAAGGACATGGGCGTCCAGATCCTCTTCCTCGAGCAGGAACCCCAGAACTACGCGTCGGCGATCATCAAGGACCTCAACCAGCAGAACTTCCACCCGGTCGTCGTCCTCGGCGCAGCCGCCTACAGCAACGCCCTCGTGGCCAACTCCGGCGGCGCGGCCGCGATCGACGGCTCGTACTTCGAGCAGAGCGCCTCGCTCTACCTCGGCCAGGACGCGTCGCAGATTCCGGCGGTGACCACCTTCAACACCTGGGTCCAGAAGGCATCCCCCGGTTTCAACGCGGACTTCTTCACCTTGGAGGGCTGGCTCTGCGGTGAGCTCTTCGTCCAGGCCCTCCGCAACGCGGGCGCGCACCCGAGCCGGGGATCGCTCCTCCAGGCGCTCCGGCATGTCACCACGTTCGACAGCGGCAAGCTGATCCCGGTCAGCAACCCGGCGAAGAAGGTCCCCATCAACTGCTACATCATCGGGGAGATCCTGAACGGGAACTTCCAGCGGCTGGACGACCCACCGGTCAGCGGGCCGACCGGCGGCTTCCGCTGCGACCAGCCCGTCTACATCCAGAAGTAGGCCGTCGCAGGCGGCGCCCGGTCGGCGCTCCCTGGCGAGGGCGGGGGCTGGACTCCGCACGAGCCCACTCCACACGACCGGCCGGCACGATCCACTCCGGGCGACCGGCCGGCGGATTGGGTAATGCTCGGTGGATGGCCGACGAGCCGCTCGGCGAGTACCGGCGCAAGCGTGACCCGGCGCGCACCCCCGAGCCGGTGCCGCCCTCCGGCCGACTGAGGACGGCGAAGGGCGCCTCGAAGGCTGGAGCGCGGAAGGCTGCGTCGGGTCCGGCGGTGCGGAAGAAGGCGTCGGAACCGAAGAAGGTGGCACCGAGGCGGGCAGCCGCGAAGAAGGCGGCGCCGAAGAAGGCGGCGCCGAAGAAGGCAGCAGCGAAGAAGGCGGCGCCCATCCGTCGGCGCACCGCCGCGGCCGCACTCCCCGCCTTCGTGATCCAAGAGCACCACGCGTCGAGCCTCCACTGGGACTTCCGCCTCGAGCGGGACGGTGTCCTGGTCTCGTGGGCACTCCCGAAGGGCATTCCCCCGACCCCCGCCGAGAACCACCTCGCAGTCCATGTCGAGGACCATCCGCTCGAGTACGGCTCCTTCGCCGGGACCATCCCCTCCGGCGAATACGGCGCCGGGGACGTCTCGATCTGGGACGAGGGCACCTACGAATGCGAGAAGTGGCGCGACCGACGAGGTCATGGTCGTCCTGCACGGCAGGCGGGCGAAGGGGCGCTACGTGCTCTTCCCGACCCACGGCAAGAACTGGATGATCCACCGGATGGACCCCGCTCCCGACGGGTTCGAGCCGATGCCCGAATCGCTCTCCCCGATGCTCGCGACCGCCGGGGAGCTTCCCCGAACGGCGCGGCGGGGTGGGCGTTCGAGTTCAAGTGGGACGGCATCCGGGTGCTGCTCTGGGTCGACGGCGGGCGTCCGCGGGCGGTCAGCCGAAACGGCAGGGACGTGACCGTCGCCTTCCCCGAGCTGCGGGACCTCGCCGAGGCGGTCGGCTCCGACCAGGTGCTCCTCGACGGCGAGATCGTGGCGCTCGACGACGGGGGTCGGCCCCGCTTCTCGCGGCTCCAGCGCCGGATGCACGTGTCCTCGGCGAAGGAGGCGAGAGGAGCCGCCGAGCGCTTTCCGGCGAGCGGGGTGCTCTTCGACGTCCTCCACCTGAACGGCCGCTCGCTGCTCGGGAGCTCCTACGACGAGCGCCGCGCCACGCTCGAGTCGTTGCGGATCTCGGGGCCCGCGCTGGGGCGTGACGCCGTCGTTCACCGACTCGCCGGGCGCCGACGTGCTGTCGACGGCGGTCGAGCTCGGCATGGAGGGGGTGGTGGCCAAGCGCCGGTCGAGCACCTACCGGCCGGGCGTGCGCAGCCGCGACTGGATCAAGCACAAGAACGAGCGCACCCAAGAGGTGGTCATCGGCGGCTGGACCGACGGCAAGGGCGAGCGCAGGGCGACCTTCGGCGCGCTGCTGCTCGGCATCCCGCTCGAGAGGTCGCCCGACACGCTCACCTACGTCGGCAGCGTGGGTACCGGGTTCAGCGAACGACGATCGAAAGGAGCTGCTCGATCTGCTCACTCCCGCGTCGCGCGCACGTCGAGTCCCGTTGCCGAGACGCTGCCCTCCTCCCTCCTCCGTGCGGCCCATTACGTACGGCCCGCGCGGGTCGGCGAAGTGCGCTTCGGTGAGTGGACCCCTGCCGGCCGGTTCCGCCATCCGGTGTGGCGCGGACTGCGGACCGACAAGTCGCCGAAGGAGGTGCGACGTGAGTCCTAGGTCCTCGCCGTCGCCGTCGCCATCGTCATCGTCATCGTCGTCGCGCTCGTCATCGTCATCGTCCTCGGTGCGGACCGTGGTCGACGGCCGCGAGCTGTCGGTCTCCAACCTCGACAAGGTCTTCTATCCCGAAGAGCGGCTTCACCAAGGGGCAGATGCTCGACTACTACGCCCGGATCGCGCCGGTGATGCTGCCCCACATCGAGGACCGACCGCTCACCATGAAGCGCTTTCCCGACGGCGTCGAGGAGCCAGTCCTTCTTCGAGAAGCACGCGCCGAACCGACACTCCCGGATGGGTGCGCACGGTGTCGGTGCCGACTCTGGACGGACGGACAGCGATCGCGTGGGCGCGGTGGCACGGCGGTCGACTACGTCGTCGTCCGCGACCTGCCGACGCTGATGTGGGCGGCCAATCTCGGGACGATCGAGTTCCACGTGCCGCTCTGGCACGCGGGCCGTCGCAAGGTGCTTCCCGGCCCGCCCGATCATCTGGTGTTCGATCTCGACCCCGGTGAGGGCTCGACCATCGTCGAGTGCTGCACGGTCGGTCTCTGGATCGCCGGTCTCCTCCACGAACAGGAGATCGAGACGCACCCGAAGACGAGTGGCTCGAAGGGGCTCCAGCTCTACGCCCCGCTCGGCGGCCGTCCCTCCTGGGACAAGGTGCGGGACCTCGCCCGGCACGTCGCGGTCACCTGGAGCACGACCATCCCGAGCTCGTCGTCTCCAACATGAAGAAGCAGCTGCGGTCGGGAAAGGTGCTCGTCGACTGGAGCCAGAACCACCCCGCGAAGACGACGGTCGCCGCCTATTCCCTTCGCGCCCGTGCCGAGCCGACCGTGTCGACACCGGTGACCTGGGACGAGGTCGAGGAGTGCACGTCGGACGAGGACCCGGATCTGCTCCGGTTCACGGCCGACCAGGTGCTCGAGCGCGTCGCCCTGCACGGCGACCTGTTCGCGGCGGTCTGAGCTCGCCCGGGTTCAAGAGGCCTTGCGCCGGGGCCGTGACTTGGCGCCGGATTTGGCGGTGATGCTGGTCGGCTTGGAAGTGGCGCTCTTGCGGGCAGGTGTCGCCTTCTTGGCCGCGGTCCGCTTCTTGGCGGGGGCCGATGCAGCCGGGGTCCGCCGGCCGGAGCCCTTGACCGACTCGATGCTCGCGCTCAGCACGTCCATCAGGTCGACGACCTTGGTCGACTCGGGCTCGGCGGCCCGGACCACGATCTCGTTGCCCTGGCGCTTCGCCTCGACCAGCTCCTCGACCTTCTGACGATGGGTGTCGTGGTAGCGGTCGGGTTCCCACTCGGACTCCATCGACTCGATCAGCTGCTGCGCCATCGAGACCTCACGATCGGTGAGCTGGGCGCCGTCGGGCAGCGCGGGCAGCTCCTTTCCCGGTGAGCGGATCTCGTCGGAGAAGTACATCGTCTCGAGCTTGAGGACGCTGTCGTCGGGCCGGATGGCGACCGGGTACTCCTTGTTGCGCATCACGATCGTGCCGATCGCGATCTTGTTCGACTCCCGCATCGCCTGGCGCAGCAGGGCGTAGGCCTTCTCGCCCGCCTCGCCCTCGGGCGCGAGGTAGTAGGTGGTCCGGTAGTAGATCGGGTCGATGTCGTCGAGGTCGACGAAGTCGGTGATGTGGATCAGGCGGGAGCGCTCGGGCTCGGCCGCCTCGAGCTCCTCGTCGGTCAGGATCACGTACTCACCGCCGCCGAGGTCGAAGCCCTTCACGATGTGGGCGCTGTCGACTTCGTCGCCGGTGCGCTCGTTGACCTTCCGGTAGCGGATGCGATCGGAGGTGCCCTCTTCGAGCTGGTTGAAGTGGATGGTCTTGTCCTGGGTCGCCGGATAGAGGCCGACCGGGACGTTCACCAGGCCGAAGCTGAGCGCCCCCTTCCAGATTGTGCGTGCCATGGGTTCCCTTTTTGCTGGTCAGACCGCATCCGCCACCGTGTTACACCCCCTAGAAAGACTAGGGCTGTGGCCGAACGTTCCTCAATACCCGTTGTTCGAGATCATGATCTCGATATTTCGACGGCGTTGCTCCGCGAAATTGTGCGGTACGGCCTCTACGAGCCCGGATGCCCCGATCTGCTCGTTGAGCTGGGCGTTTCGACCGCGATGCGGCGTGGCGACGCCGAATTGGCCCGGATGCGCTCCGCGCTGATCTCCACGAGGGCGGCGCTCGTCCGCGCGGGCGACCTCGACCCCTCGACCGAGCCGGTCCCGATGCTCGGTCGATCCGACCGGCTCGACGTCCTGAGCCTGGCCTCCTGCGTCTGCGGCCTGGTCCGGCGTGCGGCGGCGTCCGCGGGCTGCCGTCCCCAGGAGATCGCCGACCGGGTCGGCGGCCTGCTCCGTGACGGTGCCGACACCGGCGCAGGGCAGGGCGAGCCTCGCCGCGTCGGCTGACCGGCTCCGCCCCGTGCGTCGGCTGACCGGCTCCGCCCCGTGCGTCGGCTGGCCGCTCCGCCCCGTGCGTCGGCTGGCCGCTCCGCCCCGTGCGTCGGCTGGCCGCTCCGCCCCGTGCGTCGGCTGACCGCTCCGCCCCGTGCGTCGGCTGGCCGCTCCGCCCCGTGCGTCGGCTGGCCGCTCCGCCCCGTCACCCCGGTTGCTGCGACGTATTCTCCGGCTCGAGGGGCGGCACCGGCACACTGATCGCCGGCGCCTCGGCTCCGCCGTCGACCTCGAAGACCTTCCCGGTCACCCACGATCCCGCGTCCGAGACGAGGTAGAGCACGGCACAGGCGATGTCCTCCGGTTCGCCCGGCCGGCCCATCGGCGTGCCCTCCAGAAACCGCCGGCGCAGCTCGTCGTCGGTGAGGACGATGTCGAGCGACCGGGTGGCGACGCCACCGACGTCGATGGCGTTGAGCCGGACAGCGGGGAGCGAGCTCGGGTGCCATGTTGCGGGTCAACCGGTCGAGGGCCGCCTTGACCGCGCCGTAGGCGGCGAAGCTCGTCTGGGTCATGCTGGCCGACCGCGACGAGACGTTCACGACCGCACCGGTCCCCGCCGTATCGACGATCGCCTTCGCGGCGCACTTGGTCAGGGTGAAGGGCGCGGTGACGTTGAAGTGGAACGCCGTCTCGAGGAAGCGGGTGCTGGTCGCCATCGCGGCTCGCGGCATCGCACCGCCGGCGTTGTTCACCGCGATGTCGAGACGGCCGAACCGCTCGACGGCTCGGTCGACCAGTCCTCCGAGCGCGTCCAGGTCGTTGACGTCGGTGGGGACGACGAGGGCCCTCCGCCCGGTCGCCTCGACGAGACCGGCGACCTCGTCGAGATCGGAGTGGGTGCGGGCCGCGAGGACGACGTCGGCGCCGGCCTGCGCGAGACCGACGGCGATCCCGCGGCCGATCCCGAGGCCCGCACCGGTCACGACCGCCACACGGTCGTCGAGACGGAAGCGGTCGAGGATCATCGAGGTGCCGCCGCCCGTCCCGCGACCAGCGGCAGGTCGAGGTAGGTGCGCAACCCGGGCTCGGCCTCGCAGACGGTCGGCACCGCGTTGACGCAGTGCATGGCGGTGGCGACCACCCCAGGGTTGCGCGCGAGTCCCTGTTCGATCGACTCGGGGTGCAGCTTGCGGAAGGTGACAAGGCAGCTCGGATCGCCGGTCACTTCGACCTCGAAGCGCTCGCCGTCCGGGCCGAAGGCCCACGGTGGATCGAGGTGCTCGTCGCCCATCAGCCAGTTGACTGCAGCCGTGATTACCGGCTCGCCACCGACGAGGCCCTCCCAGCGGAACCGCTGTGCTGCGACCAGCCCCGGTGCGATGGTGCCGATCGGGGAGTCGATCGGCGCGGTCGCGACGGCCATCTCGTGGGTGGTCCGCAGCTCGGGGTCCAGTCGGAAGCCGAGCGCGTCGGCGACCATGTGGACGGACTGCCGGAAGCCCGCGCCGAGCGCTTCGGCCATGATGCTCGTCCGCGACTCCTCGGGTGTCTTGCCGAACAACATCCAGTCGCGGATCACGTCGGGCGCGCCGTAGGTGCGAATGTCGGAGAACTCCTCGGCCCGGACCCGTGTGATCGAACCGGAGAGCGCGGACACCATCAGCGGGAAGCGCTCGGTGATCCCTCCGGGATGGATGCCGGTGCCGTGCAGTGTGACGCCGGCCTGCTTGCAGATACGGTCCATGCGCTCCCGTTCGTCGGGCGCCGGGTAGAACCAGCCGAGCGGAGTCACCAGGTTCTTGCCGGATTCGAGGATGCGGGTGACCGTGCCGCTGTCGGCGAAGATCGGGCTGTAGAGGACGCAGTCCGCGTCGAGTGCGAGCAGGGCCTCGACGTCACGGGTCGCGCGTGACACCGATCGCGTTCGCGACCCACCAGCTCGCCGACGTCGCGGCCGTCCTTCGTCTCCGAATGCACCCAGCATCCGACCAGCTCGAGGTCGGGATGCTCCAGCGTCCCCTCGATGGCTGCCTTACCCACGTTGCCCGTCGCCCACTGGATCATGCGATACACGACGCTCCTGCCCTCCTTCTCGGTCTCACCCGTCTGACATGTCCATCGTGTCCATCGTGTCCATCGTGTCCATCGTGTCCATCGTGTCCATCGTGTCCATCGTGTCCATCGTGTCCATCGTGTCCATCGTGACGACGACCTTCCCGCAGTCCCTCGAGCCCGCCACGAGGTCCAGTGCCTCGTCGAAGTGCCCGAGCGGGAACCGGTGGGTCACGAGGCCGGAGAGGTCCTGGCGCCCGAGCAGGTCGATGGCGTCAGCGAAGCGAGCCGGGTACTCCATCGACCCTCGGATGGTGAACTGCTTCATCAAGACGAGGAGGTAGTTGGTCGGGATCGGCTCGTAGTGCAGCGCGACCACTGACAGACGACCACCGACGGGCCCCCGTTCGATGATCTCCGTCAGCACCCGCGGGGAGCCCGTTGCCTCGACGTAGGCCGCGGTCGCCGCGGTGGGACCGAAGAGGAACGGTGCTGACCCGTGCAGCCGGGTCAGCTCCTCCCATACGTCGACCGCGTTCGGATCGAGTGCGGACTCCGCACCGATTGCCTCGGCGAGCGCTCGCCGGCGAGGGCTGGGGTCGACGCCGACCACCCGGTCGTGACCGCCGTCGACGAAGGCCGCGATGGCAGCCAACCCGATCGGTCCGCAGCCGAAGACGGCGATGCCCTCGCCCGGCCGCGCGTCGGCCTGTGCCGCGGCTCGCATCCCGACCGCAAGGGGCTCGGCGATCGCGGCCGTTTCCAGAGAGAGCCCGTCCGGTACGGGGTGGAGGCGCCCACGGTCGGCGTCGGTGACGAGCAGCAGCGGGGTCAGCCCACCCTCGGGAGCACCGTTGCCGATGCGGCCGAGCTCGTCGTTTCCGGGCTGTACGACGACACGATCACCGACCCGTGCCGTCGCGACCTGCGGCTCCCACCCAGTCGACGACGCCGGCCATTTCGTGCCCGAGACACAAGGGCTCGGCCGCCGGTCCGGCCACGCCTCCCATGCGCACGTAGGAGACGTCGCTCCCGCAGATCCCGCAAGCGGCCACTCGCACCACCACGTCGTTCGGCCCAGGGTCCGGGGCGAGGACCTTGTCCACCCGGACGTCGCCCGGAGCGTGCACACGCACCTGCCGGACCGACCTCGGTCCCCTTCCGCCTTCGTGGAAACTGCTGGCTCCCTTCACTGGTCGGGAAGGAAGAGGAAGGACATGGCCTCGCGCATCGCCGCGTCGACGACCTCAATCCGGATGCCGAGCTCGTTGCGGTGGTACGCAAACGTGGCGGGCGCGTCCCGCCCCGATCGTCCACAAAACTGCAGCGGACATCCCAGGCGATCGAGATCAGCGCTGTCCGCCGCGACGTCGTCGCTCCAGAACCCGAGATGATGCAGGTTGGAATGCTCGTTGCGGGTCCACACGGTGCCCGGCCTCTCCTCGATCAACTCGAGCCGAGGCTCGTCGACCGAGTAGCAGAACGTGATCGGCAGGAGGAGGTCGGTACCCGAGTCGTCGCGGTACTCCGACTCGTCGAGGTGGACGATCGCTCCCCAGGTCACTCCCAGCTGCTCGGTGAGTTGCACGCGGGCCGCGGCCACGTCCGGGACGATGATCCCGACGTGGTAGTAGGGGGAGCGCGCTGCCATCGTCAGCTCAGGAGGTAGCCGCCGTCGACGACGAGGATGTGCCCGGTGACGTACGCGGCGGCGGAACTGGCGAGAAATTGCACCGCGCCGACGACGTCGTCGGGTGCGCCGAGCCTCCCCATCGCGATGCGGGCCCTCTCGGCCTCGAGCAGCTCGGGGAACGCGGTCATCGGCGCGGTCATCGGCGTCTCGATGACTCCCGGCGCCACGCCGTTGACCCGGATGCCGTCGGCGCACCACAGCTTGGCCAGATTGGCGGTCAGGGCGGCGAGCCCCGATTTGGCCGACGCGTAGCCGGGGACGATAGGGATGGCCCGGAAGACCGCCAGTGACACGGTGTTGATCACCGACGCCCCGCCGTCCATGGCGCTCGCCTGGAGCAGGGGCCGGCATCCGACCGTGAGGCGCATCGGGCCGCCGAGGTTGAGTGCGAGCGCAGCCGAGAAGGTGTCGGGCTCCCACTCGTCGCGGCCACCGGGAAAGTTGGCACCGGCATTGTTGACGAGGACGTCGAGCGACTCGAGCGACGCGACGAGGGCGTCGACCGACGCGGGGTCGCACATGTCCGCCTGCCGATAGGCGAAGCGGTCGAGGTCGACCTCGTAGTCCTCCGGCAACTGGCGTGTGCCGGTGACCGTCACCTCGGCGCCCGAGTCGGCGAACGCGGTGGCGACGGCGTGCCCGATGCCGCTGGTGCCTCCGGTGACCAGCACCGCCGTGCCGGTGAAGTCGAACGTGAGCTGATTGGTCACCCGTCCTCCAGGCGGTCGATGGACCGGGTGAGCCACGCCCGCTCCCAGAAGTTGTCGGAGCTCTCGAGCAAGGAGCGACTCGCCGCCGCGGCGACCGACCGCGCGACCGGGTCGTCGGGCTCGGCGGCCAGCACGATGTCGGTGAGGTGCAGCGCAGCCACGGGTTCCCCGGACCCGAGCCGCGCGCGGGCTGCGGCGACGAGCGCTCCGGCACCGGCGGCTGCGATCAGGTCCGGAGCGACCGCGGCCGGCGGGATGCCGTAGAGCTCGGTCGTCGAGCGGTGGTGGAACCACCCGGCGTAGTTCTCCCAGATGGCGCGGACGTTCCAGCTGGTCTTGCCGTATCCTTCACCGAGGTCGAAGTGCTCGGGCAATCGGATCTCGCGCATGAGCGTGTGCACGTCGGTGCCGGCGTTCATCCCCTCGACCGTCCGGTCGTGCACCCATTGGGTCGCGTCACGCAGCGCGACGACCTCGGCGGCGATACGTTCGGCTCCGACGATCGCCCCGAAGTGCCCGGTGAGCAGGCGGTCCGGCGCCAGATCGAGCACGACCTCGAGTGAGGACACGTACGCGAGTGCGTCGCGGTAGCGGTCGCCACGGATGGTCACCAGGTTCGGGACGTGACCGAAGAGCGGTCCGAACAGGTTTCCGGTCAGCGCGGTCCGGCAGTCGGGCAGCCAGACGACCAGCGAGTCGGTGGTCTCCCCGCCCGGCGTCGCGAGGAGGACCAGCTCACGTCCGCCCACTGTCAGGTCGAAGCGGCTCTCGAAGGTCGTGGTCGGCTTCGGGCGGGACTGTGCTGTCTCGTCGGGCGGCAGCTGCCCGGCGTGCTGCATCGCGGCCAGGATGGCCTTCATCCAGGCGAAGGCGGCGTTGCGCGAACGGAATGTCTCGAGCCGCTCGTTGTCCGCTCGCCAGGTCGCGAAGTCGGCTTGCGCGACGACCTCGGTGCCGTCCTCGAGGAACCGGTCGACGCCCCCGACGTGGTCGTAGTGGCCCTGGGTGAGGACGATCGCACGCGTCGGCGACCGATCGACCGCGTCGAAGGATCGCCGGTGCAGCGGTCCCTCGAAGCCCATGCCCGTGTTGACGACCACGCGACCACCGTCGGTCCCGAGCAGGTAGCTGTTGGAGAGTCCGGGCGAGACCCAGATCCCGTCCTCGAGTGGGATGGCCGGGTCGCCAGTCGCCGGGGCGATCGCGTCCGCGCCCGGTCGTTCGCGGTGGGCGCCGGGCACCTCAGCGCACCTCGGGTCGGACCTGTGGGAAGGCATCGAAGTAAAAGGAGAACCGTTCGTAGAGGGCGTCGGGATCGAGTCCGAAGTCTCCGCGTAGGTCGTAGACGACGCGCCCGTCCTTGGCCCGAGGGTTGCCGGCCAGGTACTCGGCGAGCTGAGCTTCGGACCGGTCGGTATGTTCGAGGCCGGCGACCTCGAGGATCCGGGCGGCCGTCGCGAGGTCGTCGGTCATGAATTCGCCGAACTCGACGTCGACCCGGCGGTCCGAGGGGATCAGCCCGACGTCCCGGACCGCGGCGCGGAGCAGCCGCTCGACCCGGTCGACCCAGTAGGCCGCGAGGGCGTCCGCCTCGATGTCCACGCGGCGCATGCGGTCACCGTAGGCGAGCATGGTGATCGCCGACTGGAGCACCGCGACCGGATCCCGGAGCGTGAGGGCGATCGTCGCACCCGGGAAGGTCTCGAGCAGGGGACCGAGCTGCTCGAGGTGCTGGGGGGTCTTGAGCACCCATCGATTCGGGCCCCGGAGGTGGCTGAGGACCTGAAGTTCCCGCCGCAGGAACGCGTAGTGCGCACGCTGGTCGAGCTGGAGGTAGTGGTCACGCCAGGAGGGAACGCGGGCGTGCCACTCGAGGGTGTACGAGCAGAGGTCGAGGTCGATGAGCTCGCAGTCCTCTTCGATGCTCCAGGGCGGCCGGTCGTGCATGAGCGCGGTCAGCGGTGCGACCTTCCTCGTGACCTCGTGGGCGGCAAGTGAGCGGAGGTAGCGCGGATCGACGCCGTCCCGCCCCGGTCCGTCTTCCACGACCGGGATCGGCTCCACCACCTCCCACCAGGGCATCGACCGGACGCGGGTGTCGGCTGCGAGGAGGTTGACCAGGTGGGTCGTCCCCGAACGGGGCAGGCCGACGACGACCACCGGGGGTGCCAACTCGACCTCGAGCGCCTCGGGATAACGGCGGACGCGGTCCTCGAGCCGAAGCCGGGCGACGAGCAGGCCGACCAGACGTTGCCGGATGATGTGGCGGCCGAGCCCGGCGAGGCCGCGGTCGGCCTCGACTGCCCTCGCCTGCGCCCGGAGGCGATCGGGCAGCGTCGGGTCGCCGAGGTCGTCGAGCCCGGTCGTCCGGCGCGCCTCCGCCAGTATCCCGTCGGGGTCGAGATCCACCCGCATGGCGCACGCCATCTCGTAGAGCGCCTGTTCCTCAGGCCCGCGCCGCGGCCGGCGCAAGTCCTCGATCCGCACCTCTTTCGGCGGCTCCATGCCTGACGGCGGTTTCATCCGCTCGGTTCCCCCCACCTGTCCGGCTCGTCATCGCTTGCAGGGCTTGTCATCGCCTGCCCGGCGCGTCATCGCCCGGGACCGGCACGCCTACGGGCACGGGACTGCGGATGCTCAGGCTAGGGGGGCGACCGGCCCCCCGCTCGACGCTTCTCTCCCCGATCGGGCTCCGCTCCGCGATCGGGGGCTCCGCTCCGCGATCGGAGCGTTTCTGCGGGATCCGGAAAGGGTATGCACAACCAGGCGGTGTCAGCCGCCGACGGACGGAGGGAGAACCGAAAGGGCTATATCGACCAGAGGAGAGGGGAAGCGCCATGACAGTGGAATCGTTGCGTCCGGATCAATCGGGATTGCAGGGCTCCGAAAGGCGGTCGGCTGTCATCCAGCCTGTCGCTGACCCGGCTCCTCTGGGCCTCGGCGCCTTCGCGATGACAACGTTCGCGCTGAGCATCGCGAACACCAACGTGTGGGGCGCGGGTGTCAGCGCGGCGCTGGCCTTGGCGCTCGTATACGGAGGAACCGCCCAACTGCTGGCAGGGATGTGGGAGTTCGTCCGCAAGAACACTTTCGGTGCACTCGCGTTCACCTCATACGGCGCGTTCTGGATCTCCTACTACGTCCTGTCGCGGTTCATCCTCCCCGGTATCAAGCTCCCGAGCGACGTCTCGATCGCGGTCGGGGTCTTTCTGCTCGGCTGGACCATTTTCACCGCGTACATGACCATCGCCTCGTTCCGCGTTTCGGGAGCGGTCGTCGCGGTCTTCGTCCTGCTGACTGCGACCTTCGTGCTGCTCACCATCGGAGCATTCGAGAACATGGCCAACGTCACCAAGGCCGGTGGATGGGTCGGCGTCGCCACGGCGGCGGCGGCGTGGTACGCCTCGTTCGCCGGAGTGGTCAACGACACCTTCAAGCGGTCGCTGGTGCCGACGCTGCCTCTGGGGGACCGGATCGCCCCTCCGACCCAGGCCGCCGGACCCCGCGCAGCCTGAGATGGCGACCGCTCCCCAGGACGGCCCGATGAGCGGGAAGGACGTCGGGCCGTCCGCATCTCCCACGCTTTCCGCGCTGCTCAACGAGACCCGGCACTTCGACCCACCGGCAGCGCTGGCCGAACGGGCGAACGCGAAGCCGGGCATCTACGAGGAGGCCGCCGCCGATCCGCTTACCTGGTGGGCCGGGCAAGCGCACCGCCTCGAGTGGGCGAGACGTTGGGACAAGGTGCTCGAGTGGGACCTGCCCTTTTCGGAGTGGTTCGTCGGCGGACGGCTCAACGCATGCGTCAACTGCGTCGACCGGCACGTCGCCGCCGGCCGAGGTGACAAGGTCGCCTACCACTGGGTCGGCGAGCCCGAAGGCGAGGCGAGGACGATCACCTACGCGGACCTCCAGCGGATGGTGTGCAGGGCGGCGAATGCCCTCGTCGAGCTCGGTGTGCAGGCCGGCGACCGGGTCGCCATCTACATGCCGATGATCCCCGAGACGGTCGTGGCGATGCTCGCCTGCGCTCGCCTCGGTGCGCCGCACTCGGTCGTCTTCGGCGGGTTCTCGGCAGCGGCGCTGGCCGGCCGCATTATCGACGCCGACGCGCAGGTGGTGATCACCGCCGACGGGGGATTCCGGCGTGGCACCGCGGTGCCGCTCAAGGCGAACGTCGACGAGGCGGTCGCCCAGTGCCCCAACGTCCGCAACGTGCTGGTGGTACGCCGGACCGGTCAGGAGGTGTCCTGGTCCCCCGAGCCGCGATGTCTGGTGGCATGAGCTCGTCGACCGGCAGCCGTCCGAGCACCGGGCCGAGGACTTCGACGCGGAGCAGCCGCTCTACATCATGTACACGAGCGGGACGACGGCCCAGCCGAAGGGCATCCTGCACACGACAGGCGGCTACCTCACCCATTGCGCGACGACCCATTCGCTCATCTTCGACGTCAAGCCGGAGGAGGACGTCTTCTGGACCGCCGCCGACGTCGGATGGGTGACCGGGCACAGCTATATCGTCTACGGACCGCTGGCGAACGGCGCCACCTCGGTGCTCTACGAGGGAACTCCCGACGCGGGCGGGCGGGACCGCTGGTGGAAGATCGTCGAAGAGTACGGGGTCACCATCCTCTACACCGCGCCGACCACCATCCGGACCTTGATGAAGTGGGGTGAGGAGTACCCCGACGCCCACGACCTCTCGAGCCTCCGTCTCCTCGGTTCGGTCGGGGAGCCCATCAACCCGGAAGCATGGATGTGGTATCGCGAGCACGTCGGCCGCAACCGCTGCCCGATCGTCGACACCTGGTGGCAGACCGAAACGGGCGGCATCCTCATCACACCGCTTCCGGGCATCACCTCGACCAAGCCGGGGGCGGCGATGACGCCGTTCCCGGGGATCAGCGCGGACGTGGTGGACAACGACGGCCACTCCGTCGGCAACGGTGAAGGGGGCTTCCTCGTCATCACCGAGCCGTGGCCGGGGATGTTGCGGGGCATCTGGGGCGACCAGGAGCGGTACCGGAAGACCTACTGGTCCCGCTTCCCCGGCTCCTACTTCGCCGGCGATGGTGCCAAGCGCGACGCGGACGGAGACCTCTGGCTGCTCGGACGCATCGACGACGTGATGAACGTCTCGGGCCACCGGATCTCCACGACCGAGGTCGAACACGCACTGGTCGGCGACCCGAGAGTTGCCGAAGCCGCCGTCGTCGGGGCGTCGGATCCGACCACCGGTCAGGGCATCGTCGCGTTCGTCACCGTCAAGGGCGATGGTCCGAAAGGCGAGGAGGACGGCGAGGTGCTCGCCGAGGAGCTCCGCAACGCTGTCGCGGCGATGATCGGACCGATCGCGAAACCGCGCCAGATCCTCCTCACGCCGGAGCTCCCGAAGACCCGTAGCGGCAAGATCATGCGCCGGCTCCTGCGCGACGTGGCCGAGGAGCGTCCGCTCGGAGACGTGACCACGCTGCTCGACCCGACGGTGGTCAAGCAGATCGACCAGGCCATGCACGCCAGAGGCTCCGAAGCCGATGAGTGAGCGAAGCTGCTCCAGCGCGGCGTGATCTGAGAGGATCGCTTCCGACGCGAGGCCGACAGGTTCAGTGAGGCAGGTCGGCGAGGAACCCGGAGAGCGCGCTCCACCAGGCGTCTGGGTTCTCGAACTGCGGGCTGTGTCCGGCCTGGGGCACGACGGCGAGCGAGGCGCCAGGTATGGAGTCGGCCATCCGCCTCGACGGACCGAGGAAGGGCTGGTCTTCCTCGCCGACCACCACGAGGGCAGGGAGCGTCGGCGGCAGTCGACCCAGGTCCTCGAGTCGGTCGGCGGTGTGGACGAACGCCGAGGCCAACGGCGGATAGAGGTACGGCGACGTCGCCCGGAATTTGCGGTCGTTGAACTCGGCGTAGCCGGGCCTTTGCTCGAGGAGCCGCCGGAACGAGGGGGTCTCGAGTGGGCTCGACGAGCTGGCCATCGCGTCCGCCAGGGCATCGATGCCTTGCGAGCGGACGATCGAGAGAGCGGCGTCGACCATGCTCGGATCGAGGGCTTCGACCGGTCCGTGGCCGGTGTCCATGAGGACGAGGGCACTCACTCGTTCGGTCGCCTTCATCACGACCAACTGCGCGACCATCCCACCCATCGAGTGCCCGAGCAGCACGAAGCGGTCCCAACCGAGCGCGTCGGCGAGCGCCAGAGCGTCATCGGCGAGGATCTCGAAAGAGTACGCGTCCTCCTCCTCCGGCTTGGAGCTCGAGCCGTGACCGCGGTGATCGGGCGCCACGGCGTGCCAGCCTTCCTCCGCGAGCGGATTCAACCACTCGGTGAAATCCTCTTTGGCGCCGGTGAAGCCGTGGAGTAGGAGGAGCGGCCGTCCGCCGGAACCGGCTTCGGCCACCGCGAGTTCAACCTCGCCGATCTCGAGACTTCGTTCCTCCACGGACTGAGATGCTCCCATACCGTCGCGGGCTGTGTGAGCCGTGACCGGCGCCGCCGCCGCCCTGGGTCGAGTTTCGGGTTCCCTCAGTCGACGGTCGGGCGGGTCAGGCCGTCAGCCTTCAGCCTCGAGTTGGATCCGGAGTGTACGGAGGACCATGGCGACGAGCTGGTACTGGCCCACCAGCATGAGCAGCTCGATCATCCCCGCTTCGCCCAGGACCTCGAGCGCGTCTTCCCAAGTCTCATCGACGAGGAAGCCGAGGAAGTCCAACTCGTCGACGACTTTCAGCAGGGCCAGATCGTCGGCTGCCCACGGGTGGCGGTCGAGCGCCCGGCGCAGCGCTTCGATCTCCTCGACGGTGACTCCCGCCGCACGCGCGAGCGGCACGTGCTGCGCCCACTCGTACTCGCTGTCTGAAAGATCGGCGATGCGGAGGATCGCAAGCTCTCGCGTGCGCGCCGGGATGGTGCCGTCGAGCAGCGCGGCCCCGAATCCGATCCAGCGGCGGAACAGGTTCGGGTTGCGCGCGAGGGTGGTGAAGATGTTGAGCGGGCGATCGGGTCCACCTGGTCCGGCTTCTACCAAGCGTTGCAAGAAATCGTCCCACTCGCCAGCGGGGAGCGGTGGGAGTCGGGGTGTCCTGGAGTCGGCCATCAGGCCATACTGCACGCCGACCCAGTTAGTGGCAATGCGTATTTTCCTCGAGGCGGCGTTGCTCTCATCGACTCGCGGCGCGCGGCATGACGCGTGATGCCATCGCGTCGCGTCTGCCGATCTACGATGCAGGTCTTTGTGTTTGCCAGATCACTTCAGCCGGCTGCTGTCGCTTCCAGAGGTGTCGGCGCTTTCCCGTCGGCAGCTACATGGGCGTGCTCGCGTAGGGGCGTCTCCTTCAGGAACAGGCTGAGCACGAACGCGAACAGGGCGAAGGGCACCCCGACCAGGAAGACCAGGTCGAGCGAGTGGCTGAACGCCTGGACGAATCCGGCGCGGATGGGCGGGGGCAGTGCTTTGATCTGGGCCGGGTTCGACGAGATGTTGCGGCCCGCGATCTTGTGGAACACCACCGGCGGGAGGTAATGAGGCAGCTCCTCGAACAGACGGTTGTTGAAGATCGTCCCGAAAAGGGCGACGCCGAACGCGCCGCCGATGGTGCGGAAGAAGGTGGCAGCCGAGGTGGCCGTTCCCAGCTGGCTGTAGGGGACCGCGTTCTGGACCGCGACCACCAGGATCTGCATCACCATCCCGATCCCCAACCCGACCACGATCATGAAGAACGACGACTCGGCGAGCGTCGTCGACGGCGTCATCAGCGACAGGAGGAAAAGTCCCACCGACATGACCGCTGTGCCGATCACCGGGAAGATCTTGTAGCGACCCCAGCGGGTGACCAGCCTCCCGCTCGGGATGAAGGTGGCGAGCATGCCGAACACGAGCGGCAGCAGCTGCAGGCCCGAGCTGGTTGGCGAGGCTCCGTGGACGGTCTGCAGGTAGAGAGGGATGTAGATGATCGCGCCGAACATGATGAATCCGACGATGAAGCCGATGGCGCTCGTCACCGAGAAGACGGGGTTTCGGAAGAGCGAGAGGGGCATGAGAGGTTCGGCAGCCCGGCGCTCGACGAGGGCGAAGGCCACCACCAGGGCGATCGCGGCAAGGCCGAGTCCGAGGATCTGGACCGAGCGCCAGGCGTAAGTGGTCCCTCCCCATGTCGTGAGCAGGATCACCGCGGTGACGGCTGCGCCGAGTAACGCCGTTCCCAGATAGTCGACGGAGTGTTGAGTCCGGCGGACGGGGATGTGCAGGACGGCGGCGATGACGAAGAGAGCGACGATGCCGATCGGGACGTTGATGTAGAAGACCCATCGCCATGAGAGATGTTCGGTGAACCAACCGCCGAGCAGGGGTCCGGCGACGCTCGTGAACGCGAAGACCGCGCCGAAGTAGCCCATGTAGCGGCCCCGCTGCCGCGGGCTCACCACGTCCCCCATGATCGCCTGGGCGCCGACCATCAGGCCGCCCGCACCGACGCCCTGGATGGCCCGGAACGCGATCAGTTCGATCATCGACTGGGACAGACCGGCGAGCGCAGAGCCGATCAGGAAGATCACGATCGCAGCCTGGAAGAGCTTCTTGCGCCCGAAGAGGTCGCCGAGCTTCCCCCAGAGTGGTGTCGAGATCGTGAGGGTCAGCAGGTATGCGGTGACAACCCAGGAGAGATGGTTGAGACCATGGAGATCGCCGGCGATAGTGGGGAGCGCCGTCGAGACGATCGTCTGGTCGAGCGACGCCAGGATCATGCCGAGCATGAGCGCGCCGAGGATCACGAGAATGCGGCGGTGTTCGGCCTTCGCCAGTACGGCGTCGGCCGGTTCGTTGGTGACCGGGGGGAGGTCTTGATCAAGTGCCATGCTGTAACCCCCCGGGGTGCGAGACCGTGGTGGCGAAGAGCTGCAACAAGCGTGCGAGTTCGGCACGGTCTTCCCTCGACCAACCTTCGAGCGTCTCTTCGAACCAGAGCTCGCGCGCTCGCAGCAGCTTTTCGATCGCCCGCCGTCCCGGCGGTGCGAGCCTCACGCGCGAGGCACGTGCATCAGAGGGATCCGGACCTCGGCTGACGAGCCCCGTTCGCTCGAGCTGTTGAACCTTGCGGGTCACCGCGGGTGAGTCGACGCCGAGGCGTTCGGCAAGCTCGCCGAGACGAACGTCCTCACCTTCGGCGAACAATTTGTAGAGCAGTGCTGCCCCGCTTCGATCGAGGTCGACGCCCGCCTGCCGACAGAGGGTCTCGTGGGACTTCACCTGATTGAGGTGGCGTGCCACCGACAGCAGCGCCGAGGCGATCTCCTTGGTGGTGTTGTCGGTGGTTGCGGGGATCGACATGCGGCCCTCCGGATTAGGTCGCCCGGATCGGCGGCCAAGGAAATTAATTGTATAACACAAGTAACTAGTTTGGGCAAGAGCACCGACGTGGCTCGTGAGGAGCACTCCTCGAAGGAGTGCTCCTTCTCTGTGTTCGTTCGCGGCGATGACATCACCTGATGTATGTAGATGTCATGGGGCTGATGACATCACCTGATGTATGTAGATGTCATGGGGCTGATGACATCACCTGATGTATGTAGATGTCATGGGGCCGGAGGGACGTACGAGGTAGGCGCCGGCACCGCGTCCCTCAGCCGGGGCAGGGCGTTGGACCTCTCGGGCAATCGACCGCTCTATGCCCTGACCAGCGACTTTCTCGCCCTACGGGGTGCGAGGGAGAGTTCAGGTGGAGACTAATGGCAGGAGAACGTTCGGGTTGAGGATGCCCGACGGGTCAAGCGCCCGCTTGATGGCTCTGAAGGCTGCGATCTCTTCGGCCGATCTCGAGAGGCCGAGCCATCGCTTCTTTGCCGTTCCGATGCCGTGCTCCGCGCTGATGCTCCCGCCGAACGCGCCCACCAGTTGCAGCACTGCGTCGTCCACGCGGAAGTCGGCTGGGACGACGCCCGTGATGTTCACGTGGATGTTGCCGTCCCCTACGTGCCCGAACAGCCAGACCCGGGATCTGGGCTCGACGGCCTGCACCTCCCCGCCGACCCGTTCGATGAAGTCCGCCAGTGAGGCGTGGGGCAAGGTCACGTCGAGCTTGTGGGGCGGACCCAGTGTGTTGATCGCCTCCGTGTGGGCCTCCCGATAGCGCCAGAGCGACGCGCGCGCGGTCGGCTCGGTCGCGACCACCGAGTCGACGATGCGCTCCACGGACGCGGTCGCCTCCGCGAGAGCGGGCGTCGGATCCGTTCGGCCTGCCGCTTCGAGGAGGAGGAGGACGGAACGGCGGTGCCGGAACGGAGGAGCCAATCCGGTGACGGAACAGACCAGTTCGACCCCGTCCCTGAAGCACAGCTCGCATGCCTCGAGCTCGGGCAGCGAGCGTCGGAAGAGCGCCGAGGCCTCGAGCGCGTCTCGGACCGAATCGAACGCAAGGATCGCAACCGTGCGGCAGGGGCTCGGTGGCAGCAGTCGCAGGCGGGCTGCCGTCACGACCGCGAGTGTGCCTTCGCTCCCACACAACAGGCTCGGCAGGTGGTAGCCGGTGTTGTCCTTGACCAGTCCACCGAGATGCGAGACGACGTCCCCGCTTCCGAGTACAGCCTCGACACCGACCACCTGAGCGCGGGTGTCACCGTGGCGGAGGACGTGGATGCCGCCGGCATTGGTCGCGATCGTGCCGCCGACGGTCGCGGAGTCGCGGCTGCCGAGATCGACCCCGTAGGTCCACCCGGTGGCGCCGGCCACGCGGTGGAGGTCTGCAATCGTCGCCCCGGCACCCGCGGTCACCTGACCGGCCGAGTCGTCGACTTCGTGGAGGTCCTGCAGACGCCGGAGGCTCAGGACGAACTCGCCGCCGAGCGGGACACCGCCGCCGACGAGGCCGGTGTTGCCGCCCTGGGGCACGAGAGCCCCACCGAATTCACGGCAGAGGTCGACGATGGCGGCGGCTTCCTCCGTCGACCCGGGCCGGAGCACCGCCGGCGTATGGCCCTCGAAGCGCCCGGTCCAATCCGTGCTGTACGAGGCGACGATCTCGGGATCGTCGACCAGTTGGGGACCGACCACCTGCCGGAGCCGTTCGACGAGCCGGGGGTCCGGTTGCCCGTCGCTTGGCAAGATCGCCCCTGGTCCCCGGTGCTCGGATCGTCGGAGCGCGGGATCAGGTGGTCGCGGCCTCGGTCGCCGCCCGGGCTGCTTTGGACGCTGCAGCGAGCTCTTTCGCCCGCTCTGCGTTCCGCTGTGCTGCGTCCCTCGGACGCAGGCCGGCCTCGAACGCCTCGCGGATGTAGGCCTTCACGTCGGTCGCCTGAGTAGCGAGTGTCAACAGGTCGTTCGACTGCTCGAGGTGGGTGCGGAGCCCCATGAGGTCCCAGGCGCGGCGGATGTTCGCCTTCGCCGCCATGAGCGTCGTCAACGGGGCCTGCGCCACGTGGAAGGCCAACTCGTCCACCTCGTCTCGAAGCCGATCGCGGGAGACGACCCGGTTGACGAGGCCCAGCTCTTTCGCCTGCACGGCGCTCAGCTGCTGTCCGGTGTACATGTACTCGGATGCCCGCTTCCAGTTCATGAAGAGCCATGGCTCGATGCCGGTCTCCATGGTCGGCATGGCCATCCCCTGGAGCACAGGGAACTGGAAGTAGGCGTCGTCGGACGCGACGGTCATGTCGGTGAGCAGGCCCCAGACGGTCCCGCCGCCCAGGCAGTAGCCGTGCACCTCCGCGATGGTGACCTTCGGGAACTCCCAGAGCTTCATGACGGGATCGCCGTAGATCTCCCACTGGCCCTTCCAGGGACTTCCCAGCTTTGCGGTGGACTCGTCGATCTCGCGCATCTCCGTGCCGGGTGAGCCTGTGACGACGTGACCCGCACTGAACCCCGGCCCGTTCGCCTTGATCACGAGCACTTTGATCTCGTAGTCGCGGTTGGCGTCGTCGAGGCACTCGTCGACGTCGAAGACGAGGCGCGAGGACTGGATGTTGGCCTTTTCCGGATAGTCGAGCGTGATCCAGGCGACCGGCCCGTCCTTCTCGTAGACCACCGTGTCCAGCTTCCGGGTCTCCATGGCTCGCTCCTGTCGGTCCGCCTGCGCCCTCCCGCCATCCGCGGTCGCGCGGCCGCGAAGCTAGCAAAGCCCAGCGCGTGCCGGCCCGGAACCGCACAGTGCCGTGGCATCGAACGATCACCGGCACCGATCGATCGCCGGCACCGATCGATCACCGGCACCGAACGGTAGTGTCGCGCCGTCGCGGCGATCGAACACGATCGGCAGAGCATGGAGGTGGGTGCCGTCGAGATCCGCATCCCGAAGCTGGGCATGGAGATGACCGAGGCCACCCTCGCCGAGTGGCTCGTCGACGACGGCGCCACCGTCGAACAGGACGAGCCGGTGTACGTCCTCGAGACGGACAAGGTGGAGAACGAGGTCGGAGCGCCGGTGGCCGGTGTGCTGCGGCGGATCGGGGTCGCCGGGCAGACCTATACCGTCGGCTCGGTCATCGGAGAGATCGTCGGATCGACCACCGGAGAGATCGTCCGATCGACTCCCGGCGGCCGGACGCGCCGCCACACCTCGGGGCCTAACATGAGCTGACCAGGGACGTCGCTCGATCACCGGCCACCTGCAGCGGCGAGGACAGAGATCAACATCGGGGGTCAGAGCAGTCCGATTCCGATCGAACGGCCGGTTCGGCCACGGAGGTGGACCGAAGTGGACGACGAGTACGAGATCAGCCACACGCTCGCCGCGTACAGCCAGCGGTGCGACGACGGTGCGTTCGAACGGTGGGCGGACCTGTTCACCGAGGACGCGCAGCTCTCGTTTCCGGGCCATGTGGCCGAAGGCCGAGACGCCATTCGCACGCTGATGGAGAAGGTGCAGGCGGACGGCTCCCGCGGCAAGCACGTGACCTCGAACTCGATGATCGAGGTCGACGGCGACAGGGCGACGGCTGTGACCGACTACCTGTTCGTCCGAGGCGGTCCCGAAGGATTCAGCATCGTCTCGGCCGGTCGCTACCGGGACACCGCTGGTGCGCAGCGATGGGCGTTGGCGCTTTCGCGAGCGGCGCATCACGTTCCTCGGCGGACCCGGAAGCTCCGATGAGTGACGTCGGTGCGCGCCGCGTCGCACTCCGCAAGGCTGCAGAAGAGGCTTGCACCTCGGCCCCGGAGATGACCGCGCCTGCATCGGTGCCGGACGGCAGGAACGGCCGAGGCGTCCCGTTCGCCATGCATCGCCCCGATTTCGTGCCCGCCGAGCGCTATTTCGACGCCGGGTTCGCACGGCTCGAGCGTGAGCGACTGTGGCCACGCGTGTGGCAGATGGCGTGCAGGCTCGAGGAGGTGCCTCTCCCTGGCGACTACGTCGAGTACACCATCTGCGACCAGTCGGTGCTCGTCGTCCGGGTCGACGACGGGTCCGTCGGCGGGCTACCAGAACGCGTGCCGGCACCGGGCCACGCAACTCGTGACTGGCTCGGGCAGTTTCGACGCCGGGCGGATCATCTGCCCCTTCCACGGATGGCGATGGAACCTCGAAGGTGAGAACACGTTCGTCTATGGTCCCCATGCGTTCGACCCAGAGCTGCTCACACCTGAGCAGCTCTGCCTCCGTCAGGTGCGGACCGAATGCTGGGGCGGGTGCGTGTGGGTCAACTTCGACCCCGACGCGCCGCCGCTCCTCGAGGCGCTCGACCCGATCCCATCGCTGCTCGACCCCCTCGGCGTCGCCGACATGCGGGTCCGGTGGTGGAAGGCGGCCCGTCTCCGCGCCAACTGGAAGCTCGCGCAGGAGGCGTTCATGGAGGGATACCACGTCCCACAGACCCATCCCCAGCTGACCCTCGGACACCCCGAGTCCTACGACCCCGACAGCCTTGTCTACTCGGTGCACCCGCGTGGTCACTCGACCTTCCAGCTCCGGCCCAACGCGCAGGCGGAGAAGGGGCGACAGGTCGGCCTTGCCGAGATCGACGCGATCATCGAGTCCGTGCACCTGCTGAGCAGCGGGCTCGAGGCGATGACCCTCGACCGTGACGTGCATGTCGTCGAAGGCATGCGAAACCGGCCGATTCCCGAGGGGAGCACGTTCGGTGTCGAACTGGTGAAGGAGATCTACCGGTATGCCGACGGTGCCGGCATCAAGATGCCACCGCCCGACCCCGCGGCGCTCGCCCGGTGGGGAGGCATGTTCTTCATGTTCCCGAACTATTTCGTCCTGCCCCAGTACGGCAACGCGCTCGTCTACCGGGTCAGACCGGTCGGTGATGACCCGGAGGCCTGTCTCTTCGAGCTGTGGTCCATCTCGATCCCGGCTCGGGATGCCGAGCGTCCGCGCCCGGTGCTCGGAGGCCCCTTCGCTCCCGACGACGCTGAACACTGGCCCCGCATCCCGCTCCAGGACTTCTCCAACATCGAGCGGCAGCAGCGCGGCGTGCATACCCTCGGCTTCGAGGGTCTCCGCCTCTCCCGCGACTACGAGGGTGGGATCACCGGTATGCATCGCGAGCTCGACCGGTATCTCGCCTCGTGACCGGACAACTGGCGTGAGCGGTTCGGGCGCACACCGATGACACCGGTGACAGGAGGCGGAGTGGGCGGAGGTGGCGCAGTCGACGTCGTCGTCGTCGGGACCGGTGTCGCAGCGCTGACCGCGGCGCTCGCCGCTCGCGACCTGGGTGCACGGGTGCGGGTGCTCGAGCGGTCCCCGACGATCGGCGGCACGACGGCTGTCTCCGGCGGCGGGATCTGGATGCCGCAGAACCACCGCATGGCCGAGCGGGGCGCCGAGGACTCTCGCGAGGAGGCGCTCGCCTACATGGGCCGGCTCACGGCCGGGAGGATGCCATCCGAGCTGCTGGAACGCTACGTCGACGAGGGGCCGGGGATCGTCGCCGGCCTCGAGGCGAGGACCAAGTTGCAGCTGCGGTCCATGTCGTGGCCCGACTACCACCCCGAGATGGACGGGGCCAAGGAGCGCGGCCGGATGCTCGAGCCGGCGCTCTTCGACGTCGGACTGCTCGGCCCATGGGCCGACAAGCTCCGGCGGGCTCCGGTGCTCGCCATGCCGATCACGCTGCAGGAGGGCACCGTCGAATGGCGCCCGGCGTACTTTCCCGAGCGCTTCGACACGACGGCGGTGCAGCAGCGCCTCGAGCTCGGCCAGGTGGCGTGCGGCCAGGCGCTCGTGTCAGCGCTCCTCGAGGGATGCCTGGCACGTGCGATCGAGCCCGAGCTCGAGACGAGGGCCTGCGAGATCACCATGTCGGGCGACGCCGTCTCCGGCCTCGTCGTCGAACAGGACGGGCGACGCAGCGAGATCACAGCGGCCGCGATCGTGCTCGCGTCCGGCGGCTACGAGTGGAACGCGACGCTGCGCACCCGGTTCCTACCCGGACCGCTGACCCATCCCCACAGTCCGCCCTCCTGCGACGGCGACGGCCTTTCGATGGCCATGGAGGTGGGCGCCGACCTCGCGAACATGAACGAAGCGTGGTGGTATCCGGCTTCCCATGTTCCGGGTGAGGAGTACGACGGGCGGCCTCTCGCCCGCTTCGTCGGCATCGAACGCACGGCTCCGCACTCGATCATCGTCAACCGCTTCGGCGAACGCTTCGTGAACGAGGCGGCCAATTACAACGATATGCAGAAGGCCTTCTTCTCCTTCGACGTCAACGAGTATTCGACCCGGCACCTCCCTGCCTGGGTGCTCTTCGACCATCAGTACCGCTCGCGCTACGGAGTGGTCACGGTGCGACCCGGCGATCCCGATCCCCCGTGGCTGTACGTGAGCGACACGGTCGCAGGGCTGGCGAAGACCGTCTGCATCGACCTCGACGGTTTGCTCGGGACGGTCGAGCGCTGGAACCGGATGGTGCGCGAGGGACGCGACAGGGAATTCGGGCGCGGGTCATCCGCCTATGACCGCTTCCACGGCGACCCCTCGGCGCCTCACCCCAACCTCGGGACCATCGAGCAGGGTCCCTTCTACGCGCTGCCGATCCACGTCGGAGCAGTGGGGACCAAGGGCGGCCCACGCATCGACGAGAGCGGCAGGATCCAGCACGTGCGCGACCGGCCGATTCCCGGGCTCTACGGCGCCGGCAACGTGATCGCGAGCCCCGCCGGCCCCGCGTACTACGGCGGGGGCACCTCGATCGGGATGGGGATGGTCTGGGGCCACATCGCCGGGACTCACGCCGCGAGCTACGTCCGCACCGCCGATCCCTGAACGGAGTCACCAGCGGGTCGCGGCGGGCGCGGCACGCGCGCACGGAGCAGGGGGTACGGCCGGATCGACACCCGGGGCGAACCGACAGACCGAGAGGAGGAATGGGAGATGACCGACACCGCACGAGAGCTGCCGCTCGTCGGCGACCGTGTCCGCATGTTCGAGCTCATGGTCCTCGCTCGCACCTGCGACGAACGCCTCCGGCGCGGCCTCAGCGCCGGTGAATTCGCCTGCACCTACTGGCCCGCGACCGGCCAGGAGGGCATCGCGGCCGCCCTCGGAACCGTTCTGCGTGCCGACGACCGACTGGTCACCACCTACCGGGGGCTCCACGATCAGATCGCGAAGGGCGTGCCGCTCGGGCCTCTCGTGGCGGAGATCCTCGCTCGCGAGGACGGGGTGAACGCCGGGAAGGGCGGCGCGATGCACATCTCGTTCCCGACCGCGGGGCTGGTCCTCTCCACCGGCATCGTCGGCTCGGGATTGCCGATCGCGGCCGGCATCGGGACCGCCCTCCAGCTGGCCGGCTCTGGGCACGTGGTGGCGGTGAGCTTCGGCGATGGCGCCACCGGGACGGGGTCGTTCCACGAGGCGGTCAACCTCGCAGCGCTGTGGCGGCTCCCGGTCGTGCTCGTCTGCCAGAACAACAGGTATGCGGAGATGACGCCGACTGCCGAGTCCCAGCCGGTCGCATCCGTCGCCGACCGTGCGCCGGCCTATGGCATCGTGGGCTCCAGCGTGGACGGCAACGATCCCGACGCCACCTACGTGGCGCTCGCGGCCGCAGTCGCCCGGGCGCGGGAGGGCGGTGGGCCGACCTTGCTCGAGTGCACCACCTTCCGCCTGCACGGCCACTACTTCGGCGATCCGATGCGCTACATCCCGAAGGACGAGCTCGAGGCCGCCCGGTCCGCCGAGCCGGTCGGTCGCTACCGGAAGACCCTGGTGGACGGCGGAGTGCTGACGGAGGAGACCGCGTCCGAGATCGAGCGTCAGGCGAGCGCAGAGGTCGAGCTGGCCTTCGACGGCGCCCTCGCCGCCGATCCGCCCGATGCCTTCGCGGCGATGGTCGACGTCTACGCAGCCCCGGCCTCCCCGGAGCCACGCCGGAGCCCGGCAGTACCCGGCGGTCGGGAAAGGGAGGAGGACCTGGCCGGCTCGGACCCGGGCGCGACGGTGACCATGCGCGAGGCGCTCAACCGCTCCCTCGACCGGGCTCTTGCGACCGATCCCGACGTGATCCTCCTCGGTGAGGACATCGCCGACCCCGGCGGCGGGATCTCCCAGGTCACGAGAGGCCTGTCGACGGCACACGGCACCGCACGTGTCCGCGACACGCCCATCTCGGAGGCCGCGATCGTCGGCGCCGCGGTGGGGGCCGCCGCATCCGGTCTGCGTCCCGTGGCCGAGGTGATGATCATGGACTTCTTGAGCATCGCGTTCGACCAGCTGGTGAACCACGCGGCGAAGTCCAGGTTCATGTCCGGGGGGCGTCTCGGGATCCCGCTCACGGTGCGAACCGCGGTCTTCGGCGGGACAGGCTCGGGGGCGACCCACTCCCAGACACTCGAGACCTGGCTGGCACACGTCCCCGGCCTGAAGGTCGCCGTCCCGAGCACGCCGGCCGATGCGATGGGGCTGCTCACCACGTGCATCTTCGACGACGACCCCTGCGTGCTCGTCGAGAACGTCGCGCTCTACGGTACGAGCGGCGCGGTCCCCGACGGCGACCACCGGGTGCCGCTCGGGTCGGCCGCCGTCACCCGGGCCGGCAGCGACGTCACGGTCGTGACCTACGGACGGACCGTGCGCGACTCGCTGGCAGCAGCGGAGGAGCTCGCCGCCGACGACATCGACGTCGAGGTCGTCGATCTCCGCAGCCTGGTTCCCCTCGACGCCGACACGGTCCTCGAGTCGGTGGCGCGGACGCGACGCTGCGTCGTCGCACACCATGCCACCCGTTTCGCCGGCTTCGGTGGCGAGCTGGCCGGGCTGGTCCACGAGGAGCTCTTCGGTGAGCTCGAGGCCCCGGTCCAGCGGATCGGCGCGGCCTTCGCCCCGATCGGCTCGGCACCGACCCTCGAGGCCGCCGTCCTGCCCTCGCCGACGGCGATCGTCGACGCGATCCGCGAGACCGTCGGGCGCTGAACCGCCCTCCGGCCTACCCCGTCGAGGGACGGCCGGCGCGATGGAAGCCGGTCGCCCCCGAGGGAACCGGCCTCCGGGGCGTCACAACCCGGCGCTTTCTTCCCTGCCTCCGTAGGCGACGAGGGCGTAGACGACCAGTGCGCCGATCGCGATGTAGGTGAACGCCCAGATCGGGTAGAACGGCATCCACCAGATCGCGCTCGATGCACGCGACCGCTCCTGCGAACACGCCGATCCAACGCGCCGCCTGCGACTGGGCGAAGACGGCGAATCCGCACAGCACGAGGACGATGGCGACGGTGAGGTAAACCCAGCCGTAGGTCTTCAGGCTGTGGCCGAAGATCGCACCCTCGAGGTTGGTCGGCAGTACGCCGTGGTAGCTGAATGCCCAGATCGCGTCGAAGAACCGCATGATGCCCCCGATGATCAACATGATCCCGGCAAAGGCGATCCATCCGCTTCCGCGCTCTTCCATGGCTCCCCCCTTCTTGGTTGATACACGTGAAACGTGTCAACCGCGCGGTGAAGCTTAAGGAGCATCGGGACACGAGCGGTGGATCGCGACTCGTTGGACGTCGGGTGGTGCTCAATAGCCATTGAGGCGATGCCGGCCTGGAGCATCGATCCTCATCGACGCGGTCTACGGGAGTTCACGGGAGTTCATTTCGAATTGCGAACAGACTCCAGGTGGACGCGAAGAGCGACGCGCGCGCCGGCGTTCAGCCCCCTGAGCTCGTCGGATTCGAGATCTGCGTGTGCGCCGGGGTACCGGTCAAGGTCGTCTTGGGGTGGACGGGCAGGACCACCGGCTTGAGCGGCGTCTGGTTGAAGTCGAACTCGTCGATGAGGTTGCCGAGGATCTTCACGTCCTCCCGCACGGTCGGCCTCGGGTCGGGACGCCCGTCGGTCGCAGGGTTCAGTCGCTGGCTGTGGAGGAAGTCGTCCTCGATGAACTTGTCGTAGGCGTCGAAGCTCAAGGTCTGGTGGTCCACGGCGCCCTTTCTCGCGTATGGGCTGATGAGCACCCCGGGGACCCGCAGCCCGTACCCGTTCTCGTCGACCGTCGGAGGGACGACGTGGTCGTAGAAGCCGCCCCAGTCGTCCCAGGCGAGGAAGATCGCCGTCGAGTCCCAGTCCGGGCTCTTCATCACCGCGTTGATCAGGCTGGTCACGTACGACTGGCCGTAGCTGACCGGCGCAGGCGGGTGCTCGCTCACCTGGCCGGACGGCACCACCCACGAGACCGAGGGAAGGTTCCCGGACTTGGCGGCGGCGTAGAACTTCGAGACGTCCTGGATGTTGCCGAGCTGGTGGTCCGCCTGCACGGTGTCGAACCAGGGCAGCGGGTTCCAGATCCCCGGGGTGGACGAGCTCTGCTTGACCGACGCGCACGTCTCGGCGGCGGGGTTCTCACAGTCCGGCTCGGTGCCGCTCACCACGTAATAGCCCCAGCTCACCTTGTCCTTGTAGAGGAGGTACGTGAGGTCGGTCCAGGCGTAGATGGGCTGGCCCGCCCTGGTGTTCTTGTTCCCGTGTTTCGGATTGCCGCCGCCGTTCTTCGGTCCCGACTGGCCGCCGTACACCGCAGGGGTGTTGGCCGGCCGCTCAGCCGGTTTCGTCTGCAGCGCGTTCGCGCAACTGGAGGGATTGTCCACTTGCGTGCAGTAGGCCGACCACTCCGACACCAAGAAGAGGTGCGACGGGAGGCTCCACGAGGCATTGGGTTCGAACATGTGATCCTGCAGGACGAAGTCCTTGGCATAGGTCCAGTAGTTTGGGATGTCGCTTTCGGTGTGATAGCCCATCACGTCGGGTGTCGACGAGTTGGTGCACGCGGGATCGGTTGGAATAAGGCAGCCCTTCCGCCCCGATTCAGCCTGGGTGATGAAGCCGTTCATCTTCCCGCTGTTGATGTCCGCGGTCGCATTGGACGCAGAGTGGGGACCACCGCCGTTCACGTCGGCGTGGTCCGGGTAGGGCGCCACACACTTTCCGGTCTGAGGATCGTTCACACACACGGTCGGCTTTCCGTTCTGCATCGGGATTCCGTCCGCTCCCGGATAAGTCCCGAAGTAGGAGTCGAAGGACCGGTTCTCCTGCTGGATGATGATCACGTGCTTGATCTTGTGGATGCCTGCCGGAACGATGTAGCTACCCGTCGGCCCACCGCTCGCACGCTGGACCGCAGGGCTCGACGACCCGCACGACGCGGCGGCGAGTGCGACGAGCGCCGCGAGTGCGGCCCCGACCATCCTGCCCGTGGTCCGCGAGGGACGGCTGCTGCGATGTCGGAGGGCTGTCATGTGCTCACCGCTTTCGGGTTGTCGGGATGGAGCGCGCCGGTCGTCGAGGTACCTACCCACGCGGTACCGTCCGCCGGGTAGAAGTTGCAGTCATAGCCGCCGAAGTAGAGGCGGCCGTCGCGGAACGGTGACGGGGTGATGGTCCGGATCGAAACGAATGCCTGCCCGCCGCGGATGGGCTTCCCGAGAGGGGTCGCCGGGGTGAAGGCGGCGCCGCTCAGGCAACGCAGCGCGTAGCTGACCGATCCCCCCTTGTCGGTGCGGATCGCGAAGCATGCGGCCGCGTCGAAGGTCGCGGCCCCGAACGCGGTAGGCCCGCACAGCCTGGTCGAGGAGCAGCCCCCGAGGTAGGCGTGCTCGACACCGAACAGCTGCCGGGACACGCCCCCGATGTCGACCGTCTCGAAGTTGTTGTAGGCGGCGATCACGTAGTCGATGGAGCCTTTGCCTGTTGCGGGGACGGTGGTCCCCTGGGCGGCGAGCATCTGACGCAGCGCGGGGATCGGTCGGAATTCGAGGACGGGGGTGAGGGGAGCGGGCAGGACCCCGCCGCTCTGGCCTCCCTGCTCGTCGAGCCGCCCCCTCGGGAGGTGATCGATCCGCTCGACGTCGCCGTTGCCTTCGGTCGACATCAGCAAGGACGCGGCCCCGTCGTGGGTGACGCAGCTGAGTCCGCGCAGGCCGCTGTTGAACGATCCCACCGGGGGTTCTTGATGGACGAGCACCCAGCGCGCCGCCGCCGATGTGAGCGGCCCGTCGTTGCGCCGGTAGAGCTTCGTGTCGATGGTGACGTAGAGCGCGCCGGCGCACTCGGTGAACGCGGTCACCTTGCGGGTCCGGAGCGACGGTGATCCGGGTGGCGCGGCGGTGAGCTCCGCGAGCGGGGAGAAGGCGAGCGTGTGATTCGTCTTCGCCCACGTTCCCTGCAAGACGCCGGTCGGATTGGTCCCCGCGTAGACGGACCAGACGCCACCCGACTCATGGGCACCGAAGGAGCGCACGTCGACCGCGGTCGAAGCGAGCGTGAAGGAGTCTGCCGGCGAGAACGAGCTCGCACCGTCGAGCAGCCACTGGATCTCGGATCGGCCGTCGACGATCGTCTGGGTCACGAGCAACGAGTGGCCGGGCCCCATCCCCTGGTCGGCGGGGATGGGGAAGGAGTCGAGCGCCTCGACCCGGAGCGACTCGGTCTGCTCGGCAACGGTCCAGGCAGAGGTCGCCGAACGCTTTTCGAGGATCTGCCCGGTCGGGTCGGGTCCGGGGTACTCCCACTGACCGGTCGCGGCGAACAGGTGACCCGCCTGAGAGGCGAGCGCGATCGTCTCGGTGTCGTGCGAGACCGGGCTCGACGTGTCGGCGGTGTAGGGGTTTCTGACTGCCGCGACGCCGTAGAGTCCCGAACCGCCGGGAGGGGTGCTCGCAGCGGTCGTCGAGGAGGACGCCGTCGAGGGCGGGCTCGTCGAGGACGAGCCCGCCTGGCCGGGGACGTTCGAGCAGGCGGTCGCGCACAGGACGACGAGCAGCGCCGTCGACAGCGGAACGGAGACACGCCTAGGCATCCGGCTCCCCAGCCTCGCCGATCTCCCGCAGTGTCGCGACCAGGTGCTCGAGCGCAGGGAGTGCACGTTGGAGCGCGCGTCGATCCTCGGGCGTGAGGCGGTCGACGCCCACACCGAGGCTCAGGAGCCGGCGGTCGCGGAAGGCGTCGAACGTGCGTGCAGTGTCCTCGGTCAGCTCGAGCTGCGCGACCCGTCGGTCGCTCGCGTCACTCCGGCGACGGATCATTCCCCCGTCGGCGAGTCGGCGGACCAGCGTGCTCACGGTGTTGGGTACGAGATGAAGTTCGTCCGCGGCCTCCGCGACCGAGATGCCGGGTCGCCGCCGGAGCAGCCGGACGAGCTCCAGCTGGGCGCCGGTCAGCTGCGTGAACTCGGCCGGGCGGCCCGCGGTGCGCCGGATGTGCCGTCCGATGGCGGCGAAGAGCACCAGGAGCGTCTCGACAAGTCTGTCGGATTCGAGGTCGTCCCGAGCGGGAGTGCTCACGGAGCCCGAGATTAGCTCTGTCACAGAGGTATTGCCTCCCGCCGAGGCCGTGGTCACTCTCTGTCCGTGCCCGCTGGACCTCGAGGCCGTCCGCAAGCCCCCCGTCAGCTTTCGGAAGCACACCTCTGCCCGTGCTGACCATGCCACTGACCTGGGAGAACGAAAATTCTTCGGAAATTTCGGAAAATTCGCTCAAGTCGGGCGTGGCACCGGCCGATAGGGGGGGCATCGGATCGCCGGAGCAGGGGGTCAGTGCCCCTCCATCCGTCAATTGTCACCCTGCTCCGGGTCCGCCTTCTCCCATCGGCGGGAATCTCGCTCCGGCGCCCAGGTGGCGGCGCCCAGGTGGCGACTCGCCCTGCGCCTTCCGAGCGGGCTCCCTCGGACCGACGGCCCCGGCACCGTCTGCCGACGTGCGCTGAGGTCGACACGCTGTGGGTATGGGAGAGGTCTGTGATCGGCTGACCGGTCGTTCGCCAAGGCCGACAGTGCATGCGCAGCCGGGCGATGCGCTGGAAGGAGTCACATGTCCCCCGACCCAGCCACGTGGATCCGCAACCTTCGGTTCTCCCATGAACGTCTCGCTGCACTGGTCGCTGCCATGGACGTGACGGAGCTCGAGGGGCCTTCCTACTGCGCGGGGTGGAGCGTCGCGCAGGTCCTGTCGCACCTCGGGAGCCAAGCCGAGATCTTCTCGTCACTGCTCGAAGCGGGGTTGCGGCGCGAACGAGGTCCGGGAGAACGCGAGTTCAGCGCCGTCTGGGAGGCCTGGGACGCCCGCGGTCCCGCGGACAAGGCGGCGGACAGCATCGCCGCGAACGCGGCGCTCGTCCGCAGTCTCGAAAACCTCGGCCCGAGCGACAGCGGCCGGTTCCACCTCGAGGCGTTCGGTCGCGAACTGGATCTCACCTCGTTCATGCGGCTCCGTCTGTCGGAGCACGCGGTCCACACGTGGGACGTGGCGGTGCCCGCGGACCCCGAGGCGACGGTGGCCGCGGAGGCGGTGATGTTGCTGCTCCCGTCCCTCCCCGAGATGGCCGCCAGGGTGGGGAAGCCGTCCGATCGGCCGCTCGCCGTCGAGACACTCGTCCACGAACCCGAGCGGCACTTCGTGCTGGACGCGGCCGGTGTGCGGCTCGAACCGTGGGACAGACGGCCGATCGCAGGACTGCTCGAGCTCCGGGGCGAGGCACTGCTCCGCCTCGTCTACGGGAGGCTCGACCGCGAGCACCAGGATGCCGCTCGCCTCGTCGGGCCGGCCGTCCGCCTCGACGACCTCCGGACGGTCTTCAGAGGCTTCTGACCTCAGGCGCTTCTGACTCCAGAGGCTCTTCACTCTTCAGAGGCCTCTGGCGAAGACCGGGTGTCAAATCCTCACCTGAGACTCTCAGGTGGGATCCTCAGGTGAAGATGATCTGCCCGCCGCCGGACATCGCGAAGAACTCGCCGACGGTGATGACGTCCTTCACCTGTGGGACGAGATCGTCCCGTGTGAGCCCGAACAGGTCGAACGAGGCCTTGCACGCGTAGATGCCGGCACCGGTGTCCCCGATCATCTCGACGAACTCCGGAACCGGCGGGATGTCCAGTTTCTCCATCTTCTTGGCGAAGTAGCGGGTCATGAGGGCCGATACACCGGGGAGCGCGCCGGCGAGCGTCGCGAGGTGGAGTCCGGGGTTGCCGACGGTCGCCACCTTGATGTGGCCGATCTTCGAACGGTTCACGACGTCGAGGCCGAAGAAAGTGAAGAAGAGGTTGGCTTCGATCCCTTCGGCGCGTGCGCCGTTGGCCATGATCAACGCGGGATAGGTGCCCTCGAGCGAGCCCTTCGAGACGATGATCGACACCTTCTCGATCGTGTCCGTCATGATGTTCCTCCTTCGTCACGGTCGGTCGCGCCGACTAGGTCGTGCCCGCCGTGCCCCCGGCCTGGATCTCAGATGCAGCCCCGGGGCTTCGGGATCCCGGCGATCTTGGCGGCGAGCTTGGCCGGTCCCTTCGGGAACAGTTCGTAGAGCTCCTTGATCGAGACGCCCGAGGTCTTCCCGAGCACCCGGACAGTGGGACCGGCGCCTCGTTCGTCGTACTGGGCCCGCATGAACTTGATGACCTGCCAGTGGGTCTCGGTGAGCTCGTCGATGCCCTCGGCTATCGCGATCTCCGGAGCCATCGCCTCGGTCCAGAGGGCCGGGTCCTCGAAGAAGCCCTCCTCGTCGACCGGAACGGTGACGCCTGCGTAGGTGGCGGTTGGCATGTGCGCTGCTCCTCAGGGCTCGTGGTGGCGAATTCGCTGGAGGGGCGACCACGGGTGCGGCACCCGGGTGCCCTCGAGACGGATGGAGGCCGTCGTGTCGACTTGCCGCCGCTTCGTCCTCATCGTCCCGAAGCCTCGAGCTTCTTTCCGTGGCGCGGCATCGCGGACCCGAGGCCCGGCAGGTCCCGGCCTGGCAGCAGGCTGTGCCAGTAGAGCGATTCGAACAGCAGCTTCCCGAGATGGTTCAGCCGCGACTCCTTCATCAGCGGCAGGCCGACGGCGGCCGGGAAGTGACCGGGAACCGGCTCGGTGTCGTAGTTGAAGTCGATGAGCATGGCCCGATGGAAGCCCGTCTCGACGAAGCAGTTGGAGTGGCCGTCGAAGCTCGCGTCGAGCGGCTGTCCGGAAAGGAATCGACGCACGTTTTCGACGAGCACCTCCCCTTCGAAGTGGGTGACCGAGCCGGCCTTCGAGGTCGGCACGCCGGCCGCGTCGCCGATGGCGAAGACGTTCTCCTTGGCGCGGGATTGCAAGGTGTGCTCGTCCACGGGCACGAATCCGAGTTCGTCCCCGAGACCGGGCGACAGGGAGACGAACCCGGCTCCGCTGTGCAGTGGGACGACCACCGCGAGGTCGAAGTCGAGGGTGCGACCGTCATAGGCGTCGAGCCGCCCTTCCGAGCCGTCCACCGTACCGGTGTTGAACTCGGTCACCAGCTCGATGCCCTTCTCCTCGAGGAGGCCTGCGAGCGTGTGGGAGGCGACGGGCTGGGTGAAGGCTCCGTCGAGGGGAGTCGCAAAGACGAGCTCGACGCGGTCCCGGATGCCGCGCTCCCGGAAGTACCAGTCCGCGAGGAAGCAGAATTCGAGCGGCGCCACCGGGCACTTGATGGGCATGTCGACGACGTCGACGACGAGCCGGCCGCCATCGAAGACCTCGAGCGCGTCGTGGAGGGCGGCGGCCCCGCCTGGCTCGTAGAAGGTGAAGACGCGCTCCATCCATCCCGGCCCGGCCAGCCCCTCGGTCTCGTCGAGAGCCAGCACGGCACCGGTGGCGATGACCAGCGCGTCGTAGCCGAGGACCGTGCCATCGGCAAGGTGCACCTCGTCGGCCTCGAGGTCGACCTTGTCGACCGCCAACTGGCGGAACTCGATGCCCAGTCGCAGCTGGCGGCGCCGCGAGCGGGTGATCTCCTCGGCGCGGGCGAGACCGAAGGGCACGAAGAGCAGCCCCGGCTGGTAGACGTGCTCGTCGTTCTCGTCCACGACGACGATCTCGGTATCGGAAGCAGAAGAGAGGCGGCGCAGGCGGTTCGCGCTCAGGGTGCCTCCGGTTCCCCCTCCGAGCACGACGATGCGGTTGGTCACGTCTCCATGGTCGGAGACCGGCACCTCCCCCGGTAGGGCACTTGGTCACCTCTTCGTGCACCGGGACAGCGCTGCTGCCCGCACGGGGCTGTGCTGTTGGTCCGGCGGGTTGCCAGGACGGCCCCGTCGGTACCCGAACCGGGAATCGGCGGGTGGCCTGCGGGTCGTCGTGCCGAACGGCTGGCGTTCGGGTCCCGAGCGACGCCCCGGCACGCTCCGCTGGCTGCCCCGGGCAAGCAGTGCGCGCCGGTCGCCCCGCGCAACCGTGGCAGTGTGGGCGCTGCCGGCACGGTCGCCGGCGGGGTGCCCTCGGCGGGTCCTGCGATGGCACGGTCGGCATGGCGAGCTGGCGCGAGGAAGAGAGGAGTCCCTGCGATGGAACTGCCCGAGGACGTGGTGACCGACGTGCGAAGGCGCCTCCGGCGTGTGGCAGGCCAGGTACAGGGTGTCGAGCGGATGCTGGAGGAGGGGCGCGAGTGCCGCGACGTCGTCGCCCAGCTGTCGGCGGCGACCAAGGCGCTCGAACAGGCCGGCTTCAAGCTGGTCGCCTCCGGTCTCGTCTACTGCCTCGAGAACCCCGATGAAGCCGCCGCCGACGGCTATCCCATCGAGGAAGTGCAGCGCATGTTCATGAAGCTTGCCTAGAGGGAGCCGCGGACGCCCCTTCGGAGGCATCATGTGCCCGTGTGCCGCGTGATCGGACGCCGCCACGCGGCCTGAGCACGAGGGAGGGACCATGGACGGATCCGTTGCAGACAGCCGGTCGCCGCTCGAGCGATCGATCGGCAATCGCTACCTCATCCGGTTCGAGGAGAACACGCTCCGGCAACGCCCGCTGTGGATCCGGGTGATCATCGAGTTCGTCGGGACCTTCTTCTTGGTGACGGTCGCGGCCGGGGCGGGGGTGATCAACCACTACGTGGGGGGCGGGCCCATCTCGCGATCGGCCGCCGTGATCGCGCCCGGAGCGGTGGTCATGGCCATGATCTACGCGCTCGGACCGCTGTCCGGTCTTCACATCAATCCCGCGGTGACCCTCGCCTTCGCGAGCCGTGGCGTGTTCAAGATCGCATGGGTGCTGCCCTATCTGGTGGCGCAGATGGCAGGTGCGTTGGCGGCTGCGCTCTTCCTACAGGTCATGTACGGGCACGTCGCGGCGGGGAGCAACTATCCGATCGGGCGTCCCGGGGGCGAGTGGCGCTCGCTGGTGATGGAGGTACTCCTGACCACAATCCTGGTGACGGTGATCCTCCACACGGCGACCGGCTACCGCAGCATCGGGCACAATGCCGCTCTCGCGGTGGGCGCCACCGTGGCCCTGCTCGGGCTGTTCGCGAGCCCGATCAGCGGCGCGTCGATGAACCCGGCCCGCACCCTCGGGCCCGACATCGTCGGTGCCGATCTCACCGGATGGTGGGTGTACGTGCTCGGTCCCTGTGTCGGTGCGGCCCTGGCCGTCATGCTCATCGCGCTGGTCCGCGGCATGCCCGATGCCGACGAGCGGGAAGCCGCCGAAGGCGGTGCGCTGCCGATCGAGCGCTGACCGGGTCAGCCGTCGTTCCGCACCGCGTCGAGGAGCGAACGCCCCGTCAATGCGAACATCGTCTCGTCGTCCGACTGGCGCCACGCGTCGAGGAGCCCGATCGAGAGCGGGTCGCAGCCGTAGCGCATCGGACCGCCGTCGTCGAGGATCGCGTCGACGATCCGCACCGCCGCGTCCCGCGGTGGGACGACCTCGGGATCGGCATGCTCCTCGCGGAGCAATCGGGCCCTCCTGGCCATGGTCCGGTAGCGGTCGAATCCCTCCCCTCCCTGGGGGCCGGTGCTCGACGAGAACATGTCGGTCTCGACCGGTCCGGGAAGGATCTCGACGACGCGGATGCCCAAGGGGGCGACCTCGGTCCGCAGGCTGTCCCCGAATGCCGAAACCGCAGCCTTCGTTGCCCGGTAGGCAGAGTAGAAGGGCACGCTCGCCAGAATCGACGACGAGGTGATGTTGCACACCACAGCGGGTCGGTTTTTCCGGAGGATCGGGATCGCCGCCGCTGTCAATCGCACCGTACCGAGGACGTTAGTCTCGAAGAGCGTCCGCCAATCGTCCTCGTGGAAGTGCTCGACCGGCAGGTAGGCGGAGTCCACGCCAGCGTTGTTGACGAGCACACGAAGGTCGTCGGGCAGGACGTCGGTGTCGGAATCGGTCACGTCGAGGGTCGCGACCCGCAGCGAGCCAGCCGCCTCGCGGACGAGGTCCGCGCTCGCTGCCGGATCTCGCATCGTCGCCACCGCGTCGAAGCCACGGGAGGCGAGCTCGAGGGCGACGGCGCGGCCGATCCCCCGGTTCGCCCCGGTCACCACGGCACTCCCGGTGGGCTGCATCCGACCTCCTCTCCCTCGCGTCGGCGGCGTTGACGCACGTCGCGGCGAACCGTACACTCCGCGGCCGGGCGCGAGTCCTGATCGAGGACGGGAGGACGGTGAGCGCGGGTCTGCCGACGAGCCTCGACGTGCACCTCACGACGCCGGGATTCTTCCTCCAGCCCGACTACTTCGACGTGCTCGCGACCATGCGGCGCCTCGGTCCCGTGCACCGGACGGCCGACGGCCTGCTGGCGCTCGTCCGGTACGAGGACGTCAGGACGGTGAGCCGCGACCCGGGGCGATTCGTGTCCGGGCGCGGCGTGCTGATCAACGACCCTCTGCGAGACGTGGACGGGAGGGGCCGCAATACCTGGTCGATTCTCCACCTCGACCCTCCGCTGCACGCCACCTATCGGACGCTCGTCAACCGGCAGTTCACACCGCGCGCGGTGGCCGGCCTCGAGCAACGGATCCGGGCGATTGTGCGCGAGGTCCTCGACGGTGTACCGGTCGGCGAGCCGTTCGATCTCGTCGAGCGGGTCGCGGCCCCGATCCCGATCGCGGTCGTGGCAGAGCTGTTCGGCGTTGCGGAGACCGACCGGTCGTGCTTCCGACAATGGTCCGACGCGGTCATCGAGAGCCCAGACCGCACCGACGGCGAGCGGGCAGCGGAGCTCGCCGAGATGGCGGCTTACCTCGCGGCACTGGCCGACTCGCCGGCCGCCGAATCGAACGCGTTGCTCCGCCTGCTGAAGACGGTCACCCTCGAGAACCGGCCCCTCAACCGCGACGAGATCCTCGGCTTCTGCGTCACGCTCCTCGTGGCGGGGAACGAGACGACGAGGACCCTGCTGGCGGGCGGCGTCGAGACGCTGGCCCTCCACCCCGACCAACGGACACTGCTGGCACGCGACCCGTCCCTCCTGTCCGGCGCGGTCGAGGAGCTCCTCCGTTGGGTCACGCCGATTCAGGCCTTCGGCCGCACCGCCGCAGTCGACTGCGAGCTCGCCGGGGTTCCGATCACCGCTGGCGAATTCGTCGTCATGCTCTACGCGTCGGCCAACCGCGACGAGGCAGTCTTCGGTCCGACGGCGGACCGGCTCGACGTATCGCGGCCGTCGCTCCCGGTCCATCTGGCATTCGGGTTCGGCGAGCACGTCTGCCTCGGTGCCAGCCTCGCCCGGCTCGAGGCCCGCATCTTCTTCGACGAGCTGCTGGCTCGCCATCGCGAGTTCGACCTGGGCGGACCGGCCGTCTACACCCCCTCGACCCTGGTGCGCGCTCCCCGCGAGCTGCCGATCGTCCTCGGATCCTGAGCAGCCCCGGCCCCGGGCGTCAGCGCCCGAGGAGGTTGGCCCGCCCGTTGGCGACGAAGGACTCGTCGAGAGCTGCCGCGTCCGTCGGCGTCAGCGGTCGGTAGGCGGCGGCAGGACCGGGCCGGTGCCAGAGGGGATCGGTCGTGTGCCACTGCTCGGCTCGCAGTGGCTTCTTGTCGGTCTTGTTGGTGGCGGTGACCGGAAGGGACTCGACCACTCTGACGTAGCGCGGCGCCCACTTCGTCCCGAGATCGGGTTGCGCAGCGAGGAATGCGGCGAAGGCGACCGGGTCGAAGGAGGCACCGGGCTCGAGCTCGAGCGCGGCCATCACCTGGTCGCCGGTCCGGCTGTCGGGCACCGCATAGACGGCGACACCGGCCACGCCCTCGAAGCGCCCGAGGATGCGCTCCACCGGAGCCGCCGCGAAGTTCTCGCTGTCGACGCGGAGCCAGTCGTCGGTCCGGCCCGCGAAGTAGAACACACCCTCCTGGTCGCGGTAGCCGAGGTCGCCCGACCAGTACCATCCGTTCCGCGATCGCGCCGCCTCCGCCTCCGGATTGTTGTAGTACCCCTCGAAGTTCTCGAGCGCACGCCGCCCCACGATCTCGCCGATCGCCGCTTCGGGATTGAGGAGGCGACCGTCGGCACCGATGACCGCCCGGGCGCACTCCTCACCGGTGTCGGGATCCACCACTGCGACGTCGTCACGGTCGCGCGCCCGGCCGAGGGCACCGGGAGCCGCGTCAGGAACCGGACGGATCACGATCGCGTTCTCGCTCGACCCGTAGCCCTCGAACAGGGGGACGCCGAAACGGCGAGTGAAGGCCTCCTTGTCGGTGGCGGAGGTTTCGGGTCCGAGCACGAAGCGGAGCCGGTGGTCGCGGTCATGATCGGTCGGGGGGGTGGCGTTGATGTAGGAGATCGCACGGCCGACGGTGTTGAAGAACGTCGCTCCTGCCGTGCGCACGTCGTCGAGGAAGCTCGACGCCGAGAAGCGACGTCGCAGCGCGAGCGTCGCACCGCCGGCGAACGCGGGCAGCACCGAGGACGAGAGGGCGTTGCCGTGGAACAGCGGCATGGCGCTGTAGAGGACGTCCTCCGAGGTGAAGCCCATGCCGGCGGATGCTCGTGCGGCCCGGCCCTGGGTCATCCGGACGGCCTTCGGGCCGCCGGTCGAGCCCGAGGTGAACAGCAACAGGTAGAGGTCGCCGGGAGCGGGGGACACTGACGAGGCGTCCCATGCGGGTGCCGCGTCGAGGAGCGCCCGGTAGGTCGCACTGTCGGCGTCGAGGGCGCGGTCCTTCTCGAGGCCGAGATCGAGGCCTTCGAGCAGGTGACCCAGGGTGCCGTCGGTGACCACCAGCTGGCAGTCGGTGCGGCGGATGTCCTCGGCGAGCTGCGCGCCACGGCGGGTCGGGTTGATACCGACCACCACCGCGCCGCACAGGGCGGCCCCCGCGAGCAGGAACAGGAATTCCGGTGTGTTCTCGAGCAGGGCGCCGACATGGAACGGACCCTCGGCGCGCAGCTGCGCGAGCAGCGCCGCCCTGCGCTCGGACTCCGCGACCACTTCTCGCCAGGACCACTCGCGGCCTTCGAAGCGGAGCCCCGGATGGTCGTCGTCCGCACGGAGGAGCACCAGCTCGCAGGCCGTGGTGACCGGGGGCGCGCTCATCGGATCCTGCCCGCGAGCAGGTCGAGGACGGGATTGTCGTCGACGGGCAGAAGGACCGGCTTGCCCGCGTCGCGCCGGAGGTACCCGATCCTGGTCATGATCGCGGCGCTGCGGAGCAACGCCAGCGTCTCGTACCAGGCGAGATCGTGCAGCCGCCGTCCGCTGGCCGCCTCGTAGGAGGCGACGGTCGTGTCCCGGTCGGGGAAGCCTGCGAGCCGGTCGCCGAACAGGTGGAAGATCGTGAGGTCGAGGGCGGTGCACCATGCCAGATCGTGCTCGGGCGGACCGACCGAGGTCATGTCCCAGTCGAGCACCGCCCGGAGCGCGAGATCGTCGCCGTACACGACGTTCTCGAGGCGGGCGTCGCCCCAGAGGAGCACCGGGTCGGAGCAGGTGTCGGGTCGGTGCGCTCGGCACCAGTCCAGTGCAGCGGCGAGCACGGGTTCGGGGGAGCCGTCGCTCGACCACTCGAGGTAGTCACCCCAATAGGCGAGCTCCGCCGCGTCGTCACGCCGCGGGACCGCGGGTGCGGCCAGCGGGTCGCCACGGTGGATCCGCGCCATCACGTCGACGAAGGCGGCGTGGACGCGTCCGCGCTCGGCCTCTGCGAGCCCGAGCAACCAGTGGTCGACGTGCGGGACCGGCCCGACGAGGTGGCCGTCGACAAAGGGCATCACGAGAAAGGGCGCGCCGATCCACGACGGGTCGCGTTCGAGGACCGGATCGGCGACCGGAACCCCTGCGAGCGCCGCGGCCTGTTGCGCCTCGTACTGGGGAACGAGGTCGTAGTCGGCGAAGGTGCCGCGCCCGAGGGGAGCCATACGGACGACCAGGCGTTCGACGCCAGGTGCGCCGACCTCGTCCCGCTCGATATCGAGGACGACGGTGTCGCTCGAGTAACCGGCGCTCGGCCGGGCCAGGCGGAGGACGACGGCGGGGCGCCCCGTCTGCTCCCGCGAGAGCCATCGACCGAACCCGTCCGCGAGAGCGGCGTCGTCTCGTTCGGTCGTCGCGGTCATCTTCCCTTCGCCGGCTCGGTGCTGCCGAGCTGCGCCGCCTCGCCTCCCGACCGGTCCAGCTTCGCACAGGCCTGTGCCGTCCGGACCGGACGGGATCCTCCCCCGACGCGCCCTGATCGCCGGTGGCTCGAACCTTATGCTCGCTCCCGATGACCCGGGGACGAGCAAGCCGATCGCCGGCGCCGCGACGGTGGTCGCGGTCGGCCTGCGTGCTCGCGCTCGCTGTCGCGAGCGGGCTCGCCACCGCCTGCTCGGGGGCGGCGATCTCTGCGACGGGCCGATCGAGCACGACGGCACCGCATTCGCCCACGACCCACCCCAAACCCACGACCACGACGCTGCCAGCCACCACCACCACCACCGAACAGCCAGGCTGGACGCCACTCTCGACGGCGGCCGGTGCCATCCTCGTCGACGGGCAGTCGGTGACCGAGCCCGACGGCCATGTGGTCACCATCGTCCGCTTCCGCGCGGGCAGGACCCGCTTCGGCCTGCACGTGGGGAGCACCGATCCGCCCACGGGTGGGGCGGTGATCGGTCCCGACAGCGGGTCGACCATCGGACCCGACGAGGCCCCGGTACTGGTCGGGACCTTCAACGGCGGCTTCCAGGCGAGCACCGGCGCCGGCGGGTTCGAGCTCAACGGCCAGGTCCTGATCCCCCTGCAGGCCGGGGTCGCGAGCCTGGTGATCGACGCGGACGGGACCGGGCACGTGGGGGTGTGGGGGCAGGGCGTGCCGGCCCCGGGCGAACAGGTGGCGAGCGTCCGCCAGAACCTGCCACCCCTCGTGGCGGGCGGACAGCCGAGCGGCAGCATCGCGGACATCGGCGTGTGGGGGGCGACGCTCGGAGGCGGGGCGGTCGTGGCCCGCAGCTCGGTCGGCGAGGACGCCGCCGGCGACATCGTCTACGCGGGCAGCATGGATGCGGTTCCAAGCGACCTGGCCAGTGCGTTGATCGGTGCCGGTGCCGTCACTGCGATGCAGCTCGACATCAACCCGGAGTGGGTGGCGGTCATGACCGCGCCGTCACCGGGAGCACCCCTCATGATCGCGCTCCCCGGGCAGAACCGGCCCGCCGACCAGTACCAGGTCGGGTGGACCCGCGACTTCGTGACCGTGCTCGGGGCATCATGAGCACGCGACGACCGGTGGGCCGGCTCACGACGCGACGACCGGTGGGCCGGCTCACGACTCGGCGATCGGCGCCGATGCTCCATCCGACGAGACGAATGCCGGCGACGGAGGGAGAACGATGACCACCGACGGCAACCGCGCCACGGTCGAGGGCTTCTGGGGCGCCCTCTACGACCGCGAGTGGGAGCGCATCGCCTCGTACTTCCGAGAGGACAGCGAATACACCGACGTCCCCTCGCCGGCGGACGACGTCGCCCGCGGGCCCACGCAGATCGTGGCGCGGCTCCGGCTCGGCCTCGAGCGGATCGCCGGCTACGACCACGACCTCCGGCTGATGGTCGCGGACGGCGACACCGTGGTGACCGAGCACAGCGAGACGTGGCGCTGGCACACCGGCGAGTCGGTCACCCTGCCGTTTGTCTCGGTCCAGGAGCTGCGCGGCGGGGCGATCGTTCGCTGGTGGGACTACTGGGACCTCCAGACTCTGATGAACGCAGCTCCGGCGTGGTGGATCGAGCACGTCGCCCAGGGCTACACGTGATCGGCCGGCCACGCGCCCGGGTGCCGCAGTGCCCGCTGGCTCAGGCCTCCAGGGGCCAGAGACGCAGTTGCGGCTCGTCGTAGCCGGTCAGGGGGTGGTACCCGGGCAGCTCCGCCATCGGTGTGTCGAGGTAGACCTTCGCCTCCGGCGGGTGTGCGAATCGGCCGTGGCTCCAACGGATCTCGACGTGCCCGTCGACCGTGCGGGTCTCGCCGGTCCGGCGTACCCGGTACGCGCAGTGCCAGTCGACCCGAGGCTGACCGGCTGAGGAGGGAGCCACTTCGAAGGCGTCGAGCTCGAACTCGTCGCGCCAGTCCCACGGGCTCGCGATCCGGAACCGCGCCGGGGCGCCGCTCCGGCGGTCGTTGCCGAGGACGAAGTAGGGCGCACTTCCGATCCGCAAGAGGCGCCAGAGCATCGACTCGGGGTGGCCGCCGACCTCGTCGATCCGCTTCCTCCAGCGTTCGGCGGACGCCACGCTCACCGTGTGGCAGAGCTCGCGGTACGCGGTCTGCGAGGCTGTGTCGGGGTAGGCGCGGTGCCGCGAGAGTGCGGTCCGGAGCGTCGCCAACTGGCCAGCGGTGCACTCCGCCGGCGTCGGGGGCAGGTCGTCGAGGGCCGTCGCGACGACGCACGCCCGGTAGAGCGCGCGCAGCTCGGTCGGCGCCACCGCTTCGTACCAGTCGCTCCGCTCCCAGCTGCCCTTCGTCGCGAGGAGGCCGTCGAAGAGCCGCGCCGGCGACGCGTTGGCCAGGATGTCCGACTCGTACTTGCAGCTGACCAGGTACACGTGGTCGATCCGGAGGTCGATCGGCGCGACCTCGTCTCCGGGTGGCCGCCGACCGCCGGTCCACTCGACGACCCGCGGAGGGCGATCCCCGAGGCCGTCGGTCGCGTGCAGGAACGCCCGGCCGTTGGCGAAGGCCTGCTCGAGCTCCACGCGGTAGCGGCCCGAGGCGGCGATCGCCGCGAGGCGGTCCCACACCTCCGACGAAGCGGCGAGCTCCTCGGGGCGGCGTGCGATGGCCGTGCGCGGGTCCGGCCAGGCGAGCGTCCCGAGCGCGGTGCCGAGCTCGGTGACGGTCGTCCGGTCGTCAGGCATCCGTCGGTTCGACCTGGCCCCGCGCGCCGCCGGCGAGTTGTCGCAACCGCTCGGACGAAGTGGGGTCGAGCAGCTCCACCACGCAGCGCACCGGACCGCTGCCGTCCTCGGGACTGGCCGCTGCGAGCGCTCTGCCACCGGCACTCCGTGGCGCCGGCAGGTCCACCGACACGAGGACGAGCGGTCCGAGATCGTCCCTGGCGGGGGAGCGCCGCCGTGCCTCGTGCAGCACGCTCGCACGCCCCAGCGCGGTCCAGAGGACCTCGGGCTTGCGGAGCCCGGGCCGCGTGGCCGAAAAGGCTCCTGCCAGGTCGAAGAGCCAGATGTCGCCCTTTCCGTCCCGCGCCCGGACGTCGACGGCGACGCCGAGGTCGCGGTAGGAGACGTGTTCCTCGACGTCCGAGAACCCACACTCGGACAGGGCGCGGAGCGCGAGCTCCCTCGCCTTTCGCCCCGCCCGGACCAGCTGGGTCGTCGTCGGCCCGGGTGCGGCGGTGACCGGCCCGACGGTGACCCGGCGGTCGACGACTTCCGGGGCAGGAGGCCGGTCCCGTTCGGTCCGTTCCTCGTCGACACGACAACGGGCGAGCGCTGCATAGGTCTGGTCCGTGTCGAAACCGACGAAGTGGCGCTCGGTCCGCAGCGCAGCAACGGCGGTCGATCCCGAACCCATGAACGGATCGAGCACCAGGTCGCCGCGATAGGTGTAGAGCTCGATCAGGCGCCGCGGCAGCTCGACCGGAAATGGAGCCGGATGGCCGACGCGCGTCGCCGACTCGGCCGGGATGTCCCACAGATCGGTTGTCGCGTCCACGAATTCGTCCATCGTCATGGTGCCCTCGTGCGGCAGGCCCCGTTCCTGGCGCTCGGCGGGGGGGAGCGCACGGTCGAACCGGCCTTTGCAGGCGATGACGATGCGCTCGGTGACGTCACGCAGGACGGGATTGGCGGGCCGCTGGTAGGTGCCCCAGGCACACGAACCACCTGCTGCCCGGCTCTTCTGCCAGATGATCTCACCTCGCAACAGGTACCCGATGTCCTCCAGCACGTCGACGACGTCGCGGGAGAGCGACCGGTACGGCTTCCGGCCCAGGTTGGCGACGTTGACCGCGATGCGGCCTCCGGGCTCGAGCTTGACGAAGCACTCGGCGAACACGCCGTGGAGCATCTCGAGGTAAGCCGCGTAGTCGGCGGGGACGTGTCCCACACCCAGGGCTTCCTCGTACTCCTTGCCGGCGAAGTAGGGAGGCGACGTCACCACGAGCGCGACGGAGTTGTCGCTGATCGAGCCGTAACGGTCCATCTCGCGTGCGTCCCCGACCCAGATCTCGTCCGTCGCGGCAGGTGGTTCGACATGCTCGTCGTCCGAGAGGGTCGGCGACGCGAAGCGGGCATAGAACGCGGACGCGTCATGGGCCTCTCGACGCCCGACGCCGAAGGCGGACGTCGTCGTCGCGCGTCGCCGGAGCTCCCGACCGATCGGCTGGATGGAACTCACCGCTCGCCGCGCCCCCCGGCTCGCCCGGCGCGCAGCCGATTTCCGCGTCGCGCCCGTCGCGCCGGTTGGACCATGTGGCGATCATACGAAACGGGCGTGACGGCCACGCGCCCTGCCCGGCCGCCACGGAGCGCTTGGGAGCCCAGCCGGATCATGAGGTCGCGAGGTGTTCGCTGACCGACTCGCCGACGGCGACGCAGGCCGAGCTCGACACGCAGCTGACGGCTGTCAGGGGCTGGGGCAGGCTGACCAGCGCGGTGTCCTTCCAGGAGGAGTCGGGAGCACCACTCGGATTGCCCGTGACGATGGCGATGCCGGCCTTCGGAAGGGCTGCGACCGAGCTGCCCACCGCGATACAGGCACCCGGCCCCGTGCACGACACGCCGGTGAGCAAGGCGACGAATCCGGAGACCGACTGATCCGTCCACGATCCGCCGCCGTTGCCGGAGGTCAGGACGACTCCCTGTCCACTGCGGACCGCGTCGAGGGTTCGATTGGTGCCGCCGACCACCACGCAATCGACGCCGTTGGTCGAGGTCCCCCGGTTCCTTCCGTCCGGAGGTGGCACTGTCGTGGTCTCGCAGGACACCCCCTCGAGGAGCCCGATGCCGGACGGGATGGCGACCGAGTGCCACTGCGCACCGCCGTCAGTCGTCAGCACCACCTGTCCTGCGGCGTGGTCGGCGTCGACGACGGTCTGGGCCGTGCCCCAGCAACGCTGGTCGTCCACGCAGGACAACGAGGTCGCCGCGGTGGTGCCGGCGGGCAGCGAACCCGACACGGTCCAGGCCGAGCCGCCGCCGCCCGAGACGAGTGCGACCTCGCCGGTCGGTCCGGTCGCGAGCGCGGTGCACCGGCCGTCGGACAGGCACGAGACCGCTGTGACATCGCCGATGCCGTTCGGCACCGCCTGGACCGACCACGAGAAGCCGGCGTCCGAGGTCGTCACGGCAGTTCCTTGTCCCGCGCCGACGGGCCCCGACTGACCGACTGCGACGCAGTGCCGCATGTCGATGCACGCGACGCCCGAGAGATAGGTCACGGTCGCCGGAACGGCCGCGGCTCGCCACGAGGCGCCACCGGAGCTGGTGGTCACGATGGCGGCGCCGTTCGGCGCGCCGCCGGTCCCGACCGTCGACCCCACCGCCACGCACCGCGCCGGGTTCGCGCACGCCACGTCGTCGAGGGAGTTGACAGGGGGCGGCAGTACGACGGCGGCGAACCCGCCGTACCACGGAGAGTCGGATGCGATCGTGGGCGGAGCCGACGAGGAAGCGGAGCTCGCAGGCGAGGTGCACGCAGCGGAGATCCCGAGGAGCGTGATCGAAGCGGCCACCAGCAGGTACGAGCGTCGTGGTTTGCGGGGAACGTTGGCTCCGCAACGCTCGCCGGTCATCCGCCCGACCATTGCACGCCGCGAAGCCGGCGCCTCAGCGGACGGGTCCGACCGAGGGCTCCGGTCCCGTCGACCGAACGGTGCTGGCCCGGCCGTTCGTCCCGTTTCCTCGTGCGGGCGGGTGGTTCAACGAACCCTGACCACGTCGGTGTGGGCGACCTTGTCGTGGAAGCCCTGACGTCGGGCGTCCCAGAGCGGTGAGAGGCCGGCGATGATCGTGTAGAGACCGGCGAGCGCACCGATGATCGGAATCCAGTCGACGACGATGCTCGGGATGAGGACGAGGATGCGGAGGCCGGCCCGCTGTGGATCGATCGGGCCGCCGGTCTCGGAGTCTCGGACAGCGATGCCGAGCGCCATCTGCCCGACCGTCTGACCCCTGGGGCTGCCGTTCAGCAGCGCGAAGTACAGCACCTCGATGACCGCGAACACGATCCCGACGACGACGAGCCCGACTCCGAGGCGCGTCGTGTAGATACCTCGGCCCGCGTTGGACGAGCCGATCGCGATGCCGGCGACGATCGTCTTCGGGATGTTGAGGATCAGCCAGTCCAAGAGGATCCCGAGGAACCGTTGCCACCACGAGGCGAGCGGCCGGCCGAACCGGTCGGTCGGGCCGGGGACGTAGCCGTAGCCGCCCGGCGTCGGCGCGTTCGGGGGACCCGACCAGCCTCCCCGTAGGGGGGCGGGCCCGGCGGGGGCCCGGAACCGTAGGGCGGCACCGTCCCAGGTGGTGGCGGCGCAGCCCCCGGCGGCGGAGGTGGAGGCGGAGCTGGAGGGGACGCCGGCGGAGGTGGAGGTTGGGCGACCCCGGACGAGGGAGGGGGCGGTGGCGGAGCCGCGCCCGAGGGCGGCGGCGGTGGCGCCGCGGGCGGAGGTGGCGGTGCGACCGCCGGCGGGGGGGCGGCCGGAGAGTCCTGCTCCTCGGACCGCCCTTCCCCGTTCCCCGGAGACGGCGTCTGATCGCTCACGGTGCACCCCGCATCTCTCGTGCCGGTCGCCACGGCAGGGGTGGCCGGCGTTCCTCTCAATCTTGCCACGCCGGCCGTCACGCTCTGGTGATGAGACCGGCTCCCGACCTCGTCGCCGCAGCGCCGGATTCCGTTGCGAGGAGCGGGCCGGCTTCCCAGGTGAGAACCGTGACACTCCCGCCGTGGCGAGAGATCCGGTGTTGGCCGTGCTGGCGGGAGCAGAGCACCGCGACGATGGCGATGCGGGACGCGACGATGTCGATGCGGGAGGGTTGCCATAAGCTGGCGCCGGCGTCCCCCGCCACCTCCGGCGGTCCCACCCCCCGACGGATCCGGAGCCAACCCTCACGTGAACATCGTCGACCTCGTGGTGCTGGTGCTGGTGGCGCTGGCCGCGATCCAGGGACTCCGCCTCGGTGCGGTCGCCCAGGTGCTGACCTACGGGGGCTTCTGGCTCGGTCTCTACTTCGGGGCGCTGCTCGCGTCGGTGACCGTCCGGTGGGCCCACGCGCAGTCCACGAGGACCGCACTCGCCCTGGCGACGATGCTCGGCGTCGCGGTCGCGTGCGGGGTCGCGGGGCGACTGGCCGGCAATGTCGCGTTCGGGAGGATCCACCACGGAGTCCTCGGCTCGGTCGACTCTGTCCTGGGCCTGGTCGTCGCAGTGATCGCCACGCTGCTCGTGGCCTGGCTCCTCGCGAGCACGTTGGCCAACAGCTCGTCGCTCAGCCTCAACGAGTCGATCGCACAATCGAGGATCATCCGGTCGCTCGATGGCATGCTCCCCGCGCCGCCGTCCGTGTTCTCGCGCGTACAGAGCTTTCTGTCCTCCGAAGGGTTCCCTCCTGTCTTCGCGCAGTTGGCCCCTATCTCGGCCGGACCGGTCACGCTTCCGGGGAACGCCGAGCTCCAGTCGGCGGTGGCCCACGCGGGTCAGTCGACGGTCAAGGTCATCGGTGACGGCTGCGGTCAGATCCAGGAGGGATCCGGGTTCGTCGTCGAGCCCGGGGTGATCGTCACCAACGCGCATGTCGTCGCCGGCATCCCCGATCCCGTCGTGGAGGATGCGTCCGGTTCGCACACGACGACGGTGGTCTCCTTCGACCCCTCCTACGATCTCGCGGTGCTGCGGGTCGGCGACCTCCACGATCCGGCGCTTTCGCTGGACGGCCAACAGGTGCCGAGGGGGACCCAGGCCGCGGTGCTCGGGTATCCCGGTGGTGGGCCATTCACCGCGAATGCGGCGGGTGTCATGGCCGAGTTCCGGGCCGAGGGACGGGACATCTACGGCCAGGGCCTCACCGAGCGCGACGTCTACGAGATCCAGGCGGTCGTGCGGCCCGGGAACTCGGGTGGCCCACTGGTCGAGCCGGACGGTGTGGTCATCGGGGTGGTGTTCTCGCGTTCGACGACCAACAGCGACATCGGCTACGCGCTCACGTCCCCCGGGGTGCTCGCACGCGTACAGCGCGCGGCGAACCTGACCGGTGCCGTCGGAACCGGCCAGTGCACGTCGGGTTGACCTCGGGTTGACCTCGGGCCAGACCTGGCGGGTGACATCGGGCCGGCCGGGGCGAGAACGCGGGAAGACCGGCTGCGTCCGGGGTTGCCAGGCGGCTAGACAGTGGGCATGGCGCTCCCCATCGAGGACTACGGGATCATCGGCGACCTGCACACCGTCGCGCTCGTCGGCCGCGACGGTTCGATCGACTGGCTGTGCCTTCCCCGCTTCGACTCGGGAGCCTGCTTCGCCAAGCTGCTCGGCGAGGACGACCACGGCTCGTGGCGTATCGCACCGAAGGGCGCCGGTGGCGCGACCCACCGGCACTACCGCGGCGACAGTCTCGTGCTCGAGTCGGAGTTCGTGACCGACCAGGGCACCGTCCGGATCATCGACTGCATGCCCATCCGCGAAGAACACCCCCAGGTGGTCCGACTGGTCGAGGGGGTCCGCGGCAAGGTCGACATGGAGATGAAGCTGACGATCCGGTTCGGCTACGGGCAGATCGTGCCCTGGGTGCGGCGCATGGACGGGACTCTCACGGCGATCGCCGGTCCCGACGCGCTCGCGCTCTGGACCCCGGTGCACACCAAGGGCCAGGATCTCTCGACGGTCGCCGACTTCACCGTCAGCGAGGGACAGCGGGTCTCGTTCTTCCTGTCGTGGTACGCGGCCAACGAGTCGCCGCCCCGTCCGGTCGACGCGCGGTTCGTGATCGAGGACACCGAGCTCTGGTGGACCGACTGGGCGTCGCACTGCACCTACGAGGGCGAGTACCGCGACGCAGTGATGCGCTCGCTGATCACCTTGAAGGCGCTCACCTACGAGCCGACCGGCGGCATCGTGGCCGCGGCGACCACCTCCCTGCCGGAGACGCTCGGCGGCGGGCGGAATTGGGACTACCGCTTCTGCTGGCTGCGGGACGCGACCCTGACCCTCGAGTCCCTCATGCGGGGCGGTTACTACGAGGAGGCGATGGAGTGGCGCGGCTGGCTGCTGCGTGCGACGGCCGGCGACCCTTCCCAGATGCAGATCATGTACGGCGCAGCGGGGGAGCGCCGCCTCGACGAGTGGGAGGTCGGCTGGCTTCCGGGCTACGAGGGCTCGAGCCCGGTTCGCATCGGCAACGCGGCCGCCGGTCAGTACCAGCTCGACGTCTACGGCGAGGTGATGTCCGCGCTCTACGAGTCCGCCCAGCAGGACAGCCTCGGCGACAGTCCCGCCTGGGAGCTCCAGCTCTCGTTGATGGACTTCCTCGAATCGGGCTGGCGCGAGCCCGACGACGGTATCTGGGAGGTCCGGGGCCCTCGACGCCATTTCACCCATTCGAAGGTCATGGCGTGGGTGGCGATCGACCGTGCCATCAAGACCATCGAGGAGTACGGGGTCGAGGGGCCGATCGACCGATGGAAGGCGATCCGCGCCGAGATCCACGACCAGGTCTGCGACGAGGGCTACAACGCGAAGAAGGGATCCTTCACCCAGTACTACGGCTCCGAGCAGCTCGATGCGAGCCTGCTGATGATTCCCATGATGGGGTTCCTTCCCGCGCACGACCCGCGGGTCCGGGGAACGATCGAGGCGATCGAACGGGAGCTGGTCGAAGGCGACTTCGTGCTCCGTTACCGCACCGCTGACACCGGTGAGGTCGACGGGCTCAGCGGCCGGGAGGGGGCGTTCCTCGCCTGCTCCTTCTGGTTGGCCGACTGCCTCTTCATGATGGGCCGGCACCGCGACGCCCGCAAGCTGCTCGACCGGCTCCTCTCGCTCCGCAACGACCTCGGCCTGCTCTCCGAGGAGTACGACCCGGTCGCGGGTCGGCTCGTCGGCAATTTCCCACAGGCGTTCTCGCACGTGTCGCTCATCAACTCCGCGTCCAAGCTCACCGGACAGGAGAAGCCGACCTCCGAGCACGTCGTCATCGGGCTGGCTCGGCAGGCGATGGGCCGGGGCCGGAGCAGCATGCAGGGCAAGGGCGGTGGCGGCCTCGCCGCGCGCAATCTGATCGCACGACTCGTCGAGAACACGGGCAAGCGGGCCGAAGGTGATGTCTCCCACGTCTTCAAAGCCGTGGCGTCCGCGGCGGCGACCCCGGGGGAGGCCGGTGCCGTCGGATCGAACGGCGATCCCGGTGGCGTTCGAACGCCCCGCGGGAGGGTGCGCCGGGCACGGGCGACCAGTGCACCTGCAAAGAGGGCCATCACTCAGGGCGGGGCAATGAACCAGGGCGGGGCGGTGCAACCGTCGACGTCGTCGAAGCGGGCTGCCGCGAAGGGTGCGGCGGAGGCGTCGCCAGCGGGATCGAAGGGCGGGGCCGGCACGACCTCCGCGAAAGGTCGAGTGGCGTCGGGTGCCAAGCCTGCGAAGGGATCGGCGAAGAAGTCGGCGTCGAAGCACGCACCCGCGAAGAAGCCCGCCTCCGAGGCCTCGACGTCGAAGCGCTCGACGCCGAAGGCGACCGCCACCGCGAAGTCGACCTCGAAGCGGTCTACGAAGAAGACCGCCTCGAGCTCGAAGCGCGCAGCGTCGCCGACGCGGGTGGCCAACGGCTCGCGGAGCACCAAGCGCGGCCGTAGCACCTCGCGTTCCCGGTGAGATGACCTCGGCCCACTCCCACCGGCACCCCTTCGACCCCGGTGACACCGCCGGCCCGGGTGCGGGGGTGATCGTCGCCGAGGGGGTGATCGAGCTCGACACGTTGCTCGGGGGTTGGGAGCGGGTGACGGCCGGCTACCTCATCGAGGGGAGCGAGCCCGTCCTCGTCGAGACCGGCAGCCAGAGTTCGGTCCCGGTGCTGCTCGATCAGCTGGCCCGGGTCGGGCTGTCGCCCGACGATCTCGCGGGGGTGGTCGTCACCCACATCCACCTCGACCACGCAGGTGGTGTCGGGGATGTCGCGCGGGCCTTCCCCAAGGCGACGGTCTACGTGCACGAGAAGGGAGCACGGCACCTGGCGGACCCCACGCGGCTGGTCGACTCGGCCTCCCGCGTCTACGGCCCCCTGCTCGATTCGCTCTACGGACGCCTCGACCCGACGCCGGTGAATCGGATCCACGTGCTCGAGGACGGCGAGGCCATCCGGGTCGGACCGAACCGGTCGCTCATCGCGATCGACTCTCCGGGCCACGCGAAGCATCACGTCGCCCTGCACGACACGGTGAGCGGCGTGCTCTTCGCCGGGGACGCGGTGGGGGTGAAGCTGCCCGACGGCGGTGTCCTGCGGCCCTCGACTCCGCCACCCGACTTCGATCTCGAACTCGCGCTGCATTCGCTGCAGCGATTTGTCGGGCGTCGCCCCACCTCGCTCGCGCTCGCGCACTACGGAATGCTCGAGTCGCCGCTCGAAGTGCTCGCGGAGGCCGACGGAACCCTCCGGCGCTGGGCCGAGGTCGCCGAGGCGGCCTTCCGCAACGGCGAGGACATCGCCGCGGTGCTCGCGTCGGCCTTCGAGTCGGACATGGACGGGGTGGCGCCCGAGCATCGCCGGAAGCTCGAGGTGATGAACGGTGTGCACTCGAATGCCGCCGGGCTGCATCGGTGGCTCAGTCTGCGCGAAGGGCCGTCCGGCTCTTCTCCACACGGCTGAGGAGCCGACCGGCGCACGCACGCGAGCGTCGTCGGGTCACCGGGTCATCGGGTCATCGGGTCATCGGGCGCTTATGCTTCGGCCGCGCCCCTAGCTCAACGGTGGAGCAGCGGATTCTTAATCCGCAGGTTGGGTGGTTCGAGTCCCCCGGGGCGCACTCGTGCGGTGTGGGGAGAGAGAGACGGCGTGGCCAAGGACACCGGAAAGCGCGGACAGCGCGGCCGGCAAGCCACCCCACCCCACGGCCAGGCGGGCAGAGGACGAAGCCGCAAAGCCACCCCATCCCAGAGCTAGAGAGGGCGGTGGGCCAGGCGAGCCGGCTCGGTCCTGCCGACCATGGCGCTGCGGTGTGTTCCTACGGAGACAGGGCCACGTCCCCGGAGGCCCCGGTCCCCCTGGTGCGGAGAGCCGACGGAGTGCCGGCCGCGGGTGGGTGGGGCAAGGGCAGGTGTCGAGGGGCAGCGCGCACGGGAGGGCGGTCAGGAGTCAGGATCCCCGGGGGTGTGAGGGTCGACGACGGTCGAAAGGTCCGGTTCGGATGACGGCCGGCTCAGACGGCGGACCGCCGCCGTGACGAGGGGGACCACGACGACAGGGCGAGGGCGAGGATGGGCGGTGGAGTGTCGGTGCCGGCATCTTGGTCGCTGACGTACTCCGGGTCGAGAGCAGCGCGCGTCGAGTGCGGGCGAGCTTACCCCGGGGAGTCAGTCGACCTCGGGACGGCGACAACCTTCCGGCACTGCCGGCAGCGGGTGTTGGTCACGGCCTCGGTGGAGAAGGTCGCACCGCAGCGGGGACAGGTCAGGACGGTGGTCACGGGACCGATCATCGCTCGGTCCGCGAAAGCGCTGGGACCACCGCCACCGTATGGACCGGGAGCCTCGCGAGGGTGACACCTACCGGCACTCATACGGGAGCAGAGGGCGTTGCAAGCCGACTCAGGCAAGGGCCAAGCTGGACCGTGCCTGAAAACCGATTCGTTGGCGAGATCGCGAGAACCTACGACCAACCTGGGACGGGAATGTTCGCTGACGGCGTCATTGAACCGACGGTCGACTGCCTCGTCGAGTTGACCGGCGGCGGAGCAGCGATGGAATTCGCCATAGGTACTGGCCGGGTCGCCGTCCCTTTAGCTGCCCGGGGTGTTCGCGTCGCCGGGATCGAGTTGTCCGCTGACATGCTCGCCGTGCTGCGGTCGAAGCCCGAAGCGAGCGATATCACGACCGTCGAAGGGGACATGGCCGTGACATTCGTGGAGGGCGAGTTCTCCCTCGTATATCTAGTCTTCAACACGATTACAAACCTGACGTCGCAGGACGAACAAGTCGCTTGCTTCGAAAATGCTGCCCGTCACCTTGCCCCCAGTGGCCGCTTCGTTATTGAAAACTATGTGCCCCGTTTTCGCCGGTTACCGCCGGGCAACTCCGGTGTCCCCTTCGCACTGACGGAGGACTACGTCGGCATTGACGAATTCATCGACTGCACGCACAAGCAGATCTCCCGGTCTCGGCACTTCAACCGGCGACCCGATGGCAGCTTCAGCGAATTCACGGCACCGTTCCGATATGTCTGGCCGGCTGAGTTGGACCTGATGGCTCGGATCGCAGGCATGACGCTGGAGTATCGATGGGCGTGGTGGGACCGCTCGCCCTTCACTGGTGATAGCCCCTCGCATGTCAGCGTGTGGCGTCTCGCGAAGGTTACCGTCTAAGCCTCGATCCACCGAAAAACGACTGGGTGTGGCGGTGAGTGAAGTGCGCGGGAGGGCGGTGAGTCGGATGGAACGCGCACGGAGCTCTTGACCCGGACCGGGCGCGCGCGAGACCAAGCCTTCGTGAAGTCTGCTTGGGTTGTTGTCAGCGCCGTTCTTCGATCGTCTGCGGTGCGCCGGCCGCGGCAGGTCGAGCTACACGGGGACGGGCCGCAGGGCACGCAGGAGGCGGAGGGCGCGTGCGAACGCACCGGCCCACGGCCACTCGAGGGGAGCCCGCAATGTCGGGCGGCCGGAACGACTGACCAGGCGACCGGGGACGGAGAAGAATCGGGTGCGGACGGTGCGGGCCACCGTGAGCTGCTCTTCGGGTGTGATCTCACCGAGCATGGCCGTCCAGCGGATGAGGTCGTGGGCGAGCGCCGCGCAGAGGAGCCAAGCCGCGTTGGCGGAGAAATGTCCCGACGGCACGTGCTCGAGGCCCGCCCCCTCCTTCAGGTCGCGGATGGCGAGCTCGACCGTCGCGTGATCCCGGTGGAAGGCGTCCACCTCTCTCGCCGAGCCACCGAGGTCGGTGAGGAATGCGAAGTGACGCCACTCGGGCCAGAGCGTGGCCTGGTGACCGACGAGCCGGGTCCGGCGGACGATGAGACGCCGTCCCTTGTAGGTGCACTCGGCCACTTCGGCCACGCCGTCATCGGTGTAGTCGATCGGCCTCCAGGCGGACTCGTCGATGCCCCCGATGGCGGTGACCACCGCTTTCACCATGGCCACGCCCATGGTGTAGCTGACCTTCAGGCGCTCGAGGGTGGCGATGGTGTCGCCCGACCAAAAGCCCGAGTCGAACCGCATGAACAGGTCGCCGTCGGCGCCGGCCCGTCGCACCCTCGCCACCAGCTCCTCGACGAACCGCTTGGCCCCGCGCTGGGTGTTGGCCGCCCCCTTGCGCATGCGCACGTGGAGCACCTCACCGGTCCACGCCCGGGTGGCGATCAGGGGGTGATAACCGAGCTTCTTCGTGTAGCCGTAGCCGGCGCCGTGCTTGGCCTTGCCGCACACCTCGCAGATGGTCGAGTCGAGGTCGATGACGAGGGGCCCGGACCCTGGGCCGGCGCCCATGGCCCACCCCCGGCGCAGTGCCTCCCCGAGCACCTGGTCGAGTTGGCGAACGTGCCCGAAGGTGAACGCCCGCAAGAAGGTGCCGAGGGTGGAGGGTGCCATCACCCGGTGACCGAGCACCGAACCGGTGGCGCCGGAGCGCAACATGTCGGCATGGTCGATGTGCGAACCGCCCGCAGTCATGGCGTGCACGAGGGTCAGCACCTTGCGCCCGGGCAAGGCACCGCCAACTCGACCGGAGAGATCGACCGAAGCGTCGATGAGGCGTTCGAGCCCGAGACGGACCACCAACGTCGCCACCAACAGCAGTCCGGCGTTGGCCACCAGATTGGGCTCGTCGAAGGTCACATCGATGCGATCGATTCCGCGCCATACTGAGCTCACTGGAAGTGCCTCCTTTGGCTGGTGAGAATCGTGACGTCGCAATCACAATTCTCCCAAGCAGGGAGGCACTTTCCGCGGATACGCGGCTACCAGATCAGGCTGCTGATCGGTGGATCGAGGCTAAGGGGCTCAGCGGATAGGGCGTGACCCGGGACTCCAGCGGTTGCGCCAGTCGATCAGCTTCGCCGTGATCAGCAGGGCCGTGACAAGGCAGAGCTGTGCATGACGGTGTCGGTTCTTCCGGTCGGTGTTGCGGCGGAGCTGGCCGTAGTTGCTCAGCCACGAGTTGGTTCCCTCGACGACCCAGCGAAGCCCGAGTCGGAGGGGTTGTTTCACCGTCGAGTCGGTGCCCGACGCGTGGTGGCGTTGGATGTTCAGATCATCGAGGCCGAGTCCGTGGAGTTGGGCGCGGATCCGTGGATAGTCGTAGCCGCGATCGAGATGCAGCGTCTCGATGTCGGAGAGCAGGCCGGAGCTGGCGACGTCGTCCAGCGTCGGCCCGAGGAGCTTCACGTCGTTGCGATTGGCACCATCGATGGCCCACCCGATCGGGATACCGCGCGTCGGCGGCGATCGACCACTTCCACCCCAGTTTCGCCCGATCAGTGGGGTTCTTCCCGGTCCCTTCGCCGCCGCAGGGAGCCTTGTGCAAGGACCCGTCGAGGGCGACGTCGGAGAGGTCCAGGCCGATGATGCGGTCGTAGGCGTGGAGCGCGTGGTGGCGGAGGCGATCGAACACGCCGGCCGCGATCCACTCGTCCCGGCGTGCTCGCAAGGTCGTGTCCGAGACCTGGAACTCGAGGATGGCCTCGACACTGGTCCACGAGCACCCGGTGACCAGTCGGATCACGATTCCTCGGAAACAGAGCCGGTCCGAGACCCGGGGTCGGTGACAACCCAGTGGATGGGTCTTGGGCGGGGCCGGAAGCAGGTCCTCCACCGCAGTCCAGACGGCATCGAACACCTCGGGATCGAGCGCGCGCATGATGTGGGGGACCTCCACTGGGTCGTCGGGTTTGGGTAGCACCCGACATCCCAGTTGGGCCATCACGGCGACCGGTGGATGGTCCCTTTCAATCGCCTATCCGCGCGGCCCCTAAGCCTCGATCCACCGAAAAACGACTGGGTGTGGCAGTGAGTCGAGTGCGCGGGAGGGCGGTGAGTCGGATGGAACGCGCACGGACTCTTGACCCGGACCGGGGCGCGCGAGACCAAGCCTTCGTGAAGTCTGCTTGGGTTGTTGTCAGCGCCGTTCTTCGATCGTCTGCGGTGCGCCGGCCGCGGCAGGTCGAGCTACACGGGGACGGGCCGCAGGGCACGCAGGAGGCGGAGGGCGCGTGCGAACGCACCGGCCCACGGCCACTCGAGGGGAGCCCGCAATGTCGGGCGGCCGGAACGACTGACCAGGCGACCGGGGACGGAGAAGAATCGGGTGCGGACGGTGCGGGCCACCGTGAGCTGCTCTTCGGGTGTGATCTCACCGAGCATGGCCGTCCAGCGGATGAGGTCGTGGGCGAGCGCCGCGCAGAGGAGCCAAGCCGCGTTGGCGGAGAAATGTCCCGACGGCACGTGCTCGAGGCCCGCCCCCTCCTTCAGGTCGCGGATGGCGAGCTCGACCGTCGCGTGATCCCGGTGGAAGGCGTCCACCTCTCTCGCCGAGCCACCGAGGTCGGTGAGGAATGCGAAGTGACGCCACTCGGGCCAGAGCGTGGCCTGGTGACCGACGAGCCGGGTCCGGCGGACGATGAGACGCCGTCCCTTGTAGGTGCACTCGGCCACTTCGGCCACGCCGTCATCGGTGTAGTCGATCGGCCTCCAGGCGGACTCGTCGATGCCCCCGATGGCGGTGACCACCGCTTTCACCATGGCCACGCCCATGGTGTAGCTGACCTTCAGGCGCTCGAGGGTGGCGATGGTGTCGCCCGACCAAAAGCCCGAGTCGAACCGCATGAACAGGTCGCCGTCGGCGCCGGCCCGTCGCACCCTCGCCACCAGCTCCTCGACGAACCGCTTGGCCCCGCGCTGGGTGTTGGCCGCCCCCTTGCGCATGCGCACGTGGAGCACCTCACCGGTCCACGCCCGGGTGGCGATCAGGGGGTGATAACCGAGCTTCTTCGTGTAGCCGTAGCCGGCGCCGTGCTTGGCCTTGCCGCACACCTCGCAGATGGTCGAGTCGAGGTCGATGACGAGGGGCCCGGACCCTGGGCCGGCGCCCATGGCCCACGCCCGGCGCAGTGCCTCCCCGAGCACCTGGTCGAGTTGGCGAACGTGCCCGAAGGTGAACGCCCGCAAGAAGGTGCCGAGGGTGGAGGGTGCCATCACCCGGTGACCGAGCACCGAACCGGTGGCGCCGGAGCGCAACATGTCGGCATGGTCGATGTGCGAACCGCCCGCAGTCATGGCGTGCACGAGGGTCAGCACCTTGCGCCCGGGCAAGGCACCGCCAACTCGACCGGAGAGATCGACCGAAGCGTCGATGAGGCGTTCGAGCCCGAGACGGACCACCAACGTCGCCACCAACAGCAGTCCGGCGTTGGCCACCAGATTGGGCTCGTCGAAGGTCACATCGATGCGATCGATTCCGCGCCATACTGAGCTCACTGGAAGTGCCTCCTTTGGCTGGTGAGAATCGTGACGTCGCAATCACAATTCTCCCAAGCAGGGAGGCACTTTCCGCGGATACGCGGCTACCAGATCAGGCTGCTGATCGGTGGATCGAGGCTAAGACGGCGTCCATTCCGCGATTGGTCGGGTGTCGCTACCGAGTCCGCTGAAAGCCAGCACCACGTCCAGTGTCCTAACCGATGACCCCGGTGAGATCTGAATGCTCACACAACCCGTGGTGGTCGCACCGGGCCGAAGGAGGAAATATTGAAGGGCAGGACAACCCACCATGTTGAGCGGAAGTGCCGCCCGCTTAGAGGACAGAAAGTTTCGATCAGTCTGGAACTCGAGCGTCGGTTGGTAGGGCGATCCCTCGTTGCCAAACCTCGTCGGGCCGTCATTGGTCACCTCCAGCCGCATGGCGACCCAGCGACCTCGACCGGCGACTGTCATCCATGACGGGATGGGCTCGGCGAGTGTGGCCGGGTCGATCACTCCCAGCAGCTTGATCGTGGCGCCCTGGACCCATGGGTTGCCACCGACGATCGCGTGGTCAACGAGATGGACCGCCGTGCCAATCGGTGCCGTTTGCGGTGCAGTCGTCGTGGTCGCGGAGGCCGGTGTGGTCGCAGTGGTCGATGGCGATGAAGACGCCGAGGAACAAGCAGCAAGGGTAGTGGCCATCAACAGGGCAACGATTACTCGCTTGAAAACGCACCCGTCCATTTGACAAGCATGACACCAACACTTTGGACCGAGAGAACATCTTCGGTGGTCCGGAAGCCTCGCGATGGTGACGCTGAACGGCACGAGTGGTATGCCCCCGATAGGCAGTGACCGCCCTCATGGCGGGTAGGGGACAAAGCGAGGTGGCGGTGACCCCATCGCTTTCGCCGACCGAGCGATGATCGGTCCCGTGACCACCGTCCCGACCTGTCCCCGCTGCGGTGCGCCTTCTCCACCGAGGCCGTGACCAACACCCCCTGCCGGCAGTGCCGGAAGGTTGTCGCCGTCCCGCGCTCGACTGACTCGCCCAGGACAGCTCGCCCGCTCTCGACGCGTGCTGCCCTCGACCCGGAGCACGTCAGCGGCGGCACCGACACTCCACCGCCCATCCTCGCCCTCGCCCTCGCCCTGTCGTCGTGGTCCCCCTCGTCACGGCGGCGGTCCGCCGTCTGAGCCGGCCGTCATCCGAACCGAACCTTTCGACCGTCGTCGACCCTCACCCCCCCCGAGGATCCTGACTCCTGACCGCCCACCCGTGCGCGCTGCCCCTCGACGCACGCCCCTCGCCCCATCCACCCACGGCCCGCACTCCGTCGGCTCTCCGCACCAGGGGACCGGAGCAGGTCACAAGCGCGTTGCCCTCCGATGGACGGACCAACCCGGGCTGCATGGGTGCCCACCCCATGCGCCGATTACTACGACATCGATGTAGTAGGTTTCCGCTGTGCCGATCCGGCAGGTCTCTCGCCGACCGAACGTACGCCGATGATCGCTCGCCGCGCCCCCGGCTCCCTCGAGGCGGAGATCCTGGCAATCCTCTGGGCCTCCGACGCGGCGCTCTCCGCACAGGAGGTGCGTCGCCAGCTTCCCGGAGATCTGGCGCATACCACCGTCAACACCATCCTCACCCGCCTGCACGAGAAGGGTGCGGTCGACCGCGAGCTCGAAGGCCGCGGGTACGTCTACCGTCCGGTCCTCGACCAGGCAGGCATCGCCGCACAGCGGATGCGGGCGCTGCTCGACGACGAGGCCGACTCGGCCGGCGTGCTCAGCCACTTCGTCGCGGGACTCGACGGGCCGACGCTGCGCGCGTTGCGCCGCGCGATAGGTGGCGGGACCGGGGGTGACCGTCGGTGACGCCCACCCTCGTCGTCTGGCTGTGGGTTCCGTTGCTGTCGAGCGCGGGGTTCTCCCTCGTGGCGCCTGTGGTCGCACGGCGCCTCGAACCACGGACCGCCACGTGGCTGCTCTCGGCCGGCGGCTGTCTCCTCGCCGCCTCGACGGTGGCCCTGCCGGCGCTGGTGCTGTCGACCGCGATCGGCCAGTGGCATCCGATCGCCAGCCTCGGGCACTGGGCGCCGAGCGCGTTGCGCGGCAGGTGAGCCGGCGGGTCCGGACTCCTGGATGGTCGCTGCCGCGATCCTCGGCGTACAGGCGACCCTCTTCGCCTGGGCGACCTGGCGGCGAGGCCGGCCGCTCCTCGCCGCGTGGCGGACCGCGCGGGGCGCGAGCGGACCGCTCGTCGTCCTGGAGGACGACCGACCTGCGGCCTTCGCGCTCCCGGGCTGGCCGGGGCGCATCGTCACCACCGACTCGCTGCTCGCCTCCCTCACGCCCGCCGAGCGCCGGGTGGTCGTCGCGGATGAGCAGGCACATCTCGACGGGCGCCACGACCTGCACGCGACGGGCGCCGCGGTGTGCGCCGCGATCGATCCGCTGTTGGGGCGCCTTCCCGCAGCGGTCGGGCTCGCCACCGAGCGATGGGCGGACGAACGCGCCGCCCGGTCGGTCGGCGAACGCCGCCTGGTCGCGGCGACCATTGCCCGGGTCGCGGCCCGCTGCACACCGGTCACGAGCCGTGCCGAGCTGCGCTTCCACGTCGACGGTTCGGTTCTCGTGCGGCGCGTCGAGTCGCTGCTCCGCCGGCCACCCCGGTTCCGTGTCGCCGTCGGGCTCCTCGCCGGCCTCCTGTCGGTGCTCTCCGTCGGAGCGGCCGCCGGCGCCGCCGTGCAGACCAACACGGTCTTCCAGAAGGCCGAGCAGGCGTTCGTCTCGGCAGCGGTCCAGGGTGGCGCCGCGAGTGCTGGGACCGTGCGTTGAGGGAACCGCCATGCACATGACGACGTCCGGCCTGCTCGAGGCGGCCGTGTACCAGATCAACCTCCTCCAGGCCATCGTGATCGGCCTGATCCAGGGACTCACAGAGCTGCTCCCCATCTCGAGCCTCGGCCACACTGTCCTCATTCCTTCGTGGATCGGCGGCAACTGGGCCGAGCTGGTCAAGCAGGAGTCGCAACCCGAAAGCCCCTATCTCGCGTTCATCGTGGGGCTCCACATCGGCACCGCGGTGGTCCTCCTCGCCTTCTACCTGCGGGAGTGGATCCGGTTGATCACCGGGTTCTTCACTGCCATCCCCCACCGGCGCCGGCTCAACGACCACGAACGGCTGGCATGGCTGATCGTCATCGCGACGGTTCCCGTCGGTATCCTCGGGCTCGTCTTCGAGCACCAGTTCCGCGTCCTGTTCGCGAAGCCGGCCGCCGCGGCCGTGTTCCTCATGGTGAACGGGCTCATCCTGCTCGCGGGCGAGATCAACCGACGCCGGATCGAGAGCGGAGCACCGGTACCGGCTGCGGCGGCGCCGGCGGCGACTGCTGCCGGGTCCGCCGTCGCGACAGCTGCAGGGACGCCTCCTTCCACCTCGACGCGCCGGTTCCGGGACGAGCACATCGTGCCCATCGATGACGACGCGGTTCACCGCTTGAGCCGCATCGGCGTGGCGAGCACTGCAGTGATCGGAGTGTCGCAGGCGCTCGCCCTGCTGGCAGGCATCAGCCGAGAGGGCATCACCATGGTGGGCGGGATGTTCCGTGGCCTCGACCGCGAGAACGCGATGCGGTTCTCGTTCCTGTTGTCGACGCCGGTGATCTTCGCCGCCGGGGCGCTCAAGCTGCCCGACGCACTCGGCCCGCTCGGCCACGACATCCGGCCCGAGCTGATCGCGGGCACGCTTGCGACCGCGGCCACGTCGCTCTTCGCGGTGGTCTTCCTCACGCGGTGGTACCGGACGCGCACGCTGATGCCGTTCGTCGTCTGGTGCCTCGGTTTCGGGTTCGTGTCCTTCGTGCGCTTCGCGCTCTTCTGAACGCCGCGGTCCGAATCGGCGCCCGATCTCCGGTCGTTTGGGTCGTTCGGCGCCGGCGGCCGAGCCTCCGACCGGCTCTCTGCGCCCGAGGCCCTGCATAAGATGGCAGCCCGTCGGCCCGGACCACGAGGTGGGACGCCGGGACCCCGAGCACACCCGAGGAAGCAGCCGCGACCGTGACACCGCAGTCGGAACCGAGCAGGGACGCCGCACTCGACCGGGGCGCTGCTGACCGAGCCAGTGGTGCCGATGCCTCCGGCGATGTGTCCGGCGATGTGTCCGGCGATGTGTCCGGCGATGTGTCCGGCGACGCGCCGGAGGACGAGTCCGGAAGCTCTGACTCCGACCTGAGCGGCACCCTCGAAGCGCTCGCGGCCGAGCGCCGACGCAAGCGAGACGTATTGGCCGAGCAGGGCATCGACCCCTACCCGTCCCGTTTCGACCGGACCGCGTCCGCGTCCGAGCTGCACGCCGCCCATGGCGGCCTCGATCCCGACGTGCGTACGGGTACCCGGGTACGGGTGGCGGGCCGCCTCACCAGCATCCGCGGCCACGGCAAGCTCTCGTTTGCGACCCTGCAGGACGCCACCGGTTCGGTGCAGCTGCTCATGCAGGCAGCGTCTCTCGCCGAGGAGGCCACGGCGGTCCTCGAATCGTGCGACCTCGGGGACTGGGTCGGCGCCGAGGGGGAGGTCGTGACCAGCAGGCGCGGGGAGCTCTCGATCGACGTCAGCGGTCTGTGGATGCTGTCGAAGGCGCTGCGACCCCTTCCGGACAAGTGGCACGGCCTCACTGAGACGGACACCCGTTATCGACAGCGCGAGGTCGACCTCCTCGCCAATCCGGACTCCCGGCGGGTCTTCGAGGTGCGTTTCCGCGCCATCGCGGCGATCCGCGAGCAACTGGTGTCCGAGGGCTACGTCGAGGTCGAGACGCCCATCCTCCAGTCGCTTGCCGGCGGCGGGCTGGCGCGGCCGTTCCGGACCCACGCCAACGCGCTCGATATCGACCTCAGCCTGCGGATCGCGCCGGAGCTGTACCTGAAGCGCTTGGTGGTGGGCGGCTTCGAGCGGGTGTTCGAGATCGCGCGGAACTTTCGGAACGAGGGGATCAGCCCACGGCACAGCCCGGAGTTCACGACGCTCGAGGCCTACCGAGCGTTCGGCGACTTCACCGACGGGATGGACCTCGTGGAGCGGTTGGTGGTGGAGGCGGCACGGTCCGCCGCCGGACGCCTCACCTTCGCGACGAGCGGCGGTGCCACCGTCGACCTCTCGCCCCCGTGGCCCCGAATCGAGTTGCTCGACCGGGTCGAGGTGGTGGTGGGCCGCCGCCTCCATCCGGGCGATCCGGTCGACGACGTGCGTGAGGTGTGCAAGGAGAAAGGCGTCGAGTTCCAACCCGAATGGGGATCCGGAAAGCTGATCTTCGAGCTCTACGACGCGCTGATCCTGCCCGAGATCACCGATCCGGTGCTCCTCTGCGGTTTCCCGACCGAGGTCTCGCCGCTCGCCCGGCATCGGAGCGGCGACCAGACGTTGACCGACCGCTTCGAGCTGTGCATCGACGGCAAGGAGCTAGCCAACGGCTACAGCGAGCTGAACGTCCCCGAGGAGCAGCGCGAGCGCTTCGCCAAAGAGGCCGAGGCCGAGGCGCGTGGCGACCTCGATGCCCACCCTGCAGACCAGGCATTCGTGCGGGCGCTGGAGTACGGCCTGCCGCCCACCGCCGGCATCGGGCTCGGCATCGACCGGCTGATCATGATCCTGGCCGAGGTCGAGACCATCAGGGACGTGATCCTATTCCCGACGATGCGTCCCGAGTCCCAGGGCTGATCCGCCTTCCGCCGGTGCCAGCTGTGCCGGCCGGCGTCCGGCGCCGGATGCCGCGTCGGGTTTCGCGCTGCTCGTCCGGGCGAGCCGGGCTTCGCCGGTTGTGTCGTCGCCGGTTGTGTCGTCGCCGACTGGCGCTCCCTACGATTGATGTGCGGTGCCGGCGTCGCAGTGTGCCGACCGGCGCCCGAGGTGCCGGCGAGGTGTGATCGACCGGCCCACCAGTAAGCGACGCGGAGGTGGGAAATGACCGAACAGCGGCCCGTGCTCAACCAGTTCAATCTCATCGTCGAGGACATGGAGCGGTCGGTCGCCTTCTACCGGCTGCTCGGCCTCACCTTTTCCGACACCGCTCCGGCCTGGCAGCCGCATCATCGCTCCGCGACCCACGAGAGCGGCCTGACACTCGAGATCGACAGCGTCGCGTTCGCTCGGACCTGGAACCGAGGCTGGCGTTCGGGCGGCGGAGCGGGCGGTGGCATGGGTGTGCTCGGCTTCGGACTTCCGACCCGCGACGCGGTGGACGCCGTCTATGACCGCATGGTCCGCGCGGGTCATCGGGGCCAGCAGGCGCCCTACGACGCGTTCTGGGGTTCGAGGTTCGCAGTCGTGGAGGATCCCGATGGGAACGCGGTGGGGCTGATGAGCGCCCCGGAGGACGGGTTCCGCGGCGTCGCCACCGGACCCGCCGGTCCCTACTGGCTAGCTGGTGCCAGCACTGTCGGGCACCGGCCGGTGTCGTCGACCGGTCGCCGCGACCGTCCCGATCCTGTCTGCGTCGTGGGGGTCTCGAACCCTCAGGAGAAGTCGACGTCCCGATGGCGGGAGATGTTGACCCACCAGCCCGCATGGTCGAGCTCGTCTGCGCCGGAGTCGTCCCGCCGGACCATGGTGAACCTGCTCATGATGCGCTGGCCCCCCTCGTGGTCGCGGTAGAGCAAATCGACGGTGAGCGCCCCGTCGTGTACCGCCTCGTAGATCGGCGGGTACACCGGCTCGGACGGATCGCGCAGCGCACCCTGCCAGAAGCCGACGTCGCCCGGCGGGACCCACAGGGCCCGAGCCTGTTGCCGGAACTGTGCCTCGGGGCGCCAGTCGAAATCCCCGACGAGCTGCCCGGCGAGCGGAAGCCAAGCCTCGATCACCGCCATCCCGTTGCCGAGGTTGCGCAGCGGCATGGCGAGGTAGATGGTGTCGCCCTCGAGCTCGACGGCCGCATGACCGCCCTCGACGGCCACCCAGTGCCGGTCACCGAACATGATGCGCTGGGGCGGGTCCTCGAGTCGTGACTGGGTGAGGACGGGTCGGAGATTGACTCGTAGTGAGCGCTCGGCCACCCGGGCCGCCCGATTGGCGGAACGCACCGACGCGAAGGTTGCCAGCGCAAGTACGAGGGTCCCCGCCGCCGTCGCGAGCGCAGAGGCGGTCGCCCAGTCGGTGATCGCGATCATCGGGCCGCCGGTCATCGTCAGGAGCCTACGGTCGGGCAGTCCCCGCCGGCGGAACCGTGCACCGGTTCGGACGGCCGGGCGCAGGGGGCGCAGGGGGAAGGCGGCTGGGTACCATTTCGGACGGCGAGACAAGGGGGTTCCAGCGATGGCGATGCGTGTGCGAACCGGAGCGCGTGCAGTGGGGCGCGGGACCCGTGCCCAAGGGCGTGGGGAGCCCGAGCGTGCGCCACGTGTCGGTACATCGGCCAACCCCCGGGTCCGATCCCGCGCCGCCGGAAGCCAGGGCATGGCGGCCATCTGGATTGCCATTTCGCTCGTCCTCGGTGCGGGCGTCGGTGTGGCCGCGGCCGGTCCTGCGGCCGCGGCGACGGCGTCGTCGACCGGTTCCGCAGCGGCGTCCCCGCTGACCACCTCGAACGTCACGGCGTTCATGACCCTCTACGGCTACGTGGACAATTCGCCGCCCGGGCGGATCATCGCCCACCCCTGTCTCCACTCGCAGGCGGGCGGCACCGGCACCTATGCAGATCCGATCACGTTCGCGACCGATGTGGCCGAACTGCCATGGTGCGCGATCATCTACGTGCCCTACATGCAGCGGTACTTCATCCACGAAGACGAGTGCTCGCAATGCGACACGACGTGGAACACCCTCCACCGCTACCGGTTCGACATGTGGGCCGGTGGTGACGCCTCCTCGCTCGTCCAGCCCGAGCGCAAGGCGCTGCTCAGCTGCGAGAGCACCTGGACCCGCGGGAACTCTCCCACCGACCCGTCCAACCCGACGATCGTCGTCAATCCTTCGTCGGGACTCCCGGTGACGACCGCGCCCATCTTCTCCCCGCCGACGTCGTGCTGGGCGCCGGTGACGATCGCGAATCCGGGCAACCAGACGACAGGGCTGGGTACCGGCGCGGTGAGCGTGCCGATCAGCGCCTCCGACAGCTCCGGACGGACGCTCACCTTCCGCGCGTCAGGTCTGCCCGCAGGGCTGTCGATCAATTCAGCCAGCGGGCTGATCTCCGGGACACCCGTCGTCAAGGAGCGCACGAAGGTGACGGTGACGGCCGGCGACAGCTACGACTCGGCGAGCACCCGTTTCGTCTGGAAGGTGAAGCCGGTCCGCAAACACCACTGACCGCGCCGACGGAGTGCTGCCGGCCGCGCCGACGGAGTGCTGCCGGCCGCGCCGACGGAGTGCTGCCGGCCGCGCCGACGGAGTGCTACCGGCCGCGCCGACGGAGTGCTGCCGGCCGCGCCGACGGAGTGCTGCCGGCCACACGAGAGGCTGAGCACATTGGGGAGACTGCCGAGCCGGACTTGAGTTCGCCGGCGACGACGCTGCGCCAGGCTGCGGGCGTGCGCCACGGTGTCAGTGGACCGGCACCGTCGCGAACACCTCCTGCTCGTCGATCGCCGACGTGCGGACGGTGAGCTTGACGGTCCAGCTGCCCGCGAGCGGGATGTCGACGTGTGATGCCTGGTAGTGACCGGGACCCACGACGACGACAGGCACCGTGATCGGACCGATGCCCTCGCCGGGCAGGCTCATCGCCACGTCGAGCTCGGGAACGGCCACCGGCTGACCGAGGCTCCCGAGCACGTAGAAGTGGAATTGGTTGGTCGAGCCCACGCGAGCCGGGTCGATGATGGCGTTGATCTGATCCCCGAGCACATTGAAGCTCTGGGAGAAGGGCTGTGCCGCCGCCTGACCGGCAGGAACGGCGTTGACCAGCAGCGAGGTGACCGCAAGCACGGCGGCCGCGACGACGAGCTCGGCGAACACCGATCGCGAAAGCCCTCCGATCCGTCTGCGTGGTGGCGAACCCTCCGCCGGCGCGGTCAGCGTCTTCTGACGGGTGGCCACGGAAACTGCCGGAACGGCAGATCCGTCGACGCTCCACTCGCCGGGTGGCCCGGAGCGCACAGCGGCCGGTGCGGACGCTCCGCGTTCGCCGGCCTCGCCCGAAGGCCGGGGCCGGCGACGGGGGCCGAAGGTCCACCTCCCGACGACGAGTCTGCGGCTCACCGCGCCCACTGCGATCATGACGGCGACCAGCGAAACCTTGGCCACCAGGGTGAGGCCGTACGCCGTGTGCAGCAGTGCATAGATGCTCCCCACCTGTCGCACCGACTGGAGCACGCCGGTCGTGACCACCACCGCGACCGCACCGACCGCGTAGGGCGAGAACCGCCGCGCGACCGTCATGGGTTGCGGTGGTCGCTCCTCGGCGGGCATTCCGGGAAGGAGGATCGCGGCGAGGACGACGAGACCACCCAGCCAGAATGAGGCGGCAGCGAGATGTCCGAGGTCGAGTGCCATGCCGGCCGTCGCGTTGCCGGTCGTCGAGGCGTGCCCGGACAGGCCGGGCGTCGAGAGCACCAACAGGAAGAGGACGGCTCCCGGCGCGATCCACCACCGCGCCCGCTGCCGGTCGGTCGCGTCGCGCGTGGACGGCCATCCACCGATACCGAACAACACCGGGACGAGGACGACGAGCAGGACGACCCGGAGCCCGGTGACCTCACCGAAACGGGTGTGGAGGACCTCGTCGAAGAGGCTGGGACTGAAGACATGGGAGAGCGGGAGGCTGGCGGCGTACACACCCTGCACCGCGATCGCCGCGAGGCTGACCACGAGCAGGGTCCCCCACGACCGCCACAGGATCCGCCGGATCCGTCGGGCCTTCGCACCGGCCGGCCACACGAGCGCGACGAGCGCCGCAGTGCCGATCAACGCCAACATCGAGGCGAAGACGGCGAAGCGGATGACGCCGTACACGACGCCCACCGTGGTGCTGCCCGTCGCACTGCCGAGCGCGGTCTCCAGCGAGCGCGCGCTCTTCGACCCGGCAGCCGATCCCACACTGAAGAGGAACGCGCCGTGCACGGGGTGGGAGTCAGCGGAGATCACCCGCCATGCGACGACGTAGGTCCCGTCGGGCAGGCCGGAGGGGAGTGGGATCGCGACCGCGTCCGACTGGCCGGTGGGATGGTGGGTGCCACCCTGGTCGACCCGCTTGCCGCTCGGCCCGAACACGCGCACCGAACCGAAGTTGATCTCGACCGGCTGGTCGAAGTGCAACACCACCTGGCGCGGCGGTGTCAGGAGGACGGCCGACTGGCTCGGGTCGGTGGAGTCGAGCTGCGCGTGGGCTCCTGCGATCCCCGACCAGGCGAGGATGCCCACGACCACTGCCCCAGTGGCGAATGGCACGCGGGCCCACCGCCGGCGCCGGTTGCGAAGGATCGCCTCGGTCAAGCAGGCTCCCGAGTCGACTCCCGAACCGGCCACCCAGCGGCCATTCAGTCTCCTGACCAGCAGCCCAAGATCAGGTCGGCCACGGTGAACGCGTTGTCCGCCGCGGTGGTCGGCGGCGTGCCGAATTCGGGTGGGAGACCTGCGATGTCGACGAGGAGGACCTTCCAGTCCTTGCGGACGACGATCGACCCGTCGCGGGTGACGAACGCCCCCTGGCCGAGCCCGTTGGCGGTGCTCGTCCGCCCGAGGGTCGATCCGAGCGTGTCGTAGTAGGAGTAGGTCTGCTGCCAGCTCGAGAGCTCCTTGACCGACAGTGTGAAGGAGCCGTTCGGATAGGTCCACTTGCAGGAGTAGAGGTGGTCGTTCCAGCTCGGCGTCTCGACCACAGCCGTGACCCCGAGCGTCTTGTTGATCGACTTCTGCGCATCGTCGCTGCACACCATCTTCGAAATGGACGACGGTGTCGCACCCGCGGGGAGGGGGACCCTCGTCGTGGACGTCGAGGAAGCCTGGCCACTTGATGACCCGCACGCCGTCGCGAGCGCCGCGATCGCGACGAACGCGCCGGCGAGGGAGCATCCCATCCGCGTGCCCGTCCGTGTCCGCACCCGCGTCTGCATCCGCATCGCGCCCGTCATTCGGGATGGCCTCGACGCACCGGACGGGGCGAGTATCACGTGCGCCTCCGTTCGCGGAGCACCAGCCAGCCCACACCCGCCAGGCTGAGTGCCGACAGCACGACCGCGACGATGGCCAGCACCTGCGCCGAGCCGGCCCCGGAGGATGTGGCGGTGGAACCGACCGTGGTGGAGCCGGCTGTGGGGCTCGCGGCGGGCGGGGTGAGCGTCACCACCGGGGCGGGATAGTCCGGCGCGGGCTGACCGGCACTCGGCACTTCGATCCATCGGACGATCTCGCCGGACGAATAGGTCTGGAGCGCCTTGAACGCCAACTGGCCGGCATGGTCGGGCACGGTGCCGACCGCGACGGTGAAGTCCTGGTACTGGCCCGGTGCGAGGCCGCCGCTGGTCGCGGTCCAGGTGACGTCCGAGACCACCTCGCTGACGGACCCGTCATCGGTCTGGACGGGTGCGGGGAGGTTGCGGGTGTCGACGGCCGCACGCCACCCCGAAACCGGCTGCACATCCACCGTGAGCAACGGGAGGTTCGAGGGGAAGAAGACCTGGAGCGCGACGCTGTTGGCGTTGTTGCGCTCGTTGGGCACTCGGAAGGTGAGCTCGACGTCGCTCGACCCTGCGGGGAGTGTCGTCGGATGGACGGTCACGTGTGCAGCCGCAGCGAGGGACCCGGCCAGTGCAGTGAAGGTCGCAGCGAGGGCGGCGCCGAGCACCACCAGGCACGCGGTGCCGGCGACACGGATCGCGCCGACCGCGAACCTCCGTGCGCGAAAGTGCCGTTGCACGATCTCCCCTCCTCCGATCGTGGCGTCCGATCCCAGGTGGGCGGAGGCTATCCGATGCAGGCCCCGGGGTACCGGCGGCACGGCGGCACGGCCCGACCAGGCCGTCGCGGTCTCAGGAGAGCGCGCAGGTCCCGGCGCCGAGCACGGTCTCGCCTCGCTGGTTCTCCGTCTTGAAGCGAGCCGTCACACCGTCCGCCCAGATCGAGGTGGTCAGCGTGTCGCCCGCAAAGGTCGGCCGCGAGAACCGCCCGCTCATGGAGCGCAAGCGCGCCGGCTCCGACCCGCACAGCGCATGCAACAGGGCACGCCCTGCGAAGCCGTAGGTGCAGAGGCCGTGCAGGATCGGGGTGTCGAAGCCCGCCCGCTTGGCGAAGGTGGGGTCGGAGTGCAACGGGTTCCGGTCGCCCGACAAGCGATAGAGCAGGGCCTGGTCCCGCCGCGTCGTGTAGGTGACCGTCTCGTCGGGCGTTCGGGACGGGAGGGGGTTCTTCGATGCCGATGGTCCCCGCTCGCCCCCGAAGCCTCCTTCGCCGCGGAGGAAGAGGCCGGCGGTCGTCGAGAACAGTGGTGCGCCCGAACCGACCTCGACCGACGCGGCCTCCAGACGGATGAGCGCCCCCGAGCCCTTGTCGAAGATCGCGGCGACGGTCGAGGTGGTGCTGATGGTCGCTTCGGTGGGCAGCGCGCGATGGAGCTCCACCGATTGCTCGGCATGCACGAGCATCGCCGGATCGAAGCTGCCGAGCGCGGTTCGCGTCCCTCTGCCGGCACCGACCACAGTCGCGAAGGTCGGAAGCACCTTCTGGGAGATGTCGGCGGAGTTCTCGGTGGTGAACTCCAGCTCGAAGCCGACCGGGTCGAGGGCACCGGCGCCGACGCCGAGCGCATAGATCAGGCAGTCGGTCGAGGTCCAGCTCCGTTCGACCGGTTCGGACGTCGTGCCGACCACGTCGAGGTCGAGTGGCATGTTCGGAACCTCCCGAGATCGCTTCACTATTACATGTAACATATAGTTCTGTTATGATCAACCCCGTGGAGAGGTTCACCCTCGACGAGCTGGCGCGACTGGGCGGCACGACCGGGCGGAACGTGCGCGCCTTCCAGACCCAGGGCCTGCTGGCACGACCGCGACTGACGGGCCGCACCGGCGTCTACGGCGCCGGCCACCTCGAACGGCTGCGGGCCATCCTCCGGCTGCAGGGAGAGGGGTTCTCGCTGGCGTCGATCGCCACGCTCTTCCGGGCACTCGAGCAGGGGCTGACACTCGCCGAGGTGCTCGGTGTCGCAGACCCGGGCTCCACCGAGGTCGACTTCGACGAGATGTTCGCAGCATGGCCCCGGCCGCGGAGGGGGCAGCTGCTGTCGGGGGTCCCGTCGAACGTCCTCACCCTCCCTGCCGCCTAGCACGTCCAGAACCGGGTCGTCGGCCTGTGGTGAACGGGCGCGTCGCCTGCAACCGCTCCGCGCGCGGTCGCGTGCCGATCGGTGACCCTGTCGCGCCGGCGGCTCAGCGTTCGCCGCGCTGGAACACGAGACAGCATCCGGTCGCCGTGGCGACGGTCCGGCCCGCCGCATCGGTGATCTCTGCTCTGGCGAACGCCACACGGCGTCCCGGCTTGGTGACGGTTCCAACCGTGGTGAGAACACCGCTGTCGCGGGTCACCGGACGGAGGTAGCTGACCGCGAGATCCACCGACGTGTAACCGGTGTCCTTCGGCAAGGTGGAGTGCACTGCGCAGGCGATCGCGGTGTCGGCGAGCGTGCACACCAGTCCGCCGTGGACCGTGCCGATCGGGTTGTAGGTCGTCTCGTCCGGCGTGCAGCGAACGACGACCCGGCCGTGCTCCACCTCTGCGATACGGAAGCCGAGCAAGGAGGCGATCGGCGGCGGGGGTACGAGACCGTCGCGCAGCGCGTCGAGGAAATCGGCACCGTTCCGTTCCGCGCCGGCCCGGGCGGTCGTGTCCGGGTCGAACCAGGTGACGGTCTTCGAATGCCGGTGCCCGTGCGCCGCGCGGTGCTCCTCGGGCTCGCGCGCGAGCTCTTTCACGGTGCGCAGATCCCTTCGGCGACGGGAACCGGAACGGGCACCCTCGGACCGACGGTCGCGACGGTCGAGGCGGTCGAGGCGGTCAAGACGGTCGAGGCGGTCAAGGAAGCGTCCTCTGGTACGCGGCGCCGTGCCGCGAGCGGCCCGAGGAGGAAGGAGACCGCGCCGGACGTCGCGGCGGTCGCCGCTGCGAACCACCAGAGATGGTGGAAGGCATCGACCGAGGCGAGTGGACCGCTCGGCGTGCCGAGGACCACGACGAGGAGGGCGACGCCGACGGCCCCCCCGACCTGCCGGGCGGTCTGGTTCACCGCGCTGCCCACCGCGAATCGCTCGGGATGGAGGCTCGAGACGGCGGCTGCGCCGAGGACCGGGAAGGTGAGCCCGATCCCCAATCCGGCGATCAGGGTGCCGGGCAGCCAGACGCCGAGGTAGTCGGGGCGCACCCCGACCCGTGTCGCGTACCACGCGAGTCCGGAGGCGAAGATGGCGAAGCCGACGAGCAACACGCTCCGGAACCCCACCCGTGTGGCCAACTTGCCGGCAGGTCCCGCGACTGCGGCGACGACCAGCGGCCCCGGCGTCACCGCGAGACCCGCGAGCAGGATCGAGTAGCCCCACACACTGGTGAGGAAGAGGATGTTGCCGAGCAGCATGGCGAAGAAGCCCACCGCGTAGACGAAGGTGGCCGCGTTGGCGACCGCGAAGGAGCGGGATCGGAACAGGGTGAGATCGAGGACCGGCTCACGGTGGCGCGCCGACCGGACGAGAAAGACGGCACCGAGCCCGGTGGCGGCCACGAACGACCCCAGCACCGCAGGGCTCGTCCAGCCCCAGGTCGAACCCTCCGAGATACCGAGGACGACCGAAGCGAGAGAGAGACCGAGGAGAGCGACGCCCGTGTAGTCGGGCTTCGCCGCTGCCGTCGGTGCCGCCGACACCGGGGCACCCGACAGCACGCGCCGCCCGATCAGACCTGCGACGACGGCGACCGGCAGATTGACGATGAAGGCGGCGCGCCATCCGAAGCCGGAGATCAGCGCCGCGCCGAGGGACGGTCCGGTTGCCACGGCGAGCGCGCCGATGCCGCTCCAGAGCGCGACGACCTGCGAGCGGAGCTCACCGGGGTACGCAGCCAGCAGCAGGCTGAGCGACGAGGGGAGGAGCGCGGCCGCTCCCGCACCCTGGACCAGCCGGCCGGCGATGAGCAGCGGGACCGACGGTGCGGCTGCGCAGAGCGCCGAGCCCGCCGAGAAAACGGCGAGTCCGGCGAAGAAGACCTTCCTGCTGCCGTGCCGGTCCGCGGTCCGTCCGGAGATCACCAGCAACGAGCCGAAGACGATGCTGTAGCCGGTGATCACCCACGCGAGGGTCGGACGCGGGTCGTGCGGGAAGGAGTGCTCGAGGGCGGGAAACGCCACGTTGACGATCGACAGGTCGAGGGATGCCATGAAGGCGCCGAGTGCGGTGACGACGAAGACCCATCGCCGTGCAGATCTCGGGGCCCCTCGTCCCGCCGGGGGGTCGTCGCCGACCACCCTCGAGGGGCCTTTGGGTCCCCGTCCCTCATCGGGCCCGCGCCGCGGGAGACCCGCGGAGGCAGGGAATGCGTGCCGCGCACTGAGTTTCACCATGCAACTGATCGTAAGGTATTGCATTGCATAACGCAACTCACTAGGCTGGGATTCGTGGAACGGAAGAGCTTCGCCGACATGGACTGCTCGGTCGCCCAGTGCCTCGAGGTGGTGGGCGAGTGGTGGAGCATGCTCATCGTCCGGGACGCGTTCCTCGGAGTCACGCGCTTCGACGACTTCTCGAAGCGCCTCGGCATCTCGAGGAACATCCTCCAGCAACGGTTGACCAAGTTGGTCGACGCGGGCGTGCTGGTGCGTGTGCCCTACTCGGAGCACCCGCCCAGGTTCGACTATCGGCTCACGCCGAAGGGCCGCGACCTCTGGCCTGTGCTCACCACGATGCGCCAGTGGGGCGACCGCTACGCGGCGCCGTCCGGTCCGCCCATCGAGGTCTTCCACAAGGCCTGTGGTTCGGCTGCCGAGTCCGTCCTCGTGTGCAGTGCCTGCGGCGGGCGCGTCGAAGGCCGCGAGATGAAGGCCGTCCCTGGTCCGGGCAGGGCGGACGACCTCGTCATGCGTCGCTGACGCTGGGCGCGCCGCGGCGCGACCGGTCGGTCGCAACAGCCGATCCGTCTCGGCAGGTCGATCTGCGTCAGCGCCGGTTTTCGGTTGCCGTGCTCTCGGCGCTCGGGCCGCGCGTACCCGTCGGAGGCCGGCCGTAGAGCCGCTGGAGCTCGGCGGCGACCTCGGCCAAGTGCTGTCGTGCCAGCGGCGGAGCGACGATCTCGAGTCCGGCGCCGAACCCCGCGATCTGTGCAGCCAGTATGCGCGTGTCCCGGCCCCGCACCCTGACCCGTACCCGTCCGTCCGCCTCCATCTCCTCCACGGCTGCCTGCCGGTCGAACATCCATCGCAGCGTCTGCACGTGGACGGGATCGGCGAGCAGCTCGAGCTCGTAGGGGCTGCGCAGCCGATCGACCCGCTCCACGACGTCGCGCCATGAATCGGCGAGCTCGAAGCCCGCAGGCCGGACGGCCGTCCGACCGGTGCGCTCGATGGATGTGATCCTGCTCACCCGGAACGTGCGCTGCCCGTTCTCGGTGTCCGCGACGAGATACCAGGCCCGGCCCTTCTGCGCGAGGCCGAGGGGGTCGACGACTCGCTCGGTGGTCGTCCCGTTCCGATCGCGGTAACCGAGTCGGAGCTGCTCCTGCGCGACGACGGCCTGCTGCAGGTCATCGAGATGGCGCGGCCGGGCGCTCGGGCGTGCATCCCGGCCCCAGCCGGCATGGTCGAGGACGATCGAGCGACTCGCCGACTCCGCTTCGTCTCGCATCGGCTCGGGCAGCGCACGGACGAGTTTGCGGAGCGCCGCCTTGACTTCGGGGGTGACGGCGGCACCGGTGCCCGCCACGAGGAACAGGGCGCGGGCTTCGGCGCCGGTGAGTCCGGACAGGTCGGTTCGACCTCCTCCGAGGAGCCGCCACCCCCCGTTCCGACCGCGCTCGGAGTAGATCGGCACTCCGGCCTGGGCGAGGGAGTCGAGGTCCCGCCGCGCCGTCCGTTCGGAGACCTCGAGCTCTTCGGCCACCTCGCGCGCCGTCACCCGGTCTCGTCGTTGGAGCAGCAGGAGGATCGCCACCAGGCGGTCGGCTCGCATGTGGCAAGTTTCGCGCCAAAACAGGTCAATAGATGACCGACTGGGTTCAATCAGTGGACGCAACACCGGCTTCTTGCTGAGATCGTAGATGCTCGTCGAGTGTCTCGGCTGGTGTCTTCCATCCGAGCGTCTTACGCGGCCTGGTGTTGAGTGCGTGAGCAACGGCGTCGATCTCTGCAGCGCTCCATCGGGACAGGTCGGTGCCCTTTGGGAAGTACTGGCGAAGCAGGCCGTTGGTGTTCTCGTTCGTCCCGCGCTGCCATGGGCTGCGTGGGTCCGCGAAATAGACAGGGAGTCCTGTCTCAACTTTGAACTGGGCGTGCGCCGACATCTCCTTGCCACGGTCCCATGTCAATGATCGGCGCAGTTGCTCGGGAAGCGCGGTGATCGTTGACGCGAGAGCGTCCTTCATCGTGATTGCGCCATAGCCGGCCAGTGCGGGCCCGTTCTTTGGTGTGTGCTTGTGGTGATAGCCCTCCTCCCGAGGAAGGTGGATCAGCATTGTGAACCTGCTGGTGCGCTCGACGAGGGTTCCGATCGCGGAGCGTTCCAGTCCGATGAGGAGATCCCCTTCCCAGTGTCCCGGCACGGAGCGATCTTCGGCCTCGGGCGGTCGCTCGCTGATCATGACCTCGGGTGTGACGTGTGCCCAGGCTTGGCGCCTCGCTCTGCTCCGCGGCACACGAAGCGCACGGCCGGTGCGCAGGCAGGCGACCAGCTCACGCTTGAGGGCGCCCCGGCTTTGGACGTAGAGGGACTGGTAGATCGCCTCGTGACTGATCCGCATGGACTCATCATTGGGGAAGTCGACCCCGAGCCGGTTTGCGATCTGCTCGGGGCTCCATCCGGTCACCCAGCGACGATCCTTTCGGTGCGGCTTTCCTCTTCCTTTCCACGGTGCAGTCGAGGGGCCCTGAACAGGAGTCCCGTCCGGGCGGCGGACCTGACCGGCCAGCCGCTCCTGGACGTAGGCACGCAGGGACTCGTTGGCAACAAGCTTCGCTGTCTTTGGGCGCTGAGCCACGAGCTCGGCCTTCCATTGAGCCACCGATGCTCGATATTCGAGCTTGCCGCCTCGAGTCGCAGCATTGCGGCGCAGTTCCCGCGAGATGCTCGAAGGAGCGCGTTCCAGTTGGCGGGCGATCTCCCTGATCCCAGCGCCTTGCGCCTTCAAGATCGCGATCTCCTCCCGTTCATGAAAGGACAGATAGCGGCCTGTGGTCGGCGACAGATCGATTGGCATGCCGCCACGATGCCGGAACCAACGAGCACCCACTGCCGGAGAAACGTCCACGGCGGCCGCGGCAGCGTCGGTGGTGATCCCCGTGGCGATCTGACGCCAAAATCGTTGCTCGATCTCGCGTCGAAGGGACGGTGCGCCCGGAGACTTCATCGGGGATCGTCCTGTCAGTTCCTTCATCCACCCAGCTGGCCTGCCCATCGGCACCTCCATCATCGAGGTGTTGCGACGACCAGTTGAATTCACCCCGGTTTCGGGGGCGAGAGTGGAAGCGGCCGGTGACCGGGTCCCCGGGCCGGCCGGCTGTCGGCACCACAGGTGGCGGCGGTTCGAATCGACGAGTCCGAGCGAGAGGAGAGCGACATGCCGGGGTTCCCGACGATGACCGACGACGAGACTGAGCAGTTGCTGGCGTTCCTGGCCCAGCAGCGAGGTGTGCTGCGGCTGGCGACCTATGGCCTGACCGACGAACAGGTGCGGGCAGGTCCGACCACGAGCGACTTGACGCTGGGCGGACTCCTTCAGCACGCGGCGAAGGTCGAGGACCACTGGGTCGGAATCGTCCTCGGGCGCCCCTCCTCACCGGATCCCGACGACTACGACCAGGGCTTCTCGCTGACCGGGGAGACCACCCTTTCGGAGCTGCTGTCGAGGTACGAGTCCGTCGCGGCCGAGACGGAGCGGGTGGTGCGAAGTCTGCCGATCGACCACGCCGTTCCCGTTCCACCGGGCGTTCCCTGGTTCCCGGCGGACCTTGAAGCCTGGAACCTCCGTTGGGTGCTGCTGCATCTGATCGAGGAGACCGCCCGGCATGCGGGGCACGCGGACATCCTGCGCGAGTCGATCGACGGTGCGACCTGGTTCCCGCTCATGTCGGCAGCGGAGCAGTGGGACATGCGGCCCTGGATCGAGCCGTGGCAGCCGCCGAAGGGGTCGGCCGGTGCCGCGGGCTCCGCCGGCACGGCCGGCTCAACACACCTCGACGATCCCCTCTGAGTGACTGGCCGGCACAGGCGTCCGACCGGGTCGTCTGCAGCCTTCTCGCTTCCGCTGCTAGGCCAGGCCAGTTGCCCGACCGGCAGCTGGGGCGATCAGTCCTCGACCGGTTCGGGTGCCCCGCTCGATCCGTCGGCGGAAGCCACGAGCACCAGTTCGGGTTCGGGCTCTCCGCGCCCCGCACGAACGGGCGCCAGGCTCGTGCGTTGCCGCAGCGACGGCAGCATGGCCATCGCGACCACTCCGGCGATGACGAGGATCACCGCACTGATCGTGAGCGCCAGGTTGTAGCCGTCGGTCGCCGCGGTGAGGGGGTTCACATGGCTCTGCTGGAGAGATTCCGAGTGGCTGACCGCCAAGGTCGCGAGCACCGCGAGGCCGATCGACGCACCGACAGTGCGGGCGGTGTTGAGCAGACCCGAAGCGAGGCCAGCGTCAGACGGCGTGACACCCGAGGTGCCTGCGACCGTGACCGGTGTGACGGCCAGACCCATGCCCAGTCCGATCAACAGGAAGGGACCGAGAAGATCGGCGAGGAAGCTGCTCTGCGGCGTGACCTGTGAGAGCCAGCCCAGGCCTGCCGCCGAGACGAGCGATCCGATGAGGATCAGCGGACGAGGGCCGGTCCGGGTGACGATCCGAGCGGTCAACTGGGCACCGACCGCGATCAGGATGGTCTGGGGCAGAAAGGCCAGGCCCGCCTGGAGGGGGCTGAATCCGAGAACCCGCTGCATATAGAGGGTCTCGAAGTACCAGGAGCCGAACATCGCTGCGAAGAACAGGAAGATCACCAGGTTGCCCCCCGCCACCGACCGCGAACGGAAGATCCGGAGGGGCACCAGCGGAACCCTGGTCCGGGTCTGGATCCGGAGAAAGGCGAGGATCAGCACGAGGGAGGCGGCGAGGGGGACCAGCGTCTGGGCGCTCCCCCACGAGTACGTCTCGGTGCGCACGATGGCGAAGACCAGCGCCACCAGACCGCCGGTGATGGTCAGCGCTCCCAACACGTCGAGCTGCCGGTGCTCGACGTCGGCGGTCGACTCGGGGATGAACCGCCTGGAGAACACCAGTGCGAGCACGCCGATCGGGACGTTGACGAAGAGGATCCACCGCCAACTCAACAGGTCGGTGAGCACACCGCCGAACAGAGCGCCCGCAGACGCGCCGGCGGACGCGACCGCACTCCAGACGCCGAGCGCGCGCGCCCGCGCGGCGCCCTCTGTGAAGGTGGCGGTGAGGATGGTGAGCGTCGCGGGAGCGAGGACGGCCGCCCCGAAGCCCTGGAGCGCGCGAGCACCGATCAGCATCGCCTGGCTCTGCGAGAGCCCGCCCACGAGGCTCGAGACGGTGAAGATGGTGAGACCGGCGAGGAAGATCCTCCGTCGTCCGAACAGGTCGGCGGCCCTCCCCCCGAGCAGCATGAAGCCGGCGAAGGTCAAGGTGTAGGCGTTCACCACCCACTGGAGTCCCGACGGGCTGAAGTGCAGATCCTTCTGGATGGACGGCAGCGCGACGTTCACGATCGAGACGTCGAGCACGACCATGAACTGACCGACGCAGACGAGCGTGAGCAGGAGCCATTCCGGCACGGAGCGCCCGGGTGCCACCTCGATAAGGGTGCGCGGGCTCGTGCTGCTCGTGTGCCGGGCTGGGGTCTGGGGCGCGGACGGACTCATCGGATTCCTCGAGACCTCTTGGACGAAAGGGGACGGCCGGGGTACTGCGGTGAGGACGGCGCCGCCGGTGCTGCACTGCACCGCTCCCCGGCAGACAACGCCCGTGGTTTCCAGGCTATTCCCGGATGCATCCGTCTTCGCGCGTCGCGACCAAGTCAGCGGTCTCTGCAGGTACGGGTCTCGAAGATCCCGCGGATTGCGTCGCAGATTGCGTGCCGATTGTGTCGCCGATCGTGTCGACAGTTGCTTCATACCCTCGGGTGCAACGAGTGACGCGTCGGCCACGACCGCGGCCGGAGGGAGTGCCGGACGTGATCGCCCACCCTGCAGGCGGCGCCTTCAGCTGCCCTCGGAGCCTGCGGACGATCCGACGACCGGTATCTGACGCGGCACGAGCCTGGTGTCCGCCAGCATCCTGACGACGACGACAGCGTGGACGACCACGAGGGCGGTGATAACGGGCAGCGCCTGCGCGAGATGGACCGACGGGGCCCACCACGCGATCACGCCGCACACGGCGACCGCGAGCGCGGTCGTCATCCGCGCGAGCGCAATCGGCCCGACAGGCCGCCGTCTCGTGCAGGCACCGATGCCGGCGAGTGCGAGATACAAGACGGCGAGGGGAATGGTGAGCGTGAGCGTTTCCCGATCGGATAGCTCTGATGAGATTCGAAGGTCCACGAGCTTCGACGGCGAGATCGCGATCCCTGCGATGCACACCAATGCCACCAGGTGGCAACCGGCCCACCATCCGACACGCCCGGGACGCAGCCCCGCGGCAGGGACGTCCTCGAAGTAGCTGGTAAAGACCGCGAGCACCAGGATGAACTCGAATGCGAGCGACACAGCATCGATCGAGCCGAACGTGCCGTGGCTCATCGAGATCGCCACCTCGATGAAGGACTCTCCACACACGATGAGCGTGAACGCTCCCATGCGGTCGATGAGGTGCTGCTCGTCATCATCGGTGAATTGCTCCATGCGCTGGACCCACATCATCGAGGGCACGACCGAGATCGCGAGCGCAACGAACGCAACGACGACCCGCCAGGGTTCGGGCAGCGGGGCGGCGATGAAACACCCCAGCGCCGCTATCACGTTCGCGTATGCGAGACGCCGCGCGAAGCGCGCATCCTCCCCGGAGCGCCTTGATCCCCGGAACGCGACCAGCGCCGTGGTCAAGAGGAGAGCGCCGTACTCCACGACGAGAAAGCGCGACTCGCCCGACAGAGACGCAGCCGCTTCCATCGCCATGAGGACGATCACGAACATCTGGAACAGGAGGAGTAACCGGTGCAGCGCGTCCACCATGCGGAAGCGGTTGGCGATGACCGTCGTGATGAACCAGATCCACCAGGATGCGCCGAAGACAAACGCGATCCATCCGAACGCGGAGACCGGCCCGGCGTGAGCAGCCGCGGAGCTCAGGATGAGGATCGCCGCGACGAACGCCAGGTCGTAGAAGAGCTCGACCCACCTCGCCATGTGCTCCGACTGGCCGGCCTGCGGGTCGCGGCGGGCGAACTGCGAGAGGTCGATGCTCATGGCAGGCGTCCGGCAGATGGCCGATGTCGGGTCGGTCGCCGATGACCGGTCGATCGCCGATGACCGGTCGATCGCCGAGGGCCGGTCGATCGCCGAGGGCCGGTCCGGCAGTGCAGTGACCTGCCGGGGCGACGAGGTCGAGGCGATGTCACTGCCGGCGATGCTAAATGCCCGGTACCGGCCCGGGGGACCTCGTCGCCGGCGAGGGTCCCGCCCAGGCGCTGGGCTGCGGTCCGCTGGTCTCTCACCGACGGACGCGCTCCGGAGCACCTGATGGAACCGAGCTCAATCCTCCCTCGGAGGCATCGAGTGCCAGTCGACGTCGACACGATCCGCCGCGTCGACGTGCTCGCGCAGCCAGCGACGCGGCGAACGGACACCAGGGGACGACCGTCCGCGACTCCCGTGCCGCTTTCTCGACCGCAGCCCTCACCAGTTCGCCGCCGATGCCGCGACCGGACAGCTGGTCTGGCACGCCGGTGTGGACGAGGATCAGTCGGTCCCCTTCGTCTCGGTAGACGAGCTCGGCGCCGACCCCGTCAACCTCGACGACGAGGCGATGTTCGTCGGAGGCATCGGTGACCCCGTGCGGAGCGACCGGTTCTGGGTGTCGGGCCGTCGGGTCTGGCATGGACCTCGCTCCTGTCTCGTCCTGCTCCTGTTTGGTCCGCGTCCCGTCTGGACTGGTCTCGAACCCGCACGACCCTACCGGCCGCCTCGTCGGCGCCAGAACGTGAAGCCGCTCCCCGGCCCCGCGGCGGCAGGGATGCCAGACTGCCGGCGTGGACGTCTACCTCGTCGACGGGACCTACGAGCTGTTTCGGCATTTCTTCGGCCAGCCTCCTCGTCCGGCCGACGACGGTACCGAGATCGGCGCGGCACGGGGCGTGCTGCTCACCGTGGTCGGAATGCTCCAAGACGGTGCGACCCACCTCGGGGTGGCGACCGATCACGTGATCGAGTCGTTCCGCAACGAGATCTGGCCCGGCTACAAGACCGGCGAAGGTGTCGCGCCGGAGCTCCGAAGCCAGTTCGACGTGCTCGAGACCGCGCTGGCCGCGCTCGGCGTGGTGGTCTGGCCCATGGTCGAGCTCGAGGCCGACGACGCGCTGGCCTCGGCTGCGTCGGTGGCGGCGGCGGACCCCACGGTCGACCGGGTGATCATCTGCACGCCGGACAAGGACCTGGCCCAGTGCGTGGTCGACAAACGGGTCGTCCAGCTCGACCGCCGTAGTGGTTCGCTGCGCGACGAAGACGGCGTGTGGGCCAAATTCGGCGTGGCTCCGCGATCCATCCCCGACTGGTTGGCGCTGGTCGGCGACACGGCCGATGGGTTTCCCGGCCTTGCGGGCTGGGGCCAGCGCTCGGCCTCGACGCTGCTCGCTCACTACGGCGTGCTCGACGACGTTCCCGACGACATCGCCGAATGGGATTCCGAGGTGCGCCGCACGATACGAGGCTCGTCCAAGCTGGCGACGACACTGAACAGCGAGCGCGAGCGCGCCGAGCTCTTCCGGGTGCTCGCCACCCTCCGGATCGAACCGGGGCTCCTCGGCGGCGTGGAGGAGCTGCGGTGGCCTGGTCCGACGCCGGCGTTCGAGGAGGTCTGCCGCCACTTCCGCGATCCGTCCCTGGCCGAACGAGCGGCATCGATCGCGTCCTCCCGTTGAGCGGGCGTCGGGACCTCAGGTCCCGCTCGCGAAGACGTCCGCGAGTTCCGCGGGAACCGGCGCGTCGAGTTGCGAGTACCGGCACGAAGAGGGTTGGCGATCGGGTCGCCACCGGACGAACGAGGTTGCGTGGCGGAACCGGTCGCCCTGGAGGTGGTCGTAGGAGACCTCGAGGACGAGCTCGGTCCGCAGCGGTTCCCAGCTGAGGTCCTTGCCCGCGCTCCACCGGCTCTGGCCTCCGGGGATGCGGCCGGCGGGCACCTCTCCGTGTAGCCACGGGTGACCCTCCCGTGCATCGGAACGGTACGGCTCGAGGACGTCGACGAACTCGGCACGTCGCGCCGCGCTGAAGCCGGACGCGACCCCCACGTGGTGGAGCACCCCGGCGTCGTCGAACAAGCCGAGCAGCAGCGAGCCGACGACCCCGCCGACCTTGTGCCAGCGGAACCCGCCCACCACGCAGTCGGCGGTCCGCTCGTGCTTCACCTTCAGCATCACCCGTTTGTCTGGCTGGTACCGCAGGTCGCCGTCCTTCGCCACCACCCCGTCGAGGCCCGCCCCTTCGAACCGCGAGAACCAGTCGTGTGCGACGTCGGCGTCGGTCGTCGCAGGGGTCAGGTGGATCGGCGGCTTCGCCTTGGCGAGCGCCTTCTCGAGCCTTGTGCGCCGGACCGAGAAGGGCTCGTCGCGGAGGTCCGTGGACCCGAGCGCGAGAAGGTCGAAGGCCACGAAGGAGGCGGGCGTGGTACCGGCAAGCATCTTCACCCTCGAGTCGGCAGGGTGGATCCGCTGCGACAGAAGGTCGAAGTCGAGACCGCTCGGGCTCGCGATCACGATCTCGCCGTCGACGACGCAGCGCTCGGGGAGGTTCGCCCGGAGGGAGTCGACCAGATCGGGGAAGTAACGGGTGAGCGGCTTCTCGTTCCGGCTGCCGAGGACGACGTCCTTTCCGTCCCGGAAGACGATGCAGCGGAACCCGTCCCACTTCGGTTCGTAAATGAAGCCGTCACCTTCGGGGAGCTCGCGCGCGAGCTTCGCCAGCATCGGCGCCACCGGGGGGGACACGGGGAGCGTCACCGCGCAATCGTAGCCAGGCGAGCCGGCGGCGCGGTGATGAGAGGTGTGGACGGAAGGTGCGGCGCTATGCCGCGTGGCTCGCGGTCCAGGCGCGGAAGTCGTCGAGCTCGAGCGTGTTCATGATGCGCTCTACCGGCACGTCGGCGTTCGCCGCCTTCTCGCACCCGTTGCGCTGCCATTCGAGCTGGCCCGGTGCGTGCGCATCGGTGTCCACCGTGACGACGCAGCCGAACGAGAGCGCCAGCTCGAGCAGGCGGGTGGGCGGATCGAGACGTTCGGGGCGGGAGTTGATCTCGACCGCTGTGCCGGTGCGCGCGCACGCCTCGAACACAGCCTCGGCATCGAACGTGGACCCGGGACGGCCGCGTCCGGCCAGGATGCGTCCGGTGCAGTGCCCGAGGATGTCGGTGTGCGGGCTGTCGATCGCGCGGACCATCCGCTTCGTCATCTGCGCCGAGTCCATCCGCAGCTTCGAATGCACGCTGGCGACGACGACGTCGAGCTGCGCGAGGAGATCCTCGTCCTGGTCGAGGCGTCCGTCCTCGAGGATGTCGACTTCGATCCCGGTGAGGATGCGGAAGGGCGCCAGCTCCTCGTTGAGCTCGTCGATCACGTCGAGCTGCCGGCGGAGGCGTCCGGCGTCGAGACCGTGGGCGACCGTGAGGCGGGGGCTGTGGTCCGTGAGCGCCCAGTAGCGGTGACCGAGCGTTTTGGCCGCCTCCGCCATCTCGCGGATCGGGCTCCCGCCGTCCGACCAGTCGGAATGGCTGTGGCAGTCACCCTGCAGGCGGGCGCGGACCCGGGCCGCGTCGTCGTCGAGCGGCGGCGGTGGGGTGGACTCGAGCGTGGCCAGGTAGGAGGGCTCTTCGCCGCGGGCGGCCTCGGCGATCACCTGCGCGGTGGTCTTGCCGACGTCGGGGATCTGCTGCAGGCGAGCCGGGGACATCGCCGCCAGCTCGTCAGGGGCTATGTCTGCGATCGCGGCGGCCGCTTTGCGGAAGGCACGTACCTTGTACGTCTCGGCACGGTCTCGCTCGAGCACGTAGGCGATGCGGCGGAGCGCGGCCGACGGATCCACCGTCAGGCTCTCCCCGTGGCTCGCGTGGAGCCCGACGCTGAGGGCTTGCTCCCACCGGTCGTGTCGGTCGTGTCGGTCCCACCGGTCGTGTCGGTCGTGTCGGTCCCACCGGTCGTGTCGGTCCCACCGGTCGTGTCGGTCGTGTCGGTCCCACCGGTCGTGTCGGTCGTGTCGGTCGTGTCGGTCCCAGGCTCCTCGGCCCGCTTGGCGTTGTCTGCACCGCTCGGTCTGGGCTTCGTGCCGTCGCCCTCGTTGGTCTTGTTGGCCTTGGCCCGGCTCGGCGCGACCCGCATCGGTTCGTCCGGCTGCTTCGGGTACTCGGGTGGCCACGGCGCATCCCGGAGACCGTTTCGCCGGTCGCGCTCGGCGAGGTCGAGGAGAGGCTGGAGGGATTGCGGGTCCTCTGCGATCCCCGACCACGGGTCGCCCCGATCCGCGAGGCGCGCGGGGACCGTCGCGATGGTCAGCGCTTCCGGGTCGATTCCGTCGATGTCGTCCCAGGTGAGGGGTGTCGACACCTGCCCACCGACCCGCGGCCGGGCGAACCACGCACCGAAGACGGTCTTGTGCGGGGCGTTCTGGTTGAAGTCGACAAAGACCTGCTCGCCACGCTCCTCCTTCCACCAGTTGGCGGTGATCAGTTCGGGGTGGCGGCGCTCGAGTTCCCGGGCCAGGGCCACGGCGCCGGCCCTGACCTCGAAACTGTCCCAGTTGGGCAGGAGCCTGACATAGACGTGCAGACCGCGGTTGCCGGTGGTCTTGGGATAGCCGACCATGCCGAGTTCCTCGAGCAACTCCCGCACGTGCGCGGCGGCGGCGCGCACTTCGTCGAACGATGTGCCTGGCTGGGGGTCGAGGTCGATGCGCAGCTCGTCCGCATGGTCGGGGTCGACGACAACGTAGGGCCAGAGGTGGAGGCCGAGACAACCGAGGTTGACCGCCCACAGCACGTGGGAGATGTCGGCGATGACCAGCGCATTCGATGTCGTGCCGTTCGGCGTCGACACCACGGTCGTCTGCAGCCACTTCGGCGCGTTTGCGGGGACGCGCTTTTGGAAGAAGGACTTGCCACCCGCGCCGCCCGGGAAGCGTTCGAGCAGCGCCGGCCGACCGGTGGCGGTGACGCGCAGCGCGTCCGTCACGTCGAGGTAGTACGAGACCAGGTCGAACTTGGTGGCGCCGAGCTCAGGGAAGTAGACTTTGTCCGGGTTTGAGATCTCGATGGTCCGACCCGAGGCCTCGACGGTCCGGGTCTGCTTGCCGGCCACCGTCCCACGATACCGGGCGCGCCGGCAGGAGTCCGGTGCCCCGCGGATCCGGTGCCCTCCTCGTGGTACGTGAACAGTCGCAGGAGTGACGGTTCCCCGTACAACGTGGTGCCGGCGAAACGAGACGGCATGACGACGCCGAGGGAACGACGCCGAAGGACTGACGCCGGCTGACGCCGGCTGACGCCGACTGGCGCCGAAGGATCGGCGAACGGGACGAGGATGACGATGGCCGGAGCTGTGGGAGAAGAAACACCGGTGGGGGAACGACTGAGTATCCAGGAGTCCCTTTATCCGACGCTCACCTGCTTCGGATGCGGCCATGCGAACCCCGACGGCTTCCATCTGCGCAGCTATCGCGACGGCGAGCTCACGGTCGCGGTGTTCACGCCCGGTCCCGAGCACGACAACGGGTTTGGGTTCCTGAACGGCGGCATCATCTCGACCGTCCTCGACTGCCATGGGGCTGCCGTGGTGCTGTGGGAGGCCGCCGCCCGACTGTGGCATGCCGCTCCCGGCGCGCCGGCGCCGTTCATCACCGCCGGATTCGACGTCCAATTCCGGCGACCGACGCCTCTCGGCCCCACGTTGAACCTCATGGCGACCCCGGTCAGTGTCGGCGAGGCGCAGATCGTGGTCCGGTCGGAGGTCGAGTTCGAGGGGAAGACACGTGCGACCATGACAGCGACCTGGCGCCGCTTCCGTCCTCGCTGACGTCGCGATCGAAGGCGGCTATCGCGGGCTGCGGCCGAGGAGCCGCGACCAGCTCCGGGATCACCGTGCCTTCAGGCGTCTGCTGTGGCCCGAATGGTTCGCCGTGCGGACCTTTGGGACAGAAGGGACCGGACGCGGGCGAGGCATCCATGCTGCCACCGAGGTGAACCACCGAGGTGAAGTGGCAGGTCTAGCGAGCTGCGAACTGGGAAAACCCGCTTTCGGCAAGACCGCGTGGCGAGTGGAGGGAAAGCGAAATCGGTCCACAGTGGGACCTTTGGCCCTAGGCAACTCTTCCGAGACGCGTCAAGGTGCGGCGAATGAAGGACGATCAGGCGCAGTCCCGCCTCATCGAGCTCGACCGCACCGAGTGCGTGGAGCTGCTGGCGACCGTGCCCGTCGGTCGGATCGGCCTCAGTGTCGCGGCGTTGCCGGTGATCCTGCCGGTCAACTTCGCCGTTTCGGATGAGTCGGTCCTCTTTCGTACAGCGGCGGGCACCAAGCTGGACGCGGCCTCGCAGCGATCGGTCGTTGCGTTCCAAGCCGACCGGTATGCGCCTGACGGATTGTCGGGCTGGAGCGTACTGGTCGTAGGATTGTGCGAACAGGTGCCGGAGTCCGACGCAGCAGTCGTCGCCGGGTCCGTGCCGATTGAATCGTGGGCGCTCGACGGGGTCGCAACCCACCTCGTACGGGTCGAGATGGCGACGGTGACCGGGCGCGCCTTCGGCGCGTACCGCTCCGGATCGCCGGGCGACGGCACCGCGTCGCGGTAGTGCGGGGACCCTCGAGAGTGGACATGGACGTCGACGCGTCGGTCGCTCGGAGAGGGCGGTCGGACCAGTCGATCAGATCGGCGCCGGATTGGCGGCGAGCATCACTTGCAGTTCGGCCTGATCGGGTGCTTCGAAGCGGGGGGCATCGGGAACCTGGGCCAGCGCTCCGGTCAGGCGGCCGATGAGGTCGCCCGGGGCGGGGGGCAGATGGCTGCTGCACACCGTCGACGGCTGAATCGAGCGGAAGTCGTCAAGGGTGCGCGCGAAGACGGTCCGGTCGACGTCGTGCACCCATGACGAGTCGATGGTGGCCCATCGGATCATCCCGGACTCGAGCGTTGCCGGCTCGAGGTCCCCGGCGTTGTCCGGCATCTCCGGCAGGAGGGCCCCGAAGCAGTCGGAGCTGAAGAGGACACCGGTCCGATCGTCGAGAAATCCGGCAGTGATCGGGTTGTCGAACACCGGAGGCCTGACAGCCGTCAACCGCCGGTCACCGATGGTCACCGTCTGACCGGGATTGATCAGGTGGACACGGTCCATGGCGAGGGGGTCCGACGAGAGTCCCATGATCCCGAGGCCGAGGAAGGACGTGAGCACTCGGAGATCGGGCTGCAATTCGAGCAGATGCGCTAGCGAGCCGATGTGATCGAAGTCCGTGTGGGTCAGCCAGATCCAGCGGAGGTCCCGCGGGTCGATCACGGTCTCGAGGGCCGTCATGAAGTCGTGCCGGCCGGCGACGGTCCCGGTGTCGACCAGGATCGGCTCGATCCCGTGCAGGACGAACGCGTTGATGGCGAGCGATCCGAGGACGGGGATGTCCGCCGTGGTTGTGATCACGTCGATGCCCGGCGCGGCGCTGAAGCAGGTGGTCATGTTCGGCTCTCCCTTCTGTTCGTCGTCGCGTGCACGTCCGCGTGGTTCCCATCCACATGGCTCGCGGTCGCATCCTCCGTGGTCGCAGGGTCCGCGGTCGGCCGGCGGTCTGGCCGTTCCGCGGCGATCTTCAGTCGCTCGAGCGTCGTCCGCATGTTCGTGAGGAGCTCCTTGTGCCGGTTGAGCGGCACATCGATGATGCGCGCCCAGACGGGGATCCAGCGAACCTCATAGCTCTCCGTCACACGGGTTCCCAGCGCCTCAGGTTCGAAGCGGTACCGCCACACCGTCGACTCGCGGCCGCCCTCGTCGGTGACGAACGCGAACTCACGTGCCGGTTCGGCCACCAGGACCCGGCCATGGCGCGAATACCGGATGCGCCGACCCGGGCCGACGGCGTTGTGGCCCACGAAGGTCACACCGTCGGTCGGCGCGACGACATCGCCTTCCCATTCGACTGCCTCGCATTCGGGGCTCCACTCGCCGATGCGCGGAAGGTCGGAGACCATGCGATAGAGCAGCTCGGCGTCGGCCTCGATGACGAGTTGGACCTCGTCGCTGGTCAACCACCAGCGTTGGTTCCTCGGACTCATGCCTCGCTCCCTTCGGCTCACTCAGGTAAGCTAATAGGCATAGCTCTAGCTGTCAAGAGAAGTGTGAGCTATACTTTTTGGACATGAGTGACACGGGAGTCGTTGGTGAGGCAGTCGGCGCGGTCGCAGGGCCAGGAGCAGGGGCGGGTCCAGCGGGAGCGAGAGTGGACCGGCGGGCCAGGCGCCGGCAGGAGACCATCGAGGAGATCCTCGGCATTGCCGAAGAGGTGATGGCAGAGGAGGGCGTGAACGGTCTGACACTGTCGGAGATCGCCCGCCGGCTCGGCGTGCAGCCGCCTTCGTTGTACAAGTACTTCGACTCGCTCGGCGCGGTCTACGACGCCGTGTTCAACCGGGGGCAGCTGGCCCACCTCGAAGCGATGCGCAACGCGATGGACGGCGCCGAACCCGGCCTGGTGGCGCTCCATGCCGGCCTGGAAGCGAGCGGATCCTGGTGCTTGGAGAACGCCGCCGTCGCGCAGCTCTTGTTCTGGCGGCCCGTGCCACGGTTCGAACCGTCCGACGAGGCGATGCTCCCCAGCTTCGAAATGGTGCGGCTGCAGCGAGCGGCGCTCGCCGACGCTGTCGCCAGGGGCCAACTCGGGCCCGGTGGCGATTCGGACGACGCGGTGTATGCCGTATCGATCCTCATCAGCGGTGTGATCGGTCAGGCGATCGCGAACGAACCGGACCAGCCCTGGGGAGAGGGGCGGTTCACGCCGCAGTTCTCGAAGCTTCTCGGCGCGCTGTTTGCCGTGTACCCGCCGACAGCTGCCCAGCAGCCGACAGCTGCGCAGAGGCCGACAGCTGCCCAGAGGCCGACAGCTGCCCAGAGGGACTAGCCGTCCCGCGACCGATCGCCCTCGGGTGAATCGTCGACTTCCGAGGCGGTTCTTCGGCGGCCGAAGCCTCCCCCGCCTGGGATTTCGGGGTGTGTCGAGACATCAGCGACCTGCGATCTGTCGTCGTCGGCGACATCCCGACACAGGCCGCGTGCCCTCAGAGCGAGGCGATCCCCACCACGGGCGCGCTGAGAGTCCGGTCCGCGAGCGAACCCTCGTACGGTGCCTGGCCGAACACGAACAGACCTCCACTGGCGGTCGTCGAGACATAGCCCGATCCGTTCGGCACTGGAGCGATACCGGTCATGGGCGCCATCAGGCCCGGTGCGATCGATCCGAAGTCCGTCGCCGCACCGTGCGCGAAGACCGATCCGCTCGAGCTCGCGAGCCAGTAGCCGCCTGTACCGCTCGGTGCGATGCCCACGAAGGAGCCACTTGTCTGCTGACCGACGTCCGACCCGTAGAAGCCGGCGTCACCGAAGGCGAAGACGCCCCCATCGGACGCGACCATCCAGTACCCGTTGCCATCCGGCGTCGGGGCGATGCCGGCGATCGGCTCGTTGAGGGGATGACCGCCCATCGACCCGTGGAAGCCGGCGTCACCGAAGGCGAAGACGCCCCCATCGGACGCGACCATCCAGTACCCGTTGCCATCCGGCGTCGGGGCGATGCCGGCGATCGGCTCGTTGAGGGGATGACCGCCCATCGACCCGTGGAAGCCGGCGTCACCGAAGGCGAAGACGCCCCCATCGGACGCGACCATCCAGTACCCGTTGCCATCCGGCGTCGGGGCGATGCCGGCGATCGGCTCGTTGAGGGGATGACCGCCCATCGACCCGTGGAAGCCGGCGTCACCGAAGGCGAAGACGCCCCCATCGGACGCGACCATCCAGTACCCGCTCCGCACGGCCGTGGCGGCAGTCGCAGCGGATCCGTCGACGTTCCCGTTTCCGGAAAACGTCGCGGTGACCGCGTTGTTCCCCGGGGGAGCGGTCGAGGCCGTACAGCCTGCTCGTCCGTTGTCGACGTTGGCGGTGCAGAGCTGCGCTCCCTTGCTGGTGAACGTCACCGAGCCCGTCGGCTCACCCGCTGCGCTCGACACCTTCGCCGAGTAGGTGACGGATCGCCCGAAGGCCACGTTGGTGGGACTGACGGCTATCGAGGTGGAACTGGCCGCCTTGAAGACGGCCAGCGTGGTGGTCCCGGCCGCCGGCCCGAACGTGGCATCCCCCGAGTAGGTGGCGGTGACCTGGTTCAGGCCGCCTGGCGCCGCATTGGCGACGCACGACGCGGTACCCGACGAGAGCGGCGGCGTCGTGCAGAGGGGGACACCGCGCGCACGGAAGGAGACCGTCCCGGTGGGAGTTCCCGCCTCGACGACCACCCGCGCCTCGTAGGTCACCCGATCGCCATAGGTCGAGGCGGTCGGGGAGACCGAGGGAATGGTCTGGGCACCGACGATGAACGACGGACCGGCGCGTGAGAGGACGTTGCCGGCGGCGTCCTCCATGTGGATGCCGGTGGTCCATGTCCCGTTGGCCGCGGTGGTCGGCACCGCGCAGACCAATTGGTAGGTGCCGGCGTTGGGCGTCCCCGACGCGAGCGGAAGGCCCGGACCTCCGCAGTTGGGCAGCACGCTCCCGTTGGGACCGCTGGCGAAGATGGTCGCGAAGTTCACACCGGCCTGACTGGTGAACTGCCAGGTGAAGGTCACGTTCGAGCCTGCGTTGACCGGCGAGGGAGTGGCGGAGGACGACACGACGACCGGTGGTGTCGCCGAGGTTCCGCCGGTGACGATGAACGACGGACCGGCGCGTGAGAGGACGTTGCCGGCGGCGTCCTCCATGTGGATGCCGGTGGTCCATGTCCCGTTGGCCGCGGTGGTCGGCACCGCGCAGACCAACTGGTAGGTGCCGGCGTTGGGCGTCCCCGACGCGAGCGGAAGGCCCGGACCTCCGCAGTTGGGCAGCACGCTCCCGTTGGGACCGCTGGCGAAGATGGTCGCGAAGTTCACACCGGCCTGACTGGTGAACTGCCAGGTGAAGGTCACGTTCGAGCCTGCGTTGACCGGCGAGGGAGTGGCGGAGGACGACACGACGACCGGTGGTGTCGCCGAGGTTCCGCCGGTGACGATGAACGACGGACCGGCGCGTGAGAGGACGTTGCCGGCGGCGTCCTCCATGTGGATGCCGGTGGTCCATGTCCCGTTGGCCGCGGTGGTCGGCACCGCGCAGACCAACTGGTAGGTGCCGGCGTTGGGCGTCCCCGACGCGAGCGGAAGGCCCGGACCTCCGCAGTTGGGCAGCACGCTCCCGTTGGGACCGCTGGCGAAGATGGTCGCGAAGTTCACACCGGCCTGACTGGTGAACTGCCAGGTGAAGGTCACGTTCGAGCCTGCGTTGACCGGCGAGGGAGTGGCGGAGGACGACACGACGACCGGTGGTGGCGTCGCCGCGGACGCACTCAACGCCGGGAGGACGGCGAGGACCATCGATAGGACGGCGGCGGCAGACCAGAGGCAGACCCGGTGGCGCCCGATCGAGCTCATCGTCCCCCTTCCGTCGCGATGCGGCCCGATGCGGACCGGCGTTCGCGGAACACGAATCCGGCGATCCGGCCCGGTTTCTCTGCCGATCCTTGGTATCGGCGGTCGCCGCTGCCACCTGAAGCAAGGCGTGTCGACGGGGCTCGATTCCTCTCGTGGGCGTCCGGGCTTCCCTGTGTGCGGCACGGTGCGTGTCGATCAGACGTCCGAGGTGTGTCGCTCAGCGGCACCCGTCGCTGGCCGCCCGGGCGCGACTCCTCGAACGAACGACAGAAGACGAGCGACAGAAACCGCCGACCGGGACCGGATCAGCTCGCCGACGGAGGTTCGCCTGTCCGCGATGTCGCGCTCGATCACAAAGCGGAGGGAGTGGGATTCGAACCCACGGAGGCTCGCGCCTCACGGCTTTTCAAGAGCCGCGCATTTGTCCGCTCTGCCATCCCTCCCGCCCAGCCAGGGTACTGCGGTCGGATCAGCGGCCCGGGGGCGCTTCATTCGGTGGTGACGGGACCGCCCCCACTTCGGAACGGAGCACGTCCACCCAGGCTTCCGCGTCGCGCAGCGCGCCGTCGGCCTCGCGGCGGATTGCAGGCCCGGCCGGTCCGGCCGCGGGGTAGGAGCCGAGGAACTTCACGCCGGCGAGCCCCGCGTGGAGATCGCGGAGGCAGTCGCTCACGACTTCGTCCGCGATGTGGCCCTCGAAGTCGATGATGAAGCAGTAGTCCCCGAGCGCCTTCTTCGTGGGGCGCGATTCGAGCTTGGTCAGGTTGATGTTGCGTGCCGCGAACTGGCCGAGGATCGCGTAGAGGCTGCCCGGGTGGTCGGCGCTCTGGAAGCAGGCGATGCTGGTCCGGTCGTGCCCGGTCGGGGCCGGAATGCCCAAGCGCGCGACCGACACGAAGCGGGTCTGGTTCTCCGGATGATCCTCGACGTCCTCTTCGAGGAGCTCGAGTCCGTACAGCTTCGCGGCCAGCCGTGGCGCGATGGCGGCCGTCGGACGCGAGGTCAGCGACGGGTCGCCCTCCCCGAGCAGGCGGGCGGCCTCAGCGGTGGAGTTGGTGGCGACGACCTCGACACCGGGTAGCCGCTCCACCAGAAAGCGTCGGCACTGGGCGGTCGCGACCGGAATCGACGCGACCCGCTCGACGGCGTCCAGGGTGGTCCCGGGGCGAGCCATCAGGTGGAGGTGCACGTCGAGGACCACCTCGCGCTGGATCCGGAGGTCGAACTCGAACACGAGCGAGTCGATGATGTCCCGGACGGTTCCCTCGATCGCGTTCTCGAGCGGGACGAATCCGAGGTCGACGTCGCCCTGACGGACGGACTCGAGCACCTCGGGGAGGGAGGCCATCGGAAGCACGTGACACTCGGCGTAGTCGGCCTCGCCGAGCAGCGCCTCCTCGGTGAAGGTGCCCTCGGGGCCGAGGAAGGCGATCCGGGGTCGGGCCTCGGCCGGCGATCGTCGGGGTGCGTCCGAGGCCATACCCAGGCAGGATAGTGAACATCATGGATGAGCTCGGAGTACGCCGGCTGCTCGAGGACGTGCGTTCGGGAGCGTGTTCTCCCGACGACGCGGTCCACCGTCTGCGCCGCCTTCCTTTCGCGGATCTGGGGTTCGCCAAGGTCGACCACCACCGTGGTCTTCGGGTGGGCATCCCCGAAGTCGTCTACGGGCAAGGCAAGACCGTGGAGCAGTGCGTGGCCATCGTGGGCGAGCTCCTGTCCGAGGCCGAGGGCGGTCGCGAACCGGTCATCCTCACCCGGGCTGACGGATCGCAGGCCGAGAGCGTGATGGATCGTCATCCCGGTGGGCGCCGCACGGTCACCGGTCGGGCGACCGGGGGCGACCAGATCCGGGGCGAGCTCTCGACCGTGGTCTGGCGACCCGCGCCGGCCCGTTCGGTGAAGACCATTGTCGTGACCGCCGGCACCTCCGACCTGCCGGTGGCGCGTGAATGCGAAGCCACGCTGGCGGCACTCGGCATCGGCACGACGGTGCTCGCCGATTGCGGGGTGGCGGGCGTGCACCGCATTCTGGCCTCCGCGGACGAGCTGGCATCCATCGACGCCGTGGTGGTCGTAGCGGGCATGGAAGGTGCGTTGGCGAGTCTCGTCGGTGGGATCACGCCCGCACCGGTCGTGGCGGTTCCGACCAGTACCGGATACGGATCCGCGCTCGAGGGAGTGACTGCGCTCCTTGCGATGCATGCCTCCTGTGCCGCGGGGATCACCGTCGTCGGCATCGACAACGGGTTCGGCGCGGCCTGTGCCGTCGCGCGGATACTCGCGTGAGCCGATCCCGAGCGGGTGGTGACCGGGCGGAATCGGGGCCCTCACGACACGCTTCGGTGAGTCGATGAGCGCCGCCGTTCCGAGCGAATCGGGTGGCCGCACGGTCGCGTGGTTCCACTGCTTCGCGGGCATCGCGGGTGACATGGCCCTCGGCAGCCTTCTCGACGCGGGCGCCGACCTCGAGGAGGTGACGGCCCTGCTGCGCCGATTGCCCATCGGCGGATGGCAGCTCGACGTCAGTCCCACGATGCGCAGCGGTGTCGCCGCCACCCGGGCACTCGTGACCGCGCACGACACCGTCGTGGTCCGCACCTACGCGCACATCGTGGGATTGATCGGCGAGGCCAGACTCCCCGAACGTGTCGCCACCCGTGCGCTGGCGGCGTTCCGTGCGCTCGCGGAGGTCGAGGCCCGCCTGCATCGTCGACCCGTGGAGCAGACCCACTTCCACGAGGTGGGCGGCCACGACACCATCGTCGACGTGGTGGGAACGGCCGCCGCCCTCGAGGTGCTCGGTGTCGAGGAGATCCGCTCGAGCCCGGTCGCGACCGGGATGGGGATGGTGCGGGCGAGTCACGGCATGCTCCCGAACCCCGCCCCCGCGGTCGTGGCCCTGCTCGAGGGCATTCCTACCTGGGGCCGCAACACGGCGGTCGAGCTCACGACACCGACCGGTGCCGCTCTGCTCGCGACCCTCTGCTCCGGTTACGGACCGATGCCGCCGATGCGGGTGACCGGCCAGGGCTTCGGGGCCGGAGCCAGAGAACTGGACGAGCTGCCGAACTGCACGCAGGTCGTGACGGGTGTGCTCAGTGACAGACGCTCGGGTGGTGTTCTCACCGGACCGGCGGGCTCTCCGTCGATCGGCGATGCCGATCCCGACGCGGATGCGGGTCAGCCGGTCGCGGTGCTCGAGGTGACCGTCGACGACGCCACCGGCGAACAGCTCGCGGATGCGATCGCGTCGTTGCTCGACGCCGGTGCTCACGACGCCTGGCTGACGCCGGTGGTGATGAAGAAGGGGCGCCCGGGCTTCGTCGTCCACGTGCTCGGTGATCCGGCGTCGGCCTCGAGGCTGCGGAGGGTCCTGCGACGCACCACCGGCTCGCTCGGGGTGCGGATGACGGTGGCCGAGCGCTGGCCCGTCGCGCGGTCGATCGAGGCAGTGTCGGTGGACGGCAACCTCATCCGGGTGAAGGTCGCTACCGAAACGGTGAAGGCCGAGCACGACGACGTCGCGAGAGCGGCGCGTGCCACGGGCAGGCCGCTCCGAGAGATCGCTTCCCGGGCCGAAGCCCTGTGGCGAGCCCGCGAGATGGATCCGCCGTCGGCTGTTGGGCCGTCGCGTACCATGGGCCGGATCGGCACCCTGCACCCGTCGACTTCGCAACCGAGGGGTGTGAGCAGTCCACCTCCGCCTCTGCTTCCAGGCTCGCCCCCATCGGACGACGACGAGCATCAGCTGCCCGACGACGATCCGGCATAGGAGACGATCTCCTGGGCTCCATCGCGACCCGAACCGGATCTCGCGTCCGGCTCGCGTCGTCGCGCTCGATTGGGAGACGCCGCGCCCTCTGCAACAAGGCTGCCGGCGGGGATAGCCTCGTCAGTGGATGGTGATCGCGTGACAGCGAGCAGGAATCCAGCGTTGGATCGTCTTGTTCTGTTCCGGGAGGTGCACGTGCACACTTTCTCGACGGCCCGGCCCTCGTCCTGGCCCTCGGAGTCCTGGCCCTCGCTCTGGCCTTCGGAGTCCTGGCCCTCGTCCTCGGCACTGGCACAGGTGCGGCGCGAGCCGAAACACTCGGGAGATTGAGCATCACGCACCGGTTCGATCTCGAGGGAGCAGAACGGGCGGCCGCCCTGTTCGGATGGGAATCGATCGAGCTCCGGCCGATCGCGCTCGGGCGCATCAACGAGACGTACGTCATCACCGCCGTTCGCGACCGGTTCGTGCTCCAGCGCCTCAACCTCGACGTACTCGCGGACCCCGACGCCGTGACGTCCAACATTGTCAAGGTGCAGCGACACGTCGGTGCAAAGCTCTGCCCCGAGCCGGTCGCTGCGCCCGAGGGAACCTGGCTCGTGCGTGACGGCGCCTCCTGCTGGCGTGCGTTCCGGCACGTCCCGGGTGGCGCGCCGCTTCATGCCGTCACGCCCGAGGGTGTGGCGGAGGCGGGCGCGATCCTGGCCCGGTTCCACGCTGCGCTCGCTGATTTCGACCCGTCCCTGCTGGCGGTGACCCTGCCGCGGTTCCACGATCTCCGGGCGCGGCTCGGCAAGTTGCGTCGCAACGTCGAGACCGATCCGTATCGCCGGGCGTCTTCCGTGGGAGCCGAGCTCGCCGCGTGTGACGAGGCTGCGACGCTCGTCGACGTCGCCGAGGAGCTCGGACTGCGGGTGCCGGTGCGGGCGGCCCACTTCGACGCAAAGCTCGACAACGTGCTCTTCTGCGACCGCAGGGCCGTGGCTCTGGTAGACCTCGACACGGTGATGCCAGGTGCCTGGTTCTGGGATGTCGGAGACCTGCTTCGCACCGCTGGGACGACCGCAGACGAGGACGATCCACACCCCGGACACGCCGCAGTAGCTCCGGGTCTCTACGAGGCGGTGCTCGGCGCCTACCGCGAGACGATGCCCGATGGTCTCCTCACTCCCGACGAGATGGCCGCGCTCGAGGTCGCCGGCAGCATCGTCACCTTCGAGCAGGGTGTGCGGTTTCTGACCGACTTCCTGGCAGGCGACCGCTATTACCGGACCGATCGTCCCGACCAGAACCTCGACCGGGCACGGCTGCAGCTCCGGCTGCTCGAGACCATGCCGGACCGGGTGCATCGTTGAGAGTGCACCATTGAGGACGCGTCGGCGGTCGGGCCCGCCGCAGCCGTCGGGCCGGTCGCAGCCGTCGGGCCGGTCGCAGCCGTCGGGCCGGTCGCAGCCGTCGGGCCGGTCGCAGCCGTCGTGCGCAGTCACCGCTTGCGAGGGGCGGCGACCGTGACACCGGTGGCACCGTCGATCCGCATCCGACGGCTCGACGCATCCGACCTCGACGCGATCGCAGACCTGTGCCGGCGATCACTCGCCGACGCGCCCTCGCGGGACGAACTCGAGGGAGCGCTGTTCGTCGACGACCAACCGGTGGCGGTGTTCGGCGAAGCCGGCTCCGCCGTGGTCGCGGTCGCCGAGTGCGAGGAGGGACTCCACATCCGGCTCCTCGTCGTCGACCCCGCGAGGCGCGGACAGCGCTTCGGGCACGCATTGCTCGACGCAGCTGAAGACTGGGTCCGCTCGTCGGGCCATGCCAGTCTCCAGGTCGGCGCCGATCCCCCCTATTTCCTCTGGCCAGGAGCACCGTCCACCGAGATCGAGCTGCTCTGCCTCCTCGAGCGGCGGCACTACGTACGGGTGGAGGCGAACTTCAACATGGACGTCGACCTCCACGCGATCCTGCCCGACCCCGGAGGCCACGTGCTGGCGCAGCCCCACGACCACGCCGAGGTCGACGATTGGATGGCCTGTCATTGGCCGAACTGGCGCCTCGAGGTGCTGCGGGCGCTCGACCGCGGCAACCTGGTGCTGGCTCGCGACGACGGATCGGGCGACTTGACCGCGTTCTGCGCGTTCGAGGTCAACCGGAGCGGGCTCCTCGGTCCGATCGCGGTGAGGCCCGATCTGATGGGACGGGGCTGCGGACGGGGCGTCCTCCTCGGCGCCCTTCACGAGTTGCGGCGGCGCGGCCGCGATCGTGTGTCGGTGGTCTGGGTCGGACCGGTCGTCCCCTACGGGGCGGTCGGCGGTCGGGTGAGCCAGGTCTACTTCGTCTACCGCAAGGAGCTCGCGTGAACGCCGACCGCGAAAGTTCGGAGGTGAGTACTAACCTGCTGCCGATCCCCCGCGAGATGCGTCTGACCGGACCCGTGCGTGCGCGTGTCGAACCTCGCCGGGTGCTCGACTCCGCGCTTCCGGCCCAGGGCTACCGCATCGCCATCGACGACGGAGGTGTCGAGCTCACCGGCGCGGACCCGGCCGGCCTCTTCTACGGCGAGTGCACCCTCGAGCAGCTCGCCAGGATCCACGGCGGGGCGCTGCCGATCGGGACGATCCGCGACCATCCGGACCTCGAGGTGCGCGGCGTGATGCTCGACATCTCCCGTGACAAGGTCCCGAGCGCCGCGTCTCTGCGTTCGCTCATCGACCGTCTGGCGAGGCTCAAGGTCAACCAGGTCCAGCTCTACACCGAGCACACCTTCGCCTACCGCAACCATCCCGAGGTGCACCGGTCGGCGAGCCCGCTGGCCGCCGAGGAGGTCGTCGAGCTCGACGCATTCTGTGCGGCGCGCCACGTCGAGCTGGTTCCCAACCAGAACTGTCTCGGTCACATGAACCGCTGGCTCGCCCACGACCGCTACCGACCGCTGGCGATCGCACCCGAGGGCTTCATCGACCCATTCGGCATGACCCGTCAGGCGATGACCCTCGAACCCGCGCACCCCGGTTCGCTCACGTTGGTCCGCGAGCTGCTCGGAGAGCTCCTCCCGCTGTTCACCAGCAGACGGGTGCACGTCGGCCTGGACGAGGCCTGGGAGCTGCCGTCCGAACGCATCGACGACTACCTCGAATGGGTGCGCACGCTGCGCGCCCTGCCCGAGCTCGCCGGCCGCGAGATGCTCATCTGGGGCGACATGCTCTCGGGCCGGCCCGATCTGCTCGACCGGCTGCCGGCGGGCGTCACGGTCTGCGAGTGGGGCTACGACGACTGGCACCCTTACGACGAGCGCTGCGCCGCGCTCGCAGTGGCAGGTGTCCCCTTCTGGGTCGCGCCGGGTACGTCGAGCTGGCTGAGCATCCTCGGCCGCGTCACCAACGCGCGCAACACCTGCCGGACAGCAGCGGCCGCCGCGCTGGATCATGGCGCGACCGGATATCTGAACACGGACTGGGGCGACCTGGGTCACCTCCAGCAGCCGATCGTCAGCGAGCCACCGCTCGCCTACGGCGCGGCGGTCTCGTGGTGCTTCGACGCGAATGCCGACATCGATCTCGGCGCCGCGCTCAGCTCGCACGTGTTCGGCGACCCGACCGGCGACCTTGCGAGGGCGTTGCTCGACCTCGGTGACGTCCACCGGCTGGTCACGCCCCAGTTCCCGAACATGTCGACCCTGGTGATGAACCTCTACTACCCCCAACTGTCGGTCGGCCGGGGATTGACCGACGGACTGAACGACGCGGAGCTCCAGCTGGTCGCGGACCATCTCGAGCGGGCGCGTACCGCGATCGCACGTGCCCGCCCGGCACGTGACGATGCCGCGCTGCTTGCGGACGAGGCGGGCTTCGGCGCCGACCTCGTGGCGCTGATGGTGCGCGACGCACGGGAACGGCTGGCAGGTGACGGCTCACTGGGGTCGGTTCCCGATCGGACGAGGGGCGGCCTGCTGCGCGAGCTCGAGCGACTGACCGTGCGCTACCGCGGGCTCTGGCTGGCCCGCAACCGACCGGACGGCCTCGAGGACAGCCTCTCGTGGCTCGAGAATCTGCAGTCGGCCTATCGGACCGGCCGGCCGGATCCGACGTGGGCCGGTCTGCCGGCGCCGTCGACCGCGTAGCGACCGGCCGACCGACCGACCGTCCGATCGGTCGATCGGCAGAACGAGCCGGCCCCTCGGCGCTACCCTGACGCCGTGGTGCGTCCTGAAAGCTGGATCAGACCTGCGGGTGCAAGTCCCGTCTGGGTAAATGCCGGAGCGCCCAGTAGCAGGCCCCGGTCCGTCGGAGAGATCCGGCTGGCTGAGCGGGGTGTCAAAAGCCTCTTTGGAGGGAGCAAGCGTGTGGGCCGTAGCGCCACCAGGCGCGAGTCCTGCAGCCTCGTCACAAGTACAACGGAGGAGCCGAGCCGCTCACATCACGGCGAAGGCAGCACTCGACCACCTGGCGTTCCGGACATGCCCTCGGTCGAGTCCTCCCGGGGTATGGGGAGCGGCACGCACGCACGGCCTGGTTCGGAACAGGAGAGACCCGTCTTTCCAGCCTTGTCAGCAAAGACCGTCTGTATAAGCCAGTGGTGAAATCAGACGGAGGGAAGCGGGAGTCCGACGGGGTCGTAGTACTGCCGATCGCCGGGAGGAACCCGGCAGGAGGGAAGGACCCCGACTTCGGTCACGCCGGGAACAGAGGAACGAGTGAGGGCATGGTCGGGACCGCCCGGTCCATCACCCCCTTGGGACCACCGTCCCAGGTCAAAGTTCGACGCCTCCAGAACCGGCTATGGGCTGCGGCCAAGCAGTCTCCGGGACGGCGTTTCCACGCCCTGTATGACCGCATCTACAGGGACGACATCCTGTGGGAGGCGTGGGAGCGGGTCCGAGTCAATCGTGGAGCGGCGGGGGTCGATCATTTGACCATCGCCATGGTGGAGGACGACTACGGGGTCGAGCGATTGCTCACAGAGCTCCGGGACGCCCTCCGTGCAGGCAACTACCGCCCGGCACCAGTTCGCCGGGTGGAGATTCCAAAGCCCGACGGCAAGAAGCGGCCATTGGGCATCCCGACGGTCAAAGACCGGGTGGTCCAGCAGGCCACCAAGCTCGTCCTTGAACCCATCTTCGAGGCCGACTTCTTGCCCTGCAGCTTCGGGTTCCGCCCGAAGCGTTCGGCCATCGACGCCTTAGAAGGCATCCGGGTGGCGTTCCCGAGAGGACGAACCTTCGTCTTCGAGGCCGACATCCAGAACTTCTTCGGTGAGATCGACCACGAGAAGCTTCTTTCTCTGGTCGGTCAACGAGTCTCTGATCGCCGGGTGCTCAAACTGCTTCGGCTGTGGCTGCGGGCAGGCGTGTTGGACGCTGGGATGGTGTCCGAGTCGGTCACCGGCACTCCCCAGGGCGGGGTGATCTCACCTCTGCTGGCCAACATCTACCTGCACGCCTTCGACCGGGCCTGGGCCGAGTCCGGCACCGGGGAAGTCGTCCGCTATGCGGACGACTTCGTGGTGCTGTGCAAGTCCCAGAGCCAAGCCGAGGAGGCCCAGCGGCGGGCGACCGCCATCCTGGGTGACCTCGGTCTCAGCCTCCACCCGGACAAGACCCGGGTGGTCGACCTCCGGGAGGGGAAAGAGGGCTTCGACTTCCTCGGATGCCACCTTCATGCCCGCATGTCCGGCAAGCTCTGGGAGCAGCAGCGGATCATCCGCTACTACCTCCACCGTTGGCCGTCCGTGCAGTCCATGAAGCGAGCCCGAGCGAGGGTCAAGGCCATGACCGGTCGGCGCCAGGGCGGACAGGAGTTGGACGCCGTCATCGGACGGCTCAACCTGTTCCTTCGGGGATGGGGCAACTACTTTCGCAACGGGAATGCGGCCGACCGATTCGTCGAGATGGACCGCTACGTCGCATGGAGGCTGAAGCGCTTGCTCATCAAGAAGCGTGGCCGCAACCTGCGGGCGGGCCAGGCGGATCGGTGGAGTCGCACCTGGTTCCACGACCAGGGCCTGCACAAACTCATGGGCACCATCCGATACCCGAAGGCAGCGTAACCATGTCCAGACGACCGTCGGTAAGCCGTGTGCGGGAAAACCGCACGCACGGATTGAAAGGGGGATGGGGAACCGGGCCTTCACAGGCACCGCGCCCCTGACTACCAGTGAGCGAGAAAGAAGCGACCGCTCAACGTCCGCGTGCTCCCCGCGTGTCGGTGTACACGATCACGAGGGCTCCGCGCTGCCCGGGAACGTGAGATGAACACGGAGAGCCGGAAGAGGGCGGCCCTCGAGGCGCACTGGCAGGCGTCCGAGCGGGGCGACGCCGAGGTCGAGCACGCCATCTACGACGCCGACGCGATCCTCGACTACCCGCAGTCCGGTGAACGGTTCCGGGGCCGCGACACGATCTCCGCGCAACGGGGCGCGCACCCTGCAGACCGACATTTCACCCTCCTGCGGATCGTCGGGGGTGGGGACGTCTGGGTGAACGAGTGCCTCATCACCTACGACGGCGTGCCCAGCTACTCGGTGAGCATCATGGAGTTCGCGGACGAGCGAGCGGTCCACGAGACGCAGTACTTCGCTGACGCCTTCGGTGCGCCCGAGTGGCGGACGGCACTCGCAGAGCCGATGCCGGGCCGAGAGATCGCGAGGACGTGAGCCGGTGGGCAGCCGACGGGTACCCGGTGGAGTGGTGCACAGGCTTCCGCCGGATCTGCGCACAGCCCTGATCGGCAACCCCACGGCACTCGACGCATGGCAGGACATCACGCCACTCGCACGCAACGAGTTCATCTGCTGGGTCGAAGATGCCAAGCAGGCTGTGACCCGGGAGCGCCGCATCCACCGGACCCAAGAGGAGCTCGAGGAAGGCCAGCGTCGGCCCTGCTGCTGGCCGGGGTGCAGCCACCGCGAGCGCAACGGGAGATAGGCGGGCGGGCACGCCGACGGAGATCGTCATCGCATCCGGCGGCGCCGTCACCGTCCTGGCCGACATCGCTCCCTGACCCGGATTTCCGTCGGCACGGACCGCCGGCCTCCCGCACTGTCTACGATCGGCACCGTGACTGTCGGACGTCTCGCCTCGATCGCTCTCGATTGTGGCGACCCAGCTTCGCTCGCCGCGTTCTGGGCGCAGGTCCTCGGTGGGGAGGTCGCGTTCTCGAGTGATGATTTCGTCGCGGTCCGGATCGGGACCACGTGGCTGGCGGCCGTCCGGGTGGCGGACTATCGACCGCCAGACTGGCCGGAGGGCGACGTCCCCAAGCAGATCCACCTCGACCTCGCAGTCGACGATCTCGAGACGGCCGAAGAAGAGGTACTGCGCTTGGGCGGCCGCCTCGCCGACCTGCAACCCGAACCGGATCGGTGGCGCGTCATGCTCGACCCCGCGGGACACCCGTTCTGCCTTTCGACACAGATCCCGGAATAGCCCGGATCACCGGTCGCCCCGGATCACCGGTCGCCCCGGATCACCGGTCGCCCCGGATCACCGGTCCCCCGGATCACCGGTCGCCCCGGATCACCGGTCGCCCCGGATCACCGGTCCCCCGGATCACCGGTCGCCCCGGATCACCGGTCGCCCCGGATCACCGGTCGCCCCGGATCACCGGTCGCCCCGGATCACCGGTCGCCCCGGATCACCGGTCCCCCGGATCACCGGTCGCCCCGGATCACCGGTCGCCCCGGATCACCGGTCGCCCCGGATCACCGGTCGCCCCGGATCACCGGTCGCCCCGGATCACCGGTCCCCCGGATCACCGAGTCGAACGCGCACCCGTGCAGCCACACCCGCGGGGAGCGACCAGAGCTGCGCCGGACCAGCACGCCGACACACCGGCCGGCACCCAGGCACCCCGGTGTACCGGCACATCGACACCCCGACACAGCGGTCAGGCGCACGCCGACGTGGCCTCACTCCTGTTGACGCCGCCTGCGGGTGGTGCGGCCTCTGCCCGACGCTCGTGGCCGGGTGCTCGGCGAGCCGTCGGGCACAGTCCAGCGCCAACCGTCGCCGAGCCGTTCGAGGCGATGGCCCTGGTGCGTCTTCAGGTAGTGGTGCCAGTGGCACAGCCGGGCAAGGTTGTCGAGACGGGTGGCGCCACCGCCCGCGAACGGCTCGACGTGGTCGATCTCGAGTCCGTCGCGCTGTCCGCAGCCGGGCACCACGCAGACGGGATCGCGCTCGGAGAGGGCTCGCCTGACCGACGCCGGGATGGTGCGGCCTGCATGCGCCACGCCCCTGACGTCGACCCCGTCCGTGACAAGGACGCTCAGGATCGAATCGGCCGCCAGCGTCCGCGCGACGTCCACCGGAATCGGTCCGATTCCCGGGATCTCACAGATCTCCCCGGGCTCGACGGTTCCGCGTACGAGGGCTGCATGGTCGACGCGCACGTGCACCATCGTCGTCGGACCTCCGTCGGAGACACCCCGACCCGATGCTCGACCATCGGCGTGCGAGGACCGGACGCGAGCTCCGCGAGAGACGGAGTCCGACTTGTCCGCGCTGTCCCCGTCGGGGAGCGCGGTCGGAGGGTGTGCCAGGGACACCAGTGCGTCCGCAGCCAGCGCCCGCCGCGGTTCCGACGCACCGGCACGCGCTGCCGCTGCGGCCAGCCGGTCGGTCGCCGCCTTCACCGATGCGAGGAGCCGCGCTCCGTCGTCCGGTGTCAGACGCGCGTCCAGCCGCACCGCACCGTCGCCGTCGGTCCAGTTGCGCAGGTAGCGGTTCCGCCGGATTCTCTCGTACCGGGCGGCCTGGTCGGGGCCGGTCGCCTTCATCCGGCGGCACCGGAGCTTGAGGACGTTGAGCGGTTGCGAGCCGGCCGCGTCGACCAGCGACTGTTCGGCGGCCGGCTGCACGGTGGCGGCACCTGCGATCTCGCGGACCTGCGCCTCGGACAGACGACCCTTGCGCACCGCGTTCTCGGTGGCGGGTAGCGAACCGAGCATCCGAGCGGTCGCCAGCGAGTTGATGGCCTGGCCGATCCCCGTCCCGGTCACCTCTGCGACGTGGGCGGCTGCCGAGCGGTGGCCCTTGCGTCGCCAGGTGTTGGAGCTCTCGACCCGGCGGGCGGCGAGCATCCTGCCACCCGCAGCCAGTTTCTCGAGGTCCGCGAACACCGACAGCAGGCGGTCGGCGTCTGTCCCGCTGAGCCGCTCGGGCTCGAGGTCCGACAGGACGGAGCGCAGGTCCCGCACCACCTGGTGGAGTCGCTGGAGCAGCATGGTCGTCCAGGGTGCCGGGAGGGTGTGACTCTCGGGCGCCGCGCCGGTGCTCGCACGCTCGGGCAGGCTACGGTCTGGCGGTCCCTGGAGCCCGAGCCGGGGTCGTGCACGTCCCCCCGCCGAAAGGATTCGAATCGATGTCTCGCCGTCTGCCCCCGTGGTCGATCGCGGCGATCGCGGTCACCGCCGTGGGTCTCGCGAGCTGCACCACTTCGTCGAGCAGCCCGACGACCACCACCACCGCATCGTCATCGACGACCACCGTGGCGACCGTACCGGTGCAGAATCCCTCGCCGGCCGGGACTTTCGGGACGCGCCCGTCGGTCGTGGTGCCGTCCGGCGCACCACCGACCAAGCTCGAGAGCACCGACCTGATCATGGGTAGCGGGCCCGCTGCGAAGGCGGGTGACACGGTGACGGTGCAGTACGTGCTCGCCACCTACTCGTCGGGGAAGGTCGTGCAGGCGTCGTGGGACTCGCAGCCCTTCACGTTCACCTTGGGCGAGGGACAGGTCATCCCCGGTTGGGACGACGGCGTCGTTGGGATGAAGGTCGGGGGCCGGCGGGAGCTGATCATTCCCCCGAGCCTGGGCTACGGCCCCTCTTCACCCGGGTCGGGGATCGCCGCGAACGATACGCTGGTGTTCGTGGTCGACATGCAGAAGATCGGCTGAGCACTCGTCGGCCGGACTCCCGCACACCTGCAGCTCGCGCACCGCTGCCGCTTGTGCACGATCCCGAACGCGCATGATCAGCTGAAGCCCTCGCGGCTGCGGACCCAGATCATCATCCGTCCGGAGGCGGCCGGCACCTCCGCGTCGTAGGAGTCGACTCGCTCGAGGCGGAAGCCGAGCTTCCCCGGGACGGCCGCGCTCGCCGCGTTCTGCTCGTCGCAGTGAACCTCGACGTGATCGATGCCGCGAAGCGAGAGCGCGCACCGACAAAGCGCCCGGGCCGCCGAGGTCGCCACACCACGGCCGGTGCAGTCCGACCGGACCCAGTAGCCGATCTCGAGCGACCCCGGTCCGAGTCCGCCGTGCAGACCGCAGTAGCCGATGACGGCCGGTAGGTCCCCAGCTCCGGTTCGCTGCCCGCCCGCTTCTCCGCCCGCCCGGTCACGCACCGGCGGACGGGGAACGCCCACCCCACGTGCGGCCCGCATCGAAAACTGGAACTCTCGGCGTTCGTTCCACGAACGGTCGGCTTCCGCGAGGAACGTCGTGATCGACTCGACGGTCGCCGGCTCCTGCGCCCACGGCATCCAGCCGCGCAACTCGGCGAGGCTCATGTTGACCGCGGCGACGAGATCGTCGAGGTCGGAGGGGCGGCTGCGTTCGAGAACGACGTCTCCGTCACGGAGCGCCATCGGCGGCCGCTCAGGCAGCCAGCCGTCATCCATCGTGGTCGATCACGCGCAGCCCGCCGACCCACCCGCGGGCCGCCGGCTCCGGCTCACGGGCTCCAGCGGTAGACGTTGGTGGTCCGCTCCTCGAACCCGAGGCGCCGGTAGAGCCGGTTGGCCGACTCGCGGCTCGGCCGCGAGGTGAGGTCGACCGAGCGGGCGCCTTTCGCCGTCGCGCACTCGGTTGCCGCCAAGACGAGCGCGCCGCCGACACCCGCCCCCCGAACGGACTCGTCGACCACCACGTCCTCGATCCAGGCTCGCAGGCCGGTCGGGATCCGGAAGAAGCGCGAGGGTCAGGGAGCCGACGATCGAACCCGTGCCGTCGCGGGCGACGAACAGGATCGAGCTCGGCGACGCGACGATCTCCGCGAGCTCGTCGGCTCGCGGTGGTGGCGACGAGGACGAGAGCTGGGGGACCAGACGGGCGAATGCGTCGACCAGTTCGGCGGAGACCGCGTCGACCTCGGTGACGGTGATCCCCTCCGGAGCGTGTCCGTTTGCCGCGGCACTGCCGGAGGGCGGGTCTTGGCCGCGAGCGGGCGTCACAGAGGGCGAGTGTAGCGAGGCGGGCCCGACCCGGTTCTCCGCGATTCGGTTCCGGCGGGGACCCCGTACCGCCCCCTGCGACCACGCGTCGGCGGCTTGCCGGCGAGCGCGATCGAGCCGGTGCAGGTGGGCATGACGAGCCGCCCGGCGCACACCCCGAGGGGCCGGTGCGCGCTCAGGATCGCTCCGGCTCGCCCCGCCAGACCGGCGATCGGACCGGGTCGTAGAGCACGTCGACGTGTTCCCCACGGAGCGCGGCGAAGACGTGCCGTCCCCATCGCTCCGCGCCGGCCAACGGGAAGGGGAGGTCGTCGGGCGAGAACCATCCGACGTTCGAGCACTCGAGCGGATGGGCCTTGAGCTCGCCCCCGATCGGTCGGCACTGGAAGACCAGCGAGTAGAGAGGGATCCGGCTGATGCCGATCCGGAGGCCGTCGAGTACCGCGATGAGCCGGACCACCTCGACGTCGATGCCGGTCTCCTCTTCGACCTCCTTCACCACCACTTCGGCAGCGGAGTAGCCGACGTCGGCCCACCCGGTGGGGTAGAGCCAGACTCCCGAATCGGCCCGCTGGACGAGGAGGATCTCTCCGTTGTCGTTGCCGACGGCCGCGCCGACCGCGACCTTCGGCGTCACGTAGCCGGGAACGCCCTTGCCGACGCTGGACAGCCACTCCTCGACGATCCCCTCGGCGTCTTCCACACCGACGATCCCCTCGTCGATGGTGATGCGGATGTCCGCTGCGACGCGCAGGATCTCCTCGAACCGTTCCCGTTCGTAGAGGGACTCGGTGAACCCGAGACCGGTGCGCGCGATCCCGGCGAGCGCCTCGCTCCACCGAAGGAGCTGCTTGGTGGAGGGGTTCGGTTCCACCTGTCCGACGCTACCGCACCGACACCAACCTGCCCCCGGCTTCGGGCACAATGGAGCGTGGCCGTACGTGAGGACTGTCGTCACTACATCATGCAGACGACCTCGCACGAGGAGAAGCTCGAGCGCTGCCGGATGGGCGCGAACGAGCAGCTCCCCTTCGCCTGCCCCGACGGCTGCCTCTTCTTCGAGCCGCGCAAGGTCTCCGGTGCGGGTTGGACGATCCGGTCCCGCGAGGACCCGACGACCTCAGGGCCCGAGGACCCGACGACCTGAGGGCCGACAGGCGACGGACGGCTCCACCTCGTCCGGTCCGTCTCGTCCGGTCCACCTCGTCCGGTCCGTCCCGTCCGGTCCACCTCGTCCGGTCCACCTCGTCCGGTCCGTCCCGTCCGGTCCACCTCGTCCGGTCCACCTCGTCCGGTCCACCTCGTCCGGTCCACCTCGTCCGGTCCACCTCGTCCGGTCCACCTCGTCCGGTCCACCTCGTCCGGTCCACCTCGTCCGGTCCACCTCGTCCGGTCCACCTCGTCCGGTCCGTCTCGTCCGGTCCGTCCCGCAGCGGGGCGTTCCGCGGTCTCGACCCATTCCGCGACCCGGCAGTCACGGCCATTCCGGACTCGGCGATCACGGCTCTTCCGCGACCCGGACGTCACCGCCTCGTCCGTGACCAGCCGATTGCTCTCAGCTCTCGATGACGTCTCCGAGCAGGTCCACCTGGATCCCTTCGCCCCGGAGCCAGTCGACCGCCCGGTCGACCGTCGCGGCGTCACCGTCGAGCTCGCAGATGATCCAGCCCGTGTGCTCGCCCACGTCGGCTCGCCGGATATTCGGGACGATGTCGAGCTCTTTCACCATGCGGGCGATGATCGGCTCCCGCACGAGCTCCTCCGGGAAGGTGAGCTTCACTCGGACACCGATCACCGGAGGACCCCCGATCCTTCGCCGGCCGCGAGCGCGGCGTTGAGATTGCCCGAACGGAAACCCTCGAGGTCGAGGGTCACGTAGCGGTATCCGGCGTCGCGCACCGCGTGCACCACCGCATCCCGGTTGCGGAGAACCTCTCCGAGGTCGGCGAGCGGCACCTCGATGCGTGCGGTCTCGCCGTAGTGGCGGACCCGCACCTGGCGGAACCCGACCGCCCGCAGTCCCGATTCCGCGGCCGCCACCGAACGGAGCGTGCCGATCGAGACGGGCGTGCCGTAGGGGAGGCGTGACGCGAGGCAGGCCGCCGCCGGCTTGTCCCACGTCCGGAGACCGAGATGCCGCGACCACGAACGCACCGCTGCCTTGGTGAAGCCGGCCTCGACCAAGGGGAAGCGCGCGCCCCGCTCTGCCGCAGCCGTCTGGCCCGGCCGGTGGTCGGCCAGGTCGTCCACGTTCACGCCGAGCAGGACGGTCCAGTCCTCGCCGCCGGCCGTCCCCTCGGCGCAGCGGGCGGCCATCGCGTCGAGGAGGGTCGCCTTGCAGTGGTAGCAGCGGGACCCGTCGTTCGCGGCGTACTCGGGGTCGGCGAGCTCCTCCGTCTCCACCTCGACGGCCCGCAGGCCCCATTCCGCCGCGAGCGACCGGCAGTCCGCGAGCTCTTCCACTGCGAGCGAGGGGGAGACCGCAGTCACGCAGAGGACCCGATCGGCACCGAGTGTCGTCGTCGCCATCCAGGCGAGGAAGGCAGAGTCCGCCCCGCCGCTGAACGCGACCGCCACCCGGTCCATCGACCGGAGCACCGAGCGCAGCGCGTCGAGGTCGCCCTCGGCCGGTTCCGCGGCAGGGGGCGCCGTTGCAGAAGCAGCGTCGTCGAACCGAGCCGCGTGAGGAGCGCGCACGTCGGACGCTGCGACATCGGACACCGCCACGTCGGACGCTGCGACATCGGACACCGCCACGTCGGACACCGCCACGTCGGACACCGCCACGTCGGACACCGCCACGTCGGACACCGCCACGTCGGACACCGCCACGTCGGACACCGCCACGTCAGGCGGGTCCATCGCCCGCATCTATGCCGAGCTGGTCGAGGACCTCTTCGACCGGCGCCACTACACCCGTCAGAAACGGCCCGAACTCACCGAACCGTGCCGACCCTTCGTCGAAACGCATCTGGTACACGCACTCTTTCAGGTCGTCGGGATGGACCCCGAAGAGCGTCACACCCCACTCCCAGTCGTCGATGCCGGTCGACCCGGTGATCACCTGAAGGATGCGTCCCGCGAACGTGCGCCCCACCGCTCCGTGACCGAGCATCAGCTCCTTGCGACGGTCGTAGGGGGTCCGGTACCAGTTGGCGTCCTCGGTGTCGCCGCGCCGCTTCGACATCGGATAGAAGCAGAACGCGGTCATGCCGTCCGGCGGCAGCTTCGGGTACAGGCGGCTCTGTTTCATCTCGTCGGGTATGCCCGCCGCGTACTCCGAAACCTCGGTCAGCGAGACGTACGAGTCGACGACGCGGACTCCCGCTGCCTGCAGCTCCGACTGCAGACGTCGGAGTCGCCACAGATCGGCACCGAGGGCCATCAATCCGAGATCGGCCTTGTGGCCGAGCACCCCGACGGACACGACCTGGACCTGGTCGTGCTCGGCGTCTTCGACCGCCCGGAGGATCGCCTTGCGGTCGCACCGGGGTCGGCCGGCGGCGCCCTCGTCGCCCAGCCTGCAGAACAGGTGGAGCACGCCCCATCCGACCGAAGGGGTCAGCGGCCGCGTCACGGGACGGCGAGTCGCCGGTTCACGGCCAGTCCGTGTCGGACCACGCATCGGATCACGAGCACAGTCTAGGGAACGCACGAAGGGCGCCCCGAGGGGCGCCCTTCGATTCGGACCAAGCGGTTCTGCCGGCCATCGTGCCGGCCATCGTGCCGGCCCTCGGGTCGGCCGCTGTGTCGGCAGTTGTGCCGACAGTCGTGCCGGCCGTTCGGCTCAGAAGTCGTCCATACCTCCACCGGGCATCGCCGGCGCCGACTCCTCGGGCTTGTCGACGATGACCGCCTCGGTGGTGAGGAAGAGCGCCGCGATCGACGCCGCGTTCTGCAGCGCGGACCGGGTCACCTTGACCGCGTCGATGACACCGTCGTCGAACAGGTCGACGTAGTCGCCGGAGGCGGCGTTGAGTCCCTCCGAGGCCTTCTTCAGGTTGCGCACCTTGTCGACGATGACGCCGCCCTCGAGGCCGGCGTTGACCGCGATCTGCTTGAGCGGCTCCTCGACGGCCTTGGCCACGATGCGTGCGCCGGTCGCCTCGTCGCCCTCGAGCTTGCCCGCGACGTCGTTCACCGCGGACTGGGCCCGCAGGAGCGCCACGCCGCCGCCGGGCACCACGCCCTCCTCGATGGCTGCCTTGGTCGTCGAGACCGCGTCCTCGATGCGGTGCTTCTTCTCCTTGAGCTCGACCTCGGTGGCCGCACCGACCTTGATGACCGCGACGCCGCCGGAGAGCTTGGCGAGGCGCTCCTGGAGCTTCTCGCGGTCGTAGTCGGAGTCGGTGTTGTCGATCTCGGTCTTGATCTGGTTGATCCGTCCCTTGATCTCGTCGTCGGACCCACCACCCTCGACGACCGTCGTCTCGTCCTTGGTCACGACGATCTTGCGGGCGGTGCCGAGAAGGTCGAGGCCGACGTTCTCCAGCTTGAGCCCGACCTCTTCGGTCACCACCTGGCCGCCGGTCAGGATCGCGATGTCCTGCAGCATGGCCTTGCGCCGCTCGCCGAAGCCGGGTGCCTTCACCGCCACGCTCCGGAAGGTGCCGCGGATCTTGTTCACGACGAGGGTCGCGAGTGCCTCGCCCTCGACGTCCTCGGCGACGATGACGAGCGGCTTCCCGGCCTGCATCACCTTCTCGAGGAGCGGCAGGAGGTCGCGGACCGCCGTGATCTTGGAGCCGACGAGCAGGAGGTAGGCGTCCTCGAGCACGGCTTCCATGCGCTCGGGGTCGGTGACGAAATAGGGCGAGATGTAGCCCTTGTCGAAGCGCATGCCCTCGACGAGGTCCATGTCCATCCCGAATGTCTGGGACTCCTCGACGGTGATGACCCCGTCCTTGCCGACCTTGTCGATCGCCTCGGAGATCATCTCGCCGATCTCCGGATCGGCCGCCGAGATGGAAGCCACCTGGGCGATCTGCGACTTCGAATCGGTGTCGCGAGCGATCCCGCGCAGTGAGCTGACCGCGGCTTCGACCGCGTCCTCGATGCCCTTCTTCAGGCTCATCGGGTTCGCCCCGGCGGCGACGTTGCGCAGACCCTCGTGCACCATGGCCCAGGCGAGGACCGTGGCCGTGGTCGTGCCGTCACCGGCGACGTCGTCGGTCTTCTTCGCCACTTCCTTGACGAGCTCGGCGCCGATCTTCTCGAACGGGTCCTCGAGCTCGATGTCCTTGGCGATGGAGACACCGTCGTTGGTGATCGTGGGGGCGCCCCACTTCTTGTCGAGCACCACGTTGCGGCCCTTCGGGCCGAGGGTGACCCGCACGGCGTCGGCGAGCTTGTTCATGCCGGACTCGAGGGACCGGCGGGCCTCCTCGTCGAACGTGATCAACTTGGCCATCTCGGAATTCCTCCGTGGTCGTCGGCACTCTGGTGTTTAGCACTCTACAGCTCCGAGTGCTAAAAGCAAACCGGGCGCCGCTGGCCGAAGGCTGCGGCGGCGGTCACGATCCGCGCAGCGCCGTCGCCTCGAAGGCGGGCTGGGGGTCGTCCATCGGCAGGACCATCACCGGTCCGAGGCTCCGGTGCCGGTCCGCCTCGAGACGCACCACGGTGCCGTAGACGGTGAAGCTCACCGCGTGGCCGGCGAATGGCATCGGGCCCTCGCTCATGGTGACCCCGGTCACTCCCGTGCCTCCCAGGCTGAGGGCGGAGCGCTGCATCCGTTCCATCGCCGACTCGCGTGCTGCGTACATGGCCTCGGTGTAGTTGGTCAGCTCCACGTTCTGGGAGGTCTGCCGGACGGTCGCCCCGACGGACCGCCGGGGGGCGTAGACGAAGCTGGCCCCCGCCGCGAGCCCGACCGGCATCCAACCTGCCGACCGGAGGAGCGCGAAGTCGCGTCCCGACAGGTCCGAGACGAACACCGGGCCGGCCGGGGCCGGCGCGCCGACCGCTCGCACGGCGGTGCCGGTCAGCACCACGTCGACGTGGAAGCGCGCCACGTTGCAGTCGACATGGACACCGACCACGCCGTGCCCGCCGCTTCGCCGGCAGTCGTCGTGGAGCCGCTCCGCGGCGGCCGCGAACGAACGGCTGTACGCGTCGGACGCCCAGGTGATCTCGCCCTGCCCCCAGCTCCAGACCGAGCCGGGAACAGAGTGCAACGAGGCGCCGCACACCAGCTCGACCGGCTCCCATGCGATCGAATGGAGCGCCAGCTCCTCGTCGATGGAGAGGTCCGATGTCATCGCGGTCGCGGTCGGGGTCGTCCGCGTCGCGGTCGGGGTCGTCCGCGTCGTCGCTGTCGGGGTCGTCCGCGTCGTCGCTGTCGGGGTCGTCCTCTTCGACGGACCGGTCGGAGTCCGATCGCTGTGAGCGCCGCCCGCAGCCTCGAGCAGCAGCTGGTGCACGTCGACTGACGGCTCGGGGCTGTTCGTCGGAGCCTCGCGGTTCATGGAGCCTCGCGGTTCATGGAGCCTCGCGGTTCATTGGAGCCTCACGGTCGGCCGCGGAGGCGGCAATGCGGCGAACTCCTTGAAGCGGCGGACGCGGTTCCCGCGAAGGATGCAGTCGAGCACCGCGTCACCCTCGCCCACCTCCTGACCGCTGGTCTGCATGGATGCGCCGTGCAGCGAGTCGCCGCCGAGCTGTGCACGGACCTTCTCTCGGGCGAGCCGGCGGACGGCCATGTGGGCTTTCGCGACCTGGTCGATCTCGACGCTTCCGGCCTGGCTCCCCCAGAGCAGGCTGCCGGTACCGGTGTAGCCCTGCGTGATGCAGTTCGCCCAGACCCGCACGGAGGCGGCCGCCGCTGCAACCGACACGGGCGCATAGCCGGCTTCGAGCAGCTTGGCGAGCCGCTGTCCTGCGAGATAGGTCGTCCACGGCGCCGCCCCCGGTTCGTGGCCGGCGCCTCGCAGTCGCACCGCGGTGCCGCGCACCCTGAATTCGACCACCCCCATGTCGGTGAGCCGGTCGGCCGAGTCCTCCAGCCCGATCACTCCATCCGCACCGAGTTCAGTGGCCTCCTCGAGCAGCCGGGCGTACGCGGTGCCGAATCCGGTGCCCCAGGCGTCCTCGATCCACGGTTGCTCGAAGTTCTGGCCCCACTGACGGTGATCGGGCGAGACGAAGCCGTGCGGGCACCGCCAGGTCTCCGAGTAGGACCCGCCGTCGCCCCCGTAGGGCATGCCGAAGACGCCGAAGGGGGATCCCATCCCGTACCACTGCCACTGCATCACGCAGAAGCCCTGGACGTACCCGAGGGGCTCGAGGCCCATCTGGAGGCAGGCGGCGAAGTCCGGGACGGTCAGTCCCGAGGAGAAGGCGCCCTCTCCGAAGCGGCGGCTCGCGGCCTCGGGGACGTCGGTCGGCGCGTCGCTCATGCTCGGGCCGGAGTGCGCCCGGGACGCGGGCTCTCCGACGAGGCGAGCCGGTGCCGCCGGCCGACCGGTGAGATGATCCGGTGCGCACTGGTCTCCGGGCGAGCCATCCGCATCCGTCAGTTGTCGAGGGAGATGATGGTGGTCGGCGCAGGCAGCGTGACCTCGTCGGCGCCCTTGGCGACCGCGGTGCCGAGGGAGAGGAACTCGATGGTGTGGCTGCCCCACTGGTGCGACTTCTCCTCGAGCCGGACGCCGACGATGCCGGTCGCGTCGAGCCGGCCGGCCTCGTCCTGCATGCGGGTCATCGCCAATTCCCGAGCCTCGTACAGGGCCTGGGTGAAGTTGGGGAGCTCCACGTTCTGGCCCGCCGAGCCGAGCGTCTGGCCGAGCCCACGGTGCGCGATGTGGTACACGCACGTCCCCATGACGAGGCCGACGGGGACGTAGCCGGTCTGCATGAGCGTCCAGAAGTCCTGGCCCGAGAGATCGGAGGTGAACGGCGTGCCGAGCTTGTTGCGATACGACACGCCGTTCTCCGCCTTGACAGCGGTGCCGACCGCGATGAACTCTGCTGCGTCCTTGCCCCACTCGTAGTAGTTCACGTCGAGCCGCACGCCGACGACGCCGTCGGCTCCGAGCTCGTTCGCCTCCTCCTCCATGCGGGTCATCGCGAGCTCCCGCGCGTTGTACATGGCTTCGGTGAGCTTGGTCAGCTCCTGGCTCTGGCCCCAGCGTCGGGTCTGGATGCCGGTGTGGTAGATCGACGAGCCCATCACGAAGCCCAGAGGATGGAAGCCGACCTCTTTGATCAGGAGGAACTCGTTCACCGAAAGGTCGGAGGTGAACAGCCCGTGCTCGAGCTCCTCGAGCCGGTGGCCGGCCTCCTCGGGAAGGTCCTCGGGGACGCGCTCGACCGGGTCGGGCTCGGGCACGCGGCTGCTCACGGTCGTCCTCCGATGACGATGCTCTCGAGCGCCTGGCGCACCGCCTGGCTGCGAGCGGCCTCCGACTTGAGGTCCGCGAGGAGCCGCTGGAGCCACTCGCCGACGTCGACGCGCTCGCTGCGGATCCGGATGCCGCCCGACGAGTGGGCGACGGTGCAGGTCATCTGGTCGCCTGCCAGCTCGGCTGCGTACTGGTCCTCGCCGAGTTCGATGCGGATCGAGCGGATCTCTCCCGACCGTCGCAGGAGCCCGCCAACCCGTTGCACCGTCAACCGGTTTCCGAGCGCGTCGCCGAGCTCGTCGGCGAGGGCGTTGACCAGAATCCGCACGTCGGAGCTGTCAGCTCGGAGGGAGGCCGCCGCCAATTCGAGGTCGAACGAGTCGTCCACGCGTCCAGCGTCGTCCACCTTCGGAACCCTACCCGCCTGCCCCTGGCAGATGTCTGCGGCGAACCCCGTCGCGGTGCATACCAGTGGCGGTACTCGCAAGGGTCGCCTAGCCTCCTGGCCGCCCGGGAGATGCCGGGCGCTGTTGGAAGCTCACGACGGGCAGGCGGACCGTCCGACGGAGGGGGAAGCAGATGGGACGGGGGAGCCTCTCGAGGCACGTTTCGACGCAGGTATCGACGCAGGTATCGACGCAGGTATCGAGGTACGGAGGGATCGCCGCACTCGTCGGGACCGCCCTCCTGCTCTGCTCGATCTTCGCGACGAGCAGCCTGGCGGGCGCCTCTTCGCGGTCGGGGAAGAAGTCGCGAGGACCCGAGGTGCTCTACGTGGGGACCTACAAGGGCATCGTCACGCCCGCCGCCCAGACCTTCCCCAGCATCCAGGCCGCCGTGGACGCCGCGCAGAAGGGCGACACCATCCTCATCGCGCCCGGCGACTACCACGAGACCGGCGACACCGGGGCGAACGCACCGACCTCCTCCGACCTCGCCGACGGATGGTACGGGGGCGTCGACATCAGCACCCCCGACCTCACCCTTCGCGGGATGGACCGCAACTCGGTGATCGTGGACGGCACCCTCGCGTCGGCAGCCACGTCGTGCAGCTCGGCTCCGGCCGACCAGAACTTCCTCGGAGGCGACGGCCGGAACGGCATCGTCGTGTGGAAGGCGAAAAACGTCAACGTCAGCAATCTCACGGTTTGCAACTTCCTGGCGGGTTCGGGTGATTCGGGCAACGAGGTCTGGTGGAACGGCGGGGCCGGTTCGGGCAAGGTCGGCCTCAAGGGGTACTCGGGGAGCTACCTGACGGCGACCTCCACCTATTTCGCCAACAGCGACCCGAACCATCTCAACGTGTGCGCGAAATGTGCCCTCTACGGCATCTTCGCCTCCAACTCCTCGAACGGGACCTGGAACCAGCTGTATGCCAACAACTTCTCCGACTCGGGCATGTACGTCGGCGCGTGTCTCAAGAAGTGCAACGCGACGATCACCAACGCCACGATGGAGGACAACGCACTCGGGTACTCGGGCACGAACTCGGGCGGCAAGCTCGTCATCGAGAACTCGACCTTCGACAACAACAAGGAAGGCCTCGACACCAACACCGCGCTGACCGGCGATCCACCCCCACCCCAGGACGGCAAGTGCTCGGGGAATGCCACCAGTCCGATCACCGGGACCGCCTCGTGCTGGGTCTTCATGAACAACCTGGTCGCGAACAACAACAACCCGAACGTGCCCATCTACGGCACGGCCGGCCTCGGACCGACCGGGACCGGCATGACCGTCTCCGGCGGACGCGACGACACGGTGATGAACAACGAGTTCCTGGGCAACGGAGCGTGGGGCATTCTGTTCGCGCCCTATCCCGACGGCAACACCGCTTCCGACGGGCGGACCTGTGCCGGGACGAAGGGCGTGCTGGCGGACGGCCTCGTACCCGGAATCGGCTGTCTGTACGACCCGATGAACGACGCGCTGGTCAACAACAAGTTCTCGGGCAACGGAACCTTCGGCAATGCGAGCAACGCGGACTACGGAAACCTGTTGATCGCGGGCCACGAGCCGCGCAACTGCTTCTCGGGTAATACCGAGTGGAACGCGTCGTTCACCACCGAGACGGGTCCGGCGGTGAGTGCGAACTCCAATCCGTCGTTCGACCCGACGACCTGTGGTGTCAAGACGGCGAAGACGGGTCTTCTCGGCAGCAACACCGACCTCACGCTCCTGATCCAGGCAGAGTGCGACTCGGGAGTGTTGACGACGGGGTGCTCGTCGGCTGTCTACCCGCAGACGACCGGCGTGACCATGCAGCCGGTCCCCACCCAGCCCAGCATGCCCAATCCCTGCTCGGGCGTGCCCTCGAACCTCTGGTGCCCGGGAGGTGTGCCGGCGGCACCGAAGGCCTGAGGGCCAGCCCGACCCATCCGGCCCGACCGGTAGCGGCCGGCCGGTGAGACGGCCCGCCGCAAAATGGAATACGCCGCTGGCGAGAGCGTTGATCCAGATACCCACCTGGGTATACAGGACCAACGAGAGGAGCAGGCGATGGCCTTCGTCGACTGGGCAAACGGAGTGATCGGGCGCGGGGCGAGGATCGTGCTCGGCCTGGCGCTAGCCGGGACCGGGGTGGCGCTCGGTGGCGGTTGGCTCGCCCTGGTGTTGGTCGGGGTCGTCGCGATCGTGGCGGGCGTCTCGGCGACCTGCCTCGTCGCACCCTTGCTCCACCGCCCGCTGCGTGGCGGCGGGATCCGTGGCTGAGGTCTTCGCGATGATGGATCGTGCCGTCTGGGACGAGCGCTACGGGGGCGAGGAGCTCGTCTGGAGCAGCACGCCCAACCAGTTCCTCGTCTCGGAGACCGAGGGACTCGCTCCGGGGCGGGCGGTCGACCTCGCCTGCGGAGAAGGGCGCAACGCGATCTGGCTCGCCGAGCAGGGCTGGCATGTCGCTGGGGTCGACTTCTCGCCGGTGGGGCTCGCCAAGGCCGGACGCCTTGCCGAGGCACGGGGTGTCGAGGTCGAGTGGGTCGAGGCGTCCGTCCTCGACTGGGACCCGCCGGTCAGGGGCTTCGACCTGGTCGCCGTCTTCTACCTCCAGCTGCCGCAGCCCGAGCGCGACCAGGCGCTGCGGATCGCCGCGTCGGCGGTGGCACCGGCGGGCACCCTGCTCGTCGTGGCCCACGACCTCGACAACCTCACCAAGGGGCACGGGGGACCGCAGACCGAAGCGGTTCTCTACCGAGTCGACGACGTGGTCCGGGTCGCCGAGGCCTCCGGACTGGTCGTGCAGCGGGCCGAGCAGGTGCTGCGGACCATCGAGCACGGCGGTGAGCGCCACGAGGCGATCGACACCCTGGTGCGCGCGTCGCGTCCCGCGTGACGCTCCGCCCACCGGGCTCCGCCACGGCACCGACAACGGTGTGTCCGCGCATCGGTTCCGGCCGGCCGGCTTGACGAGATGACCGGCGCCGACGACCGGCGGGGAGGGAGGCACGCCCTTCCGGTGGCCGACTCGATCCTCGCGGTCTGCGCCCACCCCGACGACGAGAGCTTCGGCCTCGGGGCGCTGCTCGCGTCGTGGGCCGAGGAAGGGGCTGCGATCTCGGTGCTCTCGTTCACTCACGGTGAGGCCTCCTCGCTCGGGTCCGACCTCGGTGACCTCCACGCCATGAGGGGCTTCGAGCTCACTGCCGCAGCCCGCGAGCTCGGCATCGGCACCGTACGGCTTCTCGGCCACCCCGACGGCCGACTTTCCGGGGTGCCCATCGACGAATTGAGAAGCGATGTGGAGCAGGCGATCCGGTCGGTCGGGGCGAACCTGCTTCTCGTGTTCGACGACACCGGCGTGACCGGACATCCCGACCATGTCCGGGCGACCGAAGCGGCCCTCGCGACAGCCGAGACCGAGGGTCTCCCCGTGCTGGCCTGGACGCTCCCCGCCTCGGTGGCCTCCCAGCTCAACGACGAGTTCGCCGTGGAATTCCGGGGTCGACTTCCTGCCGAGATCGACCTGCTCGTCGAGGTCGACCGCGGGCGGCAGGAGCGCGCGATCCTCTGCCACACCTCCCAGGCGACCGAGAACCCCGTTCTGCGGCGCAGGCTGGAGCTGCTCGGGACGGTGGAGGCGCTCCGCTGGCTCCTTCGCTGAGGGCCGCTCGAGTTCGCTCAGGCCGCTCGAGTCCGCTCAGACCGCTCGAGTTCGCTCAGGGCCGCTCGAGTCCGCTCAGACCGCTCGAGTTCGCTCAGGCGGCTCGACGCTCGACGATCGACGGCCGGTCACTCGTACGTGCCGCGACCGCCCGCGCTCGCCGTCCGAAGACGCGCCCCGCTCATTGTTCGAAGACCCGCGCCCGGCGGCACTTCGCCGTCCCGCTCGGGTGCGTCCGGCCGCGCGCCTACTCGGAGGCGGAGCGGGCGAACTCCTGGTAGGCGGCCCAGGCGCGGCGGCGCGTACACCGTCCCCGGTCCGCCGTCCATGAGCACCGTGATCGAGAGAGTCTCTGCGAGCTCCTCCGGCGTGGCGCCCTGAGCGGCCGCTGCCCTCGCATGGGAGGCGATGCAGCCGTCGCACTGCTTGGCCACGGCGATCGCAAGGGCCATCAGCTCCTTGATCCGGCGGGGCAGGGCGCCGTCGGCCACCGCTGCATCGTGCATCTGACCGAACCCGGCCCATGCCTCCGGTGCGGCTCGACGGAGCTCGCGGGTCGGAGTGCGCAGCTCATCGAGGACCTCTCGTGCTGAACTCATCTGTTGCCTCCTTCTGTCATCGGCTTGCTCCTTCGCGTTGCGGATCGGTTCCGTGTTGCGGTTCGGTTGCGTGTTGGGGTTCGGTTCCGTGTTGGGGTGCGGTTCGAACCTGAGCGGCGGGTGACTCCTGATCTGCAGCGGACCCGTTGGACCCCGACCCGGCGGTGGTCGCCGTTCCCGACCCACTCGCAATCGAAGGCGCTTCGTGCGCGAAGCGGACGGTCGGGAGCAGTCGGGCGAGCCACGAGGGCTTCCACCAAGCGGCCTTCCCGGTCAGCCGCAGCAGAACGGGCAGGAGGAGCAGCCGGACCACGAAGGCGTCGAGGAGCACCGCCACACCGAGGATGATGCCCATCTCCTTCGGAGGGAGCGGCCCCGACAGCGCGAAGGTGAAGAAGACCGCGACCATCACTGCAGCCGCGGCGAAGATCACCCGGCCCGAATGGGCCAGTCCGTTGACCATGGCGTCTTTCGGGTCGCCGGAGCGCTCGTAGTGCTCCTTGGCGCTCGACAGAAGAAACACCGTGTAGTCCATCGAGATGGCGAAGATCATCGCGAAGAAGAACACCGGACCCCAGGCGTCGAGGAATCCCTGTGGGCTGAAACCGAGCAACTGATGGAGCCACCCGTCCTGGAACACGAGGCGAGCGACACCGAACGCGGCAGCGGTGGCGAGAAGGCTGGTGAGGACGCCGAGTGCGGCGACGAGCGGTGCCTGCAGCGCCACCAACAGCACCACGAACCCGAGCAGCAGGACGAGCGAGATCACGAGTGGAGTCTTCGTGGCCAGGGCCGACTGGAGGTCGTGGTTCTCGGCGGCCGCTCCGCCGACGAGCGATCCCCGCGGCAGCGTCTGCCGGAGGCGGTCGATGGTGGTACCGACCGACGGGGACGACGGGTCGGTCGCCGGCACAGCCCCGACCATGGCCAGGTCGCCGGTCTGGGAGCGTTGTGCGGGCAACACGGCAGCGATGCCCGGGTCGTGCGACAGGGTCGCCTCGACCGCGGTCGACTCGGCCGCCGGAGTGACGATCTCGAGCTGACCGGGCGCCCCGGGCCCGAAGGCAGACTGCACGAGCGCATAGCCGACGCGGGACGAGTCGGACGCGGGGACCACCTTGATCGACGGCATTGCTGTCCGCAGACCGACGATCGGCGCCGCAAGGAGCGCCATCACGACGAGCGCCGAACCGCCGAAGATCCAGGGTCTGCGCCACAGGACCTCACCCCATCTCGCGAACCGCGCGGAGCGGTGCTCGCCGGAGTGGACCCAGCGGAGCGGAAGGGCATCGACGCGGTCCCCGAGCCTGCCCAGTACGGCCGGCAGGAGCGTGAGCGTCGCGAGGAGCACGAAGGTCACCGCGAGCATGATCCCGAGCGCCATCGAACGGAAGGCGGGGGAGGGCACGAGGAGCACGGTCGACAGCGCGATGAGCACGGTGAGGCCCGAGAAGAGGACCGCCTTTCCAGCGGTGTCCATGGTCTCGCCGACCGATTCTCCGACCAGACGATGCCGGCCGAAGTGCGCACCGCGAAACCGCACCACGATGAAGAGGGCATAGTCGATGCCGAGGGCCAAGGCGAACATGAGCGCGAAGTTCATCGCCCAGATCGAAATGGGCGCCAGATGGGTCAGCAGATCGAGCAGACCGGCCGCACTGAGGAGCCCCACGAGCGTCAGCAGCAGCGGCAGCCCCGCGGCGACCAGCGAGCCGAAGGCGAGGAGCAGGATGGCCAGTGTGACCGGCCAGGACAGCATCTCGGACTTCAGCATTGCGGTCCGGTTCGCAGTGTTGAAGTCCGACCAGAGGACCGACGCTCCGGTCGCCGCCACGGTGACGCCGTTTCCGCTGAGCGCGCGGATCGGCCCCTTCAGCGAGTCGGCAGCCCGCACCATCGTGTTCGGGTCTGCGCCTGCACCCCCGAGGATCACCGCGGTGGTGCCGTCTCGGCTGATCGAGACGCCCGGCCGGGGAGGGATCACCCGACTGACCCGAGGATCTGCTGCGAGCATCGCTTCGGCCTTCGTGGTCACCGCCTGGACGGACGGCGTGGAGACGGGGCGGTTCGCATGCACCACCACCTCGATCGCCGAGCTGGCCTGGCCACCGAACTCGGTCTGGGCGAGGTTGCGGACCTGCACCGACTGGGAGCCGTCGGCCTGCCAGCCGGCTCCGCTCAGCGCGTGCTCGACGCTCGGCGCGAAGACGGCCAGGACCGCGACGACCGCGAGCCAAGTCAAAAGGACCGGTCGGCGGTGCGATGCGGACCATCGGCCGAGCCGCCCCAGTGGCCCGAGTGCAGCCGGAAGGGCTCTGGCTCCGCGAGGCCGCGGCTCAGGCGGATCGGGGTGCCCGGACGGGTCGACGACGGAGGACGGGGTGCGGGAGCGAGTCGGTTCCATTGCGTCAGTAAACCATACCAGGTAGGGTATAGCAATCGAACCCGACAACCAACAGGTGGCCGGTGCGAGCAGGATTCGGGAATACCCTCCCGGGTATTGATGTTGTTGTGCTCGAGAGCGGGAGGCGAACCGTGGTCGCCCGCCGGCAGCCGAGAGAGGAGCACGGAATGGCAACGATCGAGTTGACGAAGGAGAACTTCGACGAGGTGGTGTCGTCGAACGACACCGTCCTGGTCGACTTCTGGGCTTCGTGGTGCGGGCCGTGCCGGATGTTCGGTCCCATCTTCGAAGAGGCCTCGGAGCAGCATCCCGACGTGGTGTTCGGGAAGGTCGACACCGAGGCCCAGTTCGAACTGGCGGGCACCTTCGGGATCCAGTCGATCCCCACCCTCATGATCGTGCGGGACCGGGTGGTCGTCTACTCCCAGCCGGGCGCACTGCCCGCGCCTGCCCTCGAAGAGCTCATCGCCAAGGCAGCCGAGCTCGACATGGACGAGGTTCACCGCACGATCGCGGCCGACCAGACCGAAGCGGCAGCCACGTGACGTCAACCGGTTCGACACGCGACGGCCGCTCTACACGCGACGGCCGCTCTACACGCGACGGCCGTTCGACACGCAAAGGCGGTTCGGCGTGCGACGGGCGGCAGGGACGAGGAGTCGGTCATGGAACTTCCTGAGGATGTCGTTGCCGACGTCCGCGCCCGGCTGCGGCGGGTCGCGGGTCAGGTCCAGGGTGTCGAGCGCATGCTCGAAGAGGGCCGCGAATGTCGCGACGTGGTGTCGCAGCTGTCGGCCGCGACGAAGGCGCTCGAACAGGCAGGGTTCAAACTGATCTCCTCGGGTCTCGTGTACTGCCTCGAGCACCCCGAGGAGGCGGCCGCCGACGGGTATGCGCTCGACGAGGTCCAGCGGATGTTCCTGAGGCTGGCATGACGGGCGGACTGCGAACGGACGGACCGCGCACGGGCGGGCTGCGCACGGGCGGGCTGCGACTGGGCACGCGTCGAGGGACGGCGGCCACGCGGACGGCCCGATGAACGCGCTCGTCGCGACGATCGACCGTCCCCTCGAGGAAGCCGAGGGAGCGGTCCGCTCGGCGCTCGCCGAGCAGGGATTCGGCGTCCTCACCGAGATCGACGTCGCCGCCACCTTGAAGGCGAAGCTCGGCGTCGACCGCCCACCGCTCAAGATCCTCGGTGCGTGCAATCCGAACCTGGCACATCGTGCTCTCGGGATCGATCCTTCGGCGAGCCTGCTCCTGCCGTGCAACGTGGTGCTCGAGCGGGACGGGCGGGCCACCCGCGTCTCGATCGCCGACCCGCGCGAGCTGATGCCGGGCAACGACCTCGCGGAGCTCGCGGGCGAAGCAACCGAACGCCTGACCGCCGCACTCGCCTCCCTCCCGCACGACTGAGCGACGCGGCGCCCCGGACCGCACCGAGACGCCAGCGAACGGTCTGCCGCCCGAAGTGGCCGCGTGCCTCAGCGGCCGCCCACCGGCACCGGTGCGAGATCCCCGGCGTGGATGCCGTGACGCGTCGCCGAGAGCACGGCGGCGACGAGGCCCACGATCGCGAGGAAGAGGCACGCGGCCTCGAAACCGTCGGCGACAGCCGCCGGTGCGCTCACGTGGTGGGACGCCTCGCCGAGCACGAGGCTGGTGAGTGCGAGACCGAGCGCGGTGCCCAATCCCCGGGTCATGTTGAGGACACCGCTCGCGACTCCCGCCTGTGCCCGCGGGGCCGAGGCCATGATCGCGGCGTTGTTCGGAGGAGTGAACAGGCCGAGCCCGGCGCCGATCATGCCGAGCGTGAGGACGAGACCCCAGCTGGAGGGCTGGGAGAGACCGAGGTATGCCAGCGCCACGGCGCTCAGCAGCATGCCGGTGGTCGTGAGCGGTCGTGGACCGACGCGCTCCGCGAACCGGCCGGCGAACGGCGCGGTGAGGCCGAGCGCGAGGGGGAGCACTGTCAGCGCGAGGCCGGCCTGTCCGGGGCTCTTTCCCCGGGCCACCTCGAGGAAGAACGGGATCGCGAACATGGTGCCGAAGAGGAGGAGGTACGAGAGCAACCCGCTCGAGATGCCGATCGAGAAGGTCGCCCGCCGGAAGAGGGAGTTGTCGAGCATCGGGTGCGCGGTCCTGTCCTCGTGGAGCACGAAGACGGTCCCTCCGAGGACGGCCGCGGTGAACAGGCCGATGACCACGAGCGACCCCCAGCCCCAGGTGTTGCCGAAGGAGATGGCGACGAGCAGGGCGGCGATCGTCGGGACGAAGAGCGCGAGCCCCGCCCAGTCGTAGGGCGTACGGGGCTGCAGATCGCGGCTGCGGGGCACGAAGATCCAGGCTGCGATCACGCCGAGGATGCCGGCCGGTACGTTGACGAAGAAGATCAGCCGCCAACCGCCGGCGGCGAGTAGGAGACCGCCCACCGCGGGGCCGAGTGCGAGCCCGAGCGCCTGGGCCGCGCCCTGGATCCCGATGCCCCGCCCGAGACGGTCCTTCGGCATGGCGAGGTAGATGATCGCGACGCTGTTCGCCTGCAGCATGGCCGCGCCGACCCCCTGGAACACGCGGAAGATGTCGAGTGCCAGCAGCGTCGGCGCGAGCGCGCAGAGCGCCGACCCGACGATGAACACGAGGAATCCGTACGTGTAGAGCAGCTTGCGCCCGACCATGTCCGCCAGCCGGCCGACCGCCGTGACGCCTGCGATCAGAACGATGAGGTAGCTCAGCCCGACCCAGGTGACCGCGCCCAGGCTCGTGTGGAAGGAGCGCTGGAGCGTCGGGAAGGCGACGGTGACGATGCTCGCGTCGAGCTGGCCCATGAAGGCGCCGACACAGACCGTCGCCAGCACGTAGTAGTGCGCGTTCGGACGGTCGCGTACCCACTCGGGTCGCCGAGGCTCCTGCAGCCAGTCGCGGCCGGACTCGGATCCGGAGCCGTCCTCCTCTGTGGAACCGCCGGATGGCGGGCTGCCCGAAGACGCTCCGGTGCCGGCAGACGATGGAGAGCCTCCGGAGCCGAGAGCTGATGAAGGGACGGAGGACCCTGCAGATCCGGACTGCGCCGCCGGACGGGACGGCAACCGGTCCGCCGCACCACGGGGATCGCCGTGCTGATCCACCCCTCCAGGTTTCCTCGTCGCTGAGCCAAAAGTCAAAGTAGTACATTCAGTAGTATCCATAAGCAATCACGAATGGACTTCCGCCGCCTCGAGATCTTCCTCGCCGTCGTGGAGGAGCGCGGCTTCACCGCGGCGGCTGACCGACTCGGGATCTCGCAGCCGGCCGTCTCCCAAGCGGTGCGCGAGCTCGAGGCGGAGCTCGGCACGGACCTCTTCCACCGTCTGGGTCGCTCGGTGCGTCTCACGCCTGCCGGAGAGGCGCTCCTCGGTCCGGCACGCCAAACCCGGCGTGACATCGGCATCGCACGTGCGGCGGTCGAAGAGGTTGCCGGGCTACGGGGAGGTCGTCTCGACATCGCGTGCCTTCCGACCCTGGCGGTCGCGCCGCTCGCGTCCCTGGTGGGCGCCTTCCGTGCGAAGCACGCGGGGGTCGCCATCGTGCTCGCCGACCCGACCGATACGGCGACGTTGCTCCAGATGGTGGAATCGGGACGGTCGGAGATCGGCTTGGCCGAGGAAGCGCACCGCGACGGGCTCACCACCGTTCCCATCGGGACACAGGACTTCCTCGTCGTCCTGCCACCGGGAAGCCGCCATCCGGACCCGTTCCCACTCGCGGACCTCGCCGGGCTGGCACTGGTCGCGCCGCCGGCCGGCAGCTCGACACGGGCATTGCTCGACCAGACCCTCGAGGCCGCAGCACAACCTCCGCGGATCGCGGTCGAGGCCGCGCAGCGTGAGGCCCTCCTGCCGCTGATCGCGGCGGGCTCCGGAGCGGGGCTCCTGCCGCGCCCCCTTGCGGAGATCGGTCTGCGGATCGGCTGTGTGGCGGTGGAGCCGGTGCCCCCGGTCTCCCGCTCGATCGCGCTGGTGCACCGAACCGGACCGCTCACCCCCGCGGCGCGCCACTTCGTCGAACTGGCGGCGACGGGCGTCGAGCCGGGTGAGCGGGGTGAGACGATCCAACCGGCGGCCGACTCGCGCGCAGCCCGGGCCCGCAAGCCGGCGCGGCAGAAGCCCTCCCTGTGATCGGTCGTCGTGATCGGTCGTCGTGATCGGTCGTCGCATTTGATTCGGAGCACCGTTCCACGGGTGCTCGGATGTGCACGCGGGTAGTCGGAAGCTCCCGGCCGCCGACTGCCGCGGCGACAACGACCATGGAGCCGTGCGCTCGGGGCCTCCACGTGCCGTCCTGTACCCTTGGATCGCCGTGCCGGCCCGGTTTCGACCCCGATCGACGTGGTCGGAGCCGTGGATATGGGCCATGGAGAGGTGCGAGAGCGGCCGAATCGGACTCACTGCTAATCAGCGTCTCGGTGGACTCAGGCGTGGAGCAGCGGACACCCGAAGCGCTCACCAGGCACGATTCGAAGGCTGGGGAAATCGACGCAATGGAAAATATAGGCCAGTTATAGGCCCGAGCTCCCGAAGTCGGAAGGCGTGCACCGCCTCAGGAAGCTTGTCGGTGAAGGACTGCTGCCTCTGTACAGCAAGCGGTAACGGAGCGGGTGCGGCAGACCTGTACCCCCAAGGGGTGTGTCCAGATTGAGGTCACGCACACACCGTCGTTGAGGTCCGAGTTCTGCTGTCCGATGGCCTAGTGGCGGCAGCGCCTCCCTCTAGCTAGGAGGTCACTCTCACCATTGCCTGGGTCTGAAGATCGAGGCCCATGAGGGGACCGCCGCCACCAGCAATGAACCAGAGCTGACTGCCGAGGGCCGCGAACGAGGTGACACCGTCCGGAATGCGCAGAGCGCGGTTTGTGAGGATGGCAATCGCGTCGCTTCCGCTTGGTGTCACGCGATAGAGATGTCCCCGGCCCGATGTTGCCCAGACCGCCGAGCTGGTGCTGGCCATCAGCTGAAACGGCTCTGAGAGGTACCGGACCGCGATGACCCTGCCTGTGGAAGGGTCGAGCCGTGCCACGAAACCAGCGTGCGAAGAACCAACGGAGCCGAGGACCGTCCCTGAGGCCCACACTGAACCTTGGGAGAGAATGACGTCGCCGACGTCAGCGAGCTGACCATGCACGAGGATCCGTCGGACCTGCACCGCCTTTGACGCGATGGATAGCCGAGCGATGCCGAGCTGCCCCTCGGCCACCCACGCGCCTCGGTTGTCGGCCACGATGGCCTCGGGCGCGTCTCGGGTCAGTCCGAAGTACGCGGTCACCGCGTTCGTCACCGGGTCGATGAGAGCGGCGTAACCACGTGCCGAAATGACCCACACACCGGTCGGCGAGGCCGCAATCCCGTTCGGGAGGAATTGGCCGTCAGGGTAGGGGAATGGCGATGTCGCCGATGGTGGCGCTGGCAGGGGAATGCTCGACCGAATGCTGCCGGATCGCGCGTCGATTCGAGAAACGACGCCAGTGTTGAAGCCGGCCGTCCAGATCGAACCATCAGTGAGCGCAGAAGCGATCGGCGACGCGACTTGTGCCCACGCCTCGGGAGTTGTGGTCCCCCCACCAATCCGCAGGATGCCTCCCTTGGCTATGGGCGACGGCACCGAGTCGGCAGCGGAAGGTGCCCCATGGGTGATCCACATCGCCCCCATCCCGGCCGTGAGCTGGACCGGATCTCCCCATGCCGCCGCCGTTCGGAGCGGCAGAGGCGCCGATGGCGTTGGGAGCGGGGAAGCATGGTCCACTGCGGGCGGCTGGCCCACTACGACAGCGTCGGCGAGCAGAGCGGCCACCAGGCAGAGGACACCCGCAATCCCCGAGATGAACCACCGACGACGCCTCCGCCGTCTGCGGGCTTCCTCGAAAAGGAGCTGTGCTTCATTGACAGCGGTGCCCTCGGGGGGAGAGCAAACGATCGTCACTGCGGGCTTGGCAAGAGCGGCATCACAGATCTACTATGGCTAGGACCATGTTCGAAGTCAAGATCGACCGAGCAGAACCGGTGCCCCTCCACGATCAGGTGGCCGCCGAAATGCGACGGGCCATTGCCGACGGTGAGGCCGGCCCCGGTGAGCGCCTCCCTCTCGCGAAAGACATGGCTGCGGTGCTCGGGGTGAACAAGAACACCGTGCTCCGCGCGCTCCACATCCTTCGCGAGGAGGGCCTCTTGGAGTTCCGGCGCGGGCGGGGTATCACGGTCGCCGGGACGCCCCAGCAGAGCGCCGTCGTCAGGCGGGTGCGCGAGCTGGTCGAGTTTTGCCGGACCCAGGGCTACCGGCGCGAGGAGATCATCGCGATGATCGACAGCCTCCCATGACACCCCGGTCGCAAACGGCACCCGTCCGGTGACCATCCTCGACGAGCGGTCCGCCCCCGCGGGACCTTCAGATGGCGACCCCGCTGCGGCCGAGGCGCTCTTCAGAGAGGCACGACGTCGCCGGAGAAGGCGCTGGCTGGCTGCCGGAGCGTTGTTGGGAGTCATGGCGGTGGCACTGACGGTCGTGATCAGCGCCGTCGACGGGCAAGGGAAGACGGGCGGGTCTTCGATGCGACCCGACGACGGGAGGAGGAGGAGTGCTCCCCCGATCAAAGGAGCGGCAGGTTCCGTTCCGTTCAGTCGCGGCGCCGCTCCGACGCCCATCTACTTTCTCAGCGCGCGAGAGGGTTGGAGTGCGATCGGCTGCGGGAGCTTCTGCTACCAGTACCGCCCAGCGATCTTGCAGACGACGAACGGAGGTCGCACTTGGCGAGTGCGAAAGGGCCCTGACATCGGGTCCGTTGCCTTCTCCGGCTCGACCTGGATGGCGCTCGGGGCACGGACCGAGGTTCGCTTCCTCGACGCCAGACATGGTTTCTACACACAAGTTGGAGAGTTGTGGACGACCGGTGACGGTGGATCGACGTGGAGCCTGGCGAAGACCAAAGGTCCGGTCGTCAGCTTGGCCGTCCTCGGTAATGGGGCATGGGCGCTCGTCAGTGATTGCCCGCGTTTCCCATTGATTTGCTCGCAAGCGGACTTGTATCGGTGGTCGACGACCAGCCCCAAGTGGGTGCAGACGTCGAACAAGTTTTCTACCGACGGTGGCGACCCGACCGACGCAGCGCTGACCGCTGCCGGCGCCTCTCTGTTCCTGTCGGTGCCAGGCCACCAGTATCGAATCGGCCCGAGCGGTCGGATCACCTCGGTCAGCACTGCCTGTTGGGCGATACAGGGGCATCCGACACCCGGTCAGCTGGTCGGCCTCTGCCCTGTCGGCAGTGGTGGGGATGCTTCCAAGGTCGAATTCGCCGTCTCTCCCAATGGCGGAAAGACGTGGACACCGATTATTGGCGGACCCCCATCACGCGGCCCGTATACCTGGTCCGGAGCAACCACGACCAATGGAAGAGGAACGATCTGGTACATCGTCGGTGGTGGAACACTCTGGCGACTTTCCACGTCCCAGAGAGAGTGGGTACCGGTCTACGAGACGACGCCGGGAAGCAGCGAGGAGTTGTGGCCTGTCGTGTTCGCGAGCACGGCCGTTGGCTTCATGGGAGAGAGCGGAAATGAGTCAGTGCAGCTCCTGAAGACAAGTGATGCGGGGCTGACCTGGACGTCGATCTCGGGAGCCCTACCCAAAGGGTCCAGCGTGGAGCCGCCATCAAACCGGTAGGCATTCGGGTGGCCCGGACCGCGAGTCGCCATCGATCGGCGCCAAGCAATACTTTGAACCCACTTGTCAACTTCTCTGAGAGCAAACCTCCGCCGAGGCGCCGCCAGGCCGTCTTTCGCGTGGCCTCCTTGACCTGCTACCGCGGTGACAGGGCTGAATCGAACTTGCGGGCCTCAGCATTATGAGATGGCAAGACGGGGATTTCGGTGGCGTCTCAGCTCTGGTGTAAAAGCCGACTGACGCAAGTTCCTGTTCGTCATCTTACGCGGCGGCGGTAACGCTCTCGTCGACCACCTCCTCTTCGTCGTGTTCACCGTGCGGTTCGATCAGTTCGCGCCGCAGGTTCTGCAGGCGGCGCACGACGGCGGGCGTCATCTCCACACCGCGCCAACCCGCCGAGGCGCGGTCGAGCACGGCCCAAACGAGCGACAGGCAGCTCTGCTCACCGGGAAGCCTCCCGATCACCTTCACGCGTCGGCGGGTCTCACCGAAGGTGCGCTCGATGAAGTTGGAGTGGCGGATGCGCTTGTGGTGCTCCTTCGGGAACCGCAGGTAGGTGATGAGGTGCTCGAAGTCCTCCTCCAAGCACTCGACCGCCGCGGGAAAGAGCTTGCGCCACTTCGTTGCGAAGCGCTTGGCCCGCCGGCGAGCCTCGGCCTGGGCCGCAGTGCCCGGCGCCTGCTCGATGTCGTCGAAGATCGACCAGTAGTCGGCCTTCACCTCTCCCTGGGCGTGCTTGGGTACGCGGGCGAGCAGGTTGCGCGCCCGGTGGATCAGACACGACTGCCACAAGCTCTTCGACAGCTTCAACTCCACCGCGGCCATGAGCCCCGGCGCCCGGTCGGAGATCACGAGCAGCGGCGGGCGCAAGCCCCTTCCGAGCATGTCGTCTAAGAACCCCGCCCAGGCGTCGGTGGACTCTGTCGCGCCCGGGGCCAGGTGCAACAGCACCGGCTTGCCGGTGGTGGTGATCCCCCAGGCGACGAGCACCGGCTCGGACTTGGCGCCCTGGTGGAACTTGAAGTGGCTGCCGTCCAAGAACAGGTACTCGAGCTCGACGTCGGAGAGGTCCCTCGTCTTGAAGGCGTTGAACTCGTCCTTGATCGCCGCACAGACCCGGCTGACGGTCGACTTGGACATCGACGCCTCGGGCCCGAGGGCCTCGGCTAGGGCCGCTTCCACGTCGCGCGTCGACAACCCCCGCACATAGCTGGCGATCACGAGGGACTCCAGGGCGTTGGTCCTGGTCACGCCCTTGCCGAGCAGGCGCGAGGTGAACTTGTCGGCCGTGCCCCGCAGCTTCTGGCGCTTCAAGACGACGGGGCCGGCGGTGGTCTTCACCGTCAGGTCCGAGTGGCCGTTTCGCGACCCGGCCCGGGCGCCGTTGGCCGCCGCGCGGCGCTCGTAGCGGTTGCGGCCGAGGAACTCGGCGATCTCCGCCTCGAGCACCGTCTGCAGCAGCAGGCGGGCGCCGATGCGGGCCACCTCCTCGAGGGTGTCGCCGAGCTGGCGTTCCTCGTCGGTCGGGGCGAAGAGCTCATCGATCTCTGCGCGGAGCTGCTCGGTGGGTGATACTCGGGTAGACACGGGTGTGGGTCCTCCTTCTGAGTTGGTTGCTCTGGAAGGAACCTACGCCCGTCGTCTATTTACACCAGGGACCGGACGCCACCGGGATTTCGACGAAACCCGGTGAACAAACATGCACGTCGGACCTGGTGATGAACTCTTGCGAACGGCGCCGATTCGAGGCAAACGCGCGATGAACCGGCGCACGAGGAAGGTCGGACGAACCGGTCGGGCTGGGGCCAGTCGTGAACCTGACTTTGGAAGTTGCCACGCTCTGAATCGCTGCTGCTTGATCACCTCGACGCTCTGCACGCCAATGATCGAGTACCAAGCGCGCTACCGTTTGGTAGAGAACGGCAATGGAATGGACCAGAAATCATGGGAAATAGTGGACCGCTGCGATTGCAGCCGAGTTATAACCAGAACTTGTGGATGCACCACCTGACCGAGGGCGCGACGTACCTTCCTCTTTGAACAAATCGAAGAAACGCTGGCGGTGGAACGCCGGCGAGGAAGGAACGCCAATGCTGAGAGTACATGTTGAGACGGCCGCGGACGCGGAGCTGTCGACCACGCTGGACGAACTGGTTGCCGAGGGGGCGAGGCGCATGCTGGCCGCCGCCCTCGAGGCCGAGGTCGACGCCTATGTGAGCTCGTTGTCCGACGAGCGCGACGAGGAGGGCCACCGCCTGGTGGTCCGCAACGGCCATGCCGTGGCCCGGTCGCTGGTCACCGGGGCGGGCCCGTCGAGGTCCGGGCCCCGCGGGTGGATGACCGCCGGGTCGACGAGGCGACCGGGGAGAAGATGCGGTTCCGGTCTCGATCCTGCCGCCCTGGGCCCGGAAGTCCCCGAAGGTGGCCGAGGTGCTGCCGCTGATGTACCTCCACGGGATGAGCTCGGGGGACTTCGTGCCCGCCCTGGAGGAGTTCTTCGGCTCGGCGGCCGGGCTGTCGGCCTCGGTGATCACCCGGCTCACCACCGAGTGGCAGAAGGAACGGGACCAGTTCGCCCACCGGTCGCTGAAGGACGTCGACTACGTCTACGTGTTCGCCGACGGCATCCACTTCAACGTCCGCCTCGAGGAGGCCACGCTGTGTGCCCTGGTCATCGTGGGTGTGCGCACCGACGGGACCAAGGAGCTGGTCTCGATCAGTGACGGCCACCGGGAGTCGATCGAGTCCTGGGCCGACGTGCTGCGGGGACTGAAGCGGCGGGGCATGACCGCCCCGGTGCTCGCCGTCGGTGACGGGGCCCTCGGGTTCTGGGGAGCCCTCACCGACGTCTTCCCCGAGACCGCCCACCAGCGGTGCTGGGTGCACAAGATGGCGAACGTCATGAACGCCCTGCCCAAGTCGGCCCAGCCCGCCGCCCGTGCTGCCCTCAACGAGGTCCGTGACGCCGAGGACCGTGAGCACGCGGAGAAGGCCCTCGACGGGTTCGTGAAGGAGTACGAGGCCAAGTGGCCGAAGGCCACCGAGAAGATCGACAAGGACCGCGAGGAGCTGCTCGCCTTCTACGCCTTCCCGGCCGAGCACTGGGTCCACCTGAAGACCACCAACCCCATCGAGTCCACCTTCGCCACCGTGCGGCTGCGCACCAAGGTGACCAAGGGACCGGGCTCACGTGCAGCGGGTCTCGCCATGGCCTACAAGCTGATCGAGTCAGGCCCAGACCCGGTGGCGGACGGTCAACGCACCCCACCTGGTCGCACTGGTTCGTGCCGGTGTGAAGTTCGAGAAGGGGGTGATGGTCGAGCGAACTGACGAGCAGGATGAGGAGGTCGCCGCGTAGTCGGTCAGATTCTCATCCACAGGTCTTGACTATTTCTCATTGCAGCCCGGCGAGCAGATCATTCTCGACTTCCTGCCCTCGGCGATATGGACCTGGGACTACTACGTCGCCACTCTGGGACTGTGGGCGATCTGGCGCAAGAGACACCACCTTGTCCTTACGGATCGGCGGTTGCTGGTTTACAGCGGAATCGTGAAGAAGAACCAGCAGTCACTACCACTCTCACGCCTAAAGGACGCTTCTCCATCATGGTCGATTCTAAAGGGCGGCCACGTCCGCTTATCGGTGGCAAGTGACAAGCACCCAGTCCAGCGGATTGGCCCGCTCAATCGTGATAGTGCTCGCCGATTTGCCAAAGCGATCGGCCAAAGCGCGCAACAAGCAGATGTACGGACGGGGTCCTCCTCTGGTCGACGGGAGGGAGATGTGATTCCCATGGCTGCGGGGATCATCGCTTTCGTGTTCGTCCTCGTAGCCATCCTCGTCGTTGTTCTAATAGTGACCGTAGGTGCAATCCTCTCGCTTGTGGTCGGAGTCCTCGCCATTCCGGTCGTGCTGATAGGAGTGGCGGTGGAAGAACGAAACAGATAGCGGCCAAGCGGGATGGTGATGAGTTCGAACACGCCGACCTCACCGGATAGGCCGCGCAGGAGAAACCCTCGTCGTGCCCCGGGCAACGTGGTGCGACTGACGGGTTGGACGCTGGTTTCCGGACCGCTTACCGTCACCCGCGTGGGCGGGGACCCCGGGCTATCGAGGCACTTCGGATCTGAGCGGGGTCTGGTAGCTGGATCCGCGGGCGCGTAGCGGGGGTCCACCAATCTTTGGTTGTTCAACGACCGAAGATGGAGGACCCCCGTGGAGACTGACCCTACGCGCGCGCTGGTGTGGATGATCGGACTTCCCGACATCACCTTTCTGGGTGTCGAGGACGGACCGGGTGGCGTTGGGAAGATCCACGTCGAGACGGTGGATCGGTCTGTGGGCTGCCCGTCGTGCGGCGTGCGCGCCCAGGTGAAGGACCGCACACGGGTCGAGCTCGTCGACCTGCCACTGCAGGGACGTCCCAGCCGGCTGGTGTGGCGGAAGCGCCGGTGGATGTGCCCCGACGATGACTGTCCGATGGGGAGCTGGACCGAAGAAGACGACCGGATCGCCGGACCTCGTCAGCTCCTCACCTCCCGGTCGGCTCGGTGGGCGACGCGCCAAGTCGGCAAGCACGCCCGGAGTGTCAATGAGTTGGCCGGCGAGTTCGGGTGTGACTGGCACACCGTGAACGACACCGTCATTGCCTACGGGGAAGCACTCCTCGACGCCGACGACGGTCGCATCGGCGAGGTCACCGCCCTCGGGCTCGACGAGGTGCTCGTGGTCCGGCTCGGCCCCTACCACCGTCAGCACTTCTCGACCCAGATCGTCGACGTCAGAGCCGGACAGTTGCTCGACATCGTCCCTGGTCGGGGCAGTGCCGAACCCATGGACTGGCTGGCGAATCAGGGACGATCGTTCCGGGACCGCATCGAGTTCGGCACCCTCGATCTCTCCGGCCCCTACCGGCATGTGTTCGAGGTCATGGTGCCCGGTGCCACCTTGGTCGCCGATCCCTTCCATGTCACGAAGCTCGCCAACACGAAGCTCGACGAGTGCAGGCGTCGAGTTCAGAATGAGACCCTCGGGCACCGAGGACGCAAGTCGGATCCCCTCTACCGGTGCCGGCGCCTGCTGACCAAGGCGAAGGAGCGGCTCGACGACAAGGGGACCGAGAAGCTCAAGGGACTGCTGCGGGCCGGCGATCCGAACGGCGACGTCGCCACCTGTTGGGAGGCGAAGGAGGCCGTCCGGGAATCCTATGTACATGCCGATGCCGACGTCGCCCTCGAGTGGGTGACTCAGTTGGGGCACGACCTCCAGGACAAGGACTATCCCGTCGAGGCCCGTTCGCTCGGGCGCACGCTGATTCGCTGGCGCCACCAGATCGCCGCCTGGCACCTGGCTCACGTCAGCAACGGACCGACCGAGGCGGTCAACAACCTGATCAAGCGGGTGAAGCGCGCTGCCTTCGGGTTCACGTCATTCCGGAACTACCGGATCCGCTCACTGCTCTACGCCGGCAAGCCCAATTGGGACCTGCTCGCCACGGTCACTCCCCGCTGATTTCCGAAGTGCCGCTATCGATACCGAGTACACCTCGTTCCTCCACGGGGCCTCGCGGATCGCGACGGCAGCGACCCGACCGCCGCCTTCATCATCGCCGCAGACGCGGCATCATCAACCGTGGCCTGATTCCAGCAAGGCGGCTCCGCGAAACCGGGTGAAGTTCAGGCTGCCATGGCCCGTATACCGTGTAGTGCTGCTGGTAGGTTCCGTTCGATGGATTGGGCTGGAGCTTGATGGAGCGACGTATCCGTTTGCTCGGTGTGTTCATCGTGCTGTGCTTCATCGCGCTGTTCCTTCAACTCAATAATGTGCAGGTGCTGAAGGCGAACTCGCTCGCGAACTCGCCGAACAATCCGCGGGTCGTCGCAGTCCAGCACAGCCAACCACGGGGGAGCATCCTCTCCTCGGATGGCGTCATGCTCGCGAGTTCGGTGCCGACGACGAGCGGCTCCTACAAGTACAAGCGCGTCTACAACCCCTACACGGCTGTGCTGTTTTCTCAAATCGTCGGGTACGACTCCGAGATCGAGGGGATGACCGGGGTCGAGGCTGAGTACAACCAGTACCTCGAATCCCACACCCGACCCGCCAAGTCGCTGCGCGATCTCCTGGTCAACCGGACCACCACCGATAACGTCACCCTCACCATCAACAGCCACCTCCAGAGCCAGGTTGCCGCTGCTGTCGACGCGACAGATGTCAACGGGAGCGCACCCGAAGCCGGGGCGGTGGTGCTCAACGTGAAGACCGGGGCGGTCGAGGCGATGTACTCCAACCCGTCCTATGACCCGAGAGGTCTCGCCTCGACCAGCGGAAACGTCGAGAAGTTCACCTACGCGGCGCTCAACTACAAGAGCCCGGAGAGCCCGCTCGTGTCCCGCACCTTCCAGCGCGGCTTTCTGCCTGGCTCGACCTTCAAGACGGTCACCTCGAGCGCGGTATACGACCACCAGCCGGCGCTGGCAAAGGTCGACTATCCACCGGCGACCTGTATCCCCCTGCCCCAGTCGAACCGCATCCTGTGCAACTACGGACGGAACGGCCCGAACGGTCCCGAGAACTGCGGGGGGACCATCCAGACGACGCTTCCCGCGTCGTGCGACACAGCCTTCGCACAGTTGGGAATGGCCCTCGGCGGACAGAGCCTCAATGCCGAGGCCCAGGCGTTCGGCTTCAACCAGCGCATCCCTCTCGACTTGCCCGGCGTCATCGACTCCGTCTTCCCATCAGTGGCCCAGTTGGCCAACAACAAGCCGTCCCAGGCGTACTCGGCCTTCGGGCAGCAAGACGTCGTCGCCACCGTCCTCCAGATGGCCCTCGTCGCGGACGGGATCGCGAACAACGGGGTCATCATGACCCCCCACGTCATGGAGTCGATCCGCGACTCGCAAGGCAATCCGGTCACTACGTACACGCCCAAGCCGTGGCTCACCGCGACGAACCCCCTGACAGCTACTGCGGTGACCTCGCTGATGCAGGCGGTCGTGAACAGTCCCATCGGTACGGCGGCCGGTGTCGGCTTCCCAGCGTCCTGGAATGTCGCGGCGAAGACCGGAACGGCGGAGACCGGACCCGGCGGGTCGGAGACCAACGACTGGATGATTGCTTTCGCTCCGGCCAACGATCCGAAGGTCGCTGTGGCGGTGGCGGTGCCCAATCAGCCCGGCAGCGATACTGGCGCGACCGTCTCGGGTCCCCCGATGAAGGCGATACTCGGCGACGCGTTGGCGGCGACTCCATAAGCGTTTGCCGCAGGCCCGACCTAACGCCACGTGTGCCGTTCGCTCGGGCAGGTTGTGACTTCAAGGGCCAGAGTGCCCCCTGTCCAAAACTTGCTACTCCGCCGGATCCGACTTCAGCCGCACGTCCAAACGCTGCTCGGCTCGAGCTGTTATGCCTCTGGATCTACTTCGTTCGCTATCAGCTCATCGCTCGTCGGGGCTCGACATCGGTCGTCAGGACAGTCACGTGGGAACCCATCCCGTGGGCGACGAGGCGATCCAGCTCAGCATTTGGCGGCGAGATATCGGTCCATGGGCGGACCACGGCGAGGACAGTGCTCCATCCCCTCGAAGCTGCGCCGCCTCCGCGATGTTGGCCGTCAATGGATCCGTCGTCATCGCGCACCGGGTCGCCTCCGGATCGATGCCGAAGAGACGGGCGCCGTTGAGACCGAAGACGTCGGCCTTCACCTCGGCGGACAAGGCAGGGTATCCGTACCGATCTTGAAATTCTGGGTGATCTGGAACGCGCGGAATGCCATGATCTGCGCTTGGGGGCTCCCGTACCAGATGGCATCGGTTCCCCACATCACCCTCTGTTGGCCGACTCGTTGAGCAATTTGCCGATCGCGTGGGCAGCCTGGTCGGGCTCGGTGAGCAATTGTCGCCACAAGGTTGCGAGATCCACCCAGACGTTGTCGTTGGGCGGGACGTTGTGGCGATCGAGGGCGGCCAGGAGGGTGTCGATGCCGATCGTGGCCGTCGGATCGTAGGGGCCTTCGACATGGGAGGGATCCCATGCCGCGTGGTAGACGACGAAGTTCATGTCGGGGAACTGGCGTGAGACCGCCACGATGTCATCGGGATGATTGAACGAGGGGTCGAAGTTGACCAGTGGGAGCCCCTTGTGCGCGACGAAGGTCTTCACGCCCAGATCGCGCGCATGCTGGACCGTGGGAAGACCGATGGTCGGATCCTGCAGCGAGTATCCGCCCCCGGTCGGGCTCCAGGCGGTGTACACCTTGAACGCGGACGGAGGGCCGGTCTCGACAGCGCTGGTCATTTCATCGAGGGTGGCCCCGAGAGGGCCGACGTTCGGAGCGATGATGTTCTCGACCAGCAGTCGGCTGGCGCCGCCGTGAACGAGTCCAGCGGTGATCTGCTGGGTGCCGAGCGCCTCGGGGAACGGGATCGGAGCGTTGGTGGGTCCGGAGTTCGGTACGTCCGTCAACACCGCCACGGTGGTGTCGCTGGCCAAGAACAGATCGTGCAGATAGGTCGCACGATCGACGCAGTCCAGTTGTGAACTGTCGGTGCAATCGGCCGGGAGCATGCCGAGAACAAGATCGACCGTCTCCGGTGCGGTCTGCGTCCAGGGCCCGCTCGGGATGACGTGGTGGGTGTGGACGTCGAAGACGAATTCGCCGTTGGTCTCGAGTGCCTGCTGACACGTCACCGTGTCCGCTGGTGAAGGTACCCCGAAGGTGCCCCCCTTACCGTTCCGCGATCTCGAGGCTGCGTTGGGTGAGGTCGTGCATCCTGCCAGTTCGAACACGGTGAGGCAGGCGGCTACAGCGCCCGCCCCCTGCAGAAAGCGTCGACGATCCATACCGACGTGGCGCGCCGATTCCTCGATCGATGTCCGGATCTGCTGATTGATCGACCGATGACGCCCGGTGTCGGCCGCCGGAACGAATTCGCCGTTCGATACCGGCCCGGCTCGAAGCGGCAGAGGCAAAGCGGCATTCCCTTGATCCCGCAACTTTCGGGTAAACCGATCCATCGCTGCCTCCCGCGCCGAGGCTACGTCCACTCAGTCGGTGCTGTCACCCATGCGCAGCTACTGAGCGCCGAGCAGAGCAACTTTCGTGCTGGGATCGAGCGATGGTCGCATCTAGGAGGGTGCTGAAGTAGGGGCAATCGTGGGCGGCGTTTCCCGCAGGCTCGCCCTCGGCGGTCGTACATGCCTTCGAACGGGTTTGATCCCATCATTCACCGTCGGATGTCTCGACCGAGCAGCGTCTGCGAAGACCGGGATGAGCCCCGATGGTGCGATCAAGGGGGGGTGTTGTGCCCCTCAGGTCCCTTGGATCACCCATCCGTTCGCTCCGTGCTGGAGGCCGAGCGTGGCGAGTCGGGCCCAGTTGATGGCACCGGCACGGGTGTCGAGGTCGGTGGCGATGCGCGCCTTCCCTCTCGTGCGGGCTCTCCTCCCACCCCAGGGTCTCCTCGCGAAGTGGGCGATCTTTCGCTCGACGATGGGCCGGTCGGCCCGGTAGCGCTCGGCCCATCCCGGTTCGTGCTGTTCGGCCCTGGCCCGCTGCAGGACCGCCTCGTGGGCATGGACGGAGATGCTGCGACCGGCCCGTGACTTGGTGCAGGCCGTCCGCATCGGGCACGTCTTGCAGTGGACCTTGAACGAGGCCCGTCCTCCTCCGTCCCGGGTGGGGTTGATGGTCACCCGCTGCCCGGCCGGGCAGGTGACGGTGTTGGCTTCGAGGTCGACGTCGAAGCGGTCCTTGGTGAACAGGCCGGTGGCGTTGCGCACCGGCGGGCACTTGGCCGTGACGGTGAAGCCCTGGCGCTCCAGGGTGTCCCGGGTGGCCCCGTCGGCATAGGCGGAGTCGCCGAGGACTTCGGGCTTGTCCTCCTCATCGGCGTGGGGAGCAAGCAGGTCGGATGCTGCCTCCCGGTCGGGGGTGTTGCCTGGCGTTGCCACCACCTCGTCGATGAGCTCGGAGTCCGGGTCGATGGACAGGTGGGCCTTGTAGCCGTCGAAGTGGCGGTTCCTCGACTTGTGGCCGTGGCGGGCCTCGGAGTCGACCGTTGAGATCACCCGGTCCTTGGCCACCTTGCGGACGATGCGGAAGATCCCGTCCTCCCCTGCTTCGACGTCCTGTCCGGCCACCAGGGCCAGGAGTTCGACCGCTGAGTTGGCGCTGGCCGGGATCTCCTGGCCGTCGAGCGCATCCAATGCGACCAGGGCATCTCGGACCAGGGCCTCCCGGGCCGCCCGGTCGTCCCAGTCGCAGGGAGGCTTGCCCGATGTGGCGTAGTCGTCGTCACGGAGGAGCACGCCACGGACCGCTGCTGCCAGTGGACTGCCCGCCTGATCGAGGACGACGAGGACCTTGCGGATGGAGGCCCGGAGCTGGGTGACGGTGTCTTCTGTTGCCACCGCATCGAAGATGGGGGTCGAGTCGAGCACCCGGGCACGGTGCTTCATGGCCCCGGTCTCGGTGGCTACCACCTTGGTGTCCTCGAACAGCCGCCGGGGGCGGGCTGAGGCCCGAAGCCGGTTGCGCTGGCCGACGAGGGCGGTGGGGTGGAAGGCCTCGGCCCCGGTGTCCACCCCGCCGGCGGCCTGCCAGCGCAGGTCGACCTCGAGTCGGTCGCATGCCTCCCGGTCCGAGAGCCCTTCGAAGGCCTGGAGGATCATGACCGTGGCCATCACCCGGGCCGGGATGGTGGGGCGACCTCTTCGAGTCGGTGTAGCAGTCGGCGAAGTAGTCGTCTTTGAACATGGCCTGGCCGTGGTCGGCCAGGAGGCGGTAGATCGAGCCATCCCGGAGCCGGTCCCCGAGGATCTCCCTCGGATTCTCAAAGCGTTGCTGGACCTTCGCCGACCCGAGTGCCATGCACAAATTCTTGCCGATCGGGCCGGAGATCGCGAGCCTTTCGGGGCGGTTACTTCAGCAGTCTCCTAGTCGTCGTCGGGAGGACAGGAGATGCCCGCCATCGTCATGAGCTCACAGAAGGTCGATCGAGCCATCTTCCAGCGCCCGCCCTCGACGACGGCATCACCGCGGTGGCGGTGCACGAGTAGCTGAGGGTTCGCGGAAATCGAGAACAGCACCGCGGCATGCTCGGTGTCGACGAACACCACTTCATCGACGGAGATGGTGACCTCCTGCCCCGCGATGTCGGAGCGGTTCGCCTTGGCGTTGGCGAGCGTCGGACCGAGATTCGAACCCTTCTCGACGTACGGCGCCGACTGGCCGTCGTCGCTTTCGTTCCCGGAAAGAGCAAACGCGACTTCGATGGCGGCCCGTGCTCGCTCGGGGTCGTCGGGTTGTGGGCCTGGCCGCACGCCACGGAGTCCCGTCACATCGACACGGAGGCCACGGGCAGGGGACAAGCGACCGAAGCGCACCGGGCCCGGGCGTAGGCGGAACCACCACTGACGCACGCAGCCTTGGCAGATGAAAGCGTTCTCGCCGGCGACGAGCTGACCGGACTCGGGAGGAGTCGCACCGCAGAACGAGCATGCGACGATTGCCGACTGGATGGCGCCGGTCAGGCTGCGGGTCGGAAGTTCGTCCACATCACCCTGGGTCGCCGACGGCACCACCGGGCGATGGGTAAGCCCTTCGGCCCCGATTCCTCCTCCCTCGCGATCGGCGAGCAATCCGATGACCCGTTCATAGAGGTTCGCAAGGTCGATACCGAGGTTGACCAGGATCTGGCACCCGACGCCTTCCCCCTCCTCGATGAGTCCGAGTAGCAGGTGTTCGGTGCTGATGTAGGTGTGGCCCAGCTGTAGAGCGTTCCGGAGGGAGAGTGCGAGGACCTTCTTCGCGCGAGGTGTGAACGGCGGTGATCCGGCGTGTCCCGATGCCGAGAGACCGATGGTGTCCGCGGCCATTTGACGGACACCCGCAAGGTCGAGATCGAAGGAGGTCAGCGCCTGGCTGGCGATGCCCTCGCCGTGCGCCATCAGTCCGAGGAGCAGGTGCTCGGTCCCGATGAAATTGTGGTCGAGCAGGCGTGCCTCTTCTTGCGCGAGCACGAGCACATGCCGTGCGCTGTCGGTGAACCGCTCGAACATCGGATCCAGCCTCGCGCCGAGGTATGGATCCGGCAATCGAGGTGTCGTCGCTCCCTGGCTTCGAGCTACGGGGCGACCTCAGTCTTATCAGTCAGCAAGACGACGATTTCGACGGACCGCTGTGAACAAAGGCGCACGTCAGACGTAGTGACGAACTTTCGCGAACGGCCCTGAATCGGAGCGGACGCGCGAATCGACGCGCGATGGAACGGGTGATCCAAACGCTCGCCGATCGCAGCTATGGGACGTGCCGATCGCTTCGACAATGGTGTCCCCTTTGGACAGCCAGCCTCAGACATCCGCGGCGTCCGCTGGCGCGGAACGACAACGGTGCTTGTTCGAACATCCCCATCAGCCTGATGAACGGCGTCACGCTTCAGCGCTACTTGCGTTCAGCCACCAATGCGCGATCTGCGGGTCCATCGTGTACGACGCCTCCCCCTGGTCGCCGTAGTGGACCGACACGGGCCAACTCCGTTCTCCGTCGAATAGACGCTTGATGACTTTGGTCAGAGCTCCCAGCTCGCCTCGGAACCGCTTTTCCGGTACGCCCGCCGCCTCGGCTGCCTCGCCGAAAGTCACCGCCTTGGGCGCCCGCTCCGCCGCCATGGTCAGAAGGGCCCTGGTGGCCGGGAACCTCCTCGAGCTGAGTATGCCTTCGACCCTTCGCACTTTGGCCTCGGTCCAGCGCCCTTCGTTGCGGAAGCCCTTGACCGCCACCGCTTCGACATCCTGAGTGGCGTCAACCGGTCTCGTCTGGTCCGCCTGGTTCATCGACTTGCTCAACGCTGCGTAGACGGCAGGGAGGTGCGGTTTCGGAACCGGAACCAGGACGATCTCGTCGCTTATCTGGCCTGTAGTTGCCTCTGACATGGTTATCTCCTGGGTATCCGGGGGGCTACTGACCACTGGCGTGGCTACATATTAGCTATATGATGGATATACGTCAACTATCCGTCGTGTAGAGAGTGGGTGACGGCCCCCGTCCCGTCCAGCCCTCTCAAGTGCACCTCTGAGCCCGGCGTCGCACTTGCGGATAATGGAGCCATCCCTCTATGGTGCTGAGTAGTTGCTCAAACCAAGTGATTAGGATCCTAATGGCCAGATCTGGAACAAAGACGGTGGTCGGAGAAACGAAGGGCGCTGGGTCTGTCGAAACCCGGGAGCGCCTCATTGCCGGAGCGATCGAGGCACTGCGTGAGCAGGGATTCTCGGGGGCGAGTGCCCGCGAGATCGGCCGACGGTCGGGCTGCAACCAGGGCTTGGTCTTCTACCACTTCGGATCGGTGGGGAACCTACTCCTGGCTGCGCTCGACGAGGTGAGCGCGCTGCGTCTGACCCGGTACCGTGCCGCCGTCGACGAGGCAGACGGGCTCTCGGAGTTGGTCGAGGTCGCTCAGTCGGTGTTCGAAGAGGACCTCGATGCCGGCTACATCGCGGTACTGGCCGAGATGATCGCCGGTGCGTCCTCCACACCGGGACTGGGGCCCGAGGTGGCAGCTCGTCTCGCGCCCTGGCGAGAGTTCGCCGCAAAGGCAGTGCGCGGTGCGCTCGCGGACACGTCGTTGGCCGAGCTGGTGCCCTCGGACGAAGCGGCTCACACGATCGTCGCCCTCTATTTGGGTCTGGAGATGCTGGCGCACCTCGATGGCGACCGCACCGCTGCGATCGCCCTGTTCCAGAAGGCCCGACCGATCGCTGACCTTTTCGACGCGATCGGCGGGGTCCGAGCCCGAAAGGATGCGCCATGAACCAGATCGCTGCGACAGCCCGCACCGAGGAGGCCGGATCCGAGACCCGCGATGGCTTTGACGTCGTGACCGGAGCGTTCAGCTACTCGGGCGTAGCCATCGCGAGAGAGCTCCGATCGGCGGGAAGGACCGTGCGGACGCTCACCGGTCATCCCGAGCGTCGAGGACCCGATTCGCCGATCGAGGCCCATCCCCTCGATTTCGACGACCCCATCGCGCTGAGGGAGTCGCTGCAGGGGGCCACGACGCTCTACAACACGTACTGGATCCGGTTTCCATATGGCCGAAGGGATCATGACTTCGCGGTCGCCAACTCGCGGACGCTCTTCAACGCGGCCCGACAGGCGGGGATCGAGCGCATCGTCCACGTGTCGATCACCCACCCGAGCATCACCTCGCCGTACCCCTATTTCCGCGGAAAGGCCGTGGTTGAGCGCATCCTCGCCGAACTGGACGTTTCGTACGCGGCGCTGCGTCCGGCCATTCTCTTCGGAGGCGACGGCGTATTGATCAACAACATCGCATGGCTCCTGCGCAGGCTGCCGATCTTTGCCATCGGCGGCGACGGCAACTACCGGATCCGAGCCATCCATGTGGACGACCTCGCTCGACTGGCCGTCAAGGTCGGAACGGAGCGAACCAATAGAGTCATCGACGCTGTCGGCCCGGAACGGCCGACCTTCGAAGAACTGGTGCACCTCATCCACAACGCAGTCGGGAGTCACTCCCGGTTGGTGCATCTCCCTGGTGTGGCCATGCCGCCGTTGGCCTACCTGCTCGGCATCGTCCTCCGAGACCGCCTGCTGACAACCGAGGAGTACCGGGCCATGTCCGAGGGCCTCGCGGACACGGACGGCCCGGCGACCGGCCGCATCGAGATCTCAGCGTGGATTGCCGCACACGGCGCCGCGCTTGGCACGCGTTATGCCAACGAGCTCGACCGGCATTTCCGGCCGACACGATGAAAGGTTCGTACCGTGACCCTCTGCTTGCAAAATCGAACTTCGCAACTGCTCCTAACAGGTCAAAGTCAGAGATTGCCAGTTGAGGAGGCGATTCCGAGTGCCCGCTGCTGCCCAGTCAGCCCCGTTCGAACCCTCTGTTACGGGCACGATTGGGCACGGACCCGTACGAGCCACCCGGTCAGGTCGACGTTGACCGATCTACCCCGCCGAAGTCGACCCTGACACAAGCCAGCGGACAGTCACAACCTCGGTCGGCTATGGGGAACAGACGGACGAACAGCGCGTTCCACGAAGAGATGGGCCTTCTCGAGCTCCTCGAGGAAGGACAGCAACCGGCGGCACTGCCCGGGCGAGAGCTCGACCCCGGCCTCAATGTGTCCACCGTGCATGCCCCACGATGTGAGGTTTGCGGTACCGAGGTACCCCTGAACCTGGTCCCGAATGACGAACTTGGCGTGGAGCATGGTTGGCTCCGGGCCGGCGAAGAACTTCACGGTGACGGGCCCCTCCGCGGCGAGTTCATCAACTCGATCGGTGAACTCCTCGTGCCCATCGTCTGGCACGTTCGCGTAGATGGTCGTGGGCACAGCGCGTACACCGAGAGCTGGACCGAGGACCTCGTCGAGGATGTCGAAGCCTCCGCTGTTCCAGAACGCGCCTCCGATGACGAGGCTTTCGGTCGCTCCTCGGATGACATCGAGGACGAGGCCATCGAGCCGCTCTTCGTCTCGAAGGGTCACCGCGTCGGATGGTCCTGAGAGGTAGAGGATCGGCTCGTCGGACATGGTCTTCCCGGCCGCTGTTGTGGCGGCGAGGACCTCGCACACCGAGATCAGTTCCGTCGCCCTGCCCACATCGGCTCTGCCGTCTGCGCGGAGGACCCCGGTCGCCACAAGCTCGTCCCTCATCGCCGAGGTCAGGTCGTCGCGTACCGGTGGCAGCGCGTCCTGCCCACGCTCCATGACGTCCACCGCCAATGCAATCGCGCCGTCCCCGCTGCCTCGCAGCGTCGTGAGGAGCTCCGCCAGTGGCACGAGCCCGGCCACGCCGACAGTCATGCTGCTGCCTGTTGTTGCGTTTGTCGCTGGGTCCACAGCCAGAAGCGGCGCAGCAAACGACGGTCGAGATCCGCGTTCCACGTCTTGCAGCCAAAGGTCATGTGGAGGCACCGGTCACACGCGGCGTACGGACGGTCGGGTGAGACGTGCGAGCACATCGGGTCGTTATCGCAGTACTGGATGTCTTCGGCGGTCTTGGCAAGCCAGTGGCTGATGCGGCGCCGTAGCACGGTGTCGAGCGCGCCCAGCGTGAACTCACCGTAGGAGGCCACGTAGATGGCGCTGGTGAGAGCGTCCGGAACAATCCACTCGGCCATCGAGGACTCCCCGAACCCGCTCTGCCCGTCATCGAGCGCCCGGAGCAACGCGTGGGACGCCGAGTGCACGAGCCGCCGGGCCTGGCCGGCGGGGCTATCGGTGCCGGTCCGGCGATCCTGAGCGAGGAGCTCGGCAAGGACAGCCTTCGCCTCACGCTCGCCGATCGGTACCTCGAGGTCGAGTTCGCCCGATTCGACCAGGAACCCGAGGACCGCTCGGGCCTCCATGGTGACCAAAAGGGCCTCGGTCAGAGCGGGGATTGCGAAGATGGGGGTCTTGCCGTTGTAGAAGTTCGGCTGCGCGTAACTGCGCAAGTGGGCCTGTCCGGGATCACGCTTGACCCGGCTGTAGCCGTAGCTGGCCACAACGATCGGGAACCGCTGCGTCACCGAGATGTCGGCGATACCGAGCGATGTCATCCAGTGCTGCGCATGCGCCGCCGCAACTTGGTCGGCCCCCATAGCGTTGGCCAGGACCTCGGAGAACGCGACCCGGTCATCGATGATGCGCCGGTCGAAGACCCGGCGCGCTCGACCATCTCGCGCTGCGTTGCGAGCTGAATCACCTCATCCGAGAAGGCGCCCTCAACGGCGTCAACGCCCACCTGAGCGGGAGCGTGGCGCTGCCGCATCTCCTCGATGATGCTTGGGTCCACGTTCGCCTGCACGAGCGCCGCCTCCTGTGTTGCCCAGTCGTCTTGCGACATCCGGGAGCCCCCGGCCTCTCAAGGTCGGACAAGGTGACCGACAGATCCGTCTGGTCGCCAAGGAAGGAGACGAGGGCGGCCACCCCACGGCGGGGATGATCCTGGAGGTGGTCATAGGTCTGGTCCGAGATGTTCAACGTCAAAAGAGACTGGGGGTACCACGGGCGCTGGTCACGCGCGGTGAAGCCCAGCTGGAACTTGTTGGCCGGGTACTGGTTGCAATTGCAGGGCGTGAATCTCGTCCCGATCGTCCCTCCGCAGCTCCGGCACCTCCAACTCGACGAACGGAACGACCCCACGTCCTCGAGGTACATGTCGTCCGTCGAGCCGCAGTTGGGGCACCGCTGCGTGTGCAGCGGTTGGCGGTGGCCGCAGTTGTGGGCAGTGAGGTAACGCAACTGGCGCATGGGAGAGCCGCAGCCGGGGTGAGTGCAGGTGATGCGGCCGGCGGCGTTGGTGTCTCGGAGAAGATCCTGCTGCTTGAACCAGCGGCGTACGCGCCGGCACGTCGGGTTCGTGCACTCGAACGTGAGCGGGTACACGTCGAAGGTGACCTCCGTGGGTCGGATGATGAGGAGCTCATCAGGCGTAACCGAGGGGTCAGGGATACCGACCTGGTCTGGCCGCCACCGCTGCAGCTCCCGACCGAGCTCGTCGAGCAGAACCCGGCGATTGATGTCGTGGACCCGCTCGCCTGTGATGTGGTGCACCTCGGCGATGAAGCCGTCCTGGTGGTTAAAGACCGCGCCGGGGAGATAGCTCCATAGCGTCTGGCTGATTGAGCGTTGCATGTTCCTGTCCCCCGTTCCCTCAGACGCTCGCCGGCGCAAGCCGGTCGATGATCTGGGCCGCCCTTGGGCCGCCCGAGAAGTAGACGGGCGGATCGACGTCGCGCAGGCTCATCATGGCTGGGACGGTGAACAACTCCCCAGAGGTACTCGCCCTGCCACTGCTGTATGCGCTGGCGCTCGACTGATCCCGGCGGTGCAGCGCACTATCTTGACGAGCTTGTCCTCCTGGTTCGGCAAGCAGTCCCGGCATGCGCACGGAAGGCCCGCTCGATCCGGGTCCGGAGATGGGGAGCCAATTCCAACTGCACGTTCCACCACCGCTTGGAACATCGCGGCGACGTCATATCGTCGTTGGTGCCCCAGGACGAGTGCGGGTCTCGTCCCAGAGCAGCGCACAAGATGATGCGCCAGGAAGCGTGCGCTCGACCGCCCGAGTCGCGCGGTTCGCCGGGACGGGTTCGACCCGTGCAGCTTCCAGCACGCGGTGGGTCGTCTCGAAGCTCTGGAATACCGACGTCTTCACGCCGATTGTTGCGGTCGAACGCGACATCACGACACCAACGTGCCTACGGCCGAGGCGCCCGCGACAGCCTGGATGTACTGGGCGTGCCGAGGGCGGCATCCCGGCAAGGACTTCGAGATTGAGCCGGTCGAGGTTGAAGCCCGTGGCTGATCACGGCAGTGCGGGCCGGAGCGGATCCGCTCCGACCGCGGGGTCTCGGTCAGGTTGCGCTGGAGGCTCGCGACCGCGCCTCGCCAGTTGGCCGACGGCATCTCCTATGAGATAGCGATCGGTGATCGCGTCGGAGGATTCATCGGTGGGTGCCGCGGGTGCCGAGCTCGACGTCGGCCAGCCGCTCGCCGTGCAGGCCTCGATGCCGTGCGCGAGGACCCAACCTCGTAGTCAAGGAGGTGTGCCTGCGCCGTTGTCGCGTCGCAGTCGAGGCCCTCGGCGGCGAGTGCATGGGGTTGCGGTCAGACGGGTCATCCATGGCCGGTGTGCCCGCGTTCGACGAAGTACGCATGATCTCGCCGGCCACATCGACCTTGGCGGTACCGCCGCCGTTCAAGACCCCGACATCGAGCGCGACGAGGACGTCGGTGAGCTCGTTAGAAGTTGCGCTTGAAGAGGGTCGCCGGGTGGGGAACGTGCGCGGCTGGCGCACCATCTGCTGGGTGAGCTGGTCCTCGAACTGCTGATGGTGGCGGTGGCGGGCGGTGGCTGGACGGCTCGTAGCCCGCGCTCACGGCCAGCTGGAGGAACCTGCTCTCTGGTAATGGGAGGCGAACACACCAGTTCTTCGCGGACGAGGTGGAGCTCGTCCTGGATCCACAACGCCGGGACCGGATCGTAGAACCCGACGGGGCTGCCATGCTTCGACGGGTTGGTCGTGCAGTCCTTCACCATGCATTTGGAATGCGTGTACCAACCGTGCTCCGGGCACGAGCGGCGAGGTCCATGGGTGAAGGCGGTGAACTGGGGGTTGAAGGAAAAACTGGTCACCTTGTCCACCGTCGACACGATCGCCGAGGGCTGGAAGCGTGCGATCTCCTCGTCGCTGGCGTAGATGGCCAAGACGTGGCCGCAGGATTCGCAGCGGTGCAGCAGGCGTGAGGCAGAGAGGTCCGCCTCGAGGCAGACCGAGTCCGGCTCCTTGCACTGGGGGCAGCGACCCACCAGCCGGCGCAGGTTGCGTGCCTCGGGTGCCCACGATGCGAACGCCTGAAGGCCGGGCCACCAGTTGTTCGCGTACGCCAACCGGTTTCGGGTGTCATTAGCGCCTACGAGGTATCCCAGGCTGAACGGCTGACCGTCGATCTGTTCCTCGTGACGCACGATGTCGGCGTGGTGGAGGACATCGCTGATACGCGCCAGCTGTTGCACCGACAGCATGCGTAGGGGGAACAACATCCACGCCGTGACGCCGCGCAGCTTCCCGCGCAGGCGGTCGTAGAACAGGGCGACGAGGATGAGACCGAGATAGGCCTCCGTTTTGCCGCCACCGGTCGGGAACCACAGCACGTCGACGGCGTTGAGCTCACGACGGAGGCGCGGGTCGTCGGGGCGCTCGCGCCCGGCCAAGGCTCCTAACTCGGTGACAATGAAAACCAGCTGAAAGAGGAACCAGCACGCCCCGGCGTCCCGGGCCCGGGCGAACGCCCGGTTGGCCAAGACGAAGGCCCGGCGCAAGTGCGGATCCTCGGCCAGCAGGTCGCGTCCGAGCTCGAAGCGCTCAATCTCCGCCTCGAAGTCGGAGCGCCGCTTGGTCTGCTGCTCGAGCTCGGCGTCCTCGAAGCCCGAAACGTCCCACTCCCCGAGGACGTGCGCATCGCCGAGGCGATGGTGTCAAGCTTCGGTTCGGGGTCCTCCGCCAGCTCGGCGAAGGTGAGGTCGGCGCCGTGAGTATTCACGCGGGTGGTCCGCTGCGTCTGGAAGGGGAGCGTCTGGGCGACGATCTCGTTGTCGGTCTCACCGGCGATGGCAACACAACCGCGTCCCCGGCCCCGCACGGTGGCGGCTTCGGCGTACCGCAAGTCATCCTCGGCGAAACCAAGCTGCTGAGGCCGCAGTTCCGCCGGTGCCTCGACACGCGCCCGCAGCCGGACGTCGTAGACGGCCAAATCCTGAATCGGGCGCTCGGTCAGGACGAGGGCATTCGTGAGCGAAACGGAGACGGCGGTGTCGCCCTTCACGGTCGGGCTCGTCGTGATTGTCAGCTGCGGTTCGGGCAGTTGGAACCGCCAGCTCGGATCGTGGCGAGCTTGCAGGGCCTGGCGAAATTGCGCTTCGTCACCCATGGCGTCGGCAACGGGCAGCGTCTGCCTCGGCTTCAGCTTGACGAAGGCGTCGGGATCGGCGTAGTGCGCGCTCACCGTGGCGCGGACATCGGCCATGAACCGGTCCGCTGGGTCAGCGCTGCTGAGGATCGGGTTGTCCAGGGTGTCAAGGGGAACGCTCACCTGGTAGCTCACCGAGCGGTTGTCGTGGCACCAGTTCGGGCGGATGGCGACAGTCGGTCGCCGGCGTGGGTTGCCCTGCGGCACCCGCTGCGCCATGTCGTGGACGTCGGCGAAGTTAGGCAGCAGCGGGTGGTACAACGCGAATTCGACATCGATGGTGAGGTCGATAGCGCTGATGTCACCCCCGACAACGAAGTCGAGGCCAATCACGCCCCGGTTTTCGATCGGGGCCGCCGGTGGGGCGGCGGAACTCGAGGCCGGCGCGGCCGCGTTCGATGCTGGCGGAGCCTGAGTGTCGAAGGAAGGTCCCAGAACCCCGACACGGACCTGCTGGTCAGGTGTCCACGGGAAGCCGTGCGTTGTGCCGGACCGGTCGGTCAGCTGCTCGACAACACCGTCGAGGAGCTCATGGACGAGCACCTGCTCAAGGCGGTTCTCCACGCTCTGGCTTGCACCAGCAGGAGGAAGGGATGCCGAAGTACGGCGTGGCGCAATGACCACGTTGATCTCCTATCTCTCGGTTGTCCAAGCTGGCCACCGTCACGCTCGAAGCGCTCCGGCCCAGCCCCATTTCTGCTCTGAAGACGTTGGCCCTTCGGCCAATCGCAGTGAACCACGGGCGGTGCGTCCGTGTCAACGATTCATCGCACCCTCCCGGCGGTGGCGACGGGTACCGGTCGTACCGGCTCGATGCTCGCGACGACCCCTACCTCAAACTCGTCAAGAACTTCATCGGCGGCATCACCCACCAGCTCTCGGAGGCGCGACATCGTTTCTTGGTTCGCGCCTCTCGAGATGACCGCAATGAACGCGCCGATGACGTGTCCGAGCCGACGAAGCTGGTTGGCCACGGCGTACAAGAAGTCCAGGTTGGGGCATGTCCGGTGTGCTGCCAGGAAGACGGCCGCCACGTCGAGTGGATCCCGGGCGCGATCGTCGACCCATCTTGCCCACTTCGTTAGTTGCCCGGGCGACTGCGCTCCGGCCATACACAGGGTCTCTATAGCCTCTTGACGAGTGCTCGCCTCGGCCAGCAACGCCCGGGCCGCGGACCGGAACTGGGACAGGATCAGGTCGAGTTCCTCGATGTCGCTGTTCTGGTGGGCGGCGGCAAGGAGCCTCGCATGAAGCGATTCGACAGCATCACCAGTCGGCACGACGATCCGCTGGCCGGTCCGTAGAGATGAGACGGGCTTCGTCTCGTGTGTACCGCCCGAGACGACCAGCACGGGGGTTCGGCCCTGCTCGTCGACGCAGTACCAGGTCCGCCCGTCATCCAGCAGGACCGGGATGCAGTTACGCGTGGCTGGACCGGTCCCGGCAGTCGTGGGGATGCCTGCCGCGGTGCTGGTGGGTTCCTCCGGCGGGTCGATGATCCACGCGCCACGATCAAGGACGTCGCCGAGGCTGAGCCCGGGGACCTCGGGAACGACTAGGGCGTGGGCCGCCGGAGCGGCGCGTTCGATGATCACGGGAGCAGTCAGTGGCTGTGGCGCTCGCGCATCGAGCGACCGGGCAAGGGCGCGCTGCCACGCCGTGGTCGACACTGCCCAGCGCTCTGCCCGACGCGCGAGCACCGCCCGCTCGATGTCGTAGCAAAGGATGTGTGTCTGCTTCGCCTCGGTGCTGAACAGGAGCGACAAGAGCCACGGGGCGGAGCGCCCGTGAGAACCTGGGCGTCGAACGTCCCAGCCGGGAAGCGCTTCTTGAACGTCGTGACGACCAGGCGACCGTCGAAGCGAGCCTGGACCTCAAGTTGTGCTTCATTCTGTGTGTCGCTGGTGAGGCTCGCCTTCATCGCCCGTGCTGCCGCTTGGGAGTGACAACGCACGGCGATCTTCCCGTCGGTTGTGGTCGACAGCTCGTCGAGCAACGACCAGATCATGCTCAGCTTTGGGTTGTCCTCGCCGAGGGCCCGCCACAACTCGGTTACCGACGCTGCTAGCTTGCCGTACTGTGCGCTCTTCCAGGCGCGCCAGGCGGGCGGGAGTTGGGGCTCTCGCTGTAGGAACCGGACCCCCGGGAACTCGCCGGGCCGGACGTTCTCAGCGCAGGCGGTTTGTAGTCGGCTACGGCAGCGGCGAGGCGGGTCCCGTTGCCGAGCAGGTTGCGGGCGCGGTCGACCTCGACCGGCAGTGGGCCGTCGGGGCGGTTGGCCAAGGCGGCGTGGGCCCGGGCGATGACCTCGTTCAACTCGCTGTCCACCGCGTGGATCAGCGGGGGCGGGAGGGGCGTTGTCTTGAGGATCGCCGAACTCGAGAGGGTGCTCGGTGAGAGGGGCCGCTTGCCGAGCACGTAGATGAGGTCGTTCGCGATCTCATCGGTCACGGCCAAGACGCTCGGGACGACACCGACCGACGAGGTGGCCTCGATCAGCCCATCGTCGCCGAGATCACCGACCGCGACGATCGTCACGTCGGCCAAGTCGAGGATCCATGAGAGAGCTCGTTGGCGTGCCGATGGTGTGGTCACCGTGGTGCCGTCGAGGATCACGAGGGGCGCCTCGCACGTCGGAGGTGGGCAGCCCACGCGGATGTTGAAGTAGACGAGCGAAGTGTCGATGGGGCGAACGACGGGTCCCACGAGCGGGACGAGCTCGCCCAAGCGTGTCAACCGATGGGCACCGAGCGGGTTGCCAGCGCCGAGGCTCATCGGGAACCGACGGCCCACGCCGAGGTTGCGAAGTTGCCCAGCCAGATCGACGTCTCTGGCCACCAAGATCACGGGTCCCCGCAGTCCGGCGCCGCCTTGGCGACAGAGGAGGTGGCTGTTGATGGCGAGCAGCAGCGCCGAGCGATGCTGTGCCCGAGGGAGCTGGATCACCCCGGTGAGTCCTGGCATGGGGTCCACCACCAGGCGGCGGGTGAAGGTCATCAGCAGCTGATCGACTGCCGTGACCGGGACCTCCACGCCACCATCTACGAAGGTCGCAGCGCCGAGATCGTCGAGGGCCGTGTCTGTGCAGTCCGGAAGCAGGACGTCGACGATCCCTTCGGCGTTCACGACCGTCGTCGCTGGGGATCCCTGCATCGCCGAACCCGCCGTTTGCACGCCAACATGCTACGGCTGTGCTGTTCAGGCTTTGTCGGAGGCCTGTAACGGGCGAAGAAAAGTCGACGTCTGGAGGGCGCCTTCCAGTTCGCCACGCCAGTCGCCGGTCAGGGATCCGATCCGAAGAGCTCGACGGCCCACCCGCCGGCAGAAGGCTTCCTCGGCCCCTTGAGCCCGGCCTCTCGGCTCGTGGATCTCCACGGCGCGGTTGTCCCGATCGACAAGGTCGATGAGGACGTCGAGACAGCACGTGCGCCGTCCCAGTTTGGCGTGGTCGACCTCGTTCTCGGAGTGCACAACCGCGTAGCCGGCTGCCCTGAAGCCGGCCCTCTGGAGCGCCGAGAACAGCGCGGCCCACGTGGGAGGGTGGCGGTTCGCGTAACTCAAGACCAAGTGGCCTTTGGGCTTCAGCGCTCGACGTGCCTCGGCGAAGACCTCCGTAAGACGGTCCTCGTACTCCTCGATCGGCTCCGATTTGCTCACCACCGCGGCGTCGCCGGCCAGGGCGCCGACGGGCTGGCCAGCCCATGCTCGGAACAAGGAGGAGAGATCCGAGTACTGCACGTCATTGTGATACGGCGGATCGGTGACCACGGCGTCCAGGCTGGCGTAGGGCACGAGGAGCCGTTCGCTACTGCCTTGGACAACGTTGGCGTCGCATCTGGCCGCCATCGCGCGCCGCCTTCCCGCGGCCCGAGCCGGCCCGGCAACGACCCAGTCCCGGCCGACCTTCTCTTCGATCCAGACTGAAGCCTTTGCGAACTGCTCCAGACGTCGATCGACGCCACCGCGCCCGCACCCTCCGGCCCCCCACACGTTCGGTTCTGCCGCGAGGGTCGTGAAACTGAATCGGTGGTTGGCAATGGCCTCGTAGCTCTTCAGGTACCGCGTGTCCCAGCGACTGATGAGACCCGCCATTTCGGTCGACCCGATGATCGCCACCTCGAGCGCGCGGGCGACACGCTCATCGCCGTCGGCGGCCCTAGGAGCGGCTTGCAACAGCCTCTCTGTCACCACTCGTTGGCGGCTCGGGTAGAGGTCGTGCCACGACTGCATGCCGTGCCCCCGCAAGCCGCGAGTCTCCACGCCATCATCGATCGCGGGAAGGCGGCGTTTTGGACTCCAATGACAGGTCGCGGCCTTGGCCAACTCCCCCTTCGTTGGTGGGCCGATCTCCCGCAGGCCGTCGTCGGACACCCGATCGACCAGGACGACTTCCCAGCGGAATCCGTGCTCGCCAGCAAGTTCGCTCAGCTTGCCCGCGTACCCGCAGCCAGGGCAGGTGAACCGTCTGCCGGTCGTGTACCGAGCCTTCGGATCGACGCGGCACCGGCACTCCGAACATCTCGATGCCTTGGCAACCGTCGCCTCGTTGAGGTGTCCTGCGGAGCACGCGACGAAGCCGGACTTCCCCCCGCAGTCGACACGTTGCGTGAGCGAGACCAAAGCCGCTGGGAACAGCCTCCAGTGCTCGTCACAGTGAGGGCACGAGCCTGTCGCGACTCGCAGAGTCGTGGCTACCTCGGCCCGGGTGCCGTCGCTCATGCGGGTTCCGTAGGCGTCTTCGAGTAGGTCCGCGACACGGTCGTACAGCCGGTCTGCCGCCGCGCCGAGCTCATCGACGGTGGGGAGGTCGAGCATCGTGACCAAACACCAAGACGCCCATGGGTTGACGTCTTGTGCGTACACACGATGTCCGCGGATCAACGCCGCCAGCGTGATGACGCCGCCGCCGGCGAAGGGGTCTGCAATTAGCAGTCGTTCGGCTGGGCTGTCAGTTGCCACCGCTTCAACCAGCGCGCCGCTGACTACTTCGGTCCTGCGGGCCCACCAGCGAAAGACGCTGATTGGAGGGAGGTGATGCTGCCGGGAACGGGCTTCGGCCCGGGCCGGCGCTGCCAGAGCGCGCGCATCGAGATGCCGGAGAACGCTTTGTGTCGGTCTGCTCCGCTGTCTCATCCGGGTGTGATTGTGCCAGAGTGCAGCGTCACGATTCTGGCTTGTCGCTGCTCCGTCTTGTGCTGCCTGTTCGCGCCGAGACAGTCCCATTTCCCCGGCGTCGCTGTCCCCTTGGACCTGGTTTGAATTATCAACCTGTGTACTGGAGATCCTCACACACCCTCCGGGTGGGCCATCGCGGCGACAACTGCGTCATGGCGGTGAACCATGGTGCCGGCCGCCGGCGGGCGCCGAAGGCAAGCCCGCCGGCATAGCCGGCGATCCATTCGGAAGGAAATGGACATCAACCTGGTCATACGCCAGGTCGGTCCTCTGTCTCCTCGAGCCAACCTGTCGTCCGATCGGCGAGCACCACGATGCTGAGTGGCAGGGCGTGCATGGCGTCGTCCTGTCCGTCGGCGAACAGATCCCGGAGACGGTGGTGAGCGGACTCGAGCTCGGTCAACAGCTCCCGAGCTCGAACCGATGGCCGGGAGTCGGCGAACATCTCGACCACCTCGGCGACCGCCAACGAGGCGGCGCCGAACGCCATGCAGGCCTCGAACCCTTCTCGGGTGATGCGCGCCATGGGACCTCCTCCGTTTCACTCGTCCGAGCCTCGGCGACGCCTCGCCGCCGTCGGCACGGTCTCGTTGGTGCGCTCCCCGACGCGGGGAGCGACGATGCCTCGTCGCTCCTGGGGGCGATCGGTGCCGAGCGGTCGCGCCGGGTCAAGGGAGGGAGCGGAGCCCCAGCGAGGAGAGCCACGGACTTCACGGCATCCGACAGCGGCCTCCCCGGTGGCTCAACGAGCGGCCCTTGACGCGGCGGGCGGGCGCTCGGCAACCCCAACACGGAGCCCTCGAACACCCCAGATCGGCCGGAAAATCGGCGCGCAAAGTCCCTGGTCAGAGGGAAAGGTAACAATTTAGGTAACACCCCTCAGTGCAGCGTGTCGGGCCATGGACAGCGCCCCGCCGACGCTTCGCTCAGCCCTGCGGTACCGCCTCCCATCCGAGTTCGCGGGCAGCGGAATCGAGCTCGGTCACGTCCTTCGGGAAGGTGGCGACCGCCGCCCGTGCGGCCTCGAGCCGGCGACCGACCTCGCGGGGGCCACCGAGAGCAGCTCCGACCCGCAGGTCGAGCAGGCGGAGGCGGAGGTTGGTCTCGGCACAGAGCAGACCCTTGGCGACGGCCTCGGCGGCTCGTGCCGGGTCTTCGCGGCCGAGAAAGGCACCGGCGAGCTCGTAGGCGACATTCGTGACCTCGTCCTCGATGTCGTTGGCGACCCCGACCGCCCACGCGAACGGCGAGTTCTTCTTGCCGTCGAAGCACCCGTGGAGCACCGGACCGCGCACGAGGGCCAGCCCTTGCACGTGACCGGACACGCGATCCTCGGAGTCGAGCAACGCGCTGGAACTGATCCCAGTCGGAGGTCACCACGTCGGTGAGCTGGTACCGGAAGCGCTCGGTCACCACGACGCCCGGGCCGAAGGCCTTGCGCAGCTCGACCATGTACTTGCGGAAGGTGGCCGAGGTGATCGGCTGGCGGCCGAGCCCCCAGATGGACTCCCGCAGCTGGGTCGACGTGAAGGTCCGCCCCGGGTTGAGCGCGAGGAAGACGACGATCTCGAGGAGGGGACCGGCGGTGACCGGTCGCCTGGTGCCCTCGGTCTCGAGCGGGCCGAGGAGCTTCACGACGACGGCGACGCGCTCAGCTCCCAGGGCGGGTATGGCAGCGCCGGCGAGCAGCGCCGGCGGACCGGAGAGCACGACCCGTCCCTCTCGATCCGCCCGGGAGAAGGCACGCCGTCGCAGGTAGGAGGCGAGGCCCAGACCGCCGGCCGCGAGCACGGAGAGCCCACCGGCACCTGCGCCGATCGGGATCGCCCACGAGTTGCCCGCACCGGTCGAAGTCGCGGCGGGTGTCGACGTGCGAGCGGTGGTCGGTGGGCGTCCATGACGAGCGGGAGCCGAGCCGGACGCGGTCGTCGGCGCGGACGAGGTGGCGACGAAGGCGACCGTTTGGGGCCCGAAGGTCCAGGGCGTGAAGTCGCCCCGTTCGTTGCCGACCACCTTGGAGAACCCCTCCACGTGGAGGGTGGCCGAACCGAGGTCGCCGGCGACCGGGAAGTACCACTGCGCGTCGTTGCCCGCGTTGGGTGGAGCCTCCTGCGCGGTCACGTTGCCTGCGGTCGTGGTGAGGGCGGCTTCGGTCGGCGGCATCGCGAGTGGCGTGAGGACACCTGCGAACACATGGTTCGGGTGCAGGGCTACGTAGAAGTAGCGCTGGTTGGGATCGAGCTGCTGGGCACCCGGGAGCTCGGCGCCTGGCGCCAGTTCGGCGGCATCGACGGTGACCGGGGCGCTCTGTTGGCTTCCGTCGCCGGCGGTGGCCGACCACACGATCGGAGTGCCCTCTGCAGCGAACTGCTGCCCGACCGGCGCAGCCAGCGCGAAGCCGCCGCATGCGACGACGAAGGCCACGGGCGCGACGAGGACCAGCGCGACGCGCGCCATCGAGCCGCCTGCCTGCCCCCTCCGCACGGGCCGCATGTTGCCAGTGTCCGGCCCCACCTTGCACGTGACCTTGCAGGGGGGCGGAACGGCCTGGTCAGAAGGTGTCCGCGGACCTCCGCGGATGAGGCCGGAGAGCCCGGCCACGAGCAACGAAAGGAACCACCCATGCCACTGCCAGTCGACAGCACCAAGCTGACCGTCCTCTGCGGCGCGCCCACCGACCGCGGTTGTGGACCGCGAGACGGGCGAGCACCGCACCAACCGGGACGGGCAGCTCCTCTTCCGGACCGAGCTCGTCGTCATCGGCGTCGGTCGCCCCGAGGTGGTGAGCGTCCGGACGCCGAACGAGCCGAAGGGCCTCGCGGTCGGAGGGCGGGTCGCGGTGAGCGCCTTCACCGTCGCGACCTTCAACGCCCGTGACGGGGGAACCGGCGTCTTCTACGAGGCGACGGCCATCGAGCCGGCCCGGGCCGCCAAGGAGCCGGCGTGAGGGGCCTGCTCCAGGCCGGCGCGGTCCTCGGCTTCGTCGTGGCCGCGCTCGGCTTCACCTGGCTGGCCCTCGCTGTCGTCGGGGTGCTCTACGTCCTCGAGCGGGCGGAGGCGACGCGATGAGAACCAGGAGCCGGAATTCGCACCAGTACCGCGACCCGGTCGGCTGGCTGCTGCGGACGTCGTGGAGCCGGCGGCTCGAGACCGGACTGACCCTCGCTGTCACCGCAGCGAGGGTCGTCCTGGTCGCGGTCTTCGGTCGACCGGTCGGCCTCGCAATGCTCGCGGTGCTCGCCGCTGTCGTCGTCGTCAGCCCGACGACCCGGAGCTGGCTGCTCGACCTCTCCCGCCGCGAGCGCTTCGAGCGCCACTACGGCAGGGTCTTCGCCTCGGTCGGTCTCGACCACGGGGTCGCACCGGTCGTCCTCGGCGAGGCGCCGACCGCCTCGGGCGCGGTGCTCGACCTCGTCCTCTCGCCGCGCTGCACGGCGACCGACCTCGACGCGCACAGCGAACCGCTCGCGGTGGCGCTCGGGGCGGCCCGGGTGCGGGTGCGTGAGGACCGCGGTGCGGCCGGTCGTGCGCAGCTGGTGGTGGTGCAGCGCGACCTGCTGGCCGAGGGATCGGTCCCCTGGCCCTGGACCGGGATCCCTACCTTCGACCTCTGGGGCGGGGTGCCCCTCGGCTACGACGAGGAGGGTGCGCTGGTGGTCCTCGAGCTCGACGGCCACCACCTGCTGCTCGGTGGCGAGCCGGGAGCGGGGAAGTCGAACGCGCTCTCGCTCGTCGTCGCCGCGGCTGCCCTCGACCCGGCGACCGAGCTCTGGTGCTTCGACGGCAAGCTGGTCGAGCTCTCCGCGTGGCGGCGCTCGGCGCGGCGGTTCGTCGGCGCGGACCTGGAGGCGGCGACCGCGGTCCTCCGCGAGCTGCGGGCCGAGATGGAGGAGCGCTACCGGCTCCTCCTCGAGCACGGCCTCCGGAAGGTCGACCAGCAGACCGGCTGCGGGTTGATCGTCGTCGTGATCGACGAGCTGGCCCTCTACACCCAGGGGAAGTCGAAGCCGAGGGACGAGTTCGTCGAGCTGCTGCGCGACGTGGTGGCACGCGGACGGGCGGCGGGCATCGTGGTGGTCGCCGCCACCCAGAAGCCGGCCTCGGACGTGGTCCCGACCTCCATCCGCGACCTCTTCGGGTGTCGCCTGGCGCTCCGTTGTTCGACCCGCGACGCGTCGGACACCGTGCTCGGGGCCGGGTGGGCTACCGAGGGGTACTCGGCCTCCGAGCTCGACCCGGTTCACCGGGGGGTGGGCTTCCTCCTCGCCGAGGGCGGTGTGCCGACCCGGATGCGCTGCTTCCTCCTCGGCGACGCCGAGCTCCGCGACCTGGCCCGCCGGGCCGAGCAGCTGCGGGGGACGGCGATATGAGGACCGACGCGATCACGAGGGACGACCGGCGGGCGGTCGAGGGGATCCTCGCCCGCCTGGCGAGCCCCGGTGGCTTCGAGGCCTTCGAGACCCAGGTGCGGGCGGTTCGGGGCTGCCGGCGGCCAGTGCGCCTGTCGGGGAGGGTCACGACGACCGGCCCGGAGGGCCACGATCGCGTCTCCTTCGACAGTCGGCAGCTGCCCGACGGAGTGCTGCTCAAGGCCTGTGGCAGTCGGCGGGAGACGGTCTGCCCGCCCTGCGCCTCCCTCTATCGGGGCGACGCCTTCGCGGTCGTCGCGGCAGGGCTCCGCGGCGGGAAGGGCGTCCCCGACGCGGTGCTCGAGCACCCGACCGTCCTCCTGACCCTCACCGCTCCGAGCTTCGGCCCGGTGCACCGGCGCCGTCCCGACGGCACCTGCCACCCCTTCGGGTGGAACTGTCCGCACGGTCGGGCCCTCGTCTGCAGACGTCGCCACGACGCCTCCGATCCGCTGGTCGGCCAGCCCCTCTGCGTCCGTTGTTACGACTATGAGGGAGCGGTGCTCTTCAACGCCGGGGTCTCCGAGCTCTGGCGGCGCACGACCATCTACGCGCTCCGGGCCCTCGGCTCGCTCGCCGGGATGAGCGTCCGTGAAGCCGCCCGCAGGCTCCGCCTCTCCTACGTGAAGGTGGTCGAGTTCCAACAGCGCGGCTCTGTCCACCTCCACGCCCTCGTCCGGGTGGACGCCCGCGGCGACGAGCTCGGGAGAGCACCGCAGGGGATCGACGCGGACCTGCTCGCGACCGCCCTCCGGATCGCCGCCCGCAAGGTGAGCGCCCCGGTCCCCGGTGCGAGCAGCGACCGGCGGTTGACCTGGGGGGAGCAGCTCGACGCCGCCGTCGTGAGCGACGTCGAGGAGCGTCGCCGGCGTGCGGCCGCCTACCTGGCCAAGTACGCGACCAAGGGCTCCGACGAGCACGGCGTGCTCGACCACCGGCTGCGGAACGGTCCGCCGAGCGACCGGCGGCTCCCCGAGCACCTCCGCACCCTCGTCGCGACCACCTGGGACCTCGCGGCGGAACCGGCGCTCGCCGAGCTCCGATTGGAGCTCTGGGCCCATGCGTGCGGGTTCCGGGGCCACTTCCTCACCAAGTCGCGCTCTACTCGACGACCTTCCACGCGCTGCGGAGCGAACGGCGGCGCTGGCAACGAGCGGCATCCGGTGCGGGGCAGACGACCGAGTGCGGATCCGACGATGTCGAGTTCGCCGAGTGGCACTACGAGGGATCGGGCTATGTGACCGCCGGCGACGTCTGCCTCGCCCGGAACCTCGAGGAGGGCCTGCGGCTCGGTCGACGCGCAGCGCACGAGGGAACACCGGAAGATCGCTCGGCGCCGGCATCACACGACGGCGGATCGTTTGAGAGTCGGTTGGTGTGACGCTGAATGGACCAACGGCCAGTCGGTCGTCGAGCGGTTACCCTCATCTCTCGGAGGTGCTGCCCCAACTCGCGGCGCCGGCGGAGGTTGCTTCATTGATCGGCCTGAGTCCGCTCGGTGTCGTGCGGCAATGTCGAGCAGGACGACTACCGGGCATCAAGGTCGGGGGCCGGTGGTACGTCCACGTACGGAAGTTGGCGGCTCAGCTCGAGCAGGAAGCCGGTGCGGGCTCCTTGTCCTCGTGACGTTGGCGCGTGGCCGATGGGGATTCGGTGCGGTTCGCATCGCGCGACACTCAGGACGCGACGCCCTCGTCGGTGGGCGACTGCAGGACGCGACCGAGCACCGCGGCGGCGTGACGCTGGCGCTCGTCCCTGGCGTGCCCGTAGAGCTGCAGGGTGAGTGTCGGGTTGGCGTGGCCGAGGACCTCCGCGGCATTCCGGGCGTCGATGCCGGCAGCCAGCATCTCGGTTGCGGCGAAGTGACGGATCGAATGCAGATGGACGTGGGGCATCGCGAGGTCGGCGCAGAGCGCATGCACGACCGAGGAGAACGTGTCCGGGTTCATGGGCCGGCTGCCGTCGGGAAGCGCAGCCACGACGAAGCCGTCCGGCACCAACGCCACTTCGGCTTCGGAGGCACGCTCGGTGCACCGCTGCCGCCACGATTCGAGGAGTGCCATGCCGGCCGGCGCCACGGTGACGCGCCGTACCCGTCCCGTCTTGGTGGTCTTCTCGCCACGTTCGTCTCCTGCGCGATAGATCGAGCGTCCGATGCGGACCGAGTTGTCCTCGACGTCGGTCCAGCGCAATGCACAGAGCTCCCCCCGACGTGCTCCGGTGAGGACGGCGAGATTCAGCAGCATTCCCCAGCGTTCGTCGTGTGCTTGAGCAGCAGCGAGGAGCTCGCGAACCTCGTCAACGGAAGGCACCACCAATTCGGTGCGCTCGATCGAAGGAGGCTGCGAGCGCTCGGCGGGGTTTCGGTCGAGCCAGCCCCAGCGCACCGCCTGACTCAGGGCAGCAGAGAGGACTGCGTGGTGCCGACGGATGCTGGTCGCCTTGAGTGCCCTCGGACGCCCGACGCCCGATCCCAGCTTTCGGTACCACTCGTCGAGCTGTCGGGGGGTGAGCTCTGTGATCCGGAGATCGCCGAACTCGGGGAAGATGACCGTCTCGGCCGAGCGCCTGGCATCGTGGAGAGTTCGAGGGGAGCGCCCCCGAGCGTCGCTGTGCCGGAGCCATTCGTCGATCAGTTGGCGGACGGTGACGTCGCTTGTCTCAACGGGTTCGGTCTGATCGAGCTCTTGCTGCCACTCGCGAAGAGCCCGCTGCGCTTCGGTCTTGTTCTTGGCGTCGACGTGCTTGCTGATTTGTCGTGGCCGACCGGTCGTCGGATCCGTACCGGTGAAGATACGGAGCTGCCATCTGCCAGGGCCTCGCTGTCGAACCGTTCCGGTACCCTTGGGTCGTCTCGAAGTCCTGGAGTCCTGGCCCATGCCTGAAATATAGGCCAGATATAGGCCCGAGAGGCAAGGAGAGGTGCGAGAGCGGCCGAATCGGACTCACTGCTAATGAGTTGACCTGGGTAACCGGGTCCGAGGGTTCAAATCCCTCCCTCTCCGCTCTGTGATGTCGCGAGACATCGGAGACAGGTGTCTCAGGACATCGTAGACAACCGAATGCGCCCCTGCTCAGGGCGCGCGCTGGTAGTCGATGCTCGGATCGACGATCAGGTGACGGAGCGGCGAGCCGTCGAAGCCGATGATCTGGACGTCGAGTCCGGCCACCAGCATGACCACCCGCCAGCCGGCGTAGGCCCTCCCGACCCCGATGTGGTGGAGACGTCCGTTGAGGCGCAAGGTGACCGACCCGTGCTTGTCGATCTTGTCGGTGCGGACCTTATAGCCGGTGCAGTCGATCGGAGGATTGCGGGGGAAGCGCTTCTCGCGGGCCGAGAACGCCTCGAGCGGGGTGTGCCGTCCGATGGCACGGTGCGGACGAACCTCGTTGTAGTAGGCGACGAACCGGTCGAGCTGGACCTGCAATTGCTTCTTCGTCACCGCCGGGTCTTGTTTGGCCATGTACTTCTTCAGCGTCTGGTGGAAGCGCTCGATCTTGCCGCAGGTCTGGGGATGGTAGGGCCGTGAGTGCTTCGAGGCGATGCCGAGGGAGATGAGGGTCATCTCCAGGTGTCCGACGATTCCGTGCCGGACCCGGGAGGTGAAGACGAGCCCGTTGTCGGTCAAGAGGGCCTCGGGATAGCCCCGGGTGGCGGCCGCCCGGTGCAGGGTGCGGACCACGTCGGGGGCCTTCACCCGAACAAAGGCCCTCGACGCCACACAGAGCCGCGAGTGGTCATCGATCACGTTCAGCACCTCGAAGACCACCCCGTCGGCCACCTCGACATGGGTCACGTCCGCCTGCCAGCACTCGTTCGGGAAGTCGTAGGTGAACCGGTGCCAGGAGCTCTTCGGTCGTTTGTGCGGCTGGGGAGTGACGAAGCCACGCGCTTTCAGCACCCGCCAGATGGTCGGGACCGACGGCACCGCGCCACCGGTCTTCGCCAGGTGGTAGCGGATGGTCTCTCCACCCGCGTCGACCCCGAGATCGGTGAGCTCCTTGCGCATCGTCACGATGCGCTCCTCCCACACCGCCGGGATCCGGGTCGGTGATCGGTGCGGCCGCCGACTCTTCGGCTCGAGCCCCGCGTCGCCCTCCGCTCGGTAGCGCCCGAGCAGCTTGTAGAGCCAGCTCCGATGCACCCCGTGAACGGCTGCCAGCTCGGCGAGCGGTTTGCCGGTCCGCAGGTGTGTCTCGATCAGGAATCGGGCCTTGTCCACCGGAGACCTCCCCGTTCGGCTGTCTCCGATGTCTTGACACATCCATCACGGGACATGTCGCCGATGTCCTGAAATCACATACCTCCCTCTCCGCTCTGTGATGTCGCGTGACAGCGTCACAAACTGGCTCGGGACATCGCTCGACATCCAAGCGAATCCTGAGGACCCGCCTCGGCGCTGCCTCAGCGACGCCGGGCGCGGAGGACCACGTCGGCGATGTGCGGGTTCTCCGATGGAGGATCGATGCGCGGTTCGACGCCGTGCGACTCGGCCGCGAGCTCGTCTCCGAAGAGCCGGAGGAGGTCGTCGGCACCCACGTAGTCCGCCGGATCGACGCCTCGCGACTTCATGTGCTCGCGATGGTCGTCGTCGAGGTCGTGGTGGACGGCGAGGAGCAGCCCGCCCGGACGCACCGCGTCGAGCAACGATCGCACCGCGGCCTCTCCCGCCGCCTTCGGCAGAGCCGGGTACTGCATCGACACGAGATCGAACGAGCCGGCGGGGAAGGGCGTCTGCAGGGCGTCCCCCTGGACCCACTCGACCGCGACGCCGGCCCGGTCCGCCGCTGCCCGGGCCCTGCCCAACGCGACGTCGGAGATGTCGATCGCGGTGACGCGCCAACCCTGCTGCGCCAGCCAGATCGCGTCGGCACCTTCGCCGCAGCCGATCTCGAGTGCCCGGCCCGGCGCGAGGCCGCCGACCTCGGTGAGGAGCCGCCCGTTGGGGCGCCCGCTCCACATCGCGCCGTCTTGTTCGCCGAACCTGGTGTCCCACTCGGCGGTGCCGCCCACCGGCATGGACTGCGGCACGGACTGCGGATCGCCGCCTCCGTTCCCACGCTTCCTCGGCAGGGTAGGCGAATCGGGCGCGACGCTGGTCGGTCTCCCCGAGGCTTCTCGGGGTGCCGGACCGCGCACGGTGCCGAGCTTCGCTGGTTCCCACCGCCTCGAGCTCCTGAGCGAGGAGACCCTGGGCCGTGGCGATCGGCGCTGCTAGGTGCACCGAGCGTGTGCCCTGGTCGCCGGTAGATTGGCGAGGTGGCCGAGCGGTACTGGATCGAGACGTTGGGCTGCCCGAAGAACCAGGTCGACTCGGACAAACTGGCCGGCACCCTCGCGAGGGCCGGCCTGGCAGCCGCCGACGCGCCGGGCAGTGCCGACCTGGTCGTCGTCAACACCTGTGCCTTCGTCGAGGCCGCCCGCCAGGAGTCCGTCGACGCCATCCTCGACCTCGCCGCAGAACGGCGGGTGGGATCGCGCCTGGTGGTCACCGGCTGCATGGCCGAGCGCTACCACGACGAGCTCCGGGACGCCCTGCCGGAGGTGGACCTCGTGGCCCCGTTCGGCGTCCCGCTGACCGCGCCGGAGGTGCCGCGGACCCCCCAGGAGCCACCGACGAGGACCCCGGTGACCATGCTCGGCACGCGGGGGAACCAGGACGGCGGCCGCCCTGCTCCCGAGTTCGACCTCTTGAACCTTCCCCGCCCGGCCGCCTCTGCGCCCTGGTCGTACGTGAAGGTCGCCGAGGGGTGCGATCGGAGCTGCGGCTTCTGCGCGATCCCGAGCTTCCGCGGGAAGCAGCGGTCGCGCACGGTCGAGTCGATCGTCGAGGAGGTCGAGGAGCTCGACGCCCGACCCGACGGGCTCGGCGAGGTCGTCCTCGTCGCCCAGGACCTCGCGTCGTTCGGTCTGGACCGTTCCGGTGCGCAGCGCGCGGGCCGCGCCGCACCGGCCCCCGGCTCCCTCGCCGACGGAGCAGCATCCGATCTCGACGCCCCACGGGCGAACCGCCCGATCGTGGACCTGGTCGGCGAGATCTCGCGACGGGTCCCGTGGACGAGGCTGCTCTACCTCTATCCCTCCGCCCTCGACGAGTCCCTTGTCGAGGCCGTGCTCGGGACCGGTGTCCCGTATTTCGACCTCTCGCTCCAGCACGTGTCGCGCCCCCTGCTCCGCCGGATGCGCCGGTGGGGTGACGGTGACCGCTTCCTCGACCGGATCCGCGCGATCCGCGATGCGGACCCCGACGCGGCCTTCCGCTCCTCGTTCATCCTCGGGTACCCCGGCGAGACCGAGGACGACCACGATCTGCTGCTCGACTGGATCGCCGAGGCAGAGCTCGACTGGGTCGGCTTCTTCCCTTTCAGCCCGGAGGCGGGCACGTTCGCCGCCGCACACGGGGATCAGGTACCGGCACCGCTGGTGGCGGAGCGGATCCGCGAGTGCAGCGAGCTCCAGGATGCGATCACCGCGAGGAAGCGGGAAGCCCTCGTCGGGCGCGTGGTCGAGGTCCTCGTCGAGGCGCCGGGCCGCGGTCGCACCACCCGCGAGGCGCCCGAGATCGACGGCATCGTCGAGATCCCCGGCATGCTGGCGGTGGGCTCCTTCGTCGACGTCCTGGTGACCGGGGCCTCGGGTCCCGATCTCGTGGCGGGTCCGGTACCCGACCGGTCTGCCGTCGGTGCCACGTCGCCCACGGTCCCTCGGTCGGCCCCGTTCGGGGTGGCGGTCGGATCGGGCGCGGAACGATGAGCGTGGCTCCCGAGCGCGGCGAGCGACGCGCCACCTACGGCCCTTCGGCGGTGCTCACGCCGGCCAACCTGATCACCCTGTTGCGGCTCGCGTGCACGCCGGTGTTCGTCGCGATGATCGTGTTGTGGGGCGCGAACTGGCTCACCTTCGTGGTGGGGGGCGTGCTGGCGTTCTCCGACGGGATCGACGGCTGGGTGGCCCGACGGCAGGGAACCACCAGCTCGGGGGCGTTCCTCGATCCGCTCGCTGACAAGGTGATCGTCCTCGCCGCGCTCTACGCGCTCGTCTCGAACGGGACGCTCTGGTGGGTGCCGGTCACCATCATCGCGGTGCGTGAGGTGGCGATGAGCGCCTACCGGTCGGTGATGAGCCGGCAGGGCGTCTCGATCCCGGCGCGTTCCTCCGCGAAGGCGAAGACCCTGCTGCAGGACCTGGCGATCGGCCTCTGCCTGGCGCCGCCGCTCGCGACCTATGCGGGCCTTCACTCCGGCGTGCTCTGGGCGGCGACCGTGCTGACGGTCGTGACCGGCATCCAGTACTACGTCGACGGCCGCCGGGCGGCGAGGGCCCGTGCCTCGTCGGATCGGGGATCGGACGCGCGGCTCGGTACCGCGAGCCCGACGAGCTGACGGCGGGCGGATCGGTGCGCATCGAGATCGTCGCGGTCGGCACCGAGCTCTTGCTCGGTCAGATCGCGGACACCAACTCCTGCTGGCTCGGCGAGCAACTGGCTGCCGTCGGGGTCACCTCTCACTTCCACCAAGCCGTCGGCGACAACCACGACCGCATCGTCCTCGCATTGCGCACGGCGCTGGCCCGGAGCGACGGGGTCATCGTGTGCGGCGGCCTCGGCCCGACGCAGGACGACATCACCCGCGAGGCGCTCGCCGAGGTGATGAACACCCCGCTCCGTCGCGACGAGGAAGTCGTCGAGAGGATCCGGGCCTTCTTCCGTGCACGCGGCCGCACGATGTCGGAGTCGAACCTGCGCCAGGCCGACGTCCCCGAAGGCGCCTCGGTCATCCCGCAGGCGAACGGCACCGCTCCCGGCCTCGTCTGCCCGCTCGGCAACAAGGTGCTCTACGCGGTCCCCGGCGTCCCGTTCGAGATGGCCGAGATGTTCTCGCGGGCCATCGCTCCCGACCTTCGCCGGCGGATGCTCGAGCGCGGGGAGCAGATCGGGGTCATCGCGAGCAGGGTGCTGCGGACCTGGGGCATGAGCGAGTCGGCCCTCGCCGAAGCCCTCGCGGAGCACATCGCGCGGCTCGACGACGCCGCCGGCGTCGCGGGGGCCGGCGGAGGCTCTGCCACGGTCGCCTTCCTCGCGAGCGGCATCGAGGGCATCAAGGTGCGCCTCACGGTCCGCGCGCCGGACGACGAGGCTGCCTCCGCAGTCCTCGACGAGGAGGAACGCGCGGTCCGGTCGGTGCTCGAGGCCGTGGCCGGTGACGTCGTCTTCGGTGTCGACGACGAGGCGATCGAGGACGCGGTCGCGGCGGCGTTGACCGCCCGCGGGCTCACCCTCGGTCTCGCCGAGTCGCTCACCGGTGGCCTCGCGGCCTCGCGGCTGGTGAACGTGCCGGGGGCGAGCGGATGGTTCCGGGGCTCGGTCGTCTCCTATGCCTCCGAGGTCAAGTTCCACGTGCTCGGCGTCCCGGTCGGCCCGGTCGTCACCGAGGAGGCGGCCCGCGCGATGGCGGACGGCGCGACCAAGGTGCTCGGCTCCGACGTCGGGCTGTCGGTCACCGGCGTCGCGGGACCCGAGCCCCAAGACGGCATGCCGCCGGGCACCGTGTTCGTCGGGCTCGCCTGCCCGGGTCGTGAGACCGAAGCACGCGGGTTCACACTGCCGGGCGACCGCGACCGGGTCCGGCAGTACGCGGCGATCACCGCGCTCGACCTGGTGCGGCGGACCGTGGGCTCGCTGCCGGCCTGAGCCTCGATCCACCGAAAAACGACTGGGTGTGGCGGTGAGTGAAGTGCGCGGGAGGGCGGTGAGTCGGATGGAACGCGCACGGAGCTCTTGACCCGGACCGGGCGCGCGAGACCAAGCCTTCGTGAAGTCTGCTTGGGTTGTTGTCAGCGCCGTTCTTCGATCGTCTGCGGTGCGCCGGCCGCGGCAGGTCGAGCTACACGGGGACGGGCCGCAGGGCACGCAGGAGGCGGAGGGCGCGTGCGAACGCACCGGCCCACGGCCACTCGAGGGGAGCCCGCAATGTCGGGCGGCCGGAACGACTGACCAGGCGACCGGGGACGGAGAAGAATCGGGTGCGGACGGTGCGGGCCACCGTGAGCTGCTCTTCGGGTGTGATCTCACCGAGCATGGCCGTCCAGCGGATGAGGTCGTGGGCGAGCGCCGCGGAGAGGAGCCAAGCCGCGTTGGCGGAGAAATGTCCCGACGGCACGTGCTCGAGGCCCGCCCCCTCCTTCAGGTCGCGGATGGCGAGCTCGACCGTCGTGTGATCCCGGTGGAAGGCGTCCACCTCTCTCGCCGAGCCACCGAGGTCGGTGAGGAATGCGAAGTGACGCCACTCGGGCCAGAGCGTGGCCTGGTGACCGACGAGCCGGGTCCGGCGGACGATGAGACGCCGTCCCTTGTAGGTGCACTCGGCCACTTCGGCCACGCCGTCATCGGTGTAGTCGATCGGCCTCCAGGCGGACTCGTCGATGCCCCCGATGGCGGTGACCACCGCTTTCACCATGGCCACGCCCATGGTGTAGCTGACCTTCAGGCGCTCGAGGGTGGCGATGGTGTCGCCCGACCAAAAGCCCGAGTCGAACCGCATGAACAGGTCGCCGTCGGCGCCGGCCCGTCGCACCCTCGCCACCAGCTCCTCGACGAACCGCTTGGCCCCGCGCTCGGTGTTGGCCGCCCCCTTGCGCATGCGCACGTGGAGCACCTCACCGGTCCACGCCCGGGTGGCGATCAGGGGGTGATAACCGAGCTTCTTCGTGTAGCCGTAGCCGGCGCCGTGCTTGGCCTTGCCGCACACCTCGCAGATGGTCGAGTCGAGGTCGATGACGAGGGGCCCGGACCCTGGGCCGGCGCCCATGGCCCACGCCCGGCGCAGTGCCTCCCCGAGCACCTGGTCGAGTTGGCGAACGTGCCCGAAGGTGAACGCCCGCAAGAAGGTGCCGAGGGTGGAGGGTGCCATCACCCGGTGACCGAGCACCGAACCGGTGGCGCCGGAGCGCAACATGTCGGCATGGTCGATGTGCGAACCGCCCGCAGTCATGGCGTGCACGAGGGTCAGCACCTTGCGCCCGGGCAAGGCACCGCCAACTCGACCGGAGAGATCGACCGAAGCGTCGATGAGGCGTTCGAGCCCGAGACGGACCACCAACGTCGCCACCAACAGCAGTCCGGCGTTGGCCACCAGATTGGGCTCGTCGAAGGTCACATCGATGCGATCGATTCCGCGCCGATACTGAGCTCACTGGAAGTGCCTCCTTTGGCTGGTGAGAATCGTGACGTCGCAATCACAATTCTCCCAAGCAGGGAGGCACTTTCCGGCGGATACGCGGCTACCAGATCAGGCTGCTGATCGGTGGATCGAGGCTGAGGCCGGCCACGCGGCGATCAGGACGATGTCGACGGCGCGGTCCCCGAGGGCGTGACGGTGATGCCGTCGGGGACGAGCTCCTCCCAGGTGTTCCCCGGTGCAAGGGTGATCGGGGTGCCGTTCGACGCGGTCAGGGTCGCCGGCTGGGTGACGCTCGAGCGCGACCAGGTCCCGCTGATGGCGACGCCGTTGCGCATCACGACGAGCGGACCCGATCCGGTGGGGGTGACCTCGACCTCGTAGCCGCCGACGTCGTTCTCGAGCCACGGACCGGTGAAGGTCGAGACGGACATGATCACGACGTTGGTCGTGGCGGTCTGCGATCCGTCGACCAGGATGTCGGGCTGGCCGGAGTAGGCGCGCAGGTACTTGCCGGCGGCGGCGCTCCAGGTCCAGGTCACGTCCGACGTGGAGGAGAAGGGGATGTGCACGCTCGCGCCGGAGCCCGGCACCGAACCCGACGGGGGCGAAGGCGAGTAGGTGAAGATCGGAGCCGGGGGAGTCGTGTCCGAGGGATCGAGGGCCCAGAGGGTCGAGGTGTTGACGAACGTCGAGTACGGGGGGTATCGACCCGACCGCAGGATGATCGCCGAGCCGTTCGCGCTGCCCGAGTAGAGGTTCTTGTCGATCAGCGGGGCGTCGGAGAGAAGGTTGAGGACCGGATCGATGCCGCCGGCGTGGACGAAGATGGGGTTGGAGAGCTGGGAGAGGATGGCGACGTCGGGCTCGCGGGCCGACCGGACGTCGCCGACGAGGCTCGGCATCTGGCACTGGTAGACCGCGACCAACCGGGTGATGGAACCCTCGACCGGTTCTTCGAACACGATGTCGGCCTGGTTCAGGCCGGCGGACGGGCGGTCGCCGGTGTAGTTCCCGATCTTGACGCCGAGCGCGGGCCGGGCGGACACCGACCCCGACGCCGAGGGTGCACCGGTGAGGGGGCAGTTGGGTCCGGTCGGCGTGCCGGCGGCAGCGCTTCCGTTGGCCGTGCCGGGCGCGGTCCGCTGGCTGAGCACGACCGCGGCGGCGGCGGTCGCCGCGACGACGACCCCGACCGCACCGACCACGTACCAGCGGCGGCGGCTCCGGCTGCGGGACTTGCGGAGGTCCTTCCGGGAGACGATGCGCGGGGGTCCGGGGCTCGCGGAGCCCGCACCGCCCTCGCCCCCGGCGGGGCCGGGATCCGCTGTCATGCCGGGCGACGCTAGTGCGCGCCCGTGCCCGAGAGGCTGACACCGGACGACGCTCCAGATGGCGTCCGGGGTATCCCCCGGTCGAACATGCGTTCGTGTCTAGAGTGAGTCCTGCCGTCCCGCAGCTGGTCGGCCGCCGGGCGGTCGGGGACGGGTCCCCGGCCGTTGCGTCACACCCGCTTCCTAGGGTCCGCAGGGTCAGAGCGAGCGACGCATCGAGGAGAATGGACGACATGGAACGTGAGAAGGCACTCGACATGGCCCTCGGCCAGATCGAGAAGCAGTTCGGCAAAGGATCGGTCATGCGCATGGGCGAGAACCCGCACATGGGCATCGAGGCCATCCCGACGGGTGCGCTCGCCCTCGATCTCGCCCTTGGCATCGGGGGCCTCCCCCGCGGTCGGATCGTCGAGATCTTCGGCCCCGAGTCCTCGGGCAAGTCGACCCTCGCCATGCACGTGGTGGCCGAGGCGCAGCGCAACGGGGGCATCTGCGCCTACGTGGACGCAGAGCACGCGATGGACCCGGTCTACGCCAAGGCGATCGGCGTCAACATCGACGACCTGCTGATCTCCCAGCCCGACACCGGCGAGCAGGCGCTCGAGATCTCCGACATGCTGATCCGCTCGGGCGCGCTCGACGTGCTGGTCATCGACTCGGTGGCGGCCCTGACCCCCCGCGCCGAGATCGAAGGGGAGATGGGCGACTCCCACGTCGGGCTGCAGGCCCGGCTGATGTCCCAGGCACTGCGCAAGCTCACCGGCACCCTGTCGAAGTCGCGGACGATCGCCATCTTCATCAACCAGCTCCGCGAGAAGATCGGCGTGATGTACGGCTCGCCGGAGGTCACCCCCGGCGGCCGGGCGCTCAAGTTCTACTCGTCGGTCCGCCTCGACATCCGTCGCATCGAGACCATCAAGGACGGTGCCGACCAGGTCGGCAACCGGACCCGGGTCAAGGTGGTGAAGAACAAGTGCTCACCTCCGTTCAAGCAGGCCGAGTTCGACATCACCTTCGGCAAGGGGATCAGCCGCGAGGGGTCGCTGCTCGACGTCGGCGTGGAGCTCGGCTTCATCAAGAAGTCCGGCGCCTGGTTCACCTACGAGGGCGAGCAGCTCGGCCAGGGCCGCGAGAACGTGAAGACCTTCCTGACCGAGAACCCCCAGCTCATGGCCGAGATCGACGAGCGGATCCGCGAGCACCTCGCCGCCCAGACACGCAGGCGATGGCCCCGATCGGTCGGATCCCAGGCCGGCGAGACCTCTCGCTCGACGACCAGCCGATCACCCTCAACGACTGACCCGGTTCCCGTCCGGTCCGGGCTCGCGCAGTCGAGCCGGGACCGGACCCGTTCGCCGGCCCGGGACGCAGTGCGCGGCCCGGGCCGCTGCAGCGTCCGTCGTGCCTCAGGCGGCGTTGTCGGTGTTCGGCGCGTTGATCGACGCCGAACCGGGGGTGTAGATCGACTGCCAGTTTCCCTGTGAGGGGTGCGTGAGACTGGCCGGGCCGGCCCCGATCACCGAGTAGACGTTCTCCATGATCCGCAGCAGCACCGAGGTGACGCCGGGCACCGGCGCGGGCACCACGTTCGGTGGCACGAGCGGGCTGTCCGAGAGCTCTCCGACCCACGACGCGTTGCCGGTGGCGAAGACGCCGCCGCCGTTCGGGACGGTGTACCAGGTGACGTCCGAATAGTTGCCGCCGCGGTTGGGGACGAGCGAGTGGGCGATGAGGTCGACGTTGCGGGGCCCCGGTCCACCCGGCACGTAGCGGTCGAACTCTCCCTGGACGGCCTTCGGAAGGTGCTGCCCGTCGGCCAGCCCGGTGCCGGCAAGGGCCCAGGAGGAGGCGTCCGCGACGACCATGTCGGCGTTCGCCGCGATGTCCTGGTACATGCTGCCGATCAACTCCGACTCCGGACGCGAGACCGGGGGTTGCGGCCAGTTGACGGTGACCAGTGCATTGTCGTGCCCGGTGAGCGGGTCCTCGGCCGCCGACTTGTAGCAGACCTGGTGGCGGTTGGCGCCGAGCGGCGAGGGCTCCATGCGGATCTGTCGGTAGCAGGCGTTGGCGCCCAGGAAGGCCAGGTTCACCCCTGTGGCGAGCGCCCGGGTGGCGCCGTCGCGCATCGGGTCGGACCAGTACTCGTCGTGCCCGAGGCTGACCAGCGCGTTGTGGTTGACGAGGAGCTGGGGCTGGACGTGGAGGTCGAGGTCGGTCCAGTAGGTGACGTCGAGGCCGATCCTCTCGGCGTGGAAGATGACCGGGAACTCGTTGCCGACGAAGTCGGCCGCGCCGGCTGCCCAGTCGTGGTCGTAGGGGCGGTCGAAGGAGACGATGCGCGCCGCGGTCGTCGAAGCTCCCGCCGTTCGGCGCGTGGGTGTAGGTGAGCTCGCCGTCCGGGTTCCCGTAGTAGAGGCTGTAACCGCCCCAGCGGTTGTACGCCTGCCAGGTGGTGACGCTCTGCTGGATCACGATCGCGGCACTGCGACGCGTCGTCGCGCACGCACAGCGGCACGAACTGCTGCTCGCCGCCGGTGCCCGACCAGCTTGAGCAGGTAGGCGCCGGGAGGCCAGGTCGAGTCGACGGTGAGGGTCGAGCGAGGGGGTCCACTCGCACTGGATGGTGTTGGTCGGCGCGAGCAGGGCCGGGGAAGGCTGGCGGATGCCGGCGACCTCGGCCGACTGCCAGATCCGGCGGGCGCCGATGCCCTGGTAGTAGCCCATGCGGTAGGCCTCGACGTGGAACCGGGGCGCTTTGGTGCTCACGTACAGGGTGACCCTCTCCCCGGCCACCGCGCTCACCCGGTCGGCGAAGCCTTCGATGTCCCCTGCGTTCTGGGGCGTCGTCACCCACCAGGCATGTCCGGGCTTGGCGTTCTCCGCGACGATCGCGGCAGACGTCGGCACGGCGACCCCGTCGGACAGCGTCGAGACGCTCCGCTTGCCCGGCGCGGCGGTCGTGGTGGTCGAGTGCCCCGAGCTCGCGTCGCCTCGGCGAGCGCTCGGAGAGCCGGCCGCGTCGGCTGATCCCGAACGCCGCAGCCGCGGTGACCGCCCCTCCGCCCACCGTCCAGGCGAGGAAGCGCCGGCGATCGAATGGTCCGGTCGTTCCCGTCGCCCCCCGGGTCGGGAGGCTTGCGGGGACTGTGCGCTCCGTGCTTGTTCATCAGGTGCTCGTGGCCAGGACGCCGGGCTGTGACTCCAGGCGGGTGGCCCCGGGTTCGGTGGACCTGTCCGGCGACGCCCTGGTGGCCCACGACCGCGGGAGGCCGCCGCGCGATCGCCGTGCCAGCCTACCGAGGGGCGGTACGGCGATGGCGGCACGACGGATGCGAGCCCGGATCGGACGCAGGGTGCCACCGGATCGGGACGTCGATTGCCCGTCCGGATCGGGACGTCGATTGGCGGTCCGCACCGCAGCGGCGCTGGCACCCGCCACCACGACGTGCTTACGCTCGGCGGCACCACGCGGCCCTCCCGCGAAGCGATCCCCGGTGGGCCCGACGAGCACGAAAGCGAGCATGTATGCGATTCGGCGTCCTCCCACCCGTCCGTGCGGGCGTCCTGGCCGACCCGGAGTGGATGACCTCCTTCGCCCAGCACGCGGAGTCGTGCGGCTTCGAGTCGCTCGTCATGGTCGAGCACGCGGTGGTCGTCTCGGACTACAGGAGCACCTATCCCTACGCGTCCTCGGGGCGGATGCCCCTTCCCGACGACTGCCCGATCCCCGATCCGCTCGACCTGATGGCCTACCTGGCGGCGGTCACCGACCGGATCGTGCTCGCCACCGGGGTGCTGGTGCTTCCCAACCACCACCCGGTCGTGCTGGCCAAGCGCATCGCGACGGTCGACGCGCTGTCCGGCGGCCGCGTGCGGATGTGCATGGGCGTCGGTTGGATGGACGAGGAGCTGCTCGCGACCGGCGCCGACCCCCGCACGCGGGGCCGGCGGATGGACGAGAGCATCGCCGTGCTCCGGCTCCTCTGGTCCGACTCGGGGCCCGAGGGTGCCGACTTCGAGGGCGAATTCGTCGACTTCCGCCGGGTCCACTCGTTTCCCAAGCCCGTCCAGCCGGGCGGTGTCCCGCTCCACATCGGAGGCCACAGCCCGGCGGCCGCGCGGCGGGCCGGCCGCCTCGGCGACGGGTTCCAGCCACTCGGCCTCGACGCGGACCTGGTGGCGGTCCGCCTCGGCGAGCTCCGCGAGGCGGCCCATGCGGCGGGCCGGGATCCCGAGGCGGTCGAGCTGACGCTGTCGGGCTACATCCCGACCCTCGACGACCAGAAGGTCGCGGACGCGGCGGGGACGGGTGCGACGCGGATGGTCGTGTCCCCTTCCTCGACCGCGGATCTCGCGCAGGTCGAGGACGAGCTCTCCGCCTTCGCCGAGCGGTTCGTGACCGCGCCCGGGTCCTCCGGCGGGTGACCGGGTCCGCGGCCGACGCGCAGCTCGTCGAGAAGGCCGCGCTCCGTCACCTGTCGGACGAGTACGCCGCGGCGGTCGACGGCCGGGACGGTGAGCGGTTCGCCGCGCTCTTCCTCGAGGACGGCGAGCTGGTCGTCCCCGACCTCCCCCGCGAGCTCGCTCCCGTGGTGACACGGCGCGGCCGTGGCCAGCTGCGCCGGATCCCCGAGGGCCTCCGGCGTTACCGGTCCACGTTCCACGAGGTGTCGACCGCTTCCTTCGAGCTCGCTGCGGACGTGGCGACCGGGCGGGTCTGGTGCGTCGCCCACCACCTGTCGGAACCCGCGGGCTCGGGCGGAACGGGAGGCGTCGACCTCGTGTGGCTCATCCGGTACGCCGACGACTACCGGCGGACGGCGGAGGGATGGCGGTTCGCCCGCCGGGTCCTCCATCTGCTCGCGGTCGAGGAACGACCGCTCCGGCTGCTCGGACCGGGGACGGACCGCTGAGCCGCGACGATCGTCGACGGACGTCAGGGCTCGGGTACGGGCTCGGGTACGGGCTCGGGCGGTGGGGGGCCGGCGTAGCGGGCAGCCGGGCGGATCAGTCGGTTGTCGGCTGCCTGCTCGAGCACGTGCGCAGTCCAGCCGACGGACCGGCTCACCGCGAAGGTCGGCGTGAAGAGGCTGCGGGGGATGCCGCAGGCGTCCAGCACGACCGCGGCGAAGAACTCGACGTTCGTGTAGAGCCGGCGGCCCGGCTTGAGCTCTGCGAGCACGTCCACCACGGTCCGCTCGACCTGCTCGGCGACCGCGGCGAGTGGGCCGCCGAGTGATCGGGCGGTGTCGCGGAGGAACAGCGAGCGCGGATCGTCCGTCTTGTAGACGCGGTGGCCGAAGCCCGGAATCCGTTCGCCGCGTTCGACCGCGTCGCGGATCCAGCCCTCCGCGCGCTCCGGCCCACCGATGTGGTCGAGCATGTCGAGCACCCGGCTCGGTGCGGCACCGTGCAGGGGGCCCGACAGGGCGCCGACCGCTCCGCAGACCGCTGCCGCCAGGTCGGCCCCGGTGGAGGTGATCACCCTGGCGGTGAACGTCGAGGCGTTGAAGCCGTGGTCGACGGTGAGGATCAGGTACTGCTCGAGCGCACGGACACGGTCCGAGGTCGCCTCCTCGCCGGTGAGCATCCAGAGATAGTTCGCCACATGGCCGAGGTCGGGGCGCGGCGGGACGGGTTCCTTCCCTTCCCGCAGACGCGCCAGCGAGGCGACGATCGTCGGGACGGCAGCACCGAGCCGGATCGCCTCGTTCCGAAGCTCGGCGGCGTCGAGGTCGACCGTGGGACCCCAAGCGAGCTCGGCGCCGAGGAGGGACACGGCGGTCCGGAGCCCGTCGAGCACCGAACCGCCGGCCGCGATCGCCGGGAGCGACCGTGCGAGGGAGTCCGGAAGCTCGCGGCGTTGCGCGACCTCGCTGCTGAAGCGGGCCGACGCCGACGCGTCGGGGAGCGCGCCGTCGACGACCAGTGACCAGACGTCCTCGAGGGAGCGAGCTGCGGCAAGGTCGAGGGCCGAGTACTGCCGGTAGTGGTAGAAGCCCTCGCTCCCGCGCACGTCGCCGATCGACGTCTCGGCGACAACGACTCCCTCGAGACCTCGCGGCACGTCCCCCCCGGTCTCGTCGGCAGGGCGGATCTGCGCCACGGCCAGGAGGTCGCGGATCGAGACGACTCCGACCACCGAGCCCTCATCGACGACCGGAAGGTGCCGGTAGTGGTGATGGGTCAGGCCGGACCAGGCCGCACCCACCTCGTCGTCCGGGCGGAGGGCGTCCGGATGTGCGGTCATCCACCGGGCCACCGGTTCGGACGCCGCGTCCACCCGGTGCGCGGCCGCCCGAAGGAGGTCGCGCTCGGTCACGATTCCGGTGACCACGCCGCGGGCGGTCACGACGACCGAACCGATCCGGTGCGAGTGCATGAGGGTGGTGGCGTCGGCGAGCGACGCATCGGCGTCGCAGGTGACGGGTGGAGCGGACATGAGCTCCTGGACGGCGGTCGGCATCTCGGTTCCTCCTGTCTCGGGCGGCCCCTGCCGCCAGCGTTCGGTTGCGCAACGCGACCAGTGTGAGCGCTGACCGGAGAACTTGTAAATGTTGATCAAGTCAATGTCATATCCTGGCGGCGTGCGGATGCTCGAGAGCGAGGAGGCAGCACGTCGCCTGGGCGTCAAGGTGGCGACGCTCTACGCCTACGTGAGCAGGGGCCTGCTCGCCTCCCACAGGGCCCCCGACGGGCGTCGGAGCCTCTTCGCGCTCGACGAGGTCGAGCGGCTGGCCCGCCGCTCGCGGGGTGGGCGGGCCGTCGAGAGCCGGCTCGCGGTGGTGACCACGGGCGTGACCCAGCTCACCGAGGAGGCGGGCCCTCTCTACCGCGGCCGACCCGCCGTCGAGCTCGCGACCCGCGCCTCGTTCGAGGAGGTGGCCGTGTTGCTCTGGGACGGGGCGGACGCACCCTCGTCGACCGACGGCCGGGCATGGACGCCCGCCGACCTCGGAACGGTGCCCACGCTCCGTCCGTCGGACCGGATGCGCTGGGCGGTCGTGATGGCCGGGTCCCGCGACCCGGTCCGCGCCGACCTGCGACCCGAGTCCGTGGTCCGCGCCACCCGGGGGCTGATCGCGACGGTGATCGACGCGCTGGCCGGAGCGGAGTTGCCCGGGCGCGGTGGTGGCGACCGGCCTGCTCGCGGCGACCTCCCGCCCCTCGTCCTCGACGACGGGCGCGAGCTCGTGGACTCGATCGCGGCCCGTCTGGCCAGCCGCCTGAGCGCGGAGGTCGATGTAGCGCTGGTGCGGGCGGTCAACGCGTCGCTGGTCCTGCTCGCCGACCACGAGCTCGCCTCGTCGACCATGGCGGTGCGCATCGCCGCGTCGACCCGGGCCGATCCCTACGATGCCGTGCTCGCCGGCATCGGGACCATCGCAGGGCCGTTGCACGGTGCGGCGAGCCAGCAGGTCTCGGCGCTTCTGGCCGACGCCGGGCAGCTCGGAGTCGAGCGGGCGGTCGACGACTGGCTCCGCTGGCAGGGACGGTTGCCCGGCTTCGGTCACACCGTCTACACGGGTGGCGACCCTCGGTTCTCCGTGCTCGACCGGCTCTTCGAAGAGCTGGCAGAACCTCGGGCCAGGGACACGGTCCGGGCCCTCGTCGAGCTGGCCGCGGCGGAGCGGCTTCCGGCTCCGAACGTCGACCTCGGTCTCGCGGCGGTGACCTGGGCTGCAGGCATGCAGCCCGACGCGGGCCAGGTGCTCTTCACGGTCGCGAGGCTGGCGGGCTGGATCGCCCACTACCTCGAGGAGCTCGCCGAGCGCCCGCTCCGGTACCGGGCTCGGGCGATCTACGCCGACGCGGGCAGGGTCTGACGGGTGCGTCCGACGACGGCGGCGCCGTCCTCCCCGTCGGCCGGATGCCCGCGGGGGCCTACGCTCGCGGCATGTCGCTCCCTGCCCCCAGTTCCGATCGCACCTGCCTGGTGACCGGGGCGTCGTCCGGCATCGGCGCGGAGATCGCCCGCGAGCTGGCGGTCCGGCGGCTCGGGGTCACCCTGGTCGCTCGCACCGAGCCGAAGCTGCGCGCCGTCGCGGAGGAGATCGCCGACGCACACGGCGTGCGGACCGAGGTGATCGCCTGCGACCTGACCGACGAGCAGGCTCGTTCGCATCTTCCCGCCGAGATCGAGGACCGGGGCCTTGCGGTGAACGTGCTCGTGAACAATGCGGGCTTCTCGACGTTCGGCCCGGTTCACCGCTCCGATCCCGGCCGCGAGGTCGCCATGGTCCGGACCGACGTCGAAGCCGTCGTCCACCTGTGCTCGCTCTTCCTGCCGGCGATGGTGGAACGGCGGAGCGGTGTGGTCCTCAACGTGGCGTCGACCGCGGCGTTCCAGCCTCTTCCCGGTCAGGCCGGCTATGCGGCCTCGAAGGCGTTCGTCCTCTCCTACAGCCATGCCATCCGCGGTGAGCTGCGCCCGACCGGGGTCACTGTGAGCGCGCTCTGCCCCGGTCCGGTCGAGACCGGCTTCGTCGCGGCGGCCGGAGCCACCGACGACGAGGCGCACGAGGCGATGCCGCGCATGATGTGGGTGCCGGCTCGTGACGTCGCCAGGGCTGCGGTCGCCGGCATGGACGCCAACCGCGCGGTCGTCATCCCGGGTCTCGCCAACCGCGTCACGGCCACCGCGGCGTGGCTGTCACCGCGGAGCGTGCTCGTGCCGATGGTGGCCAAGCGGCACCCCGCCCTCCGCCGTCGAGCCGGTACCGCAGGCTGAGTCGGAGCCGGCGACTCCGCCCGGATCCGGATCCCCAGGCCGATCCGTCGGTCAGACCGAGCCGTAGAAGGGCGTGTCGAAGGCGTAGACCGAGCCGTCCATGCCCACCATCCAGTAGCCGTCGGTGGAGGGGTCGCCGTCCAGACCGACGATCGGCGCCGAGAGAGTGTGGCCGGCCAGCGATCCGAGGAAGTCGGCGTCGCCGAAGGCGAAAACCCCTCCGCTGCTGGCGACCAGCCAGTAGCCCGCTCCGTCCCGGGACGGCGCCATCGAGAGGATCGGGGCGTCGAGGGCGAGCTGTGCGCACGAGCCGTAGAAGGGCGCGTCGAAGGCGAAGATGCCGCCGTCGGAGGCGACCATCCAGTAGCCGCCGGTCTGTGCGTCTTGCGCGATGCCGACCATCGGCTGGTTGAGCGGGATACCGCCCATCGAACCGTCGAACGCCGCGTCACCGAAGGCGAACACCCCGCCGTCCGCTGCGACCAGCCAGTAGCCGCGGTCGTCCCGGGTGGGCGCGATGTCCACGACCGGCGCGTTGAGCGGTGTGCCGCCCATCGAGCCGTAGAACGCCGCGTCACCGAATGCGAAGGTGCCGCCGTCGCCGGCCACGAGCCAGTAGCCGAGTCCGTCGCTCGTCGCGACGATGTGGGTGATGGGCATGTTGAGGGCGACGCCTGCCATCGACCCGTGGAACGCCGCGGCACCGTGGGCGGTCACCGCTCCAAATGCGTTTGCCGCCCAGTAGCCGTTCCCCGACGGGGTGGTGGCCATCCCGACGATGGGCTCGGCGAGCGAGGTCGGGGAGTAGGTCGCCGGCGGTTGCGCAGGACCCGGGTTGCCGGCCGGTGTCGGCATCACTCGCATCACCGAAAAGGAGGATCCGCCGACCAGCGGTCCCGTCGTCGCGTCGAGCGCTCCCTGCGGTGTGACGGTGTTGCTCGCGATCGGTGTGAACGCGTCGATCGGCGCGCCGTTGACGGTGCACCCGGTGAAGTTGACCGTGCCGTAGTTCGCATAGGGAAGAGAGGTGACGGCACCACCCGGATCCTCCGCGATGCACTCTGCCGACGAGTTGGTCGCGCCCGGTTCGGAGACGGAGATGCTCGCACTGGTGGCCGACGTCGAGTCGGTCACCTTCAGGGTGTAGAAGCCCGATCCGTCGTACTGCACCGACGCCGTGACGACATCGCCGCTGTGGACCGACACGGGCAGGAAGGTGCCGCTGTCGAGCGGAAGGTCCTCCCACCAGGCGAAATACTGCGGCGAGCCGTCGTTGCAGTCGGCCGCCACACCGTCCTGCTCGACGGTGCTCGACTGCCATCCGTCAAGGCCGGCCCAAAATGCGCTCGACGAGTTCTCGCCAGGAGCACAAGAGAGCAGGCGGGGCACCGTAAATGATGTTTGTACCGACGTCAATGATTCGTTTCCACCGGTTGCGATATAGCCCGCCCAATTGTCAGTGACTGTGGTGCTGATCAAGGGTGAGATGGCTGACGGATGCAGGACCGGGTGCTGGGCAGCGGGCGCGAAGGGACCTGCCGGATCGGCGGCTCTTGAAGGCACAGATGCTGCCGCCCGTCCGACCGGATCGCCCACCATGGTCGCGACCATCGCCGCGCCAACGAGCGCTGCTAGTGCCCCTCTGATAGCAGTCATCGATCGTCTTCGTATTTGAGTGGTGGCTGCGCCTGCCCGAAGTCCCTGCTTCAGCATCCCGGTGGGATGCCGAGCACTGAGCGGGTGGCCCCTCAGCACCTCCACAGGAGTGGTATCGGCTCACAGCCGGCCCTTCTTTAATCGCGGCGAGTGCTGGGTGAGAGCCGCGCGGGGCCGGAGAGAAGGTCCGGTCGGGCGATCGTCCACAGGCGCCGTGCGGTCAGAGCCGGACGGTTCGTCGAGGGCGTACGCAGGCGCGCACGCCGAACGAGGTATCGAGTCGCGCCGCGACGACACAACGTCGACGGACGGCCGCGACGACGACACAGCCGCGCCAACGCGGCAGCGCGACGACACAGCCGCCCCGACACAGCCACCACCACACAGAGCCCGGCGTTGCGCTCGACGAGCTCGGTGCCGGCGAAGCGCTCGGGTCAGATGGTCTCGTTCGAGATGTCGCGGATCACGTCGGCATCGAGCACGTGTTGCTCGAGCGGGAGTTGCTCCGACACGATGCGCTGACCCGTCTCGATGGTCGTGTTGAGGAGCTCGATCGCCTCTGTGTTCCGCTCCGACTCGACGAGCCACTTGACCGCAGCGAGATGTTGGAGGACCGAGTCGCTGATCTCGAGGGCCTCGGCCTGCCGACGGGCCGTCTCCTGGAGGCGGCGGCGATGCTCTCGCGACTCGAGCACGAGCCGTTGGCCAGCCTCCACCTGGTCGACCGAGCGGCCGAGCAACAGCCCGAGGAGCGCCATGCCCGCCGCCCGGGCCAGCCAGCCGGTCGCGTCGATGTCACCGGTGCCGTCGACGAGCTCGAAGAGCGCGAAGAGCGCGAACCCGACCGTGGCGCCGATCATGCCTCCCCGCACTCCGAAGGCCATGGCGAGGAGCGCGATCGGCAGCGCGTAGAGGATGTCGACGGCCTCTCCGGCGCCGTCCGTGAGGAACCGGGCGACCGACACCGCCGCGAACAGGGCGACGGCGAGGGCGATGGCCGTACGCGGTCGGGTCCGGTACCAGGGGAACTGTGTCTGTTCGATCGTCCGGGTCGCCATCGTCATGCCTCTCCCGTGAGCGAAGCAGATCGGTGGCACCTGTCACTAGGGGAGAAGGTCCTGTCCGGGACGTCCGGAAGGCCTTTCCTGGTCGGGGCACCGGTGGGGGACCAGCCTGCGGCGGAGGTGCGGTCAGGGTACCGAGACGACCTGGCGGACGGTGCCGTGCTCGGCCCCCAGCTGGGCGGACGTGTAGGCGAGGGACACCCACTTCTTCTGCGAGTAGAGCTTCGTCATGTTGGAGTACCAGGGGGAGGTGCGGTCGGTGGCCTGCGAATAGGTGAGGATGCCCTGGGACTCCGGCCCACCGGGGGTGAGCTCGGTGGTCATCACCAGCGAGGAGCCGTCGTAGACCGTGCCGTAGGGCGCCGCGTCGAGCGGCCCCCCCTGGCCGTCCGCCGCGTAGATGGCGTTGAAGCACCCGGTGTCACACCCGGGGATGGGGATCCGGTCCCCGTTGCGGGTCACGTGCTGCACCTGGCCGTAGGTGGCGCCGAGGGGCACGTGGTGGGATTGCAGGTTGACCACGGCGTCGGCCAACGCCTTCAGGATCGCCGGGTTCGCGGTGTTCAGCTGCGAGGGCGTGGTCAGTGGCGCGGCCGCGTCGAACGAATCCGCCCAGAAGTTGCTCGCGGGTGCGTAGGCGGCCCACTCCGAAAAGAGCCAGCCTCCGCCGGCATCGAGGTTCCCCGTCTTGTCGTAGCCGGCGAGCGCGTTGCAGGCCGCGGTGAGGTTGACGGTGGTGCCGTTCGACGCGGTGGCGCTCGGAGTGGCCCGGCATGCGCCGACCAGAGAGGAGAGGACGAGCTGGGCCTCGAGCGACTGGTTGCTCTGCCACATCGCTTGCAGCGACGGGATGGTGAATTTGGGCGATCCGAAACCGTCGGTGCCGGCGACGCGCTGCGCGATCATCTGGTTCCCGAGGCGGGTTCGGAGCCCCTGGATCGTGTCGATGTTGCCGATGATCGGCGAATAGGCGGGGAACGGCGCGCTCGGATTGGCCAGCCAGTACGAGTCGTTCGAGTTCTCCACGTAGTCGGTCCGGATGGTGTGCGGCAGGTGGGACGCGTTGAAGATGCCCGGAACCGGGGTGCCGGGGTCGTTCAGCCACGCGCACGCAGACCGTGAGCCGTCGAGGGTGACGACCCCGGCAGCCTTGTAGACGAATTGCGGCGCTCCGCTCGGCGTGCAGGAGTCGATGAGCGAGAGGGGCACGTTGGGCGTGTTGCCGACATCGCCGTAGAGGGCGTGGCCGGTGTCGTCGGCCGCGATCGTGTTGAAGGTCGGGATGGCGAGGTACTTGGACTCGACCGCGAGCAAGTTCTCGACCGAGGTCGACTCGCCCATGCCGAGATACTGGTTGGCCGCGCGGAATTCGACGTTCTTCATCGAGTCGTCGACCGTGTAGGCGGTGGTGGTCGTCCAGTGGTACCCCGCCTGTGCCACGTCGACGACCGTGCCCCATTGCGTCGTGTAGAAGGTGTGGTGCGCCGTGCCGTGGGGGGTGGCGACGGTAATGTTGGTCCGCCCCATCTTGTGCGGGACGCCGTCGACCTCGTAGCTCGTCGGGTCACCGGGCACCAGCTGCAGTTGGTAGAAGGTGAAGCGGAAGCTCGTCGACACGGTGTGGGTCCAGGCGAGGTTCTGGTTGAACCCGATGCCGATCAGCGGGAACCCCATGAGCGTGCCGCCCTCGACGTCGTACTGGCCCGGGACGGTGAGCTGGGTCATCCAGAACCGCTCGGTGCCGCGCCAGGGGAAGTGCGGGTTGGCGAGGACCATCCCGTCACCGGCCGCCGTGTCCGCCGAACCGACGCCGATCCCGTTCGAACCGAGGGTGTCGGCACCGCTCGAACCGAAATCGGCGACCAACTCGGCGGCGTTGGGGCTGGATGCGGCCGAGCCGGCGACGGCCGAGCTGGTGGTGGCGGATGCCGAGGTGGTCGACGTCGAGCTGCTCGGGGTCGTCGACGTGGAAGGTGGCTTCGCGTTCGCCTCCATGCCGATGAACTGCGCGCTCGAGGCTTCTGTGACGATCTGGTAGCCGCGCAGGTACATGTCTTCGACGGTGATCGGTCGCACCCACGGCTTTCCCGCGCACGCGGGGTCCTTCAGTCGCCCCGACGCCAGGTACTCGTTGTAGCCGGCGACGTAACCCTTGTAGAGGGAGAGCACCTGCGGCAGCGGTCCGAGCGGCGGTGGCTGGTTGACCTGCGCCGAAAAGGCCCCGCTCTGCTTGACGGCCGTCCAGTAGAAGTCAGAGTCGAGATTGGAGTTCGACGCGCCCGCCGAGTAGTTGAGGCTGAGGGCCTTCGGTCCGAAGTACTTGGACCGCTCGCCGTTCACGGTCACGAAGTCCTGTGCGAGGGTGCAGAAGTTGTCGGCGGAGAAGGCGAGCGCCTCGCCGTAGCCGAGCCCGTAGAAGTTCTTGGCGGTGATGTGGGGGATGCCCGCGCTGTCCCTCACGATGGTCACCGTGCCGCCGCCACCCGACGGCGGGGGAGGATTGGAGGAAGAAGAGGACGAGCACGCGGCAAGACCGGTCGCTACCGCCACGACCGCGAGAACCGCCCCGGACCGCCGGATCGGCCGCCCTCCCCTCCGTGCTGCGTACCCGAGCGTTCTCGTTCTTCTCATCATGAGCGACAGTCCCTCTGGGAGGGACGCTATCTTCGGGAGGGACGCTCCGGTCGGATCTTCGCGGCCGGCCCGGGTGCACCTCAACGGGGCGGGCGGTAGTCCGCCCCCTCGTGTTCGAGCAGCCAGACCTTGCGGTCGATGCCCCCTCCATAGCCGGTCAGGCTGCCGTCGGAGCCGATGACGCGGTGACAGGGGACGATGATCGCCACCGGGTTGCGTCCGTTCGCCAACCCGACGGCACGCGAGGCGCCGGGCCGTCCGACACGGCGCGCAAGCTCCCCGTAGCTCATGGTCTCGCCGAAAGGGATGTCGCGCAGGGCGCACCACACCGTCTGCTGGAACTCGGTGCCCGACAGCCGCATCGGCAGGTCGAACCGCGTGAGCCTGCCGGCGAAGTAGGCGGCGAGCTGCTCCGCGACCGGCCTCAAGGCCTCGTCGTCCCGGACCCACTCCTCCGAGGCGGTGGGCGCGTGCCGCTGCTCGTGCATGTGCACTCCGGTGAGGTAGCCGTCCGACGCGGTCAGCGTGATCGGCCCGATCGGGCTGTCGAGGGCGCTCGTCACGGTGACGGTGCTCGTGGATGTCATGGTCGTGCTCCTGTCGTCTGCAAGTCGGCGATGGGCTCTCCGCGTCGGGTGCGGCCGCGAATCTCGCGTGAGGTGAGGCGGGGATCGGCCGAAGCCGAATGGCGAGCCCGCGGGCCTGGCGGCCATCGGTTGATCGGATGGCCCGAGGTGGACCAGAGGTGCTGGACCGCATAGGCGCGCCACGGTCGCCATCGGGCCGCATGCGACGAGAGATCCGCGACACGGCGCGGGAGCCCGAGCGCCGCGGCGGCACGACGTACCCCGAGGTCGGTCGCCGGAAACGCATCGGGGTCTCCGAGCGCACGCATCGCGACGACCTGGACGGTCCACGGTCCGACCCCCGGCAGTGCCGCGAGTGCGATGAGTGCGCGCTCGCGGTCCGAGCCCGGACCGAGCTCGAGGTCGCCGGCATCGAGCGCAGATGCCACCGCGGCGACGGCCCGGGCCTTCGCCGTCGGCAGGTGGTCCGAGGACTCGCGGAGCGACCCCGGGCGGGGGAAGAGTCGGGTGAGACCGCCCCTCGGGTCGCAGAGGGGGAGGCCGTGCCGGTCGGAGAGCCGGCCGGTCACCGCACTCGCGGCCGCAGTCGACACCTGCTGCCCGATCACCGCCCTGATCGCGAGCTCCCCGCCGTCGACGGAGCGAGGCACCCGCCGGCCGGGCGCCTTGGCCACCAGCGGCGCGAGGGCGGGATCCGACGCCAGCCGCTCGTCGACCGCCTCGGGGTCGGCGTCGAGATCGAGCAGCCACCGACAGCGCGCGATCGCCGTGGTGAGGTCGCGCAGGTCGGACAGGAGCAACCGGCAATCGACGTGGGTCGGGCCCGGCGACAGCTCGACGATCGCCGGCCCTCCCTGGAGGTCGAGGGTCCGCCGGTAGGTGCCGTCCCGCACCTCCTCGACGAAGGGCACCGCGGTGGCGGCGAGGTGACCGAAGAGGTTGTCGGGGCAGAGCGGCTGGCGGAACGGGAGACGGAGCGAGAGGGTGGTTGCACCGCCGACCGGTTCGGCCTCTCTCTCCTCTCTGGTCGCGGTCCTCATTCGCAACGCGGTCGGCGTCATGCCGAAGACCGCGCGCACCGTGTCGTTGAACTGGCGAATGCTCGCGAAGCCGGTGGCGAAGGCGACCTCCGACATGGGGAGGACGGTCGTCTCGATGAGGAGGCGCGCCGTCTGGGCCCGCTGCGCCCGCGCGATCGCGACGGGCCCGGCACCGAGCTCGCTCGAGAGCAGCCGCTCGAGCTGGCGCACGCTGTAACCGAGCTTCGTGGCGAGCCCGCCCACACCCTCGCGGTCGACGACGCCGTCGGCGATCAGCCGCATGGCACGGGCGACGACGTCCGCGCGGGCGTCCCATTCGGGTGATCCGGGGGAGGCGTTGGGGCGGCATCGTTTGCAGGCGCGGAACCCGGCGCGCTGGGCGGCGGCAGATGTGGCATAGAAGCGGACGTTGTGCCGCAGGGGTGTGCGGGCGGGACAGCTCGGTCGGCAGTAGATGCCGGTGGTGAGGACGGCGGTGAAGAACCAGCCGTCGAAGCGCGGATCGCGGGACTGGACGGCGGCATAGCAGCGATCAGGATCCTCGACCACCCGACCAGCCTGACCGCGAACCGGCGGAGGTACTAGCGGAAATCCGACATCACGGTGGGCCCGGACCGGGCCCGCCGGACGCCACCGCCGTAGCATCACGTGCCCCGCCGTCTCCGCCCCGGCTCGCGACCGGGGGGCTGGCTTGCTGCGCGTCGGGCCACCGGCATCGGTATGGCACGCCGCTGCTCGGTGCCCTCGGCGAGCCGGACCTCCTCGTCGTAGTGGCAAACCGAGACGGAGGCGCCGGCCACGAGGCGGTAGCGGGCCTGACCGGAGGTGATGCTGACCTCGATCCGCCTTCCGAAATGGAGGATACGGAAGCGCAGCCGGTGCAAGTTGTCGGGAAGCCGGGGACGCAGTGCCAACCTCGAGTCTTCGAGGCGGACCCCGCCGAGTCCTTCGACCAGTGCGACCCATGCCCCGGCCAGCGATGCCATGTGCAGGCCGTCGCTCGTGTTGTGCTCGAGATCGACGATGTCGATGAGGGAGGACTCGCTGACGTAGTCGTACGCGAGCCCGAGACGTCCGGTCGCCGCCGCCAACACCGCCTGGCTGCAGGCCGACAGCGAGGAGTCCTGGACGGTGATCCGCTCGTAGTACTCGAAATTGCGGGCCTGCTGCTCCGCGCCGAACTCCTCGGCCCGCAGGTGCACGGCGAGCACGAGGTCGGCCTGTTTCACGACCTGCGTGCGGTAGAGGTCGACGTAGGGGAAGGTTGAGACGGGCCATGAGGCTCGTCGTCGACCAGCAGGCGGATCAGCTTCCCGTTGGTCACGTTCACGACGGTCTGCCCGGACTCGGGATAACCGAACCCTGACTGGGCGTAGCGAAGCGGGCGCAGTTCGTGCACGGAATTGAGATACGTGCCCGGCAGGCCGTGCGCCTCTCCTTCGTCGAGGTTCCCGCGCATGCCGATGTGGCCGTTCGACAGTGCGAACACCGACTCGGTCTGCGCGAGGACGTCGAGGTCGATGCTCGTCTCGGTGATGGACCACGGCTCGACCGAAAAGGACGGATGGCGGAACACCGTCAGCCAACCAGCTCGGCGAGATCGGTGACGACCAGGTCGGCCCCGTGCGCAACGAGCGCATCGTGCCGGCCTCCTCGGTCCACGCCCACGACGAGACCGAACCGGCCGGCACGGCCCGCTTCGACACCGACCTGTGCGTCCTCGAAGACGGCCGCCTGCTCAGGAGCGACCGCCAACCGCTGCGCGGCCGCGAGGTAGGTGTCGGGAGCGGGCTTGCCCTTCAGGTGCTCGGCTTCCGCCACCAGCCCGTCGACGACCGCGTCGAAGAGCTCGACCAGTTCGCCGGCGCGCAGCACCTGCAGGGTGTTGGCGCTCGAGGAGACCACCGCGGTGGCGATGGCGAGCCGGCGTGCCTCGTGGAGGAATCGGAGCGACCCTGGGTACACGGCGACCCCGCGGCGGTCGATCAGGTCCAACAGGAGGTCGTTCTTTCGACTGGCGAGCCCGTTGACGGTTTCGGCGCCGGCAGGGTCCGTCGGACGGCCTTCGGGGAGCTCGATGTCCCGCGACCGGAGGAACTCCCTGGTGCCCTCCAGCCGTGGCCGGCCGTCGACAAAGGCGTCGTAGTCGGCGACCGGGTCGAAGGCGACGAGCGGCACACCGGACCTCGAGGCCCGGGCCGCGAGGTACTCGTCGAACATCTGCTTCCACGCGGCCGCATGGAGCACCGCCGTCTCGGTCACGACGCCGTCCAGGTCGAGCAGGCAGGCCGCGATGCCTTCGGGAAGGCGCAGGGCCACCTGGTCGAGACTACGAGATCCGGGCGGATCCGGACCAGCTGACCACTTCTGCCTCCCGCTCGGCGGCCGCGCGATAATTCGTCTGTGGAGCCCAACTCGTCGCCGTCACCGTCCGATCTGGGTCGGCGCCTCCGGCATCGGCGCGAGGAGCTCGGCATGTCGGTGGACAAGGTCGCGGCCGGAGCCGCGATCGCGCCCGCGTACCTCGAGTACCTCGAGTCGAACCCGAACCCCGACCCGACGAAGGCCACCGTCATCCGGCTGGCGATCGCACTCCAGACTTCCGGGGCGGTGCTGCAGGGGGGTGACCAGATGGTGCCACCCGGACAGTCGCACGATCAGCCGACGGTCGAGCTCGTCGAGCTGGACGAGGAGACCTGTCGACAGCGCATCGCTCCGGGTGGTGTCGGCCGTTGCGTGTTCGTCGATGCCCGGGGTCCGATGGCGCTGCCGGTCAACTTCGGCGTGCTCGACGGCGACATCGTGTTCCGGACCGAGCGGAAGTCTTCGCTCGCGAGCGACGTGCCGGGACAGCGGATCTCCTTCGAGGTGGACCACATCGACGATGCGTTCTCCGAGGGTTGGAGCGTGCTCGTGACCGGGACTGCCCGGCAGGTCGAGGCGGCCGCGGAGCTTGAGTCGGTTCAGGGCCTCGACGTGCAGCCCTGGGCCAGCGGCGATCGCGAGACGTACTTCCGCCTCGCCCCCGAGATCGTCACCGGAAAGCAGATCGTGCGCGGAGCCGCGTAGGCCGGTGGCCTGCGGCGCGCCGGACGCGGCCAACCGACCGAGCACGACGGGCGACCGAACGGACGGGAGGTCGGCCCACCGACCGGACCCGACGGGAGGGTCGACCCACCGACCGGACCCGACGGTATCGAGAAAGACACGACCCCGTGAAACCTCGTGAGCATCGGCCGCCGGCGAGCCCGGTTGGCGAGCTCAGCTCCTGGACCGGGTGGGATCTGCTCCGAGGAGGTGCTCGGTCGCATGACGGACTACCCGAACCTTTGACGCCGAGCGACGCGGCCGAGAAGCTCTTCGAGCTGCTGGCGGTCGCCGCGCGCGGCTTTCGTCCACCGCGCGTGCTCGTCACGTCGCCCTTTCGCGGTGACCCTGGCGAGGCGTCCGCACCCGGACCAGAGGACCGCGAGGGGTTCCGCCAGGCATGGTCGGTGCTCTACCGGTGCATCGCGGAGACCGGTCCGCCCGAGGTCACTCCCGATGTGATCTACCTGCTCGGCGTGAACCCGCCCTCGGATCTCACCGACCAAGAGCTCGGCGAGTTCAACGCCTTCTACACCGACGTGCATCTGCCGGAGGTCGCAGCACGGCGGCACGCGCTGCGCGGTGTCCGCTACGAGCTGGTGCGGGCGATGGCGCCACCTTCTCGCGGCGCGCCGCGCTTTCTCGCGGTGTACGAGCTCGACGAGGAGGCCGCATCGGTCCGGCGGCACGTCGGACCGCCGTACTCCCCGGGGCCGGACGTCTGGCAACGGCATTCGACACCATGGCGGCTCTGGTACCGACTGCTGGACGACTCATCGGACAGCTCGCGACGCTGAACGCCGAAGCCGTTCCCCGCGATCTCCGGTAGATCAGTCGGCGACCGGACGGACGCTGGCAACAGGCGTGAACGTTTCGGTCGGTCTGAGCTGGTCCTGTAACGGAAGAGCCCGTGCATACGTCGTTCGGGTCAGACGTCGCCAGACGTTTCGTCGACGCAGGATCGGGTCGGCGTCGGTAAGGAATGGAGAGCAACTCGATGAAGAAGCTGATGATGGTGGCGGCCGCCATCGCGCTGCCCGCCGGAATCGTGGCAGGGAGCGCAGGGACCGCGGCTGCGGTGAAGCCGCCGATGACGGATGTGCACAATGCCTCGATCACTTGCGGGAGCGTGACGGGGGCGGCGAAATTCGCACCCCACCTCACCACCACGGGTACGAAAGGCGAGAACACCAACGTCAAGCTGGTGATCGGCGACTGCACGGTCAGCAACGCCCCGAACCCCGTGACCGTCGTCTCCGGCAAGGGTGCGGGTGTCCTGCACTCTGCCAGCAACAACGTCGCGAACCTGCTCGGACCCGTCGCTGTGTCTGGTCAGATCAACGTCAAATGGAAGAGCACCGGGAAGCTCACCTTCAAGGAGAGCAGCGTCAACGTCACCGTCGTCACCGGCGGGACGTCCGGCAACTACGCCTCCTTCGCGATCACCGCGGGGGATGCATCGGTGAGCGGCGACTTCGCCGGAACCGATTCGGGCGCCTCTTCGACGTTCTACGCGGAGACGACCCAGACCATCTCGCAGCTGACGACCGCAGCCGGTGGGCCCCACGGTCTGAAGATGGTCAACTTCGGCACCGACGCCACCCACCTGCAGGGCAACTCGCTGTCGCTCGGCTAGTCAGCCGGCTGTCGCTCGGCTGTCCACTTCGGGCCGTCTGTCAGAACAGGTACCTCCGGCAAAGGGGCGGGGCGGATGCCCCGCCCCTTTTGCGGTCCTCGGACATTGTGGTCAAATGGAGCTGGAAGGTCCGGGGGAGGGTCGGCGAGGTGATGGCGTTGCAGCGAGCTTGGCGCCGACGCCGACCGGTGGCGCCGACGTTCATCGTGGTCGGGGCCAACAAGGGCGGGACCACCTCGCTGTGGCGCTATCTCAACCAGCATCCGGACGTGTTCATGAGCCGGATCAAAGAACCCATGTTCTTCTCGGACGTCCCCGAGGTGATCGAAGGTCGCCCCGACGGTGTCTTCCGCTCCGAAGTGGTGCGAAGCTGGGATGACTACCTGCAGCTGTTCGAGCGCGCCCGACATGCGCGTGCGGTAGGTGAAGCCTCGACTTCGTATCTGTGCGATCCCTCGGTGCCCGCCCGCATTCAGGCTCGTCTTCCAGATGTTCGTCTGCTCGCGATCCTTCGCAACCCCTTCGATCGGGCCTTCTCGTCGTACCAGATGTACCAACGGCTCGGCATGGACGAGCTCACCTTCCAAGAGTCGGTAGAGCACGAGCTTGCTCGACTGGAGGGTCGAGTAGCTGCTCGAGACGAGTGGCGGCAGCACCTTCACCTTGGGTTCTACGGACGGGCACTGAAGCGCTACCTCGGGGAGTTCCCCCGCGATCAGGTCGGCATCTACCTCTACGACGATCTCGAGGTGGAACCAACCGTGCTGATTTCGGGGCTGTACGGTTTCATCGGCGTCGACACGTCGTTTCGGCCGAACATGAGCAAACGGCACAACGCGGCGCCCATCCGCCAAGGTGCGCTGTGGGATCCCTCGCTCCGCGATCGGTTTCTCCGGTTCATCGAGCCGGACATCGCCATCGTCGAGCAGCTTGTCGAGCGCGATCTCTCCTCGTGGCGACGACCCTCTTCGCTGCTCGTCCCGGGCCCCTGTGGCGACAGCTGAGCGGCTTCGCGCCGCTCTTGGCCGATCGAATCCAGGGCTGTGGTGACGCAGCTGCAACTTCCGTCGTCGCACCGGTGGGAGGATCGACGTCTGAGGTCGCACCTCGCCCGGGTTCCTGTCACCCGCTGAGGGCGGCCCACTCGCGGTGTCCTCGGACGAGCCGGATTCTGGTGCAGGATCGGCACCGATGGAAGTCCGGCGGGTCCACGCGTCCGACCCCGAGGGAGTCGAGGCACTGGAGGGATGGGCGCGGTATGAACGAGCGCTCTACGGTGATCATCCGGAGCTGCAGTCCGTCGACGGATCTGTGTTCGAGCCACCCGACGGCGCGTTCTTCGTCGTGATCTCCGAGGACTCGACCGTCGTCGCGGGTGGCGGCCTTCGACGGATGTCGGCGGATCGATGCGAGGTCAAGCGGATGTGGACCGCTCCGGACCAGCGCAGAAGGGGCTATGCCTCGGCCGTTCTCGATGCCATCGAGGTCGAGGCGCGTCGCCTCGGGTACCGCTCGCTGTGTCTCGAGACAGGCGCCGTGCAGCGCGAGGCCCTGGGTCTCTACGAGAAGCGCTACTCGCGGATCGAGCCCTACCACTACGACGATGCGATCGCCTTCGGGCATTCGTGGGCATGAGGGCGGGACTCCGGCCGGCAGTCCGACGCAGCAGACCACGCAACTCCGCACGCGGTCCGGCCATCCGTCGCGCATCACGACAGGCTTGAAAAGCACCGATCGCGCGGTGGTGGGCGATATCGTCAGGCCGCCGATGACGGCCGGACGGCGTCACGTCCGGCGAAGACGTCTGACTGGAAGAACTCATGGCCATCAGGTGGTTCCGCAAGCTCGCTGACGGCGTCACCGGTCATCCATGGCTGACGATCGCGGCGTGGATCGCGGGAGGGGTGGTCATCCTCGCCCTTTCCCCGCAGCTGGCGACGTTCACCTCCAACAACAACTCGTCGTTCCTACCGCCGAGCTACCGATCCGTCCAAGCCGGTCAGATCGCGGCGAAGTACTTTCCTGCCCAAGCCCAGGCGTCGGGGACAATCGTGGTCAGCGCCACCAACGGTGCCGCACTCTCGACGACGGCACAACAGAAAGTCGAAGGGCTGGCTCAGTACCTCGCCGCCGAAAAGATCCCCTCGGTTTCGTCGGTGGCGACCTCCGCCCTCTACCTCTCCTCCAACAAGAAGGTGCAGCTGGTACAGGTGGTGTTCGAGGGCCAGGCCGGTGACCCCGGCCCGAACCAGGCCGTCGTGACCGTGCGCGACAAGACCGACAGCTATCTCGCAGGTTCCGGACTCGTGGGTCAGCTCACGGGCAGTGCGCCCATCAGCGTGGACTCGACGAACGCCTTCGACAGTGCCGAGACCGTCATCACGATCGCGACGGTTCTCCTCATCCTCCTCCTGCTCGGGATCGTGTTCCGCAGCCTGCTCATCGCGGTGCTGCCGATCTTCATCATTGGATTCGTGCACCAGCTGGCCCAAGCGGCCACGGCCGACCTCGCGGATTGGTTCCACTTCGTCGTCGGGCCCGAGCTCGCCCCGCTCCTCGTGGTGGTCATGTTCGGTGTCGGCACGGACTACATGGTCTTTTTGCTGTTCCGGTATCGCGAGCACCTCGCGGGTGGTGAGGAGCCGTTGGAAGCCCTGCGATCCTCGCTGACCAAGGTGGGCGAAGTGATCACGTCGGCAGCCGCCACCGTCATTGCCGCATTTGCAGCGCTCCTGGTCGCGTCGCTGGAGTCGCTGAAGACCCTGGCTCCGGGTCTCATCGTGGGGATCCTCCTCATGCTGCTTGCGGCAATGACGCTGGTACCCGCGATCTTGAGCCTGCTCGGCCGGCGTCTCTTCTGGCCGAGCCACCCCCGACCACCGGCTGTCGGCCACCGCACGCGGTCGGAGCGAATCGGCGATGCGGTGGCCCGGCACCCCGCGCTCGTACTGTCCGGGTGGACCGCTGTGCTGGTCGGTCTCGCCTTCGGGGCGCTCGGCTTCTCCACCACGTACAACCAGCTCGCCGAGCTCCCGTCGAGTACGCCGTCGCAGGTGGCCTTCAACACGATGGCCTCGGCTTTCCCTGCCGGTGCGCTCGGACCGACTCAGGTCTTCGTCGTATCCACGTCATCGGCCCCACTCCCCGACAGCGCGGTCTCGGCCCTGGCGACCGACCTTTCGAAGACGAAGGGCGTGGCCCAGGTGGCTCCACCCACGTACACGACGAGCTATGGCCAGGCGATGATCAACGTGCTCCTCGACAACGACCCCTATTCGATCCAGGCCATCGACAACGTTGCGGGTCCCGTGCGTTCGACCGCCTCGTCCTCGGCGGTGGAGGGGGCCACGACATACGTCGGAGGCACGACCGCGTCCCTCGCCGACGTCCGCACCGCGCTCCGGCACGACGTCGAGCACATCTTCCCTCTCGCGTTGGGCATCGTCGCCCTGATCCTGGGCTTGCTGCTCCGAGCCGTCATCGCCCCGATCTACCTGCTCGTGGGCGTGGTCCTCACCTATGTGGCCACCCTCGGAGTGATCACATTGGTGTTCCTCGACGGATTCGGGTTCGTCGGGCTGGACTTCACCATACCGATCGTCGTGTACCTCTTCGTGATGGCGATCGGCACCGATTACAACATCCTGATCGCGTCGCGCCTGCGGGAGGGTTTCGACGACGGCTTGGATCCTCGAGAGACGTCCCGACAGGCGATCCTCCACGGGGGGCCGGCCGTCGCGGCCGCGTCGTTGATCCTGGCCGGCACGTTCGCGTCGCTCCTCCTGACCGGCATCCAGCTTCTCGAGGAGATCGGTCTCGCGGTCGCCTTGGGCGTCCTGCTCGCCGCGAACGTCCTCGCCACCCGCATCGTGCCCACGCTGGCCACCCTGCGTCACTTCCATTTCTGGTGGCCCCACCGACGACATACCGAGACAGCGAGCCACCTGGCCGCGTTACGTCCGGACGATCGTCGGGTCCCCGAGCCGCTCGCCGCCCGCTCGACGCCTCCCTCGTAGCCGTCGTCGAGCCGGCGTCGGCCGGCGTCGTCCCGGATGCACCGCGAGTCAGCACGAGTTGGTCTTCGCTGCCCGTCCGTACAGCCGGGTCGGCACGGACGCCACAGCAACAGACCAGGAACGTCCTGGTGGGGACGCTGCCGCCGGGGGTCGCAGCGCTGCGAGGTTGGGACGCCCGTCGCCGGCCGCACCTCCGTCGAGGTTTGGGCAGGGCTCACCGGGGAATTTTACGGGAGTCGCGAGCAACGCGATTTCATTGAGGAAAGAGGAACGATGATCGGAGCAGGTGGCCTCGTCGCCAGCATCATCACATTCGCCGTTGGCGCCATTCTCGACTGGGCCGTCACGGAGCCCTATCAGCACGGCTTCAACATCCACGAGGTCGGCTGGATCTTGATGGCCGTCGGGGTAGTGGGGGCCATCATCTCCATCCTCGTCATGGTGACCGCGAATATTCGCCACCGTCGGACAGTGGTCGATGACGGACGCGGTAACGTCGTGCGACGAGTCGATTCAACCTATTGACTCGACCCATTGGACTCGACCCATTGACTCAACCGATCGACGACTCCGGCGCGGCCGGTAGCCGACGTGTGGTTCATCGGGCACCGGTGCGGTGTAGAGGCCGTCACTCACCGTGGACCGGAGCGTCCGCCGGCTGTCGGAGAGGGCCCCTCTCGTGGGTGGGCCGTGCGGGTCTCGATCCCGCCACCTTGGGATTAAAAGTGAGACTCGGCGCCTTTCAGGGCTCATCGGGGCTGGCCGATATTAGCTATGACCTGCACTGATGTTCCTGGTGTCAATCGACCATCGCGTGCTTTGGCTGCGAGTTGTAGTCACGTTGTAGTCGCGGGGCAGACAGCTTCGCATTCTGAAATGCAGTGACACGTGTAGTCGCACGCCGTCACTGAAGAGTCGGGACAGCCGATAGAGGGAAGCACGAATCGGTCCACGATGAGTACCTCGGCAAGGGAGCCTCTCGAAGATGTCGCGGGGTTGTTTCTGTTTCGTTGGCAACCGTCGTCACAGGTGAAATTGATTCACCGCCAAGCTCTCTGGCTTGCCTTCCTCGCCGGGAGTGCCACACCTTGGGCTTGCCGCATGAAGAACGGGCGAATTCGACCCGACATTCGTTCGGCGGCTGCGCTAGACATGCAACCGGCGGCCGACCGCGTCGCAATGATGCAATTCAATATTGGCGGAGGTCGAGACAATGGCGTCAGGCGGGATCGTGCAGGAACGGAACAATCCCGAGCGGTCGCTCTATTCGCTCGTTGCTAAGAGGCGAAGGAGACGGGATAGGACCTCTCTCAAGCGTTGGGTGACCATCCCGCTCGTCATCTCAATGCTGTCGTCGACCATGGCTCTGATCAGTCTGGCGATTCCTGCATTGACGCCGGAGGCAGGTGCAGCAACCACTCCGCTCATCGCAGGCAAGCAGTGGACAAGCGGTGGCTCACTCACGCAAACCATGGTCGGCGCCGTTGCCGATTCCTGTGCGCCAGGTACCGAGTACTGCGTCGTCGTCGGTACCGTCTACCAGGGGTCGAATCCCGTCGGCGCCGCCGAATACTCGAACAACGGCGGGGCTTCCTGGACGGCCTCGTCGTCCTCCATCCTGAGTTCCGTCACCGGATTGAACGGCGTGTCTTGTTGGTCGGCGAGCGACTGCGTGGCCGTTGGCGACCAACCGTCATCAGCATCTCAGCCCGCACCTGGGGAGGCTCTCTTGACCACCGACGGTGGTGCAACGTGGACGGGAACAACCTACCCCAGTATCCGGCTTCCGGACCCCACGCTGACCACCGGCCAGCTGAATGGCGTGTCCTGTTCGGCAGCGAGAACCTGTGTGATGGTGGGGGACTACAACACCCAGGCAAATCCCCAGTCTTACCCCTCAGTTGACGCGTTCTACACCACCGACGGTGGGCAGACGTGGTCGAACGGGCCGGTTCCTACGGTCGGAACCAATTGCACTGTCGATGGGTACACGGGTTGTCAGTTCAACAAGGTGTCCTGTCCGCTGAGCACGTCGACTTGTGTCGCGGTCGGCACCGCGGGAGGAGAGTCAGTCGTCTCCTACAGCAGTGACGGTGGCGAGACCTGGAGCAGTGACCCGGGAACCGCATGGGGGGCACCGAACGGCTGGCTCGTCATCGGATCGGTCTCGTGCTCGTCGAGCTCGGACTGCGTCGTGGACATCCAGGACGCTTCGTACTCTCAGGAGGTGGATATTTATGTGACCACTGATGGCGGCGCTGCATGGACCATTTCCGGTCAGGCCGACGACGCGGACGGACTCCCCGGAGGGATCGCCTGCCCGTCCGCAGGTCTCTGCGTGGTCGAAGGACGGGGCATCCGCAACGGGAGCCCCGCGGGATACTCAACCGACGGCGGCGAACACTGGACCCCTTCGAGCTTCAGTGGAGCAGGACCTTCCTATGGCCTGCAGGCGCTCTCCTGTCCGAGGAGCACCTACTGCCTGGCAGTCGGGCTCGTGGGGGACACGTGGATCTCGACGGGAGCGGCCGGCGTCACCCCCGACGGCGCGTCCATCGGGCACGAGCGGCGGGGCGGTGGCGGCGGTGCCGATACCTATTGCGCTTGTGCCAAAGGGAAGCCGATCAATCTCGCGACCGGTGACTACTACGACACGAAGACCGATCTGACGATCCCGGGTGCGGGCATTCCCCTCACCTTCAACCGCACCTATGACGCCGGGGCCGCCCAGGCCGAGGCGTCCTCGAGTGCGCCTTCCGGCCCCCTCGGCTACGGGTGGACCGACAACCTCAACCTGTCGGTCGCCTACGACCAGCAATCCGGTCTCGCGACGGTCACCCAGGCCAACGGCTCGGAGCTCGATTTCCAGTACTACCCACAGGGCGCACCCGAGCCGACGGGGTCCGGCGGGGTGACCTGGTGTCCCTCGGACACCAGCCAGAGCATCTTCTGCCCGACGGCGCCGCGGTATCTGGCGACCTTGACCGGTGCTGCTGATGGCAGCGGGGGACCGTGGACCTTCACCGACGGCAGCAAGAGCCCTATCACTTACTCGTTCACTGCCGATGGTGTGCTGGGCGAGCTTGCCGACAGCGCTGGCGACACCCTGACCTCGAGCACCTATGCGCCGGGAACCGGCCAGGCCGCCTGTCCGAACGGGGACACCTGCACCGCCTGGTCCTCGACACCGGCCGGTGAGTCCTCTCCGTCGGCGGTGTTGGTCGAAGCCTTCAATGGATCCGGCCAACTCGCCTCGGTCTTCGACGCCGCCTCGGGTGCCGCGTCGAGCGTGGTCGCTTCCTTCGCCTACTCGGGATCGGGCTGTTCGACCTGGAACGGGACCCCGGCCGACCTCTGCAGCGCGACCGACCCCGGTGGGCTCACCACCGCCTTCACCTATGACACGTCGCAGCAATCGGAGAAGTACCAGTACGACGAGCTGACCATGTCCCCGCCGTCCACCGGCACCGTCACCAACACCTACGACAGCTCGGGCCGGGTCACCAAACAGGTGACCGCGGGGAGCACCAATCAGGAACTCGACTTCGCGTATGCCACGAGCAACGCCGTCGCAAATGGTACGGAGACCACGGTGACCGTCTATCCCGACGGGCCGGGCGGCTCGACCACGACCTCCACCTACCTCTTCTCGAACGAGGTCGAGGTGGCCGAGCAAGACGGGACTGGCGCGACCACCTATGTCAACCGCGATCCCGCCACGCTGCTCGCCCTCGACTCCCTCGACGCCAACGGCAACGACACCAGCCAGGTCTTCCAGACCTACTCGTCGACCGGAAGCACCCCGACCACCTCGGCGAACGTGACCCAGACGACTGACGGCGCGGGCAACGTGACGCTGCAGCAGTACACCGCGGCCAATCTGCCCTGGTGCTCGGTCGACGCGGCCGATGCCGCGAACGGCACCACCTGCCCGAGCACCGAACCGGGGACACCACCTGGCCCGGGCACCCGGATCGGTTACACCCTCACCCTCTACAACTCGGCCAACCAGGTCGCCTCGACGACCGACCCCCTCGGCAACACCACCCTCTACGGCTACACCTCGGGGGTCTCCGGGGTCCCCGACGGGCTGCGCTACTGCACGGTCGACGCCGCCGACTACGGGAACGGCAAGTCCTGTCCCGCGTATGGCCTCACGCAGGCCGGGGCCGCGACGAAGACCTTCGACGCGCAGGGCGACGTGCTCACCTCGACCGACGCCGACGGCAACACCACCGCCTACACGTACGGGTCGGCAGCGAACCCCGGGCTGCCGACGCTCACCACCGACCCCGACGGCCAGGAGACCGCCGACACCTACAACGGCGACGGCGAGGTCACGACCCAGGTCGTGTCGGACACCTCAGGCTCCTACTCGGCCACCACCCAATACGCCTACGGGGCCGTGACCGGACGCAAGTGGTGCGAAGTCGATCCTCTCGCCTACAGCCAGGGGACCCGTTGCCCGGCGAGCGAACCGACCTCGCCGCCGACCGGCACACCCGGCTACACCGACACCATCTACGACAGTGACGGCCAGGTCATCTCGACCACCAACCCGATCGGGGGAACGACCCAGTATGCCTATGACGGGTCGGGCAACAAGTACTGCACGGTGAGCCCGAACAATTACGCGCAGAACGCGACCTGCCCGGCCCCCGGGGCCACATCGGGAAGCAAGGTCACCGTCGACGTCTTCGACCTCGACAACAGGGTGGTCGAGGAGACCAACCCGCTCGGGGGCGTCACGACCAAGACCTACGACCCCGCCGGCAACCTCCGCAGCCAGACCGTCTCGTCCGGTGACTCGGGGGCGCCGGACGTGGTGACCACTTACGCGTATGACGGTGACAATCGGGTGCTCTCGACCACCACCGGCGCGGGTTCGCAGAGCCCGGCAACGACACGCACTTCGTATGATCCAAACGGCAATGCCTTCTGTACGGTGTCGGCCACCGCCGACGCCGCCGGTGATTACCAGTGTCCGACCTGGCAGCCCGCCTGGATCGTGACACCGCCGAGCCCCTCGGGCCTGTACTCGACCTCACCGAGCCCGGCCCAGGCCGACAACGTGACCACCACCTTCTTCGACGCGAACGGGGCCCAAGTCCAGTCGACCAACCCCGACGTCCAGACCTCGGTCACCGCGGTCGATCCCGACGGGCGCACCTACTGCAGCGCCAATGCGACCAACGTCGCGACCTGGCTCGCGGCCAACCCGAGCGGCACCTACCCCTACCTCTGTCCGGCCACCCCGTCGAGCAGCCCGCCGACCGGAACCGCGACCGGCACCACCACCACCATCTTCGATGCGGTCGGCCACACCCTGTCGACGACCGACCAGACGGGGAACACCACCGCCTACACCTACGACGGGGTGGGGAACCAGCTCACGGTCACCGACCCGCAGGGCAACGTGACCACCAACTGCTACTACGGGGAGTCCTGCGCGGCCTCGGCCCCGGCCGGTGGCGGCTCCTTCGACGAGCGCTACTCACAGACGACGCCGCCCACCTCGGCGGATTCCGGTGGGATCGTCACCACCACCACCTACGAGCCGGGTGGTGCGACGAAGACCACCACCACGCCGTCCGGCACCAGCACCAATGCCTACGACGCCAACGGGGACACCACCTCGGTGACCTATTCGAACACCGCCTCGGGCTTCGAGAAGACCCCGAACGTGAGCACCACCTACTTCCCCGACGGCACTGGCCACACCATGACCGACGGGACCGGGACGACGACCTACACCGAGGACGCCAACGGCGACGTCACCAGCCAGCAGCTGGTGGCGGCCCCGGGTACCGGGCTCTCGAACACCACCACTGACCGCGCCTATTACTCGACGGGCGTCCTCCAGTCGGTCAGCTACCCGAGCTACGAGAGCTACTCGAGCCCGACCGCCACCTACACCTATGACGCACTCGGCAACATGGCCTCGGTCAGCGACTGGCTGGGCAACACCACCGACTTCTCCCACGACGGCAACGGCAACCTGACCGGCCAGACCAGCGGGGTCACCCAGACCGCTCCGAGCGGCACCAGCTCGACCAAATTCTCCCACGACAACGCCAACCTGCTGGCCCAGACCACCTCGACCATGGCCCAGACCTGCTCGGGCTCGAACGAGACCTTGACCCAGTCCTTCTCGGGGACCGGCGGGGCGGTCAACCCCGACGGCCAGGTCGTCCAGGACTCGGCCACCTATGCCAATTCCTGCTCCAACCAGGCCGGTGACCAGCGCAATTACAGTTACGACGCCGCAGGCCGAGTGATCTACCAGGGGAACGCCCCCCAAGGGGCGAACCCCGACACGTTCGCCTATGACGCCTCCGGCAACCTCACCCAGATGTCGGCCACCGACTCGAGCGCCAGCTTCGACACCTACACCCAGGCCTTCGACCACGCCGGCGCGGTCCAGAGCCAGACCCCGGTCGCGGGCAGCGGGGGCACGACCAGCACCTACGGCTACGACACCCTCGGCGACCGGACCACTGCGACCACCTCGGCCTCGACCAACTCGTTCGGCTACAACCAGCTCGGCCAGATGACCGGTTTCACCCAGGGCGAATCGACCCCCTACAACGAGGGTCCGACCACCGCCTACACCTACACCGGCGACGGCCTCGAGGCGAGTGCGCAGTCCGACACCTTCACCCCGCTCAACGACCTTCTCTGGTCGGTGAGTTGCGCCTCTTCGACCTTCTGCGCGGCGGTGACGATCTGGGGTGGGTACGTCTCGTTCTGGCGCGGCGGACCGTCCTGGAGCAGCCCCACGCTCATCGATAACGGCGGGTTGATGGGGATCAGCTGCGCCGGAACCTCGCTCTGCGTCGCCATCGATGGCTCGGGGCAGGCCCTTTGGACGGCCAACGCCGGCTACAGCTGGAGCACCAAGGTCATTGACAAGTCGGCCGCCTTGTCGGGCATCAGCTGTGGAAGCTCGACGACCTGCACAGCCGTCACCGGCCTTGGAAGGCAGATCACCTACAGCAACGGCAACTGGGGCTCCAAGGTCAACGTCAACCACGGCTACCCATTGAGCGGCGTGAGTTGCTCCTCGTCGACCACCTGCATCGCCTACGGAAGCCCTTCGGTCAAGACGACCGATGGGTGGGGTAGCTGGAGCACCCTCAGCACTATTGACAGCTCGGGCACGCTGACCTCCCTGAGCTGTCCGAGCGCCAGCTTCTGTGCGGCCTCGGACAGCGTGGGCAACGTGCTGACCAGCACTGACGGCGGTTCGACTTGGACCTCGAAGGCGGTGGATCCTGGCGGCTACCTCAACGCGGTCAGCTGTTCGTCCTCGTCGCACTGCGCAGCGGTCGCGCAAGGTGGGGATGCGATGACCTGGGACGGTACGACCTGGACCACTCCGAGCACGATTGGGGTTGGCCAGGATCCGGTCGACGTCTCCTGCTACTCGACCCAGTGCTTCGTCGCATTCCTCAAAGGGGGCATCGTCACCTTGCCCTCGGGTAACCCGGTCCAACAGTTCACCTGGGACACCACCGGCTCCCTCCCGCAAATCCTCTCGGATTCGACCAACGACTATCTCTACGGGCCGAACGGCGAGCCGGTCGAGCAGGTCAACGTGACCAGCTCACCGCCGACGGACAACCCTTTGTTCTTGACCTATACGCCGTCCAACAGCTCGTGGCTCGCGACCAACGGGGCCGGGGACGAGGTCAGCTACTGGCGCTACGACGCCTACGGCAACCTCGACCTCGGAACCCCGGCCTCGCCCTTCGGCTATGCCGGGCAGTACACCGACACCACGACGCCCACACCGAGCGGTTACAGCAACATGCGGGCCCGGTGGTATGACGGGCAGACGGGTGCGTTCACGAGCGTCGATCCTGCGTTCAGCCAGACTGATCAGGCGTATGGGTATGCCGGCGACGATCCGGTGAACGGGAGTGATCCGAGCGGGCTTTGCATCAGCATCTTCAACATCGTTTGCCCGGGCGGCGGATCGGTCTCGTCGACCCTGAGCTTCCGCTTCGATCCCGGTGCGGGGGCGAACGCGGTCGTCAACATCGGACGTGGCGCCAGCTTCGGGGTGAGCGATCAGATCGCGAATGACATTTCACCGGGTGCTTCCTGCACGGTTCCTCAGAATGGCATCGACTTCGCCATCGGAGCAGTTGGGATAACGGTCGCCACTTTGGGCGGAGGCTCGGGAACCGGCAGACTCCTCGCTTCCGGTGCAGAACTTGATCCCGCCGACGCCGGCGCTCAACTGACTAGAGCGGGCAGGGCATACGCGAAGGCCGGCGAGGTGTTTGGACCGACCTCTGGCGGTCCCGCCGCAATTAACGAAGCAGGACAAGGTGCTCTTCGAGACATTCTAACCAATCCGGACACAACGGTTCTACGGACTCAGAGTGGTCGCTTTGCTGGAGGGCTCACCTACATTTCACCGGACGGAATGGGAGCCGTCTTCAGCCCAGACGGGACCCTCCAATACTTCTTCGGAAGGACATAGCCGTGGCCTTCGAGATCTTCAAAGCATTTCCGCCGGACCGCGAGTCAGCGGTTGCAGAGCTTTACGATCGGCACGACGGAGTGGCGGATGTCCCAGCACAGGTGTATCGGAAGAACGGTGAACTGAACATCTCGATCTTCGAAAGAAAAGGTGAGGTCGCGTGGGAGTATCCGCTCGACGAGTGGCTCCGAGCAATTCAGAGAGCCGTTGAAGTCCTGGGGGATGAGAAGGCTGATTGAGCCGCCGCTCAAAGGCTGCCGCCCGGCCGCCTCTGCGGCCGCTTGGCCTCCCAGCGAACTCCGACGAACGCCAGCGACCGCCCGATCAGCCTGTGACCCGGACTGCGCCAACTTCCTCTACTCCTTCGAGAAAGGAGTCCCTCTCACCGACCCCGGGCCTCTTCGCCGAACGGCAGGAGGCCGTTCTCCCTCGTCCCTGGACATGGATCGCGGTCGACGCCGGCGGGCCATGCCTTCGGCGCCCGCCGGCGTCCCGCACCAGCTCAGGGCAGGTTTCGGCCCTCGCCGGAGGCGGCAGACCGGGGTGTGTGAGAACTTCCTTTACAAAGATCAAGGACTGGCGCATGTTGCATCGTCGCGAGCAGTGAGCGGTCGCTCGGCAACCCCGCCGGGGGCCTCGCCGCGGCCCGAAATCGGGCCACGAAGTCCCTGGTCACAGGGAAAGGTAACAATTTAGGTAACACCCTGTCCGGCAGGGTCCCTGCATAGACACCGACCTGCAGGCAGGAGGACCCTCGACAGAAGGCGCCGGCACTCGGTTCGCCGGTTCCGACCGGGTGGTCGAGGGCATCCTGGCGCGACTGGCGAGCCCGGGCGGCATCGAGGCCTTCCGGACCCAGGTCCGCTCGGTCCGAGGCTGCCGGCGTCCGATCCGCCTGTCGGGGTACACCGCGACGACCGGCGCGGACGGACGACGCCGGGAGCGCTTCGACAGCCGAACGCTTCCCGACGGCGTGCTGCTCACGGCCTGTGGCACCCGGCGCGAGACGCTCTGCCCGCCGTGTGCCTCCCTCTACCGCGGGGACGCCTTCGCCCTCGTCGCAGCAGGACTCCGCGGGGGGAAGGGGATCCCCGAGACGGTCGCGGACCACCCGGCGGTGCTCCTGACCCTCACCGCCCCGAGCTTCGGACCGGTCCACCGCCGGCGGGCCGACGGCGGCTGCCACCCACCGGGGTCTCCGCATCCGGCAGGTGTGCGGTGCCCGCACGGTCGGTCGCTGGTCTGCCGGGCACGCCATGCACCCGAGGACGAACTGGTCGGAGGACCGCTCTGTGCCGACTGCTACGACCACGAAGGCGCGGTGCTCTTCAACGCCGGGGTCTCCGAGCTCTGGCGCCGGACCACCATCTACGCCCTGCGGGCCCTCGGCTCGCTGCTCGGGATGAGCGCCCGCACCGCGGCCCGGACGCTCCGCCTGTCCTACGTGAAGGTGGTCGAGTTCCAGCGCCGGGGCTCGGTCCACCTCCACGCCCTGGTCCGGGTCGACCGTCGCGGGGAGGAGGCCGGTCGGCCCGCCGAGCGCATCGACGCCGCCACCTTGGCGACCGCCCTCCGCCTCGCCGCGAGGAAGGTGTCGGCTCCGATGCCCGGGGAGGTCGAGGGGCGACGGATGCTCTGGGGCGAGCAGCTCGACGCCACCGTCGTCACCGAGGCGGAGGGCGGCCGGCGGCGGGCCGCGGCCTATCTCGCCAAGTACGCGACCAAGGGATCCGACGCGGTCGGCCTCCTCGACCACCGGCTGCGCGGACCGCTCGGAGCGGGGAGCGGACTGCCCGACCATCTCCGGGCCCTCGTCGCGACCGCCTGGCGGCTCGGTGACCGGAGCGACCTGTCGGCGCTCCGCCTCCGGGCCTGGGCCCACACCTGCGGCTACCGGGGTCACTTCCTGACCAAGTCCCGGCACTACTCGACCACCTTCGGGTCGCTCCGAGCGGAACGCCAGCGCTGGCGCATCGCACAGCGACAGAGAGCCCACGACGAGGAGCCTCCGGGCCCCGACGTCCTCGAGCTGCGCGAGTGGACCTACGAGGGGACCGGCTATCGGAGCGCGGGCGACGTGTGCCTCGCCCGGAACATCGAGGAGGAGCTCGCGCTCGGTCGGTTCGTGGCACGTGACGCGGACCCGTTCGACAAAGACCGCAGGGAGGTGCGGGGATGAGCCTGTCGCTGCCGGCCGACGTCAAGCCGTTGTCGTGGGCAGCCGAGCAGCTCGGCATCGGCGTCTCGACGGCCTACCGTCTGGTCGGCACCGGCGGGATCCCCGGTGCGTTCCGGGTCGGGGGTCAGTGGCGAGTGTCGGTGCCGCGCTTTCTCAGCGTGGTCCACGGGTCGATGCCGGCAGCGCGTCCGGACGACTGGGCTTCCCCGTGCCCGCAAGGGCGTGACCGAGCGAGTTCGCCAGCTCCCGGTCCCGACGCTCGAGCGTGTGGGCGTAGACCCGGAGGGTGATCGAGGGATCGGCATGACCGAGTCGGCTGCCGACGGTGACCGGGTCGAAGCCCGAGGCGATGGCTTGGGTCGCCGAGAAGTGCCGGAGCGCGTGCAGGTGGGTCTCCACCCCGGCACGCTTCGCCACCTTCGCGGTGAAGTGGGTCACGACGCTCGGGAGGACCGGCTCGGCACCGACCGGCGAGCGCGAGCACACAAAGCCGGCGGGCAGCACCTCGAGCTCGAGCTCGGCAGCGAGCGCTTCCACCCGGCCCCGATGGACCTCGAGCACGCTCAGGGTGAAGTCGTCGAGCCCGATGGTGCGCTCCTGATGGGTCTTCGTGTCCTTCTCGGCCCAGCCACCGCCCTCGACCTCGTAGACGGAGCGTTCGATCGCAAGGGTGGCGAGGCCCCAGTCGACGTCCGACCACCGCAGCGCACAGAGCTCGCCCCGGCGGGCACCGGTCGTCGCCGCCAGCGTGAGCATGACCGCCAAGATCGGGTCGTCCTCTTCGGCTGCGACGAGGAGCTTCTGCACCTCCTCGACCGAGGGCGCGGCGACCCGCTTCGTGCGTACCTCGGGTGGCTGGGCCCGGCGGGCCACGTTGCGGTCGACCAGCTCCCAGCGCTCGGCCTGGTGCAGGGCGGCGCCGATCAGGGCGTGCACCCGGCGGACGGTCGCCGGGGCGTTCCCCTTGGCGGTGAGCTTCGAGTAGAGACGGTCGAGGTCGCGGGCGCCCAGCTTGGTCAACCGCAGACGGCCGAGCTCGGGACGAACGACGGTGTCAGCGAGGTAGTGGTACTTGCGCACGGTGGTCGGCGAGCGACCGACCGCCACACAGTGTTCGAGCCACTGGTCGAGGAGCTGGTTCAGCGTCAGGGTGCCGTTGGCGCGCTTGCCCGCGTCGACCTCGGTCACCATCTTGGCGAGGATGCGGTCGGCCGCCCGCGCACCCGAGCCCGCACGGCCGCCGCCCGTGTGGACGGTCCTCGCGATCTGGATGGGGGTGCCGTTCGCGCGCCGGCCCGCGTAGACGCGCAGTCGCCAGACGCCCGGCGCCACCTCGGTCTTGGTCCCCTTCATGCCGTCAGACTGTAGTCAATCTGTAGGCGCTACTCGACTTCTTGGGCTCTTCGGATTGCAGATCTACCGGCTGACCAGGTGGGCCGTGCGGGTCTCGATCCCGCCACCTTGGGATTAAAAGTCCCCTGCTCTACCCGATGAGCTAACGGCCCGTCGAGGAGCGTACCGGCTCATTCATCGGGACCTCTCGGTTCCACGTCCGTACGCTGTGCGACGCGCGCCCATTTTTCCGGGGCTGTCGACGGGAGCCGAAAGGAGCGGACATGGGACGGGTCAGGGGCGCGGGCGAGGGCACTTCGGCGTTGGACAGCCCCGCCTGGCACGCGCTGTGCGGCGCGCAGGTCGGCCTCGGCACAAGGTTCGGCCGAGCGGCCCGGTTCGATCCGGAGATCTCGCCGTTCGGTGGCTTCCGCGGTGTTCCCGGACGCTCCGAGTGGGAGGACATGGTCCGCCTCACCGGACCGGCAGGACGGGTGGCGATCGTGGGCGACTGTGGGAAGCCGCCACCGGGATGGGAGGTCGTCTGGAGCATCGAAGTCGCGCAGATGCTCGGTCCGCTCGCCGAGGAGGCCGTCGGTCGAGACCTGCGTGCCCTCGCCGACTCGGGAGAGGCGACCGCGGAACCGGTGCCGCTCGGTGTTGCCGACGTCGAGGGCATGCTGGAGCTCGCACGGCTCACGCGCCCGGGCCCGTTCTTCTCGCGCGCCATCGAGTTCGGCGGGTACGTCGGAATCCGACGTGCCGGTCGCCTGGTGGCGATGGCGGGTGAGCGGATGCGCCCGCCGGGTTACGCCGAGATCAGCGCGGTCGCGACCCACCCCGACGTACGGGGCAACGGGTTGGGCTGCCTGCTGGTCCGAGCGATGGCCGCTCGCATCTCCCGCCGCGGCGAGCGGCCGTTTCTGCACGTCGCGTTGGAGAACGAGAGGGCCTACCGCCTCTACGCATGGCTCGGGTTCACCACACGGCGCCAGCTCACGATCCACCTCATCGGGGGACCCGAATCGAACGCGCTCCTCGAGCATCCGAGCGGCGCGGTCAGGCGACCGGCCTGATCTCCTCTTCTGAGGCCGTTGCACCACTGGTGCGGGCCCCACAGGTTCCGATGCCGAAGGAAAGTGGAAACGGCTGACGTGCGATCAGGAGTGCTGACCTGGGGCGATCACGATCGCCGAGGGATGGTTGCCGACAGCGACCCGGCCGACGACGGAGCGGGAGGTGAGATTCACGTGGACCACGCTCCCGTTCGCGCCACAAACCCACGCGTCGCGGCCTCCGGGCGTCATCGCGATCGCCTGAGCCGGCATACCGATCGAAATGGGCGTACCCGGCTGACCGGTCGCGACGTCGAAGGGCGTGACGCCGGCACCCCCACTGAGCCAGACCGTCGAGGAACCGGGTGGAGCCGCCAGCCCGGTCGGGTTGGAACCGACGGGAACGGCGGCTCGCGGGGCCATCGTCGCGACGTCGATCGTCGTCACTGCGCTGGACTGGAAGTTGGCCACGACCGCGGTCGAGTCGTTCACCGCGAAGACCACCGCGATCGGGTCGGGGCCAGCGGCGACGGGGGACCCGGGCGTAAGGGACGGCAGCACGATCGGGGTGACACTGCCGTCCTCGTAGTTCGCGACCAGGGCGGTCTTGCCGTCCGGCGAGACCGCGATCGCCACCGGCTGGCGGCCGACGGGTACGGGATGCCCGGCGTGCATCGAAGAGAGCGTGACGGGGGTCACCGTGTTGTCGCCGAAGTTGGCGACGAGTGCCGTCTTCCCGTTCGGTGCCACCGCGACGGCGTCGGGTTCGAGGCCGACCGTGACCTGGTGGACCACCGCGCCCGACGCCACGTCGACTTCGCTCAGCTGGTCCGCTCCCTTGTTCGCCACCAGCAAATCCTTGCCGTCCGGCGTCACCGCGAGCGCCGACGGCAGTGTCCCCGTAGTGATCGGCGTCAACGCGATGGAGCGCACGGTGTCGACCACCGCAACCGTGTCACCCGGATTCGCGACGTTGGCACCGGTGGCCACGTATGCCGTCGGGTTGCTCGGCGGGCTGACCGCCGAGCTCGACCCGCATGCAGTGACGCCCAGTCCGGCGCCGACGAGCGCGACGAGCGCGACGACGATGCCAGCGCCGCGTCGGTCCGAGAACCGGTGGCCCGACGCCCCCGCTCGTGACTGCATCGTGACGGAGCCCTTCACGGTCGGCGGTCAGCCGCGGGCGCAGGCCGCGCCCGCCTCGGCCGCCGCGTTCCGCCACCCGGCGACCTCGGTCTCGGGGAAGAAGTCGCCGGTGGTGGGGTCCTGTTCGTACCCGACCGGACTCGGCCCACCCTTCGCGAGCTCCGCGACCGCGCCGATGAGCGCGTCGATGTCCTCGCCCGAGGTCCCGAGCCCTCCACTGGCCCGGACCGCACCGGGTACGTGCCGGTGGTCGCCACCGAGCACCTCGTTCCGGTAATCCTCGACGGCACGATCGTCGAGCCCGAGGAGTCGCACGACGTAGGGATGCGCGCAGAAACAGCCGTGACGCACGGCGATACCGTACTCGGCACTGAGCCGCGCCGCGAGGAGTGCGTGGTGCATCCCCTCGACCGTGAACGTCGCGACGGGCAGAGTCTCCGTCTTGGTCGCCGCCACCCCGGATGCTCCCCGCGGACCGAGGAGCCGCACCCCTTCGATGGAATGGAGGCCCCGTATGAGACGGTCGGCGAGCTCGATTTCGTGCTCGATGATCGCATCCCAGCCGATCGTCGACAGCGCGTCGATTGCCGCATGCAGTGCGATCGCGCCGAGGACGTTCGGGGAGCCCGCCTCTTCACGGTCGGGTGGCGCGGTCCAGACCACCTCGTCGAGCCCGACGAGATCGACGGCCCCGCCTCCCGCGAGAAAAGGATCGCCCGTCTCGAAGAGCGACTTCGGCCCGATCAGGGCGCCCGCACCGAATGGCGCGTAGAGCTTGTGCCCGCTGAAGGCGAGGAAGTCGGCCGTCGGCGGCAGCGGTCGGTGCGGCGCCAGCTGAGCGGCGTCGACGACCACGGGCACGCCGCGATCGTGGGCCTCGTCGATGATCGGCTCGAGCGGAGGCAGCCATCCGGTCACGTTCGATGCGCCGGTGATGGCGAGCAGTGCGGGAGGGCGGGAGCCTGCGTCGAGTGCGGCGCAGACGTCATCGACCGTGAAGACGCCGGCTTCCGAGCACTCGACGTAGCGCCGCTCGGCGACGCGTCCCCATGGGAGGAGGTTGGCGTGGTGCTCCACGACGGTCGTGACGACGACATCGGTGGTCTGCAGCTGGAGCCGGTAGGCGAGGTGGTTGATCGCCTCGGTCGTGTTCCGGCAGACGATCGCCACGTCCCGCCCCTCTTCGGAGCGCCCGGCGAACGCGAGGATGGCGCGCCGGGCGTCTTCGTAGGCCTTGGTGGCCTTCCTCGAGCGGAACCCCGCGCCACGGTGGACGCTCGAGTACCAGGGCAGGAACTCCGCCACTCGTGCCGCTGCGGCCGGATGGGACTGGGTCGAGGCCGCCTGGTCCAGCTCGATGGCCCGCCGTTCGGTGCCGTCGACGCAGGGGACTCGCTGGTCGCAGCCCACCAGTTCGGCGAGCCGATCGGCGCGGTCGCCCGACGGGGATGCTTCGGGTCGGTCGTGCAGCACCCCGTCACCATACGGTGTCGCACGGGTGGGGCGGGTACGCTCGACGCGATGTCGATCGACCGGGAGACCATCGAGCCGCTGGCGCCACGGACGCATCCGGATGCGCCCGCCGACGAGCGCGCGCACGGGCACGGAGGCGACACGGAGGCTGCGCCCGGAGCGGCGGTGGGACCCGCCGCGACGACCGGTTCCGTCGAAGACACGATCGATGCTGCCGAACGGCTTCTCGACGAGGTCGAACAGGCTCTCACCCGGCTGGACGAAGGGAGCTACGGCCGGTGCGGGTCGTGCGGTGGGCCGATCGAGCCGGCCAGACTCGCCGACGAGCCCCTGGCCCGTCGCTGCGCGGCCTGTGCGGCCATGCCCTCGTCGAACGAGGCGACCTCGACGCCTGCCGACCCGGCTCCGGGGTCCGGGCCGGTCACGCCGGACTGAACGTCCCGCCCTCGGAACGCCTACGAAGGGTCCTCGGTCAGGTTCGATCCTCGGGCCGCGGTGGCGCCTCGTGCGACGGAGGCGCTGCCGGGCGCCCGTCCCGCCCTGGTTCGCTAGGTGAGTCCCGACCTTCGATGGCCGTGGCCTCGATCACGGTGGTGTCGACGGCACTGACGTCGATGACACCCCGGGCCCTTCCCGCGTCGCGCCTCGACCGCCGCCGAGGAGAGAGGGCGATCCACACACGGTCGACCAGAGTGACCACGAGTCCGAGCAGGATCAGGGCGCCGACGACGACGAGCAGGAACAGCGCACCGACCGTGAGGGCGACCACGACCACGACGACGAGTACCAACGCGAGGAACGAGCCCAGACACCCGAAGGCGAACCCGGGCCGATCGCCGCCGGTCACCTCCACACCGGGTCCGCGTGCTCTGGACACGGTGCAGGCTCCGCGGCGACAGCCCGCGGCGCAGTCGGCGACGTGGTGAACCCGTGCCCAGCTCCCGCCTTCGCCGATGCCGGGCAGAACTTGGACACGATCCAATTCTTCCAGACAGGCGGCGAACGTGTGCTTCGGCGTCGGCTCTCGGAGGGGCGGTGCCGGCCTCCCACCGACTCGTGCGATCCGAAGCAGAGGGTGCGGCCGGGGGCGAACCCGGTCAGGTCACCCGAGGAAGAGCGTCGAGTTCGAGTTCGACGGGAAGACGACCTTCTTCAAGCCGCCCACCGAAGTGCATTTCTGCGTCATGAAGGTGCCGTCGGTGATCACCAGTCGCGAGGAGGCCCCGCCGTCTGTCCCGCGAAGGGTCCCGACACCTGGACAGCCGGGAGCTGGGTCCCAGGAGTCTGGACGGCCGGCACCAGCATCGAGAAGCTCGTGCCCGACACCGACTGCGAGAAGTCTCCCCAGTTGATCTCGCCCGGAGTCCGGTCCGAGAGCTTGGCCGATCCGCTGGGTGTCTGGGGCTTGTAGGTGACCGAACCGACGATCGCGCTTCCGTCGGCGAACCCGGCGCAGGTGTCGCCGTTGGGCAGCACCACCGAGCCGGAAAGGGTGACCTTCGAAACAGAAACCGGAGGCCCACCGGCCGGCGGCGGAGTGGCGGTGCAGCCGGTCGCCCGGTACTTCCAGGTCATCGTCACGACGCTAGCGACTCGCTTCCGACTGGATCCGAATTGTTCCTTCCGAGTGGAACGAAAGTTCACCCGTGACGGACAGATGTCGCTCCGTCACCATGGGTGAAGGCAGCCCTTCGGTCGCCGGAACGAAAGGAGCATCCAGATGGATGTCATCAAGAGGGTACGGCTCCTCGTCGTCGTCGGACTCGTCGCCGCGACGACGGCAGCGGGAGCCGCCGTGGCGGTCACGGCGGGAGCGAGCACATCGGGCCCGACGTACTACGCATGTCTTCGGTCGGGAAAGCTGATCGACGTCGGCGCGGCTGCGCCGAGCTGTCCCGGCAATGCTCAGCAGATCTCGTGGAACGCGCAGGGTTCACCCGGACCGACCGGTGCACAGGGCCCCGTGGGACAGGCCAGCGTGGTCAACGTTCCGACGGCGTCGCTCTTCGCGAGCCAGTGCCCCGTGCCGCCCGGTCCCAACCCGAGCCCCGCGGGTCCGACCGGGACACAGGCCTTCCTCGGCATCCCGTCGATTCCCGGCGAATCCACCGATTCGAACCATCTCAACCAGATCGACGTGCTCTCGTGGTCGCTCGGAGTGGGGGGAGGCAGCGGATCGAGTTGCCCGGGGAGCCGTTCGTCGACGGGCCAGGGTGCGAGCGGGGATCAGTTGTCCATCGTCAAGTACGTCGACAAGTCCTCGCCCGCGCTGATGCTCGCGGTGGTCGAAGGCGCCCATCTCGGTTCGGCCACCCTTTCGGTGAGCAGGGTCTCGAACGGAACGTTGGTGGACTATCTCGTCTACACATTCACGGACGTCACCGTCACCGGCTCCCAGTGGTTGGGCAACGGTGACCGGCCAGAGGAGCAGGTGACGTTCCAGTACGCCAAGATCCAGGTCAGCTACTCGCAGCAGAAGCCGGACGGGACGCTCGCGTCGCCGATCCTCGCCTGCTTCGACATCGAGGCGCAGGTGGGTTGCTAATGCCGCGTCGCCGATCGGTGGGGGCGCGTGCACCGCCCGAGCCGACCGCGTCGCGGTGCACGCGGCTTTTCGATTCAGCCCGATCGAGTGAGGACGAAGCTCCTTACTTTCCTACTTCCTGACCTCTCTACTTCTTGGTCTCCCAGAAGATCTTGTCGATGTCGGCGATCTGGTTGAGCAACCGGTCGGCGGCCGCAACGTCGTTGGTCTTCTTGACCTCGCCGGCAGCCTTGGTCGCCTTCCAGAAGAGGTCGTGGAGATCCGGGTACTTCTCGAGGTGCTCGGGCTTGAAGTAGTCGGTCCAGAGGACCCACAGGTGGTGCTTCACCAGTTCCGCCCGTTCCTCCTTGATGAAGGTGGCCCGGACCTTGAAGCTCTCGTCGGCCGAGGCGTTGGCCTTCTCCATGATCCCCTTCACCGACTCGGCCTCGATCCGGGCCTGTGCGGGGTCGTAGACGCCGCAGGGCAGGTCGCAGTGGGCATGGACCTGACGGGGCGGGAAGAGCCGTTCGACGAACGTCAACAGCTGATCGGCGGTGCGCATGAGCACTACTCCTTTGCGTCGGTTCGAGGGGGTCCGACCGGTGCGGGTCCGCCCGGCAGGGCTCTGGTACAGAGGTGGATCATGTTCCGATGCCCACTCACTTTACCCAGGTTCGGGAGCCGCCGAACAGGGAGAACGACCCTCGTCGCGCTCGCCGCCGCAACGCTTGCGACCCTGTGGGCGGCCGGCCGCGGGCTGGTGAGGGTCGAGGTCAGCGGCACCTCGATGCTGCCCTCCCTCCACCCGGGCGATCGCCTCATCGTGGTGCGGGTGCCAGGTGTCGACCAACCCTGGCCGCCGCTCGGATCGGTGGTCGCCGTGCGCGACCCCCGCGAACCGGCCCGTGTCCTGGTGAAGCGGGTCGCCGGTCTCGACCGCCGTGCGAACACGATCGAGGTCCTCGGCGATGCGGCCGGCGCGAGCACCGACAGCCGCACCTTCGGGCCCCTCCCCCGGTCGGCCCTGGTCGGGCGGGCCGTCTACCGATACGCCCCGCGCGGGCGAAGCGGCCGGGTGCCCTGGCCGGCGGAGTACCATCGCCGTGATGCCGAGCCACCGTGACGAGCTCAGCCGGTTGCTCTCGGGCAGCTACCTCGACGGGGTGGAGTCGCGCCCGCTCGAGGAGATCCGGGGCATGCGGGCGGAGTGCCAGGAGGCCGAGGTGGCGCTCTCCTACCTGCGCCGGCTCATCCAGGGCCGTCTCGACATCGTCCACATCTACCTCGATCGTCCCGCGGACGGCTCCTCGCCGGACCTCTCGTCAGTGGTCAGCGACCTACCGGGCATCCTCGCCTCGGGGCCGGGGCGCCCCCCGGGCCCCGGCCACCTGCCGATGCTGCTCTCTCCCGACACCGAAGAATCGGACCTGACCTCCGAACTCGACGCAGTGCTCGACGCGGACGGGATCGGCCGTCTCTCGGAGCTCGATGCGGGGGCCCTCGGGGACCTGGCCAACCGGCTCGGCGACCTCGAGAGGACGGTGTCCCACGATCGGCGCGCGCTGCACGAGCGGATCGACCGGCTCCAGGCGGAGCTCGTCGAACGGCACAAGTCGGGGCGCGCCTCGGTCGACGAGCTCTTGTCGTGAGCGTTGTGACGAGCGTGCTCGGCCGCAGGGGGCGCGCGCAGCAGTGACGGAGCCGCGCCGAACCGAGCCGCCGCAGTTCGTGAAGGAGCTCCCCGACCGGTTCAACGATCTCGGTGCTTTCATCCGCGAGCAGCGCAACTCTGCCCGGTTGTCGCTACGGCGGCTGTCGGAGCTCGCGGGGATCTCCAACCCTTACCTGAGCCAGATCGAGCGCGGACTCCGGCGTCCGTCCGCCGAGATTCTCCAGCAGATCGCGAAGGCCCTCCGTATCTCCGCGGAGACGCTCTACGTGCAGGCGGGCATCCTCGAGCGACCCGACGGGGACACCGACCTCTCCCGCCACATCTTCGACGACCGGCATCTCACCGAAGAGCAGCGACAGGCCCTCATGCGGATCTACCTCTCGTTCCGCCACGAGAACGAGGCGCAGGCCGACCACGAGCGCGTGACGTCGATCGTCCCCGACGACGCCGGCTCGCAGAGGGTGACCTCACCCCGCACCGAACCGGAGTCCCCCGTCAGGACGTTCGGCAACGGGAGCGGGACCTCGGATCGCGACGCGGCGCCCGACGCGGGCTGACCGCCTGCGGTCCGCCGAACCTCGGACCGCTTGGCGCGGCCCCGGCTTCGACCCGCCTCCGACGAGATCGACCGGAACTGTCGCAGCCTCAGGGGTCCGCAGCGGCCGTCGGAGGGCCTCCCGGTAGGATCGTCGGCGCATGAGGCGCCTTGCTGTTCTTTCGATGCATACCTCGCCGCTCGCCCAGCCCGGCACCGGCGACGGCGGCGGCATGAACGTGTACGTCCGGGAGTTCTCCTCGGCGCTCGCACGTGCCGGTGTCGTCTGTGACGTGTTCACCCGGACCTGGCGCGACGACCTCCCGGCCACGCTCGGCATCGAGCCCGGGTTCCAGGTGCACCACGTCTCCGCGGGGCCGCCCTCGCCGGTCGCAAAGGAGTCCCTCCCTGCTCTCGTCGACGAGTTCACCGACGGCGTGCTCAAGCGGATGCGCACCGTCGAGACGTTCGGCGGCGACGAGGGACAGCCCTTCGACGCGGTCCATGCCAACTACTGGCTGAGCGGCATCGCCGGCCACGTGATCAAGCACCAGCTGAACCTTCCGCTTGTCTCGACGTTCCACACCCTCGACCGGGTCAAGGCCGAGGCGAGTCCCGAGGAGGTGGAGGCGGACGCGTCGCATCAGCGGGCCGAGGCCGAGGCGACCATCATCCGCTGTTCGGACACGGTGCTCGCGTCCTGCTCGGTCGAGGCAGCACAGCTCTCCGATCTCTACGGCGCCGATCCTTCGCGGATCCGCATCGTGGCGCCCGGTGTCGACCATGCCTTCTTCGGGCCCGGTGACCGTCGCCAGGCCCGGCGGGCCCTGCAGCTTCCCGCAACCGGGCCGCTCCTGCTCTTCGTCGGGCGGATCCAGCCGCTCAAGGGACTGTCGGTCGCGGTCGAGTCGCTCGCGGGCCTGGTGACGGACCATCCGGGCGCCCATCTGGTGGTCGTCGGTGGTCCGAGCGGGCCGCAGGGTGAGACCGAGGTGGCGCGGGTGCACGACCTGGTCGACGCGCTCGGCCTGGCCGAGCGGGTGACCTTCGTGGCGCCGCGCCCCCACGAGCTCCTCTCGACCTACTACCGGGCGGCCGACGTCTGCCTGGTGCCGAGCAGGTCGGAGTCGTTCGGGCTGGTCGCCCTCGAAGCCGCCGCGTGCGGGACGCCGGTCGTCGCCTCCGACGTCGGGGGGTTGCGGAGCCTCGTCGACCACGGTCGTACCGGCTTCCTCGTCGAGGACCCGTCGTCGGCTCCCGCGTTCGCGGCATGGGTCCGCCAGATCCTCGCAGAGCCCCTGCTCGCCGAGAGGCTGAGTACCGGTGCGGTCCTCCGTGCACGTCGCTACACGTGGGCGCGTGCCGCGCACCTGCTCCGTGAGATCTATGCGGAGCTGACCGTCGGTCGGCTCGTCGAGTGCTCGTGAGCGATCACTGGGGAGGTCTGCTCGATCCCGACAGCCGTGACGAGATCTGCCGGCTGATCGACGACTGGGCCGCGGAGCAGCTCGCCGCAGGTGGCGCAATGGTCGCCGTCGACCGGCAGGCCGGCGGCGACCCGGTGACCGGCGCACCCCGCTGGTACCTGCGGCTTCGCGGGGACGAGAAGGAGTTCGTGACGGTCTGGCTCACGCTTCGTCAGCGCACCCTCCACCACGAAACCCAGGTGATGCCCGCACCGGAGACGAACGTCGAGGCCACCTGGGAGTACCTGCTCCGGCGCAACGCGGACCTGGCTGGCATGGCGTTCGCCCTCGGTGCGGAGGACGCGGTCTACCTCGTCGGCCGGGTGCCGGTCGCCAGGGTCGACCACGAAGAGCTCGACCGCATCATCGGGGCGTCGCTCGCGTACACCGACGAGTGCTTTCCGACTGCGATGAGCATCGGCTTCGAGGGCCGGTACCGGCGCCGCCCGCCGTCGCGGCGGACCGTCACCACCTGACGGGACCGCAGGTGCCTCGGCGCGCTCCTGCCCGACGTCCCCGTCTTTCCGCCTGCGGTGGGCGAATCCGCCGCTGGTAGCGTGCACGCCATGACACCCAGGCTCTTGATCGTCGGAGCCGGCACGATGGGCGCCGCACTCCTCGCAGGCCTGATCGAAGGCGGCTGGGCGCCGACCGAGGAGCTCGCGGTCTGCGATCCGGACGCGAAGCGGCGTGACCTGATGGCCCGCGCACACCCCGGCCTCCTGGTGCTCGACGCGCCCATCGGTGTGGACGACGCGGTGCTCGCGGTCAAGCCCGATGTCGCCGAGACCGCCGTCCGTTCGCTCGCCGCTGTCGGCGTCCGACGCGTGCTGTCGATCGTTGCCGGTCTCTCGATCGCGCGGCTCGAGGTGGCGCTCGGCACCGGCGGCGTCGTCGTCCGGGCCATGCCGAACGCGCCGGCCCGGATCGGTGCCGGCGTCGCCGCGGTGTCGGGCGGGGGAGCGGCGAAGGCGGTCGATCTCGACTGGGCGGAAGGCGTGCTCGACTCGGTCGGGACGGTCGTCCGAGTACCCGAACGCCAGCTCGACGCGGTCACCGCGCTGTCGGGCTCGGGGCCGGCCTACGTCTTCCTCGTCGCGGAGGCGATGATCGATGCCGGCGTCAGCGCCGGGCTCACCCGCGAGATGAGCCGCCGGCTCGTCACCGAAACCCTGCTCGGAGCAGCGCGGCTGCTGCACGAGACCGGCGAGGAGCCGGCCGACCTCCGTGCCGGAGTGACCTCGCCGGGCGGGACCACCTCGGCCGCGGTACGGACCCTCGAATTCAAGGCAGTCCGTTCCGCGTTCATCGAGGCCGTCGCCGCGGCCACCGAACGGTCGAGGCAGCTTGGCCGGTGACGTGGCGGCGTGCCGGGCGTCGGCCCGTCCGGCCGCGACGAGCGCGGCGCACGGCGGAGGTCCTGGCGCTCGTCGTGCTGGCCGGAGCGCTGCTCGCCGCGTGCAGCACGAGCTCTGCCCCGAGCACGACGACCGCCTCCGCGACGACGACCACGCTCACCCCGGCCGCTGCCGCCTTCCTCGAACCGAAGAAGCTGACCCTCGCGAACTTCCCCTCGGGCTGGACGGAGGACACCGCGCCGAACGCCGCGAGCACGCAAGGCACGCCGCCCTGCCTCGCCGATCTGGTGAACGTGAAGGGATCGACCGCCCGGACCAGCGTGGTCTTCGTCGGCTCCAAGTCCGAACCGGCCGACGTTCTCCAGACCGTCGCGATGTTCCCGGCCGGACAGGCAATCCCGTCTGCGGCCGCACTGCAGGCGGAGTTCGAGAGCTGCGCGTCGACGCTCTCCCGGCCCTCCGAGTCGAAGTCGGTGACCATCACACCGATCCCGAACGTGCAGACCGGGGACGCGGGCTTCGCGGCGCGGATGACCCTCGCCTCGGGCAGCCAGCATGGCTACTTCGACGCCTTCTACGCGGTGAAGGGCGACGCGGCGACCTTCATCGGCTGGTACTCGAACTCGACGAACACCGCCGAGTTCGAGAGCCTGGCGGCCACTGCACTCGCCAAGCTCTGACGCCGCCGAAGCGTCCGCCCCACGTCCTCCCACGCGAGCGACGGGGGGGCACGACGGGCGACGCGAGGTGAACCCGCGGCCGCCGGTGCCGGCGCTGTTCTTCCTCTCCGATTACGGCAATGCCGACGAGTTCGCCGGCGTCGTGCGCGCAGTGCTCCACCGCTTGGCCCCCGGCACCGTCGTCGTCGACCTCTCGCACGAGGTGCCGCCCTTCGATGTGGTGGCCGGCGCCGACCTGCTCCTCCGCTCCGTCCCGCACCTCGGCCCCGGAACGGTCCTCGCGGTGGTCGACCCCGGTGTCGGTTCCGCTCGCCGTCCGATTGCGGTCCACGTCGGCGACCGGTGGTCCCCTGCCGGCCGTCGCGCCGACCGGGGACCCGAGTGGCTCGTCGGTCCGGACAACGGGCTGCTGCTGCCCGCAGCCGAGGCGCTGGGCGGCCCCGACGGAGCGTTCGTGCTGGACGCGCAGATCCTCGCCGGCCGCACCGGTGCCGATGCCGGCACCGCCGGCCGCGCGACCACCTTCGACGGCCGCGACCTCTTCGCGCCCGCCGCTGCACATCTCGTGACTGGTGGCGACCCTGCAGCGATCGGTGCACGCGTCGACCCCGGGACGCTCGTTGCGACGACGCGTGCGGTGGCGGGACCGGGCGGCGGGACCGACCCCCGTCACGACGGTGTGGTCGCCCCGGTCACCTGGGTCGACCGCTTCGGCAACGTGCAGCTCGACCTCGCCGCGCACGATCTCGCCTCGATGCAGGTGGCGCTCGGCGACCGCATCGTCGTCTCGGTCGAGGATGTCGAGAATGTGGCACGCGGTTCCGGTCACCGGTCCGGCGCCCGCCCTCTCGCCGGTCGGTCGTCGGTGGATCCCACCGTCGCGCGTCGGGTCGGCGTGTTCGCAGATCTCGCGCCCGGCGAGCTCGGGGTGATCCTCGACGCCAACGGCCGTGTGGCCGTCGTGCTCGACCGGGCACGAGCCGCCGAGGCGCTCGGGCTCGAGAAGGAGGCCGCCGGGGAGCGGGTGCGGCTCCGGCTCGTCGCGGACCGCCCGGCCACGGGGGCACCGGAGGGTCCGGCGACCGGCTCACCATCCTGACCTGCGCCGACCCCGATCCGGTCTGCCCTCCGCCGCGGTCGAGGTTGTCCCTGACGGACCATGTGGCCGTACCATTCTGCCGGTGGCACCGGATGGACCCCGAGCAGGTGACGGCACCCGAGACGGTGACCGCGCCCACACCCGAGCCGGGAACGGCGCCGGGCAGCACGTCGGTGGTCGGGCCGGCGACGCCGTCAGGCCGCGCGACAGGGTCCGGTCGGCCGCATCGGGCGCGAATACTCGGCGGATCCCCGAGGCGACCGTCGCACGACTCCCCGTGTACCAGCGCATCCTCGAGGAGCTGCTGCGCGCCGGAACGAGGACGGTCTCCTCCGAGCTCCTCGCGTCGTCCGCGCAGGTCAACGCCGCCAAGGTCCGCAAGGACCTCTCGCTGCTCGGTTCCTTCGGCACGCGCGGCGCCGGCTACGACGCGGCGTTCCTGATCGAGCAGATCGACCGGCAGCTCGGACTCGACAGGATCTGGCCGGTCGTCATCGCGGGGGTCGGCAACCTCGGACGGGCCCTCGCCCGCTCCCAGGGCTTCGCGGCCCGTAACTTCCGGATCACCGCGCTGGTCGACACCGATCCCGCCATCGTCGGGGAGCAGATCGACGGCATCGCGGTGTGCCACCCCGACGAGCTGCCGAGGCTCGCACGTGCCACCGATCCGCCGCTCGCGATCGGGGTCATCACCACGCCCGCGTCCGGTGCGCAGCGGGTTGCCGATCAGATGGTCGATGCCGGCATCCGCTCGATTCTCAACTTCGCGCCCCGCGTGCTGGAGGTGCCTGCCGATGTCCTCCTCCGCTACGTGGACCTGAGCATCGAGCTCCAGGTGATGAGCTTCTACCAGTCGCGCGCGTGGCCGGCGACGGGGTCTCCGAGCGCATGCCGGTGATCCGATCCATCGGGCTGAGCCCGGGCTCGTCGGAGTGAGCCGAGGCGGCACCGCTCCGCCTCCCGTCGCCGTAGGTCCTTCCCCTCGGGATCCGCACGACCCCCGGGGCCGTGACGGAGCCTGACCCCTGCGCGCGAGCGGCAGTTCGCCGTTCCGCCCCTACTCTCTTAGCCTGGGGAGTGGCCCGGCACGGGTCGAGGTCGTCGTGACGGGTAGATCGAGGCCGTCGTGACCGGCGTCGAGGCGTCCGGTGACGCCCTCCGAGAAGCCGGTGGAAGGTCGTGAGGGAGTGAGCACGAGGCAGTGAGACTGAGCACGAGACAGTGAGACAGAGTGACCACGCAGGCGCAGGAGTGAACCGGTGTCGGTGATCGTCGTCGGTCTCGAGCAGCGCAACGCCCCGCTCGAGCTGCTCGAAGCCGTCTCGGTGAGCGAGAGCGATCTGCCGAAGGCGCTCGACCGGCTCCGAGACCGGTCGAACCTCTCCGAGGCGGTCATCCTCTCGACCTGCCTGCGCACCGAGATCTACGCGGTGGTCGAGCGCTTCCACGACGGTGTGGCGGAGCTGCAGGACTTCCTGGCCGCGATCAGCGGGAGCCCGGTCGATTCGCTTGCCGAGCGGCTGACCATCCGGTTCGACGACGATGTGGCCGTCCACCTCTTCTCGGTCGCGTCCGGCCTCGACTCGGCGGTGATCGGGGAGTCGGAGGTGCTCGGCCAGGTGCGCCGTGCCTGGGAGACCGCGCAGCTCGAAGCCTCATCGGGGCCGGTACTCCACGCGCTCTTCCGGCACGCGGTGGAGACGGGCAAACGGGTCCGCTCGGAGACCGCGATCACTCGCGGCGTAACCTCGATGTCCCACGGCGCCGTTGCGTTGGCGGCCGGTCGCCGGCCTGGCGGTCTCGCCGGCGCGCGGGTGCTGGTCGTCGGTGCGGGCGAGATGGGGGCGGGGGTGGCCCAGGCACTGGCCGGGCACGGAGTCGCCGAGTTGGTGGTCGCCAACCGCACCACGGAACGTGGCGAGGAGGTCGTCGGGTCCCTTCCGGCCTCGCTCGCGCCCACAGCCCGAGCCGAGCCCGTCGACCGTCTCGCGGTGCTGCTCGCGTCGGCCGACGTGGTCTTCTCGACTGTCGGGACCACCCACGCGATCGTGGACGGACCTGCGCTCGAGCGGGCCGTGGACGGCCGCGACGCTCGCCCACCGCTCGTCGTCGTCGACCTCGGGGTACCCCGCAACGTCGAACCGTCGGCGGGCGACCTCGACGGTGTCCTGCTCCTCGACATCGAGGACCTGCGGGCTGCCGTCGCCGACGCCCTGACGGGGCGGCGGGAGGAGGTGACCGCCGCAACCGAGATCGTCGCCGAGGAGGCCGAGCGCTTCCGGACCGCAGCGCGCGCACGCGATGCCGCGCCGATCATCTCGGCACTCCGGGGAAAGGTCGAAGATGCCCGGCGTGACGAGATCGCCAAGCAACGGAACCGGCGATCGGAGCTGACCGACGCCCAGTGGGACCAGGTCGACGCCACCACTCGGACGATCGTGGCGAAGCTTCTCCACCAGCCGACGGTCGCGCTGAAATCCGCGGCCGGGACACCGAGGGGCGAGCGGCTGGCCGACGCACTCCGGACGCTCTTCGACCTCTAGGCCGTGGTCGGCCGGACATGTTCCTGAGCGGCTCGGTCTCCGTCATCCGTCCGCCGTCATGAGCGACGCTCGGGTGGTCCGGCTGGCCACGAGAGGGTCGCCGCTCGCCCGCTGGCAGGCCGAGCGGGTCGCCCGGTTGCTCGGGGAGATCGGGACGGCGGCCGAACTGATCGTCGTGGAGACCGAAGGCGACCGCCGTCGCGAGGTGCCGCTCGATCGCCTCGGCGGACGCGGCGTCTTCGTGAAAGAAGTCCAGCTCGCCGTCGCGCGGGGCGACGCGGACGCGGCGGTGCACTCGGCGAAGGACCTGCCGGCGTCGCCGGTCCCGGGGTCCTCGGACGCCGAGCTCTTGCTCGCGGCCTTCCCCGAGCGGGCGGACGTGCGCGACACCCTCGTCGGAGGCACCCTCGAGGGGCTCCCGACCGCGTCGACGGTCGCGACCGGATCCGCACGCCGCCGCGCACAGCTCGCCGAGCTTCGGAGTGATCTCCTCTTCACCGACCTGCGGGGCAACCTGGCGACGAGGCTCGCCGCGGCAGGTGCCGGGGGAGCCGCCGCGGTGGTGGTCGCGCAGGCCGCGCTCGACCGCTTGGGATGGCTCCCTCCCGACGGCGTCGAGGTCGAGGTCCTCGGGCCGGACGTCATGGTCCCCCAGGTGGGACAGGGCGCCCTGGCCGTCGAGTGCCGGCCGGACGACCAGTGGACGATGGCGGCGCTCCGGCGCATCGACGATCCGGCGGTGCGGCGCGTGGTCACCGCCGAGCGGTCGTTCCTCGAGGAGCTCGGAGCGGGCTGCACCATGCCGGTCGGTGCACACGCCGTCGCGCTCGGGACCGGGCCGGGGGCGTCTGCGATCGCCCTCACCGGAATGCTGGCCGGTTGGGGCGGGACCGTCGTCCTCCGGCACACCCGGCAGGGCGAGGATGGCGAGACGGTCGGTCGGCAGGTGGCACGCTTCCTGCTCGAACGGGCGGACGACGAGCCGGCGGACGGGCGGCGGACCCGGGATCGGTCGGAGGCCGGCGCGTGAGCGTCGCGCTGGTCGGCGCCGGCCCCGGTGACCCGGGGTTGCTCACCGTGCGCGGCCGCGAGCTGCTGAGCCGTGCGGACGTCGTCATCCACGACCGGCTGGTCACCGCCGAGACCCTGGCGCTCGCCTCGCCCGACGCCGAGCGGGTCGACGTGGGCAAGCGCCCGGGCGATCCGGGTCGACAGGCTGCCATCAACGGGTTGATGGTCGAGCACGCCCGTGCAGGACGCGCGGTCGTGCGGCTGAAGGGCGGCGATCCCTTCGTGTTCGGCAGGGGCGGCGAGGAGGTCGAGGCCCTCCGCGAGGCGGGGATCGAGTTCGAGGTCGTCCCGGGCGTCTCCTCGGCCTTCGCCGCACCTGCAGCTGCGGGGATCCCCGTCACCCATCGCGCGCTCGCGGCCTCGGTGACCGTCGTCACCGGTCACGTCGGGGACGCGAGCGAGCCGGGTGCCGTGGACTGGCACGCGCTCGGGAGCGCGGGTGGGACGCTGGTGATCCTGATGGGGATGTCCGAACGCCAACAGATCGCCGAGCGCCTCCTCGCGGCGGGCCGCCAGGCGTCGAGCCCGGTCGCGGTGGTGCACTGGGGGACCACGGCGCAGGAGCAGGTCGTCCGCACGGACCTGGGCCACCTGGCCGAGGTGGAGCTCCCGGCACCCGCGGTGATCGTGGTGGGTCCGGTCGCAGCGCTCGACCTGAGCGGGGCTGCGACCCCGCCGCGCCCGCGGCCGTGAGCGGGAGGCGGCTCGCCGGGCGGTCGGTGGTCGTCACCCGCGCACGGGGCCAGGCATCAGGCATGGTGGGCAGCCTCACCTCTCTCGGGGCCACGGTCGTCGAGCTGCCGGTCATCTCGATCGCGGACGCGGCCGACGGTGGCCGCGCGCTCGACGAGGCGGCGACCCGCCTCGTCGGCGGCGCGTACGACTGGGTCGCGCTGACATCCGCCAACGCGGCGTCCCGCCTGCTCGCAGTGGTCGGTGCCCGTCCTCTCCCCTCGAAGCTGGCATGGGCGGTCCTCGGCGAAGGGACCGCCGCGGTGCTCCGCGAGGCTGGGCGAGAGCCCGACCTGGTGAGCGAGGTCGCGAGCGCGGAGGGGCTTGCCACGGCTTTTCCCGCGCTCGACGCCAGCGGCAACGGCCACGAAGACGGCGACGGTACTGGCGACGGCAACGGCGACGGCGAGGGGAGCAGGGACGCCGTGACGACCCGTCGAACCGATGACCCCTCCGCCGGTCGGCGTCGTGCGGTGCTGTTCCCCCGCGCCGAGCGGGTGCGCGGCTCGCTCGGCGAGGTCCTCCGTCACAAGGGATGGGTGGTCGACGAGGTCGTCGCCTACCGAACGGTCGCCGGCGACCCCGGTTCGGTCGCCGTCGCCGCGGCCGCGGGAGCCGACGCCATCGCGTTCACGTCGCCGTCGACCGTCGAGTACGCCCTCGCGGCGATGGACCGCCACCGGATGCCACCAGTGGCGGTGACCATCGGACCGTCCACGTCGGCGGCGGCGAGGGACGCCGGCATCGAGGTGACAGCCGAGGCGTCGCCGCACACCGTCGACGGCCTGGTGGACGCGTTCGGCGCGGGCCCTCGGCGGAGACCGCCCGGCATGAGAGCGGAAGGGCCGGGCGGATGACCGGCGCCACCGGAGCGACCGCCGCGTCGACGACCGGTGCGGTGATGGGTGCGGAACGGGACAGCGGTGCACGAGGTGGCTCGAACCCGCGGGGGCGGAGGCCGGGTCCTGCATGGTGGAAGGGGCGTGGCCTCGAGGGGATGCGGAACTTCTGGCTGGTCTGCTCGATCGTGCTGGTGGCCCAGTTCGTCGGGCTCGCGATCTACAGCGCGTACCTCTACCGGCGGTTCGACCTCACCGACGACTTCGCCACCTACTCGCAAGCGTGGTGGCTCATCGGCCACGGACACCTCAATCCGGTCGACACGATCCAGACACCGACCTACCAGTTCTGGCAGAGCCACTTCGAGCTGGCCATGTGGCCGATCGCGCTCCTCGGACGGCTCTGGCCCCATTCGATCCAGCTCCTCTGGCTACAGGACGCCGCCCTCGTCGCCACGGAGTGGATCGCCATGGCGTGGGTCGCCGCGCGTCTGCGTCGGCTCGGGCCGGGCGCGCCCGGATCGCGGTCGCGCTGGTCGCGCTCGGGGTTCCTCGTCGTCAACCCGTGGTGGTACCTTGCCGCCTCCTTCGACGTGCACTTCGAGACCATCGGGCTTCCCTTCGTCGTGCTGTCCGCCTACTCGATGTGGCGCGGCCGCACCCGCACCGCGCTCGGTGGCAGCCGCGGTCGGGCTGCTCTTCGGCGACGTGGTCGCGGTCACCGCGCTCTGCGTCGGGATCGCGGGGCTGGTCGCTCGCCGGTCACGGCGCGCCTGCGGCTGGAAGGTGCCGCTCGGTGTGATCGGCCTGTCCGCGGGCTTCATCGTGCTCGCCACGCTGCTCGGTGCCAACAGGGGGAGCGGGATCGTCACCAACTACGGCTACCTGGTCGGGGCGGCACCCGATGCGAGCACCGGTTGGGTCCTCGTCCACCTCGCGCTCCACCCCTTCCACGTGCTCCACGAGCTGGTCGACCGGATCGGTGGGATCGGCCAGAGTGGCCGCCTCGGCCGGCCTGGTCGGCGTGGCTCACGCCGTGGGGCCTCTTCGTGTCGCTCGGGACCCTCGCCCCGGCCGCGCTCAACGCGAACCGGGCGTTCCTCTCGCCGACGATCGCGTTCCAGACGCTCGCGGTCGTACCGTTCGTCTTCGTCGGCACGGTGATGCTGCTCCTGCGGCTCGCCGCGGCCGAAGGAGCAGCCCGCACCCTGGCGGCCGTACCGCCGGCGACGCGCACCGGCGGTGTGCCAGGGCGACGTCGAGGCGGCCGTCCTGCTCGCGGTCGTCTTGATCACCGTCTCCCTCGTCCAGAACGTGCCCCTCTACGGGACGATCCGCTCCGACTGGTGGCGGGTCGACCGGCCGACAGCCGCAGCCCTCGCCCACGGCTGTCGCCGGTTCCCGACGGGGCGCAAGCGGTCGTCTCGCAGGGCGTCATCGGCCGGTTTGCGGAGCGGAGCGAGCTCTACCCCCTCCTGGCGGCTCCCGCAGCGGTTTCCGGTGCGGGCCCGTGTGGTCGACTTCGTGATCGTTCCCTCCGCCGGCATCGAGGCGATCCCACCCGACGCCGCCGAGCAAGACGTCGCGACCTGCTCGTGCACCGCGAGGGCGCGGCGGTGCTCCTCCGTCGCGACGGGGTGACCGTGTTACTCTGGCGACCCCCGGCCGGCGTCACCTCCGTCGTCCTGCCGTAGGCTGGAGAGCCGTGCCGAAGCAACCCAGTGGGGCCCCGCACCGACCCGGCGGTGATCGCTCCCGGTGACCGGACCGGGCTACCCGGCCGTGCGCCCGAGGCGTCTGCGGCGCACGCCAGCCCTCCGCCGCCTGGTCGCCGAGACCGTGCTCTCCGTCGACGACCTGGTCGCACCCCTCTTCGTCGCCGACGGGATCGACGAGCCCCGGCCGATCGGCTCGCTGCCGGGAGTGGTGCAGCACACGGTCGACTCGTGCGTGCTCGAGGTCAAACGGCTGAGCTCGCTCGGTGTCCCCGGCGTGATCCTCTTCGGCGTGCCGCGCCCGGAGGACAAGGATCGCGACCGGCTCGGCTGCACTCTCGCCCGGACGGGATCACCGCCCGGGCGCTCTCCGCGGTGCACGCCGCGGTCGGCGATCGGGTGGTGGTGATGGCCGACTGCTGTCTCGACGAGTTCACCGACCACGGGCACTGCGGACGTCATCGACGCCGCGACCGGTGAGGTGGACAACGACACGACCGTCGAGCTCTATGCCACGGGTCGGCGCCGTGCAGGCGGAGGCAGGAGCCGACGTCGTCGCGCCGAGCGGGATGATGGACGGGCAGGTGGCGGCCATCCGCGCGGCGCTCGACGCCGCTGGGCACGACCAGACCGCGATCCTCGCCTACGCCGCCAAGTACGCATCGGCGCTCTACGGCCCGTTCCGCGACGCCGCGGGTGTGCAGATCGCCGGCGGTGGCGACCGGCGCGGGTACCAGCAGGACGTCCGCAACCTGCACGAGGCTCGGCGCGAGGTCGCCCTCGACGTCGCCGAGGGCGCCGACATGGTCATGGTGAAGCCGGCGCTCACCTCTCTCGACGTGATCGCCGACGTGCGGGCGATGGTCGACGTGCCGGTGGCGGCGTATCACGTGAGCGGTGAGTACGCGATGGTGAAGGCGCGCCGACCAGCTGGGCTGGATCGACGGAGCGGCGGTCGCGCTCGAACAGCTGACCGCGGTCAAGCGTGCCGGAGCCGACTTCGTGCTGACCTATTTCGCGGCGGAGGTGGCCGAGGTGCTGGATGGCTGATCGCGCCCGGTCGGAGGAGCTGTACGCACGCGCCCGGCGGGTCATCCCGGGCGGCGTCAACTCTCCGGTGCGCTCGTTCCGCTCGGTGGGCGGGCACCCCTATTTCGTCGCCCGCGGCGAGGGCGCCTACGTGTGGGACGAGGACGGCGACCGGCTCCTCGACTTCGTGCAGTCCTACGGCGCCTCGATCCTCGGCCATGCGCATCCCTCGGTGGTCGAGGCGCTCTGCTCGACCGTTTCCGCTGGAACCACGTTCGGCGCGCCGACCGAGGGCGAAGTCCTGCTGGCCGAGGAGATCTGCGCTCGCGTTCCCGGATGCGAACAGGTGCGGTTGGTCTCCTCGGGGACCGAGGCGGCGATGAGCGCGATCCGCGTCGGCACGCGGGTTCACCGGACGGTCCCGGGTGCTCAAGTTCGCGGGCTGCTACCACGGCCACTCCGACGGCCTGCTCGCAGCCGGGGGCAGCGGTGTCGCGACCCTCGGCCTGGTGGGCTCCGAGGGGGTCCCCGCGTCGGCGGTCGCCGACACGGTGGTCGCGCCCTACAACCAGGTACCCGAGCTCGACGAGCGCGTCGCGTGCGTGATCGTCGAACCGGTCGCCGCCAACATGGGGCTGGTGCCTCCCGCTCCGGGATTCCTCGAGGGGCTGCGCGCCGCCTGCGACGCGGTCGGCACGCTGTTGGTCTTCGACGAGGTCATCACCGGCTTCCGGATCGGACCCGCGGGTGCTTCGGGGTACTACGCGGTCCGGCCCGACCTCTGGTGCTTCGGCAAGGTGATCGGGGGTGGGCTGCCGGTCGGTGCCTTCGGCGGCCGGGCGGACGTGCTCTGCGGTGCTCGCTCCCGACGGGCCCGGTGTACCAGGCCGGCACTCTGTCGGGGAACCCCCTTGCGACTGCTGCCGGACGAGCAGTGCTCGGCGCGCTCGGCCCGGACTCCTCTCCGTCCCTCGCAGCTCGGGTTGCCCCGTTCGCGGCGGCGCTCGAGGAATCGCTCGCGGCGGCGCTCGCCAAGGCCGGTGCGGTCGACGAGTCGGGTCGCGGACTCACCGCGCAGGTGCCCGTCGTCGGACCGCTCCTCGGAGTCTTCTTCGTGCCCGAGGGGACCGGCGACGTGGTCGACCTCGGTGGAGCGACAGCATCGGCCGAGACGGGTCTCTACGCGCGGCTGGTTCGGCGCCATGCTGGAGCGTGGCGTCGCACTCGCGCCCGGACCCTACGAAGTCCTCTTTCCCTCGATGGCGCACGGCCGGGCCGAGCTCGACCAGGCGCTCGAGACCGCGACGGCCGCGATCGCCGACGTGCTCGCATGATCGGCTCCGATCGCCCGGCCCCGGGGGCCCGGGGGAACCCCGTGCCCCGACGGAATTCCGGAGGACGAAGCATCCTTCAGCCCGGGACGCCGGTGGGCCAGTATGAACGGGCGTGCGCGGGCCGCGGCGCCCGCCGGTCAGCCCGGTGACCTCGAACGAAGCCGGCCGCGGTCTCACCGGGCGGGACGGAAATCCTTGCCGAGCGGCCGGCGTCGGCGGCAGGATGGCCGGAGCCACGGGATCGAGCCACGACGAGCGCCGGGCACCGGAGGGCCGGGGGGATCCCGGGTCCCGACGGTCCGGGTCACGAAGGAGAGGTCCATGACCGTCGGAATCACGGAACTGCCGCCTGAAGGGATGCAGCTCGGTGGCGTCGCGCTGGCAGGCGACACCGAGCGCGGCACGAAGACCACCGAAGGCCTCAGCCTCCTCTTCACGACGGCGGGGATCACGGTGCAGGGTCCGCAGCCCCAGATCGAGCGTCTGCTGGTCTGGTCCGGACTCGACTCGGCGGCATGCAACCAGAAGATCGAGCTCTCCGACGGGAGGAGCGCTGCGGTCATGGAGCTGACCTCGGGTGGGCAGTCGATCCGGTTCCTGCTCCCCACCGAGACCGTCTCCCCCGGTCAGGTGGCCTACCTCGACCAGGCGCTGCCGGCATGGCTCGCCCGCTACCGCGGCCTCGAGGTGCTACCCCCCACCGCGGCGTCGGGTAGCGAAGCACGTCCGGCGGCCGGAGGCGGCCGCGGGGGGGAGCCCGAGGATCCGACCGGTGCCGCCGTGGCAGCAGCAGCGGCTGCCGCCGCGAGCGGTGGCGCTGCAGAGCTCGCGGGTGGGGGGTCGACATCCGGCTCCTCGAACGGCCACGACGGCGAACAGGATCGTGGCGCGGCCGCCGGCGCACCGTCCCTTGGTGCGCCCGCGTCAGCTGGTACGCCGCCTCCTCCGACCGCCGCCACCCCGAGCGCGACTCCGTCGGGCAACGCGACATCGGGCACCGCCGGGCCGGGCGGAGCGCCACCTGACATCGCGCGGTCCGACATGGCGCCATCCGGGACGGCGCCATCCGGTACGGCTGCCCCGACGCCGACCGCCTCGAGCCCGGCTGCCCCGACGCCGACCGCCTCGAGCCCACCGCCACCGCCACCGCCACCGCCTCACACCGGCTCGGGCCTTCCGACCGTCGGATCGGGCCTTCCGACCGCCGGATCGGGCCTTCCGCCGGCAGGGGCCGGATCGCCGCCGGCAGGGGCCGAATCGCCGCCGACCGGGGCCGAATCGCCGCCGGCCGGGTGGGGACTTCCCTCGGACGCTCCGACACCCACCGCGTGGGACGATCCCCCGATCGGCCAGACGCTGGTTCCTCCCGGCCCCGCCCCGAAGAAGGGCAGACGCTGGCGCCGCTCCCGCCGCGACGCCGAGCAGGCGACACCCGAAGGCCTCTACACCGAGCCCACCCCTCCGGCCACCCCACCGAGCGAGCCGGTGCCGCTGGCGATGACCCTGCCGCCACCGCCGGTCGAGGATCTTCCCGCACCCGAACCACGCGGCGGTTTCCGCTGGCGGCCTCCGGCCAAGCAACCGCCCGTCGAACCGAGCGCAGGCGACCTGCTGGCCGGCCCGCCGACCGCCGACGCTCCAGGTGCCGCCGACGCTGCTGTCGTGGCCGCCGGCACTGCCGCGGCATCCGGTTCCGCCGCGGCATCCGGTGCCGCCGAGACCAGCGGCATGTCCGCGCCGCCCGAGACGTCCTCCCCCGGGGCGCCCCTCCCGCTCGAGGACGGGGCCGGTTCCGGTGGCGGACCCGTCCTCGCCTCCCCGGGGGCGAGCCGGGCGGCTCGGAACCGCCGCGCGGTCACGGTGCTGCTGGTCGTGCTCCTGCTCGCGGTGCTCGGCGGCATCGGGTACGTGGCCTACGACAAGACCCACACCACGACCACGCCGACCGCGCCGCCGGTGGTCAACGCGGCCGCTGCGGACGCCGCGCTCGCGACGTCCATCAACCTCCGTCTCACCGACCTGCCCACCGGATGGGAGCGGTCACCCGCGACGAGCACTGCGGGCAGACCGCCGGTGCCGCCGGCCCAGGTGCAGCGCACCGCCGACCAGGCGCTCGCCACGTGCCTCGGCGCATCGGAACAGACTGTTTCGGGTCTCTTCGGGGGCACCGGGTTCGCCGGCCAGACGGCGACGAGCGCGTCACCGATCTTCCAGCAGACCTCCGACCCCGCCATCCAGATGCACTCGACCGCCACGGTGATGCGGACGACCGCCGAGGCCCAGGCACTCGCCACGCCGTTCGCGGCACCCGAATTTCACGACCTGTTACGCGCAGCACCAGAGCGCGCTCGCCGCGGCGACCGTTCCCGGCACGACCGCGCAGCTGCAGACCGTGACCTTGCCGACCAGCAACGGGGTGAAGGCCTACGGCTTCCTGACGACGCTCTCGGTCCCCGGCCAAGGCAGCCTCGTGATCGGCCAGGCGTTCATCTTCGGCGGGCGCGTCGCGGCGGTGCTCGAACCGACGACGAACGGACCTGCCGTTCCCTCTGCTGCGTTCGTCCCCGCGTACAACGGCATCGAGGGCCGGGTGGCGGCGTCGGTGTCGAGGTGACGAGTCCCGGGCCGGCGGCGCCCGCGCCCTCGTCGCGCTGACCCGTCCCGGCGCGCTTCAGGCGTCGTCGGGTGCGAACCGGGCGATGAGCGCGAACGCGCGGTAGGTGGCCTCCGAGGGTCCGAGCTCTTCGGGCTGCAACAGGTTCGCCATGATGGTGAACACCAGCGACATCAGCGGCTCGTAGCGCATCCCGGACTCGATGCAGAGGCGCATGAGCTGGGGCCGGCTGATCATCCGGATGAACGCGCGGGCGACCCGGTAGTAGAGGGCGTAGGCGTCCTCGAGCCGGTCCTCGTAGCGCAGCAGTGCGTCGGAGCCCCCACCCGAGAGCGCCTCGCCGAGGGAGGCCGCGGCCAGGCGTCCGGTCTCGTAGCCGTAGGCGATGCCCTCGCCGTTGAAGGGATTGATCGACCCGGCGGCGTCGCCGACCACGAGCGTCGTCGGACCGACCCTCGGTCCGACCGACAGACCCATGGGGAGCTTCCCGCCGGTCGGAGGCCCGAGGCAGGTTGCGGGGGAGAGCTCCCACTCCTTCGGCGCCCACGCGACGAAGTGCTCCATGAGGGTCGAGGTGTTGATCCCCTTCCACCGCCGGTCCGTCGAGAGCAGGCCGACGCCGACGTTCACCCGCCCGTCGCCGAGGGGGAAGATCCATCCGTACCCGGGGATCACCTTTCCGTCGCTGTCGCGGATGTCGAGGTGTGACTCGATGAAGGCCTGATCGTGGCCTGGCGAGGTGTAGTAGCCGCGCAGCGCCATGCCCATCGGCTGGCGGCGGTTGCGCGCCGCACCGAGCGCGCGCCCGAAGCGCGAGTTCGCTCCATCGGCGACCACGACATAACGCGCTCGCACCGAGCGGGTCTCGCCGCTGGCGGTCTCCCTGACGACCGCCCCGACGCACGGCAGCAGCAGTGCGGGCGACCGTTCTCCACGAGCTCCGCCGACGTCGTTCGCGGACCCGGGCCGTGGCGCGTGGTCGGCCAGGATCGGCTCGACGGCCTCGGTCCCCTGCCACACGGTGGCGCCGGCCTTTGCCGCGGCGTCGTTGACCATCGCGTCGAGGTCGTGGCGGGTGACGACGTAACCGTAGGAGGGGAAGCTCGGGTGTTCGGGCCAGGGGAGGTCGAGCACACGGCCGAAGGCGTGCGAGCGGAGGCTGCGGTAGCGGTGGGCACCGGCAAGCGAGTCCTCGATGCCCATGTCGGCCAGCTGGCGGACCGAACGGGGGGTGAGCCCGTCGCCGCAGGTCTTCTCGCGCGGGAAGACCTTCTTCTCGACGACCGCCACGTCCCAGCCGGCCTCGGCGAGCCAATAGGCGCAGGTGGACCCCGCCGGTCCGCCGCCGACGACGAGGACGTCGTGGAGGTGGTCGTCGCCCGCCTGGGCCGAGGTGCTGCCACCCGGCCCTTGCGTACCCGCACTGCCGCCGGCACCGCGGCCGGTCCTTCGGGCGGGTTCGCTCGGGTTCACGGCTCCAATGGTAGGTGCGCGCTGCCAAGCCCGGCACACCGTCGCTCTGCAGGCCTTTTCGCCGCGCGTTCCGGGGTCGCTCGATGTGCCTCGGCGAAGAGCACCGTGGTAGAACACGATGCATGGGCGACTATCTCCCCGATCGTGGTCCTGCTCGTCCTGGCCATGATCTTCGCCGGCGCATCGTTCGTCGCCTCCAGCCTGCTCGCCCCCTCGAAGCGTCCGACCGCCGCGAAGACGGCCCCGTACGAGTGCGGCATCGTCCCCGGTATTGAACCGCCGACCCGGTTTCCGGTCCGCTTCTACCTGGTCGCGATGATCTTCATCATCTTCGACATCGAGATCGTCTTCTTGTACCCGTGGGCGGTCATCTTCGACCAGCTGCGCGCCTTCGGACTCGTCGAAGTGGTCGTGTTCGCCGCGGTGGTGTTCATCTCCTTCCTCTTCCTCATCAGCAACGGGGCGCTCAGCTGGGGTCCGGCCAAGCAGCTGGTGGACGGCGATGCCCTCGCGGACCTCGGGGTCGACGATCGCGAGGATCTCGGTCCGACCGGCGGGTACGGGCGTTCCCACGTCCGGTGCCGGCGTGGCCGCCGAGGCGGGAGCATTGGCCAGCGCGGGGGGTGACGACGACGATCCGGCGCGAACGCCGGGCACCGCGCCGACCGGGCCCGGCCGAGCGGCGTAGCCCGGAGGAGGTGCAATGGGTCTCGAGGATCTACAGCACAACTTCCTGACCGGCCGGCTCGAGGATCTCGTCAAATGGGCGAGGACCTACTCGATGTGGCCGGCCACCTTCGGCCTCGCGTGCTGCGCGATCGAGATGATGTCGGTCGGCGCGGCCGACTTCGACCTCGCCCGGTTCGGCATGGAGGTCTTCCGCGCCTCGCCGCGCCAGGCGGACCTGATGATCGTCGCCGGCCGGGTCTCCCAGAAGATGGCCCCGGTCCTGCGCCAGGTCTACGACCAGATGATGGAGCCCAAGTGGGTCCTGTCGATGGGGGTCTGCGCGAGCACCGGCGGCATGTTCAACAACTATGCGATCGTCCAGGGCGTCGACCAGATCGTGCCCGTCGACGTGTACGCCCCCGGGTGCCCCCCGACGCCCGAGACGCTCATGCACGCGATCTTGACGCTCCACGAGAAGGTGCGCACCGAGGACATCACCCGTCGGGCGACGGTCGGGGACGGCGAGCGGGCGCTCGCTGCCGACGAGGGCGGGGACACCGACGACGCCCACGCCGGCGAGGGCGAGTCGACGTCCGGCTGGACGCCCGATCGCCCCGGTGCCGTCCATCTCGGCACTCCGAAACGCAACCCGGTCATCGCACGCAGCGTCGGTGAGCCACTGTGACCGCGGCCGGCAACGGCGGCGCGCCACCCACGTGGGGACCAGCGGGGCCGGAGGCGGCACGCCCCGTGGGTCGGGGCTCGGCGGCGAAGAGGTCCTCTTCCCGACCCGTGAGCAGTACGTCGAAGTGGTCCGCGAGCTCCGCGACGCCGGCTTCGAGCTCTGCTCCGACGTCTGCGGGGTCGACTACCTGGCCCATCCGGGTCGTCGGCTCCCCGAGGGTGTCGCCCGCGAGCGCTTCGAGGTGGTGGTGAACCTGCTGTCGCTCAGCCAGGCGCGCCGCGTGCGGGTACGCCTTCAGGTGCCCGAGTCCGGCCCGGTCGCACCCTCGTTGTTCGAGCTCTATCCGGGGACCGAGGCCATGGAGCGCGAGGCCTACGACCTGTTCGGGATCGTCTTCGAGGGCCACCCGGACATGACCCGCATCCTGATGCCCGAGGACTGGGAGGGCCACCCCCTGCGCAAGGACTACGGGGTCGGCCGGGTCCCGGTCCAGTTCAAGGGAGCGCCCGGGCCGAGATGAGCGATACGGGAGCCGACATCCCCCGCGACGGCTCGGACGAGCCGGTGACCGTACCCCGTCCGGACGGACCGGTCGGTCCGGACGCACCGCCGCCGCGCCCCGGGTCCGGCACGGGATTCCTCGAGCCGCGAGCCCTCCGGCGTGCCCACGGGTCTGCTGATCGAGACGTCGGAGGGCACCCAGGAGCTTTCGCGGCGCAGCGCCACCGCCACCGGTGAGCTCCGTCGCGAGGTCGGCGCCGTGCTGCGGCTTCCGGAGGGGGCGGTCCTCGACGCGTCCGACATCGACATCGAGCAGACCGACGACGAGACGATGATCATCAACATGGGCCCGCAGCACCCCTCGACCCACGGGGTGCTGCGCCTGATGATCGAGCTCGACGGCGAGACGGTGCTGCGCACGAAGCCCGTGGTCGGCTACCTGCACACCGGGATGGAGAAGACCGGCGAGGAGCTGACCTTCGTCCAGGGGTCGACGAACGTGACGCGCATGGACTACCTGTCGCCGCTCTCCAACGAGCTGGTGCTCTCCCTCGCCGTCGAGTCGCTCCTCGGTCTCGAGCTGCCTCCGCGTGCCGAGTGGATCCGGATGCTGATGGTCGAGCTCAACCGGGTGTCGTCCCATCTGATGTGGATGGCGACCAACGGCATGGACCTCGGATCGACGTCGATGATGATCTACGGCTTCCGCGAGCGCGAGATGATCCTCGCCTTCTTCGAGAAGACGACCGGACTCCGGATGAACCACAACTTCATCCGGCCCGGACGGGACCGCTGCGGACCTCCCGGACGGGTGGGAGGACGACGTCGCGGTCATCTGCGACACGGTCCTGCCCCGCGCCGACGAGTACGACGAGCTCCTCACCGGCCAGCCCGTCTTCCGGCAGCGGACCGAGGGTGTCGGCGCCATCTCGGCCGAGGAGGCGCTCGCCCTGAGCCTCACCGGCCCGATCCTGCGGTCGACCGGCGTGCCCTGGGACCTCCGGCGCTCGATGCCCTACCTCCGCTACGACGAAGTGGACTTCGACGTCATCGTCGGGACCTACGGCGACAACTTCGACCGATACTCGATCCGGCTCAACGAGATCCGCGAGTCGGTGCGGATCATCCGGCAGGTCGTCGACAAGATGCCCGCCGGCGACTACCGCGTCCAGGACAAGAAGGTTACCCCGCCGCCACGCGGACGGATCGACGAGTCGATGGAGGCGCTCATCCACCACTTCAAGGTCTTCACCGAGGGGTTCCGGGTCCCCGAGGGGGAGGTCTACGTGGCGATCGAGTCGCCGCGGGGCGAGCTCGGCTGCTATCTCGTCTCCGACGGCTCGCCGAAGGCCTACCGGATGCACATCCGCGGCCCGAGCTTCGTGAACCTGCAGGGGCTCCCGTTGATGCTCCGTGGCGGGCTCCTCGCCGACGCGGTCGCGGTGACCTCGTCGATCGACCCGGTGATGGGGGAGGTGGACCGGTGAGCGGTCCACGGCACCTCACCTCCGAGCTCTGGACACGCGCCCGCGCCACCGTCGCGCTCTACCCCGAGCCGCGCTCCGCCCTGATCCCGCTCTGCCACCTCGCCCAGCAGCAGGACGGCTGGCTGACCCCCAGGCGATGGAGGACATCGCGGAACTGGTCGGCGTCACGCCGGCCGAGGTGCTCGGCACCGCCTCCTTCTACGACATGCTGCACACCGGGCCGGTGGGTACCTACCTGGTGTCGGTCTGCACCAACATCGCCTGCCTGCTCAACGGCGCCGTCGAACTGCTCGAGCACGCCGAGTCCTCCCTCGGAGTGAACGCGGGCGGCACCACCTCCGACGGGGCGATCACGCTCGAGGAGGCCGAGTGCCTCGCGGACTGCGATCGGCCACCCTGCGTCCAGGTCAACCACCGCTTCGTCGGCGCCCAGACCCCCGAGTCCTTCGACCGGCTGGTCGACGAGCTCCGCGCCGGGTCTCGCTCGGCGGACATCCCTGCCCACGGCACGCTCCTGCGTGTCGCGCGCGACGGCGGGTTGCGGGCCGACCGTGACCGTGTCGCGGCCGAGCGTGCCGAGGCGGCCGAGGCCCAGGCCCGGCGCGCGGCGGAGGCGCAGGCGGCCCCCGGGCCCGGTCCGGGGGCGTCGACCTCGCACGGCTCGTCCGGCGCAACCCGCGGGGGCGGCTCGTGACGCTCTCCGACGCGCCGAAGATCGTCACCGCGCGACTCGGCTACGACGACTCGCACACCCTCGAACGGGCGCTCGCCACGGGCGCCTACGAGGGGCTCCGCACCGCGCTCTCGATGACCCCCGAGGCGGTCGCCCACCAGGTGGACACCGCCAGCCTGCTCGGGCGGGGCGGCGCCGGGTTCCCGGCCGGCCGCAAGTGGTCGATGCTCCGCAAGAGCCCGGTCACCTACCTCGTGGTCAACGGGGACGAGAGCGAGCCGGCCACCTTCAAGGACCACCTGCTCATCGAGCGCGATCCCCACCAGCTCATCGAGGGCGTGGTGATCGCGGCGTACGCGCTCGCAGGTCTCCCAGGCGTTCATCTACATCCGCGGGGAGTTCGCCCTCGGTCTCGAGCGGGTGCAGGCCGCGCTGAACGAGGCCTATGCGCACGGCGCGGTCGGAACCGACATCTTCGGGTCCGGTTTCTCGGTCGACGTCGTGGTCCACCCGGGTGCGGGTGCCTACATCTGCGGTGAGGAGACCGCGCTGCTCGAGTCGCTCGAGGGCAAGCGCGGCTTCCCGCGGATCAAGCCGCCCTACTTCCCCGCCGCGATCGGGCTCTACGGCGAGCCGACCGTCGTCAACAACGTGGAGACGCTGTCCAACCTCCCGTGGATCGTCCAGAACGGCGGAGCCGCCTTCGCCGGCCTCGGTGAGGGTCGTTCCGCCGGCACCCGGCTCTTCGCGCTCGCCGGGCACGTCAACAACCCGGGTGTCTTCGAGCTCGAGATGGTGACCACGACCTTCGCCGACCTGATCAACGACCCCTCTCTCGGCGGGGGTGTGCGGCAGGGCAGGGAGCTGAAGGCCTTCATCCCCGGCGGGGTCTCCGCGCCGTGGTTCGGCCCCGACAAGATCGACCTCCCGCTCGGCCAGGACGAGGTCGCCGCCGCCGGTTCGATGCTCGGGTCGGGATCGATCGTGGTGATGGACGAGCGCACCTGCGCGGTGCGGGCGGCCTGGCGGATCACCCGGTTCTTCGCCCGCGAGTCCTGCGGCCAGTGCACGCCCTGCCGCGAGGGATCGGGTTGGCTCGAGCGGATCATGGCGCGGATCGAGCAGGGGCAGGGCCGTGAGGCCGATCTCGACCTGTTGCTCGACGCGTGTGACAACATCGCGCCGGGACTGACCTGGCCCCCGCAGCAGACGACCATCTGCGTGCTCGGGCCGTCGATCCCGTCCTCGATCGGATCGGCGATCGAGATGTTCCGCGACGAGTTCCTTGTCCACGTCAAGGAGGGCGGGTGCCCCTATGAGTGAGCAGGCCGCACCCGGCGCCGGCGCGGCCGCCGGCGCGCCCCGAAACGGCGACCCGGCCGCCGACGAGGACGCACTCGCCTTCTCGCTCGACGGGCGCGAGGTGCACGCGCGCAAGGGCGACCTGCTCATCGCGGCCGCCGAACGCGCCGGCACCTTCATCCCGCGCTTCTGCTACCACCCGCGGATGGCCTCGGTCGGTGTCTGCCGGATGTGCCTGGTCGAGGTCAGCGGGCCGCGGGGTGCGTCCCTCCAGCCGAGCTGCTTCGTCGAGGTCCAGGACGGGATGACGGTGGACACCACCTCGGAACGGGTCAAGAAGGCCCAGGACGGCGTGCTCGAGTTCCTGTTGATCAACCATCCGCTCGACTGCCCCGTCTGTGACAAGGGCGGCGAGTGCCCGCTGCAGGACCAGACCCTCGCCTACGGTCCGGGCGAGACCCGATTCGTCGAGGAGAAGCGGCACTTCGAGAAGCCGATCCCCATCTCGGAGCTGGTGCTGCTCGACCGCGAGCGCTGCATCCAGTGCAGCCGGTGCGTCCGCTTCGCGGACGAGATCGCGGGCGAAGCCCAGATCGACTTCATCGGTCGCGGCGAGATGCTGGAGATCGGCATCTTCCCCGAGCTCCCTTTCACCTCGTACTTTTCGGGCAACACGGTGCAGATCTGCCCGGTGGGGGCCCTCACCGCGACGCCCTACCGCTTCGCGGCGCGGCCCTGGGACCTCGACCAGGTCGAGTCGACCTGCACGACCTGCGCGGTGGGGTGCCGCGTCGCCGTCCAGTCGTCGGCCAACAGGGTGACCCGGCTGCTCGGCATCGACGTCGACCCGGTCAACCACGGGTGGCTCTGCGACAAGGGCCGCTTCGCCTACGAGTCGGTCAACAGCGACGACCGGCTGGTCGAGCCGCTCGTCCGCAAGGACGGCGAGCTCGTCCCCGTGTCGTGGCACGAGGCCCTCGAGGTCGTGGCCGACCGGTTGCGCGACGAGGCCGACGCCTCGGGGCCCGAATCGGTTGCGGTGATCGGTGGCGCACGCCTCACCAACGAGGGCGCCTATGCCTGGGCGAAGCTGGCGAAGGGTGTCGTGCGCACCGATTCGGTGGACGCACAGCTCGGCGACGGCCTGCCGGCCGAGGTGATCGCAGGGCTGCCGCGGGCCACCATCGACGAGGCCGCGGCCGCGGACACGGTCGTGCTGCTCGCGGGCGACCTCCGCGAGGAGCTCCCGGTCCTCTTCCTCCGCCTCCGTGCCGCCGCGGTCTCGGGAGCGATGTCGCTCGTCGAGCTGGCGCCGCAGGCGAGCTCGCTCACGCCGGTCGCGAAAGCGTCCCTCCGCTACGCGCCCGGTGGGCGCGACCCGGCTTGCCGAGGAGCTCTGCTCGGACCGCCCCGCGGACGCCCTCGCCGAGGCCCGGCGGCTCATCGGCGCCGACGACGTGGTGGTCGTGCTGGGCCGGCCTTCGCTCGCCGAGCACGGTGAGCTGGTCGCCGAGGCCGCGCAGGTGCTCGCCCGTGCCCTGCCCCGCGCCCGGTTCCTCCCCGCCCTGCGGCGTGGCAACGTCCACGGCGCCATCGACATGGGCCTCGCTCCGGGGCTGCTGCCCGGACGGGTGGGCCTCGAGGACGGCCGCGACTGGTTCGAGGCCGCCTGGGGCGGCGCGCCCGCCCGGCGCGGACGCGACACGCTGTCGATCCTCGCCGCCGCGGCCGGCGACGAGAACGACGACGTGCGCGCACTCGTCCTGCTCGGTGCCGACCCGCTCCACGACGTACCCGATCGGACCCTGGCAACGCGCGCGCTCGCACGCGCCGGCTTCGTGGTCGCGGTGGCCTCTGCACCGGGCGAGGTGACCGCGCAGGCGGACGTGGTGCTGCCGGCCGCCGAGGCGCACGAGCGCCCGGGGACGACGACCAACATCGAGGGCCGGATCAGCCGCGTCGGACAGAAGGTGGTCCCGCCGGGCCAGGCGTGGCCGGACTGGATGATCGCGGCCGAGCTCGCGTTCCATCTGGGAGCGGATCTGGGTTTCGACTCGGTCGGTGCGGTCTGGGACGAGATCGAGCGGCTCGCGCCCTCGCACCGAGGGATCACCCGCGCGGTGCTCGAGGGACAGGGGGCTGCCGACGGCGTGGTCGCACCGCTCTCCGCCCGGTCGGTGTCGATCACCAAGCGGGCGGTGGCGCCGCTCGACCCCATCGCCTTCCCCGGTGTCGAGTCCGTCGAGTGGCAGGGCGCGCCGCCGCGCGCGGGGCTCGCCGAGGACCCCGGTGGGGCGGCACTCACCCCGGGCGACGGACGCCGATCGAACGGCACCCCCGGCGGGGCCGAGGAGGGCGGTCTGCCGGCGAGGCCGGCACCGCTGCGCGGCCCGGTCGACCTCGCCGTGCCCCACGTCGGACCTGCGGACGGCTACTCGGTCCGACTGGTGGCCGGGCGCTCCCTCTACGACCGCGGCTCGTCGGTGACCGCCGCGCCCGCGTTCGGCCGCGCTGGTCGGCGAGGCGCCGCTGCGGGTCAACCCGCAGGATCTCGACGGCCTCGGTGTGCCGCCCGGCGGCCGTGTCCGGGTCCGCGCCCCGAGGGCCTCCGCGGTGGTGGAGGTCGCGGCCGACCCGTCGCTGCCGCGCGGGGTGGTGGCGGCGGCGTTCAACGTGCCGCTCGGCGAGGCCACCGTCGCCGACCTGATCGACGCCGACACACCCGTCGTCGACCTCCGGCTGGAGACGCCGTGACGCCGCTCGGCGGAGTCCTCTCGCCGCTGTCCCATCTCGCCGGCCTCGTCGGTCCGCTGCTCGGCGCGGGCGACCCGCTCTACGACAACGGCGTGGACTGGGTGGTCTTTCTCATCGTCGTGATCAAGGTGGTCGTCGTCTTCGCCGCCCTGATGGTGTCGGTGATGCTGATGATCTGGTTCGAGCGCAAGGTCATCTCCGACATGCAGAGCCGGATCGGGCCCAATCGGGCAGGGCCCTTCGGCATCATGCAGACACTGGCCGACGGGATCAAGCTGTTCTTCAAGGAGGACCTGCTTCCCGACCAGGCCGACCCGTTCGTCTTCAAGCTGGCGCCGTACATCACCATCGTGACCGCGTTCTTGGCCTTCTCGATCGTGCCGATCGGGGGCGTGGTCACGGTCGCGGGCCACACGTTCGAGCTGCAGCTGGCCGATCCGCCCATGGGCATCCTCTTCCTCCTCGCGATGTCCTCGCTCGGTGTCTACGGCGTGATGCTGGCCGGCTGGTCGTCGGGGTCGAAGTACCCGCTGCTCGGCTCGGTCCGGGCTTCGGCCCAGATGATCTCCTACGAGGCCGCGCTCGGCATGACCATCGTGATGGTGGTGCTGATCACCGGCTCGCTCAGCACCCGGGCGATCGTCGAGGCCCAGGCCGCCCACTTCTGGCAGTGGAACGCCATCCGGCTGGCCGTCGTACCGTTCCTGATCTTCTTCGTCGCGGTGGTCGCCGAGACGAACCGTCCTCCCTTCGACCTGGTCGAGGCCGACTCCGAGCTGGTCGGCGGCTTCGTCACCGAGTACTCGTCGATCCGCTTCGCGCTGTTCTTCCTCGCAGAGTTCATGAACACGATCACCATGTCCGCGATCACGGTGACGCTGTTCTTCGGCGGGCCCGACGGGCCGGTCCCCCACATCCCGCACCTGTACTGGCTCTGGCCGATCCTCTGGTTCCTCGGCAAGACCATCGTGTTCCTCTTCGTGTTCGTGTGGTTGCGGGCGGCGCTGCCGCGCTACCGCTACGACCAGCTCATGGACCTCGGTTGGAAGCGGCTGATCCCGCTCTCGCTCGGCTACCTGCTCATCGTCGCCGGGTTCGTGATCGACGGATGGTGGGGCCTCGGGATGGTCGCCGCGGTGGTCGCCGCCGCGGTGCTGATCACCAGGGCCTTCCGGGTCGGGGCCGAGCGCGAGTCGACGAGGGCGATCGTCTCGCCGGTCGGGACCCGGCTCTGGGTCCGGCCGAGAGAGACCGCCCCTCCCGTTCCGGGGCCGACCGACGGAGGTGACGCCTGATGGCCCTGCCCGAACCGCCGCGCCAGCGCCAGAACTTCCTCGGCGGCTTCAAGCTCACACTCGAGCACCTGGGCCGGCTGCCGGTCACCCGCCAGTACCCCGAAGAGAAGCAGGTCAAGCAGCCCCGCAAGCACGGGCGCCACGTCCTCAACCGGTACGAGGACGGCATGGAGAAGTGCATCGGGTGCGAGCTCTGCGCGGGCGTGTGTCCGGCCGACTGCATCTACGTGCGCGGTCTCGACAACCCGCCGGACGACCCGGTCTCCCCGGGGGAACGTTACGGCTACGTCTACGAGATCAACTTCCTCCGCTGCATCCACTGCGACCTCTGTGTGGAGGCCTGTCCGACCGAAGCGATCACCGAATCGAAGTTGATGGAGTTCTCGTTCTCCAACCGCAACGATGCCATCTACACCAAGGAGGAGTTGCTCGTCGACGACGAGGGGCACCCGAGGCACCTGCCGTGGGAGGACTGGCGCGAGGAGGACGACCTGCACACCTCGGGGTGGATGCGGGCGACCTCCCCCTCGGGCGACGCGGCCTATGAGGGCCGGGTCCAGTGGTCGGGTGAGCTCGGCTTCGGCGTCCGTGCGCCCGAAGGCGGCCAGAGCGGGCGCCGCGACGACGAGGCGACCGGGTCGCTGCCGTTGCGCGACACCCTGGAGCGCCACCTGCGGACGGCCGACCTCCCGCCTGCGAAGAAGGGACTGCGCGGCGCGATCGGGCGCGCGCTGGAGAAGGCGGCGCGGTTCGCGCCGGGCGCGCCCGAAAAGCATCGCCGCCGCGTCGACGCCCACTACGAGGAGGCCCGGGCAGCGGCCGACCTCGAGGGAACCGGCGAGGCCGTCACCGGCGGGTCCGGCGACGAGCACGTACCGACCGGCCCCGGTGGATCCCCGGCCGGTTCCGGGGGCTCGTGATGTTCGCATCTGCGGCGGCGGCCTTCACGACGGCCGCGACGACGGCCGCGGGTCACGTGTCGGCGGTCGACGTCGGGGTCTTTTCGGTCGCGGCCGCGATCGTGATCGCCGGAGCGATCGGCGTGGTGATGGCCCAGAACCCGGTCCACGCCGCCCTCATGCTGGTGATGACCCTCTTCGGGGTGGCGGTCCTCTTCGTCCTCCAGAACGCCAGCTTCCTCGCGGCAGTGCAGGTGATCGTCTACGCGGGTGCGATCGTCGTCCTGTTCCTGTTCGTGATCATGTTCCTCGGCGTCGACCGGCAGGAGAACATCGCGGAGGAACCCCTCCGCGGCCAGCGCCCGGTCGCGATCGGCCTGATCGCGCTCAGTACGACCAGCCTCCTCCTGCTCGGCGAGGTCTCGAAGTGGACGACCGGCGCGCCGCACGTCGCAGGACCGGACACCGGCCAGTCGAACGTCGCGCTGCTCGGCAAGTCGGTCTACACGACCTATCTGTTCCCGTTCGAGGCCACCGCCGCGCTCCTCGTGATCGCGGTGGTCGGAGCGGTCGTCCTGGCCCGGAGGCCGCGTACCCCGCAGGCAGGGGGCGCCGGGTCGGGTGTGACCGAGCAGGCCGACGGGGCGCCCCGGATGCCGGAGGCGGTCGGTGCGGGAGGGTCGGGCGCCGACGGTGCTCCGGGTCAGTCCGTCCCGGTCGGTGCGGCGGGGAGTGGAGGCGAACGTGACGGAGGCGAGCGCGGCGGGGGCGAACTCGGATCGCACGCAGGCGACGGCGCACGGGAAGGCGGGGTGACGGGATGAGCATCAGCGGCGACTGGTACCTGGCGCTCGGAGTGGTCCTCTTCTCGATCGGTGCGCTCGGGGTCCTCGTCCGGCGCAACGTCCTCGTGATGTTCATGTGCGTCGAACTGATGCTCAACGCCGCCAACCTCACCTTCGTGACGTTCGCCCGGATGCTCCACGACATCGGTGGCCAGGTCCTCGTCTTCTTCGTCCTCGTCGTCGCCGCGGCAGAGGTCGTGGTGGGCCTCGGCATCGTCGTCGCCATCTTCCGCCGCCGCGCCAACGCAACCGCGGACGACCTGCACCTGATGAAGGGCTGATCCGCCGATGCTCCACGTGACCTGGTTGATCATCCTGCTGCCCCTGGTCGGCTTCGCCGTCCAGGTGGCGTTCGGGCGCCGTCTCGGCGACCCGCTGGCAGGCGCGGTTGCCACCGCGTTCGTAGCGGGGTCGTTCGTGATCTCCGTCGGGGTGTACCTCGACCTCTTGACGGTCCACGCGCCCGTTCGCTCGTTCACCCAGAACCTCTGGACGTGGATCCCCGTCGACCAGTTGCAGGTCCACGCACGCCTCTACGTCGACCCGCTGTCGATGACCATGGTCCTCTTCGTGACCGGCGTCAGCATGCTGATCCACCTGTACTCGATCGGCTACATGAAGGGCGACCCCGACTACCCCAAGTTCTTCCTCTACCTCAACCTCTTCGTCGCCTCGATGCTGATCCTCGTGCTCGGCAGCAACCTGCTCGTCACCTTCGTCGGGTGGGAGGGGGTGGGCGCCTGCTCCTACTGGCTGGTCGCCTTCTGGTTCACCCGGGAGTCGGCTGCCGAGCGCGGGGAAGAAGGCCTTCGTCTACAACCGGATCGGCGACGCGGGCTTCCTGCTCGCGATCTTCCTCGTGTTCGACCGGGTCCACTCGCTCGAGTACCCGACGATCTTCGCCGATCTCGGGCGCATCGGCCCGGGCTACATCACCGCGATCTGCCTGCTGCTGTTCGTCGGAGTGGTGGGCAAGTCCGCCCAGATCCCGCTGTTCCCGTGGCTCGCCGACGCGATGGAAGGTCCCACCCCGGTGTCCGCGCTCATCCACGCGGCGACGATGGTGACCGCAGGCGTCTATCTGCTCTGCCGGATCAATCCGCTCCTCCATGCGTCGTCCGACGCGGCCCTCGTCGTCGCCATCGTCGGGGCCGCCACCGCCTTCGTCGCCGCGACGATCGCCTGTGCGCAGGACGACATCAAGAAGGTGCTCGCCTACTCGACCGTCTCCCAGCTCGGCTACATGGTCCTCGCCTGCGGGTGCGGCGCCTACGAAGCGGCGATCTTCCTGATGGTCGCGCACGCCTTCTTCAAGGGCCTCTTGTTCCTCGGCGCCGGATCGGTGATCCACGGGCTCCACGACGAGCAGGACCTGAAGCGGATGGGCAACCTGCGGCGCTTCATGCCGATCACCTTCATCACCTTCGGGATCGGCTGGCTGGCGATCGCAGCGGTGCCGCCGCTGTCGGGCTTCTGGGCCAAGGGGGACGTGCTCGAGAACGCCTGGTCGGCCCACCCCGGCCTCTGGGCGGTCGGCGTGGTGACCGCTGCGCTCACCGCCTACTACATGAGCCGGCTCACCGGTCTCGCCTTCTTCGGCACCGATCGCTGGTCGCGCCGCGTGCCGATCGACGTGAGCACCGACATGCCCGGCTCCCACCACGCCGAGGGCGCGATCCCCGAGCCGCACGAGTCGCGCTGGGTGATGACCGTGCCGCTCTGGATCCTGGCCTTCTTCGCAGCGGTCGCCGGCGTGATGGCCGTCTCCTCGAGCCGTTTCTCGCTCGCGAACTGGGTGGACCCGGTGTTCTCGGGCACCCTCTACCACGACAATCTCACCACCTCGGCGATCTGGGCGCTCAGCCTCCTCGACGCGGCGATCGCCGTCGCCGGCGTGACCGTCGGGCTCTGGCTGTGGAGCACCAGGGCGGAGCGGCCCGCGCTCGAGGCGGCCTTTCTCCGCGGCGCGTGGTACGTCAACGAGCTCTACGACGCCGTCTTCGGCCGTCCCTCCGAGCGCCTCGCCGCGTTCTGCGCGAACGTCGTCGACCCGAAGGTCATCGACGGCGCGGTCAACGGAGCAGGTTCGCTCGTGCGGAGCTCGGGCTCGGTGATCCGCCACACCCAGACCGGCTACGTCCGCAACTACGTCCTCGGGATCGTCCTCGGATCCGTGCTGGTGCTGGCGTTCATGCTGACCCGGTTGTGGTGGTCCTGATGGTCCACGGTCCCTTCCCCTTCCTCACGGTCCTCGTGCTGCTGCCCGCGGTCGGTGCTGCCGTCGTGGCGGTGGTGCCACGCGACCGGGTGCCGGCCTGGTTCCACGAGGCCGCCGGGTTCGCGGTGTCGGTGGCCACCCTCGGCGTCGCGGTGGCTGCGGCCGTCGAGTTCAAGGCCGGCTACGGCGGCTATCAGCTGGTCTCCTCGCACCAGTGGGCGAGCGACCTCGGGATCCGCTGGTCGCTCGGCATGGACGGCATCTCGCTGTTCCTGGTGCTGCTCACCGGGGTGCTGTTCCCGCTGACAATGCTCAGCGCACGCGTCCGGCGCGACCCGAGGGCCTTCATCGGCTGGCTGCTCCTGCTCGAGGCGGCCTGCATGGGCAGCTTCGTCTCGCTGGACCTGGTCCTGTTCTTCCTGTTCTTCGAGCTGACCCTCGTGCCCGGCTACTTCGTGATCGGCGGCTGGGGCTTCGCCCGACGCGGCTACGCGGCGATCAAATTCTTCGTCTACACCTTCGCCGGGTCGGCGTTTCTGCTGGTCGGGATCCTTTCGGTTGCCTTCCTCCACCAGTCCCAGACCGGCGTGCTCACCTTCGACCTCCCGACGTTGATGCACACGCACTTCTCGGGGACAGAGGGCGTGCTGTTGTTCATCGCGTTCACTCTCGCGTTCGCGGTGAAGGCGCCGATCTTCCCCTTCCACACCTGGTCCCCCGACGCCTACGCGGAAGCCCCCACGGCGGGCACCGTGATCCTCGTCGCGGTGATGGCCAAGCTCGGTACCTACGGGATCGTGCGCTTCGACCTCAACCTGTTCCCCCAGGCGAGCCGCACCATGGCGCCGGTGCTGCTGACCCTCGCGGTGATCGGCATCCTCTACGGCGCGGTCGTCGCCTGCGCGCAGCGCGATCTCAAGCGGCTGCTCGCGTACTCGTCGCTGGCACAGATCGGCTTCATCGCGCTCGGCACGTTCGCACTCAACAGCCAGGGGTTGAGCGGGGGAGTGCTGCAGATGGTCAACCACGGGCTGATCGTCGCGACCCTGTTCATCCTCGTCGGCTGGCTCTACGAGCGGCGTCGGACCTGGCAGCTCTCGTCCCTGCGAGGGCTGCAATCGCCTGCGCCGATCCTCGCCGGCGTCTTCACCGTGGCGATGATGGCGTCGATCGGGCTGCCGGGTCTCAACGGATTCGTCGGGGAGTTCCTCATCCTGGTCGGCACCTTCGTCGCGCACCGCTGGTGGGCGGTCGTGGCGACCGGAGGTGTGATCGTCGCCGCGGTCTACCTTCTGTGGGCCTACCAGCGCGGCTTCCACGGTGAGCCGACCGCAGAGGATTCGGCCACCCGCGACCTGTCCGTGCCCGAGCGCCTGGTGATCGCACCCCTGATCGTGCTCATCGTGGCGCTCGGCGTGTTCCCGAAGCCGGTGCTCGACCGGATCACCCCGTCGGTGAACCAGCTCGTCGTCCACGTCGACCGGGTGACGCACACCGCGGTGCCGGCCGGCCTCGTCGGCCGCCCGGCGGCCGCCCGGCGGCCCGCACGGAGCACGGCGGACCCGGTGGCCGCTCCGGCGGTTCCCGCCCGGCCGGCGACGCTGCCGAGGACGGGAGCATCCTCGTGACCCCGCTGCACGGCGGCCTGCTGGCGGCGTCGTCGTCGGCACCGACCATCCACGTCCCCCACATCGACTACCTGAGCATCCTCCCCATGCTGATCATGATGGGGGGCGCGCTCGTGCTGATGACCGTCTCGTCCCTCTTCAAGAAGACCACCGGAGTGGGGACGGGGACCCTGCTGACGGTGGTCACCTCGTCCGCGGCACTGGTGGCCGCTCTCTTCCAGTGGGACGAGGTCGTCACGCACGGGGCTTCGGTGACGATCGCCGGCGCCATCGCCTTCGACGGCTTCGACGTGTTCATCCAGGTGGTCGTGTCGATCACCATGCTGCTGACCGCGCTCGTCGCCGACGGCTACCTGCGACGGGAGGGCATCGACGGTCCCGACATCCAGGTCCTCGCCATGATGTCGGCGTCGGGGGCGATGATGATGGGGGCGGCGAACGACCTGATCGTGATCTTCCTCGGCCTCGAGATCATGTCGATCGCCCTCTACGTGCTCGCCGCGACCAACCCCCGCCGCGCAGAGTCCGGCGAGGCCGCGCTCAAGTACTTCGTCCTCGGCGCGTTCTCGTCGGCCATCTTCGTGTACGGCATCGCCTTGGCCTACGGCGCGACCGGCTCGTCCAACCTCCCCCAGATCGCCGACTACCTGTCGAAGAACGTGATCGCGTCGAACGGCGTGCTCCTCGGCGCGCTGGCGCTCTTGCTGGTGGGGTTCGGCTTCAAGATCGCCGCGGTGCCCTTCCACATGTGGTCCCCCGACGTCTACCAGGGTGCGCCGTCGCCGGTCACCGGCTTCATGGCGGCAATCGCCAAGGCCGGCGCCTTCGCCGCGCTGTTGCGAGTCTTCGTCTCGACGTTCGGAAGCGTGCGGGCCGACTGGCAACCGGTGGTGTGGGCGCTTGCGTTCGTGAGCCTCCTGCTCGGCGCGGTGGTCGCGCTGATGCAGCGCGACGTGAAGCGCATGATGGCCTACTCGTCGATCAACCACGTCGGGTTCATCCTGCTGGGCGTGGAGGCGGCCACCGCCCGAGGGGTGTCGGCGTCTCTGTACTACGTGTTCACCTACATGTTCCTGGTCGTCGGCTCCTTCGCGGTGATCACCGTGATGGGCCGTGACGGCGACACCGGTCATCAACTCGAGGACTACCGCGGGCTCGCCAGGCGCCAGCCGATCCTCGCACTGTGCTTCGCAGTCCTGCTCCTCGGCCAGGCCGGGATCCCCTTCACCACGGGCTTCCTCGCCAAGCTCGAGGTCGTCGGCGCCTCGGTCGACGAGCACTCCTACGTGCTCGCGGTCGTCGCGATGGCTTCGGCCGCGATCGCGGCCTTCTTCTACCTGCGGGTCGCGGTCACCATGTTCTCGCCCGTCGGCGAGATCGGCGACACCCGCGAGGCCGACGTGCCGGTCGGGACGTCAGCCCGGGTCACCTCGGGCGGAACGCCGGGCCCGGTGGAGGAGCCCCTGGTCCTCGAGGCGGCGGGCGCCGGCGACGGATCGCTCGAGGTCGCGGGCAACGGGTCGGGGAGTGCCGTCGCGAGTCTCCGCGTGCTGACCGACGATCCACCGCTCGAGTCGGTCGCGGTCCGCGGCGTCGTGCCCGTGCCGAGCCTGACCGCTCTGGCGATCGGTGTCACGGTCGCCTTCTCGATCGTCTTCGGCGTCATCCCGGGGCCCATCCTCGACTTCGCCCATCAGGCGACGCTCCTGTTCACCTGATCGTCACCTGATCGTCACCTGATCGCCCTCGTCCGGGTGCGCTCACCCGAGCTTCCTCTGAGCCGCCCCACCTGCACAGCCGTCCCCTGATCGGGGGCAGCCGGGCGCACCACCGTCCCGGTGGGACCTGCAGCACCCGGGTACTGTCGGGAGGACGGAGGACCAGGCCTCGATGACGGAGGCCGGCGTCGACGAGGAGGTCGCCATGGCCAACACCGGAAGAGTGCCGAGCCCGGGGCTTCCGGAGGAGGAGCACAAGCGCGACCCGCGCGAGATCGCCAGACTGGTCGGCGCCGCGATCCTGCTGGTCCTGCTCATCGCCTTCGTCGTCGACAACAGCCAGACCGTCAAGGTCGGTTTCGTGTTCACCAGTGCCCGGGTGAGCCTCATCTGGGCACTCCTCATCGCGGCCGTGCTCGGCGCCGGTGCCGATCGGCTCTGGATCCTCCTGCGGCAGCGGCGCAGGGAGGCCGCCCACAAGGCGGCCGGCAAGCACTGAGGCCCGAAACTCCGGTCCGATCCCGCGCGGGACGGCATCGGACACCGGGTTCAGCGGGTCCCGGCCACTCCGGTCGTTCCAACCGCGGTCCGTCGCGGCCGGTGCCTCGGTGTCAAGATGTGGCACCCGTGCTCCGGCACTGAACAGAAGGGGACCGCGATCATGCCACTGCACAAGCGCGAATCCATCCGCGACGAGCTGTTCGAGTCGGTCTACGCGGGTGCCGACCTGCTGAGCACGCTCGCTGCCAACCGCTTTCCGGCAGACCCCATGAGGCCCGACGACGCGTTCCAGGCCATCTCCGACGAGCTGCTCCTCGACGGCAACGCTCGCCAGAACCTCGCGACCTTCTGCCAGACCTGGGAAGAGGACGAGGTGCACCAGCTGATGGACATCTCGATGAACAAGAACATGATCGACAAGGACGAGTACCCGCAGACCGCGGAGATCGAGCGCCGCTGCGTGAACATGCTCGCGGACCTCTGGAACGCGCCCGACCGCGGGACCCCCGGGGGATGCTCGGCGATCGGGTCCTCCGAGGCCTGCATGCTCGGCGGGATGGCCGCCAAGTGGAGATGGCGGGCGAAGCGGGCCGCGGCCGGCAAGCCGAGCGATCGTCCGAACATGGTGTGCGGGCCCGTCCAGGTCGTCTGGCACAAGTTCGCCCGGTACTGGGACGTCGAGATGCGGGAGATCCCCATGGCGCCGGGCCGGTACTGCATGGACGTCGAGCAGATGCTCGAGCGGGTCGACGAGAACACGATCATGGTGGTGCCGACCTTCGGCGTGACCTACACGGGCGCGTACGAGCCGGTGCTCGAGCTCTCCCAGGCTCTCGACGACCTGCAGGAGCGGACCGGTCTCGACGTGGACATCCACGTGGATGGTGCGAGCGGTGCCTTCCTCGCGCCCTTTTCGGCCCCGCACGTGGAGTGGGACTTCCGGGTTCCCCGTGTGAAGTCGATCAGCACCTCGGGCCACAAGTTCGGCCTCGCACCGCTCGGGGTGGGCTGGGTGCTCTGGCGGGACGCGGACGAGCTGCCCGACGATCTGATCTTTCACGTGACCTACCTCGGGGGCGACATGCCCGTGTTCCAGATCAACTTCTCGCGACCTGCCGGCCAGATCGTCGCCCAGTACTACAACTTCGTCCGACTCGGGAAGAAGGGCTACCGGGACGTGCACGACTCCTGCTACGAGACGGGTGCGTTCCTCGCCGAGGAAGTGGTCAAGCTCGGACCGTTCGAGCTCCTCTGCGATTCCAAGCCCGAAACCGGGATCCCCTCCGTTGCCTGGCGGATCCGCGAGGGGGAGGACCCCGGCTACACCCTCTACGACCTCGCCGATCGGCTCCGGGTCCGGGGCTGGCAGGTGCCTGCCTACCCGCTCACGGGCTCAGTCTCGGACGTCTCGGTCCAGCGGATCCTCGTCCGTCAGGGTGTGAGCCGCGATCTCGGGTCCTTGCTCCTCGAGGACATGCGCCAATCGATCGCACACTTCGACAAGCACCCGGTCACCGTTGCCATGACCCGTCAGGAGTCCGGCGGGTTCAGCCACCTCTGAGCCGGCGACCCGGCTCACCCGGATCCGGGGACGAACCATTCGATGTTCACCGCGTAATGGCGGAACGCGCGAGGCCGGCCGACCCTCGCCGGCCGGTCGGTCGTCCAGGGCGCGGGGGTCGCAAAGGTGAGCCCGGCGAGGCCCTGGAGCGCGCGGTCGTAGCTCGATCGGAGGGACGAGAAGCGGCGCCAGCAGCGATCCCGGTCCTGGGCCGGAACCGACAGGTAGGGATCGAGGCGGTCGAGCGCGGCATCGAACTCGTCCCGGCGCACGGAGATCTCGGGAACGGTCGTCCGGGTGTCGAGCAACAGGTCGGCGGGCCGAACCGGCGGATCGAGCGGTAGCCCGGCGGCCAGTCCGATCCGGACGAGGCCCGGAACACCGTACGCAAGCGCCTGAAGAGGGCCCCTGGCCTCCACTGCGGCCTGTTCGAGGGTGCGAGACTCCGACGTCGAGAGCAACAGCGACGACGCGTCGAGCACGGCTCCGACCGACGCGACCCACGACTCCTGCGGCGCGCCCTCGGGGAAGAAGCAGAGGGCGGGGAACGCGGAATGCGTTTCGTCCAGTTCGAGCATCCAGTCGGCGTTCATCCTCCAGAACTGGTCGTTCCCGAGTGCTCCCAGCCGGTAGACGTTCTCGAGCAGGAGGATCGGCGAGGGCGGCGTGCCGGCGAAGGGCCGCATCACGATCATGCCCTTCTGGCGTGCATGGTGGGCGGCGTAGATGGTGGGAAGGTAGCTGATCAACAAGGCGACCAGCCCGAGGCCGATGATCGCCTCGACGAAGGAGAGCCAGACGCGAGCCGCGCCGACCGGTGCTGCGAACCCGAGTGTGGTCAGCGACGAACCGCTCACCTCGAAGGACCGCTGAGCGGTTCCGGTCTTGATACCCCAGAAGATGAACGAGAACCCGAGCGTCACGCCGAGCATCCAGATCATCGGGAGGCTGACGAGCGCGATCGGCGCGTACAGGCCCCGGAGCTTCGCTTCCCTGGCCTCGTTCTTCCACGGATGCACGAGAATCCAATCGGCAACCGCGAATACGAACCGGGCGATGCGGGTGAACCCGCTCATCGGGAGCACCACGGTCTCCAGCGCGGAGATGAGGATCGACATCACCACAGCCGTTCCGAAGACGACTGCCGCGATGTGGGCAATGATCACCGTCAGCGCTGCCTTTCCGGTGGTGGGGGTCTGTCCGCGCTCCTCATGCGGCTCCCGAGGTGACGCCGACCGGAAGAAGAGCCGTCGTCTTCACGAGACGATGAGATACAGGCTGTCGCCGAGCAGCCACAGGCCGAGCACGAGCGAGAGAAGGGTGATGGCCTGGTCTCGGTGAGCGTCGATCCAGCTCCGGACCGAGTCGAGCCGAGCGCTCGCGGCTTCGGGCGCACCGAGCGTGTAGAGCTCCATCGTCAACAGGGTCGCCGTGCAGAGCAGGCAGAAGAGCAGCAGCAGCGCGAACGAGGCGGCGGAGGACACGTGCAGCTGGGCAACGGTTGCCGCCCCGGCTCCCACCAGCACCCATGGCTGCAGCAGTGCGCCCATCGCGGCGGCCGCTCCGATCGACAGCCGGTCGAGTCTGGCCATCCACGTGGGAGGCTTCCGCGGGCGTCCCGCCAACCGGCGCTGCCGGAGGCCGATGCCGATCAGGAGCGCGCCGGCCGCGGCCTTGATCGCGAGCACCGCCGTCGTCGGGGAGGTGTGGGGTGCGGGCGGCTTGCCACCGGTCAGGAGGACGACGCCGGCGATCACCACCACCAGCGAGACCAGCCACCCGAGGATGTAGCCCGCACCCTTGACCGGTCCGCGATCGGTCAGCAGCACGAGGATGAATGCGGTGATCGGCAGCGGCTCGAGGGTCACCGCGAGGCCGATCAGGATCAGGTCGAGTATCGGCACCGGGCCTCGACTTCGCATCCTGCCCCGGCGGGCCCACCTGGTTCGTGACGTCCGCCACCGGCGCTCCCTTCACCCACGGGCTGGTGCGATGTCCGGTGCGTCGGGCCTGCTGAGGGTCGGCGAGGGCGTTCCCGTGGCCGGAGGCCCGACCGGTGCTGCACCCGCGTCCTGCCGGTCGGCACGCGTCGGAGCCTGTGGCAACCAGGCGGTCACCACGTAGGTCACGACCACGGCCACGATCACCAGCGGCGTGACCCCGACGGCATCGTGCGCGAGGAGCAGCGTCGCGAGCAACGTCGAGGTGAACGGGAGGCGTAGCATGATCGTGGACATCGCGCCGATGCCCATCGCGAGAGCGGGCACGAGGCTGAGCCCCGGCAGATGCGATGCCGCGATGCCCCCCGCGGCTCCGATGAACATCGCCGGGAAGATGGGCCCACCGCGGAACGTCGAGAGCGAGAGGGCGTAGGCGATGCTTTTGCAGACGGCCAGCAGCACCAGCGCGCCGACGGTCCAGGTCGCCGCGTGCTGGACCAGCTCGGGCAACGCGGTCTGGCCCGAGAAGAGCACGATGGACGTGCCCCGTCCGGTCGCCTCTGCAAAGCCGATTGCGAGCCCGGCCACAGCCAGTCCGACGAGTGGGGCCAGGACGAGAAGGCGAGCGTCGATGTAGGGCCGGATGACGAGCGCGGTGAGGCGGATGCCGGTGCCTGCCAACGCGGCGACCAGAGCGAAGGCGACGGCCCAGAGGAACATCACGCCGTTGGGATGTGAGAACGGTGGCAGTCCCGGGATGGCGAGAGAGAACGTACCGAACCCGGTGAGCGAGTCGAGACCGATGAAGATGAGCGAGCCGATACCCGCGGCGAGGAGCCCGGGGACCAGGATGACGCCGAGCATCGGGCCACCGAGTCCGGCGGCCTCCATCAGCAAGAATGCGCCGACGATGGGCGATCCGAGCAGGGTGGAGATCGCGGCGAAGCTGCCGGCCGAGGCGATCACGATCATCGCAGTGGGCGGTGCGTCGCGTTTGGCGAGCCGTACGGCGATCGCACCCAGGCAGCCACCGATGGCGATCAGAGGTGCCTCGGGGCCGAGGACCACGCCGAGGGCGAGGGTGATCAGGGCCGCCAGCGCGATGCCCGGGAGGGCGGCGATCTCCGGCGTTCCGCCAGCCTGGAACCCGTCGGCCGGGGAGTGCCCGCCCCGCCCGGGCAGGTAGCGGATGGTCGGTCCGATGAGCACACCTGCCAGCGCGAGGAGGGGGAGCGGCCACCACACGGGCGTCCCCTGGAAGCCGATCTCCTTGGGCAGGGAGGTGAAGAAGGCGTTCTGCAACCACGCGACCAGCTTGAGGAAGCCGTACGCCGCAGCCGAGACCGGCACTCCGATCAGCCCGGCGAGGGCGAGCAGCACCACGTAGCTCCGGGTCCGGAGGAGCGAAAGTGGATCTTGGGCCGGCGGGGCGGCCCCGGCGGCGGGATCAGGGGACGGAGAAGGCTCCGCGACGGTCGCCTCGGACCGTGGGCCGTCGCCCGGCCCCGCGGCGGTCATGGGGTCCCGGCCCGGAGGCGCCCGAAGCGCCCGACCAGGGTGCTCGGCAACCGCACGAGGCTGCAGGGCGCTGCGGTACGCAGCCGCCCTCTCGAGGCGGTCTCTCGAGCAGTCATGTGGTCCCCTTCGTCCCAGGTGCCGTTCCGTCGCTGGACACCACCGGGTGCCCTGTCGCCAGAGGACACTAGGTGGTCACCGGAGCGAACGGGGGATCCGGGGCCGGTGCCGAGACGAGCCCGGAGCGGCCGCGCCCGGCGTTCCCGAGCCGCACTCTCCTTCCGACCCGCTCGCCCCCGACCACAATGGGTCCGACCGGCACGATTCCGTCCGACCGGCACGATTCCGTCCGACCGGCACGATTCCGTCCGACCGGCACGATTCCGTCCGAACCGCATTCCGTCCGACCCACGACTCCGTCGGAACAGATCACCCACCCGATCCGCAGCGTTGGCGACCTCGGACTCGAGATATGCACCGGGATGCTTGTCGGGCAAACTATGTTGCCAGTGGGACCGACACGAAAGGGCGGTTGAGAATCATGCTTGCGTACACCTATCCGTTGCTCGACATCTTGTGGACGATGCTCGAGCTGTTCGCATTCTTCATCTGGATCTGGCTCCTCATCATCGTCTTCATGGACATCTTCCGGAGCCCCGACATGGGTGGTCTGGCGAAGGCGCTGTGGGTGATCTTCGTGATCATCCTTCCGCTCATCGGCGTGCTCGTCTACCTCGTCGCGAGGGGCGGGAGCATGCACGAGCGCGCCGAGGCCCAAGCCCGGCAGCAGCAGAAGGCCTTCGACGACTACGTCCGGAAGGCCGCAAGCGGCTCGGGTTCGTCGAGTGCCGAAGAGCTGTCGAAGCTCGCCGACCTCAAGGCAAAGGGTGTCATCACCGATGCCGAGTTCGAGGCTCAGAAGGCCAAGCTGCTCGGCTGAGCCGAGTCGCTGAGGACATGACGTGGCAGGTGGCCGTCCCGATGGGGATGGCCACCTGCGCGTCCAGCTCCGCGTCCGACGACGGTCCGTCGTCGTGACCCCGGCTCTCGCGGCCCCAGTACAGTGGCGCCCGTAACCAGCGAAGGGGGGCACCCGTGACCAGCGAAGAGGTGGGAGCGGGCACGTCGTCCGACCCTGCTCGCGGGCAGCAGTCCGCTCTCGACGACGAGTCGGCAGCGCCCCCCACCGAGCGCGTGAACCGGCACCGGGTGCGACGAGCCTTCTCCTGGGTGCTCGTCGTTCTCGCCTGTCTGCTCGCGGTGATCTCGGTCTTCGCCGCCTTCATCCGCAACGAGGCCCTCAACACCGACACCTACGTCAGCACGGTCGCCCCGCTGGCGAGCAATCCGGACATCCAGGCCGCGGTCGCACACCGGGTGAGCACCCAGCTCGTCGCGAGGACCAACCTCGAACAGCAGGTGAAACAGGCGCTGCCCCCGAGGGCGTCGTTCATCGCAGGGCCGGTCACCTCGGGGGTGCAGAGCGCGGCGGATCAGATCGTCTTGAAGTTCGTCCAGTCCCCGGCCTTCCAGAAGATCTGGGTCGGAGCGAACCGCGCCGCCCATGCGCAGGTGGTCAACCTGTTGACCGGGCAGCAGCAGGGGGCCTTCAGCGTCGAGCAACGGAGCGATCACCGTCGACCTGAGCAAGGTGGAGGCACAGGCGAAGAAGGCGCTCGACGCCAAGGGCATCACCGTCTTCGACAAGGTCTCCACCAAAAAGGGACCGACCATGGTCCTCTTCGAGTCGAGTCAGCTGAAGCGCCTCCAGGGGGCGATCCGCTTCTTCAATCACCTGGTGGTCCTCCTGCCCATCCTCGCCCTTCTCCTGTTCGCCGGCGCGGTCCTGTTGACGCGCAACCGGCGTCGCGGGCTCGTGCGGGCTGCGCTCGGCCTCGCGGTCTCGATGGCCCTGATCCTCATCCTCGCCGCGGTCGGGAAGAACCAGTACGTTCGCGTCGCTCGGCCCGTCACGGTCGAAGCCGGCGACGACCGCGGTGATCGACACCGTCTCGGCACCGTTGCTCGACACCGTCCGCGTCGTGCTCATCGTCGCCGCACTGGTCGCGCTGGGCGGGGTTCCTCGCGGGCAATGCCAGGGTCCGGGCGTTTTTGGCAGGCCGGGCGTGGCCGAGATGGCTGACGTCCGGCCCCGCCCACGGCTTCGTGGTGGCACACCGCAAGGGCCTCCAGTGGACCGCGCTCGCGGTCGCGCTGGCGATCCTGGTGATCTGGAGCAATCCGACCGTGCTGGTCGCGGTCGTCGTGGTCCTGCTCGGGCTCGCAGCGATCGGCCTGATCGGAGTCTGGGCACGTGCGGCGCCGGTTCCACCGAGCGGGTCCGAGACCGGTGGGACGTCGGGGGCCGCCCGGGCGTGAACGGTCGGCGGACCGGCGACTTCCTCCACGCCGACCGGGGCGGAGCGCCTGGGTCGTCCGTGGCCAGGGCATGGTGGCAGCGCATCGAGCCGGTGCACGCCGTCGTCTATTTCGACGAGGTCTGCCGCGACCGCCTCGCCGCCAGCGGGCTCCGCGGCTTCTGGATGGGTTACTTCGCCGGCCGGTCGTCCCCGCTCGGTGCGGTCGGGCCGGGAACGGTGCAAGCGCTGTTCTTCAATTTCGAGGACTCGATGATCCGGCGGGCGATCCCCGACGCATGGTCCTTCGCCACGCCCTCTTCGGTCGAGCAGGCGCGCCGCGAGGGCGCCGCCCGGGCGCTCCGCGCCGCCTGTGCCGGTGTCGAGCCCCTCGCCGCAGCCGCGGTGCCGCTGCTCCGACGGGTCGTCGAGCACGCCGATCCCTCCGGTCGGACCCTGTTCGCCGCCAACCGCGAACTTCCCACACCGGGCGATCCCGTCGAGGCCCTCTGGCAGTGCTGCACCAGCCTTCGCGAGCACCGGGGCGACGGGCACGTCGCGGCACTGACCGCGGCCGGACTCGACGGTTGCGAGGCGCTCGTCCTCTTCTCGCGCACCGAAGGCGTCGACGGCGAGGTGTTCCGCCTGAACCGCGGCTGGTCGAGTGAATCGTGGAACGACGGCGATCGGCCGGTTGGCGGCGCGGGGCCTCCTCGACGCCGGGTCGGCCACCGAGGTCGGACTCGAGCTGCGCCGCGCCGTCGAGGCGACCACCGACCGGTTGGCGGCTCCCGCCTTCGAGGTGCTGCACGCCGACGAACAGGCCCTGCTGGCGGACATGCTGGGCCGGGTCGCCACATCGGTCGTCGAGGCCGGGGCCCTCCCGTTCCCGAACCCGATCGGATTGCCGCGCCCGGGTTCCTAGCCGGGTCGGCGGCCCCCGGGGCCGGCGCTACGACGCGGAACGCGCCCTCGCCGGGCGGGCCGCTCCGTTCGGGCGCTTGCCCGTTCACGACCCGATCGATCGACGACGCGAGGAACGCCTCGGTCTCGCTCTGTGCCGCGAGCATGCGCTTCTCGGCACCGGCTGCGAGCAGTCGGCCGAGAACCGGGATCTCCCACAACGACTCGGCGCGCACGACCGCGAGCACGATCGGGACGAGGTGCTCCGCGGTGTCGATGACGACGTAGCGTGGCAGCCACTCGGGGTCGTACTTGGCGTTGAACCTCCAGAGCGACTCGATCTGGGCGAAGTTCGACAGCCGCTTGAGGACCCAGCGCTCGGCGCGCTGGACCGTTCCGTCCCCCTTGTCACCCGAAAGCGTCGAGCGCAGTGCCGCGAAGTTGAGGCTCAGACCCCCGTAGCCCTCGGCCCGGAGGTGTTCGATCGTCGAGCAGAGCGCGAAGTCGACCAGGCCGTTCGGGTGGTCGGCGGGATCGCGGCGCATGAGGTCGAGCGAGATAGCCATGGATTCCCGGTGCTGGCACGAACTGGCACATGGCGGCCGCCCTGCCGTCGGGTCCGCGCACCACGGTGAGCAGCAGGCCGGAGTCCGCGCGGGTCGAAGATCCGCCCGAGCATCATCGAGAACCCGCGCTCGTGCTCGCCCTGCCGGCTCAGCTGCATCAGCGCGGTGAGCTCGTCGATCAACGCGGGCGTGATCCGGCCCGGATCGTGGAAGGTGACGGTGTAGCCGTACTTCTTGATGCGGTTGTGCGCCTGGCGGAGCCCCTTCATGTGGCCGCCCGCCAGCGAGAAGGACTGCACCTGCACGACGGCCTCGTCGCCCAGGTAGATGTGGTGCATCCCCGCGTCGCGGTAGAACGGCAGCCACTCCTCGCCCGCGCCCATCACCGCGGTGACCCACCCGTGGCTGTCCGCGAAGCGCCGGAACGCGCTCCAGGCCTGGGCGCGGTCTTCCGGGGGGCCGATCGGGTCCGGCGAGATGAGACAGACACCGCCGTAGACCGCGTAGGCGACCAGGGTGTCTCGGTGGAAGAACCACCGCTTGTCCGAACGGAGCGCGAAGTAGTCGAGCGTCGAGGCGCCGTGCCGGCGGACGATGTCGCGGGCACGGAATTCCGCGGCGCGGCCCGAGGTGAGTCGGCGGTCGACCACCGGGCGGGTGAAGAGGTAGAGGACGAGCGCGGCCAGGGTCAGCCCGATCGGCGAGGAGGACCGGGGCGAGGAACCGGTCCATCCGCGGTGGGCAGGGCCGCCGACCGGAAGCCGAGCAGGCGCTCGGAGACCGCGGCGAACGCGGTGCCCCAGGCGATGTGGGGATGTTGGTGGTGACCGAGATGGGTGAAGAGCTCGATCGAGGCGGTCGTCACCAGGGTGATGCCGACCACGCCCGCGACGAGCATCACCAGCGCCGATCGGAGTGACGGGGAGTCCGACGCCGCCTGGAATTCCTTCCGGCCGGTGACCAGCAGGACCAACACCACGATCGCGAGCAGCGATTCCTCGAAGTCGCCACCCGCGGCGAGGTGGAGCACGGTCGTGGCCGACAGCAGGACCACCGCGACCCGCCAGGCCCTGCGCTGGCCGCGGAGCACTCCGCGGCCGAGCGCGAGCAGCGCGACGCCCGCGACGGCGATCACCGCGCTCGGCGGCCACGCTCGCCCGTAGCGGCATGTAGTCGGTGACGAATTGGAGACGCGACCGGATCGGCGGAGTGACCGCGTCGAGCAGGTCGATGATGCCGGTGAAGAGGATCGCTGCGGCCGCCAGCCGGCGGATCCGACGGGTCCGGCGATGGATCTGGCTGAGGTCCGGCGGCGGCGGCCACGAGCCGCCGGCGGGATAGGAGGCGACGACGACGGGGTGGAGGCTGCCCGGCCGGCGTCCCTTGGTGGCGAGCTGCTCGAGCGTGCTCGGGGATGCCAGCTCGTCACGGGCGAGGAGCAAGCGGACGTGCAGCTCGGCACCCGCCTCCAGCTCCACCCAGCTCACCCGCCGGCTGTGCACGAACACCGGTGGCAGCCCGAACCGCCCGCGGTGCTCGTCCACCACCTCGGCTGTCGCGCCGACGTTCGCGTAGAAGCCGAGCCCGAGGTTGGTCAGCTCCGATTGGAACGTCGCCGCGGTGACCAGCCCGGCATACCCGCGTCGCCACCAGGTGCCGACCGAGATCGCGGGCCGTGTCGTTGGCGCCGGATTCGGTCTGCACGGCATCGAGACGCGTCGCCACCGAGGATGGACCACATCTGCCGGCTGAGCAGGCCGAGGACGAGCGCCAGCACACCGAGCACGACGAACGCGACCAGCGAGGCGACGGCGATCTGGTCGACGAGGTCGGCCTGGTGGGCGTGGCGGATCGCTTCGGCGGGCAGGCCGGTGCCGAGATGCCCGAGGACCCACGGGGTCACCGCGATCCGGAGCAGGCCGGCCACAGCGAAGGGCACCAGCAGCCACCAGGCGAAGCGACCGAGCCGCCGGTAGAGGGTGCGCGACACGACGAACCGGGTCAGCGTCGACGGATCGCTCAGCCGGTTGAGCCCGACCAGCCACGGTGCGTCCTCGGTGGAGCGAACGGCGAGATGGCGCCACCCGAGGCCTGCGGGCGACGCACCGACCACGCCGGGCTTGGTGTCGGGCACAGGGTCGTAGCGGGACTCGACTCCCTCGCAACCGGCGGCGTAGGCGTGCTCGCCCGGCTCGACGCGGACCACCCGGGTGCCCGATGCGGTGTGGACGCGGAGGTCGACGGCGCCGAGCTGCTCGACCCCGAGTTCTGCGAAGGCGGCGACCACGGCGGGATCGCGGGCGTAGCCGGGCTCGTGGGTCCCGCACTGACGGACGACCCTGCGCTGATCCGGGGCGAGGAAGCGGCCGAGCGCGTCCCGCAGGTCGGGATGCGCGTCGAGCGAGCGGCGCGCGTCGGAGAGAGCGGCGCGCGGTGTCGGTGAGGTCGAAGAGGTTGCCGGCGATGACGAGGACGCCGGGTCCGTCCCATGCGTCGAGCGCGTCGCGCGAGCTCGACGGCGACGGCAGAGCTCGACGGCGTCGCCGTCGGGGTGAGCAGCAGGTCGCTCACGACCATGACCCGCCATCCGAGCGGGACCTCGACCGGGGTGCCGCCGGGCTCGGGGACGAGGGCGCTCCCGGTCCACCGGGTTCCGGGGTCCACTCCCTTCGGCGGTGGGACGGTGACGTTCACGGCGCCTCCATCGTAGAGTGACGCCGTCGGCAGGCTCGGTCGCACCAGGTCGGAGCGCCATCGGCAGCCCGTCGGCGCATGGGGGAGCGATGCCCGACGACGTTGACCACGACCCGCCCACCAGGGTTCGTCAGGCCGACGAGGCCACGATCGAGGACTACCTGTCCGAGGACCGGCTGTTCCCTCCGACCGAGGAATTCCGTGCCCAGGCCGTGCTCGGCGACCCCGACCGTCTACGACCGTGCCGAAGCCGACTGGGAGGGGTTCTGGGCCGAGCAGGCGGGCGCGCTCGACTGGTTCCGAGCCTGGGACCGGGTGCTCGACTGGGACCTGCCCTTCGCCCGCTGGTTCGAAGGCGGCACGCTCAACGTCTCCTACAACTGCCTCGACCGGCATGTCGCAGCCGGCCATGGCGACAAGGTCGCGTACCACTGGGAGGGGGAGCCCGGCGACACCCGCACCATCTCCTACGGCGAGCTGCTGGCCGAGGTCGCACGGTTCGGCAACGTGCTGCGCGGGCTCGGCGTCCATCGCGGCGACCGCGTCGCCGTCTACATGCCGATGATCCCGGAGCTGCCGGTGGCGATGCTGGCCTGCACTCGCATCGGTGCGGTCCATTCGGTCGTCTTCGGCGGGTTCTCGTCGGACGCGCTCCGCGACCGCATCCTCGACGCGGAGGCCAAGGTCGTGGTCACCGCCGACGGGGGCTGGCGGCGAGGCTCGCCGGTCCCTCTCAAGGCCAACGTCGACGTCGCGGTCGCGGAGACCCCGTGCGTCGAGCACGTGATCGTGGCGCAACGGATCGGCGACGGGCGGGAATCCGGTGCCGCGTCGATGACTCCCGGCCGCGACCACTTCTGGCACGAGCTGCTGAGCGGAGCGGATGCAGCAGCCGGTGGCGCCCCCTCCGACGAGTGCGTGCCGGAGCACATGGACTCGGAAGACCTGCTGTTCCTCCTCTACACCTCGGGGACGACCGCCGCACCGAAGGGGATCATGCATACGACGGGCGGCTACCTGACGCAGGTGGCGTTCACCCACAAGGCCGTGTTCGACCTGCACCCCGATCGGGACGTGTACTGGTGCGCCGCCGACATCGGCTGGGTCACCGGTCACAGCTACATCGTCTACGGACCCCTGGCGAACGGTGCCACCTCGGTGATCTACGAGGGGACGCCGGACTTCCCCGACCGCGACCGGTGGTGGTCGATCATCGAGCGTTACGGCGTGACGATCCTCTACACCGCCCCGACCGCGATCCGGACCTTCATGAAATGGGGGACCGACGCTCCGGGCCGCCACGATCTGACCTCGCTGCGGGTTCTCGGCTCGGTGGGCGAGCCGATCAACCCGGAGGCGTGGATGTGGTACTCGACCCACATCGGCGGAGGGCGGTGCCCGGTCGTCGACACCTGGTGGCAGACCGAGACGGGCGCCATCATGATCGCGCCCCTTCCGGGCATCACGGCCACCAAGCCGGGTTCGGCGACCTTCCCGTTGCCGGGCATCGCCGCGGAAGTGGTCGACGACGTCGGCAACCCGGTCGAGCGGGGCGGCGGCTATCTCACCCTGACCCGGCCCTGGCCGTCGATGCTGCGCGGCATCTACGGGGACCCGGAGCGGTACCGCGACACCTACTGGAGCCGGTTCGAGGGACGGTACTTCGCAGGAGACGGCGCGAAGATCGACGACGACGGCTACCTCTGGCTGCTCGGACGTGTCGACGACGTGATGAACGTCTCGGGCCACCGGATCTCGACCACCGAGGTGGAGTCCGCGCTGGTCGCCCACCCCGCCGTCGCCGAGTCGGCGGTGGTCGGCGCCTACGACCCGACCTCGGGCCAGGCGATCGTCGCGTTCGTGACACTGCGGGTCGAGGCGGGGGCTGCGAGCGAGGACCGGGGGCACGAGCTCCGTCTCCACGTGGCCGACAAGATCGGACCCATCGCGCGCCCGAAGACGGTCGTGTTCACCGACGAGCTGCCGAAGACGCGGAGCGGGAAGATCATGCGCCGGCTGCTCCGCGACGTCGCCGAGGGTCGGATGCTCGGCGACACCACCACCCTGGCCGATCCGGCCGTCGTGGAGGAGATCCGCCGGCTCGCCGCGGACTCGCCGACCGAAGAGTGAGCGGGAAGCGGGGCCCTGCCAACTGGGCGTGGCACGGAGCGCCGATCGACCGCCCTCGTGAGGCGGTCGTCTTCGACGTCGACGGCGTGCTGTCCGACGCGGTGGGCCGCCAGCACTTTCTCGAGCGCGGCCGGCGCGACTGGGACCGGTTCTTCGACGCGTGCGGCGACGATCCGGTCATCGAGGAGCTGGCGCGGGTGCTCGAGCTGCTCGACCAGCGGCTGCAGGTCGTCCTGCTCACCGGACGCCCGATCCGCGTCCAGCCCCAGACCCTCGCGTGGCTGGAGCGCTACGGGCTGCGCTGGGACCTACTGGTCATGCGGGCGCGGGGCGACTACGCGCAGGTGACCCGCTTCAAGCAGGACGCGGTCGAGGAGCTGCGCGCGTTCGGGTTCGAGTTGCTCCTGGCGTTCGAGGACGACCCGCACAACTTCGCGATGTTCCACGCCGAGGGCATCCCGTGCGTCTACATCCACTCGGGCTACTACCAGTAGGGCGCGCGCTCAGACACCCCCGCCCGTGATGCTGCGGCGCCGCCGGGCAGCGAGCAGCCAGCCCGCCAGCAGCGCGGCTCCGGCCACGAGGACGACGGGGAGGTCGCCGTCGCGGACATACAGGGTGGTGCCGTCCCGCCGTGCGAGCGTCGCGAAGACCACCTGGCGGGCGCCGAGGGTCGAGCGACGCTCCACGACCCCTCGGTTGGTGATCGCCGAGCTGAAGCCGGTCGGTGCGGCCTGGAGCAGGTCACGGCCCTGTTCGACCGCCTGCACGGTGGCCGCGGCGAGCTCTTGCGTGGGGACCTGGCTCGTCGAGTAGGAGGCGGTATTGGTGGGAACGATCAGCAGCTGCGCACCGGCCCGCACCGCGGACCGGCCGCGATCGGCGTAGAAGACCTCGTAGGAGACCATCGCGCCGAGTGGGGCCGCGGGGGTCGGCAGCAGGCCGGTTCCCGTGCCGGGGATCGCGTCGAGTGGCACGGCCGAGAGGCTGGCGAAGTGGGCGAAGAACCCACGGAAGGGGACGTACTCGCCGAAGGGCACCCGGTGCACCTTCTCGTAGTGGGCGACGAGCGTCCCGTCCGGGCCCCATGCCACCACCTCGTTGCGAAAGGCGGTCGTCGACACGGTCTCGGTGACACCGACCACGAGCGTCGTGTGGAGCGATTTCGCGAGCGCCGACAGCGCTCCCTCCTCCGGCGACTCCGCAAGCGGCACGTCGAGCGCGACGACGTCCTCCGGCCAGAGCACCAGCGACGGCGCATGCCCGCCGTCGAGGGCCTGGATGCGATCGGTGGCCGCGTTCTGCGCGGCGAGCACCTGTGCAGGATGGGTCTGGGAGGCGCCGAATCCGCGTGCGCCGCCACCTTGGACGGCGGCCGCGTCGACCGTTCCCTTCGAGGGGCCGCCATCGGGAGCGTGGGCGCCCGCGACCGCCAACACGGCGACCGCCACCATCGAGACGGCTGCCGCGACCACGAGACCCCCGCTGCCCGCAGCAGCACCGGAGAGCAAGGCGACGCGCTCGGCCCTCCGGTCGTTCGGCATCCGGTCCCCGCGTGCCTCGGCGCGGGCGAACGCGCGCACGCGGGACCCGTCGCGGAGCGTCCGGGCGACGGCGGTGCCGAGCGCACCCGCTCCGACACCTCCGACGTAGACCACCGCGGTGAGGGCGAGCGGACCACCGATCCGCGCGACGCCGAGGAGCGGACCGCCCGCCTGGCCGAGGAAGACACCACCGAGCGGGAGCCCGCCGAAGGGCCAGCGCATCCGGAGGGCCTCGGCGAGGACCTGCGCGCCAGGGAAGGCGAAGGCCCGGGCCGCCACCGGTCCGGCCGGGACGGCGAGGCAGGCCACGGCCATGAAACAGGCCTCGACGGCGATGAGCGCCAGCGCACCGGCCAGGGTGAACGTGCGGACGAACGCGAGGCCGGGCAGGTAACACCCGAGTCCCGCGAGCCAGCCCGCCCAGGCCCTTGTCCGGGGCCGCAGCCCGGCGAGGCGCCACCACAACAGCCCGGCGGCGGGGAAGGCGAGGATCCACCACCCGAACGGTGGAAGCGAGAGGGCCAGCCCGACACCGGCGGCGATCGCCGGCACCGCCACCCTCCCGCGGCGCGGCGCGACCCGACCTCCGAGCCGATGGGTCATCCGGATCCGCGACGGCCGCCAGCGCGGCTCGGATCCCACCTCGTGCCTCCCGACGTGGGATCCGAGGTGGCTCGCCGGGGAGCCGGCTCCCGGTCCGGTCCCGCGGACGCCGATGCCGGAATCGCCGGCTGCTCCGGCCCCGCCCCCGGCCCCGCTCCCGGCCACGGTGCCGGTCCCGCTCGGCCGTCCCGGTGGCGGTGCGCCGGTCACCGCGCCCCCTCACGTCGCGCACTCTCGTCCGCGTCCGGTCCGGTCGCCAACGCGTCGGCGACCGCCCGGGCGGCCCGACGTCCGGCTCGCGATGCACGCGGGGATGCCGACGCCGCGGTACGTGGATCCCGCGAACGCCACCGCGCCGAGTCTGCTCACCGCCTGCTCCACCGCGGCGACCTGCACGAGATGTCCCACCCGGTACTGGGGAAACGCGCGGTCCCATCGGGTCACACGTTGCTCACCCGGCGCGCCGCGGACATCGAGGATCGTGGCGAGCTCGCCGAACAGGGTCGCGGCGAGCTCGTCGTCGTCGAGCTCGGAGTGCCGCACGTCTCGGGTCCGTCCCGCCGAGACCCGGATCAGCTCGTCGCCGTCGCGGGCCAGGTGCGGCCACTTCCGCGACAGGTACGTGCAGGCGGTGAGCAGTGCCGGCCGTCCGTCGATCGCCGATCCGCGGGGGACGAGGAAGCCGGTGCCCCGGAGCTCGGCACCGACGGCGTCTTCGGGGACGGAGAAGGTCACCACCGCGACCGAGGAGTGCTCGATCCCGGCGAGGAAGCGCGCCGCCGTAGGCGCGTGCGGGGCGAGCAGCCGTCCTGCCTCGTCGGAAGGGACCGCGAGGACGACCCCGTCGACCTCGAGTCGGCTCCGGGCCGCGTTCCGGGCCCGTTCCGGGCCGCGTTCCGGGCCGCGTTCCGGGCCGCGTTCCGGGCCGACCGGCCGTTGCGGGCCGGTCCGCCGCCGGCTCCGGAGAGCTCCAGTGTCCATCGGCGCGCCCCGGGCTGTGGCGCCGTGAGGGTCACCGGCCGCGTTGCCGTCAACGCCTCGACCGTGGTCGCGGTCCGGCACGTGACGCCCAGGCGCTCGAGTGCCTCGGTGAGGCGGGACACGAGGTCGGCCGTCGAGTGTCGGAGCGACCAGAAGGCCGGCGCGTCCGGGTCTCCCTCGCCGTCCGAGCCCCGCGGAGGGAGTCGACCCAGCCGCCGCATGAGACTGCCGGGCTGCTGATCGGCGGCGAGCAGCAGCGGGAAGGTGGCGGCGGTGCTCATCTCGTCGACGTCTCCCGCGTGGATGCCGCCGATGAGCGGATCGACGAGTCGTTCGACGACGGGTCGCCCGAGGCGCGCGCCGACCAGCTCGCCGACGGCACGGTCTCCGGTGACCGTTCGCGCCGCTGCGTGCGGCCGCACCAGGTCGCCGGCGACCCGGAGCGACTCGAGCGGTCCGAGGATTCCCGACCGGACGAGCGGCCACCACCGTGTCGGGACGCCGAGCACGGTACCCGCGGGCATCGCCCGGAGCCGGTCCCGTGCCCACAGCGACGCTCCCGACGCGCCCGACGGGGACGAGCTCCTCGCCGAGCCCGAGCTCGTCGCAGAGCTCGGTCGCCTCGGGCCGGCGGGCGAGGAACGCGTCGGCGGCGAGGTCGACGGTCCGTCCCGCGAATTCGGAGGACCGGAGCTTGCCGCCGGGCCGCGCCGAGGCCTCGAGCACGACGACCGAGGGCGCCGGCGCGCCGGTCGGGCGCCCGACGAGCTCCCATGCCGCGGCGAGCCCCGCGATGCCGCCCCCGATGACCGCGATGGTCGGCGGGTCCTCCGAATGCCGTCCGTTCCCCGCCGGTCCGGGCCGGGTCGAGGTCGGCCGTTCGTCGTCTTCCGGCGTGCTCACCGTGCGGCCTCCTGCACGACGCGTGCGAGCACCCCGACGAAACGGGGGTCGTCGTTGAGCGAGGCGGTACGGGCGAACGCCACACCCGCGGCACGGGCGGCATCTGCCGCCTCGATGTCGAGGTCGTAGAGGATCTCGAGGTGGTCCGAGACGAAGCCCACCGGGCAGACGACGACCGACGTCGCCTGTTCGCCCGCCGCGCGAGCGATCTCCGCGAGCAGGTCGGGGCCGAGCCAGGGATCGGCCGTCCGCCCCGCGCTCTGCCAGGCAACCCCCCACGACAGGCGCGCTCGCTGCGCCGGATCGAGCAGCTCGACCACGTCGCTCGCCGACTCGGCGACCTGGCGGGGATAGGGGTCGTCCTCGGTCAGCGATCGGAGCGGAACGCTGTGAGCGGTGAAGAACAGCGCGGTCCTGCCCGCGAGCCGGTCGGGTGCCTCCGCCGCCGCGGGTATCGACGCGAGCGCGTCGGCCGTGCGTTCGGCGAGCAGGGCGGCGAGGCCATCGGCACGGTGCCACGATCCGACGGTGGTCAGCTCGACCGGCCGCGGTGACCGGGCGATCGCGGCCGAGGCGCGTGCCACGTACTCGGCGGAACCGGCCGACGAGTGGTGCGGGGTGAGGACGATCGCGACGATGTGGTCGACCCCGCCTCGCAGGAGGTCCGCGACCGCGTCCTCGATGGAAGGGGTCCTGTGCTTCGCACCGAAGCAGACCCGGAAGCGGCCCGGTTCCGCGGCCTCGAGCGCGGTGGCGAGCCCCTCGACCTGTGCGCGGGTCCGCTCGGCCAGAGGCGAGGTGCCACCGATCGCGCGGTAGCGGCCTTCGAGCTCGGCGAGCAGCTCGGGTGGAGGGGGGCGCCCCCGGCGGATCGAGGTGTAGAAGGCCGCGATGTCCTCGGGACTCGCCGGGGTGCCGTGCGCCATGACCACCACGCCGACCGGCGCTCGGGACCGAACCGTCACGCTCCCACCACGCCGGCCCGGCCCTCGGCGTGGACGAGTTCGACGACGCGCTCGAGGATCGCCGGGTCCGTCGCAGGAAGGACACCGTGCCCGAGGTTGAACACGTAGCCCGGATCGGATCCGGCCGAGCGAAGGACCTCCCGGGTCTCCTCCTCGACGACCGGCCACTCGTTCAGGCAGAGCGTCGGGTCGAGGTTCCCCTGGACCGCCAGCGCAGTGCCGGCGCGTCGACGGGCCTCGTCGATCGGGACGCGCCAGTCGACGCCGAGGACCGTGCACCCCGAGGTGGCCATCGCGCCGAGGAGCTCTCCGGTGCCGACCCCGAAGAGCACCCGCGGGACGTCGGGGTGGCTGTCGGTCAGCTCGGCGAAGAGGCGGCGGGTGGCCGGCAGTACCAGTTCGCGGTAGTGCCGGGGGGAGAGGATGCCGGCCCACGAGTCGAACACCTGCACCGCGGACGCGCCCGCATCGAGCTGGGAGCGCAGCGAGACCACCGCGATGTCGACGAGCTGGGACACCAGCTCGCGCCAGAGGACGGGCTCGGCGAGCATGAGAGACTTCACCGCGGCGTAGTCCTTCGAGGGGCCACCCTCGACCAGGTAGCTCGCCACGGTGAAGGGACCGCCGGCGAAGCCGATCAGCGGAACCCGGAGCTCGTCGGCCAAAGCCCGCACCGCCTCGACCACGTAGGGCGTGTCGATCTCGGGCTCGAGCGGGCGGAGCCTGGCGAGGTCCGCTTTGGAGCGGAAGGGTTCGGCGACGACGGGTCCCGTCCCGGGGGCGACCTCGACCCCGAACCCGATGGCCGCGGCCGGGACCATGATGTCGGAGAAGAAGATGGCGGCGTCGGTCCCGTAGCGGTCGACCGGTTGGCGGGTGAGTGCGGCGACCAGGTCGGGTCGTCGGATCGCCTCGAGGATGCTCCCCTCCCCGCGGGCCGCCCGGTACTCGGGGAGCGACCTGCCGGCCTGGCGCATGAACCACACGGGCACGCGCTCGACCGGCTGCCGACGGCAGGCCCGGATGAACGGGGATTCGTCGAATCGGCCGGCGGTCCGGGTCACGCCCGCTCCCGCCGGCTAGCGGGTTGCCCGAAGCGGCGCGGCAGACACCGGCCGACGCCTTCGGGCCGCGGCAGTCCTCCGACGCCGGTGTGCCGAGCACCCACGTTCGGTGCCGGTCGCGCACCCTCTTCCCCGACCGGGAGGCCGGTGCCGAGGACGGGGTGCGCTCATGCGCAGAGTCTAGAAGAGCAACCTCGTCGGCCGACGACGCCCGGGGGGGACCTGGGTGCCCGCCCGACGGGCTCCTTCGGGGGCTGCCGCCCGCCGCGTTCGGGCGCGTTGGCGCCTACAATCGAGGGTTTCCCCGTTCCGGGTGGAGGAGTAGGGGCGGGCAGGGGATCGAACGGAGGTCGGGGGTGGACTCGGAGCGAGAGGCCGAACAGCAGTTTGTGGACACGGCCTACGCGCGGCTCGACGCCATGCGCGGTGACGCCAACTCCATGCTCGAGGGTGTCCTCGACATGGGCAAGGGCGGCACGTTCCAGTCCCGTACCGAGCGCGACGTGATCGTCCGTACCAGCCTGGCGAGGTTGGAGCAGCTCGACATCGGCGACCAGGCGTTGACCTTCGGCCGGATCGACCGGGCCATCGAGGACGGCGAGCACGGCCGCGAACGGGACCGAGGTCTTCCACATCGGGCGGCTCGCCATCCACGACGCCGACCACGAGCCGCTGGTCGTCGACTGGCGTGCGCCGGTCGCCGAGCCCTTCTACCGCGCCACAGGCAGGGATCCTCAGGGCCTGGTGCTCCGGCGGCATCTGGCGTTGAAGGGCCGCCGGGTGGTCGGCGTCGAGGACGAGCGGTTCGGGGCTGGCGGGCCCGGTCCGCCGTCCGGCAACGGGGCCGTTTCCGCGGACGGGTCGGCGGTGGGAGGCGAGCTCATCGTCGGGGACCTCCCGATCGGCGGCCCGGCGGCCCTGCTCGCGGCGCTCGATCGGGCCAGATCCGGCCAGATGACCGACATCGTCGCCACGATCCAGGCCGAACAGGACGAGATCATCCGGGCACCCCTGAGCGGTCTGCTCGTCGTTCAGGGCGGCCCGGGAACCGGCAAGACCGCCGTCGCGCTGCACCGTGCGGCGTACCTCCTCTACACGCACCGCTTCCCGCTCGAGCGGCAGGGCGTACTCGTGGTCGGGCCGAACCCGTTGTTCCTCCGCTACATCGACCAGGTCCTGCCGTCGCTCGGCGAGACGGGCGTCACGTTGTCGACGGTGTCGGGGCTCGTCCCCGAGATCCGGATCCGCGACGACGGCCCTGCAGCGGTCGAGCGCCTGAAGGGCGATCCGCGGATGGCGACGTTCCTCGCCCGCGCGGTGCGGACGCGTCAGCGCGCGCTCGCGGAGGATGTCGCCGTTCCCTACGGCGCGCTCGTGTTGCGTCTCACCGCCGAGGACTCGCGCCAGATCGTCGAGATGGCGCGGCGACGTCCGGGCAGCCACAACGCGAGGCGCCGATTGGTGGAGCAGGCGGTCACCCGCGTGCTCGCGGACCGGGCTCGGCAGAGCCAGCAGCGTCTCGGGGTCGGCGCGTCGACCGACGTCAGCGCCTTCCCGGGTTATGACGACATCGACGATCCGTCCGACGACGAGTTCGATTTCGAGGACTTCTCGCGGAAGGTGCGACGGGTCCGCGAGCTCGCGGTCGCCCTCGACCGGATGTGGCCGCGCCTGTCGCCGCACGAGCTGCTCCACGACCTGTTCGGCGCCCGGCCGCTCATCGCCGCCGCCGGCCGGGGCGTGCTCGACGACGAGGAGCAGGCCCTCCTCCACCGGCGGCGGTCCGCCTCCTTCGAGGAGGTGCCCTGGACGCCGGCCGATGCTGCGCTGGTCGACGAGGCGCGTCACCTGCTCGGTCCGCGGAGCGGCACCGGTGACGACCCGCTGACCCGGTACGGGCACATCGTCGTGGACGAGGTGCAGGACCTGTCGCCGATGCAGCTGCGGATGCTCACCCGCCGGTCCCTCTCGGGCTCGATGACGGTGGTCGGGGACATCGCCCAGGCGACCGCGCCTTCGGCTCCGGCCTCGTGGTCGGAGGTCACCGAGCACCTTCCGAAGCGCAAGCCCCTGCGGGAGGTCGAGCTGACCGTCAGCTACCGCACTCCGGCCGAGGTGCTCGTCGTCGCGGGTCGCGTGCTGTCGGTTGCCGCCCCTGGGTTGCAGCCGCCGCACCCCGTCCGGAGGACCGGCGTGGAGCCGCGGATGGTCGCGGTCGGCGCTCCGGGGGCGCCGTCCGCCGCCGGCGCGCTCGGCCGACGGGTGGCAGAGGTGGCCGTCGAGGAGCTGTCGGCGACCGGCGAGGGCAGGGTCGCGGTCCTCGCGCCGGGCGCGCTCGTCCCTTCGCTGCGGCAGGCGCTCGCCGCCGAAGGTGTGAAGGTCGCGGATCCCGACCAGCTGGGCGGCGGAAGCCTGACCGAACCGCTGATCCTGCTCGCGGCCGAGCACGCCAACGGCCTCGAGTTCGACTCCGTGGTGGTGGTCGAGCCCGGTGTCATCGCCGGCGAGACGGCCCGCGGCCTGCGCACCCTCTACGTCGCGCTCGACCCGCCCCACGCAGCGGCTGACCGTCGTGTACGAGTCGGCGCCTCCGGCGGCGCTCACCGCAACCGGCTGACCCCGGCTCCGCCCGGACACGAGCCGTGTCGGCGGCCGACCGAGGAGGGCCTCCCGGTTCCTCAGAGGCTCCGTCGGCGGGCGGCCGGTGCGGTTCTCGCGGAGGAGCGGAGGGCAGGCTCGAGGACCCTCGAAGGGCGCACCGGAACGGCTGCATCCGCCCTTCTCACAAGGGCCGTCGCGGCCCGTTCCGTGAGTTGGCCCCTGGCGGAATCCATCGACTAAGAATACGGCCGTGACCCAGGCCATCGCCGTCGATCCGGGGGCGTCTGCTCGTCAGCGCCACCGTCCCGACCGGCCGTCGATGCTGGCGGTCGGCGTCATGATCTGGCTCGGCTCCGAGGTCATGTTCTTCAGCTCGCTGTTCGCGGCTTTCTTCACCATCAGAGCCCACGCCAGCGTCTGGCCGCCCACCGGCACCAAGCTCGACACCCTGCGGGCCGGATTCTTCACTCTGATCCTGGTGTCGTCGAGCTTCACGATGCAAAAGGCGGTCTGGGATCAAGAACGCGGCAACCGGCGCAGCGCCAAGATCTTCGTCAGCGCGACGTTCGTCCTCGGCGCCCTCTTCGTCGCGAACCAGTTCTACGAGTGGATCGACCTGTCGCACAATCCCGCGACCAATCCGACCCACACCGCCTACGGCTCGCTCTTCTACATCATGTCGGGTCTGCACGGCCTGCACGTCTTCCTCGGGCTCGTCGCGATGCTCTTCCTGCTCGGCCGTCTGATGGGTCCGAAGGGTGATCCGGGCGAGACGGCGACGTTCCAGGGCGTCAGCTACTACTGGCACTTCGTCGACGTGGTGTGGATCGGTCTCTACAGCTGTCTCTTCCTCCTCAAGTAGGTACGACACGGGAATGCGCCGTCTGTTCAGCGGTAAAGCTCGATATCTGGCACCCGCGGTGCTGGTCGTGTGCGTCGGCGTCACCGGGTTGCTCGCATTCGCCCCGGGCCAGGCGCGGGCCCTCACCTCGTCGGCGCCGACGACCACCCTTCCGACCCTGACCACGCCGTCTCCTCCGACCACCATCGGGAAACCGAGCACCCCGGCGAGCCCGTCGTCGGCTGCCAAGTACGCGTCCCCGTCCAACCAGTCGGGCATCACGTACATCGACCTCCCGCAGTCCTACATCGCTCCCGGCGAGGCCCTGTTCGCCTCCAACTGCTCCAGCTGCCACGGCAAGGAGGCCGACGGCTCGACCGGTCTGGCCCCCAACCTCCAGGGCCTCGGCGCGGGCACGGTCGACTTCTGGGTCTCGACCGGCAGGATGCCGCTCGCGGTGACCGGCGCCCAGGCGATCCGCAAGCCACCGAAATTCGACCGCCTGCAGACCCTCGAGATCGCGGCGTGGGTGCAATCGCTCACCCCGGGCCTCGGCAACAAGGTCCCCATCGTCAACACCAACGGCGCCGACCTCGAGTCCGGCAGCACCCTGTTCACCCTCAACTGCGCGGCCTGCCACACCATCACCGGGGCCGGTGACGCGCTGATGGACGGCGCCTACGCGCCGAGCCTGCACCTCGCGACCACCACCCAGATCGTCGAGGCCATCCGGTCCGGTCCGGGCAACATGCCCGTGTTCGCTCCGGGCAACATCACCGACACCCAGGCGAGGGACATCGCCTCCTACGTGCACAGCGTCATCCAGCACCCCTCCAATCCGGGCGGGTTCGGGCTCGGAGGCGTCGGCCCGGTGGGCGAGGGCTTCGTCGGCCTGCTGCTCGGGGTGGGGGTCCTCCTGATGGTCTGCTTCTGGATCGGAGACCGCACGTGAGCGACGGCACTTCGCACGAGCCGCTGCCACCGGCAGCCCTCGACGATCCCCATCTCCAGCCCTACGCCAAGTACCCCGAACGCGCCCAGGCGGTCGCCGCAGGCGCGATGGCCGTCGGCATCCTCGGTCTCGCCGGGTTCGGGGTGGCCTACTGGGTCGGCAACAACACCCAGTGGCTGGCGATCACGTTGGGCATCGGCATGCTCGGGCTCGGGTTCGGGGTGACCGCCTGGGGCAAGTACCTCATGCCCCAGGGACCCTTCGTCGAGGAGCGCCACGAGTTCCACTCGACCGAGGCCGAGCGCGATGCGATGACCGCGGCCGTCGTCGAGCGCGGCGGCATGGTGGTGAAGCGCCGCAAGGTACTCGGCGGCCTGTTCGGCCTCGGCTCGGCGGTGCTCGGTGTGGTCCTGGTCTTCCCGCTCCTCCGGTCGCTCGGGCCCAAACCCGGCCGCGTGCTGTTCGAGACGAACTGGAAGAGCGGCTCACCGCTGGTCACCGTCGACGGACGCCAGGTCAAGCAGGACGACCTCGAGGTGGGCGGCGTGCTGACCGTGTTCCCGAAGGGCTTCGAGGGCTCCTCGCCGGACCAGGTCATCCTGATCCGTCTGGCCAACTCGCTCCAGGTCCTCCAGCCGCCCGGCAATACCAACTGGGGTGTGGCGGGATACGTGGCCTACTCGAAGATGTGCACCCACCTCGGGTGCCCGGTGGGCCTGTACCAGCACCTCACCCAGCAGCTGGTGTGCCCCTGCCACCAGTCGATCTTCAACGTCCTCGCCGGTGCGGTGCCCGAGTTCGGCCCCGCGCCCCGCCCGCTCCCGCAGCTGCCCATCACGGTCGACGCACAGGGCTATCTTCGGGCCAAGGGCGGGTTCAACCAGGCAGTGGGACCCGGCTTCTGGGAGCGGCCATGATCGATTCCTCGCTGCGGTGGGTCGATGATCGGCTCGGCATCGCCAAGGGCGGGCGCACCTTCCTCGACAAGATCTTCCCCGACCACTGGTCGTTCATGTTGGGCGAGATCGCCCTGTACTCCTTCGTCGTGCTGATCGCGACCGGGATCTTCCTGTCGCTCTACTTCGTGCCCTCGGCCCACGAGATCGTCTACCACGGCTCCTACCTGCCGCTGCGGGGGAGCGGGTCTCGGAGGCCTACGCCTCGACGGTCGGGCTCTCCTTCGACGTCAAGTCGGGGCTCCTGATGCGTCAGGCTCACCACTGGGCCGCCGACATCTTCCTCGGATCGATCGCGGTCCACATGGCCCGGGTCTTCTTCACCGGCGCCTTCCGCAAGCCCCGCGAGTTCAACTGGATCGTCGGCGTCAACCTGCTGATCCTCGGGATCCTCAACGGGTTCCTCGGCTACTCGCTCCCCGACGACCTGGTGTCGGGGACCGGCATCCGGATCGCCTACTCGATCATCGAGTCGATCCCGCTGGTCGGCAGCTACCTCGGGTTCTTCCTCTTCGGGGGCAACTACCCGGGGGACGGCACGATCATCCCGCGCTTCTACATCATCCACGTCCTGATCATCCCGCTGATCCTCTTCGCCCTCCTCGGTGCCCACCTCGGCCTGCTGGTCAAACAGAAGCACACCCAGTTCGCGGGCAAGGACCGGACCGAGCACAACGTGGTCGGATCGCCCATGTTCCCGACCTTCATGGCCAAGACGACCGGCTTCCTCTTCATGGTGTCCGCCACCATCTTCCTGCTCGGCGGGCTGGCCCAGATCAACCCGATCTGGCAGTTCGGCCAGTACGAGCCCTATCAGATCTCCTACGCGGTGCAGCCCGACTGGTACATGGGATGGCTGGACGGCGCGCTGCGCATCATGCCGAGCTGGGAGTGGGTGGGATGGGGCCATACCCTGCCCCTCGAGGTCTTCCTGCCGGCGGTGATCTTCCCCGGGATCATCTTCACCATGTTCATCTTCTGGCCCTTCATCGAGAGCCACCACACGAAGGACCTCGCCTACCACAACATCCTCGACCGTCCCCGCGACCGGCCCAAGCGCACCGCGGCGGGCGCCGCGGTGCTCATGCTCCTCGGCATGACCTTCTTCGCCTCGTCCACCGACGTTTTGGCCAACTTCTTCAGCCTTCCGCTGAAGAGCGTGCTGTGGTTCTTCCGGTTCGCGGTGATCGTGGCGCCGATCATCACCTACTTCGTGACGTACAAGATCTGCCAGGAGATGCGTGCTGCCGAGGGCGTCGGCAAGCGCAAGCGTGCCAACGTGGTGATGCGCTCGGCGACCGGCGAGTACTCGACCGTCGAGTCCGAGCCGCGGCCCGGTGACGGGCACGAGGAGATCGAACCGGTCCCGGTGCCCGTTCACATCGACCTGGTGCCCCCCGGGCTTGCGACCGGGGCGGGCGTGCGCCGGGTCATGCGCTGACGCACGGGCCCCGGAGAGCTCTTGAGCGGGCTCCGAAGCTAGGATGACGGAGGGTCAGCCCCGCTCCGGGGGTCCTGTCGGATCCGAATCGGCGAGCCGGGTGCATCGTGCGGTCGCACCCGAAGCGTGTGGTCGCACCTGAAGGGAGCCCATGGGAGCCCAGACCGTCAGCGACAGCGACCGGTTCGCCCAGGAGCTCTTCACGCCGCTCCCACGCCGCTACGACCTGCTGGCGGAGCTGCTGTCGGGGGGGCAGAACGGACGCTGGCGCCGCGAGATGGTCGGCCACGTGGTGTCCGGCGCCCCTTCGAGCGTGCTCGACGTGGCTTGCGGCACGGCCGGCGTGTCGCTCCAGCTCGCGGACCGGACCTCTGCCCGGGTGGTCGGCGTCGACCTGACCGACGGGATGCTCCGCGAGGGTGCCCGGCGGATCGGGGAGGCCGGCAGGGACGATCGGATCCAGCTCGTACAGGGAAAGGGTCAGCAGCTCCCCTTCTCGGACGCTGCCTTCGACGCCGTGACCTTCACCTACCTGCTCCGCTATGTCGACGATCCGCAACAGGCCGTCGACGAGATGGCGCGAGTGGTGGCGCCGGGAGGCGTCGTCGCGAGCCTCGAGTTCCACCTGCCGACCGACCCCTTCTGGCGGGCATGGTGGTGGCTCTACACGCGCCTCGTGCTGCCGCTTGCGGGCTGGGTGACCGGCGGGCGCGAGTGGTACGTGGTCGGCCGGTTCCTCGGGCCGAACATCTCCGGCCACTACCGGCGATATCCGCTGGGTTGGACCATCGAGGCGTGGCGCCGGGCCGGGTTCGAGGACGTCGGCTTCCGGGTCATGAGCCTCGGGGGCGGTCTCGTCATGTGGGGTCGGCGCAGTGGCCGGTGACGAGACCGGTTCGCTCGGGACGCCACGAGCCACCGTTCGCGCGGGAGGGGCGGAGGGACCTCGTTCGGCTGCGACCTGGGGCGCGTCCGGACCCGGGGAGCCAGCCAGCTCCGAGTCGGGGGAGCCAGCCAGCTCCGAGTCGGGGGAGCCAGCCAGCTCCGAGCCCAGGGAGCTCGGACCCGCGTACTACGCAGCCCGCTCCGGGCGTTGGGGGGACTGGTGGACCTTGCTCCATCCGCCCTACACGACCTGGCACCTCTCCTACGTCGTCATCGGCGCCTCGTTGGCGCCGGTGATCTCGGTGAGCCGGCTGGTGGCGACGGTCCTCGCGTTCTTTCTGGCGGTCGGCATCGCCGCCCACGCCCTCGACGAGCTCAACGGGCGTCCGCTTCGGACCGCGATTCGGGCGCCGGTTCTCGTCGCGGCGGCCGCACTTGGATTGGCGGGCGCCGTCGGCCTCGGCGTGGCCGGCGTCGTCGTGGTCGGCTGGGCCCTCGTCCCGTTCCTCTGTGTCGGGCCGGCGATCGTGCTCGCCTACAACCTCGAGCTTTTCGGTGGCGTCTTCCACAACGACGCCACGTTCGCGATCGGATGGGGTGGCTTTCCGGTCCTCACGGCGTATGTCGCCGAGGCCGGCAACCTGGCGGCCGCACCGGTCGTGGCGGCGCTGGCTGCCAGTGCGCTCTCGGTGGCCCAACGGCGGCTCAGTACGCCGGCTCGTATGCTTCGGCGCCGGACCGCGCTCGCAACCGGATCAGTGAGCCTCGTGGACGGTAGCGAGGTACGCCTCGACCAGTCGAGACTGCTGGCTCCGCTCGAGCACGCGCTGCGGGCGATGGCCTGGTCGATAGCCCTGTTCGCCGCGGCGTTCGCCATCGCGCGGCTCTCGTGAGTATTGGCGATCCGCAACCGGTCGTGAGCGGCGGTCCAGCCGGGTCAGCAGATCTCGATCAGCTTCGGGCGCTTCTCGCGGGGCAGCGGTCTACCCTCACGCAGCACCTCGAGTCCCTGACCGGCGAGCGCATCGTCGCCGACGTGGTCCGGCAGGACCTGGTCGACGGCACGGTTCCGGTCCCGTTCTCCGCCACGACCCACGGTGACGCCGGCCCGGGCAAGCTCGCGCCAGTCGGTCGCGTCGCTCGGACGGCGGTGCTTCGGGGCGCGACCAGCGGACGAGCATACGTCCGAGCCGTCTCGGTCTTCGAGCCGGAGCGCCTTCCCGGGCAGACCCGGCGGCTCCTTCGCCACTCCGACACGCCGATCGGGCGGGCACTGCTCGAGTCGGGCCTCGTGCCGACCTGGGAATGGACCGAGACCCTTCGAGCTGCACCGGACCCTGCCGTCGGGTTCCGTTCCTATCGGCTCGGTGCCGGCGGGGAGCCGCTGTTCGTGATCACGGAGTGGTTCCTCCGCTCCTTGCTCGGCGTATCCGGGCTGTGACCCCTGGGCCCGATGAGCCCGGATGAGCCCGGATGAGCCCGGATGAGCCCCGATGAGCCCCGATGAGGTCGGATGAGGAGGCTCATCCCTGCTCCGGCAGGTCAGTGGCGGTCCTTGTCCCCGGTCCGGGTCTCTTCCTCGCCCGGTCGGGGATCTCCTCCTCACCCGGTCGGGGTCTCTTCCCCGGTGGCATCTCCGCGTTGAGGACATCTACATACATCACGTGATGTCATCGCTCGGAATTCAATGACGGGGTAGACGTCTCAACAGGGAAAACGGGAGGACGGAGTACCGACGGCCCCCGCCCGGTCTCGACGGCTCGACCCCGGGGGCCGGTCCCCGACGGTTCAGACGGATCAGACGGTTCAGACGGATCAGACGGATCAGACGGTTCAGACGCTCAGACGGCTCAGACGGCTCAGACGGATCAGACGGATCAGACGGTGCCGCCGCGCCGGCTCTCGACCGTGGCTCCGACCGCCGCCGACACGATCAGCGCTCCGGCCAGCGGCGCCATCCACAGGCCGAAGACGAAGGTGAGCACGGCGAACATGGCGCCCATGCCGAGCAGGAACGGCCAGATGCTCGAGCCGGGGAACGACTCGACCGATCCGGCGCCCTCGGCGACCGCCGCATCCGGGTCGTCGTCCGCCTGTGGCTTCATCTTGTACGACCACCACAGGTAGTACGAGCCGGGAAGCAGCCCGAGAAGGGTCGACCCGATCAGCATGAGGAATCCCGCGTCCTCGTAGCTCGTGAACCAGTAGACGGCGGCGATGATGCCGAAGAAGACGCCGATGGCGATGAGGAGCAGACCGTCGACTCTCACGAGGGTGCCCCCACTGTCTCTTTGTCGGGCGACGGTTGGGCACCCGGCCGATGGTGCTTGCGGTGCTCGGGGTGGTTGTAGTCCCACGTCGGCCGCTCGGAGCGGATGGGCGGGAGCTTCGTGTAGTTGTGATGGGGTGGCGGCGAGGTCGTGAACCATTCGAGTCCGCCTGCATCCCATGGGTTGTCACCCGCCCGCACCGGATGGCGCCAGGAGGTCCAGAGGTTGGCGAGGAAGAAGAGGAACGACGCGCCGATGACGAAGGCCCCGATGGTCGAGACGACGTTCAGCCCCGTCCAGCCGTTGGTCGGCAGGTAGTCCGCGACACGTCGGGGCATGCCGTCGAGGCCGAGGATGTACTGGGGCACGAAGGTCACCCAGAACCCGATGAACAGGACCCAGAAGTGGGCCTTCCCGAGCCGCTCGTTCAACATCCGACCGAACATCTTCGGATACCAGAAGTAGAACCCGGCGAACCCTGCGAAGACCGATGTGCCGATGAGCACCTGGTGGAAGTGGGCCACCACGAAGTAGGTGTCGTGCGTCATGAAGTCGACCGGTGGGGACGCGAGGAGGACGCCGGTGACGCCACCCATCAAGAACGCGAACAGGAAGCCGATCGAGAACAGCATCGGGGTCTGGAAGCTGAGCTGGCCGCCCCACATCGTCCCGATCCAGTTGAAGAACTTGATGCCGGTTGGCACCGCGATCAAGTAGGAGAGGAGCGAGAAGAAGGGGAGCAGCACCACGCCGGTCGTGAACATGTGGTGGGCCCAGACACCGGTCGACAGCGCTGCGATCGACATGGTCGCGAACACCATCCCCTTGTAGCCGAAGAGCGGTTTCCGCGAGAACGCGGGGAAGGTCTCGGTGACCATCCCGAAGTAGGGCAAGGCGAGGATGTACACCTCCGGGTGGCCGAAAAACCAGAAGAGGTGCTGCCAGAGCACCGGCACTCCGCCGCCTTGGACGGAGAAGATGTGGGTGCCGAAGTGGCGGTCGCAGAAGAGCATGACGACCGCCCCGAACAGGACGGGGAACGCGATGAGGATCAGGATCGCGGTCACCAGCATGTTCCAGGTGAAGATCGGGAGGCGGAACATGGTCATCCCGGGTGCGCGCAGGTAGAAGATGGTGGCGGCCAGGTTGACCCCGGTGAAGATCGCCGAGAAGCCGGTGAGCGCAAGTGCCATCAGCCAGAGGTCGGCGCCGGCGCCGGGAGAGTTGATCGCATTGGAGAGCGGGGCGTAAGCGACCCACCCGAAGCTCGCGGCGCCCCCTGCGACGAGGAAGCCGGACAACATCACGATCGAGCCGCCCAGGTACAGCCAGTACGAGAGCGCATTGAGACGAGGAAAGGCCATGTCGGGAGCACCGACCTGGAGAGGCACGATGTAGTTGGCGAGACCGCCGAAGGCGAACGGTCCCGCGAACAGATAGAGCATCAGGCTGCCGTGCATCGTGAACAGCTGGTTGTAGGTCTGGAACGACAACAGGGAGGAGGTCGGGTCGGCCAGCTGGGCACGGATGAAGAGCGCCATGATCCCCGCGATGAAGAAGATCACCAGCGACGTGATCATGTAGCTCTTCCCGATCACCTTGTGATCGGTCGAGGTGAGCCAGTTGAGGATCCCGCTCGGGCCCTCGTGTTGGGCGTGGTCGCCCTCGTGGCCGTGCGCCCCCGGCAGGTGCCCGTCCGGGCCGGACGGTTCTTCGGGCTGGGCGAGATCGGGTCGATCGACGGTCGTGGTCATGCGGCACCCTTTGCAGAGGAGGGCGAGGGACTCGCGTTCGACGGAGTCACGTGGGACTCGAGTGGCGGAATGTTGGTCGAGGGATTGCCCGAGCGCTGGAGCGTGTTGCCCGAGGACACTTCGCCTGCGGCCCAGGACCGGAACTGCGACGGGCTCACCGCGCGAACGGTGAAGAGCATCTCGGAATGGTAGAGGCCGCAGAACTGCGTGCACTGCCCGGGATAGGTCCCGGCGTGCAGCACGTCGAGATCGAAGACGTTGACCACTCCCGGGAGCGCGTAGCGGCTGAAGTTGAAGTCGCGGACGTAGAAGCCGTGGATCACGTCGTTCGAGACCAGGGTGACCTGCACCGTCTCGCCGACCGGGACGACCATCTGGGGTCCGCGGTTACCCGGGCCGTTGGTCCCCTCGCCGACGATCCCCACGTTGAGCGAGGGATAGTCGAACCGCCAGCCCCACTGGAAGGCGGTGACCCGGACGTCGACCACGGGGCTTCCCGACGAGGTGACCGTGGCGTTGACCGGTTGGGTCGCGTCGACGTTGTTCTCGGTGAGGACGGTGAACACGAACAGCCCGGCCACGATGAGGATCGGGATCGACGTGTAGAGGATCTCGATGATGATGTTCTCGTGAAACTGGCGGGGCATCTCGTCGGAGCGCTTCCGGTAACGGAACACGGTCCAGATGATGAGCAGTGCGACCAGGCCGCCGACGATCACGCCGGTGGTCATCATCCCCGAGTAGAGCCGGAAGGTGTCGTTGCCCTGCTTGGTCGCCCCCTGGCTCGCGCCGTAGCTCGGGTAGAAGTTGCAGCCGCCGAGGACGATCGGCACCGCGACAACGGCCAGGGCAGCCCACCGCAGCCGCTTGTGGCGGGCCGGTCCGGTGCGCCCGCCGGTTCCTACCGCCCCGTCGCCCGACAAGCCGGTGCACGGTGGCGGAACAGGCGCACGACCGGCGTGGGGGCGGATCACGGCGATGACACTAGCGGGGTCCGCAGCGGAATTAGAAGTTGAGAAACCGACCTCGGGTGGAGGTGAGAAGTCCCAGGTCAGGGCCTTGGAACTCAGCTTCCCGCAGGGCCGTCCGGGCGGCCCGCGCGAACCCGGGCGTCGGCGCCCCCGAGCGGAGCCTGCGAGCTCGCCCGGAGCCCTGCCACCGGGGGCTCAGTCGCCGTCGGGCTCGGCCGGCGGGCCGGCGACACGGCGCTGCATCCGCCCGAGGCGCAGGCCGGCCTCGCGTGCCGCACGGCGGGTTCGTGCTTCGACGAGCGGACCGTAGCGCTTGGCCGCGTGGCGGCCGATCGTCACGGCGGCCACGGCCGTGCGGGCGGTCTGCTCGGCGATCGGAGCCGCCGATGCCGGAGTGGCAGCAGGACTGGCCGGCCCGGCGGTCACCTGGCCCTGCTGATCGGGGTCGGTCACGACCGTCGGGGCCGGCGCCGCACGCCGGCCGGTCGCCGCGTCGGCAGCCCCTGGAGAAGCCCCGAACGTGTTCGCACCCGCGGTACGGGTCAGCGTGTCCGCCGTGGTGGGGGTCAGCGTGTCCGCCGTGGTGGGGGTCAGCGTGTCCGCCGTGGTGGGGGTCAGCGTGTCCGCCGCCGTGGTGCGGGTCAGCGTTGCCAGGCGGATGAGCCCGATCGCGGCGAACTCGGCGACCACGATCCCTGCGAGATCCGGACGGAGCGGCGGCAGGATCGGCGCGAATCCGACCACGACCGATGCTCCGACCGCGAGGAGCACGTGCAGTGGCCTCGGGCAGAGGCGCAGCACACCGACCGGGCCTTGTGCGGTGAAGCTGAGGGCGACCAGCACGCCGGCGGCAGGGAGCAGCACTCCGCTCGTCGTCAGATGCACCGAGACGTCGACGAAGACTGCCGCGATGCCGAGCTCCGCGAGCTGGAGCACCCAGAAGGGAAGCCAGCGCCGTGACCGTCGGCCGGCGCCAGCCGATGCGGCCTGGGGCGTGGCCGAGAGAGGCAAGAGGTCGGGAACTCAGGAGGTGCCGGCAGCGCCCTCCGCGGTCCCCGAGGCGGGGGCCGGCGGATTCACCGCGGCCGGTGGGGTGGCCGTGGTGCTGGACGTCTTGGGCGTCCCGTCCTCGCTACCGCCCTCTTCGAGGCCCTTCTTGAACTCCTTCTGGGCGGAGCCCAGCGAACGAGCGAGCTTCGGGATCTGGGTGGAACCGAACAGCACGAGAACGACGACGACCAGGATGATGATGCCGTCCACTCCGAAGATTTCTGCTGGTGAGCTCAGTGGCACGGGCGTTCTCCTTGTCGACTGCTCGCACCAGGTTAGACCTGCCGCCACGCCCCTGCTGCACAGCCCGGAATGGTGCCCGACGACCAGTCCGCTGCCAGAGCCGGTCCGCAGCCGGCGTCAGCCGGCGAGGAAGACCCCGAGGCAGAGGGCGGCCACCGACGCGACCGCCCCGACCGCCCCCCAGACCGCGAGACCGACCCGGGAGGTCGACCGCTGATGGAGGAAGACCCCGACCCCGGCCACGACGACGGTGGCGATCTTCGCGCCGAGCACCGCGTTCCAGGCTGAGGAGGCATGGGAGACGTCGAGGGCCCCGATGTTCCAGAAGCCTGTGACGATGAGGACGGCATAGGCGGGCCAGAGCAGCCGCCCGAGAGCACGCGCCACCCTCTTCGGAGCATCGTCGCCGAGCGTCCGGATGGTCGGCAGCAGGCCGGCGACGGTGAACTGACCACCCACCCAGACCGCCGCGGCCAGGACGTGGAGGATCAGGCGGAACCCGTCGAGTCCGGCCGACAGCGAGGGGACGGCGCTCGCGCTCAACACGTCCGGGCCCCCGCCGGCCGCGACGCCGCGCTCAGGTCCCCGTCCACTGGGGCTTGCGCTTCTCGGCGAATGCGATCGGCCCCTCCTGCGCGTCCTTCGAACCGAAGACCGTCGGCACCGCCGCGTTGCTGATCGCCCAGCCGTCGGCGTCGGGCACCTCGCCGGCGAGCTTCATGACCCGCTTGGAGGTGCGCACCGCCAAGGGCGCGTTCTCCGCAATGGTCGCGGCGAGCGCGAGCGTTTCGTCCATCAACCGCTCCGCCGGAACCACTCGATTGATCAGACCGAGCTCGTAGGCACGCGTGGCGTCGATCGAGTCGCCGGTCAGGGCGAGCTCGAGTGCGATCGCGCCGGGCAGGCGTTTTGGCAGGCGAACCAGTCCGCCGCCGGCGGCCATCAGGCCCCGCTTGACCTCCGGGATGCCGAAGGTCGCCGACTCGACGGCAACCACCAAGTCGCAGGCGAGCATGATCTCGCAACCGCCGGCCAGAGCCGAACCGTTCACCGCCGCGATGACCGGCTTCGGGAAGTCGCGCTGCGCGATCCCGGCGAAGCCGCCCTTCGTGCCCATGATCTCCGCGCCCTCACCTGCGGTGAACGCCTTCAGGTCCATGCCGGCGCTGAACGCCTTGTCGCCGGAGCCGGTCACGACGACGACCAGGCACTCGTCGTCCTCTTCGAGCTCGTCGAAGGCCGTGGCGAACGCCCTCGACACGGCCGCGTTGACCGCGTTGCGCGCCTCGGGACGGTTGATGGTGAGGATCTCGGTGTTGCCCCTCCGTTCACGGAGCATTTCGGACATGAGGGTCTCCCTGGTCGACGGCGTCCCCGGTGGTCAGGGTGTCGCCAGACGGTAGCGCGGGTCGCCCGCCTGCACGATCACAGAGGTGCCGACCAGCCGTGCCACGTCGAGCGCACCGACGGCATCCACCGTGGCGTCGTCGGCGGCTCCGACTGCCATCTGCCGGCCGTCCGACAGGCGGACGATCATCGGCGCAGCCGTCGCCGCGCCCTCACCGTCGCGCACGACGGTCGCGGCGACCACGACCGCCGGCGACTCGTCGGCCACCCCGGACGCCACCTCCACCGCGGTCGCGTCGATGCGGGCCTGTTCGGTCTGGGTGTCGCCGCGACGGAACCCGCCCGGCGGTGGCGACGTGGCGTAGATGCCCAGCGCGTGCTTGGTGACGTACCAGCCGAGGCCGGTCGCGAGACCGAGACGCGGTGGGCCCGCGCCCCCGTCGCCGGGCTCTCCGCGCTCGTGCAGCCGGTCGGTCAGCGTGGCGATGGCGTGTGTCGTGTAGTTGTTCCCCGGGCCCCCGAAGTAGGGGAGCCCGCCGGTGACGGTCAGGCCACGGGCGTCGTCGGTGCCGAGTCCGAGCGCATCGCAGCCGAGCTCGACGGCAGAGGGGAAGCAGGAGTAGAGATCGATGAGCTCGAGATCGTCGACGCCGACGGGCCGGCCGCCGGCGGCGCTCGCCGACTCGAACAGGGACCGACCGGCTGCCGCGATGGCCGGCGAGCGACCCGGATCGGGGCGCGCACTCGGTGCGCGGACGTCGGTCGCCTCGGCGCCCGCCCAGACGAATACCGCCCGATCGGCGACTCCGGCCCGGCGCGCGGCCTCGAGGGAGCAGACGATCAACGCGGCACCCTGGTCGGAGCCGAGGAAGGCGGCCATCCGCTTGGTGTAGGGCTCGCAGACGATCCGGTTGTCCGGCGAGGGCGTGGCGATCTCCTCGGGGCTCCAGGTCCGCGGGAACCAGGCGAAGGGATGGGTCGCGGCGACCGCGCTGAAAGGAGCGAGCAGGTGGCCCATCGAGCGCCGGTGCTCGGCGACGTCGTGCCCGCAGCGTGCGGCGACCACGCTCTCGAACAGGGGGTAGACGTGGACCGGCGCGACGAGGCCGATCGCCGCCTCCGCCGCCGAGTAGCCCGGCAGTGCATCGCCGACCTCGGGGTCCGCAGGTCCGCTGTCGGCAGGCGGTTCGAACCCCGCTGCACGGCGGGCCCGGCCGGAACGGATCGCCTCGGCGCCCGCGACGAGGGTGGCCGACAGCGAACCCGCCGCGATCTCCGACGCGGCGCGGTTGACCAGCCATTGGGGAGAGTTGCCGCCCGCGGTCGTGACCTCGCGGACCGGTGCGTCGACGCCCAGGCGTTCGCCGAGCTCGGTGGCCGGCGCGGGCCCGCTACGGGACATCACCCCGACCACGCTCAGCCGATCGATCCGGTCGCGCAGACCGGGCGCCTGGTCGAAGGCCATCTCGGCGGCACGGACCATCAGGTCGACCGGCGTGACCGGCTCGTCTCGCTCGATCGACTGGCCGGCGGCGACGACCACCGGCGTGCGGGCAGGATCCGGTGGCGGGCTCATCGAACGGCGGTCATGACGAGGGTGGATGCAGGAGGCGCTCGGTGGACACCGGGACACCAGCGGGCGCAAGCTACCATCGCCGACCTTCGGTGCCGGGGTCGACGGGCGGGCGGCCCGCGCCGCCGCCTGGCACACCGAGCGGACGGGAGGTGGTGGCGTGTGCGCAGAACGGGCCCAGCCCGACACGACCGGTGATGCCGTCGTCCCCCCCGACTTCTTCTTCGGGGTCGCCACCGCGGGCTTCCAGATCGAGGGCGGCTACAACGGGGCCGGCCAGCCGGCCAACAACTGGCTCGCCTGGGAACAGACCGGACGGGTCGAGCCCTCGGGAAACGCGGTGGGGTTCTGGGAGCGGCCGGAGGAGTCGCTCGACCGCGCCGCGGCGCTCGGCTGCAACACCTTCCGGCTCGGGATCGAATGGGCGCGGGTCTTCCCCGAGGACGGACCTGCCGATCGACACGCGCTCGAGCGCTACGCCCAGATCGTCCAGTCCTGCACGGACCGCGGACTCGAACCCCTCGTCACCATCCACCACTTCACCCATCCCGAATGGCTCGGCGAGGAATTCTGGCTCCGGCCCGACGCGCCCGAGCGCTTCCGCCAGTGGACCGACGTCGCCGTCGACGCGCTGGGCGCGCACGTCCGGCTGTGGGTGACCCTCAACGAGATCAACGTCGTCGCCATCGGCTCGTGGTTGCTCGGGATGTTCCCACCCGGCCGCTATCTCTCCTGGACCGATGCTGCGCTCGCGCTCGACAACCTGTTGACCGCACACGTGCTGGCCTACGAGATGATCCACCGGGCGCGCCCCGACGCGACGGTCACCACCAACAACAGCGGACTCAGTGTCTACGAATACGACCGGATGCTCATCGACCTCCTGTTGTCGCGGAGCGCAGGCATCGGGCACGACGGGATCGACGAGTGGATACGGGAGCGGCGGCGTCGGCACTGCTCCCTGCTGCCGAGCGGCGACCCGCGTGAGCGTGCGATGCGGGTGCTGGGCTCGGTGGCACCGCCCTACGGGCCGGCGCTCTACGGCGCAGAACGCGGGCTGGGGATCTCCTCGCGCCGCCGGTTTCCCCGCCGGGCCCTCGACGCCGTCTTCGAGAGCCCCCACGAGTCGACGCTCGACGTGCTCGGCATCGACTTCTACGACCCGATGGTCGGCCGGCACCTCCGGCGCCCCGGCCACCGGACCGCCGGTGGCCACAACCCGCTGCCGACCCGAGAGCTCTGGGACGACGTGCCCGACCCGTCCGGATTCGCGCGGTGGCTCGGTATCGAGCACGACCGTGCGCCGTCCCTGCCCATCTGGGTGGTCGAGAACGGACTGTGCAACCGGGTCCGCCACGGCCGGTCCTACGAGCGGCTCGACGGATGGAAGCGATCGCGCTACCTGCGGGAGTTCCTCGCCGCGCTGGTCGCGGCGCGCGAGGGAGGGGTGCCGGTCACCGGCTACTGGCACTGGTCGCTCGTCGACAACTACGAGTGGGGCTCCTACGAACCGCGCTTCGGCCTCTACGGCCTCGATCGACACCGCGGCGAGCACGGTGCCCGCTGGCTCGACACCGACTCGATGGGCGACGACGCAGCAGGCACCTACCGGGCGGTCATCGAGGGTCTACGCGCCGGTGACCGGCGCGTGCTCGACGGGGCCGCGACGGGGGGCTCCTCGGGGTGACCGGACCCGGCCGGCCGGTCTGCCGGCCCGGCCGCCCCATCAGACGCGTACCGAGCCTCCGAGGCGGGTGATGATCCCCTCCGCCTGCTCCACGATCCCGGTCACGATCTGCGCAGCCGGGACGAGCTCTGCGATGGCGCCCACGCCCTGACCCGTCGGATAGCACTCCTGTTCGGGGTCGACGTCGGTCGTCGCCTCGTCGCCGCCGAGGTGGAACGCACCGTCCTGCATCGAGCGACCGAGCTGGGCGGGGAACGGGGAGAGCTCCTCGGGGTGCTCTTCGAAGAAGCCGGTGTACCGGTTCTTGACCACGCGCATCGTCTTGCCCGAGAACGCACGGCTGATCGTGGTCCCGTCCTCGCGGGTGCGGAGGAGCGCGTCCTTGTAGCCGCGGACCGCCCGCGCTTCGGGCGTCGCGATGAACCGCGTGCCGATCCAGACGCCGTCCGCGCCCGAGCGCGAGCGCGGCGGCGAGGCCCCGTCCGTCGAAGATCCCCCTGCCGCGACGACCGGCAGATCGCCGCCGACCGCGTCGACGATCTGGGGCACGAGTGGCATGGTGGCCACGAGGCCGGTGTGGCCACCGGCCTCCGTTCCCTGGGCGACGACCACGTCGCATCCGGCGTCACGCGCCCGGCGTGCGTGGTCGACTTTGCCGCACATGTTGACGACGAGCACCCCGTTGCGGTGACAGAGATCGACCACGTCGGCGGGCACACCGAGCCCGGCGACGAACACCGAGGCGCCGCCGTCGATCACGTGCTGCACCTGCCCGGCGAGGTCGCCGGGCATCGCCGTGAGCAGGTCCACCCCGAAGGGCTTGTCGGTGGCCGCCCGCACCGCAGCGATGTCGGCGATCATCCGCTCGAGGCTCATCGTCGACGCGCCGAGGCACCCGAAGCCACCCGCCTCGGACACCGCGATGACGAGTGGCGCGTAGGAGACGCCTCCCATTCCGGCGAGCATCACCGGGTGCTCGATCCCGAGCAGCTCTGTCAGACGTGTCTTCATGACGGTCCCCTCGTGGGTGAACGGTGGTGGGTCGAGCGTCGGATGCGACGGCCCGGGACGGCCGGGGTCATCCGGTGGGGGTCGCCGTCGGCATCCCCGAGGACGACGTCCCGAGCCCGGCATCGCCCGGTGGCCGACCCGTGACGGCACCTGCACCGGCGGTACCTGCACCGGCGGTCGCGCCCGTAGTGGCACCTACGCCCGCACCGGCGGTCGGAGGGGCGAGCGCCTCCTCGGGCGTCTCTGCCGGCGGGGCGTAGCTCGGCACGAAGTCACGCTGTCGCACGAGCAGCAGGCATCCGATGGCGCCGATGCCCGCGATCACCGTCGCGATCGCCATCAGGTGGTTGAAGGTCTCGGCGTAGCCGACCTGATAGGCGTTGATCAGCGCGTGCCGGACTGCAGGGACGGGGATCGCCGACGCGGCCTCGCGGACGCCGTTGCCGGTGATGGCCTGGGTGAGCCGCGTGCCCCCGTGGGCGAGGACCGCGCGTCCCGCGGGTGTGGAGGCCAGCACCGACGTCGTGTTGGGACGGATCTGGGAGAGGAAGACCGCACCGAGGCCGGCGATGCCGGTCGCGATGCCGACCTGGCGGAAGGTGCTGGCCGACCCCGAGGCCATCCCGCTGCGCTGGGGTGGCACCACCGAGACCGACGCCGACGCAAGGACCGGGTTGGTGATGCCCACTCCGATGCCGGCCACGATGAACCCGGGCAGCAGGACCGTCCAGCTCGAATCGGCGTGCACGTGGGTCATCAGGTCGCACCCGAAGGCGACGAGGAGCAGGCCGAGGCCCATCAGGTAGCGGGACTTGACCCGTATTGTGAGCTTGCCCGCGACGGGCGCCACCAGGAAGGACAGCATGGTGATTGGCAGGAAGCGGAGCCCGGCCGCGAAGGGCCCGTAGCCGAGCACCTCCTGCAGGTAGATGGTGAGGTACAAGAACATCGCGAAGATCGAGGCCGAGAGCGTGAAGGATCCGAGCGAGACCCCGACCATGGCCGGCCGCTTGAAGAGGGACAGGTCGAGCATCGGGTCCTTCTGCACCAGCTCGGCGACGAGGAACGCCACCATGCAGGCGCCCGACCCGACCAGTGCGCCGAGGATCACCGGGCTGGTCCAGCCCTTCGCGTTGCCCTGGACGAGAGCGAACACCAGCATGAACAGCGAGGCGGAGAACGCGAGGAACCCGATCCAGTCGATCGCGCGGCCGGTCGGGTCCTTCGACGGCTGGACCCGGGTGAGGGTCATCACGACGGCGACGGCTCCGATCGGCAGGTTGACGAAGAAGATCCACCGCCAGCCGATGCCGCTGGTGATGGCCCCGCCGATGAGGGGACCGACGGCCACCGCCCCGCCGACCACCGCACCGTAGACGCCGAAGGCGGTCCCGCGTTCCTTGCCGGAGAAGGCCTGCGCGATGAGCGCGAGCGCCGTCGCGAACATGACGGCCCCACCGATGCCCTGGGCGCCCCGGGCCAGGTTGAGCATGAGCGACGACGTGGACACGCCACACAGCAGGGACGAGAGCGTGAAGATCCCGAGGCCGATGGCGTACACGCCCCGGCGGCCGAAGGTGTCGCCGACGACGCCGGCGGTCAGCAGGAAGGCGGCGAGCGTGAGCGCGTAGGCGTCGATCACCCACTGCAGGTCGGCAAAGGACGAATGCAACGACTGCTGGATGTCGGGCAGCGCGACGTTCACCACCGTGATGTCGAGCAGCAGCATGAAGGTCCCGAAGCAGACTGCGATCAGCGTCCACCACTTGCGGTCCATCACGTCTCCGGGTCCTCGTCTGCCGTCAGGTGCCGGGTCCGACCGATCGTGCGGGAAGGCTTCGCCCCCGCGTCCGACGCCGGCGGGCGGAGTGCGCGACATCGGTCGCTGCGGACCTCGGCCCGTCCCCCGACGCCGTGCGGTCCCACCGGTCGTCCCGGCTGACCTTGCATGTATAGACGATGGTGTGGGGCCGGGCAACGACGGTGGCCAGGTCGTTGTGGCCGCCGCGGCGAGTCGGATCGCGGCGGGCCCGCCCGGCCCGTCGGGACTCAGGTGATGTCGCGTTGGGTGAGCACCGCGGAACCGACCGCGGCGAAGATCAAACCGTAGGCAAGGATGAGCAGGGAGCCCTGCCACCAGGCGAACAGGACGGCACCGCGGTTGCCGCCCGCGGTGACGCTCGCCGCGGCCGCGGCTGCACCGGTCGGGAGCCACTTGGTGGTCCCGCTCCAGATCCCCGAGATGATGTTCTCGACGACGAGGAACCAGCCGAGGACCACGATGATCGCAGCGATCTGGTTGGTCAGCAGCGAGCCGACTCCGACCCCCACCAACGCGAACAGCACGTAGACGAGGATGATCCCGGGTGCGACGGCCGGCACCTGGTGCAAGAGCGCGGAGAACGAGCCCCCCTTCACCGCGATCGTGATGCCACCGCCGATGACGGTGGCCGCGACGACGATGACGGCGAGCACCGCGCCCGTCAGGCCCGCGAGGATCAGCTTGCCCACCACCATGCGGGGCCGCCGGGGTGTGACGAGGAACGTCGTGGTCACCGTCTTGTGGCGGAACTCGGTGGTGATGATCAACACCCCGAGCAGCAGCGCGAAGAGATAGCCGACCAGCCCGCGCCCGATCAGGTTGCGCAGCTGGTGCACCGTGTGGGGCACGTCCGGGGTCGGCGGTCCGAAGGTCCTCCCTGCGCTCGGACCCCCGCCGTTGTCGCCGTGGTTGACGAAGTAGACCACCAGGAAGAGGGCGGTGATCACCAGCGCGATGGCGCTCAGGATCCAGGGCACCGCGGTGGTCCGCAGCTTCAGCCACTCCGAGCGGACGAGCGCGATCACGACGGTGCCCCCTGCGCGGGCAGCGCGGTCGGGCCGGAGGTCAGCTCGCGGGGTCGGCGGCCTCGAACCCGCGGGTGAGCGCGAGGAAGACCTCTTCGAGGCTGCCGCGCTCGCGGACCAGCTCGTAGAGGACGATCTGGTGTTGGGCGGCGAAGGGGCCGAACCATTCGGGCGTGGCGCCGTCGATCACCATGGTGTCGGCGGCGACCTGGCGGTAGCCGGCGGGAACCGCGTCGAGCGCCGCGGCGAGGCGGCCGAGCTCGGGTGTGGTGATCCGCATGCCGGTCCGCGTCCCCGCCTGGGACGCGAGGTCGGCGAGCGTGGTCTGGAGCACGAGCTTCCCGTCCGAGACGATGACCACGTCGTCGACGGTCTCCTCCATCTCCGACAGGAGGTGGGAGGAGACGAGCACCGCGTGGCCGGTCGACGCGTGGTGCCGGATGAAGGTGCGCAGCCACTGGATGCCCTGGGGGTCCAATCCGTTGGCGGGTTCGTCGAGGATGAGGATCTGCGGATCGCCGAGCAGGGCGGTGGCGAGTTGGAGTCGCTGGCGCATCCCGAGCGAGAACTTCCCGACCCGGCGCCGGGCGACGTCGGTCAGCCCGACCAGCTCGAGTGTCTCGCCCACCCGCGACAGGGGCAGGCGTGCCGCGAGCGCGACCGACTTCAGGTGGTCGGCCGCACGTCGGGACGGGTGGAAGCTCGTGGCCTCGAGCACCGCCCCGACCTGGCGGATGGGCTGGTCGAGATCTGCGTACCGCAAGCCTCCGATCGTGGCGGTCCCGCCGCTCGCCGACACCAGACCGAGCAGGATGCGCAGCGTGGTCGTCTTACCGGACCCGTTCGGGCCGAGGAAGCCGGTGACGCGCCCGTCGTGCACGTCGAAGCTCAGGTCGTCGACGGCCCGGACGTTCCCGAAGTGCTTCGAGAGCCCGCGCACCTCGATGGCGGATGGCATGCCAGACCGTACCTCGCGTCCCCGCTCGTGCCGCGTCACGTGCGGCGGCACGAAGCAGGTGGGGGTGGGGGTATCCGGTTCAGACCGGGGCGTAGGCGTCGGTCGGGAGCAGCAGCCCGACGGCGACGACCAGCTCGTCGTGGACGCGGCTCATGTTGCTCCAACCGTTCACCCACCCGACGAGGGCCGAGTACCAGACGTGGCCGAGGATCCGGGCCCGGTCACCGAGGTCGGGTGGCCTGGGTTCGCCGATCGCCCGGGTGATGATGCGCTCCATCAGGACCGAGACCTGCTGCTGGCACTCGATGGCAGCGGGGTCGGGCGAGGCGAGCGCGGTGAAGACCGCACCGACGAGGCGCGGCTGGCGACCCATCGAGCGCAGCGCCCGGTCGAGCGCGTCGATGACCCGCTCGGCCGGCGACTCGCCCTCCGCCGGCAGCTGTGCGAGCCGGGCGTCGAGCTGGCCGACCCAGTGCACCAGGGCTGCGGCGAGCAGGTGGTCCTTGCTGGTGAAGTACCGGTAGACCGTGCCCATCGCCACGTCGGCCCGAGCGGCGACGTCGCGCATCTGGACCGCGTCGTAGCCGCCCTCGAGCGCGAGCGACATCGCGGCGTCGACGACCCGCTGGCGGCGGGCCTGCTGGGCCCGCGTCAGCGTGCGTGGCACGGGACCGTTTGCCATCGCTGTTCACCCTACTCTGCAGGTAATTCGCGGCCGGGGCGACAGGTTCGGGCGGTCGCCGGAGGTGCCCGCACACCTGCCGGACGGGGGCTCGGGTCCACCGCTCGGCACTCGCGACCTGCGCTTCTGACGGACCGTCACCTCGATCCCCCCGTCGGTACCATTGACCGATGACTCTCGCCGACGACCCGGAGCTCATCGCGACCACCGACGGCCGGGTCCCGGGACGCAGGGGAAGGGCGACGCGACAGCGGCTGCTCGAGTGCACCGCCGAGCTGCTGATCGCGACACCGTGGCGGTCGATCAAGGTCATCGACATCGCGCGCCTGGCGGGCACGTCGCCGGCGACCTTCTATCAGTACTTCGAGAACGTCGAGGCGGTGATCACGGTGCTCGCCGAGGAGCTGGTCGAAGGCGCCGGAACGCTCGCGGCGCTGGTGGACGGCGACTGGTCCGCGGCGAAAAGCTGGCCGACCGCGGTGGCCGTCGTCGAGGGGTTCATGGACTACTGGGAGCGCAACCGGGCGATCTTCCGTGTGGTCGAGCTCACGACCGTCGAAGGCGACCTCCGCTTCCAGGGTCTTCGGGTCCGGGTGCTCAACGCGGTCACCGTCGCCCTCGCCCGGGTGATCGCGACCAACGGCGCGAGCGGCGGCTCCCCGGCCGGGTCCGATCCGATGGCGGTCGCCGGCACCCTCATCGCGATGCTCGCCCAGGTGGCCGGTCACCGCTACGGCTTCGAGTTCTGGGGGATCCGGACGGCCTCCCTCGTCGACAGCCAGGCCCGGCTGCTCCACTGGTCGGTGACCGGCCGCCCGGTACCGGCCGGCTCGAAGGTGCCCGGGTCCGATGGCCCGCCACCGCGCACCGGCCCGGTGGTCGGCGGGGGAGCGGCCTTCGCCCGGACGGCGGAAATGCGAGCGGCCGCCTCGAAGGCCGCGTCGAAGTCCGGCGACAAGAGCGCCGCGACGAAGCGGCCTCCGAGGTCCACCGCCACGAGGACCACGAGGAAGGGGGCGCCGCAAGGCCCCATCGCGAAGGCGACGGCCGCCAAGCGGACGGCCACCCGTCAGCCCGCGCCGGCGCCGGCGATAAAGCCCCGGTCGAAGGCATCGGCCCCCGGCACGAAGGCGGGACCGGAGGGCTGAGGAAGCTCCGACGGTCGCAGGGTCCCGCTGGCGAAGGCCCCCGCTGCCTGCGAAGACCTCGCTCAGCGCAGCGCGACCGGATTGACCGGTGAGCCGAGGGCGTCGGTGAACGGGAGAGGCGTCGCGTCGAGGAGGAACCCGTAGCGCCCGTCCTCGGCGCAGGCGTCGGCGAGCTCGTCGAGGAACCAGTTCTGGCCCTGGGTCAGGCCCATCTCGACAAGGTGGAGCAGGTGGACCGGCAGGTAGAGGTCCTCCCGCTCACACGGGTAGACCTCGAGCACCATGGTGTCGGTGGCGACCGCCGCGGCGTCGTGTTCGCGGAACCAGACGGCGGTGGCCATGGTGAGGCCCGGAGTCGGCCAGGTGTAAGCCACCAGGTCGCGCACCGGTTCGGCCCCGTCGAGGCCCGGCCGGCCCGGCAGGGCGAGGTGGACGCCTTGTCCGGTCCGGACGAGCACCACGTCCCCGGGCTCGACGGCGATGGCCCCGAGCTCGCAGGCCGCGTCGAGGTCCTCGGGGGTGATCGGGTACCCGGGCTCGAGGACCTGCACCTCCTTGGCCCTCGCGACGTCGAGCAGGACGCCCCTCGAGACGAGCGTGCGCACGTGGTGGATCCCGAGGATTCCGGCCCCCTCGTCGGTGACCGACGAGGCCGGATAGCCGTTGTAGAGCCGGGGACCGTCCGCCCCCGCGCCATAGGAGACGTGGGCGAGGCCGTCCCAGTGGGTGGCGCACTGCATGGCCAGGGTGACCACGTCCTCGGAGGACGCGATCCAGGTCGGGTCGGGGCTGAGCGGGCCGTTGACACAGACCATCGAGCGGGACGGGTTGACCCGGCCGGCCACGAAGCCGACCTGGATGCCCTCCTGCTCCGAGAGGGGCAGGCCCAGGGGGAACGAGGACCCGTCCACCACCGAGGCGACACCGCGCAGGCGCGCCGCCCGATCCACCAGATTGAGGGTCCCGATCCGGTCGTCGGGGCCCCAGCGACCCCAGTTGGAGACGCGAGAGACCAGGTCGGAGAAGACGTCGGGGACCGAGGGGGAGACGGGTACGGGCATCCACCCGTTGTAGCCCAGGTGCGGCTGAGCTGGTGGAGTGGGACGGGGGCGATTGAGGGGTCAATTTCTGGCGTCGCGCGCCGATAAGAGAGAGATGGCCATCAGCGACGACCAGTCACCCGAGCCGAGTGGAGCCGTCGCGCGTCCGGATGCGAGACTGACGTCCGGCCCGAGAGGGGCGCAGGACGCGTACGACATCCGATGCGAAGCCGGCCCCCTCGAGGGTTCGCGCCGCGCGAGGTGGGGAGTGGGACGACACAAGCAGCGCGCAGCGAGCGGGACGACGCGGGTGCCCCGGTTCAGGATGGGCATCGCGTTGGCGGTCGGCCTCCTCGTGCTCGGCGCTGGCGCGGTGACACCTTCGTTCGTCCGCTCGACACCGCACGCCAGCGCGCTCGTCCCCGCGGGCGGCGTCGCCGGGGTCGAATCGCTCTACGCCGCCGATCTGATCGCGCGGATCAACGCGGAGCGCGCGGCGCGGTCCTCGGCCTCGGTGCCGGTTCCCGCGTTGGCAGTCGACCCGGGTCTCGAGCAGGCAGCGCAGCTGTGGTCGGCGCACCTTGCATCGGTCGGGAGCATCGCCGATCCGCCACTCGGTGGCTGCACCGGACCGGGCGGCTCGTCACCTTCGCCCGGCCAGGTCTGCGTCCTCGCCGCGAATTCGGGCAACACCGGCTACGGGTTCTGGCCGGGCGACGGCTCCGACGGGATGGACGCGGACTACATGGCGTCGACCGGCCACCGCCAGAACGAACTCGGGGCGGCCTACACCGACGTGGGGGTGGGGGTCACCTGTGCCGGCAACCAGGCCTACACCGTCGAGCTCTTCGGCGATCCCTACGGCGCGCTGCCGTCGGCCAGCGCCCGTCAGGCGATGCAGAACTCACAGGGCGTGCCGGTGCCCGCGACCCCGGTGGTCGCCGGAGTGCCCTCGGGGGACCCCGTCTACTGCCCCGGGCAGACCTACGGTCCGAACGGCGCGGTCACCCCGACCGGCGGGCAGTTCCCGTATCCCTTCGCGGTCCCGTCGGTGGCCGGCGAGCCCAACGGCGTCTCCCCGACCTCGGTGGTCGGGATGGCCTCGACGCCCGACGGGGGCGGCTACTGGCTGGCCCGTGCCGACGGGGCGGTCTCGACCCACGGTGACGCGGTGAACTACGGCTCGATGGCCGGTGCACCGCTCAACGCGCCGATCGCCCACGTCGTGGCGACCGCGGACGGGCGCGGCTACTGGTTGGTCGCGGCGGACGGGGGCATCTTCTCCTTCGGCGACGCCGGCTTCTACGGCTCGATGGGTGGCCAACCGCTCAACGCGCCGGTGGTCGGGATCGCGCCGACCGCGGACGGGCACGGGTACTGGCTGGTGGCCTCCGACGGCGGCATCTTCGCCTTCGGCGACGCAAACTTCGCCGGCTCGATGGGTGGCAAACCGCTCAACGCGCCGGTGGTCGGGATGGCGCCGGATCCCGCTGGTCAGGGCTACTGGCTAGTGGCTTCCGACGGCGGTGTCTTCTCCTTCGGCGCACCCTTCTACGGATCGACCGGCAACCTCGTGCTCAATCAGCCGGTCAACGGGATGGCGTCGACGAACGACGGTGGCGGCTACTGGTTCGTGGCCTCCGACGGCGGTGTCTTCGCCTTCGGCGACGCCGGCTTCCACGGCAGCGCGGGGAGCCTCGCCCTCGACGCTCCCATCGTGGGGATGGCGGTCGACCGTGCGAGCGGTGGTTACTGGCTGGTGGGATCGGACGGAGGGATCTTCGCCTACGACGCACCGTTCCTCGGCGCCGGCTGAGCCCTCTCCGGTCGGGTGGGTCAGCCCGACCAGATGATGGACTGGAGCTCTGAGTAGGCCTCGAGGCCGTAGTCGCCGCCGTCGCGACCGATCCCGCTCATCTTGAACCCGCCGAAGGGCGCGTCCATGTTGCGCTGCGCGGTGTTGATCCCGACGTGCCCCGCTCGGAGCAGCTTGGCGACTCGGAAGGCGCGGGCGGTGTCGCCGGAGAACACGTAGTCGTAGAGGCCGAACTCGGAGTCGTTGGCGATGGCGATGCCCTCCTCCTCGTCCTCGAAGGGGATGACCACGACGACCGGCCCGAAGATCTCCTCGCGAGCGGCCTTCATCGAGTTCGCGCCGGTCACGAGCGTCGGCTCGACGTAGAAGCCGGTCGGAAGGTGATCGGGCGGCCCGCCGCCCGTGACCACCTCGCCCTCGTTCTTCCCGACCTCGATGTAGTCGAGGACCCGCTGGCGGTGCGCCGCCGAGATGAGCGGCCCGACCACGGTCTCGGGCTCGGTCGGGTCCCCGATGCGCAGCCGCCCGGCAAACGCGGAGAGGCCTTCGACCACCTGGTCGAAGATGCTGGTGTGGACGACGGCACGGGTCGGCGCGGTGCAGATCTGGCCCGAATGGAACGCGAAGGTCGAGCCGATGGCGACGACGGCCGATCGGAGGTCGGCGTCCTCGAAGACGACCGCGGCACCTTTGCCGCCGAGCTCCATCAGCATGCGCTTCATGCTCGGTGCGCCGGCCGCTGCGATGCGCTGGCCGACGGCGGTCGAGCCGGTGAACGAGACCATGTCGACATCCGGAGAGGAGGTCAGGGCAGACGCAGGCTCGGGTCCCTCGGCGACCACCAGGTTGACCACTCCCGGCGGGAAGCCGACTTCGTCGAGCACGCGGGCGAGCTCGATCACTGCGAGCGGGTCCTGCGGTGCGGGCTTCATCACGACGGTGTTGCCCATGGCGAGCGCCGGCGCCACTTTTCCCGCCATGTTGGTGAGCGGGAAGTTGTAGCTGGCGACCGCCGCCACCACGCCGACAGGTTGCCGGTAGGCGAGCGCGCTGATCAGGCCGCCCGGCGCGAGCGGGGTCGCCGCGGTGACGATCGGGGGAAGCATTGATTCTTGTACGTGGCGGATGTCGCGTGAGTACCGGTCGAAGCGGTCCGCGCTGACCGGCACCTGCATCCGCGAACCGACCGAAGCGGTCGCGCCCGTCTCTGCGATGACCAGGGGGACCAGCTCGTCGTTCTTGGCACGGATCGCGGAGGCGGCGGCTTTGAGCAGGGCGAGCCGTTCCTCCGCCGGCGTGCCCGCCCAGGCCGGGAAGGCCGCTTTCGCTGCTGCGGCGGCCGCTGCCGCGTCGGCGACGGATGCGTTCGGAGCCGTGCCGACGACCTGTTCCGTCGCCGGGTTGACGATGTCGTAGGTCCCGTCGCCCGCGTCGACCCACTTGCCGTCGATCAGCAGCTGGCTCTCGTCCCTCGTGACCTGGCTACCCATGCCGGTCCCCCTTTCGCTGTGCCGTCGTTCTGGTCGCGGACGCGAGCCTGCGGGCGGACGGCGGCGGATCCTCGCACCGCCGTGCCTGCAGGGCAGATCCGTGCGTCGTGCCTGCCACCCGGGTCACGTCGGCGCGTTCGACGGGTCGACGGTCACCGTGTCGCGCCCGGACCGGAGCAGGCTGCCCGGAAGCCGACCGGTCGGCTTGCCGTCGGCGACGGTTTCGACGCCGTTCACCAACACGCGGACGACGCCGATCGGATCGGCGATGAGACGCGGGCTGCCGCCGGGCAGGTCGTGGACGAGGGTGGCCGGCTCCGATCCGACAGTCTCGGGATCGAAGACGAACAGGTCCGCGCAGAGCCCTTCGGCGACGCGCCCCCGGTCGTGCAGGCCGAAGAGCGCCGCCGGTTGGGAGGTCATCATCTGCACCGCACGCTCGAGCGAAACCAGCTTGCGGTTGCGCAGGCAGTCGCCCAGGAAGGACGTCGGGTAGTTCGAGCCGCACATCCGGTCGAGGTGGGCACCGGCGTCGGAGCCACCGATCATCGCGCCCGGGTCGTCCCAGACCGCCACCCGGGCCTTCCACGAGGCGTCGTCGCCGTCCGACGCCTTCGGCCACAGGACGGTGCGGAGGTCGTCCGCGATGACCAGGTCGAGCAGTGCGTCGAAGGGCGCCTTGCCCTGCTCGGCGGCGATCGAACCGACATCGCGCCAGCTCAGTCCCTCGTTCGCCGCCGCGTACGTGTCCCCGATGATGTAGTTCGACCAGTTCGACAAGCGGCGGAAGACACCGGCGGCCTCCGAGTGGGCGGCCTCGTCGAGGCGTGTCCGGACCCCAGGGTCACGCAGTTGCTCGATCCGCTGCTCCGCGGGCAGTCCCATCACGTCACCCCAGCCGGGGATGAGGAAGAGCGCGCAGTGGGTGCGGAAGCTCATGTTCATCGGCACGAGCGTCGGCATGGTGAGTGCCACGATCTTCCCGCCCGTCTTCGCCGCCGTCTCGGAGGCCTCGAGCTGGCGCGCCGTCTTCTCGGGCGAGCGCGAGTCGACCGTCAGGAGATTCCAGTTGAGGGGGCGGCGCGCGGTCGTGGTCATCGCGACCATGAGGTCGATCTCCTCGTCGGAGAAGGAGTCGAGGCAACCGTTGGTGATGTACTCGAGTGTCGTGCCGGCGTGGTCGCGCACCACCTCACAGAACGCGAGCATCTCCCTCCGGTCGGCGTAGCGGGACGAGATCGGGTTGCCGTCGCCGTCGGAGTGGGTCCGGGACTGGGACGACGAGAACCCCAGGCCCCCCGCTTCGAGGGATGCGGCGAGCAGCCGGGTCATCTCCGCGATCTCCTCGTCGGAGGCGACCGCCGCGGCCCGCTCCGATCCCATCACCCAGCGGCGCAGCGCGCAGTGGCCGACCAGGAAGCCCGCGTTGACCCCGAGGTTCCCCTCGAGCCGGTCGAGGTAGTCGGCGAAGGTCGTCCAGTTCCAGGGGATGCCGGTTTCGAGCGCGACGAGCGGCATCCCCTCGACCTTGGCCATCATCCGCCGGATGTAGTCGTGGTCCTCGCTCTTGATCGGGGCGAGGGTGAAGCCGCAATTGCCGCCGATCACGGTGGTGACGCCGTGCACGTTCGAGGGTGAGGCGGTCGGGTCCCAGAAGAGCTGGGCGTCGTAGTGGGTGTGGGGATCGACGATGCCCGGCGCAACGACCAGTCCGTCCGCGTCGAACTCGGTCTTCCCGGCGTCTCCGACCTCGCCGACCGAGATGATCCGGCCGTCCCGGATGCCGACGTCGGCACGCCGGGGGCTCCCGCCCGTGCCGTCCACCAGCTGGCCGTTCCGGATGACGTAGTCGAGCATGGAGGGTCCTTCCTGAGCAGGTGGCGCACCGGCGCCCGCGCTGCCCTCGGGCAGGGTCCGCCCGGAGCTGACAGACCGTCAGCTTATGGCATGCCCGTGGCTCTGCACCAGATCGTGCCGGCCACCCACCACCTCACAGCACCCGCGGCGCAGCCGCCCGGAGGTCGCGCAGGGGCTGGTGGCCGAGGACGGATCGGGTGCGGATGGGGTGCACGTCGGGTGCCCCCACGGCCGATGCTGTGCGACCGGCGCCGGGCTCAGTCGGCGTCGGCGCTCGGCCAGAGGGACAGGTCGAGGGTGGGAGCGAGCTTGGCCACCGCTTCGATGTCGGCGCGGACCTCTTCGAGAAGGCGTCGACGGGCATCCTCGGGCAGGTCCGGCTTCTTCGACTGGCCCCGGTTGACCACCGCATCGAGGTTCGCAGGCCGGAAGCTCGGGTCCAGCCCCAGGAACTCGTAGGTGCGAGCCAACTGCTTCGACGGGTCGGCCGAGCACGCTTCGTATTGGAGGACGAGGATCTGAGCGGGATCGAAGGCCGTCTGCCACTGAAGGAGGGCCGGCGCGTAGAAGCTGCGTGCGAAGGCCGAAACCTGGGCGGCTCCGGGCGGACTGCCACCCTTGTGGTAGCCGAGCCCTGACCGGAACCGCTCGATGGGGTCGCGAAGCAGGACGAGGAGCTTGGCGTCGGGGGCGGCTCGAGCGGCGAGTTCCGGCGCCCAGGGGCACTTGAAGTACGCCGGCGTCCATTCGCCGGTGGTGGTGCCCGCGCGACGCGGGAACCAGGCGTGGTAGTCGGCGATCTCCTGCGGTCCGAACGTATGGATCCCGAAGCGGTTGAAGAAGTGTCGCTCTTTGTGGATGCTCAGCCGCCCGGTGACCGCCGGGTGCTGCATGATCAGGTTGTACCACCGGCTCGTGCCGGCTCTCTGCACGCCGATGCCGATGAAGTCGGGCGGTCCGGACACCTCTCCTGCCTGAAGAGCAGGCGTATCGTGCTGGTCGAAGCCGGCCTCCCACATGTTGTAGCGCCCGACACGATGCCGCAACGTGCGGCGCACGTCGGCAGGGACCAGAGCACGGACTTGGAGGGGAACGGCGCGCGGCGACTCGATCTGCCCACTCACGAGTAGACATCGTTGGATCGTACCATGCGTCAGGTCGGCCACTCCGGGCCGAAAAACGCGCGACGGGTGATGGTAATTTCCCCGTATCCCGCACAACTGGTTCCAAGACCATCTGCTGCCGGTCATCGTGCTGCTTCTCGGTGCGGGCCTCGTCGTCCGCTTCGCGCACTGGCTCGGCGCGCGGCGCCGGAGCTGGATCGATCTCCAGATGCGGCGCCAGATCGAGTCCGGCGCGGCCGCCTCGGAGTCGCTCAAGCGGTCGCGGGCGATCAGTGAGGCCGTCGAGTGGTCGCTCGTCGCGCTCGTCTACTTCGTGGTCGCGATCCTCGCCTTCGATCGGCTCGGCATCCCGCTCACCACCCTCGTCGCGCCGGCCACGGTCGTGGGCATCGGGCTCGGCTTCGGAGCCCAGCAGATGGTCGGCGATCTCCTTGCGGGCTTCTTCCTCTTCGCGGAGCGCCAGTTCGCGTTCGGCGACGTGATCCGGCTGTCGGTCCCGGGCCAGACCGCCGGCATCACCGGCACGGTCGAGGAGCTCACCTTGCGGGTGACCAAGTTGCGCACCGCGCAGGGTGAGCTCGTGGTGGTCCCGAACAGCGCGCTCCGCCAGGTGACCAACCTCTCGAAGGACTGGTCCCGCGCGGTCATCGACATCCCGGTGTCGGTCGCCGAGGATCTCGGCCGTGTCACCGCTCTCTTGAAGGACATGATCGACACGATGACCTCCGAGCCACCTTGGCGTGACCTGCTCCTCGGCGAGCCGGTGGTGGCCGGCGTCGAGACGATCGACGTGGGCTACGTCCAGCTGCGGCTCATCGCGCGGACCCTGCCCGGGCGCCAGTTCGAGGTGGCACGCGAGATCCGACTGCGGGCGGCGACCGCCCTCCGCTCGGCCGGCATCGTCTCACCGGGGGTCGGCGACAGCAACCCAGCGGCGTCCTCGTGAGCGATGGGGGCGACGGCGACCTCCGCGGGCCGACCGGCGGAGACGCGCCTGGCGGGAACGCTGCCCGATGGGGACGCGCCCGACGACGGCGACGCACCGACGGTCAAGCTGACGTCGGGCGACGAGCCGACGCTCACCGGCCAGCCGCCGTCGACGAGCGGCGCCGGTGGCCAGACCGAGCCGCCGGAGCCTTCGGTCCCGCACAGCGCGCTGATCGGGTTCATGTCGGTGCCGGTCCACCGGCGGCTGCCGATCCGGCGCTCGACTCTGCTGATGGTCGTGGCCTTCGTCGCCTTCGGCGTCTGGTACCACTTCTATCCGCCCTACATCGCGCCCATGGGCTCGACCGGGAGCGGCACGAGCTTCTTCCCCGGCGTGACGTCGACCACCACCACGACGACGACCACCCGACCACCGCAGACCACCACGACCACCGTCTCGACCAGCACGACCGTGCCCCGGACCACCACGACGAGCACCCTCGCGGGCACGACCACCACGACCCGGCCGCCGTCCACGACCACCACCACGACCCTCGGGGGCGCCGCCTCGACGACGACCACGACGGGTGCGTCGGGGGTGACCGGCACGACCGGCCCCTCGCGGAGTGGGACGACGAGCAGCACCTGAGCCGTTCGCGCCGCCGTGTCGTGGAGGAGCCGACGGCCCCGGACGGTGCGGGAGCTGCGCTACCCCCGACTCGTCGTGGACGACGAGGTCGAGCCCGCGGGTGCGACGCGCGTGGTCGAGGTGGTCGACGGCCGGTGACCCGTGAGCACCGAGAAGTAGCGTCGCTCGTTCCGGTAGCTCGGCTTCGCCTGGGCGAGCGTGACGACGTCGGCGATCGCCAGGCCGAGGACGACCAGTGCCGCGAGCGCGGCGACGAGGAGGCGGCGCCGGGTCACCCCAAAGGACCCACCAGCGGCGCCACGTCACGGCCGAACGCGGCGATCTGTTCGCAGAGCTCGCCGACGTCGCGGGAGGGGAACCGCACCTGCACCTGCCCGACGCCCGCGTCGGCGAAGGTGGTGAGGTACTCGGCGACCTTTCCGGGCTCCCCTGCGACGGTGCCACGGGGGAGGTCGAGCCCGGCCGGCGGCGTGCCGACGTAGAGGAAGTCCGAGATCCCGCCGATGTCGATCGGTGCGCCGTCGCGGTGCTCGTCCCGGAGCGCGCGGAGGCGCCCGATGAGCTCGGTGTCGGGCCCGAGCGACTGCGGCAGCCACCCGTCGCCGTACCTCGCGGCGCGCCGCAGCGCGGCCGGCGAGGACCCTCCGACCCAGATGGGCGGGCGCGGCGACTGGGCCGGACGGGGCTTGATCCCGAGCCCCGAAGCTTTCCAGCGCGGCCCCGCGAGGTCGGGGAACTCGTCGGCGAGGCCCCTCGCGAGGCCGGCGATGGCCTCGTCGGTGGCGGTGCCGCGGTGCTCGAAGTCGGGGCCCATCTCGTCGAACTCCTCGCTCACGTGGCCCGCGCCGACCCCGCAGATCACCCGGCCGGCCGAGAGGACGTCGACCGTCGCGAACTCCTTCGCCGCCCGCAGCGGATGGCGGAGAGCCACGACGTAGATGTGGGACAGCAAGCGGACGTCCATCGTCACGCCGGCCAGCCAACCGAGGGTGGCGATCGTGTCGTACCAGGTGGTACTCATCGCCGCTGCCAGTCGGTCGGGGATGAAGGTGTGGTCGCAGACGCCCACGTAGAAGAAGCCGGCCGCCTCGCACGCGAGCGCCACCGAGGCGAGCTCCGACGGACCCGCCTCGGTCTCCCAGGGTTGGACGTAGATGGTGGACTGCGACTGGATGGGCAGTTGCATCCCGAAGACCGTGCGGTCGCCGGGCAGCACCGAGACGACGTCTTCGGGCGGGGACGGTCGTGCAGCGCTCACCGTGCTCACCCTATTCCCCGCTCCCCGCCCGGCATTCCCCGCTCCCCGCCCGGCGTCCGCCCTGAACGGGCGCGGGATCGCCCGTCGACGCCGCCACCGAGGCGCCGAGCGACTCTGCCAGCTCGTCCGCGGTCCCGAACTGCGTCGCCAGCACCCGCGCCCGCTTGTACGCGAGGTGGGCGGGCACCTCCCAGGTGAAGCCCATCCCGCCGTGAACCTGGATGCAGGAGCGCCCGTTGGCGACCGCCGCCTCGTCGGCGAGCACCTTGGCGCCCCAGGCCGCGGCCGCGGCGTCACCCACCTCGGGCTGGTCGGCAGTCACGGCGGCCGCGTGGACTGCGGCGCGCGCCAGTTCCGCGCGGACGGCCATGTCCGCGCAGAGGTGCTTGACCGCCTGGAAGCTCCCGATCGGCCGGCCGAACTGGACCCGCTGTTTCGCGTACTCGACGGCGAGCTCCGTGGACCACGCCGCCGATCCGACCTGCAGCGCGGCGGTGAGCACCGCGCCCTCGCGTCGCCATCTCGCGGCGACGTCGGGACCCGCGACCGGTGTGCCCGCCGGGAGCGACGCGACCGACCAGACCGGGGTCAGGGGGTCGACCGGCCGGTCGAGGGCCGCCGCGTCGAGGGCCGCCGGGTCGACCGAGGAGAGACCGCCCTCGGTGAGCAGGAGGAGCACGTCGAGATCGGCCAGCTGCTCGACGAGCAGCGGCAGGGCGCCGTCGCGCACCGCGGGCACCTCGAGGAGGCCCACGACCACCGTGCCGTCGTCGGCACCGGACACCAGGCCCGCCGACAGGTGCGTCGCGACGAGCGGGCCCGGCACGAGCGCCCGCCCGAGCTCCTCGAAGACGAGCGCCGCCTCGGTCAAGCCGAGCCCCACCCCACCGGCGTCCTCCCCGAGCCGCAGCTGGAAGACGCCCGCGTCGGCGAGCCGCGTCCAGCCTTCACGGTCGATCACCTGCTCCCTCGACTCGAGTGCCCGTACCGCCTCGAGCGGGAACCGGCCCTTGCAGAGACGCCGCACGCCGTCGACCAGCTCGGTCTCGGACTCGCTCAGCTCGAAGTCCACGGCGACCCCCCGCGGTCGGTGCTGGCCGCCATGCGGGCCGCGCTCGTCACGTGGCCGGTGCGCGGGAGGCGGTCGGCTCCTTCGGAAGTCCGAGGATGCGCTCGCCGACGATGTTGCGCTGGATCTGGGAGGTGCCCGCGGCGATAGTGAGGGAGATGCCCCGCAACCAGTCCTCGACCACCGTCTCCGACGGCAGGGGACCCGTGCCGTCGGAAGCGTCGACCTCGCTCGCCGCAAGCCCGGCGCGGCCGAGCAACCCGAGGGAGTACTCGCCGAGCTTGCTGCGCGTTTCGGTGTAGGCCAGCTTGAAATAGGTCCCGCCGACACCGGGCACGCCGGTCCGGGCGGCCTGGGACACGTTGCGTTTGGTGAGCGCGGCGAGTGCATCGAGCTCGGCGCGGAGCCTGCCTGCCTGGCGGCGCACGCCGGGATCGGACCAGGCACCGGTCCGGCGGGCGAGGTCGACCGAGCTCGTGAGCAGCTCGACGGCCTCGAGGAGGTCGCCGACGAAGGCGGTGCCCCGCTCGAAGCTGAGGGTGACCATGGTCACCCGCCATCCGTCGTTCTCCCCGCCAACCCGGTTGGCCACCGGCACCCGCACCTCGTCGAGGAAGAGTTCGGCGAACTCGGTCGAGCCGGCGATCGTGCGGAGGGGGCGGATCTCCACTCCCGGCGCGTCCATCGGCAGGATCAGCCAGGTGATGCCGCGGTGTCGGCTGTCCTCGTCACTGGTCCGTACCAGCAGCTCGCAGTTGTCGGCCACCTCGGCGTGGGAGGTCCAGATCTTCGAGCCGCTCACCACGTAATGGTCCCCGTCGCGGACCGCCCGGGTCCGCAGCGAGGCGAGGTCGCTGCCGGCGTTGGGTTCGGAGAAGCCCTGGCACCACACCTCCTCGCCGCGGAGGATGGCCGGCAGGTAGCGGCGGCGCTGCTCGGGTGTGCCCTCGGCGATGATGGTCGGGCCGGCATGCAGGAGGCCCACGAAGTTGACGCCCACGTACGGCGCATGGGCCCGTTCGAGCTCCTCCTTGAAGATCAGTTCCTCGACCGGGGATGCGCCGCGTCCTCCCCCTTCGACCGGCCAGTCGACGCCCGCGTAGCCGGCATCGAAGAGGAGCCGCTGCCAGTGGGTGTCGTAGGCGCGCCGCCCCGCCCAGTCGGTGGGCGCGGGCTTCGAGGGCAGCCCGGGCAGGGTGTCCGCCAACCAGGCACGGAGCTCGCTGCGGAACGACTGCTCCGCGTCGGTGTAGCGCAGGTCCATCCGAGGCCTTACGCCCAGGAGGTCACGTGAGGTCGAGGCCGTACAGCTCGATGGCGTTGCCCCGCAGGATCTTGTACCGCTCGTCGTCGGTCAGGTCCTTCATCTGCTTCTCTGCGATGTCGGCGGTGTGGGGCCAGGTCGAGTCCGAGTGCGGGTAGTCCGACTCGTACGTGATGCGGTCGACGCCGATCTCCTTCACCGAGCGGAGCCCGTGCGCGTCGTCGAAGAAGCAGCCGTAGATCTGGCGGTGGAAGTAGGTCGAGGGGGGTTCGGGGACGATGTCGGCGACGCCACCCCAGCCGCGGTTCTCCTCCCACACCTTGTCGGCGCGTTCGAGGATGTAGGGGATCCAGCCGATCTGGCCCTCGGCGTAGGCGAGCTTCAAGTCGGGGAAGCGAACGAGGACGCCCGAGAACATGAAGTCGACCATCGAGAAGGTTGCGTTGGTGTGGGTGAGGGTCGACCCGACCGCCGGCGGGGCGTCCGCCGATGTCGAGGGCATCTTCGACGACGAGCCGATGTGCATGTTGACGACGGTGCCGGTCTCCGCGCAGGCCGCGAAGAAAGGGTCCCAGTAGTGATCGGGGTCGTGCACGGACGGCAGCCCGAGGAACGGGGGGATCTCGCTGAAGCAGACCGCCCGCACGCCCCGCTCGGCGTTGCGCCTCACCTCGGCGGCCGCCAGCTCGCGCGTCCCACAACGGGACGATCACGAGCGGGATGAGCCGCCCCTTCGCCTCGGGGCCGCACCACTCCTCGACCATCCAGTCGTTGTAGGCCTTGATGCAGAGGAGCCCGAGGTCCTTGTCGGCGGCCTCGGTGAAGGTCTGCCCGCAGAACCGGGGGAAGGTGGGGAAGCAGAGGGAGGCCTCGAGGTGGTTCAGGTCCATGTCCTCGAGCCGAGGAGCCACCTCGTAGGAGCCGGGTCGCATGTCCCCGTAGGTGATGCCCCGCATGGTGACCTCGTCGCGGGGGACGCCGACCGCGGAGTCGACCCGGAGCAGCGGGCGCTTCAGGTCCTCGTAGTACCACCAGTCGGTCGGCACGCCCTCCGAACCCGGGTTGACGGTGAGCTTGCCCCCGACGAAGGCGATCTCGCCCATGGGCGCGCGGACGACACGCGGCCCGACGTCCAGGTACTTCTTCGGGAGCCGGTCCTGCCAGACGTTCGGGGGCTCGACGACGTGGTCGTCGACGGAGATGATCATCGGCAGGTCGGACATGGGCCGAGTGTACCGCTCGACCTGACGGTGTGTCAGGTGTGGGAGACCGGGTCAGACCATGGCGACGCCGCCGTTCGGGCGGATGACCTGGCCGGTCATGAACCGTGACGCGTCGGACGCGAGGTAGAGGACCGCGGCGGCCATGTCCTCGGGCTCGCCGATCGATCGAAGGGGCGTGTACTTGCGCATCGGCGCGATCACCGCCTCCTGCATGGCCTCGTCGACGGTGCCGTCCGGGCGCACGAAGTAGCGGCCCGTCATGCCGGTCAGCACGAAGCCGGGGGCGATCGCGTTGACGCGTACCTGGCGCTTGCCGACCTCGACCGCCATCGACTTGGTCATCTGGACGACGCCGGCCTTGCAGATCGCGTAGCACGCGATGTTGGGGCTCGGCGTGTCTGCCGCGGCCGACGAGGCGTTGACGATGCTGCCACCGGACTCCTGGGCGACCATGATGCGACCGGCCGCCTGGCAGCCGAAAAAGACGCCCTTCAGGTTGACCGAGACGATGCGGTCGAGCTCCTCCTCGGTGGCGTCGAGGAACGGGCCCTCGACCATTATCCCGGCGATGTTGCACCAGACGTCGAGGCTGCCGTGGTCGGCCGCGACCCGCTCGGCCAGGGCGTCCACCTCGGCCCTGCGCGCGACGTCGAGGCCGGTCGCCTCCGCGGTACCCCCGTCGCGCGGATCTCCGACGCGGTCGCCTCGGCGGTGTCCCCGCGCACGTCCGCGCACACGACGCGTGGCGCCGGCACCCGCCAGCGCGAGCACGCTCGCTCGTCCGATCCCGCTCCCCGCACCGGTGACGACGGCCACCTTCCCGTCGACGCGGAACGACTCGATCAGGGTGTTGGCGTCCATCGCTGCCTGCCTCTCGGTGGTCGGGCCGGCTCCGGAACGGCACTCCGGTCCAGCGGTCCCCGGCAGAGTAGCCAGGGCCCCCCGAGGCGGGGCGGCGGTGACCACAGGGAGGCGGTCAGTACAGGGAGGCGGTCAGTACAGGGAGGGCGCGGCGGCCGGCTCGGTGCCCTCGTCCTCCAGGGTGAGCTGGTCGAGCGGCGAGCGGTCGTCGGTGCGCGCAGAGGACTCGTCGGACGGGTCGGCAGGCCCGGGCTCGTCGTCGCTGCGGCCGCCGGAGATCACCGTCATCGCGTAGTGGGGCGCCGTGTCGGTGAGCAGGTCGGGTATCGGGCCCTGCTCGGCGTAGCGCATCGCCGCGGTGAGCGACTTCCCGACCGCCGCGGCGATCCGCTTGTGACCCTCGTCCCCGGGATGGATGCCGTCGGCGAGGTGCTCCGGGCCGATCACGCCGGCACCGGCGATGAGCGACAGCGTGGTGTCGCCGGCGACGATCCGCTCGCGGGTCACCGATTCGATCGCGTGGCGGATGTCGGCGAGCGACGCGCCGAGCTTGTTGGGTGTGTCCTCCGCGTCGGGGCGGAGCAGCGGGCTGATCACGACGACCGGCGTCGTCGGGTGACCCTGGCGCACGACGTCGAGGAACGCGCGGAGACCCTCTTCGATCATCCCGGTGCTGTGCGGCGTCCGCGTCCAGCAGTTCGCTCCGTAACCGATGGTGACGATGTCGGCCTCGAGCGCGGCGATGTGCTCCGCCGACACGATCTCGCCTCGGCCTGAGCCGGCATACCCGAGGTTCACCAGATCGAGTCCGGCCTTGCGGGCCGCGATCGCGGCCCAGGCCTGTGAGGGTCCCGACGCGATCCAGCCCTGGGTCATCGAGTCGCCGTAGGCGATCCAGCGCGGGAGCGCGGGCGCCGGCGCGATCTCGCCTTTCACCGCGGTCAGGGAGAGCACGAGGGGGCGCATCCCTTCGGGGAGGTAGATGACCGCGGGCATGTCCGGCTCGGACGTGCCGAGGGTGAGCCGGATCAACCCGTCGCCGAGCGCGGCCTCCTCCTCGCAGACCTTGTGGCCGGCCCGCCAGACAGAGAAGACGATGCCGGCGCCGTCACCCCGGTAGCCGAGGTTGCCGGTGGTGGTGCGGTAGGCGACGTCGACCGCCTGCGCGTCACCGATCAGTTCGAGGCGCACGCCGGCCGGGACCATCGCCGAGTGCCAGATGTCCGCGGGGAGCCGCGCGGTGTCGGTCGGGTTCGCACGCGGATAGGAGACGTCGCCGGCTGCGGCGTAGGGGGCCCCGCGGACGAAGGGCTCTGGCTGCTCGGGTCTGAGGGTCATCGCCCGCGACACTCCATGTGCGCCTCCTCCGTCCGGTCCCCAGGGGGTAATCTCACTTTGAGTGGTTAGATAATCACTCTACCACGCAGTTTGTGCCTTTTGCACGGGCCAAATCGCCCTTTTCCGGGCGCCGACGGCCCCCGTCGGCGCCCCACCGAGGGTGCCCACCAGCCAGGTGCGGCCGCGGGCCGACGGTCGGTCGAGTGACGGCCGGACGCCCCGCCGGGGCGCCCCCTCGGGGGGTGGTGACCAGCCTCGACGGCGAGCGGCGACCGCAACCCGCCGGACGGCGCACGGTGCCACACAGGTCGCGAGGGCCCCGTCGGCATGGCACGCCGCCGGCGACGGTCGCGCCGTTGCCGGCGCCCGGACTCGGCCTGCGATCTCCACGCACGGAGCGCGCCTCCGCTCATGTTGCCGCATGCGCGCCCGACCTTCGTCCGGCGCGGCTCGCCTGGTCGGAGACGAACATGAGAAAGGTCTTGCGTTGCGCGGGTCGATGCGTAGCATGGTTGAGCGTGCACCTGGGCGGCACCACGCGTTCCGCAGCGGCCGACGCGCGAGACAAGCCGGGTCGGGCCGTCTCGGCACCTTTCCTCACCGGCCGCGGGCGTACCTCCCCGTGTCAACCGCCGCGCGGAACGCCCAACGCGGCGTCCGGGTCGCAGGTCACGGACCGTGCGCGCGGCGACGGTCACCCTGCTGCTCGCCGTCTCGTCGGTGTTGGCCGCGGTCGCGGCACCGGGCGCCGCACAGGCCGCCACCGGTCCGCACGCGTCGATCGGGCCGCGTGCCTACCAGGGTGGAGGCGTCATCGGCTTCGGCAACGCCCAATCGGTCAACTCGCTCCGCGCGAAGCTCGGATCGGTGATGGTCGCGATCGCCGCCAACCCCGCGTCGACCCCGTCGAACCAGGGCTACTGGCTCGCCGGCGCCGACGGCGGCGTCTACGCGGAGGGCAACGCGGGCTTCTACGGGTCCCTCGGGTCGCTTCATCTGCAGGGGCCGATCGTCGGCATCGCAGCGACGCCCGACGGCAAGGGCTATTGGCTCGCGGCACTCGACGGCGGAGTGTTCGCGCTCGGTGACGCGCGCTTCTACGGATCGATGGGCGGCACACAGCTCAACCAGCCGATCGTCGGGATGGCCTCGACGCCCGACGGCAACGGCTACTGGCTGGTTGCGTCCGACGGCGGCATCTTCTCCTTCGGCGACGCCGCGTTCTACGGCTCGATGGGAGGAACTCCGTTGAACGAGCCGGTCACCGGCATGGCGCCGACGACGCAGGGCAACGGCTACTGGCTGGTCGCGTCCGACGGCGGCATCTTCGCGTTCGGCGACGCACCGTTCTTCGGCTCGATGGGCGGCCGGCCGCTCAACGACCCGGTCACGAGCATGGTCGCCTCGCGCGGGGACGCGGGCTACCTGATGGTGGCGACCGACGGCGGGATCTTCGGGTTCGGCGCCGTGCAGTTCTTCGGGTCGCTCGGCGCCGGCTACGGAGGGAACCCCGGTGACGTACCACCGGTCGCGGGCATGGCCCTCACCCCCGACGGCCAGGGCTATTGGCTGCTCGAGCCCGACGGCTGGTCCTACGACTTCGCCGACCCCCCGGGTGGCCCGGCGAGCCTGCAGGACGCCATCGTGTCGGTCGCCAACAGCCAGGTCGCGAGCGACCCCGCCCAGGGCTACTTCTGCAACCCCTACGGCCCCTGCGAGGAGTGGTGCGCGCTCTTCGCCACCTGGGTGTGGGAGCAGGCCGGCGTGCCGATCCCCTCGTACCCGTTCACCGGCAGCATCTTCGATTGGGCGGCCGCCTCCACCGGCGTGCTCCCGCCGTGGGCCGCGCCCGCGCCCGGTGACGCCGTGCTCTACGGGACCGGACCGTCATCGACCGCGACCTCTCTGCACGTGGGCATCGTGGTCCAGACCTGGCCCGACGGGGCGATCGTCACCGTCGAGGGGGACGCGGGACCTGCACCCGTCGGCTCGCTCGCGGTGATCATCAACGGGCCCTACCTGCCGTCCCAGTCGGCGGTCTACAACGGGATGCCCATCTACGCCTACGCACAACCCTGATCCGCGCGCACGTCGGCTGGAGATCCGTAGCGTTCGCCGTGGCGACGCGGCCCGTGCTGGTCGGGTTGCTCGAGGGCGGCGCGATCACCGCTGGTCGCGAGGACGCGTCCGATCCCACGTCGTACCTCGCGGCGATCGACGAGATCCAAGGGCGCGGCGACGACGTGCTCGTCGCGGAGCTCGACGGCGAGGTGGTGGGGGTGTGCGAGCTGATCCTCTTCCGGCGCCTCCAGCACCGGGGCGGCCGGTGCGCGGAGCTCGAGTCGGTGCACGTCCGCTCCGACCTGCGCGGGCGGGGGATCGGGGGGAAGCTGCTCGAGGCGGCGGTCACGCGGGCCCGCCAGGCCGGCTGCTACCGGGTGCAGCTGCTGTCCAACACGGTCCGCACGGACGCCCACCGGTTCTACGAGCGCCACGCCTTCGTCGCGTCGCACGTGGGGTTCAAGCGCGCGCTCGACGGGTGACCGCAGGCCGCGGCACCGCGCGGCTCGCGTCAGCGCCGCCGGTGTTGCTCCAACAGCGAGTGGAGCACCCGTCGACGGTGTTCGGCGGCGGAGCCCCAGGCCGCGGCGAGCGCCCAGGTCCGTTTGAGGAACAGGTGGAGGTCGCACTCCCACGTGTAGCCGATCGCGCCGTGCACCTGGAGCGCGACGCGCGCCGCCTCCGAGGCGGCGTCCGACGCGGCCGCCTTCGCCGCGGACGCGGACCGTGACGCGAGCGGGTCGTCCTCGTCGAGGGCCCAGGCGGCCGCGTAGACGAGCGGCCTGGCGAACTCGAGCCGGACCTGCGCGCCGGCCAGCAGGTGCTTGACCGCTTGGAAGCTTCCGATGGCCCGGCCGAACTGCCGCCGCTCGGTGGCGTAGCCGGCGGCCATCCGGATCATCCGCTCGGCGAGTCCGAGGAGCTCGGCCGCCGTCCCGACCGCCGCCCGGTCCGCGGTGGCCGCGTCGCAGGCGAGCGCCTCGGCACCGGCCGCGATCCGCGACGAACCGGTCGGCTGCCAGACCGGGATGCCGAGCCGGCGGGAGGGGTCGAGCGAGGCGACCGGCTCGACGACGACCGAGCCGGCGTCGAGCAGGTGCACCTCGGGGCCGTCGGGCCCGACGGTCGACAGGACGAAGAGGTCCGCACCGTCCGCCGCGGCGACCGGCACCGGCCGCTCGGTCCCCGCCCCGCGGCCCCGTCCCATGTCGACCGCCGCGGTCACCTCGCCGGCTGCGATCCGCCGCAGCCACGGGGCGAGCCGCCCGTCGGTGTCCGGGGCGCCCGCGAGGCGGGCGAGCAGCGGCGCGGCGAGCGCCGTCGTCTCGACGAGCGGCTCGGGTAGCGCCACCGTGCCGGCCTCCTCGAGGACCGCCACCAGGTCGACCATGCCGAGGCCGAGGCCACCGAGCGGCTCGGGCGCCGAGAGGCCGACGACCCCGAGCTCGGCCAGGGTCGTCCAGCGCGCGCTCCGGGCCTCGGGACGCGCGTAGGCGGCACGAAGATCCGCGGTCGTGCATTCCTTCGACAGCACCTGCCGCACCGCGTCGCGGAACGCCTCCTGCTCGTCGCTGAAGGAGAACTCCACCGGTTCTCCCTCAACCTCGCGGGAGGCCGAGCATGCGCTCGGCGACCACGTTGCGCTGGATCTCGTTGGTACCGGCGTAGATGGGCCCCGCCAGCGCGAAGAGATAGCCGTCGAGCCAGTCGTCGCCCGGGCGGCCGCTGAGCTCGGCTGCGGGGCCGAGCAGTTCGAGCGCGGTGCGGTGGATCAGGAGGTCGGTCTCCGACCAATGGATCTTGTTGGCGCTCGCCTCCGGCCCGACGGTGCCCCCCGCGTGGACCCGGCTCGCGGTCCAGAGGGTGTGGAGGCGGTAGGCCTCGGCGTCGATCCATGCCCGGGCCACCGCGTCGGCGGCCGGGGCGGCCCGTTCCGGCTCTGTCTCGAGCGTCGCCGCGTAGAGGCCGACCAGGCGGGCCGCCGCCTCGGTGTAGCGGGCCGGGCTCCGCAACGAGAGTCCCCGCTCGGATCCGGCCGTGGCCATCGCGACGTTCCACCCGCGGCCGACCTCACCGAGCACGTGCGCGTCAGGGACGAACACGTCCTCGAAGAACAGCTCCGCGAAGCCGGTCTCGCCGTCGATCTGGGGGATCGGCCGCACCGTGACACCCTCGACGGCGAGGTCGATGAGGAAGTAGGTGAGCCCGCGGTGGCGCTCGGCCCCGGGGTCGGTGCGGAACAGGCCGAAGCACCATTCGGCGAAGGCACCGCGCGATGCCCAGGTCTTCTGGCCGCTCAGCACCCAGCCGCCCTCGGTCTCGGAGCGGCGGGCCCGGCTGGTGATGCCCGCGAGGTCGCTGCCCGCGTCCGGCTCCGACCAGCCCTGGCACCAGATCTCCGCAGCCGGAGGCCATCGGCGGCAGGAAGCGGCGCTTCTGCGCGTCGGTCCCGAACTCGAAGAGGGTGGGGGCGAGGAGGAAGATGCCGTTCTGGCTGACCCGGATCGGCCCCCGGGCCCGCCAGTACTCCTCCTCGAAGACGAGCCATTCGGCGATCCCGACTCCGCGTCCGCCGAACTCCTCGGGCCACGAGACCACCGACCAGCGGTCGGCGGCCATGGTCGCCTCCCACGAGCGGTGGGCCTCGAAGCCCTCCGCGGTGTCGAGCGAGGGGAGCGAACCCGGAGCCGGGACGTGTGCCTCCAGCCACGAGCGCGCCGCCGGCGCGGAAGGCCTCCTCGTCCTCGCTGTCTCTCAGGTCCATGGTGCGCTCACGGTCGGGTGGTGCCCGCCACCGTGGGTGGTCGGCCGGCACCGCGTGCCGGGCCCCGCCGGAACGGGGCCGGGGTGCCCGCGGAATCTGACACACCGCCAGATTTCCGGCAACCACCGCTCGTCGGCCACAATGTGGGCATGCCGAACGCAGTGATCGTCGACGCGGTGCGGACGCCGGTGGGCAAGCGCAACGGGCGCCTGTCGGGCTGGCATGCGGTGGACCTCGCGGCGCAGCCGCTGGCCGCGCTGGTCGAGCGCAACGATCTCGACCCGGCCCTCGTCGAGGACGTCGTCTACGGGTGCACCATGACCGTCGGCGAGCAGGCGATGAACATCGGGCGCAACGCGGCGCTCGCGGCGGGTTTCCCCGACACCGTCCCCGGGACGACCGTCGACCGCCAGTGCGGCTCGGCCCAGCAGGCGATCCACTTCGCGGCCCAGGCGGTGCTCGCCGGCGCCATGGAGGTCGTGATCGGCGGAGGGGTCGAGGCGATGAGCCGGGTTCCGATCGGCGCCACGACCGAGCACGGCCCGGGCGAGGCCTACGGCCCGACGGTGAACGACCGGTTCGACTTCATCCACCAGGGTCTGTGCGCCGAGGAGATCGCCCGGCGCTGGGACATCGACCGCGAGGCGATGGACCGCTTCGCGGTCACCTCCCACCGGCGCGCAGCCCGGGCCATATCCGAGGGCCGCTTCGACGCGGAGCTGGTCCCGCTCGAGACGCGGCGCGGCGCAGGTCGTGGACAAGGTGGCGGTGGCCGGCACCGACGAGGGCGACCCGGCAGGTGAAGGGGTCCTCCGTGCCGACGAGGGGGTCCGGCCCGATGCGGACTACGAGACATTGGCGTCGCTGCGGCCCTGCTTCGTCGAGGGCGGACAGGTCACCGCCGGCACCTCCTCGCAGATCTCCGACGGCGCGGCGGCGGTGCTCATCATGTCGGAAGAGCGTGCGAACCAGCTCGGACTGCGACCCCGCGCCCGCTTCCACACGTTCGCGGTGGCGGCGAACGATCCGGTCATCATGCTGACCGCGCCGATTCCGGCGACGACGCTCGTCCTCGAGAAGGCGAAGCTCTCCCTCGACGACATCGACCTGGTCGAGATCAACGAGGCGTTCGCCTCGGTGGTGCTCGCATGGGAGAAGGAGCACCACCCGGACATGGAGCGGGTCAACGTCAACGGCGGGGCGATCGCCATCGGGCACCCGACCGGCTGCTCGGGCGCGCGGCTGCTCGCCACCCTGCTCAACGAGATGGAGCGGACCGGCGCCCGCTACGGCCTCCAGACCATGTGCGAGGGCGGCGGCCAGGCCAACGCGACGATCATCGAGCGGCTCGGGTAGCGCCGGGAGGCCGGCGGGCCCCGAGACCGGTCACTCCTCCTCGGTGGCCGCCTCGGTCTCGTGGTGCTTGTTGAAGTCGACGTTGTCGGCCCGGGTCGGCCGGGACATCAGGTAGCCCTGGTAGAGGTCGCAGCCGAGCTCGGTGACCCGCTGGAGCTGCACCGGGGTCTCGACGCCTTCGGCGAGCACGGTGAGGTCGAGCGCCTTCGACAGCTGCACGATCGCCGCCACGATCGCCTCGTCGTTCTCGAAGGTGCCGAGCCCGTCGACGAAGGACTTGTCGATCTTGACGATCTTGACCGGAAAGCGCTTCAGCTGCGCGAGCGACGAGTACCCGGTCCCGAAGTCGTCGATGGCGAGCCCGACACCCATCTTGTGGATGCCGCCGAGCATGGCGATCGACGCCGAGGTGTCGCTCATCAGCATGCTCTCGGTGACCTCCATCACCAGCGCCTCGGGCGGCAGCCCGGAGTCGGTCAGCGCCGAGGAGATGGTCTCGAGCAGCTCGGGGTCGCTCAGCTGGTGGGCCGAGAGGTTGACCGTCACGTACGCGTGCTCGGCGCCGGGCAGCTCGCGCCGCCAGGTCGACATGGTCTGGCAGGCCTCGCGGAGGACCCAGCGCCCGAGCGAGAAGATGAGGTCGGTCTCCTCGGCGAAGGGGATGAACTCCATCGGGCCGAGCAGGCCGCGCGAGGGATGGTGCCAGCGGACGAGGGCCTCCATCGCCACGATGCGGTCGTCGTGGACCGACGCGATCGGCTGGTAGTGCACGGCGAGTTCGTCGTGATCGATCGAATAGCGAAGGTCGTCGTAGATCTCGAGCCGGGCGACCGACTTGGCCCGCAGGGACTCGTCGAAGACCTCGACCCGCGAGCGGCCCTTGTTCTTCGCCTGGAACATCGCGACGTCGGCCTGCTGAAGGATGTCCTGGGCCGACTGGCGCCCGCGCATCACGAACGAGACACCGACCGAGCTGGACACGACCACGCTGCGGCCGGTCGACAGCTGGACCGGCTCCGCGAGCAGCCGCGAGTACTCGGTCGCCAGGCTGACCGCGACGTGGACGTCGTGCACGTTGCGACACAGCACCACGAACTCGTCGCCGGAGAAGCGGCTCACGATATCGCCGGCGCGCACCGCCGACTTGAACCGCTGCGCGAGCGCGAGCAGGACCTCGTCGCCGCTCTTGTGGCCGAAGGAGTCGTTGACCAGCTTGAACCGGTCGAGGTCGATGAAGAGCACCGCGAGGTTGGTTCCCTTCTGCATCGAGATCAGCAGCTCACGCTCGAGCTCCTCGTTGAAGAGCGAGCGGTTGCCGAGCCCGGTGAGGGAGTCGTGGTAGGCGAGCCAGTGCAGCTGGGCCTCCGCCGCCTTCCGGTCGGTGACGTCGGTGAACGAGCAGACCACCATCGGCGAGTCGTTCGGGCCGGCGGCCGACAGCAGGCGCGAGCTCAGCGAGAGCCACTGGCGGCGCCCGTTGCCGTCGGTGACGCCGATGACGACGTCGTCCTCGGATTCGCCGCTCGCCATGGTGCGGACGTGGGGGAACATCTCCGGCGACAGCGGATGGCCGTCCGCGTTGATGGCGATCGAGGCGCCGGTGAAGATCTGGTGGCCGTTGCCGGAGGTGAGCCGCTCGCCGAGGATGCGCCCGGCCGCTTTGTTGTGGGCGGAGACGTTCCCCGACTCGTCGAAGAGGACGATCCCCTCGGAGAGCGACGCGACGACCGCCTCGTAGCGCTCCTCGGCGGCACGCCGGCCGGCTTCTGCCTGGCGGGCGTCGGTGAGCTCGGTGCAGACCACCACCCAGCCCGAGGGCTGGGTGTCGTCGTCGATCAGCGGGTCGATCGAGACCATGACGTCGACCGTGGATCCGTCCTTGCGGTGGTGGCTGCGCTGCCCGCGCTCGAGCACCGCGGCGCTGTCGCTGCGGTTGGCGGTCACCACCGCGGCGATCGAGTGGCCGACCACCTCCTCTTCGGTCCAGCCGTAGATGGACTGGGCGGCCTCGTTCCAGCTCTCGATCTTCCCGTCGGCGTCGATACCGATGATCGCGTCGGACACGTTGGCCACCAGGCTCGCCCGATAGCGGTTGGCCGCTTCCGCGGACCGGCGCTCGGAGACGTCGCGCATGATCACCTGAAATGCCGGCGCTCCCGCCCAGCTCGTCCGGATGCTGGTGACCTCCATGTAGGTCGACGGTGCCGTCGAGGGAGATCACGCGGGCTTCGCCGTGCTCGCAGAACTGGCCGTCCTCGGTCAGCTGGGAGATGCGGTCGAGGGTGCCGACGATGTCGCTCGGGTGCACGAAATCGGTGATCGGCCGGCCGTAGTGCTCCTCCATCGAGCCGGCGCCGACCAGTCGGACCGCGGCCCTGTTGCCGTAGACGAGGCGTCCGTTCTGATGGACCACGACGACGTCGGGGGAGAGCTCGGTCAGCAGCCGATAGCGGTCGACGAGGTCGCCCAGCTCGCGTTCGAACTTCTGTTGCGCCGTGACGTCCACGACGACCCCGGTGTAGAAGTCCTTGCGGACGGGCTCGGCCTCGTCGTGCTCGCCGTCGAGTGTGGGCATCGGCGACGCACGGATCACCACGCTGTGCTCGAGGCCGTCGGGGCAGGTGACCGCCATGTGGAGATCGAACTCGGACGGCGGAGTGCCGGCGCGGAACGGGGCGAGGATCGGAGCAAGGAGCTCCTCGGCGAGGTCCTCGCCTCCGCCGTAGAGCTGTCCTTCGATCGCCGAGGGAACGGTGACGTCGGAGGGGATCTCCGAGCCGGCCGTCAGGGTGACCGCGGTGCCCGCATGGACCCGGAAGCCGCGGATGCCCGGTTCGAAGCCGAAGAACTCCTCGATCGGGCGCGACCAGATGACCGCGTCGGCGGCCTGGTCGTAGACCCAGGTGACGGTCTGGAGCCCCTCACTGGTGAGGTCGACATCCGGCGCAATTTCGACGGTCTGACCTGCGAAGTCGGACGGACCCCGCCCGATCCGGTCGAACGAGACGGCGCGGCGGCCGCCGTCGGCACTCCCTGATCGAGCCATAGGCTCAGATATCGGCAGGCCAGCGCCCGATCTTTAACTGCGGGACTCCGCCACCGGTGGCCCCGGTCGTACCCGTTTCTCCAGCGTGGCGACGGTGCACCCGCGAGGAGGCCGACCCGGGACGGGATGGTCGTGCCGAGGGCCGCGCCCCAGCCCGGGATCAGACCTCCGCGCCCTCGAGCACGACGGCCGAGTTGTATCCACCCAACCCGATCGAGGACTTGATCATCGAGCCCGGGCTCCCGCGGGGTCAGTCCGTCGAGCAGGCGAGGATGACCGGGGGCGACCTGTGGCGGAGCGGGGACGAACCCGGTGCGGAACGCATAGAGCGTCGCCAAGGTCTCCACCAGCGAGGCAGCCGCCTGGCAGTGCCCGGTGAGCGGCTTCACCGAGAAGATCCCCTTCGCGTCGGGGAACAGCTGGTCGAGCACCCTCGCCTCGGAGGCGTCGCATTCGGCGGTGCCCGGTCCGTGGGCGTTCATGTAGGCGATCTCCGAGGCGTCCACGCCGGCGACCTCGAGAGCGGTCGTGAAGCAGCGGAACATCTCCTTGAGATCGGGCGCCATCGCCACCGCGTGGTAGGCGTCCATGGTCATCGCCCCGCCGAGGACGTTGGCCTGCGCGCCGCGGCCGCGATCGGAGAGGACCATCGCGACGGCCGCTTCACCGCCGACGAAACCGCGACTGCCCTCTTGGAACGGGCGGCACGCCTCGAAGGGCGGGGAGTCGAGCACCGCGACGCCGAGATCGCTGAACGGGCGCAAGTTCTCCGGCATCCCCGAGAGGTCGGTCGCGAGCAGGAGGACATCCGATGCGACGCCGGTGTCGAGCCACGACTTGGCGGTGATCAGTCCGGCGTTGCCCGACGCGCACATCGCGGTGACCGACATCGCCGGCCCGTGGAAGTCGAACTCCTTCATCGTCATGCTGAGCACGGTCGAGGGCATCATGTGGATCCATCGCCGCGCCCGGACGCGCTTTTCGGTCGAGCGGTGGAAGTCGCTCCACATCTCGACGTCACCGAGGACGAGGCTGTGGACCACACCGACCACCGGACCGGGCTCCCATCCCCGCTCGAGCGCCTCGGACACTGCTTCCCGGGCCGCGAACCGGAGCGCCTGCATGAACCGGCTGGGGCCGTCGCGGCGGTCCCCTTCGTCGGGGATGGTCGAGATGTAGGCGAAGCCACCGTCGACGTAGCCGTCGAGGCCGGTGGTCTTCTTCACCGCGCTCTCACCGAGCAGGAAGCCGTCCCAGAGGTGCTTTTTGCCCCATCCGTAGCCGGTAACCGCGCCGACGCCGGTAATGCTCATGGGCGATTCACGCCCGGTCTTACGATCGGATGTGGCGCCCCGCGAAGGCTGCTCGCTGCCGGGCATCAGCGGCCGTTTGCCGTCAATCGCCAGGCGCTGGGCTCCCGAATCAGCAGCTCAGCGGCGGTGGCGGGAACGCGCGCCGGGCACCGCGCTTGGGTGATCCGGCGAGGGGCATTTCTCATAGGGCCCCCTAGTATCCCGCAGCCACCAGTCCGAAACAATGGGGTCGGCGATATTTCCGTCCGGGGGCGACCGCATTCATCGACGATGACGGTGGTCATTGACGATCACGGTGGTCACGGAGGGCGGAGCCGGCCCGTAACAGGGATCTCCCGACGGGCGGCCCGGACGGGGCGCCCGTCGGTTCAGCCGCCGCCCTCGGGCCTGCCGCAGCCGAGCGCCTCCAGTACGCTCGAGGCCTGGGTCACGATCCGGGTGACCAGGTCGGCGACCGTCGGCAGTTCGGCGATCTCGCCGACCACCTGCCCGGTCGGCAGGACGCCGACGTCGGTGCGGCCCTCGACCAGCGCCGCCCTGGTCATCATCGGTGCGTTCGCCGCCATCAGCACCTGGGACCAGGAGAGCTCCCCGCTCCGCTTCATCGCCCGCCCCTCCCGGAGCAGCGCCCCGATGGAGGTCTTCGTCTCGCGCCGGAACGCGAGTCCGTTGCGAAGTGCCCGGGGCAGGGCGGTGAGCCTGCCCGCCCGCTCGAGGTGATCGACGAGCTCGGTCCGGATGACGCGCTGGGGGGCGCCGTCCACCGCGGTCGACACCACGGTGCCGGTCACCGGTGTCTCGAGGTAGCGCGCCTTGACCGCGTCGGGGACCCGGCTCTCGCGGGTGAGCAGGAACCGGGTGCCCATGGCGATTCCGTCGGCTCCGTAGGCGAGCGCGGCGACGAGACCCCGTCCGTCGAAGAAGCCCCCGGCGGCGACCACCGCGACCGAGCCGCCCACCGCGTCGACCACCGCGGGCGTGAGCAGCGACGTCGGGACCAGTCCGGTGTGACCGCCGCCTTCCGCGCCCTGCGCGATGACCGCGTCCACTCCCCACTCCGCAACCTTTTCGGCGTGCCGGCGCGCGCCGATCGTCGGCATCACGACGAGCCCGGCGTCTCGGCAGCGGCGCACGAGGTCGGGATGGGGCGCCTGTGCGAAGCTCGCGACCTTCACGCCGTGCTCGATCATCGCGGAGATGCGGGCGTCGACGTCGGCGACGTCGGTGCGGAGGTTCACGCCGAAAGGCCGCGAGGTCCGGGAGCGAACCTCGCGTATCGCGGCGGTGAGCTCCTCGAAGGTCATCGTCGCCGACGCGAGGACGCCGAGCGCGCCCGCCTCGGCCGTCGCCGCCACGAGCCGCGGACCGGCAACCCAGCCCATGCCGGTCTGGACGATCGGGTAGTCGACCCCGACCAGCTCGCAGAATCGGGTCCGCAGGGCCTGATGGACCGGCGGGTGGGGCGGACCCTCCGAGGAGGGCGGTGCCGGGGAGGGTCCGGCGGGGCCGCCCGGCACCGAGCTCACCCGCGGACCTCTCGGTCCCGCAGTCCCTTCGGATCGAGGACGTCGCGGACCAGCTCGAGCTCGCGGGGAGTGGGCATGCGGGTTTCGGGGACCTCGTCCGGGACGACCAGCTCGAAACCGGTGGCGACGACGATCTCCTCGACGGTCACCCCCGGGTGCACCGACCGCAGCCGCATGGTTCGTTCCGGCGTCTCGAAGTCGAACACGCCGAGGTTGGAGACCACGTGGCGGATCTCGTGGAAGCGGGTCGCGGCGGGACCCGCCTGCTCGGCCCGCGCGTACCCGACACCCGAGACGACGTCGACCTCTTCGACGAAGGATCTCGTCGAGTGGTTGGGGACCCAGTAGCTCGTCGGATGGTGCACGGTGTTGCCCGGCGCCCCCCGCACACCGATCAGCTGCGCCTTCGGGCGGGCCCAGTCGCCGATCGCGCTGATGTTCTGGTTGCCGGTCCGGTCGATCTGCGAGGCCATCATGATCAGGTTGCGGCGGCCGGACCAGAGGACGTCGAAGACCTTGCGGTAGGGCATGTGCGACTCGAGGACGACCTCGCCGGTACCGGCCCCGAGCGGTGGCGCCCCCTCGACCAGCGCCGCGTCGCCGTCGGTGAGCACCAGGTCCGGTGCGAAGGTGCACTTCGCCAGGCGGGCCCCGATCGCCGGCGCGGTCCCGAAGGCGCTCGCCATCACCTCGCCGTCGCCGCGGAAGACCTCCGCGCACGCGATCACGCAGTACTCGGCCCGGCCGACCCCCGACGCCACCTCTGCCTGCCCGCTCACGCGAGGCCCTCTCGCACCGCCGACCGGTAGCCGTCCTCGTCGACCGCGAGGTAGCGCTCGGCGAAGGCGGCCCACTGGTCGGGGTCTCCTGCGGCGGTCGCGTACGCGCGCTGGAACGGTTCATCCCGGGTGTAGTCGGGCACGCACGCGGTGAAGTGCGCGCCGCAGGGCGACGCCACCACCCCGTCGGTCAGAAGGCGCGGGATGCACATGGTCTGGAGCGGTCCCTCGGCGGCCAGGCGGTCGGTGTCGACGATCCGTTCGGTGGTGAGGAACCGCCGATCGGCGGCACCGAGGAACAGCTCGTCGAAGAAGGGGTCGGGTCCGAGGATCTGCCCCGAACCGGACGCGTCCGCGCGGTTGACGTGGACGATGGCCGCGTCGAGCCGGAGCGGCGGCATGGCCACCAGCTCCTCGGCGTCGTCGTACGGAGAGACCACGGTGCGCAGCGCCGGGTTGACCCGAAGGACGTCGGACCCGAGCCCCGCCCGCGTCGGCAGGAAGGGGAGTCGCTGGGAGGCGGCGAGCAGCCCGAGGTAGAACATCCCCTCGTCGACCTCCATCGCCTCGACGGCGCCGGACTGGCGCGCCGCCCTGAAGTGCGGATCGGTCGGGATCGAGTCGAGGGTGACGAAACCGAACACCACTTTCGCCACCTTCCCGGCCGCGCAGAGCAGGCCGACGTCGGGTCCGCCGTAGGAGACCACCGTCAGCCGGTCGAGGTCCGACCGCAGGATGGCCCGCACCGCGGCCATGGGCTTGCGGCGCGATCCCCAGCCACCGATCCCGACGGTCATCCCGCTCCGCAGCTCGCCGACGAGCTCGTCGAGTGTCATCCGCTTGTCAGCCATGGGCGGTCACCGCGAGGTGTCGGCGTCGCGCTTCTCGACGAACGCCGCGCGCTGCTCGTCGGCCACGCCCGCGACGTGCAGCTCGTAGGTGAATCCCTGCTCGAGCCGGTAGCTCCTCCTGACGTCGACCGGGTCGATCCCGTTCAGCGACTCCTTGGCCCGACGGATGATGGTGGGGCTCTTCGCGGCGATGGCGTCGGCCACCTCGTAGGCGGTCTCGACGAGACGGTCGCGGGTGACGACGCGGAGGACCGAGCCGTACTGGTGAAGCTCGGACGCCGTCGCCGGCTCCGCCGTGTAGACCATCGAGCGCATCCGGTGCTGGGGCACGAGCCGCGACAGGTGCGTCGCGGCGCCGAGCGCCCCGCGGTCCACCTCCGGCAGTCCGAAGGTCGCATCGTCCGACGCGACGACGATGTCGGCGTTGCCGGCGATGCCGATCCCGCCGCCGAGACAGAACCCGTGCACCGCGGCGATCACCGGGACCTCGCAGTCGTAGACCGCGGCGAACGCGGCGAAGCACCCGCGGTTGGCCCCGATCAACGCGGCGTCGCCCATGGCGTTGATCTCCTTGATGTCGACGCCGGCGCAGAACCCGCGACCCTCGGCCCGCACCACCACGACCCGGTTGTCGGCGACCCGCCCCGCGCCGGTCACCGCCTCGGCGAGGTCGAACCATCCCGCGACGTCGAGCGCGTTGACGGGAGGATGGTCGATGACCACCTCGCCGACGCCGGGCCGGGGTTGGTTGGCGATGATGGGCATGTGGGCTCCCGACGATCGGCGGTCCACCACCACGGGCGTCGGCGGGCGACGGGCTGCGCGCTCGGTCGGGCGGGGACGCACGCTGCATGATCTGATACAGCGTCAGGACAGTACCAGCCGGAGACAGGGAGACAGCTGTGGAGAGCTTCGACGCCGAGCATCTCGCCGGCGCGTTCGACTTCGCGGACCGGGTCGCGGTGGTGACCGGCGGCGGCAGGGGCATCGGCCGCCGCATCGCCGAGGCCTTCCTCGACGCCGGTGCGGCGGTGGTGATCTGCGGGCGCACCGAACCGGCCCGCGACGACCTGCCGGCGGTCGCGGGACCCGACGGCTCGATCCGCCGCGCCCACTTCGTCGCGGCGGACCTCCGTGACGCCGACCAGGCGACCGCGGTGGTCACCGCCGCGGTCGAGCGATTCGGCGGGCTCGACGTCCTGGTCAACAACGCCGGAGGTTCGCCCTTCGCCGAGGCGGCGACCGCGTCCCCGAGGTTCTCGGCGTCCATCGTGGCCCTCAACCTGCTGGCACCGCTCTATTGCGCGCAGGCCGCCAACGCGGTCATGCAGGGCCAGTCCCACGGCGGTGCGATCGTCAACGTGGGGTCGGTCAGCGGACTGCGGCCGTCGCCGGGCACCGCCGCCTACGGGGCGGCGAAGGCGGGCCTGGTCAGCCTCACCCAGACCCTCGCGGTCGAATGGGCGCCCCGGGTCCGGGTGAACTGCGTGAGCGCGGGGCTCGTGGCGACCGACGCCGCAGACGACCACTACGGGGGGCCCGAGCAGATGGCCGCTGTCGCGGCCACCGTTCCCCTCGGGCGCTTCGGCACGCCGGCGGACGTGGCCGGGCTCTGCCTCTTCCTGGCGTCACCGCTGGCCGGCTATGTGACGGGCGCGAACGTGGTGGCCCACGGCGGGGGCGAGTGGCCCGCCTTCCTCACCGCTGCAGGGGGCTCGGGGGAGACAGCCGGTTGAACGGGGCCGTGAGGCCGCACCCGCCATCGGGGTTCTTGCTGGTAGAGGGGCGATAGTGCTCAAGTGCCGCCCCTCGTCGGTCGATGTTCCGGCTGTGGCGACCCGATTGCCGGCCGTGCCTGGGTGGGGCGGCGACGACCCCACCGCTTCCGGGGCGGTCGGGCGGTGCTGACCGACACCGCCCCGACCTTCTCATTGGTCGGCGCGCCCTACCTCGAGTACCTGCCCGTGGTGGACCTGTCGTCGGGGCGACTCCTCGGGTTCGAAGCGCTCGTCCGTTGGGAGCACCCCGACCTCGGACGGATCGCGCCCGAAGACCTGATCCCGCGGGCCGAGGCGAGCGGGGACATCGCCCCCCTTACCCGATGGATCCTCAACGAAGCGTGCGAGCAGGCCCGCCGGTGGTCGCCGAGCGTGCAGCTCGCGGTCAACTGCACCGTCGAACAGTTGCGACGCGGCGAGGTGTCCAACGCGGTCGCCGGAGCGCTCGAGCGGACCGGACTGCACAGCGGACAGCTGACCCTCGAGGTGACCGAGGACGCCATCGTCGATCCGGGTGCGTCGACCGATCTGCGGACGTTGTCGGAGATGGGCGTCCAGCTGTCGGTCGACGACGTCGGCACCAACTGGTCGTCCTTCGAGCCCTTCCGTCGGCACGCGATCGGCACGGTGAAGATCGACGGGTCGTTCATCCGCGGCCTCGAGTCGACGCAGGGCATCAACCGGTTGGTCGTGGAGACCGTCATCCACATGGCCCACTCGCTCGGCATGTCCGCGGTGGTCGAATCGGTCGAGACCCAAGAGCAGGTCGGCATCGTCCGCTCCTTCGACGCCGACGCAGCACAGGGCTACTTCTTCTCCCGTCCGCTGCGCGCCGAGCACGTCGAAGCACTCGCCGGTGGTCCGGAGATCCCGCAGTTCTCGCGCACCGCGCTGCGGACACTGGTGCTCTCCGACCACCAGCTCCTCGAGCTCGACGCGTACACCGACACCCACCGGGTCGCCGGTGGTGATGCGGGCGCGGCGTGCGACGCGGAGGCCGGGCTGGAGGCGTCGGGAGCCGACGCGGTCGCCGACTCGGGTGTCGACGCGAACGCCGGACTCCCGGACGAGCGCGCCGCCGGCTGAGCCGCCCGACAAGCTCGGGCACCTCGGGGTTGTCGGCAGGGATCGATCCGGTGCAGGTGCCGGTGCCTGCGAGACGGCACACGTCGTGACCGGACCCAGGGACACATCGTGACCTGACCAAGGGACACGTCGCGACCTGACCAAGTGGTCGGGTGGGTGAAATGCCTGTATACCTCTGGCCGTGAAACTCGCCGTCGTCAGGGAGACGCGGCCGGGGGAGACCCGGGTCGCGATGGTCCCCGAAGTCGCCGCGAAGCTCGCAACGAGCGGGATCGAAGTGGTCGTGGAGTCGGGCGCCGGCGCGGCCGCGCGCTTCGGTGACGACCAGTTCGCCGAGGCCGGTGCCAAGGTCGTGCCGAATGCAGCCAGCGCGCTCGACGGCGCCGCAGCCGTCGCCCGGGTGCAACCGCCAGGCGCCGAGGAAGTGGCCGCCATGCCGCGCGAGGTCTCGCTCGTCTCCTTCCTCCAACCCGTCGCCGAGTCCGAGACGGTGCGGGCGCTCGCTGACAAGGAGGCCACGGTCTACAGCCTCGATCTGCTCCCACGGATCAGCAGGGCCCAGTCGATGGACGCGCTCTCCTCGCAGGCGACCGTCGCGGGGTACCGAGCCGGCCTCGCGGCCGCCGAACACCTCGCGAAGTTCTTCCCGATGTTCATGACCGCGGCGGGAACCGTCCCGCCCGCCAAGGTGCTGGTGATGGGCGCCGGCGTGGCCGGGTTGCAGGCGATCGCGACGGCGCGGCGTCTCGGCGCGGTCGTGCGCGCCTACGACGTGCGCGCCGCGGCTCGCGAGGAGGTCGAGAGCCTCGGCGCACGCTTCGTCGAGCTCGAGCTCGAGACTCAGGAAGGTACCGGCGGGTACGCGAAGGAGCAGTCGGCGGAGTACCTCGCGCGCCAACGGGAGCTGCTCGCCGCCGAGGTCGCGGCGTCCGACGTGGTCATCACGACGGCCCAGATCCCCGGGCGCACGGCGCCGATCCTCGTGACCGCCGCGATGGTGGACGGCATGTCGGTGGGGTCGGTGGTGATCGACCTCGCCGCCGACTCCGGCGGCAACTGCGAACTGACCGTGGCCGGCCGCGACGTCGTGGTCGACGGGGTGACGGTGGTGGGGCTCTCCAACCCGGCGGCGTCGATGCCCACCCATGCGAGCTTCCTCTACAGCCGCAACATGGCCAACTTCCTGCAGCTGCTGGTCACCGACGGGGAGCTCGCACCCGACTTCGACGACGAGATCGTGGCGGGCACCTGCGTGGTCAGGGCGGGCCGGGTCGTCCACGCCCCGACCGCTGCAGCATTGGGCATGCCGGCACCCGAAGCGCCGGCCGGAGGGGCCGGGTCGTCCGGAACCGGGACGGCAACGGGAGCCGCGGGAGCGGCGACCGGGGATCCGCCGGACGGCTCGGACCCACCGCGCACCGGAAAGGCACAGGGATGAGCAACGTCGGGATCCTCGAATTCGTCACGATCTTCGTGCTCGCCGCGTTCGTGGGCAACGAGGTCATCCGTCAGGTGCCGAGCATCCTGCACACCCCGTTGATGTCGGGGAGCAACGCCATCCACGGCATCGTCCTCGTCGGCGCCATCCTGATCATGGGCGAGGCGCAGGGTGCAGCACAGATCACCCTCGGCTTCATCGCAGTGGTCCTCGCCACCCTCAACATCGTCGGCGGCTTCGTCGTCACCGACCGGATGCTCGAGATGTTCAAGGCGAAGCCGGACCGGGCCGCGAAGAGCAAGCAGGACGGCGACGCCGACGGCTCGTCCTCTGGTGGGGCGGCGTGACCCTCGACACCTGGATCGATCTCGTCTATCTGATCGCGGCGATCGGCTTCATCGTCGCGCTCAAGGGGCTCAGCTCGCCCAAGCAGGCCCGCAACGGCAACATCGTCGGTGCCGCCGCTGCGGCGCTGGCCGTCGCCTTCACCTTCGCCTATCCACAGGTACGCGCCCACTCCCTGAACCTCTCGCTCACCCTGGTGGCCATGGTGATCGGTGCGGCCGTGGCGGTGCCGGCCGCACGCATGGTGAAGATGACCGCGATGCCCCAGATGGTTGCCATCTTCAACGGCGTGGGGGGCGGTGCCGCCGCGACGATCTCCATCGTGGTGTTCCTCATCGAGGCGCCGGGGTCGCCCGCGGTCTACCGCATCGCGGAGGTCCTCTTCGGGGTGCTGGTCGGGGCGGTGTCCTTTTCGGGGAGCGCGATCGCCTTCGCCAAGCTCCAGGAGCTGATGACCGGGCGCCCTGTCACCTATCCGGCCCAGCAGTTCATCAACGGCGTGGTCGGGGCCGGCATCCTGGCGCTGGCCATCGCCACACTGGTGACCGCGAGCGTGCCGCTGTTGGTGGCGACCGCGCTGTTGTCGCTGGTGCTCGGTGTGATCTTCGTCCTGCCGATCGGGGGGGCGGATGTCCCGGTGCTCATCTCACTGCTCAACTCCTTCACCGGTCTCGCGGTCGCCGCGTCGGGCTTCACCCTCGACAACAACCTGTTGATCATCGCCGGCACCCTCGTCGGTGCGTCCGGCATCCTCCTCACCCGCCTCATGAGCAAGGCGATGGGACGCTCGCTGGCCAACGTTCTGTTCAGCGCGTTCGGATCGGTGATCACCGCGGGTGGCGGAGCGAGCGGGGAAGGCGAGACCCGCACCGTCAAGGCGGGGACGCCCGAGGACATCGGCGTGTTGCTCGCCTATGCGAGGAAGGTGGTGATCGTCCCGGGCTACGGGCTCGCGGTCGCCCAGGCGCAGCATGCGGTGCGCGAGCTCGCCGACCTGCTCGCCGAGCGCGGGGTCGACGTCTTCTACGCGATCCATCCGGTGGCGGGACGGATGCCGGGCCATATGAACGTGCTCCTCGCCGAGGCCAACGTCCCCTACGACCAGTTGAAGGAGATGGACGAGGCGAATCCGGAGATGCCGACTGCCGATGTGGCGCTGGTGGTCGGCGCCAACGACACGGTCAATCCCGCGGCGAAGAACACCCCGGGGAGCCCGATCTACGGGATGCCGATCATCAATGCGGACCAGGCGGAGCACATCGTCTTCCTCAAACGGTCGATGCGCCCGGGCTTCGCCGGTATCGACAACGACCTCCTCTTCGACGACAAGACGACCCTGCTGTTCGGCGACGCCAAGGACACCCTGACCAAACTGGTGGCCGCGGTCAAAGAGGCATGAAACGTCGCAGCTGATTGCCGGAAAAACCTCGACCGTGGGGGTGCCATCACTCTCCGTGGATTATTTTGCTTTCGGCCCCTTTGTCTCGTAGCGTCGATCTTCCGACACAGTTCATTGCTCCGATGCCACCCTGACCGGGGCATCCATAGAGCGCTCGAGCACACGATTCCAGGGGGGTTGGATCGATGGATGGTTCCCGTTCGCGTTGGGTCTCGAAGGCCACCGCGGCAAAGGTGGCGCTCGCAGCGCTGATCGCGACCCTCGGCCTCGGCGTCGTGGCGGTCCCCGACGCGTTCGCGGCGGCCCCCGTCATCACCGCGGTCAGCCCGACGTCGGGTCCCTCCACCGGCGGGACGTCGGTCACGATCACCGGTACGTCGCTCTCGAACGTCACCTCGGTCCACTTCGGCTCCCAGGCCGCGAAGTCGTTCACTGTCGTGAGCGGCAAGTCGATCACCGCGGTCTCTCCCGCGGTCATCGTGGCGCCGGACGGTTCGGCCACGGTCGACATCACCGCGACCAGCGGCGCCGGCACCTCGGCGACGTCGTCGGCCGACCACTTCACCTTCGTCTTCACCGCGCCGACGGTGACCGGGCTGACCACCCTCGCCAGTCCACCGGGCGGACCGACCGCCGGCGGGACGCAGGTCACGATCAACGGCACCAACTTCTTCGGCGTCACCGGTGTCAGCTTCGGTGGGACTGCCGCAACCTCCTTCCTCCAGAACTCGCTCGACTCGGTCACCGCCACCGCGCCGGCCGGCACGGGGGTCGTCGACGTGACGGTCACCACCCCGAAGGGCACCTCGGCGACGAGCAGCGCCGACCAGTACACCTACAACACACCACTCTCGATCGCGAACGGCACCGCGTCCTACGCGACGGGGACCCAGACCTCGTCGAACGCCGCCGCGCAGCCACCGATCACCAACTTCGACGTGCTCAGCCTGATGACCGGCGGTCCCGCCGTCGACCCCTCGACGCTCACCGTGGTGTCCCAGCCCGCGTCAGGAGGCGGGACCATCTCCTTCAACGGGGGCATCCTCGACTACGCGCCGGCCTACACCCAGTCCGGCTCGTCGGGGAACTGGACCTACGTGGTCACGACGACCGGCACCCAGACCGGGACGATCGCCATCTGCGAGACCGGGTTCACCTATCCGTCCGCCGGTCACTGCGTGACCGCGACCATGACCTTCCTCCAGACCGAGACCAACCACTACATGGGCGGTGTGGTGTCGGCCGAGGGGCTGACGGTCGGGGTCACCGAGGACACCGGCAACGGGGTGTCGGCGCCGTCGACCGCGGGGCTCGGGTCGACGATCACCGTGACCTCCGCCGCGGCACAGACCATCATCCCGGCCTCCAACTCGGGCATCACCGTCCAGGGGGTCGGCCAGTACTCGGTCATCCAGTCGGTGCCGACCGGGCTCACCCTGATCCCGGGCTCGCTCAAGGTGATGGGCGGTGACAGCAACGTCAGCGGCAAGTACATCCTCTCCTACTGCACCGCGGCCATGGGGTATGTGGCAGGCGAGTGCACGGCCCAGATGACCGGCAACTACAAGACGACCTACCCCTACATCGAGACCTTCCTCAACTCGTCAGCGAGCGTGCCCGGCGGCGACACCCTCACCCTGCCGAGCGTCTCGGCGTCGTACACGGTCAACGCCGGCGACACCATCGGCCAGGTGATCAACGACTACGAGACCGAGTTCGTCGCCTCGACGACGGTCGGCAACACCACGCCGTACCAGACCACCGTGCTCGACGGCTACCCGACCTCGAACCAGTGCAACACCGGCATCGGCATCGGCTGCGTCCCGACCTACGTGGCGCCCTCGCCCCGATGGACGATGACGGTCGCGGGCGTGGCTCCGGTGGTGACCTCGGTCAGTCCGACATCGGGGTCCTCGACGGGCGGCAACACGGTGACCATCACCGGGACCGGGTTGACCGGTGCCACCGCCGTCCACTTCGGCGCCAACGCGGCGACCAACGTGACCGCGGTCTCCGACACCTCCGTCACCGCGGTTGCGCCGGCCGGCAGTGGCACGGTGGACGTGACGGTGACCACCCCGGACGGCACCTCGGCCGCGAATCCGCCGGGGGACCAGTACACCTACATCGAGCCGGCCCCGACGGTGACCACGGTCTCACCGACATCGGGCCCGGCGGGCGGCACCAACACGGTGACCATCACCGGTACCAGCCTCACCGGAGCGACCGCAGTCCACTTCGGCGCCAACCCGGCGACCCAGGTGACGGTCGTATCGGACACCTCGGTCACCGCGACCGCCCCGGCCGGTTCGGGCACCGTCGACGTAACCGTGACCACCCCGTCCGGCACCTCGCCGACCTCCTCGGCCGACCACTACACCTACGTGGCGGCCCCGACGGTCACCGCGGTCTCACCGACCTCGGGCCCGGCGGGCGGCACCAACACGGTGACCATCACCGGGACCAACCTCACCGGCGCGACCGCCGTCCACTTCGGCGCCAACCCCGCAACCGGGGTGACGGTCGTTTCGGGCACCTCCGTCACCGCCATCGCCCCGGCCGGCGTCGGGACCGTCGACGTGACGGTCACCGCCCCGGGCGGAACGTCAGCGACCTCGTCGGCCGACCACTACACCTATCTCGCGGCCCCGACGGTCACCGCTGTTTCGCCGACCTCGGGCCTTGCGGCGGGCGGGACGTCGGTGACCATCACCGGGACCAACCTGACCGGCGCGACCGCCGTCGACTTCGGCGCCAACCCCGCAACCGGGGTCACGGTCGTCTCGGGGACCTCGGTTACCGCGACCTCGCCCGCGGGATCGGGCACGGTGAACGTAACGGTGACGACGCCGGGTGGCACGTCCGCGACGTCTGCCGCCGACCAGTTCACCTACATCGCAGCGCCCACGGTGACCGCACTGAGCCCGACGTCCGGACCGGTGGCGGGGGGAACGTCGGTCACGATCACCGGAACCGCCTTCACCGGTACGACCGCGGTCGACTTCGGTGCGACCGCGGCCACCACGTACACGGTCAAGTCGGCGACGTCGATCACCGCCACCTCGCCGGCCGGCACCGGCACGGTCGATGTGACAGTGACAACGCCCGGCGGCACGTCTGCGACATCGGCGGCTGACAAGTTCACCTACAACAACAATCCGAGCGTGACCACGGTTTCCCCGACGTCTGGTGCCACCGCCGGCGGCACCAGCGTGACCATCACCGGAGTGAACTTCGGTGGCACGACCGCCGTGCACTTCGGAGCCACGGCCGCGGCGAGCTTCAACGAGGTCTCGAGCACGTCGATCACGGCGGTCTCGCCGCCCGAGTCGGCTGGGACCGTGGACATCACCGTCACCAACGCGACGGGCACGTCGGCGATCTCTGCAGCCGACCAGTTCACCTTCGTCGCTCCCACCCCGACGGTCATCGCGGTCTCGCCGACCTCGGGCCTTGCAGCAGGCGGGACGTCGGTGACGATCACCGGGACCAATCTCACCGGCGCGACCGCCGTCGACTTCGGCGCCAGCCCCGCGACCGGGGTTCACGTCGTCTCGGACACCTCGGTCACCGCCACCTCGCCGGCCGGATCGGGCACGGTGAACGTGACCGTGACCACGCCAGGCGGCACCTCGGTCACCTCGGCCGCCGACCACTTCACCTACGTGGCCGCGCCGACGGTCACCGCGCTGCACCCGTCCTCGGGCCCGGCCGGCGGCAGCACGAGCGTGACCATCACCGGCACCAACCTGACCGGCGCGACCGCGGTCCACTTCGGTGCGAACGCGGCCACCGGGGTCACGGTCAACTCGGCGACTTCGATCACCGCCACCTCACCTGCCGGCACCGGCACGGTCGACGTGACCGTGACCACACCTGGTGGCACGTCCGCGGCCAACCCGCCGGGTGACCAGTACACCTACTTCGGGGCCCCGACCGTCTCCGGGGTCAGCCCGGCATCGGGTCCGGTCGCAGGTGGCACGTCGGTGACCGTCACCGGCACCGACCTCACCGGGTCGACCGCGGTCCACTTCGGTGCGGCCAACGCGGCCAGCTTCCATGTCGACTCGGCGATCCAGATCACCGCCACCTCGCCCGCCGGCTCCATCGGATCGGTCGACGTGACCGTCACCACCCCGGGTGGGACGAGCGCCACCTCTGACGGCGACGTCTTCACCTATCAGGCCTCGGCACCCGGCGCGCCCGCCCACGTCGTGGGCAGCGCCGGTGACGGGTCGGCCATCGTCACCTGGTCCGCCCCGAACAACGGGGGTTCTCCGATCACCGGGTACGTGATCACCGTCCACCAGGGCGCGACCATCGTGAAGACGGTCGACGTCGTCGGGCCGGTGACCTCGGACAAGGTGAGCGGCCTCGTCAACGGGACGACCTACACCTTCACCGTCGCGGCCACCAACTCGGTCGGCACCGGAGCGGCCTCGGCACCGTCGAACTCGGTGACGCCTTCCAAGGCGGGGGTCCCGGTGAACGGCTACTGGCTGGTCACCGAGAACGGCGGGGTCTTCGCGAACGGCGCCGCAGCGGTCTACGGCACGCCGAGCTCGATCGTGCTCAACGCGGCGATCGTCGGCATGGCCGCCACGCCGGACGGAAAGGGCTACTGGCTGGTCGGGGCCGACGGCGGCATCTTCGCCTACGGCGATGCCCTCTACTACGGCTCGATGGGCGGTCACCCGCTCAACAGGCCGATCGTCGGGATGGCCGCCACGCCGGACGGCAAGGGCTACTGGCTGGTCGCCTCGGACGGTGGCGTGTTCGCCTTCGGCGACGCGGCCTTCGCCGGGTCGACCGGTGGCATGCACCTGAACGCTCCGGTTGTCGGCATGGCCGGTGACGGCAGCGGCGGCTACTGGCTCGTCGCCTCCGACGGTGGCATCTTCGCCTACGGCGGCGCCGCCTTCCACGGCTCGATGGGTGGGCACCCGCTCAACAAGCCGATCGTGGGTATGGCGTCGACCACGGGCGGCACCGGCTACTGGCTCGCTGCCAGCGACGGCGGGGTGTTCACCTTCGGCGCCGCGACCTTCCACGGTTCGGCGGCCGGTATGGGCGCCGACATCGCGGGGATCACCGGTGGCTCGGGCGGCGGCTACGTGCTGGCCAGCTCGACGGGCGCTGCGTACGCCTTCGGCACGCCGTTCTACGGCTCGCAGTCGGGGCTTCCGCTCGCCAGCCCGGTGATCGCCATCGCCTCCTGAGCGTCGCCGACACATGAGCGTGGGAAGGCCGGGCCTTCGGGGCCCGGCCTTCTGCATTGATCGGGTCTCTTTCGCGGTCCGGCTCGCGCCCGGCGCCTCAGGACGCCCGGTGCGCGTCGGTCGCGACCAGACCGACCTGGCCCTCGGCGAGCCTGGCGAAGACCATGATCCCCTGGGAGGTCGGACGGGTCGAGAGGACGCTCACGCTCACCGGGCCCTGGTCGATCAGGTGGATCGCGTCGTTGACGACCACCATGTCGCCGTCCGGCAGGTAACCGACCGCCTGGCGAGCCTGGCGCCCCTCGCGGACCAGCTCGACGGTGAGCTGCTCGCCGGGGAGGTGATCGGGGGAGAGATCGGCGACCACTCGTCGGAGGTCGACGACCGGCAACTCCCAGGTTGCGGCCTGCTCGAGCACCGGCGTCGAACAGGTCCCGATCCGGAGCCCGGTCCGGCGCGCCACCGTCAGAAGTTTGACGGTCGGATCGTCGACCTCGGGGATCTCGTCGCGTGCGACGTTCACCGGTACGCCCATCTCGCGGAGCGCCTCGAGTGACTCGAGCCCGCGCCGTGCGCGGCGCGAGCTCACCGGGTCGGGTGACGCAGCGACCGAACGGACGTGGTCGACGACGAACTGCGGCACGACCACCCCCGCCGGTAGCAGTCCCGAGCGGCCGAGCACGAGCAGGAGCCGGTCCATGATCGCAGTACCGTCCGCGAGGACCGCGTGACCCTGTGGGGGCGAAGCCTGCGGCGCGAGGATGCGTGTCAGTCCCGCTGCCTCGACGATCTGGCGACCCTTGCTCGCACCGAGGCGCCATCCGAGTGTGCCGAAGATCCAGGCGAGGAACGCGCTGATCAGCAACGCGTACGCGGATCGCATCAACACGAGCAGCGGGAGGCCGATCACGAGCCCGAGGAGCAGACCAGTGGTCGCGATCACCGACGAAGCGAACACTTCACCAGGCGGTGTGTTCTTGAACAAGAAGACCGCGCGCTGGAGGCCCTTGTCGAGGACCCGTCCGGCGACCCCGCCGAGGACGTAGCTCACCGCAGCTCCGAGAACGAGCCCCCACGCCGCCGAGTGCGGATTGCCGTCGACGTGCCGGCCGATTTCGTAGCCGGCGAGCGAGCCGACCAGCACGAAGAGGAGCCGGAAGCCCTCGACGAAGATCACGTCGTCACCGTGCCCGTCGAACGCCTGCGATTCGGGTGCGTCATGATGGTGGCCACTTCGTCTCGGGGCAGGCGCCGAACGCCTGCGTGCTAATTGTCGGAATCGGAGGTGGAACCTTTAGATCGGGAGCGAACCGGTCGGTGACCCGCCCGGCTGGGGGCTCCGGCTCCGGTGGACCGGCCTTGGACTGGTGGGCAGGAGCCGAGCCGGCGCGAGAAGACACCGTGCTGGTCGAAAAGCGCACAGAGTGTTAATCTAATCACTCAGGGCGGCGAATCCCTGCACACCTCAGGTGGGCGACGCCCGCACAGTCCCATGAGATTCAAGCCCATGAGATTCCGCCGAGCGCCTACCCCGGATCCGGTCGCCCCCGATCGGGTGTTGCAGGCGGTGGCGCTCCCCTCGGCGGTCACCGGCGGCGGTCCGGCCACGGTGCCCTCGCTCGTCGACGCCGAAGTCGGCAGCGCAGGGATGATCCTCGCCCCGAGCCGACCGTCGGGTGCCTCCGGTCCGTCTGTGGTCCCCGCCCTCGTGACCTGGGACCAGGTCGCCGCGGTGTCGGCTGACGGCTGGACCGGCCCTGCGGAAGGGGCGATCGGGCAGCTCGTCGAGGTCCGGCTGACCGATGACGCGCTGAGTGGCAGCGAGCCTGACGCAGCACGCGCGATCCGTCTGGTGGTCCCGGCGACGGCCGTTCGCGCGATGTTGACGGCGATGCCCGGCGACCTACGATCCACTCTTGTGGGGGACTCCGCGAGCGATGTCGACGCGGCTGCCGCGGCCGTCGAGTCCACCTCACTCTGGAGGCGCGCGACCGAGCGGGTGCGCGCCGTCACCGATCTGGGCGAGGGTGCACCCGAGCGACGCCGTCTCGGTGCGATCTCCGCGGCCTGCCTCGCCCTGTTGCTCGTCGCCGGTGGGGCGAGCCCCGCATTCGACTCCTCGGGTGGCGCGGGTGCGACCCGTCATCTCCACGAGGTGGGCAATGCGGCGCAGGCGGCGGGCCATCCCTCTGCCAACCTTCCCAAGGCGACCACCAAGCCGGAGCCGGCGCCTCCTTCGTTGGCAGGATCCGCGCCGCTGCAGTCGCACGAGGTCTTCGGCTACGCGCCCTACTGGACACTGCCGCAGTCGTCGGGCTTCGACGTGAAGGACCTGACCACGCTCGCATACTTCAGCGTGGACGCCAACGGTGACGGGACCCTCGACCAGAGTGGTGCGGGGTGGAACGGCTACGAGAGCCAAGACCTCGTGAACCTGGTGAACCGCGCGCATGCGGCGGGGGATCGGGTGGTCCTCACCATCACCTGCTTCAGCCAGAGCTCACTCGACGCCATCACTTCGGACCCGAGCGCCCCGGCGCGGTTGTCCTCGAGCCTCATCTCGGCGATCGAGGCGAAGAACCTGGACGGCGTGAACCTCGACTTCGAAGGTGCGGGCAGCAGTGACCGGACCGGGCTCACCTCGCTCGTGACCCAGGTCTCCAATGCGCTCCACTCCACCAATCCACACTGGCAGGTGACGATGGCGACCTACGCCGAGCGCGGCGGGGGACCCGGGCGGGTTCTACGACATCGCGGGCCTCGCTCCCGCGCTCGACGGGTTCTTCGTGATGGCGTACGACATGAACGACAGGTCGACCCCGAGCGCCACGGCACCCCTGGTCGGGGGCAGCTTCAACGACACGGAGGCGCTCCAGCAGTTCACTTCGGTGGTACCCGCCCAGAAGGTCATCCTCGGGGTGCCCTACTACGGCTACGACTGGCCGACGACCGACGGCACGAAGTCGGCCCAGGCGATCGGGGGGGAGTCGCCGCTCAGCGACGGCGAGATCGCCGCCTCGGGCGAGCCCACCTATTGGGATCCCACCACACAGACCGCGTGGACCTCGTACCTGGTCGGCAGCCAGTGGCACGAGACCTACTTCGACAACCCCACGTCCTTGGCACTGAAGGCACAGCTGGCCAACAGTTTCCACATCGCCGGACTCGGCATCTGGGCGCTCGGCATGGACGGGAACAACCCGGCGATGCTCGCCGCCCTCCTCGGCAACGCGCCCGCCGCGAAGGACTACCAGACGGGACCGAACTCGACACCACCGAGCGGCCCCCCGGGGACCGGCTTCAACTCGACCGGCGTCTTCAACACGGCCACCGTTCCGCTCACCCCGGTCAACACGCCCGCTCCTGGCGGCACCACCCAATTCCTCGGCACCATGACCGGATTCGCGACCACCGACCCCGCGCTCGCGTGCCTCCAGACGGGACCACCGCTCAACGTCTGGTCGTTCAGCACGATGCCGGGAGTCGACGTGGTCGCCGCGGCACAGCCGTGGGACTGCGCGAACGCGCTCTTCGCGTTCCCGGCGACCGATGCGCCGAGCTCGCCGCCGACCACCACGACGACGGCACCAGCCACGAGCAGTCCTTCCCCGACGCCGACGACACATCCGCCGTCGCCGACGACGACGAACCCGCCGCCGACCACCACGAGCACCTCGACCACCTCCACCACCTCGACCACTGTGGCCGGCGGGCAGACTGCGACCTCCACTCCGTCCCCGAGCACCACGACGTCCTCCACTTCCACGTCCACCTCGACGATCTCCTCGTCAGCCGCCCGCGGCCCGTAGGCGCCCGGGGGCTCCCGAGGAACGCGTCCTGCGAGGGAATCGTGGGGCGGGGGCCGCTCGGGTCGGACGCCCGGCGGCCCCTCTTGACCGACACCGTCCCTCGTCCGCTCGGGGCGCGTGACAACGCCGCACCTACGGCGTTCGCGTGCTTCCCCGCGGAGCGGGGCGGCTAATCTTGATCCGCTCGGGGGTGTAGCTCAGCTGGTAGAGCGCTACGTTCGCAATGTAGAAGTCGGCGGTTCGAGTCCGCTCACCTCCACCATGACCCGCTTACTCAAACCATCGACCAAGAGAACTTCGGCCAGGGGTTCGGAAAGATCCTCCGGACCGGCCTGGCTGAAGTTCCAGTCGAAGGCTGGCAGCCCAGCCCGCGCCTCTCGTAGGTAGGGCTGCGCCTCAGCATCTCCTGGGCACGGACCAGGTCGCCGAAGGGCGGGTTGAATGCCACCTCGGTGACATCCCCATCGACACGTACAGCTTCTCGAACACCGCCTGATTCATCTTCTGGCGACCCTGGTCCGGTAGCCGCAGGTACAGATGCTCGGGATTGCGCAGCAGACTCAGCGCTCCCTCGATGAGCGTGACGGCGACTTCCAGTTGTTCAACCTGGCCGTCCTTCCGCTCGGACACGAGGTCGCGCTTTCGTTGGACCTCGGCCAGTCTCCTCCTCACCTTGGCGACGGCCAACCTGGCCAAGACGGAGAGCTGCTGGGCGGCACAGAGGTCACTCACGCGAGTGGAGATGGCGATGCCTACCCAGATTGAATCGGCCTGGGAATCCTGGAGGCTCCATACCTTGGAAGCGAGGATGGAGTCATGGAGAACAAGCGGACCACGAAGCGGTATCCGGCTGAGCTGAAGGAGCGGGCGGTGCACATGGTGCTCGACCTGCGAGCGCAGGACCCGCACGACAAGACGGTGATCTCGAGGGTGGCCCGCCAGCTGGGCGTCGGCGACGAGTCGCTCCGCGCCTGGGTCAAGCGTGCCGAGATCGACGCCGGCAAGCGGCCCGGGCTCACGACCGAGGAGCAGGCCGAGCTGAAGCGCCTGCGCAAGGAGAACTTCGAGCTCCGCCGGTCCAACGACATCTTGCAGGCCGCAGCGACTTTCTTCGGGGCGGAGCTCGACCGCCGAGGAAAGAAGTAGTCGCCTTCATCGACGCCCATCGGCACCATACGACCGATGGGCGTCGATGGGGGGTCGAGCCGATCTGCAATGCGCTGCAGGTCGCCCCCTCCACCTACTACGACGCGAAGTCCCGACCGCCGTCTGCCCGGGCACTGCGTGACGCCGAGCTCGGTCCGAAGCTCGAGGCGCTCTGGAAGCGCAACTACTCGGTTTACGGCCGGCGCAAGCTGACCACGGCGGCGAGGCGTGCCGGCCATGACGTCGGACGCGACCAGGTGGCCCGTCTCATGCGCTGCCAGGGCATCCGTGGGGCCTCCCGGGCGAAGAAGCGCTTCACCACCAAGTCCGATCCCGAACACGTCCGCGCACCCGATCTCGTCAATCGCAACTTCACCGCCAGCCGCCCCGACGAGCTGTGGGTCGCCCTACACCTACTGCTCGACGTGGTCGGGCATCGTCTACGTGGCCTTCGTCATCGACGTGTACTCCCGGCGGATCGTCGGCTGGAAGGCGGCGCGATCGATGACGACGACCCTCGTCCTCGATGCCCTCAACATGGCGGCGTGGTCACGTCGGCACTCCGACCTCGCCGGCGTCACGTGTCATTCCGATGCAGGCTCGCAATACACCTCAATTTCGTACACGGAGCGCCTGGAGGACATCGGGGCCGCACCATCCATCGGCACGATCGGCGACTCGTTCGACAATGCGATGGCGGAGACCACCATCGGGCTGTTCAAGACCGAGCTGCACCGCAACCCGGCTGCGCTCGCGCAGAACGGCGGGCCCTGGAAGGGTCTCGACGACCTCGAGATCGCGACCTGCGCGTGGGTCTCGTGGTTCAACGAGGAGCGTCTGCACGGAGAGCTCGACGACCGGACGCCGGCCGAAGTCGAAGCCGAGTACCGTCTCAGATCTCAGCCCGCGGTGGCCTGAGGAACCAAACCAACGAGTCTCCGGGAAACCCAGGCCGATTCATTCGACCCCCGTCGCTGCATGCGTCGTACAGCGAACCGGCGGGTGTCCGCGTCGGCCGGAATACGCTCCGCTCCGTCGCGTGACGCACCGACGAGTACAGGCGCTTGGTAATCAGGCAGGGGACGTGCGTTCGTTCCGGCCTCACCCACAACGGCACCGCTCGCCTGGCGCGAGAACCCGCCGAGGTCGCTACGGCCTAGCGTACCTGCACGTTCTGTGCTTCTGGCCCCTTGCGGCCCTGGGCCAGGTCGAACTCGACCTGCTGGCCTTCCTCGAGGCTCTTGTACCCGTCTCCCACCACGTTGGAGTAGTGCACGAAGACGTCCTTCTCCCCGCTTGTCGGGGTGATGAAGCCGAAGCCCTTTTCGCTGTTGAAGAACTTCACCGTTCCGTTTGCCATTTCGTTGTTCTCTTTCTTCCTGTTGTCGTTGCGTCGGTCGTCGTTGGAGCGAACAGATCAGGGTCGCCTGTTCGGGTTCGTCTGCTCGTCGGTGTGGCCTCAGGCGGAGGTCTCGCCGAGCGTCACTGCCGGAGCGCCTCTCGGAGCTTGTCGACGCCTTCGAGCCGGCGCTTCACCTTCTCGGGATCTGTCACGTCCCGCGTGCGGATCCGATCCTCGAGTCGGTGGAGTCGACCCTCCTCGCGCTCCACGAGCTGGCGCCGATCGTCGCCGTTGTACGCACCGAGCGCTCGCACGAAGCTTCGGTGGGCGTCGATCGCTCGGTGGAGCTCCAGCCGGCGGGCGATGGCGGAAAACGAGGATCCACCTTCGCGTAAAGCGAGCACCTGTGCGTCCACTTCCTGGGTCGCCGGTCGTTGCCGTCTCGACGTCTTCTCTCGTTCGGGCGCCGCCGTACGCCTTTGAGCCGTCTTCGGACGGGTGCGTCTAGGCACGGTACTCGTCCCTTGTGACAGGAGGAGCGCCATGGTCGACTAGCCGGTCGGTCACAACGGGAGCCGTTCGAGCGCCGTCCGGATCCGATTCCGACGCTCCTCGAAGTCATCCGTCGTCATCTCGCCGTCCTCGAATGCCCCCTGGAGCGCTCGCAGGTCATCGATCAGTTCAGCCTCACTTCGATTCGAGAGTCCGGCTGCATCCGCGTCGTCGGCACCGGCGGCTTGTCGAACGGCTCTTCGTTCGGCTTTGACTTGAGCCCGTTCCAGCTTCTGGCGCTCGCGCTGGCGCTTGCCGATGGAGCTGCTCACCGGAGTGCCCTCAGCGAAGCCGCGCCAGCCCGGGCCTGATCACGTGCGGCACAGGAGGCTCGGGGGCCCGGCGTAAGGAGGGAGGACGGGCCGCAGCAACGTCTGCCCTGGGAGTGAAGGATGAGAGACTCCGTTCGGATCCGGCCGACTCGGGGATCTCTCGAACAGGCCACGCCGGCGACTGCCGGCGACGCCCCCGACTCTACCAGGACCGGGCGCCGTTCCATGCCGCGGACCCAATGGCGCGCCAGCCCGTGCGCACGGCTGGCTACAGGCCACTGTCAGCGGCTCTCGATGGTCAGGTAGTCGCGGATGTCCGCGCTCGCGGTGGGGTGGCGCAGTTTTGACATGGCGCGGGCTTCTATCTGGCGGATCCGCTCGCGGGTGAGCCCGAAGCGGAGGCCGACCTGCTCGAGGGTCCGCGGCTCGCCGCGGTCGAGACCGAACCGGAGCTGGACGATCTCTCGCTCCCGATCGTTCAGGGCGACCAGCATCTTGGACACGTCGCCCGGTAACAGGCTCGCCGTGGCCGCATCTGCTGGCGACACCGCGGTGGGGTCTGCCAGCAGGTCCCCCAACTCGGCGTCGCTGTCGTGGCCCAACGGCTGAGAAAGCGAGCCGGGCGTGGACGCGTGGCGGAGGACGTCGATGACCCTCTCGACGCCGACTTCGAGGTCGGCGGCCAACTCGGAGACGCTCGGCCGCCGACCCAGCTGTGCTTCGAGGCGGCCCCGGCTCTTGAGGGTGCTGTTGAGGAGGTCGGTTGCGTGCACCGGCAGGCGGATGGTGCGGCCACCGTTGGCGATCCCCCGGGTGATCGCCTGGCGGATCCACCAGGTGGCGTAGGTGGAGAACTTGAATCCCTTTCGCCAGTCGAACTTTTCGACGGCGTGGATGAGACCGAGGTTGCCCTCCTGGATCAAGTCGAGCAGCGGCATATGAGCGCCTTGGTACCGCTTCGCGATCGACACCACGAGGCGAAGGTTGCCGTTGACGAAGGTCTCCACCGCAGCATCCCCCGTCTGGACGGCGCGGCGAAGCTCTCGCCTGTGGGCGGGGCTGTGGGCCTCGTCTGCGGTCAGCTCGGCGCGAGCTTCGCGTCCCGCCTCCGCCTGCTGGGCCAACCGGGTCTCGTCGTCCTTGGTGAGTAGTTGGTGGCGCCCGACGTCACTCAGGTACAAGCGAACCAGATCCTCGTCGGGTATCTGCGCACGCTCGTTGGGCATTCGCCCTCGTCTCTTGAAGCCCGGGCGGATCGATACGACCGGCACCGCCACCATCGAGCAGTGCTGTCGGTCGTCGCCGGCGGATCCGGGCGGGTCGCCACCGTGCGCGCCGACACCACGCTAGCCGACTCCGGCTGGCGGCTCTGCAGCCTGCCGAGTCCGTCTGCCTCTGGCCGATGCTGCGGGCCCTGCCCGGCAGCACGACGTCGCCCGCTCACCCCGATGGGGACCTCTTGGGGCCAGACCGACGTCGGGGTTCGTGACGCAGGATCCTCGAACGGTGTCCAGATCGTCGATTCAGCCCTCATGACGACGATGGTTCGGTCTCGCGGACGATGCCGGTGACCATTGAGCGCGGAGCACACGATTGCTGCGGCGTTCCGGAGCCTCCGGCCAATACGACGTTCAACAGCGGTTGTTGTACCGCCGGCGTCGGGTACGACCGAGCCTCAGGGTGGGGGCTCCTCTACCCCGACCAGCTCAGTGACGCGGTCACGCACTGAGGGCGAGAGGAGGCCCGGGGTTATGCTCTGCGCCTCGACCGACGGCTGTCCGCCGACGAGGACGACGACAGTGTGCTGCCGGGATGAGCCCGCCACGGGGAGGGGAGCCGAGCATGATGGCCGAGGACTGGCGCGTTGCGACCCTTTCGCGAATACGTATGCTGATCGAGCAGGCCGATCCCCAGGTCGTCGAGGAGCGGAAGTGGGCAAAGGCCTCGAATCCAGAGGGTGTCCCGACCTGGTACCACGGCGGCATCATCTGCACGGGCGAGGTCTACAAGTCCCATGTGAAAGTGACCTTCGCCAAGGGGGCTTCGCTGGAGGATCCATCCGGACTGTTCAACTCGAGCCTCGGAGGCGGCGTGCGCCGCGCCATCGACCTGCAGGAGAACGAGAAACTCGACGCGAGGGCGTTCAAGGCGCTCGTCCGTGAGGCAGTGAAGTTGAACAGGATGTCGGCCAAGCAGTAAGAGGGAGCCTTCGACAGGGCAGCGGAGGACAGGCGCGGCAAGCGATCCGTCTGTCGCAACGGCCCGAGAGGACGCGGCCGGACCGGACCGCCCCCGAGCCGCGCCGGCCGAGCCGGCTGGGCCTCGCTAGTCCCACTGGCCCGGCTGGTAGTCGCCAGCAGGTTGCCGGGTGATGACGTTGAGCCGGTTGAAGGTGTTGATGAGGGCGATGAGCGAGACAAGGGCACCGAGTTGTTCGTTGTCGAAGTGCCGAGCGGCGTTCGCCCACGCCTCGTCCGTCACGCCCACGGACCCGTCCGCGATGCGGGTGCCCTGTTCGGCGAGTTCGAGGGCGGCGCGCTCGGCTTCGGTGAAGACGGTCGCGTCCCGCCACGCGGCCACGAGGTTGAGACGGAGTTGGCTCTCGCCGGCGACCGCGGCCTCCTTGGTGTGCATGTCCGTGCACACTCCGCAGCCGTTGATCTGACTGGCTCGGAGCTTCACCAGCTCCTGGGTCACGACCGGCAGGTTCGACTCCCCGATGACCCGGCCTGCCGCATTCAGGTACTTGCCGAACCTCATCAGTTCGCTGTTGTCGAAGAGGCTGAGACGGACATCCATGGGTGTCTCCTTCCGTGGATCGGTGAGCGGTCGACTGACCAGCCGGCCTCCCTCCTCCGAATTTCGGGGATGGTGCTTCGAGACTTTCGACGAACGAGAGCACCGTCCTGTGACAGCTGGTGATCACGTCCCTCTGCGTCCTCCCGGCCCGCCGGGTCCTCCCGGTCCTCCCGGTAAGGGGGCGCTGCGGGGAACGGTGGCGGCGACATGTCACAGGAAGGCCTCCACCTTCGTCGAAGGGTCAGGAAGGAACCTGGGCCGCGGCTCAGAAGGGTGCGGGAGGGATGGAAGGAGACCACGCATCGATGCGAGTATTCACCAGAGAAAGGTCCGGACCCACCGGTCGGCCGGGCGTGCCCGGGCCGGTGGCGACGGTCCCGAGAAGACGGGCGTGACCGATGGATGCGCTCCAGCAGAACGAGGAAGCCGACCTTCGAGGGCTGATGTTCTCGATCGCCTACCGGATGACCGGGAGCGTCTCCGAAGCCGAGGACCTGGTCCAAGAGGCCTTCTTCCGGCTGGAGCGCGCCCGTCGCAGCGGCGCGGTAGTCGAATCATCGAGGGCCTACCTGGCGGCCACCACCACGCGGTTGGCCATCGACCGGTTGCGGTCCGCACGGGTCCGACGAGAATCCTATGTGGGCACCTGGCTCCCCGAGCCGATCGTGGCCGATCTGCACGAGAGTCCCGAGGACATGGCTGAGCTCTCCGACTCGCTGTCGATGGCATTCCTCGTGCTGCTCGAGAGCCTCTCACCGGTCGAACGAGCGGTGTTCCTGCTGCGTGAGGTGTTCGACTACCACTACGAGGAGATCGCTCAGATCGTCGACAAGAGCGAGGCCAACTGCCGGCAGATCTTCCGGCGTGCACGCCAGCACCTCCACACCCATCACGCCGCGCTATACAGCGTCTGCAGAGCAGGGCCAAGCCCTGTTGCGCTCGTTCTTGGCGGCCGTCAACGACGGCGACCTCGACCAACTCGTCGATCTGCTGGCCGCGGACGCCGTCTTCTGCGGTGACGGGGGTGGCAAGGTGAACGCCATCCGCGAGCCGCTCTACGGGCGGGATCGGATCGCCCGCTTCCTCGTCGGTGTCTACGAACAGCTGCTGCCTCTCGGGACGATGCTCGAGCCGGTCCTCGTGAACGGCGGGCCCGGTCTGATCAGCCGAGACCGCGACGGAAAGATCATCAGCGTGCTCTCTCTCGAGGTCCTTGACGGAGCGATCCAGGCGCTCCGCAGCGTCGTCAACCCCGACAAGCTCCAACACGTCGGCCCGGTGTCCGACTTCTTGCGCCTTCCCGGCGACGAAGCCCCCGAATCGTGAACGGCGCGTCCGTCGGCGGAGGAGCCGCCCGTGCCGGCCAGAGGAAACCAAAGGAACGCCAGAGGGAAACCAATGGAAAGAAGGCCAGAGGGCAACCAATGGAAAGAAGGCCAGAGGGAAACCAATGGAAAGGAGTGGCCATGAGCCCACCGACCTCCACCGTGAGAGCGAACACACTGCGGTTTCAAGGGACGGGAACCGGCTGCTCCGCGGGCTGTTAGCGGCACCTCTGGTCTGTCGCACGGCGGGCAGGCGCCTGCTCACCGTCTACGTCGTGGGCCGCAGGTCGGGACGGCACTACGCCGTCCCCGTCGCCTACAGCCGCCACGACGGGCGCCTTCTCGTCGGTTCGCAGTTCTCGTGGGTCCGGAACCTTCGGACCGGAGATCCCGTGCAGATCCGACTTCTCGGCAAGCGGCGGACGGCAGACGTCGAGATCCTGACCGGCGAGCGCGACGTCGTCGAGCACTTTGCGACAATGGCGCGGGACAACCACCAAATTCGCCAAGTTCAACAAGATCGGATTCGACGAGCATGGTGAGCCGGTTCCCGACGATCTCCGCCTCGCATGGGCAGCCGGCGCCCGTGGAGCACTGCTGGCACCGCGGTGACCGTCAGCTCGGCGGCGACGAGGAGCAGGAGGGCGTGCAGTGAGCGTGCTGTTGAACCACACCATCGTCTGGTGCCGCGACAAGCGGGCGTCGGCCCGGTATCTGACCGACACGCTGGGTCTTCCCGACGCCAAGGCATGGGGGCCTTTCATGGTGGTCGAGATGGGCAACGGTGTCTCGCTCGACTACCACGACGTGGAGGACCCGGCAGGAGAGATCGCCTCCCAGCACTACGCCTTCTTGCTCTCCGAGGAGGAGTTCGACCAGGTCTTCGCGCGTCTCCGCGCCGCCGGACAGGCCTACTGGGCCGACCCAGGTCTGCGCCGGCAGGGCGAGGTCAACGGCAACGACGGCGGCCGGGGCGTGTACTTCGAGGACCCCGACGGGCACCTGCTCGAGATCATCACCCGCCCGTACGGCTCGGGGGAAGGGAACTCGGGCCCCGGTTCCGCCCCCCTCTCACCGCTTCGGGCACCGTCGTAGGCTGAGCAGCCGTAGGGGCGACGGAGAAGGGGGAGGGCATTGCGGCATCGTCGCCGCCTGATTGCTGCGTGCGGCGCGGTGCTCGTCGCGACGCTCACCGTTGTCGGGGTGACGGTGGGAATCCGAGCGGGGGTGGGCGCGAGCAGCCCCGCCGGTTCGGAGGCCCGGCTGGTCACGATCGACATTCCCGCGCCCGAGGGTTCGATCGCCTCGAAATGGGTGAGCTATGCCCCGCCGCTTCGGGCCAACGTGCTCCTGCCCGCCGGGTACGACCCACACCGGCAGTACCCGTTGGTCGTCTTCCTCAACGGGCTCGATTTCAACTACGACTCGTATGCCAAATACGGGTTGACCGAACCGTTCGACCATCTGGGCGCGATCGTGGTCATGCCAGAAGGGGGCAACGGCTGGTATACGGACTGGTGGAACGACGGAGTGCGCGCCGGTCCGTCCTGGGAGACCTACGAGCTGGAGGACGTGATCCCGACGGTCCTCGCCCGCTACCCGATCCTTCCGCAGCGCCGCGAGCACGCATTGATCGGCATCTCGATGGGCGGCCTCGGTGCGACGTACCTGGGCGGGCGTCTGCCCGGCTTCTTCGGGTCGGTGGCCACGCTGTCGGGCTTCGTCGACACCCAGTACGAGGGCGCAGCCATCCAGCCGGCGATGGCGGTCTTCTCCGACGCGGCATCGAACGGCGACACCGATCCCGATCCCATCTACGGCCCACCGGACGGCTTCTACGCCAGCGGGCACAACCCGGCTCTCCTCACGGAGAACCTCCGCGACACCCGGGTGTTCGAGAGCACGGGTACCGGCGTCCCGAGCAGGGCCGATCCCCACCCCGGTCAGGACGCGATCCCCGAGGAGGCCAACGTCATCTTCCCGATGAACGAGCGGTACCACGCGGCCCTGGTGGCGTCGGGTATCGACGTCACCTACCAGGTCCACCCGGGCGGACACGACATTCCCGACTTCCTCGACGAGATCCACGCCATGTTGCAATGGGGGCTCTTCAAGCCGGTCCCCACCGAGCCTGCCTCCTGGGAGAACCAGACCGTCGCGACCAGGGGACAGCTCTGGGACCTCGACTACCGGTTCGCCGACCCACCGACGCAGGTCGTCACGTTCCGTCAGTCCGCCAGAACGCTGACCGTCAGTGGCGCAGGATCGGCCGTCACGATCACGACGGGCTCGGGCTGCGCGATTCACACGCCGACGCCGGCGACCGTCCAGCTGCCGGACCGCAGGCCCGTCTCCCCGCGCGCACCCGACGCGGTCGCCGGTCGTCCGTGTCGGTGAGCGGCGAGCGCGCGGCTCGCGTCGCGGTCGGCCCGCTGGGGAACGGCGGTCAACCGGATCCGCTGCAGCGTCACCGTTGTACCCTCGCGGGGGTTGCATCTGTTCGGCGCCCGAAGGCAGCCGCCGTCCCACCCCGGTTCCGGGCGCAGGTGCACGAAAGGAGTCCCCGTGACGCAGCGAAGTGTGGAGATCGAGACAGCCGACGGGTCCTGTCCCGCAGCGCTCAGCATCCCGACAGACCAAGGGCCCTGGCCGGCGGTGCTCATGTTTCCCGACGCCGGAGGGATGCGCGACGTCATGCGGCAGATGGGCGAGCACCTGTGCTCGTTCGGTTACCTCGTCCTCGTGCCCGACGTCTACTACCGCAACGGGCCGTACGATCCCATCGACATGCGCACCGCGTTCTCCACGCCGGAGACGGCCGAGCGGATCATGAGCATGATGCAGGGCTACACCGTCGACATGGTGGTCCGCGACGCCGCCTCCTTCGTCGACTACCTCGATGCGCTTCCCGACAAGAAGCCCGGCGGCGTCGGCACCACCGGCTACTGCATGGGGGGCCGCCTCTCGCTCTTGACCGCCGCGAACCTCGGGGCACGCATCGCGGCCGCCGCCTCGTTCCACGGAGGCAACCTCGCGAAGGCCGACGACCCCGCCAGCCCCCACCGCAAGGCCGACGGCATCGCGGCGGTCGTGTACGTCGCGGGCGCGATCGAGGACGGGTCCTTCCCCGACGAGCAGAAGGAGCTCCTCGAGCGGTCGCTGCGCGAGGGCGGGGTCACCCACACCATCGAGACCTACCCGGCCCACCACGGCTTCGCGGTCCCCGACAACCCGAGCTACGACGCCGCCGCCGCCGAGCGGCACTGGAAGGCGACGCAGGAGTTCTTCGACTCCGCTCTCGGGAGCTGAGCCCTCGGCCCGGTGGCCTGCCGGGCAGCGACCCGCCGGCGAGTCGGGCCCTTCGGCCCTATCCGGACGTATAGTCCGTTGGCACGATCGTATCGTGGCGATCGCACCCGGCACCGAGGACCTGACCGCGAGAGCGCGCATCAGAAACGCCGCTCTTCATCTGTTCGCGGAGCGTGGGATCGAGGGTGCGACCATCCGGGACATCGCCGCCGCGGCCGGCGTGTCCGGCGGACTGGTCCGGCATCATTTCGGGTCGAAGGACGCGCTCCGCGCCGTCTGTGACCGCTACGCCCGCGGGCGGATCATCGAGGCCAAGGAGCACGCGCTCCTCGACGATCGCACCGCCGATCCGGCGTTCGTCGTGGCGACCCGGTCGACCCTGTTGCCCGTACTGCAGTACCTGGCACGATCGATGATGGACGGCTCGCCTGCGGCGGACTCGATGTTCGACGAGATGGTCGACCTCACCGACTCGTGGCTGGCAGAGCACCACGCCGGGACCATCCGCGATCGCAGGGCCTACGCGGCGGTGCTGGTCGCAATGGAGCTCGGCTCACTGGCCCTGCGTGACCAGCTGTCACGGGCCCTCGGAGCCGACGCCATGGGCCCCGACGGCCTGCGGATGCTGCGGGCGAAGGTCGATCTCTACTCCAATCCCCTCCTGACCACCGAGGCCGCACAGCGGGTCCACGCCACGATCGACCGGTTGCAGCCCGCGGGGGAGCGACGGTGACCGGCATCCCCATCCGCACCGAAGTCCTCTCCAAGCGCTACGGACCCACCCTGGCGCTCGACTCCCTCGAGCTCGCGGTGCGAGAGGGCGAGGTCTACGGCTATCTCGGTCCGAACGGGGCGGGCAAGACGACGACGATCCGTCTGCTGCTCGGCCTGCACCGTCCGAGCGGGGGGCGGTCGACGCTGTTCGGCGTGGACGCGTGGGCCGAGCCGGTCCGGGCCCACCGGCGGGTGGCGTACGTGGCGGGGGAGCCCTTCCTCTGGCCCTCGCTGACGGGAGCCCAGACCCTCGACTTCCTCGCGCAGATGCACGGTGGGATGGACGCGCGCTACCGCGAGGAGCTGGTCGGCCGGTTCGCCCTCGACGTCGACAAGAAGGTCCGCGCGCTGTCGAAGGGCAACCGGCAGAAGGTCCAGCTGATCGCCGCCCTGGCGACCAGGGCCGACCTGCTGTTGCTCGACGAACCGACCGCGGGCCTCGACCCCTTGATGGAGATGGTCTTCCGCGAGTGCGTTCAGGAGGCCAGGGACCGAGGGCAGACAATCTTCCTCTCGTCGCACATCCTGAGCGAGGTCGAGGCGCTCTGCGACCGGGTCGGGATCCTCCGTCATGGCCGGCTCGTCGAGCAGGGGACCCTCGACGAATTGCGCCACCTGAGCGCGCAGACCATCGACGTGACCTTCGACGGTCCGGTTCCCGATCTCCCCGTCCTTCCCGGCGTGCACGCCACGCGCGTCGGGTCGAACGCCCTCCGGCTCGAGGTCTTCGGCCCGGTCCGCACGGTCATCACGGCGCTCGCCCCGTATCCGATCGCGACGCTCACGAGCCGCGAGCCGTCGCTCGAGGAGATCTTCCTCCACGAGTACAACTCCGACGGCGACCATGGCGGTTGACGCCGTCACACGTTCCCGAGCCGGAGGGCGTCTGCAGCCGGCCGTCCGGACGTCGCCGTCGTCGGCCCTCGTGCGCCGGACGTTTCTCGATGCCCGAACCCGCATGGTGGCCTTCGCCTACATCTTCGCCGTCTACAGCTGGCTGCAGGCGGCCGGCTACCGCGCCGCCTATCCCACGTTGGCGGACCGCATCGCCTTCGCCCGGATCTTCGCCGGCAACGACGCCATCCGGCTCTTCTACGGCTATCCCTACGACGTCACCACGATCGGGGGGTACAGCGCCTGGCGCGTCGGCGGGACACTGGCACTGGCGGCGGCCGCGTTCGGGGTCCTGGCGGCGGTCCGCGCCCTGCGGTCCGCGGAGGACGCCGGCCGGGTGGAGATCGTGCTCGCCGGTGTCATCGGGCGGGGAAGGGCCTTCGGATCGTCCATGGTGGCGATCGCGCTGGTCACCGCTCTGTTGTGGACGGCCGAGTTCGCCGGCTTCCTCGTCGGTGGGCTGCCCGTCGCGGGGTCCGCGTACCTGGCGCTGGCCACCGCGTCGATCGTGCCGGTGTTCGTCGGCATCGGTGCCCTCGCCAGCCAGCTCGCCTCGAGCGGGCGGATGGCGCTCGGGCTCGGGCTCGGTGTCGCCGCGTTGTGCTGGCTTCTGCGGGTCGTCTCGGACATCATCGGCGGGGCCGCCTGGGTCCGATGGGCGACTCCGCTCGGGTGGGCCGAAACGTTGCGGCCCTTCGCCGGCCCACGCCCGCTGGTGCTCCTGCTGCCGCTCGCCGCGACCTGCGTCCTCCTGCTGGTTGCGGCCCGGATCTCGATGGCCCGGGACGTGGGCTCGGGTCTCCTCCCGGGCCGCGACACCGCCCCCAGATCGGGGTGGCTGCTGTCGTCCCCGACCGCCTTGGCGCTCCGCCGGCAGCGCGGCGTGCTGGCGACCTGGGCGGTCGGAGTGGCCGTCTTCGCCGCGGTGCTCGGCACCATCTCGACGAGCGTGTCGGCCGCCGGCATCTCGAGCAACCTGCGGAAGGAGCTGGACAAGTTCGGGTCCGGGTCGATCGTCACGCCGGTCGGCTATCTCTCCTTCGTCTTCATCGTCTTCATCCTCGCCGTCTGCCTCTTCGTCTGTTCGCAGATCGGAGCAGCCCGCCAGGAGGAAGCGGGCCAGCAGCTCGAAACGTTGCTGGCCCAGCCGGTCGGCCGCCACCGGTGGCTGACCGGGCGGATGGCGATCGCCGCCGTGGCCACCTGCGTCCTGTCCGGGCTCGCCGGCGTGCTCATGTGGGCCGGGGCCGCCTCCCAGGGCCTCGACGTCCCGTTCGCCAAGCTGATGGAGGCGGCGGCGAACTGCGTGCCGGTGTCGTTCCTCGTGCTCGGGCTCGCCGCGCTCGTCTACGCGCTGGTGCCGCGGGCCAGTTCGGCGGTGTCGTACACGCTCGTCACCGTGATGTTCCTCTGGTACCTGGTCGGGTCGGTCCTCTCGGTGCCGCGGTGGCTCGTCGGGCTGACGCCCTTCCAGCACATCGGCCTCGTGCCCGCCGAGAGCTTCCGCGTCGAGGCCGCCATCGTCATGGCGGCGATCGGCGCGGCGGCGGCCGTCCTCGCACTGATGCTCTTCCGCCGACGAGACCTGCTCGCGGAGTGAGCCGGGCTCACCCGTGTGCAGTCATTCGGCCGTCGTCGCAGAGGTTGCCATGGAGGCCGGCAGCTTCCGGCAGGATCGCTCGAGGTCGTCGTCACGGGTTTGCCGCCGCGGGGCGGTTCACGTGCCGGTGAGCGAGAGGTGACTGGTGACAGAGGTCCGACCCGCTCGAGAGCCGATGCGCACGGTCGGGGAGTTCAGCGCATAGGAACGTGGCGGCCCATGAAGGCGGCCAACTGATCGGCGACCGGTCGCCCGGGCGGGCACTCCTGCTCCGCCCCGAACGGGCGCCCGGGCCCCCGGAAGGACTCCTGCAGCCGTTCGTGTGCCGTCTCGAGGCACGCGGCGAGCAAGCTCCGGCTCGAGGTCGGTGTCCTGCCCGGTGGCGGCCGCGAGGTCCCAGGCGTGCACCAACAGATCGGTCGTCCGCATGCCGATCACGACCGAACCGGGTAACGAACCGAACGGGAGCTCGTAGGTGCGGTCGAGGCCACCGGCCGCTCCGAAGGTCGACTGTGCGCGCGCCGCCGAGGCACGGAAGAGCTCGACGGGATCCGCGCCTTCCACCAATCCGTCCAACTCGGGATCGCCGACCGCCGTGCCGGGGTGCCCTGCGGCGGTGCGGTTGTTGCCACCGACGACGTGATCGAGGAGGTCGCGCACCGTCCACTCCTCACACGGCGTGCGAAGTCCGTACTGGTCGGACGCGACACCTGCGAGCACCCGGGCGAACGTCTCCTGGGCCGTCGAATGGGCCTCCAGCGGATCCATGTCCTCACCCCCTGAGCCGCCGCACCGGATCCGAGCTCGTTCGTCGACCCTAGTCCCGCACGCATCGTCCCGCTCCCGCGAACGCGCCCGTGGGCAAGGGTGACACGCCAGGACCCCGACGCCGACCTCAGGCTGCCTCGGCCTCGACGTCTCCCCCGCGGATCTCGCTCTCGATCTCTTCGAGTGACCGGTTCTTCGTCTCGGGAACCTTGGCGAAGAAGAATGCCACCGCGCACACGCCGAAGAAGGCATAGATCCAGAACGTCCAGTCGCGCCCGATGCCGTCGGCCATCTGCAGGAAGAAGTAGGACACCAGGAAGTTGAAGGTCCAGTTGCACATGGTCGCCACGGCCATCGCCTTGCCCCGGATCCGCAGCGGAAAGATCTCCGAGATCATCAGCCAGAACACCGGACCGAGGCTGATCTCGAACGCGGCCAGGTAGAACATGACCGACGCCATCCCCATGTACGGATTGGCGTGCTGGAACGCCGAGCTCAGGTGGAAGTAGAACCCCAGTGACACGAGACCGAGCACCTGGCCGATCGTCCCGGCGAGCAGCAGCGGCCGCCGGCCGATCCTGTCCATCAACAGCACCGCGATGCAGGCGAAGGCCCAGTTGATGATTCCGAGGTAGACGGTGAGTCCGACCGACGCGTCCGTCTTGAAGCCCATGAAGCCGACGATGGTCGTCCCGTAGTAGATCACCGTGTTGATGCCGAGGATCTGCTGGAACACCGCCAGCGCGACCCCGACGAGGAGCAACGGCCGGATCCGCGGTGAGAGAAGTCTGCGCAGCGTTGTCGCGTGCTCGGACGTCGCGATGTCTTCGATCTCCTCGATCTCGGGATCGATCTCTTCCTCCGGTCGGGTCAGCTCCAGCACGTCGCGTGCCTGGTCGTCCCGACCCTTCTGGACCAGCCACCGGGGGGTGTGGGGGACGATGGCCATCGAGACGGCGAGCACGATCCCGGGCAGCGCACCGAAGCCGAGCATCCAACGCCAATTCGACGGAAAGCCCTTCAGCGCGAACCCCGCGATGTAGGCGATCAGGATCCCGAAGGTGATCATGATCTGGTTGAAGGAGGTCAGGCCGCCACGGAGCGACTTCGGGGCCTGCTCGGAGATGTACATCGGGGCGACGAAGGAGGCCGTTCCGACCGCGAAACCGAGGACATAGCGGGCGACACAGAGCGTGATCAGGGTCGGTGCGAACGCGGAGCCGAGCGCCGCGGCGGCGTAGATGCACCCGCCCATGAACTTCGTCCACTTGCGCGAGAGCGCGTCCGCCGACCAGCCGGCCAGCGTGGCGCCGGTGATGGCCCCGAGCAAGAGTGCACCGACCGTCCACGACTTGCCGAGCGTGCCGTAGCCGAGATCCTTCGCCGCGTAGACGTTGGCGACGCTGATGATGCCCGTGTCGTAGCCGAACAGGAACCCGCCGATGGCGGCCAAGATGGCGATCCGGCTCACGAAGAGGTTCTGCTTCGTGAACAGCTGTCTGATCCCCGAAATGCCCGATGTCGAGGAGGAGTCAGGCAACGTTCCGGCCTTCCTTTTGCGCGCCCGCTGCGGAGCTGCTGCACGCGCGACGGACGGCAGCTGGATCACGCACCTCGGCATCGCGTTGCTGAGTCAACGTGGGCTCCTGCTGTAGTGGACGGGTCTGCTGTAGTGGATCGGGACCCTCGCTCCGCGACGTCCGGACCGTGTCTCGTGCGACCGCATACCCATGCGGGAGCAGAGCTATGCGAAGCGGGCCTCCGCAGGTGCGGCGACTCCGGTTGTTCGTTCGGTGCGAAAAGAACGACACCGCCCGAAGGCGTGGGTACGGCGGACGGTGGTGGGTAGGGAGCGAAGAGACGAAGAGCCCGTCGTAGAGACTGCTGCGGAGCATCCGACAAACCCAGGAGGTGTGGCCGTGGTCACCGCTCGCCAGAAGGAAGCCGCACGCCGAAACCTGCAGAAGGGCCGTCGCGTGCGGTCGGCGCGCGCGCAAGGCCTCCGGATTCCGCGCACATCGGGTCTTTCGACTGCCCGGCAGAACCGCATGTCGCCTCGCGATTTCGCCCTCCCGAAGGAACGGAAGGAGCCGCTCGTCGGTGCCCGCCACGTCTGCAACGCCGTATCGCGGTTCGACCAGGTCGAAGGCGTCACCGACCGCGAGCGAGACGCGGCGTGGAGGCAAATTCGGAGTGTGGCCGACAGCTTCGGGGTGGAGATCGAAGCGAAGAACTGGCGCGAGCCCTTCGCCGGAGCCAAGGCCAAGAAGCGCTGTATGTCCGGTGATCGGCTCACCCGCCGCGAGAGACCCGCACGGACTGACACGCGGATGTCGCAGAAGGCCGTGCGACCATGAGCAGCGTCGGCGCAGCGCGCAACCCTGCCGCTCCCGGGATTCGCCTCCGAGCTCGCTTCTCCGCTGCGGCGGACGGTAGAGGGAGAAGTCCGGTTCGAGCCCGGCGATCGTGGTCTCTACGCGTTCGACGCATAGGTGTTCCGGCAGGTGCCGATCGGAGTCGTCCTGCCCAGGCACCGCGCTCCAGATGTTCAAGGACATGCTCGACGAGGCGAGCTTCTCGGCCAGCCCGGGGCACGTCCTACCGGACGGGGGCGCGGGTCGTACTGTCTCACGGTTGGTCGGGCGGTTGCGCGACCGTGCCGATGCCGGCCACGCCGAGTAGGGGAGGAGTTGGGAGGATCACTGAACGGTGTGCGATCGTTCGGCGCACCTCTCCCCTCGTCGTTCGGCGCACACTGCGACGTATCGGCGCCCTGCTCGGGCTGGTCGTCGGCGCCGGAGCTGCGGTCACGCTGATCAAAGAGGCTCCGGGCGCACCCGTGTCCGTCCTGGGGCTCCTCCCCGCGGTGTTGTTGGTCGGGGCCGACGACCATCGACGGCAGGCGGCCACCGTCGGATCCGAACCCGGTGACGTGGAGCCCGCGGTCGCCCGGTAGTTGCGAGAGCATCCGGTACTTTTCGCCACCGTCGTGGGTCGACGACATCGCCTGGACCGTCCTCGCAGCCGGCCTCGCCTGCGCACTGGTCATCGGGATCGACATCTTCGTCCGCGGCCTCGGTCTCAGCCTCGGTGGCTCGTTGCTTCCCGCCGACTACCTCCTCGACCTCGTACTTGCGTGGAGCATCGGCATCATTTTCCAGTACCTCGCCATCGCCCCGATGCGCGGCGCGAGCGGGCGCAAGGGAATCTGGCTCGCGATCCGCGCCGACACCGCATCGATCCTCGCGTTCCGGGTGGGTCTCTTCGCCGGGATGGCCGTCTACAACCTCGGCATCTGGAGCCTGCCGTTGCCACATGCTTCGCCGACGTACTGGATGATGATGCAGCTGTCGGTGATCCTCGGGTTCTTCACCGCGATGCCGGTCAACGCCCGTCTGATCAAGAGAGGGTGGAAGGAGGAGATGTAGGGGCACCCTCCGGCGCGCCTCCGGGCAAGGATGGCGCCCATCGCACGTCCCGGCTCAGGACCGGGACGACGCCTTCCCGCCCTTCCGCCCGGCGGCCTTGTGCTGCGCCGTCGTCCCCCCCTGCTTCGGGTTCCCGCCAGAACCGGAGCGCTGTCCACCGTGACGGGAGGAGTCCGGCGAGTTGGCGATCCGCGCCGCCCGCTGTTTGGACATGCCCTTGTCCTTCAGCGCCTCGTACTGCTTCTCGTTCTTGACGTTCGCTCGTCTGCCTGGCATTCGATCGGACCTCTCTTCTGCTCTTTCGCCCGTTCTCTTCTCTCTCGTCGCACCTGTAACGAGTCCTCTACCCGCTCCGTCGATCGGGCACTCCTGGGGTGCGCGCAGCACTCGGACGCGAAAGTCCGTGCGATTCCCGCATGGTTGACGACGAACGCCGCGGGGTAACCCTCGGAGGAGCGCCAGAGACGGGAGCGAGGGCTCAGGTCGGCGAGCGTCCAGCCCTTCAATTTGGCCTGCCTCACACTCGATCTCGACCGACGATCTCCACCGGACGCCTTCTCGACCGGATGCGAGCGAGAGAAAGGACGAACCATGCCAGCCGCACCTTCGAACGACATCATCACCTTGATCCGCGACGACCATCAGCTGGTCAAGCGTCGGCTCTCGGACGTCCCCGGGGCGCCGACCGACCTCAAGGCTTCAGAGTTCTGGGAGCTGACCCAGCAGCTCGTCCGGCACGAGGTGGCCGAGGAAGTGGTCGTGTACCCCGCGCTGCGCGAATTGCCGGGGGGCGACGCCGTCGCCGACTCCTGCATCGCCGAGCAGAGCGAAGCAGAGGAGCTGCTCGCCGAGATGGAGGACATGGACGCCACGAGCGATGCCTTCGACACGGCGTTGCGCAAGCTCACCGAGGCGGTGCTGTCCCATGCCGAGCACGAGGAGAAGGACGTCCTCACCCTCCTCGGCGAGAAGGACTCGAGCGCGCATCTGGCCGAGTTGGGCGAGCGATACCAGGTTGCGAAGAATTCGGCGCCGACCCATCCCCATCCGAACGCACCCGACACACCGCCCGGCAACAAGGTCATGGGTCCGATCACCGCGGTGATCGACCGCATGCGAGACGAGATCCGTTCCGTTGCGTAGCAAGCGCTCGGATCCAGTCTTTCGGACGGACGATCTCCGAGTGGAAGCAGCAGTGACATGACCGAAATCGGACTCTTTCTGTCGAGCGAGGAGCACGGTCCCTCAGCGCTGGTCCGGCAGGCACGGCAGGCGGAGTCCGCAGGCTTTCGGTCCATCTTCCTCTCGGACCACTTCCACCCCTGGGTCGACAGCCAGGGCGAGAGCCCCTTCGTGTGGAGCGTGATCGGCGCGATCGCCGCGACGACCGATCTGAAGGTCACGACCGGCGTGACCTGTCCGACCACCCGCATCCATCCGGCGGTCGTGGCCCACGCCGCGGCGACGTCCCAACTCATGCTCGACGGAAGGTTCGTGCTGGGGGTGGGCTCCGGCGAGGCGCTCAACGAGCACGTCCTCGGACATCGGTGGCCGCCCGCCCCGACCCGGCAGGAGATGCTCGAGGAGTCGATCGACATCATCCGACAGCTCTGGCAGGGCGACACGGTGACGCACCACGGTCGCTACTACACCGTCGAGAACGCCCGTCTCTTCTCGTGCCCCGAAACCCCACCCCCGATCGTCGTCTCCGCCTTCGGGCAGCAGGCCACCTCACTCGCCGCGCGAGTGGCTGACGGTCTGGTGAGCACCAAGCCGTCGGCACCCGTCGAGCAATATCGATCGGAGGGCGGCCGCGGACCGGTCATCGGCGCGGTGAAGGTGTGCTGGGACGACGACGAGTCGCGCGTGGTCAAGCGGGCGCACCAGCTGTGGGCGATCGACTGCCTGCCCGGCCAGCTCAACCAGGAGCTTCCGACACCGGCACACTTCGAACAGGCCACGACCCTGGTGACCGAGCAGATGGTCGCGGACACGATCCCCTGCGGTCCGGACCCCGAGCGGCACCTCGAGGTCATCCGGCGGTACCTGGAAGCCGGCTTCGACGAGGTCTACGTCGGGCAGATCGGCCCGGATCTCCCTGGGTTCCTCACGTTCTACGAACGAGAGCTCCGAACCCGGCTGGCCGCGTAACCGGGCACGTCCGGAAAGGTCGCCGGAGTCGGAACGGGTGACGTTGGACCCTGGTGACGCCGACAGGCTCCCCGCATGCTGGTCCCATGACCACGACGCGCAAGATCATCGGGACCGTCGGGCTCGCGGCCTGCATCTATGGCAAATGGGTCCGACCACGGCTGTGGCGCTGGGGGGCCACCGACGAGGAGGTCACGGGACCCTACCCCGGAGCGGAGCTGGTTCCCGAGGGCAAGCGGGCCGCGACCATGGCCGTCACCATCGACGTGCCACCCGACGAGGTCTGGCCCTGGCTCGTCCAGATGGGCGGGGACCGAGGCGGGTGGTACTCGTGGGACCGTCTCGACAACGGGGGGCGGCCGAGCGCGACCGAGGTCCATCCGGAGTGGCAGGACCTCGCGCTCGGTGACGACGTGAAGTACTGGACACGACACGGCCCGATGGACGCATGGCAGGTCGCCGCCCTCGAGCCCAACCGCTTCCTGGGTCTGCGGGGGCTCTGGGACCTGCGGCACGGACGCGTGCTCGATCCTGCGCAGCCCCGCCCCCGCGCGTACATGGAGGGTCTGTGGGCGTTCCGACTGGCGGCGCGGCCGGGCGGCCGGACCCGGCTGGTGATCAGCGGCTACCAGACCATGCGCCCGCGCTGGCTCGAACGCTTCGTCAACTACTGGCTCTACCTCCCGATGGTCTGGCCGATGCAGGCACGCATGCTGATCGTGCTCAAGCAGCACGTCGAGCGAGCGCACGCAGCCCGGCTGTCAACGGCCGCCGACGCCGCCATCGCGTCCTGAACTCCAGGCCGCCGGCTTCGCCGGGCCCCGGGCGACGCCCCGCCGCTCATACTCCGCTTCCGACGCGCCCGTCTCCGAGGACGCTGACCCTGGTGCGAAGTCGCTCCCGCGTGTCACATGGTCCGCGCCTCAGGTGTCATCCACTCTGGAGATAGTTGCGCCGAGCCAGGAGAGGAGAGGATGCCGCCATGGCACGAATCGAAGGAGTTCCGAAGCGCGAGGCGACACCGATGGTCATGCTGGCCTACCGGTTCGGACACCGCGCTGGTGACCCTGGTCAACCTCAACCGGCTCAACACCGCATTCGGCATCGGCTCGGCCGGCTTCAGCGAAGGCATGGTGTGCCTGGTCCCCGACCGCCCACCGGCCTCCGAGACGGCAGCCGGAACTCCGGCAGGCGCCGCCTCGGTGCCGCCCATCGCCGGCGCCTAGCCCTCGCGGGGAGTCGGGAGCCGGTGTCGAGCCCCGCGACGTTCTGCGCGGTCGAGGACACCTGGCTGAGGCGGATCCCGACATCGACCGGGAGGGTCGCGCTCGAGCGGCTCGGAACCGGTTCCGAGCTGTCCGCGCCAGTGCGCTCGTCCAGGACTTGACATGTGACCAAATCGTCACCTATCGTGTCCGGGTGTGGACGACGACCGTGTGTTCAAGGCCTTGGCCGATCCCACCCGACGGTTCCTCCTCGACCTGCTCTTCGAGCGCGAAGGCCGAACGTTGACCGAGCTCGAGGCCGAGGTGGCGATGACCCGTTTCGGCGTGATGAAGCACCTGCGCTCCCTCGAGGAGGCGGGCCTCGTCGTCCCGCGTCGTTCCGGCCGGGAGAAGCTGCACTTCCTCAACCCGGTCCCGATCCGGCTGATCCACGACCGGTGGATCGACAAGTACACGGAGCGCCAGATCTCGGCGCTCGCCGAACTCAAGACCGAGTTGGAGGTACGAGCATGACCGCAGCGACGCCGACCACCGAGACGACCCAGGTGTACCGCGTGTACATCAGGGCGACGCCGGAGGCCATCTGGGAAGCGATCACCACGCCCGAATGGACCGTCAAATACGGCTATGCGCCTCTGGTGGAGTACGAGCTGCGGCCCGGAGGAGCGTTCCGTGCGCACGCCAACGAGGGGATGAAGGCGCTGCACTGCCCCGATGTCATCAGCGACGGCGAAGTGCTCGAGGCCGATCCTCCGCGCAAGCTCGTGCAGACCTGGCGCATGACCATGACGCCGGAGCTGGCTGCCGAGGCCTTCACCCGGCTCACCTACGAGATCGAGCCCGCTCGAGGTGGCGTCACGAAGCTCACCGTCGTCCACGACGTGACCGGTGCGCCGATGTGGGCGGCGGTGCTCCGCGGGGAGAGCGAGTCGACCGGAGCCGGGGGCGGATGGAGCGAGATCCTGAGTGGGCTGAAGACCCTGCTCGAGACCGGCGAGCAACTGCCTTTCCAGAGCGGTCCGGCATGACGACACCGCCCGGACGGGTCGCGGACCTGATCCGTGCGGACGGGCGGTGCCTGAGAGGCGCGAACCGGGCCGGTGCTTGACGCGACGCGCTCTGATCGCGACGATGACCTCCGGCGAGTTCCGCGCCACCCTCCGCCGGCCGTCCCAGCGAGCCGGCGCCCGGAGGGAAAAGGGATGTCTGTCCTCGGGTCGTCGTCCGTCACCCATTCCGAGGGTGCAGCTGGGGCGCCGATCGGAGTGTGCGAGACCGGATGACGACGAGGAAGCATCTCAAGCGTCTGGTCAGGTCGCGTGCCGCCGCAACCGGTGAGTCCTACGCCACCACCCTGCGGATGATCCGCCGACAACGGAAGGAACGCATGTCATCCACCGCGGTAGCGAAAGAGGACGTCCTCGCGCACTGCTCGTTTTGCGGCAGGCCCGACACCTCGGTCGAGCGCCTCGTCGCCGGCCCAGGGGTCTACATCTGCAACGAGTGCGTCGCGCTCGGCGGCGGCGGTCGTCGAGGATGCCGCCCGGACTTCTCCCGAGGAGTCGGCACGCCGCCGGGCCGCCTTCTCCGACCGCACAACCGAGGAGATCCTGGCCCTCCTCCCGCCCCTGGTGGCCAGTGCCGGCCGTGTCGAGGCCGAACTCACCGGCTGGATCGAGCGTCTGCGGGCACGGGGAACCGACTGGTCGGTCCTCGCCGGTGCGACGGGCATGGATCCTGATGCCACGCGCCGTCGCTTCGAGACGCCCGCGCTGTAGACGTCGGGCGCGAATGGCGTCGGGTCACGTCCGTGGGCGGCGTCGAAGTTCCCCGGGAGTGTGCGCTCCCGCCCTCGTCCAGGATCCGCGGGTGACACCTGCTGTCCGGGGTCATGCACGCGGATGCGTTCGTGGCGGGAGATCGGCCTACCCGAACTCGAGGCGGTCGGTGAAGCTCCGGACACCGCCTGGTGCGGACGGGTCGTGGTACGAATAGGCGATCGTCGTGAACTGGTAGCCGGAGAAGGTCCGGAACGGGGCGCTCAGTCTCACCGTGGCGCCCGGGTAGGCGACGAAGGTGCCGCCGGCGCAGTCGGGCGTGCAGTTGTTGAGCAGGAGGGTCCCTTGGCCGATCGCGACGCTGGGCCTCCACGCCGACCAGGTGAGGTTGGTCAGGCTGGCATTCGCGTCGGCGCAGGCGAGGATGATGGTCGGGGGCTCGACGACCGCAGGCGCGGCGGGGAGGTTGCACTCCGCCACCACGCCGCTCATCACCGTGGGCGGGAGCTGAAGGTCGACCACACTCGAGGTGAGCCAGTACCCCTTCCCGCTCGGCGAGGCCGCCATGCCCACGATCGGTTCGGGGGTCAGCTGCTCGAGGGCACCGGAAGCGGAGCCGTAGAACCCGGCATCACCGAAGCCGAAGATGCCACCGTCCTCCGCCACCAGCCAGTAACCACCGCCGTCCGGCGTTGCCGCCATGCCCGTCATCGGTAGGCGGAGGAACTGGCCGCCCATCGACCCGTGGAACCCGGCGTCGCCGAAGCTGAAGATGCCGCCGTCCGCGGCCACCATCCAGTACCCGGCGGACGTGGCGGCCATCCCGACGATCGGCTGGTTGAGCGACTGTCCGCCCATCGAGCCGTCGAACGCCGCGTCCCCGAAGCTGAAGATGCCGCCGTCCGCGGCCACCATCCAGTAACCACCCCCGTCGGGGGTTGCCGCCATCCCGACGATCGGCTGGTTGAGCGACTGTCCGCCCATCGACCCGTGGAACCCGGCGTCGCCGAAGCTGAAGATGCCGCCGTCCGCGGCCACCATCCAGTAACCACCCCCGTCGGGGGTTGCCGCCATCCCGACGATCGGTTGGTTGAGCGACTGTCCGCCCATCGAGCCGTAGAACGCCGCGTCACCGAAGCCGAAGATGCCGCCGTCCGCGGCTGCGTTCCAGTAGCCGCCACCGTCGGCCGTGGCCGCGATGCCCACGATGGGCGCGTTGAGCGCGGGCGGAGGGGAGCCGTGCGCCACCGCGTCGCCGTAGACGCTCACCGGAGGCGGGATGGACTGGTTCGGGGTCGTGGCCGGCCCGCCCGAGCCCGCCGCGCCGGCCCGGCCGGTCGGAAGGAGCAGCGAGCCGAACACGACGACCGACGCCGCCAGGCCGGCCAGAAGGAACGAGGCGCACCGCCTGCCTTCTCCGGCTGAGCAATTCCGGCCGCGTCCTGCCCGCGCCGGCCGCCGCGCGGTGCATGGTTGCTCGCCTGGTCTCGCCGTGCCCGTACTCCGTGTCGGTCCCCATGGCAGCGCACCTCCGTCCTTGGGTCACCCGCGTCGGAGCTCGCGCCCGGTGGCATCACCCCGACGGGCGGCGGCGCGCCATGGCCCGGGCGCGTTCGTGTCGGGTCCCTGACGTCGACGCCTCGGCGACCAGTGTGGCAGCGACGCGCCCGGAGTGCCCACCCTCCCGGGTCCCCCGCCCGGACGCGGCCTCGCCCCACGCCCCCCGTGGCACGCAACGGCGGGGTGGCTGTCGCCACTCCAGGTTCGTCGGTACCGACGGCTCAGGCGCGCGTGGGACCGAGCAGCTCCGCGAGGAGGGCCTGTACGCGACGGTCGATCTCGTCCACGATCGGCCGCACCTCTTCCACCGGTAGACCCGCGGGGTCGCGGAGCTCCCAGTCGAGGTAGCGCTTGCCGGGGAAGACCGGGCAGGCGTCGCCACAGCCCATCGTCACGACCACGTCGGCCTCCCGGGCGTCGTCGCCGGTCAGCTGCTTCGGAAACTCCTGCGACGTGTCGAGGCCCCGCGCCCGCAGGACCGCGACCACCGAGGGGTTGAGGGAGTCGCCGGGCTCGGAACCCGCCGAACGAACCTCGACCCGCCCGTGCGCATGGTGCTCGAGGAGGACCTTGGCTGCCAGGCTCCGCCCCGCGTTGTGCACGCAGAGGAAGAGGACGACCGGCGTGCCGGCCGTGGCGGGCGAGGAAGCACGCGAGGGTCCGGTCACGACGGGGCGCCCGAGAGATCTGCGACCGGCCCGTGCTCGGCGGCCGGCCGGTTCGCCCCGTCACCGGCGTCCGGCCGTTCGGCCGCGTCGCCCGGATGGGGCATCACCACGTCGGACGCCTCGCCAGGAGTGATCGTGGGGTAGAGGACCTTGATGACGACCAGGCCGACCACCCCACCGAGGACCTGGGCGCCGACGAAGGAGGGGACCGAGGACGGTGCGATGCCGGCGAAGGTGTCGGAGAACATACGGCCGACGGTGATGGCCGGATTGGCGAAGCTCGTGGAACTGGTGAACCAGTACGCGGCGCCGATGTAAGCGCCGACCGCGGCCGGCGCGGTGGCGCCGCGCCCGGTCCGGGCCAGGGCGAAGATGACGACGAGGAGGCCCGCCGTCGCCACGATCTCCGAGAGGAAGTGGGCAGCCGACGCCCGATGGTGGGTCGAGAAGCTGACCGCGGCGTGACTGAACATGACGTTGGCGAGGATCGCCCCGGTGATGCAGCCCCCGACCTGGACCGGCAGATAGGCGGCCGCGTCCTTCCAGCGAACACCGCCGAAGACGGCGTCCACCAAGGACACGACCGGGTTGAAGTGGGCCCCCGAGACGGGCCCGCACATCAGGATGAGCGCGTAGAGCCCTGCCGCCGTCGCAGCCGCGTTCTCGAGGAGTTGGAGGCCGATGTTGCCGGGGGACAGCTGCTGCGCGGCGATGCCGGATCCGACGACCACGGCCGCGAGCAGGGTGCTGCCGAGCCATTCGGCGGACAGCCGGCGCCAGAGAGGAGCGCCGGCCGGCCTCGTCGACCTCAACAGCAGGACCGGGTCGGAGCTCCGGTCGCCACTGCCACCCGCCCGGTGGCACACGCCTCGGTGCAGCACCCCAATCCGGTCTCGTCCGGTGCGTCGGAGAGGACGGTGTAGATCTCCCACGGCGCGCCGTCGGGATCGTCGACCCAGGCCTTGTCCTGCACCGCGTAGCAACAGGTCGTCGACTCCTGCACCTCGGGCTCGAGGCCCTCGTCGCGCAGCCGCTCCGCTGCGATTCGGACCTCCTCGGGCGTCCCGACCTCCACGCCGAGGTGGTTGAGCGCGCTCGGTCACCCCCTTGCCGCGTCCCTCCTCGCTCTCGATGAGGACCAGCTTGAGCGGTGGATCGGCGATGGCGAAGTTGGCATAGCCGGCGTGGCGCTTGGCCGGCTCCGCGCCGAACAGCCTCGAATAGAAGGACACCGCCGCGTCGAGGTCGGCGACGTTGAGTGCAAGTTGGAGCCGTGACATCCCGACCTCCTGATAACATTGATATCTGTCGATGCATTTATACTCTCTGATGCAATCACGATTGTCAATGGGAGACCGGGTGAGGGTGGCGCCCCGGGGCCGAGTCGGCCGTTCGGAGGAGATCCCGTGCCGGTGCTCAACGGAAACGAGGTGGTGAGATGGCCACTCCAGGTGCGATGAGCCGGGCGGCCGACCCGGAGGCCTGCTGCCCGTCGGTGCTCTCCGCGCCGCTCGATCCGGGCGAGGCCGGCGAGCTGGCGGGTGGCTTCCACGCGCTGGGCGACCCGGTCCGGTTGCGGGTGCTGTCGATGCTGGCCGCGGCTCCCGCCGGCGAGATCTGTGTCTGCGAGTTGGTGGACCCGCTCGGCAAGTCGCAGGGGACGGTCTCCCATCACCTGAAGATCCTCTCCGATGCCGGATTGGTGCACGGCGAACGGCGCGGCAAATGGGTCTGGTACTCCCTCGACCGCCCTCGTCTGGCGGCTCTCAAAGGCGCGCTCGAAGCGTGAGGGCGGAGGCGGGGCACACCGCCGTCGACGTTTTCCTCCGAGGCACCGGGCTTCCCCCTCCGACGCACCGGGTTGGCACCCGCCGGGGCGACGGATTACCGTCCGGCGGACTGTACGGCCCGGGATCTCCGGGTATGACCCGAGGAGGGGCAGGCATGCTCGGACGGACCAAGGCTTCTTTGTGCGCAGCGGCGGCGGCCACGGCACTGGGCGTGGGCGCGCTCGGGATCGTTGCCGGACCGGCCGGCGCAGACCCCGGACACTGGGGCGGGGATGCGGGGCCGGGCCCGTGGGGACCGCCTGCGTCCTCGGTCGGGTGCGGGCACGGCGGCTCTGCGACCATCGGCGACGCGGTCACGGCCGCCGCGCCGCACGCGACGATCCTCGTCTGTCGGGGGACCTACCGCGAACAGGTCGTCATCCCGCCCACCAAGCCGCTCTCGATCGTCGGCGTCGGCAACCCGGTCATCGACGCGACGGGCTTCGACAACGGCGTGCAGGTGCTGGCCTCCGGGAGCCAGGTGCGCGGCTTGACGGTCGAGCACGCCACGGGTGAGGGGATCCTCGTCCAGGGCGTGCCGGGCACGCCCATCGACGGCGTCACCGTCTCGGGGAACACCGTCGTCCGCAACGACCAGGGCAACACCACCGGCGCACCACAGACCAACTCGCCCTACCAGGAGTGCAACGGGTCGGCGCAGGCTCCCGGCGACTGCGGTGAGGGGATCCACCTGATGGTCGCCGAGCATTCCTCCGTTGTCGGCAACGACGTCTCCGACAACAGCGGCGGCATCCTCCTCACCGACGAGTTCGGGCCCACCCACGACAACCTGGTCGCGTTCAACACCGTGTCCGACAACACCCTCGACTGCGGCATCACCGTCGCCGGGCACAATCCGAACGCCTTCTCCGCCGGGGCGCCGCAGCCCGCGGCCGGCGGCATCTTCGGCAACCGCATCGTCTTCAACTCGGTGTCGGGCAACGGTATCGCCGGCCAGGGTGCCGGAGTCCTGCTCGCGACCCCGCTGCCGGGCGGCGCGGTCTACGGCAACCAGGTCGAGGGCAACCGGATCTGGGGCAACGGTCTGGCCGGTGTGACCGTCCACGGCCACGCGCCGGGGCAGGATCTGAACGGGAACGTCGTCGAGGAGAACCTGATCGGGACCAACAACCTCGACGGTGACCCCGACTTCTATCCGGCTGTCGATCCCTCGACCACCGGCGTGATCGTGGCCACGGTCAGCCCCGTGTCGATCATCATCACCCACAACCTCATCGCGAACGACGTCTACGGCATCTGGATGCTCCCGGCGGTCAACGCGAGCGGCACCCTCGCCAACCTGTTCGTCCACGTCCAGCACGCGGTGCAGACCGCTCCCTGACCGGACCTCGCCGGGAATCGGTGCGGGCCCCAGCGCGTTGTAGGCCCTGTGGCTCCGCTCCAAGTCCCCGACACCCATCGCGACCTGCTCGAATCGGACACCGCGGTCCTCGCGACCGTCGGGCCCGATGGCCGGCCCCAGCTCGAGCGCGGTGTGGTTCCTCGCCCGCGAGGACACCATCCGCATCTCACTCAACACGTCACGCCAGAAGGTCAGAAACCTCCGCCGGAACCTCGCGGTCACCTTCTTCCTCCTCGACCGTGCCGCGCCGACCCGGTATCTCGAGGTGCGCGGCGACGCCGAGCTCCGCGACGATCCTGACTACGAGTTCGCCTCCGAGGTCGGGACGAAGTACGGGGTGGACCTGCGGACCTTCGACGCAGCGGACCAGGGCCGCGTGGTGGTGACCGTCCATCCGGTCCGGGTCAACGCAGTGGACATGGCGGCCGGCGGTTGACCGCAGCGCGCGACGGGCTCAGAGCTCGAACCGCTGACCCACGAGCGCTTCGCTGAGCCTCCAGAGCTCGGCGGCATGGTCGTCGTCGAGCAGGTAGGGACGGAAGCCGTTCGCACCCGGGTCGGCTCCGAGGACGCCCACCCCGCAGTCGGCAAGGTAGGCGCCGTTGTGCCCGGCGAGCTCGGGTGCGGTGGCGGCCCAGACCTGCGTCGCGGCTCCGGCCTCGACCGACTTCCAGACGATGCCGGGGGACTCGCCGCCCGCCGCCGCGGAGCGCTCCTCGGCGAACGTGGCCATCTCGGTGATGAGCTCGTCGGTGAGATGGCGCCCGAGGTCGGTGATGATCCCCCCGGGGTGCACCGAGTAGGAGAGCAGCCCGCGGGAACCACCCCGTCGCGCGAGCTCGCGGGCGAAGAGGGCGTTCGCGGTCTTCGAGCGACCGTAGGCGATCCAGGGCGAGTACTCGGTCGTCTCGAAGTTGGGATCGGTGAGGTCCACGTCGCTGCGCGAGTGGCCCGCCGAGCTGAGCGTCACCACCCGGGGCGACCGGCTGTGCACGATCGCGGGTGCGAGGAGGGCGGTGAGGAGGAAATGACCCAGATGGTTGGTCCCGAACTGGGTCTCGAACCCGTCGACGGTGCGACCGAAGGGGCAGGCCATCACCCCGGCGTTGTTGATGAGCACGTCGATCCGGTCGTGGGTCGCGAGGAAGGAGTCCGCGAAGGAGCGGATCGTCGAGAGGTCGGCCAGATCGACGACGCCGGGCTCGAAGTCCGCGTCCGGCACGAGCGCAGCGAGCGCTTCGACCGCGTCGGCGGCCCGGTGTTCGCTGCGGGCGAGCACGGTGACCGCGGCGCCGTGGGACGCGAGCGCCCGCGCGCTCTCACGTCCGAGCCCGCTCGCCGCTCCGGTGACGACGATCCGCCGACTGGTCAGGTCGACACCGTCGAGCACCTCGTCGGTGGTCGTCGCGTTTCCGTAGGTGGGCATGCGCGCCGCCTTTCTCCTCCGTCTCTGAGCTGCCGTCCGAGAGGCCGGCCCGCACTCTGTCACGGATGCGCCCGGTGCACCACGTCCGCTGTGGGGGCACCGCCGGGGGAGCGCGTGGTGCGTGGGCCCGCGACGTCGTAGGGTCGACGCGATGGCGGACCGACCGGCGATCGCCGTCGTCACCGGCGCGGGCCGGGGCATGGGCCGGGCGTGCCTGCGCGCGGCGGGCTCGTGGTGTGAACTCGTGATCGCGGTGGACCGTGACGTCGAGCTGCTCGCGGCGGCGGTCGAGGAGGAGCGGTCGTCGGGTCTCGCCGTCGAGGGGCACCCGGCCGACGTCGCCGACTCGGAGGCGGTGGCCGCGCTCGCGCAGTCCGTCGCCCGGCGTGGACGGTTCCGGGCGCTGGCCCATGCGGCCGGGGTCTCGCCGACGATGGCCGACTGGCGGACCATCCTCCAGGTGGACCTGGTGGGCTCCGCACTGCTCCTCGAGGCCTTCTCCTCGCTCGTCGAACCGGGGTCCGCAGCGGTCTGCTTCGCCTCCATGGCAAGCCAGCTGCTCCTCCCGAACGGGGTACCGGAGGACGATGCGGTGCTCGGCTCCCCGCTCGCCGACGATTTCCCCGCAAGACTGCGCAGGGTGGTCGGACCGGGGCTGGAGGACACCGGCATCGCCTACGCATGGGCGAAACGCGGGGTCCAGCTGCTCGCCGCGCGCACCGCGGTCGAATGGGGGCCGCGCGGCGGGAGGGTGTGCTCACTCTCGCCCGGCATGGTCGACACGCCGCAGGGCCGCCAGGAGGCCGCGCAGCAGCCGATGATGGCGATGCTCGAGGAGCTGACCCCCTTGCGGCGGTACGCGAGAGCCGAAGAGCTGGCGGCCGTCGCGTCGTTCCTCCTCTCCGACGCGGCGAGCTTCGTCACCGGCGTCGACGTGTTGGCCGACGGTGGTGTGGTCGCGGCCGTGCGGTCGGGTGCCGGATCCGGGACCGTTCCGGGTGATCCCTGATTGCCGGTGGCGGTGCGCCATCCGAAGATAAAGCCGTGCAGGCCGCCCCGGCATCCGAAAACCACGGCTCTGCCCGCGACGGGCGCGTCCCGCGCGACGCCTCGTCCCGTCGGGACTGCCCTACTGTCTCGCGGGTCCGGTCCACGCCGTCTGTTGACACCGCAACCATCGAGTGTGTCGGCGCCGCCGGAGCCCACGACGTCGGGAGTGCTGCATGACGATGACCGCTCCGAGCGCCACCCTCGCGCCGGACCCCGACGCAGGCTGGGCGGTCGAGACCCACGGGCTGACCAAGCGCTTCGGTGACAACGTCGCGGTCAACGACGTCGAGCTGCTCGTCCCACGGGGGAGCGCCTTCGGCTACCTCGGCCCGAACGGCGCCGGCAAGACGACCCTGATCCGCGTGCTGCTCGGACTGACCCGTGCCGACGGCGGCACCATGTCGCTGCTCGGCCATCCGGTCCCGAGCCAGCGGGCGAGCGCACTGGCGAGGGTGGGGGCCATCGTCGACGAGCCCCGCTTCCACGGGCACCTCACCGGCCGCGAGAACCTCCGCATCCTCGCGGGCGCACGTGAGCCGGCTGCCAAGGAGCGGATCGAGCCCGCGCTCGAACGTGTGGGGATCCTGCACCGGGCGAACGACCGCGTGTCGAAGTACTCGATGGGCATGCGCCAGCGGCTCGGCGTCGCGGCCTGCCTGCTCGGCGATCCCCAGCTGCTCATCCTCGACGAGCCGATGAACGGCCTCGACCCCGCCGGGATGCAGGACATGCGCGACATGATCCTCTCGCTCGTCGCGGAGGGCCGGACCGTCGTGCTCTCCTCCCACCTCCTCGACGAGGTGGAGCGCACCTGCGACGCGGTCGCGATCGTCGACCGGGGCCGGGTCATCCGCCAGGGGGCGATCACCGATCTCTTGTCGGGGACCTCGTCCGTCCTCGAGATCGAGTGCTCCGATCCCGACCGTGCCCGCGGGCTCCTCCAGCGGGTCGACCTCGGTGGATCCTTCGAGCCGCGGCCCGAAGGGTTCGGGATCATCCTCCCTGCCGGCACCGGCAGGGACGTGGTCGCCGAGGTCAACCGGGTGCTCGTCGAAGGCGGCATCGCGGTCTACCGGCTCCAGGAGATCCACACCTCGCTCGAGTCGTGGTTCCTCCAGGTGACCAGCAGGCTGGGGGCGTCGGAATGACGACCGTCCCGGATCTGGGGGCGCCGGCCCCGAGCAGGATCCCGGTCGAGAGGACCCGCGACCGACGCGGGTCGTGGCTCCCGACCGGTCCGCTCATCGCCACCCGTTTCATGGAGCTGCGCAAGCGACGCGGCCTCATGATCACGCTGGTGGCGGTGACCGTCGGGATCCCGACCGTGTTCCTCGCCATCCGGCTCCTCCTCCATGCGGTCGCACCGAAGTCCTACGGCCCGGCGGGTGGTTACGACATCTTCAACGCGCTGGTGGCCGGGGTCCTCTACGTCTTCGGCTTCATCGTCGCCGCCACGCTGGGCTGCACGGCGGGGTCGGTGGACCTCACCGAGGGGATGTTCCGGCACCTGGTGGTCACCGGGCGCTCGCGGCTGGCCCTCTACCTCGCCCGGATCCCGGCCGGACTGGCGATCATCGTCCCGCTGGTTGCCATCGGGTTCACCGTCGTCTGCGCGGTGTGCGTCTTCGCCGCGCCGACCGAGGTCAGCTACAGCGGTGTCAACGTGCCCGCTGGCCTTTCGAAGTCCGGGCTCGAGAACTGGGCCGCGGCCCACTCCCAGGAGGTCGTGTGCAACTTCGACTACCGCGGTCCGATCGTCGCCCTCGACTGCGGGAACGGACCGGGCCCGACTGCCATCCAGAAGCGTCTTCCCCCGGGCGTCACGATCCCGCCGCCTCCGACGCCGTCACAGGTCCGTGCCCAGGCCGTCCGCATTGCCGACCAGGACTACCCGGACTACAGCAGGATCTTCCTCTCGCCGCCGGTGGGGGTGATGGTCCGGACCGGGCTGTGGATCGAGCTGGAGGCGATCATCGGGTTCGTGGTCGGCCTCGGACTCGGGTCGCTGCTCGGACAGCGGACGGTCGCGGTGATCCTGATGATCGTCCTCGAGATCGTGCTGACCCCGATCCTCTCGCGCGCCAGCATTCCCCACATGATCAACCTGCAGCGGTCGGTGGTGGGCCTGGCCGTCGCCCACCTCGAACCCGCCGGCCTCAGCTTCGTGTTCGGGGGAGGAGGTGGACCCGGCGGCGGTCGCGGGACGTCGCTGCTCGTGCCCGAACCGAGGTTGGCCGCGGTGTTGGTGATCGTCGCCTGGCTGGTCGGCTGGACGGTCATCGGCGCCTGGCGCATGGTGACCAGGGACGCCTGAGTCCTGCTCGTGCGGGCGCGCCGCCGCACCGGCCGGCCCGATCCAAGGCGGTGCTCTGCAGTTCAGCTCGCGGCGTGGCTCGCCGGGTGCTGCTCGTAGTGGTCCGGATCGGCCTCGAAGCGCGCCCGGCACCGGTCGGAGCAGAAGAAGCGGGAGACGCCGGCACGGTCGACCGTGGCGGGCGCGCGCGCGGACTCGACCTGCATCCCGCAGACCGGGTCGATCGCGTAGCCGCGGCCACCGCCGAGCCGGATCCGGTTGCGGTAGGTCCAGTAGAGGAGCGCGAAGAGCGCGAGGAACACGATGTTGAGGTAGGTCGTGTAGTTCCACTGCGAAGTGCGGCGGGCGCGATCGGGCCGGCCCGAGCGGTCGGCACCAGCCCCGCAGCGGAGAAGATGCCCTCGGTCGCCAGACCGGCGAGGCTCATGACCCCCCAGAACACGACGAGCATCCGCAGCATCAGCCGGGTCCCGTAGTAGTTCCGGTAGATCAGCAGCAGCGGGAACGTGATCAGGTCGGCGAAGATGAAGGCCACGACGCCCCCGAAGGAGATCCCGCCGTTCCAGAGCGCCGCGGCGAGGGGCACGTTGCCGATCGAGCAGACGAAGCTGATGATGGCGATGAACGGCCCGACGATCGACGTTCTCCACGCTGGTCCAGAAGCCGTGGCCGTGGACGAAGACGGCGCTCCAGAAGTCCGCCGGGACGAGGGTCGCGAGGAACCCGGCCACCAGGTAGCCGATGAACAGCTCGCGGCGGAGCATCGTGAGGTCCGCCATCGTGTACGTCGCCGAGTCGGCCCAGCCTCCCTTCGAACGCAGCCGCCGTCCCCACGGCTCGTGTTGGAGTACGGTGTTCTCCGGCGGGCCGTGCTCGTGTCCCCCGGTCCGCCGCCCGTGGTGAGGCGTTCGCCGCGCGTCGCTCGACCGCCGCCCCCGCAGCCAGAGGGCGCCGAGGACCACCAGCAACACGATCATGATGGCCCCCCGACGAACTCGCTGCCGGCGAACTGCCAGCCCATGAGCACGATCGAGTACGATGCCGAGCTCCACCACCAGGTTGGTCGACGCGAACATGAAGACCATCGCGGAGAGGTAGTCGGCACCCTTGACGAAGAGCGACTTCGCCATGGCGGTCGCCGCATACGAGCACGAGGAGGAGACCATCCCGTAGCCCGACGCGCGGGCGACCGCGGCCGGCCGGTGGTCGCCCAGTCGTCGCTGCATGGACTCGCGGCTGACGAACGCCTGGACGGCGCCGGAGAGCCCGAAGCCGAGGACGAGGGGCCAGAGCGTCTCCCAGAACATGAAGAAGCTCTGCGCGGAGGCTCCGGCCCACGTCCACGAGCCACGCCACGTTCGCGATCACGACGACCGCCTCCCGTTCACGAGCGCACGAGCCGCGCGATGGCCGTCGACGCCTCCTCGATCTTGCGGCTGGCCTCGTCGCCACCTGCACGGGCCGCGTCGATGACGCAGTGCGAGAGATGGTCGTCGAGGAGCTCGAGGGAGACCGCCTGAAGGGCCCGGGTGACCGCGGCGACCTGCTCGAGGACGTTGATGCAGTAGCGGTCCTCGTCGATCATCCGCTGGAGGCCGCGGACCTGGCCCTCGATGCGGCGGAGCCGCCGCTGGATGGCCTCCTTGTCGTCGGAGTAGCCGGGCGGGGTGGACGTGTCTCGTGGGATGTCTTGCATTTTACCCCCCTGGGGTATTGTCGCGAGCGAGCCCGTGCAGAGCTCCGCCATCCGAGCTCTGCAGGCGCGCTGCTGGCGGTGGTCGGGATCGGCATCTCTTCGCCGACTGGCTCTCCCTCGTCGTGCTGGTCTGTCCGGAGCCGAAGAGGTGGCCGCGCAGGCGCGGCGCGGGTTGAAGTCGTGGTTCACGCGCCCCGATCTGCAATTGCGTCCGGCGCTGGTGAACGGGGCGGCCGGCATGATCGTCGTCGTGGAGGGGCGACCGGTCAACGTGATGGGGTTCACGGTCGCCGACGGCCGGATCGTCGAGATCGATGCGATCGGCGACCCCGATCGCGCACCGCGCGGTCGCCGCGGCGGGGTTCGAGGGCTAGTCGCGGGTCACGAGGGGCGCGCGCCGGTGGCCGCGAGGATCTCACGCAGGCGCACGCGGCCGCCGGTCCGAAGGACGGCTCGTCGGTAGACGCCGGCCGCAAGGCGTGCGACGACGACCGTCGACGCGAGGGTCACGAGCGCCGACAGAGCGAAGGCCCACCAGCTCGTCGCGTCGAGCGCGACGAGCACCGGCATGGCGAAGGGCGCGGTCGGGGGCAGGAAGGCGAGCACCCGCACGAGGAGCGACGGGTTCGCCGAGCCGGCGGCGGTGAGCCCCACGATGTAACCGAAGATGATCGGGGCGCTGAGCGGGAGCACCATGCTCTGGACCTGGTCCTGGCGCTCGGCCATCGAGCCGGCTGCCGCGTAGACCCAGCTGTAGAACGCGTAGCCGAGCACGAGCCAGATCAGCGTGGCGACGACGACCAGCGGGGCGGTCCCCTTGAGGAGGGAGGACCCGACCGCGGCGGCGGTGATCAGGGCAACCCCGACGATGAGGCCGGCCTGCGCGACCGCGACGAGCCCGATGCCGAGCACCTTGCCGGCGAGGAGCTGGATCGGGCGGACCGTCGCGAGCAGCACCTCCACCACCCGGCTCGACTTCTCCTCCATGACGCCCATCAGGGTCCAGGTGTTGTACTGGGTGAGCATGACGAAGACGAGGATCACACCGATCACCGAGGTCGAGCGACTGGTGCTCTCGCCCCTCGGCGTCTGCACGCTCTCGACCGGAACCGGCCGGGCGCCGGCGACCGTCGCGGCCTGGGTCGGCGAGAGCCCGGCTGCCCGAAAGGCCTCGGTGACACCGAGGACTCCGGCGAGGGACCGGACGAACTGCGCCTGTTTCGAGGTGTCGTTCGGCGCCAGCTGCTGGTCGACGAGCACCGAGCGCCCGTCGACGACCGCGAGGTCGAGCTGCCCGTTGCGGAGATCCGAGCGGGCTGCTGCGACGTCCGCCACGGGCACGAGCTGCTCGGTGGCCCCGACGCTCTTCGCGGCCGCCTCGATCTGCTTGTCGAGGGTCGTCGACGGCGTGCCGACGACGCCGACGCGCTGGGGCTTCTGGTTCCCCGAGCCGATGGTCGGGATCACGATGGCGGCGGCGACGAGGACGAGCAGCGCCAGCGTGATGAACCTGAAGAACCTGCCGCGGAGCCGTTCTCGGATCTCCCTCCCCGCGACCAGTCCGGTGTCGCCGAGCGGTGCGCGTCCGCCGAAGCGGCGGAACCTTCGGAACAGGCGGACGACCGGCGGGGGAGAGCTCTGCCCACCGCGTGCGCGCCGGATCAGCAGGGCCGCCGCGATGGCCACTGCGGCGATGAGGAAGGGGACACCCTTCATCCGGCGAGCGCCTCGCGGAAGACCTCGGAGAGTCGCCGCCGCTCGAACACGAACTCGGTGACCCGCCCTGCGGCGCGCGCTGCCGAGAGGACGCGGTCGCTGTCGGTCCCCGGGTCGAGGACGAGCCGGACCTCGCCGCCCTTCGTCTCGGAGATCCGCACGCCGGGGAGACCACTCGCCCATGCTCCGTCGCGGTCGCCGTCGACCCGTACCACGAGCCGCCGGGGACCGCTGCTCGCGAGGTCCTCGACTTCGCCGGATGCGACGAGCCGGCCGTGGTCGATGATCGTCACCGCCTCGCACAGGTCCTCGACCAGGTCCAGCTGGTGGCTGGAGAACAGGACGCAGCGCCCCAACCTCGCGCGGCTCGACGAGGACGTTCCCGATGGCCTCGATGCCGGCCGGGTCGAGGCCGGCGAGGGGCTCGTCGAGGACGAGCAGCTCGGGGTCGTGCACCAGGGCCGCCGCGAGCTGCACCCGTTGCTGGTTGCCGTGTGAGAGCGCCTCGACCTTGTCCGCCCTCCGCTCGGCGACCTCGAGACGCTCCAGCCAGGTCGTCGTGGCCTCCTCGGCGGCTGAGGAGGTCATGCCGTGGAGGCGGCCCAGGTACCCGATCTGCTCACCCACCGGCATGTTCGGGTAGAGGCCCCGTTCCTCGGGCATGTAGCCGAATCGCCGCCGCTCGTCGGGTCTCACCGGTGCACCGTTCCAGAGCACGGTGCCCGCGTCCAGATCGGTCAGGCCGAACACGGCGCGCATCGCGGTGGTCTTGCCTGCGCCGTTCGGTCCGAGGAAGCCGACCACCTTGCCGGCCGGTACTGCGAAGGAGAGGTCGTCGAGGGCCACCACGTCCCCGAAGCGCCGCCGCAGGCCGGCCAGCTCGAGCAGGTTGCCCATCCCCCCAGCGTACGGCCGGGTGGCTCCTCGTTCGCGATCGACCGGCCACGCGGTCGGCTCTCAGGCGAGCATCCGCGCTTCCGCGTCCGCCATGGTCCGCTCGACCGTCGCACGGACCTGGGCGGGCGCCTTGGACGGTGCGCCGGCGTCGAAGGGAGGCTCGGGGTCGTACTCGATGCCGAGCTGGATCGCCTCGGCCACCTCGGGTGCGGTGAGCTCGGCGACGACGGCGAGGGCGAGGTCGATGCCCGCGGAGACCCCCGCGGCGGTGACGATGCGCCCGGAGCGCACGACCCGCCGTGCGGTCGGTCGGGCGCCGAGGGAGGCCAGGGTGTCCATCGCGCACCAGTGGGTGGTCGCCTCGACGCCGTCGAGGAGTCCGGCGGCCCCGAGGATCAGCGCGCCCGTGCACACCGAGGTGGTGAGCGTCGTCCGCCGGTGCGCCTCCCGTACCCACTCCACGACCGGATGCCCGTCCCGGGCCATACGGCGGGTGACCAGCCCGCCGGGCACGAGGACGACGTCCGCGGAGGGAACCTCCTCGAAGGTGGCGTCGATCCGGAGGTGCAGCAGGTGGTTGTCGTCGTCGAGCTCGCCCCGCTCTGCGGCACAGAGCACGACCTCCGCGTTCGGGAGATTGGTGAACACCTGGTAGGGCCCCACCGCGTCGAGCGCGGTGAAGCCGGGGTAGAGGCCGATGGCGATCTTCATGACGCCCTCCTTCGGAAGTGCTGGCGATAGCGGTCGGGTGTCGTTCCCACACGACGGCGGAACGCCCGGTGCAACGTCTCGGGCCGGCCGAGGCCGACCTCGGCCGCGATCGCGCCGAGGGTCAGGTCGGTGGTCTCGAGCAGGCGGCGGGCTGCCTCGATCCGGAACGACTCGACGAGCGAGGCCGGTGTGACGCCCACCTCCGTGCGGAAGATGCGAGCGAAGTGGCGGGGGCTCATGCCGGCCCGCTCCGCGAGCGCGGCGACCGACAGGTCGCCCGACAGGTGGTCCGGCAGCCAACGCAGCAGGCCGACGATGGGCTGGGTGCGCGGCGGCCGACCGTTCAGTTGTGCGCTGAACTGCGACTGCCCTCCGGGCCTTCGCACGAACATCACCAGCCAACCTGCGACCGCGTGCGCGACCTCGGGACCGCAGTCGTCCTCGACCAGGGCGAGGGCGAGGTCGAGCCCCGCAGTGACACCGGCGGAGGTCCACCGGTCACGGTCGCGCACGTAGATGCGGTCGGGCTCCACGGTGACCGCCGGGTACGACGCCGCGAGCCGCTCGCAACTGGCCCAGTGGGTGGTCGCACGGTGGCCGTCGAGCAGACCGGCGGCCGCCAGCGCGAGCGCACCGGTGCACACCGAGGCGGTCCGTCGCGCGCGGCCGGCGATGCGGCGGATCGCGGTCAGCGAGGCGTGGTCGTCGACCAGCGCGTCGACACCGAGGCCGCCGCAGACGAGGAGGGTGTCGGTCGGGGATCGGCGGGCGGCCCGCTCGATCGAGGTGTCGGCGGCCACGGTCACGCCGCTGTTCGAACGCACGGCCGTCCCTCCTGGCGACGCGGTCACCAGCCGGTAGCCCGGCCCGCCGGAGACGAGGGCCGCGGCGTGGAACACGTCCGCGGGCCCGGCGAGGTCGAGCAGCGCGAACTCCTCGTAGACGACGGCGGTGACGAGGCGGGCGGTGCCGCCGGGTGCGGTCATACCTCCATGCTGGTGGAGCGCGGGGATGGCAGCAAGGACAGGTTCATGGCAATTTCTGCCATCTCTCGGACAGGGTCCCAGCCGGTTGGTAGAACCTGGGCATGAAGGCGGCCGTCTACCACCGGACGGGTCCTCCCGAGGTGTTCCGCTACGAGGAGGTGTCCGATCCCGCGCCGAGCCCCTCGGAGCTCCTCGTCCGCGTCGAGGCGATCAGCATCGAGGGTGGCGACACCCTCAACCGGCTGCAGGGCGAGATGGCCTCGGTGCCCCATGTCGTCGGCTACCAGTGCGCCGGCACCGTGGTCGGCGTCGGCCCCGAGGTCGGCGACTACGCGGTCGGCGACCGGGTGGTGACCGTGGGCGTCGACGGCTCGCACGCGGAGCTGCGCGCGGTCGCGCCCCCGTTCGCGTGGCCGGTCCCCGAGGGGCTCTCGACCGAGGAGGCCGCCTGCGTCCCGATCCCTTTCGGCACCGCCGACGACTGCCTGTTCGAGTTCGGCCGTCTCGTGGCGGGGGAGACGGCTCTCGTCCACGCGGGCGCGGGTGGCGTGGGGGTCGCGGCCATCCAGCTGGCGAAGCGGGCCGGCGCCAGGGTGCTCGCCACCGCGTCGAGCGACGAGAAGCTCGCACGGCTGCGCGACCTCGGCCTCGACGAGGGGATCAACTACGCACGCACCGACTTCGTGACCGAGGTGAGACGGCTCACCGGCGGTCGCGGCGCCGACGTCGTGGTGGACTCGGTCGGCGCGGCGACCCTCCAGGGCAGCCTCGACGCGCTCGCCTACCGCGGCCGGTGCGTCACCGTCGGCGACGCGGGCCGGGCCGCCGCGGACACCGTCGCCATCGGCAACCTCCGTCCCAACAACCAGACCCTGTCCGGGTACTTCCTCGGCGCCGAGTTGCTGATGGCACCCCGCGCCCGCCAGATGATCGCCGGCCATCTCGCCGCGGTGACCCGCGGCGAGCTGCAGGTGGTGATCGACCGCAGCTACCCGCTTTCAGAGGCGGCCGCGGCCCACGCGTACGTCGAAAGCCGGCAGTCGTTGGGCCGGGTGGTGCTCGTCCCGTGACGGCCGCTCCGGCGATCCCTCATGCCGACGACCGGAGGATCGCCTGGCTCGCGCGCTGAGCGAACCGACCCGGCCCGACCGATGGGGCTGGGGCAAGCTGTCGCCATGAGCACCGCTGCGACCTACGAGCTGGACGGCCATGTGGCCACCATCACCTACAACCGTCCCGACGCGCGCAACGCGATCGACGCCGACATGCGCCGTGCCCTCAACGACGCCTTCGCCCGGTTCCGCGACGACGAGGCCGCGTGGGTGGCGATCGTCACCGGGGCGGGGCGGGCGTTCTGCGCCGGCGGGGATCTGCGCGGCGGTGGCGGCGCTGCCGGCGAATTCGCGGGCACCTTCTGGGAGAAGCCGACGGTCAATTCCTTCGAGAGCGGATGGGAGATCTACAAGCCGGTCATCGCGGCGGTGAACGGCCACTGCCTCGGGTACGGGCTCACGCTCGTGACCTGGTGTGACTTCGTCATCGCCAGCGAACGGGCCGAGTTCGGCTTCCCCGAGGTGCGCCTCGGGATCCCGACCATCGTCGGGGCGATCCGGCTCCCGCAGCGGATCAACTGGCAGTACGCGATGGAGCTGCTGCTGACCGGCGAACGCATCGACGCGGAGCGCGCGCGCGAGATCGGGCTGGCCGGTTGGGTGGTGCCGCACGACACCCTGATGGCCGAGGCCCGGGCACTCGCCGACCGCCTGCTGGCAGCCGCCCCCCTCGCAGCGCGAGCGACCAAGGAAGTCGCGGTCCGAGGATCGGCGCTTCCCCCGGTCGAGGCGATCCGCTTCGGTGAGACCATGCGGCTGGTCGCGCAGGGCACCGAGGACGCACGAGAGGGCCTCACCGCTGCGGCCGAGCGGCGTCCGCCCCGTTGGCGCGCCCGCTGAGCCGTGCCGGGCCCGACGAGCGGCCGCGGGTACGCTGGGGCCCCCGGCGCGGGCGGTCGGGGCACGTGGACAGAGGAGCTCGGCATGGCCGTCATCTTGGGGATCATCTACTTCGTGCTGCTGGTCACGCTGGGCATCATCTCGATCAGGAAGGGTCACTGGGTGATGTTCCTCATCGGGCTCTTCATCCCGCTCTTCTGGATCATCGGAGCGCTCCTGCCGAGCCGCGAGCGGCTCGGGGGCTACTGAGCCCGCGCCACGGCGCCGAGCGACGATGAGCACCGGTCCCCATGGCCGCCCGCGGCGCAGATCCCTCCGTCGACTGGTCGTCGTGCTGGTGGTCTTCGTCGTGGTACCGAACGTGCTCATGCGCCGGCGCGGGTACGCGATCCCGGGACGGACGGCCGTGCGCTGCAGCCGGGGCCACCTGTTCTCCGCCTGGTGGATCGAGGGTGTCTCGTTCCGTGCGCTGCGCCTCCTGCCGGGCACCCGCTTCCAGCGATGCCCGGTCGGCCGGCACTGGGGCATCGTCCATCCGGTGCGCGACAGGGACCTGACCGACGAGGAGCGTCGGGCGGTGGGCAGGCCGACCGTCTCCGCCGCGTGAGCGCGCGACCCAACCGGCACCAGACCCGGTGGCGACGGGCGCTCGCGCCGGCTGCGGTCCTGCTCGGGTCGGCGGTGCTCGCGGGCTGTTCGAGCGCGACCTCGGGCACGACCAGCTCGACGGCCGCGGCGTCCGCGACGTCGTATACGCCGCCCGCGTGCCGCCGCACCGTCACCACTCCCGTCGTGGCAGCGCCGGTCGCGGGGACTCCCTCCGACTGGACGATCACCTCCTTCGACGGCACGCAGATCAGGGCCCATTGGTTTCCGGTCGCAAGCGCGAGCCCCGCCCACCCGGCGCCGACGGTGCTGATGGGCCCGGGCTGGAGCCTGCCGGGTGACACCGACACGACGGGTACCGGCAACGATGCCGTCGGCGGCGTCGACATCAGCACCCTGCACGCGGCGGGCTACAACGTCGTGACCTGGGACCCCCGCGGCTTCGGCGCCTCGACCGGGCAGGCCGAGGTGGACAGCCCCACCGCCGAGGCGCGCGACGTGTCGCGGCTGATCGACTGGGTGGCGGGTCGGCCCGGCGTCGAGCTCGACCATCCCGGTGACCCGCGGACCGGCATGGTGGGCGGCTCCTACGGGGGCGGGATCCAGTGGGTCACCGCCGCCAGCGACTGTCGCGTCGACGCCATCGTGCCCACCATCTCCTGGCACTCCCTCGTCACCAGCCTCGACCCCACCGGGCTCTACAAGGCGGGATGGGGGAACCTGCTCGTCGCCGGTGCCGCATCCGACAGGCTCGACCCCCACATCCGGGCCTCGGCCGCCCAGGCCAACGCGACCGGTCAGATCGACACGGCCTACCGGACATGGTTCGCGGCCCGCGGGCCCGACTACCTCTTGCACGACATCCGGGTGCCGACGCTCGTCGTGCAGGGCACGGTGGACACGCTCTTCCCGCTGAACCAGGGCGTCGCGAACTACGAGGCGGTGCGCAGCAACGGCGTGCCCGCCGCGATGCTCTGGTTCTGCGGCGGGCACGGGGTCTGTTTGACCTCGCAAGGCAACCCGCTCGCCGCGACGGACGCCACCATCGCCTGGCTCGACCGCTGGGTGAAGCGGGACGCCTCGGCGCGGACGGGTCCGGCGGTCGACCTCGTCGACCAGAACGGGGTGCGCTACGCGGCCACGACCTACCCGGTTCCGACCGCCGCACCCCTCACCGCCACCGGAAGCGGGGTCCTGCCGCTCGTCGCATCCGGAGGATCCGGACCGGTCACCCTCGCTCCCGGCGCGCCGGGCAGCGACAGCCCGCTCGCAGGGGTGGCGCTGTCCGTCCTCCCCGCCCGGGCTGCGACCGCGGTCGACGTACCGATCCGCGCGGCGGCGCGCACCTCGCTCGTGGTCGGCGCGCCGTCGCTCGCCCTCACCTACCGCGGCCAGGCGGCCGCGGGAGCACGGCCGACCCGTGTCTTCGCCCAGCTGGTCGACGACACGACCGGCAAGGTGGTGGGCAGCCAGATCACCCCCGTCGCGGTGACCCTCGACGGTCGCCAGCACTCGACGGCGGTGTCGCTCGAGACGATCTGTCAATCGGTGCGGCCGGGCCAGACCCTGACGCTGCAGCTGGTTCCGACCACGGTCGCCTATGCGACGCCCGAGCTCGGAGGCTCGATCACCTTCAGCCGGATCGCGGTCAGCCTGCCGGTCGCCGCGTCCTCCTCGGTGACGGTCTCGACCCGGCCCTGACGCCCGGTCGACACGCGGGCGCCGGCGCGCGGACCCGTCGGAGACCGGGGCGTCACCGGTGACCGTCGAGGATGCGGGCAGTAGGCTCGGGCCGTCCTCCCGGGTGCGCCCGCTGGAGGAGGGGAGGCGCGATGCACCAGCTCATCGACTCGGACACCCACCTCTTCGAACCACCCGACCTCTGGCGCACCTATGCCGACCCGGCGGACCGCGACGTCGCGCTCCACATGGAGACCGACCGGCTCGGCTACACCTGGCTGATGTTCGGCGACCGGCGCATCGGACTCGGTGGCCCGCACCGGCCGGGTGACGTGGAGGGCATGGGCGCGTTCCGCCAGCGCCTGGTCGACGGCCTCCCCACCGACTTCGATCTCGCCTCGTTCACCGCCGGCTACTCGGACCCCGACGAGCGGATCCACCAGCTCGACCGGGCGGGCTTCGACGCCTCGATCATGTTCCCCAACTACGGGATCGCCTGGGAGCGGCCTCTCGCGCGCGACCTGCGGGCGACGCTGGCCAACATGGCTGCCTGGAACCGCTGGATCGTCGAGGTCGCCGCCCGCGGGAAGGGCCGGCTGTTCCCGGTCGGCCACCTGTGCCTGCGCGATCTCGGCTGGCTCGAGTCCCAGCTCGGGTCGCTCGCAGCCGGCGACATCCGCCTCGCCATGATCCCTCCGTCCCTCGTCGACGGGCGCCCCCTGTCGGACCCGTCCCTCGACCGCGCGTGGGCCATGTTCGCCGACCACGGCATCACGCCGGTGTTCCACGTGGCCAACCAGGCCCGACCCTTCGACGAGGCCTGGTACGGCGAGGATCTCGAAGGCGGGATCACGCCGATGAGCGTGGTGTTCCTCTGGACCGCGGCGGCGCTCGCCCTCAGCGACCTGATCATGAACGGCGTCCTCGAGCGTTACCCCGAGCTGCGCTTCGGGATCATGGAGCTCTCCGCCCCCTGGGTCCCGCTCCATCTGCAGATGATGGACGGCGGCTACCGCCACACCGCCAGGTTCAACGGCGAGTCCACCGGTCTGGCCCTCACACCGAGCGACTACTTCCGCCGGCAGGTGCGCATCGCCGCATTCTCCTACGAGGTGCCGAAGCGCCTGATCGCGTACGCGGGCGACATCTTCATGGCCTGCAGCGACTACCCGCACACCGAGGGCAGCGCGACCGCGCTCGAGGACTACGCGGCCGGCGGCCTCGTCCCCGAGAAGGGGACGGAGGCGTTCTTCGGCGCCAACGCGGCCTACCTGCTGAGGGCCGACGCCGGACACTGACCGCCGAGGCGCCCGACGCCGGGTGTCGTCCCCGAGGCCGGAGGGTCGTCCCGGAGGTCAGAAACCGGCGATCCCCTTTCCGAGAAGGAGGGCGCCGACGACGAGCAACAGGACGGCCATCACCGCGGCGTGGTTCGCCTCGAGCCAGGTGTCGAGGTCGCGCAGCCAGCGCTCGGCGCTCGCGCCGAGGAGCCGGTAGGCGACGACCGGCACCACCACCGTCGACACCGCGACCGCGGCGAAGACGACCGCCGCCACGATTTTCCCGCCCGATGCCGAAGGCGCGCCCGCGATGGCGAGCCCACCGCCGACGATCATCACCAGGTTCTTCGGGTTGACGACCGACAGTGCGATGCCGAGGCCGGCGCTCCTCGCGGGCGAGATCCGCTCGATGGCCCCGAGCCAGCGGGGCAGCTCCACCGGCTGTCCGGGCGCGGGACGCCGGCGCCAGCTGCGTCGGGCGAGGGCGAGGAGGAGCGCGCCGAGGACGATCTTCACCACCGAGGTCCCGTGGCTCGGGCTGGCGTCGGTGCCCGTCCCGATGGTGGAGGACGCCAGGATCACGACGGTGACGCCGCCGGCCACCCCGAGCACCCACCCGGACGCGAAGGCGAGGCTGTTGGCCCGAGCGCGGGCGGACAGCAGCATCAAGATGACCGCGATCACCGGGATCGGGCTGATCGCGACACCGACCGCGAACGCAAGCGCATTACCGATTGCCTGACCCACCGAAACCTCCTCGGTCGTCACCGCCCGCCTCGAGCGCTTCGAGCGCGGCGCGGATCGTCGGGTACACCTTGATCGTCGCACGGCGCGGCTCTGCGACCGAGACGACGTCGCCGGCTCGGCCCCGCTCACGGGCCATCACCAGCGCCACCCCGGTCTCTCGGAGCTCGTCGACCAGGTCGAAGACCATCTGTGCCGCGGTGACGTCCATCGCCGGAATCGACTCCGTGTCGAGGACGACCCCGCGGACGCTCGGCCTCCGGGCGGCGGTCCGCACGATGCCGCGGATCGAGTCGGCGTTTGCGAAGAAGAGCCCACCCTCGACTCGGAGCACCGCGATGCCGGGCAGCGCCATCGCGGTGTCTGCGTGCAGGTCGACGAAGCGGCCCGGGACGACGGTGTCGGCACCGAGCTCGGCGACATGGGGCCGGGACGCGCGGTAGACGATCAGCAGCACCGACAGCCCGATGCCGATGAACAGGCCCGGCAGAGTGTCGAAGACGAGCACGCCGAAGAGCGCGAAGACCGAGGCGACGAAATCGGCCCGCGCGGCCGGGCCGTAGAGGTCGCGCAGCGGGCCGGTCACGCTCCGGTAGAGCAGGGTCATGGTGCGCACGTCGACCAGCTCGGCGACCGCAGCGATGACGACGGCCGCAAGGCTCGCGTCGGGGAGGTCGGCGAAGAACCCGGTCAAGAACAGCAACGTCAACACGGTCAGCGCACCGGCCAGCAGGCCGGAGAGCTGGGAATGGGCGCCCGCGGTCCCGTTGACCGCCGTCTTCGACAGGCTCCCGTTGACCACCATGCCCGAGCTGAGGCCGGCCGCGACGTTGGCCGCGCCGAGGCCGACCAACTCCCGATCGGCGTCGACGTCGTAGTGGTCGCGCGACGCGTAGGTCTTGGCTGCGCCGAGGCCCTCTGCGAGGGCCACGAGCACGATACCCATCGCCGAGCCGCCGAGGCTCACGTACGAGCCGATCGGGACGTGCGGCAGCCCGTAGCGGGGGAGGCCGGCGGGGATGTGGCCGACCAGCGCGACGCCGTGCGCGCCGAGGTTCCAGATCTTCGCGGCACCGATGCCGACCACGACCGCGACGAGCGATCCGGGACGCGTGGTGCGAAGTGCCGGAGCCCGAACAGGATCGCGAGCGACGCCAGCCCGACGCCGAGGGTGGCGCCGTTGGTCGACCCGAGTTCGCCGAGGAGGTGCCAGAGCTGACTGAAGAAGTCGCCGTCGCCCTTCGGCAGACCGAAGAGCCTCGGCACCTGCCCGATCATGATGGTGAGCGCGAGGCCGATGACGAAGCCCTTCAGCACGGGCTCGGAGATGAAGTTGGCGACGAAGCCGATCTTGAGGAGCCCCAGCCCGACGGCGATCACCCCGGTGGTCACGGCGAGCGCAGCGGTGAGTGCGGCGTAGGACGCGCCGTTGCCGGTGACCACCGCTCCCACCGCCGCAGCCGAGAGCGCAGCCGTGGCCGACATCGGTCCGACCACGAGGTGGCGGGAGCTGCAGAAGGCGGCGAAGAGCAGGAGCCCGGAAGGGGCCGCGTAGAGGCCGACCACCGGCGAGACGCCGGCGATCGTCGCATAGGCGAGCGACTCGGGGACGAGGACCGCCCAGACGGTGAGGCCGGCGACGAGATCACCGGAGAGCCACTCCGGTCGGTACGGGCGGAGGGAGCCGAAGAGCCAGCTCCTCCGCGGCCCCGGTCCCATCTCCCGATTATGACCAGCGATTCCCCTGGGCCCGCGCACCGCACGGACCGCCGCGTCACCGGCTCGCCGTGCCGGTGCGTCCCGACGCCGATCAGCCGGGTGGGGACCCGGCTCGGGAAGGGCTCAGGAAGCCCTGGCGCGCGAGCGGTTCGGCGTGGCCAGTGCGGCGTCGAGCTCGCGGTCGCTGACTCCGAGGAGCCGCAGCGCGGTGGTCGTCGAGTCCAGATCCTCCTCGTCGTCGCCGAGGGTCACCAACGCCTGGATGGCCGCGAGCCGGGTGGCCGCCTGCCGAGGCGAACGGCGGGTCTTCAGAGCGTGACGGACCATGGCAGTCCTTTCGTCGGTGCAGTCCGCCGGCCTCTGTGGTCGACGGGCGCACAGTCGTTCGGTAGGACGCCGGCGACGGACCGATGCCGTCGAGCCGCCGGCACATGCAGGATCGCGACCGGTCGATCGGAGCATTGTCCACCTCCCGGGGGCACGAATGGTGGATGAGTATGAAGGCCGCTGAATTGGGCATCGTAGCGATCCCGCCGTCGTCAGGAAAGACCATCAATAGGGCTCCCGGAGCTGACGACTGGAACGAACAGGAGCGTCGCGACTGCAACGAAGGAGAGCCCACTTCCGTTTCCGACCTTCGAGCGACAACCCGACATCGCGATTTACCCAATTCTGGGGGTTTAACACTCCACCAGCTCGGTACAGTCCCATCGACTCCTGCGGAGATCGGATTCCACCTGTCCATGCTCGCCGTTCCACTGCTCGACCTGTCAACTGGGAGGCTCCCATGATCCGTTCGCGTGTCACCACGACGGTGCTCTCGATCCTCGTCCTCGTGCTCTCGATCGGCGTCACTGCCGCGAGCGGGGCAGCGGGAGCCCCCGCGGCAGGCGCCGCCACGACCCCGGCACCCTCGTGCACGTTCAACGGGTCCCACCTGCCGATCGTCACCGGTCAGAAGGCCGGCGACACGGTCGCCATCCAGTGCACCGGCATGGGGGTCCTCCATCCCTACCTGGTGATGGAGACCAGCCTGCTGCTGGCGATCGACCCGGCGGCCGCCCCGTTGCTGAAAGGGCAGATCGTGTCACTGTCGGGACTGCTGTCGCTGCTCGACTCACTGCCCGAGATCAACCCGCTGGCGCTCACCTTCCCGATCTCGGATCTGTCCGGCAACATGACCGTCGACTACACGCTGCCCTCGACGCAGGCGCTCGACCCCAACGCGACCTGCCCACCTTCGATGCACCAGATCAACGCAGGGCTGATCGGTTGCGGCCTTGCGATGATCGACCTCACCACCTTCAAGCCGGTCGGTGCCGGCAGCGGCTTGATCGAGTACGCGGGCGATCCCCTTCTGCCGCCCGACCCGACGCTGGTGCTCTCGAAGTCCACCGCGGCACCCGGAGCGGTCGTGGGGGTGTCCGACGCTCCGGGCACGACCACCTATTGGTGGCTGGCGACCCTCTCCGCGCTGACCGCGCTGCTCGGGGGCGGGACGCCGGCCCCGCCGACCATCGCCGTCACGATCCACCGCACCTTCGCGCAGGGATCGACGGTCGCCAACACGGTGCAGGTGGCTCCCGCGGTCTACAACCCGCCGACGCTCACCCCGCCGAAGCTCAGTGGATCGTTCGTCGTCCACACCAAGGGCCACGGCAATCGGCTGGTGACGGTCACGTACCAGGCGCAGCTCGACGGTCTCCCGTTGAGCATCAGTGCCAGCGCCCCGCTCCACGTGACCTGACGCTCCGGCCATCCCGAGCCGCCGTCGGTCCGAGCGGTCAGGCCGGTGCGCGGCCATGGTGGATCGGGATCCCCCGGCGAGCGGCCGCGGTCACGAGGAACGCTCCGAGGTACCAGGCGGTCGCGGTCGCGAGGATGGCGAAGCTCGGCGGCACACTCGGGACGGCATAGGAGATCGAGAGACCGATCCAGGTGGAGGCGACCGCGATCCCGGCCGCGGTCCACATCGAGCGGAAGGGCCTCGCAGTGAGCAGTCGCGCCGCGCCCGCCGGTGCTGCCAGCAGACCGATCAGCAGCAGTGCGCCCACCGCTTGGGCAGCGGCCGCGGCGGTCGCGCCCACCAGGGCGAGGAAGACGTAGCCGACCAGGCCGACCGGAACCCCGCGTGCGTCGGCCACCGACTCGTCGATGCTCGCGAACAGGAGGGGACGCGCGACGAGGAGGAGCACCGCGCTGACCCCGAGCGTGATCGCCGCGTCGATGCCGGCCTGCACGGTCGAGAGTCCGAAGATCGAGCCGAAGAGCACGTTGACCCCCGATGCGGCATCGGTCCCGCCCGACGAAGTCGTGTAGACGGTGAGGAACAGGGCGCCGAGGCCGAGGACCCACGCGAAGACGATCCCCACCACGGTGTCGTCGGCTCGCCCGCGCAGACCGAGCGCGGCCATTCCGATGGCGACGACGATGCACGCGACGTAGAGGCCGAGGAGGAGGCTCACGCCGGCGGCGAGGGCCGCGAGCGCGCCGGTGAAGGCGACGTGGGAGAGCGCATCGCCGGTGAACACCTGCGCACGGAGGACGACGAAGTACCCGACGAGCCCTGACGCCGTGGCGATGGCGGTGCCGGCGAGGAAGGCGTCGCGGAAGAACGGATGGCCGAGCATGTGGGCGATGCCGACGAAGGGGTCGAGGGTGGCGACGACGGTCATGCCGCTCGTGGCTGGAGGGTCGGCGGCCGCCCCGAGCCCGCCCGGGTCGCGGCCGCCCTCGCTCCGATCGCCAGCAGGTAGACGGCGAGACCGAACGTGGTCACGAAGAATCCCACGGGGTAGACCGTGAAGTAGGCAACCACCAGACCGAGCCAGACGATTACCAGCCCGAACACGAGGGAGAGGGCGAAGCTCGCCGCCGGCCGCGCGGTGATCTGTTGGGCGGCGGCTGCCGGCATGACCAGCAGTGCGAAGACGAGGAGCGCACCGGTGATCTGGCTGACCTCGGCGGCGGCACAGCCGAGGAGGACGAGGAACACCACCGATTCGGTGCGGACACTGATTCCGCGCGCCCGGGCGACGTCCGAGTCGACGGTCGCGAAGAACAGCCGCCTTCCGATGAGCGCCAGCAGGGCGAGCGCGCCGGCGCCGACCGCGCCGAGGGTGAGCACCTGTGTGTTCGAGATGCCGAGGAAGCTCCCGAAGAGCAGGCCGGTCAGGCTGTTCAGGAAGCCTCCGTAGAGGCTCACGAAGAGCGCGCCGCACGCGAGCGCGAAGGCCTGCACGGTGCCGATCACCGCGGACTCTCCGCTGTAGCCGCGGCCACTGGCCGAGCGCGGCACGAGGGCGATCACGAGGGCCGCCGCCACGGTGGCCGAAAAGTACCCGACCGAGGCGCTCGCGCCCACCAGGATCGCGCCGGCAGCACCGGGAAACGAGATGACCGCGAGCGAGTGGCCCGCGAAGCTCTGCCGGCGCAGGACCATGAACCAGCCGATCGCGCCGGCAGTGATCGCGACGATGGTGCCGGCCAGCAGCGCGTTGACCATGAAGTGCTCGGCGAACAGCTGGCCGAGGCCGCTCCCGATCGACCCGAGCGTGCCGCCTCGGCCGCCTGGCACCGCGCCGACCGTGCTGACGGCAGGGACCGGTCCCGCACCTACCACCGGGGGTCCTCGTGACGGTCGGTGTGGTGTGCTGGTGCATCGGGTTGGCCGACGACGACCAGCCGCCCGTCAGAGGCGCGGAGCACCTCGATCGGCGAGTGGAACAGGTCCGAGAGCGTCGACGAGGTGATGACCTCGGCCGGCGAGCCGGAGACGGCGCCGCCCCGTGCGATGTAGACGACGCGGTCGAGGTAGGGGAGGATCGGGTTGACGTCGTGGGCGACCAACAGCACGGTGACGCCTTGGTCGCGACAGATCCGCGAGACGAGGGACGCAACGGCTGTCTGGTTGGGAAGGTCGAGGCTGTCGAGAGGCTCGTCGAGCACGAGGAGTTCGGGTCGCCGGACGAGGGCCTGTGCGATCAGCAGTCGCTGCTGCTCGCCCCCCGAGACCTGCCCGATCGGGCGGGCGGCGAAGTCCGACGCGCCGACCAGTTCGATCACCTCGCGCACGCGCTCTTCCGACCGGCGGCGCTCGGGGGAGAACCGCCCGAGCGCCGGGAGCGGGAACCCCCACCGGTCACCGTCCGCGCCGAGGCGCACGACATCGATCCCGCGCACCCGCAGGGAGGAGTCGAAGCTGCGCCGTTGCGGGAGATACCCGATGCGGCGTCCGGCCTGGCCGGGGGCCCTCCCGAGCACCGAGGCCGATCCCGAGGAGAGGGGAAGCAGACCCAGCGCAGCCTTGACCAGTGTGGACTTGCCGACGCCGTTCGGGCCGAGCACGGCGACGAATTCTCCGTGTCCGATGTCGAGATCGATGCCCGACCAGATCGTCCGGCCCCCGAGCGTGACCGCCGCATCGCTGAAGTGGACGGCCGGGCCAGCTGCCGCCTCGGGTGCCTTGTCGCCTGCGACCCACGCGGGGCGCACTCAGCCCCTCCTCGACGCTGCGAGCGCGCGCTCGATGCCGACGAGCTGCCGGGTCTGCCAGGACTCGAAGGTCGCGGATGCCGGCGCCAGCGTCTCGGTGATGGTGGCGACCGGAATGTGCGCCGACCTCACTTCGGCAAGCTGGGTCTGGACGTCGGGAGTCACGTTCTGCGAGTTGTACACGTAGATCTTGATCGCGTGCGTGGCGATCTGGCGGTCGATGGTCTCCTTGTCGCCGGCGGAGACCTCGGTCCCCTCGCTGACCGCCCGGAGGAACGAGGGAGGGGTGACGAGGTTCAGGCCGAGGGACGGCGCGAGCATGGCGAAGATCGATTCCGAGGCGCCGACAGGGGTGCCCGCGTATGTCGCCTTGATCGCGGTGATCGTCGCGTCGTACTGCCGGAGGTCGACGGTTTCGAAGACGGTCGCCTGGTGCGCGAAGTAGGAGCGGTCAGCCGGATCGAGCCTCTGCAGATCGGATGCCGCAGCCGCGACGACCCGACGGACGTCCCCCGGGTTGTACCACCGGTGCGGGTTGCCGCCGTCGGGGACCCCGAGGAGCCGGCCGACGTCGAGGACCGCCGGGTTCGTCTGGTTTGCGGCCAAGAGCTTCGGGACCCAGGGGTCGTAGCCGACGCCGTTCTCGACGACGAGCTGCGCCTCGGCGATGGCCTTCGCGTCCACCGCGGTCGGCTCGTAGCTGTGCGGGTCGGTGTTGGGATCGGTGATGACGCTGGTCACGTGCGCGTGCGAGCCGCCGATCTGGCTGACGATGCTCCCCCAGAAGTTTTCGGCCGCGACGACATCGACGACGGTCCGCCCGCCAGCCGCGGTGCCGGCGGTCGGCGCCGTCGTGCAGGCTCCGGCGAAGAGGCACCCGACTGCGGCGGCGACGGCCGCCACGGCCGCCCGGTGACGGCGGGTGCCTGCGGCCTCCGGACCGGGTCCGGGCCGTGTCGGGATGTCCGTCATCGACCGTATTATAACGAGAATAGTTCTCATTGCAATTGGGCCCCGGCGGCTGGTAGGATGGCTCGGTGGCCGAACTGCAGTCAGAGGTCGCCCGCCGGCTCCGCCGCGCCGGGCAACGGTCGACGACGGGTCGGCGGACGTTGGTGGACGCCCTGGCGAGGGCCGCCCGCCCGGTGACGGCGGCCGAGCTCGTCGCCGACGAGCCCCGGCTGTCGCAGAGCACCACCTACCGGAACCTCGCGCTGCTCGAGCAGGCGGGCGTCGTCCACCGGGTGGTCGGTGCCGACGAGTACGCCCGGTTCGAGTTGACCGAGGAGCTGACCGGTCACCACCACCATCACCTGGTCTGTGTCAGCTGCGGCGGCGTCGAGGACTTCGACCCGCCGCGTCGCATCGAACGCGGGCTCGCCGACACGGTCGCGCGACTGACCGAAGGCACCGGCTTTCGTGCCGAGTCCCACCGCCTCGACCTGCTCGGCACCTGCGCCAACTGCGCGGGCTGACCCGGCCGAGCGCCGGGTCAGGTCCCCGGCGACGGCGTCCGCTCGTTGGCGATGGCCGCCCGACGTCGGACTTCGTCCTCGGCGGCTTCGGGGCGACCGGCCGGGACGAACCACCGGACCGAACGGTCGATGACGTCGGGGCCCGGGCCCATCGCCCAGTCGTCCGGGCCCTCCCGGTCGGGCAGCTCGGCGAACTGGAACACCTCGATCCACTCGAGCGCGGGCTCGGTGCTGAGCGCCCACTCGACTTGCATCCGGCCGCCGATCTCGGTGGTCGTCGCCCTGCCGACGATCTCGACCCGCCCGCCCCCGGTCTCCTCGCCCATCGCGCTCCTCCCTCTGGTCCGGGGCCGCCCGAGCGACCCCTCACGTCGAACGTAGAGGACTGGCCCCTCCGCTGACCAGGGCCGAAGGGCAGCTCTTGGTCGGCCGAAGAGCGTGGACCGGGTGGTCCCGGGACGGGGCGAACCCCGGGGGGGGCGGTGGGCGTTCGGCCGGCATTGGTGCAATGCTTTCGACCAGCCGATTGGGCTCACGGCGGGACGAGTTGCGGGGGGAACCGGTTTGCTCGCAGGGGGAAGGCAGCGGCGGATCGCCGCCCTGGTGGCGGTGGGCTCGCTGCTCGCGGGGATGTCGACCGGAGCGCTGCTCACCGCAGTGCCGGCCGCGGCCACCCCGGTGACCTCGTGGGCGACCACGACGCCGCAGGCCCGCAGCGACGCCGCGTTCGTCTACGACAGCGCGCTCGGACGCAACGTCCTCTTCGGCGGCGACGACGCGAACCTCTCGGTACTCGGCGACACCTGGACGACCGACGGGTCGACCTTCCAACAGGTCGCGACCGCGACGAGCCCGTCGGCCCGCAGCGATCCCGCGATGGCCGACGACCCCGCAACCGGCACCGCGGTCCTCTTCGGGGGTCTCGACGGGACCAACACCGCGCTCGGCGACACCTGGTCCTTCGACGGCACCACCTGGAGCGAGCTCACCCCCGCGACGAGCCCCCCGGCGAGGGACGAGGCGTCGATGGTCTATGACCCGGGCACCCACGACCTCCTCCTCTTCGGCGGGCTCTCCTCGGGCGGGACCGCGCTCGGCGACACCTGGTCCTTCGACGGCACCACCTGGAGCGAGCTCACCCCCGCCACGAGCCCCCCGGCCCGGAGCGCGGCCTCGCTCGCCTACGACCCGGCCACCCACGACCTGGTCCTCTTCGGCGGGCTCTCCGCGGGCGGCGCCGCCCTCGGCGACACCTGGACCTTCGACGGCACCACCTGGAGCGAGCTCACCCCCGCGACGAGCCCCCCGGCGCGGAGCGCGGCCTCCTTCGCCACCGACACCGCGACCGGCTCCCTCGTGCTCGTCGGCGGGGCCTCGGCCACCTTCGCCGCCCTCGGCGACACCTGGAGCTTCGACGGCACCACCTGGACGCAGCGTTCCCCCGCGACGAGCCCCTCGGCGCGGAGCTTCGCCCAGATGACCTACGACGCGGCGACGAGCACCCTCCTCCTCTTCGGCGGCATCGACGCCACCACCAACACCCTCGGCGACCTCTGGCTCTCGAACGCGACGAGCTGGGTGGCGGCGAGCCCGCCGGCCCGCTCGGACGCGGCCACCGCGTACGACCCGGCCCTCGGCAAGCTGGTCATCTTCGGGGGCCTCGACGCGAACTCGGCCACTCTCGCCGACACCTGGACCTCGGACGGGTCGAGCTTCGTCCAGCAGGTGCCGGCCACCTCCCCGCCCGGGCGCAGCTTCGCCCAGATGGCCTACGACGCGGCGACCGGCCAGCTCGTCCTCTACGGCGGGATCGACGCGGCCAACAACACCCTGGGGGACACCTGGGTCTACGCGAACGGCACCTGGAGCGAGCTGCACCCGCCGGTCACCCCCGGCCCGCGCAGCGACGCCTCGATGAGCTACGACCCGACGACCGGCACCCTGGCGCTCGTCGGCGGCCTCGACGCCTACGCCGACACCCTGAGCGACACCTGGTCCTTCAACGGCACCACCTGGGCGCCGACCAGCCCGTCGCCGCGCAGCGACCAGGCCACCGCCTTCGACCAGAAGACCGGCCAGTACGTCGTCTTCGGCGGCCTCGACGTCAACTCGGACGCCCTGGGGGACACCTGGACCTACGCGAACGGCGCCTGGACCGAGCACCCCACCCCGGCCGCGCTCACCCCGCGCAGCTTCGCCTCGATGGCCTATGACCCGGCGATCGGCAAGGTCCTCCTCTACGGCGGCCTCGACAACAACTACAACGCCTTGGGGGACACCTGGACCTTCGACGGCACCACCTGGAGCGAGCTCAACCTGCCCTCGGGCCCGGGGTCCCGCTCGGACGCGTCGCTCGCCTACGACGCGGCGACCGGGGCGCCGGTCCTCTTCGGCGGGCTCAACCAGGGGGGCACCACCCTCCAGGACACCTGGTTCTTCAACGGCTCCTACTGGGTCAAACAGGTCCTCAACAAGAAGCCGCCCCCCCGCTCGGACGCGGCCATGGCCTATGACCCGGCCCTCGGCCAGGTGGTCCTCTTCGGCGGCCTCGACGAGTACAACAACGCGCTGGCCGACACCTGGACCTACAACGGCACCGGCTGGAACCAACCCACCGTGGGCACCCACCCGGCCGGGCGCTCCTACGCCGCGATGACCTACGACACCGCGGCCGGCACCCTGGTGCTCTTCGGCGGGGTCGACCAGGGCTACAACACGCTCGGGGACAGCTGGAGCTTCAACGGCACCACCTGGGTGGCCGAGCACCCCGCCACCGCCCCGACCCCGCGCAGCGACACCACCCTCACCGAGGACACGACGACCGGCCAGCTCCTCCTGTTCGGCGGGATCGACGCGAACCTGAACACCCTCGGCGACCTCTGGTCGACCAGTGGGACCGGCTGGTCCCCGCTCACCCCGCCGGCCCGTTCGGACGCGGCCATGGCCTATGACCCGGCGACGAACGAGCTGGTCCTCTTCGGGGGCCTCGACGTCGACTCGAACGCCCTGGCCGACACCTGGACCTTCGCCCACGACGCGTGGACCGCGTCCGCCGCGACCGGGCCGGTCGCCCGCGCCTACGCCCAGATGGCCGACGACCCGGTGTCGGCGACCGTCGTCCTCTTCGGCGGGCTCGACAACAGCTCGAACACGCTCGCCGACGAATGGTCTTTCGACGGCACCGCCTGGACCCAGCAGAACCCGGCCGTCCTGCCCCAGGGCCGCAGCGACGGCTCGATGGTCACCGACGCCGCCACCGGCCAGGCGATCCTCTTCGGCGGCATCGACACCAACTACAACACGCTGAGCGATCTCTGGACGATCACCGACGCGCCCCTTCCCCAGACCGTCGCCTTCACCTCGACCCCGCCGTCGAGCGCCACCGTCGGCGGCGCCCCCTACACCCCGACCGCCGCCGCGTCCTCGGGCCTCACCGCGGTGATCACCCTCGACGGCGCCTCGACCGGGTGCACGCTCGCCGGAGGGGTGGTCGGCTTCACCTCGCCCGGAACCTGCGTGCTCGACGCGAACCAGCCCGGCGACGCGACCTACGGCGCGGCACCGCAGGTGCAACAGAGCATCCCCGTCGTGGCGCTCTGCTCACCGGGCAGCTACAGCTCGACCGGATCGGCACCGTGCACGCCCGCACCGCCCGGCAGCGACGTCCCCGGACCGGGTGCCACCGCACCGACGCCCTGCGGCGCGGGCAGCTTCAGCGCCGGCACCGGGGCGTCGAGCTGCACCCCGGCCCCGTCCGGCACCTACGTGTCGGGCTCCGGCGCGGTCGCGCCGACACCCTGCCCGGGTGCGTCCTACACCCTCGGCCCAGGGGCGACCTCGGTGGCAGCGTGCGTGACCCTCACCATCCACGACCCGGGCAACCAGCGCGGCTACGTCTTCGCCGCGCCATCGCCGCTGTCGCTGTCGGCGACCGACGGGGTGGGCGCCCTCGTGTGGTCCGAGGGGGGCCTGCCGGCGGGGCTCGTGCTCGACCCGTCGACCGGCGCCGTCTCCGGTACGCCGACGAAGCCCTGTTCCTGCGCGGTCACGCTGACCGCGACCGATGCCGACGGTCACCACGGTTCGACCACCTTCACCTGGACCGTGCTCCCCTTCGCGGTTGCGACCGCGTCGCTCCCCGGCGCCACGGCCGGCGTCTCCTATCCGGAGGTCGCCCTGCACGCGGGCGGCGCCGCTTCGGGAGCGACGCTCAAGTGGAAGAAGGTGAGCCTGCCTCGCGGCCTCCGGCTGACGGCGACGGGCGTGCTCTTCGGGAAGCCGAGCATCCATCTGGCGCCCGGCACCGACTCGGTCTCGGTCGAGGTGACCGAGACGGTGATCACCCGCGACGGCACGAAGACGGTCAAATCCAAGACGACCGCGCAGGCCGTCATCCCCCTCCACGTCGCGTGACGGGATCCTCCTCCACGTCGCGTGACGGGCCGAGCGCCGGCTTGGTCGCTGCGGGCGGGCCCGCGTCGCCCACCCGCCGTCGGGCCCGCGTACAGCGGTTCGCTGCAGCCCCCTAGAGTGGAAATTGCAGGTCCGTCGAGCGTGGTTCCGCCGCCTAGCTCCGGACCTGCGCTTCCGTTCCGGGCCTTCCGTGCTCAGCCTGCGACGAGCAGCTCCTGCGCCTCGCGGGCGGCGTAGGCAACCAGGACGTAGGCGGCGGCCGGGTCGGCCCACCACCAGCCGAGCGCGGCGTCGAGAGCGAGGCCGGCCACGACAGCGGTGGCGAGGATCCCGTCGACGAGGGTGACCCTGCCCTCGTGCCGGAGGACCGGGTGGTCGAGGGCGCGGCCCGTCCGCTCCTTGCCGAAGGCCAGCAGGAACATCACGAGCGCGGTCGCCGCGGTCCAGGCGAGCCCGAGCCGACTGGTGTGGGCGTGCACGCCCAGTGCGAGCACAACTGTGCTCTGGGCGGCGAGGTACGCCGCGAGGAGCACGAACGCGATGCCGATCAGGCGGAGCGCGCGCTGCTCGCGGTCGCCTGCAGCGCCCGAGAGCTCCCAGATGACCACCGTCGAGGCGCCGATCTCGATGAGCGAGTCGAGCCCGAATCCGCCCAGCGCGACCGAACGGGCGGAGACGGCGGTGACCGCGAGGACGATCGTGCCGACCACGTTCCATCCGAGCGTGATGCCCTCGAGCGTGAAGCCCCGGCGTCGCAGCCGTGCGATGTCCGGCGGCGAGCCGTGCGGTCGCGCGGTCGCCATCCCGAGTCCGTCCGGCTCGCCGGCGGTCAGCCGGCGAGGATCGCGTCGATCGCGTCCAGCTCGTCGTCCGAGAAGTCGAGGCGCTCGAGACAGGCGAGGTTCTGGAGCAGTTGCTCGACGCTGCTCGCCCCGACCAGCGTCGAGGTGACCCGCGGGTCGCGCAGGGTCCATGCGAGGGCCATCTGCGCGAGGGACTGGCCTCGCCCGCGCGCGAGACCGTCGAGCGCCCGCACCCTGGCGACCGTCTTCTCGTCGAGCTGTCCCGGTTGCAGCGAGTCGGCCCGGCTGGCCCGCGACCCCTCCGGGATCCCCTCGAGGTAGCGGTCGGTGAGCACACCCTGAGCCAGCGGGGAGAAGACGATGCACCCGACACCGAGGTCGGCGACCGTGCCGAGCACGCCGTATTCGATCCAACGGTTGAGCATCGAATAGGGCGGCTGGTGGATGAGCAGCGGCGTACCCAGGTCGGACAGGACCGTCGCCGCATGCGCGGTGAGCTCGGGACTGTAGGACGAGATGCCCGCGTAGAGGGCCTTCCCCTGGCGGACCGCGGTGTCGAGCGCGCCCATCGTCTCCTCGAGCGGCGTCGCGTGATCGGGGCAGTGCGAGTAGAAGATGTCGACGTAGTCGAGGCCCATCCGGTCGAGGCTCGCGTCGAGGCTCGCCAGAAGGTACTTGCGCGAGCCGCCGGCGCCATAGGGACCGGGCCACATGTCGTAGCCGGCCTTCGTGGAGACGATCAGCTCGTCGCGGTAGTCGCCGAATTGACGGCGGAGGGCCCGACCGAAGTTCGTCTCCGCCGCGCCGGCGGGTGGCCCGTAGTTGTTCGCGAGGTCGAAATGGGTGACGCCGCGGTCGAAGGCCGTCGTGAGCATCCGGTCGACCTCGTCGTCGGCGCGGTCGTCGCCGAAATTCTGCCAGAGCCCGAGGGACACCAGCGGAAGCTGCAGGCCGCTTCGACCGCAGCGTCGGTAGGGCATGGTCGCATAGCGGTTGTCGGCGGCCAGGTGGGGCACGAGTCGTCACCGTACCGCCTCCCGCCGCGGCCGCCCCGACGACGGGCGTCGTCCGCCGAGGTCGGCACCGCAGCTGACGAGGCGCAAGCCGCGTGCCAGACTCTTGCGGGCGCCGGGCAGCTTCGACCCGGAGCCCCGTGGGGGAGGTGGAACGTGGGCGTGCTGCCCGAGACGATGCCGGCGGCCGTGTACCGCAAGCGGGGGGAGATCGTGGTCGAGGAGCGCCCGGTGCCCGAACCTGGCGCCGGCGAGGTGCTCGTCGAGGTCGACCACTGCGGCATCTGCGGTTCGGACATCCACGTCCTGCTCGAGGGGTGGGGCGACAAGCCGGGCCTCGTCGCGGGTCACGAGTTCACCGGCTCGATCGCCGCGCTCGGCGACGGGGTCGAGGGTTGGGAGCTCGGGCAGAGACGTCGTGGGCGGGACCACGCCGAAGTGCGGGCGGTGCCGACGGTGCCTCGAGGGCAAGCCGTCGCAGTGCGAGAACCGGCACGGTTCGATCATCGACGGCCACGACGGCGCCTTCGCCCGGTACGTGCTGGTCAACGCGGCCGCCCTGGTCCGATTGCCGCCAGGGGTGAGCGCCCGCGAGGCCGCTCTGGCGGAGCCCCTCGCCGTGGCCCTGCACGGCATCACCCGGTCGGGGGTCGCCAAGGGTGACAGCGTGATGGTGATCGGCGCCGGGCCGATCGGCGCGCTGTCGGTGGCGGCGCTCGTCGCACGCGGGATCGGGCCTGTCACCGTGGTCGAACCGGGTGAGCGCCGAAGGAAGCTCGCGGCCGACCTCGGTGCCGATACGGTCCTCGATCCCGGTGAGCTCGAGGTGTTCCCGCCGTGGGAGCCGGAGCGCATCTCGAGCCATGCCGCACACGTGGTGCTCGAGTGCTCGGGGAAGAAGGCCGCGATGGAGGCCGGCTTCCACCAGCTGCGGCGCGGCGGCACCCTCGCACTGGTCGGTGCGGGCATCGAGGCGCCGTCCTTCGATCCGAACCGGTTCCTACTGAACGAGCTCCATGTGGTCGGCTCGTTCGTCTACGACCTCGGCGGCTTCGACCATGCGCTCGAGCTGCTCGCGTCAGACGGGTTCCCGACCGACCTGCTGATCGAGGCGGAGGACGTGCCGCTCGACCGCATCTCCGACGCGTTGGTCGGGCTCGCCGAGGGGCGGTTCGCCGGCAAGGTGATGGTGGTGCCGCGGCTGTCCGAGGGAGCGACCGTCCTTCCCCCGTCGGTGGGAGGGCACCGATGACGCACCCCTACTATCCGAGCGGGAACCCGCGCTTCAACCACGTGGCGATGAGCATGCCGGCGGAGCTGCTCGACGAGGAGAGCCGCACCGACATCTGCCGCTTCTGGAGCGAGGTCTTCGGCTTCGACGAGATCGCCGTCATGACCGAGGACCGGCACCGGCTCATCCTCTCCTGCGTGCACTGGGACCAGTTCATCTTCCTCGTCTCCGAGGACGATCCCATGCGGTGCCCGCGGATGGACCACTTCGGGTTCGCGGTCGGCTCGCTGGAGGAGCTCCAGGGAATTCAGGACCGAGCCGTCAAGTTCCGAGAGCACGACGACCGGGTCGATCTCATCGACCTGCACATGGACGACCAGAAGGTGGTCAAGATCCATTCGCTCTACGTGCGGTACCTCCTGCCGATGATGTGCGAGGTGCAGTGGTGGGAGTTCCCCTCGTGACCGCCGCACCGGGCAGGGGGGATACGCGCCTCGAGGTCGGGGTCTTCGTGCCGCAGGGGTGGAAGCTCGAGTACGAGGGGTGGGGTGCCGCCGAGGCCTGGGCACGGTCGGTCGAGCTGGCCCAGTTGTCGGAGTCGCTCGGCTACGACCATCTGTGGGTCTACGACCACGTCGAGACCGTGCCGCGGCGGCGGCCGACCCATGTCTTCGAGGCTTACACCATGCTGGCAGCCCTCTCACAGCGGACCTCGACGCGTGGGGCTCGGCCAGTTGGTCACCTGCGCGTCCTATCGGAACGCCGGTCTGCTGGCCAAGGAAGCGGCGTGCATCGACGTGTACTCGGGTGGACGACTGATCCTCGGTCTGGGAGCCGGCTGGTTCCACGAGGAGTATGCGTCCTACGGCTACGAGTACGCGTCCAACCCGGTCCGGCTGGCGGTGCTCGACGAGACGATGGAGGTCGTGCGCCGACTCTGGTCGGAGGAGACGGTCACCTTCGAGGGCGAGCACCTGCACTTCGAGGGCGCGTACTGCGACCCGAAACCCCTGCAGCAGCTCCCACCCATGCTCGTCGGCGGGGGGGAGAGCGCGTCAACCTGCGCATCGCCGCGAGGCGTGCCGACATGACCAACTGGCAGGTGAGCCTCGCCGATTTCGAGCGCAAGTCGACGCTCCTCGAGCAGTACTGCGAGGAGGTGGGCCGTCCGTTCGGAGCGATCACCCGGACCCACGGCCCGGACTGCCGGATCTTCGACACCGACGCGGAGGCCGTGGCCTGGTGCGAGAGCGAGGGGGGCGGCAATCTCTGGGCCGGCGTGCCGACCGAGCGCTATCTCGCGGACAACCTGGTCGGCACCGTCGAGCAGGTGACGGAGAAGACCCAGGCCTTCGTCGACGCCGGGTGCCGCGGGCTCATCCTCTGGCTGCGCGACTTTCCCGGCGAGGAGACGCTCCGCCGGTTCATGAGCGACGTCGTGCCGGCGCTCAAAGTGCCCTGAGCCCGCGGTCTTCGTTTCAGGTCGTCCGCACTTCCACCGCTCGTCGGGCACGCCCTCTCCGGGTTCGTCCGTCGTCGGGCGGATTGCCAGATCGAGCCGGCCGCTCGGTAAGCTGAGCACCCCGCCTGCCGGTCCGGCTCGGACACCCCGCCGAGCTGCGAGCCGAGAATGGACCCCTCATGAGCCGCTTCTTCGATGCGCTCGGCCGCGGCGTCGTCCGCTTGCGCTGGTTGATCATCGTCGTCTGGATCCTCGGCACGATCGTGTCGGCGCGTGCGCTGCCGACGCTCGCCAGTGAGGTCAACAACAACAACAACGCGTTCCTCCCCCCGGGTGCACCGAGCAATCAGGCCGCCGCCCTCGCGCAGCCGCTCATCGGCTCGGTCGACCACAGCCAGGTTCCGGTCGTGGCGGTCACATCGAATCCCTCCCTGACGCGCGGCCGACCGCGCCGCGCTCGCGTCGATGCTCGAGCGAGCTCACGCAGGTTCCGACCGCGATCTCCGCGCACTTCCTCGGGACGTCGCCAGACGGCAGGGCGGCCCAGCTGCTCTTCGTCTCGTCGACGTCACCCTTCGACCAAGGCAAGGCCACGACGCTCGTCGACAACATGAACTCGGCCCTCGGGAAGGTGCAGCTGCCGCCGGATCTCCAGGTACATCTGGCGGGTCAGCTGGCGACGGGCGTGGCCAACTCGAAGCAATCCGCCAAGCAGGGAACCCAGATCCAGGACGCCTCGATCCTGTTCATCATCGTGCTCCTCCTGATCATCTTCCGGGCGGTGCTCGCGCCGTTGGTCACGTTGCTGCCCGCCGCGTTGGTACTGGTCCTTGCGAGCTCCTTCATCGGGGCCCTCGGGGCTGCCGACGTGCTTCAGGTCTCGTTCTTCACCCAGATCCTGCTCATCGTGCTGATCCTCGGTGCAGGCACCGACTACGGCCTCTTCCTCGTGTTCCGCATGCGGGAGCAGCTTCTGGCAGGGAGCGAGCCCAAGGAGGCGGTCGCCTACGCGGTGCGGAGGGTAGGGGAATCGATCACCGCTTCTGCCTTGACCGTCATCGTGGCGCTCCTGACGCTGCTCGCCGCCAGCTTCGGGCTCTACCACGATCTGGGTCTGCCGCTCGCCCTCGGCATCGCGGTGATGCTGCTGGCGGGCCTCACCCTTCTGCCCGCCCTGCTCGCGGTGTTCGGCCGGGCGGTCTTCTGGCCGTCGAAGACGATGCCGCGGGTCACCTCCGAGGGCACGTGGGGGCGGATCGCGGCCCGACTCGTCCAACGCCCGGTGCGGACGCTGGCGATCGGCGTCATCGGATTGGGGATCCTGGCGGTCTTCGCGCTGAGCTTCAACCCGTCGGGATTCGGTGGCGACCTCTCCGCGCCCGCCGGGAGCGATGCCGCCAAGGGCGATGCCGCGCTCGCGACGTACTTCCCCCAGTCCAACGCCAATCCGACGAACGTCGTGATGCGGTTCCCGAGGTCGGTGTGGGACGAGCCCGAACCAGCTGGCGGTCGTGACGAGCAGCCTGCGCGACAGTGGAGTCTTCACCGGGATCACCGGACCACTCGATCCGAACGGGGCATCGATCACGCCCGACCAGCTCGTCGTCGCTGCACCGGCAGCTGGGCTCCTACGGCTCGGCGCAGGAACTGGTGGCGAGGTCTCTCGTCCCGCCGGCGGGCTCGGGGGTGTCGGCCGCCGATTACGACACCTTCCTGACGACCGCGCGCTATATCAGTGCGGACGGACACACGGTGCAATGGGAGACCGGACTGGTCGCCGGCAACCCGGGGGCGAACGCCGCGTTGGACGCCGTTCCACACATCCGGTCGGAGGTCGAGGCGGTCGCTGCGAAGGCGGGGGCCAGCGCCAGCGGCGTTGCGGGTGAGGCTCCCGCTCTCTACGACGTGAGTCACATCTCGAACTCGGACGTCGGCAAGATCGTGCCGATTGCCATCCTCGCGATCGGTCTGGTGCTCGCGTTGGTCCTCCGGAGCCTGATCGCGCCCTTGTACCTGATCCTGAGCGTCGTCCTCTCGTACCTGGCTTCGCTCGGACTCTCGGTCCTCTTCTTCCAGATCTTCTCGGGGGAATCGGGAATCGTGTTCCTCTTGCCCTTCCTGATGTTCATCTTCCTGTTGGCGCTCGGCGAGGACTACAACATCCTGGTCATGACGCGAATACGTGAGGAAGCGACACGGATGAGCCTGCGCGACGCGGTAGTGAAGGCGGTCGGTGCGACCGGACCGACCGTGACGTCGGCCGGCCTGGTGCTCGCAGGAAGCTTCGTGGTCCTCGCCGTGGTCGGCGGGTCGGGCGCGGGCAACGGGCAGATCAGGGTCATCGGATTCGGGCTCGCGATCGGGATCCTCATCGACACCTTCGTGGTCCGGACCGTTCTGGTGCCCTCCACCGTCGAACTGCTCGGGCGCTGGAACTGGTGGCCCTCGAGGATGGGACGCGTTTCGCGAGGTCGACCACCGGGTGCCGCCGCCCCACACGACGAGGCGGCCTCGACTCGGGGTTCGGCACCCATCCAACCGAAGGGCGGGCTGCGTCGGACCGATCCGCCGTGAGCGGCCCGCATCCGACGGTCGCCCCGACGGGACACCGATCGCCGCATTGCTGAAGTGACCTGGTCACGGCTGCAAATGTGACCAAGGACCCTTGTCGTCGCGTCGGCCGGGTCTCACACTTCGTAGGAAGAGGGGCAGCTGTGAGCCTGTCGGACCGTCGTCCGAACGCATGATCGGAGCGGGCCTCGGGCTCGTTGAATCCGTGCACCCTGCCGTGGGCAGTCTTCGCGCCCGCGCATCGGACTCGCCCCGGAGTCAGGCGCCGAAGGGCGCCCGGCACGAGGAAAGCGGGGTGCGACATGGCACATCGGCCCGAGGGGTCACGGATCACATCGACGAGACTCGCCGCTCGTCGGGTCGCGACACGGATACCTTCCACATGGCATCGAGTCGTCGGGATTCCTGTGGTCGTGTTGGTCGTCGGCTTGGCGCTTCAACCGGTGCTGTTGGTCGACCAGGCGGGAGCCGCGAGCGTGCCGGTTGTCACAGGCGTCAACCCCAACTCAGGCCCACTTGCAGCGGGAACATCGATAACGATTACCGGATCGGGATTCAGTGGCGCCACGGGTGTTCACTTCGGAGCCGCCTCAGCCGCGTTATTGTTCAATCCGATTCCCAGGTTTCGGCGACTGCACCTGCCGGTAGTCCCGGGAGTGTTGATGTGACAGTGACAACCTCGTCGGGGACTTCTAGCGTCGACGCCGGCTGATCAATACACCTATCTCAGATACGCCGCATTGTTTCGGGCGTCAGTCCTTACCGCGGGACCCGACCACAGGCGGCACCCAGGTCACCATCAGCGGTTCATATCTTTCAGGCAGTTGGCAGCGTCCAGTTCGGCTCATCTCCTGGCACTGGAGTCGTTCAGGTTTCGGATACGGACATCACTGCTCTCGGCACCGTCGGGAAGCGTCGGGTCAGTCGACGTGGTGGTTGTCACGCGGGGCGGCATTTCAGCCACCTCGCCTGCGGACGTCTTCACCTACGTCTCGCAACCCGTCGTCAGCGGCGTGAGCCCAAACGAAGGACCGGTTGCCGGCGGAACCAGCGTGACGATCACCGGTGGAAATCTCACCGGCGCAACCGAGGTGGATTTCGGCTCGACGCCCGCGACCGGAGTTGTCGTCTCTTCCGACACGCAGATCACGGCGACCGCACCGTCGGGCACCGCCGGGACCGTGGATGTCACGGTGATGACGGCCGGGGGCACCTCGGAGGCTGTCGCAGCCGACGAGTTCACCTACGTGGCTCTGCCGAGCGTCAGCGGCGTGAGCCCTGCGGTGGGACCGACCACCGCGGGGACGGTCGTCACGCTCACCGGCACCGCGTTCACCGCCGCAACCTCCGTGTTCTTCGGCTCCGCCGCGGCAACCAGCTTCACGGTTCTGTCGGACACGCAGATCACGGCGACTGCACCGGCTGGCTCACCGGGCTCGGTGGACGTGACGGTGACGACAGCTGGGGGCACTTCGACAACTGGAGCAGCCGACCGCTTCACCTATGTCCCGATGCCCACCGTCACGCGCGTCGTTCCCGCGAAAGGGTCGACGGCCGGCGGCACCGTCGTCACCGTCACGGGTACCGATCTGACCGGAGCGACCGCCGTCAAGTTCGGCAGCGCCGTCGCGCTCTTCACGGTCGACTCGGCGACCAGGATCACCGCGTCGTCGCCGGTTCATGCGCTGGGTACGGTCGACGTGACCGTCACGACCGCCGGCGGAACGTCGGCGACGTCGTCGGTCGATCACTTCGGCTATATCGCGCCCCCTGTCGTCTCCAAGGTGACACCGAGCTCGGGACCCGCGACCGGCGGTACGGCCGTCACCATCGAGGGCTCCGGATTCGCCGGCGCGGAATCGGTTCGGTTCGGCACCGCGGGAGCCGAGGCCGTCAGGGTGCGGTCCGCCACCGAGATCACCGTCACCGCACCTCCGGCAGTCGCCGGAGAGGTCGACGTGACGGTGTCGTCCCCGATGGGTTCGTCGACCCCCTCTGCCGCCGATCGTTTCACCTACGTGGCTCCGGCGGCAGCGGTCGGGTACTGGCTCGTGGCCTCCGACGGCGGCATCTTCAGCTACGGCGACGCCGACTTCTACGGCTCCACGGGAAGCCTGGTCCTCAACAAGCCGATCGTCGGCATGGCATCGACGCCTGACGGCCGCGGCTACTGGCTCGTGGCCTCCGACGGCGGCATCTTCAGCTACGGCGACGCCGACTTCTACGGCTCCACGGGAAGCCTGGTCCTCAACAAGCCGATCGTCGGCATGGCATCGACCCCCGACGGCCGCGGCTACTGGCTCGTCGCGACCGACGGCGGCGTCTTCGCCTTCGGCGACGCGGGCTTCTTCGGTTCGGCCGGCAGCCTTCGTCTGAACAAGGCGGTCGTCGGGATGGCGGCGACAGGGGACGGGCACGGCTACTGGCTGGTCGCGTCCGACGGTGGGATCTTCACCTACGGTGACGCGTCGTTCGACGGCTCCGCCGGCGACATGTCGTTGAACAAGCCCATCGTCGGCATGGCCCCGATGCCCGACGGTCGCGGGTACTGGCTCGTCGCCTCCGACGGTGGCATCTTCTCCTACGGAGAGGCACCGTTCTACGGGTCGACCGGCAGCCTGGCGCTCGACCGGCCGATCGTCGGGGTCCAGCCGACCCGCGAGGGCGGCGGCTACTGGCTCGTTGCCTCCGACGGAGGAATCTTCTCCTACGGTGACGCCCTCTACGAGGGCTCGACCGGCGGGCTGCACCTCAATGCACCGGTCGTCGGCATGTCGGCAGGCGTCTGATCCATTCTCCGCACCGTTCCTGCCGGCGATCGTCGAGGCGCTGCGCAATGGTGGCCGCATCGTCGTGCGCGCGACGGCGCCTGCAATAGGCTTCCCGCCGTGCCCGAGCGCCGACCGACGCCGTCCCGGCGTCCACCCCATGCGTCACTTGCCGTCGGGAGGTGGTGCCGCGGGTTGGTCGTGGTGGCCGTCCTCGTCCCGATGGGCGTGACCGGCGCCGCCTGTGGGTCCGGGTCGACGTCGCCGACGACCGTGCCGCCGAAGCCGATCCACCGTTCGGGGACCGGAAGCGCGACCGTCTCGAAGGTGACGCTGCCGAACAAGTGGACGGTCACCTGGCACTTCGATTGCACCCATCCGGTCGCGCCGGGTCGGTTCGAACTGGTCGCCACCCAACAGGGCGGATCGCCGGGCACGGTCACCGACCAAACCGGACTCGGCGGTGGTGGATCCAAGGCCTATGCCGATGGCGGCACGTTCACCTTCTCGATCACCACTCCTTGCACCTGGAGCCTCGTCGCGGGACCGTCGCCGCCGAAGGGCGCGACCACGACGACCACGGCGGCCCTCCCCGGCACCTCGACGACGCATCCGACGGGCAACTCGCTCTCCTGAACGGCCCGGGTTCTGAGCCCTGAACGGATCGAGAGTTACCCGAGGCCGAGCTCGACGGCCTTCACCAGCAGCATCACCACTGCGAGGACCAGGTAGCCCCGCAGCAGGTACATCCCGATGAGGCGGCCTCGTGACCAGGTCGGTCGGTCGAGGAGGGCAAGCGACGGCATCCGCCAGGTCGCCTTGCGTTCGGCCGGCATCTCCTCCGGTACCGCCCACTGGGCGCGACGCCGCACGATGACCACCGCCCAGACCGTGTCGATGACGAGGAGGACCGCGCCGAGCGCGAGGGCGAGGATCGTGACGTCGATGTGGGGGAAGAGGGTCGTGGTCATGAGGACGAGGGACATCATGAGCAGGATGGAGACGATCACCCCCGCCAGCATGTTGAGCCACAGGCGGTTCACCCACGGCCCGAGCACCTGCGAGTCGTTGCACAACAGCAAGAGGAACACCGTCGCGCTGGGGAGGAGCACACCGGCGAGGGCCTGGACGCCGGTCGTGATGAGACCGAGCGGGGCGCCCGGGATCAGGACGATGGCGGCCGCGAGCGCCACCATTCCCGCGAATGCACCGTAGAAGAACTTGGCTTCACGCCAGCTGTGGTGCAGCGAATGGCGGGTGCCGAAGGAGTCACCGAAGGCGTAGGACGTCGCGAGGGTGACCGACGCCGCGCCGATGATCGACGCGTTGAGGAGGAAGATCGAGAAGATCGCTCCCGCGCCGTTCCCGATGTAGCGGCTCAAGCCGTGCGCGACGCCCTCGGCGTTGGTGAAGTGGCCGGCGAGCGGCGTCCCGCTGAATGCGGCCGCGACAACCGCCATCAGCAGGGAGGCGGCGACCACGGTGACGATCGAGCCGATGACCGTGTCCATGCGTTCGTAGTTGATCCAGCGCGGTGTGATCCGCTTGTCGACGATGTTGGACTGCTGGAAGAACAGCTGCCAGGGCGCGACCGTGGTCCCCACGATCGCGATGATCAGCAGGACCGAGGTCGACGTGAACCCGCCCTGCACACCGGGGACGACGAGGTCGTGGAAGAACGGGCCGGCGGACGGATGGCTCAGCACTGCCAGCGGGATCACCAGGAAGTTGGCCGCGATGAACACGAACATGAACCGTTCCCACCGGCGGAAGCTCCCGCTCGCCGTCATCACGACGAGGCCGACTGCCGCGATCGGGACCGAGATGTACTTGCTGACGCCGAAGTAGGAGAGCGAGAGACTCACGCCGATGAACTCCGTGGCGATGGTCAGGAAGTTCAGCAGGAACAGGTCGCCGACCGAAAACGCGCCCCAGAACTTCCCGTAACGCTCGTAGATGAGCCGCGCGTGACCGACACCGGTGACAGCGCCGAGCCGCACGACCATCTCCTGGTTGACGACCAGCACGGGGACGAGGAGGGGCAGAGTCCAGAGCAGGGTGAGTCCGAAGTTCTGGCCTGCCTGGGCGTAGGTGGCGACACCTCCTGCGTCGTTGTCGCCCACCATGACGATCAGTCCGGGCCCCATGATCGCGAGCAGGGTGAGAAGCCGTGCCATCCACGACCGGCGTGCCTCGGTATCGTGCTGGAGGATCGTCCCGAACGCGCCGCGGATGTCGCCCTCGTGCGCTTCGTCGAGCACGCTCGAGGTGGCGTCGTGTCGCGGGGTCTCCGGTCCCACCGAGTTCACCTCCTTGGACGGTTGCTGGTGCAGTGGTGGTTCGTCGAGCGTTCGAGGGTTCGGGGCCGGTCACCGGTTGACCGGTCCGGCGGACGGCATCTGGACTTGGGGTGCTCCGCGCGTGGCCGGAGGGGTCACCGATGCGAGACTTCCGCACCGGGCTCCTGCCCGACCGCTGTGATGGTCGCGGGAACGACCGGTCGTGGCCGGTTCAGGGGTTGGTGCGCTCAGACCGGACCGGGTCGCGGGCTGCCGGTCAGAAGACGGCGGCCGATCGTCGCCGGCGGGTGCCCGTAACGCTCGGTCTTCGCTCGTCTCGGCACGGCTCAGTCCTCCGCCGAGGTCGTACCGAAGTCGCGGCGCCATCCGGTCGGCAACAGGAGTTCGAGAAGGTCGTCGATGGTCACCACGCCGACGATCTTGTGGTGGTCGTCGTCCATCACCGGGCGCGACGACCAGGTTGAAGTCGGACATCTTGCGGGCGATCGCTCCCAGGTCCCAGTCGGGGTGCACGTGGGGTGGATCGGTGTCGACCACGCTCGGAGAGTCGGTGCGGACGGGTCCGCCTTGACGAGCTTGACGACCGGCACGGCGCCGGTCGTGCGCCCGGTGTCGTCGGTCGGCGAACACCACGTTGAGCGTCTCCGGCGCGGCGTCGGATCTGCGGATCGTCGTCGAGCGCCGTCCCGCACGGTCGTCGGATTCGGGGAGGCAGAGGAAGTCGGGGCTCATCGAGCCCGCCCGCCGTCTCGGGGTTGTAGCTGAGCAGCGAGCGGATGGTGCGCTGCTGGGCCTCGGGCAAGAGGTTGAGGACGGGTAGCCGCCGCTCCTGGTCGATCTCGGTGATCAGATCGGCTGCGTCGTCGGGCGCCATCGACGAGAGCAGCCGTGCCGCCTCCTCGTCCGATCGGCTGTCGGAGGAATTCGACCTGATGCTCGGTGTCGAGCTCCTCGAAGACGTCGGCCTCGAGCTCGCGGTCCTCGCCGACCGCTTCGATGATCTCCTCGCCCTCCTCGTGCGAGGCGGCCTCCACCAGGTCGGCGATCTGTGCCGGGTGCAGCTTGGCGAGCTTCCGGTAGGGGATCCGCAGGCGGGACGAGGGGACGTGGGCGACGAAGGGCTCGATGCTCGCCCAGTCGACGATGGTCGCGGGCACGTCCTTGCGGGTCCGCCACGGCAGCAGCCGGCGGAGCGGCGAGTGCCGGGACGGGTCGACGCCGACCACCTCCCAGGTGCCGTCCACCCTGGCGAGCTCGATCTCGTTGGCCCGGATGAGTCGTCCGCCCACGATGTTGATCAGGTGGCGGGCCGAGAGGTCGCGGGAGAGCAGCAGCTCACCGGGTCGGCGCTCGAAGCGGCGAAGGTCGACCCTCCGTCCTTCGAACCGGACCCTCCCCGGCTCGAAACGCGCCTTGCGGATAGGCACGAACAGGTCGCGCCCGCCGATCGTCACGACCAGTCCCACCACCGGAGGGTGCGGCGAGTCGCCCATCCGGACGATGAGGTCGCTGGACCCGGCCGAGGCGGTCGCCTGCACCGTCGACGAGGGGTCGCTTGATCGCACTCGACAGATGGAGCACCTCCACACCGGTCTGCGGCGATCCCTCGTGCACCACCATCGAGCTCCCACCGTAGCGCCTGCCTACGGGCTGTCAGCGGGCCTTTCGAGCGTCATCGGGCCTTGCGAGCAGGTGACCGCCCGGTGCCGGCGCCGCCTCCGTCGCCCTCCGGACCCGGGTCGTCGTGGTGGATCGGCATCGGCACCCGGGCCACGACGACGTCCGGCCGGCGGTGGAGCTGTGACGCGAGCGCGAGGTCGATCTGGTTGTGGAGCAGCCGGTAGCGGAGGCGGTCGGGGACCACCACCGGGATCAGGACGACCACCTGCTTGTCGTGGTGCGCCCGGAGGTCGTCGACGAAGCCGAGGATGGGTCGGACGACCGACGCGTACTGAGGTGTGCAGCACGCGGAGCGGCACCCCGGGATCCCACTCCTCCCACCTCGCCTCGATGTCGGGGAGGAAGGGCGGGCCGCCTCGCCGTCGAAGACCACCGTGACCGCGATCACCTCGTCGCCGAGCGACAGCGCTTCGGAGAGCACGTGCTCGGCGAGCAGCGAGACGGAGGTGACCGGGACGACGACCACCGTCCGCTGGGGTGACGGTCGGCTCGGGATCGTGCCGGTTCCCAGCTCCGGCCGCAGCGCGCCGGTAGTAGGCCTCGATGCGGCTGAACAGCAGGATCAGCAGCGGGATCGCGATCACGACGACCCAGGCGCCCGCGAGGAACTTGGTGAAGAGGAAGATCAGGGTGGCGACCGCGGTGACCACCGCGCCGGTGCCGTTGATGACGGCACGGCGCGACCACCCGCGCTCGCGGGTCCGCCACCAGTGCACGACGAGCCCCGCCTGCGAGAGGGTGAACCCGGTGAACACGCCGATGGCGAACAAGCGGGATGAGGGTGTTGGTGTTGCCGCTCACCGCGACGAGCAGTGCGGCCGAAAAGCCGGCGAGTGTCAGCACGCCGTTCCCGAACACGAGACGGCTGTCTCGGACGCCGAAGAGATGGGGCAGGTAGTTGTCTCGCGAGAGCAGGCTCGTCAGCACCGGCATCCCGCCGAAGGAGGTGTTCGCCGCCAGCGCCAGCACCAGGGTGATGGTCAACGAGACGATGTAGTAGGCCCAGTGCCGCCCGACCGACTCGGCCATGATCTGGCTGAGCACGGTCTCGTTCGAGCGCGGCTGGACATGGAACTTGTTGGTGAGCACCGCGAGCCCGAGCAGCATCGTGCCGAGGATCACGCCGAGCAGGAGCTCGGTCCGCTTTGCCCGGGCCACGCGGGCTCGCTGGAACAGCGGGCACGCCGTTCGCGATGGCCTCGACGCCGGTCAGGGCGCTGCACCCGGCCGAGAAGGCCTTCAGCACGAGCAGCACGCCGACCGCCTCCAGCGAGTGCGTGGCGACCAGCGACCTGCCGGGCTGGAGGCGTGCCGGCTCCGAGCGGGTGGACGAGGCCGATGGCGATGATCGCGAGCAGACCGACGATGAAGACCAGCGTCGGGACGAGGAAGGCCCGCGCGCTCTCGCCGAGCCCTCTCAGGTTGAGCGCGGTGATGACCGCCAGCATTCCGAGGCAGATCGGCACCGTTGCCGAGACGGTCGAGGGGAACGCGGAGGTCAGCTGTCCCACGCCCGCGGCGATGGAGACGGCGACGGTCAGGGTGTAGTCGACGATGAGTGCGCGCACCGGCGAGCTTGCTGACGTCTGGGGCCGAAGTTGTCACGGGAGACCGCGTAGGCGCCACCACCGTGCGGGTAGGCGTCGATCACCTGCCGGTAGGAGACGACGAGGATCGACGAGCAGGACGACGATCGCGACGGTGATCGGGCAGGATGAGGTGCAGCGCCGTCGCGCCGGCCCCTGCGAGCACGAGCAGGATCGCCTCGGGTCCGTAGGCGACCGAGGTGAGCGCGTCGAGCGAGAGCGCGGAGAGACCCTCGACCGGCGTGATCTGCTCGCTGGACGCCTCGCTGGCGGAGAGCTCGCGGCCGAGGACGATCCGGCGGAGCATGGTGGAGGCGCTCATGACCGACCGGCTCGCGGGCAGGCTCGGAGGTGCGCGGGCAGGGGCACGTCCGTGTCGGGGGCGCGACGGCGGTTCAGGTCGACGAGCTCGTCGCGCGCTTGGACCCCTTCGCCTCCGACGAGTTCGAGGTGGACGTGCGCTTCGCGCTTCCCGCACGCGTGGCCTTGCCCGCTGTCTTCGAGGGAGCGGGACCTTTCGATTCCGCCGGGCCCGCGGCGTTGGCCGGGCCGTTCGAGCGCGCAGACCTCGCCGTGCGGCGTGCCGTACGGCGAGGCGCGACCCAGCCGTCGGGTACCGAGACGTAGCTCGGATCGAGCGCCCCGGCCGTCGGCACGCCGAGCAACCGGTAGCGTGCGGTCGATGTCCTGGCGCATGATCGAGAGCACCTTGGCGATCCCCGGCTGTCCCGGCCGCCGACAGCCCGTAGGCCCAGGGTCGACCGACCATGGCCGCCTTCGCGCCGAGCGCGACGGCCTTCACCACGTCCGCACCTCGCCGGAACCCGCCGTCGACCAGCACCTCAACCTAGCCGCCGACCGCGTCGAGCACGTCGACCAGCGCCTCGCATCCCCGAGGGCACCCCGTCGAGCTGCCGGCCGCCGTGGTTGGAGACGATGATCGCCGAGGCACCGGCATCGACCGCCCGCTTGGCGTCCTCGCCCGAGACGACGCCCTTGCAGATCACCGGGCCCGTCGAAGACCTCGCGCATCCAGGCGAAGTCCTCCCAGAGCGGCGGCCGCGAGACCCAGTACATCAGGGCCTCGCTTCGGTCATCCGACGGCCGTCGAGCTTCGATGGTGGTCGCATTGGCCAGCTCGAGCCGGAACCCGTCGCGGGCGATGTCGTAGAGCCACCACGGATGCGTCGCCACCTGGGGCGCCATCTTCATCATGGTGTTGCGATTCAACGTGATGCGGTGGCGAGATCCCGTAGCGGTGGTCACGCTCGCGGTTGCCCGGGATCTGGGTGTCGACGGTCACCACGAGGGCGCGGTAGCCGGCATCGCGGGCGCGGGCGACGAGCTGCTCGGCGCCGTCGCGTCCCCCGAGGAAGTAGAGCTGGAACCAGAGCGGGCCCGACGATGCGGCGGCGACCTCCTCGAGCGTCTGTCCGGACATCGAGCTCAGGGTGAAGATGGTGCCGGCGGCCTCGCCAGCCCGTGCTCCCGCGGCGTCGCCGCCGGGTTCCATCATCCGGGTGAAGCCGACCGGGCTGAGCAACAGCGGCATCCGAACCGGCGTGCCGAGCACGGTGGTCGAGAGGTCGGGCCCCGGCGTTCCCGAGCTCACGCCCATCCGCGGGACGAAGCCGACCGACTCGATCGCCTCGCGGTTCCTCGCGAGGGTCCGCTCCTCCCCGGCGGCACCGTCGATGTAGTCGAAGACAGAAGGGGGCACCCGTCGTTTGGCGAGCCGGCGCGCGTCTGCCACCGTGTTGAGCCGGGCCAGCGTGCGCTCGCGCCGGATGTCCGACAGGGTGCGCCTGGTCTCCTCGCCCATCGGGCCAGCGTAGGCATCGTCCGTCCGACATGTCACCTCGTCGACACACGCAACGCCGCAGGGCACGTCCGCGACGCGACGGCCGGACAGCCCCGGCCGGCGGTCCCACGGGCCACGCGTCGACGGATCGAGCAGCGCCTCCGGTAGTCTGCGGCCGGGCAGGTCGGTGGGGCATCCGGCGAGCGGACACAGCGGACGACCTGCCCGACCAGGCCGGAAGGAGCACTCCGGCCGCAAAGGAGGCAGATGACCGCGACCCCGGCGCCCGACCTCGAGCTCCCGGTCTACGATCCGACCGGACTCGACCGCGAGGAGCGGATCGCCGCCGTCGGCGCGGTGCGGGACGCCCATTGGCTTGCCCGGACGCCGCTCGGCTTTGCGGTGACGCGCTACGAGGACGCGGCGGCGGTGCTCCGCGACCGGCGGTTCCACTCCGCGCTCTCCCTGATCCCGCGGATGCAGGGCCTGAACGGGAATGAGTTCGAGGAGCGGCGGCGCTCGATCCTTTCGATGGAGGGCGACGAGCACACCCGCCTCCGCCGTCTGGTGAACGGCGCGTTCACGCCTGCCGTCGCCGACCGGCTGCGTCCGTTCATGCGCGAGGTCGCCGGCGAGCTGCTCGACCGCGTCGCGGCCGTCGGTCACTGCGACTTCGTCGCGCAGGTCTGCGAGCCCTACCCGATCCCCATCATCTGCGAGCTGCTGGGGGCTCCACGCAGGACTGGGAGCTCTTCTCGCGGTGGGCCACCGACATCTTCAAGATCTTCAATCAGAACCTCGCCGAGGACCACGCCGCGATCCAGCAGGCGTCGGAGGAGCTCGAGACCGGTACGTGCGCGCGCTCGTCGAGGAGCGCCGCGAGCAGCCCGGCGACGACCTCCTGAGCGCGCTGATCGAGGCGGAGGAGGACGGGGACCGGCTCTCGAGTGACGAGCTCAACATGCTGGCGGAGGCCGTCCTCATGGCCGGCACCGACACCACGCGGAACCAGCTCGCGTGCTGTATCGCGCTGCTCGGCGCCCACCCCGATCAGTGGGAGCGCTTCGTCGAGCGCCCGGAGCTCGCGCACGCGGGTCGTCGAGGAGACGATGCGCTATCTCGGTGCGGTCGCAGGCACCGTGCGAGTGGCGTCGGAACCGATCGAGTACCGCGACGTGCTCTTCCCGCGGGGAGCGCTCGTCTCGGTCTCGTTGGCAGGAGCCAACCGCGACCCCGAGGTCTACGCCGACGCCGAGCGGTTCGACATCGAGCGGACGTCGGAGGTGCAGCAGATGACGTTCGGGTTCGGGATCCACCGGTGCCTCGGTGCACATCTCGCGCGTGCCGAGCTCCAAGAGGCGCTGACCCTCGTCGCCGAGCGGATGCCGGATCTCGTACTGGCGGGCCCCGTCGAGTGGAAGCCGGAGACCTTCGGCATCTGGGGACCGGCCCGGCTCCCGATCGCCTTCACTCCCGGGTCCCCCCGGAAGAGCTGAGCGCTCGACCGCGGCCGGGTCGTACCGGTGGGCTTCGCCCCTGGTCAGAGCCAAGAAATCGTTCGGCTATCGTTCGCTGCGTGACAGCACCCCTCGATGACCTGATCGCACCCTTCGACGAACCGACGGTCGACCGGACCCCAGGTGCGACCTCCCTCGCGACTCCGCTCGCCGACCCGACGGGGACCGGCTGTCCCCGCCCGATCGGATGAACATCGTCGTCAGCAACGTGAAGGGCGGGGTGGGAAAGACGACCACCTCGGTCTACCTGGCCGCGGCAGCGGTCGAGCGGGGATGGGAGCCGGTCACCCTCGTCGACTCCGACCGCCAGGCCTCCTCCGCCGAGTGGTTCGAGGAGCGCCCGGTCGAGGGGGTCGACCTGGTGGAGGCGCCCTCGGAGCGGACGGTGACCCGGGCGCTCACCGGCCACGGCGGGCTGGCAGTCGTCGACACGCCACCTGGTGACGAGCGGATCGTCCGCGCCGCCATGGAGCGTGCAGACGCCGTCGTGGTGCCGACCCGTGCCGGGGGAGTCGAGTACTCGCGTGTCGAGGCGACCCTCGAGATGATCCGTTCCAAGTCGGCCTACGGCCTGGTGATCTGCGCGGCGCGCTTCGGGACGAACGACCTGTCGGAGGCGATTGCCTGGTGGACCGAGGCCAAGGTCCCCATCTGGGGCGTCATCCCCGAGCGGGTGGGGATCGCCGCCGGCCCCGACGCGCGGCTCTACCGCGAGGGTCTCGACGCCTACGACGCGGTGTTGAAGAAGGCGCTCCGCCGGAAGGGCTGAGCCGATCGCCCAGTCGCCGGTGCCGCCGGTCACCCCCGGGGTCGCCGGTCAGTCGTCGAGCCCGCCAGGGTCGGAGGGGACGTCGACCGCGTGCTCCCGCAGCGCCTCGAGCGGCACGATCTCGAGCGCGCGCTCGTGCGTCGAGGCCAGCACGACGAAGGCCGCCGCCCCGTCGAGGTGGGCCCGCAGCCAGTTCGCGGCGGTCACGCACCAGCGATCGCCGGGCACGAGCCCCGGAAACCGGTACTGGGGCATCGGCGTCACCAGGTCGTTCCCGATGCGCTGCTGGTGCTCGAGAAACGCCGCGGTGACCACCGCGCAGATGGTGTGGCTTCCGAGGTCTTCGGGTCCGGTCGAGCAGCAGCCGTCGCGGTAGAAGCCCGTCAACGGATCGGAGCTGCAGGGCTCGAGCTCGCCGCCCAGCACGTTCCGGTTGCTCATCACCACAAGTATGCATGCGCCCGGGCCCGGGGTGTCACCTGGACGGCGACGCCCACCCGTGTGGCCGTGCGCGCCTGACGAGGCGTGCGCCGGCGGGACTGGGACCCGAAGCGCGATGACGCCCGAGGGTCGCTCCCGCGCGGGCTATCTTCGCTGACGCCGCGCCGCGGACGGTCGGGCCGAAAGGAAGCGGAACGTGAGATTCCTGATGGTTGCCGACTCGTTCCCGTGGCCCGTCACCACGGGAAGCCATCTTCGCCTGGCGTGCACACTCGAGGCGCTCGCCGAGCTCGGGGACGTCGATCTGTTCTGCTTCTACGACGCGCGCCAGAAGCAAGATCCGATTCCGGCGTACCTGCGATCGTCGAGAGTGTGCCTGGTGCCGCTCGGACCGGTGCGGGAGACCCTGGCTCGGAGGTTGCTGTGGTTGGGACGCCGCGACCTCCCGCTCGAGGTCGCGATGCGCGCCGGCCGCGACGGACCCCGTACCACCTTCGAGTCGTGGAGGGCGAGCTCCTACGACCTCGCGTGGTTCCGGTCACCCACCAGCTATCACTGGCTGGGCCGGCCCCGGCTCGCTCCGACGGTCGTCGACATCGACGACCTCGTCGACGAGAAGGAGCGTCAACGCGCGGCGCTGCTGCGTGCGAGGCCGGCCCCGACGACGATCGCGCACGTCCGACGGGCCGTCGCGGTCGCACAGGCGAGGCTCAACGCGCACGACTGGGCGACCTTCGAGCGATCGGTCGCACGAGAGGCGGACCGGGTCGTGCTGGCATCGGAGGCCGATGTACCGCTCTTGGGCGTGGAGAACGCGACGGTCGTGCCGAACACCTATGCCCGACCCGCGCATCCCGCGCATCCCGCGCATCCCGCGCATCCCGCGCATCCCGCGGGTCACGAGGTTCCGGGTCGTTCCCCCACCCTGCTGTTCCAGGGGACCTTCGACTACGGACCCAACGTCGACGGAGCGGTGTGGCTGGTCCGGGAGCTGGCTCCGAGGATCCGGTCGCTCCTGCCCGAGGCCACGATCCGCCTGGTCGGGAAGACCACGCCGAGCGTCGACGCGCTCGCCGATCCCCCCGCGTCACCGTCGTGGGCAGGGTGCCGCGGATGGAGGACGAGCTCGCCCGGGCGGACATCGTCGTCGTACCGCTCCGGATGGGGAGCGGTACGAGGTTGAAGGTCCTCGAGGCGTTCGCCCATCGGGTGCCGGTCGTGTCCACGCAGCTCGGCGCCGAGGGGCTCGCGGTCGAGGACGGCGTCCATCTTCTCCTCGCAGACCGACCCGAGGCGTTCGCAGAGGCGTGTGAGCGGCTCTGCCGGGATCTCGGGCTGCGGCGCCGTCTCGCCGATGCCGCCGAATCGCTCTTCGAGGACCGCTACGAGTCGGCCGTGGCGCGTGCCCGGGTCCGCGATCTGGTCGTGTCGCTGACCGACCGGCAAAAGTGAGGACCCGAGCCTTCCCGGATCCTCGCCGCTACGTCCGCTCCAATCGCATGAGGGTGAGTTCACCGGCCGGACGATGGATGAACCGGTCGAGCTGGCGGGTGACGGGCTGGAGCGTCGACTCGATTCCCCAGTGCATGCGGGAGAAGCCCTCGCCCTCGGCGGTCCTTCCCTTGCCGAGCTTGCTCTTGAGGAAGGAGAAGAGCGCATGGCTCGCGTAGGTCTGGAGGAACTCGGTCTGCTTCGGGACGAACCCGTCCTTGGAGCATGCGTCCGCGTACTGCCCGACCGAGCGGGGGAAGAAGCTGCCGTAGTCGCCGGACCCGGTCTCTCCTCCCTCGGTCGGCTCCGTCGACCGGAGGGCTGACGGGGGGAACGTGTCCTCCATCAGATAGACCTGGGAGCGGGTGATGCGACACATCTCCTCGGCGATCCGCCGCATGCGGCTGTCGGGGTTGTGCATCAGCACGGTCACGGTGAACGTGATGTCGAACTCCCGATCCTCGAAGGGCAGCTTCTCCCCGTCGATCTGCACCACTTCGGCCCGGTCGCCGAGCCGTTCCCGAGCGGTGTCGACCATGCCCGGCGCGACGTCACAACCGACCAGTCGGCGCGGGCCACGGGGGAGCAGCTCGACGAGGTTGCCTCCCGGTCCGCAGCCGATCTCGCAGACGGACATCCCCTCGACGGGGATCTGCGAGAGGAACTTCTCGAGGAAGAGCTTGCGCTTGTAGCGGTAATAGGGAGCGTCGTCGCCCGCCACCTCGCGGCCGCCCCGGTCCCGTCGCGCCGCCTTTCCGGCGACCTCTGACCAATGCTCGTCGGCCCTGTACTCGGCCATGTCGCGCCCTCCCCTTCGCCGGAATGCGACCGAGACGGCCCGGTCGTCCGGCGCACAATCTAAGCCTCGGTGTCCCGAGGCTCGCACGGTCGCCACGCACGGTGGTCACCGACCGTGGGCCCTCGCCCATCCCCGGCCGCCGGATCGGCGGCGCTCAGGTCGCTGCGGCGGCCAGATCGCTTCGGCGGCCAGATCGCTGCCCCCGCCGGATCGCTTCGGACCTCAGGTCGAGCGCACGAAGTCGGCCACCACCCGTGCGAGCTCGGGCCCGCGGTCCTCCTGCAGGAAGTGGCCTCCGCCCTCGATGGTGACGTGGTGCTGCCCCTTGGTGCCGGGGATGCGGGTCTGCAGCGCCCTGTCGGAGCCTGCCGTGATCGGGTCCCCGTCGCTGAACGCGGTGAGGAAGGGGCGCTCGAAGGTGCCGAGCACCTCCCAGGCCGCGCGGTTGGCCGCGGACGCGGCATCGTCGGGCCGGATCGGCACGAGGGTGGGGAACTGGCGGGCGCCCTCGGTGAAACGCTGGTCGGGGAAGGGCGCGTCGTAGCCCGCCACGACCTCGGGTGCGAGGTCGGTGGTGCAGCCGCCGTTGACGATCGTGCCGGTCGGGAAGACGTCGACCTCCTGGGAGAACTTGAGCCAGCCGAGGAACGCATCGGCCACCTTCTCGTCGCCGGTCGGGAGGAAGGTGTTGGCGGCGACCACCCGGGCGAAGCGGTCGGTGTGCTCGGCCACCAGGCGCAGGCCGATCAGCCCTCCCCAGTCCTGGCAGACCAGGGTGACCCCGGTGAGGTCGAGCCGGTCGAAGAGGAGGCTGCGCATCCACTCGACGTGGCGGGCGAAGGTGTACTCGGTGCGCGGGGTCGGCTTGTCCGAGCGGCCGAAGCCGACGAGATCCGGTGCGACGGCGCGGAGGCCCGCGTCGGTGAGCACCGGGATCATGTGGCGGTAGAGGAACGACCACGAGGGCTCGCCGTGGAGCAGCAGCACCGGCTGGCCGTCGGCCGGTCCTTCGTCGAGGTAGTGGACGCGGAGCGTCCCGCCGTCCTGGTCGGGGACGTCCGCGTAGTGGGGCTCGAAGGGGAAGTCGGGGAGTCCCTCGAAGCGGTCGTCGGGGGTGCGGAGGACCTCCATGTCGCGCAGCCTTTCGTCGGGTACGGGCTCTCGTCCGGTACAGGCTCTGGTCCGGTGCGGGCTCTCGTCCGGTACGGGCATTCGTCGGGTGCCGGCCGGACACCTCGCCGTGCCGACCCTAACAGGGGCTCCACAGACGCATCCCGGCTCGTGAGGCGGCCGCGCGGCTCAGCGCAACGCGTTCTTGACGAAGTCGGCGATGCCGTGACCGACGTCGAGCTTGGCACCACCGTGCCACGAGCCCCGCAGGTGCCGGCGGATCGCGGGCGCTCCTTCCGCGGTCGCCCGGGCCGCGGCGTGCCAGAGGTCGGCGTGGTGGAACAGCACGTCGCCGCGGTCCTGGTAGACCGCGACCTCGTCGGGGACGCGCTCGAAGCCGGGCGGGATGCCCTCGGTCCCACCACGGTGGCTGCCGGGCAGCACCCGCAGGAACCCGTTGGCCGGCGAGGTCGGGTCGAAGTGGACGGTGAAGGCGACGCCGGGCCAGATGTCGAGGTGGGGACCCGACTGGTGGTCGGTGTGCCAGCCGATGCGCGAGTAACCCGACCCCGTGTCGGGGCGTGCGTCCTGGTAGACGACGCCGAATTGCTCGTAGTCGAGGAGCCAGGCTTGCGGCCCGAGCAGCCGGTGCGCCGCCGCGACCACCGAGGGGTGGTACGCGAGGTGGTGCGCCGCAGGCGACACCTCGGTCGCGAAGCAGACGTAGTGGGCGAAGGGCGCGCCGGCGATGGTGGCGTCGGGCTCGTCGAGGATCGCGGTCCCGTGCCGTACCGGCAGGCGGCCTTCGGCCAGCCGGCGTTGCGCCTCGGCCAGCTCCCGCTCGGCCTCCTCCAGCTCGGTCTCGTTGAAGACGCCGTGGAGGGTGGCGAAGCCCTGCTCGGCGAAGGCTGCCTCGAGGACGCCGAGCTCGCCGGGGGCGAGGTCCGCCGCATCGGGCGTGCCGTCCCGGCACGGGCGGTCGCTCGCCGCGGACGCGGGTGTCACGGAGCCACTGTAGGCGTGAGCGTTCCCTGCGGATGCCGGCTCGGCCCGCCACGCCACCACCACCTCACACCCCGTCACACCCCTTCACTCCCGGTGCGGTCCCCGTCAGCGCCTATTGCAATCGCCCGGGGGTTCCCCTAGGTTTCGCCGTTGGTTGGGGGAGTTGGACGAGGCAGGGGACGACGACGTCAGCCGATCGCCAGAGGGACGTGCGATCGCCGTGTCGGAATGTGGGAGAAGCGGCCCGGGGGGCTCGCGCCCGTTCGAAGCGTGAGGAGAGGCGCTGATGAGAGTAAGACGAGCACTGCCGGTACGCCTGGCATCGCTGGGCGGCGCGGTGGCGTTGGCCGCAGTGGGACTGGCCGGCACGGTCGGACTGACCCTGGCGGCGTCGGGTGGTGTCGCCGGCGCGGACACGCCCCCGTTCCAGTCGATGTGCACCCTGGTGACCGGTCCGACCACGCTCACCGCCACGATCACCGGTTCGATCTCCCCGGACCCGGTCTCGCCGGGCGGCTCGTTCAACCTGAGCAACTTCGCGGTCAAGACCCAGCTCTCGCAGGCGACCGCGACCATCATCGCCGGCGCCACCTTCTCGGGCACCCTCACCCTCGCGATCAACTCGACCGGCGCGACGCCGGCCAGCCAGACCGCGACCTTCACCATCCCGCCGACCACGGTGCCGAACCCGGTCACCGGGCCGCTGCCACTGACCGCGCCCGGCACGGTCGGCTCGTTCACCGCCAACGCGACCGGCTCCACCTCGGTGGCGCTCTCGACCGGTCTCACCGGGTCGCTCGTCGCGACCTTGAACGGGCAGTCGCTGCCGGCTGCACCCTGCACGCAGGCGGCCTCCGAGCAGATCGCGTCGGCGCCCATCCACGTGCCGGCCGGCCAGCTCCAGGCCGTGCTGCCGAACGCCGGTCCCTCGGCGGGCGGCAACACCGTCAAGGTCGTCGGCAACTACCTCTCCGGGGTGTCCGCGGTGACCTTCGGCGGCGTGCCGGCCACCAAGCTTCACGCCGCTCACGCCCAACTCGATCCTCGCGGTCGTGCCGCCGGGGACTGCCGGTAGCACCGTCGAGGTGCAGGTCACCACCCCGGCCGGCCCCTCGTCGACCGAGTCCGTACACCTACACCGACGGTCCGATCGTCACCGGCGTGAGCCCGAGCACCGGGCCGCCCGCCGGGGGGACCTCGGTGACCATCACCGGCAGCGGCTTCACCGGCGCGACGGCGGTCGCCTTCGGCGGTGTCCCGGCGACGAGCTTCATGGTCGACTCGGCCACTTCGATCACCGCGACCGCGCCCGCCGGCACCGGCGTGGCCAACGTCCGGGTCACCGTGCCCTCGGCGAACCTGCCCGAGTCGCCGGTGAGCGTCCAGGACCGGTTCAACTACCGGGCCGGCTACTGGCTCGGGGCCTCCGACGGTGGCGTGTTCACCTACGGCAACCCGTCCTTCTACGGGTCGGCCGGCAACCTCACGCTCAACAAGCCGGTGGTGGGCATCGCCGCCACCAAGGACGGCGGGGGCTACTGGCTGGTCGCGAGTGACGGTGGGGTGTTCTCCTACGGCGACGCCTTCTTCTACGGGTCGACCGGCAACCTCACCCTCAACTCACCGATCGTCGGCATCGCCCCGACGCCGGACGGCTTCGGCTACTGGCTGGTCGCGGCCGACGGTGGCGTGTTCTCCTTCGGCGACGCCCAGTTCTTCGGGTCGATGGGCGGCACCCACCTGAACGCACCCGTGGTCGGCATGGCGCCGACCGTCACCGGCAACGGCTACTGGCTGGTCGCCGCCGACGGGGGCATCTTCGCCCTGGGTGACGCGGCCTTCGACGGCTCGGCCGGCAACCTCCGGCTGGTCGCCCCGGCCGTCGGGATCGCGGCCACGCCTGACGGTGGCGGCTACTGGATCGCGACCGCCGACGGCGGCGTGTTCAACTACGGCGACGCCGTCTTCTCCGGCTCGACCGGCGGCCTCGTCCTCAACAAGCCGGTGGTCGGCATGGCGAGCACCCCCGACGGTGGTGGCTACTGGCTGGTCGCCGCCGACGGCGGCATCTTCAGCTACGGCGACGCCACCTTCTGGGGTTCGGCGGGCAGCCTGACGCTGAACAAGCCGATCGTGGGGGGCGCACCCGTCACCTGACCGGCCGACACCTCGGTTGTCGAGAGGGCCAGGGGCTCCGCGCCCCTGGCCTTCTCGCGTCCGGAGCACCGGCTCGCGTGGCGGTGTCGGCGCCCGGTCCCGAGATCGCCCCCGTGCGCGGGGGCCTACCATGCGGGGATGGCCAACGAGACCCCGCGTGACCCGTCCGAAGCCCCGCTCGTCGGGATGAAGCCGCGCAGCTTCGAGGTGACCGACGGCCCGACCCGCGCTCCTGCTCGGGCCATGCTCCGCGCGGTGGGCATGACCGACGCGGACTGGGACAAGGCCCAGGTCGGCGTGGTCTCCTCGTGGAACGAGGTGACGCCCTGCAACCTCCCCCTCGACCGCCTCGCCAAGCGGGCCAAGGACGGCGTGCGCGACGCCGGCGCCTTCCCGCTCGAGTTCATGACCATCGCGGTCTCCGACGGCATCTCGATGGGTCACGAGGGGATGCGGGCCTCGCTGGTGAGCCGCGAGGTCATCGCCGACTCGATCGAGACGATGATGCACGCCGAGCGCTTCGACGCGATGGTCACGCTGGCCGGGTGCGACAAGTCGCTGCCGGGAATGCTGATGGCCGCGGCCCGGCTCAACCTGCCGAGCGTCTTCCTCTACGGCGGGACCATCCTGCCGGGGCGGGCACGCGACCGGGCGCTCGACATCACCTCGGTCTTCGAAGCCGTCGGGTCGCACGCGGTCGACGCGCTGACCGACGAGGAGCTGAGCCTGATCGAGCACAACGCGTGCCCGACCGAGGGGTCGTGCGCCGGGATGTTCACCGCGAACACCATGGCCTCGGTCGCCGAGGCCCTCGGCATGTCGCTGCCGGGCAGCTCGTCGGCGCCGGCGGTCGACCGGCGCCGCGACGACGCCGCCTTCGCGAGCGGCCGCTCGGTGGTCGAGCTGCTCGCCGCGGGCATCCGGCCTCGGCAGATCCTCACCAAGGAGGCCTTCGAGAACGCGATCGCGGTCACCAACGCGCTCGGGGGTTCCACCAACGCGGTGCTCCACCTCCTGGCGATCGCCACCGAGGCGCGGGTCGAGCTCGACCTCTCCGACTTCAACAAGGTCGCGGCGCGGGTGCCCCACCTGGCGGACACCAAGCCGCACGGCAAGTACCACATGAGCGACCTCGACCGGATCGGGGGCGTTCCCGTTGTCATGGCCGAGCTCCTCCGTGCGGGGCTCCTCCACGGTGACTGCCTGACGGTCACCGGCCGCACCGTCGCCGACAACCTCGCGACCCTCGACCCGCCGGCCCCCGACGGGGACGTCGTCCACCGTCTCGACGAGCCGATCCACGCGGAGGGCGGGATCGCGGTGCTGACCGGTTCGCTCGCGCCGAACGGGTCGGTCGTGAAGGTCGCCGGGATCGACCGGCTCAGCTTCGAGGGCCCGGCCCGGGTCTTCGACGGCGAGGACGCGGCGATGGAGGCCATACTCGCCGGCTCCATCGAGCCGGGGACGGTGGTGGTGATCCGCTACGAGGGACCGAAGGGTGGCCCCGGCATGCGCGAGATGCTCGCCGTGACCGGTGCGATGAAGGGTGTCGGACGGGGATCGGACTGCGCGCTCGTGACCGACGGTCGGTTTTCGGGGGGCACCCACGGCTTCTGCATCGGACACGTGGCCCCCGAGGCCGTCGACGGTGGGCCGATCGGTCTGGTCGTCGACGGCGACCGCATCGCGGTGGAGGTCGCCGCGCACCGGATCGACCTACGGGTGGACGACGACGAGCTCGGACGGCGCCGCCGGTCCCTCAAGCACCCCGCGCCCCGGTACACGAGCGGCGTGCTCGCGAAGTACGCCCGTCTCGTGACCGGTGCCGAACGCGGCGCGGTCACCGAGGCCTGAGCGGTCGGCTCAAGGGCTCAAGAGCTCGAGAGCTCGAGAGCTGAGCCGAAGAGCCGGGCTGAAGAGCTGCGGAGTGGTCAGCTGGGCCGAGTTCCGAGCGGGTGACCCCGAATTCGCCGCGCTCGCCGAGGAGCGGCTCGGGGGACTGGTGCTCGTCGGCACCCTCCGGGCGAACGGATGGCCGCGGATCAGCCCGGTCGAGCCGCTCGTCGTCGACGGCCGGCTCTACCTCGGCATGATGTGGCAGTCGCGCAAGGCCCTCGATCTGCTGCGGGACCCGCGTTGCGTCGTGCACTCGACGGTCTCGGACCGGGCCGGGACGGAGGGCGACGTCAAGGTGTACGGGGTGGCCCGCCCGGTCGAGGCCCCCGACGAGCGTGAGCGGTACTGCGTGGCGCTCGAGGAGAAGATCGGCTGGCGCCCCGAGGGCGACGAGTTCCACCTCTTCGCGGTCGACGTCACCGAGGTGGGCTACTTCGTGATCGAAGGCGCCGGGCACCGGACGAGGACGTGGGCCCCGGGCCGAACGTAAGCGGGTGCCCCGAGACCGCAGGGACTGCTTGAAAGGGCAGGCCCCGCCGTGCCACAATGGCCGGACCATGCGTACCGGTATCCGCCTCACCACCCTGGTACTCGTCTCGTAGCGCACGCGACGCCTCTCTCGCCGCGTGCGCCTCACGACCTCCCAGACGGGAGGTCGTTTTCGTGTACCCGCACGAATCCGACACGATCCGCCCGACCAGACCAGACCCGACCCGACCAGACCCGACCAGACCCGCCGAGACCCGACCAGACCCGCCGACCAGACCCGACCGACCGACCGGACAGACGCCGACACCCACAGGAGCACCCATGGAACTCACCGGAGCCCAGGCACTGATCAAGAGCCTCGAGATGCAGCAGGTCGAGGTGATGTTCGGCCTGCCCGGGGGCGCCATCCTGCCGGTCTACGACCCGATCATCGACTCCTCGATCCGCCACATCCTGGTGCGCCACGAGCAGGGGGCCGGCCACATGGCCGAGGGCTACGCCCAGGTCACCGGACGGCCCGGGGTGGCGATGGTCACCAGCGGGCCGGGAGCGACCAACGTGGTCACCCCGCTCGCGGACGCGCACATGGACTCGATCCCGCTCGTGGTGATCACCGGTCAGGTCGCCACCACCTCGATCGGGACCGACGCCTTCCAAGAAAGCGACATCACCGGCATCACCATGGGGATCACCAAGCACAACTGGTTGATCACCGACGGCGCCGACATCCCCCGCGTCGTGGCCGAGGCCTTCCACGTGGCGACCACCGGGCGTCCCGGCCCGGTCCTCGTGGACATCCCGAAGGACGTCGCGGTGAAGCCCATGGAGTGGTACTGGCCCGAACCGGCCGACCTCGACCTCCCCGGCTACGACCCGATCGCCGAGGGCGATCCCGAGCTGGTGCGCGATGCGGCCCGGATGATCCTCGCGGCCGAGCGCCCGGTGATCTACGCGGGGGGCGGGATCCTCAAGGCACGGGCCGCCGAGGCGCTGCGCGAGCTCGCCGAGCGGACGGGGATCCCGGTGGTCACCACGCTGATGGCCCGCGGCTGCTTCCCCGACTCGCACCCGCTCTGCCTCGGTATGCCCGGCATGCACGGCAACTACACCGCCGTCACCGCGATGCAGCGGTCGGACCTGCTGGTCGCGCTCGGCAGCCGCTTCGACGACCGGGTCACCGGACGGATCGACGCCTTCGCCCCGGACGCGAAGATCGTCCACGTCGACATCGATCCGGCCGAGCTCAACAAGGTGCGCCACGCCGATGTCGCCATCGCCGGCGACTGCCGCATGGTCATCGAGGAGCTCCTCGCCGCGCTCGACGCCCTCGGGCTGCCGCATTCGGGGACCACCCGGGCCTCTTCCGGCGGACCTCCGTCCGCGGCACCCGCCGGCGCCCCTCCGGTCGCCGGCTCGGAGGCCGCCGCCCACCCCCGGGATCGGCTCGCCCCCTGGCGTGCGCAGCTCGGGCAATGGCAGGAGCGGTACCCACTCGTCTACGAGCAGTCGCACGACTCGGGCGCTCTGAAGCCCCAGTTCGTGCTCGAGACGCTCCGCGACGCGACGCCCGATGACACGATCGTGGCGGCGGGCGTCGGCCAGCACCAGATGTTCGCCTCGCAGTGGTGGCGGTTCGACTATCCCTACACCTGGGTGAACTCGGGCGGACTCGGAACCATGGGCTTCGCGGTTCCCGCCTCGATCGGCGCCAAGGTCGGTCGCCCGGGCCGGATGGTCTGGGCGGTGGACGGCGACGGCTGCTTCCAGATGACCGCCCAGGAGCTGGTCACCGCGAGCTCGGAGCGCATCCCCGTCAAGGTGGCCATCCTCAACAACTCCTACCTGGGCATGGTGCGCCAGTGGCAGGAGATGTTCTACGAGGAGCGCTATTCGGAGGTCTACCTCTCGCCCGACCTCCCCGACTACGTCGGCTGGGCGGAGGCAATGGGCTGCGTCGGGATCCGCGTCGAGTCGCCCGAGGAAGTGCCGGCCGCGATCGACAAGGCGAACGACATCGACGACCGACCGGTCGTGGTCGACTTCCGTGTCGACGAGTTCGAGAAGGTCTACCCGATGGTCGCGGCCGGTGCCTCGAACGACGACATCGTGGTCGATCCCTCGCTCGCGCGAGAGGAGCCTCGGATGAGCGTCTACGGCGCAGACCATCGGCATCACACCCTGACCGTCGTCGTCGAGAACAAATCCGGTGTGCTCGCACGTGTCGCGGGGCTGTTCTCGCGCCGCGGCTACAACATCTTCAGCCTCGCGGTCGCGCCGACCGACGACGAGCGGTTCAGCCGGATCACGATCGTCGTCGACGTCGAGTCGGCTCCGCTCGAGCAGATCATCAAACAGCTCGACAAGCTGGTGCCGGTGGTGTCGATCACCGAGCTCGATCCCGCGGCGTCGAGCGAGCGGGAGCTGCTGCTGGCGACGGTCGAGGCGGGCCCCGACGCGCGTGGCCAGATCATCCAGCTGGTCGGTGTCTTCGAGGGGAAGATCGTCGACGTGGGCCCCGACCGGCTCACGGTGATGCTCGCGGGCGCACCGGCAAAGCTCGACGACTTCGAAGAGCTCATCCGCGGCTACGGGATCGTCAACCTGCAGAGAACGGGGCGAGTGGCCCTGCCTATGCTGGACCGCGCCGTTCGTGCCACCCCGCACCTCCGTCCCGCCGACCAGACCAAGGCAGGTTGAAACTCATGGCAACGCTCTACTACGAGAAGGACGCCGACTCGAGCCTCATCGGGAACCGCAAGGTCGCGGTGATCGGGTACGGCTCACAGGGCCACGCACACGCCCTCAACCTTGCGGAGTCCGGTGTCGACGTGCGTGTCGGGATCCGTGAGGGCTCTCCGTCTCGCAAGAAGGCGGAGGAGGCCGGACTGCGCGTGCTGACCGTCGCCGACGCGGCGGCGGAGGCCGACGTGATCATGATCCTGCTTCCCGACACCGAGCAGGCGGCCGTGTACGAGGCCGAGATCGCACCGACCCTGCGCCCTGGCGACGCCCTCTTCTTCGCGCACGGGTTCAACATCCGCTTCGGACTGATCAAGCCTCCCGCCGACGTGGACGTGGCCATGGTCGCACCGAAGGGCCCGGGCCATCTCGTCCGGCGCACCTACACCGAGGGCGGGGGCGTGCCCTCGCTCATCGCGGTGTCGGCCGACCCCTCGGGCAAGGCACACGACCTCGCCCTCTCCTATGCGCACGCGATCGGCGCGACCCGTGCGGGGGTGCTCGACACCACCTTCGCCGAGGAGACCGAGACCGATCTCTTCGGCGAGCAGGTGGTGCTCTGCGGAGGGCTCACCGCGCTCGTGCAGGCCGGGTACGAGACGCTCGTCGGCGCCGGTTACCAGCCCGAGTCCGCCTACTTCGAGTGCCTCCACGAGCTCAAGCTCATCGTCGACCTCATGTACGAGCAGGGGATCGCGGGCATGCGCTATTCGATCTCGGACACCGCTGAGTATGGCGACCTCACCCGCGGGCCGCGCGTCATCAACCAGGCGGTCCGTGAGGAGATGTCGAGGATCCTCGGCGAGATCCAGGACGGCAGCTTCGCAACCGAGTGGGTCGAGGAGAACGCCAAGGGCCGCCCACGGTTCAAGGAGTTGCGCGAGGCGGGGCTCGAGCACCCGATCGAGAAGGTCGGCGCGCGAGCTTCGCGACATGATGCCCTTCGTCTCCGCGGGGCGGCAGCGGGTCCAGGACGTCTCGGGCGGCTGAGCACTGGTCGGGTCCGGCGGTGCGCGAGGTCGACGCTGTGACGGGGCTCCCGGTGGATGCGGAAGCGGGCGTGGACGTGGAAGCGGGCGTGAATGCGGAAGCGGGCGTGAATGCGGAAGCGGGCGTGGACGCGGAAGCGGGCGTGGACGCGGAAGCGGGCGTGGACGCGGAACGGACGGAGGGGTGAAGGTGCCCGGGCTCGAGCCCGTCTTCCGCCACCTCGACGATCCCGACGTGCCCTGGCAGCAGGTCAAGTCGATACGGAACGCGGACGGGACCACCTCCTCGGTGTGGGAGAAGTGGCTCGCCTTCTCTCCTGACCCGCAGTACCTCTCCCTCTACGCGCGTGGGACCCGGGGATGGTCGTCCGCCGCCACGGGCACTTCAGTCCGCACGTCGTCTTCGTGGTCAGCGGTGAGCTCTGGTGCGGAGACCGACACTGCCTGCCGGGCACCCACATCGAACTGCCGCTCGGCGCCGCCTTCGGGCCGTTCGTGTCAGGCCCCGAGGGCGTGGTGCTCTCGAGGTGATGATGGGCGACCCCCGCTCCTGGGGCGACGACCCCGCGTCCTTCGAGGCTGCGCTCGAGCTCCGAGGGGCGGTCGCGTTCCCCGACCCGCCGATCGATCTTCCGGACTGGCTCGTGGACCTGCGATCGCGCTGGGTCGTCGACGGGGAAGACGCTGGCGGGACCTGAGAGGCGCGGGGGTGGATCGCCCCGGAGGGCTACGGGGTCCTGATCAGGGTCCGTCGAGGATGCCCGGTGTCAGCCTCGGCGGCCGGGGGAAGGGGTCACCTCGTGGTTTCGTCTCCGGCCCTCATGACATCACATACATCAGGTGATGTCATCGGCTTGATGACATCACCTTACATCACCTTATCATCACCTTACATCATCTTACATACATCGGGTGATGTCATGGCGCCGGACCAACACTCCGAGAGCAGGTCCTCCGGCAGCGGCGGTCGCCCCTGGTCGGAGCCGTGCGTGCGGTCGTGAGAGGGGCTCCTGCCGGAGCGCCCCGAGCGGATCGGGAGCCGGCGGAGCGAGCCCGATCAGGCGGTCAGGGCGCCCACGACGTAGTTCACGCAGGCGCAGAGTGCAGCGACGTCCTCGGGGTCGATCGCCGGGAAGAGCGCGATCCGCAGCTGGTTGCGGCCCAGCTTGCGGTAGGGCTCGGTATCGACGACTCCGTTGGCGCGGAGGACGGCCGCCACGGTGGCCGCGTCGATCGAGGCGTCGAGGTCGATGGTGCCGACCACGTGGCTGCGATCTTGGGGCGCCGTGACGAATGGCGTGGCGAAGTCCGAGCTGTCCGCCCAGGTGTAGAGGATCTCGGCCGACCGGTCGCAGCGCCCCGTCGAGAAATCGAGCCCTCCCTGCTTGTTGAACCAGCTGACCTGGTGGTCGAAGAGGAAGATCGTGGCCAGCGCCGGCGTGTTGTAGGTCTGGTCCAGCTTCGAGTTCTCGAGCGCGATCGTCAGGTCGATCGAGGCCGGCACCCATCGACCCGTCTCGGCGATCCGGGCGATGCGCTCCTGTGCGGCGGGCGAGAGCAGCGCCACCCAGAGCCCCCCGTCGGAGCCGAAGCACTTCTGGGGCGCGAAGTAGTAGGCGTCGAACTCGGTTGGGTCGACCCGCAGGCCGCCGGCACCCGAGGTTGCGTCGACGGCGACGAGGCCCGCGCCCTCTTCCGGCGACTTGGCCCCCTTGGGCCGGGCGATCGGCATCATCACCCCGGTCGAGGTCTCGTTGTGGGTCAGTGCGTACAGGTCCACCTCCTCCCGGGCCACGGATCGGGACGGGTGCCGACCGGCGAGCTGATGACCTCGGGCTCCGCCAGGTGCGGCGCGTCGGCTGACTGCCGTCGCGAACTTGGACGAGAACTCGCCGAAGCTCAGGTGCTGACTCTTGCGCTCGATGAGGCAGAAGCTCGCCGCGTCCCAGAAGCAGGTGGTGCCGCCGTTGCCGAGGGCGACCTCGTAGCCGTCCGGGAGCGAGAAGAGCTCCCGAAGGCCCTCCCTCAGGCTCCCCACGACGGACTTCACCGTTCGTTGGCGGTGGCTGGTGCCGAGGTAGGTCCCGGCGGCCGAGGCGAGGGCGTCGACGGCTTCGGGTCGAACCTTCGACGGGCCCGAGCCGAATCGACCGTCCGCGGGCAGCAGGTTCCGAGGGATCTCGATGTCGGGGGTATCGGTCACATATGGAATCATGGCACCGTGGTATCCCCGACCGAAACCGGCCCGGCCCGACGCGGCCGTGCCCGTCCGTTGCCATGACCGGCGGGCGGGTTTCGGCGCGCGTCGGCGCAGTAGCTCCCTCCGCCACCCTGGCCGTCGACGCCCGGGCAAAGGCGTTGCGGGCACAGGGGAGAACGTGATCGGCTTCGGCGCCGGGGAGCCCGACTTTCCTACACCGGAGCACATCGTGGCGGCCGCCGAAGCCGCCTGCCGCGACCCTCGCAACCACAAGTACACGCCGACGGCCGGTCTCCCCGAGCTGCGGGAGGCGCTCGCCGCCAAGACGCTGCCGCGACTCGGGTCTCGAGGTCGCCGCGTCCCAGGTTCTCGTCACCAACGGCGGGAAGCAAGCCGTGGCGAACGCCTTCGCCGTCCTCTGCGATCCCGGCGACGAGGTCCTGGTCCTGGCGCCCTACTGGACGACCTATCCGGAGTCCATCGCGCTGGCCGGCGGCGTTCCGGTCGTCGTCGAGGCCGGCATCGAACAGGGGTTTCGAGTATCGGTGGACCAGCTCGAGGCCGCCAGGACGCCGCGCACCAAGGTGCTGCTCTTCGTCTCGCCCTCCAACCCGACGGGTGCGGTCTACCCCCGCGGGGAGATCGAGGCGATCGGGCGATGGGCCGCGGAGCAGGGTCTGTGGGTGGTGACCGACGAGATCTACGAGCACCTCGTCTACGACGGCGTCGAGCATCACTCCATGCCGGTGGTCGTCCCCGAGCTCACCGACCGGTGCATCGTGGTCAACGGGGTGGCGAAGACCTACGCGATGACCGGATGGCGGGTCGGTTGGATGATCGGGCCGAGTGACGTGGTCGGCGCCGCTACCAACCTGCAGTCGCACACGACCTCCAACGTGGCGAACGTCTCGCAGCGGGCGGCACTCGCCGCGGTCTCCGGCGACCTGCGGGCGGTCGCGGAGATGCGCCGGTCCTTCGACCGGCGGCGCCGGACCATGTACAGCATGCTCAACGAGATCGACGGGGTCACCTGCCCGCTGCCCGAGGGCGCCTTCTACGCGTTCCCCGCAGTCGGCGATCTGCTCGGCCGCGACATCGGCGGCAGCAGAGCGGGTTCGACCACCGAGCTCGCAGAGCTGGCCATCGAACACGCACGGGTCGCGGTGGTTCCCGGCGAGGCGTTCGGAGCTCCGGGGTACTTCCGCCTCTCCTACGCGATGGCCGACGAGGACATGGTCGAGGGGCTGTCGAGGCTCGCCAAGCTGTTCAGCGACGCCGCGTGAGGGCGCCCGACTGCCTGCGCGCGGTCGCGACCGTGGGTCCCGCGCCGTGCCCGCCCGGTCGGACTGCGACAGTGTCCCGAATCGGCGGAGCGGTCACCATCGACAGATCTCTTCGCACCGACAGAAAGGAAACCCATGGCTAGGGTGCTCGTGACCGAACAGCTGGCGCCAGCCGGGCTCGACCGCCTGGAGGAGGCGGGCCACGAGGTGGACGTCAGGCTGGGTCTCTCGCCGGAAGAGCTGGTTGCCGCGGTGGCCGGCGCGCAGGCGCTCGTCATCCGTTCGGCGACCACCGTCACCGCCGAGGTGTTGGCCGCCGGCACCGATCTGGTCGTCGTCGGCAGGGCCGGCATCGGGCTCGACAACGTGGACGTCGCCGCGGCCACCCAGCGCGGCGTGATGGTCGTCAATGCACCGCAGTCGAATATCCTCTCGGCGGCCGAGCAGGCGATGGCGCTGCTCCTCGCCCAGGCGCGCAACATCCCCCAGGCGCATGCCGCCCTCGTCGCAGGCAAATGGGAGCGCTCGAAGTGGGAGGGCGTCGAGCTTCACGGCAAGACGCTCGGCATCGTCGGGCTGGGTCGGGTCGGCGCGCTCGTCGCGCAGCGGGCGCTCGCGTTCGGGATGCGGCTGGTCGCCTTCGACCCCTACGTGTCGGTGGAGCGTGCCAGCACATGGGGGTCGACCTCATGCGCGCTCGAGGAGCTGATGGCCGACCTCGGACTTCGTCACCGTCCACCTTCCGAAGAACGCCGAGACGCTCGGGCTGATCGGCAAGGACCTGCTGGCGAAGGCCAAGCCCGGCCTACGGATCGTCAACACCGCCCGCGGGGGCATCGTCGACGAGGACGCGCTCGCCGACGCGATCCGGTCGGGCAACGTCCAGGGAGCCGGACTCGACGTCTTCGCCAAGGAGCCCACCACCGAGTCCCCGCTCTTCGAGCTGCCGTCGGTGGTGGTCGCGCCCCATCTCGGGGCTTCGACCACCGAGGCGCAGGACAAGGCGGGCGTCACCATCGCCGAACAGGTGATCCTCGCCCTCGACGGCGATTTCGTGCCCTTCGCGGTCAACGTCGCGGCGGCTGACGTCTCCGAGACGGTCCGTCCGTTCATGGGGCTCGCCGAGCAGCTCGGCCGGATCCTCTCCTGTCTGAACGACGGTCTGCCCGACTCGCTCGAGATCGAGTACCAGGGCGGGCTGGCCGGCGCCGGCACCGACATCCTCGGCCTCTCGGTCCTGAAGGGCGTCTTCGCCATGGCCACCGAGGATCCGGTCTCGTACGTCAACGCACCCCAGCTCGCCGACGAGCGCGGCCTCGAGGTCCGCGAGACGTCGACGGTGACCGCGCACGACTACGTGAACCTCATCACCGTCCGAGGCGGGGGCCACTCGGTCGCCGGCACCCTCACCGGTCCACGCAGCGAGCCGCATCTCGTGATGATGGACGACCATGCGGTCGAGGTGCCGCCGGCTCCGCAGATGGCCGTCGTCCGCAACGACGACCGGCCGGGCATGATCGGGGTGGTCGGAACGGTCATCGGGGAGGCAGGCGTGTCGATCTCCTCGATGGCGGTCGGACCGTCGGCCTCCGGCCACACCGCGCTCATGGTGCTCTCGACCGATCGGACGGTCCCCGCCGACGCGCTCGCCCGTCTGCGTGACGCGCCCGGCATCAGCGACGTGCACACGATCGAGCTGGCGATCGAGCGGTGACCGACGGGCGGCCGATCCGACGTCTTCCACGAGGGCCAGGTCGTCACGGTCTTCCGCTCGCGCCGACGGGCGGGGTCCGAAGGCGCCTACCTGTCGACGTGCCCAGGCGATGGAGGCCGCCGCCCGGGCCATGCCCGGCTTCGTCGACTTCAAGTCCTTCGACCGCAGCGGACGGGGAGCACGTGTCGCTCATCACCTTCGCGACGCCCGACGCGCAGCGTGCGTGGCGGGAGGACCCGCGCCACGTGCGAGGCCCAGCAGCGCGGGCGGGACGAGTTCTACCTCGAGTACTCCGTCCAGGTCGGACGCTGCGAGCACGTCTCGGCCTGGTCCCTCGACCCCGGCTGACCGGCCCGGCACCCGGTGGGCGGCCGGCAGAACGCCCGGCCGACAGCGAGAACGCCCGGCCGACAGCGAGACCGCCCGGCCGACAGCGAGACCGCTCAGCGGAGCTCGTCGGAGACGAGCAGGCGGAACCCGGCGTCGAATTCGTCGAGCGCCGCCGTCGAACCGTAGCGGTCGTCCCACGCGCCGCTCGCGAGGTCGTCGCGGAGCCGGCCGATCCCGCGGTCGACGATCGCAGGGTCGAGTCGGGCGAAGCCGGACATGTGCGCCCTCACCTCCGGGTCGAGGTAGGCGTAGGGGCGGCACCAGAAGGCCCCCAGCACGCCGTCCTCGAAGGCGCGGGTGACCGGCAGCACCGTGACGTCGGCACCGAGGGCCGTAACCACCTCGGCGAAGGGAGGGCGGTGGGCGTCGAAGGCGGCGATCTCGGGCACGTAGTCGCGCACGATCCACTGGTCGGCGTGCACGGCCGGGTCGAAGGTGAGGACGATCCGGCGTGGTGCGACCCGGGACAGCTCGGCGAGCCCGCCCGGTTCGTCGACCCAGTGATGGGTGGTGAGCACCGCGAGCACCGCGCCGAAGGCCCCGTCCGCGACAGGCAGCTGCTCGGCGACCCCCTGGAGGGCGGGGGCTGCGGCCGGCGACCGCTGGAGGATCATCACCGCCGAGGGTTCGACGGCGACGATTGGCCGGTCGGTCGGGCTCGTAGGAGCCGGCGCCGGCCCCGACGTTGAGCACGGGCACCGCGTCCCCGAGCGCTGCGGTGATCGCTGCTGCCCACGACGGGTCGGTCCGTCGGCCGGCACGGTAACCGACCCCGATCCGGTCGTATCGCGCCGGGCTCGGGATCTCAGGCCTCGCGATCGGGGTTGGGCGGGACCGGCGGCCACGTGTCGCCGACGATCGACGGGAAGAGCCCGCCCTCTGGCTGTGCCCCACGAGATCGGAGCAGCCGCCCGAGCGCTGCGAGGACCAGCGCGAGGACCGCCAGGCGCAGCGACCATCCGAGCACCGTTCTCATCGGCGCCACGATAGGCGGCCCGTCTTGGTCGGCGAAGCGCTCAGCCCGCGCCGTTCGACCAGGGCGAGCGCAAGGCGCGGGCAGCTGGCGGCCGCCCGTTCGGCGTGGTCGAGCAGGCCGCTGTGGGATCTCGTCCGACGGCATGATCGGGAATCCCCACGGGTCGAGCCGGATGCCCTCGGGGAACAGCTCCGCACAGACGCCGTGCCCGTCGCAGGCGATCGGGTCGACCACGAGGGAGAAGCCCGGCCGCTTGGTCATCCCGTCCTCCTCGGACCCGTACGGGGAAGCGGCAGGAAGGGCGGCGCGGCCGGACGGCAGGCGCCGCGCTGGAGGTGGACGGCGGCGTGGTCGCCGAAGACCCTGAGCGCGGTGCGCACGAACCGCGCGACGCCGTCGGGATGGCGGCAGGCGCCACGGCCCTCGACGAGCTCGCAGAGGGTGGGGATTCCCGCGAGGCCGCCGCGCAGCCGGTTCGGGCGGAACGCGAGCTGGTCCATCGCGTCGCGCGATCGCCGACAGACCGTTGACACACGGGCCGCACTGCCCCGCCCCTTCGCCTTCGAGGTAGTTGACGACGCGGCTCACCTCGGCGAGCGGGCAGAGGTCGCTCGGGACGAGGGCGACCACGCCCGCCCCGATCGAGGAGCCGAGTGCTCGCGCCGCTTCCTCGGTGAGGGACATCGACATCGCCTCGCCGGTCGTGACCCATCCACCGCCGTAGCCACCGAGCAGAACGCCTTGGATGCCGCGCGCTTCGTCCGGTCGCAGCTGCAGCGCGGCCGCGAGCGGAATGCCGAGCGGTGCCTCGACGATCCGCGGATCGGGCCAGCGCCCCGTGACCGTCAGCAGCGCGGTGCCAGGCGACTCGGTCGTGCCGACGCTGCGGAACCATGCGGAGCCGAAGCGCGCGACGAGGGCGGCGTGGGCCAGGGTCTCGACGTTCTGGACGAGGGTCGGTCGACCGCCCACCCCCTGCTCGCGGATCGTGCGGAAACCGGCGAACGTCGGCGTGGCCGGCCTGCGACCGCTGATGGTGCTCACGACCGCCGTCTCCTGGCCTGCGAGGAAGCGGTCGGGGGCGACGACGGTCTCGACCGTGCAGCTGTCGAGGCCGAAGCGGCGCCGTTCGTCGATCGCGCGGTCCACCACCCCCACCGCCCCGGCGGGGACGTGGACGTAGACCTGGGACGCGCCGAGGGTCTGGGCGGCGAGGACCGCACCGTCGAGGACGAGGTGGGTCTGCTGGTGCACGAGCATGCGGTCCTTGCCGCTCGCGGGTTCGCCCTCTGCCGCATTGGCGACCACGACCGCGCCGCGCAGGCCCCGCTTCACCGAACGCCACTTGGTCCCCACCGGGAACCAAGCACCTCCGTGGCCGCGGAGGCCGCTGCGGTCGAGCTCGTCGAGGAAGGCCGCCTCCTTCGGATGGGGGAGCGGACCGAAACGGTCGAGGTGCTCGTCGAGGCCGACGGCCGTGCCGTCGGGCCGCACGCCCGCGAGGAGCCGGTCCGGGCCGCCGGGCGCGGCGACCGCCGCCCGCCGGGTCCCGCGGCGACGCTCCTCGGCACCGGCGAGGGAGGGCACGGTCATCGGTCCCGGCCTCCGCCGGACCCGGTCGACCCGTTGACCGTGCCCGAGAGCGCTCCCGTGTTCTGGTCGACGTTGAGCGAGATGACCAGCTGGAGCGGCGTGGACGCGTTGACGGTGGCCCCGATCGTACCGCCGTTCAACGAGGTCACCTGGCCCGAGTCGGGACCGAAGGTCACCGTGCCCGACGACATGGCCACCCCGCCCCCCTGGGCCGCGGTGCCGGTGAGCACCACGGTCAGCGGCGTCGACGACGAGTTCTGGAGGTGCATCGTGAGGGTGACCTGCACGTCACCGTTGCCGAGCGTCGAATCCGACTGCGATCCCGCGACGCCGACGCTGAACGGCGCCGAAGGCACCGGACCCGAGGCCGACGATCCGGAACCCGAGGACCCCGATCCCGAGGACCCCGAAGTGGTCGTGGTCGTCGAGGAGGTGCCCGAGGCGTTGGCGGCCGCGGTCTTGCGGGCCAGCTCGCTGAGGAGCGCGCTCGAGGTCCCGGCCCGACGGGACCAGCCGGGGCGGAGCGGGCCGGCCATGGCGAAGACCACGATCACGAGCGCCATGGCGGCGGCGCCGATTCCCGCCGCGGCACGCCGGCCGACGGGGAAGGTCCGGCCGGTGGCGAGACGCCACACCACCACACCCGCCACGGCCGCCATGCAGAGGACGTCGACGAAGACGACGACCGACTGGGTGGTGTCCGACCCGCTCCCCAGGCCGTGCACCATCGCGATCGGCCAGCACAGGTAGGAGAGCCAGTGGACGAAGCGCCACGATGCGAAGCCGATCCGGCGCCGCAGGGCGCTCGTCACGAGCACCGCCAGCATCAGGTCGAGGGTCAGCGCGCCGAGGCTCACGTAGAGGGGCCGGTACGCGGTCTGGAACGGGATGAACGCCGCCGCGAACCCGATGGGGACGAACCCGTCGCTCACCGTCGTCACCACGTGCACTCCGACGAACGCCAGGCAGAAGAGGGACAGGTTGCGGTGGATGCTCTGCGAGAGGAAGCGCGGCCACCGGTCGGTCGTCCACCCCACGGAAGCCACGACTCCGACCACCACGGTCGCGGTGAGCAGGATCAGCGCGACGAGCCCGGTCGAGCGGGTGAGGTACCACAGCGCCTTCGAGCTGGCCGCGCTGGCGACCAGCGTGGTCGTGCCGGTCATGAGAGGTGGAGCTCCGCGGCATGGCCGGGGGCATCGCGTGGGTCGTCGGGCCAGCCCCCGACCGTCTGCACCGTGCCGTCGCGGGCGACCAGACGGGCGGGCAGGCGACGGGCCTCGAGCCAGGTCGGCGCGTCCCGGCCCTTCACCATCGCCGCGGTCGACGCCGTGTTCGCGTCGACGCAGGACGCGGCGGCCACGGTGACTGTCCGCCAGGGTGCGTCCACCGGCAGGCTGGTGGAGGGATCCACCAGGTGGTGCACCCGGTGCTCGCCGAGCAGCCAGTTGCGGTTCCCGATCCCCGAGGTCGCGAGCCCACCCGAGTGCACCGACACGGCGACCGGTGCAGCGGGATCGCCGCAGACGTCCGCAATCCCGACGGTGAATCCGGCCTCGGGCGCACCCTCCACCGCCAGATCGCCGCCGAGGGAGACCAGTACGCCGCAACCCAGCCGTCGCGCGACGGCGGAGGCCGCCCGGTCCGCGGCCCAGGCCTTGGCGGTTGCGCCGAGGTCGAGGAGCGTCCCGGCCGGCATGGTGATCGTCGCGTCGTCGTGGTCGACGACCACCGACTGCCACCCGGGCACCGGCTGCGGGTCGGGGAGCGTTCCCGGCCGCCCCTCCGCGACCAGCGAGAAGTCGCGGTCGTAGCCGATCGCGCAGAGTGCGGCTCCGACGGTCGGATCGACGGCACCGTCGGTCGACGCGGCGGCGCGGCAGGCGATGTCGACCGCATCGAGCAGCTCGGCCGACACCCGCACGCGGTGACCGGCACGCGCCGCACGGTGGAGCGTCTCGATCTCCGAGTCGGCCCGGAAGCGGCTCGCGACCTGGTCGACCCGTTCGAGCTCCTCGTGGAGGAGATGGGTCGCGCCGACGAGCACGCCGGGATCGGTGACGATCAGATCGACCCGTGTCGACCAGATGGAGGTGCGGTAGAGCGCCCCGGTCGTCGAAGGGATCTCCGTCGCCGTGCTCAACTCGAGCCGCTGACCACGGGGGCCTGCTGGTACGACGACGACGGGTTGTTCGCCGGCGCGGAGATCGACGACCCGCTGCCCGTGGAGCCCCCGCTCGAGGAGGACCCGGTCGACGTCGCCCCGCTCCCGGCGGAGTTGGTGGAGGTCCCCGACGTGGAGCCGGTGGGCGTCGACGAGTGGCCCGGGAAGGCATGGCTCACGTAGGCGGCCAACCCGGCCATCGCCGCGACCGAGGCGACTGCGATCCCCTTGGTGATCGAGCGGGATCGCTCGAAGGCGGCGTCACGCTGGAGGCGCGCGGCCCGGGTCGGGTCTTTTCGGGTGGGACGGCGTGTAGGTTGCCGGGCGCCGCCGGGCTGTCGGGCGGTGATCATCAACGACCAGGGTATGGCCCGTTTCTGACATCAACATGAAGCATGGCTAAGAAAAGGTGAAGAAACCCGCTGGTCAGAGCCTTGGATGGCCTGAGCGACCGCTGGCAGGCAGGGCACAGCTCCAGGTCGCTCAGGTGACCACCGGCTCGAGCGACGCCTCGGAGGGGTGGACCGACGCCGTCCTCCAGCTGACCGACATCCGGGCACCGCCGAGCGGGGCGCGCCCGATCGACCAGGTGCCACCGGTATTGCGCACCACCGCGTCGGCGATCGCCAGCCCGAGGCCGGTCCCACCCGGCCGGTCGTCGACGCGGTGGAACCGGTCGAGGACCAGTTGGCGCTGCTCTTGGGGGATGCCCGGTCCTGAGTCGTCGACGGTGAGGGTGACCTGACCCGATCCGTGCTCCACCCACAGCTCGACGGAACCGCCGGACCCCGCATACCGGCAGGCGTTGTCGAGCAGCACGCTCACCAGCCGGTCGATCGACTCGCCGTCCGCGCGGATGGTGGCGCTGCCGTCCCCGTGGCAGGAGAGCCGGACACCGGCTGCGTTGGCAACGGCGGCGAAGCGCGCGGCGCAGGCCTCCCCGACCGCCGCGACGTCGACGATCTCTTCGACGCTGCTCTCCGGCGGACCCCCGTCCGCCCGGGCGAGCCAGAGGAGGTCGTCGACGATCGCCCGGAGACGGCCGCTTTCGGAGGAGACCCGGCGGAGGGTCGTCTGGTAGCTGCGCGCGTCGCGCTCGCGGCTGAGCGCGAGGTCGACCTCGGCTTCGATGACGCTGAGCGGCGTCCGCAGCTCGTGGGAGGCGTCCGCGGTGAACTCGGACTGGCGCCGGCGGATCTCTTCGATCGGAGCCGACGCCCGCAGTCCGACGACGAACGAGCCGGAGAAGGTCACGAGCAGCAGGAGCGCACCGAGCAGGGCTTCGACGAGCAGCAGCTCGTTGCGTGCCTGGTCGACCTTGACCACGCTCTCGCCCGCCACCAGCCAGCCTCCCTTCTCCGGCTGTGCGCGGAGGCGGAAGGTGGAGCCGTCCATCGGGAGGGTCGTCGGCCCGGCCGTCCAGTGACGGGAGGGCAGTGGTGGGGCGTTGTTCGTCGAGGAGGTCACCGCGCCGCTCGACGAGACCGCCCACACGAAGATCGGCGCGTCGTCGAGGTCGGTCTCGTGAGGGATGCTGCCCTGCCCCGCCGGGCGGTAGACCTGCGCTGCGGCGCTGGAGAGCCGTTCCGACAGACGGCTGTCCGCCTCGCCGCTCAGGTGGTCGAGCAGCATGTGGTTGACCACGAACGCGATCACGATCGCCGCAGCGGCCACCACCGCGGTCGCCCCGGTCGCCACCTTGGCGGCGTGCGCCCACCGAGGCCGGCGCGCGCGGCTGGACGCGCTCGATCCTCTCTGTGAACGGTCGCGGCGACCGATCATCCTGGGACCAGCCGATAGCCGACGCCGCGGACCGTCTCGATGCGGGCCGAGGCGGCAGCGAGCTTGGCACGCAGGCGGCCCACGTGGACGTCGATGGTGTTGGATCCGACCGCGTCCGCCTCGTCCTCCCAGACCTGGACCGCGATGGTCCGGCGGTTGACCACCGCAGGGGAGCGGCGCAGCAGCAGTTCGACCAATCCGGTCTCGATGGCGGTGAGCACGACCGGCCCGCCGTCGACGGTCACCTGGCGGGTCGCGGGGTCGAAGGCGATGTCACCGCACTCGACCTGCGGGTCGACGGCCAGCGCCGGGCGCCGCTGGAGGGCGGAGAGGCGGGCGACGAGCTCGGCGAAGGAGAACGGCTTGACCAGATAGTCGTCGGCCCCCTGGTTGAGGCCCTCCACCCGGTCCTCGGTGGCGTCACGCGCAGTCAGCATGAGCACGGGGGTGCGGTCGCCCCGTGCCCGCATCGCGCGGATGACCTCGACGCCGCTCTGCTTGGGCATCCGCCAGTCGAGGACGGCCACCTCGTAGGTATAGGAGCGCAGATAGGAGAGCGCGTCCGCTCCGTCGACCACGGTATCGACCACGTACCCCTGTTCGCGCAGGCCGCGCTCGAGCACGGAACGCAGCCCGGGGTCGTCCTCGGCCACCAGCACTCTCACCGCATGTCGCCGCTCATCGGCCTGGGTCAGCCTCCCCGGGTGACACCGCCCGTCGCCAGCCACGTGGAGATGGTCGGCAGCATCACGATACCGAGGACCACCCCGAGGACCAGGCTCAGGGCGAGCGCCCACAGCCTGGCGCCGGCACCGCGCACCTGCCGGCGCGTTCGGGCCACGAAGTCGGCGGGAGCAAGCTGTGCGGTGTCGACCAGATGCCCGAGGACGTGGATGGTCATCGCCCCGAACCAGAGGACGAAGCTGGCTTTGTGCACGAAGAGCATCTGGCTGCGGCCGGACGTCGGTACCAGCATCAGGGCGACGCCGGACGCGAACATCACCACGGTCAGGAGCACGACGACCGGCCCGAGCAGGCGCATCACGAGGGGTGGGGGACCCCTCCTCCGGTAGGCGGGTGCGCCGAGGTAGTAGCGGGCGATCCGCCACCCGGTGCTGCCCATCTTGAGGAGCACCGGGGGGAGCACCAGCATCCCGATGAAGACGTGTGGCGTGAGCAGCGAATGGATCTTGAGAAGCGTGACGCCCTCGGCCGCGAGGAGCACGAGCAGCACCACGGCCGTCAAGCCGGTCAGGCGGGCGTTGGCCTCGGTCCCCTCCTCCGAGGAGTGCTGTTGGGCGACTACGAGCCGGCGCGGCCCGACCTCCCGACGGCGCGGCTCGACCTCCCGACGGCGCGGCTCGACCTCCCGACGGCGCGGCCCGACCTCCCGACGGCGCGGCTCGAACCCCGAGTCGAGGCCGGCGCGGCGGGACGACGGCGGGGGTGGGAGTCCGGACATCGCCCCACACTCTGCCCGCTCAACCTGACGGTCCCATGAAACGACCAGGTCCGGGTCGTCCCCGACGACGAACCGTGCGAATTCGCCCCGCATCTCCCCTGTGCCGGGACGATTGACCGGCCCTCCGCGGGGACCTAGCATGACCCCGGCAGCCGAGTGGCCGCGTCGAGGTTGGGCGGAGAAGTGTGGCGGTCCGCCGGCGGCCACTGGTCAGATCCGCGAGGCGGGCATAGGAGGGGGTCGGAACGGTGCGTGCACAGTCGCAGGCCGCCTGTAGGAAGTCGGAGCCTGCGGATCCCCGCTTGACGCGCAACCGTCGTGTACCGTCGCGCTCGGTGCCGGAGTCGTCCTACTCCGGGCGGGCACCGATGCGGAGCCAAGATCGCAGCTGCGAGCGGAGCTGACTTCGCAGCTCATCATCCACCGGGTCCCCCGACGCTGGCTGCCCCCCTGCCCCTCGTGGTAGTCGGCGCCGGGGACCCGGCGGGCACTGCTGTCCGGCCGGAACGAAGATCCGCGGGGACTGACGAGGTCGGATTCGGTCGCCGAACTCAGCCGGTGGTCGGCAGCCACGAGGGCCGTGTCGCCTCGTAGGCGCGGATCTCTTCCTCGTAACGGAGGGTGAGCCCGATGTCGTCCCAGCCGTTGACCAACCTGGCTTGGGTGAACTCGTCGAGGGGGAAGGTGGCGTCGATACCCGCCGCCGGCGCTTCGAGGGTCGTCCGCTCGAGGTCGATGGTCAACTCGAGGGAAGGGTCGGCCTTCACCGCCTCGAGCAGCGCCCGCCCGATCTCCGGCTCGACCTGCACCGGCACGAGCCCGGCCTTCGTGCAGTTGTTGCGGAAGATGTCGGCGAACCTCGGGGAGACCACCGCCTCGAACCCGTAGTCCTGCAACGCCCAGACCGCGTGCTCCGCGACGAGCCGGTTCCGAAGTTGGGCCCCGCGACGAGGATGTTCGCGCCGGCAAAGGCCGGGTCGTTGAGCACGAAGTCGCGATCGTCGCGCCACTCCGCGAACAGGCCCGCGCCGAAACCGGTGCGTTCGACACGCTTCAGCCAGTCAGAGGGGATGATCTGGTCGGTGTCGACGTCGGAGCGGTCGAGGGGGACTGCGCGACCCGACACCGCCCGGACCGCGCGCACTAGTCCAACTCCCCGGGCGCGGTCAGCCTGCCCGCCACCGCGGTCGCCGCAGCGACCGCCGGCGACACCAGATGGGTCCTGCCGCCGCGCCCCTGGCGACCCTCGAAGTTTCGGTTGGAGGTCGACGCGGCCCGCTCGCCGGGCTCGAGCTTGTCGGGGTTCATCGCGAGGCACATCGAGCACCCGGGCTCCCGCCAGTCGAATCCCGCGGCGGTGAACACCGCGTCGAGGCCCTCTGACTCCGCCTGCGCCTTGACCCGGTGCGAACCCGGAACCACCAGCGCGCGCAGCCCCGGCCTGATGCGCCGACCGTCGAGCACGGAGGCCGCGGCCCGCAAGTCCTCGATCCTCCCGTTGGTGCAGGATCCGATGAAGACCGTGTCGACCATGATCTCACGCAGCGCGGTACCGGGCGCGAGGTCCATGTAGTCGAGCGCACGCCGTGCCGCCTCCCGTTCGGCCGGCTCGGCGAAGGAGTCGGGCGAGGGGACCGAGCCGTCGATGGGTGCCACCTGCGCGGGGTTGGTGCCCCAGGTCACGTAGGGAGCGAGGGAGGTGGCGTCGAGAGAGACCTGCCGGTCGAAGGTCGCGTCCGGATCGGTCGGAAGGGAGCGCCAGACCGCGAGCGCCTCCTCCCAGGCCGCCCCCTTCGGAGCGTGGTCGCGGCCCTCGAGGTACGCGAAGGTCGTGTCGTCGGGCGCGATCATGCCGGCGCGGGCGCCCGCCTCGATCGACATGTTGCACACGGTCATCCGGCCTTCCATGGAGAGGCCGCGCACCGCCGATCCTCGGTACTCGATGACATGACCGATCCCGCCCGCGGTGCCGATCCTGCCGATCACCGCGAGCACGAGGTCCTTCGCGGTGACTCCGGAGGGCAGCTCGCCGTCCACGACGACCGCCATGGTGGCCGGCCGCCGCTGGGGCAGCGTCTGGGTCGCCAGGACGTGCTCGACCTCGCTCGTGCCGATGCCGAAGGCGATCGCGCCGAACGCACCGTGCGTCGAGGTGTGGCTGTCGCCGCAGACCACCGTCATTCCGGGCTGGGTGAGCCCCTGCTCGGGACCGATGATGTGCACGATGCCCTGGTTCGCGTCGCCCATGGGGTAGCAGGTGATCCCGAACTCCGCGCAGTTCGCGGCCAGCACCTCCAGCTGTTTGGCGGAGATGGGGTCCGCCACCGGCTTGTCGATGTCGGTCGTCGGCACGTTGTGGTCGGCGGTGGCGATCGTCAGGTCGGGGCGATGCACCCCGCGGCCGGCCAGGCGGAGTCCGTCGAAAGCCTGTGGCGAGGTGACCTCGTGGACCAGGTGGAGGTCGATGAACAGGACGTCGGGCTCGTCCTGGTCGCCACGGTGGACGACGTGGCGGTCCCAGACCTTCTCGGACAGTGTGCGGGGTGCGTCGGCCATGGCTCAGCCGGCGACGTCGACGATCTCGACCCGCAGGGTGCCGCCGGGGGCCGCGTACTCGACGACGTCGCCCGCAGCCTGCCCCTCGAGCGCCTGGCCGAGTGGCGATCCGGGGGACACGACGGTGAGGTCGCCCTGGCGCTCCTCGATCGAGCCGACGAAGAAGTCCGTCGTCTCGTCCTCGGGATCGCCGTCGTAGCGCAGGGTGACGACCGTGCCCGGGCGGACCCGGCCGTCGGCGACCGGTTCACCGTCCACCACGGTGGCCGACTTGAGCAGTGCCTGGAGGTGGCGGATCCGCGATTCCATCTTCCCCTGTGCGTCCTTCGCGGCGTGGTAGTCACCGTTCTCCGACAGGTCGCCGAGCGCCCGCGCCGATTCGATGGCCGCCGCGATCTCGACCCGTCCTCTCGTCGTCAGATCGTCGAGCTCCGCCTGCAACCGCTCGTACGTGTCGCGTGTCAGGTGGTGTCCGGAGGGCGTTGCCACGGCATCCCAGGCTAACGGCTCGGCTCCCCACCCGTGACCGGCTCCGGCACGGCCGGGAGCGTGGCCCCCTCGTTCGGGCGCGGCACCACGTGGGAAGATCGAGAGGGACGGGTGAAGGAGGCTCCGATGGCAGACATCCAGGGGACCTGGGACGAGCGGTTCGACCCGGTGGCCGCAACGCTCGGTTCGAGCCTCGACGCCGGAGCCGACGTCGGCGCGTCGGTCGCCGTCTTCTGGCACGGCGAGCCGGTCGTCGACATCTGGGGAGGCTTCGCCGACTCGGAGCGCACGCGCCCGTGGGAGCGGGACACCCTCACCAACGTCTGGTCGACCACGAAGACCATGACCTTCCTCTGCGCACTGATGCTGGCCGACCGCGACGAGCTCGACTTCTCGGCACCCGTCGCGAAGTACTGGCCCGAGTTCGCGGCGGGAGGAAAGGAGGGCGTCGAGGTCCGGCACCTCATGAGCCACACCGCCGGCTTGCCCGGATGGTCGGAGCATCTGGAAACCGAGGAGCTCGCCGACTGGGACAAGTGCACCTCGCTGCTCGCGGCACAGGAGCCCTGGTGGGAGCCCGGGACCGCATCCGGCTACCACGCGCTGACCCAGGGCTACCTGATCGGCGAGGTGGTCCGCCGGATCACCGGCACCACCATCGGACAGTGGTTCGCGAGCGAGGTGGCGGCCCCCCTCGGTGCGGACTTCCACATCGGCATGCCGGCGAGCGAGGACGGGCGGGTCTCCCAGGTGATCCCGCCGCCGCCCCTCGACGTCGGCAGCATGCGACCGACGAAGATGGTTCTGCGGGTCTTCACCAATCCGCCGCTCGACGCGACCATGGCCCACCACGAGTGGTGGCGGAGGGCGGAGATCCCCGCTGCCAACGGACAGGGAAACGCGCGATCGGTCGCATTGGTCCAGTCGATCGTGGCCGGGCGCGGCGAGGCGCGCGGGGTGCGGCTCCTCTCCGCCGAGGGCTGCGACGTGATATTCGACGAGCAGAGCAACGGCCGCGATCTCGTCCTCACGATGCCCTTCCGGTTCGGCATGGGGTACGGGTTGAGCACCGAGATGATGCCGATCGGACCGCGTGCCTGTTTCTGGGGCGGCTACGGCGGCTCGCTCGTCGTGTTGGACCAGGACCTCGAGTTGACCGTCTGCTACGTGATGAACCGGATGGAGGCAGGTCTCGAAGGGGACCTGCGCGGCGCGAGCATCGTGCTCGCCGCTGCTGCCGCTGCCGCTGCGACGTGACCGGTGTCGGAGCCTGACCGCTTGACCGACGACGCGGCCCCCGGAGGGGAGCCCCGTCCGCGGAGCGAGCCGCCACCCCGGGGAGGGGAGCCCCGTCCGCGGAGAGAGCCGCCACCCGGGGGAGGGGAGCCCCGACCCGGAGGGGGCGAGTCCCGGCCGGGTTCGTTCGCCGAGCAGTTCGAGGAGCAACAGCAGCGCCCGGTCCCGTGGAAGGCGGTGGTCAAGCGCGCCGTCGTGGTCGGCTTTGCCGGGATCGCGCTCTACCTGGTCGCTCCGAGCGTCATCGCCGTGCTCGACTCGTGGCCGAAGCTCGTCACCCTCAATCTGCTGTGGTTCATCCCCGCGCTCTTCGCCGAGGGCGGTCACTTCGTGTGCACGATCGCCCTGCAGCGCATCGCGCTCCGGACGAAGGACTGGTTCCCCGTGGTCACCGCGCAGCTCGCCGGCAACGCCATCTCGCTGATCGTCCCCGGCGGGCAGGCGCCCGGCGCAGCCGTGCAGTTCAGGATGTTGTCGCGCTCGGGCATGGACACCACCGAGGCGGTGAGCGGTCTCACCGCCTTCTCGTTCCTCGGCATCGGCGGTCTGCTCGCCCTTCCGGTCTTCGTGCTGCCGGTGGTCCTCTTCGGCGCGCCGGTCAGCTCGGGTCTCAGCGACGCGGCCATCGTGGGCGCGATCGGGTTCGTCGTCTTCGTCGGGTTCGGGGTGGTGGTGATGGCGACCGACGCTCCCCTCCGTCTGGCCGGACGAGCGGTCGAGACCGTCCACAACCGGCTGTTGAAGAAGCGCGAGCCGATCAGCGGGCTCCCGCAACGGCTGCTCGAGCAGCGCGACCTGATCCGACAGGTGCTCGGGCAGCGGTGGCTCGAGGCGACGCTGCTGTCCGCCGGACGGCTCGGGCTCGACTACCTCGCGCTCCTCTTCTGCGTGCGGGCGGTGGGGAGCCATCCGCGGCCGTCGCTCATCCTGCTCGCCTATGCGGTCGCCGGCGTGATCGGTCTCGTTCCCATCACACCGGGAGGGATCGGCATCGTCGAGGCCAGCCTCAGCGGCCTCCTCCTGCTCGCCGGCCTCACCGGCGCGGAAGCCGTCCTCGCGACGCTCGCCTACCGCCTCCTGTCCTACTGGCTGCCGATGATCGCCGGGCCCTTCGCGTACGCGGTGTTCCGGCACCGCTACGGCGAACCCAAGGTCGACGACGCGCACGGGCACCCCGGGGCGGCCGAGCCGTCGCCGGGCTGACGGCGCCACACACCGGGCGCGCCGCCATCCACCCAAGACGCCACGATCCAAGACGCCACGATCCAAGACGCCACGATCCAAGGCGCCACGATCCAAGGCGCCACGATCCAAGAGAGGAGAGGGGCGCAATAGGCCGCGATCCTGAGGAATCGGCACGATCCTGGGGAAGAGCGCCTTCGCTATCATGAGCGCCCGTGAGGGGGCCAGCGAGCGAGGTGACACGTGCCGCGCCCCCACGCCGAGGTCGGGGTTGAGCCGGTGCCCGGGCAGCTCCTCAGCGTCGTCATGCCGACCCGCAACCGCCCCGCACTCCTCGAGCGCGCCGCCCGATCGGTCCTCGACCAGGATGGCGAGGGCCGGGAGGAGATCGAGCTCGTCATCGTCGACGACGCGTCCTCCGACGAGACGCCGGAGGTCCTCGATCGGCTGTCGTGCGACGGCCGGGTGCGGGTCGTCCGCAACGCCGAGTCGCTCGGGCCCGGCGGGACCCGGAACCGTGGGATCGCCGCGGCGAGCGGGGATCTGCTCGGTTTCTGCGACGACGACGACACCTGGCTCCCCCGAACAGCCACGACGGTGCTCGATTGCTTCGCAGAGGACTCCGAGGTCGGGGTGGTCACCGGGTGGCACCGGGTGGTCCACGAGCCGGGAGGCCAGACCGCGGTGTTCCGCGGGCCGCTCCGCTACGGTGCCGACCAGCTCCGATGGTTCGACTGCATCGCGCTGCCGTTCGGAGTGATCCGCCGCGGCTATTTCGAAGCCGATCTGTGTGTCGACCCGGACCTGCCTTCCTGCGAGGACTGGGACCTCTGGCTGCGCTGCGCCCAGGTTCGCCCGATCCGGACGCTCCCTTCCGTCCTGTATGCGTACCACCAACACGGCGGATCGCGGGTCACGCGACGGGGCACCGCGTTCGTCGAGGGCAGGCGGCGCTTTCTCGCGAAGCACTCGGGTTCGATGTCCACGTCCTGCCGCCTCTACCACGAGCTCGTGGTCGCCCAGCTCGACGGTGGGCGCAAGGCGGTCGCGGAGCGTCTCGCCGGTGGCTACCGCACTCCGGTCGCCGCGTCGCTCGCGGCGTTCGTGCTGGGGCTCGGGGCCGCGGCGAGCGCGGTCGCCGTGCGGCGTCGGGACCCGGGCCTTCCGGCGCGACTGACGGCCGGGCTCCTCGGCGCCGCTCGCGTGCCGCGATGAGCGGGCAGCGACCGATCCTCGTCGTGGGCCTCCCGCGGTCGGGCACCACGTGGACCTTGCGGGCGCTTGCGTGCGCGCCCGGAACGAGCGCGGTGCTCGAGCCCGACAGCGAGGACAAGAACCCCGGCGCCATCCATGCGAAGGCCCGCATCGGGCGCTACCCGGTGCTCGGGCCCGAGAGCTCTGCCCCGGCGGAATACATCCGGCTGTGGGAGTGGATCCTGAACGGCGCCCCCGAGACCCGCCGATCGGGCTTCGCGCGCCGGCTGCTCGGCCCCGGCAAGACCGGGCGGATCCACGAAGGGCGGCTCGATCCGGTGACCTGGCTCGCGGGGGCGATCGCCCGTGAGCCCAAGGTTCCGGTCGACAACGTCTGGGCTCGTTTCGTCGTCAAGTCCATCCACGCACAGCTGGCGGTCGAGTGGCTGGCCGCGACGTTCGGCTTCGACGTGGTCGTGCTGCTGCGCCATCCGGCCAACGTCCTCGCCAGCTGGATCGACGTCGATCTGAAGGACGCAAAGAACTCGACGCTCGAGACCCGACCGGAGATCCGCGCCCGCTACGTCGAGCCCTGGGGTGTGCCACTTCCCGGCGACGATCCCGTCGAGCGGATGAGCTGGCGGGTCGGTCTGCTGATCGCGGCCCTCGAGGACGCGTGCGGACGCCACCCCGAATGGCACGTGCGGGTCCACGAAGACCTCTGCGCGGACACGGTTGCCGGTTTTCGCGGCCTGTACGCCGATCTCGGGCTCGAGTGGGGTGCCGGCCCCGAGGAGTTCCTGGTGGGTCACGACCGGCCCGGCTCGGGCTTCGTCATCGACCGTGTGGCGTCCGAGCTCTCCGACTCGTGGCGACACAAGCTGGACGACAGCCAGGTCGCCACCCTCCGTCGCGTGCTCGACTGGTTCCCGATCGCCAGGTGGGACACGTGGTGAGTTCGCACGTTCCACGTTCTGACGCGGTGCGAGTCCCGAACTCGGTCGAGACGGCGTGCCGCGGCGACGCCGATGGTTGTCGGTCGGAGTGCCCTCCGCTAGCCTCCGCTGCGATGCCGACCACGGAGCCTGCAGCGTGACGGTGGCCCCGTCGTCGAAGCCGGGAGCCCGTGGCCCGAGCCCGATGCCCGACGCCGAAAGTCCGGCTGACTGGGCCAAGCGCTATCTGCGGTCGTTGTACCTCGCGACGCGCAATCCGAGCTTCGCCGACCTCGAGCGCTACTGCTTCTTCGTCGGCTACGCGCGCAGCGGCCACACGCTGGTCGGCTCGATGCTCGACGCGCACCCCGAGGTGGTGATCGCCCACGAGCTCGACGCGGTCAACCACGTCCGGCACCACTTCTCGCGAGCACAGATCTTCGCCCTCCTGCTGGAGCGTGATCAGAAGTTCGGTGCGCTCGGTCGGTCGTGGTCTGGCTACCGCTACGAGGTGCCCGGCCAGTACCAAGGTCGCTACCAGCGTCTCCGCGTGCTCGGCGACAAGCGGGGGCATGCGTCCGCGCTCGAGATCGCGCGGTGGCCGGAGCTGCTCGACCGGCTCCGGCGCCTGGTGAAGGTCCCGATCCGGGTGGTCCACGTGACCCGCAACCCCTTCGACAACATCGCGACGGCGGCCCGGAGGCACCGCGAGCCGCTCGACCAGGCGATCACCTGGTACGAGCAGTCGGTCGAGGCCGTCGCCACGGTGAGGCGGCTCCTCGATCCCTCCGAGCTCCTCGATCTCCGCTACGAGTCCTTCGTCGAGGACGTCGCTTCTTCGCTCACCGAGCTCTGTCGCTTCGTCGGCGTCGAGCCCGATGCGACCTATCTCGAGGCCTGTGCGGGTCTGGTGTGGTCGGATGTGAAGAAGACCCGCGACGGCTCCGAATGGACCGACGACGCGCGCCGGCAGGTCGAGGACCTGATCGCGCGCCACGAGCCGCTGCTCGGCTCGTACTCGTTCGACGGCTGAGCGCCGAACCCGGCCCGCCCTGGCCGAACCCGGCCCGCCCCCGCCGAACCCGACACGTTCCCACCGTCGGACCACCCGGCGACCGTGGGTCAGCGCGAAGGCTGCTCGAGCACCCGGTCCCAGAAGTCCTGGATCTGGCCGACCATCGCCTCGACGGGATGGCGGCGCGAGGCCGCCTCGCCACGCGCCCCGAGCTCGGCACGGCGGCGGGGGTCGCGCAGAAGCTCGACGAGCACCTCGGTGAGACGGTCGACGTCCCCGACCGGTACGAGCATCCCGGTGGACCCGTCGTCGATGAGCGAGCGGGGCCCGCTGGCGTCCGCCGCGACGACCGCCTTGCCGGCCGCCTGGGCTTCGAGGACGGCCAGACCGAACGACTCACGTTGTGCCAGATGGACCACGATGTCCGCCGCCGCCATGATGTCGTCCTTCAGCTGGTCGGGCACGAAACCGGTCAGGAGCACCCGCTCCTCGAGGCCGAGCTCCGAGCAGAGCGCACGGACACGGGTACCGTAGTTGGACCCGACCTCGCTTCCGCAGATCACGCCCCGCGCCTCTGGCACGACCCGCACCACGCGCGCCATGGCCTCGACGAATTCGGTCTGCGACTTGAGGAACGTGAGCCGACCGAACATGGCCAATACCGGGGCGTCCTCCGCGATCCCGAGCTCGGTCCTGGCACGCCGGCTGTCGCCACGGCCGTGCCGGTCGAGGTCGATACCCGGAAGGATCGTCGCGGTCGGCGTAGAACGGCGGCGGGGCACGCCTTCGGCGGCCCGCGCGGTGCCGAAGATGATGGCGTCCGGGCGAAGCATGGCGAGGATGCGTGCCGTGACGTGCCGTCGTGCGGTGAGGAGCTTCTTCGGCGAGAGCCCGGTCAACGGGTCGTAGACGTCCCAGACCACCGGGACCTTCGCCAGCCGGGCACCGAGGCTGGCGAAGAGCAGGCTGTCACCTCCGTTGGAGTGCACGAGGTCGATCCGGTGCCGGCGGACCAGGTCGGCGAGACCTCGGGCGACCGCGCCGACGTTGCGCACGTCGCGCCAGCGGGTCTTCCGGACGACATGGACGGGGAGACCCTCGACGCGGAGACGCTCCGGCCACGAGCCCTCCTGGAGCCCGGCGAAGATTGCGTGGTAGCGGGTGGGATCGAGCCGGTGAAGGAGCTCGTCGAGCATCATCTGGACCCCGCCGTGACATACGCCGTTCGCGTCGACACAGAGCACACGACGCGGAGGAGCCGCGCTGGGCTCCGAGGAGGTCATCGGTCCCTCACCGGAGACGACGGACGGAGGCCCGTGCCGGAACGGCTCGCCGGACCGGGCTCGGAAGAACGTGCACGTTGGGCTCCTGGTTCTGGGTCCGGTGCGACCGCCGTCGGGGGCGGGTGCGGGCCAGCATAGGGTCGGCGAACGTGTGACCGCGGGCCTCGAGGGCGCCGTTCGGGCACCACGTCCCGCCGTCGGGTCCGGACGGCCCTCGGTACACTCGCGTCATGCGAATCGCCGTCGGATCGGACCATGCCGGGTACGCGCTCAAGGCGGCGGTGGCCAAGCACCTCGCAGACGCCGGGCACCAGGTCATCGACCTCGGGACCGATTCGCCCGACGTCTCGGTCGACTACCCCGGCTTCGGTGTCGCCGTCGGCGAGGCGGTTGCCGAGGGGGACGCGGACCGCGGCGTGTGCGTGTGCGCGACCGGCATCGGCATCGGCATCGCGGCGAACAAGGTACGCGGCGTGCGGGCCGCGCTCGCCCACGACGTCACCACCGCGGGGCTCGCCCGCCGGCACAACGATGCAAACGTGCTCTGCCTCGGGGGCCGGGTGACCGGAATCGCGGTCGCTCTCGACGCGGTCGACGCCTTCTTCTCCACCGAGTTCGAAAGGGGCCGCCACCTCCGCCGCGTCGAGGAGATCGCCGCCTACGAGTCGGGCGGGGCCGGCGGGTCGGGACGGGCCTCGTGAGCGCCGCCGCGGCGACCCCTTTCGCCGCGTGGCTCGCGGACGACCCCGAGGTCGCGCGCCTGCTCGCCGAGGAGATCGACCGGCAGTCGACGACGCTCCAGCTGATCGCCTCGGAGAACTTCACCTCGCCCGCGGTGCTCGCCGCGACCGGGTCGGTGCTCACCAACAAGTACGCCGAGGGTTATCCCGGACGCCGCTACTACGGGGGGAACCAGATCGTCGACCGGGTCGAGGACCTGGCCCGCGACCGACTCTGCTCCCTGTTCGGCGCCGAGCACGCCAACGTGCAGCCCCACGCGGGTGCGAGCGCCAACCTCGCCGTCTACCAGGCACTTCTCGAGCCCGGTGACACGGTGCTCGCGATGCGGCTCGACCAGGGAGGCCACCTCACCCACGGCTCGCCCGCCAGCATCACCTCGAAGATCTGGCGCTTCGTCGCCTACGGCGTCTCGCCGGCCTCGGGCGATCCCGACAAGCCCGGCGAGACCATCGACTTCGACCAGGTCGCCGACGTCGCGCGGCGGGAGCAGCCGAAGCTGATCGTCGCCGGCTCCACCGCGTACTCGAGGATCATCGACCCGCTGCCCTTCCGCGAGATCGCCGACTCGGTGGGCGCCCGGTTCATGTTCGACGCGGCCCACCCGGCAGGCCTCATCGCCGGCGGCGCGCATCCCTCGCCGGTCGGCGTCGCCGACGTGGTGACGCTCACCACCCACAAGACGCTGCGGGGTCCGAGGGGCGGGGCGATCCTCACCACCGAGGAGCTCGCCAAGGCCGTCGACAGCTCGGTCTTCCCGGGTCTCCAGGGCGGACCGCTCGAGCACGTGATCGCCGCCAAGGCCGTCGCGTTCGCCGAGGCGGCCCGCCCCTCCTTCCGCGACTACGCGGCACAGGTGGTCGCCAACGCACGCGTGCTCGCCGACTCGCTCACCGAAGAGGGGTTCCGCCTCGTGTCCGGCGGCACCGACAACCACCAGGTCCTCGTCGACCTGCGCGCCTTCGATGCCGAGCTCACCGGCAAGACCGCCCAAGAATCGCTCGACCGGGCGGGCATCACCTGCAACCGCAACACGATCCCCGACGACCCGCGCTCGGCGTTCGTGACCTCGGGGCTCCGTCTCGGCACTGCGGCCCAGACGACCGCCGGGATGGGCGGGCCCGAGATGCGGCGGATCGGGCGACTCATCGGGAGGGCGCTGCGCGGTCACGAGGACGAGGACGAGCTCGCACGGGTCCGGGCCGAGGTCGACGAGCTGTGCACGCGCTTCCCGCCCTACCCTGCGCTGGCCGGCGGGTGAGGCGGGGCCAGGGGCCGGCCGGGTGAGCTCGGGGGTCGTCCCGCTCAACTGGTACGCCGTCCTGCTGGTCGTGGCCGCCGTGTCGGCCTGGGGGCTGACCTTCCCGGCCCGGCGGCTCGCAGTGGCGATCGGCTACGTCGCACAGCCCGACGACCGGAAGATCCACCAGCAGGTGACCCCCGAGTCTGGCGGGGCGGCGATGTTCGTCGCGATGCTGGTGACCTGGGCGGTGGCCGCGTCGATCCCTGCGCTCGGACAGCTCTTTCACGGCTCGTCCGAACCGCTCGGCCTGCTGATCGGCGCAGCCTCGATCTTCGTCGTCGGGGTGATCGACGACGTACGGGACATGTCGGCGCCCGCCAAGGTCGCGGGGCAGGTCCTCGCCGCGACCATCCTCTCGTTCCTCGGCGTCACCTGGTACCAGTTCAAGATCCCGCTGGCCGGCGTCGTGCAGCTCTCGCCGGTGTGGACCCCCTTGCTGACCTCGCTGTGGGTCATCGCCATCACCAACGCGGTGAACCTGATCGACGGTCTCGACGGCCTCGCCGCGGGCGTCGTCGCGATCGCGTCCGGGGCCCTCGCGGTCTACGGGCTGCACCTCCAGGCGCTCGGCAACCTGCCGACCGACAACATCGGGCCGCTCATCGCGGTGGTGACCTGCGGCATCTGCCTCGGCTTCCTGCCGCACAACTTCCACCCCGCGAAGATCTTCATGGGCGACGCCGGCGCGCTCCTGCTCGGACTGCTGATGGCCGCGTCGACCATGCTGATCGGCGGCCGCTGGGCCGACACCGGCACGACCGCGGGGGCCGCCGGCGTCGCGGCGCGCTCGGGGCAGACGTATTTCTTCTTCGCCCCGCTGTTCATCCCCTTCTTCATCCTCGGCGTGCCGATGGTCGACATGGCCTTCGCGTTCGTGCGGCGGACCGCCAACCGGACCGGGTTCTCGACCCCGGACAAGAACCACCTGCACCACCGCCTGCTCCGCCTCGGTCACGGGCACCGGCGAAGCGTGCTCATCCTCTGGGCGTGGACCGCCCTGCTGTCGGGTTTCATCCTCTTCCCGCTCTACATCTCGAGCGTGAACGCGTTCATCCCCTTCGGCGCACTCGCACTCGGGGTCGTGCTCTACACCCTGTTCCATCCGGACCTGCGCAAACGGCCCGACGCGGTGTCGGAGGGGACCGACGGGAGCCTCGCGGTGCCCGGATCCGACGAGGACGGCACCGGAGCGGTGGTGGCGCACGGCCTGGCAGGACCTGGTCCGCCGGAACCCGGTCCGGTGGACGCGGCGCCGGTCGCCGAGACGGCCGCGCTGCCCGCCGACCCGGGGCCCTCCGCGGCCGGCGCCGAGGGCCGACGGGCGCTCCCGAGACGCCCGATTCCGACCCGAGAATCGTGAACGCCGTGTTTCCGACGTTTTGCCGCCGCAGCCTCGATGGTGCGATGATGCTGCCCGTGACGTGCAGGCTTCAGGCCCTTTCGAAGGGCACCCCGACCGGTCGCCCGGCCGGTCTTCGCAGTCGAACCGCTGCGTGATCCGGAGATCGTTTCGTGAAGCACCGACCGCTCGTTCCGCCTAGCGCGGCACGACCCGACCATGGACGGCCCGACCCCGGCGGAGACTCCAGCAGCGGAGGACCCTTCCGACCGGCAGCAACCCGGCGGCCCGCAGCAACCCGGCGGCCGGCAGCAACCCGGCGGCCGGCAGCAACCTGGCGGCCGGCAGCAACCTGGCACGCAGCGGCTGCCGGGGGACCCCTCGCATCCCCGGGAGCCCGAGGAGTCGGACCGGCTGCTCTCGCCCGGCGCGATCGCGTTCCTCACCTTCGGCCTCGCGGCGGCGCTGTCGCTCGTGGCGGGCGCGGGTCTCGGGTACCTGATCGACTCGCTGGCGCACACCGAGCCCCTCTTCACCCTGATCGGCCTGGCCTTCGGCATCACGGTGGCCGTGGCCATGGCGATCTCTCAAATACGGCGCTACCTCTAGACCCGCGCCGCTCCGCATACCCGGCACCGGTTGCGGGCGCGGGCCCACTCGCCTAGGTCGGCAGGCAACGACATGTTCGCCCACTTCTCGCTGCCCAACGTGGCCGACGTGTCGCGCCGCACGATCTCGGCCGCGCTCGTCGTGGGCGTGGCCGCGCTGGTGGCGGCGGTCTCGTTCGGCCATCCGCTGGTGGGCGTCGGGGCCTGCATCGGCATCGGGCTCGGCGCACTCAACTACCGGCTGATCGGCAATTCGGTCGCGCGGGTCACCGCGAGGAAGGACGGCCGCACGCGCCGCCCGCTCGCCGTCAACACCGTGGTCCGGATGGGAGTCATCACCGTCGTCACGCTCGGCCTGCTGCTGGTGTCGGCACAGCTCGGCTTCGGAGTCCTCGCCGGCCTGGCCATCTTCCAGGTCATCCTGCTCGCGAACGTGGCGCGCTCGATGATCAAGGCGGGCGCTTTGAGTGCGACCGACCAGGTGGTCGACGTGGACGCCGGCGAGCCGCTCATCGAGCCGCGGATCCACCGGCAGGGGCCCGCCGTCGGCGACGGCACCGGGGACGCCTGAGATGGCGGTGATCCCCTCGCTGCTGTCGGCGCCACTGGTCGCCACCGACATCACCGTCGGCGAGCACCCGCAGGCCAATTGGTTCGGCCTCACCGTCAACGTCGACATCGTCTGGGCCACGATCGTCGCCGGACTCATCGTCATCGGCCTCGGCCTGCTCATGCGGGCCAGGGCCACGAGCGGGGTCCCGGGCAAGATGCAGCTGCTGTGGGAGATGGCCGTCCAGGCGGTGCAGCGACAGGTCAACGACTCGATCGGGTCCCGCGGCGCGCAGGTGGTCCCGCTCGCACTCACCATCTTCGTGCTGATCTTCGTGTGCAACCTCTTCGAGGCGCTCGGCATCGGCTCGACCTACGAGTTCCTCCCCGCGCCGACGAGCGACGTCAACCTGCCGGCCGCGATGGCCGTCTACGTCTTCATCCTGACCAACGTGGCCGCCATCCGCACCCGCGGGTTCGGCGGCTACACGGCGCACTTCGCGAAGCAGCCCTTCTCGCCGAAGCTGTTCCCGGTCAACCTCTTCATGAACGTGATCGAGGAGGTCGTGCGACCGGTCACCCTCACGCTCCGGCTCTTCGGCAACCTCTTCGCCGGCGGCCTCATGCTGGCCCTGCTCGCCGCCCTGGTCAGCTGGCGCCTCTCCGCGGTGCCCATCGGCGGGATCCTCGCGGTCCCCATGACCGTGGTCTGGAAGCTCTTCGACATGGGCATCGGCGCAATCCAGGCGTTCATCTTCGCCCTCCTCACCATCATCTACTACGAGATGGCCATGAGAACGGAGCATTGAGGCCGGCGCCGCTGCGGCCGCGTCGCCGACGATCCAACCAACCATCCCAACCTAAGGAGAAGACACAGTCATGGCAGCAGTGACATCACAGGCGGTCCAACTCGCCGGCGCCATGGTCGGCGGGGGACTGGCCCTCGGCGGTGGCGCCGTCGGCGCGGCGATCGGCGACGGCCTCGCCGGCAGCCAGACCATCGCCGGTGTGGCCCGTCAGCCCGAGGCCCAGGGCCGGCTCACGACGATCATGTTCCTCACCGTCGGTCTCTGCGAGGCGGCCTACTTCATCAACCTCGCGTTCACCGCACTCTTCATCTTCTCGCTCTACAAGAAGTAGGCGACCACCGCCAAAAGACCGAGGCGTCCACCACCAAGAGACGTTCGGACCACCCGACGTCCCACCGACCACGAAGGTTGACGGCAATGCCCACCGCCACCAGTAACTTCCTCATCCCGAACGGCACGTTCGTCGTCGTGCTCATCGCGTTCTTGATCGTGCTCGGCGTCATCGCCCGCTACGTGCTGCCCTACTTGAACGGGGTGCTCGAACAGCGCCAAGAGCAGATCCGCGGCGAGCTCGAGGCGTGCGGACCGCGCCAAGGCCGAGGCCGAGGAGGCCGACGCCGAACGCCGTGCCGAGCTCGAGCGTGCCCGCGCCCAGGCACGGGAGATCGTCGCGCAGGCACAGGCCACCGCCGACCAGATCGTGACGAGCGCCCAGGCCGAGGGCCAGGCGGTCCGCGACCGGATGGTCCAGGCCGCGGAGGCCGAGGTGGTGGTGGCACGACAGGCCGCCGTCGAGGAGGTGACCGCACGCGTCGGCGAGATCGTCCTCGCCGCGTCCGAGCGGGTCATCGGGCGTGAGATCAGGGCCAGCGACCACCAGGACCTCATCGACGAGGCGATCTCCGCGGTCCGTTCCGAGGGTGCCGGACGCGAGGTCGGCGTCGGGGGCGGTGATCGGTGAACCCCTCCCTCCAGGGATACCTCGCCGCCACCGAGGAGGCACTGGCCGACCAGGGTGCGCTGGCCGATGCGGCGACGGAGCTGCGCGCGGTCGCCGACCTGGTCGACGGCAGCACCGAGCTCACACTCTCCCTCAACGACGGCGCGCTGCCCGCGCCGTCGCGGCGGGCGGTCCTCGACCACCTGCTGGAGGGGAAGGTGCGGCCCGAAGTGGTCCGGCTGGTGCACCAGGCGGTGACCGTGGTGCCGGCCGGCGAGCTCACCGTCGCGTTCCACTGGCTGGCCAACCGGGTGGCCGTGGCGGCCGAGCCCTCCGCGGTGGTCGCAGACGAAGAGGTGCTCGGGCGCCTCGGCTCGCGCAACCGGGTGTCGGGGTACGCAGCCGCCGTCTTCGAGGATCTGCGGACCGCCGACCTCGAGGAGGTCGAGGACCAGCTGTTCCGCTTCGCCCGCACCGTCGAGTCGAGCCGGCGTCTCCGGATCGCGCTCGGTGACCGCGACCTGCCCGTCGCGACCCGCCAGCAGGTCATCACCGAGCTCATCGGGGGGAAGGTCCTGCCGGCGACGCTGCGGCTCGCGCACTACGCGGTCCGCGGCGGCCGGGCGAGGGACATCGTCGCGACGCTCGACGCACTGGTGGAGGATGCCGCTGCGGCGCGCGGTTGGCGCGTCGCGCGGGTCCGATCGGCGGCCGTGCTCGACGACGCCGAGCGTTCGCGGCTCGGGGACGCGCTCGTCGAGCTGACCGGGAAACCCGTCGACCTCCAGGTCACCGTCGACCCCCGCCTCCTCGCAGGGGTCGTCGTCCAGGTGGGCGACCTGCTCGTCGACGGGAGCACCCTCCACCGCATCGAGGAGCTCCGCGAGCACTTCACCGCCTCCGAGGAGGCTTACCGGATCAAGGGCAATTCCGCAACAAGGGAGTCCATCCGATGACTGAGCTGACCATCAACGCCGACGAGATCACGGCCGCCCTAGAGCGCTATGTCGACGACTACACGCCCGAGGTCGGGACCGAGCAGGTCGGCCGGGTGGTCGAGGTGGGCGACGGCATCGCGCGGATCACCGGTCTGCCCGGTGCAGCGGTCAACGAGATCCTCGAGTTCGAGGACGGCACCGAGGGCCTCGCGCTCAACCTCGACGAGGAGACCATCGGCGCGGTCATCCTCGGCGGCGACACCGGCCTCGAGGAGGAGCAGGTGGTCAAGGCCACCGGCCGGATCCTCTCGGTCCGAGTGGGCGACGCCCTGCTCGGCCGGGTGGTCAACGCGCTCGGCGAGCCGCTCGACGGCAAGGGCCCGATCGCGACCGACGAGATCCGCCGCCTCGAGGTGCAGGCGCCGGGCATCGTGCGCCGGCAGCCGGTCTTCGAGCCGCTCCAGACCGGTATCAAGGCCATCGACGCGATGACCCCGATCGGCCGGGGCCAGCGCGAGCTGATCATCGGCGACCGCAAGACCGGCAAGACCACCGTCGCGGTGGACACCATCCTCAACCAGCGCGGGCAGGGCGTGAAGTGCATCTACGTCGCGGTCGGCCAGAAGGAGTCCTCGGTCGCCCAGACCGTCGCGACCTTCGAGCGCTACGGCGCGATGGACTACACGGTGGTCGTGCTGGCCGGGGCGGCGGACCCCGCTCCCTTCAAGTACCTGGCCCCCTACGCGGGCTGCGCGATGGGCCAGCACTGGATGGACTCGGGCGAGCACGCGCTGATCGTCTACGACGACCTGTCCAAGCAGGCCGAGGCCTACCGGCAGCTGTCGCTGCTGCTCCGGCGCCCGCCCGGGCGCGAGGCCTATCCGGGTGACGTCTTCTACCTGCACAGCCGCCTGCTCGAGCGCGCCGCCAAACTCTCCGACGAGGCGGGTGGTGGGTCGCTCACCGCGCTGCCCATCATCGAGACCAAGGCGGGCGACGTGTCCGCCTACATCCCGACCAACGTGATCTCGATCACCGACGGGCAGGTCTTCCTCGAAAGCGAGCTCTTCTACGCGGGCGTCCGGCCGGCCATCAACGTCGGCATCTCGGTGAGCCGGGTGGGGAGCGCCGCACAGGTGAAGGCGATGAAGGAAGTGGCGGGCACCTTGAAGATCGACCTCGCGCAGTTCCGCGAGCTCGAGTCCTTCGCGACGTTCGGGTCCGAGCTCGACAAGGTCTCCCAGGCCCAGCTCGACCGCGGCTACCGGCTGACCGAGCTGCTCAAGCAGGGCCTCAACGCCCCGGTCCCCGTCGAGGAGCAGGTGCTCGTGATCTTCGCCGGCTCCGAGGGCTACGTCGACGAGATCGAAGTCGGCGACGTGCAGCGCTACGAGCAGGAGGTGCGTGCGTACTTCCGTGCCAACCACGCCGACCTCCTCGAGGAGATCCGGACGACCGGCAAGCTCCCCGAGGGCAACCGCCTCGCCGACGAGCTACGCAAGTTCACCGACGCCTTCGACAGCGGCAAGGTCGACTGACCGATGGCCGGCGGTCAGGAGCGCGTCCTCCGTCGACGGATCAAGAGCATCCAGTCGACGAAGAAGATCACCAAGGCGATGGAGCTCATCGCCGCCTCCCAGATCGTCGCGCGCGCAGAACCGCATCGCGGCCGCGCGCCCCTACCAACAGGGGATGGCCCGCCTGGTGCTCGAGACCGCGCTCGGTGATCCCGACGCGGCCGGACGGCTCCTCGGGTCGCCCGATGAGGTCTCGAAGGTCGCGGTGCTCTCGGTCGTCGCCGACCGCGGCCTCTGCGGCGGGTACAACACCTTCGTCTTCCGCGCCACCGAGCGGTTGCTCGCGGACGGGCCCCCCGGGGTCGAGTACCGGCTCTTCACCGTGGGCAAGAAGGCCCAGGCCTATTTCCGGTTCCGCCGCCAGCCGGTCGAGCGGTCCTTCATCGGCATGAGCGAACGGCCCGACTTCGCCCAGGCCCGCGAGGTGGCGGCCGCGGTCCTCACCCCCTTCGTCGAGGGCGAGGTCGACCAGGTGCTGATCGTCTCGACCCGCTTCGTGTCGGCCGGCGTGCAGCGGGTCGAGGCGCGCCAGCTCCTGCCGCTCGTGGATCCTCGCGAGTCGATCGACGAGGACGCGCCCGCCCCCGAAGGGCCGCAGGGCTACACCGAATTCGAGCCCGACGCGGCGGTGCTCCTCGAGACGCTCGGACCGCGCGCCGCGGAGACCGAGATCTTCGGCGCCCTCCTCGAGGCCTCCGCCTCCGAGGTGAGCGCCCGCCAGCGAGCGATGGCGGCGGCCAGCGACAACGCGGGCGAGCTGATCAAGAAGTACTCGCGGATCATGAACCGCGCCCGCCAGGACGCCATCACCACCGAGATCATGGAGATCGTGGGCGGCGCCGAGGCCCTGCGCGCCGGCTCGGAGACCGACGAGGGCGGCCTCGTCGTCGAGACGAGGATCTGACCCGTGGCACCGACCACGCCCGTAACCGCCGGCCGGCGGCCGATCTCGCCGGCCCTGCTCCTGCACCACCCCCGACGAGAGGACGTCCGAACCTCATGACCACCACCGCCCCCCAGCCGACCGAGACCCGCACCCTGCCGCCCGGGAGGGTGGTGGCCATCGCCGGACCGGTCATCGACGTCGAGTTCCCCCCGCACGCCCTCCCCGAGATCAACGGTGCCGTCGAGGTCGACGTGCAGCTCGAGGGATCCACCCAGACCATCGTCGCCGAGGTGGCCCAGCAGATCGGCGACGGCCGCGTCCGCTGCATCTGCCTCAGATCGACCGACGGCCTCACCCGCGGGGCGGCGGTCCGCAACCGCGGCCGCGGCCTCGAGGTGCCGGTCGGCGACGCGGTGCTCGGCCACGTCTTCAACGTCCTCGGCGAGCCTCTCGACACCGACTCGATCGGCGAGGTCGAGGACCGCTGGGAGATCCACCGGGCCGCGCCCGAATTCGAGTCCCTCGAGCCGCGGGCGGTCATGTTCGAGACCGGTATCAAGGTCATCGACCTGCTCGAGCCGTACGTGCAGGGCGGCAAGATCGGCCTCTTCGGCGGCGCGGGCGTCGGCAAGACCGTGCTCATCCAGGAGATGATCAACCGCGTCGCCATCAACCACAGCGGCGTGTCCGTCTTCGCGGGTGTCGGCGAGCGCACCCGTGAGGGCACCGACCTTTGGCTCGAGATGCAGGAGTCGGGCGTGATCGAGAAGGCGGCGCTCGTCTACGGGCAGATGGACGAGCCCCCCGGTGTACGGCTGCGCGTCGCGCTCGCGGCGCTGACCATGGCCGAGTACTTCCGGGACGTGAAGAACCAGGACGTCCTCTTGTTCGTCGACAACATCTTCCGCTTCGTCCAAGCCGGCTCGGAGGTCTCGACGCTGCTCGGGCGGATGCCCTCCGCGGTCGGCTACCAGCCGACGCTCGCGGACGAGATGGGACAGCTGCAGGAGCGCATCACCTCGACCCGGGGCCACTCGATCACCTCGCTGCAGGCCGTCTACGTGCCCGCCGACGACTACACCGACCCCGCGCCGTTCACCACCTTCACCCACCTCGACGCCACCACCGAGCTCTCGCGTGACATCGCGTCGCTCGGCATCTACCCGGCGGTGGACCCACTGGCGTCCACCTCGAACATCCTCGCCCCCGAGATCGTGGGCGAGCGCCACTACTCGGTCGCACGCAGGGTCCAGGGTGTGCTCCAGCGCTACAAGGAGCTCCAGGACATCATCGCGATCCTCGGTCTCGACGAGCTGTCCGAGGAGGACCGGGTGACCGTCGACCGCGCCCGCAAGATCCAGCGGTTCCTCTCGCAGCCCTTCAACGTCGGCGAGGTCTTCACCGGCCTGAAGGGGGTGACCGTGCCGGTCGCCGAGACGGTCGAGTCCTTCGAGGCGCTGGTCGACGGCGAGCTCGACGAGGTGCCCGAGCAGGCGTTCTTCAACGTCGGCGGTGCCGAGTCGGCGCTGGCCAAGGCCCGCGAGCTCGAGAACCAGTGAGCGGGGACGCGCCGGCTCATGGCTGAGGGCAACGTCTTCGCCGTCGAGGTGGTGACCCCCGAGCGGGTCCTGCTCACCGGGCGGGCGACCGAGGTGGTGCTGCGCACCGCCGAGGGCGACCTGACCTTCCTCGCCGGCCACACCCCGCTGATCGGGACCGCCGAGCCAGGCGTCGTCCGGGTGACCCGCGAGGACGGCGAGGTGGAGCGGGTCGCCTCCCACGGGGGCTTCGCGCAGGTGGAACAGGGCGTCGCGCTCGACGCCGACGCCGACGGCGACGGCGACGCGGAGGCCACCGGGACACGGGTGACCCTGCTGCTCGGCGTCGCCGAGCTGGTCGGCGAGGTCGACGTCGAACGTGCCCGCGCCGCGCTCGAGGCGGCCGAGGCCCGGCTGGCCGAGCTCGGTGCACCCGGTGGACGCGCCGCAGGCGAGTCCGAGGAGGTCGACCCCGAGATGGCCGCCGCCGAGGCGGATCGCCGTCGCGCCCAGGTGCGGCTCGACGCGGTCGAGGAGCCGGCGGCCGCGGGCTGAGACCTGCCGGCGGCGCGTTCCGCTCCGGCGGAGCGAGCCGCCGGGCGGATCAGGTGAACTCGATCGCGCTGTACTCGGCGAGCTTGTGCAAGGGATGGCGTGCGTCGATCAGGCGCACCGTGCCCGACTTGGAGCGCATCACGAGCGACTGGGTCATCGCCCCGAGCTGGTCGTAGCGCACCCCGTGCAGCAGCTCGCCGTCGGTGATGCCGGTCGCGGCGAAGAAGCAATTGTCACCTTTGACCAGGTCGTCGGTGGTCAGGACGGCCTCGAGGTCGTAGCCGGCGTCGAGGGCCGCGCGGCGCTCGCCGTCGTCGCGGGGCCACAGGCGGCCCTGCATCTCGCCGCCCATCGACTTGAGGGCCGCCCCGGCGATGACCCCCTCCGGCGTGCCGCCGATCCCGACGAGGACGTCGACACCGGTGTCGGGCCACGCCGTCGCGATGGCCCCCGCCACGTCGCCGTCGGTGATCAGGCGGATGCGCGCTCCGGTCGCACGGACTGCGCCGATCAGCTCGGCGTGCCGGGGGCGGTCGAGGATGACGACGGTGAGGTCGCGGACCGAGGTCCCCTTCGCCTTCGCCACCGCGGCCAGGTTGTCCTCGATGGGAGCCGAGATGTCGATCGCGCCGACCGCCTGGGGGCCGACGGCGATCTTCTCCATGTACACGCACGGGCCGGGGTTGAACATGGTCCCCTGCTCGGAGACCGCGATGACCGCCAGCGCGCCCCCCCGCCCGAGCGCGGTCGAGGTGGTCCCGTCGATCGGGTCGACCGCGATGTCGGCCTTCGGCGGGCTGCCGTCCCCGATGCGCTCGCCGTTGTAGAGCATCGGCGCGCCGTCCTTCTCGCCCTCCCCGATGACCACGATCCCGTCCATCGAGATCGACGAGAGCACGATGCGCATCGCGTTGACCGCGGCGCCGTCCGCGCCCTCCTTGTCGCCGCGTCCCATCCACCGCGAGGCGGCAAGGGCCGCCGCCTCGGTGACGCGGACCAACTCCATGGCGAGGTTGCGGTCCGGTGCCTGCGAGTTGGTGGTCACGGCCAAAGACGATAGTTGCTGCCCGCAGAACGGATCGGTCCCACCGGATGGAACGATCGCGGCCCCAGCGGTCGGCCCGGTGGCGGCAACCTCCGTATGCTGGTTCGGTGGGTACCGACGAGCGACCGCAGCGCGGCTTCGAGGAGTGGCAGGCGGCCTACCGCGCAGCCACCCTCCGTGACGCCGACTTCGAGACGATGTCGGGCATCCGGCTCGATCCGGTCTACGGCCCACCAGGCCGGGCCGCCGAGGCCGGCGAGGACACCGGAGGGGAGGCCGAATGGCCGGGCGTGTACCCCTACACCCGGGGGCCGTACGCCTCGATGTACCGCTCGAAGCTGTGGACCATGCGGATGTTCGCCGGGTTCGGCACCGCCGAGGACACCAACGTCCGCTTCCACGAGATCCTGCGCGCCGGCGGCGACGGCCTGTCCGTCGCCTACGACCTGCCGACCCTGATGGGTCGCGACTCGGACGACCCGATGTCGGAGGGGGAGGTGGGGCGCTGTGGCGTCGCGGTCGACACGCTGGCCGACACCGAGGACCTCTTCGCCGGCATCGACCTCGCCGAGACGACCACCTCGATGACCATCAACTCGCCCGCGCCGATGTGCTTCGCGATGTTCGTCGCCGCCGCCGAGGCCGCGGGCACCGAGCGCCGGCGGCTCGGTGGCACCCTCCAGAACGACATCTTGAAGGAGTACCAGGCGCAAAAGGAGTACATCTTCCCACCGCGGCCCTCGTTGCGCCTGGTCACCGACGTGATCCGCTTCACGGCGGCCGAGATGCCGCGGTTCCACCCGGTGTCGGTGTCGGGATACCACATCCGCGAGGCGGGCTCCACGGCCGCCCACGAGCTGGCCTTCACCCTGGCCAACGGCTTCGCCTACGTCGAGGCGGCCCGGGCGGCCGGCCTCGGCGTCGACGAGTTCGCCCCGCGCCTCTCCTTCTTCTTCAACGCGCACATCGACTTCTTCGAGGAGATCGCCAAGTACCGGGCCGCCCGCAGGCTCTGGGCGCGCTGGATGAAGGAGCGCTACGGCGCCAGCAACCCGCGCTCGCTGATCTGCCGCTTCCACACCCAGACCGCCGGCGTCTCGCTGACCGCGCAACAGCCGGAGCTCAACATCGTGCGCACTGCCGTCGAAGCGCTGGCCGGCGTGCTCGGCGGCACCCAGAGCCTGCACACCAACTCGATGGACGAGGTGCTCGCGCTCCCGACCGAGAAGGCTGCGAGGATCGCGCTCCGCACCCAACAGGTGGTCGCGTCCGAGACCGGGGTCACCTCGGTCGCCGACCCCCTGGGCGGGTCGTGGTTCGTCGAGTCGCTCACCGACGAGATGGAGCGCCAGGCGGAAGCGGTCTTCGCGCACCTCGACGAGCTCGGGGACGGCTCGATGCTCGAGGGGGTGGTCGCCGGTATCGAGTCGAACTGGTTCCAGGGGGAGATCGCCGACGCCGCCTACCGCTTCCAGCGCAAGGTCGCGGCCGGCCGGCATGGTCATCGTCGGGGTGAACGGGTACACCGGCGGCAACGGGGACGACGATCTTCCGATCCTCACCATCGGGCCGGAGATCGAAGAGGCGCAGCGCAAGCGTCTCGCGGAGGTGAAGCGGCGCCGCTCGGACGACGGAGTGGTGCACGTCGCTCGGCCGCCTGACCGCCGACGCCGCCGAGTCCGGACCGCAACCTGATGCCCGCGATCCTCGACGCGGTGCGCGCGTATGCGACGGTAGGGGAGATGGTCGACGCGCTCGCCGTCGGTGTTCGGCCGCTGGAAGGAGCACGCGGTCATCTGACCACCGCCGAGGAGCACCATCGAGCAACCGGCACCGGGCGCGAGCCGGAGTCATACTGGTGACGTGGACCGGTTCGTCGTGACCCCCAACGGGCCGCTTGTCGGGCACGGTCCGGGCCGGCGGCGCGAAGAACTCGGTCCTCAAGCTGATGGCGGCGTGCCTGCTCGCGGAGGGGCGCCACGTCCTGCGCAACGTCCCGCGCATCACCGACGTCGAGATCATGGGCGAGGTGCTCGGTGCGATGGGGGTGGACGTCCGGCGCGGGAGCGACGCCCGACGAGCTGGTGGTCACCACCCCGGCCGAGCTGGTCCCCGAGGCCCCCTACGAGCTGGTCGAGAAGATGCGGGCCTCGGTGGTCGTCCTCGGGCCGCTGCTCAGCCGGATGGGGAGGGCGACGGTCTCGATGCCGGGCGGCGACGACTTCGGGCCCAGGCCGATCGACATGCACCTGCGGGCGCTCGAGTCGATGGGCGCGGTCTTCACGTCGTCGCACGGGAACGTGATCGGCCGGGTCGAGAGCTACGGTCGCGTCGGTGCCCACGTCTCGTCGGCAACCGCGTGGTGCTCGAGTACCCGAGCCACACCGGTACCGACAACGTGGTGATGGCCGCCACGCTCGCCAAGGGGACGACGGTCATCGAGAACGCGGCCCGCGAGCCGGAGGTGTCGGACCTCGCCGCCTTCCTCAACTCGATGGGCGCTCGCATCTCGGGTGCGGGCACCTCGCGGATCGAGGTGGAGGGCGTCGACGTGCTCCACCCCGCCACCCATTCGGTCATCCCCGACCGCCTGGTGGTGGCCACGTTCCTCGCGGCGGCCGGCCTCACCGGCGGCGACGTCTGCGTCGAGGACGGCCGGCCGGACCACATGGACATGCTGGTCCGCAAACTCGGCGGCATGGGGATCGAGGTGACCCTCGAGCCCGACGGCCTGCGTGCGAGCCGGCCGCGGTCGGGCCGCCTCGAGCCGGTCGACGTCGCCACCCTTCCGTATCCGGGCTTCGCGACCGACTACAAGCCTCTCCTGGTGGCCCTGCTCACGGTGGCCGACGGGGTCGGGATCGTCACCGAAAACCTGTTCTTCGGCCGATTCCGCTACATCGAGGAGCTGCGCCGGATGGGCGCGGACATCCGGACCCAGGGACACCACGCCGTGGTGCGCGGGGTGGAGCGGCTGTCGGGTGCTCCGGTCCGTGCCTTCGACGTGCGGGCCGGCGCCGCCCTCGTGCTGGCCGGGCTGGTCGCCGAGGGCGAGACCGTCATCACCGACGCGCACCACGTCGACCGCGGCTACGAGGACTTCGACGGCAAGCTCGCCTTGCTCGGCGCGCAGGTGAGCCGCGACTGACGACGCGGCCGCTCCGGTACGCTCGACCTCCCATGCCAGCCGCCACCGGACGCGATCCCGCCGCGCTCGCCGACGCCGCACGCGGCGGCGACCAGGGTGCGCTGGCCCGACTGCTGTCGATGGTGGAGCGGGGCGGCGAGGGCGCCCGCGAGGTCGCGGCGATCGCCTACACCACCAAGGGCGACGCGTACACGGTCGGGATCACCGGCGCGCCCGGCGCGGGCAAGTCCACCCTGACCGACCGCCTGGTGGGCGTTGCGAAGGAGGCCGACCTCGAGGGTCCCTACCGCGTGGGCGTGCTCGCGGTCGATCCCTCGTCCCCCTTTTCGGGTGGAGCGATCCTCGGTGACCGTGTCCGGATGCCGGGCCACGCGCTCGATCCGCGCGTCTACATCCGTTCGATGGCCACCCGCGGGCATCTCGGGGGGCTGGCGGTGGCGGTCCCCGACGCGGTCCGGCTGCTGTCCGCGGTCTCGATCCCGCTGGTCATCGTCGAGACGGTCGGGGTCGGCCAGCAGGAGGTGGAGGTGGCGGCCGCGACCGACTCGACCGTCGTGGTGCTCAACCCGGGCTGGGGCGACGCCATCCAGGCCTCGAAGGCCGGCCTCCTCGAGATCGCCGACCTGTTCGCCATCAACAAGGCCGACCGGCCGGGAGCGAGGGAGACCCGGCGCGACCTCGAGCTGATGCTGGATCTCACCGAGCTCGGCGACTGGCGGCCCCCGATCGTCGACACGGTCGCCTCGAGCGGCGACGGGGTCGGACGAACTCTGGGCCGCGATCGCCGCCCACCGCGCGCACCTGGTCGACGCGGGCAGGCTCGGGGCGCTCCGGCGGGATCGGCTGATCCGCGAGTTCCGCCAGATCCTCGCGGCCCTGGTGGACGAGCGCATCGGGACGCTCACGGGGACCGTCGCGTTCGCCGACTCGCTCGATCCGGTACTCGAGGGAGCCCTCGATCCCTACCGGGCAGCCGACCGGCTCCTCGCGTCGGTGCTTCCGGATGCGGATCCGCCGGGCGCGGCTCCCTGAGGCCGGCGCGGCTCCGACCGGCCACGCGAGGACGGTCAGGCTGCGCGACGTGCCGACGCGGCTCGGGTAGCGTGCGACCCCAGTGGCCGTGGACCAGAGACCGACGACCCCGAGGACACCGATCGCCGTGCCCTCGGTGAGCGACCTCGCGGAGGATCCCGGCGACCATCGCCCAGGAGCTGCCCGCGCCCGAGGAGGACCCGCTCTGGTTCCAGCGGGCGGTCTTCTACGAGGTCTTCATCCGCGGCTTCTTCGACGGGAACAGCGACGGGGTCGGCGACATCCCCGGGCTCATCGCGAAGCTCGACTACCTCCAGTGGCTGGGCGTCGACTGCCTCTGGCTCCTCCCTTTCTATCCCTCGCCGCTCATGGACGGCGGCTACGACATCAGCGACTTCTACTCGGTGCACCCCGAGTCCGGGACGGTCGACGACCTGCGCACGCTGCTCGACGAGGCGCACTCGCGGGGTATCCGGGTCATCGCCGACCTGGTCATCAACCATACGAGCGACCTGCATCCCTGGTTCGTCGAATCGCGCCAGAGTCGCGACAACCCGAAGGCCGACTGGTACGTATGGAACGAGGACGACCAGCGCTGGCCCGAGGCGCGGGTGATCTTCGTCGACGTCGAGCGCTCCAACTGGTCCTACGACTCGGTCCGCGACCAGTACTACTGGCACCGCTTCTACGCCCACCAGCCGGACCTCAACTACGACAACCCCGAAGTGTGCGAGGCGATGCTCGACGTCGTCCGGTTCTGGCTCGACCTCGGGCTCGACGGTTTCCGGCTCGACGCATTGCCCTACCTCTACGAGCGCGACGGGCACGACCGGCGAGAACCTCCCCGAGACGCACGAGTTCATCAGGAAGGTCCGGGCCGAGGTCGACGCCCACTACCCGGGGAGGATCCTGCTGGCCGAGGCGAACGGCTGGCCGGCGGACGTCGCCGACTACTTCGGCGACGGCGACGAGTGCCATCTCTGCTTCAACTTCCCGCTCATGCCGCGCCTGTTCATGGCGGTGCGGCGCGAGCAGAGCTTCCCGATCACCGAGATCCTGGCCCAGACGCCCGAAGCGCCGAAGGGCACCCAGTGGGCGATCTTCCTGCGCAACCACGACGAGCTCACCCTCGAGAAGGTGACCGAAGAGGAGCGCGACTACCTCTTCGCGGAGTATGCGAAGGACCCCCGGATGAAGCGCCACATGGGCATCGGCCGGCGCCTCGCCCCCCTGCTCGACCGCGACCGGCGCCTCGCCGAGCTCTTCTTCTACCTGCTCTTCACGCTGCCGGGCAGTCCCGTCCTCTACTACGGCGACGAGATCCAGATGGGGGACAACCTCTATCTCGGGGACCGCGACTCGGTGCGCACCCCCATGCAGTGGACGCCGGACCGCAACGGCGGCTTCAGCCGGGCCGACTTCGCCCAGCTCTACCTGCCCCCGCTGATGGACCCCGTCTACGGCTTCGCAGCGGTCAACGTCGAGGCGGAGCAGCGCAACACCAGCTCGTTCCTCCACTGGATGCGCAAGCTCCTCGCGGTGCGCCGCCAGTTCCCGATCCTCGGGACCGGCACCCTCGACATCATCCCGTCGGCGAATCCGTCGGTGCTCGCCTACGTCCGGTCGGCGCGCCCGGAGGGCCCGCTCGCGCACGTGAACTCGGTGCTCTGCGTGCACAATCTGAGCCGCCTCGCCCAGCCGGCCGAACTGCACGTCGAGCCGTGGGTCGGCCGGCAGCCGATCGAGCTGCTGGGTCGGGTCGCCTTCCCGCTGGTCGGCGACGGCCCGTATCCGATCACGCTCGCGCCCTACGGCTCGCACTGCTTCGAGCTGGCCTAGCCGGACGCGTCGCCTCCGGCCTGGCTCGTACTCGGCTCCGCCGGCACCGGCCAGCGGACCGGTCAGCCCGCGTTCGCGACCGGGGTGTGCACCGCGAGCTCGATGGCCACCTCTTCGGGGTTGGCGATGTTGATGAGCACGCCGGTGCCGAGCTCGAAGCCGGCGACCGTCGTCAGCTTCGGGACCACGTGGACGTGCCAGTGGTAGGGCTCGGGCGCCCGGTAGGGCGCGGAGTGGAACACGAGGTTGTAGGCGATGTCGCCGAGCACGTCGCGGAGGCGTCCGAGCGCGATCCGGAGGGCCTTGCCCACGGCCAACAGGTCGGCATTCGGCGAATGGTGCAGGTGGGGGCCGTGCGCCCGGGGGATGACCAGCATCTCGTAGGGGGCACCGCTCCAGAACGGGCAGATCACGAGCACGCGCTCGTCGGCGTACACGACCCGGTGGTTGACGTTCTCCTCGGCGTCGACCGTGGTGCAGAGGAGGCACCGCCCCGCGAAGCGGGCGAAGCCCGCCTGCTCCTCCACGAGCTCGCGTGGCACGAAGGACATGCCGAGAAGCTGGCCGTGCGGGTGCTCGATCGACGCCCCGGCTTCGCGGCCGGCGTTGACGATCGCCTGGCTGTAGCGAAGTCCGGGAATCGCCGAGTGCTCGTTGATCCGCTCGCTGATCGCCTCCATCACCGCGCCGGTCTGCTCGTCGCTCAGCATCGACCACGAGTGCTGATGGCTCGGGGAGAGGACGAACACCTCGTGGACGCCGCCGGCCGTCGCCTGGGTGAACACCGGTCCGCGGTTGGTGACGACGAACGGCTCGTGTCCCTCGAAGGCGGGATAGCGGTTGGGCACCACCCGGACCAGCCACTTCCCGTCGGGCCCGACCTTCTCGAGCGCCGGCGTCGCGGTCTCCTCGTTGCCCGGGCAGAAGGGGCACGGCCGCGAGGTGTCGGCCTGGATCGAGGCCATGCGGGGTGCGAAGGCCTTCGGGCGGGTGGCCCGTTCGGTGCTCACCACCACCCACCGACCGGTCAGCGGGTCGAGCCGCAGCTGGTTCATCGGATGCCCGGGCTCATCGCGAAAGAGAGCCACCTCCGACTGCCGATCGCCTCAGTGTGCACACGCTGTCTGTCACCCCTTCGTCTGCGGCCCCGTCCGTTGGCGGGCCCGCGATGTCCGGCAGAGGCCCAGCCACCACGGTAGCAATCCCCGCAGCTGGCACGGGATCATCGTCGCGGCCCGCCGGCGGGTGGCCCGCAGCGGAGAGTGCCACAATCCCCCGGATGACCCCGCCGGGCCCGGTCGCACCCTTCCTCGCCGTCGAGCACGCCCGGAACGCAGCCTACGACATCGTCCTGCTCGCGCACGTCCTCGCCGCGCTCGGCAGCCCTCCTCGTCGTGGCGGTAACCGGCGGCTACGCCCTCGCCCTCGGGCGCTCCGGCCCGGAGACCGCATCGGTGCGGCGGTACTACCGTCCCGGGGTCAACTGGGCGGGTCGGGTCCTCGTCGCCGTACCCGTCCTCGGCGCGGCCCTCGTCGCGATGAGCGGGGGCGACTGGTCCTTCTCCGACGACTGGGTGGTCGTCGGCCTGGTGATCTGGATGGTCGCGACGGTGCTGGCCGAGGCCGGACTCTGGCCGATCGAACGCCGGCTGCAGGCAGGGGTCGCGCGCGGGGACCCGCGTCCCGAGCTCGTCCCCGCCTGTCGGAGGGCCGCCGTCTTCTCGGGCCTGATCTGTCTCCTGCTGGTCGCGGCCGCGGTGGTGATGGTCGGGAAGCCCTGAGCCCGGTGGCCGGCCGGTGACTCCGGCTCAGGCCGGCGTGTAGCGGCAGGGGAGGTGCTTGATGCCGTTGATGAAGCTCGACTGCAGCCGGTCGGGTTCGGCGGTCGGCTCGATGTCGGGCAGTCGGCGGAGGAGCTCGCGGACCATCACCTCGATCTCGCGGCGGGCCAGATGGGCGCCGAGGCAGAAGTGGGGACCCGCTGCGCCGAAGCCGACGTGGGAGTTCGGGCTGCGCCCGACGTCGAAGCGGTAGGGGTCCTCGAAGACCTCCTCGTCGCGGTTGGCCGAGTTGTAGAAGAGCAGCACCTTGTCGCCGGGCTCGAGCTCGACGCCCGACAGCGCCGCCCCCTTAGCGTCCTCGGCGACGGTGCGCCGCATCCAGATCACCGGGGAGGCCCACCGCACCACCTCGTCGGGGCCGGTCGCGCCGATGCCCTCGGGGTCGGCCTGCCACCGCGCCCGCTGATCGGGGTACTCGGCGAAGGCGACGAGCGAGTGGGCGATCGCGTTGCGCGTCGTCTCGTTGCCCGCGGTGAGGAGGAGGATGAAGAACGAGGCGAGCTCCCCGTGGCTGAGCGCCTCGCCGTCGATGTTGGTGGTGATCAGCGCGGTGGTCAGGTCGTCGGTCGGGTGCTCGACCCGGTGGGCGGCGAGCTCCTGCATGAGCGCGGTGAGCTCCTGTCCCGCCTCGAGGAAGGCGAGTACCGGATCGTTCCCTTCCGGGATGAATTCGGGGTCGCCGTTCGAGAGGATCACGTTCGAGCAGCGGAACACGGTCGCGTACTCCGAGGGCGGGACGCCCATCATGTCGCAGATGATCTCGAGGGGGAGCGGGGCAGCGATCTCGGCGACGAAGTCGCACTCGCCGAGCGGCGCCGCCCGGTCGAGCACCCGGCCGGCGACGGCCTCGATGCTGTCCTCGATGCTCTTGACCCGGCGCGGGTTGAACGCGGCGGACACGATCCGGCGCAGGCGCGCGTGGCGTGGGTTGTCGGTCGAGATCATGCCGGCGAAGTACTCCACCATCTCCGGTGGAAGGTCGATGACGCTGACCGCCCCCTTGCCGGAGGTGTAGATCTCGGGGTGCCGGCTGGCTTCGACGACGTCGGCGTGCCGGGTGGCCGCCCAGTAGCCACGCCCGGGCGGCGGGGCGAGCGGCGACGAGTCGGTGAGATCGGGGTCCTCGAAATGCGGAAGGGGACGCTCGCGGCGGAGGAGCTGGAAGGCGCCCTCGCGCTCGTCCCGGGGCCGGTTCCAGAACTCGAGTTCCGAGAGGTCGATCTCGTCGAGGGCGAGCACCGATCGGGGGATCATGGGGGCGAGCCTACCGAGCCCGGGGCCTGCCCACCCGCCCGGCGCTCGGCGCAACCGGAACCGTGGCCGGGCGGCGCGACCCGCCCGGTCGATCGCGCCGTTCGATCCGCCCCCTCCGCTTCACGACAGCGCTCGAGGACGAGCTCCCGCGCGTCGTCGGCCCGGCCCGCGTCGAGAAGCCCGGCCGTGTCGTCGAAGAGCGCGGGCCAGTCGACCGATCCGGTCGGGGTTCCGGACCGGCGGAGCAGATGGCGCGCCTCGTCGGCGAGTGCCGCGAGCGCGGCGGTGTCCGGCCCGAGCGCCGCGGCGAGGCGGGTGCGGAGCCACGAGGCCAACCCGGGGCTCGAGCCGCCCGTCGAGACCGCGAGGGTCACCGGTCCTTCGCGGTGGACCGCCGGAAGCTGCAGGTTGCCGCGCACCTCGGCGTCCGCGGTGGCGACGAGCGCCCCCGCGGCGAGCGCGTCTTCGACCACCGCCCGGTCGGTGCCGGGCACACCGGTCGCGGTGACGACCAGACGGTAGGAGGCGGCTTCGCCTGGAACGTAGGCGCGCCGGGCGATCTCGAGCCGGCCGGGGCCCGCCTCGGCGTACACCCCGAGGAGCACGTCGTCGACCTCGGGTGCGACGACGGTGACCCGGGCGCCCGACCGGACCAGAGCGGTCGCCCGGCGAGCAGCCACCGGGCCGCCGCCGACCACCAGGCAGCGAGCATCCTCGACCGAGAGCACGACCGGAAGACCGGTCGCCGGCCCCATCCGGTCCGGTCCGATCGGCACGCCCGGGGGATCGGGCAGGACCGGATCCTTCACGACCGGGCGCGGCCGGTCGACGTGCCCTGCGGGGGAGTCGTGAGGCCGCTCGGCACCGATGCGGAAGGGAGTCTTGTCACGGTCGCCTCGATTGTTGTAATACTTGATCTACTTAGTCATGTATAGTCGCAATCGGACGGGCCCTTCATCAGCGGCAATCGGCTGTGGGAGGCTTGAGGGGTGGGGCCATGCGGCCGCCGCCCCGTCCGGGAAGGACGAGAGAGGGTCGTGGGCATAGGCATCGTGGCGGAGGGACATGACGTGACGACGCTGGAGGAGGAGATGGCCGAGCAGTCGGCCGCCTTCGAGACGGCTCCGGCCGGGCAGGTCGTGGCGTGGGCCGTCCGGCGGTTCGGCTCGAAGATGGCACTGTCGTGCTCGTTCCAGGACGCGGTGATCATCGACCTCGCGGTGGTCGCCGATCCGGGCATCGAGGTGGTCTTCCTCGACACCGGAGCGCACTTCCCCGAGACCCTCGAGTACGTCGAGGCGATCCGGGATCGCTACGACCTCAATCTGACCGTCACCCAGCCGGCCGAGGGGGCCGAGCAGTGGTCCTGCGGGACGGCTCAGTGCTGCGAGTACCGAAAGGTGCGGCCGCTCAAGGAAGCGCTCGTCGGCAAGGACGCCTGGATGACCGGTCTCAAGCGTTCCGACGCGCCCACCAGAAGGGCCGCACCGATCGTCGCCTTCGACGAGGCCTGGGGAATGGTCAAGATCAACCCCCTCGCCACCTGGACCGACCAGGACGTCGCGGGCTACGCCGCCGAGCACGGGGTGCCCGAGCACCCGCTCGTCGCAAAGGGGTACCTCTCGATCGGTTGCGCGCCGACCACCCGACCCGTCGCCGAGGGCGAGGATCCCCGCGCCGGGCAGGTGGGCCGGCTCCGGCAAGATCGAGTGCGGACTGCACCTCTAGCGTGACCCCAAAGGACCGGGACGAGCTCTACGGGCTCGGGCTCCGTGGGACGCCGCGTCCCATGCCCTTCGTCAACCCCTACCGGAGCACGGGCGAGCTCAACGAGATCGAGCGCTGGAAGCTCGACCGCCATCCCCTCGAGGTCGCCGACGCGATCATCGACACCTATTCGAAGCAGGGCCCGGCGGCCATCGGCGCCGTGCCCGGCGAGCTCGAGCGCCTCAAGTGGGCCGGGATCTACCCGCAGCGCCAGGGCGGCGATGCCTTCATGGTCCGGATCAAGGTGCCGGGCGGTTTCCTGACCGCACCCCAGCTACGCGAGATCGGGGTCATCGCGGATGCGTTCGGTGAGGGTCCCGACGGCACCGAGAGCCGTGTGTTCGGCGCACGCTACGCCGACATCACGACCCGCCAGTCGGTCCAGATCCACTGGGTGCAGATCGAGGACATCCCCCGCGTCTGGCGCCGGCTGGCCGCAGTCGGGCTCACGACGCTCCAGGCCTGCGGGGACGGCGCGCGGAACGTCCTTTCCTGCCCGGTCTCGGGCGTCGATGCGGCCGAGGTGTTCGACGCGCTGCCGGTCGCCAAGGCGATCTCCGCGTTCTTCACCGGCAACCGCGAGTACGCGAACCTTCCGCGGAAGTTCAAGATGTCGGTGACCGGCTGCGTCGAGGACTGCGCGGAAGCCGAGATCAACGACGTCGGAATGTGGCCGGCCCGAGGTGCCGACGGTGCGCTCGGCTTCAACCTGCTCGTCGGGGGTGGCCTCTCCGACGGCGAGCGCATGGCGTCGGATCTCGACGTCTTCGTGCGCGTCGACGACGCGGTCGAGATGGCCCGGGCGATCGCTCAGGTCTACGGCGAGCTCGGCAACCGCGAGAACCGGGGCCAGGCGCGGATGCGCTACCTGGTCGAGGAGCTCGGTGCCGAGGGGTTCCGCGAAGAGCTGGCCAAACGGGCGCACGTCGACCTCGTCACCGCCGGTGAGGAGCTCACCCGGCGCTACCGGGGCGACCACGTCGGAGTGCATCCCCAACAGCAGGAGGGGTTCTCCTACGTGGGGTGCTCGGTCCCGGTGGGCAGGATGAGCGGGATCGAGATGGTCGAGGCGGCCCGGCTGGCCGACACCTACGGCGACGGCACGGTACGCCTCGCCACCGACCAGAACCTCATCCTGACCGGGGTGCCCGACGGTCGGGTCGACGACCTCCTCGCCGAGGAACTGTTGGCGAAGTACTCCCCCTTCCCGGGCCCCTTCTCCCGGGGTGTCGTCGCCTGCACCGGATCCGAGTTCTGCCGCTACGCGATCGTCGAGACCAAGGAGCGGGCGGTCAAGTGGGCGCGCTTCCTCGACGAGCAGCTCGCCGGCGAGCCGGTCGGAGCATCCCCGGCACCGGGCCCGGGCGAGGACGCCGGGGTGGTGCGGATGCACTTCTCGGGGTGCTCGGCGAGTTGTGCCCAGCCCCAGATCGCCGACATCGGATTCCGTGGCGAGGTCGCCCACGTGGGCAACCACCTCGCCGAGGCGGTCGACATCGGGATGGGCGGGTCGCTCGGCACCGACGCCGCCTTCATCGACTGGGTCGAGCACGCCCGCCCGGTCAACGACGTGCCGGACGCCCTGTTGCGCGTGGTCCGGCGGTACCAGTCCGAGCGGCGCGAGGGAGAGCCCTTTCACAACTGGGCACGACGTGTCCCGAACGACGATCTGCGCGGGACCCTCGCCGGAGTCGATCAGGCCGCAGCCGCCCACGCGGAGGGCGGTGGCGTCAGATGAAGGGAACCTGGCTGCGCGACCGGATGAACGGCATCGAGGAGCCACCGGGCAAGACCTGGTTCTGGGAGCTCGAGGCAGGCGTCATCGACGCCGACCGCTGCATCCAGTGCGGAACCTGTGTGGCGGTCTGCCCGTCCAATTCGATCGGGATCGACGAGGACACCCAGTTGCCCGAGCTGGTCAAGATGTGCACCGGCTGCTCCCTCTGTTGGGACTTCTGCCCCCGCGGCGGTCTGCGCTACGAGGCGCTGTGGCCGCCGTCGACACCGCTTCCCAACGGCAACGGCAACGGCAACGGCAACGGCAACGGCAACGGCAACGGCAACGGCAACGGCAACGGCAACGGCAACGGCAACGGCAACGGCAACGGCAACGGCAACGGCAACGGCAACGGCAACGGAACTGCGAGTGTCCCGGCGGGGACGACCGAGGACACGCGGTCGGTGGAGCGCGGCGGACGTGTCCGACACCTACTGGAAGATCACCGGCGGACCGCCCGGCGACGGGCTCGGGGCGGTCCTCGACTCCTACGCGGTGCGCGCCGGCGCGCGGCCAGACGACGCGCAGGACGGCGGCGTCGTGAGCGCCCTCCTCATCGCAGCCCTCGCGGCCGGTGAGATCGACGGGGCGCTGGTCACCCGTCCGAGCGACGATCCCGAGGAGCCCTGGCGGGGCGTCGCGCACCTCGCGACCACCGCGAAGGAGATCACCGCGGCCGCCGGCAGCTACTACAACCAGACGATGGCCTTGTCCGAGCTCGATCTCTCGAGATACGAGCTGCCGCCCAAGCCCCGCATCGCGGTGGTGGGCACTCCCTGCGAGATACAGGGGATCCGGGCCATGCAGTCGCGGCGTTGGCCGACCGGCGCCCACCGGGTCGACGCGGTGGTGCTGACCATCGCGCTCTTGTGCACCAAGAGCTTCGATTACCGCGGGCTGATGCTGCGGCTGCTCCGCGAGGACCGGGACATCGAGGTCGAGCGGGTCAGCAAGGTCGACGTCATCCGCGGCAGGATGATCGTCGAGTACCGCGACGGCGAGCTCGCGGTCGACGAGCCGATCAAGAACTTCCACGGCGCCGCGCTGAAGGGTTGCGACGAGTGCGCCGACTTCCTGGGCCGCAGCGCCGACCTGTCGGTCGGGAGCGTGGGTTCGATGGACGGCTGGTCGAGCGTGCTGGTCCGTACGGAGCGTGGCCGACGTGCCCTCGACAACGCCCGCGGGCGGCTCGACTTCCGTGAGCTCGACCATCCCGAGGCGCTCGTGAAACTGGACACGATGGACCGGCGGATCGCGGTGGACAGCCTGCACCGGTCGTTCGATCCGGAAGCACCCCTGTTCATCGACTACGCCGAGCACGTCGCGGGCTACGAGGAGTCCGACCGTGCGCCCGTCGTCCGTGGCGAATGACCACGCATCGGCCCGGGCGGCCGTCACCCGCGGAGGTCACGGCGCCCGCCCGCGACCTCCGGCAGCGCCACGCCCGGGGAACTGGGTAGAGTCTCGGGCATGACGGTCTTCGAGGTGGAGGGTGGACCCCGCCTGGAGCTTCCCGAAGAACCGGTCGAACTGAAGGGCGGCCTGCGCGACGCCCTGCTCGGCGGCGGAAACTGGCGCGAAGGGTTCAGCGACGACATCTGCATCGGTCTCTGGCTCTGGCGGCCTGGCAGCCGGGGCTCGAACCCGAGGGCTGCACCGCGAGGACTTCATCGACGCGGTGATCGACTATCGCCGCGAGCTCTGGCTCTGGCTGATGGGCGATCGGCAGTGGCTCGCGTTCGTGACCGGGCTCGCCGCACGTGTGGTCCGCCGCCTGCCTGCAACCGCGACCTCGTGAGGGCGCCCGCGACGGCATCTCCGCTGGCCGCGTCCGTCGGGTGCCGCCCTCGCGGCCGGAGGAGCCATGCCCCGGGTCACCGTCCCGCCTGACCGCGACCCCCTGGTCTACGTCTGGACCGAGCTTGCCCGGCCGATCAGCTCGGCCGCAGGTGCCTACAGCAGCGCGGTCTACGAACGCTCGACCCTCTCCCTCCGTGAGTTCGAAGCCGCGCGGATCACCATGGCCCGCATCAACGAGTGCGCGCTCTGCACCGGATGGCGTACCGCACGCGACGTGCCGTCGCGAGGTGCCGAACCCGGGGAGGTGCCCGAGTCCTTCTACGAGGAGGTCGGTTCGCGCCACAACTGGGAGGGCCTGAGCGAGCGCGAGCGCCTCGCCGCCGAGTTCGCGGAGCGTTATGCGACCGATCACCTTCGGATGGACGACGCCTTCTGGGCGCGCCTGCACGCGTCCTTCACCGACGACGAACTGGTCGACCTCGCGCTGTGCGTCGGATCGTGGTTGGCGCTCGGGCGCTTCAATCAGGTCTTCGACATCGACGGTGCCTGCCGCGTCCCGTCGACGGCACGCTGACCGACTGACGGCCGATGGAGAAGCTCGTCTACCTCCTGTGGGGCGACGGCGCCCCCGACACCGGCGACGCGCTGCGGACCCGCCTGCTCGAGGAGAGCGCGCCCGAGCTCGCGGCGTCCGGCGCGCGGGGGATCGGGGTGAACGTGCACGACACCGACGCGGCGGCAGCGCCCTCGCCCGCGCCGCCCCCGGCCGGCGAGCAGCCGCACGTCGCCGAGGTGTCCGTCTGGCTCGACTGCTACGAGCGGCGGGCCGGCGCCGAGGAGGCACTCGCCGCGCTCGGGCTGCGCTACGCGGGGTACCTGGTCGTCGAGTCCCTCTACGAGGACTACGGGACGACGCCGCACGCACCGTCGCGGGACTGGGAGGACGGGCGGCGCTCACCGGGCGTCCTCACCGTCGCGCTCATCCACCGGCCGGAGGGGCTGGATCGTGCCGAGTGGATCGCGTCGCTGGCACGGCACCCAGTCGCCGGTCTCCGCCGAGCTCCAGCCGCGCACCCGGTACGTCCGGAACGAGGTGGTTCGGCCACTGACCGCCGACGCCCCCCTCGCCGACGGCATCGTGGAGGAGGGCTGGCCCTCGCCGCGGCACGTCGAGGACCCGATGCTCTTCTTCAGCGCGGGGTCGGCCGCCGAGCTCGACGCCAACGTCTCGCGGATGATGGAGAGCGTCTCCTCCTGCCTGGACCTGGCCAGGTTGCGGAGCTCGACGATGAGCGAGTACCTGGTCGAGAGCCTGCGCGTTCCGGGCTGACCGAACGGCGGCGTGTGCCGGGACGCTCGAGGATCACCTACGATCTCGCGTCGCCCCGAGTACCGGACCGCGGCGCGGGCCCGCCCGCGGCGGGCCGGACCGAACCCAAGGACGCACCGTGGGACTCACCATCGGCATCGTCGGCCTCCCCAACGTCGGGAAGTCCACGCTCTTCAATGCGCTGACCCGCAACGAGGTGCTCGCGGCCAACTACCCCTTCGCCACCATCGACCCGAACGTGGGGGTGGTGGCGGTCCCCGATCCCGCGGCTCGAGCGGCTGGCCGGGCTCTTCGACTCGAAGGAGATCGTGCCCGCGACGGTCACCTTCGTCGACATCGCCGGCATCGTGAAGGGGGCGTCGGAGGGAGAGGGACTCGGGAACCAGTTCCTCGCCGCCATCCGCGAGAGCGACGCCATCTGCCAGGTCGTCCGGGTCTTCGACGATCCCGACGTCATCCACGTCGGGGGACGCATCGTACCCGCAGACGACATCGAGACGGTCAACACCGAGCTGATCCTCGCCGACCTGCAGACGGTCGAGCACCGGCTCGAGCGACTGGCGAAAGAGGCCCGCCACCAGCCCGCGCTGGCGCCGTCGCTCCGGGCGGCCGAACAGGCCCGGGCCGTGCTCGACGCGGGAAGGACCGTCACCGCTGCGGCGACAGCCGGCGAGATCGATGCGTCGGCGCTGGCCGACCTCCACCTGCTGAGTGCGAAGCCCTTCGTCTATGCGTTCAACGTCGACGAGGGCGCCCTCGGCGACGCGGCGCTCGCCGGCGAGCTCGCATCGCTCGTGGCGCCGGCCCCGTCGGTGGTGCTCTGCGCCCAGATCGAGGCGGAGGTCGCGCCGCTCGAGCCGGCCGACGCCGCCGAGCTGCTCGCGGGCTACGGGCAGGACGAGTCCGGCCTCGTCCAGCTGGTGCACGTCGGGTTCGAGGCGCTCGGCCTACAGACCTTCCTCACCGCCGGTCCGAAGGAGGCGCGGGCCTGGACGATCCCGGCGGGCGCCACCGCGCCCGAGGCGGCGGGCACCATCCATACCGACTTCGAGCGCGGCTTCATCAAGGCGGAGGTCGTGGGCTACGACGATCTCGTCGTGGCCGGGTCGATCGCCGCGGTCAGAGCGGCCGGAAAGGCCCGGGTGGAGGGCAAGGACTACGTGATGCGCGACGGCGACGTCGTCGAATTCCGCTTCAACGTGTAGCGGGCGCAACCCGTCGCCGAGCGGTCGTCGGCTCGTGCGGAGCGGGTCTCGTGGCGAGAACCCGCAGGCCCACTGGCCACGGTGGAGTTCTGCGGCGGACGACCGGTCAGCGGAGCGGCACGAGATGGCTCACGTCCTCCCAGCGGACCGTGAGGTGGCTCGCCTGCGGAGGGGGGGCGGGGGTGTAGCGGGCGCGGCCCACCAGCTGGCCGCCTCCGCCGCTACTGCCACCGCCCGTGGCACGGTACTCGGTACCGACGTCGTCGCCGATCTCGCACAGCGGGAGGCGCAATCGCCTTCGTTGCAACAGCCCCAGTCGCATGACCTCTCGGGTGTCGTCCGGCAACCCCTCCGTGTCCGCGTCGAGCTCGTCGAGCTCCTTCGCGGACATCGACTCCTCGTTCGGGAGGGGGGCCAAGCGCCAGGCAAGGGCCAACTCGGTGTCGTAGATCTCGACTCCGAGGACCTGGAAGCGCCCGCCGTGCCGGGTGACCGCTGCCGGGGTCGATGCCGGCACGAGTCGGACGAATTCGGGAACCGGTGGCGGCACGACTTCCCGACGGGGATCGTCGCCGAAGTGGACGAGCCGCATGACGGCCCTGCCGGGTCGTGCGGCGACCGGTTCCAGAGGCTCTTCCCCGAGGGCTTCGAGGCACCGATTCGTCCACTCGTGCACCTCCGATGCCTCGACCGCACCCACCGCCTCCAGCGCGCGCAGCTCGGAGGTGAAGCTGCCGTAGGTCCGCTGCTGGTGCTGCGCCCTCTCCCTGTCCGCGTGCTCGTCGTCCGTCGGCGCGCCGTGCAGGCGCGGCGGACCGTCGCGTATCTCGGCCAGTCGGGCAGCGAGGTACACCTGGGCGTCCGGGTTCATCCGGTTTGCGAGCCTAGGCCTGCGCCTCGATACCGTGGCCGCGACGCTCCCTGCGGGGCGACGCTCCCTGCGGGGTGAAGTTTGACCGGGGACGTCGAAGGGCAGAGCTTTGGGACCGAGAAGAACGCGGTCGACCGACGACCGCATGGGGGATTCCAAAATGCTCATCCTGCTCGCCTTGCTGGTCGTCTTGCTCTTCTTCGGCCTCGGTTTCGCGCTGCACCTGCTGTGGATCGTGGCTGCGGTGCTCCTGGTGCTGTGGCTGGTGGGGTTCGCGCTGGGTCGGGGGGAGAGCGCCGGCCACCATCGCTTCTATCGCTGGTGACCGCCCCGACGGCGATCGCCTGCCGTCCGATCCCGGGCGCGCCGGTCGGCGACGGACTCCGAACCCGCGCGACGTCCGCATCCATGCCAAGATCCGCGCATCGATCCCGATCCTGAGGCGCGACCGTGTGCCGACCACGACCCGACGCTCGACGCGACCGCGGGGCCGCCGCCCGCGGTCAGGATGTCGGGGGTGTCCGTCGTCCGTGACGGTCGCCCCATTCTCGACGAGGTCAGCTGGGACGTCGGGCCAGGCGAGCGGTGGGCGCTCCTCGGACCGAACGGCTCGGGCAAGACGACGTTGCTCGCCGTCGCCGGGTCGGCGCTCTGGCCGACCTCGGGGACGGTCGAGATCCTCGGCGAGCGCCTCGGCACGGTCGACATGCGGGAGCTGCGGCGCCGCATCGCGGTGGTGAGCGCGTCGGTCGCCCGCCGGCTGCGACCGGCGCTGCCGGCCTTCGACGTGGTGCTGACCGGCGCGACGGCCGCCCTCGAGACGTGGTGGCACGAGTACAGCCCCGAGGACCGGGACCGGGCCGCGTCGCTGCTCTCGGACGCCGGCTTCGGCGGGCCCGCGTTCGCGGCGCGGCCCTTCGGGCTCCTCTCCGAGGGGGAGCGGCAACAGGTGCTGCTGGCACGCGCGCTGATGGGCCGTCCGGAGCTCCTCCTGCTCGACGAGCCTGCCGCCGGCCTCGACCTGGGGGCGCGTGAGCGGCTGCTGTCGCGGCTGGCCGCGCTCGCCGCCGACCCCGGAGTCCCACCGCTCGTCTTCGTGACCCACCACGTCGAGGAGATCCCGCCGGGCATCACCCACGCGGCACTGCTGCGCGACGGAGCGGTGGTGGCGGCGGGCCGGATCGGAGAGGTCCTGACGTCGGCGCTCGTGACCGCGGCCTTCGCCGTCGCCGTCGCCGTCGAGCGCCGCGGCGGCAGGTTTTCGGCGCGGGCGGAGGTGGGGCCGTCCCCGACGTCCTCACGCCCGTAGGATGCGCCGGTGATCGATCACGTCTCGATCCAGTGCACCGACCCGACCGCGAGCGCCACCTTCTACGACGCTGTCCTCGCACCCCTCGGCGGCACCCGGGTGATGGAGTTCGGCGGGGTGATCGGCTACGGCGTGGGCGGCCGCCCCGACTTCTGGATCGGCCCCACCGGGACCGGGGGCGAGGCGCGGGAGTGCCACCTCGCGTTTGCAGCATCCGACCGGGCTTCGGTTCGCGCGTTCTTCGACGCGGCGGTTGCGATCGGCGCCCCCGTGCTGCACGGGCCACGGGTGTGGCCCGAGTACCACCCCGACTACTTCGGCGCGTTCGTGCGGGATCCCGACGGGAACAACGTCGAGGCCGTCTGCCACGCGCCCGAGCGCGGAGAGGGTGGGTGAGCGCCGGCGACTCGAGCGCCGGCGGCTCGACCACCGTCGGCTTCGGACCGCGCTTCTACGGCGACCCCTGCCGCGAGTGCGGTTTCCCCTGGTCGATGCCGATCGACGACGCGATCGGGGCGGTCGCCGCGTTACCCGGGTCGTACCGCGAGGTCATCGACAGGGCGAGCGGGGAGGAACGGTCACCGGACCTCGGCTGGTCGGTCACCGCGTACGTCTGCCACGTGGCCGACAACCTCCGGATCTGGGCGGAGCGGTTGACGGGCATCGCCGCGGCGCCGGGCCCGAGGTGGCCGCGTACGATCAGGACCTCCTCGCCCGGGCGCGCCGCTACGAGGAGGTGAGCCTCCTCGGCGCGTCGTGGTCCCTCGAGCGCGCGGTCGCCGACTGGACGGACGCGGTGAGGGCCAACTGCCGGCACGGCCCGGTGCTCGTCCATCCCGAACGCGGGCCGCAGACGCTCGAGGAGGTCGTGGTCTCGAACGCCCACGACGCGCTGCACCACCGCCACGATCTCGTGCGGATCCTCACTGCGACGAGGTGACCGCCCCGCCGGGTTCAAGCCGGGGCCGCGACCTCGACCTCGACCTCGACCTCGAGCCCGATGCCCGGATCGCGGGCGTGGCGCCCGATGCGCAGCTCGTAGGTGCCCGGACGCACCACCGTGGCGTGCCGGGCCAGGTCGCGCTCGGCGAGGCCGGCTGAGGCCGATGGCCACGTCCACCTCGGATGACGTACCCGGATCGAGGTGCGACCCGGGCGAATCCGGCCGAGCCGCGCCGGCCGGTCCGATCCGCGCCGCCGCGCGTACACCTGCACGACGTCGGAACCCGGTCGCGCCCCGGTGTTGCGGACCTCGGCACGGACCCTGATCGATCCTGTGTCGCCGATCGCCCCCGCGGTCATGCAGCTCGAACGAGGTGTAGCTGAGGCCGAACCCGAACGGATAGGCCGGCTCCGTGCCCTCGCGCTCGAGGTACCAGTAGCCGTGCCAACCGTCGTAGGTGCACTCGGTGGCCTCGCGCGTCGAAGTCCGGCAGGTCGGCTTCGTCGCACCGGGACGGAGAAGGGCAACCTGCCCGGCGGCGTCGACCCGGCCGCAGAGCACGTCGGCGAGCCCGTGCCCCCCGTCCATGCCCGAGTACCACGCCTGCACGATCGCGGGGACCGAGCGGTCCCATTCGGAGATCGACCACCGCGCTCCCCGCGACGAGGACGACGGCGGTCCGCGGATTGACGGCGGCCACCGCGCGGACGAGGGCGACGTCCTCGTCGTGGAGCCGTAGCGAGGCGCGGTCGCCTCCGATATCGAAGGGCTGCTCGTCCGACCTGGCCGCGACGTGGGCCGGCGGCTCGATCCGGCGCTCGGTGGCGACCTCTTCGGCCGAAGCGTTCGGCCAGTTCGGGATCGTCCTCTCCCGGGAAGAGCGGGGCGAAGGCGTCGATCGCGGAGGCCCCGATGAACTCACCCTCGTCCTCGCGGTGTAGCCGACCACCACCATCGCGGCGTCGGCCGCCGCGGCGAGCTCGGCCGCCGCGATCGGGTCGGAGCCCCCCACGCGGACCGCCGCGTCCCCGAGCGCCGCCCGCATCCCGTCGGTGGGCGTCACCACATCGGGTGCCCACACGTCGCTCGACCCTCCGTCTCCGAGGTCGACCGCGGTCGCAAGTGGACCGAGCACCGCGACCGATCCCGACGGCGGCAGCGATAAGGGGAAGGACCGGTGCACCGTCGACCGGCTCGTTGCGCAGCAGGACCATGGAGGCCGCCGCCGCCTGCCGCGCCAGCGCCGCGATGTTCGTCGCAGGCCAGCACCTCGCGGGCCGGTGCCGGCCGCGTCGAGGACCGGCTCGAAGCGCCGCCGAGTCGCCACCACCCGTGCGACCGCCGTGTCGACCTCGTCCCAGGTGACCGTGCCTGCCGCGAGCGAGTGGCTGAGATAGCACGCCCGGATCATCCGGTAGGGCATCTCGACGTCGAGTCCGGCCCGGAGCGACTTCGCAGCATCGCGGATGCCGAAGATCCAGTCGCTGATCACGAACCCGTAGAACCCCCACTCGCCACGCAGAACGTCGGTCAGCAGCTAGCGGTTCTGTCCGCACCATTGCCGTTCACGCTGTTGTAGGCGCTCATCACGGCCGCGACGCCCTCGTCCACGATGCGCTTGAAGTGGGGGAGGAAGACCTCGTGAAGGTCGGACCTCGTCGACCGTGCACGTCGACCTGGAAGCGGGCGTTCTCCATCGAGTTGCAGGCGAAGTGCTTCACGCAGGCCATCGCGTGCCGCTGCACCCCCCGGCAGAGTGCCGCGCCCATCTCGCCGACCAGGTAGGGGTCCTCGCCATAGGTTTCCTGAGCCCGCCCCCACGCAGGATGACGGAGCAGGTTGACGCAGATCCCCCCGAAGAGGTCGGCACCGACGGCCCGCAGTTCGCGGCCGATGGCATCGCCGATCCGTTCCTCGAGGTCCGGATCGAAGGTCGCGCCGCGGGCCATGGCCACCGGGAAGCAGGTCGCCTGGTCGACGACCACTCCGCGTGGACCGTCCGAGAAGGCGAAACCCGGCAAGTCCGACGCGGTCGACCCGGGCGGCCCGGAAGGGGCTCTTGTGGTACCCGCCTTCGCCCGAGATAGGCGAGACCCGCCCAGAAGGGCGCGTCGCCGTCGAGGCACCAGAGCTTCTCGTCCTCGCGCAGGGCGGCCACCTGCTCGGCCGCAGACGGCCGCCCGTCGCTCGTCTCGGCCGCGTCGCGCTCCCCGTCGATGGTCATCGCTCGCTCCTCCGAACAGTCGTCTCCGCCGGCACCAGCGTAGGGCGCGCCACCCGGGCGGTCCGGCCCTCAGCGCAGGAGGGAGAGCACTAACAGAGCCTGGGCGGCGTGGTAGGTCGCGTGCACGGCGAGCGGTCCCCGAGGGATCGGCCGCACGAACCGGTCGAATGCGAGCAGCGAGTCCGACACCACGAAGAGGGTCGCCCCGGCCGCCGCGGTGCCGATGCCGACGTTGACGCCGAGCACGAACATCGTGGCGATCGCTCCGGTGTACGCGCACACCGGCAGGACCAGCCCACGATGGCCGGAGGTGAGGAGCGAGCGGAGGATCGCGGTGAGCGGGGCCGCCTCGGCCGCCACCAGGACGACGGTCGCGACGACCAGTCCGAGCGCCGAGAAGGAGAAGGGCGGCACGCCGGACGGGACCGGGGGTTGGAGGAATCCCCCGATGAAGAGGAGGTGCCCGACCAGGAAGGCGCCGAGGCCGGCGACGAAGAGGTCCGCCGGGAGCATCAACAGCACGTCGCCCACCAGGCACAGGGCGAGCGCGGCCACGAACCAGATCTGGCGGTCGGCGAGGACGGTCCGGTCCGCCGGGACGAGCGCCGCAGCGGCGCACAGGGCCGCGAGCACGGTCGGCTTGGCGGCGTATTCGAGACCCCGCCGTCCGGTTGCGACGGCGACCCAGTCGGCGAGGGCGGCCGCGGCGGCGACCGCCACCAGTACCCAGAATGCCGCCACGGCGGTGCACCCTACCGACGTGGCGCGGTCCCGATCGGGACTGCGCGGGACGGGCCCACGTGCTGCCGTCCACCCGGCCCGTACCCGCCCGGCGGGCACCCGACCCGGGCGACCAGGACCGTCGCGGTCCGGTTGAGCCCCCGCTCCCGACGGTGTAGACACGGTTCCGACGCAGACGGGGAGGGCCGTTGCGACCGCAGCGACGCGGTCGGTGTCGGCGCCGCGTTCCCCGACCATCCACCACCGGCGAATTGCCTGTCGTTAGGGTTTTTGCCGAGGAAGGTAGGTCGAGGAGTTGGTGCCGGTGATCCTCCTGGTCGTCATCGCGGTGGCATGGGTCGTGATCCTCGGGCCCGGGCTCCTGCGACGGCGGCAGAACGGGACGACGGGGATCAACTCGATCTCGCACTTCCACCACCAGCTGCGCGTGCTCGAGCATTCCTCCCCGCCGCCGATCGTGGCGCCCGCCTACCGGCTGCAGGCGGTGGGGGACCGGCCGGTCGCGGTCGTCCAGGACGATCCCGAGAGCCCGCCGCGCCCGGTCCTCAGCGTCGTCGGTGCGAAGGACCTGCCCCGCCCCGCGCTCGCCTTCCTCGGGGACGACGATCCCCCCGGCCGCGATCCCCGGTCCCGACCGGACCGGGCGGGGCGCCCCGGTGGCCGGCCCGCTGTCCGCGCCGACGCGCAGGCGGAATCGGCTGCCCGACCCCGAACCGCTCCCGTCCGGTCCCCTGCAGCCTGCCGCTCGATCGGGCGGTGACCCCATCGCCCGCCAGCTCGCGCGCCGCCGCCGGCGCGACACCCTCGCCGTGCTCGCGGCGGTGTTCGTGCTCAGCCTGCTGATCGGCTTCACGCCCGGCGCGTCGGTGATCTGGTTGCTCTCGGCGGTCTTCGGCGCCGCGCTCGCCGCGTACGTGGTGCTGCTCGTGCAGCTCCGCCGACGGGCAGAGGAGCGCGAGCGCAAGCTCCGCTACCTGAGCGCGCGGTCCGACCGGTGGGACGACGCATCCGGCGCGCTGGACGCGACGGCCGGCCGGTACGGGCATCCTTCGTACGGCGCCGTCGCCGTTCGCTGAGCCCACCACGCGGCACCCGGCGTTCGGACCGTCGGCGCGGCGGTCGTCTCGGTATGATGCGCCATGGTCCTCGAACGCTCACCCCATCCCGGCTCCGACCGCGCGGTCCTTGCCGGCGTCCTCGCCCAGGCGATCGCCGGCCGGCGGCTGCTCGAGCACCCCTTCTACCGCCGTTGGGAGGCGGGCGGACTACGGGACGGTGAGCTCGCCGCCTATGCGGTCGCAGTACCGCGCGTTCGAGGCTGCGCTTCCCGTCGTGCTCGCCCGCGGTCGTCGAGCGCTCGAGGACGAAGGTCGAACGGAGGCCGCGACGATGGTCCGCGCGCAACCTCGACGACGAGCTGGCCAACCCCGAGCCCCATCTCGCTCTCTTCGACCGGTTCGCCTCCGCGGTCGCGGCGGCAGCCGGCGTTCGGGCCGACACGTCGCCCGGCCCTGCCGCGACCGCCCTCGTCGGGACCTATCGGGAGCTCGTCGCCGAGGGACCCGGTGGCCGCCCTGGCCGGGCTCGCCGCCTACGAGGTCCAGGCGCCGGCCGTCGCGCGCTCGAAGGCGGACGGGCTGCGCCGCTTCTACGGGATCGAGGGGGCGGGAGCGGAGTTCTGGGAGGTGCACGCCGACATCGACGGTGACCACGGCGAATGGGCGGTCGAGGCACTGGTCGCCCTCGGTGCCGATCCCTCGACGGCCGGCGCTGCGGCGGGGCGGGCCGCCGACGTCGTGGTGGTCGCTGCTCGACGAGCGGGAGGCCGAGTCGGTCGGTTCAGCCCAGCTCGGTGCCGACGACTGAGACGAACGACACCATCTCACCCGGGTAGCCACCCAGGTTGTGGGTGAGGGCGAGGGTCCGGTCGGTTTCGATCTGGCGCTCGGGCGTCGCCTCCCCGCGGAGCTGCAGCCAGGTTTCGAAGAGCATCCGCAGGCCGGACGCGCCCACCGGGTGCCCGAAGCTCTTCAGACCGCCGTCGGGATTGACCGGCAGCGGTCCGGTGCGGTCGAAGGTTCCGGCGAGCACCTCCTTCCAGGCGGTGCCGCGCTCGGCGAACCCGAGGTCCTCCATCAGCACGAGCTCGGTCGGGGTGAAGCAGTCGTGCACCTCCGCCATCGCCAGCTGGTGCCGCGGGTCGGTGATGCCGGCCTGCCGGTACGCGTCTTCTGCCGCCCGCGCGCACTCGGGGAACCAGGTGTAGTCGTAGTCGGGATCGATGAGGCCCGAGCCGCTCCCCGCCGCGAACGAGAGTGCCTTGATGTAGAGCGGGCGCTCGGTGTAGCGGTGGGCGTCCTCCGCCCGCACCACGATCGCCGCGGCGGCACCGTCGGCGACGCCGGCGCAGTCGAAGACGCCGAGCCGTCCTGCGACGCGGGATGATGCGCAGATCGTCTCGGTCGAGACCTCCTCGCCGGAACTGCGCCCGGGGATTGCGCGCGCCGTTCTGGTGGTTCTTCCACGAGATCCGGGCCAGCACCTCGGTCAGCTGCTCGTCGTCGACGCCGTACTTCTTGCCGTAGGCGGGCGCGACCATCGAGAACATGGCCGCGGCGGTCAGGGTCCGGGCGGTGCCGTCGTTCGGGACGGGGATCGCGTTGAGGCCCTGGTAGCCGGAGTCCTTGACCTTCTCGGCCCCGACGGCCATTGCCACGTCGTAGGCGCCGGACGCCACTGCGTAGGCCGCCGCCCGCAGGGCCTCGGAGCCGGTCGTGCAGTAGTTCTCGACCCGGGTCACCGGTTTGCCGTCGATCTGGAGCGGCCGGGCGAGGGTGATGCCGCTCATGCCGGATTGCGCGGTGCCGAGCCAGAAGGCGTCGACGTCGTCCTTACCGATACCGGCGGATGCGAAGGTCTCCTCGGCCGCCTCGACGATCAGGTCGTCGAGGCCCTTGTCCCAATGCTCGGCGAACCGGGTGCAGCCCATCCCGACGATCGCCACCTGGTCCTTGATCCCGTGTGATGCCATCCGTGCCGTCCGTTTCTGCCGCTCAGCTGCCGGTCGCCGGCTCGTGCACCGGCTTGGCCTTCCAGAAGTAGTCGTGGATCCCGTCGGCCGTGTACAGCCGCCGGAACGTCATCGAGACCCGGTCTCCGATGTGCACCGCGTCGGGGTCGACGTCGGTGAGCTCGACCGGGAACCGCCCACCGCCGTCGAAGTCGACCACCGCGAAGACGATGGGCGGGCTCGGCGAGTAGGCCAGCCGGTCGACGGTGAACGTCGCGATCGTCGCGCGGACGTCGGCGAGACCGATCGGCTCCATGTCGTCGACCGCGCCGCCCTTCATCGACACCCGCGAAGGCGGCAGGTGCACCGCTTCGCTGCTGCGGTCCCGTGAGCCGACGAAGGCGAACTTCCACCCTTCGTTCCGCCACGCCGCGGTCGCCGACACCCGCTGCGGTTCCGGTCGCCTGGGCGGCTCGGGGGCCACCATCCCTCGCCACGAGAGGAAGGTGCCGTAGCCCACCTCGGCCCCCCGGTCGATCTGGGCGGCGACGGCATCGGCGGGCGTCCACGACGAGAGCGCGTCGGTGGTCCGGAAGCAGAGGACGTCGGCACCGTCGGCGAGCGAGACGACCGCGAGCACCTGCCCGGGCTCGGCGGTCTCGAGCATCGACGCGAGCAGGAGTCCGGCCTGGGCGGTGCCGGCCTGGCCGACCGTCGCGGAGAGCCCGTCGGCCACCGCGCCGTCGCGGACCCCGAGGGCGCGGGCCACCGCGGCGACCGCGCGGGCGTGCATGCCGCTCACCGCCACGCGGTCGACGTCGCTCGCGGCGACCGAGGCCGCCTTCAGCGCCGCCCCCCAGGCCTCGGTCCCGAGCGGCACGTAGCGGGTCTCGCCGAAGCGCTCCTCCCACACCCGCGACCGACGATCACCCGGCGTCCGCCACCGGTCGAGGAACTCGTCGCTCAGCGACGCTGCGCCGAGGAACTCGGCGATGACCGGTGCCCCGGGTTCGTCGCCGCCGACCACGACCGCGGCGGCGGCGTCGCCGCCGGCCGCCTCGTCGGGCGAGGTCGGAAGGCCGTCGCGCAGGTCGGAGGTCACGACGAGCGTCGTCCCGGAGGAGGTCTCGAGGGCGGTGCGAACGGTGCCGACGCCCGAACGGAGGGCGCCCCCGAAGTCGTATGCGGCGACGTCGGCGTCGAGCCGCAACGCGGCGTGCACCGCGGACGGCGTTGGTCTTGTCCAGGTAGGCCGGCGTCGCGGTCGCGAACCACAGCCTCGAGGGCCGCGCGCCGGGCACGGCCCGCAACGCGAGCCGCGAGGCCTCGACGCCCATGGTCGTCGTGTCCTCGTCGTGGGATGCCACGCTCCGGGTGCCCTTCCCGCCGCCGCTGCCGAAGAGGCGGGCGACCGCGGCGCGCTCGAGGCGTCGGTAGGGCACGTAGCCCCCGATGCTCACGATGCCTCTCATTGCTCCCCGCTCTCTGCGCCTGACCGGCGGGCCACGTCGGCCCCTGCGGGCCGGGCCCCGTTGGCCCCTTCCGGGCGCTCATCCTATGATGACCACAGTATCTGACGGTCTGTCAGGAAACGCGGCAGTGCCCGCGCCCGACCGACGGAGGCACGGTCAATGGACTTCGAGTTCACACCTGAGCAGCTCGAATTCGTGAAGGAGGTCGAGGCCTTCCTCGACGCCAACGACGACCCCGAGGTCTTCGACGTCACGCGTGAGAACATGGCCCAGATCGTCGACACCCCGGCACGGCGTGCCTTCATGGCCAAGGTCGGCGAGCAGGGGTGGCTGGGCATCACCTGGCCGGAGGAGTACGGGGGCTCCGACGGGGACGGCCTCTACGAGTACCTGCTCAACGAGGCCCTCGCCGCCCGCGGCGGCCCCCAGATCGGCAAGGGCGTCGGCATCGTGGGCAAGACCATCATCCGGCACGGGAGCGAGAAGCTGAAGCAGGAGTTCCTCCCGAAGATCCTGCGCAACGAGGTGGAGTTCGCCGTGGGCTACTCCGAGCCCAACGCCGGGTCCGACGCGGCCTCCATGCAGCTGAAGGCGACGAGGGATGGCGACGGGTGGCGGCTCAACGGGCAGAAGACGTGGACGACCTCCGCCCACTTCGCCGACTGGTACTGGCTCGGTGCCCGCACGGATCCGGCGGCACCCAAGCACAACGGCATCACCTTGTTCCTCGTGCCGATGGACCACCCCGGGATCACCGTCGAGCCGATCTGGACGATGGGCGACGAGCGGACCAACGCGGTCTATCTCGACGACGTGTGGGTCTCCGACGACTACGTCGTCGGTGAGGTGAACCACGGGTTCCAGTACATCTCCGAGGCCCTCGACCTCGAGCGCTTCACGCTCTTCACCTACTCGCAGATCGGCCAGCGTCTCGACCTGCTCACGTCCTACGTGGCACGCGCGACCCGCGACGACGCTCCGTTGAAGGACGACCCGGTCGTGCGGTCGCAGCTCGCGCATCTCCATACCGAGGCAGAGGTCGCCCGGGTGCTCGGGCTGAAGTTCGTCGCCACGTCTTCGCGCGGCGGCGCCGCGCCGACCTCGGAGGCTTCGGAGTACAAGCTCTTCACGACCGAGTACTCGCGGCGGCTCGCCGACGCGTCGATGGACATCGCCGGGTCCGGCGGTCAGCTGCGGGTCCGCGACGAGGACGCACCGATGACCGGGCGGGCCGAGTCCACCTACCGCTACACGGTGATCGACACCATCGGTGGCGGGTCCTCGGAGATCCAGAAGAACATCATCGCCCGCCGCAAGCTCGGGCTGCCGAAGAACTTCTGAGCGCATGCCGACGACCGACGAGCCCGCGGGCGCCAGCGCGTCCGCTCCCACCGGGGGTGGGGGACCGCTGGCCGGCGTCACCGTCCTCGACCTGTCCACGGTCGGGCCGGCGTCGCGGTGCACCCGGCTGCTGGCGGACTACGGCGCGACCGTGGTGAAGGTCGGCGCGGTCCCCGGCCGCGGCGCGGAGCCGATCTCGCCGCCGTTCTACGCCTACAGCGCCTCCCGCGGCCTCGACCGGGTGGCGATCGACCTGAAGGACCCCGACGGCCGCGACGCCTTCCTGGCGCTGGCCGCCCGTGCCGACGTCGTGGTCGAGAGCTTCCGTCCCGGTGTGATGGACAGGCTCGGCATCGGCTTCGACACCCTCCGCTCGGTGAACCCCGGGATCATCCTCTGTTCGACCACCGGTTACGGGCAGGACGGGCCGCGGGCGGCCTGGGCGGGCCACGACCTCAACTACCTGGCGGTCGGTGGCTACCTCGCCGCCACCGAGCCGGCCGCCGACGGCGGGCCGCCGGTGCCGGGCGCGACCATCGCGGACGCCGCGGGGGGCGGCATGCACGCCGCGCTCGCGGTGACGGCCGCGCTGGTGGCGCGCGGTCGCAGGGAGGCGGGCACCCATCTCGACGTCTCCGTCGCGGACGGGGTGCTCTGGCTCACCTCCCTGGCGGTGGACGAGCATCTGGCGACCGGGGCGGAGGTCGGTCCCCGCCACGACGTGATCACCGGGCGCTACGCCTGTTACGACACCTACCGGGCGAAGGACGGCCGGTGGCTCGCGGTCGGGGCCATCGAGCCCAAGTTCTTCGCCAACCTCTGCCGCCTCCTCGGCTGTGAGGAGTGGGCGCCGCGTCAGCTCGACGATGGCGCGCAGGACGCGATCCGAGCAGCGCTCGCCGCCGAGTTCGCCACGAAGGACCGCGACACCTGGGTGGCCGAACTGGGCGGCGCCGACACCTGCGTGTCGCCGGTGCTCACCGCGGAGGAGGTGGTCCGGGACGCGCAGTTCCTCGCACGGGGGGCGGTCGTCGAGGCAGAGCTCGCCGGTGGCGACGCGGGTGACCCGAAGCGGTTCCGCCAGGTGGGGCCCGTGCTCGCCGGCATGGAGCCCGTTGTCGGGACGGTGGAGGCCAAGGATCCGCTCGGCTCCGACGCCGACAGGATGCTGGTCGCCGCCGGCCTCACGCCGAAGACCGTCGACGAGCTGCGCTCGAAGGGAGTGGTGGGATGAGCGCGATCCGCGCCGGGGACGTCGACCGCCTGATCGGCGTCGAGCAGTACGAGGAGGAGGGCGAGTTCCCGGTCGAGCGGGGCTACATCTGGACCACGTGCTCCTCGGTCGAGAACGGAAATCCGCTCTTCTGGGACGACGAGGTCGCCGAACAGATCACCGGAGGGCCCATCGCACCTCCGACGATGGTGTCGGTGTGGTTCCGGCCCCACCACTGGGTGCCGGGCCGGACGGGCCGGGGCCTGCCCCTCCAGGTCCACTTCGACCTGAAGGAGGGGCTCGGCCTCCCCGAGGCCGTGATGTCGGACAACACCATCGTCTTCCACGAACCGGTGCGTCCGGGTGACCGGCTGCGGACCCATCAGATCCTCCGGTCGGTGAGCGAGGAGAAGACCACCCGCCTCGGGACGGGTCGCTTCTGGGTCATCGACGTCGAATATCACAACCAGAGCGGCGAGCTGGTCGCGGTCGAGAGCTACACCGGCTTCGGGTACCGCCGCGGGACCGACGCGGACGGGACAGGAGCGTCGCGATGAGCGCCGCGCCGGTCACCCGGGTCCTCCACGGGGAGGTGCAGGTGGGCGACGAATTGCCCGAGCTCGCCTATCCGGTGACCGCGACGACGGTCGTGCTCGGCGCCCTCGCCTCGCGGGACTGGCGTCCGATGCACCACGACAAGGACTTCGCCGTCAACCGGAACGGAACCCGCGACATCTTCCTCAACACGCCCAACCAGGCCGCGTGGTTCGAGCGTTACGTGACCGACTGGACCGGGCCGTACGGAAGGCTCCAGCGGATGACCTTCCGGATGCTCGGTTCGGTCTTTCCGGGCGACACGATGGTCCTCCGCGGCACCGTCACCGGCACCGGTGTCGACGAGACCGGATGCGGATGGGCGGCGGTCGACATCTCCCTGTCGGTCGACGACGACCCGAAGACCACCTGCCAGGCCCGGGTCGCGCTGCCGGTGGACGAAGACGACAACCCGTGGGACCGCCGCGCCGACCGGTGGCGGCCGTGATGCGCCACCGGGTGGGTCGGACCGCCCTGACCCGGGCCCACGGTCCCTCTCGACGCGACGTGCCACGACGGGAACAGCCACGACCCGAGGAGAGCCGACCATGTTGGACCTGACCTTCAGCCCCGAGCAGGAGATGCTCCGCGAGACCGTGCGCGGTGTCTGCGCCACGACCTGCCCGCTCAGCGTGGTCCGCGAGCTCGAGGACGATGCGGTCGGCTACTCAACCGAGCTCTGGAAGCAGCTCGCCCATCTCGACCTCATCGGCCTGCTGCTGCCCGAGGAATACGGCGGCTCGGGGATGGGCGCGCTCGAGGGCGTCGTGCTGTACGAGGAGTTCGGGCGTTCGCTCGCCCCTTCGCCGCACTTCGTGAGCGCGGTGCTCGCCGGCGGCGCACTGGCACGGGCCGGCTCCGACGAGCAGCGGCGCGAATGGCTGCCGGCGATCGTGTCGGGGGATGCCGTGCTCACCCCCGCCTGGCTGGAGCCCGACCGAGGGTTCGGCCCCGCCGGCGTCGCGGTGCGGGCGGTGCCCGAGGGTGGCGGGTTCGTGATCTCGGGCGTGAAGCGGCACGTGGCCTTCGCCGGCGCCGCGAGCCGGCTGGTGGTGCTCGCGCGAACCGGCGACGCAGCCGATGACGTCGACCTCTTCCTCGTCGACCCGGCAGCCGAGGGCGTGACCCGGACCCAGCAGTTCAGCATCGGCTCCGACGCCCAGTACCGGGTCGACCTCGACGGTGTCCGGGTCGGCGCGGAGGACCGCATCGGACCGCCGGGCAGCGGGTGGGCGACCTGGCGCGAGGTCATGTACGACGGCAGCATCCTCGTCTCGGCCCAGGCCGTCGGCGGGGCCTCCTACGCGCTCGACATCACGGTGCAGTACGCGAAGGACCGCCACCAGTTCGACAAGCCGCTCGGCGCGTTCCAGGCGATCGCCCACTACCTCGCCGACGCGGCGACCGCCGTCGACGGCGCCCAGGTCCTCGTGCACGAGGCGGCGTGGGCGCGATCGACCGGTCGGGACGTCGCCAAGCTCGCCCCGATGGCCAAGCTCTACGCGTGCGGGACCTTCCGCGACGTCACCGCGACCGCCCAGCAGATCTTCGGGGGGATCGGCTTCACCGTCGAGTTCGACATCCAGCTCTACTTCCGGCGGGCGAAGCAGCTCCAGCTGTCGTGGTACGACGGCCGCGCCCTCGAGGAGATGGTCGCCACCGCGGTGCTCGACGACTGAGCGCCTGCTCCACGGCGGGCGGTCCGCGGCAGCTCACAGCGGGCGCTGCCGGAGACCCCGCCCAGTTCACGCACCGCTCCGACCCCCGGGTGCGCTACGGTCGGGCCACGCGGCCGGGGAGGGCCGCCCGAACTACAGGGGGTTGGCCATGGCAGCGGAGAGCGCAGCATTCGTGACACCTCAGGCGGGGTCCGGAAGCTCGTCCGGCCGAGGGGGGCTGTTCCGATTCTTCTTCGTCCACGAGATCGACGAGTACCCCAACACCGGGCCACGGACCGGATATCTGGCCCTCGCCGTCCTGGCCACGATCGTCCTCTACTACACCTACTTCACGCAGACCGGCGTCACGCCGAACATCCTGCAGAGCTATCACATGTCCTTCACGTTCTACGTGTGGATCGTGATCATCTCCAACCTGATCGGCGCCTTCGCCTCCCTCCCGGCCAGCATGACCGACAGGTTGGGCAGATCCAACGTGGTCATCTACGGGTTGCTCATCGTGGGCATCCTCGTCGCCGTCGGGGTGCCGCTGTCGAGCACCGAGTGGGAGTTCGCCGTCGTCATCTGCCTGCTCGGGCTCGTCGAGGGCGCCATTTTGGTGGCGACGCCCGCCCTGGTCCGCGACTTCAGCCCGCAGCTCGGCCGGGCATCGGCGATGGGGTTCTGGACGATCGGCCCGGTGGCCGGGAGCCTGATCACCTCGATCGTCGCCAACCACACCATCAACTACTTCCTGCGCCACTTCCACCAGACCGGCTGGAAGAGCCAGTTCATCATCTCCGGCGCCTTCTCCATCGTGGTCTTCTTCGTGGCTCTCTTCTTCATGAAGGACCTCTCCTCGAGGCTCCGCGACCAGCTGATGGTGACCGAGCGCGACCGCGCGCTCGTGGAAGCTCGGGCCCGTGGTCTCTCCGACGAGCAGGTGCTGTCGGCGACCGCGAACCCGTGGCGGCAGATTCTCAAGTGGGACCTGGTCGGGTCGGCCATCGGGATCTCGTTGTTCCTGCTCGTCTACTACGCGGCCTCGGCCTTCTTCACCATCTACTGGTCGACCGTCTTCCAGAACTCGAGCGGCGTCAACTTCTCCGTCGCCCAGGCCAACGGCCTCAACACCTGGTTCTGGGGAGCCGATGCCGTCGCGCTCATCGTGTTCGGGATCTTCTCCGACGCGCTACGGGTGCGAAAGCCCTTCATGATGCTCGGGGTGCTCGGGTCGATCGCGATGCTCGTCGTGTTCCTCCGACAGGCCAACGATCCTCATACCGGCTACTACACGCTGGTGGTCATCGAGATCATCCTGGCCGCCTTCATCTCGATGACCTACGCACCCTGGATGGCCGCCTACACGGAGCTCGTCGAGGACAAGAACCCCGCCTTGGTGGGGACCGGCCTCGCCCTCTGGGGCTGGATCCTGCGCCTGACCGTCGGTCTCTCGTTCATCTTCCTTCCGGTGGTGATCAACTCGGTGAACCCCGTGGTCGACAACCTGACCTACGCGCAGACACCGCCGACGGGCACCGCGCCCTTCAACGTCCAGAAGTTCCAGGTCGCGCATCCCCAGTCGGTCGCGTTCGCCGAAAAGAACGCCAGCTGGCTGACCGTGCTCAGCGAACCTCAGAACGCCCAGATCGTCGCCGCGGCGAACGCCAATGCCACACCGCGCCAATCTGGCCGCGCTGCAGAAGGCGGTCGGCCCGGTGGTCTTCGCCAAGGTGGTCGCCAACGTCAACCAGCTGAAGACCCTGGTGGTGCCCTACCAGTCGCAGCTCACCTACCTCTCGCACCACCAGGGCCAGCTCACCTCGTTGCTGAACGGCGTCTCGAAGTCGGCCAAGCAGTGGCAGCACTGGTTCTACGTCTGCCTCGGTGGCATGGTGCTGTTCATCCCGACCATCTTCTTGGCCCGGGGACGGTGGAGCCCGAAGGCAGCGAGAAGGGACGAGTCCCAGCACGAGGAGGACGTGGCGAGGGAGCTCCGCGAGCTGGTGGGCTCGGAGCCCTGAGCCGGGGCCGCTCGGTTCCGGGCGGCCCCGACGACCGCGTGAGACGTCGTGTCAGGGGGCGCGCGTGTCGCCGGGCGGCTCGATCTGCAGCTGCCGCACCTGCGCCGGTACCACCGGTACCGGCACCGCACGCGGCTCGAGCGCAGCCGGCACCGCTTCCGGCTCGACGACGTCCGTGCCGGGGAGCTCGAACCCGATAGCCGCCGGTGCGGCGGACCGCGCTCGTGTGCGCGCACCCGCTAGCATCTCGCCCGGATCGCCGGCCACCTGGGTACCCGCCACGAGCGGGGAGCGGGCGAGGACAGCGATGCCTGCTACCAGCACGGCGAGTGCCGAGGACCTCGAGCGTCGTCCAGAGGGGTCCGGTGCGAAGCCGGTCGGCGAAGAGGGTGACGCCGAGGAGGATGCTCACCAGCGGGTTGACCGTCACCAAGGTGGTGCGGGAGGCGGTGATCGGACCCGGCGTGGAGCGCGTTCTGGAGGAGGAACACGGTGCCGATGCCGGTGATCGCTAGCAGGTAGGGCTGCGCGTGGGTGAGCACGTGGCCCCAGCCTTCCGTGATGTAGGTGGTGATCGCCTTGGTGAGCGCGGCGCTGAAGGCGCCGGTCACCGCAGCGGCGATACCGAACGACGCCGCGCGCCACCACCGTGGGCCGCGCAGTGCCGCGACGATGAAGGTGGCGATCACGACGAAGAGGACGGTCGACGCCACGATCCACTGCGTGGTGTCCGGCACGGCCTTTCCGCCGCTCGGGCTCGCCGCCAGAAAGAACCCGCCGAGCCCGACGACGATGGTCAGGCCGCCGAGCCATTCGCGCGGACCGGTCCGGAAGCGGAACCAGACCCATGAGGATGAGCAACAGGAACAACAGCTCGGTGGTGAGCACCGGTTGGACCACACTCAGTTCCCCGAATCGGAGCGCGGTGGCTTGCAGCACGAACACCACCAGCATCAGTCCGAATCCGGCCAGCCAGATGCCGCGCCGCAGGGCGTGGGCCATCAGGCTCCACCGCATGGTCGTCGAGGCCGGCGCGTCCTCGACGCCGATCCGCTGCAGCACCGAGGTCAGAGCGTTGACGAACGCGGCGCTGGCTGCGAGTAGGTAGGCCACGCTCCTTTGTACTCGCGAACCGGCCAGCTCCGGTGGGCCGTGTCGTGGCGCGGGGCCCGAGAAGGACCGACCGCCGGGTCAGTCCCGCGATCGCAGCCCGACTTCTCCGAGGTCAGAGCCGCAGTTGGACGGACCGGCCGGTGGCATCTGCAGGCCGAGCGCGTAGCCCTCGAGGTAGAGCTCGGCGTCGCGGCGGCGCGGGTAGCGGTCCTCGAGCTCGGCGAACCGTGAGGAGTGGCCGGCCTCGACCAGGTGGGCCAGCTCGTGGACGATGACCGCGTCGAGCACCCAGTCCGGTGCGGCGCGGAGCCGCTCGGAGATGCGGATCTCGCCGGTGCCGATGGTGCACGAGCCCCACCGCTTCTGCTGTGCGGTCGACCACCGGACCGAGGTCGGCTCGACCCCGTCGAGGTAGCGGTGGGCCGAGCGTCCTCGCCCGCTGGTCGAGCTCGGAGTCCGAGGAGTGGAAATGAGGCCGGTGGCGCTCGAGGCGACGGGTGAGCTCCTCGACCATCCGGTCGCGGTCCGACCCCCGGAGGTGGGAGGGCACGACCACCACGATCCGATCGCCTTCCCAGTGTGCGCCGGCGGTCTTCTTCCGGCGGGTGCTCACCCGCACCTCGACGTGTTGCTCGAACAGGCTGGGGTGTTCGGCCGCGGTGGTCATGGGCCGGATGGTACGGAGAGCCTGTGACGCGCGGGGATAGGGTGGGACGGCGCGTGCACGCTACTCGGGTTGGGGTCGCCGGCCGTAGGGAGCCGGGGCTACGGCCTCGGAGAGCTCCTCGGGCAGCTCGTCCGAGGGTGGCCGCAGCACCCGCCAGAGTGCTCCGCCGAGGATCCCCCCGACGACCGGGAAGACGAGGAAGACCCAGAGCTGGTTGAGTGCCCAGCTGCCCTGGAAGACGGCGGCGGCGAGGCTTCGCGCCGGGTTGACCGACGTGTTGTCGACCGGGATGGAGATCAGGTGGATGAGCGTCAGCGTCAGACCGACGGTGACCCCGGTCAGGCCGACCGGCATCGAGAGACGGCTCGTCGAGGCGATGACGAAGACGAAGACGCCGGTGAAGAAGACCTCGGCGAGCATCACCGCTCCGAGCTTGAAGCCGCCCGGCGAGTGGACGCCATAGCCGTTCGCCGCGAACCCCGACGCCTGTGCGCTGAAGCCGCACCGCGCTTCCCCTCGCGATGATGTAGATGACGGTCGCGCCGATCAGCCCACCGGCGAGCTGACCCACGAGGTAGAAGGGCAGCTCCTTCGTCTTCGTCTTGCCGATCACCCACAGCCCGATGGTGACCGCCGGGTTGATGTGGCACCCGGAGATCGATCCGATGGCGTAGGCCGCGACGAGGAGGCTGAAGCCGAACGCGAGCGCGACGCCGAGGATGCCGACCGATCCTTTGGGAAAGAAATTGCCGGTCGCCAGCACTGCCGTGCCGACGCCTCCGACGACGAGGACCATCGTCCCGACCGCCTCGGCCACACCGATCCGCCACCGATCGTCCATGTCGCGTCCTTTCGGGGTCGATGGACGCGGCACCGGCCGCGGTCCGATCGCGCCGATACTAGGCAGGCGGTCGGGCTGCGGCCGGGACCTCCCACGACCGGCACGTGGCACCCGAGACCGCCGCCGCCCGAGAAGGAGGATCGCCGACCCGACGGCAGGTTCGGGCGCCACCACGGCGCGCAGGAGCGGTGAGCGCCCGATGAAGGGATGTCCAGGTCCGACGGTACGATGGCCCCGTGCGCCGATACTTCACGCCGCGCTGCATCGGGCTGCACCTGACCCTGCTGGTGCTGCTGCCGGCCTTCGCCTTCTTGACCTGGTGGCAGCTCGACCGGGCGCTCGGCGGCAACACGTTGAGCTGGGCGTACACCTTCGAATGGCCCCTGTTCGCCGGCTACGCGGTCTACGTCTGGTGGCAGCTCGTCCACCAGCAGGGTGAGCCCCGGGCCGCGGCGTCCGGAGGCGCCGGTGCGGACGGACCGATCGGAGAGGCGTCCGTCGCGGACGGTCACGACGAACCGGGTTGGGCGCTCACCGGCGGGCGGCGCCGCAACGTCGCGATCGCGGCGGGTGCGCCGATCGACGAGGAGCGCGGGGGCCGCGGCGAACGCTACGCCGTCCAGACACCGGAGGAAGCGGCCGCGCTCGCCGACTACAACCGCTACCTGGCCGAGCTGAGCGCCGCGGACGAAGGCCGCGCCCGGAGGTGAGCGACCGCAGCGCCGAGCTGCCCGACTTCGGCAGGCCTTCGTGGCGCGGGCTGGTTCGCCGCGACGTGGTCGGTGCGCTGATCCGCTACCGCGTGATGGCCTTCATCGTCGGTACCGGGCTCCTGCTCCTGGTCTTCGTCGCCGTGCCCTTGCAGTACGCGGCCGGCATCGGTCTCGTCGCCGCGATCGTCGGCACCATGCACGGCTACCTCTACATCGTCTACCTGGTGACGGCGGCGGACCTCGCCCGCCGGGCCCGATGGCGCCTGGTGCGGATCCTCCTCGTGGTCGCGGCCGGCTTCCTCCCCTTCCTCGCGTTCATCGTCGAACACCGCGTCTACCGGCAGATGCAGGGCGAGTGGGCGGCAGGGGGCATACCGGGGGACGACGAGGCCGAGCCGGGTGTGCCGTCCGGGTCGGCCGGCGACGACGATGACGGCCTCGTGCAGGACGCCGGTCGGGCGCGGGGGCCCGCGCCCACCTGACGGCTCAGCGGGCGCCGCGCAGCAACCTGCCCGGACGGGCGCCCGTGTCGGCACCCTCCGCAAAGGTCGTCTCGCCGGACTTGATCGTCTCGACGTAGCCGGTGGCGCCCTGGAGAAGCCGCGTCCCACCGGCGGGCAGGTCGGCCACCACCGCCGGGTCGCCCAGCTGGAGCCGTCCGTGGTCGATGAGGTTGAGATCGGCCACCGCACCCGGCTCGATCGTCCCGCGGTCGCCGAGCCCGAAGAGACGGGCGGTGTCGTGGGTCTGCTTCTTCACCACCCACTCGAGGGGCAGTCCCTCGCCGCGCACACGGTCGCGGGTCCAGTGGGTGAGCATGAACGTCGGTTGCGAGGCGTCGCAGATGACACCGCAGTGGGCGCCGCCGTCGGCGAGCCCGGCCGCAGCGCGCGGATGAAGGAGCATCTCGCGGACCGGATCGAGATCACCGTCCGAGTAATTGAGGATGGGCACGTAGAGCAGACCCTCGCCCGCGTTCTCGAGCATGGCGTCGTAGGCGACCGAAAGGGGACTGCGGCCGGAGGCGGCGGCGATGCCGAGCAGCGAGCGCTCGTAGCCGGGCTCGTACTCCGGCGGGCTGCCGAGCGCAAAGGTGGTCGCGAAACGCCTCCTCCATCCGTCGGGCCGTCGCCGGATCGGGCTCCCACGACTCGATCGCGGCGCGGACTGTCGGGTCGGAGAGCGCGGCGACGAACTGCGCCTTGGGGAGGCCCTTGGCCTTCAGCTCGACGTAGGCGGGGATCTGGTCGAGCAGGCAGTAGGTCGTGAAGTGCCCGGACAAGAGGCCGAAGCCGCGACCCGCCACCTGCGGCCAGAGGTCGGCGCCCTCGTCCACGGCGCGGAGGGACTCCTCGAGGAGGTCGCGCCACAGGGTCGGGGCACCGTCCACCTGCACGAGCGCGAAGGTCACCGGCCGCCCGATGGCGGAGGAGAGACGGCGCATCCAGCCCATCTCCTTCGCGGGGGCCACGGTGTCCTCACCGGCGACGCCGGCCGGCGCAAGCTCGAACACTCCGGTTCCGAGCTCCGCGAGAGCGCTCCCGATCCCGAACAGCTCGTCCTCCGCGGCGTAGGTACCCGGGACCGGTTCGCCGTCGATCGCGAGGTGCGCGAGGGTCCGCGAGGTGGAGAAGCCGAGCGCACCCGAGGCCACCGCCTCCTTCACGACTTGCTTCATCCGCTCGATGTCCTCGGTGGTGGCCGGTTCGTTGCGCGCCCCGCGGTCCCCCATGACGTAGGCGCGGACCGCGCCGTGGGCGACCTGGGTGCCGACGTCGACCGTCCAGCGGCGCCGCTCGAGGCTCGCGAGGTATTCGGGGAAGCTCTCCCACTCCCACCGGATCCCCTCGGACAGCGCGGTGCCCGGGATGTCCTCGACGCCTTCCATCAGTCCGATGAGCCACTCGCGCCGTTCCGGCGCGGCCGGCGCGAACCCGACCCCGCAGTTGCCGGTGACGACTGTGGTCACACCGTGCCAGCTCGACGGAGCAAGCACCTCGTCCCAGGTGGCCTGCCCGTCGTAGTGGGTGTGGATGTCGACCCAGCCCGGCGTGACGAGCAAGCCGTCCGCGTCCGACGGTGCGGCCCGCGCGCTCCCCGCCGAAGGATCCGACGCCGGTGATGTGGCCGTCTTCGACCGCGACGTCAGCGGTCCGCGGGGGTGCCCCGGTCCCGTCGACGACCGTTCCGCCCCGTATGAGCAGGTCATGCATGGCGTGCCCCCTTCTGCGACCGTCCGATCGTGACACGGGGGCAGGTCGGGCGCAACGACGGCTCCGGCCTTCGGCCCCGTGGCGGGGAGGTCGTCGTCCCCCGCGAGCAGGATTGCGGGCCGGGGATGCGCATCGTGCAGACTGTCGGCTGACGGGCCCGCCTCGGGGTCCGCGCGATCCGGGACGGGAGCGATGACGACAGCGGGGGTGGGGCGGGACGACGGTCTCGCCGCGGAGCACCGGGCCGCGCGGGAGCTCGCGAGCGAGGCCGGCCGTGGACTGATGGCGCTGCGCTCGCGGTCGTCGGGGGGCAAGGCGCTCGGGAAGGAGGGCGACAGGTGGTCCCACCATCGCCTGATGGCGCAGCTGGCCGATCGCTTTCCGGACGACGTGGTCCGCTCGGAGGAGTCCGAGCAGTCGGTCGCGCTCGAAGGAGTGCACCGGCTCTGGATCGTCGACCCGCTCGACGGGACGCGCGAGTACTCGGAGGGCCGGGAGGACTGGGCCGTCCACGTCGCGCTCGCGGTGGAGGGCGCGGCCGTCGTAGGTGCGGTCGCGTTGCCTGCGCTGGAGACGGTGCTCACCACGGGCGACCCGCCCCGGCGCTGCCGAACGGGAGGATCCGCCCCGCCTGGTGGTCAGCCGCACCCGCCCTCCCGACTTCGTCGCGGACGTCGCGGAACGACTCGGAGGGGTCACCGTCCCGATGGGCTCGGCCGGCGCGAAGATCGCCGCGGTGATCCGTGGCGAAGCCGAGGTCTACGTGCACGCCGGTGGGCAGTACGAGTGGGACTCGTGCGCGCCGGTCGCCGTCGCCCTCGCGGCCGGGCTGCACGCGAGCCGACTCGACGGCTCACCGCTCGTCTACGGACAGCCGGAACCGTGGCTGCCGGACCTGGTGGTCTGTCATCCGGGTCTCGCCGTCGAGGTCCTCGACGCGCTTGCGGCGTCGGGGGCGCTGAGCCAGAGATGATCCGCATGCGGTCCGAACAGGCGGTGGCACAGGGAGGATCGCGATGAGCCCGTCGAAGGCCGGGCCGGACGGTCCGTCGGTCTTCGCGCCCGCGAAGCTCGGACCGCTGACCCTGAAGAACCGGATCATCAAGTCGGCAACGTTCGAGGGCGCCACCCCGAAGGGAGTCGTATCCGATCGGCTGGTCGAGTTCCACCGACGCGTGGCCTCCGGTGGCGCGGCGATGACGACGGTGGCCTATCTCGCGGTTTCCGCCGAAGGGCGCACCGACCGACACTGTGTCGTCCTCGGGCCCGAATCCGTCCCGGGGCTGCGCGCGCCTCGTCGATGCGGTCCATACCGCCGGAGCAGCAGCCTCCGCCCAGATCGGCCACGCCGGCCCGGTCGCGAACGCCCGGTCGAACGGAGCGCCGGCCCTGTCGCCCACGCGTCGCTTCGGTGCGTCGGGCTCGCCGACCCGGGCTGTGGGCGAGGACGACATCGCCCGGATCACCGACGACTACGGCCGCGGAGCCGCGGCTGCGGTCGACGCGGGCTTCGACTGCATCGAGATCCACCTCGGGCACAACTACCTGTTGAGCTCGTTCCTGAGCCCGAAGCTCAACCGACGCACCGACCGATGGGGCGGCAGCCTCGAGAACCGGGCACGGTTCCCGCGCCAGGTCGTCCACGCGGTGCGCAACGCGGTGGGCGACCGAGCCGCCGTCACCGCCAAGCTCAACATGGCCGACGGGGTGCCAGGCGGGTTCTGGCTCGAGGAGAGCCTCCCATTCGCCCAGATGCTGGAGGAGGACGGGTCCCTCGACGCGATCGAGCTGACCGGCGGCAGCTCACTCTCGAACCCGATGTACCTCTTCCGGGGCGAAGCACCCCGTCCGGAGTTCGCCGCGACCCTGCCGGCCCCGCTGCGCCTGGGGTTCAAAGTGGTCGGCTCGACCTTCCTCCGCGAGTACCCGTTCGAAGAGGCGTTCTTCCTTCCCTATGCCCGCCAGTTCTTGGCGGTGCTCCGGACACCGCTCATCCTGCTCGGCGGTGTCAATCGTCTCGACACTGTCGAGCACGCCGTCGACGAAGGCTTTGCATTCGTCGCGATGGCCCGCGCGCTGTTGCGGGAGCCCGATCTGGTGTCGAGATGGGAGAAGGGAACGCCCGACGAGGGGCTCTGCATCCACTGCAACAAGTGCATGCCGACCATCTACAGCGGAACCCGCTGCGTGCTCGTGGAACCGCGAGCTACCGGCTGATCGCTGAGCTCCGGCCCCGTCCCGGCGCCCCCTCCCCCAGCCTCAATCGAGGTCTTCGGAGGAATTCGGTTCTGATCCACCCGTCAGCGGTGTGTCGAGATCCCAGCCCCCGTCGTCGCCATGTCGCGCCGTTTCGCGTTCGGTCGGTTCGCCGATCCCGTCGGGATCGTCGATCCCGCCTTCGAGCGTCGCCAGCGCTTCGGGGTCCCCGAGCTTGGCATCGGATTCCTCCAGTTCGCGATCGTCAGCTTGCAATGTCGGATCGAGGGAGGGATCCAGTTGCAGGTCCTCGGCGAATTCCGGATCCACCCGCTCCGCCTCGTCGATCGCCTCGTCGCCCTGTTCGAAGGCATCGGTCTGACCGGGCTGGTCGGGGCTCCACTCGTCAGGTTGGCTCATGGCCGTGTTGCACCTCCATCGTGAGCGGGGCCATCCGGTCCGCCATCGTCGACCCCGGCCTTGCGTGCCTCACATCGTACGTACCCCGGACGCGGTCGTCGGACGAGCGACCGGTCCGGACCCGGGTGGCCGCTGCAGCTCGGGTGTGCCGAGGCGTGGCACAGGCGCTGAGCTCGGAGAGACCAATGGTCCAGGCGAGACGAGCGGGTCCGTTCCGCGGGCGCCGAGTCCTTGCGATCTAGCATGGCGGTGGTCGAGATCGGACCCACGAGTACCGACGACGATCGTCCGCCCCCGTAGCTCAGGGGATAGAGCACTCGTTTCCTAAATGAGGTGTCGCAGGTTCAAATCCTGCCGGGGGCGCACTGTGATGTCGCGAGACATCGGAGACAGGTGTCTCAGGACATCGTAGACAACCGAATGCGCCCCTGCTCAGGGCGCGCGCTGGTAGTCGATGCTCGGATCGACGATCAGGTGACGGAGCGGCGAGCCGTCGAAGCCGATGATCTGGACGTCGAGTCCGGCCACCAGCATGACCACCCGCCAGCCGGCGTAGGCCCTCCCGACCCCGATGTGGTGGAGACGTCCGTTGAGGCGCAAGGTGACCGACCCGTGCTTGTCGATCTTGTCGGTGCGGACCTTATAGCCGGTGCAGTCGATCGGAGGATTGCGGGGGAAGCGCTTCTCGCGGGCCGAGAACGCCTCGAGCGGGGTGCGCCGTCCGATGGCACGGTGCGGACGAACCTCGTTGTAGTAGGCGACGAACCGGTCGAGCTGGACCTGCAATTGCTTCTTCGTCACCGCCGGGTCTTGTTTGGCCATGTACTTCTTCAGCGTCTGGTGGAAGCGCTCGATCTTGCCGCAGGTCTGGGGATGGTAGGGCCGTGAGTGCTTCGAGGCGATGCCGAGGGAGATGAGGGTCATCTCCAGGTGTCCGACGATTCCGTGCCGGACCCGGGAGGTGAAGACGAGCCCGTTGTCGGTCAAGAGGGCCTCGGGATAGCCCCGGGTGGCGGCCGCCCGGTGCAGGGTGCGGACCACGTCGGGGGCCTTCACCCGAACAAAGGCCCCTCGACGCCACACAGAGCCGCGAGTGGTCATCGATCACGTTCAGCACCTCGAAGACCACCCCGTCGGCCACCTCGACATGGGTCACGTCCGCCTGCCAGCACTCGTTCGGGAAGTCGTAGGTGAACCGGTGCCAGGAGCTCTTCGGTCGTTTGTGCGGCTGGGGAGTGACGAAGCCACGCGCTTTCAGCACCCGCCAGATGGTCGGGACCGACGGCACCGCGCCACCGGTCTTCGCCAGGTGGTAGCGGATGGTCTCTCCACCCGCGTCGACCCCGAGATCGGTGAGCTCCTTGCGCATCGTCACGATGCGCTCCTCCCACACCGCCGGGATCCGGGTCGGTGATCGGTGCGGCCGCCGACTCTTCGGCTCGAGCCCCGCGTCGCCCTCCGCTCGGTAGCGCCCGAGCAGCTTGTAGAGCCAGCTCCGATGTACCCCGTGAACGGCTGCCAGCTCGGCGAGCGGTTTGCCGGTCCGCAGGTGTGTCTCGATCAGGAATCGGGCCTTGTCCACCGGAGACCTCCCCGTTCGGCTGTCTCCGATGTCTTGACACATCCATCACGGGACGTGTCGCCGATGTCCTGAAATCACATACTGCCGGGGGCGCACACTGCCGGGGGCGCACACTGCCGGGGGCCCACATACTGCCGGGGGCGCACATACTGCCGGGGGCGCACTGCCGGGGGCGCATACTGCCGGGGGCGCTTTGACTCGGGGCGCTTTGGCTTTGGTGCTTTGGCACTTTTGGAGTCAGCGGCCTGAACCGACGTTGGTATTAATTGGAACTGCGGTTTTGACCCGCTGGTTACCCAGTCAATCACCCGACAGCCCTCAGACAGGCCCGACCCATGGGTCTTGATCGGCGACCCGCGGCCCATTCGGGCATCCAAGAACTCAGTCAAGTGGCCGGGGCAATGATAGCCGTCCGACTTCGTGTGTCGGTGGGAATTCCCAATTTCCATAGGGTCCTCGCGAAACGACGAAGCAGTTGCGTGAACTGCGACGGCGCTGGGGCGGCGCGGGCACAGCCGTGTGCCGTACGATCGCAGAGCCGTGGGATGAATATCCGAGCGAGGCAAAGGCGGGCGTGACGTAATGGGCGGTGCAACGTCATTTGGACTGATCGAGCCCGGCGAGCCCGGTCCTCCCCGAGCCCGTATCAAGGCGGCAATCCCGGAGCAGGTCCCTGCGGGTAGCGCACGGCGCCGGTGGCCCATCTTCGTTGCGGCTGCCCTCTACCTGTTGCTTTCCGTCGCACTGTGGTCGAAGGTCTGGTTGCACCATTCGTCATCGACGACGACCTGCGGCTGCGGCGACGCCTCCCTGTTCACGTGGTTCCTCGAGTGGCCCGCCTACGCGTTGTCCCACGGTCTGAGCCCCATCTATTCGACCGCGATGTTCTACCCGAGGGGCGTGAACCTCCTCGCGAACACGAGCCAGCTCGCGCTCGGCGTCGTCCTTGCTCCGGTCTCGTGGGTGTCCGGTCCGATCATGACGTTGAACGTCGCTTTGACCCTCAGCCCCGCCCTTTCGGCACTGGCGATGTTCCTCCTCATTCGGCGGTGGGCCTCCTGGCTCCCTGCCGCCTTTGTCGGCGGCCTCCTTTACGGCTTCTCGCCCTACTTTCTCGCCAACCTCAGCGCGACGCACCTGATGGTCACGATGGCCGTGGTCCCTCCTCTGTTCGTTCTGATGATGGACGAGATCCTCGTTCGGCAGCACATGCGGCCAGTTGTGGGAGGAGTGCTACTCGCGGCACTGGTAGTCCTTCAATTCTTCATCGGTACCGAGACACTCGTGCTCATGCTCTTCACCGCGGCAATCGGCGTCGTGGTCCTCGTCGCAGCCGCGACCCGCGTCGACGTCACTGCGGTGCAAAAGCGGGCTCGTCGCGCGGCAGTCGCTCTCGGAACCGCCGGTCTGATTGCGGTGGTCAGTCTCGCCTACCCGGCCTGGTTCGCCCTCGCGGGGCCGGGCCACTACTCGGGACCGATTTGGAGTGGCTTCAAGCTCAGTCAAGAAGGCGCCACTCTCCAGCAGTTCTTCGCCACTGCGCATGCGTCGAGCGGTGGTTTGTTCGGTAGCGCGTACAACCACACGGTCGGGGGCTATCAGGGCCCGGTCCTCTCGTTTCAGTTCATCGGCATCGGGGTGGTCGTCGTCCTCGTCGTGGGACTGATCGTCTGGCGTCGGGACGCCCGGCTCTGGTTGTTCGGCGGCACGTTCGTTGTTACGGCGGCGCTCTCCCTCGGTTCACTCGGGGGTGCGTGGGCACCGTGGAGGCTCGTCGTGGGGTTGCCGCTCTTCGTGGACATCATTCCCAACCGGTTCCTCGTCATGACCTACCTGGCGGCTGCAGTGATGGTTGGACTGATCATGGATCACACGCGCTCCGCCGCGCTGCGGAGTCCGAGTGGCCTGGTGGCCAGCTATCCGGAGCGGGCCGCGGCGGTCGCCGGTCTCGTCGTCGCGACGGCCGCCCTGGTCCCCCTGCTCGCGTATCTGGCGCCATACGTGCCGCTCACTGCGCGGCCGGTGCGCCTCCCGACCTGGTTCCGCACGGTCGCGCCTCAGCTCCCGGGACGCCAGGTTCTCCTCGTTATCCCGACTCCCTTTTCCAAGATCGAGAGCGCCATGACCTGGCAGGCAGTCAACCGCATGCATTACTCTATGGTGGGAGGGGCGGGACCAGGTGATCTCCTGGTGCGTGCCGGACCCGAACGGCAGGGCCAAGCGCTGATCGCCGCCGTCTCCTACTCCTTCACGAGACCGGTCACCATCACTCAGCCAGGGCTGGAGGCAGTGCACCGAGCACTGGTCGAGTGGTCTGTTGACAAGGTGGTGATCCCCGACGAACCGGGCCTCCCTCCGTACGACCTTCCCCAATCCGTGACCATCGCAGCCGCGCTCACGACGGCAGCTACCGGCGAACTTCCCCGCCGCCAGGCGGGTGCGTGGGTTTGGAGTCAGGTCAAAGAAAGTGATCCGATCTCGTATCCGACCGCAGTGCGCTTCTCCGATTGCACGAGGGGGCTGCCGCCTCGCGGAGCGTATGGTGTCTCGCGGCGCGACGTCGTGCGTTCTTCGCGCCCCGCGCGGCACATGAAGGGCTCCTGCCGCGGTGCACTATTGCGACGCACCGCGACTGGGGGCCGTCGTGCGCAGAGTCGCCGAGCTGTTTGCGGCTGGTCGCAACGGCGGCGCTCAACTTCGTTTACATGACCGTGCACGACAGCTCGGCCGATGGAACACCTGCAACAGAATGCTTCCGATCAGTGAACAGGTTCGTGTGCTCCGCTGTTTGCACCATGTGACTTGAATCCCCTCCATACAGCAAAAACTTCAAGGGCCTCCACCTCAACACGCGTTTTCCGACGTTCCGCCGACTCGCTGCAGCGCACGCATGCACTGGAGGTTGTCTTACGCGGAAGGAAAAGTTGACGAGCAGGTGACTTCAGTCGACACGGACCGCTGTGCTGTCACATGGAGGGCGTGAGTCGGACACGCATACATGGCGACGCGAGCGGTGAGCGTGTAGCTGCCTGGCGGGAGCGAAATATCAAAGGCGTGGCCAGTCTGAACCCCCGTCCGTCGCACCACTTGACCTTGGTGCTGCACGATCACGGTTCCAGCCCGATGATCCAGTGCGAAGGTGTGGGGAACCGGAGGCCCAGCCAGCAACCGAATGCCACCGGTCACTCGACCAGTGGACGGCTGAGCGCTGCAACCGGAAACCACCATTCCTCCGATGAGGACCATTGCAACGGTGGCTCCACGAGCCCAGCTCTGCATGCGACGATTATGACGCCAACCATGGGTCTGGGAACCCTGGGGTGTCCTCGCGCCGGAGATGACCGGAACGTAGCGTCGGTCCACCTCCCGTTCGTGGGATTGTCGGCCGGCCCGGCAGCGTACGCTCACGAGCCAGCCGGCATCGTCCGGTCGAGATCCGCGGGCGCGGCCCGCGACAGCACAGTGACGGCTACGGCGATTGCACAGAATGCTGCGGCCGCGACGACTCGCTGAGGGGTGCTCGTCGTGAACCGCTCGTCGAAGATCCAGACACTCAGGACGATGGCCACCGCAGGGTCGACGACGACCAAGAGAGGTTGCGACACACTCAGGGGGCCCACCTGCAAGGCGGCTTGTTGCAGTATCGAGCCCACGACACCGGAGCCGACCAATGCGTAGATCGGCCAGTGTGAAAGCATTCCGACCGCTCCTGATGCCGAAAGTTCTGCGGTGGCCGCCTTGATGAACGTCGCCATCAGGGCCCACGTCATCGAGGCCGCAGTCGCATAGAGCGCGGCCCGACGCACGGCGGATCCCCAGCGTGCCACGACTGCCAACGCGGCGATCGCTCCACCGAACACCCCCAATGCAGATATCCAAGCGATCGCGCCCGGCTGCAAGCGGCCACCATGGGGTTCGGCAGCAGCGAGGAACACGGTGAGAGCCACGCAGGTGGCAACCGCAGCCACCCAGGCCGTGTTTGCGATGTCCTGATGGACCCAAAACCGGCGCAGGAGGAGTGCAAACACCAACTCGGTCACCAGGACCGGCTGGACGATCGAGAGCGGTCCGGTATGGAGCGCGACGGCCTGGAAGGCGAATCCTGCCGCCGCCGCAGCCCAACCGAGGAGCCACAGAGGTTGGCGGATCAGGAACGACACGAGCTTCCAGCCTCGGTCTCTCGCGGTCAATCCCGTGCTGGCGGCGTGCTGCGTCATGAGATGCACCGCGTTCGCGAGGGCAGCGGCGAGGGCGAGGCTGATCGTTGCGATCACGTTGTCGATTCTGGCCTGACTGACCCAGCCCGCCGCGAATGCGCCGGGTCGGGATTTTGTGATGGTCTCAGCCCGGGAGGTTGAAGAAGGACGTGAGAGCGGCGATATCAGCAGAGGCTTCTGCGTCTTGGTTCGGTGTCGTACTGGTTTCGGGAATGGACGCCAGTTGCTCCAATTCCGCGGTCGCGGCCGGATAGCCCGACGTGATTCCTGGATCGACCCTTTGGCCAATCCTCAGATACGAAGCGGCCTGTTGCCACGTGACCGATTGAAAGACAGCGGCTTCGCTCCAACTGAACTGATACTCGCGTCGCGCCAGTGCATAACCGGTACCGCCGCGAACGGTCGGATTGACGCCGGGAGCCGCCGGAAGCAAGAGGTATCCCTGACCGCTCGGAGTTGGGATAAGGGTGATGATCGGGTTGGCGATGATGTCGGTCCCGTTGGAACCACCCGGAGCGAGAGAGTTCGAAGCGAGCGATCCGTAGAACCCGGCATCTCCGAAGGTGAACACGCCTCCGTCTGCAGCGACAATCCAGTAACCCCTGCCGTCTGGCGCAGCCGTCATCGCTGTGACCGGTGCGGACAAGCGATCGCCGCCGGTCGACCCGTAGAACGCCGCATCTCCGAAGCTGAACACGCCTCCGTCTGCGGCAACCAGCCAGTACCCCTTGCCGTCGGCGGTAGCGGCCATTCCGACGATGCCGGCATTGAGCGTCATCGCACCGGTCGACCCGTAGAACGCGGCATCTCCGAAGCTGAACACGCCTCCGTCTGCGGCAACCAGCCAGTACCCCTTGCCGTCGGCGGTAGCGGCCATTCCGACGATGCCGGCATTGAGCGTCATCGCACCGGTCGACCCGTAGAACGCGGCATCTCCGAAGCTGAACACGCCTCCGTCTGCGGCAACCAGCCAGTACCCCTTGTCGTCGGGGGTAGCTGCAATGCCGACGACAGGCGAATGGAGGAGCAGATTGCCAGCGGAACCGTAGAAAGGCCTCCCCGCCGAACTGAAGACGCCACCATCAGCGGTCGTCAGCCATCCACCGGCGCAGTCGGGAGTGACGGCTGCTCCCACCACCGGTGCGGTGGCGAAGAGCGAAGGGGAGCTCCCGAAGGCATAAAAGCCCTGGAATTCACAGCTCGTCGCGTCGCCAAATGCAACCGGTCCGAACGTGAAATAACCCGCCGCCGCGGACGTGCTCGCGCTTGCGGTACCAGGGCTCCATCCGACGCTCAGAACGAGGGCCGCCAGGCTGAGACCCATGCCACAAAGCGCCGATACCCGGCGTGCTCGATGCGGTCCGATCGAGTCGGACGATCTCAGACCCGGCCTCCTGCGCCGTCCCGTCAAACCCGGTCACCCCCCAGACTGCCTGAGATCCTCGATACGGCTCCGCGCATCGTCCGACAGCTTCCGCAGGTGCAGCGAAGGCCCAGATCCTGTCACGGATCCCTCGTTGAAGCTGTCAGTCTCTCTTGAGCGAACTCTCTTGGGCCACGGGGTCGCGAGACGAGTGTCTCATCGAGTGCTTCGGTCGGAGACGGTTCTCGTCCCGTCGATCGACGTTTCGACTTCCTGACAGAATCGGCTCGTGTCGGCAGGGGTAGTGCTCACCTCCAGCGTTCCCTACGAAGCCGGGAAGCTCCTCGACGTCTATCGTCTGCGCGATCGTGAGGCTCTTCCCATTGTGCTGATCTGGCACGGGAGCGGGCCAAACGAGCGGGATGCCTTGGCCCGCCTCGCGCGAGAAGTGGCGTCGAAGGGCGCGTTGTGCCTGGTCCCCGACTGGCAATCGGACGAAGTATCGACCGGGAGAGCGAACCTCCTGGCATCCATCTCCTTCTGCCGGGACAGGGGCGGGGAGTTCGGCGGAGACCCCTCACTGATCTCGCTCTGTGGATGGTCGCTGGGTGCCAATGCCGCCGCAGACCTGATGCTCCATCCACCGATCACCGGGAGTTGGCGGCCGCAGGCCTTCATCGGGCTGGCCGGCGACTACGGCACCTCACCGATATCGGGAGGGCTCATCGTCGATGGCATGACGAACGCCATGGATGTGCGTTGCCTTCTCGTACATGGAACCCAGGATCAGGTCGTCCCGGCTCGTCGCTCCCGCGAGGCGCACGAAGCGCTGCAGAGATGGGGATGGCAGTCAACTCTGAAGCTGCTGGAGACCGACCATGCCGGAATCATCGGAACGCGATACGACGAACGACTGGGTCGATGTGTCGCTTCCCATGAGTGGGGCCGGATCGAAGTGATGCGCTCGGTCGTCCTCTGGTTGTTCGAGCACGTCGACTCCGCGTAGGGCCACCGCCCACCGGCCGTGACCGGGTGAAGGTGGGACGCTCACCGCGTGGAGGCCCTCCAGAAGAACTCGAGCTGGATGTTGTCAGGGTCTCGGAAGGTGAGCATGGCGTTCTCGGTGTAGTCGGGTTCCTTGACTCCGGAATGGGGGATGCCCAGCCGATTCAACCTGGCCTCCCATTCGTCGAGATCTTCTCGCCGATCGACCAGGAACTCCAGGTGATCGAGACCTGTCCGGAGCTCGCTGAAGGGACCCCCGGAATGCTGCCGGTGGCCGACGAGGCAGAGAACGAGGTGACTCGTGGGCTCGACAAGCGCGATGTACCGCATCTGGCCCTCCTCACCCGTGTAGTCGTACAGCACGTCGAGCTCCAAGAGCTCGGCGTACCAGGCGGCGCTCCTCGCCGGATCGCCCACCGTGAGGTTGACCTCCACTCGGCCAGAGATCGGCGGCACAGACCGAGTTTCTCAGTTTCGCCGGCCGAAGAACGGGCCTCCCCGATCGATGCCGGGGCAGTGCCGCTCTCGACCGCGGCTGACCCCACTGATGTGAGCACGTACGCGATCCCTACGTCTCGGAGCGACGGGCAACAAGCAGGGGGATGATCCGGGTGGTGGCTGCCTGGTACTCGTCGTAGGGCGGATACACCGATACGGCTCGCTTCCACCAGACGGCCTTCTCGTCGCCAGTGACCTCGCGAGCGACGTAGTCGTGAGGTTCGGGGCCATCCTGAATGACGAGGGCGGTTGGGTCGGCCCTGAGGTTGTAGTACCAGGAGGGGTTCGTCGGCATCCCTCCCTGCGAGGCCACAAGCGCATATTCGCCTTCGTGCTCCACGCGCATCAGGGCCATCTTGCGTACCTTCCCGCTCTTGTTGCCTCGCGTGGTCAGGACGATGATCGGCAGACCCGTGTCCATCAGGGTGTTCGCCCGCTCGCCACCGGACGCCTCATACTCGGCAACTTGATCGCGAACCCAATCCCATGAGCTGGGTTCGTACTCTCCTTGGATCGGCATGCCAGCAGCGTATGTGCACGGTGGGTCAGCGCGGTTCCGCAATTTGCGAAGTGAGCCGGTCCGAGGGGATCGGCAGCATGCAGGATCGGCCAGGCTGGCGATCAGACTCCGCTGGGTGAACCGGCATGGCGATCGAGGTATGGCATCCTGACCGAATGTCGAAAGAGGCACCGATCGAGCGTGCACTCGCCGCGGCGTCACGGACTGTGGAGGGACAGCTCCGAACCGATGGCTGATCTCGTCTACACCGCCAATGTCTCCGTCGACGGCTACACGGAGGACCCTCACGGTCGGATCGACTGGTCCGCACCCGACGAGGAGGTCTTCTCCTTCATCAGGGAGCTCGAGAGACCGGCGGGCACGTACCTGTACGGGCGCCGGATGTACGAGACCATGCGCTACTGGGAGGAAGCCACCCCGGACGAAGGGTATCTCCGAGAGTTCGCCGAGATCTGGCGAGAAGCGGACAAAGTTGTCTACTCGCGCAGCCTGGGGTCGGTAGCCAGCGCGAACACGAGGCTCGAGCACGACTTGGACCCCGACACCGTGCGGCGCCTGAAAACCGCCGCTGCTCGGCGGATCACCATCGGCGGCGCGAACCTGGCTGGCCGGGCATTCGCTGCCGGTCTTCTGGATGAGCTCCGTCTGTTGACGGTCCCTGTCCTGCTCGGTGGCGGCAAGCCGTGGATTCCCGAAGATGTGAGCCAGTCGCTTCGCCTGCTGGAGACCCGGCGCTTCGCCAGCGGCGTCGTCTACCTCCGATACCGAGTGGACCCGGATCGAAGGAGCTAGTCGACCTCGACCGGAGTACCGGCACGGTGCTCGGGACATCGAACGTGCAACGAGCCGAGCGCGATCCGGCGCGGCTCGCCACCCGCTCATTCGCGTATGAGCGCCAGTGCCAGACTTGGACCGGCGAAGGACACGAGAAAGATCGGCAAGAACCTCTTTCCCGTGCCCCGTGGGCGCGACGGCACACGGTGGCAAGCCGGTCAGCCGGTCAGCCGGTCAGCCGGTCAGCGGTGGTCGATCGCCACCTTGATCGCGCCGGTCTCGCCCTGGTCGGCGATCGTGAGGAAGGCGTTCCTCCAATCCTCCAAGCGGAAGGTGTGGGTCAGCATCGAGGTCAGGTCGACCTCGCCGGCCGACGCGAGATCGAGATAGTGCTGGATCCCGTGCTTGCGAATCCCCCGCATGACTTCGGTACCGAAGGCGTTGGAGCCCACCCAGGTGAGCTCTTTGAAGTAGAGCGGTGTCCACTCCCATCGGGCCGGCGCGTTGACCCCGCTCTTCACCAGGGTGCCTCGGGCTTTCAACAGCCGGGTACTGACCTCGAAGGTCTCCGGTTTGCCCACCGTGTCGTAGACGACGTCGATTCCACCGGGATGAGCCATGGGCAGTCCGCGGTCGGTACGGCGCAACCTCCCGCCCGACCAGGTGGCCAGCTCTTCGAGGATCGCGTCGAGTGGCTCGTGCGCCACCACCTTGGCCGCGCCGAGTCTCGTCGCCGCTGCTGCTTGGTGCTCGAAGCGCGCGATCACCGCCACCTCGACGTCGGGATGGAGCAGACGCAGGATCGAGACCGCGGCGAGCCCGAGGCTCCCGGCGCCGTACACGAGCGCCTTTCCCCCTTCCGGGGGTGGATGGCGAGTGACCGAATGCAGCGACACCGCGAAGGGGTCGGCGAAGATGGCGGACTCGTCCGTGACGTTGTCGGGAACCGCGAAGATCATCGAGGTGTGCGCCGGCATGAACTCGGCATAGCCGCCCGTGGCGTCGCGAGAGGTGCCGGTGTGGATGCCCGGCGCGATCGGCCCTTCCTCGAAACTCCAGCAGAGGCTGTCGTCACCCGTCTCGCACGCAGGGCAGACCGGCGAGACTCCCCGTGGCTCACAGGTCAGCCACGGCGTGAACGACACGCGCTGGCCGATCTCGACGCCCTCGGCCTCGGGACCGAGTTCGACCACGTCCGCCACGACCTCGTGCCCCATGATCTGGGGGAATGAGGTGAAGGGCATCATCGGATTGTCCGCGGTCTCTCCCGCGCCCCAATCCAGCAGGACCTGCTTCGAATCCGATCCGCAAATGCCGACCAGCCGGGGCTCGAGTACGACCCAGTCGGGGCGGAGCGGCGTCGATCTCGGGACGTCCCTGAGCGCGACCGGGCTGGAAGCGAGGTTCTTCACGAGCTGGCTGGCGCCTGCCGGAGTGCTGAACGGGTCCGGCTTGACCCCGAACACGAGTGCTTTCACGTTCGGTTCCCTCCTTGGACGGCGCGGCCACGGTACGACAACATCCTCCCCGCGAGAGTCGTGCCGTGCACGCCGCGCCCTGAGGACTCGGTTCCGGCGCCCCCTCTCGTCCGGTTGCGGCGTCGGCGCTCGGGCGTCAGACCGCGACGGCCTGGCCGGTGAGGCGGGCGAGGCGGACCCGGAGGAGACACATCGCGGCATCCGCCTTCGATCCGGTATCAGGGTCTCCTGGGTCGTCGGGTTCGACGCCGCGGCCGACCGCCGCCACCGACCAGCCGAAGCCCTTGCCGGTGTCGAAGCTGTCGACCTGGAAGGCCACCAGCCTGCCGGCGGCTGCCTCGGGAACCCGGGCGTCCACGACGGCGGTGAAGACGACCCCGTCGCCGGAGATCGAGTACCGGAGAGAATCGACCGCCGGAAGCGATTCGATGCTGACTGCCGCCCTGCCCTGAGGGCCGTGTGCAAGAAAGTCGACGCACTCGTCGCGGCTGAGAGTCCGGATCATCGCGCCACTCCCTTCTCTGTCGCACCATGCCCCATAGCTCCACCATCGGCTGAGGACGCGCGCCCCCATAGGGTCGGAGGTCACTTTCGCCCGCGAGGTGCCACACGGCGCGGATGGAGGTCCCGAACGGACACGCCCTGTGCCGAGGGAGCGGGACAGCCCCGGGCCGGCGACACAGTTGGCGGGAACCGGTCGAGCCCGGCCCGGGGTGCCGGTGACTCTAGCGAGCGGCCCGCAGGGTCGGGATGGTCACCGGTCGAGCTGGGTTCATGTCGCTTGGCCGACCGTTCAGCTGATCCGGAGCGTCAGCGTCTTCGAGACGGTCGTCTTGGTCTTCACCTGCTTCACCTTGCTTCCGACGGTGACCGAGGTGACGACGGTCTCGGTCACCTGCACCGGCACGGACACCGATCCTGCGGCGAGCTTCTTGTTCGCTGTCCCCGCCAGGACGCCGGTCTTGACGAGCTTGATGCCCTTGGGAAGCGGTCCCGCCTTCTTCCACTTGAAGGTGGCGCCCGGTCCGGACCCGGTGGTGTGGAGTTGCAGCGGCCCGTAGGGCGCCCCCGGTGCCGCCGTGGGGAGCGAGGTCGTCGAGATCGCGAACCCACCGCTTGGCGCGGTTCCGACCACGGGGACGACCGGATCCTCGATCGTCCCGTTGGCGGTGCCGTCGGCGTCCCCCGGTCCGCCGTCGGTCAGATGGAGCGTGATGTCGTTCCCGGAGATGGTCGCGAGCGAGGACACGTCGACGAGCTGTCCGTTCTGCAACTTGTCGACTCCGGTCGGGTTCGTACCGGGCGGGAGTTGGATGAAGACGTCGACCGATCCGCCGACGGGGACGCTCTGCACGGCGTAGGCGATCGCGCCGACGGGCGCCGATGTACCGGTCGGGAGGACACCGGAGGGGACCGGCGTGCTGGTCGGGTTCGCGATGACCGTCGAGCCCTGGGACGCGACGAGCACGGATCCGCTCGAGGAGCCCGAGGAGGGGACGTTGACGACGTTCGGGAACGCGAGTGTGACCGTGAACCCGTCCGACGGCACGGTTTCGGTGACACTCGCGGTGAGCGTGGGATAGCTCGAGTCACCCGGGACGAGCGGATACGAGGCGCTGAGGGCGCCGGTCATGTTGAGGAGCGCCTGGAAGGAGCAGGTCCCGGTGGCGTCGGTGGTGCAGGCGAGGAGGTTGGGCACCGGCTGGGACAGGCCCCAGGTCACCGGCGAACCGTCGGTGGTCGTCCCTTGCACCGGAGAGGTCAGGTCGGTGACCGACCCCTGTACCTGCACACCGGACATCGAGTCGCCGAGCCCGTTGACCACGTGGACGCTGCCCGACACGATGCTGGTCGGGATGTTGACGTCTTCGGTCTCGTCGCTGCTGCCGACGGTCACCGGCGCGCTCGCGGTGAGCAGCCCTTCGCGGATGTTCATCGTGCCCGAGGTCCCGGGGAAGACCTCGAAGCTGTAGTTGCCGTTCGCGTCGGTGGTCTTCGAGAGACCGTCGTAGGTCACGGTCGCGTTCGCAGCCGGCGAGCTTCCGGTAGTGACGGCACCCGACACCGTGACCAGCGATCCCGAGAACGGAATGTCGAGGTTTGCGGTCTGGTCCTGGGATCCGACGATCACCGGCGCGCTGCCGCTTACGAGCCCGTCGGTGACGTTCAGGGTTCCCGACGAGTTCGCGAACGGGTGGAGGACGTAGTTGCCGCTCCCGTCGGCGGTCGTCGAGACCCCGTCGTAGCTGACCGTCGCGTCCGACGCGGGCGTGCCGTTGAGGCTCACGGTTCCCGACAGCGTGACGATGCTGTGGACCCAGTCGATCACCAGAGTCTCAGTGGGTGCGGCATCGGTGACCGTGCCGGTGATGCTGGTGGCGAACGACGGACGGGTAGCTCGGGTCGCTCCCGTAGGGCGACGAATAGGTCGCGGTCAGCGTTCCCGACACGTTCAGAAGGGTCGTGAAGGTGCAGGTCCCGGCCGAATTCGTCGTGCACAGGGGCTGGGTCGGCGGCGGTGGCCCGTTTCCGGTCGGGCCGTAACCCCACGTGACGGTCGAGCCGTCGGACGTGGTACCGGGCACCGGTGAGGGCGAGCTCAACGGGGCGCCGGTGATCGGGACGCCTGCGAGCGGCTTGCCGTCCTGGTCGACCACGTTGACCGTGCCCGTCGTGAACGACGAGGGGATGGTGATGTCGTCGGTCTGGTCGGTCTGGCCGATGGTGATCGGCGCGCTGGCGTAGTAGCCGTCGCCTGCGAAGACCCCATCGACCACCGAGATGGTCCCCGAGGTGCCGGCGATGGGTTGGAGCACGTAGTTGCCGTTCGCGTCGGTCGTCGTGGTGAGGCCACCGAGGGTCACCGTCGCGTTGGCCGCGGGGTTGCTTCCGACGAGCACCGTGCCCGACAGGGTCACGATGCTCCCCGACGAGGGGATGTTCACGTCCTGGATCTGGTCGCTCGAGCCGAGTGTGACCGACGTGGTCGAGCTGTAGGGTCCCTTCGTCACGGTGAGGCCGCCGGAGCTGTTGGCGGAGGGGTGGAGGGTGTAGTTGCCGTTCGCGTCGGTCGTGGTCGACAGTCCGTCGAAGTCGACGGCGGCTCCCGCCGCAGGGTCGGAGCCGATGGTCACGGTTCCCGACAACGTCACGATCGTGTGGACCCAGTCGATGACGAGGGTGGCCGAGGTCGGGTCCGAGCTGACAGTCACCGACTCACTCGCGCCGAAGGTCGACGGGTAGCTCGGGTCGTTGTAGGGCGACGGGACGCTGGCGCTGAGGGTCCCGGTCAGGCCGAGCAGCGAACTGCCCGAGCAGGTGCCGTTCGAGTCGGTCGTACAGACCACCGTCGTTGGGGATCGAGGTGAACCCCCACGTCAACGGGGCAGAGTCGGTCGTCTGCCCATCCGACACGGTGTCGGGCACGTTCGGAACCGAACCGTCAACCTGGACTCCGGGCAGTGGATTGCCGTTGCCGTCGACCACGCTCACGTTCGCGGTCGCGGGTCCCGTCGGGATGTTCACGTTCTCGGTCTGATCGTTCGTTCCGACGGTCAGAGGGACGCTCCCGTGGACGACGCCGTCGTTGATCTCGATCGTGCCGGACGTCCCCGAGAAGGGGTGCACGGCCCAGTGGCCGCTCAAATCTGCCGTGGTCGAGACCCCGCCGAAGCTGATGCTCGCTCCGGCGGCCGGCGTCGTCCCGAGCGTCACCGTTCCCGAAAGGGTCACGAGGCTGTCGGCAGTCGCGGAGCCCGGCGTGAGGACGCCGGCGCCCGCGAGGGCGAGGGCGGCGACGACCCCGGCAGCTGCGAAGGGCTTGCGCCTGCGGCGCACCGGCCGCCCGGTCGGCGCTGTGCCGGCCGGCTCGGGAGCCGTGGACAGCCAACTGTGGAGCGTCCGCGATGGTGCCGCCATGTTCCGCCTCCTCCACGCCGCCGCCCCGGTCATTCGCCGACGAGCCGCCCGCCGGTTGTCCCCGGCGTCGGGCGAGATCCTAGGAGTCGATCGGCGAGAGGAACCATTCCAAGCGGTGGATATTGCTGCGGGGGAGACTCCCGTCCCTTGGCCGCGGCCTGTTGGTCGAGCCCGACCAGTCGGACGAGTACGGGCACCGCGGCGACGGCCGCAGGAAGTTGGCCACGATCACGACGGGGACCACGATCACGACGGGAAGAAGACGAAAGGGAAGAAGAAGAGCAAAGGGAAGAAGAAGAGCAAAGGGAAGAAGAAGAGCAAAGGGAAGAAGAAGAGCAAAGGGAAGAAGAAGAGCAAAGGGAAGAAGAAGAGCAAAGGGAAGAAGAAGAGCAAAGGGAAGAAGAAGAGCTGCAGGATCGCTGCGAAGCGCAGCCGCTCGTCGAGGGAGTCCCGCTCGTCGAGGGAGTCCCGCTCGTCGAGGAAGTCCCGCTCGTCGAGGAAGTCCCGCTCGTCGAGGAAGTCCATTGCGTCGAGACGGTCTCGGCGGGCGTTTCTGCGGAGCACCGGACGCGGAGATGGCATCCGAGCCATCGCCGTCGACCGTCCGACGGAACCCAACGGCGTGACCTTACCCACCCGCTCGGCAGTTGTAACGAGTTTGGGACCAGATCCGTTACACCCTTTGGAGAGTTCGCGCGAAGGCCCCCGAGTGCCCTTTTTGGACGATGGACGATGGGGTCCGGAGGGTGTATGACCTTGGTAGGTCGCCGCCGGATCAGGGGAGAAGTGTCCGGCGGCGAGACGGTCAGCGAGATGCATCCATGAGGGATTTCCGGGGGAGTCTGTCTGCCGCGCAGCACGGCGACGAGGATGCCTTCGCCGCGATCTGGCGGCACTTCCAACCGTCGCTGCTGCGGTACCTGAAGGTCAAAGACGGTGCCCTCGCAGACGATCTCGCTGCCGACACCTGGCTCAAGGTGTTGGGAGCGCTTCCCGCCTTCGACGGCAACGAAGCCGGATTCCGCGCGTGGCTGTTCACGATCGCCCGGAACCGGCGGACCGACTGGTACCGCGGACCGGCTGGACGGATGGTCCTCGTCGAGACCACGCAGCTCGCGCTGGTGCCGGACCCGAACGAGGTCGAGTCCGACGCCGAGGAGGACTTTGCGACCGACGACATCCTGTCGCTCATCGCGCAGCTGTCGGTTGACCAGGCCGAAGCCGTCGCACTCCGTATCGTGGCCGGTCTCGACGTGGCATCCGTGGCGGCGATCATGGGCCGGTCCCCGGGCTCTGTCCGCGTCCTCTGCCACAGGGGGCTCCGGGCACTCGAACGGAAGCTCGAGCGCGAAGCCGTTTCGACGGAGCGCGCCACGGCTCCCCTGGCTCCTGGCGACCAGGCAGCCTCGGTTGCGGGAGGCACGCGCGGGTCCGACGAGGACATCGGATGGGCTCCGGAGGCGATCGTCCATGGTTGACCTCAGCTTCGGGACCCTCGGCGAGGACGGATTCGAAGGCGATTCGCAGAATCTCATAGTGTTCCCGAACGTGACGGAGGGAAGGCTCGCCGACGCCATCACGCGTGTCTCGGCGGCGGGGACCGAGCACGAGCTGCGTTCGGAGCAACAGTTCCGTGCGATGTACCGCGCGACCGCCGTCTCGTGGCCGGCGCCTCGTCGACACAGGAACCGGCTTTCGATCGCGGTCGTGGCCGCATCGGTCGCCAGCGTGTTCGCGACGACGACCGGGCTCTCGGCGGCCACCGTGCTCCCCGCGCCGGCCACCCACGCGGTGGACCGGATCCTCGCTCCCGTCGAGAACAACGGTTCCCCGGTTGCGGCACCCTCCGGCACCGGAGAGGCTTCGCCTGGGCCGGTTTCGTCGAACCTCACCCAGGGTGCGGTGGTGACGGGAGCCGGAGCCGGCACCGGCAATGCCGCGTGTCACCGAGCGAAGGGAGGCTGCGGCTCCCATCGACCGGTCGGTGCGACCCACGGACACGGTTCACTCAGCGGATCGGCCGGCGGCTCGGCGTCGTCGGCTGCGGGCTCCGGCCAATCGTCCGCGGCCGGTCAATCCGGGCACAACGGCGCGAACCAGCCGGGTCCGGGCACGCAGGGGAGTCCGGCGGCGTCGGCATCGAGCGGGGGCGGGAACGGCGCGACCGGTGCATCGGGTTCGAACGGGAGCGGTGGTTCGGGCTCCGGATCGGCCGGCGGTACCACCGGCGGAGGCGGCACCTCCACCTCGGGAGCCGGAAACCGTGGCGGCAACATCGGGGCCGGCCGCCGCGGGACATCGGGGTCCGGATCGCGCTCGGGAACCCACCGCGGGAGCTCGGGTGGCTCCGGCAAGGGACATCGATCTGGAGGCAGCGGCCGGGGCGGGGGATCCGGCGGAGCCACGTCGGGCACCGGTACCGGCACCACGGGCGGAAGCGCGAGCACCGGTTCGACGAACGGGGGCACGAAGCCGTGGTCCCCAGGTGACGGCCGAGGTCGTCGCCACAACTCCGGGACACCGGGTCAGACCACCGGCACGTCGTCGTCGGACAGCTCGGCGGCCCGGTGACCACATGAACCCGGTGACCACATGAATTGGCGCCCGATCCTGCGTTGCGGTGTCGTCCCGCTGCTCGTCGGGACGGGCATCCTCGCGTGGGCGGCGCCGTCGGGTGCGGCGACGGCGAAGGGTACGCCGACGGCGACGGGTACGCGTTCGGGCGTCCGACCGCTGGTGCCGGTGACTCCGCGGGTCCACGGGCTCGGACGCAGCGGCATCGAGTCGTCCCTCAACTGGGCCGGCTACGCAGTGACCGGACCGAAGATCTCTTCGGTGTCCGGTAGCTGGCACCAGCCGCCCGCCTCGTGCCCGAAGAACAAGACCCAGCTCGACGCCACCTGGGTCGGGATCGACGGGTTCGCGTCGAGTGACCACACCGTCGAACAGATCGGCACGGATTCCGACTGCACCAAGGTCCGCCGCAGCAAGACCGGAGCACCCTTCTACTACGCGTGGTACGAGATGTACCCCGCGTCCGCGGTCATCCTCCCCACGGCGACCTATCCCGTGCACGCTGGGGACGCGATCTCCGCCTCTGTCACGGTCTCGGGATCCGCCTACACCCTCACCCTCGACGATGCCGGCAGGTGGCACTACTCCGTCACCCAGACACCCGGCGTGCATCCTCTGGACGTGTCGGCGGAATGGATCACCGAGGCACCGACACTCTGCGTGTCGAGATGCGCCGTCTCGCAGCTGGCCGACTTCGGCGCCCTCTCTTTGACGGGGGCCTACGCCAACGGACTGCCGATCTCGTCGCCGTCGTTCGCGAGCACGCAGATCGACATGGCCAACCGGAGTGGCCACAAGGCCAAAGCCCTCACGTCCGCCCTGCTCGCGGGCGGCACCGCCTTCACGATCACCTGGGTCCACAAGTAGCCGGTCCTCGATGACCCGGGCGGGAGCGTCCGGCGACCTCGAGCGGCTGCTGGCCGACGCGGCCGCCGCACCGATCGAGGGCTGGGACTTCGGGTGGCTGGCGGATCGGGCGACCGAGGAGAGGCCCTCGTGGGGGTACGCGCGGTTGTTGACCGGGCGCCTGGGCTCCGTCGACTCGGTTCTCGATCTCCAGACGGGTGGGGGCGAGGTCTTCGCCGAAGCGCTCGCCGGCAGCGGAACCGCGCCGGGCACGGCGGTGGCGACCGAGTCGTGGCCGACGAACCTGGCAGTCGCTCACCGTCGACTGGCTCCCTTCTCGGCCTTCGTCGTGCACGCGAGCCGACGCGGGCCCGCTGCCGTTCGCGACCGGGGAGTTCGACCTGGTGGCGAGCCGGCACCCGGTTGTCGTGCCCTGGTCGGAGATCGCCCGCGTCCTCGGCCCCGGCGGCGTCTTCTTCTCCCAGCAGGTCGGGCCCGAGGTCCAACAGCGAGCTCACCGATTACTTCATGGGGGAACGACCCGTCTCGGACGTCGCGTCATCCCGATCGTGCAGTCGCGGCTGCCGAGTCGGCCGGCCTGGTCGTGGACGACCTGCGGACCCAGACGCTGCGGGTCGAATTCTACGACGTCGGTGCCGTCGCCTACTTCCTGCGTTTGGTGCCGTGGACCGTCCCGGGGTTCACCCTCGAGCGCTTTCACAGCCGGCTCGTTCGCCTCCATCGCCAGATCGAGGCAGACAAACCATTCGTCAGCCACGCTCGGCGTTTCCTCATCGAGGCACATCTCCCGGAATGAGGAACACACAGCGCCGCGACGGCGACCTTTCCGACGCGGTCAGACGCCCTTGATGTGGCTGAGCGGCCAGACGACCGCGACGGCGCGCCCCACGATGAGCGACGCGGGGATGGGACCGAAGAAGCGGCTGTCCTCGGAGTCGGTCCGGTTGTCGCCCATCACGTAGTACTCGCCCTGCGGGGATGTGCACGGGGCCGGGCAGGTCGAACTGCGGGTGCGGGTCATCGGGCAGTGCCTTCGTGTAGCTGCTCGGCAGCTTGGGGAGCCACGGCTCGGACAGTCGCTTGCCGTCGATGTAGACGACCCCGTTCTGGGAAGAGATCGTCTCGCCGGGCAGCCCGATGACCCGTTTGACCAGATCTTGGTACTCCTGATCCTCGAGCGGTGGCCGGGCGAAGACGACGATGTCGCCGCGGTTGACCGAGTGCAGGTGATAACTGAGCTTGTCGACGACGATGCGGTCGCCCACCTGCAGCGTCGGGGCCATCGACGCAGAGGGGATGTAGAAGGACTGGATGACGAATGTGCGCAGGACGATCGTGCAGACCACGATCGCCGCGAGGATGATCCGTCCATTCGATCAGCGTGCGGCGCCAGCGCGGCGGTCTCTTGTCGGTGGTGCCGGGCTGGACGTTCGTCCTGGTCGCTCCGGGGGGACTCGGTCGCCAGCAACGCGTTGGTGTCGAGTTCGCCGGACACAGGAGGTCAACCAGACTAGTGCCCGGCGAACCGCCTGAGAGGTCGGACGAAGGCGGCCCGTCCGGTCCGGGGAGGTCGTCTCAGAACGAGTCGTCTCAGAACAGTCGGCTCAGACGCGTCGGCTCCGACGCTCGGCTCAGAACGTGTCGTCGAGCACGCGCCGGTCGGGAAGCGACTGCACCAGCCGGCTGACGTCGGCGTACCGCCCCGCGTCCCAGGCCTCGGCGATCGTGCGATCCCCGAGCTCTCGGTGGCGTGTGAAATTCCACCAACGGGTGACGTCCGAATCGCTGTAACCCTTGTTGGCGAGAATGATGTTGAGCCGGGTCGCCTCCCACGCCGCCTCGTCGGGCGCCCATCGGCTCGGGCCGCTCTGCCCGCGGACCGACCTCGGAGCGCTGGGCCATCTCCTGGGCGAGCTCGCGGTCGAGGTCTCTCGAGACGTGGCCGCGGATCGTCTTGAGCGATCCACCGGTGAGGCGCCTGGCGGTCCTTGCACCCGCCGTTCCTTCTCGCTCTCGAGGCTCCGGGACCAGAGATGGTGGGCCGTGCTGTCGACGTCGCTCGCGGTCACCCGGAGGCGGAGCCGCCGCTCGATGCGCTCAGCCGTCCTCTGCTGGGTCTCCGGCGCGACCTCGGTGCGATCGCTGCTCCGGGACGGACGTCGGCACCCCGCTGCCGCGACGCGCTCACGCGGGCCGCGGCGCCGCTCCGGCACCGGTCTCCTCCCCGAGCGGCCCGGACGCCGGTTCTCGTCCGGGAGGGTCGGGGCTGACAGTCGGCGAACCGTAGCTCTCGGGAGCGAAGACGTCTCCGGCCGTCCCGGCGATCGGCGGCTCCGAGGTAGGCGGCGGTCCACTCGCTCTCACCGACGCCGACGCTGCGCGGCACCGGTTGCGGCCAGGCGGGCGAGCGGGACGTCGAGCGCAGGCCGCGACCGCGATGGCCTCGGTGAAACCGAGCCGCCGGCTGGTGGTCTCGACCTGCGCGACCGTCTCGCGGGTCCAGGCGATACCCCTGGCCAGCATCTCGTCGGCAAGCCCCTGCTGGGTGAGGTTGGCCTTGGAGCGCAAGAGCGGCGACGTTCCGCCGGACGATGTCCTCGATATTGGTGTCGAATCGCCGTTCATCTGCCGCAGTCTACCAACTCGATGTAAGGAATCTGAACATATCGAGCAGGAGGCCCCAGATCGGTGTGAAGTTGAGCTGGACCTTTAGTCGCTAGCCACAGACTGCTCGTTCATACTCTGAACACGAGGTCGAGAGCCTCTCCTGGCCCACCGGGTCGGCTGCCCCGCGGCCTCGGGCGGGCGGCGAAAGGCCCTGTCCGCCCGACCCCACCAGAGCCTTGTTCCGAGCAACCTTCGTTCCGAGCAACCTTCGTTCCGAGCAGGAGGCCTGCCTTCCCGGCCATGGCATGCAGGCCGCGCTGTGGACGTGCCGTCCGGCGAACGTGCCGTCCTGACGTCGGGGAGGCTGATCCCACGAGCACCACCTACCCTCCGGTCGTTCCGACATCCAGCATGACCGATTCGGGGCCGGGATCGGCGGAGCCTCCCGCGAACCCGGGCCGATGGGGAGGGAGATCGGGCCCGCGACCTGTCGCCGCCTAAAGCTGGGACCCGGGACGTCCGATCATCTCCGTGAGAGGCAATTCCGTGCGAATGCGCCTCGTCGCCCCAACCGACAGCGAGCGACGACAAGAGCAGGACCAGAGCAACAGCGAACAAGTGCAACACCACAGAGCAACACAAAGGGGCAGGGAGCAATCGTGACGATCGACCCGTTTCACGTGCGGCGACTCGCTCAAGGTCAGTGGTCGGAGGCCGACTTCGACCTCGACGAACTGGTGCTGCCAGAGGAGCCGCAGTGGCACCGCTGCGGCGCCGTGCACTGCATCGATCGAGGACCCTGGCTCGGCACGCTCGTCTGCTGCATCCGCAGAAGCGGCCACGAGGGTGGGCATTCGATGTCACTCGGCGACGCAGGGACGCCGGACCACTGGCAGGAGACCTGGCACTAGGGGTCGCATACCGCCCCTGGGCAGGATCGACGACCGGCCGGGTCGAGGACGCGGAACAGCTGCCCCGACCGAGCGCGTCTCAGTGAACGATGACGACCGCCTGGTCGCCGGCGAGCACGACCCGAGAAACGGGCGACCCTCGCCGACCCGTCGCTCGAGAGGCTGATGTGCATCGACGAGTGCGGCGACGCGACCGTCTGCATCCGAGGCCAGCGCGGCCGGATCACCGATGTCGGCCGGCTCGCCGCTGAAGTTGACGAGCACCGTGCACGTCTCGGGGCCGAGCCGCCGGCGGTAGCCGAGGACGCCGTCGGGGAGCTCGAGCGTCGCTGACGTCACCGGAGACGAGGGCCGGCGTCCGGCGACGGAGCGCGAGCAGCCGGCGGTAGAGGTGGAGGATCGAGCCGGGGTCGTCGGCGCAGGTCGCGGTAGTTGCGTTCGCCGGGTCCGGCGGGAAGGGCAGCCACGGATGCGAGCCCCGCCGCGGTCGGCCAGCCGTGGTCCGTCCGAGCCGTCCCAGGGAATCGGCGCGCGGCAGCCGTCACGGCCGCCTGGGTCGACCACCCGATCGTCGGGGACCGCGGCGTCCAGCAAGCCGAGCTCCTCCCCCTGGTAGAGGAAGGGTGAGTCCCGCGCAGCGTGAGCAGCAGGACCGCGGCGGCCCGTCGCCCGTGCCTCGCTGCGGCGGCGTCCGCTCCGCGTCGCCCTCGCCGCCGAGCGCGGCGCCGAAGTCGTAGCGGGTCCGATGGCGGGGGTTGTCGTGGTTGGAGAGGACCCAGGTCGGCCATGCGTCGCGCGGGCCGAGCGCCCGCTAGGTCCTGCGCGAGGCACTCGGACCACGCGTCGGCCTTCCAAGTGGCGAACAGCGGCGGGAAGTTGAATGCGAGGTGGAGCTCGTCGCCGGACCCGTAGTAGGTGCGCGACCGCCTCGGTCGAGAAGAGGAAGACCTCGCCGACCACGACCCGGTCGCCGTAGGAGTCGACCAGCTACCGGATCGCGCGGAGGCTCCGTGGGTGACCGGTTCGTCGTTGAAGACGCAGTGCGGGATGCCCACCCGTCCCTCCGGATCGTCGGGGAGGGCGGGGTCCTTTCCGATGCAGGGGATCGCGTCCGCCCGGAAGCCGTCCACGCCGCGGTCGAGCCAGAACCGCAGCGACGTCGTGCATCGCCGCGACGACTTCGGGCTCGTCCCAGTTGAGATCCGGCTGGCCGGGTTCGAAGAGGTGGAGGTACCACTGACCCGGTCGCCTCGTCGAAGCGTCCAGGCGGGCGCCGAGAGGTCGAAGGCCGACACCCAGTTGTTCGGCGGCCTGCCGTCGGGTCGCGCGGTCCCGCCAGACGTACCAGTTCCGGTGCCGCGCTCGACCGGTCCGAGCGCGCGTCGACGAACCAGGGATGCCGGTCGGACGTGTGGTTCGGCACCCAGTCGATGATCACCTTGAGGCCGAGCGTCGTGCGCGTCGGCGAGCAGCCGGTCGAAGTCGTCGATGGTCCCGAAGACCGGGTCGACGTCGCAGTGGTCGCTGACGTCGTAGCCGAAGTCGACCATCGGCGACCGGTAGAAGGGCGAGAGCCAGAGCGCGTCGACCCCGAGCCACACCAGGTCGCTCGAGGTGGGCTGCGGATGCCCGCAGGTCCCCGACGCCGTCGCCGTTCGAATCGGCGAACGAGCGCGGGTAGATCTGGTAGAAGGTCGCCCGCTGCCACCAGGGTGCCGCGGCGGGATGTGACTCGGATCGGGCTCGGTTGCGAGGCGCTCCGGCTTCTCGGGGTCGTCGACGGTCGGGGCCGTCGGGCCCATCGGGCTCTGACGGTGTGGGGCACCGGCCGATCAGGGCTTCGTCCGCGCCTTGATGCGTGCGAGCGTCTCCGCCATGTTCCGCCGGTTGTGCCCTTCGGGGTCGGAGGTGGCGCGCACCAGGGGCCCGATCGCGCGGAGCGAATCGGCCTCGGCGGTCCTCGAACCGCTCGGTGACCACCGCGCCGCCGTCACCGTCGGCTTCGATCCGGTAGCTCCACCTCGCGACCGGCATCGGGCCGGACGTCACGTCCCAGGCGATCTCGTTGCCCGGCTCGAACCGCACGATCGTGCAGGTGGTGGACCAGCGTCGCCAGCCCGATCGGTTGCGGCCCCGGAACCGCGCACCCAGCGCGGGGCCCGTCGCTCCGTCGATCCAGATCATCTCGGTGCACTCGGCCGTCAGACCGGTCATGCCCACCGGGTCCCCGACCACCTGCCACACCGCTGTCGGGCGCTGCGTCGATCCGTTCGGACACCTCGACCACCGGCACGGAGCGACGATACCGCCGCCGACTGCCGGTGCCGGCGGAGGGGCACCCATGCGCTACGGCGTGCCCGCCGGCACCGTGTCGTCCCGCCGATCGAGCCGCCATCCTGGTATCTCGGGGTCAAGTTCTCGCGTCCTGCCTGCCGAAGAACTCCTTGCAAGGGTGGACTGATCAAGGAGGGCAGGGGGCATGATGGTCGAACGTCGGATGGTCGAGGACGCCCCGTTGCTGGCCGACGGGCTGTCCGGAGCGATCCCACCGCCGGTCTACGGCACCGATCGCGTCTGCAAGGAGCCCGAGTGCCGCGTCCGGCTCTCGCGGTACAACAGCACGGACTGGTGCGCGCTCCACGAGAGCCCTGCGGCGATGCAGCGTCCCTACGACAGTACGGCCCGCCAGCGCGGGCGACGCCGGAACCGTTCGACCGGCGCCGCACCCAGGGCACCGCCGCCGCGTAGCGGTCACGCCGTCGGACGCTCCGTCCGATGCGGCCGTCACCAGAGCGTGGAGCGGGCCCGGCAATCCACCGTCGGCTCCGGAGCGAGCCGGCGGTGCTGCGGACGGTGCCCTCGCCGCGCTCGTGGGCGTCGGCGGTGCGTGCGGATCGGACCTCGGTACACTGCGGAGCGCCCAGCAGCCGTTCGGCCCCGAGGTGACCGATGCTCGACGACGTCGAGTCATCCTCCGGCTGAAGCACGCCTACTTCCGCCTGCTCGACACCAAGCGGTTCCGCGAGCTCGGCGAGCTGTTCGTCGAGGACGGGACGACGGCCTACGAGGCGGGTTCCCTGCAGCAGAACGGGCGCCAGGCGATCGTCGAGTTCCTGACGAGCTCCCTCGGTGACCCGGGCATCGTCACCGTGCACACCGGCCACCATCCCGAGATCGACCTCCACGGCGACAAGACGGCGTCGGGTACCTGGTACCTCGAGGACCGGGTGATCGTGCCCGCCTTCGATCTCGAGCTCGGGGGCACCGCGCTCTACGAGGACCGCTACGTCGTCGACGGCGGACGATGGCGGATCCGGCACACCGGCTACCGGCGGATCTACGAAGAGCGACGGACGTTCAAGACCGGAGAGCTCATCTCGTTCAGCAGCCGTTTCGAGGAGGGGCACCCCTCGTAGCGGTCGGCGCCGATCCCGTGCGAGTCTCTCGGGCGGCCGCAGGTCCTCCTCTCGTACGACTCGTCTCCGATCCGAACCTGCGCTCGCCGAGGTTGCGGGCGTATCGCACTACGGTCGGGGTCGCGGCAATGCGTCGAGCGTCTGCTCGCCCGGATCGACCGGACGCGCCGGACCCACCCGAACCGAGACACCGGACCGGGCCGAGAGCGAGCTGCCCGGCGGAAGAGACCGGCAGCGCAGCGGAAGAAGACCGAGCGGAAGAGAGGGCACGACGATGGCAGACCGACTGGACGGAACCGTCGCGCTGATCACCGGTGCGTCGAGCGGCATCGGCGAGGCGACCGCGCGCGGCGCTCGCCGCCGAAGGCGCGGCGGTCGCGGTCGCAGCCCGCCGGAGGGACCGGCTCGACGCCCTCGCCGCCCGGATCGGCGACGAGGCGCCGCGTCCTCGTGCTCGAGACCGACGTCACCGACCAGTCGCAGGCGCAGCACATGGTGGAGCGGACCGTCGGCGAGTTCGGGCGCCTCGACACGCTGGTCAACAACGCCGGGCGTGATGCTGCTCGGGCCGATCGTCGACGCGCCCCTGTCGAGAATGGCAGCGGATGGTCGAGCTCAACCTGCTCGGGCTCCTCGTACTGCACCCACGCGGCCCTCCCGCACCTTCTCCGGGCGGCGGAAGGCGAGCCGCGGGGCGTCGCCGACGTGGTGAACGTGAGCTCGGTCGCCGGCCGGGTCGCCCGCCAGGGGAGCGGCGTCTACAACGCGACGAAGTTCGGCGTGGTCGCGTTCACCGAGTCGCTGCGGCAGGAGGTCACCCGTCGCCACGTGCGAGCGTCGGTCGTCGAGCCCGGTGCCGTCATGACCGAGCTCGCGTCCGCACAACCGTCCCGAAATCATCGAGGGCATGCGAGCGACGTTCGGCCAGACGGAGATTGATGGAGTCGAACGACATCGCAGAGGCGATCGTCTTCGCCGTCACGAGGCCTCGCCGCGGTCGCGGTCAACGAGATCCTGGTCCGACCGACCGAGCAGGAACGCTGAGTGGTCGTCGGCGCGCTACCCGCCTCCGCATCATCTGCTCAGTGACCTCGGGCTCGAGGCCGAGGTGCTGTCCGCGGCCGCGTGCCAACCTCTCGATGCCGGTGACCCCGCATCTGACTCGGCCACGACGGCGGGGTCCGGCCCGGCGTGCTGGCGACCCTGGTCGACGTCGTCGGCGGCGCGGTCGCCATCCGCGCGGTCGAGCCCGGATTGGATGGCCACCGCCGATCTCGTCGTCGAGACGGTCCGACCCGCGACCGGGCCCCGGCTCGAGGCGCGCGCGTCGGTCGTCCGCAGGGGGCGGACCACGCTGGTGGTCGAAGCAGAGGTCTTCGAGACCGGTGCGCAGAGCTCGACGGGGGACGGTCTCGTCGGTGGCGTCGCGGATCGGGCCGCCCGCACCGTCGGCCGCAGCACCGAGGCGGTCTCGGAATCGGTGGCCGATCCCTCGCCGGTGGCCTGGGCCTCGATGACGTTCGCCATCCTCCCCCGGTACGGACGGCGCCTCGTCGGTCGACGTGAGTGCCGAGCTGCCGGCCCGGTGGTCCTTCGTCGGCGACGGTTTCCGCCAGTCCGTGGTCGAGACCCTCGGCATCTCGGTGGAGGACCGGGCGACCGGCCGGCTGTCCATGCCGGTCGATCCGTACCACCGGAACTCGTTCGGCGCCGTCCAGGGCGGGGCGATGGCCCTCCTCGCGGAAGCGGCCGGTGCCGAGGCACTGCACGCCGCGAGACCCCGAGCCGGGCCGGTCGCGGTTACCGATCTGCAGGTGGCCTATCTCGCCCTCGGACGCACCGGACCGATCACTTCGAGGGCGACCGTGCTCGACGCCGGGACCGGCCCGAGGTCGAACGCGGTGGTCGAGCTCTTCGACGGCGGGCCCGAGGGCCGGCTCACCACCCTCGTCAGCGTCGGCGCGGTCGCGATGGGGAGCGGGTCGGACGCACCTGGCGTCGCGGCAGCGGATTCGGTGCCGGCGTGACCAGCCGCGCCACCGAGCGGGACGCGGCGGAGCCCCACAAGGGAGCCGCCGACAACCGGCACCACGTGGGTGACTACTTCCGCCTCGAGCGATGGGAGATCGCGCCGCCGCCCGGCTCTGACGCCCCCTCGGAGTTCGGCGGTCGGGCACCGGTCGACCCGCACCAACGCGGTCCAGGCGGAGGACTGGTCACCGGCGGCCTCTTGACGGTGCTCGACTCGCTCGGCGGTTTCATGTGCGGCCTGACCGTGCAACCGCAGTGGATCGTCACCACCTCGATGATGCTGACGGTCGCCGACCTCACCCATCGCGGGCCGCTCCGACTGCACGCCGAGGTGCTGCGTCGTGGACGTACCGCGGTGGTGGCGGGGCTCGGTGTCTTCGACGAGGGATCCGACGATCGCCACGTCGCCAACGCGACCATGACCTGTTCGGTGCTCGATGCGGGTTCGATGGAGCTCGAGTTCGAGCGTCCGTTCTCGAGCCCGATGGCCCCTCTCGACCCGTCTGCCCCGCCGCCCGAGGAGTTCTTCGGCATCGAGCCGGGGTCGGGGCCGGTGACCCGGCTCCGGTTCGGCGACGAGCTCCGCAATCCCTGGGGCATCCTCCACGGGGGCGCGTCGGCGATGCTCGCGGAGGTGGCGGCCTGCCGGGCGGTGTCGGCGGCGATCGAGCGGGGCAGGGTCGGCGACGGTTTTCGACCCGGGGGCGTCGCCGGCGCCGGTTTTCGACCCGGGGACGTCGCCGCAGCCGACACGGTGCTGCACTACCTGAGCCCGATCCGGACCGGGCCGGTCGAGGCCCGCTGCGACGTGCTCGGAGCCCGCGGTGGGCGAGCGAGTGGTCCGGGTCGCCATCCACGACGTCGGCAGGTCGGACCGGCTGGTGTCGGTCGGATCGGTGGTGGTGCTCGCGATCTGAGCCAGAACGGCACGGATCGAGCGCCGTTCTCCCCGGGGCGCCCGGAATTGCCCGGGCTGTCCGGAATCGCGAGCAGACGATCGTCTCGACCGCGTAGTCTGACCTCTCACCGTGGCGCCGAGAACGGTGCCGTGAACGGTGTCAGCGAAACGGTGTCAGCGAAACGGTGCCGGCCTCGAAACGTGCCGGCGAAACGGTGCCGGCCTCGAAACGGTGCCGGCCTCGAAACGGTGCCGGCCTCGAAACGGTGCCGGCCTCGAAACGGTGCCGGCCTCGCGAGGACGGTCACGGCTCCGGCGATCGGGCCGAAGCCGGAGACGACAGGTCGACGCGGAAAGGGAATGGCAGCAGATGAGCACGGAGTGGGGCCCCCTCGGGGCATTGATCGGTGAATGGCAGGGAGAGGGCGGCCTCGACACCGCGTACTCGCACTCGAAGCGCGAGGTGCTCGGCACCACCTACCTGGAGAAGTGCTCGATGAAGCCGTTCGGCCCGGTCGACAACGGCGATCAGCATCTCTACGGCCTCGACTACCGCACGGCCATGTGGCGCGGCGACGAGGAGAACCCGTTCCACACCGAGGTCGGCTACTGGCTCTGGGACGCGGCGACCGGCGAGGTCCTCCGGGGCTTCGTCGTGCCGAGGGGCATCACCGTGCTCGCCGGCGGGACCGCGGATGCCGACGCGACGAGCTTCACCCTGCGGGCCAGCCGCGGTGGCGAGCGCTACGCGATCGGCGAGAACGACTACCTCGCCAAGAACGCGAGCACCCTCTCCTACGAGGTGACCGTCACCGCCACCGCCGATGGCTGGTCCTACGAGGAGTCGACGCTGCTGCGCATGAACGAGTTCGGCGAGCCCATGGCGCACACCGACCGCAACTCGCTCACGAGAGCCGGCTGACCGGCCTCCGGGGCCTTCGGCGGTTCTGGCGGGATCGCCGGCTGAGGCAGGGGCCGGCGTAGACGTCGGGGCCGGCGAGGCAGGGGCCGGCGTTTGGCCCGGGGCAGCGACCGCGCGTTCACCGACGGCGGCAGGCGGGTAGGTCCATACGCCAGTGCCCTCGACCTTCCTGCGAATCTCCTGCTCAGAAGGGTGAGCCGGCTCCCATTACGGACCTCGGGCCCTTGACAGGATCGGAGAATTAGGCTTACCTAATCTCTGATCTATGTGTGACCTTGGATTCGTGAAGAGATGATCCCGACCTTCGTGATCTTCCTCCGTGAGGGCATCGAGGCCAGCATGATCGTGGCCATCCTGCTGGCCTATCTCGACCGCATCGGGCAGCGGCGCCATTTCCGGGACGTGTTCGCCGGTGTGGCGGCGGCGATGCTGGTGGTCCTCGGCGGCGGAGTGGCCGCCTACCTCTTGATCCATCAGTACTCGGGCTCGACGGTCCAGACCATCTTCGAGACCGTCACCTATCTGCTCGCCGCCTGTGTCCTCACCTACATGACCTTCTGGATGCAGCGCCACAGCCGCACGATGGGCGCCGAGCTCCAGCGCCGCTCCGACCAGGCGTTGAACGGGAAGGCCCGCTTCGGGCTGGGCCTGCTCTCGTTCCAGGCGGTCGGACGCGAGGGCGTGGAGACGATGGTGTTCACGCTGGCGATCGTCTTCGCATCATCCGAACCAGTCGGGTACCGCCGCCCGGGGACGCGGGTTGCTGCTCGGAGCGCGTCGTCGGCCTCTCCGTCGCGCTGGGGATCGCCTTCGCGATCTTCAAGCTCGGTCGGCGGCTGAACCTCGCGGTGTTCTTCCGGGTCCTCGGCATCGCGCTGATGGTGTTCGCCGCCGGACTTCTCGCGGACGCGGTCCAGAACATGCAGGAGCTCGGATGGCTGCCCTTCCTCGGCCACCATCTGTGGAGCTCGGCGGGGATCCTCAACGAGCAGAGCGCGTTGGGTGACGTCTTCCACAGCCTCGTCGGCTACGCGGACCAGCCGACCGCGCTCCAGGTGCTCGTCTGGGTCGTGTTCGTCGCGACCGCGCTCGACCCTGTTCGTGCTCCTCGGCCGGCGCACGCGGCCGACGATCGCAACGGCGAGTACCGCGTCGACCGCGGGCGTCGCGTCCGTCGGGGACGACGGATCAGTCCGCACCGGATCGGGCCCTGCTGCGACAGGCGAGCGTGGATCGCCGGCCGAGGCGCCCCCGCCAGCCGCGACGGGTCGATCGGCGAGCACCTGAAGAGCCGTTGGCGAAGCGCGGCTGAGTTTTCCCGCAGCGCGGCCGTATCTCCCTGAATCGCCGTCGAATCTCGAGTTCCGAGCAGCGCCGGGCGACCGTTGCGTCCGTGCTGCACGCGGCCGCCGTGTCGGGTCGCTGTAGCACCGCTCCTCGGTGGCGGTCGGGCGTCCACCTGCCCACCGGGTGGATCGTAAGGAGGCGCAGGCAATAGGGTCGGCGCGCGGCCGATGTCCGGGCGCGGACGATGTGCCAGGAGGCGGGGTGAGCATGCCGGCATCCGAAGTGCCCTCGATGGAGGGCAAGACCGTGATCGTCACCGGTGGAAACTCCGGCATCGGGAAGGCGACGGCACAGGCGCTGGCGGCCGCCGGCGCGCGCACCGTGATCGCCGTTCGCAACGAAGCGGCCGGCAGAGACGCGGTCGCGGACATCGAGCAGTCCAGCGGTTCCGACGTCGGTCGAGATGTCGGTCTTCGATCTGGGCGATCTCGCGTCGGTTCGCCGGGGTGCAGCCGACCTGCTGGAGCGATGCGAACGGATCGACGTGCTCGTCAACAACGCGGGCCTGGTGCTCTCGAAACGCACCGAGACCGACGGACGGCTTCGAGGCGACGTTCGCCATCAACCACCTCGGGCCGTTTCTCCTGACCCAGCTCCTCACCGACCGGATGATCGCCTCGGCTCCCTCCCGGGTGGTGAACGTGGCCTCGACCGCCCACCGTTCCGCCCGCCACGGACTGGACTTCGACGACCTGCAGTCGCAGCAGGCGCTACACGCGCCATGCAGGTCTATGGGCGGTCGAAGCTCGCGAACATCCTCTTCACCGACGAGCTCGCCCGACGCCTGGCGGGCACTGGGGTGACGGCCAACTCGCTGCATCCGGGCACCGTGGCCACCGGCTACGGACGGGACGGCGACGCGTCGGGACTCCTCGCCTTCGGGGTCAAGGTCATCAAGCCGTTCGTCCTCACTCCGGACAAGGGTGCTCGGACCTCGGTGTACCTGGCGTCCTCTCCGGAGGTCGCGGGCGTGACCGGTCAGTACTTCATCCGGTGCAGGCCCGCGAAGCCCTCTCGAGCGGCGCTCGATGTCGAGGCCGCCGCGCAGCTGTGGAAGGTCAGCGAGGAGCTCGTCTCCTCGTCGTCGCCCGCCAGCACCTGATCCGGCGGCGCCGCTCGAGGGCGACGAGCCGCCCGGTCTCCGCACGTCGCTGTCCCGACAGGACGATACGGTCCGTGACCTGCCGAACCCGCGGTCCTAAGGTGGTCCTCGGTCGGCGGTAGCACCTGAGGCTCCCCCGGACTCGAGGAGGTCGGCGATGGCAGAACAAGGGCCCGGCGGGGAGATGCGGTTGACGGACGAGGAGCGGGACATCGTCCGGCTCGTCGGTCGTTCGTGGGGATGGGTGCTCTTCTTCGGGATCGTCACCCTGGTCATCGGTCTGCTCGTCATCATCCATCCGAGGGACACGGTCTACGCCTTCGCCATCGTCCTCGGAATCTGGCTGTTCGCCTCGGGCCTGTTCAGGATCGTCATGGCCATCGCCGACGACGAGGACACCGGAGGGGCGCGCTGGCTCATGGCAATTCTCGGCCTCGTTTCGGTCATCGTCGGAGTGCTGTTCCTCCGTCACACCAATGAGACGGTGACCACCCTGGCATTCCTCATCGGCCTGTTCTGGATCATCGGCGGGATCATCGAGTTCTTCACCGCCTACAGCGATCGTGGTTCCGAGGGCCGGACATGGAGGATCGTGATGGGCCTCCTGGCCTTTGCCGCCGGCGTCGTGACCCTCGTGGTTCCGAATCTGACCCTGTCGGCCCTCGTCCTGATCATGGGCATCTGGCTGATCATCTACGCGTTGCTGGAGATCGTCCTCTCGCTGCAGCTCCGCAAGCTCGCCCACTGAGCCGGCGGACAGCCCTCCGCCACATGCGCTCGCCGGTCGGCACGGGTCGACCTTCGGCGCTCCAACCTGCGCGAGAGCTCAGCCCTCCGACGAGGGCGCGAGCGCCTTGCCCGCGGCTTCGGGATCGAGCATCCGCTGGTGAGCCGCGCGTACGGCGTCGACCAGGGCAACGCCATTGACCGCGACGCTGATCGCGAGGACAACGGCGACCTCCGCTGTCGCGAAAGCGACCGGAGCTCTGGCATAGGAAAGCCCGAATGTGACTGCTCCGAGCAGGCCGACGCCGATGTAGGACATCCACAGCCGCTTGGCGATCCGCCTCGCCGGGTCGTCCACCGGAAGGCAGTCACGAAGTGCCTGGTAGGGGAACCAGAGGCCGACGATCGGGATGAACCAGCTCCCGACGCCGAGGCCCGGTGAGTGGGTCGCGGGCAAGCCGAGCATCTGTGCCGTTTTGGCCGCCGAGAACTGCCAGTTGAGCAGTACGACGAGGATGGCGATGTCGAGCAGCGCGAGGAGAGGAGTGAGCAGGGTCAGGCCAGCCGGCGCATCGACGGTCACCGTGCCCGAGCCCCCCTGTTCGTTGATCTGCTGGACGACCGAGCGCAACCAGGCCCCTTCCGGCCAGACGATGATCGCCATGAGCACCGTGACGACGAGCACCCCGACGAACGCCCGCTTGGCCCAGGGCGCGGTCTCCAGTTGAGTGGCGAAGCGGTCGTGTGTGGTCGGGACCGGGGTGAACGCTCCCCACGATCCTGCCGAGACCGACAGAGGGTAACCCCCCGTCGCCGGCGGGTAGCCGGTCGACGACGGTGGGTACGCCGCCGACCCGTACGGGTAACCGGCGGCGGGGTACGGGGCGTAGGGATGCGTGGCACGAAGATCGCCGGCGGAGGCATCCGGCGGATGCGGAGCGCCGGTCGCGGACCCCACTGCCGGCCTGTCCCCGGGGGAGGGACTGCCCGTTGTGCCGACCGACCCGGCGTCTGACGACGAACCGGGGATGGCCTGCGGCGAGGCGACCGACTGCGAAGCGACCGACGGCGAAGCGACCGACGGCGAGGCGACCGACGGCGTGGCGATCGGCAGCGAGGTGGTCGGCAGCGTGGTGATCGGCGGCGACACGTAGCCCGTCCACTGTGTTCCGTCCCACCAGCGCCAGGCGGTGGCACCAGACGGGTCCGTGTACCACCCCGGTGGTGCGACCCCCGCGCCGATGGCGTCCATGTGCGAAGGGTACCGTCCGGCCCGCACGAATTCGGGACGCGCCCAGGTCCCGGGCGGAACTGCCGTGTCGAGGTTGCACCCGATGGAGCGCACACGGCCGCTATGCTTATCGTGATGACGCCCCGCGACCCCTCCTCGAACCGGAAAAGCCAGCGTTCGTCACGGCGCGGAACCAAGATGACCCTGGTCGAGTCGGCCGGCGGCGATCCGACACCGTCCTCGATGGCGGTATCGATCGCAGGAGTGTCGAAGGCGTGCACCAAGGACGCTCTCGCATCGAGTGCCAAGGCGGTACGGGAGGCGCTCTCGACGGAATGAGCAGACGACCACAACGTCTGTGACCGTCGAGGAGCCGCTTCCGAGAGAGCGGCTCCTTTTCATTTGAGTGCCGCCACCCTCGGGCCTCGGCTGATCGCCGTCACAGGACTGGCATCAATCCGAACGGTGCCCGCACCATCGAGGAGCCTCGGGAATTCGGGCACCTGCGATTGCCGCACCGGATCGGGTCGCAGGGATAGTCGACCGAACCCACGAGTTCGCCGACGTACATCGCACACATCGCAGATCATCGACGAAAGGAGAACAGGATGGCTGAGATCGGACGTTCCGAGCCGCCCTGGTCCGAGCAGGTTCACACCTCTCGAAGCGCCTGCACACATACGCAATGGGCGATCGATGCCCTGTCACGACGGGCCGCCGAGTGGTCTTCCGACAGCGTGCTCGATCCGGGCGACTCCCACGACAAGGGTGAGTCGTTTTGCGTGGGCGAGGCGGCCTGATCGCGCGCGCCCGGACACACGATCGGCGTCACACCCGCCTGAAAGGCTCTCTCCATGGCAGGGGAGGACCGGCCAGAGCAGCCCGAGGAAGCCGGCCGGCCTGAGCCGCACCGCAATCCCGAGGCGCCCGGGCAACCCGTCGGATCCGAGCAGCCCGCGGTCGCCGAGCAACCCGCGGTCGCCGGGCAACCCGTCGGATCCGAGCAGCCCGAGGTCGCCGGGCAGCCCGAGGAAGGCGGCCGGCCCGAGTTCACCGGGGATCCCGGGTGGACGAGCGATGCCATCTCCGAGGCGATCACCCAGCTGCACGCGGCCGAGGCCGCCCTGCACCAGCACCTGCTCGAGGTGGTCGGGGTCTTCGACGCCCGGGGGCTCTGCGCAGAGGACGGGGCGGCGACCACCGCCGAGTGGCTGGTGGCCCGGCTCGGGCTCTCGTTTCGAACCGCGAGCGAGTGGGTCCGGGTCGCACGGGCCCTCCGGACCCTGCCCGCGATCGCCGCGGTGGCGGCCGAGGGCCGGCTCTCGTGGGACCAGCTCGCCCCCCTCACCCGGCTCGCGACCGAGGCGACCGACGCGGCCCTGAGCGAGGCGGCCCCCGGGTGGTCGGCCGCCCAGACGAGGGACGCGGCCACCCGGGCGGCGGCCCCCCGGGCGACCGACGCCCAGGTCGCCCACCAGAGCCGGTTCCTCTCCTTCTTCAGCGACGCCCACCTCCTCCACCTGCGCGGCGCCCTGCCCCTCGAAGAGGGGGCCCTCCTCACCGGCACCCTCCGACGGATGGCGGCCGAGCGGGCCCACGACGCCCCCGGCGGGGGCGACCCCTACTCGGCCACGATGGCCGACGCCCTCTGCGAGCTCGCCTCGGTGCGGGCCGCGGCCGACGCCGACCCCGACCGGGCGACCGTCGTCGTCCACACCGACGTCGCGGCCCTCCTCGGGGACGACGAGGGCCACGCCGAGCTCGGAGGAGGCGGCCGGCTCTGTGCCGAGGCGGCCCGGCGCCTGGCCTGTGACTGCCGCTGGCAGCTCGTCGCCGAGGACCCGAACGGTGCCGTCGTCCGCCTCGGGCGCACGACGAGGAAGGTGCCCGCCTGGCTCACCCGCCAGCTCCGGCGCCGGGACCGGGGCTGCCGGTTCCCCGGGTGCGGGCGGGAGAGCTTCCTCCACGCCCACCACCTCACCCACTGGGCCGAGGGCGGCGCGACCGACGACGACAACCTGCTCCTCCTCTGCGGGCGCCACCACCGGGTGGTCCACGAGGGCGGCTGGTCGGTGACCGCGACGAGACAGGGCACCGCCACCTTCCACAAACCCGGCGGCGGGGTGCTCTCGACCGGGCCGCCCCCGCTCCGACCCGACGTCCGTCAGCGGCTCTTCGGCCCCGATCCCCCCTCGGCGGCCTGAGCCCGACGGGCCGCCTCCGTCAGGAAGAGGGGGGCGTCGTTCTCGAGGGCGCAGGGTTCACCCCGACGACGCACCCTTCCCCGGCGACGTGCCATCCCGCGGCGACGTGCCATCCCGAGGACCCGATCGTCCTCCACCACGTGATCCGCACTGCCCGGCGCCGATCCGACGCGCCCCGACCGCGGGGGAGAGCTGGCAACGCGCCGGGCACGGCGGGTGATGGCCACGATGGAAGGGAGCAGGTCGCCGACAAGCGAAGCGCTTCAGGCGCTCTTCGACCCCTTGGTGGTGATGATCCCATCAGCGGTCGGCGAACCCGTCGCCTGGCCGTCGTCGAGGTCTTGGAGGAGCGAGCGCACCATTCTGGGCAGGTCGGTGTCGGCACCGGTGCCGGTCACCACGGTCAGCGCACGCGGAGTCGGCTCGAAGGGAGCGGACGTGAGCCGGCTGGGTCGACCGAGGTAGAAGCCCTGTCCGCAGGGGCATCCCAACGCCCGCAGCACCTCGAGCTCGCCCTCGGTCTCGATCCCTTCGGCCACGATCGAGGCGTTGTACGCATCGAGGCCGAACGAGAGGAGCGCTCGTCCGAGGGCACGACGTGCAGGATCCCGGTCGATGCCGCGGGTGAGCGCGATGTCGAGCTTGATGACGTCGGGCCGGAGGTTGAGGACGTGCTGGAGACTGGCGAAGCCTGCACCCGTGTCGTCCACGGCCAGCCGGACGCCCTGCGAGCGCAGCGTCGCGATGCCCTGCTCGAACTGCACGTAATCGGTCACCTGGGTGTGCTCGGTGAGCTCGAGCACGATCCGCTCGGCCGGCACGTCAGAAAGGACGTCGGCGAAATCGGGAGACATGATCGTCTCGACGGACGCGTTCACCGACAGGTAGAGCTTCGACGGCAAGCGGGGCAGCTGCTCGAGAGCGGTGTCGAGGGCGGCTACCTCGAGCTCGACGCCGAGGCCCACCGAAGCCGCTTCGTCGAACCACTTGTCGGGCGCTCGGGTCGGGCCCTGCACGAACCGCGACAGTGCCTCGGCTCCCACCGCACCGCCGCTCCGCAGATCGACGATGGGTTGGAAGTGGGTCTCCCAACTCCGTTTGGCGATCGTGGTCCGGATGAAGTTCGTTCGCTGGTCTTGGAGCTCCTCGGCCGGGACCCCGCTCGTCGACCCTGCCCCGTGAGCGCGGGTCGCCCCTTCGTCAGAGCGCGAGCTGCGGTGGACGCGCGTGCGCCTCCGCTTTCTCGTGCTGAACAAGTCGTCGCTCATGCCAGACGAATAGTCCATGGCCCCTGTCGTCCCGTGCCGGCACCTTCCACTGCCACTGCTACTGCTACTGCTGCCACTGGTACCGCCCGCCTCCTCGACCTGCAGCCCGTAGCACTTCCACAGGCAGACAATTGCAGCAGACAATTGCCGTATCGGCAGCGTGCGAGCGGATCTTGAGGGTTCGGCAGGGGCCGGTGCCGGCTTCGACACAGGACCGTGACGGCACCGTGACGCCTCCTTTCGAGCCCGTGGCGGTGATAACGGGCGACGACTCCGCCTGCGCCAGCGGGTGCGGGCGTGTTGCCCCAGCTCAGGGCACCTCCGTGCTTTGGATCAGGCGAGATCCGCCTCTTCCTGTTCCTGGCGCTCGAACTGGATGCGGTAGAGCTCGGCGTACTGGCCCCCCCTCGCCAGCAGCTCCTCGTGCCGACCCTGCTCGACGATGCGCCCGTGGTCGAGCACGAGGATCGTGTCGGCCCGGCTGACCGTCGAGAGCCGATGGGCGATCACGAGCGAGGTCCGGCCCTCGAGCGCGGTGGCGAGCGCCCGCTGGACCGCAGCTTCCGACTCCGAGTCCAGATGGGCGGTCGCCTCGTCGAGCACGACGATCTCGGGTGCCTTGAGCAGGAGACGGGCGATCGCGATCCGTTGCTTCTCACCACCCGAGAGCCGGTAGCCGCGGTCGCCGACGACGGTGTCGACCCCCTCGGGGAGCTGGCCGACCATGGTGGCGATCTGCGCACCTTCCAGCGCGGCGAACAGCTCTTCGTCGGATGCGTTCGGTTTGGCGAAGAGGAGGTTGTCGCGGATGCTCTCGTGGAACAGGTGGGCGTCTTGGGTCACGACGCCGATCGACGCCGTGAGCGACTCGGCCGTCGCGTCACGCACGTCCAGGTCGTTGATCCGGATGGACCCGCCGGTGACGTCGTAGAGGCGGGGGAGGAGCTGGCTGATCGTCGTCTTTCCGGCCCCGGACGGACCGACCAGCGCGACCAGCTCTCCGGGCCGGGCGCGAAAGCTCACGTCGAAGAGGACCTGTTGGGAGACAGACGCGTCGAGTACGGCAACCGACTCGAGCGACGCGAGCGAGACCTCCTCCGCCGTCGGATAACGGAACTCGACGTGCTCGAACTCGATCGTGGCCGGTCCCGCGGGGATCGCGCGTGCGTCGTCCTTGTCGGCGATCATCGGCGGCAGGTCGAGGACCTCGAAGACCCGATCGAAGGAAACGAGCGCGGTCATCACGTCGATCTGCACGTTGGAGAGCGCGGTCAAGGGCGCGTACAACCGGGTCAGGTAGGCGGCCAGCGCGACGACGGTGCCGATGCTCAACGTCTTGTCGACGACCTGGACGCCGCCCCATCCATAGACGATCGCGGTAGCGAGGGAGGCCGTAAGCATCAACGCCGCGATGAAGAACCGCGCGTACATGGCTTGGGTGACACCGATGTCGCGGACTCGTCCGGCCTTCTTCTCGAAGGAGTGCAGCTCCTCGCGTGGCCTGCCGAACAGCTTCACCAGCAGTGCACCCGAGACGTTGAAGCGTTCGGTCATGGTGTTGTTCATCTGGGCGTTGAGTGAATAGGCCTCACGGGTGATGACCGACAGCCGCCGTCCGACGCGCTTGGCCGGGACCACGAAGATCGGCAGGATCACCAGGCTGATGAGGGTGATCTGCCACGACAGGAAGAACATCACGATGAGCACCAGGGTCACGCTGATCAGATTGGAGACGATCGACGACAGGGTGTCGGTGAAGGCTTGTTGCGCGCCGATCACGTCGTTGTTCAACCGGCTGATGAGGGATCCGGTCTGGGTGCGGGTGAAGAAGGCAATCGGCATCTTCTGGATGTGGCCGAAGACCTTCGAGCGCATGTCGAAGATCAGTCCCTCTCCGACCTTGGCGGACACCCAGCGGATGCCCAGCGAGAGACCGGTGTCGACGACCGCCAACAGGGCAGCGGTGAGGGCGAGTCCGATGATCAGCGCCTTGTCGTCGTGAGGGATCCCGTTGTTGATGATCGAGCGGAACAGGAGTGGGTTCACCACACCGATGACCGCATCGAAGACGACCAGGACGAGGAACACCGCGAGGATCGACCGGTAGGGCCGGGCGAACCCGAGCATCCGTCTGGCGGTTCCCTTGGTGACGTGTTGCTCCATCACCGAGTCGTCACGCCGCATCGAGCGCATGACCGACCCGAACTGTCCGCCGCCCGGGCCCATTCCGTGGCCGGGCATGCTCATCGTCGCGGCAGGTCCCAGGTGTCCATGGTCGGGACCCTAGTGTCCGGGTCGACGGTGTCCGTCCTGGCTGACGGGGTCGGCGCGGACTCTCCCCGGGCCTCTCGTCGAGGGCGTCCGGCATCGGGTTTCGCGGAGGCCGACGGGATGTGTCGGCGCCTCGGCCCCGGAACCTGACCGAGAAGTCCGGCAGCGCGCCGCAGAGTCGTTCTGTGAGGTCGACTGCTCGTTTCGGCGCGGGTGGAGGCCCGGATCAGCTGACGAGGCCGCGGCCGGTGACCATGGGCAGGTCGAGCGCGGTGAGCAACCCGGGGGCTGCGTCGACGACCGCGGGCACGGAGTTGACCAGTCGCATCGCGGTCGCCTTCAGCCCAGCCGTGTTGTGGTCGCCGTCGCTGCCGAGCAGTTGCAGGTCGAGCGTGTAGTTCGGCTCGCCGGAGATCTGGACGCGGTAGCAGCCCTGACCGGCAGGCTGGGGCCACTCGGGAGCGATCGCGTCGTCGAGGCGGGTGACGTGTTCGAGCACTATGACCGCCCGATCCCCGCGGATCCCTCTGACCTCGAAGTGCAGGCCGGCGGCGGTCCCCTCCTCGATGGTGCCCGCGTCGACCTCGAAGGTCGACAGCGCCGGACGCCGCTCGGACCATTCCTCTACTCGGTCGAGCTCGACGTCGAGCCCGGCGGCCAGCTGTCGGACGACGCTGCCCCATGCCATGGTGAGGACGCCGGGCTGGAGGATCATCGGGGTGTCGTCGAGCGGACGCCCGAAGCCCATGATGTCGAAGAGCACCATCGGTTGGTTGTAGGTGTTGTAGTTGAGCACCTCCGAAACCCGTACCTCGTCGATGCGCTCGGAGATGCCGCTCAGGACCAGCGGCAACGCGTCGTTGGCGAATCCTGGGTCGACGCCGTTGACGAGCAGCGAGACTCCTCCCTCGCGGGCGGCGCTCCGCACCGGTTCGATCATCGATTCGTCGACGACCCCGAACGGGTACTGGAGGAAGACGGGCCCGCTCGAGATCACGTTGACGCCCGAACGGAGGATCCGCTCGATGTCGGCGATGGCCTCGGTCAGGCGATGGTCGGCCATCGCGCTGTGGACCACGGCGTCGGGTTCGAGGCCGAGCAGAGCCTCGACGTCGTCGGTGGCGTTCGACTCCGAGAGCGCGGCCGAGGCCCGCCAGCTCACCGGCGTCCTTGCCGACCTTGTCGGGGTTCGACACCCAGAGGCCGACCAGTTCGAGGTCGGGTCGGGCGTCGATGCCCGCGATGACGTGGCGGCCGACATTGCCGGTGCTCCAGGCGACGACCCGATAGGTGCGTTCGGCGCTCACAGGTCCGGTAATCCCATGTCGAGGTTGGGAGTGTCGATACCGCCGTCGACCTCGAGCACCTTGCCGGTCAGATAGCCGCCGGCGGGCGAAGCGAGGTAGACGACGGCCGCGGCGATCTCTTCGGGCGCGCCGATGCGGCCGAGCGGCGTCGCAGACTCGAGCGCGTTCCGGAGCTCGTCGGTCTGCATCACGATGTCGAGCGCCGAGGTAGCGACCGAACCCACTGCGATCGCGTTCACGCGGATGCGTGGCGCGAGGTCGGTGGCGGCCAACCGTGTGTAGTGGCTGAGCGCCCCTTTCGCGGTTCCGTAGGCGATGTAGCCGCGTCCGGCGAGTCGCCCCATCGCCGAGGAGATGTTGACCACCGAGCCGCCTCCGTGCTCGAGCATGAGGGGCACGGCCGGCCGTAGGAGCGCATGGGCCGTCGAGACGTTGAAATGGAAGGCTTGCTCCAAGCGGCCCGGTGAGGTGTCGAGGAACGGGCGGGGCATGGCCCCCCCAACGTTGTTCACCACCAGGTCGAGACGTCCGAACTCGTCGCGGGCATGGTCGACCAGCTTGGCCACCGCGTCGAGGTCGCTGAGATCGGCAGGAACGGCGACTGCCCGTCGGCCGGTGGCGCGGACCTGCTCGGCGACCTGGTCGAGCTGTTCGGCGGTCCGTGCCGAGATGACCACGTCCGCGCCCGCTTCGGCGAGTCCGAGCGCGGTCGCGGCACCGATGCCGCGGCCCGCACCGGTGACGATGGCGACGGAGTCGTCGAGCCGGAAACGGTCGAGTAGCACTGGTTCCCCCTTTGTCGAGTTGGTCTTGCGGCCTGCCGAGACGGTCTGGCGGCCTCGAAATGGTCGGTTGTGGCGGACGGTCTGGCGGCGTCGAATCGGGTGCGGCTCGCGGGTAGGCGGACCTTCAGGACGGTCGGGTGGGAGGCAGGCCCAGCTTGCGGTGGTCCCAGGAGACCGTGCGCTCCACCTCGACCCGGGCGACGATTCGCTTGTGCAGCATCGTCTCGACGAAGGGACGCAGCTCTTCGGTGTAGGCCCCGTAGTAGCGCTCGAAGAGACTCACGCCGAGCTGCCACATCTTCTCGGGGTCCTCGACGACCACCGCCTGGCCGACGAGCTCCACCCCTCGCAGCTCTTCGTAGTAGTCGCCGTCCTCGAACATGCAGGTGATCCGGGGATCGCGCCGGAGGTTGACCGCCTTCTGCGACTTCGCCTTGGTCTCGATCGCGATCGCACCGTCGAGGAATCCGTACCACATCGCGACCGCGTGGACCGAGCCGTCGTGGTTGATGGTGCACATCGTCATCGGCCGGCGCTCGTGGAGGAAGGCGTCCACCTCGACGGCGGACATCACGATGAGGTCCCGTTGCTTGACGCCGTGTCCCATCGGCGAGTCCGCCGGCACCGCCGTCTCCCGCGGCGCATCGCTCGCCGGTGCGGTCGCCGCCCGGTCGCCGGCGGTGCCCCGCGAATCTCGTCTTGGTCCCGCGATGCTCGTCTTGGTCCATGGTCCCTGCCTCGTGGCCTCGCTCACACTACGGCGCGGACCGTGGGCGTGCACAATGTGTCCGCGGTGCACAATGTTGGCATGTCACCGAACCGGTCCGACGGGAGGGCGACGGTGCCGAACGCGGAGGAGCCGGTGTCCTCGGTCCGCGTCCTGTTCGTCTGCACCGGGAACATCTGCCGTTCGCCGATGGGCGAGATGGTGCTCCGGACGCTCGCCGAGGATCGCTCGGAAGAGGCGGGAGACGACGGTCAGACTCTCGCAGAGCGCCTGCAGGTCTCGAGCGCCGGTACGAGCGGATGGCACGTCGGCGAGCCGATGGACCCGCGGGCGAAGGCGGCGCTCGAGGCACGCGGGTATCGCGATCGCGGGCACGTGGCCAGGGCCTTCGATACGTCGTGGTTCGGGTCGACCGACCTGATCGTGTGCATGGACCGCGGACACCGCCAGACGCTCGCCGGCCTCGCCAGGGCGGCCTCGGGCGACGACCGGCACGAGGAGCGCCTCGTCATGTTGCGGGCCTTCGACTCCCGGGCCGGCGGAGCGGTCGACGTCCCCGATCCCTACTACGGCGACGAGGCCGAGTTCGAAGAGTGCCTCGACCTGGTGGAGGCGGCGTGCGAGGGATTGCTCGAACATCTGGTCACGAACAGCAGTCCGGTGTCGAGCATTGGAGACGGTGAGTGACCCGAGCGCTGCCCGCCCCCTGGAAGACTGATCGCGTGGCTGCCGCGCACACCGGCGAGATCGCCGGACCGGTGCCGATCCGGGGCACCTGCGATCACACGCTGGCCGACGTCGAGGAGGTCTTCGTCGCCAACTTCGCGGAGCGGGGCGAGGTGGGTGCCGCCGTCTGCATCATCCTGGACGGCCGCGTGGTGGTCGACCTGGCGGGAGGGTGGACGGACGAGGAGCGGAAGCGGCCCTGGGAGCTCGACACGCTGGTCGACGTGTACTCGGTGGGCAAGCCGGTGGTCGCGCTGTTGGCCCTCCAGTTGGTGGACGCCGGGGCGATCGCGCTCGACGACCCGCTGGCTTCGGTTTGGCCGGAGTTCGGCCGGTCCGGGAAGGGGGGCGCCACGCTCCGCCAGGCCCTCTGCCACCGGGCCGGCGTTCCCGCCATCCGTGAGCCGCTGCGCAACGACGATCTGTGGAACTGGCAGCGGATGGCCGAGGCCCTTGCTGCGACCGCTCCATGGTGGGAACCGGGTTCGCGGCACGCCTACCACACCAACACCTACGGCCACCTCGTCGGAGAAGTCGTGCGACGGGTCAGTGGGGCATCCTGTTCCGCGAGATTGCAGGCGGTCACCGCTCCGATCGGAGCCGACCTGTACTTCGGTGCGCCCCGGGCGGAACAGCCCCGGTGCGCCGATGTGCTGTGGGCGGGCGCCGTGCCCGAGCGCGTCGACTTCGGCTCGTTGGAGGGCGATCAGCTCATGACCATGCTGAGCTACTTCAACCCCTCGGGCTACTCCTCGATCGGTGTGGCCAACACGGCGGAATGGCGGAGCGCGGAAGTGCCGTCGACGAACGGGCACGCGACGGCCACCGGCGTCGCTCGCCTCTACGCGGCATTGCTCGAGCCCGGTCGCCTCCTCTCGCCGGATCTCCTCGCCGAGGCGGTCGCCCCACAATCCGAGGGCTATTGCCCGGTGCTCGGCGAAGACGTCACGTTCGGGCTCGGCTTCAAGCCGACCGTCCCGCGTCGACCGTTCGGCCCGAACCCGGGCAGCTTCGGTCACTTCGGGACCGGTGGGGCGGTCGGTTTCGCCGACCCCTCGGCGGGTGTCGCGTTCGGCTACGTCATGAACCACGTGATCCCACGCTGGCAGAGCTCGAGGAATCGGGCTCTCATCGACGCTCTGTACGGTTGCCTGTGACAACTTGCCGGAGCACCGCATTCGCGCGGTCGGTGGACGACGCCACCGGGTTCACCCTGTCGGTGCTTCCTCGTCCGACGAGGTGGCCGACGTAGGCTGCGCCCGATGCCGCTGCACACGTCCGGACGGGAGGCTCTGGCAACCGAGGTCGACCGGGACGCCCGTTCCGCCGTCGCGCCGCCTTCTTGCTGGCGGGTGAAGACGCGCCGCTCGTATCAGTCGAGCGTCACGAACGCTTCGGTCTCGTAGGCGCGCATGCGCTCGTAGAGTTCGCGGAGCTCCGTTCGCCGCGCCCGGTCGTTGGCGAGGTTGACCAGCTCGTGCGGATCGGCGTCGTGGTCGTACCACTCGTGGTCGTTATCGTCGAACGCGCAGTCGACGTCGAAGAGCTTGGTTCCCGGCGACTTGCCCCACAGCCCTGTCGACGGCTTGCCCCCACCCACCCCGTAGTAGCGGGCATATTTGGTCTTGCCGTCGAAGAAGCCGCGCAGCGCATACCGGACCTTGTTGAGCTCGGTCGTCTGCGCGGAATCCTGTGCGAAGAGGATGTGGTCCCGTACGACCACACTGGGATCGGCGAAGGTTGGCGAGAGATCGGCCCCCTGCACGGTGCCGGCGTACGCGTCGGCTCGCAGACCGGCCAGTGCGCAGATGGTGGCGGCCAGGTCGACGTGCGATCCGAGCGACGCGGTCGCCGAGCCGGGCGTGGTGACGCCAGGCACCTTCACGTAGAGCGGAACCCGCATGATCTCGTCGTAGACGAAGGGACCCTTCGAGCGGAGACCGTGCGAGCCGCACATGTCCCCGTGGTCCGAGGTGAAGATGATCACGGTGTCGTCCCAGGCACCGGCCGTCTCGAGCGCGCCGAGGACGGTACCGAGGTTCCGATCTGCGAGCTGGTGGAGGTGTACGTAATAGTCGAGGTGGCGCAGCCACGACGCGGTGTCGCTCGGGTCGATGTAGCCCCACAGGCCGTGTTGCTGGTCGAAGCGCCACTGGCGGTGGGCCTCGGGTTTGGTGAAGAGGTCGTCGTCGAAGTTGGCCGGCAGGGTGTCGACGACCTCGGGGTAGGGGTCGGTGAAGACGGGGAGCGGATCGTCGTCCTTCCATGCTGCCGACTCGAGGACCCGCCGGATGACGTCGACCTCCTCGGGGTGGCGCTCCCGGTAGCCGGGCTGATCGACCGGGAACCACATGACGTCGTGCGGGTTGACCAGCGCGACGGTGAGGAACCACGGCTTCGGGTCGCGGCCGTCGGTGGGGGCGGCGTTTTCGGACAGCCAGTGGGCGGCATTGGTGGCGATGATGGGATCGAAGTGCACGCCCGTGCCCGCCCATCCCATGAAGTGGCGGTCGTTGCCGTCCCAGTCGGCGAAGCCGTACGCCTCCATGTCCGGGCTCGGTGCGTGGGAGAGGTGCCACTTGCCGATATAGGACGACCGGTAGCCGGCCGTCTCGAGCAACGACCCGAGGGTGGGGGTGGAGGTCGGGAGCTCGACGTGCTCGGGCATGATCACGTTGTCGCGGACACCGTGGCCCTCCACGTAGCGACCGGTGAACAGGCTGGCCCTGCTCGGCGAGCACGGCGAGGAGTGGGTGAAGTACCGGGTGAACTCGAGACCCTCGGCGCGCAGCCGGTCGCGCCAGGGGAGCCCGACGCCTTCGGGCAGCCAGGAACGTTGTCGCTCCTGGTCGGAGACGACGAGGAGGATGTTCGGGCGGTCCGTCGCGGGGTCGACCATGGGTGGTCACGGTAGCGCCGGCCGCCTGGGTCGACGAAGCCACCGATCGGACAGACGGAAGCCACCGATCGGACAGACGGAAGCCACCGATCGGACAGACGGAAGCCACCGATCGGACAGACGGAAGCCACCGATCGGACAGACGGAAGCCACCGATCGGACCGCCGGGGGGCACCGATCGGACGGACGGAGAACGCCGGCCTGGAACCGACCGGCTCGCCGTCGACGGGCTGGCGCTCAAAAGTGAAATGTGTTCTACTTTTTTCGCTGTGCCCGGGTCTGCTGTCCGGTCGGGCCGCCGTCTCGCAACGGCGCCGCCCCGATGCGGAACCCCACAGCGGGTGCACGTCCGAGCAGTCGGGAACGAGGAGCGGGGGAGGTCCGCGATGCCGTCACGCGAAGCGCTGCACGCCAGTCACCGGCTCGAGTACCCGTACTCGCGATCGGTCGGACCGGTCATCGGCGCCTTCCTGACCGGGCTCCGCGACGGCAAGCTCTTCGGCGTGCGCGGATCGGGTGGTTCGGTCATCGTGCCGCCGACCGAGTACGACCCGGCGACCGGAGAGGACACCGGCGAGCTGGTCGAGGTCGGACCCGGAGGCGTCGTCGAGTCGTGGGCCTGGGTCGGCACGCCGCTGCCCAAGCACCCGCTGAGCAAGCCGTTCGCCTGGGCGCTCGTCCGTCTGGACGGCGCCGACACCGCCCTGCTGCACGCGGTCGACTCAGGTGGACCCGATTCGATCGCGTCCGGCGACCGGGTCACGGTGCGGTTCCGTCCACGCGAGGAGCGCACGGGCGCCATGGCCGACATCGAGGCGTTCGTGCCCGAACGTGGGGGAGGGTCGGGCCGATGAGCGACACTGCCGGCGACCGGCCCGACGTGAGCGCCGAGGGCGCCGAGGGCGCGGTCACCACGCTCGCCACTCCCATCCGCCTCGACTTCGAGTTCACGCCCGGGGTCGCCCAGTCGCGGTTCCTCCGGGGGCTCGAACAGGGCAAGTTCATGGGACAGCGTTGCCCCAAGTGCGGGAAGGTCTACGTCCCCTCACGCGGATCGTGCCCGACCGACGGCGTGCCCACCACCGAGGACGTCGAGCTGTCCAACTCGGGCACGGTCACCACCTACTGCGTGGTCAACGTACCCTTCGCCGGCCAGTCGATCGAGATCCCCTACATCTGCGCGCAGGTCCTCCTCGACGGCGCCAACATCTCCTTCATGGGTCTCATCCAGGAGCTTCCCGCCGATCAGGTCCGGATGGGTCTGCGGGTCGAGGCGGTCTGGGTCGAAAAGGACGAGCTGACCCCGTCGCTCGCGTCGGTGAAGTACTTCCGTCCGAACGGCGAACCCGACGCCGACTACGAGACCTACAAGGAGTACCTGTGAACCCCCCCGCGTCGGCGACGGCGGCCTCGTCCGGCGGTTCGGGGAGCCGCCGTCCTGTCCGTCCCGTGTCGATCGCGTCCTTCGCCCAGGCACAGAACGTGCGCCGCGACGCGGAGCACAACGAGGTCGAGATGCTGATGCCGGTGGTGGCCGAGGTCTTCGGCAACATCGGCATCACCAAGGACGACGTCGACTTCATCTGCTCGGGATCGACCGACTATCTGGTCGGCGGACCGTTCAGCTTCGTCACTGCGCTCGACGCCGTCGGCGTCTGGCCGCCCCGAGCCGAGAGCCACGTCGAGATGGACGGTGCCTGGGCGCTCTACGAGGCCTGGGTCCTGCTCCAAGAAGGGGAGATCGATGCAGCCCTCGTCTACTGCTTCGGCCGGTCGTCGCCGGGCAACCTCAACGAGATCCTTTCCCTCCAGCTCGACCCCTACTACCTGGCGCCCCTCTGGCCCGACCCGGTGAGCCTCGCCGCCTTGCAGGCCCGTGCGCTGATCGACGCGGGCAAGGCGACCGAGGCCGACTTCGCCGCCATCGCGGCGCGCTGTCGGAAGGACGCCCTGTCGAACCCGAAGGCACAGGTCGCGAAGGACGTTCCTGCCGACAAGCTGCTCGCCGACGAGTACGTGGTGTCCCCGCTCCGCCGCCACGCGCTGCCGCCGATCACCGACGGCGCGGCCGCGATCGTGCTGGCCGCCGGCGACAAGGCACGACGCTGGTCGGAGCGACCCGCATGGATCACCGGGATGGACCACCGGATGGAGACGCACTCGCTCGGCGCGCGGGATCTCACCGGCTCGCCCTCGACCGCTCGGGCGGCGCAGGTCGCCGGACTCGGCGATGCGCCGGTCGACGTCGCGGAGCTGCACACGCCCTACGCGCACCAAGAGGTCATCGTGAGGGAGGCGCTCGGCCTCGGTGACGAGGTCCGGGTGAACCCGTCGGGAGGACCACTCGCCGCAAACCCGATCATGTCGGCGGGCCTCATCCGCATCGGCGAGGCGGCGGCGCGGATCACGTCGGGGGAGGTACGACGCGCGGTCGCGCACGCCACCTCGGGACCGTGCCTCCAGCAGAACCTCGTCTGCGTGCTGGAGGGGGAGTGATGGAACGCTGCGCCGTCGTCGGGGTCGGGCAGACCCATCACAAGGCCAAGCGCGACGACGTCTCGATCGCCGGGATGCTCCGGGAGGCGGCCAAGATGGCGCTCGAGGACGCCCAGCTCGGCTGGGGCGACATCGACGCTGTGGTCATCGGCAAGGCGCCCGACATGTTCGAGGGCAACATGATGCCCGAGCTGTACCTCGCCCCCGCGTTGGGTGCCGTTGGCAAGCCGATGATGCGGGTGCACACCGCGGGATCCGTCGGGGGTTCGACCGCACTCGTGGCCGCTCACCTCATCACGTCGGGCATCCACCGACGGGTGCTGACGGTCGCGTACGAGAAGCAGTCGGACTCGGATGCCATGTGGGCGCTGTCGGTCCCACAGCCCTTCGCGGCCCCGCTGCTGGCGGGGGCGGGCGGCTATTTCGCCCCTCACATCCGCGCCTACATGCGCCGGTCGGGAGCACCGGATCACATCGGCCGGATGGTCGCGGTCAAGGATCGGCTCAACGCGATGCGCAACCCCTTCGCGCACCTGCACATCCCCGACATCGACATGAAGATGGTCGAGGACTCGATCATGCTCTGGGACCCATTGCGCTACCTCGAGGCGTGCCCCTCTTCGGACGGCGCCGCTGCCATGGTGCTCTCGTCCGAGGCGACGGTGTCCGGTTCCTATCCGCCGGCATGGATCCACGGGATGGCGATGCGTTCGGAGCCCACGATGTTCGCCGGACGTGACCAAGTGAATCCGCAGGCCGGCCGCGACTGCTCGGCGGACGTCTACACGCAGGCGGGCGTCACCAACCCCCGCGACCAGTTCGACGTCGCCGAGATCTATGTGCCGTTCAGCTGGTACGAGCCCATGTGGCTCGAGAACCTCGGGTTCTGCGACCTCGGCGACGGATGGAAGCTCACCGAAACGGGCGCGACCGCGTTCGACGGCGACATCCCGTGGAACCCGTCGGGCGGCGTCCTGTCGTCGAATCCGATCGGGGCGTCGGGGATGCTGCGGTTCCTCGAAGTGGCGATGCAGGTCCGCGGCCAGGCCGGCGAGCACCAGGTGGACGGCGCCTCGCTCGCCCTCGGTCAGGCTTACGGCGGCGGCTCCCAGTTCTTCTCCATGTGGGTGGTCGGCAGCGAGAAGCCCTGAGCGAACCGGGCCGGGGGTCCGGTCGCCGCATCGGCCAGCCGTCCTGAACGCCGCGGCGTCGTCGCGCGGGTCGTTCCGAGCCATGTTCCCGCGGGCGTCGGTCCACGGCCTCGTTCCACGGCACCACCACTTTTCCGGCCTCGGGGACCGCCGACCTTCCGGCCTCGGGGACCGCCGACCTTCCGGCCTCGGGGACCGCCGACCTTCCGGCCTCGGGGACCGCCGACCTTCCGGCCTCGGGGACCGCCGACCTTCCGGCCTCGGGGACCGCCGACCTTCCGGCCTCGGGGACCGCCGGCAGCGGTAGGATGACCTCGTGCGTTGAGAGCCTCCCCCCTCGCCCGTTGCTCGTGGTTTCGGAGGTTTCTCGTTGTCTGCGCACTACCCGTCCCGTTCACCGCTCCCCGGCGCTCGTCGGCGTCTCGCGACACTCGTCGCGAACGACGTCACCCACGATCGTGGGGGCCGTACCGTGCTCGACCGCGTCTCGCTGGTGGTCGGCCCGCAGAGCCGCATCGGGATCGTCGGGGCCAACGGCGCCGGCAAGTCCACCCTGCTCCAGGTGCTCGCCGGCATCATCGCACCCGACCATGGACAGGTCCGGCTCGACCCGCCATCGGCCTCGGTCGGCTATTTCGCCCAGGAGCTCGAGGTCGAGGCGGAGACGACCGTGGAGCAGCTCCTCGCCCGACGCACCGGTGTCGTCGCGGCCGAGCGCGAGCTCGCGCGTGCGGCGTCCGCACTCGCAGACGGCGAGGCCGGCGCCGACAACCGGTACGAGATCGCGCTGGAGCGGTTCAACGCCCTGCACGCGACCGATGTCGACGGGCGGATCGTCAGGGGGCTCCACGAGTTGGGTGTCGACACGAAGGTGAAGGACCGCCCGCTCTCGTCGCTGTCGGGCGGCGTAAGGGCGAAGGTGGAGCTGGCCGCGATCGCCCTGTCGCGGTACGACGTCGTTCTTCTCGACGAGCCCACGAACGACCTGGACTTCGACGGACTGGTCCGGCTCGAAGCCTTGGTGTCGACTCATGAGGGTGGCATGGCCGTCGTCTCCCACGACCGGGCCTTCCTCGAGCGCACGGTGACGGAGGTGTACGAGCTCGATGGCCACGACCACCGCGGTCATCTCTACGGAGGCGGCTGGTCCGGCTACGAGGCGGAACGGGCTGCGCTCCGTCGCCATGCCGACGAGGCGTACGAGCTCTACGATCGCCGGAGGGCCCAGCTCGGGCGGCGCGCCGAGCGCCAACGCCGGTGGGCGACGAGCGGCGTCCGTCGCGAGACGCGGCGGGCCGGCGACCACGACACGGCACAGCGTGATTTCCGGCTGAACCGGACGGAGAAGCTGGCCTCGAAGGCACGCCAGACCGAACGGGCGCTCAAGGCACTCGAGGTCGTGTCGAAGCCCTGGGAGGGCTGGGACCTCCGGTTCCACATCGAGGAGGCGGGGCGATCGGGTTCGGTCGTCGCCGCGCTCTGGGCCGCGGTGATCCAACGCGGGGGGTTCCGGCTCGGGCCGATCGACGTCGAGATCCGCTGGGGCGAGCGCATCGGGCTCACCGGGCCGAACGGAGCGGGGAAGTCGTCGCTTGTCGGCGCACTGCTCGGTCGGCTCCCCCTCGCTTCGGGGCGGCAGCTGCTCGGGCCGTCCGTCGTGCCCGGAGAGCTGGGCCAAGAGCGCGAGGGGCTGGCCGGGCGCGCCGAGGTGGTCCGGGCGGTCATGGACCGATCCGGCCTCCCGCAGTCGGAGGCCCGGTCGCTGCTTGCGAAGTTCGGGCTGGATGCCGGCCACGTCACCCGACCCGCGACGTCACTGTCACCCGGCGAGCGGACCCGTGCCGAGCTCGCGCTGTTTCAGGCGCGGGGCGTCAACTTCCTCGTACTCGACGAACCCACCAACCATCTGGATCTGCCGGCCATCGAAGAGCTCGAGTCGGCGCTCGCGGGGTACCGCGGCACCCTGTTGCTCGTCACCCACGACCGCCGACTCCTCGAGACCGTCGAGCTCACCCGCACCGTCGACGTCAGCGGTTCCGAGCCGAGCACGTAGGGCGGCGACCTGGGTCCGGCTGGCGCGATCGCCGTGGCCACCGTCCGCTGAGCCCGTAGGGTTGTTTGCACGACCCCGCTCCGGGGCACCCGATCAACCAGGGCCGGCGGCGCCGGCAACACGCGATGTGCGGATGAGCAGATGACAGCGTCCGATTCTTCGGCCGAGCTGGCAGCCGCGGTGGTGACACAGCTCGGCGGCAGGTATTCCTCCGAGCTGGGCATCGACGTCGACGGCAGCGATCGGCAGATCGAGCGGTGGTTCGTCGCGGCGACCCTCTTCGGCACCCGGATTTCGGCGCAGATCGCCGAGCGCACCTACGAGGAGCTCGTCCGCGGCGGCGTTCGGCGGATCACCGATGCTGGTCGCCTGTCTTGGGACGACCTTGTCGCCTTGCTCGACAAGGGCGGGTATGCGCGCTACGACTTCCGCACCGCCACCCGGCTGCAGGCGCTCGCCGCGACGATCACCGAGCGGTACCGGGGAAAGGTGGCCGAGATCGGGCGCCGCAATGACGACCCCTCCGATCTCGAGTCCGCGCTCGACGGGCTTCCCGGCTGGGGCCCGGTGACCGTCGGGCTCTTCCTCCGCGAGCTGCGGGGCGTCTGGCCGGGGGCACAGCCGTCCCTCGATCCCCGGGCGATGGACGCGGGGCGTCACCTCGGTCTCCTGACAGCGGACACCAAGGGCGCACTCGCCCGGCTCGCGCACGTCGCCGAGCTCGCCGGCCTCGACGAGCGCGACCTCGAATCGGGACTCGTGCGGCTGGCGCTCGCACACCGCCGGATGGCCGACTGCCCGGGGCGGCGCGCGTGCGTCGTGTTGGCCGAGACGAAGGGGGCGGAGCGGACGACACGGGCATCCAGGGACCCGACGACTGGCGCTACCCGGAGGCCGTGAACACGTCCTTGCCGAAGGCTGCGCTCACCGTCTTCGCCTGAGCCAGGCGGGGAAGGCCGAAGAGGTCTTCGATGGTGGCGAGCGTGGAGTAGTGGTTGTAGGGGGTGTTGCTCACCGTTCCGCCCTTGATGAACGGGGACTCGAGCAGGGTGCCCGTGCGCCCGCCGCCCGGACCGGTGACTCCCGGCAGTGCCGCGGCGGGTCCCGGTGTTTCGTTGCAGCAGGCGGTGGCGTCGGAGGTGTCGGCCTCGTCGAAGGTGACCTCGAGGAGCCCGTCCTTGCGGAAGGCGGGGGACCGGGTGATGAGCGGTACCCAGGTCCGCAAGAAGGCGTCGACGTTGGTCTGGGCGGAGGCGCTGGCCTGCTGGTTCACGCAGGGTGCGTCGTGACCGTCGTTGCAGAGGTTGGGGACGATGAACGAGAGGTTCGGGGTCGTGCTCTCCGAGCGGAGGTCGGCGACGAGCCCCGTGGTGCCCTTCGGCGCCCCGCTCGGGAGTGTGCCGGTCACGCTGCCGAGCGGCACGACGTGCGTGTCGCAGAGCGACGTGTCGTCGATGATGGTGTGGAAGTAGACGAAGGGGTCGTGACGGGTCGCGTACCCGTCGCCGGCCACCGCCTTCTGGGTGTCGTCCGCGGAGCCGACGGTGGGATGCGCGCAGACGGCCGACTCACGGGAGGGCACGTTTCCCATGTCCTGCATGTAGCCCTTCCAGGTCAGGTGCGCGTGGTCCAGCTGGTCGGCGACGGTCGGCACGCTGGTGGGGAAGACGCATCCCGAGTCCGAGATCTGGCCGCCGGCGGCGACCGTCGCACTCGAGGGGAAGTCGGAGAACACCTGGCAGTCGGCCTGGTTCTGGGGATTGGGCGCCTGTCCCGAGATCATGGCGATGTAGTTGTCGTTGGAGAAGTGCCCGATGCCGTAGTAGTTGGTGAGCAGCGCGCCGCTGGCCGGGAGGGTGCGGGCGAGATAGGGGTCCGCCGACGGGCTGCCGAACGTCGAGGAGAAACCTTCGTTCTCGAGCACGATGACGAACACGTGGCGGATCGGCGGGAGCGCACCCGTGCCGCCGGACGCGGTCGTGGACGTGGTCGAACCGGCCGGGCGGCTGGTGGTGGTCGATGCCGACGGGCCCGAGGAGCAGGCCGCGAAGAGCACCGAGGTGACGACGAGGGCGGTGGCGGGGGCGATCGCACGAAGGAGCGCGCCTCGAAGGGGTCCGGGGAACATGGGCAGTGTTCTAGCGCAGGTGGGCGCGTGTCGCGTAGCTCCGAGCTCGTACCCGCGGGCACCTTGCCCGCGGGTACCCGTGCCACGGGTCCGCGCACCGGGGGCGGCTCGGCCGGTCGGTAGACTGGAACACGTTCACCGAGGTTTTGGGAGACTGCCGATGAAGATTGTCGTGGACTACAACGAGTGCGCCAGCAACGCGGTGTGCATGGGGATCGCCCCGGAGCTGTTCGAGGTTCGTGACGACGGGTTCCTCTACGTCCTCGACGAGAACCCCGGCGAGGAGCTCTGGGAGAAGGCGCGCCAGGCGGCCAACGGCTGTCCGACCGGTTCGATCACGCTGGTCGAGGACGACTAGCCGGCAGGTGCCCGGCGACGTCACACGCGTCCGCTTCGCTCCCTCGCCCACCGGCTACTTCCATGTGGGCAGCGCGCGGACCGCGCTGTTCAACTGGCTGGTCGCGCGCGCTGCGGGCGGCGTGTTCGTCCTCCGCATCGAGGACACCGACGCCGAGCGCAACCGCGAAGAGTGGGTGGAGGGGATCCTCGCCGCGCTGAGCTGGCTGTCGATGGACGCGGACGAAGGCCCGTACCGGCAGTCGCATCGCCTCGGCCGCTACACCGAGGCCGTCGACGCGCTCTGGGAGGCCGGCCGGCTCTACGCCTGCGAGTGCACGCACGACGAGATCGAGGCTCGACGGAAGCAGGCCGGCGTGCTGACCCCCGGCTACGACGGCTTCTGCCGCGCGCGCGGCCTTCCCCGTGGCGAGGGCCGCGCCCTGCGTTTCCGCACGCCCGACGATGGGACGGTCACCGTCGACGACGTGGTGCGGGGGAAAGTCGAATTCCCATGCGACGCGATGGACGACTTCGTCGCGGTCAAGGCGAACGGGGCGCCGTTGTTCGTGCTGGCCAACGTCGTGGACGACATCGACATGGCCATCAGCCACGTGATCCGCGGGGAGGACCTGCTGCCCACCACGCCGCGGGGGATCCTGGTCTGGCTGGCGCTGGCGGAGCTCGGCTGGACCGCCGACGGGACCCTGGGGGAGGCCGGCGAGCGTGCGCCCGGTCTGCCGCTCTTCGCCCACTTGCCGATGCTGGTGAACGAGAAGCGCCAGAAGCTCTCGAAGCGGCGCGACCCGGTGTCGGTCGAGTCCTACCGCGACGACGGGTACCTCCCCGACGCGTTCGTCAACTACCTCGCGCTGCTCGGTTGGGGGCCGCCGGGCGGTCAGGAGATCTGTTCGGTCGCCCAGATGATCGAGTGGTTCCGCCTCGAGGACGTGAACCATGCGCCGGCGTTCTTCGACGTGGCCAAGCTGACCCACATGAACGGCGAGTACATCCGGGCGATGGGGACCGACGCATTCGTCTCGGCGTGTGGGCCGTGGCTCGAGGCCGACCGCGCCCCTGGCCGCCGGACCGGTTCGACCCGGACGCCTTCGCTCGGCTCGCACCGCTCGTCCAGGAGCGGGTGGCCGTCCTCGGCGAGGTCCCCGGCATGGTCGACTTCCTGTTCCTCGACGAGCCGCCGATCGATCCCGACTCGTGGGCGCGGGCGATCGGCAACGACGGGCTCGCCGGCACGATCCTCTCGCGGGCGATCCGGGCGTACGAGGACCTCGACGGCAGCTGGACGCGGGACGCGATCCGCGCGGCGACGCTGGAGGTCGCCGAGGACGTCGGCCGGAAGCTGGGGAAGGCCCAGGCACCGATCCGCGTCGCGGTCACCGGGCGCCGGGTGGGGCCACCGCTCTTCGAGTCCCTCGAGGTGCTCGGTCCGGGTCGGACGCTCGCTCGCCTGCGGAGGGCCCTCGACCGGGTGGGCGCGGGCGGACTGCCCGCGGCGCCGACCGCCGGGTGATCCCCGCCGGCTGCACGATCGCCGCGATCAGGCGCGCCGGGCCCGGCTGACCGCGGTGAGCCTGCTTGCTGGTCTCGCCGGGCTCCGCGTGCTCCGCCTCCTCGTGAAGTCGGTGCTGGTGCTGGTCAGCGCGGTCGCTCTGTACCTCGCGGTCACCGCCGTGCAGGTTTGGCTGACCGGACGCAGGAGCGATCCGGGCCCGGCGGGCGCGATCGTGGTGATGGGCGCCGCGCAGTACAACGGCGTACCGTCCCCGGATCTCGCGGCGCGGCTCGACGAGGCGGAGCTCCTCTGGCGGCGGCACTACGCGACCACGATCATGGTCACCGGAGCGAAAGAGCCGGGGGACCGCTACACAGAGTCCGAGGCATCGGCCCGTTACCTGCTCGCCGGCGGGATCCCCTCGGACGATATCCTCCAGGCCGGAGGTCGTGACTCGTGGGGAAACCTCGCCGACGCCGCTCCGGAGCTGCTCCGCCGCGGCGACGGCACCGTGCTCGTGGTCACCGATCCGTTCCACGAGGACCGCAGCCTCGCCATCGCGTCCTCGGTGGGCCTGACGCCCCACCCGACACCGACGCGGACCTCCCCGATCTCGGGTCTCTCGACGGTGCCGTACTACGCCAAGGAGACCGTCGGGGTGGCGCTCGGTCGGATCATCGGGTTCGAGAACCTGAGCTGGGTCCACTCCTCGCTCGGATGAGACCGCTCGGACGCGATTGCTCGGATGAGATGAGGACGAGTCGGTGAGCCGCAATGTCCTCTTCGTCACCGTCGACCAGTGGCGCGGCGACTGCCTGACGGCGTGCGGCCATCCGGTCGTGGAGACGCCGACGCTCGACCGGCTGGCGGCCGAGGGGACGCGGTTCGCCAATCACTGGGCCAATGCCGCTCCGTGCGGTCCCTCGCGCGCCTGTCTGTATACGGGCACCTACCTGCACCACAACCGCTCGCTGCTCAACGGAACACCGCTCGACGCTCGGTTCACCAACGTCGCACGGCTCGCCCGCGGGGCCGGCTACGACCCGGTGCTCTTCGGATACACCGACACCAGCCTCGACCCCCGCACGCTCACCGACGACGACCCCCGGCTCCGCTCCTACGAGCAGGTCCTGCCCGGGTTCCGCGCGGTGGTCCACGATCCGTTCGAGGCCGGCAGCCGCGAGTGGGGTCGCTGGCTCGCCGACCGGGGGATCAACGTGCCCTCCGAGCCGCACGATCTCTACCGACCGATCGAAGGGTTTCCCGGCGCCGAGCGCCACGGTTCGACGTGGGCGCCCGCCCGGTTCCCAGCCGAGCTGTCGGAGACCGCATTCATGGTCGGATCCGTCCTCGAATGGCTCGACCGCCACGGCGACGAGCCCTTCTTCCTCCACGCCTCCTTCATCCGCCCGCACCCGCCGCGGCGCAATCCGCTCGGCTACCACGACCGCTACGACGCGGACGACCTCCCCCCGTTCGTCGCGGCGCCGACCAAGGCCGCGGAGGCCGCTGCCCATCCACTGAACGCCGCGGTCCTCAGCCTGCCGTTCGCCGGCGCCTCCGAGGACGAGCGCGAGCGGCGCCAGATCGCGCGCGACCTACTACGGCGCCCAGCGCGAGGTCGACGATCAGCTCTGCCGGCTCTTCGACTACCTCGACGCGTCCGGGCTGTCCGAGTCGACCCTCGTCGTGGTCACCTCCGACCACGGCGAGATGGGCGGCGACCACTGGCTCTTCGAAAAGCTCGGATACTGGGACGAGTCCTTCCACGTTCCCCTGATCGTGCGGGACCCCGATCCGGCCTCGGCACCCGGCCGTGGGAGGGTGGTCGAGGCCTTCACCGAGTCGGTCGATGTGCTCCCGACGATCTGTGGATGGCTGGGGATCGAGGTGCCGCTCCAGGCCGACGGGTTCGCCCTCCAACCCTTCCTCGCGGGAGAGCCCGCACCCGCCCATTGGCGGACGGAGGCCCACTGGAGCTGGGCGTTCTCCAACCCCGCGACAAGGCTGGCCGAGGACCTGCTCGGCGTGCCCATGGTCCACTGTGTGCTCGACGTGCTGCGCGGGGACGACGTGAAGTACGTCCAGTTCGGCGCCGACGGGGCGCTGCTCCCGCCCATCCTCTTCGATCTCGATCGTGATCCGGAGCAGTTGCACGACATGGTGGGTGCCGGCGAGGCGGGCGAGCGCGGCTGGGAGGCGGCCCAGCGCCTGCTCCGATGGCGGATGCGCACCGACGACCGCACCTTCACCGGCAGCGTCGTCACGGACGCGGGGCTCGTCGTCGCTCGCGACCAGTGGTGGTGAGTCGAGCTTTCGCGGGCGGGCTGCTCGACGGTCGCCGTGGGCGATCCCGGCGCGAGACTTCCGCCCAACGGGCCTCCTAGAGACCAAGCACAGCCGGCAGGTCGGTGACGGACTGGAGCAGGTGGGTGTGGGGCGCCTCGTCGAGCTCGTCCCGGGTGTGGGCCCCGGTGAGCACGCCCGCCACCACCGACGCACCGGCGCGCGTGCCGGCGAGCAGATCGCTCGTCGTGTCGCCGACGACCGCGACCTCGGCGACGTCGTCGATCCGGAGGCGGAGGACCGCGGTAAGGATCATGTCGGGCCACGGTCGGCCGCGGCCGGCATCGACGGGGGACAGCGCGAGGTCGATACGGCCCTCCCAGCCGATCGCCCCGATGATCCGGTCGCGGGTCGCCGGCGAGAACCCGGTCGTCAGGCACAGCCGCATGCCGGCGTCGCGCAGGACGGCGAGCGTGCGCTCTGCGCCGTCGACAGCGGTCACCTCGCCTCGTTCGACTGCCTGGTCGAACGCTCCTTCGAAGGCGACGTTGGCCTCCTCCGCCCGAAGGCGGTCGCCTCCGAGGAGTGCGGTGAACACGCTGATCTTGGACTGGCCCATGGTGCGCCGGATCGTCGTGCGCGGATCCTCGGCGAGGTTCGACGCGGTCAGCCCGACCGTGTCGAGCGCGCATTGGAACGCCTCTTCCACGGCGCCGCCGTCGTCGACCGTGGTGCCGGCCATGTCCAGCGCGACCATCCGGATGGGCGGGTTCATCCGGCGAGCTCCTGCCAGGTCTGTTCCGCGAGCGCAGGGGAGAGCGTCATCCCGCGGCCTGCCGGCGCGGTCACCACCCAGACGCCTGGCTCGATCTGGCTGCGATAGCAGGCGGCGCCGTCACCCGGTTCACCGAGGAGCGAGTACGTCCCGGCCCAGCGCCGGACGACCGGAGGCAGCTGCCAGCCGAGCAGCTGCTCGGTCCGGTCGCGCAGCCGGTCGTAGACGGTCTCGTCGAGGGCGAAGTCGAACGGCTCGTCGTAGGTGTGGGTGTCGCCGATGGTCAGGGCGCCGTCGCCGCGCTGGACGACGAGGAGTTGCATGCCCCATTCGAGCGTCTCCGGCCGTGGCGCAGGGAGACCCGCACGGCCGGGGAGGTCGAATGCGGGGTAGTAGCGCATGGAGTCGGCATCGGCGATCGCGGTGGTGAGGCGCTGCGGCGCGGGGGACGTCTGCATCATGTGGAGACGGCAGCGACGGAGCGGGGCGTGGGTCAACGCGGCGCCGACCGAACCGCCGATGCCCGAGAGCTGGTCGCCGATGCAGAGGATGGCGAGGGACCCGTGGTGCCGCTCGCCGAGGTGATCGACCACGACCACCCCGTCCCCGCCGTCGGTGCCACCGCCCGCGGTTCCGCCGCCCGCGGTGCCGCCGCCCGCGGTGTCGGCGCCCGCCACCGTGCCGACCACGCGACGGCACGGGAGCCAGCGGTAGCGGCCGGACGCATCGAGGAGGTCGCGGAGGGCTCCGAGGACCGACCCGGGTTCGACCACTGCGTCCTTGCGGCACCAGAGCCCACCGACGACCGCGCCCTCGACGGTCGGGTTGACCGACCGGACGTCAGTGGCGTCGAGGAGATCGATGCCGCGGGCAGGTGCGTCGGCGCGTCCGGCCGCCTCCGCCATCAGGGCCAGCTCAGATTCGTCCGTGGCGATGGTGATCGAGCCGTCCGGCCGGAAACCGACGGCCGGCGCCTGCTCGCCGAGCTCCTCCCACCGTTCCCGCGCACGGAGTGCGAGCTCGAGCTCGGATCCGCCGGCGCGCCCACCCACCCAGATCAACCCGAAATTCCGGACCGACGCGCGGCGGGGGCCCGCATCGGCCTCGAGGTGGACGACCTCCCAGCCCCTCCGGCAGGCTTCGAGCGCATGCATGGTGCCGAGGACCCCCCCGCCGACCACCACCGCCCGTTCCCCGCTCATCCCACGCTCACCGCCCGTCGATGGTAGTGAGGGGGCCGGCCGGGGACCGGAGAGGATCGCGGCAGCGCCCCGGGGGAGGGCGGGTCGGGTAAATTGGCACCTCGCCCATTCGGGGGTGGCGCAACTGGCAGCGCGCATGATTCTGGTTCATGAGGTTGGAGGTTCGAGCCCTCCCCCCCGAGCGAATGCGGCGAGCCCGCCCGGGCGTGGCTCGGAATGATCGACGCATGCGCCGGGTTGCCCCGGTGGGTGCTGCAGGGGACCGCTCCACGACGGAGGGGTCTGACAGGGTCCCATCGTCTAGTGGCCTAGGACACCACCCTCTCAAGGTGGAGACACGGGTTCGAACCCCGTTGGGACTGCCAGGTCATCCACTGTTGGACCACCGACGAGGACTGGGTTCCGAGTCGGCGCTCACGTCTCCCACAAGTGAAATCCCCGTAATCAGCTCAGCGTGCGTGAAGGTCGGCAGACAGGGTCCGGCACCGCCCCGTCGATCCGGCCGATTACACCGAGCGACATCGGGTCGAGTGTGAACGACGAGGGGGTCCGGCCAGGGCGGCTATGCCAGGCTTTCAAATGGCGGTGGCGCGTTCTCATTTGCTGGAGCGCCGTTTGAAGGTTCAATGGGTGGTCGGCGATTGGGCGCGCCGATCGTCGGAATCGCTTCCCGTTCCGGCTAACGGCTAGTACAGAGCCATTGAGAGCCGGCGGCACGCGGCGCTCTACCAGGCGACGCCCGACAACGCACCCGGTCCAACCTGCGGCGCCCTCGGCAAGCCGATCCGCGAGAACAAGAGACGCACATGCACCGTTGGAGCGACAGAGGCACTGGCAGACAGGTCGGCCTGTGGGGTGCAACCGCGATCGGCATCGGCGGGATGATCGGCGGAGGGATCTTCGCCGTGCTCGGTGTCGTCGCCGAACGGGCTGGCGGAGGGGCGCCGCTGGCACTTGCGGCCGGCGGCGTTGTCGCCCTGCTGACCGCGTCGTCGTACGCGGCTCTTTCGGTCCGGTATCCGTCCCGTGGCGGAAGCGTGGTCTTCGTCGACCGCGTGTTCGGCGTCGGCCTGCTCACGGGGGCGCTCAACAACCTGTTGTGGTTCGGCTACTTGGTGACGCTGGCTCTGTACGCGACGGCGTTCGCCAACTACGCCGCAGCGCTCCTGAACGGATCGGAAACCTCCGCCTCGTGGGCGCACCATCTGTTGATCAGTGTGGCGATCCTCCTGCCCACGGCCATCAACCTGGCCAGTGCCGCCTTTGTCGCTCGAACCGAGACCGCGGTGGTCGCGGTGAAGCTGGTGATCCTGGTACTGGTGGGGTTGGTGGGATTCGCGAGCGTCCAGTGGTCGCGCCTCGCACCGGCAACCTACCCGTCGCTGCCCACCGTCGTCGCGGCGGGCATGCTCGTGTTCGTCGCGTACGAGGGATTCGAGCTGATCGCCAACGCGGGCGAGGATGTGGCCAACCCGCGTGTCACCCTTCCACGTGCGCTGTATCTGGCAGTTGGATTCGTCACGGTCCTCTATGTGGCGATCGCCGTCGTGACGGTGGGGTCCCTCGCTCCACGCCAGATTGCGGCGTCCGCCGATTTCGCGTTGGCTCAAGCGGCCAAACCGACGCTCGGCCGACCGGGATTCGACCTGGTGGCATTGGCGGCGGTCTTGGCGACGTTTTCCGCCATCAACGCCACGCTCTACGGCACGGCCCGTCTCAGCTACTCCATCGCAATGGAAGGAGAGCTGCCGTCTGGATTGGAGCGGACGGTGTGGTCGGAGCCGGTCGGGCTTCTGATCACATCGGCGGCGGCACTCGTGTTTGCAAACTCGCTCGACCTGACCGAGATCGCGTCCATCGCGAGCGCCGTCTTTCTGATCGTCTTCGGTGTCACGAACGTGGCGGCGTACCGCGCGGCCGACGATCACCTCCTCCGCCGCCGCCTGCTGGCGGGGTGCGGTGCCCTGGGGTGCGGGTACGCCCTGATCGTGTTGATCGCTGACACGTCCTCCCGGACCCCGGTCGCCGTGTACGTGCTGGGCGTCATCATCGTCCTCTCGCTGGTTGCCGAGGGTACGTGGCTGCGACATCGGCGGCACCTGCGATTGCCCTCGTAGAGCTCCCGAGCTCGGGCGCTGCTCCCCGTCCGTCCACAAGCCTCTCCTCCATGCCGCTTCCCCATGGGCGCTGCCCCGACTCCGACCCCGACCCCGACCCCGGGTCGGCGTCACGCGCCGGCCACCCGTCGGCATGGCAGGGGAACGGAGTCATGCGACAGGTCGCTGCGACGCGAAATGGCTGCCTCACCGAGGTGTCGGAGGCTACCGTCCGTCTATGGCTTCCCATGACGTGACCGTCGATCTCCCCACTCGATTCGTGCTTCATTCGGACGTGACCTTCGTCGTCTGGAGTGACGAGGCCAAGCTCGGGGAGCTACAAGTCAGCAAAGGCTCCATCGACTGGTTGCCCGGCAACGGCCGGACCCGCTATCAGTTGCGGTGGGAGAAATTCAACGAGCTCATGAAGGGTGAGGGTGCCACGAAACCGCGCTAGTGCACGCCGGAGCGGACGAGCGCACCCGAGCCGACGGCTCCCGCGACCAGCGACCTGAACAGATGGCTGCGACGGAGATCCGCCTGATGCTGGCCGATGTCGACGGCACACTGGTGACCCAGGACAAGGTGCTCAGCGACGACGCGGTCGAAGCGGTTCGGAGGCTCCACGAGGCACGACATCGTCTTCGCGATCACGAGCGGCAGGCCCCCGAGGGGGATGTCGATGCTGACGGACCCACTCGACATCCAGACACCGATCGCCGCCTTCAACGGCGGCGTCATCGTGGACCGGAACATGAAGGTCCTCGAAGAGCGACGTATTCCCGACGAGCTCGTCCTCCACGTCGCCGACCTCATGAACTCCTTCGAGCTGGGCGTGTGGATCTACCGCGGCGCCGACTGGTACGTGCCCGATCCGAATGGTCCGCACGTCGACCGCGAGGCATGGACCGTAAAGTTCCAGCCGAAGGTCATGGCCAACATCGCTGATCACGCCCGCGGCGTGTCGAAGATCGTGGGCGTGAGCGACGACCACGACGCGATCGCCAAGGCGTCGGCTGCAGCGCAGGATCGCTTCGGTGACCATGTCACCGCCGCCGCATCGCAGCCTTACTACCTCGACGTCACCCATCCGGACGCCAACAAGGGGGCGGTGGCCAGGTTCCTCGCTCGGCGTTACCGGGTCTCGGTGGACGAGATGGCCACGATCGGCGACATGCCCAACGACTGTCTGATGTTCGCCCATTCCGGCCTCAGCATCGCCATGGGAAACGCCAGCCCCGAGGTGCAGCGGGCGGCCAGGCGGGTGACCGACACCAACGAGAAAGAGGGGTTCGCGAAAGCGGTCGACAAATTCGTCCTTCGCGAGAAGACGACCGGCTGAGCCGGCGGCGCGTGGTCGGCGCTCTCCACCTCTCCAGGCGCGCCGCCCGCTGCCGGCCCCTTCACGATCTCGCTCCCGTCTCGGCACGGGCCGGCACCCGGTGGACGTCGATGTCGCCCATGGACGTATGCGCGCTGATTTCGGTGGTCCGCTCGCCGGCCGAGGGACGGCCCGCATCCTCGAGCTCGTTGGTGACCCGGCCGAAGCTGGTGGAGAGCTCCAACCACGCGGCGACCCCGTCGAGTACCCCGATCTCGATCTGCCCGTAGGCGGTCTTCGCTTCGGTGGTTCCCTCCGACAACCTCCCCAGGCGGACGTCCCCGCAAGCCGTCTTGGCGGTCACGTGCGAGCCGGCGCGGTCCACGTGGATGGTGCCGTGGGCATTCTGCAGCCGCGCGCGGCCCGCGACGTCGCCGATGCGGGTGTCCCCGTTCGAGTTCTTGACGGTCGCCGATCCCCCGATCGAGCCGATTTCGATCCGACCCGATCCGGTCTTCACGTCCGCGTCGCCCTCGATGCAGCCGACGATGACCTCGCCCAGCCCAGTCCTGATCCTCGCCGGACCGGACTCGTCCACCCGGACGTCGCCCAGACCGGCCTTCAGGTCGAGTTCGCCGAGGCGACCGGTCGTGTGCACTGCCGCCAGTCCCACGTCCACGCTCACCCGAGATCCCTCCGGGAGTCGGATCTCGATGTCGACGGAGGCACGACCGCCCCGCGAGCTCCAACGGCGCCAGTTCTTCGTTCCTTTCACGAGGAGCGCGCCCGATTCGTACTCGACCTGGGTCTGTTCGGCGGCCTGCGTGTCTTCTTTCTTCGTGGGATCGGTCGGCCTCACTTCGACCACGGTCTCGCCGAATTCGCCGGCCACGAGGTGAAGGTCGCCGACCCCGAACTCCAACGAGACAGAGATCGGGTGGGGCGTCTGGAAGGTGGTCATGGATGTTCCTCCTGACCTACCGGCTCCAGCCGGTGTATCGCTGCGATCCAGTGGGGGGCCGGTGGTCGCGGCGACGTGCCGAGCCGCTTCGCTCCAGCGCTGCGCCGGTGGCGCGCACCAGCCACGTGTTGATCGAGAGGCCTTCGCTGGCGGCCGCCGTGTCCACCCGGGACTTGAGGTGCTCGGGGAGGCGGAGGTTGACGCGGGCTGTCGCACCCCCGTCGCTCTCGGGAGAGGCAAGCCCGGGCACCGCGAGCTCCTCCTCGGGTGGAGGCTCCGGCTGCGGCAGGTTCACGACGAACTCCGGCTCGCGGCCCCTCAGCCGCACCTCGACCGAACCCGGTGCCAGTTCGCAGGTGATCTCCTCGGCCGCCGTGGCGAGGGCGTCCTGCAGCGCCATGCGAACGGCCGACTCGAGTGGGGCGAACAGCCGCTCGGCCTGCGCCATCGCGTCGTCCCCTCCCGCGGCGGCCGCTGCGGCGAACTGCGTGCGGATGCTCTCGACGTACTCGGACAGTTCCATGGTGCCACGATGACATCATAATGACACTATGTCAACGCCAAAGTGACACTATCAGTCGAGGTCGCGTGAGGCCCCGGACAGGCTGGCGACCCCCTCGATGGCCACGAGGACGTGGGCCCATGCCCGAGGCGGGCTCGGCCACCTCGGCGGCGCCCCGTCACGGGCGGGCCCGCCACGACCGATGCCCGAGCGGGTCGAGGTTTCGGCGGGGCCGTGGCGACCTGGGCACCCGTCCCCGGTGAGGAGGCGGCCTGCGTTCTCGCGTTTCGCCCGGCGGGGATCGTGGTCGGTGGGGCGACGGGTCGGATGGCACCGCGGGAGAGCCCGCTGCGTCACCCGACACGCGCCGCCGGCTCGGCCCGGGACGGTGACGGCAGCACACCCGGTTTCGGGTGCGACGGCGGTCGGAGGCGACATCCCCCCGTTGGGAGGATTGCCGGACGAGGGGGGGTGCCGCGTAACGTGGTGCGGTGACTGCCGCGGAGATGCAAGCTGGCGCAACGGTGACGTTCGTCGCGCCGCGGGAGAGGGCCGTGTGACCGCGGTCTCGGTCAAGGGGCTGGCCAAGCGCTACGGCGGTGTTCCGGCAGTCGACCGCATCGACTTCGCGGTCGAAGAAGGCGAGGTCTTCGCCCTGCTCGGTCCGAACGGCGCGGGCAAGACGACGACGGTCGAGGTGCTCGAGGGCTTCCGCGACCGCGACGCCGGCGAGGTCGAGGTGCTCGGCCTCGACCCGGCCGACCGGTCGACGAGCCAGGCGCTCCGCGAGCAGATGGGGGTGGTGCTGCAAGAGCTGGCGGTCGAGCCCTTTCTCTCGGTCCGCCAGGCCCTGAGCCGCAACGCCGGGTACTACCCGCGGCCGCGTCCGGTGGACGAGGTGCTCGACCTCGTCGGACTGGCGGACAAGGCCGAGAGCCGGGTGAAGAACCTCTCGGGGGGCCAGCAGCGCCGCCTTGACCTCGGACTCGGGATCGTCGGGAACCCGTCGCTCCTCTTTCTCGACGAGCCGACCACCGGTTTCGACCCCTCGGCCCGCCGCGGGGCGTGGGATCTGATCCGCGCCCTCACCGGAGGAGGGACCACCGTCATCCTCACCACCCACTACATGGACGAGGCGGAGAACCTCGCGGACCGTGTCGCGGTGATCAACGCGGGCAAGATCGTCGCCGAGGGCACCCCGCGGTCCCTCGCCGGGCGGGACGTGAGCGAAGCCCGCATCCGATTCCGGCTCCCCGCCGGAGTTCCGACATCGAAGCTGCCGGTACCGGCGTCGCTCGTCGACGACGAGACCACCGAGATCCGCACCGACCGCCCCGTCGAGGTGCTCGCCAGCCTGACGACCTGGGCTCTCAGGGAGTCGGTCGAGCTCGGTGGGCTGACCGTCGAGCGTCTCACTCTGGAGGACGTCTACCTGCGCCTCACCGGCTACGACTCGGAGGCAACCGGCGCCAGGGGAGCGCGATGACCACTCGGACGGTGGAGCGCCGACCCGCCCGCTACTTCGCGCGCATGACAGGGCGCCAGCTCTATTTCGAGCAGCTCAACTTCTGGCTGAACCCAATCGCCGCCGTGTTCACGATCGGGTTCTCCGTCGTGTTCCTCGTGTTGCTCGGCGCCAGCGCGGGGAGCTCCACCAGCTCGGCGCTCGGCGGCGTGAAGGTGATCCAGTACTACGTGCCGGGCTTCCTCGCCTACGGTGTGATGTCGACCTGCTTCAACGCCCTCGCGACCTCCCTGGTGGTACGGCGGGAGATGGGGCTGTTGAAGCGCCTCCGACTGTCGCCGATCCCGACCTCCGCGCTGCTGGCGGCCATCTGCGGCAGCGCCCTCGTGATCTCCTTCGTGCAGGTCGTCGTCGTCCTCCTCATCGGGAAGCTCGGCTATCACGTCCGCCTGCCGCACAATATGGCCGCGTTGATCGTCGCTCTGGTGGTCGGTGCCATGGTCTTCACCGCGATCGGCATCGCCATGAGCACGCTCATCCCCAATCAAGAAGCGGCCGGCCCGATCGTGAGCATCGTCTTCTTCGTCCTCTTGTTCCTGTCCGGTCTGTGGTTCCCGATCAACCCCAACTCCGGACTGGCCAAGGTCTCGTCGTATTTTCCGATCCGCCAGATGATCGAGGCGGTGTACGCGCCCTTCGACCCGCGCCCCGGAGTGTCCGGGTGGGCCTGGGGCGACCTCGCGGCGATGGCCGTCTGGGGCGTCGCGGCGGTGATCGTGGCGGTTCGCCTCTGGTCGTGGGCGCCGCGGCGAACCGACGGGCGGCCCACCCTCTCCGTGGTGTGGCGTCGGAGACGGTGAGCGAGCTGGCGGAACGCTGTTCCCGCTTCCCTCGGCGTGCCGCCGTTCAGGTGCCGAAGAGCCGATCGGGCGGCTCGAGCTCCTCGTTCGAGACAGCAGGACCCTCGCCGGCCTCGGAGGCCGCGAGGGAGGGGGCAACGCCACTCGCCGCGACGTGCTCCAGCTCGGCGTTGAGCTCGCCCCCGGCCAGCACCGCCATCGCGGTGAGGTACAGCCAGAAGATGAGGATGGCGACTCCGGCGAAGCTCCCGTAGGTCTTGCCGTAGGACCCGAACGAGCTCACGTAGAGCGAGAACCCCAGCGACGCCAGAAGGAAGATCGCCGCCGCGACCAGCGCACCCGGGCTCACCCAGGCCCACCCCGGATTCGGCCGCTTCGGTGCGAAGGTGTAGTAGGCGAAGAAGAGCAGCGAGACGGCGGCGAACGCGACGATCCATCGCAGCGCGGTCCAGGGCACGGTGAACGCGGCGCCCCCGACCGGGACGACCCCTCTGATCGTGGAGCCGACCGGCTGACCGAAGACGACGAGCAGCGCGGCCACCCCGCCGAGCAGCGCGGTCGTGACCATGAGCGGTACCGCACGGATCCGCCGCGAGAGGTAGGTGCGATCGGTCGGCACCTCGTAGGCGATGTCGAGCGCCTGTTGGAGGACCGCCATTGCGCTCGAAACGCTCCAGAGCGCGATCGCCACGCCGACGACGACCGCGGTGGTCGCACCCGACGAGCGCCTGGTCGCAGCCTGCACGGCGCCCTTGAAGACGCCCGCCGAGCCGCTCGGCATGCTCTTCTCGATCCCGTGGGTGATCGTGTGGAGCGTGCCGGACCCGATGTCGGCCAAGGTCAGGACGCCCAGCGCCGCGATCACCGCGGGGAACAGGGCCAGGAAGAAGTGGTAGGCGAGGGAGCCTGCGGTGACGCTCACCCGGTCGCGCTTGATCCGTCGGGAGACGCCGGAGAGGACCGCGCGCCAGCCTGCTCGATCGAGGCCAAACGGGCTGGTCAGCCTGGTCCCCCCGCCAACCTCGGCCGGTGGATGCGGTTCGTCGAGGTCTCGCTGCCAGAGCCGGGCCACGGTATGACTCTTCCCGGACGCGCTCCGCCACGAACGACTCCCGGCACGTCGGTGGAGGGTCAGACTGGTCCTGTGCGGCTGCCGAGCGACCTGCCGATCGTCCAGGCCCCGATGGCCGGGGGACCGTCCACGCCGGCACTGACGGCAGCGGTCTCGGGTGCGGGCGGCTACGGGACCGTGGCGGCGGGGTACCTCTCGCCCGATGAGCTCCACAGGGCCGTCGACGCGACGCGTGCGCTGACCGGCGCGCCCTTCGGCGTCAACCTGTTCGTGCCTTCGGCGCCGTCGGACCGGGAGGCGATCCGTCCGTACGCCGCGGCTCTGCAGCCGGAGGCCGACCGGCTCGGCGTCGCTCTCGGCGAGCCGCGTTGGGACGACGATGCCTACGACGCCAAGCTCGACGTGGTCGAGGCCGCCCGGGTGCACCTGGCGAGCTTCACCTTCGGTTGCCCGACCGTCGAGGTCGCCGAGCGGCTCCACGGCGCGGACGTCGCCGTCGCGGTCACGGTCACGTCGGTCGCCGAGGCCCGCCTGGCCACCGACGGCGGCGCGGACGTGCTCCTCGTCCAGGGCACCGAGGCCGGCGGTCATCAGGCCTCCTTTCTCCACTCGTCCGCCAACCGCCGGACGCTGCTGTCGTTGCTGCCCGAGATCCGCGAGGCCACCCCTGTCCCGGTGATCGGGAGCGGTGGCATCACGGACGGGCTCCGGATGGCCGCGGTGCTCCGAGCGGGTGCGATCGGCGTGCAGGTGGGTACGGCTCTGCTCTGCACGCCCGAAGCGGGTACCTCCGCGGTCTACCGGCACTCGCTTCTACAGGCCTCTTTCGACGACACCATCGTCACCCGGGCCTACAGCGGGCGTTTCGCACGCGGTCTCGCGAACCGGTTCGCGCTCGAGCACGACGAACAGGCGCCCGCCGCCTACCCCGAGGTGCACCACCTCACGCGCCCACTCCGCTCGGCGGCCACCCGTGCCGGTGACGCCGACGTGCCCAACTTCTGGGCGGGGACCGGGTGGCGGGCGATCGCGGTGGCACCGGCCGCATCCATCGTCCGGCGGATGGCCGACGAGGCGAACCGGATGGGCTGAGGAGGAGAGACGAGCAGATCCCGATCGGCTCCGGGGGCCGGATCAGGACGGAGGGTGTCCTGGACGGGAGGCGTGTTCGAGAATCGACTCAACCCCGGGCCGGATCGTGACGAGAGGGGAGTGAGTGGCACGATGACGCGTCCTTCCCATCAATTTCTGCCGGCATCGGTCGGGCGGCGCCCCCGCATCCTCCGAACGGCCGTGGCGCGGATCGCCTTGGCGGTCGTGGCGCTCGCGTCGGTGACCGTCGCCGACGTCGCCGCGGCGCCCGCACCGGCACAGGCACAGGCACAGGCACAGGCACAGGCACAGGCACAGGCACAGGCACAGGCACAGGCACAGGCACAGGCACAGGCGCCGTCTTCCCCGACGCCGGCAGCGACGCAGGAAGCGACGCGGGTGGCTGCACCGTTCGCCACCGGCGCCCCCTCCGTCCGGGTCTTCGGCAACCACCTGGTGGAAGCCGGCGGCAACCCGGTCCGTCTCGTCGGAGTCGACCACGGCGGGTCCCCGTACGCCTGTGCGCACGGCGAGGGCTTCCTCGATCCGCCGAACTCGGACACCCCGGGGATGATCGCGGCGATGAAGAGCTGGCACGTGGACGCGGTCCGGGTCCCTCTGAACGAGGACTGCTGGCTCGGGATCAACCTGCCCTATCCGGCGCTCGGCGGCGCCGCGTATCGAACCGCCATCGTCCACTACGTCGACGACCTCACCGGGGCCGGGCTCGCGGTCGTCCTCGACCTCCACTGGAGTGCGCCGGGCACCCAGACGGCCCTCCACGGTGCCGTGATGGCCGACGAGGACCACGCGCCCGGCTTCTGGCTCTCTGTCGCCGGTACGTTCAAGGGCAACCAGGGCGTCGTGTTCGATCTATACAACGAGCCGCACGGCCTCTCCTTCCACTGCCTGGTGCACGGAGGATGCGTCGCCGGAGGGTTCGAGATCGCCGGATACGACCAGCTGATCGCCGACGTGCGCTCCACCGGGGCGACCAACGTGGTCACGGTGGCGGGGACCGCCTTCGCCGCGAGTCCCCTCGGGTTCCGCACCGATCTGCCCTACGACCCGATCGGACAGCTGGCCATCTCCGTGCACGTCTACAACTTCAATGCGGCCAAGTCCCCGAAGACGTGGGACCGGTGGCTCCCGCTGATCCAGAAGGTGCCCTTCGTCACCGGCGAGCTCGGGGAGAGGGACTGCACCTCCACCTTCGTCGACACCTACATGCCCTGGGCCGACGCACACGGTGTGTCCTATCTGGCCTGGGCGTTCAATGCGGGAGCCGGATGGCCGTGCAGCGCCCCGTCGCTCATCACCGACTACTTCGGCGATCCGACGCCCTACGGGGCCGGTGTCAAGGCCCATCTCGCCGCGCTCGAGTCGACCGATGCCGCGACCCCCGCGAGCGGCTCCGGCGCGACGACGGCGTTGGTGTCGAGTCCCTCGGGCGACGGCTACCAAGAGATCACGACGAGCGGCTCGGTCGTCCCGTTCGGTGATGCCATCGACGTCGGCTCGATGAGCGGGGCTCCGCTCGGCCGGCCGGTGGTCGGAGCGGCATCCACCCCCGACGGGGGCGGGTACTGGCTGGTGGCGTCCGACGGCGGGATCTTCGCGTTCGGCGACGCGGGCTTCGACGGCTCGACCGGCGCGATCCACCTCAACCAACCGGTCGTCGGCATGGCGGCCACCCCCGACGGGGGCGGGTACTGGCTGGTGGCGTCCGACGGCGGGATCTTCGCGTTCGGCGACGCGGGCTTCGACGGCTCGACCGGCGCGATCCACCTCGACCGACCGGTCGTCGGCATGGCGGCCACCCCCGACGGGGGCGGGTACTGGCTGGTCGCGTCCGACGGCGGGACCTTCGCGTTCGGCGACGCGGGCTTCGACGGCTCGACCGGCGCGATCGACCTCGACCGACCGGTCGTCGGCATGGCGGCCACCCCCGACGGGGGCGGGTACTGGCTGGTCGCGTCCGACGGCGGGATCTTCGCGTTCGGCGACGCGGGCTTCGACGGCTCGACCGGCGCGATCGACCTCAACCGACCGGTCGTCGGCATGGCGGCCACCCCCGACGGAGGCGGGTACTGGCTGGTCGCGTCCGACGGCGGCATCTTCGCGTTCGGCGACGCCCCCTACGAAGGTTCGATCCCCGCGATCTGACCTGTGCCCCTCCCACCGGAGGGCTCGACGACGCCGCGGGAGTTCGTCAGCCGATCGGGGTGAACTCGAGATGGAGGTGCTCGAGGCCGCGCAGCATCCACGTGGGGGAGTACTCCCAGCGGCGAGCGCCGGGCTCCCCGTGTCGGGACGCGTCGATCCGGATGTCGCCCATGCGGTCGAGGAGGCGCTGGAGCGACACGTTGGCCTCGGCGCGGGCGAGTGGGGCACCCGCGCAGGTGTGGATGCCGTGTCCGAACGCGAGATGCTGGCGGCCGTTCTCGCGGTCCAGACGGAGCTCGCCCGGCGATCCGAACTCGCGCGGATCGCGATTCGCGGCGGCGGGCAGCACCATGACCGTGCGTCCGGCAGGGATCTCGGTCGTCCCGACCTTCGTCGGCACCCGCGACAGCCGGAACGTTCCCTTGATCGGGCTCTCGAGCCGCAGGGCCTCCTCGATGAAGAGCGGGACGAGTGCGCGATCGTCTCGGAGCGTCTGCTGCAGCTCGGGGCGGTCGCCGAGGATCTGCAGCGAGGTGGTGAGCAGGCGCGCCGTCGTCTCCTGGCCGGCAGCGAACAGGTTGGAGGCGATCCGCATCACGTCGTCGACCGGTGGCAGCGAACCGTCGGGGAAGGTCGCCGTGGCGAGACCCGTCATGACATCCTCGCGGGGCTCCCTCCGCCGGTCCTCGATGTAGGTGGTGAACTTCTCGTAGAGGTACTCGAGTGGCTTGTGGCTCATCTTGACCTCGTGGCGCATGAGCCGGTCGACGAACTCGGCGTGGTCGGCCTCGGGCACACCGAGCAGGTCGGCGATGACCAGCAGCGTGTAGGGGCCGGCGTACTCGCGGACGAATTCGCACCTTCCGGCGGCATGGAAGGTGTCGATCCTGCGGTCGGCCAGCTCGCGTAGGAACGCCTCGTTCTCCTTCAGGCGCTTCGGCGTGATCAGCCGCATGAGCAGGCCTCGGTGGGCGGTGTGCTTCGGCGGGTCGAAGGTGGGCAGCTGGTCGCTGAAGGGCAGGGTGTCCCTGTAGGTCTCGATGATCTCCGACACGTCGTCGCCTTCGAGGGGCACGGGGAACGTGGCGAAGGGCCCGATCGCCGAGTTGCAGTTCGAGAAGTTCACCGGGTCGTGGTAGACGGCGACGGCCTCGTCGAAGCCCGTCACCATGTAGACGCCACCGGCCGGCTCCTTCCTGACCGGGCACCGCGTTCGCAGGTGGTCCCAGTAGGGATACGGGTCGTCGACGAGGGCGTCGTCCCGGAAGTAGTCCATCGAGTCGAAGTCTGAATCGTTCACGGGCGCTCCAGTCGAGGCATAGGTCCGGCGGCGAGTGTCGGTGTCGGTGCGGATGTCGGTGTGTGTGTGCGGATGTCGGTGTGTCGGTCGTAGGAGCCACGGCTATCTTTCGGACCGGACGCGTCGAGATGGCGCGGAGTGCACACGGTGATCGGCGTCGTCGCCCTTCGCCGAAAAGGAGCGACGAGAGATGGCCGAAGAGCTCGCGGACAAGGTGGCGGTCGTGACGGGAGGCGCGAGCGGGATCGGTCGCGCGATCGTCGAGCTGTTCGTCCGCGAAGGGGCCGCGGTGGTCGTCGCCGACGTGCAGGAGGACCGGGGACGGGAGCTCGCGGACCGCCTCGGCGACCCGGCCGCGTTCTGCAGGACCGACGTCTCCGACCGCGACCAGGTCCGGCACATGGTCGGGTTTGCCGTCGAGACGTTCGGCGGCCTCGACGTGATGTGCAACAACGCGGGTGTCCCGAGCTCGTTCCGCAGGTTCCTGAAGGACGACCTCTCCGACCTCGACCGCGTGATGGCGGTCAACCTCTACGGCGTGATCTACGGAAGCCATTGCGCCGCAGCGCACATGGCCGAGCACGGGGGCGGGGCGATCGTCAACACCTCGTCGATGGGCGCGCTCACCGGAGGCGGTCCGCCTTTCGCCTACCGGACGTCGAAGGCCGCGATCATCCACTTCAGCCGCTCGATCGCCACCGACCTCGCCGACGACGGCATCCGGGTGAATTGTGTGGCGCCCGGTCACATCGAGACCGACATCACCAGCTACGACCTCGGACCCGTCATCCGTGCCCACCAGCCGCTGCCGCGCCACGGGTCGCCCGAGGACGTCGCCAACGCGGTGCTCTTTCTGGCGAGCGAGCGCGCCGCGCAGGTCACCGGGATCGTGCTGCCGGTGGACGGTGGAACCGCGGCGGGGCCCCCGGTGAGCCAGCTGGGCGTGCTGCGCGGCGGGGCTGGCTGCTCTCGACGAGGGCTGACCGCAGGTGTCCTCGCCCCCCGGCCGCGCCCCGACCCGGGTACCGACCCGGGTACCGACCCGCGCCCCGACCGAGCTGGGTCATCCGGGCTCGCGGCCCTCGCGGACCGCTTCTTCGACCAGTTCGATGACCCATGCGATGCCGCGGATGGCGCGCTTTGGGTCGACCTCCCAGTCGACCACCAGTCGCTCGTAGGTGCCCACGCTCCAGAGCACGTCGAACATCGCGGCCGCGACCGTCTGGCTCTCCTCCGACCAATCCCCGGTGTGGGCCGCGATGGCGCCGAGCAGTGCCTGTCGCTGGCGCTGATTGGCGGCTGCGAGGGTCGGATCGAGCGGCGGGCGCGGGTCGATCGGATAGGACGAGACGTGGTCGAAGATCCTCGAGGCGATCTCGGCGATGTCGTCGAGTCGCATGCCCGCGAGGTCGATGCCTGCCTCTTCCTCCTGGCGCTGCATCACCGCGTCGCGGAGCCCGCGCTCGTTCCCGAAGTAGCGGTAGACGGTTCGTTCGTTGACGCCCGCCCGTTCCGCGACGGCGCGCACGGTCAGGTCCCGCCAATCGCGGACCGAGGATCGGTGGAGGAGCTCGGAACCGGCCGTCACGATCCGGTCGCGCGTCGTCGCTCGCCTGCTGCCGGCGGCGGGTCCCGTCGTAGGGGCGGCGCGGCTCCTCGTCGGAGACTGCCTTCGGCGTCACCGCGCCGCATCCGTGGAGGGCAGCGATCCGATCGACATCCGGCTCAGGAGACCACGACCGGGAGGACCTCCCAGCCCCGGACGGTGGAGGTCGGGGAGAGCCGGGCGCCGGACAGGTCCAGTTCCCACTCGGGGAAGCGGATCAGCAGTTCGTCGAGGGCGATGCGTCCCTCGAGCCGTGCCAGTGCGGAGCCCATGCAGAAGTGGACGCCGTAGCCGAACGTGAGCTGCTGGCCGATCTCGCGGTGGATGTCGAAGCAGTCACCGTCGGCAAAGCGCCGGTCGTCGCGGTTCGCCGAGGCGAGTAGGAAGACCATGACGCTTCCTTCCGGCACCGCCGTGTCATAGACCTCCACCTCCTTCGCCACGTAGCGCGCGACATGCGGTCCCGGAGGCTCGTAGCGGAGGAGCTCCTCGATGGCGTTGGTGATCAGCGAGCGGTCCGCGACGAGCTCCCGCCGCTGATCGGGGTGGTCGGCCAGCACCTTCCCGGCCCATCCGATCAGACGATTGGTCGTCTCGTTGCCCGCACCGGCGATCACGTTCACGAAGGTGAGCAGTTCGTCGCGGGTCAGCCGCCGCACCGCTCCGGTCTCGTCCTCGAACTCGACGTTGAGGAGCTCGGTCATCAGGTCGTCCGATGGATGGTCGGCCCGCCAGTCGATGTACTCGGCGAACATCTCCCCGTTGACGATGTCACCGGACACCTCCATGGGCTGCCCCTCCTTGGTGCGGAGTGCCGCGTCGACCTGGTCGCGGATGCCGAGCTGCGCGGACTCGGGGATCCCGAGGAGCATGCCGATCGTCTGCATGGGCACGAGTGCTCCGAACGCAGCGATCAGGTCGAATCCTCCGCTACCGACGAGAGGGTCGAGGCAGCGACCGCAGAACTCGCGGACCTTGTGCTCGAGCTCGGTGACCCGACGCGTGGTGAAGGCGCGTGAGACCAGCCGCCGGTGGATGTTGTGGACCGGCGCGTCCTCGAAGATGAGCACTCCGCGCGGCATCTCGATGTTCGCCTTGATCACCTCGAGGATGGCCCCGCGTCCCGAGATGAAGGTCTGCGGGTCGAGCAGGCCGCGTTCGACGTCCTCGTACCGGCTCACTGCGAAGAAGTCGTAGGCCTCGTTGTAGTAGAGAGGGGACTCCTCACGCAGGCGTCGGTAGGTCGGGTACGGATCAGCGTTGATCTCGACGTCGTACATGTCGTAGTAGACGTCGTTCGGGCTGGTCACCGTCACGAAAGGCACCTCCTCGGACTTTCGTGTCGCACTCTGACACGAAGGCTATAGTCGGTCAAGTGGAGCCCCGCGCCGAGTCCGGCCGCAGGTCTGCCGGTCGAACCCGGCCCGACGACGCGGGCGAGGTGCGGGGACGAAGGAGGTGGGCCGCGTGAAGACGCACGCCGCGGTGCTGTGGGGCAGGGGCCACGACTGGCAGATCGAGGAGATCGACGTCGATCCGCCTCGTGACCAAGAGGTGCTGGTCAAGTGGGCGGCCGCCGGCCTGTGCCACTCCGACGAGCATCTGCGCGGCAGCGATCTCGGATCGAAAGAGCGCGCGGGCGGCGAAGGAAGGCCGTCGCGTACGGCCGCCGAACGGCCCCGTGAGGTGCCCGAGCAACCGCGGCCCGGGCTCTTCCCGATGGTCGGTGGCCACGAGGGCGGGGGTGAGGTGGTCGAGATCGGGCCCGGCGTTCGCGGCCTGCAGCCCGGTGACCACGTCGCGGCCAGCTTCTTCCCGATCTGTGGCCGCTGCAGGATGTGCATCACCGGCCACTCCAATCTCTGCGACCTCGGTGCCGCGACCTTCCTCCCCGGGCAGATCTCCGACGGCACGGTCCGTTACCACTTCGAGGGTCAGGACCTGAACGTGATGGCGAAGCTCGGCACCTTCGCCGAATACAGCGTCGCCCACGAGGCCTCGCTGGTGCCGGTCGACCATGACGTGCCGCTCCGCGTGGTGGCGCTCGTCTCCTGCGGGGTGACCACGGGTTGGGGCTCGGCCGTCTATCGGGCCGAGGTGATGCCCGGCGACACGGTCGTCGTCGTCGGGGTCGGTGGCGTCGGCATGAGCGCAGTGCAGGGCGCACGGATGGTCGGAGCGAAGCACATCGTCGCCGTCGATCCGACGGAGTCGAAGCAGAAGGCCTCGCTCGACTTCGGCGCCACCCATGCAGTGGCATCGATGGACGAGGCGCTGCCGATCGTCACCGACCTCACGCGGGGCCAGATGGCCGATGCGGTCGTTCTGGCGCCGAGCGTGATGTACGGCCACCTGATGGAGGGCGCGCTCACCCTCACCGGTAAGGGCGGCACCTGCGTGGTGACCGGTGTCGCGCCGCAGGGGCAGAAGGAGTGCAGCGTCAACCTGTTCGAGCTCGCCATGTTCCAGAAGGAGGTCAAAGGCGTCGTCTTCGGCGCTGCAAACCCGCGCTTCGACATCCCGAACCTCCTGTCCCTGTATCGGTCGGGCCAGCTCAAGGTGGACGAGATGATCACCAACACCTACCGCCTCGACCAGATCAACCAGGGCTATCAGGACATGCTGGACGGCGTGAACGTCCGCGGTGTCATCGAGTTCGGTTGACCGCTCCGACCGATCCGACGGTGACCGCCGACGTTGATCCGCTCGACCTGGTCGAGCCGGCACGCTTCGCCCGCAACGGGTATCCGCACGACGTCTGGAGGCGCCTGCGGGCCGAGGCTCCGGTGGTGTACCTCGAGCCACCGGGCCATCCCCCCTTCTGGGTGGTGACCAGGCATGTGGACATCGTGGAAGTGGCCACCCAGCCCCAGATCTTCTCGAATGCGAAAGGGATCACCCTCGACCTCGACCTGAGCGGTGTCGACGAGATCGTCGAGATGATCGTCTACCTGGACCCGCCGTGGCACGGGCCGATGCGCAAGGTCGCCAACAAGAAGTTCGTCCGCAGCGCGGTGCGCGCCCGCACCGACGAGATGCGCCGCATCGCGACCGACATCGTCGACGAGGCGTCGACCGGGGGGTCGGTCGCCGAGCGGGATTTCGTCGACACCTTCGCTGCGCCGTTCCCGTTGGCAGTGATCTCGTGGATCCTCGGGGTTCCGCCTGCCGACTGGGAACGCCATTTCCGCTGGACCAACGAGATCATCGGGAAGGACGATCCGGAGTACCGCCGGCCGGGCGAGACGCCAGAGCAGACCTCGATGCGCGCCCGCGGCGAGATCCACCGCTATTTCAAGCAGCTGATCGAAGACCGCCGCCGCGAGCCGAAGGACGATCTCGTGACCCAGCTGATCGCCAGCGAGATCGACGGCGCGCCACTGACGCGGGCGCAGCTCGTCTCCTACTGCGAGCTGCTCGTCGAGGCAGGGAACCAGACCACTCGCGACGCGATCGCCGGCGGCATGCTCGCCTTCTGCGAGCACCCCGACCAGTGGGAGCTGCTCCGAGCACATCCCGAGCTCCTCTCCGGCGCGGTCGAGGAGATCCTGCGCTGGGTCTCACCGATCGCCTACTTCCTGCGGACCGCGACCGAGGACTACGAGCTCGCCGGACAGACCATCCGTGCGGGCGACAAGGTGGCGCTCTACTGGGCATCGGCCAACCGCGACGAAGCGGTCTTCGAGGACCCCTTCGCGTTCCGGATCGACCGTCCTCCCACGCCGTCGCTCGTGTTCGGCTTCGGGCCGCATCTCTGCATGGGCTCGCACGTGGCCCGCGCCGAGCTCGAGGTCATGTTCGACCTCCTCGCGTCGCGCATGGACTTCTTCGAACAGGCGGGTCCCGTCGAACGCCTCAACTCCGCGGTGAACGGCGCGGTCAAGCACCTGCCGCTCCGCTACCGGTTGCGGTGACGGTGACCCGTTCCCCGTTGAGCCATGACCACCTCCGAGCTGAAGGAGCAGGTGTATGCCGGCTGATCTGGTGATCCGCGGCGGGACCGTCTTCGACGGCAGCGGCAGCCCCGGGCATGCCGCCGACGTCGCCGTCTCCGGAGGGGTGATCGAGGCGATCGGCCCGGGCCTCGACGGCACCGTCGAGCTCGACGCGTCGGGCTGCGCGGTGGCACCCGGCTTCGTCGACATCCACACCCATTACGACGCACAGGTCTTCTGGGACCCGGCGCTCAAGCCGTCTTCCTTCCACGGGATCACCACCGTCATCGCGGGCAACTGTGGGTTCTCGATCGCACCCTGCCGGCCCGAGCACCACGATGCGATCGTCCACACCCTCGAGAACGTCGAGGGGATGGACGCCGCCTCGCTGACCGCGGGGATCGACTGGGAGTTCGAGACCTTTCCGGAGTACCTCGACGCGGTGCTCCGACGCGGGACCTCGATCAACTTCACCGCCTACATCGGGCACAGCGCGCTCCGCCTCTTCGTGATGGGCGACGCCGCCTACGAACGGGCCGCGACGCCGGAAGAAGTGACCCAGATGGCCGAGCTGGTCGGCGAGGCGATCGGACAGGGCGCCGCAGGGTTCTCGACGAGCTTCTCCTTCGCGCACCGCGGGGTCGACGGGAAGCCGGTCCCCAGCCGCTTCGCCGAGATGGACGAGGTAGAGGCGCTGTTCATGGCGGCGGGCAAGGCGGGCAAGGGCGTCGTCCTCGCGACGCCCGGATGGCAGTGCGAGTACCCCGACATGTTCACCTGGCAGCCCAAGGTGGGCCGGCCCTTCTGCTGCCCGCTGTTCGCGTCGTCGGCCGGAAAGCACCTCGAGGTGGTTCGGCTCCATCGCGAGGCCCTTGCCCGCGGCGCCGACGTCTGGCCCCAGGTGACACCGAGGCCGCTCACCATGCAGTTCACCCTCGCCGACGCCTACAACCTCAACGTGGGCGAGGTGTTCGCCGAGCTGATCAAGGTCAGCCGTGAGATTCGCAAGGCCGCATTCCGCGACCCCGAATGGCGGGCCCGGGCCTTCGAGGATCTCGAGCACCACGCGACGGGCATGAAGCCACGGTGGGAGACCTACGAGGTTTCCGAGTCCGAGCGCTTCCCCGAGCTGCTCGGCCGGCGGGTCAGCGATCTCGCCACGGAGCGCGGCTGCACGCCCCTCGACGTGATGTGCGAACTGTCGCTCGAAGAGGACCTCTCGACCCGGTTCCGGGCCTACATCGCGAACGACGACGCGGAGTCGGTGGCGGACCTGCTGAACGAGGAGCACGTGGTGCTCGGGCTGACCGACGCGGGCGCGCACGTCGACCAGCTGTGCGACGCCCCGCAACCGACCGACCTGCTCGGGACCTGGGTCCGCGAGCGGGGCGTCATGCCCCTCGAACGCGCCGTCCGCAAGCTCACCGGCGAAGCGGCGGACATCTTCGGTCTCGACCGCCGCGGCTACCTACGCGAGGGCTATTTCGCGGACGTCTGCGCCTTCGACCCGGCGACCGTCGACACCGGCCCGATCCGGCGCCTGCGGGACCTGCCGGCCGGCGGGGAGCGCCTGACCGCCGAGGAACCGGTCGGGGTGCGCCACGTGCTGGTCAACGGCGAGCCGATCAGAAAGGACGAGGCCCAGCTCGAGCTCGACCGCCGGCCCGGCACCCGACCCGCGCTGGGCTGAAATGTACCCGATGACCGCGTCAGCGCACCGTCCCGAAGAAGGCGCGGAGATCGCGGGCGAACGACTCGGGCTGCTCCATCGCTGCGAAATGGCCGCCCTGTTCCATGACCGTCCAGTGCACCACGCGGTACTGGGCTTCCACCCACGAGCGCGGCCAGCGCAACACCTCCTTCGGGTACCGGGCCACGCCGGTCGGGACGTCGATGAAGGGCGGCCGGTCCGATCCTCGGGCACCGTGACGGCTCTCCCAGTAGAGCCGGGCCGACGAGGTCGCGGTGCGGGTCACCCAGTAGAGCATCACGTTGGTCAGCAGCTGGTCGCGCGTGAAGCAGCGCTCGGGATCGCCGTCGCAGTCGCTCCACGACGCGAACTTCTCGACGATCCAGGCGAGGAGCCCGGCGGGCGAGTCGTCGAGCGCGACGCCGACCGTCTGGGGTTTGGTGCCCTGTTCGATGGCGTAGCCCGACTCCTCTTTCGTAAACCGGCGCATCGCCGCGAGGTCGGCCTGTTCCGCCTCGCTGAGCGTCCCACCGTCCTCGGGCTGTCTGCCGAGCGGCATGTTGAGATGGATGGCCGCGCAGTGTTCGGGATCGAGCGCGGCGATCCGGGTCGTGACCTGGGCGCCCCAGTCGCCTCCCTGTGCCCCGTACCGGGGGTAGCCGAGCCGGGCCATGAGCTCCGCGAAGGCGCGTGCGATGCGGCCTTCGTCCCATCCCGCCTCGGTGGTCGGACCGGAGAAGGCGTAACCGGGCAGCGAGGGAGCGATGACGTGGAAGGCGTCACCGGCTCCGCCACCGGAGGCGGCCGGATCGGCGAGCATCGGGATCACATCGAGGAATTCGACGATCGACCCCGGCCATCCGTGGGTGAGGAGGAGCGGCAGCGCGTCCGGGTGTGGCGAGCGCACGTGCAGGAAGTGGACGGATTGCCCGTCGATCTCGGTCCGGAACTGGTCGAAGCGGTTCAGACGTCGTTCTTCGGCTCGCCAGTCGTAGCCGTTCCGCCAGTACGCGACCAGATCGCGGAGCACGTCGGTCGGGAGACCGTACTCCCATCCGGTTCCGCCGGGCTGCTCGGGGAACCGGGTCCTGCCCAGTCGGTCGCGCAGATCCTCGAGTACGGTCTCTTCCACCTCGATGGTGAACGGTTCGATGGGCGCATCCATCGGTCCCTCCGTTGTCCCGATCCCGTCGCACCGGCGCTCGGCCCGCGGATGCGGTGGCGTTCGGCGTGCTGGCGCGTCACGCTTGCGACCGCGCCAAGGGTACGTCATCGTGTCCGCCGCATCGCGGGCTGCGCCGCGCCGATCCCGATCGCGTGCAGGTTCCGCCGGCTGCGACGCACCGCGATCGGGCGCGTGCGTCGTCGTCCCCGAGCACCGATGGTGCCACCTCCGACCGGGTTAGCCTCGTCCCGATGCGCCGGGACAGGAGCCAGGACCGGAGCCCGGACACGATGACCCCCGGCAGGACGGTTACGGTCGTCGTCGATCGCGACGCCTGCATGGGGTCGGGGAACTGCGTGTTCACGGCACCCGGTGTCTTCGAGCTCGACGACGAGGGTGTGGCACGCGTCTGCGGCGATGGCGTCGGGCACGAGGAACAGGTGCGACAGGCGGCCGCGAACTGCCCCTCGTCGGCGATCACCGTCGGTGGTGACCGATGACCGACGCGGATCCTCGGACGTCGGGGCGGCGGGGGTGACGACGACCGAGCCGGCAGAAACGGCAGGCGGGCAGAGGAGGAATTCGATGGGGACCTACAACCACACCGGGCACGTCGTGACCGACCTCGAGCGATCGAAGCGCTTCTACCAGGAGGTTCTCGGGTTCCGGCCGTGGTACGAGCTGTCACCGCCCGACGACCCGACCGCACGGCTCTGCGGGCTCGAGCCTCCGCTGGGCGTGACCGCCTCGTACCTCACGCTGGACGGGTTCGTCCTCGAGCTCATGCACTACGCCGCGCCCGGAGCCACCGCTCCGGCACGCCGGCGGACGATGAGCGAGCCGGGTCTCACCCACCTGTCGATTTCGGTCGAGGACGTGCGGGCCACCGCCGGGCGGGCAGCCGAGTACGGGGGCGAGGTCCTCGAGGAGACCGACGTCGGCGTCGCCCTCTTCATGCGGGATCCCGACGGGCAGCTCATCGAGCTGCTGCCGGCGAGCTTCCGCGATCACCTTCCACCGAAGCCATGAGCGACCGGCGAGAGCCACGCGCGCACCTCGCGCACCACGCCGGCCGGGGCGCGTGCCCATACGAGCCGCAGGTACGCTGTCGACGCACCGACGTACCCGGGACTGCTGCAGGCCGAAGGGGAGACTGCAGGCCGAAGGGGAGACTGCCGCAGGCCGAAGGGGAGACTGCCGCAGGCCGACGCGGAGAGGCCCGCAGGTCGACGGGGAGAGGGTCGGAGGTCGATGAGGGGAGATCCGGATGACGACCACAGCTGAGACGGCCGCACCGCTCCGGCACGCCGATCGGTTCTTCATCGGCGGCGAGTGGGTCGCTCCCTCGTCGCCGGCGACGTTCGACGTGGTCGACTCGTGCACCGAGGACGTCTACTTCCGCGTGCCCGAAGCCCAGGCAGCCGACATCGACCGCGCGGTCACCGCCGCCCGTCGTGCCTTCGACGACGGTCCCTGGCCGGCCATGACGCCCTCGGAGCGGGCGGTCTTCCTCCGTGGGATGGCGGAGGGCATCCGCGGGCGGGCCGAGGACATCGGCCAGATCTGGCCGCGCCGAATCGGGGGTGCTCCATGTCGTCGCCCGCCGCGGCTCGACCGGGCTCGCGGGCGCCTTCGATTTCTACGCGGACCTGGCCGCGACCTTCCCCTTCGAGGAGCGGGCACAGCCGTCGGTGGGTGAGTTCGGCCTCCTCGTGCGCGAACCGGTCGGCGTGGTCGGCGCGATCATCCCCTGGAACGCGCCGATCGGGCTCATCACCTACAAGCTGGCGCCCGCGCTCCTCTGTGGGTGCACGGTGGTGCTCAAGTGCTCCCCCGAGGCGCCCGGGGAGGCATACGTCGTCGCCGAGATCGCCGAGGCGATCGGCCTGCCCCCCGGCGTGCTGAACGTCGTCACCGCCGACCGCGAGGTCTCCGAGCTCCTGGTCCGCGACCCGCGGGTGGACAAGATCACCTTCACCGGCTCGACTGCCGCCGGTCGGCGCATCGGCTCGATCTGCGGCGAGCGGATCGCGCGCTGCACGCTCGAGCTCGGCGGCAAGTCCGCGGCGATCGTCCTCGACGACATGGACCTGGGCGAGGCGGCCACCACCCTGGCGAGGGCGGAGTGCTCGTTGTCGGGGCAGGTGTGCTCGTCGCTGACACGGATCGTGGTGACCCGCTCTCGCCACGACGAGCTGGTCGACGCGCTGGCCGACGCCTTCGGCTCGGTGCGGGTCGGCGACCCCTTCGACCCGGCCACCCAGATGGGCCCGCTCGTCTCCGGCCGCCAGCGCGATCGGGTCGAGGGCTATATCGCAAAGGGCACCGAGCAGGGGGCCACCCTGGTCACCGGTGGCGGGCGGCCCGAGGGCCTCGATCGCGGCTACTACGTCGAACCCACCCTCTTCGCCAACGTCGACAACTCCTCGGTCATCGCGCAGGAGGAGATCTTCGGGCCGGTGCTCTCGGTGATCGCGGCCGACGACGAGGACGAGGCCGTCGCCATCGCCAACGACACGATCTACGGCCTCAACGCCTCGGTGTTCACCCCCGATGTCGACCGCGCCCGCCAGCTCGCCCGCCGCCTCCGCACCGGCACGGTCGGCCACAACGCGTTCCGCACCGACTTCGCGATCGCGTTCGGCGGCTTCAAGCAGTCGGGCGTGGGCCGCGAAGGGGGGACCGAGGGCCTCTTTCCGTTCCTCGAGACGAAGACCGTCGTCCTCGACGGCGCGCCGGCGGAGTACCGCTGAGCCCGGGCACCGACCGCAGACGGGCGACGCGATGGATCTGAACCCTTCGGAGGAGCAGCGACAGCTCGTCGACACCTTCGCGTCCTTCTACGCGAAGGAGTGTCCGTCCGAGCGGGTGCGGGGAGCCGAGCCGCTCGGCCACGACGCCGAGCTGTGGGCACGGTTGCGGGAGATGGGCGCGTTGGAGATGGCCGTCGACGAGCCGTCCGGGGGCTGGGGGGCATCCCTGCTCGACCTGGCTCTCGTCGCGGAGCAGCACGGGCGCCATCTCGCTCCTGCACCGCTGGTCGAGACCCAGGTCGCCGCGCGCCTGCTCGCCCGCGCCGGAGGTCGAGCGGCCGCCGACGCGGTCGCCAGGGCGATCGGCGGCGGCCGGCTGGTCACCATCGCCCTCCATCCTCCCCGCGACGGCGTGCTCACCATGGTCCCGAGTGGCGCGGTGGCCGACGAGGTGGTGCTGATCGACGGCGACCGGCTGCTTCTCGCCGAAACGACCGGCCACTCCGGTCCGACGCCGAACCTCGGATCGCTGCCGGTGGCCGACCTGCCGGTCCCCTCGACCGCGGTCGAGCTCGCCTCGGGGGCGCGCGCGGTCTCGCTGTTCGAGCGGGCACGTGACGAGTGGCTGGTGCTGACGGCCAACGCCCTCGTCGGCGTCGGCGCGCGGGTCGCTCGAGACGGGGACCGCCTACGCGAAGGAACGGCACGCCTTCGGGGTCCCGATCGGTTCCTTCCAGGCGTTGGCGCACGGACTGGCCGACGCGGCGACCGCCCTCGACGGCGGTTCGCTACTCGCGCGCGAAGCGGCGTGGGCGGCGGACGAGGACCCGGCCCGCGCGAGCGAGCTCGCCAGCCTCTCCTGCGGGTTCTGCTCCGAGGCGGCCCGGCAGGCGAGCGGTCGGAGCCTTCACTACCACGGGGGCTACGGGTTCATGCTCGAGTTCGACGTGCAGCTCTACTTCCGGAGGGCGACGGCGTGGCCGGCGGTGTTCGGTGAGCCCGCCTCGATGTACGCACGGGGCGCTGCCGACGCGCCTGTCGGCCCGGCGAACGGACGGATGACGATGGACTTCCGGCTGGGTGCGCGCAGCGACGCCTTTCGGGAGGAGGCCCGGCGCTTCCTCGACGAGCACCTCACCGATGCGGTCCGAGAGGCGATCCACACGACCGGCGTCTACCACGACCGCGACTTCCACCGGGCACGGGCCGAGCACGGGTTGCTCGCACCCGGCTGGCCGGCCGAGTTCGGCGGCCAGGGTCGCGACCCACTCGAGGTCCTCGCCTTCGGGGAGGAGTTCCAGAACGCAGGTGCGCCCACCTACGCGGTCGGGACCACCCTCATGGTCGCCAACATCATCCGCCACGTCGGGAACGAGTCGCAGAAGCGGGAGATCCTGCCACGGGCTCTCCGCGGGGAGATCATCATCGTGCTCGGCTTCACCGAGCCCGAGTCGGGGTCCGACGTGGCCGCGGCGCAGACCCGTGCCATCCGTGACGGCGACGAGTGGGTGATCAACGGGCAGAAGATGTTCACCACCAACGCGCAGGAGGCGGACTACGTGTTCCTCCTCACCCGCACCAACACCGAGGTGCCCAAGCACCGCGGTCTGACCACCTTCCTCGTCCCACTCGACCAGCCCGGCGTCGAGATCCAGCCGGTGTTCACCGTGTCGGGCGAGCGGACCAATCTCACCTTCTACACCGACGTCCGGGTCGACGACTCGCTGCGGATCGGCGAGGTGGACGGGGGATGGGACGTGATGACCGTCAGCCTCACCTTCGAACGGTCCGGGCCCCAGGGCGGCCATTCGGTCCGTCTGCTCGAGGGCATGGAGCAGTGGGCCCTCGACACGAGCGACGACGAGGGGCGTCGGCGGGCCGACGATCCCGACGTGCGGGCGCGGCTCGGCCGTGCGGCCGCGGAGACCGAGGTCGCGATCCTCCTCGCGCGCCGGTGCGCGTGGATCGAGCACTCGGGAGGGCTGCCCGGAGTCGAGGGATCGATGGCCAAGCTCTTCGCGTCGGAGGCGTTGACCCGGCAGGCGGCCGACTTCGTCGACCTTCTCGGGCCCGACGGCCTGCGCAACGAAGAGGATCCGCGTGCGGTCGAGGAGGGCGTCGCGGAGTACTTCCACCGTTTCGCGATCGGGACGACCATCTACGGCGGGACGAGCGAAGTCCAGCGGAACGTGATCGCGCAGCGCGGCCTCGGACTTCCGCGGCCCCGCTGAGGCGCGGGCCTCGGCCGCTGCAGGTCACGCCGCTCATAAGGACAGCGCGACGCCCGAAAGGGTCGAGTGCACGGCGACACCGTCGACCAGGGTGAGCGCGACCCTCGGGCCGTCGAGCATCGAGTCCCACCCTTCGTCGAGGACGGCGAGGTCGGCCGGGCGACCGGCACGCAACCAGGTTGTCGGGTCGAGGCCGGGCTCGGAGGTGGCGAGACCGAGGGCGGTCATCGGGTCGACCGACTCGGAGGGTGCGAGGGCCCGACCCGCCGCCGTGGTGCGCCGCACCGCCGCGGCGATGCCCGTCCAGGGATCGAGCGGGCCGTAGGGCGCATCCGAGCTCGAGCGCACACGGACGCCCGCGGCGACCAGCGATCGCACCCGGTGGAGATCGTGGAGCGCGGAGGGCTCGACCTCCTCGAGGTAGCGGTCGCCGCGGGTCGCGACGAGCCCGGGTTGGACCGTCACCCGCACCCCGCTGGATACGAGGAGACCGACCACCGCCTCCTCGAGGAGCGAGGCGTGCTCGATCCGGTCGCGCCCGCCGACCCCACAGGAGATCGCCAGCACGACGCTCGCCGAGTCGAGGGCGTGGACCGCTACCGACCGGCCGCGTGCATGGGCGTCGCGCGACGAGGGCGGCCAGCTCGTCGGCGACCGGCAGCCGGGCCTCGTCGAGGACGAGCTTGACCGGCCCGAGGCGGACGCGCCCGACCGGTGCGGCCACCGGGCTCGCGGTCATCGCGGTGACCTTCTGCGGAAGGCCGGCTGCGGAGAGGATCTCGAACTCGGCCGTCCCGTTGGTGGCCGTGGCGTCGGTCAGTGCCACCACGCCGCGTTCGGCGAGCAGCCGGCCGACGGAGGCGAGATCGGGAGCTGCCGAGGCGACGCGGGTGCGGAGCCAGCCGTCGAGTCGCTCGAGCACGCCGGTCGGTCGTCGGGCCGCGTCGACGGCCACGCCGGCCGGCCACTCGTCGGGGGTTGTCGGCAGGACGGCCTCGAGCGCAGCCGAGTCGAGGATCCAGCGGGACCCGGTGCGGTCCTGGAGGCGCACCGGGCCGACACCGATCTCGTCGAGCCGGCCGCGATCCAGAGGACCGCTCGCGGTCAGGTCGTAGCCGGTGCCGCGGAGCCACCCGCCCGGTCGGCGTTGCCGGGCGTGCCGGAGGACCTCGTCGAGCCCGTTCCCCGCGACCAGGGCGCCCGGGGAGCAGTCGACCGAGTCCCACGCGGCCGCCTGGGCCATCAGGTGGAGGTGAGGGTCGCAGAGGCCCGGGACGGTCGGCCGGCCCTCGAGATCCACCACGTGGTCGACCCGGCGCGCCGGTTGGGGCTCCGCCAGGCGACCGTCGTCGATCATGAGGTCGGTCTCGACACCCGGCCGCACCGACGCCCGCCGCAGCAGCCAGGTGGTCATGTGGCGGAGCCGTGTCCGCCGGCGGCCGCTCCGACCGGGCCGGCGGCGACCGGTGCCGACAGGGCCCGCGCAGGCGCGACCCGGCCGCGTTCGGATCAGACCGGGACGCCCACCTTCATCACCCGGGCGAGGTTGCCACCCATGATCCCGGCACGCTCCTCGTCGGTGAGGCTCGCCGGCAGGTGCTCGACGAAGGTGCGCGGCTCGGCGAGACCCTCGGGGTGTGGCCAGTCGGAGCCGAAGACCAGATGGCCGGCACCGATCGCCTCGATCGCCTCGTCGAAGTCGTCCTCGTGGAACGGGCTGATCCAGCAATTCCGCCGGAACGCGTCGACCGGGTCCTCGAGGAACAGCTGCGGCATCTTGCGGTAGGTGTCGTGCAGGTCCTCGAGGAGCGGCGCCAGCCACTCGCTCCCGTTCTCCACGAAGACGATGCGCAGGTCGGGGAACCTCGACAGCAGGCCGTGGCAGGCCATCGACGTCGCCGCGTCGACCGCCGGCCGGTGGGAGAGTGCCATCACCCGGAAGGGATCGAGCCGGAACGGCAGGAACTCGGTCGGGCCGGTCCACTCGCTCATGATGCGGGCGTACCCACTGTCCGAGGCATGCATCGAGACGGGGATGTCCGCTTCGACGACCTTCTCCCAGAACGGGTCGAAGTAGGGCATCGCGAACGAGCGCGTCCCGCCTGGCACCGGCACCGGCGCGGGGCGGACGAGGATCGTCTTGGCGCCGCGTTCGAGGCACCACTCGAGCTCGGCGATGGCCTTGTCGACGATGGGCAGGGTGATGACCGGTGTCGGGAAGATCCGGTCGTGGTAGTTGAAGGTCCATGTCTCGTACATCCACTCGTTGAAGGAGTGGATCGCAGCATGGGTCAGTTCCGCGTCGTCCCGCATGCGCTCCTCGAGGAGGCTTGCCAGCGTGGGGAACATGAGAGTCTGGTCGAGGCCCAGCTCGTCCATGATCTCGAGGCGGGGCGCGGGCTCGCGGTACGGGGGGATCGCCCGCATCGGCTCGCCGACGAGCTCTCGGTAGGACTTCCCCTCGGGGTTGCCGTCGCGGAAGTACTCCTCCTGCGCTCCCGGACGGGCCACGACGTCGAAGGTCGGGTTCGGGATGTAGTCGCTGATCATGCCGCCGACGACGATCTTCGTGCGGCCCTCGACCTCGACGTACTTGATGGCACCCTCGTAGCGCTTCGGCAGGTGGCGGGTGAAGGCGTCGAGCGTCTCGTAGAAGTGGTTGTCGGCGTCGAAGGTGTGGAATGGACGGGTGTCTGCCATGGTCTCAGGGTAGATGGTTTTGACAGCGACGTCAATATCATTCTGAAGGCCGGTCCCTCGGTCCCGGCGCCCGCTACCTGCCCCGCGGCACCTCGCGGAACGGGCGGTCGCGGTCGAGGGAGGGCTCCCGCGGCATGCCGAGCACCCGCTCGGCGATCACGTTGCGGGCCACCTCGGTGGTCCCGCCGGCGATCGCGGTGGCCTGGCGCATGAGGAACTCGACGCCCGGCTCGGCGGCGCCCTCCTCTCCCTCGGCCCAGGCCGCGCCGGCCGAACCGGCCACGTCGAACTGGATCGCCGACGACCCGTGTCGTGACCGACGCCTTGAACAGGCGGGCGACCGCCGCCGCCTGGTCGCCCATCGTCCCGTTCGCGATCCCCTCGCCGACCCGGCGGGCGAGCCGCTCGCCGACCAGCTCGAGCATCCGTGCCTCGCCGACCAGCTCGGCGGTCGACGGATCGGCGCTCCGTCCGGCGGCGCGGGCCGCGGCGACGACCGAGGGGGACCCGAAACGGCCCCCGGCGGCGCCGACTGGGTCGGTGACGTACGGCGAGTTGAAGAGCATCCGCTCGTGGAACATCCACCGAGTGCCCACCGTCCACCCGTCGTCGATCTCGCCGAACCGGTCGGTGTCGGGAACGACCACGTCGGTGAGGAACTCCTGGCAGAACTCGAGCGAGCCGTTCAGCATCTCGATGCGGTGCACCTCGATGCCCGGCTGATGGATCGGGAGCACGAACACCGTGAGGCCGCGGTGCTTGGGGACGTCCCAGTTGGTGCGCGCGAGGCAGAGCGCCCAGTCCGACCACCAGGCGCCGGTCGTCCAGATCTTCGAGCCGTTGAGCACCCAGACGTCCCCGTCGCGCACCGCGGAGGTCAGCGCGCCCGCGACGTCGGACCCGCCGCTCGGTTCCGAGAGGAACTGGGCCCAGATCGCCTCTCCCCGGAGGATTGGCGGGATGTGTCTGCGCTTCTGTTCCTCCGTGCCGAAGTCGAGGAGAACGCTCATGCAGGGCGCGAAGGTGGGGACCTGGATCCGGAGTGGGAACTCGTGCCTCTTCAGCTCCTCGTTGAGCGCCCGCTGGTGTGCGGGCGTGAGTTCCTGGCCCCCGTACTCCTTCGGGATGCAGACGCCCGCCAGCCCAGCGTCGAAGAGCATCCGCTGGAGCGCCCGGTCGTGGGCGACCGCGGCCAGTTCCGCCTCGTCCGACTGGGCGCTCACCACGTACCCGCCGCCCTCGCCGGGCTCGAGACGGCGCAGGTTGTCGCCGATCCACGCTCGGGCACGCTCGCGGAAGTCGTCGACGCTCTCGGCGGGCTCGCCGCGCCCGGTGGCCTCGGTGGGCTCGGTGCTCATGCTGCCGGGCCGCCTTCCTCGAGCAGCGCCGCGCCGACGCGCCGCCGGTGCTCTGCCGGCGTGCCGTAGAGGACCCGGTTGAGGGTGACCCGGCGGAGATAGAGGTGGAGGTCGAGCTCGTAGGTCAGGCCGATGCCCCCGTGCAGCTGGACGCAGTCGTGCAGCAGATCCGCGCCGTACTCGCCGACGAAGGCCTTGGCGGCACTGGCGAGCTCCCCGGCCCGAAGGGAGTGCGCCTCGACCGCAGCGATGGCCGCGTCGGCTGATCGCATGGCCGGCTTCGAGCCAGGCCTTCATGTCCGCGAAGCGGTGCTTCAAGGCCTGGTAGGACGCGATCGGTCGGCCGAAGGTGTAGCGGTCGAACGCCCATTCGAGTGTCATGTCGAAGGCGGTCTGCATCGCTCCGACGGTCTCGACCGGCGAGCATCGCCACAGCGAGATCCAGCTCCCGTTCGATCGCGTCGGATGCCGTACCCGGCGCCCCGACCGCCGCCTCGCAAGGGCACGCGGACGTCGTCGAAGGTCACCGAGGCGAACCGGTGGGTGAGGTCGACCGTCTGCAGCGGTTGGACGGAGACGCCCGGTGCGTGGGCGGGGACGAGCACCTGGGTCAGGCCGCCGTCGGTCCGTCCGGTGACGAGGAAGTGGTGGGCCTGCGCCCCGAACTCGACGGGTCGTTTGGTTCCCTGCAGGACGAGTTCGCCGCCCTCGACCCGGATCTCGAGTGCCACCGAGCCGAGCGCGTCGTTCGGCGGTGGCTCACCGTGACACCACGCGGCGATCGCGCTCTCCGGACAGGAGGTCCTCGAGCGCCCGCGGCATGGGCCGGCGCGGCGACCGCGTCCAGTGCGGAGGCGACCAGGTTCGTCGCGACGAGCGGCCCCGGAGCGGCACGGCGGCCGAACTCGTAGGCGACGAGGCTCAGATCGACCGTTCCTTGGCCGCTGATGGTGCCACCGCCGCGCTCGTCGCCGACGAGGAGCGAGGTCCAACCGAGCTCCGCACCCCGGCGCCAGTAGCGCTCGTCGAAGCCGGCCGGGTCGTGACGGAGGTGGCGGATCTCGGCGACCGGCACCTGCTCGTCGAGGAACTTCGCGGTCGTGTCGCGGAAGAACTCCTGGTCCGGTTCGAGCGTCAGCAGCACGTGCGCGCCACCCCCGCCTCTCCGCGCGTGCCCATCACAGACCCGACTTCGCGTCGACCGCGCCCTCGACCCGACGGGCCATGCTGTCCTGCGAGAAGGTCGAGACCAGCCGGCCGTCCCGGGTGAACACCGCACCCCGTCCCGAAGATGCGCCCACGTCCTGCGAACGTCCCTTGGTGTACGAAGAGCAGCCAGTCCGAGACGTCGGCGGGATCGTGGAAGTGGGCCGTGTGGGAGATGACCCCCGTCGAGATCGACTGGTGGGCGTCGCGCACGCTCACCTCCGAGTGGGGGCGGAGCGCCGCGCCGATGATCAGGCCTGGTTGCGACCACGCCACGATCGCCTGGCTGGCAGCGGCCGAGTCGCACGGGCCCTGCCGCGCGGACCCAGAGGTGGACGAGTGGGCTGCCGTCGGGTGCGGCTGCGTCCGGCAGCTCGACGGTCCGAGCCTCGGCGCCGGCGAACACCACGTTGTTCGGAGCGGGCTCGCAGTCGTCCGGTCGGGGCACGTCGGGCATCGCCGGTGCGTGCCGGACCAGGTCGGGCGCGGGGGCGTTCGAGAGCACGAGGCCGCGTGAGAGGAGCCGATCGCCCTGGAGCGCGGTCACCGTCGAGCTCGCCCAGGTGCGCCCGGCGTGCATCGACTCCACCGCAAGCTCCATCGGGCCGGCGCTGTAGCGGCCGGCCCGGGCGAAGATGGCATGGACCGAGGTGACCTCCTTGGCGACCGCCCCGGTGTCGCCTCGCGGTCCGGACGCGGTCCCGGTCGCAGCGTCGGCTGCCATGATCATCTGTGCGAGCAGCTGGCCGCTGAAGACGACGTCGCGGCCTTCCGGGTCGGTATCCGGATGACGGGCGGTGAAACGCCCCGGCCCCACCTCCTTCAGCTCCAAGACACCCGGCAACTCGCCCATCAGGTCCTCTCTCCCGTGCTCGCGTGCGGCGACCGTGCCGATCGCCGCGGTTCCCCCGCCGATGCCGTCTGCCCCACGCAGACTGTAGGGCGCCTCAGAAGACGCCGATGCCGGCGGCCTCGTTGCGTGTGCGCCATTCGGCGCGCGACATCCGGGTCGTGTCGACATCCGATGCCAGTGCCCGGAGCGCAGCCACGTTCGCCTGCTCCTTGGGGACCTGTGCGAACGGGTCCCAGTCGAAGAAGCGCGCCGCGTTCTGCCAGGTGATCTTGTCGATCTCCTCACGGCTGCACGCCGCCTGCTCGAACTCGTGCCAGCGCGAACTCCGGAGAGTCCGGCCAGGTGGTGTCGGTGTGGGGGTAGTCGCACTCCCACGCGATCATGTCCATCCCGATCTCGTTGCGCAGCTTGAGGCCCGAGGGATCGGTGATGTAGCACGCGAGGAAGTGCTCGCGGAAGACGTCGGAGGGGAGTTTGCCGTCCCCGAAGCTGTTGTCGATCCACGACTGGTTCTTGAAGTGCCGGTCCACGCGGTCGAGATAGAAGGGGATCCAGCCGATGCCGCCTTCGGAGAGGGCGACCCGTAGACCCGGGAAGCGGCGCAGCGTGGGACCGAAGAGGAGATCCTGCGCGGTCAGCATGGTCAGCTGCGAGGGCACCACGATCATGTGGTCGACAGGAGCCTCGGGCGCGAGCGTCACGATGTCCCATGCGCCACCGATGTGGAGCGAGAGGACCATGTTGTCGTCGACGAGCGCGGCGAGCATCGGGTCCCAGTGGCCCGACAGGAAGCTCGGCCACCCCTGGGAGTGGGGCGCCTCGAGGAAGCTGATCGAACGGAACCCCCTCTTCGCCAGCCTGGTCACCTCTTGAACCGCGAGGTCGACATCCCACATGGGGACGATGCCGAGCGGGACGAAGCGCCCCGGGGTAGGCCCCGCACCACTCCTCGGCGTGCCAGTCGTTGTAGGCCTGGAGCATGACGAGCGACAGCTCCTTGTCGGTCGCCTCGGTGAAGGTGCGGGCGTTGAAGCCGGCCATCGTGGGGAAGCACATCGACGCGAGGACGCCGTTGCGCGTTCATGTCGCGGACCCGGTCGTGGACGTCGAAGCAGCCCGGCCGCAGCTCGGTGAAGGCACCGGGGTTGAAGCCCCATTCCTCACGCGGCCAGCCCACGGTCGCCGCCATCCCGAACGCGGTGGAGGTCGCCTTGCCCTCGAAGACCCACTCGTCGACCCCTCGCTCATTGCGGACCACCTTCGGCACCTGGTCGAGGTACTTGGCCGGCACGTGGTTCTTGTACATGTCCGGCGGCTCGATGACGTGGTCGTCGATGCTGAGGAGGATCATCTCGTCCCTGTGCATGGGCTCGGGCATGGAGCTCCTTCCTCGAGGCGGTGACCGGTCAGGGGGTGACGACCGGGAGCCGTTCCCAGCCGCGCACCGTCGAGGTCCGCGCCTGCTCCGCGTGGTCCCAGTCGACCTCCCATTCGGGGAACCGGCGCAGCACCTCGTCGAGCGCGACCCGTCCTTCGAGACGGGCCAGCGCGGCCCCCAGGCAGAGATGGATCCCGTAGCCGAAGCTGAGGTGGCGGCCGTTCTCGCGATGGATGTCGAAGCGGTCGGCGTCGGGGAAGTGCCGTTCGTCGCGGTTTGCCGACCCGTTGAGCAGCACCATGATGCTCCCCGCGGGGACCGTGCGCCCGTGGTGTCCGACGTCCTGGGCGACATAGCGGGCCTGGACCGGGGAGGGTGCCTCGTAGCGGAGGATCTCCTCGATCGCCTGGGGGATGAGCATCCGGTTCTCGGCGAGGTCGCGGCGCTGGTCGGGGATGCTCGGCGAGCAGCTTGCCGGCCCAGCCGATCAGCCGGGTGGTGGTCTCGTTGCCCGCGCCCGCCAGGACGTCGACGTAGGTGAGGATCTCCTGGCGGGTCAGCCGGCGGACGGTCCCGGTCTCGTCCTCGAACTCCGCGTTGAGCAGCTGGGTCATCACGTCGTCGGAGGGGTGCTCGGCGCGCCAGTCGATGTACTCGGCGAACATGTCGTGGTCGCTGAGGCGGGGAGGCGCGGTGGGGTCGGCGCCCTCGTCGAGGCGGAGGCCCTGGTCGATCCGGTCGCGGATGGCCTCCTGGTCCTTTTCGGGGATGCCGAGCAGGAACCCGATGGTCCGCATCGGCATCTGTGCGCCAAGGTCGCCGATGAAGTCGAACCCGCCCGCGCCCACCAGGGGATCGAGGGAGCGGGCGCAGAACTCGCGGACCTTCGGCTCGATGGCGTTCATCTTGCGCGGCGTGAACACCCGGGAGAGCAGGGCCCGGTGCAGGTGGTGGATGGGCGGGTCCTCGAAGAGGATCAGGCCGGGGAAGATGTTCTGGTCGAGCGGTTCGTCGAGGTTCGCCTTGATGATCTCGAGGACCGAGCCCTTTCCCGACCGGTAGGTCTCCCAGTCGAGCAGGGCCTTGTCGACGTCGTCGAAGCGGCTGAGGGCGAAGAACTCGTACTTGTCGTTGTAATAGAGAGGCGCGCGGTCCCGCAGCTGCTTCCAGACCGGGTACGGGTCGGCGTCGATCTCGAAGTCGTAGGGGTCGTAGTAGACCTCGCTGTCGTGCGTCACGGTCATGGCGCGTACCCCTCCCGGTCCGACGGCGACGCGGCCGACCCGATACGTCGAGCCGCGCGCGCACGCTACCTGATATTGACGTCGTCATCAAAAGATCGGTACCGTCGCTGCATGGCTGCTGCGATCCAACGGTGTCGCCCCAAAAGACTGTGTCGGCCCGAAAGCCAGTGTCGGCCCGCAAGCCAGTGTCGGCCCGCAAGCCAGTGTCGGCCCGCAAGCCAGTGTCGCCCCAAAAGACTGTGTCGGCCCGAAAGCCAGTGTCGGCCCGCAAGCCAGTGTCGGCCCGCAAGCCAGTGTCGGCCCGAAGGATGGTCCCGGTGAACCTCGAGGCGCGCTGTGCCATCGTGACCGGCGGAGCCGGCGGTCTCGGTTCTGCGTCGGTGCGCCGCCTGGCGGCAGCCGGCATGCAGGTCGCCGTGTTCGACCGCGACACCGAACGCGCGGAGGCACTGGCGAAGGAGCTCGGCGACGCGGTGATCGCGGTCGGCGGTGACGTCCTCGACGACGACGACGTCGCGACCGCGATCGGCGCGATTTCCCCGAAGGGCCCGCTGTCGGTGCTCGTGAACGTGGCCGGCGGGGGCGTCGGCGGGGGCCGAACCGTCTCGCGCGACGGCTCGCCGCACGACAAGGCCGCCTTCGCCGCCACCATGGAGATGAACGCGCTGGCCACCTTCAACATGACGCGGCTCGTCGCTGCCGCGATGGCGACGAACGAACCCGACGAGGAGGGCGAGCGGGGCGTGGTCGTGAACACTGCGTCCATCGCCGGCTACGAGGGCCAGATCGGCCAGGTCTCCTACGGTGCAGCCAAGGCCGCGATCTTGGGGATGACCCTGCCGATGGCACGTGATCTCGCCCCGCTCGGGATCCGGGTCTGCGCGATCGCTCCGGGCACGATGGGAACGCCGGCGATGCTCCGGGTCCCCGAACAGGCACGGGCCGAGATCGAGAAGAGCATCGTCTTCCCCAAGCGGATGGGAAGGCCGGAGGAGTTCGCACGCCTCGTCGAGTCGATCGCGGTCAACCCGTACCTCAACGGGGAGAACATCCGTCTCGACGGAGCGCTGCGGTTCCCGCCGAAGTAGGCCGCGGCCACAGGTGACGCCAGAGCCGACGGTCACGCCCTTCCGGTACCGGGCCCGGGCCTGGTGGGGGGAGATCCTCCTCGCCGACTCCGACCGCACCCTCCTCGTCGAGCAGTCCGGCCGCGAGCCCGAGCTCTACTTCCCCCTCGGCGACCTGCAGCTTGCTGCGCTCGACGACGAGGGTCCCCGTGCGAACGGCGGGGTCGACGGCCCGGTGAGGCATTGGAGCATCCGCGTGCCGGGTGCGGCCGGAGCGGGACCAGGTGGTGATCCCGACGGCCGGGAGGTGCTGCGGGCCTTCGTCGAACCGGTCGGCGTGCTTCGGGCGACGGCGGGAGCTGCCACCTTCGACCATCACCGGACGAGAGTCGAGGTGCTCGACACCGTCACGGGCGAGCCCGAGCGCGACCGGACGGTCAAGCGGTTCCCTGTCTGGGGCGACGCCGCCGATCTCGTCGAGGTCCTCGACGTCCGGCCGACCGCGGAGGGGTGCTACGCGGGCGCCGTCCGGGCGGACTGCCGGCGTCCCGTCGTCGAAGGGAGCCAGATGCTGGCGCAGGCCCTCGTGGCCGCCTCGAGGAGGGCGCCCGGCCGGCGGCCGGTGTCGGCGCACATGGCCTTCGTCCGCGTGGCCGATGCCCGCGAACCGCTCGAAGTGGTGCTCGAGGAGCTGCGGTCCGGCAGGACCTTCACCGCACTCGGCGCGCGGGTCCGCCAGGGCGGCGCGCTCTGTGCGGTCGGGACACTCCTGCTCGACGTCACCGCGCCCGACCTGGTCCGCCACGAGGTGGGCGCGGCGCCGGTGGCCGGCCCCTACGAGTGCGAGCCGATCGACATGTCGGTGACCGGACGCGACGTCCGTCTCGCGGACGGCGTCGATCCGGACGATCCGGACACGCTCGGACCTCCGGTCGTCGACGCATGGGTGCGCTTCCGCAGCGTCCCCGAGGACCCCGCACTGCACGCGGGTCTGCTCGCGCAGTTCACCGGCCACCTCTCGATCACCGCAGCCATGCGGCCGCACGCGGGCATCGGCCAGCGCGACGCGCACCGAAGCCTCTCCACCGCGATCAACGCCATCACCCTCTCGCTCCACGGCGAGGTGCGAGCCGACCGTTGGATGCGGTACCACCACCGGTCCACGTTCGCGGGCGCCGGCATGACCCACTCGGAGTGCCGGGTGCACCGTGAAGACGGTGGGCTCGTGGCCTCCTTCGCCGTCGAGGCGATGGTGCGCGGCTTCCCCGAAGTTGGCTCTCCCGCTGACGAGCGGACGGTGCTGTGAGCCTCAGCACCGGCCGGGGTCCCTTCAGCGCCGACCCGGCGGGCCGGCCCAGCGTGCCCCTCCCTTCGGGGATCGTCTACGTCGAGCCCTTCGACCGGCGGGTGCGCGGCGTCGCCGGTGGGCACACGGTCGTCGACAGCGAACGGTGCTTGCTCGTGCACCGGCAGGGCCACCCTCCCACCTATGCCTTCCCCGCCGAGGACGTGCAGTTCGAGGGCGTCGAGGCCGAGCCGGAGGCTCCGGGCTACGTGTGCGTCCCGTGGGCCGCGGTCGACGGGTGGTACGAAGAGGAGGCCCGCGTCCTCGGTCACCCGCGCAACCCCTACCACCGCGTGGACTGCCTCCCGACCAGACGGCGCCTGCACGTGGCGGCTGCCGGCACGGTCCTCGTCGATACGACCGAGACGCTCGGCGTCTACGAGACCTCCCTCCCCCGCGCCTCTATGCGCGCCGCGAGGACGTCCGCATCGACCTGCTGGAGGCGAGCGCGACAACGACCTACTGTCCCTACAAGGGAACCGCGTCCTACTGGAACGTGGTCGTGGGTCCGGCGCGGATCGAGGACGCGGTGTGGGCCTACGAGGACCCGCTGCCCGAGTGCGGTGCCGTCGCGGGCCTTCTCGGATTCGACGACACGAAGCTCGAGGTGAGCGCGGAGCTCCCCGTGCCGGCCACCCTGCCCTCTCCGGCCACCCCCGGTGGCAGCGGATAGTCTGACGTCGACGTCGATGTCAGAGCCGAGAGGAGCGGTGTGAGGCCTCTGCCCGAGTTGACGCCGGCCAACCGATGGTTCTGGACGTCCGGAGCGGACGGGGTGCTCCGCATCCAGGGCTGTGCGGAGTGCGGCCGGCTGGTCCACCCGCCGGTGCCGATCTGTCCGTACTGCCGGAGCCGGTCGACGGAACCGAGGGCGGTGAGCGGCCGCGGGACGGTGGTCGGGTGCACCGTCAACGTTCAGCAGTGGCTGCCCGGCTTCGAACCCCCCTACGCGGTCGCCAACGTGGCGCTGGCCGAGGACCCGACCGTCCATCTCACGACCAACGTCGTCGGCTGCCCGCCCGAGGAGGTGCACATCGGGCAAGAGGTCGCGGTGCGTTTCGAGCACGAGGAGGACGTGTGGGTGCCGCTGTTCGAGCCGACCGGTGCGATCGACCCGGTCGACCGGGTGCCCGAGCCGGTGCGTCCGGTCCCGCGCGACCCGCTCGGCCCCGAGCGGTTCGAGCACCGGGCGGTGCTGTCGGGGATCGGCCGGTCGGCCCTCGGGCGGCGGCTGATGGTCGACCCGCTGTCGCTGACGGTCGACGCGTGCCTCGCGGCGGTGGCCGACGCGGGACTGGAGCTCGAGGACATCGACGGGCTGTCGACCTATCCGGGCGCGGGCGGTGCCGCAATGGGGATCAGCGAAGGGGGGGTCACCGCGGTCGAAGAGGCGCTCCGACTGCACCCGACGTGGATCAACGGCGGTGGCGACCTTCCCGGTCCGGGTGGCGCGGCTGATCGCCGCGATGCTCGCGGTGGCTGCGGGGCTCTGTCGCCACGTCCTCTGCTTCCGCACGGTGTGGGAGGCGACCTTCGCCGTCCTTCGGCGCGAGGGAGGGGGCGGCGGAGAGACCGGTCGTGTCTCCGGTATGCGGGAATGGACCGCACCCTTCGGCGCGATGTCGGCGGCGAACTGGATCGCGATGAACGCGAGCCAGTACCTCCACCGCTACGGGGCCGATCGCGAGTTGCTCGGTGCCATCGCACTCAACGGCCGGGCAAACGCCGCGCGAATCCGGCCGCCATCTACCGCGACCCGATGACCATGGACGACTACCTGTCGGCGAGGATGATCACCACTCCGTTCGGGCTCTACGACTGCGATGTCCCCTGCGACGGATCGGTGGCCGTCGTGGTGTCCGCTGCCTCTGTCGCGGACGATCTTCCGAAGACCCCGGTCCGGATCGACGCGGTGGGCACCCAGATCCTCGAGCGCGTCTCGTGGGACCAGGGAACCCTGACTCACGAGCCCCAGGTGTTGGGTCAGGCCGCCCATCTCTGGTCGCGGACGACGCTCCGGCCCGACGACGTCGACGTCGCGCTCGTCTACGACGGGTTCACCTTCAACGCGATCTCGCTGGCTCGAGGGACTCGGGTTCTGCGGGATCGGCGAGGCGAAGGACTGGATCGACTCCGGGAAGCGGATCGCACTCGACGGCGACCTCCCGGTGAACCCGCACGGTGGGCAGCTGTCGGAGGGCCGCACCCACGGGTTCGGCTTCCTCTACGAGGCGGTGGCCCAGCTGCGGCACGAGGCGGGCGAGCGACAGGTGCGCGGCGCGGCGACCGCGGTGGTGACGAGCGGCGGCGGCACGCCCTCGGGCGTGCTCCTGCTCCGCGCGCGACGGAGCATGACCATGGACCGCGACGCGTCGACCCGTCTCCCGCCTTCCGTGTCGTCCGACGGCGACAAGCCGAACGGTCCCCGGTCGCGCAAGGGCGTCCAGACCCGGGCCCGGCTGGTCGCGGCGGCGAAGGAGGTCTTCGAGGAGAGCGGGTTCCTCGACGCGCGGATCTCGGACATCGCCGAGCGCGCCGGCCTCTCCCACGGATCCTTCTACCACTACTTCGAGTCGAAGGAGGAGGTGTTCCGCGAGGTCGCGGCCACCGTCGACGAGCTGCTGGCGGCGCCGCAGCGCACGGTGGTGCTCGATCCCTCCTCCCGCGCCGCGCCCGAGGACCGCATCCACGAAGCGATGCGCCGCTATCTCGAGAGCTACCGCGACGAGGCGAAGATCGTGGGCGTCATCGAACAGGTGTCGCGCTACGACGAGGCGATCGGCGCCCTGCGCCTCGCCCGCCACCGGCGCTACGTGCAGGAGATGGCCGGGTCGATCCGGCAGCTGCAGCAGCGAGACCGGGCGGATCGCCGCATCGACCCCGAGATCGTTGCGGCCGCACTCGGTGCGCTGACCACCCGGTTCGCCGAGTCGTGGCTCGTGGAGGGCGCTGTCGAGTGCTCCTTCGCCGACGCGGTCGACCAACTGACCCTGGTGTTCGTCAACACGCTCGGGCTCGGGGCGGGTGCGGAGCGACCACCGGGGGCCACCACCGACTGACCGGCAGCCATCCCCGACCGACCGGCGATCGCGGCCTCATCGCGCGAACTCGGCGAGGATCCGGTGGGTGTCCGCCCCGAGCGGACGGGCCGGGGCGGAGGGGATCCGTGCCCGCGCGGCTCCCGACCGGCCGACCGTCGAGCCACCACCCTCCCTCGCGCCGCCTCGCGGGTCGTGCCGCCGCCCGTTCGGGCGCCGCCGAGGCGGCCGCACCCGCCAGCGACGCGTCGACGAACCAGCGGCCTCCGCGTGCGAGGCAGCCGAGCGTATGGGCGGCGGCCCGCAGCCCACACAGAGGGTCGGCGATCGCGTCACCGGCGAAGCGGGGCGTACCGTCGTCCGGGTGCCACGCGACGAGCCCGGCGCCTGCAGCCACGTCGTCCCCGAAGCCCACTCGGTTCGATGCCCAGCCGTAGGCGGTGACCGCCGTCCACACCTTGTCGCTCGCCGTGGCGAGTACGTCGTCGACGGCGATACCCATCTGATCGAAGGCACGGGCCCGCGCAGAGGTGACCACGACATCGGCGGCCGCGAGCAGGCCGAGGAGCCGCGAGCGTCCCGCGGCGGACCGCAGCTCGAGCGCCACGCTCTCCTTGTGCTGGTTCAACAGGTCGTAGAAGTGGGGGTTCCCCGAGCGCGCTCCGTCCGGGCGGGTGGCGTCCTCGACCTTGACCACCCGCGCGCCGGCGAGCCGGAGCAGATGGGCGCAGAGCGGGCCCGCCCACAGCGACGACAGGTCGACCACGAGGGGGGCGGGCAGGGGACCGTGGCCGGGACGTGGAGAGCCGGCGACCGCCATCGGTCCCGACGACGAGGCCACCGCGCTCGACGCAGGCGCCGAGCAGCTCGGCGCGGTCCTGCAGGTCGAGCGCGCCGCGACGGGCGACCTGGCGCTCGAGGATCGACCATGCGGCGTCGAGGTCGGTCGGATCGAGGTCGCTCGGATGGACGGCCTCGGACTCGAGCAGGGCGGGGAGCAGCTCGACGTCCTCGCGGCGCGCCAGGCTGCAGGCCACCCAACCGTCGTGCGGACGGAGCAGGCGGGTCCGGCCGCTACAGGAGATCCGCCCGCGTCGGCGCAGCCGGCCGATCGCGGCCCGCTCCGCGAGCAGCGAGGCGTCCAGTCCGAAGGGCGCAGCCAGCTCGTCGAGCGCCGGCGCGTCGCCGCCACACCGGTGCGAGCGGCGGTCCGTCGGCGTCGCCGGTGAGGTCCATGGCGCCGCACGAGACCCAGGTGGCGGCGGTCCTCGGCGAGCCCCGGCTCACGGCCGGACTCTATCGTTGGGCCGGTGAGGGTCTCTGACCTGCAGCTGCTCGTGGAGACGCCGCTGGGCGAGCTCGTCGAGTCGGCGTCGGTGCTCGTCTCCGCCGAGCCGGTGGTCCTCGAGCTCGCGACGGGTGCCCCGGCCGACGCGATAGCCGCCGCTGCCGCGGTGCTGCGGCAGCTGCCGGCCCCGACCGTCCTCGCTCGGCGACCCGGACGCACCGAACGCGCTCGCCGGCATGGCCGACGTCTGCGTGACCTCGGTGCCGGACCCGCCGCGGCCCTGGGTGTGCGCCGACCTCGACCAGGTCGCCGAGGCGGTGCACCGCCAGCCGCTCGCCACGCTCGGGCTCGCGGTGCTGCTCCGGAACAGCGAGGGCGCCCCGACCTGGAGTGCGATCGCGGAAGAGTCGACCGCCTACGCGATGCTCCTCGGCAGCGCGGCCTTCGCCGAGTGGCTGGAGCGGCGAGGGCCGGCCCGGCACAAGCCGCCGGCAGGGGCGGCGGTGGCGGTCGAGCGTCACGGCGACGTGCTCCGGCTCACCCTCGACCGCCCCGAGGCGCGGAACGCGATCGACTCGGCCATGCGCGACGGCCTCGTCGAGGGGTTGCGGCTGGCAGCGGCCGACCCGCGCCTCGAGGTCGAGCTCCGGGGCCGTGGCCCCTGCTTTTCGGCGGGCGGCGACCTCGACGAGTTCGGGACGGTCGGCGACCCGGCGACGGCGCACGCGGTGCGCCTCACCCGCCATCCAGGCCTCGCGCTCGACGCGGTCTCGGCACGCACCACGTGCCACCTGCACGGGTCGTGCGTGGGCGCGGGCGTCGAGATCCCGGCCTTCGCGTCGAGGGTCGTTGCAGACCCGGATGCCACCTTCCGGTTGCCGGAGGTCTCGATGGGGCTCGTCCCCGGGGCCGGCGGAACCGTCTCGGTCGCCCGGCGGATCGGGAGACAGCGCGGGCCTGGTTCGCCGTCACCGGCGCGACCCTCGACTGTCGAACCGCCGAGCGCTGGGGGCTGGTCGACGACATCGTCGCCGGACGGGGCTGATTGCCTGTGAGGGCTGAGTGTCGACGACGGCTGAGTGTCGACGACGGCTGAGTGTCGACGACGGCTGATTGTCGACGACTGACCGCCGCCGGCCCGGGCCCGCGGGGCCGCGATCCGCGGTCAGTCCGACGAGGGCAGAGGCTTGGCGCTCTTCAGGACGAGCGCCCGGGTACCGAGGGTGAGCTGGCCGGCACCGGCCTTGGTGCAGAGGACCTCGAGCGTGTCGTCTTCGTCGACGTACCGCTTGCCGAGCTCGACCGATCCCTCGGGATCCGACGCCGGGGTCGGGGCCTTGCCACCGGACTCGGCCATCGGCGCACCGCCGCAACGGACGTCGACGTCGCCTGTCGGGGACTTGATCACGACCACTTCCACATCGCTCACGGCACTGTGGAGCCGGATGCCGGCCTTCAACTCCAAGGTGCTGCCCTTTCGTCTCGTGGCGGGACCGACGGTCGCGCTCGATTCCACCATCCTCTCATGACGCCACCGCCTCTCACGACGCCACCGCCTCTCACGACGCCACCGCCGAGGAGCGGGTGCCGCGTGCTCCGCGGCCGCTCGGGTTCGCGACGCCGGCCTCGGCGTTCAGCTACCCGGTGTGGGCCGGGGTGCAACGGTGACCGAGTGCAACGAGACGCTCGCGCCCGAACGGAGCACCGAGTCGACCACCGACACCAGGTCCTCCACGTCGACGAAGGCGTTCGCGAGCAGGTTGCGCTCCTGCCACATCGGGTAGAACCTCGCCGCCACCTCGGGGTCCCAGTCGTCGGCGAAACCGGTGATCGAGTCGCCCTCACCACCGGTGCAGTCGCCGACCACCACCCGGGTGAAGCCGATCTCGGGGTGCTCGGAACGCCAGGCCTCCACCAGCTTGTCGAGCGCGGCCTTGCTCACTCCGTAGGCACCGAGGCCCGGCCACGGCGGCGTGAGCGACGCGCTCACCGACGAGAGGTAGGCCGCCACGCCGCGCGACGCGGCCAGGTGGTCGAGCGCGGCTGCGGTGACGGTGGCCGCGCCGATCACGTTGGTGTCGAACACCCGCCTCCATGTCTCGGCGTCGGTGTCGGCGAGCGCGGTGAGCGGACCGATCGCCGGGGTGTAGACGAGCCCGTCGATCCCGCCGAGCGCATCGGCCGCCTCGGCGATGGCCGCGTGGGTCGAGCCTGTGTCGGTGACGTCGCACTCGACGGCGAAGGCCTGTGAACCTGCTTCCTTGGCGGCGACCTCCAGACGCTCCTTGCGGCGCGCCAGCAATGCGACCGCCGCGCCGCGCCGGGCCAAGCCGAGCCCGATGCAGCGGCCGAGGCCGCTCGATGCTCCCACCACCACCGCTCGCATCATCGTTCTCCTGACTGCTCGGCCGACGACCTCGGAGGCCTGCCGCGACACCCCGCGGGTGGCCCGTCCCGGGCCCCCGCGGGCTCTGGCGGAAGGGGCCCCGGAGGATGTCGCCAAGTATTGTGCTCGACGTCGATGTCACCATAGGGTCCAGCAGGCAGCCGGACCCACCGGGGACCGGAACCTTCGGAGGAACCGATGACCGCAGTGCTCGAAGGAGTCCGCATTCTCGAGGTCGCCGAGCAGACCTTCGTCCCGGCCGCGTCGGCCCTGCTGGCCGACTGGGGTGCCGACGTCGTGAAGATCGAGCACGTCGAACGCGGGGACGCCATGCGCGGGCTCGCCTCGAGCGGGGTGTTGAAGATCCCTTCCGACGTGCACGTCCTCATGGAGCATTCCAATCGGGGCAAACGAAGCCTCGGGCTCGATCTCGCCTCACCCGAGGGCCGCGAGATCCTCTACAAGCTCGCCGAGCGCTCGGACGTCTTCCTCACCAACAAGCTCGCCGGGGTCAGGACGAAGCTCCACATCGACGTCGAGGACCTCCGTGCCCGCAACCCGCGGATCATCTACGTGCGGGGGAGCGGTCAGGGCGAGCGCGGACCGGACGCCAACAAGGGTAGCTACGACTCGCTCGCCTTCTGGGCGCGAGCGGGCGTGGCCATGGGGGTCAAGCGGCCCGGCGACGACCACGTCCCCAATCCGCCCGGTCCCGGTTTCGGCGATTCGATCGGCGCCATGACCATCGCGGGTGGAATCATGGGCGCCCTCTACCACCGCGAGCGCACCGGTGAGGCGACCGTCGTCGACGTCTCGCTGTTCGGCACCGGCCTGTGGTCGCAGGGGCAGGCCATCGCCCTGTCTCTTCTGCTCGACATGCCCTTCTCGATTCCCCCGGCCACCCATCGGAGCATGAACCCGCTGACCGGCAACTACGAGACGAAGGACGGGCATTTCCTCTCCTTCACCTGTCTCCAGGCCGGCAAGTACTGGCCGGGCATGTGCGAGGTGATCGAGCGGAGCGACCTCGTGTCCGATCCGCGCTTCGCCGACCACGTGTCCCTCATCGAGAACGGGGCGGACGCCGCCGACCTGCTGCGCGAGGCCTTCGGTGGGCGCACCCTCGAGGAGTGGCGCTCGCGGCTGGCCGACTTCGACGGCCAGTGGGCGGTCGTCCAGGACACCCTCGAGGCCGCGTCGGACCCGCAGGCCCTCGCGAACGGCTACGTCCAAGAGTGCCGCACCGCGAAGGACGTGCCGTTCCGGATGATCGCGGCGCCGGTCCAGTACGACGAGGAGCCGGCCGCACCGGGGCGGGCACCCGATTTCAACGAGCACGGGGACGAGATCCTCGCCGAACTGGGACTCGACGCCGACGAGGCGCTGGACCTGAAGGTCCGCGGCGTCGTCGCCTGAACGACCGATCATCGGACCGGGAGAGGAGCACAGCATGTTCGAGGCGTTTCGCTACGACGGGAAGCACGCGGTGGTGGTGGGGGCCGCCACGGGGATGGGATTCGCGACCGCGCAGCTCGCACTCGATGCGGGGGCGAGGGTCACGGCGATGGACCTCGCAGACGTCACCCTCGACGGTGCGAAGACCGTGCACCTCGACCTCGGCGATCCGGCATCGATCGACGGTGCCCTCGACGCGATCGACGGGCCCGTCGACGCCCTGTTCTCCTGCGCCGGCGTCGCCGACGGCACGCCGGGCATCGAAAAGGTCAACTTCATCGGCCACCGGTACATGATCGAGCGGCTTCGGGCGAAGGGCGCGCTGCCCCGAGGCTCCGCGATCGGGTTCATCTCCTCGGCTGCCGGGCTCGGGTGGCAGAACAACCTCCCCAAGCTGAAGGAGTACCTCGACACCCCCGACTTCGACAGCGCGGTGCGGTGGATCGAGGAACATGGTCGCGCCGACTACATGTGGAGCAAGATGGCGATCTGCGCGTACGTGGCGCGCGAGGCCTTCGGGCTCCTGAAAGACGGTGTCCGGATCAACGCGATCTGCCCCGGCCCCACCGACACGCCGCTCGCCCAGGCCAACAAGGACCTCTGGCTCGAGTTCGGCGCCGACTACCGCAAGGAGGTGGGCATCGAGGCGTCCACCCCGCTCGAGCAGGCGTATCCGCTGGTCTTCCTCTGTAGCGACGCGGCGCGCGGCATCACCGGGACGGTGCTCGTGACCGACGCCGGATACATCAGCTCGGGCGTCACCGGGTCCTACGCGCCGGCCGCCCCGGCCGCACAGTTCCTGCTCGAGATGACGCTCTGAGCCGCCGGCGGCCGCTCCTTCCCACTCCTTCCGACGCGCACCGCTGCGGGCCGCTCCACTGCAGGCCGCGGGGTGGCCGACCCGGGCCCGGGGAGCTGCCACCGGCTCTTTCCGGCATGTTTTGACGCTGACATCAAGATTGGTACTGTGAACTCCCGCCGGTGCGGGCGCGTGCCGGATCCCGGGGGGAACCGACCACGACGACCATGGTGCCGACGCCGGGGCGCGACGACCGAGCAGCGTGATCGCCGACGAGGAGCAAGGGGGAGAGGCCGATGATCCAGCGTTCCCCGTGGCCGGCGGGCACGAGCAGCGGCGCCGGCATCCCCGCCGACGGGGTCTCCTCGCACTCCCGAGGCTGACCGGATGCTCCAGTACGTCCTGATCGGTCTGGCGCTCGGCTCCATCTACGCGATCGCGTCGGCCGGACTGGTCGTGACCTACGTCTCGTCGGGAGTCCTCAACTTCGCGTTCGGGTCGATGGCCTACGTGGTCGCCCGGTTCTACTTCTGGCTCAATTCCCAGCACGGCTGGACCACCTGGTCCTCCGGAGTGGTCTCGCTGCTGGTCATGGCGCCCCTGATGGGCGTGGTCCTCTACGCGGTGCTCTTCCGCTTCCTGCGGGGCCAGTCGACCCTCATCAAGGTGGTCGCCACCATCGGACTGTCGGTGGCGCTTCCCCCGGTCGCCGACCTCTGCTTCGGGACCCAGACCATCACCTCCGCGCCAGGCCTCGCCCTCCCGACCGACCAGCCGTACCACTTCCTCGGCACACCGGTCACCACCGATCAGGTGATCACCTACGGGTTCCTTCTCTTCGTCGTCGTCGCCGGCACCGCGGTGCTGCGCCTGACCGACGTCGGTCTGTGGGTGCGCGCCACCGTCGACTCCGAGGCCATGGCGTCGCTGTCGGGGCTCAATCCGGGTCGTGTGGCCCTCGGCGTGTGGGCGGTCAGCTCGATGCTCGCCGGGCTCGCCGGCATCCTGGTCGCGCCCACCAACGGATTGACGACCGTCGGGATGACCACGCTGATGGCCGCCGCGTTCGCCGCGGTGGTGAGCGCGCGACTCCGTTCGCTCACCGCCGCCGTGGCGATCTCGCTGGCCATGGGGGTGGTGACCGACGTCATCCAGAAGTACCTGCCACCGGACAGCTCGTTCACCGCGGCGCTCATCCCGAGCATCCCGTTCGCCTTCATCCTGGTGTTCCTGCTGATCAGCGCGGTGCGCCCCGGCGCGGTGCACGAGCCCGCCAGCACGGGCGGCCCGCTCGACAAGGCGGTCCGGCCGGCGACCGAGGACCCCGGCAACGTGGCCACCGAGGCGCTCAACCGGGCAGGCAGAGGTGCAGCGGCCGGCGCGGTCCCGCTGGTGGTCGTCGCGCTGTTGCCGCTCGTGTTCCATGGCGCGGCCTACTGGCTGGGGTTGGTCGCACTCGGGCTGTGCTACGCGATCACCTTCCTCACCTTCACCGTGGTGACCGGCGAGGGGGGAATGCTCTGGCTCTCCCAGACCATCTTCGCCGGTGCGGGGGCCCTTGCCGCCGCCCAATTCGTCACCGTGTGGCACGTGCCGGTCTTGCTCGCCTTGGTCCTCGGAGGCGTGATCGCCGCGGTCGTCGGGGCGATCATCGGTGTGCTCACCATCCGCCTCGGCGACCTCTACGTGGCCCTCGTCACCCTGAGCTTCGGGCTCCTGGTCGAGACGCTCGTCTTCACCAGGAGCCGGTTCCTCCAGGGCGGGATCGGGGTGGTCGTCAACCGTCCTTCCTTCGCGAGCGGCAACCTGGCGTTCTCCTACCTCGCGCTCGCGGTGTTCCTGGTCTTCGCCGCCCTGATCTGGAACCTGCGACGCTCGACCAGCGGGTTGGCCCTGCGCGCGGTGCGCGACAGCGAGCCGGCCGCCCGCACCTCCGGGCTCAGCGTGCTGCAGGTGAAGGTCATCGTCGGGTCGCTGGCGGCCTTCGTGGCCGCGGTGGGGGGCGGCTTCCTCGCGCTCTACGCGGACGTGGCGCAGCCGCAGTCGTACGAGACCTTCGCCGGCCTGGTCTGGCTGGCGGTGGTCGTGACCATGGGCGTGCGCTCGATCACCGCCGCCGCGGTGAGCGGGCTGGCATTCGCGCTCTTGCCCGGGGTGTTCCAGACCTACCTTCCGAGCCGGTGGTGGGAGGTGCCCGCGCTGTTGTTCGGGCTCGGCGCGATCAGCGTGGCGCGGCACCCCGAGGGTGTGGTGCTCCACTTCGGGCGCCAGCTCCGGCTTCTCCCCGGGCGCCTGGCCTCCCTGCGGGACCACGACGGGCGGCCCGGTCCCGCGGCGAGCGATGAGCGGCGTCACGACGCGCCGGCCCCTGCGGTCGCCGCCGCCGGGATTACAGCGCCCGGTTCGAAGGGTGCGTCCCTGTGACGGCCGCGACCGACGGATCCGCTCCGCAGGAGGTGGCGCGTCTCGCCTGCACGGGCGTGACCGTGCACTACGGAGGCGTCTCCGCGGTCGACAGGGTCTCGCTCGCGGTGCCGCCCTCGTCGATCGTCGGTCTGGTCGGCCCGAACGGCGCCGGCAAGAGCACGCTCTTCGGCGTCCTGTCGGGGCTCGTGCACCCGACGAGGGGCACGGTGACCTTGGACGGTGCCGACATCACCCGCGCGCGGCCCCAGCAGCGTGCCGCGCGGGGGTTGTCCCGCACCTTCCAGCATCCCGAGGTCTTCGCGGGTCTGACGGTGCGCGAGCACCTGGTGCTCGCGTACCGGGCGAAGCACGCCCCACGGCGGACCTGGTCGGACCTGTTCACGATGGGCAGCCTCCACCGGGCCGATCCTTCCGAGCGGGCTGTCGTCGACGAGCTCGTCGAACTGCTCGGGCTCGGTCCGATCGCCGGTCGCCCCGCCCTGGGGCTCCCGCTCGGGTCGGCCCGGCTGGTCGAGCTCGGCCGCGCGCTCGCCGCGTCGCCCACGGTGCTCCTCCTCGACGAGCCGTCGTCGGGGCTCGACTCGTCCGAGACGCAGCAGTTCGAGCGCACCCTTCGCCGGGTGACCGGTGAGCGCCGTCTGTCGGTGCTGCTCGTCGAGCACGACGTGGATCTGGTGATGCGGCTGTGCAGCGCCGTGCACGTCCTCGACTTCGGCATCCTCATCGCGAGCGGGTCGCCGCCCGCGATCCGGGTGGATCCGAACGTGCAGGCCGCCTATCTCGGCGAGCACCTCTCCGACGGCGACACGCGGCTGGAGCACACGCCGCAGGAGCACGCGCCGCAGGAGCACACGCCGCAGGAGCACGGCCAAGGAGCGGGTGGATCGGGCGCCGTCCCCGCACCACCGAGCGCAGCCGCTCGTCCCTCGTCGCCTCGCGCTGCCGCACCACGAGTCGCCGACCAGGGTGCGGACGGCGAGGGCGTAGCCCTGTCGGTCGAGAACCTCTCGGTCCGCTACGGCGAGGCGACCGCACTCTCCGGCGTGTCCTTCGAAGTGGGAGCCGGCAGGGCCCTGACGGTCCTCGGTGCCAACGGGGCCGGCAAGACCAGCCTCGCGCGCGCGATCTCAGGGCTGGTCCGTCCGGCGGGAGGACGGATCACGCTCGGCGGCACGGCGATCGACGGTTGGTCGCCCCATCGGGTCCGGAAGGAGGGTCTCGTGTACCTGCCCGAGACTCGTGGCGTGTTCCGGACCCTCACCGTGACGGACAACCTCCGGATGGCGGCACGCCCTTTGGCGGACCGGCAGGCACGGAAGGACGCGGTCGAGCGTTCGCTCGAGCTCTTCCCGGTGCTGGCGGCCCGCCGCCGCCTCCCCGCGCGTCTGCTGTCGGGCGGCGAGCAGCAGATGCTCTCGCTCGCCCGGGCGCTCGCCGCGTTCCCACGGATCCTCGTCGCCGACGAGCTGTCGCTCGGTCTTGCACCCACCGTCGTCGACATGGTCTTCGACGGCCTGACCCGTGCCAGGGACGCCGGGGTCACCGTCGTCATGATCGAGCAGTACGTCCACCGCGCCCTCGACTTCGCCGACGACTGCCTGGTGCTCCAGCGTGGCGAACTGGTCTGGAGCGGGCAGGCCGCGGACGCGCACGGCGAGGTGCTCCACCACTATTTCGGCGAGGCGATGGCGGCGGCGGAATGAGAGGATGCTCTGCCCCTGCGACCCACCGTGTGTCCGCTCCCGACAGGGGCGGCGTCGACGAAGACGACCGCAGCGACCCGATAGACCCCAGATCCCGACGAACGGAGGACCGAGTTCCCATGCACCGCACCGAGACGGCCATCCCGACGAGCAACGCGGCGAGGCGCCCGCGGACGGCGCTCCGGCATACGAGGCCCCTGCGATGGCTCGCACCGATGGCAGCGGTCGTCGTCCTCGCCGCCGCGTGCAGCTCGAGCCCGAGCAGTTCGGGGAGCTCGACGACCTCGGGCTCGGGCGGCGGAAGCCACACCTACACCGTCGGCATCCTGACCGACCTGACCGGCCCCGCCGCGTCGGGCAACAAGACGAGCCCGATGGGTGTGCAGGCTGGCGCGGTGGTGGCATCCAAGCAGGGATACACCATCAAATACGTGGTCGCCGACACCGGCACGTCGCCGTCGGGCGCGCTCACCGCGGCGCAACAGCTCGTCGAGCAGGATCATGTGTTCGCGGTGATCGCCGTGTCCGCGCTGACCTTCGGGGCCGCGCCCTACCTCACCGCGCACAACATCCCGGTGATCGGGGCCGCAGAGGACGGACCCGAGTGGATCACCTCGAAGAACATGTTCTCTGTCTTCGGCCCGCTCGACACCACCAAGGTCGCGACCACACCGGGGCAGTTCTTCAAGATGGAGGGCGTGACCAACGTCGGGACCCTCGGCTACAGCGTGGCGCCCGCCTCCTCCGAGGCGGCCAAGGCGACGGCCGCTTCCGCGGAGCACGCCGGGCTGAAGGCGGGCTACGTGAACTCCAGCTTTCCGTTCGGCAGCACCAACGTCGCGCCGGTGGCGTTGGCGATGAAGTCGGCCGGTGTGAACGGGATCGAGACCGAGACGGACCCCAACACCGCCTTCGCCCTCGTGGCCGCGCTCCGGCAGGCCGGCGCCAACCCCAAGGTCGCGCTGTTGCCCACCGGGTACGGCGGCGATCTCGAACAGGCCGGCCCGGGGGCGCTCCAGGCCGCCCAGGACGTCTACTTCCTGGCCTCGTTCGAGCCGGTCGAGATGCACACCGCCGCGACCCAGCAGTTCCAGAACGCCCTGAAGGCAGCCGGCGTCACCCACGACCCGACCTACGCCGAGTACATCGGATACACCTCGGTCGCCATGCTCGTCCAGGGCCTGCAGGGGGCCGGCTCGAATCCCAGCCAGGCCGCGCTCATCACCAGTCTGTCGGGGATCCACGCCTTCACCGCCGCCGGGCTCTTCGGCAGTCACACCCTGGACCTCGGCCAGCGCCACAACGCGGTGCTCGGGGTCGACAACTGCTTCTGGGTCACCAAGCTCTCCGGCTCGACCTTCGGGCTCGTCGCCAACGCGGACCCGATCTGCGGCACGGTCATCCCGGGCAAGACGGTGTCCGCCTCCTCGTGACCACACAGCTGGGGGGCGTCCCGCCGCCTCCTTCACCGCCGCCTACCGGTCGTGAGGCCGAGCGCCGATGAACACCGCGATGCTCCTCGAGATGGCTGCCGAGGGGGCAGGGGAGCGCACCGCGGTCGGTCCGCGGTCGGCGGGCATGAGCTATCGAGCGCTGCTCGAGCGGGCGCAGCGTGCCGCCGGGCTGATCCGGAGCTCGGGCGCGGCACGGGTCGGCTTCCTCGGGACCAACTCGGAGCTCCTCCCCGTCCTGGTGTTCGCGACCGCCCTCGCCGGGGTCCCCCTCGTCCCGATCAACTACCGGCTGGCGGACGAGCGCCTCCGCTCGGTGGCGTCGCGGATCGCGCCCGCCCTCGTCGTGGCGGACGCGCAGCGACGACGCCTCGAGGGGCTCGAAAAGGTGGACGTCCTCGACGGGTTTGCCTTCGAGGAGCGCACCGCCGCGACGGAGGCGGCAGCCGGTGACGCGGCCAGTCCCGACGAGGTGGCCATCTGGCTCTTCACCAGTGGCACCACAGGTGAGCCCAAGGCCGCCCTCCTCCGCCACCGCCATCTCGTGACCTATGTCCTGACCACTCTCGAGTTCCTGTCCGCGGGTCCCGAGGAGGCCGCGCTGGTGAGCGTGCCGCCATACCACGTGGCCGGTCTCGCCGCCGTGCTCTCGAGCACTTACGTGGGGCGGCGCATCGTGTACCTGGGCCAGTTCGATCCGAAGGACTGGGTCGAGGTCGCCCGGCGCGAGGCGATCACCCACGCCATGGTCGTCCCCACCATGCTCGGTCGGATCCTCGACGCCGTCGAGGAATCGGGCGCGGAGCTTCCCGCCCTGGCGCACCTCTCCTACGGGGGCGGACGGATGCCGACGGCGGTGGTGGAACGGGCCATGTCGCTGCTGCCCCATGTGGGTTTCGTCAACGCGTACGGGCTCACCGAGACGAGCTCCACCATTTCGGTGCTCGGTCCCGACGACCACCGGCTCGCCCGGGCCAGCGAGGACCCGGTGGTGCGTGCCCGGCTCGGCTCGGTGGGGCGGCCGCTGCCGACCCTCGAGCTCGAGGTCCGCGGTCCCGACGGCACGGTGCTGCCCGCGGGCGCGAGCGGGGAGATCTACGTCCGCGGAGAGCAGATCGCAGGGGAGTACGAGGGGGCGGCCGCGCCCGCCGCGGACGGGTGGTTCGCAACGAACGACGCCGGCCGTCTGGACGAGGATGGCTTCCTCTTCGTCGAAGGGCGGCTCGACGACGTCATCGTGCGGGGGGGCGAGAACATCTCTCCCGGAGAGATCGAGTCGGTCCTCCTCGAGCATCCGGCGGTCCTGGACGCGGCCGTGGTCGGCGTCCCCGACGACGAGTGGGGGGAGTCCCCTGCCGCGGCCGTGGTGCTCGAACCGGGTGCCGAGGTGGCGCCCAGCGCGCTCGGAGACTGGGTGCGCGAACAGTTGCGGTCGGCGCGTGCCCCCGTCGTGGTGGGGTTCTACGACGAGCTACCGCACAACGAGACCGGCAAGCTCCTCCGGCGGGTCCTCCGCGAGGAGCTGGCACGCGGCGGACAGACTGCCCCGGTGACAGGACCAGAGGAGATCGGCGCCGCCGACGATGCGACGCTGTCGAGGATTCGAAGCAGCCGGGACCCGGCCGCCGACGGAAAGGGTGAGTGGTGCTGTTCGGGCTGAGGTTCGACTTCCGCAACCCGCCGTTCGCCGGGACGACCATGGCCGAGCGGTACTCGGCCGCCCTCGGGATGGCCGAGTGGGCGGACCGCCTCGGTGGTGTCAGTGTCGCGGTCTGTGAGCACCACGGGTCTGCCGACGGGTATCTGCCGAGCCCGGTGCCGCTCGTCGCGGCGATGGCCGCCCGGACCGAGCAGATCCGGTTCACGATCGCCGCACTGATCGCACCCTTCAACGATCCGCTGCGGGTCGCCGAGGACCTCGCCGTGCTCGACCATCTGAGCGAGGGCCGGGTGGACGTCATCGTGGCCGGCGGCTACGCGGAGCAGGAATTCGAGATGTTCGGGGTCCCGATCAGCGAGCGCCCGCGACGGGTGACCGAGATGGTCGCCACCCTCAAGTCGGCCTTCACCGGCGAGCCGTTCGAGTTCCGGGGGCGGACGGTGCGGATCACGCCCGCTCCGTTCCGGCCGGATGGTCCGGGGGTGCTGCTCGGTGGAAGCAGCGAGCCCGCTGCGCGGCGCGCAGCACGCATCGCGGACGGCTTCGTCCCCTCCGATCCGAGCGTGTGGGCCTTCTACCGCGACGAGATGATCGTCCTCGGGAAGGCAGACCCGGGGCCGTGGGCGATCGGGGGCTCGAGCCTGGTGGTGCTCGCCGACGATCCCGATGCCGGCTGGGAGCAGCTCTCGCCGTTCTTCCTGTACGAGAACAACGCCTACGCGGCCTGGCAGCCCGAGTCGGGTGTCGCCACCGGCTATCACCCGATCGAGGATGCCGAAACCCTGCGGTCGACGGGCCGATACCGGGTGCTCACCCCCGAGGTCTTCGTCGCGGAGATGAAGGCGACGCCGGTCCCCTTCACCGTCTTCCACCCGATGTGCGGCGGGATTCCCCCGCACCTCGCCTGGCAGAGCCTGCGGCTCTTCGAGCACGAGGTCCTGCCGGCCTTCGCCTGATCGGGCCCACGGCCGGCGCATGCCGCTCCGTCGTTCAACCGCCTTGGGGGGTCGTTTGGTCCGAGTCTGATGTCGGACGGCGGGCCGTGGGGCCACAAGGGCACCCAGTCCGGCTCGTCGGCCGTCTCGGGCTCGACCGGCCAGACCGGCTCCACCGACGCCGGCAACGGTTCGGGTCACTGACCTGACCGGTCGGTAGACGAGGCGGGCCCCGCCGGGACAACCCTCGGCGGGGGCCTCCTTCGGCCCCGATGGACGGCATGCCTCCGGCGATTCATCGGCATCGCGGATCGGGTCCGCTACCAGAGCCCGGACGCGACACCGCCCGCCCGGGAGACCCGGACGGGCGGTGCGCGACTGCCGGGCCGCTCAGGCGGCCTGCGGCACCGTGTCCGAATGCTGCTTCGGGAACTCGACGCTCACGGGTACCCGGCGGTAGTGGACCAGGCCGAGGATCGTGAGGACCAGCATGAGGCCGGCGAGCACGAAGGAGGCGATCGACGCGATGAACGCGATCTCGCCGAACTTCGAGAAGGCATAGGCCTCGAGGAGCAGGCCTCGCAGGGTCGTGCCCTGGAAGGTCGTCTGCACTTCCTGTGCCAGCTTCTGGTTGGTCGGAGCTGCCCGTGCCGCTGCGCTCACGTTCGCGTACACACCGTGGTAGGGCATCGCGTACAGGTGGTAGGCGATGAAGTGGTCGGCGTAGGTCTCAGCCTGTGCGCCGGTGAGCACCTGCTGCCCGGCATACGGCTCCAGGTAGGGGAGCATCTGCGGCGTGATCTCGGTCCCCGCCTTTGCGTGCGAGAGCGCCGCCTGGGTCGGGAAGTAGATCTGCTGCTGGGCCAGCTGATTGTGCACATTGTCGTTGGCGAAGTTCGAGCCCCACAAGAGGAGGCCGCCGGCGACGACCAGCACGACCGTCATGACCGCACCGATCAGTGTGAGGATCAGGTCGAGTGTCTTTCTCTTCACGAGATCATCTCCTTGTCCGTGCCCTCCGGGTCTGGTGGGCTCACCTCCCATCGTGGAGGGATCGGGGAGCCCGTCACAGGGTCGAAAGTCCTTCCGCTCCGGGCCGAAGGTCCCATCCCTCTGATCCGCGGCAACGGCGCCGACAATCCCGGTGCGGGCGGATGCCTCGGCGCCTCCGAACACCTGTCTTTCGACCCTGTTTCCGGCAGTGCGGCTCCTGCGACGCTGGCAGCACGATGCCGATCTACTCCGAGCTCCTGATCCTTTCCTCGAAGGAAGAGGTCGATGTGGACGCCCCGGCCGACCCGGTCGCCCGGGGCGACCGCGAGGGGCGCGGCGAGGAGGCGGACGAGCAACTCGGCGAGCTCCGTCGACTGCGCTCGCTCGTCGGCAACCCGCGCACCGCGGAGCGCCGGCCGGGCAGCGCAGCGGGCCGCCTCGCGGATCAGCTCGCCTACGACACCGCGCTGATCCGGTACTGCCGGCGCGTCGGCATCGACTGCTCGGCGGCCGACTTCGGCCGTCCCGAGGCCGAGCGCTCCCACCTCGAGGAACTGCTCGCGGGCCGCGGGATCGAGCTTCGTTCCCGACCCGCCGCGGACCCAGAAGGTCAGGATCCTGCCGCAGGCGATCCCGGCCACGGCGGGTAGCTCGGCGGACGGCTGCCGGCCGGCGGCGTCGGGTACTGGGTCACCGCACCCGCTGGCGAGAACATGGGCACGGGTTGACCCGGAACCGACCGGTCCGAGTACCGCTTGCCCCCGTCGACGTACTCGATGAGCCCCGAGCCGTCGGTCCCCTCTTCGTCGGTGCCCTTCGCGGCCGCGTCGTACCAGATGTAGGTGTAGTCGGCCGGCACGGTGTAGCTCGGCAGCGGCGCCGCCCCCTGGTTGCCGAAGGCCTGGAGCGGGGTCGTCGGGCCGCCGCCGGCGGGAGGCGCCCCGAAGAGCCCCTTCGCGAACGACTGTGGTGTGAGGTGTGGCCCGGCGAGCTCGACCCCGTCGAAGAACAGCAGCAGCGGAGGGAGGAGCACGTTCGGGAGCTGCGGCGAGGGGGGAGACGCCCCGGCTCCGTACCACCAGTGGTAGAGCCGGTAGCCGTCGCTCGACTGGATCGGCGAGGGCACCGGGAGGCTCGAGATGCCGAACGCGTGCGCCCATTCCTTCTGGTCGTAGTAGCGCCCGAGGGTGGAGCTGTCGGTGAACACGGTGCCGGTGATCACCCATTCGGGGTAGTAGCCGATGGCCGCGCACGCCTTGGTCAGGTAGATCGGCATGATCGGGTCACCCGCGAAGACGACCGTCGTGGCGCCGGAGGCCTTGAGCTTGGCCGCGATCGTCGCGGCCTGGTCGGGGAGCGTGGCGAGATCGAGCAGGTAGCTGAACGCGGTCGGGACCGCGTTGACGTGCGCGTCGACGAAGCGCTGGGTGAGCTTCTTCGTGATCGTCCCGTAGATCGGCGGGTTCTGGTCGTAGTGCACGACCGCGAAGAGCCGCCGGCGGTGGCGGAAGGACGGGTCGCCGGCCCAAGTCGCGTCGTGGCCGTTGAGCTGGTCGATCACGTAGCTCCAGGCGACGTCGAGCAGGCTGTCGGCGACCGGCAGGTCGGCCCACAGGTAGGGAGCGTCCTTCTGGTAGCCCGAGTAGGTGGAGCCGAGCCCGCAGGAGAAGCAGAGGACGTGCAGGCGGGCGAGGGTGTCGGCGTAGACCGCCGTCTGGGCCGGGCCGTTGATCGACGCGAAGGCGTGGAGCTGGTCGGCGACCTTCACCGCGTCCGCCTGGGCCGCGACCGTGTCGGTGCTGGTGCCGCTCGCGTTGAAGTCGATCAGGTTCACGTGCCGCCCGTAGAGCTCGAGCACGTGGTCGAGCATGTCGACGTAGGCCTGGGCGGTCGCGAAATTGGTCTGCGGGGTTCCGGCGACGCCCTGGATGGCGGAGACGAGGTCACCCGGTGGCGGCTGGTAGTAGACGAGGTTGATGGTGGTGCCGGTGACACCGCTCGAGGTCGCGCCCCCGTTGTCGCCGGCGAAGAGCGGCACGCACGGCGGTGCGTAGACGCTCGGGACCTTCAGCCGCCCGGTGGACCGGTCGCACTCGGGACTCCACCGCTCGTCGCCCACCCGCCCTTCCTTCGTGGCGGCCGCGTAGGTGAGGGGCACCGAGGTGCCGGCGACCGACGGTGTCCGAGCGGTCGAGCTCGACGTGCGGGCACCACTTCGCCCCTCGACCGTGGCGATCACCCCCGCGCCGACCAGCAGGACGAGCACCAGCGCGACCGGTCCGTAGCGGCGGAGCCGCCCCACTCGGGGCCAGGGGCGCTCGGGACCGCCGGCGGTAGCGGTGCGAGCCGTCTTCTCGCCGTCCGGTCCGTTCATGGTGCCGCGCCCTCCGGTGCACCGGACCGGCGGACGGAGACGGCCCGGAACGGTCGGGAAACGTCGCTCCCGAGGAACGCCTCGCCGACTGCGGGTGACGAGAGCACCTCTGCCGGCGTACCCGCGGCGAGGACGCTGCCTCGGTCGAGCGCGACCAGGCGATCCGCGAGCTCCGAGATGAACGCGATGTCGTGCTCGACGACGAGGAGCGTCGCCGACAGATGGGCGCGGACCCGCCCGAGCACCTCGACCATCGCCTCGACCTCACGCTGGGCGACCCCCGAGGAGGGTTCGTCGAGCATCAAGACGTCGGGCCGATGCGCCATCACCCCGGCCAGATCGACCAGACGGCGCGAGCCCGTCGAGAGCTCGCTCACCAGCTTGTGACGGAGGTGCCCCAGCCCGAACAGCTCGATGAGCTCGTCCACCCGCCGGGCGATCGCCGTCTCGGTGTCGATCTGGACCGGCAGGCGGAGCACCGCGTTGAACGGGTCGGCCACGTCGACGAAGCGCTCGAAGGCCACGGCGAGTGTCTCGGTGACTGTCAGACCGGCGAAGAGGCGCGAGTCCTGGAACGAACGTCCGAGGCCGAGCCTGGCGCGCACGGACGGCGAGCGACCGGTCACGTCGATGCCGTGCAACAGCACACGGCCGGCGTCGGGTGCCGAAAAGCCGGAGACGACGTCGAACAGGGTCGTCTTGCCGGCACCGTTCGGGCCGATGACACCGAGCGTCTCGCCGGGTGCGGCTGCGAGGCTCACGTGGGCGAGCGCCACGATGCCGCCGAACGCGATCGAGGCCTCGCGGACCTCGATCGCAGGCAGCGCGCGGTGCCCCGCGACGCCTGCGCGTCCGTTCCCTGCGAGCTCGTGCACGACGGCGGCGTGCGAAACGTCCCCGGTGGTGCCGAGTCCCTCGGCGGCTCCGCGGAGGTAGATCGACCGGAGCAGCTCGGGCCGGCCGGCGACTTCTTCGGCCGAGCCGGCGAACCGGACGGCGCCGTTGTCCATGACGATCACCCGGTCGGCGATCGCGACGGCCAGGTTGACCGACTGCTCGACGAGGACGACGGCGGTGCCTGCCGAACGGAGCTCCTCGAGGGAGCGGAACAGCTGCTCGACCACGATCGGTGCCAGGCCGAGGGAGAGCTCGTCGACCAGGAGGAGCTTCGGCCGCGCCAGCAGCGCCATGGCCAGGGCCAGCTGCTGCTGCTGACCGCCCGAGAGGTTGGCCGCCCGCTCGGTGCCGCCGCTCCGGCCGAGCACGGGGAAGAGGTCGAAGACGTGCGCGAGCGGCTCGCGCGTCGTGTGCGGCCTCTCGGCGCCGCTGCCACGCGGCCGACCGGAGGTTCTCCGCAACGGTGAGCGAGGCGAAGACCCCCTCTCCTCCGGGCACCTGGGCGATCGCCCAGCCGGGCGATCTCGTCGGGGGGGACGTGGGTGATGTCCCGGCCGTCGAAGACGACGGCGCCCGCGATCCGCCTCGACCACGCCGCCGATCGCGCGGAGCAGGGTCGACTTGCCGGCGCCGTTGGTCCCGATGATCGCGACGATCTCGCCCTCGGCGATCGTCGATGGCCACCTCGCGGAGCACGGTGACGCCGTCGTAGGCCGACCTCGAGGTCGCGGACCGACAGCAGCGGCAGCCTGCCGGCCCGGCGGTCGGCGAGCATCGGGCCCGCGTCTGCATCCACGACCCAGACGTCGCGCACGTCGGCGTCGATGAGCCGGCCGGCACTGGCGACGATGAGTCCGCCGAGGACGAAGACCGGCACCATGACGAGCAGGCCGTAGCGAAGCCCGATGCGGTCGCCGATCGCCCCGACGATCGGCAGCAGGACGAGCCCGGGGAGCACGAACAGTGCGCCGATCGGAGAAGCCGATCGACCGGGCACTGGCGGGGATGGCGAGCGAGAGCGCGGCGAGCACGCCGGGCCCGACCACCGCCAGCGACGCGTCGATGCCGGCGTTGCCGACGAAGGCGACCGGGACCGTTCGGTGCCAGCGCGAACAGCACCAGGAACGCCGGCGGCGAGCAGCGCCGCGACCCCGAGCATGGAGAACACCCGGCGCATGCCCTGCTCGCGGCCAGCCGGGTCGCGATGGTCGGCGCCGATCACCAGGCCGACGACGTCGAAGACCTGCACCGGCGCGACCAGGTAGGCGCGCTCGACGGCGTCGAGGTGGAACGTGGTCTGGTACTGGAGCGAGGCCAGCGAGACGAAGCCGACGATGGCCGCCGCCAGAAGCGGCAGCGCGTAGAAGATCCGCCGCAGCACGCCGATCTTCCACACCATCCGCCACGCCTCGCCGAAGCTCGTGGGTCGGCACCTCCTCGGGCGGGTCGGAGCCCGTATCCGGTCCGCGGGCGCGGGGACGTGGCGCCGAGGGCGTGTCGCCCTCCGACCGCCGTTGTCGCCGACCCGGCGCCCTCCCGCGTTCGGAGGCGACCATCTGTTCGGCGAGCGCCAGCCGCTCGTGATGGCCGCGACGCGGTTCGCGGAGGCGGAGGCCGACGAGGACGACGACCAGGGCGATGGGCACCGCGAAGAAGAGGAAGGGCGCGCGCCAGGTGAAAACTGTCGCGAGCCCCGCACCGAGCAGCACGCCGACGATGGCGCCGAGGGCGACGCCGGCACGGTGGGCGGAGTAGACCCGCGGCCGCGCCCTGACCGGGTAGTAGTCGGCGAGCAGCGAGTTGTGGGTCGGGAAGATCACCGCCTGACCCATCGACACGCCCGCCAGCATGATCGTGGCGACGATCGACGCCGGGAGCGAGACCCGACCGCGAAGGAGAAGGCCGCGCAGAGCGCCGCCCCGATGAGGGCGATCCGGACCCGGACCCCGCGGTCCGCCCAGCAGGGCCACGGGCACGGTGCACAGGCAGGGCGGCGGCGCCCGCGATCGCGACGATGAGGAGGATCTCCGCGTTGGTGAGGTGGAACGCGTCACGCACGTTGGGAGTGAGCACGTTGAACGCGCTCTGGGTTGCCTGGTCGAGCAGCTCGATGCTGAAGAGCACCGCGAGCGGGAAACAGCGACGCTCCCGCCGCGAAGCCGCTTCAAGAGTCGCGCGCTCATGGCGCGGCCGCCGGCGCCGAGCGGCGTCCGGGCGGGCGCAGGACCGGCGTCGCTCGGTGCCCTCGGTCCGCGGCGGGCGAGCCGTGCGAGGAGCGCGTCGCGCCCGTCGAAGACCAGAGCTCGGCGACGCCGCCGGGGAAGGCAGAAGCACGCCAGCACGCCGAGAGCGGAGGGAAGCTGCTGCCAGCTCGGAGGGAGGAAGAGCACGCTGCCCTCGACCGAGCGCGGCACCGAGACCGCCCCGAGCGGCGAGTCCGAGCCGCCCACCGACGGTCGCGGCGAAGACGGTGAGGCTGACCGGGACGGTGAAGGGGATCTCGCTGTACTGCTGGTCGACCACCACCAAGAGGCAGCCGGCCAATCCGGCGACGAAGCCCGGAGATGGCGAACCCGCACAGCTTGGCCCTGGGCGACCGCACCCCGTAGCCGGCGGCCGCACGTTGGTTCGACTGGAGTGCCCGGAGCACACGGCCGACCCGGCTGTGGCGCAGTCCGCGCAGTCCGATCAGCACGAGCAGCCGACACCGAGGCAGACCTCGAAGACGGAGGCCTCGGAGCCGATGGTCACCCCGAACAGCCGGGGGTCGACGATCGTCGCCCTTCGGGATCCACGAGAACTCGGCGCGGTCGAGCAGGTAGCCCGACGCAGCAAGGCCGAATGCGAGGGTGGTCACCGCGACGAAGATCGCCGTCGAGCCGGAGCGTGGGGATCCCGACAGCGCCGCAGTCGCCGCGGCGCCCGTCCCCGCCAGCAGGAGCGCCAGGCTGAGGTCCCAGTGCCAGTCGAGGACGGCGACGCGCCGCGAGCGTGGCGCCGACCGCGGCGAAGGACATCTGTCCGAGGCTGACCTGGCCGGACCAGCCGGTGAGCACGACGAGCGAGCAACCCACGATCGGCCAGCACCACCAAGGTGGACAGGTCGATGAGCTGACCGGGTCCCAGCCACAGCGGCAGGGTGGCGGCCGCCGGCGACGAGGCACAGCGGCCCAGCCGGCGTCCCGACCCGGTACGCCAGGCAGCCCGCGCAGTTCGCTCCGGCGTCTCGCGCACGCCTCCCGACGAGCGTCCACCCGGAGCCCGACTCGCGGAGCCCGGGTCCGGCGATCAGCTGTCGCACGCACACCGCGCCGAGCACCACTGCGGCGAGGACCGCCAGGACGAGCACCGGATCGGTGGCCTCGTTCCAGGCCACCCCTTCTTCGAGGACGCCGAGGGCGATCGCGGAGGCGGCGACTGACTGGCAGGTCGCTGAATCCACCGAGGGCCAATGCCGCCAGCGCGGTGACCGAGGGCGGTCAGGCTGAAGGTCGGATCGAGCGGCAGGCCGACGATTGCCGCCTTGAAGAAGACACTCAGGAACGAGAGCGTTCCGGCGACCGTCCAGGTCATGGTCTGCAGCCGGTTGACCGGGATCCCGAGCATCGCGGCGCGATCTCGCCGGTCACCCGTTGCCCGGACGGCGATGCCCGACGTCGGTCCTCGCGAACCAGAGGGCGATGGCGGCGAGGCAGACGATCGAGACCACCAGCCGCGACCAGATCGTTCTGGTCGAGGATCACCGGACCGACGGTGAGCGCGGCGTGCCAGGGCAGGCTGATCGAGGCCGTGCCGATCGGCGTCACGCCCCAGATGCGCGGGATGACGAGCTGAACGACGACGAGAAGCTGGGAGAGGCCGATGGTGGCGACCGTGAGCACGAGCCGCGGTGCCGCGGACGAACCGGCGGACGACCAGGACTTCGACGGCGACGGTGAGCACGAGGACCGCGACGAGGCCGGTGAGCAGGCCGAGGAAGTAGTCGACGCCGCTCAGCGCGACGAGCCCGAAGGCGAGCACCGCCGGTGCGGCTCCGAGGTCGCCCTGCGCGAAGTTCACCACCTTGTTCAGCCGGTAGACGATGGCGAGCCCGATGGCCATGAGCGATCCGAGGAGCCCGAGGACGATGCCCCGCAACCAGAGTCCGACGGGCATCGGAAAGAACAGCAGCTGGACGGCGACGACGGCCGCGACCGGCACGAGGGTCCGACCCCGCGCGCGAGCCTGCCCGAGCGGTCCCCGCCGTGGGTCAGCTCACTCGTGACCACCTGCGTCGGTCACTCTCGCGCCCCATCCCCCGGGGTGCACGGGCCGAGTCTGCCAGGTGGGCCGGCACGCATGCAGTTGAGCGCAGCCGGTCGGCTCCGACCCGACCGCCGACGGCCTTCGGGCTCAGGACGGGTCGAGCGCGTAGGAGCCGTGGCGAGGGGGTCCGTCCGGTACGTAGGTGGCCATCACGACGCCCGTGGCGCTCGTGCGGGTTCCGGTGAGGCGGAGCGCACGCGCCGGCAGTCCCCTGCGGAACAGCTGCTTGCCGGAGCCGAGACGCACCGGGAAGGTCAGCAGGCGGTACTCGTCCACGAGGTCGTGGTCGATCAGGGTCTGGGCGAGATCGCCGCTGCCGTGCACCTGCAGTTCGCCTGCCCGGTCGTCCCTTGAGCTCGGCGACCTGTCGGCCCACGTCGCCCCGAGCAGGCTGCGCCCTCCCACTACGACCGACTCGAGCGTCCTCGACGCGACGTACTTGGGAAGGCGGTTGAGGCCTGCGCGATGGGGTTGTCTGGATCGGTGACCAGCGGCCAGTGGGATCTGAAGATCTGGTAGGTCCGGCGCCCGAGGAGGAACGCGTCGGCATCGGCGAACCAGCCGGCCATCGCTGCGCCGAACTCGCTCGTCGCCGTAGGGATCGACCAGCCACCGTGCTCGAACTCCCCGTCGAGATCTTCGGTCGGTCCCCCGGGGCCTGCATGACCCCGTCGAGGGTGAGGAAGGTGTGGAGCGTGAGGCGCATGTGGTCTCCTCGTCCTCGTGGTGGGGATCGAGCCGACCCCCGGTCACCGGGGCTCGACTCGGTGCACCGGGTCGGTCGTGTCCGGTGCGATCTGGTGGCACGGGGCCGCGGGACTCATCGGGTCGCTCGGAGTGCCACTTCGCGACAGCCCGCGCGGCTCGACGGTTCAGAGCCGGTAGAGGCGGACGCCGTTGTCGCCGAGGATCTTGCGCTTGACCGACCGGGTCGAGGTCGCGCATGTTCGCGTCGGCCGTCTTGAGCGGGTCGGGGTAGAGGCAGGTCGGGTGCGGGAAGTCGGTCTCGAACATGATGTTGTCCTCACCGACCGAGTCGATCAGCGTCGCCGAGGTTGGTGTGCTCGAACCAGGTCGTCGCGTAGATCTGGCGCTTGAAGTACTCGGAGGGCAGGAGCGACAGCTCGGCCTTTGCCACCGGCGCGTTCTCCTCCATCTCGTAGTCGAGCGCCTCGAGGATGAACGGGATCCAGCCGGTTCCGCTCTCGACCGAGACGATCTTGAGCTCCGGGAACCGGTCGAGCATCCCCGAGCAGATGATGTTGACCACGACCCGGGCGTTCCCGATGAACAGCAGTGTCCCCCCGATGGCGAGCTTGGTGTCGTCGTCGTGGGAGTCCCACGGATAGGTGCCGAAGTAATTCATGGTGGTCAGGCTCGCTCCGATGTGGAAGTGCACCGGCATGGAGAGCGAGCTGCACACCTCCCAGAGCGGGTCCCAGGCCCGGTGGGCGAGGTCGGGTGCTCCGAGGTCCTGGGGGTCCGAGGTGATGTTGACGCCGCGGAGCCCGAGGCCGGCGGCGCGCTCGGTCTCCGCGCACGCAGGCCGCCGACGTCCCAGGCCGGGAGGATCGCCATCGGCAGCAGCCGGTCGCCCGAGTCGGCCTGCAGCTCGGCGCTCGCGTCGTTGAAGATCTCGACGCAGAGCCGCCGCAGCGCCTCGTCCTCGACCGTCTCCGCCAGCGACTGGCCGCCGAGGCCGACCACTCCGGGAAAGATGATCTGCGCCCAGATCCCGGTCTCGTCGAGCAGCTCGAGGCGGGCTTTGGGGTCGTAGGCCGCGGCGTGGGCCTGCTCGATCTCCCACTCGTAGAGCCCTTCGAACGACCGTCCCTTCCTGCCACGCCGGTCGATGACGCCGCCGGCCCCGGCACGCCCCAGCACGACGTCGTCCTCGACCACCCAGGTCGCGTTGCCGTCGATCCTGGTCACGTGGGGGACGCGGTCCCTGTAGGCGACAGGCGCGCGCTTCGTCCAGAGATCGTGGGCTTCCGTGAGGTGGGTGTCCGCGTCGATCACCCTGACCGGCTCGAGCGTGTCGGTCATGTGCAGTCACCTCACTGCCGTCGGGACTGCCGTCGGTACTGCCGTCGGTACTGCCGTCGGTACTGCCGTCGGTACTGCCGTCGGTACTGCCGTCGGGCACCCGGTCGCCGTCGGGTTCGGCGCCGTCCCGACGGTGATGCTAATTGTCGACCCGGGCGCGGCAACGGGACACCGCCCGGGAGGTCACATGGAGACGGCCGAGATCGACGGTACGGCGATCGCCTACGAGATCGTCGGCGACGGCGACCCTTGGGTGCTGACGCCCGGCGGGCGGTTCGCCAAGGACGCCGCAGGGGTGCGCGAGCTCGCCGAGGCGCTGGCCGACGCCGGCCGACGGGTCCTCATCTGGGACCGGCCCAACACCGGTGCGTCGGACGTGTGCTTCACCGGTCCGTCCGAGTCGGAGATGCAGGCCGACCGGCTCGCCGGCCTGCTGCGGGCGATCGGGATGGCGCCGGCCACGGTCGTCGGCGGATCGGGCGGCGCGAGGGTCTCGCTCCTCGCCGCGGTCCGTCATCCCGACGTGACCGCCCGGTTGGCCGTGTGGTGGATCTCCGGCGGGGTGTTCGGGTCGATGACCCTCGGAACCGTCTACTGCGGGGAGTCGATCCGCGGTGGCCTGGGAAGGCGGGATGGAGGCGGTCGTCGAGCTCCCGGAGTGGGCCGAGGTGCTCGATCGCAACCCCTCCAACCGCGAGCGCATGCTCGAGATGGACACGCCCGCCTTCATCTAGGTCCTCGAGCGGTGGATGGCGGCCTACTGCCCCCAGCAGGGCGCGGTCGTACCCGGTCTGCCCGACGCCACGTTGTCGACGCTGGCCGTGCCCACGCTCATCTTCCGGAGCGGGGCGAGCGACCCGTACCACACCCGGGCGACCTCCGAGCGCCTGCACGCACTGATCCCGGATTCGCGCCTGGTCGAGCCACCCTGGGGTGACCGCGAATGGATCGAGCGGAGCACGGCCGCGAGGAGCGGGACCGGCCACCTCTTCGAGGGTTGGCCGCGGTTGGCGCCCCAACTCCTCGAGTTCGACGCATCCTGCTCGGGCCGCCGATGAGATCGGACCGGTGTCGACGTCGAACGGGTGTCGGAGCTCTCGCAGCGAGCACGTGGACGGCGGAGCCGCGAGGGCCTTCGACGCTCGGGTGAAGGGAGGACGGACATGGACAGCGCCAAGGTCGTCGCGAGCATCACCGTCTCGATCGACGGCTACGTCGCCGGGCCGGACGACGGCCCCGGTTGCGGCCTCGGGGTCGGTGGCGAGCGCCTCCACCACTGGGTGTTCGGCGGCCCGTGGACCTACGATTCGCCCGGGCGGGGCGAGGCCGTCGGCGAGGACCGGGCGTGGCTCGAGGAGACCACGGCCGCGAACGGCGCCGTCGTCGCGGGGAGGAACACCTACGAGGCCGCCGGCCACTGGGGCGACGCCAATCCCTTCGGGGTGCCCGTCTTCGTCGTGACCCACCGTCCCGAGGACCAGCCCGCCGGCGACGACTTCGTCTTCGTGGGTGATCTTCCCGACGCGATCGAGCGTGCCGGATCGGCCGCCGGCGGGCGCCAGGTCCATGTGATGGGAGGGGCGGACGTCATCCGCCAGACCCTCGACCGCGGACTGCTCGCCGAACTCACGCTCATCGTCGCTCCCGTCGTGCTCGGCGCGGGCAAGCGGCTCTTCGAGGGATTCCCGCGCTCGATCGAGTTCGACCAGACCGGCGTCCGCCAGTCGGACTTCGCCACGTTCCTCTCCTACCGCACACGGACCTGACAGCCGGCCGGGGCTCTCCGGCGGCGAGCGGCCGCCCTCACGAGTGGCTCGCGACGAAGTCGCCGAGCGAGGTCAGTTGGTCCTCGGTCCCCACCCCGATCAGAACGTCACCCGTCTCGATCGGCTCCTCCGGCGACGGGTTGGTGATGAAGCTGCCGTCGGGCCGCCGGATCGCCAGCACGAGGGCTCCGGTCCGGTCGTGGAGCTTCGCGGAGCGGAGGCTCTGTCCCGACAGTGGCGAGCGCGCCGGCACCGCCAGCTCCTCGAGGCGGAACTCGAGCGAGCCGTCGTGCATGACCACGTCGATGAAGTCGACGACGTGGGGCTGGGTCACGAAGGCCGCCATGCGGTCGCCGCCGAGCTGCTGCGGGTTGACCACGCGGTCGGCCCCGGCCCGGCGGAGCTTCGCCTCGGAGGACTCGTTCCGGGCTCGGGCGATGAGCTGGATGTCCGGTTGCATCGACTTACAGGCGACGGTGACGAACAGGTTGTCCGCGTCGGTGTCGAGTGCCGCGACGAGGGTCGAGGCCCGCTCGACCCCCGCGGCGAGGAGGGTCTCGTCGTCGGTGACGTCGCCCTCGACATGGGGGTGGGGGATGCTGGCGAGGAGGTCGGCGTTGCGGTCGACGATGACGAACTCCCTCCCGGCCTGCGCGAGGAAGCGGGCCACCTCGCGACCGACCCGTCCCCACCCGCAGATGACGACGTGGTTCCGCATATGGGCGATGGATCGGTCCATCCTGCGCCTCCTGACGAGCTCGCGCATGTGGCCCTCGATGAGCACCTCGAGGACCGCCGAGAAGGTGTAGAGCGCGGTGCCGACGCCCACGAGGATCACGAAGATGGTGAAGAGCTTGCCGGACGCCGTCGTGACCGTGGCCTTCTGCTCGCGCCGATCGTGCTGATGGTGTCGATCGTCTGGTAGAGCGCGTCGAGGAGCCCGAGACCGAGCACCATGTAGCCGATCGTCCCCGCCAAGGTGACCAGTGCGAGGGCTGTCAGGCCCAGTCGGACTCTCCGGAACGGATCTCTCACCGAGCTCTCACCACGGCCCATCATGCAACACGGCGACCCCGAGGTCGGTGAGCGGGATGCGCGCTACCAGAACGGGGACCAGGCGCTCGTGCGCAGGAGCTTGCTCTCCCACTGGTCGCGGAGTTCGAGGCTCGTCGCCATGTAGCTGCCCGGCCAGGTCGTCGGGTCGTGGCGTTCGACGCGGTGAGGAGTCCGGCGAGCGCCCGGTAGTCGACGATCTTCTGCATGAGGATGGCCTCGGGCCGGATGCCGGTTCCGTGGGCGACCGCAAAGCAGGCCTGGATGTCGAGCAGCTGCCGCTCGCGGGGGATCTCCCGCATGTGGACCCAGTAGTCGCGGTCCCACAGCTCGACGTAGTCGTCGAGCGGCGCGTCGGGCCAGCCGGTGTCGTGCATGTAGAGGGAGAGGTCGTGCTCGCTCCCGTCGGCGGGCACCGCCGCGAGGTCGATCTGCTGGAGGGGCGACCACTCCACCGGGGCGGACCAGCTTGCCGTCGACCTCGTAGCGGCACCCGTCGAGCCGACCGGCGAGCTCGGCGAGGTCGCCGGTGAGCATCCGGCGGCCCAGCTCCTCCCAGGCCGTACCGTCCGCGAGCGCGGTGATGGTCACTACCTGGTACGCGGGACCGCTCCCCATCGCGTGGTTGAGGTACCAGGCCAGGCGCGTCGCCCCGCCGTCGGACAGCGCGGGCATCCACTCGTCGCGGTAGAGGGATTCGAAGGCACCGGCGAGACGACCGATCACCCGATGGGTCTCGTGCAGGAAGAGCATCGGCCGGCCCGGGGACGCGGGCTTCGCGGTCACGGGAGTGGCGACCAGGTCGCCGAACGCAGGATGCGGCTCTGCCACTGGTCGCGGAGGTCGAGCGCGTCGTGCATCCAGGATCCCGGACGGGTGAGCTCGTCGGGGATCTCGTTGGTGAGCAGCGCGAGCAGCAGGGGCACGCTCGTGATCCGCTGGAGCAGGGTGACCTCGGACGCACGACCGGTACCGGGCAGCGGGCGGAGCGCCAGGGTCATCGTGAGTCGCACGTGCGAGTCGTCGGCGTCGATGGCCGGCCGGTAGACCGCACCCGCCGCGCGCATGTAGTCCGCGAGTCGGCCGGGAAAGGGCCACATGGTGTCCTCCATGTACAGGGTGGGCTCGTGCCCGCCCGGTTCGACGGGCAGGTCCGAAATGGCCCCGATCGACGGCGACCAGTCGAGCGGCGCCATCACCCGTCCCCGGGACTCGTGCTGGAGGCCGTCGAGCTGGCGCGCCCACGACCGGAGGTCACCGACGGCGACCCGCTCGGCCAGGCGCTGCCAGGCAGCGCCGTCTTCCACCGCGGTGATCGTCACCACCCGGTACGAGGGACCGCTCCCGTGGGCGAGGTCGAGGTACCAGAGCAGTCGGGCGTCGGTGCCGGTGGCGAGTGCGGGGAGCCAGCCGGACCGGTAGGCGTCCTCGAAGGCCTCCGCCCTCCTCCCGACCACCTTGTGGACCTCGTGGACGAAGAGCACTGGCTCACCTCGACCCGTGGCACGCCCTCGGTTGTGGACGTGCCGGAGTCCGCGCAGGCTAATTCCCTCCCCGACCAGGGTCAACGAGCCCTCGGACCCGGCGGTCGCGAGCCTCGGCGTCCGTGCCGTCGGAGCCCCGACCTCGGACCGGGACTGAAGCCCGCCCTGTTAGCAGCCGATGCAGAGGGGTGGCACGTGGCGTGCTCGGACCGAGGCCGAACGGCCGGCCGGGACCGCGACCTGCTGCACGACGCTCCGTGTAAATGGCACCACGCAGAGCGATATTCGGGACCAAGGGCCCTGGTGGGCCGGCGGCAGATGGGAGACGGTGGGATGACAGGGCACGTCGAAGGGGCAGGGGCAATGCGAGGGGCAATGCAGGTCGTGATCACAGGTGGAGCCGGCTTCGTGGGGAGCCATCTGAGCGACGCGCTGATCGCCCGTGGGGACCGGGTCACGGCGCTCGACGACCTCTCGACGGGGTCGGAGCGAAATCTCGCGCAGCTCCGGGACGAACCCGGGTTCGAGCTGGTGGTCGGCAGCGTGCTCGACCGCCCGCTCGTCGCCGAGCTGGTCGGGGGCGCCGACGCCGTGGTGCACCTGGCGTCGCCGGTCGGTGTGGAGCTCATCGTGCGCGAACCGCTGCGTTCGATCGCGACGATGATCCACGGCACCGAGTCGGTCCTCGACGCCGCCCGCACGCGCCGCACCAAGGTGCTCATCGCCTCCACCTCCGAGGTCTACGGCAAGAACACCGGCAACCTCGACGAGGAGGCCGACCACCTGATCGGTCCGACCACGGTGCCGCGGTGGACCTACGCCAACGCGAAGGCGCTCGACGAGCACCTCGCGCTCGGCTACTGGGCCGAGCACCGGGTGCCGACGGTCGTGTTCCGGCTGTTCAACACTGTCGGTCCCCGCCAGACCGGTGCGTACGGGATGGTCCTGCCGCGCTTCGTGGCACAGGCGCTGCTCGGCGAGGATCTCACCGTCTACGGCGACGGGACCCAGCAGCGCTGCTTCTGCCACGTCTCGGATGCCGTGCGCGCAATCGTCGATCTGCTCGACGAGCCGCGGGCGGTCGGCCGCGTCTTCAACATCGGGTCGTCCGAGGAGGTGTCCGTCACCGAGCTGGCGAAGCGGGTGATCGAGCTCACCAGCTCGGAGAGCGGGATCCGCAGCGTGTCGATGAGGGAGCACTTCGGTGACCACTTCGAGGACATGGTCCGTCGCCGGCCGGACACCCGCCGCGTCCGCGAGCTGACGGGTTGGTCGCCCCGTCAATCGCTCGACTCGACCATCGCACACGTCATCGCGAGCACGCTCGTCACCGGACCGCGGTCGCTCCTCCCGGAGGCTGCGTGACGACGGGCGCCCCCGGCCCCCCTGGGTCGGCCGCAGCCGACCCGGAGCGGGGCGGCAAGAACGCGGGGTACGTCTGGCACCGCACGGGCGAACCCCTGTTCGCGGCGCTCACCGTCGTCGTCCTCATGGCCGAGGGGTGCATGCTCGGGCTCCTGGTCTGGGCCCTGCTGTTCGGCTCGAACGGCGGGGAGGCCGGCTCGCTCGGTCTGGGCAGCATCCTCGTGGGCTCGGTGGCGCTGACCACGGTCCTCCTCGCGGGGGTGACGGCTGCCGTCGTGCTGGTCCGCGCCTCGACGACGCGACGTGACGACCGTCGGAGCCCGGCGATCGCCGCATGGCTCGACCGCTGGCAGGCGGTCGTCGCGGGTACCGAACCCTGCCCGCAACCGCCGATCGACGACGACGCACTCGAAGCGCTGCTCGAGGTCCGCGAGTCGTCGGGTGCCGAGCACGCGGGTCCGGTGACCGACGCGATGCATTGCAGCGGCGCCGACCGGATGCTCGTGGACCGTCTCGACGCGCTGAACGGCTCCGCAACCTCGCGCTCGGGAAACCGTGGCACCCGCCGGCGGCTGGGCCGTTCCCTCGACACGCTGGACGATCTGGCGAGGGCGCGCCTGCCCGAAGCCGTCGATCCGTTGCTGACGCTGCTCGACGGACCCGGTGAGGCGCTGCGCCCCATGGCGATCCGGGCGGTGGCGCGCAGCATCGCGGCCACCCCGCCGGACGAACGGCAGTCGGTCGCGGTCCTCGGGCTGCTCCGGCGTCTCCGCCGGAGCGACGTGCCCCGCGGCGAGCTGGACGAGGCGATCGTGCTCCTCGAAGGTGCGGCACCCGCGCTCGTCTCGGCCGTGCTCACAGAGGATTCGGACCGCCCGACCCTGCTCGCATCGTGTCTCGACAGCGTGGCCCGCCTCGACCTGCAATCGGTCGCGCCGCTCGCGGTGCACTATCTCGGACCCGATCGACCGACCGAGGTGCGGGCGGCTGCCTTCCGGGCGGTCGCCCACCTCGAGCAGCCTCCTCCGGAGGTCCTCCCGCGGGTCCTCGACGGCCTCACCGATCGAGAAGAGGCGACCCGGGCCCAGGCAGCTCGCGCCGCGCGCCGGCTTCTTGCGGTCGATGCAGTGCCCGCGCTCGTCGATGCGCTCGGCGACCGCTCGTGGTGGGTCCGGCGTGCGGCCGCAGAGACGTTGTCCGCCATCCCTGACGAGGGGGCCATGGCGCTCGCCGATGCGGCGGCGCACCATCCCGACAGGTACGGACGCGACATGGCGGCCCAGGTCGTCCGCGACCGCCGGGTCGGCGTCGCGGTGGCGGCGCCGGCGGGAGGACGGCCCGCATGAGCCCGTGGACGGCCGCGCTCCACGCCTTCGAGGTGTTCATCCTCGTCTACTTCGCGGTGCTGTCGTTGATCTACGCGATGTCCGCGCTGATCGGGCTGCACAGCATCGTCGTCTACTCGAGAGAGCTGTCGCCCATCGCCTTGAAGGACCTCGTCCAGCACGAGTACTACAAGCCGGTGTCCATCCTCGTCCCCGCGTACAACGAGGAGGACACGATCGTCGCGAACGTAACGTCGCTCCTGCGCCTTCACTACCCCCAGTTCGAGGTGCTGGTCGCGGTGGACGGCGCGACCGACCGGACCCTTCAAGAGCTGGTGGCGCACTTCGGGCTCGAACCGGAGCAGCGGATCTACCAGCGCTCCATCGAGAGCCGTCCCGTGAACCGGATCCTCCGCTCGCAGCGGCACCCGCACCTGACGGTCATCGACAAGGAGAACGGGGGCCGGGGCGACGCGATCAACGCCGCGCTCAATCTCGCGCGCTTCCCGCTGGTGTGCGTCGTCGACGCCGACGGCGTGTTGAGCCCCGAAGCCGTCGCCCGCGCGTCGCGTCTGTTCGTCCAAGACGACTCGGTCGTCGCGGTCGGCGCCTCGCTGCGCCCGCTGAACGGTGCGGTCGTCGAGGACGGGTCGGTCGTCGACATGCACGCCCCGAAGACATGGGTGGAGCGGATCCAGGTCCTCGAGTATGCGCGGGCCTTCTTCATCGCGCGGGCGGCCTGGAGTCGGCTCGGCTCCTTGATGCTCATCTCCGGCGCGTTCGGCATCTTCCGCCGTGACGCGGTGATCGAAGCGGGTGGCTGGAGCCGCGGTTTCGTCGCGGACGACATGGAGATGGTCTTCAGGCTGCACCGTCACTTCCGGAGTGCGCACCAGAGGTACCGGATCGGGTACATCCCGGATCCGGTGTGCTGGACCGAGGTGCCGACCCGGTTCCGTGACCTCCGCGCCCAGCGGTGCATGTGGGAGCGGGGCAGCGCGGAGGTCCTCTGGAAGCACCGGGCGATGCTGTTCAACCCGCGCTATGGCCGCATCGGCATGGTCGGAGTGCCCTACCTGTGGTTCTTCGAGGCCGGAGCGACCTTCGTCGAGGCGCTCGGCTACGTGACGATCGTCGTGACGGCAGCCCTCGGGATCTTGAACGTCCCCTTCGCCCTTCTGTTCTTCGCGCTGGCCATCCTCTACGGCGTGCTCTTCTCAGAGCTCGGGATGAGCATCCAGACCCTGTTGCTCTCGCGCAACGGCACGGCGCGGGATCGCCTGCTGCTCTTCCTCAGCGCGTTCGCCGAGTACTTCGGAATGCGCCAGGTGATCGTGTTCAGCCGAGTGATCGCGGTGTTCCAGGTGAGGAGCAAGAAGGGTGCCTACTGGTCGACCACGTCCACCCGCGCGGTGGCCGCCGACGAACCGGTGCCCGATCGAGGAGGCCTCCATGCCGTCCACTGAGCCTTCCGGGCGAGACCCGACCCGCGCGAGCTCCGACCGCCGCCCGATCGTGGGCGCCCGCCCGGCCGAGGTCGCGAGCGAGCCGTGGGCCACCGAAGAGCGCCGTCGGCGAGCGTGGATCGTGGTCGCGGTGATGGTGCTCGTCGTGGGAGTGACCGCTTCGGTGCTCGGTGGCATCGCCTGGGACGGCTACCAGCAGACCCAGACCCGGCGAGCGTTCGCCACCACGGCCTCGACGGTGAGCGCGGCCACCGAGGCCGCCCTCCAACGCGATCTCGACTTCACCGCGTCGCTGCAGGGCTATGTGTCGACGGCGTCGCCCCCGCTCACCAACGCAGGGCTGTCGGCCTGGATGCACTCGATCGGCGTCACTTCCCGCTACCCGGGAAGTTTCGGTTTCGGCTATGTGGTGCCGATCAGCCTCGCCGACCTCCCCGCGTTCGTGAGTGACGTCCAGGCCGATCCACCGGCCGGCCAGTCGGTCGTGCCCTATCAGGTCGTCCCCTCCGGCGATCGAGCCGTCTACTGCCTCATGCGGCTCGCCGACCAGGTCCGCCCCCTCCCGCTGCCGGCCGGCATCGACTTCTGCTATCCGAACGGCCAGTGGCTCATCGACCTCACGGCCAAAGGAGGGACGTCGGTCTTCTCCTTCATGGCGCTGCTCGAGAGCGAGGCACCCTCGAGCGCCCTGCCGCCGTCGGTCGTCCAGGCGCTGCAGGGGATCTTCCTCGTCGCCAGCGCCGTCCACCAAAGCCCCGCAGCTTCGTCGCCGACTGCCGGTTCGCCCAGCGGCACCGGCGGGTGGATCGTCAGCACCTACAGCGCGAAGACCGTGCTCGACGCGAGCCTCGGTTCCGCCACCGGGATCAGGGTCACCCTCTCCTACCACGAGCCCGGGGGCAGGCCCGCCGTCATCGGGTCGGCCGGATCGGTGGGGAACGGTGCACGCTTGACCACGGTCCGTCCGATCCTCCTCGGGGGAGGCGTGCACCAGTCGATGCAGGTGGTCGTGTCCCAGCACGATGATTCGGCCGCCTCCCTGCAGGGCCTCGTGGTCGCGCTCGGAGGGATCCTCCTCACCCTCCTGCTCGCCGGGTTCCTCTTCTACCTCGCCCGCTCGCGCCGCCGGGCGCTGCGGATCGTCGACCTCCAGACCGGCGAGCTCCGCTACCAGGCGCTGCACGACAACCTGACCGGCCTGCCGAACCGCGCGCTCATCCTCGACCGCACCCAGCAGTTCCTGCTCCGTGCCGAGCGTGAGCCGATCGTCGTCGGCGCGCTCTACCTCGACATCGACAACTTCAAGGACATCAACGACACCTACGGCCACCAGGTGGGTGACCAGCTGCTGCGGGCCGTCGCGGTGCGCCTGCAGGCCGCCCTGCGCGGCAGCGACACGGTCGGCCGTCTCGGCGGGGACGAATTCTTCGTCCTGGTCGAGTCCGATTCCTACGACACCGGCCCCGAGCTCGTCGCGCAACGGATCCAAGACGTCCTCGCCGCGCCGTTGGTCCTCGGCGGGCCCGACCCGATCGAGCTCCGGGTGCGCGCCAGCATCGGGGTCGCGGTGGGGGTGCGTGAGAGCGCGGACGACCTGATGCGGGACGCCGACGTCGCGCTGTACGAGGCGAAGGCGGCAGGCAGGAACCGCTCCGTCGTCTTCCTCCCTGCGATGCAGTCGGCGATCCGCGAGCGGCTCGATCTCGAGCAGGAGCTCCGGACCGCGATCGACGAGCAGCAGCTGTTCGTCGTCTACCAGCCCATCTTCGATCTCACCTCGGTGACCCCCAAGGGCGTGGAGGCCCTGGTCCGGTGGCACCACCCCGAGCGAGGCGTCCTCGGACCGGACGTGTTCATCCCGCTGGCCGAGGACACCGGGCTCATCGTCCCGATCGGACGGCTCGTGCTGCGGACCGCGTGTCGCCAGGCGATGGCCTGGCGCGAGGCGGGCCACCCGATCGACGTGGCGGTCAACGTCTCGGCCCGCCAGCTCTCGAGCGGGGTGTTCGTCGAGGACGTGCGCAGCGCACTCGAAGAGAGCGGCCTCGACCCCCAGTCGCTGACCCTCGAGATCACCGAGACGGTCATCATGCGGGACACCGAGGCCAACACGCGGTTGCTCGGCAAGCTGAAAGAGCTCGGCATCCGCATCTCCATCGACGACTTCGGAACCGGCTACTCCTCGCTCTCCTACCTGCGACAGTTCCCGATCGACTCGCTGAAGATCGACCGGTCCTTCATCACCCGGGTGAGCGAGTCCTCGCAGTCGAGTGTGCTCATCCACACCCTCATCCAGCTGGGGAAGGCACTCGGCATCGAGACCCTCGCCGAGGGCATCGAGGAGGAGAGCCAGCTCCGCCGGCTCCAGCGCGAGCACTGCGACAGCGGCCAGGGGTTCCTGTTCGCGCGTCCGCTCTCGCCCGAGTTGATCGTGCCCTTCTTCGAGCAGACAGAGCGCTCGGGCGGAGAACCGGTCCGGGCAGCTGCCGGGGGGCGACGACCGGGCGACGACCCCGCGGCTGGACACTGACGCGCCGGCTCGCTTCGAGTCGGGTGCGACCGATCGACGACGGCCTGCACTGCGACGACGGCCTGCCCCGAAGGAGGAGCAACTCGGTGCTGGCCTACCGGTGGTGCGTACGGCGCGAGCCCTAGCATGGCGACGGTGATCACCGTGACCCGCTTCCGTCTGCGGCCCGGGGTCGACGAGACCGAGTTCCGCGAGCTCGACGCCCGCTATCAGACCCAGTTCTGCTACCAGCAGCCGGGGCTGCTTCGCCGGACGGTCGCGCGGTCCGAGGACGGCGAGTGGCTGGCCCTCGACCTCTGGCGGAGCGCTGCCGATGCAGAGCACGCACTCGGACGTGCGACCGCCGACCCGATCGCCGTGGCGTACGCGGACCACCTGGTCGCAGAGTCGGTCACGGTGGACCGATACCTCGAGCTCGACGGCTAGCGGCTACTGCTGGACCAGGCCGACCGTGTTCCCCTCGGGGTCGACGATGGCGGCGACGGTCGGACCGTCGGGAAGGTCGAAGGGTTCCATGACCACGGCGCCACCGAGCTCGACCGCCCGCTCGAGCGAGGACCACAGCTCGCGGACCTGGACGTAGAGGGTGACCGCCGGGTGCTCACCGGCGCGGATGTGCCCCGCGGGGCCCGGTTCAGGGCCTCCGAGGCCGGGCGAGATCTGTGGCATCGGGCCACCGCCCACCTCCCAGTGGAACAGCTCGCGGTAGAAGGCGGCCTGGCGCTCGGGGTCGACCGCGACGATCTCCCAGTGGACCAGCGGCCGTGGCCAGTCGTGCACGTCCGAACTGTACGCGCCCGGTGGCCGTCGGGTCGGGTCGGCGACCGACGGCACGACGGCCTGGGCCCCGCCGATCAGCGGACGTCCAGTCGGTCGAAGGCGAGCCCGGCGGCGAGCGTCGCGAGCACGCCGACGCCGACGAGCACCCCGAGCTGCCCGATGCTCACCCCGCTCGCGACCTGGTCGTTGCCGACCGACCAGTAGAAGAGCGATCCGTAGCGGGCGGGTGCGAGCCACGAGGCGACCGGTGCGAGGGAGCTCAACAGGTACGAGGCCGCGGCGAGTGCCGTGCCGACCCCGATGGCCACTCCGCGCCGTCCGAAATGGGCGCCGACCGCCATCGTCACCAGGCCGAAGTCGAGGGCCATCAACAGCACGGCCAACGACATCGCCGCCGCGTCGGCGACGCTCACCGAGAGTCCGAAGCCCCTCCCGACGAGCACGCAGACCCCGAGCACGACGGCGACGATCCCGCCCTGGGCCACCATGGCCCAGAGCTTCTGGACGACGATCGTCGTGCGGCGGACCGGCAAGGTGACCGTGAGCCCGAGCGTGCCGTCCTCGTTCTGCCCGGCGATCGCGGCGGCCCCGTAGCCGATGGTCAACAGGAGCATCACGAGAGGAAACAGGTTTGCGTAGATGTTGGCGTTCAGCCAACCACCCGATGTCGAGATCTTTCCGGTCACCCCGAAGAGGGCCGCAGCGGTCGCGTCGTTGTGGACGAGCGTGTCGAGCGACGTCGAATGGCGGAACGCCGGATAGAGCGCGACGACGACGACGGTGTAGACGGCGAGCCCCACCGCGTAGCCGATCAGGCTTCGGATCCGCCCTGCGACGTCGAGGGTCGCGATGTCAGCGCGCACGGGACACCTCGGCTCCGTCCGGCGTCCGGTAGTAGCTGCGGAAGAGCTCGTCGAGGTCGGCGTGACGGACGACGACGTCGAGCGGGTCGCGCGCCGCGATGATGCCGAGGACCGGACCGATCGGTCCGGTCACCTCCAAGCGCATCCGGCGGCCGGTCGCCGCCGCCACCGAGACGCCGTCGAGCCTCGCGAAGGGCGCTGGATCCGCAGCCGTGGGGAATTCGACGTCGACCCGGCGAGGTGCGCCCGCTCGGAGCCGCTCGACCGAGTCGGTGGTCACCAGACGACCCTCCTTGATGATGGCCACTCGATTGGCCAGTCGCTGCACCTCGTCGAGCTCGTGGGAGGAGAGGAACACCGTGCGGCCCTCCGCGACCGTTTCGCGGACGAGCCGTTCGAACTCGTCCTGCATGAGCGGGTCGAGGCCCGAGGTCGGCTCGTCGAGGACGAGCAGTTCCGGCCGGTGGGAGAACGCCAGCACCAGACCGATCTTCTGGCGGTTGCCGGTCGAGAGCTCGCTGACGGGCCGGTCGACGACCACGCCGAAGCGTTCGACGAGCTCGTCGACCAGCCGGCGATCGTGGGAGCCCCGTGCCCGCGCGAACCAATCGATCTGGCGGCGGCCGGTGAAGTGCGGATAGAGCGCGAGATCGCCCGGGAGGTACCCGATCCTCCGATGCACGGCCTGCGCCTCGGCGGCGACGTCGAGGCCGAGCACGCTCGCCCGCCCGCTGTCCGCCCGTTGGAGGGCCAGCAGCAGTCGGATCGTGGTCGTCTTCCCGGCGCCGTTCGGACCGAGGAAACCGAAGCACTCGCCGGCGCCGACCTCGAGGTCCAGGTCGCAGAGGGCCTGTGTGGAGCCGTAGCGTTTGGCCAGCGCGACCGCCTCGATGGCCGCGGTCACCGTTCCGTCTTCCGCTTGGCCGGGTCGTCGGACGTTCCGGGCGCGAGCGATCCCACCTCGAAGAGCCCTCGTGCGTACACGTCGACGGCCTCGGCGGTCCAGCGGGGAAGACCGGCATCGCCCAGCGGGTCGCACCCGAGCACCTGCTCGAGCTGGGGACGCAGGAGGATCACCGCCAGGTCGTTGGCGAGGAGGAACGCGACCCGCACTGCTTCGTCCTGCGACGCGCGGACCACGCCGGCCTCGACGAGCGCGTGGGTTCCGGTGAGGCTGGCCTCGTAGAGCCGCGCGAACAGCTCGTCGGCGGCCTCGCCTCCGTCGAAGAGCAGGCGCCGGACGTACGCGGCCAGCGCCGGCTCCCGCTCGAAGCTCTCCGCGAAGAGCGCGGCCAGCGACGCAACGCCCCCGACCTCGCCCAGTCGGGCCATCTGGGCGAGCATCTCCTCGACGAACACGGCGGCACGTCGATCGACCGCCACCTTCAGCCCGTCCTTCGACCCGAAATGGTGCATGACCGAGCCCGGCGAGACACCTGCCTCCGCGGCGATCTCCCGGACGGTGACGCCGCTCGTCCCACGGGCGGCGAAGAGGGCGGTGGCCTGGTCACGGATGATGGCCGACGTGGTGCGATCCTCGATGGTTGTACGCACGTACAAAGTATTGAACAAATGTTCAACAGGTCGCAAGGCCCCACTGGGTCCACGTCGCCGACGCTGCCCGGACCGGGGTCTACCTCGACCGTGCGAGCCAGGTCGCCGGCTACTGCCTCGTCGTGTGGCGCCGTGGACACGTCGCGGAGCCGACCGAGCTCTCCGATGCCGACGCCGCCGGCTACTGGGCGGAGGTCATGGACACCGGTCGTGCGGTGGACGAGGCGTTCGAACCGATGAAGCTCAACGACTTCACCCTCGGCAACACCGTGCCGCACCTCCACACCCATGTCGTCCCCCGCTTCCGGAAGGACCCGGCACCTGGCGGCCCGATCCCGTGGGACGCGGTGGTCGGTGCACGTGCGTTCGACGAGGCGGAGCTCCACCGCCAGGCCGCAGCGTTGCGCGCCACCGGGCGCATCTCCTGAGCGGTGCCGGCGCACGGGAGCCGGCCCGGCCCGGCCGGCGTGGTCGGCTACGGCGTGGCCACGATCGTCTGACGCCCGGCCGGCACCTCGACCTGCAGCAGGCAGCCGCTGAGGGCGACCGACGACGTCTCGAACCCCACCGTGTGGCAGGTCGCGGGGGTGGCGCGTCCCGACACGGTCACCTGCCGGAGGGTCGCCGTCGTGGTGGTCGGTCCCCCGCGGACCACGACGGTGCCGCCCCACAGGAGCGCGGTGCCGCCGGGCCCGTCGACCGTCGCGGTCAGGCGGTGCGCGGTGGCCGCGGTCGAAACCAGATTTCCGGGCACCGAGTCGACGTGGGGCTGGCCGAGCAGCTGCGCGCGCAGCGTCCCGCCGCGGAGCGAGCCGTCGAGCTGCACGACCGCCCAGTTGTCCCACCGACCGGTCCGCTGCTTCCAGAGCCAGAAGCCCGACGCGGACCGGTACTGGTTCTGGAGCGCGAGCTGGGCCGCGAGCCATCCGTTCCATGCCGCGGTCGCAGACGACCCGAACTCGTCGACCGCCAGCGGTACTCCGAGCGCCGACGCCTCCTCCGCGGCGTTGGCGTACGACTGCCCGAGTGCGCCCACCGAGGCGGTCGGGCTGAAGGGCGGTGAGAAGACCCCGGTGTAGATGTGCACCGCGTACACGAGGTTGCTGTCGTCGGAGAAGAGCACCGCGGTGGAGCGGGCGTCGTTGGTCACGTTCCGAAGGACCGAGGGCTCGAACCAGATCGGTGTGACGATGCCGTCGCGGCGCAGCCCGGTGATCATCCGCTGGTAGAAGGGGTAGAGGGAGGTCTGCTCGAAGGGGGAGGCGCCGCTCGGCCACGGCTCGTTCATCAACTCGACGCCGACGACGTCGCTGCCCGGTGAGCCGGCTCCCGCTGCCCGGGCGACGGCCGAGGCGGCATCGAGGTACCACTCCTGGAGGGGTCGGCCCTCGACGGTGGCGTCGGCCCAGAAGTGCTCGAACGCGGCGAGGGCGCAGGCGGTGGTGGTGGCGGTCGCGGTGCACGGTGTGCCGGCGTCGTCCACCGCCCAGGCGGGAGCGCCGTCGGATTCGTGGTCGGGATAGGTGGCCGTCGAGTAGTTGTCCTCGTGCAGGTCGACGAGCACGCCGATGCCGGCGGCACGGGCCCATCCCACCACCGTCGCGACCTGGTGCAGGTAGGCCTGGTCGACCACCCCGGGGCGGGGCATGATCCTGCTCCAGGAGACCGGCAGCCGCAGGAAGTCGAACCCGAGCGCCGCCATCTCCTCGAGGTCGGTACGTCCGATGGCCGGTGCCTCGGGGTAGTCGGCCGGGTACTGGACCAGTGCGTTGTCGTCCACGCCGCGGAGCAGCACGAAGCTGCCTCCGGCATTGGCGAGGTACGGGGACGCCCCGGCGGGATGCGCCACGCGGAGACCGGCGACGCTCGCGGTCGCGATCGCAGGTGTCGACGTCGACGGCGACCCGGTTGCAGTGGAGCACGCAGCCGCGACGACAGCGACCGTCGCGACCGCCGCCGCGGCACGCGCCACCGGTCCGCGACGCCGAGCGGTGAGCGCGTGGGGAGGCGGCACCGGCGGCATCCTAACGGCGGGGTACCACTCGGGACGGCCCGAGGTCCCGAGTGGCGCGTCCCGGTGCAGACGGGCCCTGCGAAGTCGGCCTACCCGGTCAGGAGGCGCGGTCTCCGTGGCTGGCCTGCCGGCGCGCCCGGTACGTGCTCACTGCGAGCTTCTCGGCGAAGGGGGGCCGGAGCTCGATCGCCACCTCGAACGCGTCGGTGCCGGTCTCGAGGCGCTCCGCGATGGCCGCCCGAGCGGCCGGCTCGGTCTCCCGCAAGAGGCGGCTCTCGGTCTGCACGTCGAGTGTCGGGACCTCGATCAACCACCAGCCGCGGTAGCGGGTGACGAGCACCCGGTACTCCCGTCCTCGCCCCCGCCCCTGTTCCATTTCCATCCTCGCCTCGCCGGTGCCGCTTTCACCCGGGTCGTCCCCGCCGTGCCGCCCTCACCGGCACGGCACGCTTCGACTTCGAGGGGGAGCCCCTCGCACCGGTCGGTGACGACCGGACGAGGGGCGTCGACCCCACGGTCCGCCGACAGGCGCACGCAGTCATCGTGTGCTCCGGACCGTCCCGTTCTACCAGCCGACCCTTATCGGAAGGTCACGGGAGGTTGACCGGAGGATGAATGTTGCGCGCCATCGCGGGCCGAACGGCGCGCTCCGGCGACAGCCCCCGGCCGAGACGGCAACGTGCTGCGGACGCCCCGGCCGCGTCGACGATCCTGAGCAGGGTGTCCACCACCGACGTGGCGGCCTGCCAAGATACCGCCGACGCGATCGGACGAGGGCGTCAGCCGAAGGGACGGCCGTTGATGGCGACGGGGCAGCGCGGCGAAGCGAGGACGGCGGCGGAGGGATCTCGGCCGGGTCCGACGCGGCCCCCTCGGTACGCACGACGGACGCGGTGCCCTTGTACCGACGCCTCACCCGGCGCGAGCTCACGTCGTACCCGCCGACGCGCCGGCGCATCGGCTACCTGTTCATCGTCGTGGTGGCGTCGATCACCATGTACTACCAGCAGTACGTCGCCGGCGCGGTCGCGCCGTCGATCCTCGCGTACTTCCACATCTCGTTCCGTTACTACCTCACCATCATCGTCATCTCGAGCGTCGCGGGGGCCGTCGCTTCGCTCATCGCCGGGCTCGCCGATCGCTTCGGGCGGGCCAACATGGTCGTGGGCGGCCTCTTGCTCGTCAGCCTGGTCACCGCCATCGGGATCCCCTCGGCGCACAGCCCGGCGGTCTATGCAGTGCTCGCGTCGGTGGTCGGCTTCGTCGAGGGCATGGTCCTCGTGGCGACCCCCGCTCTCGTCCGCGACTTCTCGCCGCAGGCCGGACGGGGTGCGGCGATGGGCTTTTGGACCCTCGGCCCGGTGATGGGGAGCCTCGTCGTCTCGGAGGTGTCCTCCAACACCCTGAGTCACCTGCGCAGTTGGCAGGACCAATTCCACATCGCGGGCCTGACCGGGCTGGTCGTGTTCGTGGTCGCACTCGTGTTCCTCCGCGAGCTCTCACCACCGCTGCGCGACCAGCTGATGGTGTCGCTGCGCGACCGGGTGCTGATCGAGGCGCGGGTGCGCGGGGTCGACGTGGAGTCCGCGCTCGAGCATCCCTGGCGGCAGATGATCCGCCTCGACACCGTCGGCCCGACGCTCGGGGTGGGCGTCTTCCTGCTCATCTACTACGCAGCCGTCGGGTTCTTCGTCATCTACTTCACCACCGTCTTCAACTTCTCCCAGTCGCAGGCCAACGGGCTGGGGAACTGGTTCTGGGGCGCCGACGCCCTCGCCGTCGTCGGCGTCGGCCTGATCTCCGACCGGATCAAGGTCCGGAAGCCCTTCATGATCTTCGGCGGCATCGGCGCGGTGATCCTCACCTCGGTGTTCGCAAGCCGGGCGACCCAGCCGGCGACCTCCTACACCTACTTCATCGTGCTGATCTCGCTGATGTCGATGTTCCGCGGGATCACCTATGCGCCGTGGATGGCCGCCTACACCGAGACGGTCGAGCGCCACAATCCGGCACTCGTCGCCACCGGTCTCGCGGTCTTCGGCTGGGTCCTGCGGATTGTCGCCGCGATCTCCTTCCTCGTCCTTCCCTTCGTGGTCACCTCGGTGACGCCGGTGGCGAACTACGGTCCGACCCTCCAGGCCATCGAGGCGCAGTACCCCACGCAGATCGCGACCCTCCGCACGCTCGATCCCACGACGCTGGCCGCGCTGCAAAAGGGCCACCTGACCCCGCCGGTGATCGCGTCGGCGGTCGGCGAGGTCGTCGCGCACGACCACGTGACCCGCACCGAGGCCCTCCACCGGCTCCTCTCCATCACGACGATCCCGAAGGCAGACCGCGCCTACCTCCAGGCCCACGGGACCGAAGTGCTCTCGGCGCGCCAGACGGCGCCCGGCCAGTGGCGCACCTGGTGGATCGTCTGCGTGGTCGGCGAGATTCTCTTCCTGCCGACGGTCTTCCTCCTGGCCGGGCGCTGGCGGCCGTCGCGGGCGAGGGAGGACGCCGAACGTCACCGGGCGGCCGTCGACCGCGAGCTGGCCGCGCTGGCGACCGAGACCTGATTCCGGCCGTCCGCTCGTCGCCGGCCCACGTGCCCGCACCGTGACCTTCGGCCCTGGTGAGCCGCCACCGGGCGCGGCAGCATGGAGTGGTGAGCAAGGAGCCCGTCTCGGCGCGCCGTCGGTGGCGCCAGATGAACGGCCTGCAGCGTGCTGCGATCCTCGCCGGCGCGGCGCTCGAGCTGACGCTCGCGGTCGCGGCCTGGCATGACTTCGCGCGCCGGCACCCGTGACGAACCCCAGCGACGACCGCTGACGGGCATGGCGGCGCGGTCGGAGGTGCCGGACACGGACGGCCTCTCGCAGGCGGAGGTGGCCGAGCGGGTCGAGGCGGGTCGGACCAACGCGGTCCCGACGTCGACCAGCCGGACTGCCTCGACCATCCTGCGCGCCAACGTGCTCACCCGCTTCAACGCGATCCTCGGATCGCTCTTCGTGGTGGCACTGGTGGTGGGACCACCCCAGGACGCCCTCTTCGGGATCGTCCTCGTCCTCAACACCGCCATGGGCATCGCGCAGGAGTGGCGGGCCAAGGTGACGCTCGACCGTCTGGCGTTGCTGCACGCGGCCGCCGCGCACGCGGTACGCGACGGCGAGGCGGTCGACATCGCGCCGGGGGAGGTGGTGATCGACGACGTGCTCGAGCTCCGCGCCGGCGACCAGGTCGTCGCGGATGCGAGTCTCCTCAGCGAGGTGGGGCTCGAGATCGACGAGGCGCTGCTCACCGGCGAGTCGGTCCCCGTGGCCAAGCAGTCCGGCGACGACGTCCTGTCCGGGAGCATCGTCGTGGCCGGTTCGGGACGCGCCCGGGTGGTCCGCGTCGGGACCGATTCCTTCGCCCAGCGGATGCAGGGTGACGCCCGCCGTTTCAGTCTGGTGCGTTCCGAGCTGCAGCAGGGCACCAACCGGCTGCTCCGTCTGATCACCTGGGTGCTCGTCCCGACCGCGGTGCTGCTCACCTGGAGCCAGATCGCCCGGGTGGGCCTCGATCTCGGAGACGCGCTCCGCGGCTGCATCGCCGGCGTCGGCGCGATGGTCCCCGAGGGCCTGGTCCTGCTCACCACCATCGCGTTCGCACTCGGCGCGCTGCGCCTCGCCGGACGGCGCGTGCTGGTCCAGGAGCTTGCCGCGATCGAAGGGCTGGCCCGTGTCGACGTCCTCTGCATCGACAAGACCGGGACGTTGACCGACTCGACCATCGTGCTCGAGGAGGTCGTCGCGCTCGAAGGCGCCCCGGCGAGGGACGTCCTCGGCGCGATGGCCGCTGCCGACCCGGCGCCGAACGCCACCATGCGGGCGATCGCCTCGCTTCCCGACCCCGGCGGATGGGTTCCGACCGGGCTGGTGCCCTTCACCTCCGCGGGCAAGTGGAGCGCGGCGAGCTTCGCCGGCCGCGGGACCTGGGTGCTCGGCGCACCCGACGTCGTCGTCCCGCACGCAGATCCCCACCTCACGGCGCAGATCGCCGAGTCGACCGCGAGCGGCCGGCGTGTCGTGCTCCTCGGCCGCGCCACCGGCTCGTCCGTGTCGGAGGGTCGGCCGGACGAGACCGGGGGAGGCCCGCCCGCCGCGGAACCCGCCGCGCTCGTGGTGCTGAGGGAGCGGGTCCGCGACGACGTGGCAGCCACCCTCGCCTACCTGGTCGACCAGGGCGTCGAGGTGAAGGTGCTCTCCGGCGACGACCCGGCGACCGTCGGCGCCGTCGGCCGGGCCGTCGGGCTCGCCGGATCCGAGGCACCGGTCGACGCCCGGACGCTCCCCGAGGCCGGCGCGGCGCTCGCGGACGCGATCGAGGCGTCCTCGGTCTTCGGGCGGGTGCGGCCCGAGCAGAAGCGGGCCGTGGTCGAGGCGCTCCAGGCGAAGGGCCACGTCGTCGCGATGACCGGCGACGGGGTCAACGACGTCCCGTCGGTCAAGGCCTCCGACCTCGGGGTTGCGATGGGATCGGGCAGCCCCGCGGCGAGGGCCGTCGCGCGGGTGGTGCTCCTCGACGACTCCTTCGCGGTGGTGCCGCGCATCCTCGAGGAGGGTCGGCGGGTCATCGCGAACGTGCAACGTGTGGCCAACCTCTTCGTGACCAAGTCGGTGTACGCCGCGCTGCTCGCGGTGGTGGTCGCGATCGCGGCCGTCCCGTACCCGTTCTTCCCACGGCACCTGACCATCGTGAGCACCCTGACCATCGGCCTGCCCGGCTTCTTCCTCGCGATCGCCCCCGGCGCACCACGAGCGCGGCCCGGGTTCCTCCGGCGGGTGCTCACCTTCACCGTGCCCTCCGGGGTCGTCGCGGCCGCCGTCACGCTCTTGACCTATCTGGTGGCGCGTGGCCCTTGTCATGCGAACCCGACCGAGACGCGCACGGCGACCACGATCGTGTTGCTCCTCGTCGGTCTGGGCGTCCTGGGCATCGTCGCCCGTCCGCTCACCCCCGCCCGCGGTGCGCTCGTCGTCGCGATGGGTGCGATCGCGGCGTTCGGGTGGTTCGTGCCGGGCATCCGCTCGCTGTTCGGCCTCGAGACCCCGCCGGTCGCCGCGGTTGCGGCCGCGATCGCGGCGGCCCTGGCCGGGCTCGCCCTCCTCGTGCCGGTCCTCGCCTTCCTCGGGCGCCGGGAGGCCCAGCGGGGCACCGTCGGGCTCGGGTTGAGGACCTCCGGCCCTGGCCCGGAACGGTTGGAGGGTCACACGATGGAGGCATGAGGACGAGGGCAGGAACCGTCCGCGCCGAACCCGCTCCGGGCCGCGGGCCGGAACGGCCGGTCGGAGCACGTGCCCGGCTCGAGTCCTGGTTCCCCGTCTCGTGGCTGCTGGTGTGCCTCGGGCTCCTCCTCGCCGGCGCCGGGCTGCACGTGTCCGGCGCACCGGCGACCATCGCCGACGGATGCTGGGCGACCGCCGCCGCCGTTGCCCTCCTGCCGCTGCTCGTCCTCAGCCTCGCGGGGCTTGCCCGGGGCCGGGTCGGCGTGGACCTGCTGGCGCTGCTGGCACTCGTCGGTGCCGTCGCGATCGGGGAGTACCTGGCGGCCGCAGTGCTCGCGGTGATGGTCTCGGGAGGTCGTGCCATCGAGTCCCGCGCCGAGCACCGTGCGACGAAAGAGCTCCGCGTGCTGGTCGATCGGGCGCCGTCGATCGCATACGTCCTGGTGGACGGAGCCCTGACCGCCCTGCCCGTGGCCGAGGTCGGGATCGGTGATCTCGTGCTCGTGCGAGCAGGCGACGTGGTTCCGGTCGACGGACTGGTGACCGAGCATCCGGGCGTGTTCGACGAATCTGCGTTGACCGGCGAGAGCCGTCCCGTCGAGCGGGCAGTGGGCGATCTGGTCCGGAGCGGCTGCACCAATGCCGGTGCCCCGGTCGTCCTGTCCACGGTCCACACGGCCGCCACCTCGACCTATGCCGGGATCGTGCGGATGGTCGACGACGCTCGGACGAGCCGGGCGCCGGTGGTCCGTCTGGCGGATCGCATCGCGGTCGTCTTCATGCCGGTGGCGCTCGTGATCGCCGGCGCCGCATGGCTGTGGAGCGGGGACGTCGTGCGCGCGGTGGCGGTGCTGGTCGTCGCCACGCCCTGCCCGCTGATCCTCGCCGCGCCGGTCGCCGTCGTCTCCGGCATCTCGCGGGCCGCCCGTCGCGGCGTCGTGGTCAAGGACGGCGCCGCGCTGGAGGGCCTGGCTCTCGCCTCGGTGCTGCTGCTGGACAAGACCGGGACGCTGACCACCGGTCGGCCCGCGCTCGTGCGCATCGAGACGCCCGAGGGCACGGGCGCAGACGAGGCCTTGTCGCTCGCCGCCTCGGTCGACCAGGTGTCCTCCCACGTGCTCGCCGAGGCGCTCGTCGCCGCCGCCCGTGCGCGGGGTCTCCGACTCGAGGTGCCGAGCGCGGTGCGCGAGGACCCCGGTCGCGGCCTGGCCGGCACCGTCGAGGGACACGAGGTGGCGGTCGGGAGGGGGTCCTACGTCGCCGACCGTGTACCCGACTGGGCGGAGCGGGTGCGGCGTCGGACCGCACTCGAAGGGCTCGCCAACGTCTACGTCGCCGTCGACGGGACGGTGGCGGCGGTCCTCGTGCTCGAGGATCCGGTGCGACCGGACGCGGCTCGCACCCTGCGACTCCTGCGATCTGCCGGCATCGAGCGGGTGGCGATGGTCACCGGCGATCACATCGACGTCGCCGAGTCGGTGGGGATCGCCACCGGTGTCGACGAGGTCTTCGCCGACCGGACGCCCGAGGAGAAGGTCGCGATCGTGCGCGAGGAGCGGACCCGAGGGCGGACCCTCATGGTCGGTGACGGGATCAACGACGCCCCCGCGCTCGCGATCGCCGACGTGGGGGTCGTGATGGGCGCCCGCGGGGCGACGGCGGCGTCCGAGGCAGGCGACGCGGTGATCCTCTCCGAGCGGCTCGAACGGCTCGTCGAAGGCGTGGTCGTCGCACGCCGCTCGCGCCGGATCGCACTGCAGAGCGCGGTGGTCGGGATGTCGCTCGCCGGGGTCGCGATGGTGATCGCCGCAGCCGGGCTGCTCGTTCCGATCGTGGGGGCCGTCGTCCAGGAGGCGATCGATCTGGTTGTCATCGTGTACGCCCTCCGTGCGCTGGGGGGTCCTTCGGCGCCGTCACCGCTGGCGCAGGACGTGGCGCTCGGCGAACAGCTCAGCCGCGAGCACACGGTGCTCCGGCAGTCGGTCCGCGACATCCGGTCCCTCGCCGAGTCGATCGCGGCAATGGGGCCCGCGGAGCGGTTTGCCGGGGCCCGCGAGGTGTCCACCCTTCTCGAGCGCCACGTGCTGCCCCACGAGCAGATCGACGAGGCGGACCTCTACCCGGCGGTGGCGAGGATCATCGGCGGACGTGACCCGACCGGCGTGATGAGCCGCGAGCACATGGAGATCGCCCGGCTCGCGCGGGTTGCTCGGACGGCTGGTGGAGGACGCCGAACCGACCGGTGTCATCGCCGACGTCGATGCCGACGAGCTCCGCGCGCTGCTCGAGCAGCTCTCGACCGTGCTGGTCCTGCACTTCGCGGAGGAGGACGAGGCCTACCTCTCGCTGCTGGTGGGGGAGGAGGGCGCCTGACCGGTTGCGCGTGCGCGGTCCGGGTCAGTTCTCGGCCGGAGCGTCCGGGCCCGGGTCTCCGCCCCCGACGGCCGTCGCGAGCCGGTCGAGGTAGTGGTTCCACCCGTGGGTGTGGTCACCGACGGCGTCGGCGGGGAGCCCGCTGTGGACGAGACGCACCCGGGTCTTGTCACCTTCGGGCAGGAGGCTGATCTCGATCTTCGACGAGCCGGCGGGGATCGGATGGTCGGGCTCGTCCCAGCCGAAGGTGAAGGCGACCCGCTCGTCGGGGACCGCCTCGAGGAACTCGCCGAGCGAGGGATGACGCCCCTGGACGAGCACCTTGTAGATGCCACCCGGCCTCGGGTCGATCTCCGCGTCGGTGCCGATCCAGGTGAGGAGGCGATCCCGCTCGACGAGGAACGGGTAGATCGTCGACGGAGTGGCTTCCACCACGATCTCGCATTCGAGCTGTGCCATCAGTGGGTTCCTTTCGTGTGGTCAGTCGGTTACTGCGATGTCGGCGTCGATGTTCTCGGATCCCGTGTCGGGCCGGCCCCCGGTGACGGTCCCGCGTCGGGCCGCTTCGGCGGCTTCGGACAGGTCGCGGAGCCGCTCGAGGCCCGAGGTCCAGTACTCGTCGAGGAACGTCCGGAGCTTTGCCATCTCGCAGTGGTTGGCGCGGTAGAGGCGTCTCGTCCCTTCGCGGCGCTCGTCGATCAGCCCGGCCTCCCGCAGCACCCGGAGGTGCTGGGAGACCGCGGGCCGGCTGACGTCGCCGAAGTGGCCGGCGATCCGGGTCGCGGCGAGCTCGCGCCCCCAGACGAGGTGGAGGATCTCCCGCCTGCGGGGCTCGGCCAGAGCCTTGAGCGCGCTGTCCATGCGCATATGTAAACATAGACTTACGAAAGTGTCAACTTACAAACGATCCCGCCCGGCAAGCGTCGGGCCATCGTGCCGGGCTCGTCCCGGCCGACCGGGTGGGACCTACAGTCGTGCGATGCGAGCGGACCGGGCGGACGAGCCCGAGGAGCGGCCGCGCCGCGCCGGCGTGCGGACGGCGCGGTGAGCAGCGGCGCTGTGAGCAGCGGCGAGGAGGCCGGTGGACCCCGCGCTGCGCCGCCGCGGCTTGCCGGCCGGGCGGCCCTGGTGACCGGCGGTGCGTCGGGCATCGGACGGGCCACCGCGATCCGCCTCGCCGAAGAGGGTGCGTCGGTCGTCGCGGTCGACGTCGACGCCGCGGGCCTCGCCGGTCTTCCCGCCACCGCGGGCACCGGGTCGGTCGCCACGATGGTCGGCGACGTGCGCGAGCCGGCGGAGGTGGCCTCGATGGTCGGCGAAGCGTTGCGGCTGCTCGGCGGCCTCGACGTGGTGGTCAACGTGGCGGGGGTGCTCTCGTTCTCCCATACCCACGAGCATTCGCTCGAGGAGTGGGACCGGCTGCTCGCGGTCAACCTGACCGGCACCTTCCTCGTCTGTCGCGAGGCCATCCCCCACCTGCTCGCCTCGAAGGGCTGCATCGTCAACCTGGCGTCGACCGCTGCCCACAAGGGGCAGCCGTGGTCGGCCGCCTACGTCGCGTCGAAAGGTGGCGTCCTGTCGCTCACCCGGGCCCTCGCCGTCGAGTACGGCCCGGCCGGCGTCCGGGTGAACAGCGTCAGCCCCGGCGCGATCGACACGCCGATCACCGCGGCGTTCCGCCTTCCCCAGGGCGCCGACCGCCGCCTGCTCCACCGGATGATGCCGCTCGGCGGCTTCGGGACCGCCGAGGGGATCGCCGCGACGATCGCCTACCTCGCCTCGGACGAGGCATCGCACATGAACGGCGCGGACGTGCTCATCGACGGCGCGATGAGCGCGTGACGCCCGACCCGGTGGATCGGCGGGGCCGGAAGCCGGCCCGTCCGGACGAGGCGCTCAGCCGAGACGCGAGCGCCCGTCGGTCGACCACCAGTCGGCGGTGAGCCGGAGTCCCTTGATCGAGGAACGGGGGACCAGTTCCTCGTAGGTCCGCCGGTAGCCGGTGTGCGCGATGCGCCAGCTGCCGCCGCCGTCTTTCACGTAGCGGTCCGAGTAGAACGCGGCGCCCTGGACCGTCACCTCGGCGTCGGTGAGGATCACCACGTCCTCGAGCGCCCAGATGCCGGTCGCGGCGTCGCCTTCGAGGTCGATCTCGGGATGATGGCAGCGGTGGCTGGTCAGCATGGTCGTCGCGCCCATCGACGTCCGGAGGAATTCGAGGATCGCGTCCCGCCCGTCGAAGGAGTAGACGCCCCCGCTGTACTTCGCGGTGGCGTCGGCGGTGAAGCAGTCGCCGACCTCGTCCCAGAGCTTCTGGTCGAGGCATCGCAGGTAACGGTATTTGAGTCGCTTGATCAGCTCGATCTCGACCAGGTCTTCGGGGGTCACCGGATGGTCCCCGCCCCCGCGATCAGCGGCAGGTCGAGCGCGGTCACCCAGCCGGGCGGCAGGTCGTTGACCGCCGGCACCGCGTTGAGGGCGCGCAGGCCGGTCGCGAGGCAGCCGGCCGCCGCCGCGTCCCGACCGCTGCCGTCGCCGAAGCGGAAGGCGGTCTCCTGCCGGATCGACGGCGTGCCGTCGATCACCACGCGGTAGACGTCGTCCTCGGTGCCCCGGGGCCAGTCGGGCGCCGCGTCCTTCCCGATCCGGTTGACGTGCTCGAGGCAGATGCGGGGCTCGCCGCGGTAGATCCCGTTGATGGTGAAGCGGATGGCCGCGACCGACCCCTTCTCGACGGTGCCCTTGGCTGTGTCGATGGGGACGTCGGTCACCCACTTGTCCCACGTGGTCGTGATCTCGTCGAGCTCGATGCCGACGGCGTGGGCCATCATCGGCACCGTCGCGCCCCACGACATGACCAGGATGTCGGTGTGCTCGAGCAGGGGGACGAACTCGGGTGGACGGCCGATGCCCATCTCGTCCTCGTAGTCGCCTTCGTAGTTGACGTAGTCGAGGATCTCGAGCGCGCGCACCTCGCGGATCTCGCTGCAGAGTCCCATCAAGGTCATCGGGAAGAGATCGTTGGCGAACCCCGGGTCGATCCCGGTGGTGAAACAGGACGCACCCCCCTGCCGGCACGCCTCGGTGATCGGTTCGACCCAGGCGGGCGGGATCGAGGGCATGCTCGGCCACACCCACGGGGTCATGGCCGTCGAGCAGACGTCGATGCCGGCCCGGAGGAAGGCCCCGATGTCCCGGATGTTGTCGCCGGCGTGCGCGGCGGTCGGTCCGTAGTGGACGAGCGCGTCGGGCCTCGTCGCGACGAGGGCGGCGAGGTCGTCGGTCGCCTCGATGCCGACCGTGCCGATGCCGCACAGCTCCCCCACGTCCTTGCCGGCCTTCGCCGGATCGTGCACGCCGACCCCGAGGAGCTCGAAGCCGGGGTGCCGGAGGACTTCGGGGATGACCATCCGGCCCACGAAGCCCGTCCCCCACACGACGACTCGTTTCGGGGAGGTGGTCAACGCAGCATCTCGCCGGAGTTGACCAGCAGGTACTGGCCGGTCACCGCCTTGGCCCGGTCCGACGCGAAGAAGGCCGCCACGTCGGCGACCTCGCCGTCCTCGGTCATCCGGCGGAGCGGGAATTTGCCGGCGATGTCATCGAGCACGTCCTCCTTCGGGCGCCCCTGCTGCTCCGAGCGGTAGTTCACGAGCATCTCGACCGGCGGACCCCACATCCACGAAGGGATCACCATGTTGCAGCGGATGTTGTCCGGACCGAGCTCGTCGACCAGGTAGTACATGGCGGTGAGCAGGGCGCTCTTCGAGGCCGCGTAGCCGCCCTGTGGCATCTGCGGCTGGAACATCGACTGGGAGCCGATCAGCACGATGGAGCCGCCATCCCGTTCCCGCATCGCGGTCGCCACCGGCCGGATGACGGTGAGGGCGCCGAGGACGTTGGTGTCGAAGGCGGCCCGCCACTCGTCGAACTTGAGGTCGTAGAGGCCGCCCCACGCATGTTCGAAGGCGGCGACCTGGATGAGCGCGTCGACCGACCCGAACCGGCCGATCGCGAATTCGACCAAGGCGCTGCACGAGTCGGGATCGGTGATGTCCGTCACGTGGACGGCCACCCGTCCGGCCTCGGGGTCGAGCTCGTTCGCCACCTTCTCGACGGTGGCCTGCGTACGTGCCGCCAACACCAGGTTGGCGCCGTCGCGGAAGGCACTGGCCGCGCACTCGCGCCCGAGGCCGTCACCCACCCCGGTCACGAGCACCGTCTTGCCCGCGAGGATCATCCGCCTCTCTTATCGGGTGGGTGCGTGACGTGTCAATCCGCGGCGACGCGCCTGCGAAGGTTGCGGCGTCCTCAGGTGGCCATGCCGACCATGGGCCTGTTGAGCACGAGACTTCCGGCGGAGCCGTAGAAGGCCGCGTCACCGAAGGCGAAGACGCCGCCGTCGGAAGCGTCGAGCCAGTAGCCCTGCCCGTCCGGCGTCGAGGCCATCCCGACGATCGGCTTGTTCAGTACGAGGCTGCCGGTCGAACCGTAGAAGCCGGCATCGCCGTAGGCGAAGATGCCGCCGTCCGAGGCCACCAGCCAGTAGCCGAAGCCGTCCGGCGACGAGGCCATCCCCTCGATCGGCTTGTTGAGCACCAGATTGCCGGTCGAGCCGTAGAACGAGGCGTCCCCGAAGGCGAAGATGCCACCGTCGGACGCGACCAGCCAGTAGCCCCGCCCGTCCGGCGTCGAGGCCATCCCGACGATCGGTCTGTTGAGCACCAGGCTCCCGGTCGAACCGTAGAAGCCGGCGTCGCCGAAGGCGAAGATGCCACCGTCGGACGCGACCAGCCAGTAGCCGTGCCCGTCCGGCGTCGAGGCCATCCCGACGATCGGTCTGTTGAGCACCAGGCTCCCGGTCGAGCCGTAGAAGCCGGCGTCGCCGAAGGCGAAGATGCCACCGTCGGACGCGACCAGCCAGTAGCCGCCGTGGTCAGGCGTCGAGGCCATGCCGACCATCGGCTTGTTGAGCACCAGGCTGCCGGTCGAGCCGTAGAAGTTCGCGGCGCCGTAGGAGAAGATTCCCCCGTCGGAGGCGTCGAGCCAGTAGCCGTCGAACGTGGTGACCGTCTGGCCACCCGAGGTGCACACGCTCGACTTCTTCCCGGTCCAGGTCAGCTTCACCGTGAGCGTGCCGGTCGGCTGGGTCTCGCCGTTGAGGCTGATCGCGAACTGGGGCAGCGGGCTCACCGTGCTCAGATCGAAGGAAGCGAGGTTCGCCGATCCCGAATGCATCGAGCTTCTCGGTCGGGAGTCCGGGGATGGGCGTTCCGTTGGGCTGTTCGAATTGCACCGTCCCGGACGAGTAGGTGTCGCGGGCGGGCGTGGTCACCTGCAGCGAGTTGTAACTGGTCGGAAGACACCGGTTGTAGGGTGCGACGAAGCTGCCGGCGTTGACCCGGATGGGTCCCGGTGCGCAGTCCCCGCCGGTGAAGGCGTCGAAGTTCTGGATCTGTGCAGAGCCGTGGTCGGCGTTGACCCAGAGACAGTGCTGCCGGTAGGGGTCCAGGGTGACGGTGTAGAGGTTCACGAGGTTGGCGAGCACCTTCGGGAAGCCGGCACAGGACGCGTTGACGGAGTAGTCGTAGCAGTCGACGGCGTTCGTCTGCTGGTGCGGCACGTAGACCCGGGCGCCGATCGTGACCGCGGGGCCGTTGAACCCCGACGTCGTCCCGATCGCGCTCCCCATGTTCGGTGGCGTGTTGACCGAGCCCCCGTTCATGTTGAAGCACGGGTTGCTTGTCGTCGGAAGGCAGACACCGATCGCGGCCCCTCCCGAGTTGAGGAGCGGGAACGGCGCACCCGAGAGGCCAGTCGAGGGGACGGGCCACGATCCGGCACAGGCGGAGTCGTTGGCGGTGTTGAAGCAGGCGAGCCGGTTCGGGTTCGTCGTGGCTGTGCCGAGGATCTGGACGATGACCGAGCTCCCCGCCGCGCCGATCGGCGTCGCGTAGCTGAAGGAGGCGAGCGGGTCGTTGCCGTAGCTCAACGCGAAGGGCTGGTTCGGGCACGCAGCGCCGGACAGGAGATTGAAGCACAGGAGTTTGTTCTGCGTTCCGGTGCCGGCACCCGCGACCTCGTTGAACGCGTACCAGTAGGCGCCGATCTGCACCGGGTTGGAGATGCCGGCCGTGTTCGAGACGGGTGCGTCGCCCGGAGCAGACAGGCGGGTGAAGCCACAGAAGAACTGGTTGCCCGTGTCCGTCGGCGGCCTGGTCGTGTCGATGCACACCACGCCGGCGCTCGAATCCGACGACCGGACCGCGTAGACGAAGAGCTGGCCGTCACCCTGGTCGAGGTACAGACCCGGCAATCCGGACGTCGCGAAGTTGTGCCCGGAGCCGTCGGTGATCGTCTTCGGACCACCCCAGCACGACGCGCCGTTCGCCTGCTGATGGCAGTCGACCTGGAGGATCGCCTGATGGTGGTAGACGTTGAAGATCTGGGTGCTGCTCAGCGCCACGTCCCACCCGTCGCCGGCGGAGCTGCCGGCGAACTTCGAGGGGGCGGTGATCGGGAAGCTCTCGGTTGCCGAGTAGGTGACGCTCGCCGCCCTCGGTGTCGCGGCGCTTGCCGGGACGGCGGTGCCGGCCACCGACACCAGGGCGCCCACCCCGGCGAAGACAGCCAACAGCGCACGGGTGAACGTTCGTCGCTGCTTCCGTCGGTTCGGTCGGGTTCGGGTCCCTCTCGTCATCGGCGTCGACTCCTCACTGCTGCCCCCTCGGGCGCGGCCACAGGACGTGTGTGCGATGCGGCACCCCTGCCGCGTCCACCAACCTCCAGGACCGCCACTCCGCTGGCGGGAGAACCAGCATGACCTCCTTCCACCTGGTACACAAGGTCGCGGTGCGCGGTTCCGCTTCCCCGCACCACGAAGAGTGGCGCGATGACTACGTCGAAAGTTCCCCGCCGCTCGCGGGGCTCCGGTGACGCCCGACGGGCACCCACGAGACCCCTCGCCCATCGACGTCGCGTTGCAGGCACACCTCCGGACGGAGGTGACCGGCGAACCGGGCACGGGCGTCGGGTCGGTCGGTCTCCGCCCGTCGCTCGGGTCGCTACCGACGCCGGCACTCGTCTGCGACGTCGACGTGCTCGATGCGAACGCCACCGCGATGGCCGCGCTGGCCCGGTCGGACGGTTTCCGGCTGCGCCCGCATGCCAAATCGCACAAGTCGGCACTGGTGGCGCGGCTGCAGCTCGAGCACAAAGCCGTCGGGATCGCGTGCGCGAAGCTGGCCGAAGCGGCGGTGCTCGTCGACCGGCTCACCGTCGGTGGCTGCCCCGGAAAGCCGGACGTGCTGATCACCTCACCGCTCGCGGGCGACGGCCCTGCTCGCCGCGCGGCGGCACTGGCGGCGCGCTGCGGGCTCTCGCTCGTCGCGGACCACCCCGACGCGGTCGCCGAGCTCGCGATCGCCGCGACCGCATGCGGGTCGACCGTCACCGTCCTCATCGACGTCGACGTGGGCCTTCGCCGCACCGGGGTGACCGGCCCGGCCGCTGCGGTCGAGCTCGCCGGTGCGATCGGCGCGAGGACAGCGCTGCACTTCGGGGGCGTGCAGGGATATGCCGGCCATGTCCAGCACACGCCGGGGACCGCCGCCCGCCGCGCCGGTGCGCGTCGAGGCCGCGCGCCGGCTGTCGGCGGTCGTCGACGCGCTCGAGTCCGAGGGCCATCCGGTCCCGGTCCGCACCGGCGGGGGCACGGGCACGGCCGCCCTCGAGGTGGGGGCCAGGGGTCTCGACGAGCTGCAGCCCGGCAGCTACGTGTTCATGGACCGCGAATACCACGACGTCCTGGACGCCGAGGGGGAGTGTGCCTTCGGCCAGAGCCTGACCATCCTGACGACGGTGGTCTCCGCCAACCAACCCGGGTTCGTGACGGTCGACGCCGGCCTGAAGGCGATGGCCACCGACGCGGGCTCGCCGACCGTGGTCGGACTCGGGTCCGGCTTCGCCTTCTTCGGCGACGAGCACGGCCTGGTGACCACCTCGGACGAGAGGGCGATCGACCGTGGAGACCGTCTGGCGCTGGTCCCACCGCATTGCGACCCGACGGTCGACCGCTACGACCGCGTCTGGCTGGTGCGCGGCGGCCGGCTGGTGGGTTGGACGCCGGTCGACGCCCGGGGTTGCTGCCAGTAACCGTGCCGGTGGCGCTGGTGGGTGCCGGCGCACGGCTGCTCCTCCCCGAGGAGGGCTACCGGCGGAGGCCGTCGGGGGCGGGGTCGACGGCGGGTGGCCTGCCCACCGCATCGGCCTCCGCGGTGAGCTCCGCGTCGAGCTCTGCATCCAGTGCCGCCGTCCGCGCCTCCTCGGCGCGCACCAGCTGGATGGTGACCGGGATCATGGCGATCAGCATGAGCGAATCGCCGGCGACCCACATGATCGCTCCGCCCATGTGGAGGTCGGTCACGAGAGAGGGTCCCCAGGTCCGGTGCAGCGTCTCGTAGTAGGGGAACAGCTCGTGGGTCGCCGAGGTCAGGGCGAGTCCGCAGAAGGTGTCGACCGGCACCGCGGCCATGAGGTAGACGAGGCGCAGCCACGGATTGAGCGGATGCCGGCTGGGCTCGATCGCCACCACCGGCCGCCAGAACAGGTAGCCGACCACCAGAAAGAGGATGTGCTCGAGGTCGTGCAGCTCGTCGTGGACGAGCGTCTCGTTGTAGAAGGCGGTGAGATGCGCGACCGGGATGGTCACCGCGTAGAGGACGAAACCGACCAGTGGGTGTCCGACGAAACCGGCCGGCCGCGAATCCAGCGCCCGGGCGAGCAGCCGGTGTGCACCACCGCCGGTGGCCTGCCGGGCGAGCTCGAGGGGCGCGCCCATGGCGATCAGCGGCGCGGCGACCATGATCAGCAGCAGGTGCTGGATCATGTGGTCGTAGTAGAGCTCGGAGTCGTAGACGCCGATCACCAGCTCGACCGAGACGAAGGTGACGAGCATTGCCGAGACGAACGCCAGGGTGCGCCGGCCCGACCACCGCGCACCGGGCGATCCGCGGTTCACCCGGTGGGCGCCCCAGAGGTAGATCGCCGTCGCGCCTCCGATCAGCACTGTCGGGGTGAAGGCGATCGTCGTCGCGCCGAGGTTGCTGCCGATGTCGGGCAGAGGACTCATCTCAACCGGTCGCCCGGGGGAGGTTGCGGTGCAGCTGCCACCCGAGGACCGAGAGCATGGCGGTGGGCGTCCAGCCGGGCTGGGGTGGATGCTGCAGGTAGCTGCGCCCCTGCGCGTCGAGGAAGTTCGAGAGCCCGGACGGGACGCCGCCCGAGGAGTCGGGCGAGGCACCCGTCGCGAACCGCACCACACCCCGTGGGTCGATGACGGTGTAGCCGTCCGAGTGGTTGACGTCGTAGGTGAGCGGCCGGTGCGTCCACCAGTCGATGGCCGCCGGGCTTCCCTCGGGGACCTGCTGGACGTACCAGCCGAAGAAGTGCGCGAGTGCCGGCAGCTCCGACGCCGGTTCGGTGGCGAGCGTCCACGACGCCCCGGTCAGATGCGTGTAGGCCGCCAGGCGCGCGGCGCTGTCGCGGCCGGGGTCGACGCTGACCTCGAGGAGGACCACTTTGGAGGCGTCCCCGGCGGCACGGAGCGAATGCTCGACGTCAATGAGGTTGCCGGTGTCGAACGGGCACATCTCCTGGCAGAGGGTGAGGAACGGGACGACCACGACTGTCTTTCCCCGGAGGTCGGCGAGGTCGAAGGTGCGTCCGGTCTGGTCGGTGAGGGGAGCCTGGGCGACCGTGGCCGGGAGCGAGCGTGCTTCGACCGAACCCGAGGAGGCGGGCGGTGGCCCCGGTGCCGCGCCGGCGGAGGAGCAGGCGGTGGCGGCGAGGGCGACGGCGGCGAGTGCAGCGAGCAGCCGGTTCCACCGGTTCGCCAGAAGCTTCGCCGTGGTGTGCCTCATATCCATGCGACCTGCTGCGTCTCTCCCGCACGGTACCGACCGGCTCCGGGCAAGCACAATTCGAGAAGTTGCGGCGGTGCCTCTGGGGACATCAGCCGTCGCCGAAGGGCGTCACCGGTCGCCGAGGAAGGTCATCCGGACCTCCCTGCGAGGGTTGTCCCTGTTCGTGTCGACGAGCACCAGGCTCTGCCAGGTCCCGAGCAGCGGCCGCCCGCCTGCGACCGGGATGGTCAGCGACGGGCTCACGAAGGCGGGCAGGAGATGGTCGGCGCCGTGGCCCGGGGAGCCGTGCCGGTGGGAGTAGCGGTCGTCGCGGGGCAACAGGTGCTCGAGCGCGTCCTCGAGATCCTGCTCGGACCCGGAGCCGACCTCCATCAGCGCGAGCCCGGCGGTCGCGTGCGGGGCGAACACGTTGACCAGTCCGTCGTCGCGGTCCGCGCAGAAGCGGAGCAGCTCCCCGGTGAGATCGGCGACGGTCCGTCCCGTCGTGTCGATCCCGACCAGCCTGGTTTCCATCGGCCCATCTTCGCATCGACCGATCCCCACCGGTCCGCGCCGCCCGGGCCGGTCCGACCCCACGGCGACTACCGTGCCGAGATGGCCGGACGAGCACCCACGACGCGGGCCGCCACCGGGGCGGCCGACCCCTCGCGCGACCGCCGTCCCCGCTGCACGTGGGCGGAGACGACGGATGCGATGCGCGCCTATCACGACGAGGAATGGGGCGTGCCCTCTCGCGACGAGCGCCACCTCTTCGAGATGCTCGTCCTCGAGGGTGCCCAGGCGGGTCTCTCGTGGTCGACGATCCTCGGCAAGCGCGAGCACTACCGGCGGGTGATGGACGGTTTCGACCCCCGCCGCGTCGCGGTCTACGCCGAGCCGAAGATCGAAGCGCTGCTGACGGATGCGGGCATCGTGCGGAACCGCCTCAAGGTGGTGGGAGCCGTCCGCAACGCGTCCGCCTTCCTCGCGGTCCAAGACGAGCACGGCTCGTTCGCGGACTACCTCTGGGGCTGGGTGGACGGTGCGCCGGTGGTGAACCGGCCGAAGACCACCGCCGACCTGCCGGCGACCACCGAGCTGTCCGACCGCCTGAGCAAGGACCTCAAGCGTCGGGGCTTCACGTTCGTCGGCTCGACCATCGTCTACGCCTACCTGCAGTCGGTCGGCGTGGTCGACGACCACCTGGTGTCCTGCTACCGGAAGGGCGCACGCCCGAGGTGGTGACCGAGCGCGCGGAGCGGCACGCGACGCGTGGAGAGAGGAAGGGATGCACGGCATGGGACTGCTCGACGGACAGCGCGCGGTGATCACCGGGGGTGGTTCGGGCATCGGTCGGGCCACCGCGCAGCGGATGGCGGAGGAAGGCGCGGCGGTGGCCGTCGTCGACCTCGACGGCGACGCAGCCGCAGAGGTGGCCGAGGCGGTCGGGGGGACAGCCCACGCAGCCGATGTGACCGACCCGGAGGCACTCGCCGCGGCCGTCGACGGCGCGGCAGGCGCCATGGGCGGGATCACCCTCTTGTTCAACAACGCCGGGATCGGCAACCAGGCGGCGCTGCACCGCTGGGAACCGGCCGAGTGGGACCGGCTGGTCGCGGTCAATCTCCGGGGCGTCTACCTCGGGTTCCGGGCGGCCATCCCGCACATCCGTGCGGCGGGTGGCGGCAGCATCGTCTCGACGGCCTCGATCAGCGGGACGCGGCCTGCTGCGGGGGAGGCGCCCTACGCGGCGGCAAAAGCCGGGGTCATCGCGCTGACCGCCTCGGCCGCCCTCGAGTACGCGCCCGACATCCGGGTGAACGCGGTCTCCCCGGGCATGATCCTCACCCCGCTCACCGAGCCGCTCCTCCAGTTCCTCCCGCACGAGCGCGAACGCTTCGAACGGACCACGCCTGTCGGCCGGCTCGGCCGGCCCGAGGATGTCGCGGACGTCGTGGTGTTCCTCTGCTCGGACCTCGCGAGGTTCGTCACCGGACAGAACGTGGTCGTCGACGGCGGCCTGACACTGCACGGGTCGGGTGTGGACGGCATCTTCGACCAGCTGTTCCCGCCTCCGGGCACCGGCACCTGACATGTGCGGCCGCGGTACGAGCAGGGTGCGCGGCGGTGTGTGACACCGCGGTGACCCTCGGCGACGACGGGGTGCTGTTCGCGAAGAACAGCGACCGTGACCCCAACGAGGCCCAGGTGCTCCAGTGGATCGGGGCGGCCGACCACCGTCCCGGCGACCGGGTGGCCTGCACCTGGATCGACGTCGCGCAGGTTCCCCGCACCCACGCCGTCCTCATCTCCCGGCCCTGGTGGATGTGGGGAGCGGAGATGGGTGCGAACGAACACGGCGTGGTGATCGGCAACGAGGCGGTGTTCACGCGGCGCCAGAGCCACGAGAAGGCGCTGCTCGGCATGGACCTGCTGCGACTGGCGCTCGAACGGGCTCGGACGGCGGAAGCCGCGCTGTCGGTCATCGTCGAGCTGCTCGAGGGCCACGGCCAGGGTGGGCCCTGCTCCCACGAGCGGCCCGGGTTCACCTACGACAACGGCTTCCTCCTCGCCGATCCGGACGGCGCTTTCGTGCTGGAGACCGCCGGTCGGGGGTGGGCGAGCGAGCGGGTCACCGGTCGGGGCCGCAGCATCTCCAACGCGCTCAGCATCCCCTCCTTCGCGCGGGCGAACACCGACCCTCTCCGGACCTGGGTCGCCGCGGGGTCACGGCGTCGCCGGTCGACCCAGCGGGCCGCCGGCCGGGCAGGCGGGCCGGGGGACCTGATGCGGATGCTGCGCGGGCACGGCGGCGGTGCACCGGTCTGGTCGCCGGTCCACGGAGGCCTGACCGCACCGTGCGTCCACGCCGGCGGCCTGCTCGCGTCGAGCCAGACCACCGCGTCCTGGGTCTCCGATCTCCGGGGCGGGGTCCGGCACTGGGCGACCGCTACCGCGGCGCCGTGCACGTCGCTCTTCAAGCCGGTCGCGATCGACCGTCCGGTGGACCTCGGCCCGGTACCGACGGCCGTCTTCGACGATCGCAGCACCTGGTGGGTGCACGAGCTCCTCCACCGCTCCACGATGAGGAACCACCAGGTGCTCCTTTCCCTCTACGGCGAGGAGCGCGACCGGGTCGAGGAGCGATGGATCCTCGACCGAGCCGACCCGGTCGCCGCGTTCGCCGAGGCCGGTCGCCTGGAGGGGGACTGGCGAGCAAGGGTGGCGGCGACCTCCCTCGCAGACGCGCGGCCCCGCTGGGTCCGCCGCCGGTCGCACGCGGCCGACGCGGCCGCCCGCATCGACGTCCCCTACGCGGTGTGAACGCCGATCAGGGGCGCCCGCAGTCGGCCACCGCGTCCACCAGGCGGTCGAGCTCGTCCTCGGTGTTGTAGTAGTGGGGCGACGCGTGGACCACCGCGTCCGGCCGGTTTCCGCCCATGTCGAGCCTCGCCCAGGGTGACGTGCTGACCGAGATGTTGATGCCGGCATCGGACGCGCGCTCGGCGATCCGCTCGGGAGCGACACCGGCCGCGGTGAAGGTCACGATGCCCGAGCGTCGCCGGCCGCCGTCGTGGACCCGGACACCCTCGAGGTCGGCGAGCGCTCCACGCAGTCGCTCTCCGAGCGCCCCGACCCGCTCTTCGACGGCCTCGAGGCCCAGAGCTCGGGCGTGGTCGATGGCGACCCCGAGTCCGAGGTGGGCCGCGACCGGCACTTCGAACTCCGCGAAGCGGGCCGCGCCGGGCCGGAGCTCGTAGCGGTCCGCATCCAGCCACTGCGCGGCGGCGTCGCTGATCCCAGGCGGGCGCAGCCGTGTCGCGAATTCGGTGCGGACGTAGAGCAGCCCGGTCCCCCGGGGGCCGCGCAGCCATTTGCGGCCGGTGGCGGTCAGCACGTCGCAGCCGATCACGCGCACGTCGACCGGCAGCTGGCCGACGCTCTGGCACGCGTCGAGGAACCAGGGCACCCCCGCGCGCCGGCAGGCCGCGCCGGCCTCGGCGACCGGGTTGACCAGCCCCCGGTGGGTGCCGACGTGGGTGATCGCGGCGAGGGCGACGTCGTCGGCCGACACTGCGTCGTCGAACGCGTCGAGGTCGAGCGTGCCGTCCGCGGTGCTCGGCACCACCTCGATGTGCGCGCCGGTGTGCTCGCAGACCTGGAGCAGGCCGAGGTAGTGGCTGTTGTACGCGAGCCGGTCGGCGAGGATCCGCGTGCCGTCCGCGATGCCACCACCGAGCGAGAAGCCCCACAGCGCCTTCGCCCACGACTGGGTGTCCGAACCGGTGAGCGCGACCTCGCCGGGGCCGGCGCCGAGCAGGGCCGCGGCCGAGGCGAGGAGCTGCTCGCGTCGCTCTGCGACCGCGGCCGCCGCCTCGTAGCCGCCGCGTTCCGCCTCGAGGCGCAGGTGGCCGACCACCGCGCCGAGCGTCGCAGCGGTCGGAAGGGCCGCGCCCGCGTTGTTGAGGTGCACCACCTTGGTGCAGCCGGGCGTCATCGACCGTTCCGCCTCGACGTCGATCGCCTGGGCCATGGGCGCGGAGGCTAGCAACGGCGTCGCTAGGGTCGTGCCATGGCCGGGGCCCGTGCGCCGCTCGAGGAGACCACGGTCGAGCCCGATCCCCTCGCGCAGTTCGGGCGCTGGTACGACGAGGCCGCCGACGCGGTGCGCATGCCCGAGGCCATGGCCGTGGCGTCGGCGGATCCGATCGGCCGGCCCTCGCTCCGCATGGTGCTGCTCAAGGAGTGGGGGGCCGAGGGGTTCGTCTTCTACACCAACCACGAGAGCCGCAAGGGCCGCGAGCTCGCGGCCAATCCCTACGCGGCACTGCTCTTCTACTGGGAACCGCTCGGCCGGCAGGTCCGGATCGAAGGAACCGCGGCCCAGCTCGACGACGCCGAATCCGACGCGTACTTCGCCACGCGGGCCCGCGGGAGCCAGCTCGGCGCGCAGGCCTCCCGGCAGAGCCGACCTGTCGCCGACCGCGGTTCGCTCGACGCGGAGGTGCACGGCGCGCAGGAGCGCTTCGCGGGCCGTTCGGTGCCGCGACCGCCGTGGTGGGGCGGCTGGCGGGTCCGTCCCCACTCCTTCGAGTTCTGGCAGCAACGCGAGGACCGGATGCACGACCGGTTGCTGTTCACCCCCGACGGCACCGGCTGGAGGATCACCCGGCTCCAGCCCTGAGGTCCGGTCACCGCGGGCGCCGCTCCGTCGTAGTGGCCGGCCGGTCGCGTCGGGTCCGGCTCTGGCGTGGCCCGCCGTCCGGACCGGCCGGGATCGTGGGGCGGGGCGGGGGAGCGGTATGTTCTGGCGATGGCATCCTCGGCCGACCAGGCCCACGAACTGGTGGAGGCCCGGGCCGACCAGCTGCTCGGCGACGCGGACCCGCGCACGACCACCGTCGAGGAGTTCCGGTCCCGCCAGTTCGACCTCGGCCTCGCGTGGGTGTCCTTCCCCGAAGGCTGGGGAGGGCTCGGGGTCCCACCCAACCTCCAACGGACCGTCGACCACCGGGTGCTCGAGGCCGGCGCTCGACCGCCGGGCGCCCGGGAGTTCTTCGGCCTGACCATGGCCGGACCGACCGTCGTGACCCACGGCTCCGACGAGCTGCGCGAGCGGCTCCTCCGGCGGACCTTCACCGGCGAGGAGTCGTGGTGCCAGCTGTTCAGCGAGCCTGGCTCGGGCTCGGACCTCGCCGGGCTGTCGACGCGCGCGGTGCGCGACGGCGACGAGTGGGTGATCACCGGCCAGAAGGTCTGGAACACGCTCGCGCACATCGCGGACCGGGGGATGCTCGTCGTCCGCACCGATCCCGACGCGCCGAAGCACAAGGGCCTCACCTACTTCGCGCTCGACATGCACGCGCCCGGGGTGGACGTCCGGCCACTCCGGCAGATGACCGGTGAGGCCGAGTTCAACGAGGTCTACCTCACCGAGGTGCGGGTGCCAGACGCCGACCGGATCGGCGACGTGGGCGAGGGCTGGCGGGTGGCGATGACCACCCTCTCCAACGAGCGGACCTCCATCGGTGGAGCCGGCACCGCACCGGTACGGGGGTCGGGCGCGATCGCCGAAGCCGTCGACATCTACCGTCGAGACCGCATGCGTCGCGGCCCGGCCGAGCGCGACCGTCTGGTGCGCGCCTGGATCGAGGCGGAGGCGCTCCGCCTGACCACGATGCGCGCGGCGCAGAACCGCAAGGCCGGCAACCCCGGACCGGAGGGATCGATCGCCAAGCTCATGTTCGCGGAGGTCAACCAGCGCATCTACGAGCTCTGCATCGACCTGCTCGGCCCCGACGGGCTCGTCGGCTACGACTACACGATGCGCCGGGCGGAGGTGCTCGGTCTTGTCGGGCCACCCGGCTCGGCGCGCAAGATGTTCATCCGGTCGCGGGCCAACTCGATCGAGGGGGGCACCTCGGAGATCCAGCGGAACATCCTCGGCGAGCGGATCCTCGGTCTCCCGGGCGACGTCCGGGTCGACAAGGACCTGCCGTGGTCGAAGGTCCCGCGCAGCTGACTCGGTCACCCGGGACGATCCCGACCGCCGGTGGGGGACCCCAGCCCGCACGCGCGCATGCGGCGGAGGCGGGCACCCGGTGACCGATGCGCGCGAGTTCCTCGGCATGCGCACGGTGGGCGACGAGCTGCACTGGCGCCTCGCGGTCGTCCAGGAGCTGAGCACGCCCGGCCAGTTCCTCTTCGGCGGCTGCGGCCTGGGCGCCGCGCTGGTCGCCCTCGAAGCCGCGACCGGCCGACCGACCGTGTGGGCCACCGCGCAGTACCTGTCGTACGCGCCGACCGGCAGCGAGCTCGACCTGACGGTCGTCCGTGCCGCGGAGGGCCGCCGGATCACCCAGGGCCGGGTCGTCGGTCACGTGGGCAGACGCGAGATCCTCACCGTGAACGGAGCGGTGGGGTCGCCCGGTTCGCTCGACGCCGGGGGCGTGTGGGTCGAGCCTCCCGAGGTGCCGCCGCCCGATGCCTGCCCGCCGCGCCGGCTGGCGGACATCACCTCCGCGTCGGTCTTCGACCGGGTCGACGTCCGGCTCGCTCGGGGGCGGACCTACGAGGAGCTCGCCGCGGGAACGGCCGGCTCCGGCGAGCCGGTCAGCGCGCTGTGGGCCCGGGTGCCGGGGCACCTCGAGCCGTCGGCGGCCACGCTCGCGATCATCGGCGACTACGTGACCGGAGCGGTCTCGCAGGCGGTCGGCCGGCGGGTGATGTCGCGGAGCCTCGACAACACGGTGCGGATCGTGCACCTCGAGCCGACCGAGTGGATCCTCTGCGACATCCACATCGAAGCACTGGTCGACGGCTACGGACAGGGCGTCGCCTACCTCTGGTCCGAGGGCGGCTCCCTGCTCGCCACGGCGAGCCAGTCGATGAGCGTCCGTTTCTGGGACTAGGCGAAGGGACCCCGATGAAGATCACCACGATGCTGAGCTACGCCGGCGGCTTCCGCAAGGCGGCCGACCAGGTGGCCGAGCTGGAGAAGGCCGGGCTCGACCTCGTCTGGGTCGCCGAGGCCTACGGGCTGGACGGTCCGAGCATGATGGGCTTCCTCGCCGCGCGCACCGAGCGGGTCGAGATCGGATCGGCGATCCTGCCGATCTACACGAGGACGCCGACGCTGATCGCGATGACCGCCGCCGGGGTCGACATGCTGTCGGACGGGAGGTTCCACCTGGGGCTCGGCTCCTCGGGGCCGCAGGTGATCGAGGGGTGGCACGGCGTCCCCTTCGACGCGCCGCTCGGGCGGACCCGTGAGATCGTCGAGGTGTGCCGCCAGGTCTGGGCGCGCACGGACGTGCTCGTCCACCACGGCGCGCACTACGACATGCCGCTCCCCGAGGGGAGCGGGACCGGTCTCGGCAAGCCGCTCAAGATCATCGCCCACCCGGTCCGGCCGTCGATCCCCGTCTGGATCGCCGCGCTCGGCGAGAAGAACGTGGCGATGACCGCCGAGATCGCCGACGGGTGGATCCCCATGTTGTTCCTCCCCGAGAAGGCCGGCCAGGTGTGGGGAACGTCGCTCGAGGCGGGGCGGGCTCGGCGCGATCCGTCCCTCGGCCCGTTGCAGATCACGACCGGTGGCATCCTTGCGATCGGCCAGGGCGAGGACGCCCGGGCCGCCCGCGAGCTGGCCCGGCCGATGATCGCCCTCTACGTCGGCGGGATGGGGGCGAAGGGCCGCAATTTCTACAACGACGTGGTCCGCCGCTACGGCTTCGAGCGCGAGGCCGAGCGGATCCAGGACCTCTACCTCGAGGGAAAGAAGGCCGAGGCCGAGGCGCTCGTCCCCGACGAGCTGCTCGAGGCGACCTCGCTCTGCGGTCCCGAGTCCTACGTCGCCGAGCGCATCGCCGCGTTCGCCGACGCGGGCGTGACGCATCTGCAGGTGGTCCCGGTGCCGCTCGGCGACCAGCGCACCGTCGACCTCATCGCCACGGTCCGCGAGCTCGCGAGCTGACCGCGACCTGCCGCGAGGGGTCTCACTCGACGGAAGGCTCGACCTCGCCCGGCTCGAGGGGGACGCGCTGAGCAGCGCGTCGAGGCGCGCCGCGGTGCGCTCGATCTCGTCGGCTTCGTAGTAGCTCCGGTTGAGGGTCAAGGTGAGCTGTTCCTGCACCAGGGCCAGCGCCTCCTCGGCCGCTTCCGCCGCGTCGTAGACGGAGAAGAGGCGTGCCTGCATCGCCCTCGCGGACACGAGACGGGTACCCCGCTGCCGCGCTTCGGCCGGGAGCGAGCGCAGCGCGTCGCCGGGCCGGGCCAGTTCGGGCACCTCGGCGGGAACGGCGTCGCCGACCGCGCCGGTTCCGGTCACCGTCTCCGCGCCGGCGGTCTGCACCGTGCCGTAGATGGTCTGTTCGGAGTCGTGCTCGTCCATCCCGCGTCGCCCCTTCCTCGCACCGCCCGCTGCCCCCGGGCCGTCTCCTCCCCTCCATTTAACACCCCGACCCCGCGTGTTCGGCCGCCGGGGGCGGGGAGCCGCTCTGACCAGGAGCGCCGGGAGGACCGCCCGGCGACCCGGTCCGTTCCGGCAGCAGGAGCAGTGCGCCGGCGAGGAAGCAGATCGCACCGACGAAGGTCCCGAGGTTCGACAGCTGCTCGTCGAGCAATCGGCCGGTCGAGGGCACCACGAACGCGGCGACCGCCGAACCGCCGAAGGCGACCGACCCGGCGAGGTTGAGCAGCGTGATCCACCAGCCGATCGACCGCGGCGACCAGGCGGCCCAGCCGTGGCAGGCCTCGAACCAGGCCAGCCCGCTCGCCACGAGGAAGCAGATCGAGCCGAGCGCGTCGGGTCGCCAGACGTGTTGTCGGAGCGCGCTGGCGCCGAGGTCGTCGGCCGTGGCGAACCCGGTGCTGAGGTTGAACCAGAGGGTGCCGGCCAGCTGGACCGCCGTCGCCAGCCAGGCGATCGAGCCCGGACGGAAGACGAAGGTCCGTCCCGCCGGTCCCGGAGGGCCGGTGTCGTCGACCGCCTCGCGGTACTGGAGGAACGCCGCGGAGGTGAAGAAGAGCGACCCGACGAAGAAGGTCACCGCGTCGGCCTTGGTCCCTGCAGCGGAGACAAACCCGGGGGTCGCCCCCAGCGCGAAGAGCAGCGAGCCGACGGCGAAGAGCACGCCGATCCACCAGCCCCGCGCGGAGGGCGCCCACCAGGTCGAGCCGGGCCGCCCCGGGCCGGCCTCCTGTTTGCGGTGGCGCCGCGACTCCCATCGGGCCACCATGCCGTCGGGCCGTTCGTACTCGATGAAGGTCACGAACGGGCCCGGTCCACCCGAGCGTCGCACCGGCCGGCCGGCCGCGACCCCCGACGGCGGCCCGGCCCGGCGCGCGGTCTCCCCGGCCGATCGGTCCCGGCGCATCGACCCAGTATCACCCGCCATCGGCTGCCGGGCGCGTCCTCCCGGCTCGTCCGCCTCTGCGAAGATGGTCGGCCGCGACGCCGCACCAGGCCGGCTGCCGCGACACGGAGGTGTGTCACACGTGCCGAGCCCGATCACCGACGCGGACCGCCGTGCGCTGCTCCGTGCCGCGGTCGCGGGTACTGGAAGAGACGTGATCGTCTCGGCGTTGACGGGTGCCGACGTGGCGACGCTCCGAACGTCGACCGTGGCGCGCAACTCGCTCCAGGCCCTGCGCCGGCATCGCGATCCGGCGGCCGTGCTCGCGCGGCCCCAGTACCGGGCTGCGGTCCCGCTGCTCGCGGCGGTCATCGCCGACCCCTGCCTCGAGGCGTGCATCGAGCAGCTCGGCGACCACGCCGAGGAGCCGACCCGCGACCAGCTGCTCGAGGTGCTCGACGAGCTGTGCACGAGGTTCGGCGTGCCGGTGGCCGCGGTGATGCTCGCATCCGTCTCCGAGGGCAGCATGCCGGCGTCGGACCTGTGCTTCGACATCCTTGCCACCGACGACCGCTACGGCCTCCGCGAGGTCGCCGCCGGCACCCCGGGAACCGGCCCGGATGCGCCAGCCCCCGAATCCCGACCCGGCACCGGCGCAGACCGCGAGCCGCCGCCGACGACCGCGGACGGACCGGACACCGCGGTCGTGGAGCGGCGCGAGGAGCGCCGCCGCCGCCGACGGCAGGACGCGGACGAGCGCCGCCGGCGGGCCGAGGCGTCGAAGCGGACCGCAGAGCAGACGCGGCAGGCGAGGCGGCGACGGCCGGTCTCGGCAGGCGACGCGGCCCCGCGCGCAACCGCCCCGGCCACGGGCGCGCCGCGACTGCGCCGGCGGGCGGCCCTCACGCCCGCCCAAGAGGCCGAGTTCGACCGCGACGACCCCCTGGCCGGGGCGGTCGTCTTCGCCTGGATCCCCTACGAGGAGGACGGCGACGACGCGGTGGTCGGCAAGAGCCGGCCGTGCGTGGTCGTCGCGGCGTCGCCGGACGCGCTGCTGGTCCGTCCGGGCTACTCGGTCGGTGGCTCGAAGAGCCGCGACTGGAAGGCGGTCGAGGTCCGCGGCTGGCGACGGGCCGGGTTCGAGCAGCCGACCTCGATCGACGCGGTCGCGGTGCGCATCCCGCGCGAAGCCGGTCTCCAGCCGGTGGGCCGGCTCGCCGAGGAGGACTGGAACGCGCTCTGGTGAGCCGTCCCGACGGCGCTCAGCCCGCCGGCGGACCGTCGGCGACGCGAAGCGGCCGCCCCGTGGGCCGGCCCGCGGGTGCGCGATCGGCGGCGTTCCCGTGGGCGGCGAGCGAGGCGCTGATCACTGCGACGATCTCCTCGCCGATGAGCTCGTGGTGCTCGAGCAACGCGTCCCGCAGTGCCTCGACGACGAAGCGGTGCTCCTCGAGCATCCCGGTGACCGAGTCCTTGGCGTCGCCGAGCAGCCGGTCGACCTCCTCGCGTCCCGCGTCGGTCGAGAGGACCTTCGAGACGATGCCGCCGTTCGGGTACTCGAGCGCCGCCGACGAGACGAGGGTGTTGCCCATGCCGAGCTGGCCCACCATCTGACAGGCGTTGACGGTGGCGGCCTGGAGGTCGGACGCGACACCGGTCGAGTGCTCCCCGAAGAACAGCTCCTCGGCGACCATGCCGCCGAACGCGATCTGGATCAGGGCGACCACCTCCGAGCGCGTCTTCGTGAACCGCTCCTCCTTCTCGGAGTGGCTGAGCAGCCCGAGCGCGTCCCGCCGCTTCACGATGGTGAGGACCTCGAGCTTTCGGCCCTTCCCGACCAGCCAGGCGACCGTGGCGTGTCCCGCTTCGTGGGTCGCGATGGTCCGCCGCTCCGCCTCGGTGTACTCGACCGGCTGTGCGAGGCCGATCTCCTCGGTCATCTTCGCGTGCTGGAGGTCGTCCCACGAGAGCCGGAGCGCACCCCGCCGCAGGGCCCAGACGAGGGCCTCGTCCATCAGGTGCTCGATCATCACCGGCGAGTAGCCCGCGGTGAGCGCCGCGAGGGTCTCGCGGCGAGAGGGCTCGTCGAGCTCGGGGTCGTGCGCCTTCTTCTCGAGGTAGTAGTCGATGATGTCGCGCCGGCCGGCCCGGCTCGGGAGGCCGAAGTAGATGCTGCGGTCGAACCGGCCCGGTCGGACGAGGGCCGGGTCGAGGTCCGATGCCGCGGTTGGTCGCGCCGATGACCAGGATGTTGGCCGGCGTGGCGGCCGGGCGCGCCAGGCGCCGGTGGTGGGGGAGCCAGGCGTTCACGGCATCGACGAGGGCGCCCTTCAGGCGGACCGAGCGCGGCGTCTGCTCGAAGGACTGGAGCTGCACGAGCAGCTCGTTGACCACTCCGGGCACGCCCTCCCCGTGACGGGGTCCGGTCCCGCGCACGCCGCCGATGGCGTCGAGCTCTTCGATGAAGCCGATCGCGCCGCCTTCCTTGCGGGCGTGCTTTCGCAGCTCCTTGAAGAAGGCCCGGATCTTGCGGTTGGTCTGACCGTAGAACATGGACTGGAACGCGGACGACGAGACGAAGAGGAACGGCACGCCCGCCTCGGCGGCCATCGCCTTGGCCATGTAGGTCTTGCCGGTGCCCGGCGGGCCCTCGAAGAGGATCGCCTTGCGGGGGACGCCGCCCATCTGCTCGGCGAAGGTGCGGTGTGCGAGGAAGAGGTTGAGTGTCTTCGTGACCTCGTCGACCAGGGTCTCCGAGCCACGGACGTCGTCGAGGCCGATGGTCAGATCGTCGGGCCGGTAGAGGATGTGTGGCGACCGCCCGGCCGCCGCCATCGGGACGACCATCACCAGCGCGAGCAGGAGGATGAGGGCCAGCGCCGGCAGCATCGGCTGGAAGGACGCCGGCACGTGGGGCATGGACAGCGACGCGGTCGGATCGAAGAGGTCGCGGAGGACGAGCACGGCCGCGACGAGGGCGAGCAGGACCGCGAGCCGTCGGAGCCTGCTGCCGCGCTGCCGTTCGCGATGTGCCCCGACATCGGTGCCCGCGAGGCGGGCCACCCCGTCGCCGCTCAGCTCGGCGAGCATCCGGTCGCCGTCGCGGATCGGCGTCTTCGTCGCAGTCGACGGCGCAGCCGGGTCGGAGAGGCGTCCGCCGCCCTCTCCGTCGGGTCCCACGTCGTCGCTCTCCACTGGCTGCCCTCCAGCTCCGTCCACTCCCTGTCGGGTCGCGGCGCTGATCGACGTGCGGAACGGCCCGCCATTGGTCGAGCGTTCCTCACTGTCGAGACGATCCTCTCTTACCCCATGGCCGAGCGGCTCGTCGGCCGAAACCTACGGCGCGCGAAAGTGCACGTCAATGCAGGTTCTCGGTGAGTGCCCGGGTGGTCGCTGCGAGTGGGCGGCGGACCTTCCGGCGGGCATCGAGCGCGCATGGCGCCGCGCGCTCGGTGGCGCCGCGGTGGCCCCGTCGAGGCCGCCCTGCCGTGGTGGCCGCGTGCCCCTGTGCCGGTCAGCCAGCGGGCGGGACGGGGAACTCGCGCACGTCGAAGTCGGACAGGATCGACGGGCAGAGCGCAGCGTTCTGCAGCGAGCACGACTCGACCGCCACCGCGAGGGACGCTCCTTCGCTGACCGCGGGCATCGCCTGGGGGAAGAGCACCACGCCGCTCACCGGGAACACGCCGCCGGAGCCTTCGAGGTTCCCGATCACCCCGGCAGGGTCGGTGACCGAGGCCACGTCGGGTGTCGACATCGAGACCTGCTCGCCGGAAGGCCGGGCGGGGGGGCAGTGGGCTTCCTGCTGCTGCCACGACGGCACCGCGAAGTACGGGCAGACCAGCGAGATGCCGTCGGCATGCGCCGTGCTCTCGAAGAGCGCGAAGACGCCCTCGGTGCCCGGCGCCGGTGCCCCGCTCACCGGAGGGTTGGGATTCTGCGACGGGTAGACCACCAGACCGGTCGCGCCCCCTGAGGGTTGGATCTCCGTGCAGGTCCAGTCGACCGGGCCCACCACGGTGTGCGTGCCGTCCGAATAGAACTCGAGCGACCCGACGAGGGCCGTCGGGATGGGCGCGAGCAGGATGGTCGGCTTCCACCCGGAGGTCTTCGATGCCACCCCGAACGCCGGGGTGCAGCGCCCGACCGGGAAGGCGACGGCGACGCCACCCGAGACCGCCGTGGTCGAGGTGGTCGCCGCGGTCGTCGAGGTCGTCGGCGCCGTCGATGGCGTGCTGGCACCGCCGAGGACCGATGTGCCGCAACCGGCCAGCGCGCACGCGGTCGGAACCAGCATCGCGAGGAGCGTCGATCTCGCCGTGCACGACCCGGCGCGTCGACCGGTTCGCGAACCGGTGCCCATCACACGTGACGCTAGGCGATACCGCCGCTTCGGCGTTGTCTTTCGGAGCGCCCTCTCTCCGGGCGCCCTCGTGCGGAGCACCCTCTTTCGGAGCACCGGCCCCACGCGACGCCGCCGTGCAGGACGCCGATCAGCAGAGCACCACCGGCGAACCGACCCGCGTCAGCTTGTCCGGGTTGCGGACGATGAGGATCCTCGCGACCCGGCCGCGTTCGACCTCGAAGGTCAGCACCTGGTCGACGGCCCCGGCGAGCGAGATCAGGATGCCGTAGTCCCCGTTGACCGTCACCCGCTCGAGCCCCATCTCGTCGTTGTAGCGCTTCGCGAGGTTGATCATCAGCCGGGCGACCCGGTCGGGCCCGACCACCGGCCGGCGGGCGGCCCTCCGGTCGGGGCCTGCGTCGGAGACGCACACCACGTCGGGTGCCACACAGCGGAGGACCTGGTCCGTGTCGCCTGCCGCGACCGCGGCGAGCAGTCGCCCGATGACCGCCCGGTCGGCCTCCGCGTCGCGCAGCTCGTGCGGGCGCTTCACCCGCCCGCGGGCACGGTGGGCGATCTGGCGGCACGCCGTCTCGCTCTTGCCGACCGTCGTCGCGATCTCGGCGAAGGGGACGTCGAAGACGTCGGAGAGGAGGAAGACCGCGCGCTCGACCGGCTTGAGCCCGTCGAGGACCGCGAGGAACCCGAGCCGCAACGAGTCGGCGAACGCGACGGCCTCGGCGGGATCGCCGCCGTCGACGATCGGCTCCGGCAACCACGGGCCGACGTAGGTCTCGCGGCGGCGCCGGAGTGTGCGGAGGTGGTCGAGTGCGATCCGGGTGGTCACCGTGGTGAGCCAGGCGGTCGGACGCTCCACCTCGTCGGGCGCGACCGAACGCCAGCGAAGCCAGGCGTCCTGGACGACGTCCTCCGCGTCGGCCACACTGCCGAGCATGCGGTAGGCGAGACCGACGAGACGCGGCCGCTCCCGCTCGAAGACCTCTTCTGCCGGGTGGGGTTCGGCGAGCGTCACGCCACCAGCTTGGAGGAACCGGCGGCGGCACGCGCCGCGAGCCGCCCCGCGGCGGCGCCACTCGCCAGGGCGGCGTCCGCGAGCAGACCGGCGCCGCCCACCCAGTCGCCGGCCATGGTCACCCCCGGCACGCCGGTGTCCTCGGGCCGGGGCCGGCCCGAGAAGCCCCCACCGGCGGCGGTCGGCATCGAGCCGGCGACCACCATCCGGGCGAGGAAGCGCTCGGTCCGGACGTCGGAGGCGTCGAAGCCGGCGAGACGGGCGTGCGCCTCGAGCTGCGGGCGGTCCTCGGCCGCCGACCGCGCGCCGTACCGGAGCACCGCAATCACCGCCGCCCCCTCGGGAGCCTGGCGCGCCGGCGGCGACTGGACCGTCGCGTAGAGCGGCTCGTCCATCGACAGCACGTACCCGGGATCGGGCACCCTGCCGACACCGATGTCGAGGCAGGCCGCGGTCACCGGCGGGCCGAGAGGCGACCAGGCGGGATCGGCGGGCAGCAGTCTGCGGACCGCATCGGGTCCACCCGGTGCGAGCACCGCCCGGCGCGCCGACAGGACGCCCTGGTCGGTCCGCACCTCGACTCCCGCGGCGGCCGGTGCGACGCCGCTGACCTCCACGTGCTCACGAAGTTCGAGGCCGGTGGAGAGCGCGCCGGTCAGCTGGTCCCAGCCGCCGTGGAGATAGCGCACGCCGCCGCGGGCGGCGAGCTGCAACTGGGCGACCGCGGCCTCGGCACTGAACGTCTCGGTGTCCGCCGTGTAGGTGCCGAGCCGGATCAGCGCCCGCACCAGCGCCTCGGCGTCCGGACGGAGGCGCCGCTCCGCGAGCCACGAGCCGACCGACATCGAGCGCAGCCGCGAGGCGTCGAGCCGCGGGAGACCGGCCAGGAGCCGGGCGAGCTGGAGCTTCCCCCGCGGCGCGACCGCACGGGTCGCGAGGAGCGACTGGATCCCGGTCGGGAGCACCTCGAGCGTCCCTCGGTGCTGTGCCCGGTACCGGGCGAGCGGTGGGGGCTCGCCGAGGATCGGGATACCGAGGGAGCCGAGGACGCGGGCGCCCGGTCCCGCCATGTAGAGCGCGTGGGCGCCCATGTTGAAGGTGAAGCCGTCCCGCTGGGTGCACCGGGCCCTGCCACCGGGGCGGTGCGCCTCGAGCACCAGGACCGATGCGCCTTCTCGTCGGGCGGTCTTTGCGGCGGCCAGCCCGGCGAGCCCGGCGCCGACCACGATCACGTCACTGTCGGTTCGCATACCAAATCGACGCCGGCGGGGGCACCGTTGTGACAGCAGATCCGCGTTCCACCGACCCCACGGGATCGAGCCTCCTGCAAGCCGCCGGGCCCCGGGGGTCGAGAGACCTGCGACCTTGACGTCCACGTTAAGATAGATTCACGTCAGCGGACGATCCTCGGAAGGGCCCTTTCCTGCACATGCGCCTGCTCCACCGTGACATCCCCTCCGGCGGGCCGCCCGCCGTCGGCGCGTCGGCCCCCCGGGCCCGGAGCGCACGCTACGAGGGGGCGGTGCCGGCCAACTACAAGTGGATCGCCCTGTTCATCTCCACGCTCGGGATGCTGATGGCGACGATCGACGGCTCGATCGTGCTGATCGCACTCCCCGACATCTTCCGCGGCATCGGGCTCGACCCGTTGCAGCCGGACAACACCTTCTACCTGCTGTGGATGATCCTCGGCTTCTTGGTGGTCACGAGCGTCCTCGTCGTGAGCCTCGGTCGCATGGGCGACATCTACGGCCGCGTCCGGACCTACAACCTCGGCTTCGCGGTGTTCACCTTCTTCTCGCTCACCTTGAGCATCACCTGGATGACCGGAGCCGCCGCGGGCATCTGGCTCATCACCGGGCGCATCTTCCAGGGGGTGGGCGCGGCCATGCTGATGGCCAATTCGGCAGCCATCCTCACCGACGTCTTCCCCGACAACCAGCGGGGCATGGCGCTCGGCGTCAACCAGGCGGCGGCGTTCAGCGGCTCGTTCATCGGCCTCGTGCTCGGTGGCCTGCTGGCGCCGGTCAACTGGCGGCTCATCTTCCTGGTGTCGGTGCCCATCGGGCTGTTCGCGACCGTCTTCGGCTACCTGAAGCTCCGCGAGGTCGGCGAGCGCCGCCCGGCGCGCATCGACTGGCCGGGCAACATCACCTTCGCGCTCGGCCTCGTGCTGGTGATGATCGGGATCACCTACGGGATCGAGCCCTACCGGCATTCGACGATGGGCTGGACCAACCCGGTGGTCGTCACCGAGCTGCTCGCGGGCGTCGCGCTGCTCGTGGCCTTCTGCTTCATCGAGACGAAGGTGCCCGAGCCGATGTTCCGGCTCCAGCTCTTCAAGATCCGTGCGTTCACGAGTGGGGTGTTCGCGAGCTTCCTCGCCGCGTTGAGCCGGGGTGGCCTCATGTTCATGCTCATCATCTGGCTCCAGGGCATCTGGCTGCCGCTGCACGGCTACGCGTTCAGCGTGACACCGCTCTGGGCGGGGATCGCCATGCTGCCGCTCACCCTCGGGTTCCTCGTGGCCGGACCGGTGTCCGGGGTGCTGTCGGACCGCTTCGGTGCGCGTCCCTTCGCCACCGGGGGGATGCTCGGGGCGGCGGTCTGCTTCGCACTGCTCGAGGTGCTGCCGGTCGACTTCCCCTACTGGGCCTTCGGCCTCCTGCTCTTCTTCACCGGGCTCACCATGGCCGCCTTCGGTTCACCGAACCGTGCCGGGGTGATGAACAGCCTTCCCGCCTGGCACCGCGGCGCCGGCTCGGGGATGAACACGACCTTCCAGAATTCGGCGCAGGTCCTCTCGATCGGCATCTTCTTCTCGCTGATGATCGTCGGGCTGACCTCGTCGCTGCCCCAGCACCTCGAGCACGGGCTGATCGCCCACGGGGTGCCGGCCGCGACCGCGCTCCGCGCCGCGCACCTCCCGCCGGTGTCGACGCTCTTCGCCGCCTTCCTCGGCTACGACCCGGTCACCCATCTGGTCGGCGCCCACACGGTGGCGAGCCTGCCGGCCGCCCAGCAGGCCGTCCTGACCGGCAGGAGCTTCTTCCCCGGGCTGATCAGCGCCCCGTTCCAGGCCGGCCTCCACGCCGCGCTCGACTTCGCGATCGTCGCCAGCCTGCTCGCCGCGGCTGCGTCGTGGCTGCGCGGTGGACGCTACGTGTACGTCGAGCCCGAGGTGCACCAGCGCCACGCGGCGCGGGCCGGCTCCGACGGTGCGCCCGACGCCGACGGGTACGGCGACCAGCCGGTCCGCGTCGGGGCGGGGGTCGCCGGTGCAGTCGCCGCGGGAGGAGCGGTCGGACCGGCGGAGGACGACGAGGCCGCCCGCGCCCGCCCGCCCGCCACCGGCGGGGCGTCCGGATGAGCGCGCGGCACGCGACGGCGGAGCGGGCCCCCGTCGTGCTTCGCATCGGCGAGGTGGCCAAGCTCTGCGGGCTCACGACGCGGACCCTGCGGTACTGGGAGGAGCTCGGTCTGCTCCGGCCGAGCGGCTACCGGGGGAGGGGTGAGCGCCTCTACTCGGCGGCGGACATGGCCCGGGTCACACGCATCCGCGACCTGCAGGAGCTGCTCGGCTTCTCGCTCGCCGAGGTCCGCGTCGTGCTCGACACCGAGGACGTCGACGTGCTCGACCGGGTGCGCTCGGAGTACCGCTCGGGCGAGGTGGCGCCCGCCCGCCGGAGGGCCCTGCTCGACGAGGCGATCGAAGCCAACGACAAGCTGCTCGAGCGACTGGACACCACGCTGGCTCGCATCGGCGCCTTCCGCGACGAACGGGCCGAGAAGGCGATCCGGTTGCGCGAGGCCCGCGCGGAGCTCGGCGGGACGGCGTCGCACCGGGGCAGGGCGAGGCGGCCGGGCACCGGCGCCGGATCTCGCGGATCGGTGGCAGCGGGGAAGGCAGTGGGGAAGAAGGTCGCACACGACGAACGGAACGGGAGCACGACCGAAGGAGGCACCGATGCCTGACGCCCTGCGCGCGGAGACCATCGAGATCGAGGGGCACGGTGGCGACGCCATCGAGGCCTACCTCGCCCAACCGCTCGACGGTCCGAGGAGCGGGGGGGTGGTGGTCATCCACCACATGCCCGGCTACGACGAGGGCACGAAGGAGATCACCCGCACCTTCGCCGCCCACGGCTACCCGGCGATCTGCCCCAACCTCTACAGCCGCGAGGCACCGGGTGCGAGCCCGGACGACGCCGCCGCGGCCGCGCGCGCCCAGGGCGGGGTCCCCGACGACCGTCTCGTCGGCGACGTCGAGGGCGCGGCCGCGCGTCTGGCGTCGCTGCCGCTCTCGAACGGCAAGGTCGCCACGATCGGCTACTGCTCGGGCGGTCGGCAGTCGTTCCTGGCCGCGTGCAGCCTCTCCCTCGACGCGGCGGTCGACTGCTACGGCGCCTTCGTGGTCGCGCCCCCGCCGGAGGGGTCGCCGCTCAGCGTCCGACCGCTCGTCGACCTCGCCCCGAATCTGTCGTGCCCGCTCCTCGGCCTGTTCGGGGCCGAGGACCAGTACCCGGGCCCCGCCGAGGTGGACGAGCTCGAGCGGGCGCTGCAGGACGCGGGCAAGGAGTTCGAGTTCCACGTCTTCGAGGGCGCGGGGCACGCGTTCTTCGCGGTCAACCGCCCGAGCTACCGGCCCGAGGTCGCGACCGAGGCGTGGCGCCTCATCTGGTCGTTCTTCGGCCGCCATCTCGTGGGCTGAGGAGGTATCCCACCATGTGCACCTACCGGACGACCTCCGTACCGGTGACCGGCAGCGGGAAGGGACCCGAGGGCTGGTTCTCGGTCACCGACGCCATCGTCTACTTCGACCACCCGGTCCACGCGAACGCAGCGCACTCGCTCAACGTCGACGTCCGCAACCCCGCCCGCGGCCCCGCCGCCCGGGTCGCCCTCGAGCTCGACCCGCAGGCGGCGCGTGCGCTCGCCACGGCCATCCTCGAGACCCTCGAGACGGTGCCCGAGGGGCTGATCGCCGACGCCTGAGGCGGTCGCGGTTCGCCGGAGCGAGCGACGATGAGCGAGGTGCCTGCCGGCGCGTTCGGCCCGGTCCCGGTCGCGCTCGACCGGCTGGGCCGCCCGATCGCCGAGTGGTGGCAGCGGCTCCTCGCCATCCTCCTCGACGGGATGCTGCTCGGGGCCCTCTACTGGATCCTCTTCCTCGTCATCGTGGGCTCCTCCGTCGACGGCTCCTTCCGTGCGCCGGCCGTGCGGCTCTGGCTCGTGCACGTCCTGACCGGCCTCGCCGCCCTCGCGTACTTCGCGCTGCTCCAGGGAGGCGACCGCGGGCAGTCGGTGGGCCAGGTGCTCCTCGGCATCGCGGTCCGAGACGCCGACTTGGGCGGACGGGTCGAGCGGCTCGCAGCGGGAAGGCGCATCGTCCTGCTCGCCCCCTGGCTGGTGCTGATCTGGATTCCGGTCGTCGGAGGCACCCTGTCGCTCGTCGGCGAGCTCTGGACGCTCGTGTGCGGGCTCTCGCCGCTCTGGAACCCCGAGCGCCGGGGCTACCACGACCTCGCGCAACGCACCAACGTCGTCCGGCTCCGCTGACCCCCGGTGGCGGTCGGCCGGCCGGCCCGACCGGCCGCGGCGCCGCGCCCCGAGGTGACGGCTGCGTCACAGGGCCTGAGTAGGGTCGCGGCCCATGATGCACCTGTACTCCGCAGGTGACGCCCGCGTCCTCGCCGCGCGGTTGGCCGAGGTCTACGCGGGGCGACCGGCCGACCCGCTCGAACCCGAGTGGCTGGCCGTGCCGTCGGAAGGGATGCGCCGCTGGGTCAACCTCGAGCTGGCGCGGCACCTCGGATCGTCGGGACCCGGGGCAGGTGACGGGATCGCCGCGAACATCCGTCGCGCGTTCCCCGCGCCCTCCGCGACGGCGTGCTCGCCGCCGGGCGCACCGATCCGCTCCGCGATCCGTGGAGTGTCGAGCGGATGGCCTGGACGCTGCTCGCGGCCGCCGACGAAGTGGGGCGCGCCCCCGAGGCCGAGCGCGCACTCGACGTGGTGCGCGCCGTCCCGGAGGGGTCGTCGCGGTACGCGAGGGCGAGGCGGATCGCGGATCTCTTCGACCGCTACCACCTCCACCGTCCGGCGATGATCGAGTCCTGGGCACGGGGGGACGGGCTCGACGGCACGGGCGCTCCACTCGCACCGCGACATGCGTGGCAGCCCTCGGTCTGGCGGGCGGTGCGCTCGCGCGTCGCGGAGCCGAGTCCGCCCGAGGTGCTGCCGGGGCTGCTCGCCGTGCTCCGCGAGGGCACCCTCGAGGTCGATCTCCCGAAACGGCTGGTCTACTTCGGCTTCTCGGTCCTGCCGAGCGGCGACTTCCTCGAGCTCGCGGGCGCGGTGGCGACCGGGCGCGAGGTCCATCTCTTCCTGCTCGAGCCCTGGCCCTTCGACGCGGGACGCCTGCCCGCCGATCCCGGCGGTCCGACGGCCGGAGGCCGCCTCCGGACACCGGACCTGGTCCCGACCCTCGTCGGCCACCCACTCCTCCGTTCGTGGGGCCGCCCCTCGCTCGAGACGGGCGCGGTGCTCGCCGGCGCCCTGCCCGCCGGCGCCGTGCCCGCCGTCCCGCCACCCGAGCGTCTCGGAGCACCGCACGGGCGAACGACCGAGGGCACGCTGCTCTCCAGGTTCCAGCGGGCGATCCGCACGGACGCGTCCACCGCCGGCGACGGGGGGTTCGACCCGTCCGATCGCAGCGTGCAGTTCCACGCGTGCTTCGGTCCGCTGCGCCAGGTCGAGGTCGCACGCGACGCCCTGCTCCACCTGCTCGACGCCGATCCGGAGCTCACCGAGGACGACGTCGTCGTGCTCTGCCCGGACCTCGAACGCTTCCGACCGCTGATCGAGGCCGGCTTCGGCCCTTCGGCCGACGACCGGTGGTCGGGCGAGGACGGTGCTCCGCGCCCGCCGCCCGTTCCCCGTCTCCGCTATCGCATCGTCGACCGCTCCATCCGGTCGGTCAACCCCGTCCTCGGGGCCTTCGTCGCGCTCCTCGAACTCGCCGGAGGACGCATGGAGGCCACCTCGGTGCTCGATTTCCTGTCGCTCGGTCCGGTGCGCACGTGCCTGCGCCTCGACGACGAGGACCTCGCACTCGTGGCCGAGTGGGCGGGAGCGACGAACCTGGCCTGGGGGCTCGACCCCTGCCACCGGGCCGCATTCGGCGTTCCCGGGTCGATCACCGCGAACACCTGGCAGGCCAGTCTCGACCAGCTCTTCGTCGGCGCGACGGTCGAGGACGTCGACCTCGTGCTCGGCACCGGCGGGATCGCACCGCACGGAGTGGAGGGCGCACCGACCGAGGTCCTCGGGCGCCTGGCCGGTGCGCTGTCCGAGCTCCGCCGGCTCGCCGAGGCGAGCCGCGGCCGGACGACCGTGAGCGGATGGGTGGAGCAGCTCCGGCGTGCGTCCGACGCACTGCTGTCCGCCGAGCGCGGCGACGTGTGGCAGGTCGACGCCCTGGACCGGTTGCTCGGCTCCCTCCTCGACGACGCGACCGAAGGCGGCGTCGTCTCACCGCTCGAGCTCGAGTTCGCCGACCTGCGCCGGCTGGTCGACGACCGGGTGGCCGACGTCGTGGCACGGCCCGACTTCTTCCGCGGCGGGGTCATGTGCACGTCGCTGACCCCGCTCCGCTGGATTCCCTTCCGGGTGGTGTGCCTGCTCGGGGTCGACCAGGCGTCGTTCCGCTCGACCCCCTACTCCGGCGACGATCTGGTGGCCGCCGCCCCCCGCCTCGGTGATCCCGACCCACGGGGCGAGGTGCGCCAGGCGCTGCTCGAAGCCGTCCTCGCCGCGGGTGACCACCTGGTCGTCGTCCGCGACGGCCACGACGTCCGGACGAGGCAGGAGGTGGCGCGTTCGGTGGTGGCCGCCGAGCTGTTCGACGCGGTCGTCGGGACGGTGGCGCCCGAGCACCGTGCCGAGCTGCGCGACGCGCTCGAGACCGCGCACCCTCTCCACGGCTACGACGAGCGCTGCCTGACCGAGGGCGGGCTCTTCGAGCCGGGCCCTTGGAGCTTCGACCGTGCGTCGTTGGCGAGCGCCACCGCCCGACGCGGTCGGGCCGCCGCGGCGGAGCCGTTCCTCTCCGACCCGCTCGAGACCGCAGAGCCCGTCGTCGTCGAGCTCGCCGACCTGCACGATTTCTTCGCGCTGTCCGGTCGGCTCCTTTCTCACGCGGCGTCTCGGCATCGTCCTTCCGCGGCCGGAGCCGACGACCACCGACCACCTTCCGGTCACACTGACCGGCCTCGAGCGCTGGGGCGTGGGGGCCCGCCTGCTCGAGGCGGCGCTCGACGGGGTCGATCCCGAGCAGGTCCGCGAGGTCGAGCGGGCACGGGGTTCGCTCCCTCCCGGCGCGCTCGAGCAGGCGGCGTTCACGGAGGTCGAGCAGACCGTCACCGCCCTCGCCTCGCTCGCGCGCCGACGGGGTGTGGCCACCGGGCCTCCCTCGCCGTTCGAGGTCGACCTCGTTCTCGAGGACGGAACCCGGCTGACCGGGGTCGTCCCGCTCCGGCTCGCCGGACGCGGCGGCGGGCGCGCCCGGGTCGCCTACGACACGCTGAAGCGCAAGCACCACCTCGCGGCGTGGCTCGATTTGATGGTGCTGTCGGCCTCGGAGCCCTCGGTCGCGTGGCGCTCGCTGGCGGTGGGGCGCTCGGAGAAGACGTTCGCCGTGCTCGAGCTGGTGCCGTCGTCGCGGCCCGAGGAGCGCGCCGCGGCGTGCCGCGTGGCGCTCGGCGTCGCGGTCGACTGCTTCCGGCGGGGGATGCGCGAACCCCTCCCGCTCTTCCCCGAGGTCAGCTACGACGTCTTCTGCGACCCCTCTCGCCGCGGCGAACTGGCGGTCGCGGACCGAGGTCCCCCGCGACGGCGACGACCCCGCGGTCCGGACGGCATTCGGTGACCTGAGCTTCGAGGAACTGCTGGCGATGCCACCCCGCAACGGCGACCCGCCGGGGCCGGGTGGACGGGTCGAGCGCTACGCGGACTATCTCTGGGGGACGGTGGAGGGCACGAGCACGGTCACCTTGCGGTCGGGCATCGAAGTCCGACAGGACGCCGAGGACCCGTGCGACTGAGCGCGACCCCCGACCCCGACTACGAGCCGACCGGGCCGCTCCCCGACACCCGCATGGCCCTCGAGGCGAGCGCGGGCACCGGCAAGACCCACGCGCTCGCAGGCCTCGCGATCCGGTACCTCGCGGAGACGGACCTCTCGACGTCGGAACTGCTCGTCGTCACCTTCACCCGCGCGGCGACCGGCGAGCTGCGCGCCCGGGTGCGCGAGATGCTCGTCGCGGTCGCCGGCCAGCTGTCCGGTGGTCCGCCGGCACCGTCCACGAGCGAGCTCGCCGAGCACCTGGCGTCGGCGGACCGCGCCACCCGGCTCGAGCGCCTCGACCGGGCCATCGCCGAGTTCGACGCGGCGACCATCACCACCATCCACGGCTTCGCGCGCCAGGCGCGGAGCCTGCTCGGCGTCGCCGCCGACGTCGACCCCGAGGCGCGACTGGTCGACGACACCGAGCTCATCGTGGATGCGGCCTGCAGCGACGTGCTGGCGGCCGCGGCCGCGGCCGCGGACGGGAAACCGGGCGCCGAGCTCCCGCCGCTCCGCCGGCTGGTCGCGGCGACCGGTCAGGCGCTGCGGCTTCCCGACGTGCGGCTGGTCCCGAACGAGGGGGAATGCGGAGTGAGCGATGCGGACCGGGTCCTCCGCGCCCTCGTCGGACGCTCGATCGAGGAGGTCGCGGCGCGCCGGACCCGGGGCGGCACCGTCGGCTTCGACGACATCTTGAGCCAGCTCGCCGACGCGCTGGACGGTCCCCGTGCGCCGGCGGTCGTCGGCGCGCTGCGGGGGAGGTACCGCGTCGCGCTGATCGACGAGTTCCAGGACACCGACCCGGTGCAGTGGCGGATCTTCTCGCGCCTCTTCGGGGGCCCGGGTTCGGGCACGACCCTGGTGACGGTGGGCGACCCCAAGCAGGCCATCTTCGGGTTCCGCGGCGCCGACGTCCACACGTACCTCGCGGCGGTCGGCGAGGGATCGGGCGCGACGCGGCGCTCCCTCACGGTCAACTGGCGTTCGGACGGCGCCGTGCTCGACGCGCTCGAGGCGCTCTTCGACGGTGTGGCCTTCGGCGAGCAGGACATCCCCTTCGTCCCGGTCCGCCCGGCACCGGACCGCCGCGATCGGCGGATGCTCCACTCGGGTTCACCGCTCTCCCCGCTGGTGATCCGCCCACTCACCGACCCGGGGATCCGGCGCAACGAGAACGGGACCGTCCGCGTCGACGAGGCGGCGCCCGCGGTCAGCCGCGATCTCGTCTCCTACCTTCTCGACCTGCTCGAGCACGCAGAAATCCCCGAGGGCGAGTCGGGCCGGCGCGCCATGCGGCCGTCCGACGTCGCCGTGCTCGTCAGCACCGGCAGGCAGGGGGAGGAGGTGCTGGCCGACCTGCGCGACGCGGGGATCCCTGCGGTGCTCACCGCCGGCCGGCTCAACGTGCTCGACACGCCGGCAGCCGAGCAGCTCCGCCTGTTGCTGGACGCGATGGCCTGGCCGTCCGACACACGGCGCGCCCGGCCTTCGCCACCTCGTGGTTCGTCGGCTGGCGCGCGGAGGAGGTCGCGGCCTCGGCCCTCCCGGGCGATGCGGCCGGCCGCGAGCTCGCCGGCTGGCAGGACCGCCTGCGCCGATGGTCGGACATGCTGGCCGAGCGGTGCGTGGCCGACGTGTTCGGCACGATCCGGTCGGAGACCGGGGTGGAGGCGAAGGTGCTCGCCGGTCGGGACGGGGACCGAAACGTCACCGATCTCGGCCATCTGGTCGAGCTGCTGCACGGCTGGGCGCCGAACGGCATGGCCGCGGTCGCCGGCCTGCGCGCCGCACTGGACGCCCGGCGGGAGGCAGCGGTCGACACCGACACCGAGGTCGCCGCCGAACTGCTGCAGCGCCGGATCGAATCCGAGGACCGTGCCGTCCAGGTGATGACCGTGTGGGTCGCCAAGGGCCTCGAGTTCCCGGTGGTCTGCCTCCCGATGCTCTGGCGCGGCGGCATCGGGCCGAAGGAGCGGCCGATCGTCTACGTCGATCCCGGCACCCGCGCGCGGGACCTTCGACGTGACCGGGGGTGCCGGCTGGCCGGACAAGGCCGCCGGGCGGGAACGCCGCCGCCTGGCCGACGCCGAGCGCGCCGGTCAGAACCTGCGGGCGCTCTACGTCGCCGCCACGAGGGCGCAACACCACCTGGTCCTGTGGTGGGCCAACGGGTACGACGGCGACAAGACCGCCCTCGCACGCGTGCTGTTCGCGGTGCGACGGGGGAAGGATCGATCCCGACCGCTTCGCGGCGAAGACCGTGCGTGTCCCGGCCGACGAGGAGGTGGTCGAGCGGCTCGACGCTGCTCGCGGCACGCGTGGGCGGCCCGGTGGAGGTGCGGGCGCTCGACCGTCCCGCGGAGCGTCGTCGCTGGAGCCCGGTCACCGACGGCCGAACCGCATCCCCGCTCGCCGTCGCCACCCTCGACACCGCACCCGACCGCTCGCACCGGCGCTGGTCCTTCTCGGCGATCACCGACCAGGCGACCGCGGGGTCGGATCCCTTCGACGCCACCCTCGCCGACGCGGGAGCGGGCGACGAGCACGGCGAGGTCGCCGGGGCTCCCCCGGCTCCCACCGAGGCCCGCGCCGATCGCGGCGGCCTCCTCGCGCGCCTTCCGGCCGGCACCGGATTCGGGACCCTCGTGCACCGGGTCCTCGACGGTCTCGACTTCGCCGCGGCAGACCTCGAGGGAGAGGTCGCGGCCGCGGTCGACCGCGAGCTCGCCGCCCGCCCGTTCGATCTCGACCAGGCCGGCGGGACGGTGGGCGAGGGACGTTCGCTGCTCGTCGACGGGCTCTGCGCAGCGCTCACCACACCGCTCGGCGACGGCTTCGGCGGCGTGCGGCTCGCCGACCTCGCATCCCGCGACCGCCTCTGCGAGCTGGTCTTCGATCTCCGGCTCGGGGAGGGAGGCCGCCCCCCGCTGCTCGGATCGATCGGGGAGCTGGTCGCCGCGGACCTTCGCGGGGACACGCTGCGCGAGTGGGCCCTCGAGACGTCCACACGGCGCGACCTCGAGCTCGCGGGGCAGCTGACCGGGTCGATCGACCTCGTGCTGCGCATCCAGCGGCGCTCGGGCGAGCCGAGCTTCGTCGTGGCCGACTACAAGACCAACCTGCTGACCCCGCGCGGCGTGGCGCCGGGTCCGGGCGACTACGGACCGTCCGCTCTGGCGGCGGCGATGGTGGAGCACGACTACCCGCTGCAGGCCCTGCTCTACTCGGTGGCGCTCCACCGCTATCTCCGCTGGACCCTCGCCGGCTACGACCCGGAGGTCCACCTCGGAGGTGTGGCCTATCTGTTTCTGCGCGGGATGACAGGTTCGGACGTGGCGACCACCGACGGACGGCCCGACGGCGTCTTCGGCTGGGAGCTGCCCGCCCGCCTGGTCGTCGAGCTGAGCGACCTGCTGGACGGACGGACGGCCGGGACGCGATGAGCGCCGCCCTGCCCACGACCGAGGTCGACCTGCCGGTCGAGTCCGCGGTGCTCGCGCCCTACGTGCGCGCCGGGGTCTTCGGCTCCTTCGAGGTCCACCTCGCGGCGACCTATGCCCGTCTCGCCCCGGGGGAGCGCGACGAGGTGCTCCTCGCGCTCGCGCTCGGCGGCGCGGGCGCCACTCGTCGGGCACGTCTGCGCAGACCTGTCGGCCACCGACCCGGCACCGGGCCGGCCCGACGACGGTGGAGGGGACGACGAGCCGGACTGGCCGGACCCCGGCAGCTGGCCGGACCTGCTCGCCGAGTCGGGCCTCGTGGCGGCCCCGTCCTCGGCGACCGCGCCGCCCCTGCGCCCGCTCGTCTTCGACGGGCGGCGCGTCTACCTGCAGCGATACTGGTGCTACGAACGCGCGGTCGCGGCGTCGCTGCTCGAGCGGGCGGGCGCCGGCGAGCGGAGCCACGAGGGGTCCGGAGGGCTCGTCGGTGCCGCACCACCCGACGATGCCGTGCTCGACCTTCTCTTCGACGACGGGGACGGGCACCCCGACCTCCAGCGCCACGCGGCGCGGCGGGCGCTCACCGACCGCGTCTCGGTACTGGCGGGCGGTCCGGGCACCGGCAAGACCCGCACCGTGGCCCGCCTCGTGGTCGCCGCGCACCTGGCCGGGTCCGTCCACGGGCGGGTGCCGCGGCTCGCGCTCGCCGCGCCCACCGGCAAGGCCGCGGCGACCATCGGCGACGCGGTCGCCCGCGAGGTCCGCGAGCTCACCGCAGCGGGTCGGGTACCGCCGGCGGTGGCGGCGACGGTCGCCCGCAGCGACGCCACGACGCTCCATCGGCTCCTCGGCTCCCTCGGCACACACCGGTTCCGCCACGACCGCTCGAACCCCCTGCCGCACGACCTGGTCGTCGTCGACGAGACCTCGATGGTCTCGCTGCCGATGATGGCCCGGCTGCTCGACGCGCTGCGCCCGGAGGCCCACCTGGTGCTGGTCGGCGACCCCCACCAGCTGGCCAGCGTGGAGGCGGGCACGGTCCTCGGCGATCTGGTCGGTCCGCTGGCGACGGCACCCCGCAGCGGCGAGGCCGTTCCGGCTGCGGACCGACCGCTCGCCGGTCGGATCACCGTGCTCTCGCGCTCCCACCGGTTCGCCGCCGACTCGGCGATCGCCGCGCTCGCCGAGTCGGTGCGCGTGGGCGACGGCGACCGCCTGCTCGAACTGCTCGACCGTGGCGCTCCCGGCCTCGAATGGGTGCGCGACGAGGATCGGGAGGGCATCGACCGGGTGCTCGGCCAGGTGGTCACCGCAGGGGTCGAGATGGTGCGCGCGGCGCGGCGAGGGCCGCGGTGCGGACGCGCTGGCCTGGTCGACCCGGGTGAAGGTGCTCAGCGCGACGCGACGGGGGCCGCTCGGTCTCGAGGAGTGGACCGACCGGATCGAGGCGGCCGTCGCCGCCGAGGTGCCCTTCGGCCGGACGCGGCGCTGGTTCGCGGGCCGGCCGGTCATCGCGACCGCCAACGACCGGGTCAACGGCGTGTTCAACGGCGACGTGGGCGTGACGGTGGCGACCGACGGAGCGGTGGCCGTCGTCTTCCGGGCCGACACCCCGGGCGGGGCACCACGGGTGCTCGCGCCGTCGCGGCTGGACCGGGTGGAGTCGTGGTGGGCGATGACCGTGCACAAGAGCCAGGGATCGGAGTTCCCGCACGCGGTCGTGTCGCTGCCGCGTCCGGGCTCGCCGATCCTCACCCGCGAGCTGCTCTACACCGGGGTGACCAGGGCGAAGGAACGGTTGACGGTCGTCGCCGGCGAGGCGTCGCTACGGGCCGCGGTCGAACGGCCGGTGGCCCGTGCGTCGGGACTGCGCGACCGGCTCTGGCCCTCGCCTGCCGGCCGCCGGCCGTAAGGTGACCGCATGGACGACCACGCCTCCGCCCTCGACGTCGCAGCGGCCATCCGAGCGAAGGAGGTGAGCCCGCTCGAGGTCCTCGACGACTGCCTCGCCCGGGTCGACCGCCGCAACCCCGCGCTCAACGCGGTCATCTGGCGAAACGACGAGCATGCGAGGACCGAGGCCCGCGCGCTCGGCGAGCGGATCGCCTCGGCCGCGGGCGAGCTCCCTCCGTTCGCGGGGGTGCCCCTTCCCATCAAGGACCTCCTGCACGTCGCGGGGCAGCCGCTCACCCTCGGGTCGACCGGCGCGCCCGACACGCCCTCGACGGAAAGCGAGATCATCGCGGACCGCTTCGTCGACGCCGGGTTCGTCCTCACCGGCCGGACCAACACTCCGGAATTCGGCTCGATCACCGTCACCGAAAACCTCCGCTACGGCCCCACCCGCAATCCCTGGGACACCGACCACACGCCGGGCGGCTCGAGCGGCGGTGCGGCCGCCGCGGTGGCGGCCGGGATGTTCCCGCTCGCGCACGGCGGTGACGGCGGAGGATCCATCCGGATCCCGTCCTCCTGCTGCGGCCTCGTCGGGCTCAAGCCGAGCCGTGGCCGGGTGCCGTCGACCACCCCGCTCTGGATGGGGATGGCCACCGAGGGCGTGCTCACCCGGACCGTCGCCGACACCGCGGCCGTCCTCGACGTCATCGGCCGTCCCGACCCGCAGGCCTGGTCCAACGCGCCGGTGCCCGAGCGGCCCTTCGCCGCGGAGGTGGGCGCGGACCCCGGACGGCTGCGAGTGGCCCTGTGCTCGGTCTCCGGGCTCGGGCTGCCGGTCGCGGCCGAACCGGCCGCCGCGGTCGAGCGGACCGGCCGGCTCCTCGAGTCGCTCGGCCACCACGTGACCCGCCTCGACGCCGACGTCTTCGACCCCTCGGCCTTCGAGCCGTTCCTCCACGTGGTGTACGCGGGTCTCGCCGAGCTCGAGGGGATCGACTGGTCGAGGGTGGAGCCCCACGACCGGGCCGGCTACGAGGCCGCCCAGGCCGTGGACAGCCTGACCTTCGTTCGGTCGTACCTCGAGCTCGCCCGGTTCTCCCGCTCGGTGGTCGCGCGCTTCGCCGACGACTTCGACCTGCTGGTCACCCCGACCATGGCCATCGAGCCACCGGCGGTCGGCCTGCTCGCCGACGTGCACGCCGCAGGCGGTCCGACCACCGAGATCGTGGCGATGGCCGCGTTCACCGCCGTCTACAACATCACCGGCCAGCCGGCGATCAGCCTGCCCCTGCACGAGGCCGCGTCCGGCCTGCCGGTCGGCGTCCAGCTGGTGGCCGGTCCCTGGCGGGAGGCGCAGCTGCTGGCGGTCGCAGCACAGCTCGAGACCGCGGCTCCCTGGTCCGACCGGCACCCGCCCGCGGACTGACCCGCCGCAGGCGGCCCGGCACCCGGCAGGTCGTTCAGACCCGCGACTCGGCGGTCGCGTCGGCACCCTCCGAGTGGCGCACCCAGGTCTCGTACATCTCGGCATAGAGCCCCCTGGAGGCGACCAGCGTCGCATGGGGTCCCGACCTCGACGATGCGGCCCCCGTCGACCACCGCGATCCGGTCCGCCCGCATCGCGGTCGAGAGCCGGTGGGCGATGAGGATGGCGGTGCGGTCCTCGAGGAGCACGTCGAGGGCGGCTTCGATCTTCGTCTCGGACTTGAGGTCGAGGTTGGAGGTGGCCTCGTCGAGCACCAGCACCCGCGGGTGGGCGAGGAAGGCGCGGGCGAGCGCGATGAGCTGGCGCTCGCCCGAGGAGAGCGTCTGGCCGCGCTCGTGGACCACGGTGTCGAGGCCGTCGGGCATGGCGTCGATCACGTCGGCCAGACCGACCCGCTCGACCGCCTCGCGGATCTCCGCGTCCGGAGCGATCGGGCCGGGCGAAGGCGATGTTGTCGCCGATGGTCCCCGCGAAGAGGAACGGCTCCTGCGGCACGACGCCGAGCTGGCGCCGCAGCGACCGAAGGGTGACGTCGCGGAGGTCGTGGCCGTCGATGAGCACCCGCCCCTCGGTCGGGTCGTAGAAGCGGGTGACCAGCTTGGCGAGCGTCGACTTGCCCGCTCCGGTCGGCCCGACGAAGGCGACGGTCTCGCCCGGCTCGACCGCGAGGTCGACCTCCTCGAGCACCGGCACGGCCGGGTCGTAGCCGAAGGTGACGTGGTCGAAGAGGATCCGGCCGCTGATCGGCGGCGAGCTCGGTCGCACCGGGGGCCTCGTGGACGTCGGGCTCGGTGCTGACCAGGGTGCGCAGCTTGATGATCGACGCCTGCCCCTGCTGGAACGTGTTGTACTGCTGGACGAGCAGCTGGATCGGCTGGAGGAAGCGGTTGAGGTAGAGGAAGAAGGCGACCAGCGCGCCGATCGACAGCGAGTGGTGGAGGACCATCTCGCCGCCGATCGCGAGCAGCGCCGCCTGGCCGAGGACGCCGAGCATCTGGGTGCCCGGACCGTAGAGCGCGTTCACGTGGGCGGTGTAGACGTTGGCGTCGCGGTAGTCGCCGACCACGTTGCGGTGGTGGACGCACGTTGTGGCGCTGGCGGTTGTGGGCGGTCACGATGCGCACGCCGTGCAGGCTCTCGGAGAGGTCGGCCAGCACGTTGGCGATCCCGTCGCGCACCCGCACGTAGCCCCGCTCGGACGCCGCGCTGAACCAGACCGAGGCGACGACGAGGGCAGGGACGATGAGCAGCACGGTGATCGCCGCCAGCGGCACGTTGGTGGTGAACAGGATCGACGGTGATGACCACCATGGTGAGGGCCTGGATCGCCAGCTGTGAGAGGCCGTCTTGGAGGAGCTGCTGGAGGTTCTCGATGTCGCTCGTCATCCGCGACATCACCACGCCGGCCTTCTCGTCGGTGAAGAACGCCAGGGAGAGCCGCTGCAGGTGGGCGAAGACCTGGACCCGGAGATCGTTCATCACCCACGCCGCGAGCCGGCCGGACACCTTGACCTGAAAGCGCTGGGCGAACGAGGTGACCACGATGAAGACGAAGTAGGCGCCGGCCATCGCGGCGACGACCGCGAAGTCCGTGTGGCCGGGGGTCATCCCGTCGTTGATCGCGATCTCGGTGAGCTTCGGACCGGCCTGGGCGGTCACCGCGATCACCGCGATCAGCAATGCGGCGAGCGTCAGCATCCCGCGGTACTTGGTGAGCAGACGCCAGAGGGTCAGGCGCTTCAACTCCTCCTCGGAGCCGGTCTGGCTGAAGACGACGTCGGGCTCGGCATGCTCGGGCTCGGAGCGGAGCAGGCGGTCGACGCCGCCCTGGAGCTCGGAGGGGATCCCGGCGAACGGCAGGCCGGGCGCGGCCGGACGGCCGAAGGCGCCGGGTGCCCCACCGAGGCCACCTCCCATGCCACCGCCCCAGGTCACGGTCGGGAGCCCTCCTCGGCGAGCTCGGCCCCCGCACGCTCTGAGTCCGCCGCGCGTCCGACTCCGCCTCGAACTCGGTGGCCTGCGCCAGGACCTCCGCGTAGAGCGGGGTGGTCTCGAGGAGCTCGGCGTGGGTGCCGTCGGCCACGACCTTGTGCTCGTCGAGGAGCACCACCCGGTCGGCGAGGGCGATGGTCGAGAGCCGGTGGGCGATGATCAGGGTGGTGCGCCCTTCCATCAGGACCCGCAGGCCCGCGTGGATGGTCTGCTCGACCTGCACGTCGATCGCGCTGGTGGCGTCGTCGAGCACCAGGATCGGCGGGTTCACGAGGAGGGTCCGGGCGATCGCGATGCGCTGGCGCTGGCCGCCCGAGAGCGTGTAGCCGCGCTCGCCGACGACCGTGTCGTAGCCCTCGGGCAGTTCGCGGACGAACTCGTCGGCACCGGCGGCCTCGGCCGCTCGGACCACGTCCTCGAGGGCCGCCGTCGGCCGCCCGTAGGCGATGTTGTCGCGGATCGACACCGAGAAGAGGAAGGGCTCGTCGAGCACGATGCCGACGTTGGCCCGCAGGCTCGCCAGGCTGAGCTCGCGGACGTCGTGCCCGTCGATCCGGACCGAGCCGTGCCGGACGTCGTAGAAGCGGGCGAGCAGCCGCGCCACCGTCGACTTCCCCGAGCCGGTGCGGCCGACCAGGGCGACGGTCTCGCCCGGGTCGAGGTGCAGGTCGAAGTCGGCGAGCACCAGCTGCTCGGCGTCGTCGTGGTAGGCGAAGTCCACGTGGGAGAAGGTCACGTCCCCCCTGCAGTCCACCAGGTCCACCGCGTCCGGCGCGTCGGTGACGGTGGGGCTGCTCGTCGAGGATCTCGTAGATCCGCTCCGCCGACGCGGCCGCGCGCTGGCCCATCATGATCAGCATGCCGAGCATCATGAACGGCGCCTGGAGCATCAAGAGGTAGGCGTTGAACGCGAGGATGGCGCCGATGCTCAGGCTGCCGTGGATCACCATGTAGCCACCCACCAGCAGGACGAGGGCGAGCCCGACCTGCGGGAGGTTCTGCACCAACGGGGTGAAGCGCGCCCGGAGGTCGGCGTCTTTGATGTAGCTCCACTGCAGCCGTCCCGCCGCTCCCTGCAGGGCCCGGACCTGGTTCTGCTCGGCGGCGAAGGACTTGACGACCCGGACCCCGTTGACGTTCTCGTCGACGATGGTCGCGACGTCCGCGAGCCGCGACTGGATCAGCCAGGACACCGGGAACATCGAGCGGCGCATCCGCACCCCCGTCATGTAGACGAACGGCATGGTCGCCATGGCGAGGAAGGCGAGGGGGACGCTGTAGGAGAGCATGAACCCGAACGCCACGACCGCGATCGAGCACTGCACCAGGATCATCGGCGCGAAGGTCATGTACATCTGGACCGAGCGGATGTCCGAGTTGGCCCGCGAGATGAGCTGCCCCGACTGGACCCGGTCGTAGAAGGAGAACGACATCCGGGTCAGGTGCTCGTAGATGATGTTGCGCAGGTCGTACTCGATGTCGTAGGCGGTCTCCATCAAAAAGAGGCGGGACAGGTAGCCGGCGATGCCGCCGGCGACACCGATGCCGACCACCCACCAGACGTAGTGGGTGATCGGGACCTTGTGGGTGACGATCGAGTTGTCGATGGCGTTGTTCAGCAGGTTCGGGATCTGCACCTGCAGCACCAGCCCGACGAAGGCGAGCGTGAGCGAGGTGACAAAGACCCCCTTGTGCGCGGCCATCACCGGTACCGCGCGGCGCAGCCACGACTTGGAGCGGTCCGGGTCGATGCCCGCGCGGGGCGCCTCGTTGCGCGCGGTTTCGGCGACCGGTTCGAACTCGGTGCCGGCGACCGGCACGACCGCGTGGCGGGGACGGATGAGCGGCCCGCTCATCGCGACGATCGCATGCGACGGTAGGAGACGAACGCGCGACGCCAGAGCGCGAGGCCCTCGAAGGCGCGCCGTGTTTCGTCCGGATCGCCGAGGCAGCCGGCGATCTCCTCGAGCCTGGCCTGGACGGCCGCGTCGGCCTCGCCGAGGACCCGTCGGCCCCCGCGGGTGAGGGCGTGGTCCACCAGCCGCCGGTCGGCGCGCACCGTGCGCCGCTCGACCAGGCCGCGCACCACGAGCCCGTCGACGACCGCGGTCACCGTGGGCGGCCGGACCGCCAGTCGCTCGGCCAGGTCCGAGGAGACCGCAGAGCGTTGGTCGAGCAGCCCGAGGACCCGGTACTGGGGGAGCGAGAGGTCGACCGAGGCGAGTCCGAGCTCGACCTGCTTGGCGAGCCACGCGGCGGTGCGGCCGAGGGTCCGGGTGTCGTCCGCGGCGGGATGCCCGCCGGCCCGTTCGGTCGGGGCCGCGGTCGGTTCGGTGGAGGCACCGGGAACTTTGGTGGGCACATGGTTAGACTATCGAATGAATCTTCCGGGCCGAACCGGCCCGCCAGGCGATGTTGCGATGTTGCCGGGCTGCCGATCCCGCCACCCGGGGGCCGGCGCGTCGCGTTCAATAAGCCCGCCCCGAAGAGGGCGGGCGCTGCCCTGTGCAGAAGTGGCTGTTGAACTGCGGGTTCGCGTCTCGGTGCTGCCCCGACGAGCAATGGGTTCGCTGAATATTGAGGGCACTCCGCTGAGGTATTCGTGACGGGGTCAGAGGTCAGGCCGGGGAGCCGGCGTACCCAAGGCAGTACCTCCGAGTGGGGCGGGCCGGGCTGTGGACGGCTGTCATCCGATGCATATATGCTTTCATGCATGGAAAGTCCTGCTCAGCTCCTGCGCAACGCCCGGCAATCGGCCGGCCTGTCGGCGCGCGCTCTGGCAAGGCTGGCTCAAGTCCCCTCGTCGACCGTCCTTCGTATCGAGTCCGGCAAGGTCGATCCCACATTTGGGATGCTGCGGAGGCTCCTCGAGGCTGCAGGGCAGGATCTGCGTCTGAGGTCCACCCGCAGACTTCCATCGCAGCGTGGCCCTGTCCTCGCCGAACTGGCAGATGCTTGGGTCGAGTCACCTGACGAACATCCTGATTGGACGAAACTCCGCTCGTTCCTCGATGACGTTTCCCTCCACCCTGATCGTGTGGAGAGGGCGATTATTCGCCGCCCAGCCAAGTCTCCGTCTCCGGTCCTTGACACGCTGTTGGCCGGAATCGCCGAGAAGCTGGCTGACGATGCCGGGATCGGCCGTCCGGCTTGGACCCGACGCACCCCGTGTCTGCGTGAAGAGTGGTCTCCGTTCGGCACGCCCCGAATGCGGGCGATGTGGCGAAGCACTGCACCATCTCAACTCCTCGATCGTGGGTTGGTCATCGACGGGCCCAGCCTGTGGCGAGACCCCGAGACGGTCGGTGCCTGACCCGCCTCTTACGGCAGACAGAATCCGGGCCTACCTCATCGAGGTCGCCGAGCTCCTGCCAGACGACGGCCCACAGTGCATCGTGGTAGTCGGCGGTTCGTTGCTGGCGCTGCTCGGATTCCGCGAGGCGACCATGATGTCGACAGCATCAAGCGAATTGGGGAGTCTCTCCGCGCGGCTCACTCAGCCGCTCAGACCCGCACCGGTTCGGCTTCGGCGGTCGGTTCGGCCCCGCCGGCTCCGGGCCCGGGAACCTCCGGCTCCACCGAGAGACGGGGGAGGATCCGGTCGAGCCAGCGCGGGAACCACCAGTTGGCCTTCCCGAAGAGGAACATCAGCGCCGGGACGATCGCCATCCGGATGATCACCGCGTCCATCAGGACGCCGGCCGCGAGACCGAGCCCGAATTCCTTGATGACCCGCTCGCCGCCGAGGATGAACGAGCCGAAGACGAGGATCATGATCAACGCGGCCGCGGTGATCGTCTTGCCGGTCGCGGCCAGCCCCTTGCGGACTGCGGTGCGGTTGTCGCCGCAGGCGAGCCACTCCTCTTGGATCCGCGAGATGAGGAAGACCTCGTAGTCCATCGAGAGGCCGAAGAGGATGGCGAAGAGCATCACCGGCAGGAACGCCTCGACGGGTCCCGGACGGCTCACGCCGAAGGCGCCCCCGAGCCATCCCCACTGGAAGACCGCGACCAGGACGCCGAAAGCCGCCCCGATCGACAGCAGGTTCATCGCCGCGGCCGTCACCGGGATGAGGATGCTGCGGAACACCACGGCGAGCAGTACGAAGGCGAGGGCCACCACCAGTCCGATGAACAGGGGCAGCTTGCCGGTCAGCACGTCGGCGAAGTCGACGAAGATCGCGGTGGTGCCCCCGACGTCGACGGTCGTCCCGGTGCCCGACACCGTCGCGGGGATCGTCTGGGTGCGCAGGTGCTGGATGAGATCGGTGGTCGCCGAAGCCTGTGGAGAGGAGGACGGGTACACGGTGATGAGCGAGACCTGCCGGCCGTCGTGGGACGGCAGAGCGACCGGCGGCGTCACGTGCGCCACGTCCGGCTGGCTGGCCACCGCCGAGGCGAGGTGGTCGAGCGCGGCGGTGTCGGCCTGGCCCTGGTCGGAGGCGACGAGGAGCAGTGGACCGTTGAACCCGGGGCCGAACCCGGCGGCGAGGAAGTCGTAGGCCTGGCGGGTGGTGGTGCCGGTCGGGTCGTTCCCCTGGTCGGCGGAGCCGAGCCGCAACGAGAAGAAGGGCAACGCGACGAGGACGATCACGCCGAGCGCGACCACCGCCGGGAGGATCGGCCGTCGCTCGACGAAGGCGGCCCAGCGGGGCCAGAAGCCTTTGGTGCCGGCGCCGACGATGCGCGGGCCGTCGACCGCGAGGCTGCGCCTCTGCCGGCGGGACATCACCCGCGGCCCGATGAAGCCGAGCAGGGCGGGGAGAAGGGTGAGCGCGGCGATCATGGTGAAGAGCACGCCGATCGAGGCCGCGATGGCCATGCCGTAGAGGAACGAGACGCCGAGCGCGAACATCCCGAGCAGCGCGATGCACACGATGATCCCGGCGAAGAGGACCGCGCGTCCCGAGGTGTCGACCGCGGTCACGATCGACGACTCCAGGTCGCGCCCTGCGATGAGCCCCTGGCGGTGCCGGGTGACGATGAACAGCGCGTAGTCGACGCCCACGCCGAGCCCGATCAGGAGCACCAGCTCGTTCGAGAACTGGGGCATCTTCAAGAGGTTGGAGAGCATGCCGATCAGGGCGATCGCCGTGCCGAGCGAGGCGAGGGCCGAGACGAGCGGCAAGAGCATCGCGTACACCGAGCCGAACACCAGCAGCAGCACGACGCCGGCGAGGAGCACGCCCAGTCCGGCACCGCCGAAGGACTGCCGGTTGGCCGCTTCGGCCACCTGGCCGGCGACCGCGACCTGCAGGTCGGGGCCGTCGGCTGATTGCGCGGTCGTGACGAACTGCACGGCGCCCGAATGGGGGACGTTCTGGGAGAGGCGGTCGAAGGTGACGGTCGCGAACCCGGTCGTTCCGTCCGCGCTGATCTGCGATGCGCCGCCAGGCTGGTAAGGGCTCGCCACCGTGCTCACCCCGGGCACGTGCCGGATCCGGTCGAGCATCGAGGTGACCGCGGTCTCGATCGAGGGATCGGTCACCTTGGCGCCGCCCGTCGTGTGGAAGACCACCTGCTCGCGGTCGCCCGCCACCTTGGGAGAGGCCGCCTGGAGCTGCGCGAGGGCCCGGGTGGACTCGGTGTTCGGAAGGGAGAAGTTGTTCGAGTAGGCGGATCCGACGGCCCTGCCGATCAGCGTCGTCACGACCAGCGCGGTCAGCCACAGCACCACCACGATGACGCGGTGGCGCACGCACCAGCTGGCGAGGGCCTTCATGAGGGCTCCTGTCGGGAAGTCGGGGAACGGGGGGTCACCGCCGGGGGCGGGCGGTCCGGCAGGGGGGCCGGAGCCCACCATTCTCGCGGATCGAGGGACGGGGGAAGCCACCTGGCGCATCGACCATGATGGGTGGATGGCACCGAACGACCGCCTGGTCCCCCTCGTCGGGCGCGTACAACTTCCGAGACCTCGGCGGCTACCCCGGACTCGACGGGAGGACGACCCGCTGGGGCCGGGCGTTCCGGAGCGACACGCTGCACGAGCTCACCGCCTCCGACGTCGAGCTGCTGCGGTCGATCGGGATCGCCACGGTCGTCGACCTCCGCACCGCCCGCGAGCTCGACCGCACCGGCAGAGGTCTGCTCGAGCCCGAGCCGATCCGCTTCCGGCACCTGTCCGTCGTCGTCGAAGAAGACGGCGAAGCTGTGGCCGCGCCCTCGGGAGACGACCTCGCGACCCGCTATCTCTGGTACCTCGACGTCGGTCGGCAGGCCCTGGTGGCCGCGCTCGAGCTGCTCGCCGACGACGGCAACGCGCCGCTCGTCTTCCACTGCGCGGCCGGAAAGGACCGCACGGGGGTGCTCGCCGCCCTGGTGCTCGAGATCCTCGGCGTCGAGCGGTCGGTCATCGTCGCTGACTACGAGATGACCGCCGGCCGGATGGAGCTGATCCTCGACCGCTACCGGTCCGATCCGAAGGTCGCGGTGCGCATGGCGGAAGTCCCCGCGTCGCGCTTCGGCGTCGAGGCGGCGACGATGGAACGCTTCCTCGACCAGCTCGAACGGAATTTCGGCGGCGCGGGCCGATGGGCGCTCGACGCGGGGGTCTCGGTCGGCGCGATCGAGGCGATGCGCGCCCACCTCCTCGAGCCGGCCGGCTGAGCGCTCCGCAGGGGCGGGGTCGCCCGCGGCGTTGCGGCCATGCGGCCGGGTCTGCGATGACCGTCGCCGAGGGGACGGGCCTACACTGGCGGTGTGCTCGCATCACTGTGGATGCCGGTCGTGACCGGCGCGGCGGTATTCGTGGCGCCGTTCGCGGCGGGCATGCTCGTCGCCGGGTTCGCGCTCTGGCGGTTCGGTCGGCGCAAGTGGCGGGCCGTCCGCAACCACGGCGTGGTGATCGGCGGGCTCGCCCTCTGGGAGGCGACGTCGGCCTTGCGTGGCCGGTGGACCCCGCCTGCGTCCGACCGCCGGGGCCGAGGACTGGTCGCCGGGGTGGCGCGTCAGGAGCTGTGGCGCGGGGTGCGGCAGGCCGAACGCGCGGTACGGGCCGCGGACGACCTCGGCGCGGCGACCGCCGGGCTTCCGGTCCTCTGCGCACGGTTGCGGTCCGCCGCCGCGGCGCTCGACGCGGTACTCTCGGATCGAGCCGTCGGGCGTCCTCACCCCCGAGCTGGGCGCGCAGGTCGCCGACGTGGTGCGGGCGGCGACCGACGTGCAGCAGGCGGCACTCGCCTCGGCGAACGACGCTGAACGCACCGCGGGTTCGGGCCCTTGCGGTCAGGACGCGGACCACGAGCTCCGGCTTCTCGACGCCGGCCTCGCGGCGGCACGCTCCACCTTCCCCGAATTGCCGCGCTGAGCACCGGGGCCGCAGGCGGCTGCGGTCGACTCCCGGAGTTCCGGTCGCCTTCCGAAGGTCCGGTCGCCTTCCGAAGTTCCGGTCAGCTCCTGAAGTTCCGGTCAGCTCCTGAAGTTCCGGTCAGTTCCTGAAGTCCCAGGTGTCGCCCTGCTCGTAGTGGTGGATCGATGTTCTTGGCCATCAGCATCTTGTGGACCTCGTCGGGCCCGTCGGCGAGGCGGAGGGCCCGGGCGCTGAGGTACATGCCGGCGAGCGGCAGGTCGTCTCGACACGCCGGCCGCGCCCCACACCTGGATGGCCCGGTCGACCACCCGGTGGTAGGCGGCGGGCACGAACACCTTGATCGCCGAGATGTCGGTGCGGGCCTGCGGGTCCTGGCGGTCGACCTTCTCGGCGCAGTGGATGGTCATGAGCCGGGCCGCCTGGATGTCCATGTAGCTCTCGGCGATGAAGCCCTGGATGAACTGCTTGTCCTTGAGCAGTCCGCCGTGCACGTTGCGGGTGAGGGTGCGCTCGACCATGAGGTCGAAGGCCCGCCACATCTGCCCGATGGAGTTCATGCAGTGGAAGATGCGGCCGGCGCCGAGGCGGTCCTGCGCGGCCGGTGGCCGTCGCCGACGCGGCCCAGCGTGTTGTCGACCGGCACCCGCACGTCCTCGTAGCAGCACCTCGCAGTGGTCGGACGTCTGGTGGCCCCAGATGCCCACGCCCCGCACCATGTTCACGCCGGGCGTGTCGGTGGGAACGATGATCTGCACCATCTGGCCGGGCCGGCCCGAGCTCGCCGGTGGGGTCCTTCGGCGCGGCACATGACGATGAAGAAGTCGGCGGCCTTGCCGTTCGAGGTGAACCACTTGTGGCCGTTGATGACCCACTCGTCGCCCTCGCGGACGGCGGTGGTGCTGAGCGAGCGGGGGTCGGACCCGGGGTTGGCCGGCTCGGTCATGGAGAAGCCGGACTCCATGCTCCCCTCGATGAGCGGCAGCAGCCACTTGCGCTTCTGCTCCTCGGTGCCGTACTTGACCAGGATCGTCTGGTTGCCCGAGTTGGGGGCCGACCACGCCGAACAGCGAGGCGGCGCCCACGGCGTAGGCCAGGATCTCGTTCATGTAGGCGAGCGCCAGGAAGTCGAGCCCCATGCCGCCGTACTCCTGCGGCAGGTGCGGTGCCCACAGGCCCTCGGAGCGCACCTTCTCCTTGACCTGCTCGCGCAGCTCGGGGCTCGGCGCGGGCGTCGTCGGTGATGTCCTCGCCGGAGCGGCCGCGGTTGCCGAGAGCGCCGGTCCTCGTTGGGCAGGATGTGCTCGTTGATGATGTCTGCCGTGCGCCGCCGGATCTCGTTGATGCGTTCGGTCGAGCGCCGGAATCGGCGTCACGTTGATCGACACGGCGGCTCCTTCCGGGCGGGCGCTTTTGCCACGCAGACGGTGCCCTCATCATGGCCCGCCCGGAGCCGGTACCTCACCTCGGCGCCGTCAGGTCGTAGACCTCGATGCCGTCGACGGTCTTCGCCGTGTACCGCGAGGCGACCCAGGTGGCGATGGCGGACGCGTCCGAGGTGCTCCGCCCGGAGCCCGGTGCCGCCCTGGGGCGCCGGTCGCGCCGCCCGGACCGGTGGCACCCCCGGCGAGGTAGTAGTGGATTCGTCCCGCGGCGACGTCCTGCTCGAACTCGGCGAGGGTCGGCGCGGGATCGGTCCCGTTGAACCCGCCGATCGCCATCACCGGGTCGCCGGTCGCGAGCTGGTAGCCCGATGCCGAGTTGGCGCCGGTGGTCGCTGCGACCCACGTGTAGCGCGAGGCATCCCGCTCGAGCAGCGCGGTGAGCTGCCGGTCCCGGTCTCGAGCCGTCGAGCAGCCCGCCCGCGGCGCCGCGGCCACCGCCGCCCACGCCGGTGCCGCTCCCTCGGCCTCCGGTGCCGAACCGGCCGGGCCCACCGGGCAGCCCGCCGCCGGGCCCACCGGGGAAGGTCCCGAGCCGCGGAACGACCCGGTCCACCGGCCCCACCGCGCGGAGGAGCCCGGCGGACGCCGTCCCACTGCCGCCCGAGCCCTGCAGCCCCGGCGAAGCCGCGAAGCTGGGTGGGCCACCCGCGCCGCCGCGAAGACCGAGCGTGCGTCCGCGGGTGATCGCCGGACCCGCCGACGGGATGCCGCCGGCGTGGGGTGTCGCGGCGGTCTCCAGCGAGTAGGCGGCAGGTCCCGCGAGGACCACCGCGATCGCGAGGCCGGCCATCCCCGCGGCGATCCGGCAGCCGAGCCTCGGGACGGATGCGATCCCGATCGCCCCGGCGATGCCGCCGAGGAGGACGACCCATCGGAGCGCGGGGTACCAGGTCGGGCTCCAGTCGAGGATCACGAACGCCCACACCGCGGAGGCGAGGACCGCCGCAGCGAGCGCGAGCCTGGCGATGAGCTCGTTCCGGCGCGACCAGAGCAGCCACCCGCCCACGCCGACGAGCGCCCCGATCGCCGGCGCGAGGGCGACCGTGTAGTAGGGGTGGATGATGCCCTGGGCGAAGCTGAAGACCGCGCCGGTGAGCACCAGCCAGCCGCCGAACAGGAGGAACGCGGCCCGCATCCGGTCCGTGCGGGGCCTCTCCGGCACAGCCAGAGCCCGCTGCCCGCTGCGATGAGCGCCGCGGGGATCAGCCAGGAGATCTGGCCGCCCATCCCCGACAGGAAGAGCCGGTCCCATCCGGTCGGACCCCAGACGTTGGCCGGGCCGCCGCCGCCGACACTGCCGGTCTCGCTCCCGGTGATCCGGCCGAACCCGTTGTAGCCGAAGACGAGATTGAGCAGATTGTTGTCGGTCGACCCCCCCACATAGGGCCGATCGGCGGCAGGGGTGAGCACGACCGCGGCCACCCACCATCCACCGGCGAGCACCGTCGCGAGGCCCGACCAGACGACCTGCACCAGCCGGCGGCCGAGCCTCGGCGGTCCGGCGACGAGGTACACGAGGGCGAGCACCGGCACGAGGATCAACGCCTGGAGCATCTTGGTGATGAACCCGAGCCCGAGCAGCGATCCGGCCAGGACCATCCATCGGGTCCGGCCGCCCTCGATCGCGCGGATGGTCGCGTAGGTCGCACCGGTCGAGCAACAGCGTGAGCAGCGCGTCGGGGTTGTTGAACCGGAACATCAATGCGGCGACCGGCGTGAGCGCGACCACCGCCCCGGCGAGGAGCGCCGCTGCCGGTGCGAACCACCTCCGGACGCACGCGTAGAGCAGTCCTACCGTGGCCACACCTTCGAGCGCCTGCGGGACGAGGATGCTCCAGGCGTTGACGCCGAACGCTGCGAGCTGACAGTTCCATCACCCAGAGGGAGGCGGGCGGCTTGTCGACGGTGATGAAGTTGGCCGAGTCGAAGGAGCCGAAGAAGAAGGCCTTCCAGCTCTTCGTCCCCGCCTCGACCGCCGCCGAATAGAAGCTGTTCGCCCAGCCCGACGCCCCGAGGCCCCAGAGGTAGAGGAGCGCGGTGCTCGCGAGGAGGGCAAGGAGCGCCGGGCGGACCCACCTCGGATCGGTCGGTTTGCCCCGGACCAGCCGGTGCACCCACCCCTCCCGGCCCGCGGGAGGCGACGATGCGATCGGGTCAGGCACGTCGACCGAGGGCGGCGCCCACGCCGGGTCGACAGTGGGATCGAGCCCGACCGAGCCGACCGAGCCGACCGAGCCGACCGAGCCGACCGAGCCGACCGAGCCGACCGAGCCGACCGCGCCGACCGCGCCGACCGCGCCGACCGCGCCGACCGGCGCCGACCGCGGCCCTACCTCCGTCGTCGATGCCGGCCGTCATCCCTGCCTCGCCACGGAGCGAGGTCCGGCGGCGGCGTCGGCCCCGGCGGCGGCGTACGGGAGCGGGGGCACCTCACGGTGGTCTCCGGCGCGCCGGTGTCCGATTCCGGTCGGGTACACCCAGGACCGGAGGACCGCGAAGCGGACGATCGCGCTCGCGAGCGAGGCACAGGCGATCGCACCCGCTCCGACCACGATCGAGGTCGCGTCGGTGGTCGACAGGACCGCCACCGCGGCACCGGTGAAGGCGACGGCGGCAGCGGTCGCCACCGCGCCGGCTGCGACGCATCGCCGGTGGGGGGTTGGCGACGAGCCCGACCTGCGGCGAGTCGCGGCCAGTGCGAGGACGCCGCAGCCGAGCACGGCGACGAGGGCGGCACCGGTGAGGCCGAGCAGCGGCCGGAGGGCGGCGAAGGCCAGGGCCGCTTCGAGGGTCGCCGCTGCGCCGAACCCCGCCCGCTGCCGGAGGTCTTCGGCGGTGGGACCGGAGGGTCCCCTCGGCGTCGCGAAGTGGCGCGCCCGCCCCTGGCGCAGCATCCGGCCGATGCCCCGGAGATCGGCGAGCGCGGTGCGGATCAGGTCGACGCGCGAATCCGGGTCGTCGACCCAGTCGACGGGCACCTCGTGGATGCGAAGGCCGCCCTGCTGCGCGAGGACGAGGAGCTCGGTGTCGAAGAACCACGCGTCGTCCTCGACGAGGGGCAGCAGCTCGTCCACCAGGTCGCGGCGCATGGCCTTGAAGCCGCACTGGGCATCGGAGATCCGGGTGCGGAGCGCGGTCTTGAGCACGAGGTTGTACGCCCGCGAGATCAGCTCGCGGCGTGCACCTCGGACGACCCGTGCGCCCGGGCCGAGCCGTGTGCCGATGGACAGGTCGCTGTGCCCCGAGAGCACCGGCGCCACCAGGGGGACGAAGGCGTCGAGGCCGGTGGACAGGTCGACGTCCATGTAGGCGACGACCGGTGCGGTCGAAGTCGACCAGGCTGCGCGCAGTGCCAACCCGCGACCCTTGGCGTCGAGGTGGAGCGCGGTGACGCCGGGCACAGCGTCCGCGAGGCGGCGGGCGATGCGCCACGTGCCGTCCGTGCTGGCGTTGTCGACGATCGTGACGTGCGCCGGCCAGGGCACGCGCCGGTCGAGATAGGCGCGCAGCGTGGTGATCGCGGGTCCCAGCTGGGCTTCCTCGTTGTAGACCGGGACGGCGACGTCGACGGTGGGGCCCCGTCCGTCCGGCTCGGGTACGGGGTCGGCGGGCCGTGCTCGGCGCAGTGGGATCACGTGCATGAGCGGAGTCTGCGCGGTCGTGCTCGGACCTCCGTGAGAGCCACCTGTGAGCCAGGTGAGAGTCGACCGCCCTCTGTCAGTCGGTGGCGTCGCCGCCGGGATCCGCCGCCGCGGCCGGCCCGCTCGCGTCGGGCTCCGCCACGGGGTGCGATCCGTCCTCGTCGACGGGCTGTGCGATCGGCAGGTGCACGACGAACGCGATGCCCGGTCTGTCGCCGACCCGGGCGGCGACCGTACCCCCGTGCGCGTGGACGATCGCGCTCGACGATCGACAGTCCGAGGCCGGCACCTCCGTGGAGGCGTGAGCGCGACAGGTCCGAACGGTAGAAGCGCTCGAAGATGCGCTCGGCCTCGACGGGGTCCATGCCGGGTCCCTCGTCGGCCACGGTGACGACCCCGCCCGACTCGTCCCGCCCGACCGCGACTCGCGCCGCCGTCCCCGGCGGCGTGTGGGCGCGGACGTTGGCGAGCAGGTTGTCGACCACCTGGCGGAACGCGGTCGGGTCCGCTTCGATCTCGATCGGCTCGGCGGCCTCGAGCGCGAGCGGCCATTCCGGACCGACCGTGCGGGCGGTCCGGACGGACTCGGCGCAGAGCGCGACGAGGTCCACCGGCCGGAGGTCGAGCGGTCGGCCCTCGTCGAGCCGCGCGAGGAGCAGGAGATCGGCGACCAGCTGCTCCATCCGGCCGGTCTCGTGCCGGATGCCCTCCATGACCCGCTGGAGGTCCTCCTCCCGCTCGGAGGCGCCCCGTCCGAAGAGCTCGGCGTAGGCCGACACGGCGGCGATCGGCGTCCGCAGCTCGTGGGAGGCGTCCGCCACGAACTGGCGGAGCCGCGCCTCGGACTGGCGGAGCCGGTGCTCGGAGGCGAGGCGGGCGCTGAAGGCGGCTTCGATCCGGCCGAGCATGACGTTGAGGGTGCGGGCCAGCCGCCCGACCTCGGTGCGGTCGTCTTCGCCGGGCACCCGCCCGGTCAGGTCGCCGGCTGCGATCGACGCGGCCGACCGCTCCATCTCGCGCAGCGGTCGCAGGCCCAGCCGGACCAGCCACCATCCGGCGAGGAGCGCGACGACGACCGCGCCGCCGGTCACCGCGAGCTCGATGAAGAAGAGACGGTGGAGCGTGCCGGCGGTATCGCCGAGCGGCTGGGCGACGACGAGCAGGTCGCCGTCATCGAGCGTCGACGCACGCACCCGGAACTCGGGGCCACCGGATTGGGCGGCCGGCGCGTTGAAGTAGGCGACCTCGGTGTTGTCGGGCCCGGGGGCGAAGCCGGTGATCGTGCTCGGGAGCGCCGGCGTGTAGGCGGTGCCGTCGACGTAGGACGGGCAGACCTGGTGGTCGACGACCGCTCCGGACCGTGTACGGATCTGGGCGGCCGGGACCTCGATGTTCGGGACCGGACCCTCGCCCGGTCCGGCTCCCGGACCGGTGCCGGGTGCACCGGGCCTGCCGCCGGGAACCTGGCCCGGTACGAGGCACGTGAGGGGCTGCCCGCTGTTGGCCCGCTGCTGGTAGACGACGTGGACCTGGTCGAGTTGCTGATCGAGGCGCTGGTAGAGGAAGTGCTCGAGTGCGGAGTAGGTGGCGAGGTCGGCTGCCACCAGCGCGAACAGCGCGACAGCCCCGATCGCGACGAGCAGCCTGCCCCGAAGCGACATCGGCTAGGTCGCGGCCGGCTCTCGGAGGGCGTAGCCGACGAGTCGCACCGTGTGGATGACCGGCGGGCCCGCAGCATCGAGCTTCTTGCGGAGATAGCTCACGTAGGTCTCGACCACGTTCCCGTCGCCGCCGAAGTCGTAGTGCCACACGTGGTCGAGGATCTGCGCCTTCGACAGCACGTGGCGAGGGTTGAGGAGGAAGTAGCGCAGTAGGTTGAACTCGGTCGCGGTCAACGCGATCGGCTGTCCGGCCCGCGTCACCTCGTGCGCGTTCTCGTCCATCACGATGTCGGCGAACCGGAGGAGGCCGGAGTCCTCGGGCTCGGTGCCCGTACGCCGGAGGATGGCGTGCACGCGTGCGACGATCTCGGCGAGTGCGAACGGCTTGGTCACGTAGTCGTCACCGCCGACGGTGAGCCCCGCCACCTTGTCCTCCGTCGTGTCCCGAGCGGTGAGGAAGAGCACGGGCACCCGGAGCCCGTCGCCGCGCAGCCGCCGGGTCACCTCGAGCCCGTCGAGGTCGGGCAGCATCACGTCGAGGACGATCAAATCGGGCGGGCGTTCCTGCGCGGCCGCGAGTGCGAGCCGACCGTTGACCGCTTCGTCGACCTCGAATCCCTCGTAGCGGAGCGAGGTCGCCACCGCGTCCACGATCGACGGCTCGTCGTCCACCACGAGGATCCGCCGGCCGTCACCTACGTCCATCCCCGGCCTCCTCTCCGCTCCCGGCTCTCCGCTCCCGGTCGTATCCGGCGCACCGGGATCCGCGCCACGGGGCGCCGACGACGTCCCAGCATCCCACCGCCGGTTGGGGAGGAGATGTGTTTCGGCTGAGAGCCCGCTGTGAGGCACGAGACCGGTTGTCGTCGTCGACCCGGCGCGCCATCGCGGGTGCGAGCGAAGCGTGCGATCGCGCGCTCGGGTGCGCGGGAGGAGGCGGTTCCGGCGCTCCCCACTCCTAAGCTGCCGGTGTGCGCGGGCGGCGACGGCTCGGTCGGCCCGGCGAGCCGGCGGACGGGGAGAAAGAGACCGTCGACGCGGCACCGGGGATCTGGTCCCCCGACCGGCGGGCGCTCACGGCCGGCCTGCTCCTGACGATCACCCTGGTCGCGTCCGAGGCCCTCGCCGTCGTGACGATCATGCCGCAGGTGGTCCGCCAGCTCGGCGGGATCCACCTCTACGGCTGGGCCTTCAGCGCGTTCCTCCTCGGCAGCATGGTCGGCATCGTGGCCGCGGGCCGCGAGGCCGACCGTTCGGGGCCGGCGCGTCCCTACGTCGCAGGTCTGGTTCTCTTCAGCGCCGGCCTGCTGGTCGGTGGGCTCGCGCCGTCGATGCAGGTGCTGGTGGTGGGTCGCACGTTGCAGGGTCTCGGCGCGGGAGCCGTGCCGGCGGTGGCCTACGTCACCATCGGGCGCAGCTACCCCGAGGGGTTGCGGGCCCGCATGATGGCGATGATGTCGACCGCCTGGGTCGTGCCCGGACTGGTGGGCCCGCTCGCCAGTGCGGCGGTCGCCCACGCGTTCGGATGGCGCTGGGTCTTCGTCGGCCTGGTCCCGCTGGTCGCGGTGACCGGGACGCTCGCACTGCCCGGCCTCGGCCGGCTCGCCACCGAAACCGGTCCGGACGCACCGGCGGCGGAGCACCGGATCGTCGACGCGGTGCGCACCGCGGCCGGAACGGCGGTGCTCGTGGCGGGTCTCGGTGCCGGCAACCCCCTCGTCGCGGTCCTCCTCCTCGTGGTCGGTGCGGCCGTGCTGGCACCGGCCCTGGTGCGGCTGCTGCCGGCGGGCACGCTCCGCGCACGGCCGGGGCTCCCGGCCACCATCTTGCTGCGCGGCCTGCTCACCTTTTCCTTCTTCGGTGCCGACGCATTCGTCACCCTCGCGATCGTCACAGTGCGCCACCAAGGGGTGGGTGTCGCCGGCGTCGCGGTGACCTGCGCGACCATGGCCTGGACGATCGGTGCATGGGTGCAGGCGCGGCTCCACCGGGTTTGGGAGGGCCGGAGGCTGGTGCAGGTCGGCTTGACCCTCATCATGGCCGGCACGGCCGGCATGATCGCCGTGCTCCGCCCGAGCACGCCGATCGCGATCGCCTTCGTCGGCGTGGGGGCTCGCCGGGCTCGGCATGGGGCTCGCCTACGCGCCCGTCTCCCTCATGATGCTGCGCGAGGCCCCACCGGGGCGTGAGGGCTGGGCCTCCGCGTCGCTCAGCCTCTCCGACGTGCTCGGCGCGGCGCTCGGTGCAGGGGTCGGGGCGCGGCGGTCGCGGTGGCGACCGCCAGGGCCTGGCCGTTGTCCGACGCGGTCGTCGTCGCTTTCGCGGTCCCCGGCGCGGTCGCCCTCGCCGCCATGCCGGTCACCGGCCGGCTGCCGCTGCGCGGACCGGAACTGGCGGTCGAGGGAGGCTGACCCGAGCGGTCGACCTGCGCTCAGGCGCAGGTCGTGCCCCGCGGCGGCAGCCCGCCCCCTGCCAGATAGCGCGCCACCAGTCCCTGCATGCAGGTGTCGGAGGATCCGCTGAGCAGCCAGGTGTGCCCCCAGCCCCGCCAGGTGACCTGGGTCGCGGAGGGGAAGATCGCGGTGAGGTGCTGCGCGGCGACGAGCGGCGTGTTCGGATCGCCGGTGTTGCCGATGACGAGGACCGGGGGTGCCGCGGCCGGCCGGAGGTCTTCCACCGGTCGGCGGCCGGTCGGCCACGACACACAGCCGCCCATGGCGTAGGTCACCGCATAGGCACCGATGAGCGGTTCGCGGGTCCGGATCGACCGTGCGAGCGTGCCCGCGGCGACCGGGCCGGGGTGCATCGGTGCGTCGTTGCAGGTGATCGCCCACAGTGCGTCGACGAGAGAGGAGCCGTCGAGGTCCGTTCCGAATTCGAGCGAGAGCGCGCGCAAGGGCGCTCCGTTGCCGCCGACGGCCGCGGCGACAGCCGACTCGTAGGAGGCGGTCGCATCGGTCACGCTCAGCGCGAACAGCGTCGCCGTATCGAGGTCGCCCTCGGTGACCGGCACCGGATCGCCGTTCCCCGGCGCGGGGAGCGGATGGGATCGAAGCGCGGTCGCCAGCATGTCGAAGGTCCGGGTCGGGTCGGTCCCGAGCGGACAGCCGGCGGTCGCCGCGCACTGCGCGAACAGGTGGTCGAGGGAACGTTCGGCGGCGGGCGCCTGCTCGTTTGCCTGGACGCTGAGCGAGGCGTTCACGTCGACCGCTCCGTCGAGCACCATCGTGGCGACACGGTGCGGGAACAGGTCGGCGTAGACCGACCCGAGCACGGTTCCGTAGGACATCCCGTAGTAGCTGATGGTCCGCAGGCCGAGCGCCTGGCGGACGCGGTCCATGTCACGGGCGGTGTCGGTCGTGTCGACGAGGGGCGCGAGCTGCGGCGCCCGCACGGCGCACGCGCGTGCCATGGCGGTGAACGCGGGGGTGCCGGGCAAGGGCAGCCCGGGGCCCGCCGGGACCGGGTCCGCGCTCTCGAGGACCGAGGGGGAGGTGCCGCACCGCAGCGGGTCGCTCGTGCCGGTGCCGCGGGGGTCGAAGCTGACGACGTCGAAGCCGCGGCGGACCGCCGCGGGCAACAGACTGAGCACCACCGGCAGGATCTGGTTGCCGCTCTCGCCGGGGCCGCCCGGGTTCACGACGAGGGTTCCGTTCGGGTCGGCCGGGTCGAGCGAAGGCGACCGGGTCACGGCGAGGGAGATGGACGGGCCGTCGGGATGGCGGTAGTCGAGCGGCACCGGGACGGTACCGCACTGGATCGACGCGGACGCCGGGCACGTCGACCAGACGATCGCCGGCGGCGCCGGAGCGGCCGGCACGGGCGCGACGCGGGTCGTCGAGGTCGATCCCGCGCCCGCCCCCGTCCCGTTGCTGCAGGCTCCGGCCACGAGTGCCACCGCGAGGAGCAGCGCAGCGACGGCCGACCACCTCGCCGGCGCGCGTTGCTCGGGTGACGTCATCGTCCGACCGGGTGCCCGAAGGGGTGCCCGAGCCGAGGTCGGGCCACGTCCCCGGTGGGCATCGGGGCACTGTAGTGCGGACCCGCCGGCGGCCACCGGTGGCAGCCGACTCGGCAACGCCCGCTCACCAGCCGGTGCAGCCGCCTTGGTCCGGAGGCGAGGACTGGATGCGCTCGGCGACCATGATCTGCTGGTCCTCGGTGGCCATCGCACCCTCGGGCGCGAATTCGAGCCCGCCGTACGCGTCCCAATTCGGACCGCGTGATGCCCAGCCCCCCGCTGAACCGCGAGCCGTCCGCGCTCCAGTCGCCGCCTTCCTCGCAGAGGGCGACGCGCTCCCAGGCCGAACGCTCCCACGGCGTGACCGTGTCGGGCGGACCCGGGGGCGGGGGCGGTGCCGCGACCGGGGCGGGCGGCGCCGGCGGCTGGATCAGCAGCGTCGAGGCCAGATCTCGCGGGAAGATCGGCGCGACCTGGTGGTACGCCGTGAGCTCCGCTGACCCCAGCGAGTCCGGGGTCGCCGCTCGGGCTCGGCCGGCGGCGGGGTGGCCGCCCGGTGGGGGGGCGGCCGAATTCAAGGTGGATAGAACGGTCAGGGCGACCGGGACGATCGCCGCGAGTGCAATGCGGGTCCGCACGGCACCTCCCTTCGTCGGGTGCGCAGACGCGCACCGTCCTCTGCTCGGTGTTGGCGGGCTCCGGCCCTCGCATTCGGTCCCCGGACGGCGTGCGGGAAGGCACCTTCCGTCCTGGCTTCGCGCCCGTAGGGTGTGCGGCCGGTTCGGTTACGCCCGTTACTGGGTCGTGTGGACACCACTCATTTCGTCGCTCGTCGGCTGGCCGTGGCACCTGTACCACGAACGCGTGGAAGCCCACGAGCTCCCGCCCCTTGCACCGGCCTTCGAGGCCGCGTCGGCCAAATGCCGACGGGCCAGAAGGGCTGTAATTAGCTGCTACAGCCAGCCCCGGTGCGCTGCGTGATGAGGACAATAGCAGTCATGCGCCACAAGGCGTGTATCACTGTGCAGAATAGGCCTCTGAACTGGGGTTACACTGCTGGATTTCCTCAAATTGAACGAACCATTCCGGGTCTTAGAAAGGGGCGATAGCGGACATCACTTCGGGCGATGAGTCGCAATTTGCATCGACGCCGCGAAACGTCGGAAACACTGGGCCTCCGCGCCACCGTCGCCGGCGCCTTGGCCCGACCGGGAGGGACCCCGGAACGCAGCCACGGCCGGCCGATGGCCGGTTGCCGCGAGGTGCCAGTAACGGAGCGGGCGGCCCGGACGTACTATCTGGTGTCCGACGGTCGAGACGGCACCGAGCCGAAGGGTCCGGTGCGGACGGGGGCGTCCGTGAGAAAGATCCTGGCAGTGACCACAACGATCGCGCTGCTCGGCGTCCTCGGCGCCGTGGCGCTGACGTCCCGGGCGGTGGGTGCGGACGTCACCTCCTTTTCCATCAGCGTCAACGGCAGGTCTTCGGACGCGGTGGTCCTCGGCGCCGGGGCGACCCTGGCCGAGGCGGGCCTGCCCGGCGCAGCGACCGGCACGGTCACCTATACCGACTCGCTCGGCGACACCGTCTGCGCGGGCGATCTGCCGACGACGACGTGTGACGCGCCTGCCGACCTGGTCGTCGGGACCTACGTGATCAGTGCGACCTACTCGGGCGACGGCACCTACAGCGGGTCCACCTCGACCAATTCGATCAGTCTCACCGTCCTGGCTCCGACCACCACCGTGCTGTCGGTGAACCCGTCGTCCGCGGCCTCGGGGTCCTCGGTCGGGTTCAGTGCGACCGTCACCTCGACCTATGGAGCCCCGTCGGGGACGGTGACCTTCCGCACGCCCGCGAAGCTCCTCTGCTCGGCGGTCCTCTCGAGCGGTTCGGCGGCATGCACCGCGACGACGGCGCCGGTCGGCGTCGACACGATCACCGCCGCCTACCTCGGCGACGCGTCGTTCTCGCGGTCGACATCGCAGGCGACCTTGACCGTCTACCGGGCGGCGGCGAGCCTCGCCTGTTCCAAGGCCGCCGGGAAGTCGGCCTCGCAGATCAAGTTCGCGCACTGCACGCCGTTCTCGACGCACGACCGTGTGGCCTTCGCTCCCGGCTCCTTCGTCCGTTCGGGCGGAACCCTCACCTGGAGGAGGAGCGGTCAGAGCGCGGTGGTCACGGCAAGCTCGACCTCACCCGGCCAGGGTGCGTGCCCGGCCAAGTTCAGCGAGGTCGAGCTCACCGGCACCATCACGGGGGGGACCTCCCAATACGCGCTGGTGGGCGACCCGGTGTCGATCGACTTCTGCGTCAGCAACCGGACCGGGGCCGTGCGGTTGCTGGCGGGCTCGACCGCCCAGCTCTGACTCCGGCCCCCGCTGCCGGTCGAGCTCCGATCGGCGCCTGAAGGAGACGCCTGGAGCGACACCTCGCGCCCCGTGACGGGCGCCTCCCTGACGGGCGCCTCCCTGACGGACGTCTCCTCGACGGCCGGGAAGGCGGCCGGATCCCGGTCGTCGTGTCAGGTTGCACGACACGAAATACCCAAGATTGACGATGCGGTCCGGGCCTTCGTTCCTTAAGGTGGCGGTGAGCGCAACCGTCGTTGTCGCTCGGCGTGGTGGCGCGGAGCGATCGAAGCGCTCGGCACCTGGCGGTGTGGTTCACGAGGAGCGGGGGAGGGAAGCACATGGTGCGACTGAAGAGGCTGCTCGCGGTGGTCGTCGCGCTTTCGGTGCCGTTGGTCGGCATCGGAGCGATCGCCGGTCCGGCCGGCGCCCACAAGTCCCTCGCCAGCGGGACGATCACCTGTGCCTACTCGCAGACCATCAGCTTCAACCCGCCCCTGTCGGGGGGTGCCGGCACGGCCGGGTACTCGAAGGACGTGATCTCGATCGCGCCGGCGCATGTCTCGGGTTGCACGGGCACGGTGAGCCCTTCGTACGCGCTGCCGACCATCGGCGCCTGGGCGAAGGCCGCCGTCCTCAAATGGAAGGGCGTGAAGATCGGCGGCGTCTGGAAGGCGGGCAGCTGTCCGATGCTCTCGAACTTCCTCTGGCCGAAGCTCAAGCCCCACTTCCTCTGGACTGCGGCGGGCGGGCTCCGGCTCAAGCCGAGCAAGTTGACCAACGTCACCGTGACCGACAGCTCGAGCAACGTCTCGCACACCCTCGGCTTCCTGTTCACGGGCACCTCGACGGGTTCGTTCGCCGGGCCGGTGACGATCGGGGCCTACCTCACCAGCGCGTCGAACACCGCCCTCGCCAATTGCATCGCCAACAGCGGCACGGTTGGGTCGGTGACCATCGACCCGACGGTGAGCACGGTCACCGCGGGCTGAGCGGAAGACGGATTCTTCGGGGGGCTGTCGATGGATGTGCCGTGTCACGGAACTGGCGCAAGGGGCTGGCCCGCGGATCGTGACCGCTTCGACGCGGACCGTCGGGGTCGGTCTTCATGGTGGTCGACTCAGGAGACTCAGGAGGAGCACCCCACCGACGCGTGCTCGACTGCGAGATGACCACGAGCGTGACAACCGTGCGTCGGCGGAGTCGTGGAGTGCTGTCAGCGAGTGGGTCCGGCTACAGCCGGGCCCGCGGAGGCGGAAGGGAACAGGATGTCCAATCGGTATGAGGTGAGCGGATCCGCGCGGGGCCGGACGATCGGCTCGACGGGCTGGCGGATCGGCGCGGCCCTGCTCGTGGCGGCGTCGTCGGCATTCGTTGCGATCGGGGTCGGTGCCGCGCCCGCCGGCGCAACGCCCAGCCCGATGATCGAGGCCTGGGGCGACAACACCTACGGCCAGCTCGGCAACGGAACGACGGTCGGCGCGAGCACGCCCGGACCGGCCTCGCTCCCCGCCGGCGTCACGCCGGTCGCGGTCGCGGCCGGCGGCTACCACAGCCTCGCCATCGGCTCGGACGGTAATCTCTACGCCTGGGGACAGAACGGCTACGGGCAGCTCGGGGACGGCACCACGACCGAGCGCAACACCGCCGTCCAGGTCTCCCTCCCCGGGGGGGTCCACGCCACCGCGATCGCAGCTGGCCTCCTCTACAGTCTCGCCCTCGGCTCCAACGGCAAGGTCTACGCCTGGGGTGACAACAGCTTCGCCGAGCTCGGCGACGGATCCTCGGCCAACTCGTCGACACCGGTCGCGGTCTCCCTGCCCGGCACCCTGACCATCAAGTCCATCGCCGCCGGCCAGTACCACGCCCTCGCGCTCGCCACCAGCGGCGCGCTCTATGCCTGGGGCTACAACAACGACGGCCAGCTCGGCGACGGGACCAAGACCACACCCGCCACACCCGTCGCCGTGGCGATGCCGTCCGGCGCGGTGTCCGCCGGTATCGCGGCAGGCGGCTACCACAGCCTCGCCTACACCACCACGGGTGCCGTGTACTCCTGGGGCTACAACGCGTACGGACAGCTGGGCGACGGCGGCACCGCGTTGAAGAAGAACCCGGTTTCCGTCACGATGCCCCCCGGCGTCACCGCCACTCGGGTGGCGGCCGGGCTCTACCACAGCATGGTCCTCGGTTCCGACGGCAACGTCTACACGTTCGGCTACAACGGCAACGGCGAGCTCGGGGTCAACACCGACGTCAACTCGTCGACGCCGGTCAAATCGCTCATGCCCGTCAGCCCGACGGCGATCAGCGCCGGCCTCTACGACAGCTACGCGCTGGGATCCGACGGCAACCTGTACGCGTGGGGTGTCAACGGGTTCGGCCAGCTCGGCAACGGCACGCAGACCGCCTCCTGGAAGCCGATCGCCGTCACCCTTCCGGCCGATGCGACCTTCACCGGAATCGCGACCGACTCCTCGTCACAGTTCACCCTGGCCATCGCGACGCCGAGCCTCTCGTTGACCACCACGAGCCTCTCGTCGTCGACCACCTCTCCGGTCTACGGGCAGGCGGTGACCCTCACCGCGACCGTTACCGGTTCGGACGGAGGCGGAACCGTCAACTTCGAAGACGCGTCGAGCTCGCTCTCGGGCTGTGCCGCGGTCTCGCTCACCCCGTCCGGTCCGGACTACCAGGCCCAGTGCACCACGTCGACCCTGTCGGCCGGGTCGCACAACCTGACCGCGGTCTACTCGGGCGACTCGAACTCGCAGGGCAGCACGTCGGCGGTCGACTCGCTGACCGTCGCACCGGCGCCTCTGGTCGTCACCGCCTCGTCGGCATCGGTCACCTACGGCACCGCACCTCCCGCGGTCACCGCGTCCTACTCGGGCTTCGTCAACGGTGACACCTCGGCAGCACTGACCACCCAGCCGACCTGCTCGACCACCGCGACCGCCACCAGCCCGGTCGGGAGCTATCCGACCAGCTGCTCGGGAGCGGCCGCCGCCGACTACTCCATCAGCTACGAGAACGGGCAGACCACGGTGGACCAGGCGCCGCTCAGCGTCACCGCGTCCTCGGACACGATGACCTACGGCGGGTCGGTGCCGACCATCACCGCGTCCTTCTCCGGCTTCGTCAACGGTGACACCTCGGCGTCACTGACCACCCAGCCGACCTGCTCGACGGCTGCGACCTCGGCCAGCCCGGTCGGCAGCTACGACTCGAGCTGCTCGGGCGCGGCCGATCCGAACTACTCGATCGCCTACACCGACGGCAACGTCGTGGTGGGCGCCGCGCCGCTCGTCATCACCGCCTCGTCCGCGGCGACCACCTACGGCACCGCGGCCGCGGCGATCACGCCCTCGTACTCGGGCTTCCTGAACGGCGACACCGCGGCGTCCCTGACGACGCAACCGACCTGCACGACGACGGCCACGGTCACCAGTCCGGTCGGCAGCTACGGCTCGTCGTGCTCCGGAGCCTCCGACACCAACTACGCCATCTCCTACGTGGGCGGCACCGTCACGGTCGCCCCCGCACCGTTGACCGTCACCGCGTCGTCGGGCTCGATGACCTACGGCGGCTCCGTGCCGAGTGTCTCGCCGATCGTCAGCGGCCTCCAGAACGGCGAGGGCGCTTCGGTGCTCGGGGGCGCGCTGGAGTGCTCGACGACCGCCACCTCCACCGGGTCGGTGGGCACCTACGGCTCGTCCTGCTCGGGTGCGGTGGATGCGAACTACGCGATCACCTATGTCTCGGGCACCGTCGACGTGACGCCGGCTCCGCTCACCATCACCGCGTCGTCGGGCTCGATGACCTATGGCGGAACAGTGCCCACCATCACGCCGACCATCGGCGGCCTCCAGAACGGTGAGGACGCATCCGTGCTCGGCGCCGGCTTCACCTGCGGGACCGTTGCAGCGCCGACGTCGCCCGTCGGCAGCTACGACTCGTCGTGCTCGGGTGCGGTGGACGCCAACTACACGATCAGCTACATCGACGGATCGGTGACGGTCACACCGGCCCCGCTCACGATCACCGCGTCCTCGGGTACGATGACGTACGGCGGCACGGTTCCGACGGTGAGCCCGATCATCTCCGGCCTCCAGAACGGTGAGGACGCGTCCGTGTTCGGCGTCGGCCTGCTCTGCTCCACCTCCGCGCTCTCCTCGAGCCCGGTGGGCATCTACGCGACCCAGTGCTCGGGTGCCCTCGACGCCAACTACACCATCGTCTACGTAAACGGCTCGGTGAGCGTGACCCCGGCGGCTCTGACCATCACCGCCTCGTCCGCGACCGCGAGTTACGGCGCGGCGTCGCCGACGATCACCGCCTCCTACGACGGGTTCGTCAACGGTGACACGGCATCGTCGCTCGCCGCGGCGCCGACCTGCTCCACCACGGAGACCTCCTCGAGCCCGGTGGGCACCTATCCGAGCAGCTGCTCGGGAGCGAGCGATCCGAACTATCTGTTCACCTACGTCGACGGCTCGGTCGTCGTCGGCCAGGCCGATCTGATCGTGGTGGCGTCCAACGGCACGATGACCTACGGCGGCACGCCGCCGACGATCTCGGCGAGCTACACCGGCTTCGCGAACGGTGACACCGCCGCGTCGCTCACGACCCAGCCGACCTGCACGTCCGCAGCGACCTCGTCGAGCGCGGTCGGAAGCTATTCGAGCTCCTGCTCGGGCGCGGCAGACCCGAACTACAACATCAGCTACGTCACCGGCTCGGTGACCGTCTCGCCGGCGCCGCTGACGGTGACCGCCTCGTCGGCCTCGATCACCTACGGTGGACGCGTCGCCGAACATCACGCCGACCTATTCCGGTTTCGTCAACGGTGACACGGACGCCTCACTGACCACGCCGGCGACCTGCTCGTCGCCGGTCACGCCGACCAGCCCGGTCGGCACCTACTCGACGAGCTGCTCGGGGGCGAGCGACCCGAACTACACCATCGGCTACGTGGGCGGATCGGTGACGGTCTCACCGGCGCCCCTCACCATCACCGCGTCCTCGGGGACGACCACCTACGGCAGCTCCGTGCCGGGGGTCACCGCGTCGATCAGCGGCTTGCAGAACGGCGAGGACGCGTCGGTGCTCGGAGGCGGCTTCAGTTGCTCGACCACCGCGACCCAGACGAGCCCGGTGGGTTCGTATCCCACCAGCTGCTCGGGCGCGGTCGACGCGAACTACACGATCTCGTACACGAGCGGCACGATGGCCGTCACCGCAGCACCGCTGACGGTGACCGCCTCGTCGGGCTCGTTCACCTACGGCGCCACGCCTCCGGCGATCACTCCGACGGTCACCGGGCTCCAGAACGGTGAGAACGCCTCGGTCCTCGGTCCGCTGACCTGCTCGACCACCGCGACCTCCACCAGCCCGGCCGGCACCTACCCGAGCAGTTGCTCGGGTGCCACCGATGCCAACTACGCGGTCACCTACGTGGACAACACGGTCCAGGTGGTCGCCGCGCCGCTGACCGTCGCGGCCTCGTCGGGAACGATGACCTACGGCGCGACGCCGCCGACGATCAACCCGACCTATTCGGGCTTCGTGAACGGTGACGCCGCTTCGTCGCTGACGACGGCGCCGACCTGTTCGACCGCAGCGACGTCGAACAGCCCGGTCGGGACCTATCAGTCGAGCTGCTCGGGCGCGGCCGACCCGAACTACGCCATCACCTACGTGAACGGCGAAGTGGTGGTCGGAGCGTCGACGCTGGTCGTCACCGCCTCGTCGGGTTCGATGACCTACGGCGGCTCGGCTCCGACGATCACGCCGACCTACTCGGGCTTCGTCAACGGTGACACCGCGTCGTCGCTGACGACGGCGCCGACCTGCACGGCCGGCGCGTCGTCGGCGAGCTCGGTCGGCAACTACTCGAGCTCCTGCTCGGGTGCCGTCGATCCCAACTACACCATCACCTACGTCTCCGGATCGGTGCACGTGACGCCCGCCCCGCTCACCGTCGCGGCCTCCTCCGCGTCGATGACCTACGGCGGAGCGACGCCGACGATCACTCCGACAGTGACCGGGTTCGTCAACGGCGACAGCGTCTCGTCGCTCGGTGCCGGCCTGAGCTGCTCGACGAGTGCCGGGCCGACCAGCCCGGTGGGTTCCTACACCTCGACCTGCTCGGGCGCATCGGATGCCAACTACACGATCAGCTACGTGTCGGGCACGGTCACGGTGTCGCCGGCGACGCTGACGGTCACGGCCAACAACCAGACCATGCAGTTCGGTGGCACGGTGCCGACGCTGACCGCGACGATCACCGGGTTCGTCGACGGCCAGACGCTCGCCACCTCCGGGGTCACGGGCAGCCCGAGCTGCACGACGACCGCGACACCGACCAGTGCAGCGGGCGCCTATCCGGTCACCTGCTCGCCGGGCACGCTCGCCGCGACCAACTACACCTTCACCTTCGTGACGGGGACGCTGACCATCACCAGCACCAGCACCCTGGCCTGCTACACGGTCGGACAGGTGACGGTCGCCTCGGGGCAGTCGGTCCGGATCAACCCGGGCTGCTTCGTGATCGGCTCGATCACCGTCGATCCGGGCGGCTCTCTCGAGTCCGAGGGCGCCCTCATCATGGGCTTCCTGCACTCGACGGGTGGCTCGCTGCGGCTCTGCAGCACGCTGATGGCGCTCGACCTCGACGCGACGGGCTCCTCGACACCGATGACCATCGGTGACGGCACGTCCTCGTGCCGTGGCTCCACCCTGGTCGGCTCGGTGTACCTCGGATCCAGCTCCGGCCCGATCTCGGTCCAGCGGACCGACGCCTTCGGGGGCATCCAGGTCGTGAACGACACCGGCAGCGTCACGGTGAAGAACAACTTCGTGGTCGGTCTCCTCCAGGTCAAGGGCAACACCGGGACCGTCGTCGACCGGCCCAACACGGTGTTCGGCGCCGCACAGCTGCAATAGGACAATCGCACCAGCGCAACAGGTCGCGTGCACACGCGGCGGCGGAGTCCTCTCCTGCCCGGCTCCGGCATCCTCGCCGGAGCCGGCGCAGTGGGGGCGTCTGGCCTCTGTTCGGTCGTCCTCGAGTGTCCTTCCGCAGCCCCCGGTGTCCGAATGCCACCCCCGTCGTCCGAATGCCACCCCCGTCGTCCGAATGCCACCCCCGTCTGGCGTCGCGCGCTCCGGAGGGCACCGACCACTGCACGCGCGGGACACCGATTCGGACCCGCAGGTGTGCTTGCAATCATTGGGCAACTGTTGTTGACTGACTCCCGCGTGGACCACACGCATGCAACGAAGTTGTACTGACTGACGAAGGGCGGGCTTCGTTTCGTCACCGTGCATCGGCGACGGGCGGCGCTGTCCTGCTTCTTGGCGAGGAACGAGCAGGAGATGACGATGATGCACGGAATGCGGGGAACGGCCGCGGCCTTGGTCGTGGCTGTCGGATCGCTCGGAGGCGCCGGAGCGGTGGCACTGGCTGCCGCCACGCCCGCGAGCGCGACGCCGACCTGCACCGACAACTGGGTCGGACCGACCACCGGCACCACCGCGTGGAACGCGAGCTCGGCGAACTGGTCGACCGGTTTCCCGAGCGGCTCGAGCGTGGCCTGCATCCAGGCCGCCGGTACCTACACCGTCCAGATCAGCGCGAGCGTCGGCGTGGCCGGCTTCGTGGTCGGAGGGGCGGCGAGCGGCACCCAGACCCTGGCGGTGAGCGGGACCTCCGGCGACACCTCCCTGTCGACCTCCGGGCCGAGCGAGGTGGAGAGCGGAGGCGTCCTCAGCGTGTTGCCTGCCTCGAACGGCTACGCGGCCCTCGAGGGCGCGGGCGGCATCGAGGTGGCCTCGGGCGGGACGCTGTCGACGAGTGGCACCACCAACATCGCCTACGTCCAGACACCGGTCACCAACGACGCCGGCGGCACCGTGACCATCGGGACGCCCGACACCCGTCAGAACGTCGCGTATCTGTTCGACAACTCGGGTGCCTTCACCGTCTCTGCCGGTGACAACTACGCGGTCAGCGGGAACGGCACCTTCACGGACGCCGCCGGCACCTTGACGGTCGACGGCGGATTCACCCAGAGCGGAGCGAACTTCACCCAGTCGGGCGGCACCGAGTCGGGCAACCCGGTGACCCTGAGCGGCGCCACACTCGTCGACAGCTCGGGTGCCGGGTCCTTCAACATGGTCTCCAGCGGGACCCTCTCGGGGACGGTGCCCTCCGGCCAGACGGTCACCGTGTCCGGCGCGACCGGCAACTCGAGCATCTCGACCGCGTCGTCGCTCGTCACCGTCGACGGCATTCTGGCGCTTGCTCCCGTCTCGAACGGCTACGCCCAGATCGCGGGTGCCGGCGGTGTGGAGGTCGCATCGGGCGGCACCCTGTCGACGAGTGGCACCACCAACATCGCCTACGTCGAGACACCGGTCACCAACGACGCCGGCGGCACGGTGACCATCGGGACGCCCGACACCCGCCAGGACAACACCTACCTGACCGACAACTCCGGGGCCTTCACGGTCGCTGCCGGTGACAGCTATGCGATCACCGGCAGCGGCACCTTCACCCAGGCGGCCGGCACGCTCACGGTCACCGGGGGGTTCACCCAGACCGGTGCGACGTTCACCGAGTCCGGTGGTGCCGAGTCGGGCAACCCGGTGAAACTCAGCGGCGTCACACTCGACGACTCTGGCGGAACCGGATCGTTCACCATGCTCAACAGCGGCACCCTCTCCGGGCACGTCCCGAACGGCCAGACCGTGACGGTCAGTGGAAGCGCCGGCAATTCGACCGTCACCTCGGCGGGCACGACCGTCGACAGCGGAGGGATCCTCGCGCTCGCTCCCGCCTCGAGCGGCTACGCGCAGTTGGCCGGCGCGGGCGGGCTCACCGTCTCTGCCGGCGGCACGCTCTCGACGGCGGGATCGGTGGGGGCCGCCGAGCTCAACACGCCGATCACCAACGACGGCACGACGACCATCGGTGCGGCCAACACCGAGCTCGACGTCGCGTACCAATTCCAGAACGACGGATCGTTCACCGTGAGCAGTTCCGGCGTCTACGCGATCTCCGGTAACGGAAGTTTCGACGATGCGGGCGGCACGGTCACGGTCGACGGGAGCTTCACCCAGTCAGGGTCGACCTTCACCCAGTCGGGCGGCACCGAGTCGGGCAACCCGGTGACCTTGAGCGGGGTCACCCTCGACGACAGCGCCGGCACCGGGTCGTTCACCATGGTCAACGGCGGCACCCTCTCGGGCACGGTGCCCTCCGGCCAGACCGTGACCGTCAGCGGCGCAAGCGGGAACTCGGGGGTGTCCACCGCCAGCTCGGTGGTGACCGTCGACGGAACCCTGGCGCTCGTCCCCGCCTCCAGCGGCTATGCCGACATCACCAACAACGGTGGCGTGACGGTGGCATCGGGCGGCACCCTGTCGACGGGTGGCACGACCAACATCGCCTACATCGAGACGCCGGTCACCAACCAGGCCGGGGGCACGGTGACCATCGGGGCACCTGACACCCGCCAGGATGTGGCGCACGGAGTCAACAACCTCGGCAGCTTCACGGTCACCGGAACCGGGCACTACGCCATCACGGGGAACGGGAGCTTCACCGACGCGGGTGGCACCCTCACCGTCATCGCCCCGGGCACCTTCACCCAGTCAGGGTCGACCTTCACCCAGTCGGGCGGCACCGAGTCGGGCAACCCGGTGACCTTGAGCGGGGTCACCCTCGACGACAGCGCCGGCACCGGGTCGTTCACCATGGTCAACGGCGGCACCCTCTCGGGCACGGTGCCCTCCGGCCAGACCGTGACCGTCAGCGGCGCAAGCGGGAACTCGGGGGTGTCCACCGCAAGCTCGGCGGTGACCGTCGACGGAACCCTGGCGCTCGTCCCCGCCTCCAGCGGCTATGCCGACATCACCAACAACGGGGGCGTGGTGGTGGCGTCGGGCGGCACGCTCTCGACCGGAGGCACGACCAACATCGCTTACGTCGAGACGCCGGTCACCGTGCAGTCGGGCGGCACCTTCACCGTGGGCGGCCACGACACGCGGCTCGACGTGAGCTACGCCATCGCCAACTCGGGGACGCTGCAGGTGACCGACGGCGGCCACCTCGGTCTCAGTGGCAACGGGTCGCTGTCCAACGCCGCCGGTGGGACCCTCGGTGTCACCGTCGACGCGACGAGCGGCGTCTCGGGGATCTCGGGTCCGAACGTCAGCGTGGCCGGGACACTCGCGGTGACGACGGTCGGGTCGCCCGCCATCAGCACCCCCTACACGGCGATCGGTGGTCCGGGCACCACCGGCACCTTCTCGTCCTACTCCTTCGGTGAGGAGGGGTACGCGGCGAGCTATCCCTCGGGGACGGTGCTGCTCACCGTCGAGCCGGTGTTCACGACGGCCCCGACCTCCTTCTCGCCGGCCGAGAACGAGGCGACCGGCTCGGTCCAGGTGGCGAGCATCGGGAGCGCGTCGGACGGGACCGGCACCTACTCGGCGACCGTGAACTACGGCGACGGGAGCGGGGTGCAGCCGGCCACGGTCAACGTCTCCGGCTCGAGCGGGACCGTGACCGGCCCGAGCCACACCTACACCGCGCCTGGCAGGCACACGGTGACGATCACCGTGTCCAACACCGACGGGACCACCGAGGTCCGCACCGAGACGGTGACGGTCACCGGACCGGTCATCACCGGCTTCTCGAAGACCACCATCGTCTCCGGCAAGAAGGTCGTCACGGTGGTGTCGGGAACCGGTCTCGACTCGACGGCCCACTTCACGACGTCCGACCCGCAGGTCACCGTGGTGAAGGTCAAGGTGAAGAAGGTCAGCAAGAAGCACCCGGTGCCGACCATCAAGCTCAAGTTGGCCTCGGCCAAGGGCGCGGCCGCCGGCCCGTTCAACATCACGCTCACCGAGACGAGCGCGGCGAACAAGGGCACGGTCACGGTGGTGCACGCGATGAGCGTCTCGTAGCAGCCGGACCCGATCCGGTAGAACGTCGGACGTCCGCCGGGCTCGTCCCGGCGGACGTGCGCGTCGCGTCACCGTTGATTTGCGGGCGCCCCTAGTCTGGTCGGAGTCCGTCCCCGATCGTGCTGCGGAGCGTGGCCGGCGGTGTGTCCCGAGAGGAGGCAGGATGGAGGACGAGGAGATCATCGGCCGCATCAGCGAGCTCGCCGAGGAGGAGCAGCGGCTGGAGGAGGGCCACGTGGGCGAGGAGCTGACCGAAGAGGAGCAGGCTCGGCTGCGTTCCGTCGCCGTCACCCTGGACCGCCTCTGGGACCTGTTGCGCCAGCGGCGCGCCCTGAGCCGTGCCGGCCGCGACCCCGACGAGGCGACCAGCCGGCCGGAGGGGACCGTCGAGGGGTACCTCCAGTAGTCGGGCCCGACCCGGGCACGCCGCTCGTCAGGGCCCGACCTGGGGCACGCCGCCCGCCACGGACACCGGGCGGATGAAGAGCGGTCGGCTGAAGGGAAAGCCGACCCGGCCCGGCAGCCAGGCATGGAAGGCGATCCAGAGCTTCCCTGCATTGTCGGCGAAGACCGAGGCGCCGCCCGGCCCGCTGAACGACGGCTGCGACCCGAGCAGCGGTTGCACCGACTGGTCGGTGCACGGACCGAGCGGCGCCGAGCAGGTCGCGTAGCCGACGCCGTAGGTGGCGGTCTTCCAGTCGCTGCCGGAATAGAACAGCAGGAACTGACCCCCCGCGTCGATCATCGACGGGCCCTCGACGTAGCCGTGCTGCCACGTTTGATCGGGCTGGAGGAGCGCGGACGGGCTGCCCGGCGCGAGCCCGGTGCCGTCCGGTGTGAGCTGCTGGGCCCAGAGGGCGGGTCCCTGGCCGTTCGCCCCCTGCGACTTCCACAGGAGGTAGGCGGTGCCGTCGGGGGTGACCACCGGGCTCGGGTCGATCGAGCCGCCGAGCGAGAGCTGGCAGACGATCGGCCACTGCGAACTGTCGAGGTAGGGGCCCTGCGGTTGGCTCGCGACCGCCTCCGAGATGCACTGCTCGCCGCTCGTGCCGTAGACGGCGGAGTAGTACATGACGTACGAGCTTCCTCGCTGGAGCACCGAGGGCGCCCACGTCGCGCTCGGCTGCGCCCAACCGGGAAGGTGGGGCAGCGCGTCCCCGGTCGTCGTCCAGTGGGTCAGGTCCGCGGACTGGATGATCTGGATGTTGCCGGCCGCGGAGTTGGTTGCGAAGGCGAAGTACCCGCTCGAAGTGGTCAGGACGAAGGGGTCGGGGAAGTCGAACGGATAGACGAGTCCGGCGCCTCCGGTCCCCTCGAGCGACAGGCACGTCGAGGAGACCGCGTTGATGGACGCGACCGCGCCGGCGACGTTCGAGCCGGCGATGGCGTCGGCTGCGGTCGACACCCCGTTCACACAGGTGCCGAGCTCGGCGAGGTCGAGCGTCTGGAGGGCCGAGGTGTTGGAGGCGCCAGCCAGCTGCTGCTCGGTGGTTGCGATCTCGGAGCTGACCTGGGCCGTCGTCGTCTTGCGCGCATCGCCCACGCGTAGCGCCGTGCCCAGCGAGCCGGCCGCGGCGCGCTGGGACGCCCGGAGGCGCGACAGGTGGTGGACGGCAGCGGCGAGCTCGCCGTTCCGTGCGTCGAGGCGGGCGTGGAGGATCGCGTCTCCGACGAAGGTGGCGATCGCGAGCAGGAGCACGACGGCCAGGGTCACGAAGCGTCGGCGGTGTGCCCGGAGTGCCAGGCGGAACCCGAGCGTGCGGTCCGGTCGCGGCACGGAGGGGGCGGGCGCGTCGGTGCCGCGTTCGCCGACGGCGGTCCCTGCCACGGGTGCGCTCACGACGCTGCCATGGGTGCGACCGTCATCGGTGCGCTCACGACGACCCCGGCGCCGCCGCCCGGCAGCTCGGCGAGACGCCGGCGAGCGTCGCGGCGGCTCCGGCGGTGTCGCCGACCGCGATCTCGTTCAGCACCTGCTCGACGCCGGAGAGGCAGGTGTCGAGGTCGGCGATGTTGACGCCCTTGGCGAACACGTCCGCCTGCGTGCGCGCGAGGTCCGCCTGATCGGCGGCCAGCTGGGCCGACTCGCCTGCGAGCACGATGCCCGCGGCGACCGAGCGGGTCTTCGCCGCGGACAGCTGGCGGTCGGTGGTCTCCAGCTTCGCCGTCGCACCGTGGACCTGATCGTGTGCCCTGTCGAGCGAGTGATCCGTGCGGGCCAGGGCCAGCTGGGTTCCGATGCCGAGCCCGGCAGCCACCAGCACGACGAGCACCCCGATCAGAGTGGCGACGGCCACGCGCCGCGGCCAGCGGTGCAGCGGCTCGTCGAAGATCCAGTCCGGTTCCGGCTCGGTGTCCGCGTCCATGAGGTCCCCTGACCTGTCTCGCCGTCGGGTTGGGGAGCGCCACCGGACGCGCCGCCTGTCGTCTCGCTGCGGTACCTCGGCTCGCTCTGGCCGCGCCGCGGCTCCATTCTCACACCAAATCGAACCCTTGGGACCGCAATCGACCTGGTGGATCGCTCCGGGGCCGCCCGGATGGTCGCCATCGCTCGGATGGTCGCCACCGCACGCGTGGGAGGAGCGGGTGGAGCGACCGCGACCGGAGACAGCCGGCCCAGACGCCCGATCCGTAGGCGACGTCGTCGCCGAGGCAGGCGAGCGACCATCGCAGAGGGTCGAGTGGCGGACGCCGCTGCCACCAGGTGACGAGCGGTGGGGCGAGGAGCAGGACGAGGAGTCGGGGGCCCGGGCCCCGTCGCCGCGCGCGTGCCGAGCCCTGCGACGCGAGGAGGACGGGTCCGGCCAGCATGCCGGCCGCGTGGCCGATCCCGAGCACCGTCCAGGCCGCGCTCTGCAGACTCCACCGGACCGGCATCCACGCCGGGACGCGTCGCCCCCGGATGCGCCAGCCGGTCGCGGCCGCCGCGGCGGCGACCAGGGCGAGGGCGGTGCGCGGCCGGCCCGAGAGGGCGGCCAGGGCGGTCGCGGCGGGCAGGGGCCGCAGCTCGACGGGCGACAGGCGCGGACCGTGGCGCCGGGCGAGCGGCCCGGCGGAGGTCCCGTACCGGTAGCGACGCTGCAGCCAGGCGGACCAGGTGGTGGGCTCGCGGTGGCGGACCTCGACCCGAGGTTCGTAGCGGACCCGCCAGCCGGCGTCGACCAGTCGCCACACGAGGTCGACGTCCTCGCCGATCCGCAGGGCCGGATCGAAGCCGGGTCCGAGTGCCTGCCGCCGGACGACCAGCGCGGCGCTCGGGACATAGCGGACCACCCGATCCGGTCCGACCGCCCCCTCCTCGGGTCCCATGTCGAGGTCGGAGTGCGCCGACGCGAAGCGGGCCAGCACCCGCGATCTGCCCCCGTCATCGGCCGCGTCCGGACGGACCCGCGGTGCGACCGCCGCGACCAGGGGGTCCTCGAAGTGCCAGAGCAGGTCCTCCAGCCAGCCGACGGGCACCGTGCAGTCGCTGTCGAGGAACGCGACGAGCTCGGTCGGTGCCGCCGCGAGGCCGTCGTTGCGGGCGGCGGCCGGTCCGCCGTTGGCCGCCCGCACGAGCAGCCGGGCTCGGTGGGTCGCGCAGACCCGGGCGATCCCCTCCACGTCGCGCGAACCGTCGTCGACCACCAGCACCGCAGGGGCCGCCTCAGCACCTGTGGTCTCGAGGCCGGCGAGGCACGCGTCGAGGGCCGCGGTCCGTTCGAACACCGGGACGACCACGGTGACCCGCCCTGCGGGAGCGCTCGGGACCGCACGGCCGGTCGGGACCGCACGGCCGGTCGGACGGGGATGTGCCATTCCGGCGTCGACCAGATGCCGACCGAGTCGGCGGCCCGCCTCGGTCACCGGCCGGCCGTGCAGCAGGCTCTCGAGCTGCTCGGCACCCGAAACCCCGAGAGTGAGCAGGCGCCCCGGATGGCCACCGAGGAGCAGCCGTCCTTCCGCCAGCAGCCGGGTCGACCGATCGAGCACGAGCGCGAACTGCTCGGGGAGGAGCGCTTCGCCGGTCGCCGTGTCCGGCGCGTGGCTCACAGCGTCAGACCGCCGTCCACCGGTATCACCGCGCCGGTCAGCGCCGCGCACCCCGGGGCTGCGAGCCAGGCCAAAACGGCGGCGATCTCCTCCGGGGCGAGGAGCCGCCCGACCGCCTGCTGCTCGGCGAAGGCGGCGGTGCCGGCGAGACCGTAGAGGCGGGCGCTCTCCTCGAGCATCGCCGTCGCCGTCGACCCGGGGCTCACCGCGTTGGCAGTCACCCCGGTGCCGGCCAGCTCGGCCGCGAGCCCGCGGACGAGCCCGACGACGCCTGCCTTCGCCGCGCCGTACGCGGCCAGCTTCGCCAGACCCCTGGCCGCCGCGGCCGACGCGACCACGAGGAAGCGGCCCTGTCGGGGAGGCTCGCGCCGGAGCAGGGCCGGGATCCCCACCCGGGCGGCGGTGATGGGGCCGCCGAGGTCGACGCCGAGGACGGCACCGAGCTCGTCGCCGGGCATCTCCCAGAGCGGGACCCCGCCCGCGATCACGCCCGCCACCGCGATCATCGCGTCCAGTCCGCCGAAGCGGTGCTCGGCTTCGGCGACCGCGGCGCCGAGCGCAGCCGGATCGGTGGCATCGGCGACCACCGGCACGACGGAAGGCTCGTCGCCCGGCCCCTGCGCGAGGCCCCGTGTGGCCGCTTCCACCACGGCGTCGAGCTCCGCGCCCGACCCCATCCGGTAGGGGAGCCGCGCGTCGTCCGACGCGCGGTCGACGGCGACGACCGACCACCCCGCCTGCGCCAGCGCCCGGACCGTCGCCGCGCCGATGCCCCGTGCCGCACCCGTCACCACCGCTACTCGTCCCATCGGCTCACCGTCCCTCTTCGTCGATCCCAGCGACGGCGGGCGTCGCGGACGACCCGAAGCAGGTCGTCGATCCCCGCTGCCAGCAGGCGCCGTCCCTCCGCCACCGTGGCGCCGGACGGATCGCCGAGCACCCCGTTCGCGCTGGCGGCACGGACACCCTCCCGGCGCAGCAGTGGCGCCAGCGTGTCGGGCGGCTCGACGTTGCCTGCCGCGGCCGCGGCGAGGTCGACGCGTCCCGGGTCGATCGCCAGCATGAGCGAGGTCTCGGTGCGCCCCGCGTGGAGGTCGCCGCGCCAGGTCGGCGACCAGCAAGCGACGTGATGGCCCTCGGCCGTAAGCCGGTCGAGCGCACGGGAGAGCGGCACCGCGTTGCCGCCGTGGGCCGAGAGGAGGAGGACGACGTCGAAGCTGGCGCGCGCCGAGCGGACCAGCTCGACGAGCACGGACTCGGTCGCCGCCCGGCCGATCGAGAGGGTGCCTGCGAAGCCCCGGTGCTCGCCACTCGAGCCGTAGGGCAGCGACGGCGCGAGCACGATGTCCGGGTCGCGCGCGGAAGCGCCGGCTGCGAGCGCCTCGGCGATGTCGGTGTCGGTCGTCAGCGGGAGATGCGGTCCGTGCTGCTCGGTCGAGCCGATCGGCACGAGGAGCGTCGCGTCCGGCGCGAGCGCCGCCACCACCGGCCACGCGGCCGCTGCCAGACGGGTCACGCCCGCTCCTCGCGGGCAGGGTCCCGTCCGGCAGCGGTGTGCGGTTCGAGGTCGACGTGCGGTTCGACATGGCCGTGCCGTCCGAGGTACTCGAGGAGCGCGTCGGCCGCCTGGGAGGCCCCGACCGGTCCCACCAGAGTCGGCGGGTCGTGCTCGACGAGGGCGCCGGCGAGCTCGAGCACCCGGAGCCGCGGATTCGCCGCGGCGGGAGCGGGGACGGTCCGGGTGCGGGGCGCGAACACCCGGGTCGCACCGAGCCGGACCGTCCCGGTCCGCTCACGCCCGCTCGCGAGCCACGCGGCGGCGGGTCGATCGACGCGGACGTCGGTAGCCGTCGCACCGAGCGCACCGGTGAGCGAGGCCGCGCGGAGGCGCACGCCGGCGCCTTCCACCGAGCACACCGCGGGGAGCGGGACCGAGATCCGCTCGCGCCACCCGCCGTCCAGTCGCCGTTCGGCGACGAGCGCGTGGTCGGGTCGTCCGATCTCGACCCTGTCCCCGTCCGGCGAGGATCCCGTGTCGATCCCGATCGCGAGCAGCCCGAGCGCCTGAGCCGCCGCGAGCTCGTGGGCGAGGAAGGACGGGAAGGCACCCGTGCCCCGGTCCGCGGACCGGTCCCCGCAGAGGACCAGGTCGGCACCGCCGAGGTCGGCCAGAGCGGCCGCCGCCGCAGCGCGCGAGCGCGTGCTCGTCGCCTGCCAGCTCCGAGGGGCTGCCGTACTCGGTCTCGCCCTCGTCGACCCCGTCGGGGACGCGGACCGCCTCCACGCCGAGCGCCATGACGTCGCGCAGGACGGGTTCGATCGACCGGGGGCCGACCGCGACCGCGACGACGGGCGCAGACCACGTGCCGGCGATCCGCAGCGCGTGCTCGAGGGCGGCCTCGTCCGGAGCGGAAAGGCCGCAGGCAAGGCGGTCGTGGGTCACGACGCCGCGCAGCGGATCGACCTCGGGCCGTAGGTCGGTGATCCGGAGGCAGACCGCGACCCGCGACGAGGGCGACCGGTCGGGACGGCTCATCCGTGATGGAAGACGACGCCGTGGCCGCCGTCGGGATAGGTCCAGGTCAGGGCCCCTTCTTCGTTGCAGACCATATAGCAGGTCCCGCACTCGAAGCACTCCTCGTAGTTGAAGAGGATCCCCCCGTCCGAGGTGGGGGCGAAGAGATTGGCGGGGCAGGCCGTCACACAGGCGCGGGTCGTGCAGGACCGGCAGACGTCGGAGTCGACGGTGATGTGGGCCCGCGCGCCGACGCGGAAGTCGACCGTCGCCATCCGTTCCTCGAAGGAGATGCCGCGCCAGCGCGAGGGGATCCGCTCGCCGCGGGCATCCCCCGTTCCGGTGTTCATCCGAAGATCCTGAGCCCGCGCACCGTGTCGGTCGCGAGCTGACGGAGGGTCACCCCGTGACGTGCCGCGGCGCGGCGAGTGAGACGGAGGCCGCCGGGCTTCGGCGTGGGATTGGTGACCGTGAACATCCCCTCGGCGAGGTCGCAGAGCAGCCCGGGGTAGCGCTGCTGGACCCGTTCCGACAGCAGCAGCGAAGGGGCGTGCCGCAGGCGCTTGTGGTCGGCCAGCACGAACTGTCGCTCGAGGTCCTTGCGATAGGAGGCGAGGCCCCGAGTGCTCGTGTCGCCCGCTCCGATCGCACGGTCGGCGGCGAGGCCGGCCGCGTACCCCGACCCGATGGCGAAGTTGACCCCTTCGAGCCAGAGCCCGGCTGCGAGCGTCATCGCCGCCGAGTCACCGGCGAGCAGGAGACCGTCCGCCGCGAGCGGGGGCATGGTCGAGTACCCGCCCTCGGGGATCAGGTGCGCCGCGTACTCGACCAGGCGTGCACCCCGCAGGAGCGGTGCGATGGCGGGGTGCTCCTTCAGATCCGCGACGAGCTCCTCGGGCCGGATCCCCGACTCGGCGAGATGGGGGAGCGAGAGCACGACGCCGACGCTCACCGTCTCGGCGTTGGTGTAGAGGAACCCGCCACCGGGGATGCCCCGGGTGCAACCGAGGATCTCGACGTCGACACCCTCGTGACGGCTCACACCGAAGCGCTCGTCGATGACCGCGGCGCCGATGTCGAGCACCTCCTTCACCCCGAGGGTGTGGTGGGACGCAACGGCTCGGGGCAGGAGGCCGGCCTCCTTGGCGAGGAAGGAGTTGACACCGTCGCAGGCGATCACGAGGGGTGCCCGCAGCTCGGCGCCGTCGCGGTCGGTGCGGATGCCGACCACCCGTCCGGCGTCGTCGCGGAGGAGCCCGGTGGCGACCGTCGATGTCAACAGGCTCGCTCCTGCCGCGGTCGCGTGTGCCGCGAGCCATGCGTCGAAGCGCGAGCGGACCGTGGTCATCCCGTTGTAGGGCGCCGATCCCCACTCCGTGGTGCGATAGTCGACCGACAGCGACTGGGTGCCGGTCATCATCATCGTCGAGCGCCGCACCACCCAACGCTCGAAGGGTGCGTCCTCCCACCACTCCGGGATGATCGCGTCGAGGACCCTTCCGTAGACGACGCCGCCGTAGACGTTCTTGGCACCGGGGAACGGGCCGCGCTCGACCACCACGACCGACCGGCCGGCGCGGGCGAGGGCCAGCGCGGCCGACGACCCCGCCGGACCGGCCCCGACCACGACCGCGTCGAAGGTCGCGGACTCAACCACGGCGGTCCTCGGGGCGCGCTCCCGATACGGCGAGCTCAGCCGGCACCGCGACGCCGAGGCGCCGGCGCGAGCTCGAGGAGCAGCGCTCTGGCGTCGGTGACCAGCCCGAGGTCGGCCATGCCGGTCATCGGGGCCGAGGGATCGGTGTTGACGCTGACCACCTGGCCGGGGCGACCGAGACCGGCGACGTGCTGGGTCGCGCCCGAGATGCCGAAGGCGACGTAGAGGTCCGGGTCGATGGTGACGCCCGTCGTCCCGATCTGCCGTTCGGGGCCCGTCCAGCCCGCGTCGGTCGCCACCCTGGTCGCGCCTTCCGATCCTCCGAGCGCGGCCGCCACGTCGGCGAGCACCGCAAACGCCGCGGCAGCCTGGCGATCGTCGAGGCCGGCGGCGAGCCCGGCTCCCCCCGCGAACACGCGGTGTGCGTCCGCGAGGTCCATGGTGTGGAGATCGGGCTCGAGTTCGGAGCGCATCATCATGACGTCGAGCGGGTTCTCCGGCTCGGCAGAGGCAGCGTGCGGGCCGCTCACCCGTTCGGACGCGAGCGGCTCGACCGTCGACGGTGGGGGGACCCCTTCGACGCTCCGCGAGCCCGGGACGAGGGTCACGACCGCAGGGCCCGCCACCTCGACCGGGACGAGCACCCGGTCGTCGAGTCGCGAGACGCTGGCCCGGACCACTGGCGCCATGCTCTTCACCCCGATTCCGCTCACCTCGGCGCCGCTCACCTCGGCGCCGCTCACCTCGGCGACGCTCACCTCGGCGCCGCTCACCCCGACACCGGCCGGCTCGCCTTGCTCGACCAGCTCGGTCTGGACGGCGCCCGCGACGAGTGCGCGGTCGAGGAGGGCCGCGAGGCGCGGTGCGAGGTCGCGGCCGTCGGGCGATGCGGGCAGCACGACCATGGGGATCGGCGCGAGCACCGGTGCGAGCAGTGTCGCGACGGCCCCGGGCCGGAAGCCGGGCCCGGTCTCGAGCCACCAGGCGCGAGCCGCCCCCGCGAGGGCGCGTGCCCCCGCCTCCGAGCCCCGACCGATCACGAGCGCGTCGCCGGCCTCGGCGGCGGCCTCGTCGGCGCCCGCCGGCAGCCTGCCCTCGCGGACCACGATCACCGCGACCGACCGCGGGTCCGCCGTCGCCGGCCACCACCGACCCGTATTGCCGGTGCTCACAGCGCGACCGCCGCCCGGTGGCCCTCGATGACCGCGGCATGCGCGCGCCGCGGCGCGACGCAGTCACCGACCCGCTCGACGGGAAACGGTGCGTCCCGGAGGGAGCGCCACAGCTCGTCTTCGGGCCGCTGGTGCACCGAGCAGACCACCCAGTCGTAGCGCCGCTCTTCGTCGGTGCCGGTCGGGTGGTGCTGGAGCGTGAGAACCAGGCCTTCCGACCCCCCGTCCGCGTCGCGGACCCCCATCGGAACCAGGTCGACGTGCTGGGCGATGCCCTTCGCATGGGCCTTCACGTGCCAAATCTCCATGTCGAGGGTGATCCCGAGGTCCTGGCCGACCACCATCGCGTTGGTCACGATCTCGACGCGACAGCCGCGGTCCGCCAGCAGCTCCGCCGTCGATGTCGCCTGGTGGAAGCCGAGCTCGTCGACGACGACCACCTCGCCCTCGGGGCTCACCCGTCCCTCGAGCACGTCACGCACGTCGACCACGCGTGGGTGCTCGCCCGCCCACCAGGGTCGTGCGGGGTGAGCACCGGTCGCCACGATCACCGCGTCCGGCCGCTCGCCGAGCACCGCCTCGGCCGAGGCCTCGACGCCGGTCCGGACCTCGACGCCCTCGCGGCGTGCGGCGACCACGAGGTTGCGCGCGAGGTCGAAGAATTCGGCGCGCCCGCTGACCGACGCCGCGGTGTGCACCTGACCGCCGAGGTGGTCGCGGCGTTCGAACAGGGTGACCCGGTGGCCGCGCTCCGCGGCGGTCACTGCGGCCTGGAGGCCGCCCGGGCCGCCGCCGACCACCACCACCTTGCGCCGGCGGGTCGGAGCGGGAAGGGTCGTCGACTCGAGGCCGGTGCGGGGGTTCTCGATGCAGCCGAGCCAGCGGTTCAGCCCCATCCGCCCGACGCACTCCTGGTTGCACGAGAGGCAGGTCCGGATGTCGGTGGGATGGCCCGATCGGGCCTTGGCGGCGAAGGCGGCGTCGGCGATCTGCCCGCGCACCACTCCGACCAGGTCGCACACGCCGTCACGGAGCGCCCGGTCGGCCTGCAGCGGGTCCTTGAAGCGACCGACGCCGACCACCGGTACCGACACCACCTCGCGGATCGCGCTCGGGACGAACAGCGCGTAGCCGGGGGGCACCTGCATGCTCGCCTCGATCATGTAGAGGGTCGCGGTCGCCACGCCGATCGAGGTGTTCACGTAGTCGACCAGGCCGGTCGCGTCGACGAGCCGTGCGACCGCCACCGCGTCATCGATGCCGGTGCCGCCTTCGATGAGCTCGTCGCCGCAGAGCCGGACCCCGAGCGCCCGGTCCCGTCCGATCGCGGAGCGCACCGCGTCGACGATCTCGAGGAGGAGCCGCGCCCGGTTGGGGAGGCTGCCGCCGTAGTCGTCCTCGCGGCGGTTGGTGGCGGGGGAGAGGAACCCTCGCACGATCGACGAATGGGAGCACTGCAGTTCGACACCGTCGAACTCTCCCTCTTTGCAGCGTGCGGCGACGATCGCGTAGCCGTCGACGATCTCGGCGATCTCTGCCCGGTCGACCGCCTTGGGCACCTCGCGGAAGAGCGGGTCGGCTACCGCGCTCGGCGCCCAGACCGGCAGGCGCGAGTACATCGAGGAGGCCTGGCCGCCGTTGTGGTTCAGCTGGGCGAAGATCGGGACGTCGTGTGCGTGCACCGCGGCGGTGATCCGGCGGTAACCGTCGAGCACCGCCGGGTCGAAGCCGTGGATGAGCTTCTCGTAGGGCCAGTCGGTCGGATGGGTCGAGTGCTCCTCGGTGACGATGAGCCCCGCGCCTCCGGCCGCTCTCGCCGCGTAGTAGGCCGCGTGCTGCTCGGTGGGGCGCCCGCCGCGTGCGTAGTTGGTGAGATGGGCAGAGAACACGATGCGGTTCGCAACCGTGACCGGCCCGAGCCGGAGCGGGCTGAACAGGTGGCGCAGGGGCGTCGCGGAGCTCATCGATCGCTCACCGGACCGTCGCCCATCGTCACCGGGCGGCCGCGCCGGCGTCGACCGAGAGGGTCACGCCGGTCACGTAGCGCGATTCGTCGGAGGAGAGGTAGAGCACTGCAGCGGTCACGTCCTCGGGCTGGACGACGTCGACCGCAAGGGAGTTGAGGAAGATGGATCCGACGTCCGGCTGGGCGGCGATGCGCTCGGTGAGCGGGGCCATGCCGACCAGCATCGGCGTATCGACCCCGGTCGGATGGACCGAGTTGACCCGGATGCCGGTCGAGGCCAGCTCGTTCGCCAGCACGCGCATGATGCCGACGGCCCCGTGCTTCGACGCGACGTAGGGCGCGAAGAAGGGCTGGCCCTTCAGGCCCGCGGTCGAGCTGATCACCACGATCGAGCCTCCGCCCGCGTCGAGGAGGTGGGGGATCGCCGCGACGCAGGTGTTCCAGGTGCCGGTGAGGTTGATGCCGATGACCGTGTCCCACACCGCCGGATCGACCTCGTCCCATCGTTGGACGGTGCAGACCCCGGCGTTGGCGACGGCCACGTCGAGGCGGCCCAGCTGTTCGACGCCGTCGACGACCGCGGCCGCCAGTGCGTCGGCATCCCGCACGTCGACCTGCGCGGTCACCACCCGCCCGCCTGCATCGACGACCAGTCGGGCGGTCTCGGCGAGGTCCCCGGGTGTGGCGAGCGGATACGCGATCCCCTTCACGTCGGAGCAGATGTCGAGCGCGAGGATGTGGGCGCCCTCCGCCGCCAGCCGCACCGCGTGGCTGCGACCCTGTCCTCTCGCGGCCCCGGTGACCAGCGCGACCTTCCCTGCGACCCGGCCGGCCGGGCCCGTCCGGTTCTTCCGGGTCGCCCGGTCCGCGGAGCCATCCGGTGCGCTCACGACGCGACCCTTCTCGCCGCTTCGTCGGCGATCAGCTCGAGCGCTCGGCGCCGCCCTTCGAGGACCGCCTCCAGCGCGGTGCGTGGGGCGACGCAGTCGCCGGCCCGGGGGAGGCCCGGGCGGGTGAGGGCGAGCCGGTCCTCTGGCAGCCGGTGGCCGCAGTCGACCACGGCCACGCAGGGGACCCGGTGCTGTTGGCCGGTCCAGACGTGCTCGAGCAGCGCGCTCCCGTCCTCGACCGACCGGATCAGGGTCCGGAGCTCGCGCCGGACGCCGAGCCGCTGGAGCCGCACGTTCGCGTCGGCGAGGTCACCGGTCATCGAGAGCTGGCTGCCGGCCACCTGATCGGGGGTCACCAGTGCGACATCGCCGCCCTTGGTGGCCAGCCACTCGGCGATGCCGACCCCGACCGGGCCGCCGACCGGGTCGTGCACCAGCACCGGGCCGTGCAGAGGGGCCGCGGCGTTCGCCTCGAGGAGCTCCGGTGCGTCGAGCACCGCGGCCGTGCTGTCGACCGGGACCGCGTAGGGGGCCGGTCGCGAGCCGGTGGCGAGCACCACCGGGGCCGAGCGGGCCAGTGCCGCGTCGATCTCCGCGTCGCTCACCTCGTGACCGGCCTCGAGGGTGACGCCGTACGCAGAGCATTCGGCGCTCAGCCATTCGACGAGGGCGGCTGCCGGCCGATGGCCGGGCAGCCGTGCGGCCGTCCGCAGCATGCCCCCTACCTGCACCGAGCGGTCGACGAGCCGGACGGCGAATCCCGCCTGAGCGAGCATCCGCGCGCACTCGAGCCCGGCCACGCCCGCGCCGACCACGAGCGCCGCCCGGGTGGTCCCCTCCGGACTCGGACCCCGGTTCCCTCCTCGGACCGTTCCTGGCGAAGCGGGACCGGGCGAAGCCGGACCAGGCGACGCGGGACCGGGCAAGGCGGGACCGGGCGAAAAGGGACCGAGTGGAACCACGACATGGGGACCGGCGTCGGGATCCGCCGTCTCGTGGCCGCTCCGCGGCTCGCCGATGCAGCTCACGATCGGGTTGCGTGGGTCTCGGACCTGGCAGGCCTGGTTGCAGAGGATGCAGGGGCGCACGCGCTCGCTGCGGCCGGCCCGGACTAACTCGACGAGCCTGGCGTCGGCGATCTGTGCGCGGGTCATCTCCACCAGGTCGCAGACGCCGTCGTCGAGCGCGTTCTGCGCCGCCGCGGGGTCGGTCACGCTGCCCTGCAGGACGACCGGGACGCGGCCGCCCGCCGCCTCTCGCATCGCGCGGCACAGCTCGACATTGCAGAGCGGCGGAGTATGGCCGTCCGGCCGGTAGGCGGTCGTCGAGAAGGGGCCACCTCGCACGACGACGAGGAGGTCGACGAGCGGGGCGAGCTCCGCCACCTGGGCCGTCGCCTGGTCGGGGGTGACACCTGCCCAGGGCGCCAGCTCGTCGCAGCTCAGGCGGAGCCCGAGGACGCGCCCCTCGCCCATGCCGGCGCGTGTCGCGGCGAGCACCTCGCGGGTCAGCCGGAGCCGGTCCTCCCCGTAGCCGTCGGTTCGCTGGTTGGTGAGCCCGGAATGGAATTGGCGCAGCAGCGAGCGGGGACCCGCGTCGACCTCCACTCCGTCGAGACCGGACGAGGTGACGAGACCCGCTGCCTCGCCGAAGCCCTCCACCAGCGCGGCGACGTCGCCGTCCTCCATCACCATGGGCATCTCGCGGCTCACCGCGTCGGCGACCCCGGACGGCGCCCAGAGCGCCGCCTGCGAGTACGCGCTCGACCCCTGCGCCCCGCAGTGGCCGATCCCTGCGAGGACGAGCGCGCCGTGTGGATGGCAGGCCGCCGCGACGGCCGCCCAGCCGGGTCCGCTGGCGGAGGCGAGCGGTGCACGCTCGTAGGGCCAGTCGGAGGCGTGGGCCGACGCGGTCTCCGTCACGACGACCCCGCACCCGCCTGCCGCGCGGGCCGCGTAGTAGGCGACGTGGCGGTCACCGATGGACCGGTCGCGCCCGAGGTTGGTCTCGTGCGGGCCGAACAGCACCCGCGACGGCGCCGTGCGTCCCGCGAGCGCGACGGGGTCGACGAGGAGGGGCACGGCTCAGCGCGGGGGCGGGCCGGCGCTGCCCGCGAGCGGATGCTCGTCGCAGTCGCGGACCGACCGCGGCGGACGGCGGGTCGGTGGGGCCAGGGCGACCCGGAGCCCCTCACCTGCCCTGCGCCGCGTGACCGAGTGATCCGGCGAGGGTCGGGGCAGATCGCCGGCGGCCGCCGCCTCGAGCGCGGCCGCCCCGTGCCCGAGCACGCACTCGGGATCCGGGCCGTCGAGCGGGAGCCCGGTGAAGAACTTGGCGGCCATGCAGCCGCCGCGGCACGCGTCGTAGTGGCCGCAGCTCGCGCAGGCGCCGGCGCTCTGGGGACTGCGCAGTGTGCGGAAGAGCGCCGAGTCGCGCCACACCTCTCGGAACCCACCCGGTTCGCGCACGTTGCCGGCGCGGAACTCCTCGTGGATGGTGAAGGGGCACGCGTAGACGTCCCCGACCGGGTCGATGAGGCACACCACTCGTCCGGCGCCGCAGAGATTGAGGCCGGGCAGCGGCTCGCCGTGGGCGGCCAGGTGGAAGAAGGAGTCGCCGGTGAGCACCGACTCGCCGTGGGCGAGCAGCCACGCGTGGAGGTCCTCTTGCTGCTCGCCGGTCGGGTGGAGCTCGTGCCAGACGGACGCACCGCGACCCGAGGGGCGGAGCCTGGTGAGCCGGAGCTGCGCGCGGTAGCGGTCGGCGAGGGCTTTGAGCTCGTCCAGCTGACCGGCATTGTGCCGCGTGACGACGACCGACAGCTTGAACCCATCGAAGCCCGCCGCGGCGAGCCGCTCCATCGCGGCCACTGCGGTGGCGTACGACCCGGTGCCGCGAACGGCGTCGTTGACCGACGCGGTGGCACCGTCGAGCGAGAGCTGGACGTCGACGTAGTCGCTGCCGGCCAGGCGACGGGCCACGTCCCGCGTGATCCGCGAGCCGTTGGTGGAGAACTTGACCCCCACATGGTGGGCGGTCGCGTAGTCGACCAGCTCGAAGAAGTCCGGCCGCACCGTCGGTTCGCCACCGCCGACGTTGACGTAGAAGACCTGCATCTGCTCGAGCTCGTCGATCACGGACTGGCACTCGTCGGTGCTGAGCTCCGCCGGGTCGCGCCTGCCCGAGCTCGAGAGGCAGTGGACGCAGGCGAGGTTGCACGCGTAGGTGAGCTCCCAGGTCAGACAGATCGGGGCGTCGAGTCCCCGTTCGAAGCGGTCGACGAGACGGACGCCGCGCGTGGGCAGCCGCGAGGCTCATGCCAGGACGCGCTCCCGGATCATCCCGCGCTCGGCGAGGGTGGCGAGGGCCCGTTCGTAGCTGGTGAGCTGTTCGTCGGACACCCCGGCCGTCCGACACGCGGCGCGCGCGGTGGGCTGCTCGCCCAGCGACTCGACCACCGCCAACAGCGTCGCCGACGTGAGGAAGGTGAGCCGTCGCGTCCCGAAGTGATAGGCGAGTGCTCCGAAGGGTTCGGGACGGAGCGAGACCTGTGGGTCGAGGGTCCACGGCGCGCGACGCGTCGAAAGCTGCTTCCCTCTCTCGAGGGTCGTCCCCCGCGTGGTCGTCCTTCTCCGTGGAGCTGTCTGGATCGGTGGGGCCGTCTGGATCGGTGGGGCCGTCTGGATCGGTGGGGCCGGCTGGCAGGGTGGGCCCGTCTGGCTCGGCGGCGCCGTCTGGGCGCATCGTGCGGTCGATCGTCCGGAGCACGGCCGGCTCAGTAGACCCCGCACATGCCGTCGATCGACACGTCCTCGACGAGGAGCTCCTCTTCGACGAGCGGGGACCCGCTCTCGCGGGCGCCTGCGGGGGCGACGGTGTCGACGGAGGCGGTGGTCGCGCTGCCCTCGGAGACGGCGTGTCCAACGGCGCTGCCGGTCGCTCCGGCGCCGCGGGAATGGACGGCTGAAGTGGTGGTCACGGGCTTCCTCCGGGTGTCCGGGCCGGCCGTCGCCGGCAGGATGGGTTCCAATTTATAGCACTCGATGTCAAAATGGAAGCCTGATGGAGAGGGGATCGAGCCCGCAGACAGCACCCCGAAGGCCGCTGCGATGAGTCCCACCCGTGGCCGTCGGCAGAGCACTGCCCGCGGGCGCCGCCCGAGCACCTCCCGCGAGGACGTGGCCCGTGCCGCCCTCGAGTTGTTCAGCCGCCAGGGCTACGACGAGACCACCGTCGACGAGATCGCGGCCGCGGTCGGGGTCAGCCGCCGGACCTTCTTCCGCTACTACGAGAGCGAAGCGGGACGTGGTCTGGGGCGAGTTCGACGCAGAGTTGCTCCGTCTCCGCGAGCGCCTGTCCGAGGCGCCCGAGGGCGAACCGATGCTCGACGTCCTCCGGCGGGCGGTCGTTGCGACCAACCGGTTCGGCGCCGGCGAGCTCGACGAGCTCCGCATGCGGATCGCGCTGATCAGCTCGGTCCCGACCCTGGTCGCCCATTCCGCGCTCCGTTACACCGGCGTGGTGCGACGTGGTCGCCGCATTCGTCGCCCGGCGAATGGGAGGTCCGCCTGAAGGGCTGGCAGCCCAGACGGTGGCACGCTCGGTGCTCGGAGCCGCGGTCGCCGCGTTCACCTGGTGGGCCCTGCACGGCGCCGACGATCTTCCCGAGCACCTCGACCACGCGTTCCGGCTGCTCGCCACCGGTTTCGACGAGGACCGGCTGCCGGGCGGCCGACCAGGACTGACCGGCTCGACGCGCCGTGGCGTCCGGCGCGATGCTTGCCGGAGCCGAGGCGCAGGGGCGCCCGGAAGAGCGCCGTTGTGGCGCAGAGGAGGGGAGCACCAGATGAAGACCCGAGCCGCTGTCTGTTCCGGCCTGCACGAGCCGTGGAAGATCGAGGAGATCGACGATCGACGCCGCCGGGGCCGCACGAGGTGCGGGTCCAGATGGCCTATGCGGGCATGTGCCATTCCGACGAACACCTGCGCACGGGCGACATGAGCGCCCCGCCCGAGGTGCTCGAGGTCTTCGGCGTCGACTCGATGTTCCCGATGATCGGCGGCCACGAGGGAGCCGGCATCGTCGCCGAGGTCGGCCCCGGCGTCGAGTCGCTCGCCGTCGGCGACCACGTGGCGATGTCGTTCATCCCCGCCTGCGGTCGGTGCTTCTGGTGCGCGACCGGGAGGCAGTACCTGTGCGACCTCGGCATGGGCATCCTCGCCGGCCCGATGATGAGTGACGGGACCTGGCGCTACCACCTCGACGGTCGCAACGTGAACCGGATGACCCAGCTCGGTACCTTCTCCGATTCGCTGGTCGCCAACGAGGCGTCCCTCGTCAAGATCGACCCGGGCGCATCGCTCAAGGCTGCCGCACTCATCAGCTGCGGGATCTCGACGGGGTTCGGCTCGGCGGTCGACCGTGCAAAGGTCAAGCCGGGCGAGACGGTGGTCGTGGTGGGCTGCGGCGGCGTCGGGTCCGGCGCGATCCAGGGCGCACGGATCGCGGGCGCACGCCAGATCCTGGCGGTCGACCCGCTGCCCTTCAAGGTGGAGAAGCGCGAAGGAGATCGGGGCGACCCACGGCGCGGCATCGATCCTCGACGCCAACCTCATGCTCCCCGAGATGACCGAGGGGCGGATGGCCGACGTCGTGATCTTGACCCCGGGGGTGCTCACCGGCGACCTGGTCGGCCCCGCCCTCGCCCTCGCCTCCAAGGACGGTCGGGTGGTGGCGACCGCGATCGCGCCCTTCAACCAGGAACAGATCAGTTTCAACATGTTCCAGTTCGCGATGTTCAACCAGGCGCTGCTCGGTACGGTGTTCGGCTCGTGCAGTCCCCGGGTCCAGATCCCGAACCTGTTGCGCCTCTACGAGGCGGGGTTGCTCGAGATCGACCGGCTCATCACCCGCGAGTACACGCTCGACGAGGTGCAGACCGGTTACGACGATCTGGCCGCCGGATCGAACATCCGCGGGGTCGTGGCGTTCGACATCTGACCGGCCCGATTCGGCGGAGAGCGACGAGACCCCGAGGAGCGGAACCGGTGCGGCGCGGCCGCGCCCGCCGACAGGAACTGGACAGGCCATGCGCATCGTGATCGGCTCCGATCATGCCGGGTACCGGCTGAAGGGCTCGGTCGCGGCACATCTGCGCGCCGCCGGCCACCAGCTCGACGACATCGGCACCGACTCCGAGGAGCCGGTCGACTATCCGCCGATCTGCGCGGAGGTCGCCCGCCGGGTGGTCGGGAGCGGAGTGGACCTCGGGATCGTGATCGGCGGGAGCGGTCAGGGTGAGGCGATCGCTGCCAACAAGGTCCGGCGGCGCCCGTGCCGCGCTCTGTCACGACGAGTACACCGCTCGCTTCGCCGCGCCGGCATAACGACGCGAACGTGCTCTCGCTCGGAGCACGCGTGGTCGCGACCGAGCTCGCCCTCGACATCGTGGACGTCTTCCTCGCGACACCCTTCGACGGCGGACGCCACACGGTGCGCGTCGAGCAGCTGGTCGTCATCGAGGATGAGGAGGCTGCGGCCGCGCCGGGCGATCCGCGGTGACGGTGCGCTACCGGGCCGACGCCGTCGTCCCCTGCGACGGTTCGGGCCGGGTGCTGCATCCGGGCTTCGTCGACGTCGACGGAGGGGTCATCACCCGCGTGGGCGGGTGGGGAGAGACAGAACCCGCCATCCGGCCTGCCGAGCCCCCGACCGCCGTGACCCCGGCCTCGGTGCCGTCCGAGCCCTCCGAGCCCTCCGAGCCCTCCGAGCCCTCCGAGCCCTCCGAGAACCCGTCCGAGCCCTTCGAGATCGTCGACGTGCGTGGCGTCCTCCTGCCGGGCCTGGTCAATACGCACTGCCACTCGCCGATGACGCTCTTTCGCGGCACCGCGGAGAATCTCGCGCTGCGCACCTGGCTCCACGACGTCCTGTGGCCCCGCGAGGCCCATCTCACCGAGGAGGACGTGTACTGGGGGATGTCGCTCGCCGCTGCCGAGCTCCTCTGCTTCGGGGTCACCACCACCTGCGAGGCCTATTTCTTCGAGGACGCCATCGCGGACGCGGTGCTCGCGGCGGGCTCGCGCGCGGTGGTGACGCCGGCCGTGCTGCAGCTGCCCGATGCGGAGACCGGCGCGTCGGGATGGGACGAGAGGATCGCCGAGATCGTCGACTTCCACCGCCGGCGCCACGGCGACCAGGGGCGCATCGAGGTCGGGTTCGCCCCGCACGCGGCCTACACGGTGCCGCTGCCGGTGCTGGTGGACGTCGCGAGCGAGGCTCGCCGGCTCGACGCCCTCTTCCATCTCCACCTGGCGGAGACGAGTGACGAGGGAGCGGCCTTCGAGGCGGAGCACGGGGGCTCGGTGCCGGCCGTGCTGGCCCGCGAAGGCGTGTTCGACGCCCGGGTGCTCGCCGCGCACAGCATCTGGCTCTCCGACGAGGACCTCGCCACCTATGTGGTCCACGACGTCGCCGTCGCGCATTGCCCGCAGTCGAACGCCAAGCTCGCGTCCGGAATCGCCCCGCTGGTCGAGCTCCTCCGCCGAGGCGTGCGAGTCGGGCTCGGGACCGACGGGCCCGCCTCCAACAACGACCTCGACCTGTGGGAGGAGATGCGCCTCGCGGCGATGCTCGCCCGCCTCCGCGAGGGCGACGCGGCCGCGCTCGGCTCGGGTTCCGCCCTCGAGCTGGCCACCCGAGGTGCCGGCCACGCGATCGGCCGGTCCGACCTCGGCCTGCTCGCGCCTGGGGCGCGGGCCGACATGATCGCGGTCACCCTCGACGATCCCGTCTTCGTCCCGTTGCTCGACGACGAGCAGCTGATCGAGCACCTGGTGTGGTCCGGTTCGAGCCGGCTGGTGACCGACGTCTGGGTCGGGGGCCGTCAGCTGGTCGCCGAGGGGCGGTGTCTCACCATCGACGTCGACGCGGCGCGGGCCCAGGTCGAATGGCGCGCACGGCGTCTGCGGGACGCGGTGCCCTGATCGAAGCGCCTCGTCCCCAGCGGTGCCGTGCCGTCCCGGTTCCGCCGCCGCTCACGCACCCGCGACGCGCTCGGCGTGACGGGCGAGGCCCCGTGCGAACCGGCCGATGAGGCCCCGGATGAACCAGGCGGTGACCGCTCCGGTCCCGCGGAACTTCTCGTCGTAGGTGGCGGTCCAGAGGATCCGGGTGCCCTCCCCGTCGGGCTGGAGCGTGACGTCGGCCAGGTAGTTGCGGACGGGGAAGCCGGACAGGATGGTGTAGGAGAGGTGGTGCGGCGGGTCCCACGAGACCACCTGTTCGCGTGAACCCGTTCCGAGGAAGGTGAGCCGGCGCACCGACCCTGCGCCGTCTGGAGGTGGATCGCCTTCGCGCTCCACCTCGCTGCGGGTGAGGAACGTCCATTCCTTCCAGTGTCCCGCCTCGGATACGAGCGGCCAGACCGTGTCGACCGGAGCCGACGACCGCTGCTCGATGCGGTAGGAGCGCCGCCTGCCGATACCGCCCCTCGAGCCCGCGCCCTCGGCGTGCGGTCCGGGCGTGCCGCTCATCCCTCGGCGCGCGCTTTCAGGGCTTCGAGCGCCTGCTGGTAGATGGTGACCATCAGCCCCGCCATGTCGTCGGGCGCAGCGTCCACCTCCCAGTCCACCGTGCAGGCATCACCGCTGCGGGCGGACGGTGATCGTCGCCTCGTGCCGCTCGACCGGCGCCCCGTCGACGATGGAATAGGTGAGCGCCCGGGCGGCGTCGTCCATCTTGACCAGACGCTCGGTGATGGTCATCCCCATCATCTCGAGGATGCGGTCGTCGCCCTCCAGCCGGCACGAGTCGATGCCCGGCATCCAGCCGCCGATCCCGCCGAAGTCGCCGATCAGCCCCCAGACGGCATCCGCCGGGCGGTCGATGCTGATGGTCGCAGTTCCGGTTCCCATGTCACTCCCCGTGTCCGTCCGGCGCATCGCGTGGCCGTCCCGCGGCGAACGGCTCTCCGGCGCCGCACCGATGGTAGGCGGTGCCCGCCCGCGGGCTCCACCGCTAGCGTCCACCTCCATGCCGACGGTCGCGGAGCTGCTCCTCGGACGCGAGGCCGACGACCATCCCGGGCTCCTGTTCGAGGACCGGATCTGGAGCTGGCGCGAGGTGGTGGCGGCGAGCACCGAGCGGGCCTCGCTGCTCCGCTCGCTGGCCGCTCGGCAGGAACCGCCCCACGTCGGGGTGTTGCTCGGGAACGTTCCCGACTACCTGTTCTGGCTGGGGGGAGCGGCACTCGCCGGCGGGGTGGTGGTGGGCGTGAACTCGACCCGGCGCGGTGAGGCGCTCGCCGGCGACATCCGACGGACCGACTGCACGGTGCTCGTGACCGACGAGGCGGGCGCCGACCTGCTCGAAGGGCTCGACCACGGGGTGCCCCTCGACCGGGTGCTGCGCGTCGATTCGGTGGACGGCGCGGACCGGCTGGCTGGCCACCGAGGTACCGGGGCCGGTGAGATCGTGGCCGCGCGCCGCCCGGTGCCGGCGGACCTGTACCTCCTCCTGTTCACCTCGGGGACCACCGGCGATCCCAAAGCCGTCCGGTGCACCCAGGGTCGCCTCGCGTCGATCGCCGTCCGCTCGGCCGGCGCGTACGGCTTCGAGCGCGAGGACGTCGCCTACTCGCGCGATGCCGCTCTTCCACGGCAATGCGTTGATGGTCCTGTGGGGACCGACGCTCGTCGTCGGCGGGACGGTGGCGTTGGTGCGCCGCTTCAGCGCGTCGGGGTTCGTCCGTGACGTCCGCAGGTACGGTGCGACCACCTTCACCTACGTCGGCAAGGCGCTCGCCTATGTGCTCGCGACCCCTCCCTCGCCCGACGACGCGTCGACGACGCTCCGACGCGGTTTCGGGACCGAGGCCTCGGTCGCCGACAAGGCGGCATTCGAGGAGCGCTTCGGGTGCGTGCTGACCGAGGGCTACGGCTCGAGCGAAGGCGGAGCGGCCATCTCTCGCACCCCCGACACGCCGCCGTCCTCGCTCGGCCGGCCGACCGAGGACGTGGCGGTGGTCGACCCGACCACCGCCGAGGAGTGCCCGCCCGCACGGTTCGACGCATCCGGCAGGCTCGTGAACGGCGACGAGGCCATCGGCGAGATCGTCAACCGCTCGGGCATCGGGGGCTTCGAGGGCTACTACGGCGACGAGTCGGCGTCGGCCGAGCGGATCCGGAACGGCTGGTACTGGACGGGCGATCTCGCCTACCGCGACGAAGACGGCTTCTTCTACTTCGCCGGTCGGCGTGGTGACTGGTTGCGAGTGGACTCGGAGAACATCACCGCGGGCCCGATCGAGCGCGTGCTCGTGCGGGACCCGGACGTCGCCGCAGTGGCGGTGTACGCGGTGCCCGATCCTCGTTCGGGGGACCTGGTGATGGCCGCACTCGAGCTGCTTCCCGGACGCGCCTTCGAACCGGCACGGTTCGAAGGCTTCCTTGCGTGCCAGCCGGACCTCGGGACGAAGTGGGCGCCCGCGTTCCTGCGGATCACCGGCGCCCTGCCGCAGACGGCGAGCGGGAAGGTCACCAAGGAACCGCTCCGCCGCCAGGGATGGTGGGGCTGCGACGAACCGGTCTACCGGTCGGGCGTCGAGGGTGGCTACGTCCCTCTCGACCGGCCCGGACGGGAGGCGCTCCGTGCCGAGTTCCGCCGCCACGGCCGCGAGGCGCTGATCGGTGGCTGACGCGGCGGCGGGCCGCTTCGACGCAATCGGCGACTGGTTCGGCCGAACCGTCGATCGCGTCGACACCTTCCAGCAGCGCCACGCGGTCACCGCGCTGCCGAGCGCGGTGCTGCGCAAGTACTCCGACGACCGTGCGGGCCGGCTGGCGGCCCAGATCTCGCACTCGGCCTTCCTGGCGGTCTTCCCGATGGTCCTCGTGCTCCTCACCATCGTCGGCATCGTCCTCCAGGGGAATCAGTCGCTCCAGAACGACGTCATCGACTCGGCGCTGCACCAGTTCCCCGTCCTCGGCGCCGACCTCCGCCACAACGTGCAGCAACTCTCGAGCAGCAGCAACAAGGTCGCGCTGGCGATCGGCCTGGTCTGGCTCCTGTACGGCGCCACCCGACTGAGCCGCAACTCGCAGGTCATGATGGCGGTGGTCTGGGGTGTCGACCGCGACGACCTCCCCGACTTCTGGCACTGGATCCCGCGGGCTGTCGGCTTCCTCGCGGTGCTCGGGCTCGGATTTCTGGTGGGCGGAGCGCTGGCAGGGCTCGGCGCGTTCGGCCGCCTCGGACCGCTGTCCGCGTGGGTCGGATTCGTGGCCGCGGTCGCGGTCAACGTCGCCATGTACTGGGCCGCGTTCATCATCGTCCTGCGGCCACCGGACGGGGACGCCTCCCTCTGGCCCGGCGCGGTCATCGGCGGGCTCGGCTGGTCGGTGCTGCAGGCGGTGGGAGCCCTGTTGGTCAACCACCAGCTGCGCCACCTCTCCAACCTCTACGGCACCTTCGCCAGCGTGCTCGGGCTCATCTGGTGGATCGCGCTCGGCGCGATGGTCACGGTCTACGCAGCGGAGATCAACGTCGTCCTCACCCGGTCGCTGTGGCCACGCTCGTTCCGGCGCTCGCGGGATCTTCGGGCCGACCGCGGTGCGCCCCCGACCGCCGGCGTGTGATCCGTCCCGCCTTGAGGCGGCGGGCACCACCGGTGGGCAGGCAATCTCCTCAGCGCGAGCGCCACGCCTCGGGGTCGCCGGTCAGCTTCTCGACCGCCTTCGGGAGCCTGCCCGAGACGATGTCGGCGATGGTGACCCGGTCGAGGACCGAGCGCAGGCTGGCCCGGACCGCCACCCACACCGCCTGGAGGTGCTCGGCGGATCCCTCGTAGTTGGCCGCTTCGGGCCGCAGACCGCGCACCTCGGCGAGCGGGCCGTCGAGCGGTCGGATCACGTCCGCGACCGAGATCTCCGACGCCGGCCGCGACAGCCGGTAGCCACCTTCGGCGCCCCGCTGGCTCACGAGCAGCCCGGCCCTGCGCATGTCGTTCAGGATGCTCTCGAGGAATTTCGAGGGCAGGTGCTGCGACTGGGCCAGCGCCTCCGCAGTGACCGGGCGGTCGTCGTTGTCGGCCAGCGTGCACAGCGCGCGGACCGCGTAGTCGACCTTGGCGGAGATGTACACGGGGCGATTCTGGCAGAGCCGGGCCCGGTGCCGTCGCCGCGACGGTCGAGCAGTCCGTTCGTCACTCCGGAACGGCGCGTCCGCCATCCCCGCCGAGGCGTGCGAGGAGTCGCTCGCGGTGGGCGGGCCACTCCGACGGGAGCATGCTGAAGACGGCGGAGTCGCGGACCGTGCCGTCCGCCCCGGGCCTGTCGGCGCGGATGATCCCGTCGAACGCGCAGCCGAGACGCGCGATCGCGGCTCTCGAGCTCGCGTTCCGCGCGTCGGTCAGCAGCCGGACGGCCCGCACCTCCCAGTGCTCGAACGCGAAATCCATCATCAGGACCTTGGCCTCGGTGTTGATACCGGTCCGCTGCGCGGAAGGCGCGAGCCAGGTGTGCCCGATGCAGGCGACGTCCGGACGGTCCCTCCGTTGCTCGCGCTCGCCCTCGGCGCCGAGGAAGCTCCAGTCCCACGGCGTCAGCTCGTAGAAGCGGGTCGACCCGACCACCCGTTGTTCCACCTGCGACCACGTCACGAAAGGCACCTGGTCCCCCGCGTCGCGATGCGCGAGGGCACGCTCGACGTACGCGTTCACTTCGGCACGGTCCGCCGGGACGTGGGTGAAGCCGAACGAGCCGCGGTCCTCGGTGGCGGCGGCGAGGAGCCCTTCGCTCAGGCCCGGCTGCATCGGCAGGAGTCGGACCAGCCGGCCCGAGAGCGCGACGAGCCGGTCGGGCTCCCCCTGGTCGCGGCACCGGAGCTCCCTGTTCGCTCACTTGAGGAGCCTGCTCAGACGGCGATCGGCGAGAACGCTTGCCACCTGTTTGGCAGGTCGGGCAGTACTGCAGCGACCTCGTGGCGAAGGCCACCTCGCGGATGATGTTTCCGCAGCGTGGGCATGCCTCGCCGGTTCGGCCGTGCACTGCGAGCGACCGCTTCTTGTCGCCCTTCAGCTCGGACGGCTCGAGTCCCGACGCACGGTCGACGGCCTCGGAGAGCACGCCGACGAGTGCGTCGGTGGAGTCGGTCGACCTCTTCGGGGATGAGGGACGACGGTCTGCTTGTAGGGCGACATCCGGGCGCGGAACAGCGCCTCGTCGGAGTAGGCGTTGCCCGACCCCGGCGATGACCGACTGGGTGGTCAGCGCGCCCTTGACGGTCGCGGAGGTTGCTGTGAGCAGCTCGCCCAGCCGGTCGGCTGTGAACTCCGGCGCGAGCGGATCGGGACCGAGCTCCGCGACGCGGGGCACCTCCTCGGGAGCGGCGACCACCCACAGCGCGAGGCGCTTCTCGATTCCCTGTCTCGGTCACGTCGAGGCCGCTGCCCTTCTCGAACCGGATCCGCAGGGCGAGCGGTCCGCGGCCCGGCCGCACCGCGCGCGGTGGGCACGTTGTCGTACCACTTGATCCACCCCCCGAGCGCCAGGTGGACGACCAACCAGAGGCCGTCCGACGTCGATGCACACGAACTTGCCCCGGCGCTCGACCCGGTCGACCACCCGACCGACCAGTCCGCCGATCGCTGGCTCGACCGTCTTCAGCGCGGAGAAGGACGTGAGCTCGCAGGAGGCGATCCGCGGCCCCTCCATCCGGTCGTCGAGGGCGGCGGCGAGAGCCTGTACTTCGGGGAGCTCGGGCACTCGCCGAATTGTGGACGCTCGGCGCCCGTAATATCTCATCCGCACCTCCGCAGGGTCGTGACGATCCGGTCGCGCCGGGACCGAAGCCGTGGGATGGACCCACCGGGGCCGGTGGCGCCCTCGATCCGACCCGTCCGACCCGACAAGGAGATCCGTTGTTCCGCCCGGTGCCGAGCGAACCCGATTTCACCGCCCTCGAGGCCGAGGAGCTGGCCCGATGGGGCGAGCACCGCGTCTTCGAGCGGTCGGTGGCCCTCCGGGAGGGAGCCGAGCCCTGGGTCTTCTACGAGGGCCCCCCGACCGCCAACGGCCGGCCCGGGCTCCACCACGTCTGGGCCCGGGTCTACAAGGACCTCTTCTGCCGCTACCGGACGATGCGCGGCTTCGCCGTGCCGCGCAAGGCCGGCTGGGACACCCACGGGCTGCCGGTCGAGGTCGAGGTCGAGAAGCAGCTCGGCATCACCGCCAAGCACCAGATCGAGGAGGGTGTCGGGATCGCCGAGTTCACCCGTCTCTGTCGCGAGTCGGTCCGCAACTACGTGGACGACTGGCGGACGCCTCACCGAGCGCATCGGGTACTGGATCGACTTCGACAACGCCTACTGGACGTTCTCGCCCGAGTACGTCGAAGCGGTCTGGTGGAACCTCAAGCACCTCTGGGACGAGGGGCTGCTCTACGAGGACATCAAGGTGGTGCCGTACTGTCCGCGGTGCGGGACCGCGCTCTGCAGCCACGAGCTCGGCCAGCCCGACGTCTACCGCGAGATCGAGGACGCAGTCGGCCTACGTGCTCTTTCCGCTGCGGGACGAGGGGCAGGCGGCCGGACGGCTGCGTGCACGGCTCGGCCGTCGACACCCTCGAGCGGGCTGTCCCTCGTCGCGTGGACCACCACGCCCTGGACGCTGCTCTCCAACACCGGTGCCGCGGTCGGGCCCGAGCTCGAGTACGCGGTGGTCGGCGACCTCGTCGTGGCGGCGGACCTCGTCGGACAAGTTCTCGGCGAGAGGTTCGCCGGTGACGAAGACGGTGCCGGGTTCCGACCTGGTCGGCCTTCGCTACGAGCGGCCCTTCGACGACCTCGAGGTCAGCGACGCGGAGGCCGCAAGCGGATGGCGGGTCGTCCCCGGCGAGCTTCGTCGAGGCGGACGAGGGCACCGGCATCGTCCACCTCGCCCCCGCGTTCGGTGAGGTCGACCGCCAGGCCGGGCGCGAGCACGACCTGCCGACGCTCAACCCGGTGGGTCCGGACGGTCGCTTCACCGACGAGGTCAGCTGGCTCGCCGGACAGCCGGTCCGCGACGACGAACGCCGCGGTCAACGACCGGCTCGAGGCGTCCGGCCGGCTGCTGCGGCGTCGAGTCCTACGTGCACGCCTACCCCCACTGCTGGCGGTGCGGGACCGCGCTCATCTACTGGGGCAAGCCGAGCTGGTACGTGCGCACCTCGGAGCGCAAGGCCGAGCTCGTCGCGCGAAAACCGGACCATCGGGTGGCACCCGGAGCACATCCGAGACGGGCGGATGGGCGAGTGGCTGGCCAACAACGTCGACTGGGCGCTGTCCCGCGACCGCTACTGGGGCACGCCGCTGCCGGTCTGGCGCTGCGACGAGGGCCACGTCCGCTGCGTGGGCTCGCTCGCCGGAGCTCTCCGAGCTGGCCGGCCGCGACGTGACCGACGTCGATCCCGCACCGCCCCGACATCGACGCAGTGACCTTCCCGTGCCCCGAGTGCCGGCCGACGGGCACCGCGGAGCGCCCGGCCATGCGGCGGGTCGAGCCGGTCATCGACGCCTGGTTCGACTCGGGATCGATGCCGACCGCCCAATGGGGCTATCCGCTGGCCGAGGGATCGGCCGAGCACTTCGTCTTCCCCGCCGACTTCATCTGCGAGGCCATCGACCAGACGCGAGGCTGGTTCTACTCGCTTCTCGCCGTCAACACGCTGGTCCGCGGCACGACCCCCTACCGCAACGTGCTCTGCCTCGGTCACATCGTCGACGCCGAGGGCCGCAAGATGTCGAAGAGCATCGGCAACGTGATCGATCCGTGGGAGATCCTCACCAGCCGCGGGGCCGACCCGCTGCGCTGGTGGATGTTCTCGCAGGGCTCCCCGTGGACGCCGACCCGGGTCAGCCTCGACTTCATCGACGCGGCGATGCGCGAGGAGCTCCTCACCCTCTGGAACACCTGGTCCTTCTTCACGACCTACGCCTCGCTCAACGGCTTCGACCCCGCGCGACCCGGCGATCCCGCGCGCCGGCGCACGCGCTCCCTGCTCGACCGCTGGATGCGCTCGCGTCTGCACGCGACGGTCGAGCAGGTCACCGCCTCGCTCGACGACGTACGAGCCGTTCCCGGCGGCGACCGCCATCGCCGAACTCGTCGACGACGTCTCCAACTGGTACGTGCGCCGGAGTCGCCGACGGTTCTGGCGCACCGACCCGGGCGCGGACCCCGCCGACTCGCTCGGCGCGCAGGCGACGCTCCACGAGGTGCTGGTGCACGCTCGCCCGGCTGCTCGCACCGCTTCTGCCCCTTCCTCGCCGACCGCATGTGGCGCGACCTGACCGGGGCGGACGAATCCGACTCGGTGCACCTGGTCGACTGGCCGGTCGCCGACACCGGACGCGCGCGACCCCGCGCTCGAGGACGGGATGGCGCTCGCACGCCGGCTCGCCTCGCTCGGGCGGGCGGCCCGGTCCGAGGCGGGGATCAAGGTGCGCCAGCCGCTCGCCCGCGCGCTCGTCCACCTGCCTCCGGGCAGCCCGACGCCGCCGCCGGGCATGGTCGAGGACGAGCTCAACGTCGACGTGATCGAGCCGATCGGCGAGCTCGGCGACGTCCTCGCCTACGAGTTGGTCCCCAACTTCCGGGTGCTCGGACCGCGCCTCGGACGCGAAGGTCCAGCAGCTCCGCGTCGGCGATGGGCACGGTCGACGGCGGCGGCCGCGGAGGCGCGCTCGTCCGCCGGCGGAGCCGGTGACCGTCGAGCTCGACGACGGTCCGGTCGAGCTCGGTCGCCGACGAGGTCGAGCTCCGGGTCAAGTCCCAGCCCGGCTTCGCGGTCTCCCGCGACGGAGCCGAGGTGGTCGCGCTCGACCTCACCCTCGACGACGACCTCCGCCGCCGTGGGCTCGCCCGCGAGGTGGTGCGCCACGTGCAGGACCTGCGCAAGGCGAGCGGGTCTCGAGGTGTCCGACTGGATCGACCTGCACCTGGTCGGGCTCGACGACCTCGAGCCGCTGTTCGACCTCGGTGGCCAGGCGAGGTGCTCGCCCGCTCGGTCTCGTCGGCGCCTCCCGACGGCGGCGGGGGAGGGCACCCGGTCGAGCTCGACGACGGCGAGGCCGACCCGGGAGGTGAGGATCTGGGTGGCCAAGGCGTGAGCACTGCGGCACAGGTCGGCCGAGGAGTACGTCGTCGCGGTCGACCTCGGCACCGGCGGCCCGAAGGTGGCGGTCGTCTCGGTGACGGGCCGGATCGTGGCGCATGCGACCGAACCGGTCGCGCTCCACCTGCTTCCCGACGGAGGCGCCGAGCAGGACCCGGACGAGTGGTGGTCGGCGATCTGCACGGCGACTGCGCCGGGCCGTCGTCCGACGCCTCGGTGCCACCGGGCCGGCTCGTCGGGATCGGATGCACCGCCGCAGTGGTCGGGCACCGTCGCGGTGGGCAGCAGACGACCGGCCGCTCGTGCCCGCGGTCATCTGGATGGACTCGCGGGGCAACCGGGCGATCCGCGAGGTGGTCGGTGGACCGGTCAACGTGCTCGGCTACGACCCGAGGAAGATCCTCCGCTGCATCCAGCTCACCGGCGGCGCTCCCGGTCTGTCCGGCAAGGACCCCGACCGCCCACATCCTCTTCCTCCGCGACGCCTTTCCCGACGTCTACCGCGACGACGGCGGTCTTCCTCGAGCCGGTCGACTACCTCAACCTGCGGCTGACCGGACGGCGGTGCGGCGTCGTTCGACTCGATCGCCGCGCACTGGGTGACCGACAACCGGCGGATCGATCAGGTCGCCTACGACCGCCGACTGCTGGAGGTGACCGGCCTCGAGCGCGCGCAAACTGCCCGAGCTTGTGCCACCGGGCTCGATCGTCGGGACCCTGACGCGAAAGGCCGCCGCCGAGCTCGGGATCCCGGCCGGGCTGCCCGTGCTCGCCGGGCTCGGGCGACGTGCACTCGGCCGTGTTCGGCTCGGGGGCGGTCGCCGACTACGACGCGCATCTCTACATCGGCACCTCCTCGTGGATCTCGGCTCACGTGCCCTTCAAGAAGACCGCGCCGACCAGCAACGTGGCCTCGATCCCCGCCGCGCTCGCCGGCAAGTACGTGATCGCCGACGAGCACGAGACCGCAGGTGCCTGCCTGACCTTCCTCCGCGACAACCTCGGACTCGCGGCCGATTTCGAGGAGATGGGCGCGATGGTCGACTCGGTCGAGCCGGGCAGCGGGCGGGTCCTCTTCACGCCGTGGCTCAACGGCGAGCGTTCGCCGGTCGACGACCACACCGTTCGGGGCGGATTCCACAACCTCTCGCTCTCGACGACGACCGCCCAGATGGTGCGCGGCCGTCTACGAGGGCGTGGCCTTCAATTCGCGGTGGCTCCTCGAGGCGGTCGAGAAGTTCGCCGGCCGACGCTTCGACTCGCTCGCGTTCATCGGCGGCGGTGCGAACTCCGAGCAGTGGTGCCAGATCCATGCGGACGTGACCGGCCGCGAGATCCGTCAGGTCGCCGACCCGGTGCTCGCCAACGTCCGGGGTGCCGCGCTGATCTGCCTGGTCGCGCTCGGCCGGATCACCCCGGCCCAGATCCCCGCGATGGTCGAGGTGCGGAAGACCTTCTCGCCGGATCCGCTCGAACGCAGCCGAGTACGGGCTGCTCTTCGACGAGTTCGTGACCCTCTACAAGCAGACCAAGGGGATCTTCAAGCAGCTCAACCGGTTCTGAGCCGGGTCCGGTTCCCGAGCCGCCCTCACTGAGGCCGGCCGGTGCACTTGCTCGAAAACTCCCTGGTCAGCGAAGAGCTCTACGGCTGACCGTTCGCGGTCGAGCTGCCTTGGGACATGACACCTTTCGGCTCCATGACATCACCTGATGTATGTAGATGTCCTCGAGCCGATGACATCACCCGATGTATGTAGATGTCCTCGAGCCGATGACATCACCTGATGTATGTAGATGTCATCAGGCCGATGACATCACCTGATGTATGTAGATGTCCTCGAGCCGATGACATCACCTGATGTATGTAGATGTCCTCGAGCCGATGACATCACCTGATGTATGTAGATGTCATGAGGCCGATGACATCACCCGAGGTCGAGGTCCCACCAGATCACGGTGCGTGTGCTGGTCGCCCTCCCCGATCCGACCGAGCTTGCGGAAGGCTGCGAGCGGTTGGCCGCGCTGACCACCGCAGCCAGCGAGGCGTCGAGGATGCTCGAGTCCATCCCGACGCCCCACCAGGTCGACCCGTCCGGCCCCTCGGCCTCGACGTAGGCGACCGCCGAGGCGCCGCTCCCCGCGGTCAGGGCGTGCTCGCTGTAGTCCTTGACCTCGAACTCGACACCGAGGTCGTCGCGCAGGCCCGCGACAGCGCGTCGATCGGCCCGTTGCCCTTTCCCATGACCGTGCGAGGTCGACCGTCGACCAGCAGCTGCGCGGTGACCGTGGTCCGACCGCTGCCGGTGGTCACCTCGCTGGCGAGCAGCCGCACTCCGGCGTCGTCGGGCAGGTAGGTCCGCGAGAAGACGTCCCACATCTCGCCGGGCTGGATGACCGTGCCGCTCTCCTCGGTGATCGTCCTGGACCTGCTTTCGAGAACTCGATCTGGAGGCGGCGGGGCAGGTCGAGCCCGTGCTCGGTGTCCATGACGTAGGCGACGCCGCCCTTGCCCGACTGGCTGTTCACCTGGATGATCGCCTCGTAGGTCCGGCCGGTGTGGCTCGGGTCGATGGGCAGGTACGGGACCTCCCAGTGGTCGTAGTCGTCGCCGATCGCCTCGAAGCCCTTCTTGATGGCGTCCTGGTGGGAGCCGGAGAACGCGGTGTACACGAGGTCGCCCGCGTAGGGGTGGCGCGGATGGACGGGCATCCGCGTCGCGTACTCGGCGATCCGGCGGACCTTGTCGATGTCGCGGAAGTCGAGCGCGGGGTCGACGCCCTGCGAGAAGAGGTTCATCGCCAGGGTGACCACGTCGACGTTGCCGGTGCGCTCGCCGTTGCCGAACAGCGTCCCCTCGACCCGGTCGGCGCCGGCCAGCACGCCGAGCTCGGCGGCCGCCACCGCCGTGCCCCGGTCGTTGTGGGGGTGCAGGCTGAGGACGATCGAGTCGCGGTTCTTGATGGTGCGGTGGAACCACTCGATGACGTCCGCGTAGACCTGGGGCCCGTACATCTCGACCGTGTTGGGCAGGTTGAGGATGATCGGCCGCTCGGGGGTGGGCTCGATGACCTCCATCACCGCCTCGCAGATCTCGACGGCGAAGTCGGGCTCGGTCCCGGTGAAGCTCTCCGGCGAGTACTCGTAGCGGATGTCGGTGTCGGGCAGGCTCGACTCGAACTCCTTGCACAGCCGTCGCCGCGTTGACCGCGATGTCGATGATGCCGGCGCGGTCGAGGCCGAAGACCACCCGGCGCTGGAGCTCGGAGGTCGAGTTGTAGAAGTGGACGATGGCCTGCGGGGCGCCCTTCAGCGACTCGAAGGTCCGCTCGATGAGCTCCTCGCGGCACTGGACGAGCACCTGGATGGTGACGTCGTCGGGGATGATCGCCCTCGTCGATGATCTGGCGCTGGAAGTCGTAGTCGGGCTGGGAGGCGGAGGGGAACCCGACCTCGATCTCCTTGAACCCGATCTCGGCCAGGGCCCGGAACAGCCGGAGCTTGCGCTCGGGGTCCATCGGGTCGACCAGCGCCTGGTTGCCGTCGCGCAGGTCGACGCTCGCCCAGCGCGGGGCACGGTGGTCTGGTGGTCGGGCCAGGTCCGATCGGCGAGGACGAGCGGGCGGTAGGGCCGGTAGAGGTGGAAGGGCATCGGCGAGACGTCGCACGGCATCGCCAGGCGGTGGCCGTGCCTCCGGCGCCGCGGTGCCTGCGTCGTGGTGGGTTGGGTGCTCACAGCTGTGCTCCCTTGGTCTCCGATCGTGGGGTCTCCCGGTGCGTGGTGCGGCAGGTCGTCTCGGATCTCCACTGCCAACAAAAAACCTCCTGGCCGGAGGCTCAGGAGGTGGCGGGCGAACGCGATGTGGCGCTCGCCGTCAGGTAAGGAGCAGCTCCGAGGTCGACATCCGTACATGGTGCGATCCATGCTGCCAGCGTGCCCGACCGCGTCAAGGATGCTCGGCCGGCGAGGCCAGGACCGGTAGTTCGGCCGGCACGCAGCGGCGGCGCGACGCTCAAATGCGCTCGAAGTTGCGGGCGAGCTCCCAGTCGGTGACCACCCGGTTCGACGCTTGCCCACTCCTGGCGGGCGGTGTTGACCAGGTGGTGGTGGACCTCGGGCCCGAATGCCTCGGCGGCCACCTCGCTCGACTCGAGCTCGGCGATGGCCTCCGCGAGCGACGAAGGAATCCGGGGCACGCCGGGCGCCTGGTAGGCGTTGCCGGCTGAAGGCCGGCGGGAGCTCGAGCTCGTGGTCGATGCCCCAGAGCCCCGCGGCGATGGCCGCGGCGAGCGCGATGTAGGGGTTGACGTCCGCCCCGGGATCCGGCTCTCGATCCGACGGCCGGCCCGGACCCGACCGCCCGGAACCCGCAGGTGCGGTTGTCCTCGCCCCAGACCACGGCGGTCGGCGCCCAGGAGTCGGGGACGTACCGCCGGTAGGAGTTGACGTAGGGGGCGAAGCACCACGCCAGCTGTCGGCCGCATGCAGCTGCCCGGCGACGAACTGCTCGCCGACCTCCGAGAAGCCCGACTTGCTCGCCACGGCCTGCGTCCGCCGCCGCCATCAGGGGCTCGCCGCTCGTCGCTGTCCCAGAGGCTCGTGTGGAGGTGGCAGGAGGACCCGGCGGTCGCCATCGACCACTTGGCCATGAAGGTGGCCGCGCGGCCGTGCTGCGACGGCGATCTCCTTCACCCCGCTCTTGAAGACGAGGTGCCGGTCGGCCGATCTCGAGCGCGTCCGCCGTAGGTGACGTTGATCTCGTGCTGACCGATGCCCGCCTCGCCCTTCGAGTACTCGATCGGGATCCCCGCCTCGAGCATCTGGTTGCGGATGCTGTCCGATGACGTACTCCTCGCGCGACGTCTGGAGGAGCTGGTAGTCCTCGATGGTGCTCGCATGTGGAACGAGGTCCTGCCACCGCTTCTCCGGCGGCCTCGCGCGAAGGAGTCGAGGAAGAGGTAGAACTCGAGCTCGGTCGCGCATCGCACCTCGTAGCCGCGCTCGGCGGCTCGTTCGATCTGGCGGCGGAGCATGCGCCGCGGCGAGACCTCGACCGGCTCGCCCTCCATGGTCAGCAGGTCGCAGAGCGACGAGCACGCTGCCGGGGTGCCACGGCAGTGGTCGGAGGGTGCCGGGATCGACCACCGCACGGAGGTCGCCGTAGCCGCTCTCCCAGTTGGCGAACCGGTAGCCGGGCAGCGGCTCCATGTCGACGTCGCAGGCCAGCAGGTAGTCGCAGACCTCGATGCCGTGGTGCGGCCACGTGGTCGAGGAAGAACGGACCGGTGACCCGCTTCCCGACCGGCCGGCCCTGGAGGTCGGGGAACGCGACGACGACCGTGTGCGACGGTGCCCGCGCCGATCTCGTCGGCGAGGGACTCCATGGTCAGCATGGGAGCACTCTGGTCCAGCCGCCTCCGTCCGTCTCCACGGCCTCGGTCCGAGACGCCGGAGGGACCGCCGTCGGCGCCCCTACTCGTGGCTGCTCAGCGTCACGTGGCCGCCGTGATCCCGCCGTCGACGACGAGCGCGGAGCCGGTCATGAACGAGGACGTCGTCGGACGCGAGGAACAGTGCGGCCGCGGCGATCTCGTCCGGCCGGCCGAATCGCCCGAGCGGGATGTGCACGAGGCGGCGCTCGCGCCGCGCCGGATCGGCGAGGAGCTCGGCGAGCAGCGGGGTCTCGATCGGGCCCGGGACACAGCGACGTTGACCCGGATCCCGCGGCGCGCGTACTCGACCGCGACCTCGCGGGTGAGCGCCAGCACCCCGCCCTTCGACGCGGTGTAGGCGACCTGTGCGGTGGCGGCACCCATCAGCGCGACGAACGAGGCGATGTTCACGATCGAGCCGCCGCCGGACCGCGAGCATCGCCGGGATCGCCGCCCGGCACCCGAGCCAGACTCCCTTCAGGTTGACCTCCATCACCTGCTGCCAGGTCGCCGGCGGGGTCTCCAGTACCCCGCCGTCGTCGTCGGGGAAGATCCCCGCGTTGTTCACGAGCACGTGCGAGCCCGCCGTAGGTGTCGACGCGCGGCCGCGACCATGCGCTTCGACCTGTTCCTCGTCGGACGACGTCGACCGCCACCGCTGTCGCCGTTCCGCCTCGACGCCGCGATGCCGCCGGCGACCGCCTCCGCCTCGGTCGACGGCGACGTCGGCGACGACGACCGCGGCCCCTTCCGCAGCGAAGCGCTCGGCCGTCACCTTGCCGATGCCGCTGCCCGCGCCGGTGATCAGCGCCACCTTGCCGTCGAGTCGAGGCATCGACACCTCCGTGAGCTCCGACCGTGCCGTCTCGGTCCCTCGGGCTCGGTCACCCGACCGGATTACCCGACCGGATCGCCCGGCGCCGTCGCCGTCACCCGGCGCCGCACCTTACCGGCAGGCCGTCCGAAGGCACTCGGCCCCAGCGGTTTCGCGGACGCACCCGACCGCCTGCGCACGCGCCGATGGGATACTGGCGCCATGGCGTCGGCAGTACCCGTGCCCCCTCGTCGGTGTGTCCATGTACCGCCAGGTCACCTCCTGGTGGTCGTGGGAGCGCGACGCCGCGCTGGTGCCCGGCGCCGTATCTCGACCTCGTTGCCGCCGCCGGCGGCAGCCGGTGCTCGTGCCACCGGACGGCGATCCACGCGGGACGACCGGTCGGCACCGGGTCTCCAATCCCTCGTCGCGTCGCTCGACGGGCTGGTGCTCATCGGCGGCGGCGACGTGGACGCCGCCCGGTACGCCGAAGCAGCAGATCCGCACAACGCCGGGGTGAACCCGGCCCGTGACGAGCTCGAGGTCTCGCTGCTCGAAGCGGCGCTCGACTGCGACCTGCCGGTGTTGGCGATCTGCCGCGGCCTGCAGGTCTCGAACGTCGGCCCTGGACGGGACCTCGTCCAGCATCTTCCCGATCGGATCGGGACGTCACGCCATCAGCCCCGCCCGGGTGCATTCGGGCCCGTCGAGGTAGCGACCACCGCGGGGAGCGCGGTCCGTCGGATCTTCGGCGAGCGAGTCGAGGTCCTGTGCAGCCACCACCAGGCGATCGACCGGCTCGGCCGCGGGCTCGTCGCCACCGCGCACAGCGACGACGGGGTGATCGAGGCGGTCGAGCTTCCCGGCCAGCGCTTCGTCGTCGGCGTGCAGTGGCACCCCGAGGAGAGCGGCGACCGGCGCCTGTTCGACGCGCTGGTGGGTACAGCACGGGAGGGCCGTCCAGGGCCTCCTGACTCGATCGCCCCCGCCGCCATTGCCGGCGGCTCGACGAGCGCCGGTGGGGGTCGATGACCGCCGCGGTGACCGCGGTCGTCAATCCCGCGACGGAGACGACCATCGAGGAGGTGCCGAGCCTCGGGGTCGAGGCGGCCGACGCGGCGGTCGCGAGGGCTCGGGCTGCGCTGCCGGCATGGCAGGCGATCGCGCCGGCGGACCGCGCCCGGCTGTTGCGCCGCTTCGCGGCACAGGTCGAAGAGCACGGCGAGCAGCTCGCGCAGCTCGAGACCGCGAACGTCGGCAAGCCGCTCGCCGAAAGCCGCGACGACGTGAGCATGGTCGCGGAGGTGTTGTACTTCTATGCCGGTGCGGTCGACAAGCACCGCGGCTCCACCGTCCCGGTGGCGGGCGGGGTGGATCTGACGTTTCACGAGCCGCTCGGCGTGGTGGCCGCCATCGTCCCGTGGAACTTCCCGATCGCGATCGCCTCCTGGAAGATCGGTCCGGCGCTCGCGACGGGCAACACCATCGTGGTGAAGCCGGCAGAGCTGACCCCGCTCACCGCGCTGCGCTCTCGCCGACCTCGCGCTCGCTGCCGGCATCCCCGAAGGCGTGGTCCAGGTGGTCACCGGAAAGGGGTCGGTCGTCGGCACCCGCCTCGTGGAGCATCCCGACGTGGCCAAGGTGGCCTTCACCGGGTCGACCGAGGTAGGCAAAGAGGTGATGGTCCGAGCGGCCGGCACCGTCAAGCGGGTCACGCTCGAACTGGGCGGCAAGTCGCCCTCGACTCGTCTTCGCGGACGCTGATCTCGAGCGCGGTGGCGGCAGCGACACCTGGCGGGGTCTTCTCCAACGCGGGCCAGGACTGCTGCGCGCGCAGCCGGGTGCTCGTCGAGCGCACCGTCATCGACGACTACCTCTCGTTGCTGGACGCTGCCGTCGCCACCTGGAAGGTGGGGGATCCGACCGACCCCGCGACCCGGATGGGACCGCTGGTGAGCGCCGGGCAGCGAAGGACGGTGGAGGGCTTCCTCGCCGAGGGGATGGGGGAGCCCGGGGGCGCTCGGGTGCCGGTGCACCTCGCGGGTGAGGTGCCGGCCGGCCGCGGGTACTGGTTCCCGCCGACGGTGGTCGCTCCGGCCGGACCCCACTGGAGGATGGCTCGCGAGGAGATCTTCGGCCCCGTCGTCGCGGTGATCCCCTTCGACGACGAAGAGGAAGCGGTCCGGCTCGCCAACGACACGCCCTACGGGCTGTCGGGGTCCATCTGGACCCGTGACGGGGCGAGGGCCCTCCGCGTCGCTCGGGCGGTCGAGGCCGGCAACCTCTCGGTGAACTCGAACGGATCGGTCCGTGTGCAGACCAGTTTCGGGGGGATGAAGCAGTCGGGGTTCGGGCGCGAGCTCGGGGTCGAGGCACTGGCGTCCTACTCCGAGGTGAAGAACGTCTTCCTTGCGACGGAGCCGTGACGAACCCGCCCGCCGACGCCGCCGATCCGGCCGGCCCGCGGGTCGCCGTCGTGACCGGGGCAAGCCGGGGACTCGGCGCGGGTCTGGCCGAGCGTTCGCGGCGGCGGGGATGCAGCTCGGTCTGTGCGCACGCAGCGAGCCCGCAATTCCCGACGGCGCCGAGGCGCTCGCGGTCGCTCTGGACGTGTCGCACGCGACCGCGGTCGACGAGTTCGCCCGGACGGTCGTGGAACGGTTCGGGCGGATCGACCTCTGGGTGAACAACGCCGGGATCCTTGCCCCGATCGGCCCCCTCGCCGAGGACGACGCCGACGAGATTCGCGAACACGTGGAGACCAACGTCCTCGGCGTCGCCTACGGCTCCGCCGCGTTCGCCCGGCACGTGCGCTCCCGTCCGGGCCGCGGGGTGCTGGTCAACGTCACCTCCGGCGCGGCCAGGACCGTCTACCTCGGGTGGGCGCCGTACTGCGCGTCGAAGGCCGCGGTGGACATGCTGACCGCGGTGCTGGCGGCCGAGGAGCAGGAGCGTGGCTCGGGGCTCGAGGCCCATGCGCTCTCACCGGGACCGGTCGACACCGACATGCAGGCCCTGATCCGGGCGACGCCGGCGAGCGTCATGCCGGCGAGCGACCGGTTCCGCAGCCTTCATCGCGAAGGTCGGCTCGTCACGCCGGACTGGGTTGCCGCCTTCATCCTCGACCTCGCGGCGCGGCCCGCGGCGCGGCGTGGCGACGGTGTGGACTCGGTGCGGCGCCGGGTACCCGACCCCGAGCAGCCGGAATGAGGCGGCCGGACCTGCAGGCCCGGGTGGCACGCGGGTAGGGTCGGCGCCGTGGCGAACCGAACCCGCAAGCTCGCCGAAACCGGCCGCCTTTTTCGGCGTACTCGCCACGATGGCGAGCATCTGGTGGTTCGCGCTGCGGCCACGGCGGAAGGTCAAGCTCGACCAGTAGCCCGACCGGGCGGTGTCGCTGCCACCGGCCCGCGATCCCCGCCGACCCGCCCGCGATCCCCGCCGACCCGCCCGCGATCCCCGCCGACCCGCCCGCGATCCCCGCCGACCCGCCACCTGGCCGCCGATAACCTCGGCGGGTGGCACTGGCCTCGCTGCGACCACTGCGCTCCCGCAACTTCGCGCTGATCTGGTCCGCCGCCCTCGTGTCCAACGTCGGGTCGTGGATGCAGACCGTGGCGCTCGGGATCCTCGTCTTCGCCCGGACCGGTCAGCCCGGGTGGGCCGGGCTCGTCGCGGCTGCGGCCTTCGTCCCGATCGGGCTGCTCGCGCCGCTCGGCGGTGTGCTCGCCGACCGGCTCGACCGCCGCAAGTGGCTGATCGTCACCACCTTCGCCGAGATGCTGTTCGCGGCGGTGCTGACCGTCCTCGCCGCGGTCGGCCACGACCCGCCGTTCGCGCTGGTGGTCCTCGCCTTCCTCGGCGGGGCGTCGAGTGCGATCGGCTTCCCGTCCTACCAGGCGATGGTCCCCGACCTCGTGCCCGAGGAGGACCTCCTCGGCGCGGTGTCGCTCTCCTCCGCCCAGTTCAATCTGGGCCGGGTGGTCGGGCCCGCACTCGCAGGTCTCGCGCTGCTCTCCCACGACTACGCGGTGGTCTTCGGCATCAACACCGCCTCGTTCGCCGCGGTCGTGGTGGCGCTCCTCCTGGTGCGCCTGCCTCCTCCCGTCGAGACCCAGGGAGCTCCTGGTCTCGTGCAGCGGATCGTGATCGGGGTCCGCACCGCGATGTCCGAGCCGGGCTGTCGCTCGGCGATCGGGCTGATCGCGCTGGTCGCACTGCTCGCCTCGCCGTTCATCGCATTGGTCCCGGCGATGGCGGGCGCCCTCGAGAGGGGCGGCATGAGCACGCAGGAAGCCACCGCGGTGCTCGTCACCGCCCAGGGTGTCGGCGCGGTGTGCGGGGCCGTCGCGCTCCCCACCCTGGCCGAGCGCGCCGGCCGGTTGACCATGCTCCGGACCGCTCTCTTCCTGCTGCCGTTCCTTCTGGTGGCCTACGGGCTCGCGCGGCAGCCTCTGGTGGTCGGCGCTGACCTTCGTCGTCGTGGGCGCCGGCTACATCGCGGTGCTCTCGGGCCTCAACACGGTCGTGCAGATCCGCGCGCCGGCGGCTGCCCGGGGCAGGGTGCTCAGCATCTACATGATGGGGCTCGGCATCGTCTACCCGATCGGTGCCGTCGTCCAGGGCTGGATCGCGGACCGGGTCGGCGTGAAGGAGGTCACCGTCGCCGGCGCGGTCCTGCTGCTCGCGGGCCTCGCCGGGCTCGCCCTCCTGCGGCCGGGCGCGTTCACCTCGCTCGGTGACCCCGAGCAGCCGGCGCGGGCGACGAGCCTCCTTCCGAGCGAGAGCCGCCCGTGAGCCGCGGCGAGCGCCCGTCCGGTGCGCGTCGAGGTCCTGACCGCGGCGGACGCCGAGGCGGCGCAACGCCGGGCGGCCGGAGCCCTCAGCGCCGCGGGATTGGGGCCCGGCGACCGGGTGGCCTTCTGCCTTCCCTCGTCCGCGGCGCTGCTCTGCGCGGTCCTCGGCGCGCTCCGGACCGGCGTGGTGCCGGTGCTGTTGAACGCGACGCTGCTCGAGGCCGAGCGCGACGCGCTGATCGACGACGCGGACCCCTCGCTCGTCGTGACCGATGACCACGCACTCGCCCGTCTGGACGAGGGCGCGCCGGTCGAGCTGGCCGACTTCCCGCTCGCCCGGCCGATGCACTACACGTCGGGGACGACCGGTCGCGCCAAGGGGGTGTGGTCGGGCCTCTTCGACGAGCCGACGGCCGAGGCCGCGTTCGAGGACGAGGCCTCGCTCTGGTGCTTCGGGCCGAACGACGTGCACGTGGTCTGCTCGCCCATGTACCACTCGGTGTCCGTGCGCTTCGCCGCCGGTACGTTGCTGCGGGGAGGGACCTGCATCGTGCTCGGCAGGTTCGACGCGGCGACCGCCGGGTCGGTGTTGCACGGCTCCACCGGGCTCCGCCCGACGACCACCTTCATGGCGCCGGCCGCGCTCGGCCGGCTGATGCGGGAGACCTCGTCGCCGTTCGAAGGTGCTGAGGCATTGCGCCTCCTCGTCCACGCCGGGTCGCCGTGCCCGATCCGGCTGAAGGAGCAGGTGATGGCAGCAGTGGGCCCGGATGTCGTCTGGGAGTTCTACGGTTCGACCGAGGGCCAGTTCACGGTGTGCTCGCCCGAGGAGTGGCGCGCCCGGCCCGGAACGGTCGGCCGGGCCCGGCCGGATCGGACGCTCTCCGTCGACGGAGAGGGGCGGATCTGGTGCCGCGCGCCGTCCTTCGCCCGGTTCCGTTACTGGCGCGACGACGAGAAGACGGATGCCGCCTGGCGGGACGGGGCCTTCACGGTCGGCGATCTCGGCCGGATGCACCCCGACGGCTATCTCTTCCTCGACGGCCGGCGGGACGACCTGGTCATCACCGGTGGTGTCAACGTCTACCCGGTGGAGGTCGAGCAATGCCTCTGCGAGGTCGACGGCGTCGCCGATGTCGCGGTGTTCGGACTGGCCGACGAGGAGTGGGGGCAGATGGTGTGTGCCGCGATCGTCCCCGACGCCGGCCGGCGTGCGAGCGCTTCGCCGGAGGGGCTGGTGGACGACGTCCGACGCCACGCGTCGCACCGGCTCGCCGGCTTCAAGCGTCCCAAGCGCTACGTCGTGCTCGACGACCTGCCGCGCACCGCCACGGGCAAGGTCCAGCGCGGCAGGATCACCGGCCTTCTGAAGGGTCGACCCCTGCGGTGAGCAGGGATCACGGGAGATCGGGTCGGGGATACCCCGGCTGCCCTGGGGGATACTGAGGAGGTGAGCCCCGCCGACTCCGGACCTCCCATCGCAACGGTCAACCCGACGACCGGCGAGCTCCTCGAGTCTTTCGAGCCCTTCGACGCGGCCACCGTCGAGTCGCGCCTCGCCATGGCCGCCACGGCCTCGCAGCGCTGGGCCACCTCTCCGTTCGCCGACCGGTCGCTCCTGCTCGTCACCGTCGCCGATTTGCTGGAGGCGGAGCTTCCGGACATCGCGCACCAGGTGACGACGGAGATGGGGAAGCCCTTCGCCCAGGCCAAGGCCGAGGTGGCCAAGTGCGCGAACTGCTTCCGATGGTTCGCGGCGAACGCCGAGCGCCTGCTCGCCGACGAGGCGGCACCGGTCGACGCAGGCAGAGGCCGGGTCCTCTACCGGCCCCTCGGTGTCGTGCTCGCCATCATGCCGTGGAACTTCCCGCTCTGGCAGGTGACCCGCTTCGTCGCGCCGGCGGTCATGGCCGGCAACGTCGGGCTCCTCAAGCATGCGCCGAGCGTGCCGCGCACCGCGCTCGCGCTCGAGGACCTCTTCCGTCGAGCGGGCGGTCCCGACGGCGTGCTCCAGACCCTCCTGATCGGCACCGACCAGGTGCCCCGGATCATCGCCGACCCCCGGGTCGCCGCGGTGACCCTCACCGGGAGCGTGGGCGCCGGTCGCGCGGTGGCGGAGCAGGCGGGAGCGGTGGGCAAGAAGATCGTGCTCGAGCTCGGAGGGAGCGATCCGTTCATCGTGCTCCCGTCCGCCGACCTCGACCGCGCCGTCGCCGTCGGTGTCGAGGCCCGCACCCAAAACGGTGGGCAGTCGTGCATCGCCGCGAAGCGGTTCATCGTCCATCGCGAGGTCGCCGAGTCCTTCACCGACCGATTCGTCGCCGCGATGGACGCGCTCGTCGTGGGCGACCCCTTCGAGCCCTCCACCGAGGTCGGCCCGCTGGTGAGCGCTGCCGCGGTCGACACCGTCGAGGCGCAGGTCGAGGACGCCCGGGCCAAGGGGGCGACCGTCCTCTGCGGCGGGGCGCGGGCGACCGGGCCCGGCGGTGCGGAGCGACCCGGCTTCTTCTACCGTCCCACCGTGGTCGCCGGCATCGAGCCGGGCATGCGGGTGGCCGGCGAGGAGGTGTTCGGTCCGGTCGCGCTCCTTTTCGTGGCCGACGACGCGGACGAGGCGCTCGCGATCGCCAACGACACCGAGTTCGGGCTCGGTGCCAGCGTCTGGACCGGCGACCAACGAGAGCGTGACCGCTTCGTCGAGGGGCTGGAGACCGGGCAGGTCTTCGTCAACGGGATGGTCGTCTCGATGGCCCAGCTGCCCTTCGGGGGCGTCAAGGCGTCGGGGGTGGGCCGCGAGCTCGGGACGCACGGCCTGCACGAGTTCTGCAACGTGAAGTCGGTGTGGACCGCATGACGCCGCCCCGCGTCTACTTCGACCACGCGGCGACCACGCCGATGCGCGCCGAGGCGGTCGAGGCCATGCTGCCCTTCCTCGACAACCGGTTCGCCAATCCCTCCGGTTCCCATTCCGAGGCGCGGCTCGCTCGCCGCGCGGTGGACGACGCGCGCGAACGGATCGCCGCGCTGCTCGGCTGCGATTTCGGGGAGGTGGTGTTCACCTCCGGGGGCACCGAGGCCGACAACCTGGCCGTCGCCGGCACCTGGGCCGGCCAGGCCGCCTCCGGCAGCACCTCGGAGGGTGCCCGCGCGCTGGTCTGCTCGGGCATCGAGCACCACGCGGTGCTCGAGCCCTGTCGCGCGCTCGCCCGACGGACCGGTGCCGAGCTCCGCGTCGTGCCGGCGGGCAAGGACGGGGTGGTCGACCTCGACGCGCTCGCCGACGCGTGCCGCGCCGACGTCGGTCTGGTGTCGGTGATGACGGTGAACAACGAGACCGGCGTCGTGCAGCCCGTCGATGCCGTCGCGGCGATCGTGCGGGAGCGGTCACCCGGCGCGCGCTTCCACACGGACGCGGTGCAGGCGGCGTCGTGGCTGGCCGTCGACCGTGCCGCGGCGCCGGCGGACCTCGTCGCGATCAGCGCCCACAAGTTCGGGGGGCCGAAGGGCGCCGGCGCGCTCGTCGTCCGGGAGGGCACCTCGCTCGAGCCCCAGATCCTCGGGGGCGGCCAGGAGCGCGAGCGCAGGAGTGGGACCCATCATGTCGCCGGCATCGTCGCGATGGCGGCGGCGCTCGACGCCTCCGCCGGGGATCGCGACGAGCGGGCCGCCCGGGTCCGCGCCCTGCGCGACCGGCTCGTCGACGGGCTGATCGCCGGCGTGCCCGGCGCCGTGGAGACCGGTGCGCGGGGGTGCACGGTTCCCGGCATCGCCCACCTGCGGGTCGCGGGCGTCGAGGGAGAGTCGCTCGTCGTCCTCCTCGACGAGGCCGGCATCGCCTGTTCGGCCGGCGCGGCCTGCGCGAGCGGCGCGGTCGCCGCGAGCCACGTGCTCGAGGCGATGGGCCTCACCCGCCCCGAAGCGAGAGGTGGCATCCGGTTCTCGCTCGGGGCCACCACGACGCAAGAGGACGTCGACCGGGCGCTGGCCGCGGTTCCCGCCGCGGTCGAACGGCTCCGCGACTGATGGTGGCGCCAAGGGGACCGATCGCGCAGGTGTTGGTCGCCATGTCCGGTGGGGTCGATTCGTCGGTCGCCGCCGCGCTGGTGGTCGACCGGTTCGGATGCGAGCAGGTGGTCGGTGCGACCCTCAAGCTCTGGGGCGGCCCGTCCGACTCGGGCTGCTGCTCGGTGGCCGACGTCGAGGACGCTCGTCGGGTCTGCGACACGCTCGGCATCGTCCATCGCGTGTTCGACTTCTCCGACACGTTCGAGGACAAGGTGGTCGGACCCTATGTGGCGGGCCACGCCGCCGGCCGCACCCCCAACCCCTGCATCGAGTGCAACCGGCATCTCAAGTTCGACCGGCTCTTCGAGCAGGCGCGGCGCCTGGGTTTCGACGTGGTGGCGACCGGCCACCACGCGCGCTGCGAAGGGGACGCCGACAACGGGTTCCGCCTGCGCCGCGGCGCCGATCCGGCGAAGGACCAGTCCTACGTGGTCTCGATGCTCGGGCAACACCAGCTGGCCCGCACGCTCTTCCCGATCGGTGATCTGACGAAGACGGAGGTGCGCGAGGAGGCGGAGCGGCGCGGCTTGCGCACCGCGCGCAAACCCGACAGCCAGGACGTCTGCTTCATCCGCTCGGACGCCGGCCGCGCCGGGTTCCTCTCGGAGCGTCTCTCACTCCATCCCGGACGCCTCGTCGACCACACGAGCGGTGCGGACCTGGGCCCGGTCGACGCGGTCGAGCTGGTCACCGTGGGACAGCGACGGGGGATGGGCCACGGGACCGACGGGAGGAGGAGGTTCGTCACGGCCGTCGACGTGGCCTCGGGCCGGGTCACCGTCGGCCCTCCGGAAGCGGCGTGGGCCTCCACGGTCGAGCTCCACACGATCAGTTGGGTGGACGGCGATCCGACCGCTTCGGGATCCGGGGGAGGACCGACCGCGTCCGGATCCGGGGCAGGACCGACCGCGACCGCGCTCGCCCAGTGCAGCGCGCACGGCACGGCGACCAAGTGCTCCATCGTTCGGAAAGGCGGGGGACTGGCGCTGTCGTTCACCGAACCCCAGCGCCGGGTCGCACCCGGTCAGACCGTCGCGCTGTACGACCCCCTCGAACCCGACCGGGTGCTCGGATCGGGTGTCGCGACATGACCGATCCGGCCGCCGAGGAAGCGCAGGCATCCGGTCCCGACCCCGTGGCTCGGGCGGAGGAGCTCCGCCGGCTCGTCGCCTACCACAACGACCGCTACCACCGGTTGGACTCGCCGGTGATCTCCGACGCCGACTTCGACGCGCTGGTCCGCGAGCTGGCGTCCATCGAGGCCGACCACCCCGATCTGGTGGTGCCGGGTTCGCCCAGTACGACCGTCGGGGCCGCGCCGTCGGTCCTCTTCGCGCCGGTCACCCACCGGGTCCCGATGATGAGCCTCGACAACGCGTTCACCCCCGAGGAGCTCCAGGCATGGGCCGACCGGCTCGCCAAGCAGATCCCCGCCGACACCGCGTTCGTCTGTGAGCTGAAGATCGACGGGCTGGCCATCTCGCTCACCTACCGCGAACGGGCGCTACGTCCGGGGGGCGACCCGCGGGGACGGCCGCACCGGCGAGGACGTGACCGCCAACGTCGCGACCATCGACGCCATACCCGAGCGGCTCTCTGCCGACGTCGGCACGCCTCCCGGGGTGATCGAGGTGCGCGGGGAGGTCTACATGCCGATCTCGGCGTTCGAGGACCTCAACCGGCGGCAGGCCGAGGCGGGCGATCGCCTCTTCGTCAATCCTCGCAACTCGGCCGCGGGCTCGTTGCGCCAGAAGGACCCGTCGATCACCGCGGGCCGTGCGCTCTCCTTCTGGGCGTACCAGGTGGGCGAGCTCGAGGCTGCCGCCGGCGGTGTGCCGGTGCCGGCCGAGCTCACCGCCGCGCAGTCCGAGACGATGGACTGGCTCGGTCGAGCCGGGTTCCCGGTCAACCCCGAGCGGCGGGTCGTGCACGGGCTCGAGGACGCACTCGCCTTCTGCCGCGGCTGGGAGGAGAGCCGCCACGACCTCGACTACGAGATCGACGGTGTGGTGGTCAAGGTCGACGACCTCGCGTTGCAACGCCAGCTCGGCGCGACCGCCCGCGCGCCGCGATGGGCGATCGCCTACAAGTTCCCGCCCGAGGAGCGCTCGACCGAACTGGTGGCCATCGAGGTCTCGATCGGCCGCACCGGCAAGGCCACGCCGTTCGCCCGGCTGCGGCCGGTGTTCGTGGGCGGCTCGACCGTCTCCCTCGCCACCTTGCACAACGAGGATCAGGTCCGGCTGAAGGACGTGCGCCCTGGCGACACGGTGATGGTGCGCAAGGCCGGCGACGTCATCCCCGAGGTGATCGGGCCGGTCGTCGAGCGCGGCCGCCGGCGCAAGAGGCGCTGGAGGTTCCCCGAGCGCTGCCCGGTCTGCGGGGGGCCGCTGGTGCGGCTGCCCGGCGAGGCGGACACCTTCTGCACCAACCTCGACTGCGCCGGTCAGCGGGTCCAGCGGATCGCGCACTTCGCGTCCGCGCTCGGCCATGGACATCGAAGGCCTCGGCGAGCTGCGGGTCCAGCTGCTGGTCGACCGCGGCCTCCTGCTCGACGTGGCCGATCTCTACGGGTTCACCGAGGAGAGCTTCGACGGGCTCGAGGGGTTCGCGACCACCTCGATCGGCAACCTGCTCGGCGCGATCGACGCCTCGCGGACGCGACCGCTCTCCCGCTTGTTGATCGGCCTCGGCATCCGGCATCTCGGCGAGGTCGGTTCGGTGGCACTCGCCCGCTCGATGGGTGACATCGACCGCATCATCGCGGCGGACGAGGCGACCCTCGCGGCGATCGACGGAGTCGGTCCGGTGATCGCGTCGAGCGTGGTGCGCTGGTTCGCCTCGGACATCAACCGCTCCGTCGTGGATCGGCTGCGGGCGGCCGGCGTGAACACCGTCGAACCGGGAGCCGGACTGGGCCGCGCCGAGGCGACCGGTGTCGAGCAGACGCTGGAGGGCAGGTCGGTGGTCGTCACCGGGACGCTCGAGGGGATGAGCCGCGAGGAGGCCGAGGCGATGATCCGCGCGGGGCGGGAAGTCGCCGGGAAGCGTGTCGAAGCGGACCTTCGCCGTCGTGGTGGGCGACGAGCCGGGTGCGAGCAAGCTGAACAAGGCCGAGGCGCTCGGCGTCAGGACGATCACCGAAGACGAATTCGAGGTGCTGGTGGAGACCGGGGAGCTTCCCGGAGACGGGCCGCATTGAGCCCGCTCCGAATTGCCGTCGAGGTGCGGACCGCGACCGCGCGCACGACCGCTCATGGGCCGAGCTCGGGAAACGGCTGACCAGGACTGATACCCAAATTTGGGGATCTTCGGCGGCAACCAGGGAAACCCCCCGGAGTGCCTTGATTCGGCGTGACCGAAGTGGTTATGGTGACGGGGTCAGCTCAGGGGGGTGTGCAGGGTTCTAGGGGGATCTGGGTCAGCTTGCCTTCGACTGCGCCGCTTTTCGAGCGTATGCGCGCGACGAAGCGGTCACGACGGCGGAACTCCTCTTCTCCTTGCCGAATGCGCGCTGCCCTTTGCCGGTGCGGTACTGGGGTGGACCTGACGGCGCAAAAAGCGCAGCAGGACGGCTCCATTTGCAGACGTCGATGGGACAGGTATGGCAAAGGAGCGGAGCATGACCTGCGCACCACCTGAGGGTGCCTCGTCCGTGCAGGTCCGAAACCCGGCCGCCTGGCCGCGCCCGAGGGGCAGGAGCGCGGTGCCATCGAGTCTGGAGATGTCCAGGAGGGAGGGACGAGGGGCCGTTCCCTTTGGGCGCAGTACGTCAGATGGAGCCTCTCAATCGCAATGCAACACGTGGGTGGCGATCGCCGTCGCCTCTGACCAACATCCATACAACATGGAAGCTGAAAAGGAGCAAAACATATGATCCGCAAGTTGGCACTGGCTGCTGCGGCAGCCGCAATGCCGATCGGTCTGGTGGCCGTCGGCGCCGTTGGTGCCGGCACCGCCGGTGCGAGCAAGGCACCGCCGCCCGCGTCACCGCCGATCACCTGTCAGGTTTCGGCGACCGTCACCTTCGCGCCCCCGGGCCTCTCGAAGGACGGTGCGGTCGGCACGGCGAAGGATTCGTACACGCATACGTCGGGCATCAGCTTCAGCAGTTGTTCGGCAGTGCCTTCGCATGCCGGCAACACCAGCGGTTCGTCACCGGCACTGACCATCACCTCGAAGAACTCGAAGTGCGGCAAGCTGCCGAACACCACGAAGACCGGTAGTCCTCAGCCCGGTTGCGTGAAGGGTGACACCTACTACGACACCGCGTCCGGCTTCGCCGGTACCGGCACGGCCACGCTGCAGAAGGCCGTGAAGAAGCTGAGCCTGACCGTCGACGGCATCGCCTTCGCGGCCAAGACCAGCTCGTCGGCGCTCGTGACCCCGGGTGGCCTCTGTGGCTCCGAGGGTGGCTTCAACCTGACCGGCACGGTGAAGGCCAAGCCGTACACCTACACGACGGACCACTTCCTGGCCTGCCTCGGTACCGACACCGGCACCAACACGACCGGCAACGCAGTGGCCGACATCACCGCGGCGCTCAGCGACCCGAGCATCACGGTCGCCACCGCGAACATCGACCCGGCGACCAGCTCACTGAACATCAGCTGAGCTTCGGGTAGCAGCACGTCAGAGCTCTGCGTTCTGAGCTCTGGAGACGAGGGACGGGGCTTGAAGCCCCGTCCCTCGTTCGCGCGGCCGCACAGGTAGCCCACCCTGGTTTCCCGTGTCACGGATCGGCGGTGTCGAGCCTGCCGAAGGCGGCTCTGGGCCTGGTCACAGACGGCGGTGGCTGATGGGCGGAACGGGGCTGTAACGGCGGCGCGAGTCATTCCGTTCTGAATTGTGCCGGGGGACGAGTGTCGCGGGCCGTTTCGGCCGGGGGCAGATGTCGTCGGGCTGTTAGCTCCATCGTGAAATCCAGACGGGAAAAGGAGTACCAATGATCCGCAAGCTGCTCATGGTTGCCGGAGCGACCGCGATGCCACTCGGCATGGTGGCCGTCGGCGCCGTCGGTGCCGGCACCGCCGGCGCGCACAAGGCTCCGCCACCTGCGTCACCGCCGATCACCTGTGCGATCGGCGCGAACGTCACGTTCGCTCCCCCCGGCATCTCGAAGAACGGTTCGGTCGGGACGGCGAAGGACTCGTACACGCATACGACGACCATCAGCTTCACCGGTTGCTCGAGCGTGCCCTCGCAGCCCGGCAAGACCACCGGCTCGTCCGCCGCGCTGACCATCACCTCGAAGAACTCCAAGTGCGGCAAGCTGCCGAACACCAACAAGGCCGGCGGTTCTCAGCCCGGTTGCGTGAAGGGTGACACCTATTACGACACCGCATCCAGCTTCGCCAGCACCGGTACGGCAACGCTGCAGAAGGCGGTGAAGAAGCTCTACATCACCGTCGACGGCATCACCTTCAAGGCCAAGACGACCGCTTCGTCGATCGTTGCCCCGGGCGCCGCCTGTGGCTCCGAGGGTGGCTTCCACCTGACCGGCACCGTGAAGGCCAAGCCGTACACCTACACGACGGACAGCCTGCTGGCCTGCCTCGGTACCGACACCGGCACCAACACGACCGGCAACGCCGTGGCTGACATCGAATCGGCGCTCAGTGACCCGACCATCACGGTCGCCACCGCGCAGATCGACCCGGCAACCAGCCAACTGAACATCAGCTGATACAAGAGCACCCAGGTCCCCCTGGGAGCTGACCGTGGAGGGACGGGGCTTGCGCCCCGTCCCTTTGCGCGGACGGACCCTCCACCGCTGCGGGCCCTGCGGTCGGTAGCCTGAGCCGGACACCATGCCGAGCATCACCGACTCCATCGGGCGGGTCCTCGGCGGCCGCTACCGTCTGGTCACCGCGCTGGGCACCGGCGCGTCCGCGCACGTCTACCTGGCCGACGACGTGTCGCTCCACCGACGTGTCGCGATCAAGGTCCTCCACCCGGCGCTGAGCGGTGACGAGTCCTTCCTCAAGCGCTTCCGGGCGGAGGCCCGTGCAGTCGCCGCGCTCAACCATCCGCACATCCTTCAGGTCTTCGACTGGGGCGAGCAGGGGGACGAGCCCTACCTGGTCCTCGAGTACCTGGCCGGTGGGAGCCTCCGCCAGGTCTTCGACACCGGCGTGCCGCTCAGCCCCGAGCAGGCCGTGCGCATCGGACTCGAGGCCGCCGCCGGGCTCGACTACGCCCATCGTCGGGGCCTCGTCCACCGCGACATCAAGCCGGCCAACCTGCTCTTCGACGCCGAGCAGCGGCTCCGTATCGCCGACTTCGGCCTGGCCCGGGCACTGGCCGAGGCGGCCTGGACCGAGCCCGAGGGGGCCATCCTCGGCACCGCCCGGTACGCGGCACCCGAGCAGGTCGAGGGATGGGTGCTCGACGGCAAGGCGGACGTCTATGCGCTGGCGCTCGTCCTCTACGAAGGAGTGACCGGCAGCCCGGCGTTCGTCGGCGACACGACGGTCGCGACCCTGATGGCCCGCCTCGGCGCGCTCCTCCCCGAGCACGAGGCCCTCGGCCCCCTCGGAGAGGTCCTCGGCTGGGCGGCGGCCCCGGATCCCTCCGAACGCTACGACGCCGCACAGTTCGCCCTCCGCCTGCAGGCGCTCGCGGTGGCACTGCCCGAACCCGCGCCCCTTCCGACCGTCGCCTCGCCGCTCCCGGCGGACCCGGACGATGACGTGACCGTGCTGGTCGGCCCCGCCTGGGATCCGAAGGTCGACGACGCGACCCGCTACGGCGGCGAGGAGACCGAGCTCGGCGCACCCCCCGCGCCCGATCGTCGCGGCCGCGGACGGCAAGGACGGCACGGACGACGCCACGCGGGCGCCGAGGCCGGGCCCGAGCCCGACGCCCCGGCCGTGCGCCGTCGATGGCCCTGGGTCGTCGCGGTGAGCACCCTGGTGGCGCTGCTCGTCGCGGGAGGCCTGACCTACGCCGTCGAGGCGCAGCTGTTCACCCCGAGCCACCCGGTCCCCTCCCTCGTCGGCCACCCGGTCGCCACGGCCGACCACGCGGTGCATCCCGACCACTTCACCGTGCGGGTGACCGGCCACGCCTACAGCCTCACCGCGGCCGCCGGCCTCATCCTCACCCAGAGCCCTGCCGCCTCGCGCAAGGGCCACGTGGTCACCGCAAAGGAGGGCTCGGTCATCTCGGTGACCGTCTCGAAGGGGCTGCCACCCGTCTCGATCCCCGACGTCTCGTCGTTCTCCACGTGCTCGGACGCGACGAAGGCACTGGCCGCGGCGCACCTGGTCGGCAGCTGCCCGCCGACCGCGGCCGTCTACAGTTCGACCGTGCCGGCCGGGGCGGTGATCACGACGAAGCCGACCGGGACCGCGACGTACGGGTCCGCCGTGGTCATCGTGACCTCGAAGGGCCACGCGCCGGTGGTCGTGCCGGTGGTGGGTGGACCGAACACCACCTACGCGACCGCGACCGCCGCGCTGAAGCAGGCCGGCTTCGTGGCAGCGGAGAACAGGGAGTACAACGCCTCGATCCCCGCCGGGGAGGTCATCGGCACGGATCCGACCAACGCCGCCGGCCCGCAGCCCTACGGCTCGACCGTCACCGTCGCCGTCTCCCTCGGGCCGCAACCGGTGCTCGTCCCGGACCTGGCCGGCCACTCGGTGACCGCGGCCTTCAACACCCTGGAGACCCTGGGCCTGCACCCCGCGGGTCCCTACGGTCCGGCGGGGGCGAAGACCGTGGCGTCGACCAACCCGGGGAGCGGAACCTCTGTCCTGCCGGGGACCACGGTCAACGTGTACTCGAGATGACCACCGACCAGGCCGCCTGCGACCTCTGCGAGGCCGCGAGGCTGACCGAGTGGTTCCACGAGGACGAGACCTGCTGGGTCGCCGACTGCGAGATCTGCGGCGTGCCCATGGTGGTCTGGAAGCGGCACGGCAGCTCGCCGACCGAACACGAGGTCGACCACATGCTGGCCCGACTCGGCGAGGTCGCCGACGTACGCCTCGGGGAGGGGGGCTGGTCGGTCGACCGGGTGATGCGCCAGATCCCCGACCACTTCCACGCGCACGCACGGGACCCCAACTGGTGGTTCCGCCGGTTCGGCCGCGGCTGAGACCGAACCGGAGCGGCGGGCGATGATCAAGTACCTCGGCTCGAAGCGTCGGCTGGTGCCGGCCCTCCGCCTCTTGGCCGAGGTCGCGGGGAGCCGGACCGCGCTCGACCTCTTCGCTGGGACGACCCGGGTGGCACAGGCATTCAAGGAGCTGGGCATCCGGGTCACCGCGGTGGACAGCACCCGCTGCAGCCACGTGCTCGGGCGCTGCTACATCGAGACCGATCCCGAGGCCCGGCCCGGACTGGTCGCCGAGGCACGCGACGAGATCCGGCGGCTCGACGCGCTGCCCGGCGAGCCCGGCTACGTGACCGCCACCTTCTGCGAGCAGGCCCGGTTCTTCCGTCCGGAGAACGGCGCCCGGATCGACGCGGTGCGTGCCGCCATCGAGGCGGACCACGCGGGAGGACCCCTCTGGCCGGTGCTGATGACCAGCCTGCTCGAGGCGGCCGACCGGGTCGACTCGACGACCGGGCTGCAGATGGCCTACCTGAAGCAGTGGGCGCCCCGCGCGCTCCGGCCGCTCGAGCTGCGCATGCCCGCCCTCCTCGCCGGACCCGGGCGGGCGGTCCGCGGCGACGCCTGCGCGCTCGCGGGATCCGAGGAGCTCGGCGAGTTCGACCTCGCCTACCTCGACCCTCCCTACAACCAGCACCGCTACGACTCGAACTACCACGTGTGGGAGACCCTCGTCGGCTGGGACGCCCCGGACCACTACGGCATCGCGTGCAAGCGGGCGGACCTGCGCGACCCGGCGACCCGCAGCGCGTTCAACGGCCGGCGGGCGATGCCCGCCGCGCTCGCGGGCGTCGTCGAGGCGCTCCGCGCCGAGGTGGTGCTGCTCTCCTACAACGACGAGGCCTGGCTCACGCTCGAGGAGCTCCGCGAGCTGTGCGCCGGGCGCGGCCATGTCGAGGTGCTGGCGTTCGACTCGGCGCGGTACGTGGGCGCGCGGATCGGCATCCACGACCCGTCCGGCCGCAAGGTGGGCCGGGTCTCCCACCTGCGCAACACCGAGTACGTGCTCGTCGCCGGCGACCGCCGCAGGGTCCGCTCGATGGTCCGGGCCGTCGAGCGGGCCGGTCTCGGCTCGAACGCGGACCGCCCGGTCGCCGCACCGGTTTGACCAGGCAGGGAGGTCCCTGCCAACGTGGGCGGCGACCACCGCGCCCTTCCACGACGGAGGCCGCGGTGGGCGAGACCGAGGCGACACAGGGGGAGACGCGGACATGGGAGCACTGGACGGACGGGTCGCGATCATCACCGGTGCCGGTCGCGGCATCGGCCGCGAGCACGCGCTCCTGTTCGCCTCCGAAGGGGCGAAGGTGGTGGTCAACGACCTCGGTGGAGCCGTCGACGGGTCCGGCGACGACCGGACACCGGCCCAGCAGGTGGTGGACGAGATCACCGCGGCCGGTGGCGAAGCGGTGGCAAACGCCGACGACGTGACCGACTGGGACGGCGGCAAGCGGCTGGTCGACGCCGCGATCGAGGCCTTCGGCGATCTGCACGTCCTGGTCAACAACGCCGGCATCCTCCGCGACCGGGTCCTCGTCAACATGACAGAGGCCGAGTGGGACTCGGTGGTCCACGTCCACCTGAAGGGCCATTTCGTCCCGACCCGCCATGCGGCCGCGTACTGGAGGGAGCGCACCAAGGCAGGAGCCGAGGTCAAGGCGTCGGTGATCAACACCTCCTCGACCTCCGGTCTGCTCGGCAACCCGGGACAGACCAACTACGGCGCGGCCAAGGCCGGCATCGCGGCGTTCACCGTCATCGCCGCCGACGAGCTCTCGCGCTACGGCGTTCGGGTCAACGCGATCGCCCCCGCCGCGCGCACGAGGATGACCGAGCAGACGCCCGGATTGTCCGACATCGTCCAGGCGCCCACCGACGCATCGGTCTTCGACACCTGGGACCCGGCCAACGTGCCCCCCGTCGTCGCCTATCTGGCGACGGAGGGCTGTCCGGCGAACGGCAAGGTCTTCTTCGTCCACGGCGGTCAGGTGCGCCTCTTCCAGCCCTGGACGATGACCGACTCGATCGACAAGGACGCCCGCTGGAGCGTGGCGGAGCTCCAGGCGGAGATGCACCGGCTCGGAGGCTGATCGGTGACCCGGGTCAGCGGACCCGGTCCACCCGCCGAGGAGGCGTTCGACGCCGAGGAGGTCCGGGAGGCCGAAGCGCTGCTGTCGGGCAGCGGCTCGGGCGCCGACGGTGGGATCTCGATCCCCTGGCCGGTGCTCTTGCACCGCCGCGCCCACCGCCGGGTCGCCGGCTCCGAGCGCTACCAGTGGTGGGTGCTCTGGACGGTGCTGGCCGGCCTCTTGTCGGTCAACATCACCTTCACCGTCTTCGTGGTCGCCCTTCCCCAGGTCGCGCGGCAGCTGCACACGACCGTCTCGACGCTGACCTGGACCTCGACGGGACCCTTGCTCGCCTTCGGCGTCGCCGCGCCGATCCTCGGGAAGCTCGCCGACCTACGGGGCTACAAGCGCATCTACCTGGCCGGCCTGGTCGGTGCCGCGGTCAGCGTCGTCCTCACCGCCTCGGCGCCGACCGCGGGCGTGCTCATCGCCGCCCGGCTGCTCGACGGCGTGCAGGGGGCGGCCACCGGCGCGGCCTCGATGGCGCTCGTGCTCCAGGAGTTCTCGCACGAGGACCGGGTCAAGGCGATGGGGTGGTGGGCGCTCGTCGGGGCCGGGGGGCCGGTCCTCGGCGTGACCATCGGCGCACCGATCATCCAGTACTACGGCTGGCGGTTGCTCTTCTGGGGCGAGCTGCCGCTCATGGCCGCCGCCGCGGTGCTGGCGATCGTGGTGCTCCCCTCCCACGACCGGGCCCGCGGGCAGGTCGGGGCGGACGACGCCGAGCCGGCGTCGGATGCTCGGGAGCCGACGCGGCACCCCTGGCGGGAGCTCGATTGGGTGGGGTCGGCGACCCTCTCCGCGGGCGTCACCGCCTGCCTGCTCGCGCTCAACGTCGCGCCGTCCTGGGGCTTCGGCTCCCCCCGGACGCTCGGCATCTTCGCGGCGAGCGCGCTCCTGCTCGCCGCCTTCGTGCTCCGCGAGCGCCGGGCGGAGTCGCCGCTCGTTCCGCTCCACTACTTCCGCCGCCCCAACTTCGTCTTCCCCGTCGCCTCGCGTGCGTCGGTGAGCTTCGCCTACATGGGAGGCTTCTTCCTGTTCCCCATCCTGATGGAGCGCATCTACGGGTACGGCGAGACGGCGGCCGGGCTGCTGTCGACCGCGCGCCCGCTCGCCTTCTCGCTGTCGGCCCCGATCGCGGGCTATGCCGCGGTCAAGGTGGGGGAGCGCTGGTCGACCGTCGCGGGCGCGGCGGCCCTCGTCGTGTCGATGCTCGTCTTCACGCAGGTCGGGGCCGACCCGTCGGTGCTGGTCATCGTCATCGCCCTGACGCTCTCGGGCCTCGCCAACGGTGTGTCGACGCCCTCGACGACGTCGTCGGCCTCGAACGAGGTCGCGCCCGACGAGCTCGGGGTGATGAGCGCCGCCCAGCTGCTCATCAGCCAGATCGGCGTCGTGGCGGGCATCCAGGTCATGGTCACCGTCCAGGCGTCGTCCGGTGGCGGAGCCGGCGACCTGGCCTCGTTCCACCGCGCCTACTTCGTGGGCGCGATCGTGGCGGCCGTCGCGCTCGTCTGCGGGCTCTTCGTGCGTGACACGCCCCGGGGCGCGGCGAGAGCCCAGACCGAACCGTTACCGGTCCACTGACCGCGTCCGCCCGCTTTCGCGCGTGCGCGTCAGGAGGTCATCGCCTGGATGCGGGAGGCCATCTCGGTCGTCGACGGGTCGGGCGTGACCGTCTGGAGGGCCATCAGCTTGGCGATGTCGCCCTCGACCTTGATCCTCCCCTGCATGAAGGCCTGCAGTCCGGCCTGCGGGTTGCCCTCCACCAGAATGGCCCGCGCGATCTCGTAGCCGACGGTCACCGTCAGGTCGACCATCTCGAGGTGGCCTTCGTCGAGGACCAGCTCACCCCCGCTCGTGTCGGCGTGCGCGTGGAGGGTGCCCTCCCCGAAGGGCACCTCGACGACCACCAGGTTCATCCGGATCGAGTGGTCGATGCCGCCGCCGGCACCCTCGTACTCGGCACGGATGGCCCGCGCCTCGGCGAGCCACTCGTCACTCAGGAACGCATAGGTGGCCATGGTGGTGGTGCTCCTTACCCCTCGAACGGCTCCTTCAGGCCGCCGACTCTACCAACGTGCCCGGACGTCCACCCCTGCCCAAGCCGCGCGCCGCGGCGACCGGGGCCGACCGGCGGGACCCCTCAGCGGGCCACGGCGACGACGACGAAGGCGAGGTAGGCACCGACGATGACCAGCCCTGCCGGGCGCCGCAGTCCGCGGCCCGCGAAGGCGAGCGCCAGGCAGAGGACCGTGAGTCCGGCGTACCATCCGGCCACCAGGATGCCGTCGCCGCCGGTCCTCCCGATGCCGAGGAAGATCGCCGGCAGGAAGAGGCCGACGACGACGTTCAGCATGTTCGAGTTCATGGCCTCGCTGAGCACCGCCGGACCGCGGCCGCGCGTCGCGAGATAGACGGCGCCGACCGCGTTGGGGAGGCTGGTGACCGCCGCCAGGATGATCCCCCCGATCACCAGGTCGGTGAGATGGAAGTGCCTCCCGACCGTCTCGGCGGAGCGCTCCATCAGGGTGCTGGCCCCGATCACCACCAGCAGGCTGGCGAGCACCACGGTGCCGTCGCGCCGCCGCCGGGTGCCCGAGTGGAGGGCATCCGACAGTTCGAGCTCTTCTTCGAGGATCGCGCCGTGCACCCAGGCGACGACGCGTTCGGGCACTCCCCATCGCCGGAGCGTGCTCGACGGGACGGCGGAGGCGGTGACGTAGGGGACGACCACGACCAAAACGAGCAGGAGCCCGGTCACCGGTGCCCATCCGGTGACGACGACGAGGAGGGTCACTGTCGCGACCCAGGTCGCGCTCGATCCTTCGAACGCGACCACCCGCGGGTGGAGGTCGATGCGCCGGGCGACGATCGCCCCGAGGCCGAGGAGCGCGGCGAGGTTGAAGACGTTCGAGCCGAGCACGACGCCCACACCGAGGCTCTGCTGACCGTGCAGCGTGGCCGCGACGGCAGAGGTGATCTCGGGCGCGTCGGCCGCGAGCGCGACGACGAGCCCGAGCGTCGCCTCCGACATCCCGGCGCCGAGCGCGACACGCTCGAGCCGCGAGACGAGCAGGAAGCTCGTGGCGAGCGAGACCGCGGCGGCGAGGGGGAAGAGGACGGCCGCCGCGCCGACCGAAGAGGGCATCAGTGCTCGACCACCGCGACCCGACCCGTCGAGGCAGCGGCTCGGCCGGCATCCGGAGGGGGTGGGATCCGCGCTCGGTACGAGTCGGTGCCCGGGCGGGAGAGCCTGCTCGTGGCGCCGGAGTGGGTGCGGTCCATGCGATCTCCCGGGGTCGACGACCAACAGTGCCGACCCGACTTCCCGGCGCGCCGCTGACAGAAGCTAGTCGAAGTGCCTGCCGGGCGGCGGGGTCGCGGCCGGCTCGGCCAAATCGGGGGTTGCTAGCATCGGTCCGTGACCGCTCCCGTCATTCCCGGCTGCGAGCCCTGGTCCTCGACCGGCGGCTCGAGCGGCGTGCTCGTCCTCCACGGCTTCACCGGCAACCCGCAGTCGATGCGCCCCCTCGCGGAGGTGCTCGCGGCCGCCGGGTTCACCGTCGAGCTCCCGCTGCTCCCCGGGCACGGCACCTCGGTCGAAGACATGCTCCCGACGCGCTGGGCGGACTGGTCGGCCGCCGCCGAGGCCGCCTACCGCGACCTCGCCGGCCGCTGCGAGCGCGTGGCGGTCTGCGGGCTCTCGATGGGCGGGACCCTGGCCTGCTGGCTGGCCGAGCGCCACGTCGACGTCGCCGGACTGGCCGTCGTGAACCCGCTCGTCGACCCGCCGGCCCACGAGTTCGGCGAGGCTCTGCGGGGCCTGCTCGACCAGGGCACCGAGGTCATCGACGGCCTCGGCTCGGACATCGCGAAGGAGGGGGCGGCCGAGGCCGCCTACCAGGGCACGCCGGTCGCGGCACTCCTCTCGCTCTTCGAGGGCGTCGACCAGGTCCGCCCGGCGCTCGGGTCGATCACCTGCCCGACCCTCATCGTCTCGAGCCGTCAGGACCACGTGGTCGCCCCCGTGTCGGGTGACGTGCTCGAGTCCTCGGTCGGGGGACCGGTCGAGCGGATCTTCCTCGAGCGCAGCTACCACGTCGCCACCTTGGACTGGGACGCCCCGCTCGTCGAGGAGCGAGTCGTGGCCTTCGCCGAGGAGGTGCTCGGCGGCCCGGGCGCCGCCGCCGCTTGATGGCGGTCCCCCACCGCCTCACGCGGGAGGAGGTGGCCCACGTCGCCGCCCTCGCCCGTCTCGAGCTCACCGAGGAGGAGCTCGACCTGTACACCGGCCAGCTGGCCGAGGTGCTCGAGCACGCGGCGGACGTCGCCGCCCTCGATCTCGCGGGCGTCGAGCCGACCGCCCATCCGCTCGCGGTCACCAACGTGCTGCGCCCCGACGAGCCCCGGCCGGTCCTCGACCGCGACGAGGTCCTCGACCAGGCGCCCGCGGTCGAGGATCACCGGTTCCGGGTCCCGTCCATCCTCGGCGAGGCGCCGTGAGCGGTCCGCGCCGCGGCCGGCGACCTCGCCGGCGCGGTCCGCTCGGGGACGCGCACCGCGGTCGAGATCCTCGAGGCGCACCTCGCCGCGATCGAGGCGTCGGACGGCGAGATCCATGCGTTCAACCTCCTCACCGCCGACGCCGCGCGCGAGCGCGCCGCGTCGATCGACGCACGCGTGTCCGCCGGCGAGGACCCGGGCCCGCTCGCCGGGGTCCCGGTCGCCCTGAAGGACAACCTCTGCACCCGCGGGGTGGCGACCAGCTGTTCGTCGCGCGATTCTCGAGGGCTGGCGTCCTCCCTACGACGCGACGGTGGTGACCCGGCTCCTCGACGCCGGCGCGGTGGTGGTGGGCAAGACCAACATGGACGAGTTCGCCATGGGCTCGTCGACCGAGACCTCGGCGTTCGGACCGACCCGGAACCCGCACGACACCGACCGCGTGCCGGGCGGTTCGTCGGGAGGCTCGGCCGCCGCGGTGGCGGCGGGATTCGCGCCTCTCGCGCTCGGCTCCGACACCGGTGGCTCGATCCGCCAGCCGGCCGCACTCTGCGGGGTGGTGGGGATGAAGCCGACCTACGGCACCGTCTCGCGCTACGGGCTGGTCGCCTTTGCGAGCTCCCTCGACCAGGTCGGGCCGTTGGCCGGGTCCGTGGCCGACGCCGCGCTCCTCTTCGACGTCGTCGGCGGTCACGACCCGTGCGACTCGACCTCGCTCAACCGCCCGACCCCGCGGGTGCTCGCGGTGCTCGACGACGGGGTCGAGGGGCTCACGGTCGGGGTGCTCCGCGAGCTGGCCGACACCGCCGCGCCCGACGTCGTCGCGCGGGTGCGGGAGGCTGCCGAGGTGTTGGAGAAGGCAGGAGCCCGCGTCGAGGAGGTGTCGGTGCCCGAGGTGACCCTCGGTCTCTCGGCGTACTACCTCATCGCGCCGGGCGAGGCCTCCTCCAACCTCGCCCGCTACGACGGCGTGCGCTACGGGCTGCGGGTCGACGGCGAGGACGCCGAGTCGATGAACACCGCCACCCGCTCGGCCGGGTTCGGCCCCGAGGTCAAGCGCAGGATCATGCTCGGCACCTACGTGCTGTCGGCCGGCTACATGGACGCCTACTACAACCAGGCGCTGCGGGTCCGGACCCGGATCATCGAGGGATTCGACGCGGCCTACCGGCGCTGCGACGTCCTCCTCGGCCCGACGACGCCGACCACCGCCTTCGCCCTCGGGTCGAAGACGGGGGACCCGCTCGCGATGTACCTCTCGGACGTGTGCACGGTCGCCTCCAACCTCTCCGGCCACCCTGCGGTCACCGTCCCCTTCGGCGCCGGCGACGACGGGCTTCCGGTCGGCGTGCAGGTGCTCGGACCCGCACTCTCCGAGGGCACCGTCCTGAAGGTCGCCGCCGTCGTCGAGGCGGCGGCCCCGCAGCTCGCCCGGCCGGCCCTCGCCGCGGGAGGGTCCCGGTGAAGGACGGGCTGGGAGATGGTCGTCGGGCTCGAGGTGCACTGCGAGCTGAGGACGAGGACCAAGCTCTTCTGCGGGTGTCCCAACGCGTTCGGCTCCGCCCCGAACACCAACGTCTGCCCGGTCTGCCTCGGGCTCCCCGGGTCGCTGCCCGTGCTCAACCAGAAGGCGGTCGAGCTGGCGATGGCGATCGGCACGGTCCTCCACTGCGAGATCCGGCCCTCGACCTTCCACCGGAAGAACTACTTCTACCCCGACCAGGCGAAGGACTACCAGATCAGCCAGTACGACCAACCGATCAACGTGCTCGGCCGGCTCGATCTGCCCGACGGTTCGCGGGTGGGCATCGAGCGCGCGCACCTCGAAGAGGACACCGGCAAGACCGTGCACGCCGGCTCCTCCGGCCGGATCCACGGCGCCGACTACTCGCTCGTCGACTACAACCGCTCCGGCGTCCCGCTCGTCGAGATCGTGAGCGCACCCGACGTGCGCTCGGCCGAGCAGGCCCGCGCGTACGCGACGGAGCTCCGCGCGGTGCTGATCGCGTCGGGCGCCTCGGACGGCAAGATGGAGGAGGGGTCGCTGCGGGTCGACGCCAACGTCTCGGTCCGGCGCAAGGGGAGCTCCGAGCTCGGCACCCGCTGCGAGGTCAAGAACCTCAACTCGGTCCGCTCGCTCGGCCGTGCGGTCGAGCACGAGGCCGACCGCCAGGTGGCGGTGCTCGAGGCAGGTGGGACCGTCGTCCAGCAGACCCGCCACTGGGACGAGGACGCCGGCCGGACCGTGGCACTCCGGTCGAAGGAGGAGGCGTTCGACTACCGCTACTTCCTCGAGCCGGACCTCGTCCCGCTGGTGCCCGACGGCGAGTGGATCGCCGCCGTGGCCGACACCATCGGGCTCCTTCCCGCCGCGCGGCGCGAGCGGTTGCGCGAGCTCGTCGAGGCCGACGGCGGGCTGAGCGATGCCCGGTCCGATCAGGTGGCGACCGTCGTCGACCTCGGACTCGACGACCTGGTCGTCGGAGCGGCGGCCGGGGGAGTGCCGGTCGGGCTCGCGCTCGCCCGGACCGCCAACGAGGCGGCCGCGGATGCGGACGCGGCGCCGGCGGTCGACCCGGACGCCTACCTCGCGCTGTTGACCATGGAGCACGAGGGCAGCCTCAGCGCCACTCAGGCCAAGGCGGTCCTCTCCGACCTGCTCGCTGCGGGCGGGGGCGATCCGGCCGCACTCGCCGCCGCACGGGGCTTCGAGGCTCTGTCGGAGGATTCGCTCGCCGCCACGGTCGCCGAGGTGATCGCCGCGCACCCCGACGAATGGGCCCGCTTCTGCGCGGGTGGGGAGAAGGCCGACAAGTTGGCCGGCTTCTTCACCGGACGGGTCATGAAGGCCACCCGCGGCCAGGCAGACGGCAAGGCCGTCGCGGCGGAGCTGGCCCGCCGCCGGGGCCTGACCCCGCCTCCGGGCATCGGACTCCCGAGGAGCCCGTCTCGGGGGTCGCCGCCAGACCGCGCCGGGGTGAGGATGCCGAGGCTCGGCGGAGGCTGCCACGCCGCCAGATAGGGTCCGCTCGGCAGCATCCCGAGCCGGGTGATGTAGACCGGCCGCGGCGGGACGTCGGGCTTCGGGGCGAGCGACCGCCACGGGCTGTAGAGCAGCCAGATGCCTGCGCGGTCGACGAAGACCGAGCCCTCTCCCGGGCCGAGCCCCTGGGCGTTCGAGCCGAGCAGCGGCAGCGTCGGAGGTGTCGGCGCACGGACCCGCCGGGCCCGCGCACCGGGCGGCGCCCATCGCGTAGGCGGGCTGGTTGAACCAGTTGGCCGAGTAGAAGACCCAGTAGGCGCCGTCGATCTCCACCATCTGCGGCGCTTCGACGACCGTGCCCTGCCACGGCTCGTCCGGCTCGAGGATGTCGTGGGGGCTCCCGAGGAGGGTGAGCCCGTTGTCGCTGAGCGGCTGGGACCAGAGCTTGGTCGGCGTGGAGGCCCCGCCGATGTTCTGGTCGGACTTCCAGAGCATCCAGAGGGCGCCCGAGCCGTCGACGAACACCCGCGGGTCGATCGATCCGCCCTGGTCGAGCTGGCAGATGAAAGGCGCCGGCAGGGCGAGGAAGGGGCCGGTCGGAGCGTTCCCGAACGCGTCGCCGATGCACTGGGTGGCCGGGTCGGATCCCTTCAGCATCGCCGTGAAGTAGAGGACGTAGGTCGACCCGAAGCGATGGACGTCGGGAGCCCAGGTGAATCCCGGCTCGGCCCAGGCCGGCAGGGTGGGCAGGGCGTCGGTGACCGGTGTCCAGGTCTGGAAGTCGACGCTCGAGGAGACGGGTACGTCGACCGCGGGGAGCCCGGCGTGACCGCTCGTATAGAGGAAGTAACGGCCCTGCGCCTCGAGGAGGAAGGGGTCGGACTGGTCCTCGCCGGAGGCCACCAGCTGCCCGGGCGACGAGGGGTCCGGGTCGACCGGCGGGCGGTAGGGGTCCGGTGGCGGCGCGGTGGCGGCCGTTCGGTGGGCCGCGGAGGCTCGGGCCGGGAGGGGTGTCGAGGCGACGGCCAGGGTGGCCACCACGAGCGACGCGACCGTCACTGCCGTGACGAGGACGGTCGCCGCGACCCCGTGTGAACGTGCGCGCTTCGGCGATCTCGCGGACGGGCGGGTGCCGTCGCCCTTGCGTCGGGTCCGTGGGCTCATCTGGACGGTGACTCGGTGGCTCTCCTCGCGGGCGCCGGTCGCAGGCGCCGGACCCGTCCCGCAGCCGCGGGATCGACAGATCTACTGCCGGACGACCCCGGGACCGCGGTGCAGGCCGCGCGCCGGCTGGGGAAGAGCGGTGGACATCCTGGGCACCGAGGGGTGGACATCGCGGTGCTGGATCTGGGGAATCACGTGAAATCCGGAGGAAAAGGTAGGGATTTCGCGCGACCCTCTTGACCCTCGCATGGTCGCACTTCACAGTGTCAATTGTTCGGAAGCCAGTGACTCGCAAGTGAGGGCGGACGGCGGCCTGGGTCGGGTTGCAAGACCAGACGACAGGTTCCGGCTCGCAGGAACGAAACGGGTTTTCGGCAACCGGAAAGGTGGTCCGGGAACCGGTCGAGGCGCCCTCGCGGGCGGAGCGACCGGGTACCTGCAGAGTCGTCCGACACGGCTCGAACAGGTGCCACCGGCTCCACTGCGGGCGTGGCCCCAAGGAGCTGCAGCGATTCCGGTCGCTCGGTTACTTGGGGTCGCGTCGCGCCCGCACATGCCCCAGTGCGGTGATGCGGCGGTGCTGTGCCCCCCTGCTCGAAGTTCGGCAGCGCACCGCCGCGCGCCCCGGCACCGGTGGGGTCGTTCGAGGACACCGGTGGGCGGCGGTCGGTTCCGGTCGCCTCAGTGCTGGTGGATGGCGCCCGTCGGGGCCTGCGCCTCCATCAGGCAGTTGTCGTCCTCGTCGTTGCACGCCTCGCACTCCAGCTCGAGCGTGCTGTGCGCGATGGCGAAGGGAGCCGCGATGGCCGACTTCACCCGGTCGCCGGTCTGCTGGGCCTCCTCGAGCGTCGGGTGACCGGTCAGCACCAGGTGTGCGGAGAGCACCCGCGTCTCGGTGGAGAGGCTCCAGACGTGCAGGTCGTGAACCTCGTCGACGCCGGGCACGGCGGCCATCGTCTCGGTCAGCTCGGAGAGATCGAGGTCGGACGGGGTCGACTCCAGCAGCACCGTGACGCTGCCGGCGAACACCCGGGAGGCCTGGACCACGATGATGGCGGCCACGACGAGCGCGGAGGTCGGGTCGAGCCAGGTGGCCGACGGTACGAAGAGGAGCACCACGCCGGCCAGCACCACCGCGAACGACGCGAGTGCGTCGCCGGCCAGGTGCAGCACCGCGGCGCGGACGTTCAGGTCCTTCGAGCCGCCTTCGCGCACCACCAGGGCCGCGACCGCGTTGACCGCGAGGCCGACCGAGGCGACGACGACCACGATCCCGGCGTGGACGGCCTCGGGATGCGCGAGGCGCAGCGAGCTCTCGATCACGATGAGCACCGTGACGACGCCGATCAGGGTGGCGTTGGCGAGAGCGGCGAGGATCGTGGCGCGGTGGTTGCCGAAGGAGCGTGCGGCACTCGGCGGCCGCAGGGCGAGTCGCACCGCGACGAGCGAGAGGGCCAACGCACCCACGTCGGTGAGGTTGTGGCCGGCATCGGCCAGCAGACCGGTCGAATGTGCGACCGCGGCGAAGAGGACCTGGACGACCACCAGCCCCGCGTTGAGGGCGAGGCCGACTGCGAACCTACGGGTGCGATCCATCGGATTCCTCTACCCAGCCTACCAACGCGTCCCGCGGCAGCTCATGGCCGGGACCGCGCGGGCGCCCGACCTTCTTCTCGCCTAGCCGGTGCGGCGCAACCGTTTGCGCAGCCGCCGCACCTGAAGGCGGCGGCGCCCTGCGAAGCGGTAGACGCTACCGGCAGCCCGGGCACCGATCGGTTTGCGGGTGAAGCGGAGGTCGTCGGGACTCGAGGAGCGGATCTCCTCCGCCATGCGCAGGTAGATGTGACGGCGGTAGTGCCGGAGATGGTCGGTCACGTCGTCGGGGCCGAGCACGAAGGCGCGGACGTCGCAGATCTGGGCGTTGTCGAGGCCGGCGACCGTGCGATCGAGCGCCTCGTTCAGTGTCCGGTGCCGGAGATGGCGGTCGGGCTCCTTCGGGCTCTCGAGGGGCACCTCCGCGCCGTTGAGGAAGACGATCCGCGAGTGGTCGGGGATCGTCCCCGCGAGCCACCGCACGTTGTCGGCGAACCTTTCCGGCGAAATGCCTCCGAGGCACTCGAACTCGTCCGCGAACCAGCTGAGGAATTCGTGGTCGACCCCTTCGCGCTCGTAGCTTCGGATGATCCAGGGCCAGAGCGCGGGATCGGTCATATCGCGATGACACTGGTGCCAGGGCACGACGAGCCCGAGGCGTCGGTGCCGGTAGAGCCCCTGGGTGTAGTCGTTCAGCACGCTGTAGACGAGCACGTCGTACGCGGGATCGACGACCGCCGGCGACGCGTAGATGCCCCTGTCGGCGAACGGGATGCGGTCGACGACGGCGAGCCCCTCCTCCGACAGCGGGACGGCGGACTGGCGGAGCAGCTCGGTGTGGCCGACGTGGATGAAGGCGCCGTTCGGGCCGGTGCGGGCGAAGTCGGTCACGATCTCGCCCCCGAGATACTGCGCGGTGGTCGTGAGGTCGCACCCGCCGATCATGAGGATCCGCTCCGTCGGCGCATGGGAGGGCCCCGTGTCGAGCGCGTGGTCCTGCGGGATCGTCCCGGCGGCGAAGGCCGACGGATCGGACGTGATCCAGTCGACCGGCGCCTCGAGCGAGGAGGCCACGTCGCCGACCACGCGGAGCCTCGGGTGTCCGAGCGCGGCATACACCCACTGCTCGACACCCATGTGCAGGATCCGACAGGAGAAGAGGAAGTCGAGAAGGACCGCTTCCTCTTCTTCGTTGCGCACGAGTGCGTAGAAGCCGCAGATCCCGTAGTCGCCGTAGCGGTCGCGGACCCGCACGTACCCGGTGCGCACGGCGGGGTCGGCGAGCATCGCGCGGAATTCGTCGGGGCCGAGGCGGCGTTTGGTGAAATTCAGCTGATGCGTACGGGTCAGCAGCTCGTAGAGGCGGTCGGCCTCGTCCGCCGCGTCGTCGAAGAGCCCGATCCGGATGTCACAGGACCGCAGGAAGGACTCGTTGCCACCCGTGCTCGACGAGCGGTCGGCGAGCTTGCGTTCGATGATCCGGTACTGCTCGAGTCTGGTCAGTGCCCGGTCGTCCTTGCCGGCCAGCTCCGGCAGGTCGAGCAACCCCTCGAGGATCTCCGGTCCGGCGGTCTGGATGCCGGGGACGAAATGACGCACCTCGCGCCGGTTCATCGGAAGGTCGTCGACGAACAGCACGTTGTCGGCTCGTAGCTGGGCATCCTCGATCAGGCGGGCGACCCGCGGCCCTTTCGGCGACCAATCGATGCGTGCGAACACGAATTCGTCGAGCAACCCGGCTTCGGCCAGCCGGTCACGGGCGGCCGTGCGGTCGTTGTTCGAGCAGATCGCGTTCACGATGCCGCGACGGTTGAGCGTCCGCACCAGCTCGGCACGCGCGGCCTCCAGCCGGACCGGCCCTTCGCTGAGGGTGCCGGTCCAGAGCGTGTCGTCGAGGTCCCAGACGACCAGCTTGACCGGCCGGCGCACGCCGTCGGCCGGGTCGTCGGACACCACCGCTGCCGCGCCCGTGTCGCTCATCAGGTCCACGCGCCCCGCTCGGAGCGCGCCCGCCGGCCCGTCCCGCTCCGCAGGGCGGCCCCGCCTCCGCGAGCGGCGTCCGTCGAGCCTGCACCGTTGCTCCGAGCCGGCCAGGGCCCCCCTCGTCGCCCAACGGCCATACCAAAAGGCTACGCCAGCGTCGGCAGGTCCCTCGAACGCGCCCGGAGCCGGCGGAACGGGGCAATTCTCGGGCGTGACCTGCCCGCCTACCTCTGGTCGGTCGCGAGCGGGCCGGGTGGTGGCCCGGCCGTGGGAGGGGTCGCTCGGTGGTCGGAGGGACGGCTCAAGGGAACGCCGTGCCGGTGCGTCGGCGGGGATCGTGACGGCGGAGCCACTTGCGCACCTCGTAACGGTTCGGGAGGTCGAGTGAGAACGGCTGCCGAGGCAGCATCCGTCGACCCGCGGTCAGGTAGCTCGTCGAGATGTCGAAGTCCCCCGGAACCGACCGCCGCTCACCCCTCGTCACGAAGGCGCACTTGTCGACGACGTCGACCTCGGCGATCAGCCCCGGGTCGGTGGCCGACGCCATCACCAGTTCGAAGACCAGCTGCGTCAGCGGCGTCGGCTCCTTGCGGTACTTGTTGGTCGTGCCCTGCCAGTGGTCGCCCGGCCAATGGGCCCATCCCCAGTCCTCGATCACCTAGAGACCGCCGGGCCGGAGGCGGGGGAGCAGGACGTTGAGCGACGCCTTGGTGTGCGGATATCGGTGCGACCCGTCATCGACCACCAGGTCAAGGGGCTCGTCGCCGAAGGACTCCTGGGCGATGGCGGCGAGGCGCCCGCGGTCGCGTTGGCTGGTGCCGTAGAAGAGGTGGATCCGGTCCTCGAGGCCGTAGCGCTCGACATAGGCGTCGAGCGCGGGAACCCGGTGCTGGTGGAGTTCGACGCCGACCGACCTCTTCGGTGCGAACAGCTCGGAGTAGAGCGCGATGCTGCCTCCTTTGAAGATGCCGAGCTCGAGGATGTTGCGCGTGTCCGCAGGCGCACGGTCCCGAAACGACTCGAGCATTCCCCGGTCCTTCAGCAGGATGAAATCATCGGGAACAGATCGCGAAACGGAATAGAGCGCACGGTCGAGCGACAACGAGAACCGGAGGTTCCCTACCACCACAAGACCGAGTTCCACGAACCACCCACCAGATCGGCGTGGTTAGCGAACCGCCTCAGGATCGATAGGCATCAGATCGCCGACTGATGGCTGTCACTTCGACGGTACTGGTGGCGTCATCGATCAAGTAGAGGATTCGGTAGTCACCGCGACGGGCCGAGAATGTAGGGGCCAGAGGCGGCTTGAGGGGCTTTCCGACGCGGTGTGGATCGTCGAGGAGCGGCCCGTTGATGAATGCGTAGGCCGCATGGGCGATCTTCGGAGGCAAGGTCTTGGTCAGGGCATGAGCGGCGGGTCGTGCGATGCGCAACCGGTACCGGTCGTCATCCGGCGCCGACACGGCGGCCCGCCTCGCCCATGGCCACCGCGAGCTGCTCGGCGTCGAGCACGTCGCCGTCGAGGATGGCCTGGCGGCCCTCCTCGTGGGAGCGCAGGAGGGCCGGATCGGAAAGAACGGCGATGGTCTCGGTCATGGCGTCGAAGTCGTCAGCTCCGATGAGCACGGCTGCCCGCCGCCCATTGCGCGTGATCTCGTATCGTTCGTGAGTGGTGTTGGCTTCATCGATCAGTTTCGAGAGGTTCGCCCGAGCATCGGCGACGGGGATGGTCGTCATGTACATGATTATAGCGTAAATGGCAGACCCTAGGCAACCGGGTTCGTATGGTGTCCGCTCAACTCCAGGTGGCTGTCGTCCTCCCATCTCAGCTCCATGGAAACGTCCTCCAGTGGGTGCCCGGCCGGGGCAGATCGGTGGCGGGCCGCGCTGTGCCGCCACTCGATCCTCGGATGCGAATTGAGACGCCGGCGTTCATCGCCGGGGAACCAGGCTCCGCAAGCGGGTCTTGACCGACAGCGGGATCACGGTCTTGACCCGGTCCCGCGCTCGTGTCGGGAGCGGCCGGAAGAAGGTCTGACGGGTCTCGCTCTCGGCGAGCGAGCCCTCGGAGACGCGACGGAATGCGATCCACTTCCAGCGCCAGTCGATCCGGACCCAGCGTTCGTCGGGCTCGAGGAACTGCTCCACGAGGGAGCGGACCTGGGGGACCTGGAGGTCGTCGATGACAATGGTGCCGTCCTTGCGAAGGAGGCTCGCACCGTAGAACCAGTCGATGATCGGCATCGGGAACCCGTGGCACCCGTCGACGAACACGAGGTCGCGCTGGTCGGTATCCGCGAGTTCAGGCAGCGCGACCTCGGACGGTCGGAGGTCGAAGCGCAGCGTGTCGGTGGGGATGTCATGGTCCGCGCAGTAGCGCAGGATGACGTCGGCCTCGTGCTCGAAGGGGACCACCGAGAGGTGCTCGCAGCCCCATGCGGCGAACAGAGCCGTCGACAGACCCGCCCCCGTCTCGAGCGTGCGGGCTCCGGGATGCACGTGCTTCGCCATGAAGCGGTAACACGTGGGCTCTGTGCTCCAGACCGCTCCGTTCTCCGCCTCGGGGTGGACAAGCGGTGGCGACGCCAGGAGGCGGTCGACCCACCGGAGACGCTCGTGGAGGCCGACGTCGAGGCTCATCGGTGGCACGCTACTCGCCGGAACGCGCGCTCCGGCGAGCCGGACGAGCCAGCGGCCGTGTGTCGACGAGCGACGGATCGGGTGCGGCTACAGTCCCGCGTGTGGCAACGGGGGCCCAGCCAATGGACCTCGGCGTCGCACCACCGACCCGGACGGTCCGGTGGCGTGCGCGGAGGCGCTTCAACCGGATCCGCCGTGGGGTGCGCGAGGAGTGGCACATCCGCACCGACCAGACGTACCGCAGGCTCGCGCGGACCTATCACCTTCCCGACGGCAGCCGGCGCGTCTACTGCTATCACGTGCGCAAGACCGCGGGAACCAGCCTCTACCTGAGCTTCATGGCGCTGGGCGGAGAGGACCCGGCCGAGGTCTGGCGACGCATCACCGCGTCCCGACTGCCGCGGACGATCACCGGCGACTACATCATCGTCGCGAACTCGCGGCGTCTCCTGTCCGAGGGCACCTACTTCTACGGCCGCTCGCATCGTTCCGCAGATCGCCAGCACCTCCCGTCCGACACGTTCACGGTCACCGTCCTGCGGGATCCTGTCGCCAGGGTCCGCTCCTATTACGACTATCTGATGACCGGCGACGCCCCCGACACCCCCGGGCGGCTTTCGGCCCGCGAGCGCGGCCTCGTCGTCGACGGGTTCGACGCGTTCCTCCAGCGGGTTCCGACGAGGGACCTGTTGAACCAGATCGCAACCTTCTCCTCGCGACTCGACGTCTCGGAGGCGGCCGACCGGATCGCGACCTGTTCCTGCGTCCTGTTCACCGAGGACTTCGCAACGGGCATCGGGCGGCTCGCTCGCCGCCTCGAGCTCCCGCTCGTCGAGCAGCGGGCCAGGGTGACCTCGGTGCGCTCGACTCTCGACGACGGCCAGGTCGAACGGCTCCGGACCCGCCTCGAACCCGAGTACGAGTTGTTCCGCCGGCTCGCGCGGGCCGGCATCCGTCCAGAGTCCCCGTGATCCGGCTCGCGTCCTGCCGAGGCGATGCATCGCCATCGGGGACCTCCGGCGCCGGTCAGCCGGCGTTCTGGCGCGACGCCGTCGTCGCGGCAGAGACGACCCGCTCCGTGAGCAGTCCGTTCGGTTGGATCCGGCCCAGGTCGCGGCTGTTGGCGAGGACCACGGCCGCCAGCTGCGACCGTACTCCGAGCTTGCGCAGGATCGAGCGGATGTGGCTCCGGACGGTCGTGAGCGAGACCACCAGGCTGTCGGCGATCTCCTGCGCCGACTTGCCGGTCGTCAGGTAGAAGAGCACGCGCCGTTCGCTGGCGGTGAGCTGGAGCAGCGCTTCGAACCTCGAGGGCAACCGGCTCACCAGCGCCTCCTGTGCGAGGGACCCGACCGCCGCACCGGTGCGTGGTGACCGCCGGTGCCGCAGCTCCTCGGGGAGCTCGTCGAAGTCGAAGAGGATCGTCGCGCCCTGCTCGTAGCAACTGAGCAGTGCCCCGGCTCCCGCACCCGCGCTGACCGCCAGGACGTCGATCCCGAGCGAGCCGTACCCTGCGGCCAGTTGGGCGGGGACGCACCAGGAGCTCTGCGCCCAGAGTGGAACGTCGCTCGCCTGCTCGCCGCCGATCACGAGGAGCACCAGATCGATCTCCTCGTCGTGGAAGGTGAGGTCGAGGGCCTCCTCCCCGACGGGCGCGACGGCCTCCGCCCGGTACCCCAGCCGCTCGCAGGTGGCCACCGCCGCCTGTGCCGCCAACCCGGGACTGCCCTTGGTGCTCGGCGTGGGGTCGACGACCAGCACGGTTCCCGCCGGTTCACCGACCCGGGACCCGTGGTGTACGTCGTGGTGGGTGCGGAGACCGGTCAGCAGAGTGGAGGGATAGCGCACCACGTTTCGCTCTCGCCGGCACGGGACGAGGACCGGGACAGCCCCGTTCCGAGGAGCGTCCGAGCGGGACGCAGGCCCGACCGGGGTCGGTCGGGGGCCGTCGTGCAGGTCCGGTTTCCGGATCAGCCGCTCGACCGTCACCACCGCGGTGGCGGGATCACGACCGTCGAGCACGCCGGCCGCCGGAGCTCCGGTGCCGTTCCGCCGTCCGTGTCGTCGCGCGCGACCACGGGCACCCTCACCCGGGTCGGAGGCGAGCCCGACGGCGACGGCGCGGCAGGAGCCGCTCCCCGAGTGTCCGCAGCGAGACGGCCTCGACGTCGGCGCCGAACTCGATGCCGATCTGCGCGGTGCCGAACGGACAGACGCGGTCGCCCGCGCGCACGGTCCGCTGGACCCGGCGCAGGGCCGACTCGAGGAGCCGCACCGTCTCACCTGCGTGCCGGGGACCGTCCGGGTTGGCCTGGAGGTGCACCCACGCCACGGTGCGGACCGACTCACCGTTCGACGCCGTCGGCGACGGTGCACTTCCTACCGCGTCGGTTGTCATGGTTCCCCCGTGCACCGCCCGTTCTCTACACGGAACAAGGCCTCGCCCCACGGTGCGTCCCTACGTGGCGACCATCCTACCCGCGGCCCCGTGCGCCGCAAAGGGTGATCGTAGCGACGCGGAAGTACGGGCCCTGCCTCGATCCTGGCCTGGGATGCCGGTTACCGGCCGTTCACCGATACCGTCTCCGCTGGTCACGGTGGCCGGATCTCGGAACCCGGTCCCGCCCTGCCCAGAGGTGGAGCAACCCGTCGACGAGGAGGACGACCCCCACGCCCAGGGCGACACCGGCGAGCGCGTCGCTCGGGTAGTGCCAGCGAAGTCCGATGACCGTCGTGACCATCGCGCCGACCGCGATCCCGCCGATGACGACGAAGAACGGCCGGATGCGGGAAGGGACGGCGAGCACCCACGCAGTGACGAACGCGGCGACGTCCGCGGTGTTTCCTGAGGGATAGCTGAGCACGCCCTCGAAGCGGCGCGCGACGAGAGGCTTGAGCACGTACTCGACCGACAGCGCGCACAGCAATGGGCCCGCGACACACGCGAGCGCCCGCCAGCGGTCCCGCCGGATGCAGATCAACGCGGCCAGAATGGAGCCGACCGCGAGCGCGGCGGCCGAGCCCATGTCGGCGATGCGCAGGTAGAAGGTCGAATCGGGCGATTTCGCGATCCACTCGAACCCCAGCCGGTCCAGTCCGTTCTGCTGGGGGTACACGTGGACGGCGAACGCGGCGAGCGCCGACCAGCCGACGAGCACGACCCCGGCGAAGGTCTCACCGCTCCCTGCCCGGTGGGGGGCTGTGTCGGTGCCCGCCGGCAGCTGGTCAGTGGCCACCGCGCCGTTCGAACCACTCGACCGTGGCCCGCAGCCCGGTGTCGAGCCCGACCGGCTCGATCTGCGGGAACAGCTCACCGAGGCGCGTCTGGTCCGCCTGCGAGTCGCGGACGTCGCCGGGACGCCGATCGCGGTGGTCGAGAGGAAGGTCCCGTCCGAGCACCCGGCCCAGCTGGTCGACCAGCTCGAGCAGAGAGATCCTCGTCCCGAACGCGAGGTTGACCGGGAGGGGGTCGGTCACTCCGCGGAGGACGGCGTCGGTGAGCACCGCGGTCACGCTTCCCACGAACGTGAAGTCGCGTGTCTGCCGACCGTCGCCGTGCACGGGGAGCGGGTCGCCGGCAAGGGCTGCGGCGACGAACGTCGGGCACGACCGCTGCATAGGCGTGGTTGGCTGGCTGGAGCGGACCGAAGACGTTGAAGAAGCGGAAGGCGAGGACCGGAAGTCCGAAGGAGTGCCCGTAGGCGAGAGCGGCGGACTCGGCGGCCAGCTTGCTCGCCGCGTAGGGGCTGACCGGCCTCGGCACCATGTCCTCGCGCTTGGGAAGGGCGGGATTGGCGCCGTACACCGAGGAGGACGATGCCACGATCGACCTGAACCTCGCCCGCTCGGCGAGCTGCCTCGAGCACCTCCATCGTGCCGGTCGCGTTGACCAGATGGGTCGCCATCGGGTCGGCGAGCGAACGCGGCACCGAGGGGCGAGCCGCCAGGTGCACGATGGACGTCGGCGTCTGCAGCGACCCGGTCGAGGCAGCCAGGGTCGAGGATCGAGCCTTCGACGAGCTCCACACCGGCGACGCCCGCGAGATTCTCTTTCGATCCGGTCGAGAGGTCGTCGAGGGCGACGACCTCACCGACGCCGGCTGCGGTGGCGAGCGAGCGGCAGAGGTTGGCGCCGATGAACCCGGCACCGCCGGTGACCACCACCTTCACGAGAGCCGACTCCTGAACGGCCCGGATCGGGCGACACCGGCCGGGCGGTGTCCGGACCGGTGCGGGCTTCTCACGTCGAGGCCCCGCTCAGAGGCGTTCGACCGACGGGCCGGCGATCCGATTCCGAGTGTCGAGCACGTAGGTGGCATGGTCACGGACCAGGTCATAGTCGAACGCGTCGTGGTCGGTCACGATCAGCGTGGCATCGGCCGTCTCCAACTCCTGGCCGGTCAGCTCCACCAGGGGATAGGCGAGCGACGTGCCCGACAGGTATGGATCGACCACCCGGACCGTCGCGCCGAGGGCGGTGAGCGACTGGGCGATGGCGGTCCCGGGAGCCTCCCGCGCGTCGCCCGTGTTGCGCTTGTACGCGAGGCCGAGCAGGAGGACGCGTGCACCGTTGACGGCGCGGCCACGTTCGTTCAGCCCGAGGATCAGGCGGCGAACGACGTAGTCGGGCATGTGCTCGTTGACGTCGTTGGCGAGCTCGACGAATCGGAACGGCTGGTTGAGGCTGCGCCGCACCTTCCACGACAGGTAGCTCGGGTCGATGGGCAGGCAATGCCCTCCGACGCCCGGCCCGGGCGTGAACCGGAGGAAGCCGAACGGCTTGGTCGAGGCCGCGTCGATCGCCTCCCAGACGTCGATATCGAGGTCGGCGGCGAACATGGCGAGCTCGTTGACCAACGCGATGTTCACGTGCCGGAACGTGTTCTCGAGGAGCTTGGTGAGCTCGGCCTCACGCGTGCCCGAAACCGGCACCGTGCGCTCGACGATCCGGTCGTAGAACGAGCGCACCACGCGGCAGGATTCCTCGTCGATCCCGGACACCACCTTCGGGGTGTTCTCGAGCAGCCAGTCGGTGTTGCCGGGGTCGATGCGTTCGGGGCTGTAGCCCAGATGGAAGTCGCGACCGGCCACGAGGCCCGAGACCGCCTCGAGCACGGGAGCGACGAGCTCCTCGGTCGTCCCGGGGTAGCTGGTCGACTCGAGCACGACCGTGGCGCCCCGGCGGAGATGGCGCCCGACCTCGGCGGCGGCATCCTCGACGTAGGCGAGGTTGGGCACCCCGTCGCGGAGGGGGGTGGGGACGTCGATGACGGTCACGTCGAAGCCGGCCAGCCGCTCCGGATCGTCGGTGGGCTCGTAGCGGCCGGACGCGAGAGCGGCGGACAGCCGATCGTCGGCGATGTCCTCGACGTAGGAGGAACCCGCCGCGAGCTGCTTGACCCGGTCGGCGTCGGTGTCGAATCCGACGACCTCGAAGCCGGCGTCGACGGCGCGGAGTGCGAGGGGGAGCCCGACGTAGCCCTGGCCCACGACGACGAGCTTGGTGGACCTCGCGTCGCTCACCCGACGGTGCCCGGCACCGGGCTCGGGTTCATGCCGGTATGTGCTCGGTGTCGCCGACGTCCGAATCGGATGCGCCGCCGGCCCCCGGAACCGGGGGGCGCTTCGTCATGGGTCCGTGCCCGTTGGATCCGCTCGCCGGCGTATGCCCGTTGGAACCGCTCGCCGCCGTATGTCCGTCGGAGCCGGCCGCCGGCCCGTGCCCGTTGGAGGCGGTCGCCGGCGTATGGCCGTTGGTCGGTGCCGCGGCCACGTCGACCGAGTCGGTCGGTGCCGCGGCCACGTCGACCGAGTCGGTCGGCCCGTGGCGGAAGAGGTGCGATCGGACGGCACCGGTGTCTCGCCGGGCGGTCGCGGACTCGAGCTCCGCGAGCTGGGTGTCGAACTCCTCCACCGGCAGCGTGATCGGGATCAGCTGGTTGATGTAGGGGTGATAGGTGGTGAGGATCTCCTCCTCGGGCCGGCGCAGCTCCTCGTCGAGCTTCTCGCCGGGCCGGATCCCGATGATGTCGATCGGGATGTCGACGTCGGGCTGGTAGCCGGACAGTCGGATCATCCGCTCTGGCGAGATCGAGGATCCGGACCGGCTCGCCCATCTCGAGCATGAAGATCTCCCCGCCGCCGTCGGAGAGCACCGACGACTCGAGGACCAGCTGGACCGCTTCCTCGACGCTCATGAAGAACCGGGTCATGCGCGGGTCGGTGACGGTGACCGGCCCGCCGTTGGCGATCTGGCGGGCGAACGTCGGGATCACGCTGCCGCGGCTCCCGAGCACGTTCCCGAACCGCACCGTGCAGTAGGAGGCACCGAGCGGAGCCCGCGAGAGGACGATCTGTTCCGCGACGTGCTTGGAGGCGCCCATCACGCTCGAGGGGCGGACCGCCTTGTCCGTCGAGATCTGGACGAAGCGCTGCGCACCGACCTCGACCGCGGCCTCGACGACGTTGAGCGTGCCGAACACGTTGGTGCGAGCGGCCTCGACCGGATAGTCCTCGAGCACCGGCACGTGCTTGTGCGCCGCGGCGTGGAAGACCACTTCGGGGCGGAAGCGCGCGAACACCTCGAAGACCGCCGACTGGTCGGTGATGTCGACGAGCACCTGCTCGCATCCCACGGTCAGCGTGGCCGCGGTGTCGTGCAGATGGGTCTCGTCGTGGTCGAGGAGGACGAGCAGCGCCGGATCGAGCTCGGCGACCTGCCGGCAGATCTCCGAGCCGATCGAACCCCCCGCCCCGGTCACCAGCACCCGCCGGCCGCTCAGCGTGCGGCGCACGGTGTCGAGGTCGATCGGGACCGGTGTGCGACCGAGGAGGTCTTCGATGCGTGGCTCGCGTGCCTGGCGGAGCGAGGCGAGGTGCTCGCCGCCCTTGACCAGGTTGCTGACGCCGGGCAGCACCTTCATGGTGACACCGGCCTCCTCGCACGCCAGCAGCACCCGCTCGACCAGCTCGGGCGGCGGGTTCGGGATGGTCAGAAGGACCTGCTGGAGGGTGTAGCGGCTGGCCGACGCCGGGATGTCGGCGATCGAGCCGACGACGGGAACGCCGAGCATCGACAGGCCGTGCGCCCGGGTGTCGTCGTCGAACACGGCGACGGGGACGAGGCCCGCTCCCGGGCTGCGCAGCATCTCGCGGATGGCCGCCGCACCGGCGTCGCGGCTCCCGACGACACCGACCCGGAGGCCGACCCGCCGCGAGCCCCGCTGCCAGGCGAACAGTCGGGAGTGGAAGCGGAGCAGGCCCATCCCCGCGGTCGTGAACATGCAGCCGACGACGATGACCGTGACCGGCACCGCCTCGAACTTGAGTCGGTGCCCGACGGGGTAGGCGGCCACCAGGACGCAGACGACGACCGTTGCCGACAGCACGAGCTGGCGCGCCTCGTCGGCCCCCGCGTGCCGCCACATCCGTCCGTAGAGGCCGAAGAAGTGGTTGGCGAGGAGGGTCACCACCAGCGCGACGAGGATGAAGGAGCTGAAGTGCTGCCAGTAATGGGCGGGCGGCTTGTCCCGGAAGTAGGTGACCTCGGCAACCCCGTACCCGGCGACGATGCAGAGCGCGTCGAGCACGGTGAAGACGATCCGCGAGCGAATGCGGCTCGCGCGCACTGCGACACTGGACCGCGTTTGCCCCTCGCCAGCCGGATCGGCCGACCGCGCGTCCGTCACCCCTTCACCACCCGAAACAGGCACACCCATCCGACAGCCCCCCAACCAATCAGTGCCGTACGCCCTACAGCCATCGCTCGCTCGATTGCAGATGCCCCTCCCGTGCTGCGATCGGCCCCAGGCTGCCGACGTCCTCCCCCGCACTCCACTGCTCTTCGGCGCCCGTGCTCGAACGGACCGCCGCTGCTGCAGACCCCTGCTTCGCCGACCATCTTGCCATCAGTCAGAGGGCCCCCGCCACAGCGAATGCGCGATGCCCGACCGGCGCTGACGTCCGCGGCGACCTTACCGACCAGCCACCCGAGTTGCCATCCCCAATATTGGGGATTGGCGACGGCAATTGCCAGCGCAACCGACATATCAGCACTTCCGGCCGTGTGGGTCGTCGTCTCCCGTTCGGATCGGCGGGGTGTCGCTTCGGTGACCGGTCGACGGGCATGGTCGACGGGCATGGTCGACCGGCATGGTCGACGGCCATGCCGGTCGGGTTCGGATGCTGGCCTCGCGGTCGGCGCTGCTCGCGCCGGCGCGGAGGACCGCCGTGGTCGGAGCGGACCCGCAGTGACGAGCCGCGGCTGATCGGCGCGCCCGGGCGCCCACACCTGCGGTCATCTGGCCGTGCGTGTCGACGAGCAGGGGACGGCTGCGCGTGGCCAGCCCGGAAAGCCCTCATTTCGCGACGATGCCCCGCATGGCCCTGCCAACCGCGATCGGCCGTCGCGATCGGCCACGGTCTTCGTCCGTCGTGGTCGGCTGTGGTGCTCCGTCGCCGAGGGCCGCAGGCCGAAGAACCTGGGGAAGCTGGGTGCGTTTCGCAGGCTGGAGGTGCTGTTTCAGCGCGCGAACCCCGGTGTAGGATTGCTCTCTGCCTCAGGCAGGCCCGGGCAGGGGAGTGGGGAGATCGATGGAGCCAATCGACTACATGGGGGCGCTCCGCCGCAGCTGGCGCCTGCTCCTCGCGCTCGGGCTCATCGGTGCCGTGATCGCGGTCCTCATTCCGGTGAGCTCGCCGAAGAAGGCTCCCAATGCGGCGGCCGACGCCACCAAGTGGCAGGCCTCGATGGTGGTCGGCGCCGCGCCCACCGGAGGTTCGAACGCGCTGACCGGCGGGGTGACCGACGCGCAGATCCAGTTCTACGCGATCGAGCACCGCGGTTCGTCTCAACACCCTCACCGCGGTGGGGATGAAGTCGAACAGCTACCTCGCTGCCGCAGTTGCTGGCCGCGAGCCGAGCGGGAAGACGACCAAGCACGGGAAGCAGACGGCGCCCGTGATGCTCGTCGCCAGGGCGAAGAGTGCGGCGGGCGCGGCCATCCTCGTCAACGAGTACTCGAACCAGCTGGGCGCCTATCTGGTGAACCTTGCGGCACAGCACCAGTCGCAGAAGGCGGGCTCCTCGGGCACCCCGACGGCAGAGTCCATCGGATACCAGGTGGTCACACCAGCGGTGCCGAAGCTCGCGCACAAGAGCAGCAAGAAGTCCAGCGTCATCGCCAGCCGGAAGATCCGTGTGCTGGTCGGCCTCGGCGCAGGATTGCTGATCGCCGCACTCATCGTCCTCGCGCGCGAGCTCTTCGACAAGCGGATCCGCAGCGGCGAGCGGGCCGAGTCGACCTTCGGATATCCCGTCGTGGCGGAGATACCCGGCAGACCGCACGAACGGTCCGAGCCCTCCCTCGATCTCGACGTCGTCGCCGATCCCGGATCGGTGGCGTCGGAGGCCTACCGGATGCTCCGCATGTCGGTGCTCTTCGAGGCGCTCGCCAAGCGGACGGGCCCGTCGAACAACATGGACCTTCTGCTCGGCGGCGCGCTCGCCCAGGCGACCAACGGAAACGGCTCGAAGGGTCCCGCGACCGGAATGCCCGGGCCCGGGTCGCCTCCGTCCGAGGGATCTTCGCCGTCGGAGTCGATCGGCTCCCGCCAGGTGGTGCTCGTGGTGTCGGCCGGACCCGAGCCGACCCGCCCTCAGGTCGCCGCCAACTTCGCCGCGGTCCACGCAGAGGCCGGGCAGCGTGCCGTCGTCATCAGCACGGCCGAGCTGGGATCCGGCCGCCAGGCAGTCCCCACCGGACGATTGACCGGTGAGATCAGACCCGAGGACGTCGAGGCCCGTCTCGAGCCGTCGAGGATCGAACACGTCTTCCGTCTCCCGCTCGGCGACTTCGTCGACAACAGCGGCCAGCTGGTCACGAGGGCTCCCGCGGTCATCGAGGCGACGCGCAGCATCGCCGACGTGATCGTCGTCGAGGCGCCCCCGCTCCTCGCGGTGCACCACGCAGAGGCACTCTCCCATGCCGTCGACGTGGTGCTGGTGGTGGGCGAGTGCTGGTTCACCACGTTCGACGACGCACGACGCGCCGGCGAGCTCCTCCGTCGGATGGAGGCACCGGTGCTCGGCCTCGTGCTCACGAACGTCAAGCTCTCACGCCGCGACATCCGCCAGGTGCACGCGGCCGCACAGGCCATGGCCGCGCCGGGGGCCGAGCTGCCGGTCGATCCCACCGAGCAGGTGACCGCCGAGTACTCGCCTGCCGGCGTCACGCACCCTCAAAGCTGACCGCGGGTCCGGCGGCCCCGATGTTGTTTGCCGTCCAGCTCCCTTCGGAGCCCTTCGTCGCGCTGGTGGTCGGGGTGGTCCTGTTCGGGTTGGGCCGGGTGATCATCCTTCGCACGGCCTACGCGGAGGGCAACCAGTGGCTGGTGAGGATCATGACCGCCGCCCTCATCCTCCACCTGTTGGCGGCACCGATCCAGATCTACGTCGTCGACCACGTCTACCACGGGATCGCCGACTGGACCCGCTACACGCACCAGGGTGCGCTGCTCGCGCCCAATTTCCGCCACTTCAACTTCACTCTGGCGGGAGCCAACCTCCGCCAGATCGTCAACGACGGCTCGGTGAGCATCGCCGACGGCATCGTGATGGCGATCGTAGGCATCAACCTCACCGCGACCTTCCTCGTCTTCAGCTGGCTCTCCTTCATCGGCACGATCTTCTTCTACCGTGCCTTCACCACCACGTTCCCCGGTGCCAACCACCGGCGGTACGCGCTGATGCTGTTCTTCCTGCCGTCGCTGATCTTCTGGACCGCGGACGTCAGCAAAGAGGCGATCATGACCTTCTCCCTCGGGCTCTGTGCCTACGGCGCCGCGAAGATGATCGCCCGGCAGCGCGGAGGCGTGGTGCTGGTCATCCCCGGCGCGGTCATCGGCTATTACATCCGGCCCAACGAGCTGCTGCTGGTCCTGAGCGGGTTCGCGGTCGCGATGATGGTCCCGACGGCTGCCGTGCGCCGCGCCCACGCCGGCGTCAAACGCGTGGTGGCCCTCGATCTTCCTCGGCGGACTCGTCGCGATCTCGCTCGTCGTGACGGTGCACTATCTGCACTTCGGCGGAACCAGCTCGCTCCAGGCGGTCAACGCCCACAACTCGGTCGGGGTGGGGGCCGGCCACGGCAGTGGTGGCGTGCCCTATTCGAGCGACCCGGCGACGTATCCGCGGGACCTGTACGAGGTGCTGTTCAACCCGTTGCCCATCAAGGCGCACGGCAGTGGCCAGCGGGTGGCTGCGCTCGAGAACGCGATGATCATCGTGATCATCGCGGCGTCGCTGCGACAGCTCCGCATCGTCCCGCGGGCCGCGTTCGCCCGTCCGTACGTGATGCTGTGCCTCGTCTATTCGGTCGTCTTCATCTACACGTTCGCGGCCCTCGGGAACCTGGGCCTCATCGAGCGTGAGCGGGTGATGCTCCTGCCGTTCTTCTTGGTCCTGTTCGCCATTCCGCGCGCTCCGCGTGGATCGCCGCCCTGGTACCCGTGGGAGCTGCGGCGCAGGGCGCGGCTCAGACTGCGCGCCGCGGTGGAAGCAGCCGCGGCAGAGAGGGAGAAGGCACGGCGGGAAGGAGCGCTCCCCGAGGTCGAGGACACCGGCTCCGCGGAACCCGTCCATCCCTGACGGCGGTCCCGGCGGGTCTGCCGGCTCGGGCGCTCCGCCCGTACGCGAGAAGCGGCGGTCAGCTCCGGCCTGATCGGGCGGCCGCGAGCAGCGGCTCGAGGAGCGCGAGCCACCGAGCACCGACCGCCTCGAGGCTGAAGCTGCCCACGCAGTGGCGGCGCGCGGCCAGCCCCATGGCCGCCCGGCCCTCGCGGTCCGCGACGAGGCGTCCGACCGCATCGACCATCGCGGGAAGATCGTCCACCGGCACCACCAACCCCGTCTCGCCGTGGCGGACGATCGACGCCACGCCGGGCACCGCGGTCGCGACGACGGGGAGGCCGGAAAGCCCTGCCTCGATGAGGACCCCCGGCATGCCCTCGCCTGCCGGCCGGCTCGGGAACACGAAGATGTCGGCGTCGCGCATGCGGTCCGCCACCGCGTCGCTCGGCCCGGCGAGTTCGACGCCGGCACCCGCCGCGGGCCCGACGAGCGGGCTGGCGAGCTCGCCGCCGCCGGTCAGGATCGCCCGGAAGGTCTCACCCCGGTCGCGCAATGCCTGCGCCACCTCGACGAAGCGGTCGGGCCGCTTTCCGGGGGTGAGGGCACCGACGAAGGAGAGCACCGGCGGGTCGTGGGCCGGTCCCGGCCGGAACTCGTCCGGATCCCGGCCGTTCGGAACCACGGCCACCCGCTCCGGGGGGACGCCGAAGCGCTCCACGCACTCGGCCGCGACCTCCTCGCCCTCCGCGGCGATCACGTCGGGCCGTTGCAGGAGCCGCTTCCAGAGCTCGATCTGGGCGACGTCGTGGCGATCCCGAGTAGGTCCCGATGGCGTAGTAGGCGATCGGGCGGCGCCCGAAGACGGTCGCGGGTACCAGGTACTTGAGGGTCTCGCTCCCGTGGGCGACGAGGATCGCAGGGTCGAGATGGAAGAGAGCCGAACGGAGGCGCACCACGAGACGGGGGTCGAAGCCGACGGCTGGAGAGTCCCCACCGGGATGGTCGAGCGAGAAGTCGGCAGCGATGTCCGCCGGGCCGTCGAAGAGGTTGAGCACCCGGTGATCGCGCACGCCGGGGGCGTCGAGATGGTCGGCGAGCGCGCGGGCTTCGCGCTGACCGCCGCGGGCGCGCCGGGTGGGGATGACGTGCAGCACCAGCGGGGCCGTCCGGCTCGTTCCGCCCGTGATCGGCTGGACGATCCCTCGCCCCGAGGTGTGGTCGGTCATCGTGCGGCCCCCCCTGCCGCCGCCGGCCACGCCGGCCGGATCACCCTACCAGGAGGCACGGGCTCTTCCCGGCCCTGTTCGGGCATCTGCATCGCCGAGCGCCACCGCGCACGACGCCGCGCGCGCCACCGGGACCTCGCTCGACCCTCCGGTACCATCGGCCGGCCGGGCGGCACCACGGCCACGGAACGAGCGGGGGACGTCGATGAGGACCTTGGTGATCGCCGGCGAGTGGCCCTGGCCCGGTGACGCAGGCTCGCGGATGCGGCTGGCCATGGTCCTCCGCGGCCTGCTCCGGTGCGGGCAGACCGAACTGGTGTCGGTCGTCTCCCGGTTTCGATCCGACGACGGGCCGGCCGACGACTCGCTCGGCCTCACCCGTGTCGAGCGGATCGGGTTCGACAACCGGCCGCCCGCCGGGCTCGCGTTGGCGGAGACGCTCGTGCGGCCGTCGATGCCGATGGGCCTGCCCTGGCGGGACCGCGCGAGGGTGCAGGCCGCAGTGGACCGGTGCACGACGGGCCCCTACGACCTGATCTGGTGCTTCGGCCCGCGGGCCTGGGTGCTCGCCGGCGAGCCGGCCGTCCCCGCTGTCGTCGTCGACCTCGACGACCTCGAGGACCAGAAGATCGAGGCGCGCCTGTCGGTTCCCCGGACCCGCACCGGGCTCGCGGATCGCCTGCGTGGCGCAGCCGCGAGGCTGGTGTCCGAGGAAGAGGTCCGGCGGTGGCGGCGGCTCTATCGCCGCGTGGGATCGTGCACCGCCGCGACGGTCGTCTGCAGCGAGCTCGATGCGGCGCGAGCTCGCGCGCACGGGATCGCGCACACCGCGGTCGTCCCCAACGGCTATCCGGAGCCGGCCGACCCGGTCGGACGTCTGGCGGTCGGGTCGCCGCCGACCGTGCTCTTCCAGGGGCTGCTCACCTACCCGGCGAACATCGACGCCGCACGATGGCTGGCGGGTGAGGTCGGCCCGGCTCTCCGGGCACGGGTGCCGGACGCGGCGATCCGCCTGGTCGGAAAGCACGGCGACGAGGTGGCGGCCCTCCACGACCCGCCACGAACCGTCGTGGTCGGTCGGGTGCCCGACATGGCTGCCGAGCTCGCCCGGGCCGATGTCGTCGCCGTTCCGGTCCGGTACGGGAGCGGGACGCGTCTCAAGATCCTCGAGGCCTTCGCCCATCGGGTGCCGCTCGTGTCGACCACGCTCGGTGCCGAGGGCCTCGGCGCCCACGACGGCGTCCACCTGCTGCTCGGCGACACCGCGCCGGAGCTCGCCGGCGCGTGTGCGCGACTGCTCGGCGACGAGGTCCTGCGTGCCGAGCTCAGCGCCCGGGCCCATGCGCTCTTCGTGGAGCGTTTCACCAGCGAGGTGGTCGAAGAGCAGGTCGCCCGGCTCGCCCGGCGCGTCGTGGGCGAGCCCGCAGTCTGATCGCACCGGAGGACCGGTCCCGCGCCGGGCCCCCGCCGGCTCACGTCTGCTGGTCGAGGATCTTGTCGTAGACCCCCTCGACCTCGGCGGTCGCACGGGTGATGTCGTAGCGCGAGGCGTCGGCCATCGCCTGCTTGCCGAGCCGGTGGCGGAGCAGCGGGTCGGCGACCAGGCGGTCGACGGCCCTCGCGAGGGAGTCCGGCTCGCCGGGAGGCACGAGGAGGCCGTTCACCTCGTCGGTGATCACCTGGGGAACGCCGCCGACCGCGGTCGCGACGATCGGCGCCCCGACGCTCGTCGCCTCCATCAGGACGACCGGCAGCCCTTCCTGGCGCGAGGGCAGCACGACGAGATCCGCCGCGGTCATCAGGGCGAGCGCGTCGTCGCGGTGCCCGAGCAGCCGGACCCGGTCCGAGAGGCCGAGCTCGGCGAGGCTCGCGGTGAGCTCGGCGTCGAGCACGCCGGTCCCCGCCGCGGCGAATCGCACCGGCAGATGCCGATCGTCGAGGACCCGGGCGGTTTCGAGCAGCACGTCGTAGCCCTTCTCGGAGCGGAGGCCCGCAACCGTGACCGCGAGCAGCTCCCCCTCCGGCACGCCGAGCTCGCTCCGTACCGCGACCCGGACCTCGTCCCGCCGGTCCGCCATCGCCCGGGACGCCGAAAGGTCGACACCGTGGACCACCACCCGGGCCCTCCGTCGGAGAGCCGGGGGCAACGCGTCGTAGGCGGCGTCCGACACCGCGAGGAGTGCGGCGTCGCGACCGATGGTCGCCCGGTTGAGCGCCTTCACCAGCGGCGACACCTTGTTCCAGAGGCTGTGCTCGGTGTAGACGGTCGCCGGCCGCTTCCGGCGGGGGAGCGTCGCGACGACCAGGCGGCCGAGCGCGGCGGTGTAGGGGAGGTGGAAGTGGACGATCGCGAAGTCGCCCGCCGCCAGCAGACGGCGAAAGGCGCCCATCCATCGCAGGTCGAGGTTGGAGGTCGCGCCGAGCCCGTGGACCGGAGTGCCTCCGGCCCGGATGTCCGGCGCCAGAGCCGCGCCGTCGAGCATCACGTAGGCGACCTCGTAGGCGTACGGCCCGCCACGGGCGCTCGCCACGAAGCCGGCGAGCAGACGCTCGGCCCCGCCCGGCCCGAGCGTCTTGATCGCGACCAGGACACGGATCCGGCCCGGCGGCCCCGGAGCGGTCGCCTCCCCTCGTGCCGTCACGGGCTGATGGTAGCCAGCCGAGGGTGCCCCGCGGACCTGAGCGCCTGGCGCCGCGACCGACATCGCCGGCCCGAAAACCCGGCCCGAAAACCCGGCCCGACGTGGCGAGATGGCCTGTCCGACACGACGAGATCACCCTGCCCGACATGGCTTTCACCGGTACCGCCGCGATAAGCTTCTCCCTCGAGCTTGACGTAGGTGGGCTCGAGGTAGTCGTCCTGTCGGAGACGGCCAGGGGGCCGGGGGGGGCCCGAGGGGGGTAGCATCGATCGATGACGAGTCCTGATCCTTCAGGCGCCGGCACGCTCGTCCTCCCCGACCTCGCGGCGATCCCCGAGGAGCCCCCGCCGGAGCTCTTCTACTCCCACAAGGTGCGCTTCGTCGAGTCGGTGCGCTCGCTCTGGGCGCATCGGGAGATCATCTACACGCTGGCGGAACGGGACTTTCGTTCGCAGTACAAGCAGGCCACTCTCGGCGTGCTCTGGGCCGTCCTGAGCCCGGTCCTCACCCTGGTCATCTTCGTGATCATCTTCTCCAAGGTGAAGACCTTCGGCAGCGAGGGCCTTCCCTACGCGCTCTTCTCCTTCATCGGCATCCTCTGCTGGAACTTCTTCTCGACCGCGCTCGGCCAGGGCGGGAACGCCCTGTTGACCAACAAGGCGCTTCTGGCGAAGACCCAGTTCCCCCGCGAGTGCTTCCCACTCGAGACGATGCTGGTCCAGGCCCTGAACACGGTGCTGTCGTGGGTGCCACTGGTCATCTTGTTCGTGTACTTCGGCCGGGCGCCGAGGCTCACCTCACTGTGGGTCCCGCTCTTCATGCTGATCGAGATCGTCTTCGCCGCAGGGGTGGCGCTTGCCATCTCGAGCGTGGTCATCCAGATGCGCGACCTCGTCCAGGTGCTGCCGATCATCACGTCGCTCGGGCTCTTCCTGACGCCGGTCATCTGGCCGTTCTCGAAGATCCCGACCAGCTACCGGATCTCGGGAGGCCACCTGGTCCACAAGGTGGTGCAGCACGGCCACGTCCTGCATCCCGCGCATCTGGTGGGCGGTCTGGTCATCAACCTGCAGCTCGTCTACAGCTTCTTCAACCCGCTCGGACCGGTGATCGACAACGCCCGGCGGACCATGCTGCTCGGGCAGTCCCCCACGTGGAACGTGATCGGCGTGGGGGCGCTCGGCGCGGTGCTCTACCTCGTCTTCGGCTACCGGACCTTCAAGCGTCTCGAGGTGAACTTTGCCGACATTGCCTGACGGGACGATCCAGGTCGAGCAGGTCTGGAAGAGATTCCGCGCCGACCGGACCGTCCCCAAGTTCTACGACCAGATGAAGCGGATCGGGAAGACGATCGGCAAGCGCGGGCGCTACGAGTACCGGTGGGTGCTGAAGGACATCAACTTCGACCTGGAGCCGGGTGGGACCCTTGCGCTGATCGGCATCAACGGCTCGGGCAAGACGACGTTGCTGAAGGTCATCAGCCAGGTCACCTACCAGTCGGCAGGGCGATGCTCGGTGCAGGGCCGCATCGGGGCGCTGCTGGGGGTGACCAGCGGCATCCAGCCGGAGCTGACCGGTCGTGAGAACGTCTATCTCTACGGGGCGGTCCTCGGCATGGGTCGCCAGGTCATCCGTCAGCGGTTCGACGAGATCGTCACCTTCGCGGAGCTCAACGACGCGATCGACCGGCAGGTCAAGTTCTATTCGATGGGGATGCAGATGCGGCTCGGCTTTTCGATCGCCGCCTTCCTCGAACCGGACATCTTCCTCGTCGACGAGGTGCTCGCGGTCGGCGACGCGAACTTCCAGCAGAAGTGCCTCCGGCGCATCGGCGAGGTCGTCCGCCAGGGGACCACGCTGCTCTACGTGTCGCACGACCTCGCGTCGGTCGAGGCGTCGTGCGACCGCGCGATCTGGCTGGCGGATGCGACGATGCAGGCGATGGGGCCCACCAAGGAGGTCGTGAGCCGGTATCGCTCGGCGGTGCAGCAGAACGCGGCCCTCACCACCTCGAACGAGGGAGTGGTCCAGGTGCTCAAGGTGGACATCAACGCGGCCGACGGGGGTCAGGTCCGATCGGAGAGCGACGTCGACATCGCGCTGACCCTCAACGCGCCGGAGGCCTACGACGCCAACTTCTTCATCGGGGTGTCGCAGGGAACCGCGTTCCCGATGTTCATCGTCCGCTACAGCGGCTCGTTCCCCGCGGGAGATTTCGAGCTCAAGTGCCGGCTGCACCATCTGCCGCTCGCCAAGGGCCGCTATTCGCTCTGGCCGGCGATGTCGGGTCACCTTCGCGGGAAGGGAAAGCCGCTGCTTCCGTGGCGGCCGGTGACCAGTTTCGACGTGATGGGGCCGGACCAGGTGAAGTTGCCCGAGGGGGTCATGGTCTTCTCGCCGGTCTACGTCGGTGCGGATTGGAAGGTCGACTGATCGGGTCAGGGGAAGACGACACGCTGGTGAGCCGACCCGAGCACTCGGCCGACCCGTACTCCGGCGGCGTGGACCCACTCGTTGCGGGCGGGACCGGGACGCGCCAGCTGTCCCAGGTGGACGACCAGCCAGAGCCACGACTTCGCTGCGCCGAGCAGATCGCGGCGCGCGCCACGTCCGCGGTACCGGCGGTAGAGCTCGGGCCCGCTCCGACCGTAGGTGACGCCGTGGCGGAACACCGTGCCGGCGTCGGGGTGGTCCCGCTTGGCCACGACCGCGTCGGGAGCGAGGGCGAACCGGCAGCCTTCCAGCTGGAGCCGCCAGCAGAGATCGACGTCCTCGCCGACCCGCAGCTCCTCGGCGAATCCTCCCGCCTCGTCGAACACGGCGCGCCGGACCGCGAGGTTGGCGCCGAGCCCCGCGGGCAGGAAGCCGAGCTGACCGGTGGCCGCGGGGCGGGGCGCGGTGGGCCCGCGGCCGTTCAGGGAGCCGAAGTCGTAGGCGCCCGCCACCACGTCGGCGTCCGCGAGCGCGTCGACCAGCGCGGCCAGCCACCCCGGGCGGACCACGTCGTCGGCGTCGCAGAAGGCGAGGAGCTCGCCCCGGGCCGACGCGACCCCGAGGTTTCGCGCCGCCGCCGGCCCCGGGCGCGCCGAGGCGTCGACCCAGTGGAACCGGTCGGACGTGCTCACCCGCGCGGCGGCGACCGCCGCGCTGTCGTCGGTCGAGCCGTTGTCGGCGACCACCACTTCCCACGCGGTCCCGCACACCTGGGATGCCAACGCGTCGAGCTGCTCGGGCAGCCAGGGCATCGCGTCACGGACGGGCACCACCACGCTGATCACCTGGCACCCGCTCCTCGCCGGCACCGCCCGCGTGGCCGTGTCGCCACCAGCCTCCACGAAGCCCCTCCTCGGTCGGCCGAGGTGTCCACGGCCCCTCCCCGGCGCCGGTGAGCAGGGCGTCGAGATCGCACATCGTAGCGTCGGAGGTCGCCGATGACCGCGGCGCGCTCCCCGGATCGGGCGGACGCGCCGGTGCCATCCGCGTCGGCGCCGCCGCCGTCGGTGACCGCCGTCGTCCTCACCCACATGCGACCGGGTCTCGCCGGCGACGTCACCCGTTCGCTCATCGAGGTCGAGGGCTTCGCGCCCGAGCGGGTCGTCGTCGTGGTCAACGGGGTGGGCGGTCTCGACGACCCGGCGCTCGAGGCGAAGGTGCGGATGGTCCGGCTGCCGACGAACACCGGTCCTGCCGGGGGCTTCCGGGCGGGGCTGCTGGCGGCGACCTCGGAGACCGCCACCGAGTGGATCTATCTGTGCGAGGACGACGTCGGCCTGTTCTCGCTGCCCCGACCGAGGGTGGGAGCGCTCGTCGACCGGCTCGAAGACCGCACGGACAACGGACGGCCGGTCGGCGCGGTCGTCGCCTACGGTCGGGTCTTCGTCGGGCGTGGCACCCACACGCTCAACGTCGTCCCCCCGGCCGGACGTCCGGCCGGTCTGCAACGGGTCGACGTGGCCTGCTGGGGCGCGACCCTGGTCTCCCGTTCGGTCGTGGACGCGGGGGTGCTGCCCGACCCCGAGTGGTTCTTCGGCCTCGAGGACTTCGACTTCTTCTGCAGGACCCGCGAGGCGGGCTTCGACGTCCTCCTCGACGAGCGAGGCGGCACGACTCGTCGCGGCCGAGCAGACCGACGAGGGCAGGGAGGCCGCGCACCGCGACCGGCGGCCGACCGACGGCTCCGAGGCGTGGCGGCGCTACTACCACGCCCGGAACTCGCTCGCCCTGGTGCGCCGGCACGGCCGGCCGAGCTGGTACGCCTGGCAGCTGGCCTATGCGGTCCGCCAGCTCCAGGTCGCGCGCGGCCGCGCGGAGCGGTCGGCCATCGTGCACGGGCTCTGGGACGGCGTCCGCGGGCGGATGGGCGAGAACCCCCGCTACCGGCGATCGGTCGGCGAGCTCTCCGCCGAGCGGCTCCGGCGAGGCCGTTCCCGACGCCAGGTAGGCGAAATTGGGCCAGAGGGCGAGGTCGAGGTCGGGGAGGCGTCCGGCGAGCGACGTGACGTCGTCCTCGTAGAGCCCGACGAGGAACCCGCGCACCTCGTCGTCGAGCGAGGCCCTCGTCTCGCGTGGCGGCGCGTCGCCGACGGTCGCCGGCGGCCGGTGCGCATCGAGACCGAGGTGGGCGAACGTCCGGTCGAGCTCGCGATCACGGTCGGCCACGCATCGCTCGTACTGGAGGACGAGCAGCTGGGAGCTCGGGAACTCGTCGAGCCACCGTCCGAGCGCGCGGCGTAGAAGCCCCGCTCGACCGCGTCGGCGACGGCCGGGGCGTCGCGGGGGAGCCCGAGGCGCTCGAGGTGGCCGAGGCCCGAACGGAACCGGTCGACCGGGTCGCGCAGCAAGAGGAGGAGGCGCGCCTGCGGCGCGGCGCGGCGCAACAGGGGCGGCACCCAGGGATAGGAGAAGTAGTCCGGCGTCCATTCGCCGGTGACGGTGCCCGGAGGACGCGGGAACCAGCCGTGGTACCCCGCGACGTCCGCCGCCGAGAAGGGGACGGCGCCGAAGCGGTCGAGGTAGTGGCGCTCCTTGTGGAGCCCCGGGTGGGCCGACACGCGGGGATGGCTGACGATCAGGTCGTACCACCAGGTGGTACCTGCCTTCTGTACGCCGATGCCGACGAAATCGGGGGGCCCGGCCACCTCGCCGGGTGCGGGTCGCGGGGGTGTGAAGTCGAAACCCTCCTCCCAGGGCGCGTAGCGGCCGAGGGCATGGAGCAGCCCGCGGCGCATGCCCGGTGGGAGGCGGAGGAAGCCCTTCTTCGCCTCGTCGCGCAGGCTCATCGGACGTCGGCCTCGGGCACGCCGCAGGTTGTCACAGAGGGCCGCAGCTCACAACCGACGCCCGCACACCGAACACGCACTCCACTACCGCGCGTCCATACCTCGGGGCACGTGCCGCACCCGGTCACGATCGGTTCGACAACGACAGCGACTCCGCGAGAACGCCTTCGAGGAACTTCGAATAGGCGGCCGTGATGTGGAACTGGTCGTAATAGACCTCGTACCGCCCGATGACCGCGGTGCAGACGTGGGAGCAGAACCACGGGGTCGCGCTGACATAGCGAGCGCCTACTGCAGAAGATGCGGCCTGCTCGGCGACGTTGAACTTCGTGAGGGGCGTCCGAACAGAATGTGAGCAGGCCTGGACGTTTCTGGGATGGCTCACCAGACATGATGGTCCGCGTGTCAGGAGCGTCGGAATGTTCCCGAGGACGACGATGTGACTCTTTGGAATGGCGACACGGTCCAAAGCGCTGGTGAGCCCTTCCGTCCACTGAGCCTCTGTGTAGTTCACCCCGTCGGGCTTGGGACGGAACTCCTGTGTCATCACCAGGAGATCCGGGCGGATCCGGTTGATGCGATCGAGTGCGAACTGGTGCCATCGGTCGCACGCCGCGAATTCGCTGCCCGGTCGGCCGTAGCCGGGTGGGTTCCCGTACGCGAGCAAGTTGTCCGGGCAGTTTCCCTTCCCCAGGATGACCAGCTTCCAGTGGGCCCAGTGGGCGATGTCGTCCATCGCCTGGAACCACATGGCTGCGTGCGAGTCGCCGTAGAGGACCATGGTCCGGCCCCCGTGCGGATCGCCGTAGGTGCATGCCGGCACGAGAGTTTCCGCATATGACGGCCAACATTGGGTCGGCGGTCCTCCCCAGTCGAAGAAGACGGAGCCCAGCTGCGGGGTGAGATCGGGCGGCACAGAGCCGATCTTCGCGGCCGCTCCGACCGTGCGTTCGACCACCGCGAGCGCGTCGTTCGAACCGAGCCGAGCCTCGGAGGCGAGCGTCGCTGCCGAGGCGTCGGTCACCGGCCCCGTGTGTATCTCGTACTGGGCTGTTACCACCAACAGCGTCACCGTCACCAGCCCGATCCCGACGCCGATCGGGACAAATCGCCGGGTGGAGAACAGTCTCGAGTGCCGTGCCGGGTTCTCGATCAGGTGGTACGTCACGATGGATACGACGAGCGCGAGGAGCAGCCACGGCATGTTCGTGCGGAAAGGGGCGCCCACGACACCGGCGGCATCTGCTGCGATGATCAGGATCGGCCAGTGCCACAGGTAGAGGGAGTACGAGAGCTTGCCCACATAGCGGACAGGTCCGATCCCGAGCAGGGATTCCGCCCCATGCCGAGGCACGCCCACCCCTCCCGCAATCACCAACGCCGCGCCGACGACCGGCACGGCGACGAGTGAGCCCGGGTACGCGGTGGAGCCGCTGAAGGCGACGGCGGACCAGGCGATGGCAGCGAGGCCGAACCAGGTCATGACCGCAGCGACTCGCGACGGGAGGCGGATCAGCCATTCGGTGCCGACCGCGACCAGTGCCCCGAGCGCGAGCTCCCATGCCCGGGTCAAGGGGGAGAAGTAGGCGACGGTCGGACTCGTGCCCGTCTGCAGCACCGAGAGGATGAACGAGCCCGCGACGATGACGCCGAGGCCGGCCATCAGTCTGGATCGAAGCGACCAACCACGGAGCGCCGCCAGGGCGGCGAAGACGGCTGGATAGACGAGATAGAACTGTTCCTCGACGGCGAGTGACCAGAAGTTGAGAAGTGGCGACGGGGGCTGCTGTGCGGAGAGGTAGTTGGTCCCCACGGACGCGAAGTGGAAGTTGGCGAGGAAGACCGCGGTCCACCGCGCATCGACGGCCGTCTGGTTGCCGTAGAAGGCGCCGGCGATGGCATAGGTCGCGACGACCGTGGCGACGATCACCAAGGTTGCAGCAGGCAGGATCCGCCGGCACCGTCGCGGCGTAGAAGGCGAGGAACGACGTCCGGCCCGAGGAGCGACGTTCTCGGAGGAGGAGGCCGGTGATGACGAACCCGGAGATGACGAAGAAGACGTCCACGCCGACGTAGCCGCCGCTCACGATCCGGAGGTTGGCGTGGTAGAGAACGACCAGCACCACCGCGACCGCTCGGAGTCCTTCGACATCCGGCCGGAACGCCCGGTCCCCCGGCGCGGTGCCTGCTTCGTCGCCTGACGGCAGCACGCGCCCTTCCGCCTCTGGCTTCCCCCACATCGCGACCTGCCCGAATCGACGCCTCGTCCGACGAGGAGGTCCAGTATTGCCGACGGGCGGACTGTGGCGATCCTGCCTGCGACCTCTCGGTCGACGGGACCTTGACACCTTTCCCGCCGCGGCCGATCATCGGACGATGATCGAGCGACCGGGGGCAGGCCGACGCGTCGCGATCCGGCCCGTTTTCGGCTCCCGGCGGTAGCGGGAGCCTTCGCCCGTGTGCGGCATCGCGGGTCTCTTCGACCCCAGGCACGTCGCCGAGCCTTCCGAGCTCGAGCGCCAGGTCGCCGCCATGACGGCGACGCTCGTCCATCGCGGCCCCGACGCCGAGGGCGCGTGGTCGGATCCGGCCCGCGGGATCGCGTTCGGCCACCGGCGCCTCGCAGTGGTGGGGCTCGGACCCGGTGGCGCCCAGCCGATGGCCTCCGCCGACGGTCGGTGGGTCCTCGACTACAACGGGGAGCTCTACAACCACCGCGAGCTGCGGACCCGCCTCGCCGCCGAAGGCGTGCCGTTCCGCGGCGGGTCCGACACCGAGGTGCTCGTCTCCGCGGTGCAGCAGTGGGGACTCGACCGCGCGCTCGACGCGATCGAGGGCATGTTCGCCTTCGCCCTCTGGGACCGGCGCGACGGAGAGCTCCACCTGGCGCGCGACCGGTTCGGCGAGAAGCCGCTCTACTACGGCTGGATCGGCGCGCGCTTCGCCTTCGCCTCCGAGCTGAAGGCGATCTGCGCTGTGCCGGGCTTCACCAGGTCGGTGGACCGCGCGGCCGTCGCGCTCTACCTGCGCCACAACTGCGTGCCGGCTCCGTTCACCGTCTATGCGGGCGTCGCCAAGCTGCGGCCCGGCGAGGTGGCGACGGTCGGATCCGGTGGCCCGGCCGGCGAGGCTCCTGCGACCCGTTCCTACTGGTCGGCGCGCGACGCGGTCGAAGCCGCGAGGAGGCGGCCCCTCGACGAGCCGCCGGCCGCCCTCGCCGACCGACTCGAAGCGGCTCTTTCGCAGTCGGTGGCGTCGCGGATGGTCGCGGACGTGCCCGTCGGCGCCTTCCTGTCGGGCGGCATCGACTCGAGCACGGTCGTCGCCCTCATGCAGCGGCATGCGAGCAACCCGGTCCGGACCTTCACCGTCGGCTTCGCCGACCGGGCGTTCGACGAGTCGGCCGAGGCCGCCCGCGTCGCGTCGCACCTCGGGACCGAGCACGTCCCGCTGCTGCTCAGCGATCGCGACGCAGCCGAGGTGATCCCCGCACTTCCCGACATCTGGGACGAGCCCTTCGGCGACGTCTCGGAGATCCCCATGCACCTGGTGTCGCGGCTCGCCCGGTCCCAGGTCACCGTCGCCCTCTCCGGCGACGGCGGCGACGAGCTCTTCGCCGGCTACAACCGGCACGCCTGGCTGGAGCGGATCTGGCGCCGGTCGTCGGTCCTGCCGGCCCCGCTCCGGCGGGCCGGCGGTGCCGTGCTCGCCCGGGTGCCACCGGGGTCGGTGGAGACGGCCGCACGGGCCGCCGCGAGGCTCTCGCCACGCCTCGAGGTGCGGAACCCCTCCTTCAAGGTGGCGAAGGTGGCGAAGGTGCTCGGCTCGGCCGGCCCCGAGGACGCCTATTTCTCGCTGGTCTCCTACTGGGACGAGGCCGAGTCGCTCGTGCTCGGGGCGGGTCCGAGCGTCTCGATCGCGGCCAGGCCCGACGAGTGGCCCGCGCTCGGCGGCTTCACCGAGCAGATGCTCTGGCTCGACCTCGTCGGGTACCTGCCCGACGACATCCTGACCAAGCTGGACCGTGCGGCAATGGCCGTCTCGCTCGAGACCCGGGTCCCGTTCCTCGACCGTGCGGTGCTCGACCTCGCCTGGCGGCTACCGATGGAGGTCAAGCTGCGCGACGGCGAGACCAAATGGCTGCTCCGCCGGGTGCTCGAGCGCCACGTCCCCGCGGAGCTCTTCGAGCGTCCGAAGATGGGGTTCGGCTTCCCGGTGGGGGAGATGCTCCGGGGTCCGCTTCGCCCGTGGGCCGAGGACCTGCTCGACGCGGGCCGGCTCCGACGGCAGGGTCTCCTCGACCCCGGACCGATCGTCCGGGCCTGGCATCGTCATCTCCGTGGCAGGGCCGACCTCGCCCACGAGCTCTGGGCGGTGCTCGCGCTCCAGGCGTGGCTCGAGCGGTGGACGCCCTCGATCGGTGGTTGAGCGAAGGGGGCCTGCGGCACGCGACGTGGCGTCGGTGACGGGGCACGCGCGACGGCCCGGCTAGAGTCGGATCCTCCGGGGGGTGCCCGCGACGGCCGGCGCGGCGTGGAAGTGCCTGCGGCCACCGGCGACGCGAGTGGGACGAGGGTGAGCGATGGCGCCGACATCCGAAGGGGACGGGGGGCGGGTGTCGCCGGGTCTGCGCGGCTGCCGGGTGGTGACCACCTCGCTCACCGCCCGGGTGCTCCTCGCCAACCAGCTCCGGTCCCTCGACGACGTGCGCTGGACCGTGGTGAGCGGTGATCCCTACGACGACCCGCCCGAGGGGATCGACGTCGAGATCGTGCCCATCCGCCGCGAGTTCGCGCTCTCCGATCTCACCTCCTTCGTGCGCCTCTGGCGCTATCTGCGGAGACAGCGATTCGACTTCGTCCAGACCCACACCCCGAAGGCGTCCTTCCTCGGCCTCCCCGCAGCGCGGCTGACCGGGACGCCGGCCGTCTACACCATCCACGGCTCGCTGTACTTCGCGGGCAACTCGTGGACCGCCAACGTGCTCGGCTGGTGCTTCGAGCGCTGGTGCTGCGCCTGGGCGAACCGTGTCCTCCTCCAGAGCCGCGAGGACGAGCGGGCGCTGCCGGCGGCCCGTGTCTGCCGTTCGGACAAGCTCGTCTACGTGGGGAACGGGATCGTGATGGACCGGTTCCTCGCCGCCGTGCCGCCGGCCCTCGACGGCGACCGGCCGATCGTGCTGATGGTGAGCAGGTTGGTCCGGGAGAAGGGCTGTCCGGACTTCATCGAGTTGGCCGGCGCCCTCTCGGACCGCGCACGCTTCGTCCACGTCGGGCCCTTCGAGCACGACCAGAGTGACGCGTTGACCGACGAGGAGGTCCGCGCGGCGGCCGAGGACGGCACCGTGACCTTCGTCGGGGCGGTGGAGGACGTCCGGCCCTATCTCGCCTCCGCCACCGTGGTGGTGCTCCCTTCCTACCGCGAGGGCATTCCGAGAGTGGCGATGGAGGCCGCGGCCATGGGCAAGCCGGTCGCCGCCTACGACATCCGCGGGGTGCGCGAGGTGATCGATCCGGCCACCGGCCTGCTCGCCCCCCGGGGCGACCGCACCGCGCTGACCGCGGTGGTGACGAGGCTGCTCGACGACCCCGAATCCTGTGCCGAGCTCGGGGACCGCTGTCGTCGGCGGGTGGTGGCGGGCTTCTCAGAAGAAGGCGTGGTCGACCGTCTCCGGGCGACCTACGCGACCCTGGAGGTGGCCGCGTGAGCCCCGAGGTGTGCCTGACGGTCGACGTCGAGGACTGGTACGAGGGGATGGCCGTGCTCGGCGAGCCGATCCCGCGACCGGCCGGCGCCTCCAGCGGCCTCGGCGACCTGGCCTCGATGCTCGCCGCGTGCGGGGGATCGCCCCGGGTGACCCTGTTCGTCGTCGGCGGGTACGCGACCGACGTCGCACCCGAGCTCTCCGGGCTCGCGGCGGCCGGGCACGAGATCGCGAGCCACGGTCCCGACCACGGGCGGCTCCCCGACGAGGCGGCGGGGCTGCTCGCCTGGCTCCGTCGCGGGCGTGAGACCCTCGAGGACCTGCTGCAGCGCCCGGTGCGCGGGTTCCGCTCGCCGCGCTTCGACGTGCCGGCCGGGCTCGGTCTCGCCCGCTACCGCGACCTGCTGGCCGAGGCCGGCTTCTCCTACGTCTCGGACACCAGTCGCCTCGGCGCCGGATCGCCCGTCCGCGAGCTGCCGGTGCTGACCTCCGGCCCGCTCCCGATCGGCGGGGGGAGCTACCAGCGGCTCCTGCCGGTCGTCGCGGTGTCGGCGGCGCTCCGTTCCGCGCCGGGCCCCTCGGTGCTCTATTACCATTCCTACGACTTCGGGGCGACGCTTCCCCCGACGCGGTCGATCCGGTCGCTCGCCGTGGCCAAGCAGCTGCTGGCCCGCGGCCGGGTGGCCGGAGTGTTCGGACAGGTGCTCAGGCGGTACGGCAGCAAGGCGTGCAGTGATGTCGCAGGGTGACTTCGAGTTCTACTTCCATCAACGGGCCGGGCGCTTCAGCTCGTTCTACTCGAGCGAGCCGGTGGCCCGGCTGCTCGGCCGCGGGCCGCTCTTCGACCGGCTCCGGATCGCGGTCGACACGGTCGTCGCCGTCGGCGCCACGTCGGTGCTCGACGTCGGCTGCGGCAGCGGCCCCCTGTTCGCCCCGCTCGCGTCGAAGGGGATACGGGTGACCGGGATCGATCCCGCCGACGCGATGGTCGAGCTGGCCCGCCGCGAAGCCGGCGCCTTTCCCGGTCTCGTCGAGGTGCAGCAACGGGGCTGGGAGGACGTCGACGAGGTCGACGCGTACGACGCGGCCACCGCGCTCGGCGTCTTCGACTACGTCGGGCGCCCCGCCGACCTGCTCGGGCGGATGATCCGTGCGGCACCCCGGGCGATCGGCTCGTTCCCGTCCGGCGGGCTGCGGACCAACCTCCGCAAGCTCCGCTACGGGGCACGCGGGGTCGGGGTTCACGGTTACACGGTGTCCGACTTCGACCGCATCGCCGGCGAGGCCGGCGCGTTCGTCGCCGAGAAGGTGCCCCTCGGCCGTGCGGGGTGGGTGGTCCACTTCGCTCGTCACGGCGCGGGCCGGGAGTCCTGAACGGCGTTCGTCCGGCGCGGCGCTAGGCGAACGCTAGGCGTCGAGTTCGAGGTCCCCTTCGCTCCAGGTGGTGATCGGGAACCGCCCGAGCACCCGGCGCAGGGTGTCCACCTGCGCTGCGTCGAGCTTCTTCCGCCAGGCGTCGGGGAGCTCGGACGCCACCCGCTTCACCCGGAAGCCCGAGCCGGGGATGTCGTGGCCCTCGATGAACTCGGCGACCGGCGGCCCCCATGCCAGTCCGAGCTCGGCGAAGAGCGCACCGAACTCGCTGACCGGATCGACGCAGAGCCGCTCGTGGCTCCGAACCCTCCACTCGGGGTGCCGCCCGGCGGCCTCTTCCAGCGCGGCGGTCAGAGAGCGCGATCCGCCAGCACATCTGCTCGAGCGGGTCGGGCCCCGGCGGTCCGACGCCCCACCGGTCGAGATAGCGGGTCCGGACCTCGCCGCGCCGCTCGAGCGTCGAGTTGCGTGCGTCCTTCAGCTGCACCTCCATCCAGCTGGCGAGCACGTTGGCCGGGTGGCGGAGCAGCACCAGGACGTCCAGGTCGAATTCGGAGGTGAGCCATTCGACCGCGAGCTGGGCGTGGATCGACTTCGCGATCACCCTCGCACCGATCCCGCCCGGAACCGGAGCCGGGTCACGGGCCAGCACCGAGGCGACCCGGGCCATCGCGTCCATCCGACCGTCGTGGATGCGATCGACGTCGCCGGGTCCGAGGAAGCGGCGGGCCAGGTTCTCGCGCCGACCCTCGCGCGCACCGGACAGCGCCCATTCCCACAGGCGCCGGTACTCCGGTGCACGGTCGCCGGTCGCCAGCACCGGGTAGCGCCCGACCTTCCGCTTGCCGTGCAGGGCCGACGGGTACTTGTCCTCGTTGTCCGGCTCGGACACCCGGGTGGTGCCGGCGGCGCTGGCGAGCACACGGACGGTCCAGGTCGTGCCCGAGCGGGGGAGGCCGACGATGAGGACGGGGCGGTTCGTGCGGTCGTCCACCTGCCCCTTCACCCCGGTCATGCTACCGAAGGCGGCGGCGGGTCGGCCCTGTCCGCTGCCGATCGGCGAGACCGTCGCGGTGGGGGAAACCCACGATCAGGCCCGAGTCGCGGGGAAGGCCGGCAGGTGCTCGAGGTGGGCGAAGTTGGGCCACAGCGAGAGGTCGATGTTCGGGTGCCGCGCCACCAGGTTGAGCACGTCCTGGGTGTAGAGGCGGACGAGCTGCTCCACGACGAAGGGGTCGAGCTCGGCCTTCTTCTTCGACGTGTTGACCGCCGACTCGACCCGCGGCGGGCGGAACGAGTCGTCCACCCCGAGGAAGCGAAAGGTGTCCGCGAGGTATCGCTCCGGGAACCGCAGGCAGGCCTCGAACTGGAGGACCAGGATGTCCTCGGTGCGGTAGGCCTCTTCCCAGGGCTGCAGCACGTTCGAGTACATGCTGTTGGGCAGCGACCGGTACCGGAGCCGCCGGAGCGCCTTCGCCGGCATCGGTCGCGAGAGGTCGGAGCGGTAGCGCTCCACCGGGTCGCGCAGCATGACGAGGAGCTTCGCGTTCGGCGCTGCCGCCCGGAGCACGGGGACGAGCTGGCGGAAGAACGCGTAGTGCGGCGTCCATTCGCCGGTGATGGTGCCCTCCGGTCGTGGGAACCACTCGCGGTAGGCCTCGGCATCGGCCATGGTGCACCTGCCGGCGTCGAGGTGCCGCAGGAACGGTCCGTTGAAGTAGTTGAGCTCCTTGTCGTGCTCGACGTGGATCTCGGGATGGGACACGAGCAGGCTGAACCACCACGTGGTACCCGATTTCGCGGCGCCGATCCCGACGAAGTCGGGCGCACCGGTCCGCATGCCCGCGGGCGCCTGTGGCGGCACCGGCGGGGTTCCGGACTCCCAGGGGCCCTGTTTGCCGAGCGCGTGCAGCACCCGGTGCTGGACCTGTTCGGGGCTCCTCATGAACACGTACCCGACCATGCGACGGAGCCCGGCGTTCATCGCCGCGTTCGACCTCGATCGCCCAGGGCCCGCTGCAGTCTGGGGATTTCCACGGTCGCTCCCTACGCCTCGTCGGGACCGGCCCCCGGAGTGCGCGGCAGCACACTACCGGCCCGCTCGAGAGGGGTCGCGCTGCCGGTCCCGTCGCGGATCCGGTCGGGCGGAGGCGACCACGGCGCGCGGTGGCCGTGCGGTCCGGTGAGCGGGAGGCAGTAGTGTGCAGCGGCGTCACCATGTCCGTGAGCGAGGTCGGGGCTGTGCCAACGGGGGGTTCGAAGGCGATTCCGGAGGCGATCGTCGAGCGCCTCCGGTGTCCCGCTTGCGGCGCGGCGGTCAGGGCGGACGAGGGCGGGGTCACCTGCACGTGCGGCCACCGGTTCGGCACCGAACGGGGCTACCTCGACTGCGGCGCCGGATCGGTCGGGCCCGGTTCCACCGCAGCCACGTTCGCGAGCTTCGGGTTCGAATGGAACACCTTCGACGACGTGCGCGAGGAGGACGAGACCTTCGCCGAGGTCTACTTCCGGGACGTCGACCTCTCGACGCTACGAGGCGGGGTGGGGCTCGACGCGGGATGCGGGAAGGGGCGCTACACCCGCTTCCTCGCCGCCCACCTCGCGGCCACCGTCGCCCTCGACGGCTCGTCCGCGGTCGAGGCAGCGGCGAAGAACCTGGCCGGCATGCCCTCGGTGCTCGTCGTTCGCTCCGATCTGCGTCACGCGCCGTTCGCGTCGGGGAGCTTCGACTTCGTCTCCAGCCTCGGCGTGCTCCACCATCTGGACGACCCGCGTGCGGGCTTCGAGCGCCTCCTCACCTATCTGGCACCGGGCGGCCGGATCCTCCTCTATCTCTACAGCCGACCGGCGACGCCCGGGGTGCGCGCGCGGCGGCGCTCTCGTTTGCGGCCGCGCTGCGCAAGGTGACCGTGCGCCTTCCGCACCGGCTGCTCAAACTGGTGAGCGCCCCGATCGCGGTCTGCCTCTACGCCGGCGTGGTCGCGCCGGGCGCCTTCGGTGACCGTCACGGCATCGCGTAGCTGTCGGGCCTCCCGATGGACACCTACCGCGGCAAGTCGCTGCGACAGCCTGGTCCTCGACACGTTCGACCGGCTGAGCGCTCCGGTCGAGCATCGGTACGTCTGGCGCGAGCTCGAGCCCTGGTTCGCCGACGCCGGACTGGTGGTGGACGCGGCACGCGACGAGACGGGCTGGTTCGTGCTGGCGCACCGGCCCTGAGGGCGGAACGGATGGGAGCTGCGTCGGCACCTCGCGCCGCCCCGCGGATCATGGCGCTGATCCTCACCCACAACGCCCCCGAATCGCTGCGCCGCTGCCTCGACGCCGTCGCCGGCCAGTCGACGCCGCCCGGCGCCGTCCTCGTGGTCGACAACGCGAGCACGCCCGCCGTCGACCTCGACCCCGCGTCGGTGCCCGGCATCGAGCTGATGGTCGTCCGCTCCGAGGTCAACTCCGGACCGGCCGGTGGGTGGGCGACGGCACTCGGCGCGTTCCTCGAGTCGGACTACCGGCACGCCTGGGTCCTCGACGACGACATGCGACCCGAGGTCCACTGCCTCGAGCGCCTCTGGTCCACCGCGGCCGAGGATCCGGGTTCGGCCTTCGTCTTCCCCGTCTCCCAGCAGGCCGACGGCTCCTACGGGGTCTGGCCGTCGTGGTGCGGCTTCGTCATCGCCCGCGAGATCGTCGAGGAGGTCGGGCTGCCGAAGGCGGAGCTGTTCTGGTGGGCCGAGGACACCGAGTACCTGCAGTGGCGGATCCCCGACGCCGGTTACGAGCGGCGTGTCGGGCACCACGCGGTGGTCTTCCACGACGCGGTCCGGCAGCGTGACGGAGTGCCGTTGTGGAAGTACTACTACGAGTCGCGCAACATGCTCTGGATCCACCTGCACGTGAAGCACCGGATCGGGCGTTACCCGAGGAGCATGTCGAAGTTGCTCGCCCGGGCGATGTTCCGCGAGGACGGAGGTCGCCTGCGTCGTCTCGGGGTGATCGGCCGCGGGCTCTGGGACGGCGCCCGGGGCCGGTTGGGGATCCGGTACGCGGTCGAGCCGATGCAAGAGCGCGGCGGTCCGGCAGGGACCGCGGCAGGCTGACCACGGACGCACCGGTTCGGCGTCCGGCCGCGTGCCGGATCCGCGCCCGACGCGGCGGTCAGTGGCGGCGGTCCTCGATGGCGGAGACCGCGGCGCGCAGCGGAGCGGTGATCCGCCAGCTCGTCGAGCCCTCCATGTTGGCCACCTGCTGTCGTGCCAGGGCCAGTCGTGACTCGAGGTCGTGCCGGGTGCGGTCGAGCGCCTGACGCGTCTCGTCGAGCTCGCGGTTCGGAGCGCTGAGGCGCTGACGATGGGCGAGGACCGAGGTGGTCCACGCGGATTCGGGATCCGGCAGCGCCGGTGCGAACGGCCGGTGGCCTCCCCCGACGGCGCGCAGGTAGTCGGCCAAGCGGGCCTGCTCCGCGAGCAGGACGCCCTCGGCCTCCGCGTCGTGGGCTGAGGCATGGTGGCGAAGGTCGCTGCTGACCGCGGCGCACACGGCGTCGAGGTCCCAGGTGGAGGCGGAGGACGCGGTACTGCGTCAGCGAACCGAGCCAGGTGAGCAGCTCGCCGAAGGTCTGCCGGGGGTCCTCGACCATCGCCTCGTAGTTGAGGACGAAGGTGTCGACGCCGCCGAGGTGGCCGATCCCCGAGCGGTTGTAGCGCTCCCAGAGCGCGAGCCCGTCTGCGAGCGACATGCCGTCCCGCGTCTCGAGCGAGCGTGCCACACCGGTCGGCGATCGCCAGACGAACACGGCCGTCACCGGTCGGGCGAGGACCTCCAGCCAGAAGGGGAGGAGCAGGCAGAGCCGCGGGTCCTTCCAGATCGACGGACCGGGTTCGGGGAAGGTCTCGTCGAGCACCGCCCTCGGGTCGGGTGCGGCACGCACGGCGGCAGACCGCTCCCAGCCGTCGGGCAGTGCGGGCGGTGCGTCCCAGCTGCCGTCGAGACGGTGGAGCAGGTGCTCGTCGTAGAGGGTGAGAGAGAGGCTCTCCCAGTGCTCGGGATTGCTCTCGGCCCACTCGACGCGGTCGTCGGGCCGGCAGTGGCGCAGCCCGAGGGTGCCGAGCGCGCCGGCCAGTGCCGAGGTGCCGCTCCGGTGCATCCCGACCACGAGCATCCACGGCTCGGGGTGGGAGCGGGTCACCGGCGAGTCACGGGAGCAGGCGACGGGCGGTCCGGTAGGCGGAGGCCACCCGCGGCGACCGCTCGAGGCCGCTCGTGATGGTCCGCTTCCACCGCGGTCCGAGCCCGAAGCGGAGGTGCTTGGCGGCCCGGCGGTTGGTCTCGCTGGCGACCAGCCCGATCGAGACGAGGTACTTCCGCACCTCCTTGCTGGCCTCTTGGACCGGGTCCGCCTCGTCCGGCGGCGGCTCGATGTGCCCGGCATCGCCCACGGCCTGGAGGTAGGTGGCGGGAGGGGTCTCGACGGGGACCGGCTTGAGCGTCCAGACGAACTGCTGGACGTTCGCGCTCGGGTTGCACGCGTCGGCGAGGACGTGCAGGGCGCCGATCATCTCGGAGGGGAGCCCGTCGTTCAGGTCCATCGCGTACTGGTCGGACTGGAGGGAGCTGAAGTCGTTGCGGGATGCGACCGTCCAGCCGCAACGCTCGACGAGCCGGGTCAGGGTCTCCTCGGAGAAGAACCGGAGATGGGTGCTGTCGAGGAGGCCACGGTCGGTCGGCACCCACCGTCCGCAGAGCAGGCTGAGCCCCATGTCGAAGTGGGTCGCGTTGGGGACCGACAGCACCAGGGTGGGCTCGCCGTGCTTGAGCGACCAGCTCGAGAGCAGGGCGAGGAGCTTGTGGGGTTCGAGCAGGTGCTCCACTACGTCGAGCAGCATGAACGCGCCGATGTCGCCGATGTCGTCGAGAGTCGACTGCAGTGCGTCGAGGTCGGAGAGATCGCACTGCGACGCCGGTATGCCGGCTTGCTGCATGAGCTCCACCGCCACGGGGTGGAGCTCGAGGCCGTGGTAGTTGAGACCCGCGTCGCGCAGCGGGTGGCTGACCACCGCGGTGCCCGCACCCAGGTCGACGACCGCAGGACGGGGCCCGAGGCGGAGCTCGCGGACCAGTTCGGCGGCATGGGCCACCGCGTCTGTCGTGGCGGAACGGGTAGACGTAGTCGAAGGGTCGGGCGTGCTCGTCCGATGCCTCCTCGTCGGGCACGGGTGCCAGGTCGCCCCGGCGCTGGGTGCTCGTGCCGGGAGGATCGAGCAGCACCGCGCGGGTGGCTTCGAGGAACGCCCGCCCGTAGTGCTCGTCGGGTTCGAGGTGGTTTCCCTCCGCCCATTCGTTCCAGGCCACGATGAACAGGAGGTTCTCCTCCTCGCGGACACCCGCCGTCGCGGCCACCGCGCGCCGCAGCCAGTTCTCGTAGGCCTCCGGCGTCGCTCCCTCGTAGAGGGTGGCCCCGTGCCGCCGACGCGGGGTGTTGTCCCAGCCCGCCATGACCGAGGGAAAACGCTTCCAGGGGGGTGCCGGCCGGCGGAGGTCGGCCTCGAAGGCCCGGACGTAATCGACGACGCGGTGCCCCCGGTAGGCCTCGGTGGGGGCGAAGGTCCTGCGGCGCTCCAAGGGCATGAACCCGACGGTGGCGTCGAGGCCGAAGGCCTCGGGACCGCCGGGCGGCACGCGGTTGCTCTCGACCCAGCAGAGGTAGAGGTCGGGGAATCCCAACCGCTTCGCCTCTTCGCGCCAGATCTCCGCCGTTCGGCGCATGTTGGGCAGGAGCTCGGCGCGGTAGATGAGCATCAACGGCCGGCCGTCGATCTTGATGTAGCGGTCGTCGGCGAAGGCCCTGCAGAGCCACCGGATGTGGGCGAGGTCGTCCTCGTCGCTGAACGACTGGGGCATCAGCACCTCGCCGCTGCGGGCGTCCCAGTTGCGTGTCCATTCCTCGTTGGCCCAGCAGAGGGCGAAGGGGAAGTCGGGGGACCCGGAAGCGAGCACCTCGTCGAAGGGCCGCTCGAGGAGTCGCTTCCCGTGGAACCAGTAGTGGTAGTAGACGAAGCCCGAGATGCCGTGTTCGGCCGCCAGGGCGGCCTGGGCCTCGCGAACCTCGGGCACCCGCAGGTCGTAGTAGCCGAGTTCGCTCGGTATGTGCGGCTGGAGGTGGCCGGGGAAGAGGGGCTCGGCCCTCGTGACGTTGGTCCACTCGGTGAAGCCGCGGCCCCACCACTCGTCGTTCTCGGGGATGGGGTGGAACTGGGGCAGGTAGAAGGCGAGCGCCCGGGGCCGGCTCGGCCCGGAGCTGTCCGTACCCCCCTCGGCTCCCATGGAGCAATCATAGGACAGCCGGATGCGTCCCAGGCCGTGAACGGCCCTGGTCGCGGGCCGGTGGCACCGGTCCTCCGGCGGCGCTCGGACCCGCACCGCGGGACCGGTGATCGTGATCGGTCGTGACGTGACCCATGACAGAATGCAGGGCCGGGAGGCGCGGAGGCGTTTCGTCAACGGCACGGTCCGGGATCCGTTCTCCGCGCGGGCCCCCATCACTCGCACAGGGGCGACCGATGTGCGAACCTATGGCCGAGTCGCAGCACCTTTTCCTGCCACCGAATCCGGGGGGGTTTGAACCATGGACGTGTTCCGTTCGCGCTGGTTGTCACTGTCGGCGCTCGCGAAAGCCACCCTCGGCGGGTTGCTCGTCGTCGCGGGGTTGACCGTCGTCGCGATCCCGGCCGCCTACGCGGCGATTCCGACGATTACGGCGCTCTCCGTACACAGCGGTCCGGCGGGCGGCGGGACGTCGGTCACGATCACCGGCACCTCGTTCTCGAACGTCACCTCGGTCGACTTCGGCTCCCAGCCGGCCAGGTCGTTCTCCATCGCGAGCGGCAAGTCGATGACGGCGGTTTCTCCGAAGTTCATCGTGGCGCCGGACGGATCGGCCACGGTCGACATCACCGCGACCAGACGGCGCCGGCACCTCGGCGACGTCGTCGGCCGACCACTTCACCTTCGTCTTCTCCGCGCCGACTGTGACCGGGCTGAACACGGTCGCCAGTCCGCCGGGTGGGCCGACTGCCGGCGGCACGCAGGTCACCATCAACGGCACCAACTTCTTCGGAGTCAGCGGCGTGAGCTTCGGTGGGACACCCGCGACCTCCTTCCTTCAGAACTCGCTCGACTCGGTCACCGCCGTCGCCCCCGCCGGCACGGGGGTCGTCGACGTCACGGTCACCACCCCGAAGGGCACCTCGGCGACGAGCAGCGCCGACCAGTACACCTACAACTCGACACTCGCGATCGCGGACGGCACCGCGTCCTACGCGACGGGGACCCAGACGTCGACGAACACCGCCGCGCAGCCGCCGATCACCAACTTCAACGTGCTCAGCCTGATGACCGGCGGTCCCGCGGTCGACCCCTCCACGCTCACCGTGGTGTCCCAGCCCGCGGCAGGAGGGGGGACCATCTCCTTCAACGGGAACATCCTCGACTACGCGCCGGCCTACACCCAGTCCGGCTCGGCGGGGAACTGGACCTACGTCGTCTCGACGACCGGCACCCAGACCGGGACGATCGCCATCTGCGAGACCGGGTTCACCTATCCCTCCGCGGGCTGCGTGACCGCGACCATGACCTTCCTCCAGAGCGAGACCAACCACTACATGGGTGCGGTGGTGTCGGCCGAGGGCCTGCAGGTCGGGGTCACCGAGGACACCGGCAACGGGGTGTCGGCGCCGTCGACAGGCGGGCTCGGGTCGACGATCACCGTGACCTCCGCCGCGGCACAGACCATCATCCCGGCCTCCAACTCGGGCATCACCGTCCAGGGGGTCGGCCAGTACTCGGCGATCCAGTCGGTGCCGACCGGCCTGACCCTCATCCCCGGCTCGCTCAAGGTGACGGGCGGTGACAGCAACGTGTCGGGCGATTACATCCTCTCCTACTGCACCGCGGCTATGGGGTACGTGGCGGGCGAGTGCACCGCCCAGATGACCGGCAACTACAAGACGACCTACCCCTACATCGAGACGTTCCTCAACGCCGCGGCGAGCGTGCCCGGTGGCGACACCCTGACCTTGCCGACCGTCTCGGCGTCCTACACGGTCAACGCGACCGACACCATCGGCCAGGTCATCAACGACTACGAGACAGAGTTCGTCGCCTCGACGACGGTCGGGAACTCCACGCCGTACCAGACCACCGTGCTCGACGGCTACCCGACCTCGAACCAGTGCAACTCCGGCATCGGCATCGGCTGCGTCCCGACCTACGTGGCGCCCACGCCACGGTGGACACTGACCGCCACGGCCGCGCCGACCGTCACCGCGGTCAGCCCTTCGTCGGGTCCGGCCACCGGGGGCACCGGGGTGACCATCACCGGCACCGGATTCACCGGGGCCACCGCGGTCGACTTCGGCGCGAACGCGGCGACCAACGTGACGGTCGTCTCCGACACCGAGATCACCGCGACCTCCCCTGCCGGCAGCGGTACGGTCGACGTGACGGTGACCACGCCGAACGGCACCTCGGCCGCCAACCCGCCGGGTGACCAGTTCACCTATCTGGCCGCGCCGACCGTCACCGCGGTCAGCCCTTCGTCGGGTCCGGCCACTGGGGGCACCGGGGTGACCATCACCGGCACCGGGTTCACCGGGGCCACCGCGGTCGACTTCGGCGCGAACGCGGCGACCAACGTGACGGTCGTCTCCGACACCGAGATCACCGCGACCTCCCCTGCCGGCAGCGGTACGGTCGACGTGACGGTGACCACGCCGAACGGCACCTCGGCCGCCAACCCGCCGGGTGACCAGTTCACCTATCTGGCCGCGCCGACCGTCACCGCGGTCAGCCCTTCGTCGGGTCCGGCCACCGGGGGCACCGGGGTGACCATCACCGGCACCGGGTTCACCGGGGCCACCGCGGTCGACTTCGGCGCGAACGCGGCGACCAACGTGACGGTCGTCTCCGACACCGAGATCACCGCGACCTCCCCTGCCGGCAGCGGTACGGTCGACGTGACGGTGACCACGCCGAACGGCACCTCGGCCGCCAACCCGCCGGGTGACCAGTTCACCTATCTGGCCGCGCCGACCGTCACCGCGGTCAGCCCGTCCTCGGGTCCGACAGCCGGGGGCACCGGGGTGACCATCACCGGCACCGGGTTCACCGGGGCCACTGCGGTCGACTTCGGTGCGAACGCGGCGACCAGCTACACGGTCGTCTCCGACACCTCGATCACCGCGACCTCGCCGGCGGGCAGCGGTACGGTCGACGTGACGGTGACCACGCCGAACGGCACCTCGGCCGCCAACCCGCCGGGTGACCAGTTCACCTACACGGCCCCCGCCGCGCCGACGGTCACCGGTGTCAGCCCGTCCTCGGGTCCGACACCGGGGGCACCGGGGTGACCATCACCGGCACCGGGTTCACCGGGGCGACTGCGGTCGACTTCGGTGCCGAACGCGGCGACCAACGTGACCGTCGTCTCCGACACCGCGATCACCGCGACCTCGCCGTCGGGCAGCGGCACGGTGGACGTGACGGTGACCACACCGAACGGCACCTCGGCCGCCAACCCCCCGGGTGACCAGTTCACCTACGCGGCCCCCGCCGCGCCGACCGTCACCGGGGTCAGCCCGTCCTCGGGTCCGACAGCCGGGGGCACCGGGGTGACCATCACCGGCACCGGGTTCACCGGGGCCACCGCGGTCGACTTCGGCGCCAACGCGGCGACCAGCTACACGGTCGTCTCCGACACCGAGATCACCGCGACCTCGCCTGCCGGGCAGCGGCACGGTGGACGTGACGGTGACCACGCCGAACGGCACCTCGGCCGCCAACCCCCCGGGTGACCAGTTCACCTACGCGGCCCCCGCCGCGCCGACCGTCACCGGGGTCAGCCCGTCCTCGGGTCCGACAGCCGGGGGCACCGGGGTGACCATCACCGGCACCGGGTTCACCGGGGCCACCGCTGTCGACTTCGGCGCCAACGCGGCGACCAGCTACACGGTCGTCTCCGACACCGAGATCACCGCGACCTCGCCTTCGGGCAGCGGCACGGTGGACGTGACGGTGACCACTCCGAACGGCACCTCGGCCACGTCGGGCACCGACCACTTCACCTACGTCGCCCCAGGCTTCCAGATCACGACGAGCTCGTTGCCCGATGCGGTCCCCGGCCAGGCGTACGGACCCGGTGGTGCGGGAGTGACCTTCCAGACCTCGGGCGCCGGGGCGGGCGCGGTGCTCAAGTGGAAGAAGGTCGCAGCGCTGCCGAAGGGCCTCAAGTTCAAGTACGGCAAGCTCTTCGGCACCCCGAGCATCAAGCACGTCCTGCCCGGCACCAACGCGCAGGTCTCCGTGCAGGTGACCGAGATCGTGCCCACCCTGACCGAGGTCAAGCCCGGGAAGTACAAGTACAAGAAGGTCAAGACGACCGTGTACAAGACGCTGACCCTGCACATCGCCTGAGACGAGGCCGCCCGCAGGCGGCACCAGCATCACAACGGATCCGGGTGGCACGTAGTTGTCACCCGGATCCGTCGTGTCAGGCGTCACGTCCCGATCCCGGGCGGGCATCGGCAGGTGCGACGCCACGACACCAGCCGGAGGAGCGACCCGTCAGCGACCCGTGGAGAGGACCGTCTCGACGACCCGGTCGAGCTGTGCGGTGGTGAGCGCCGACCCTGTCGGCAGGCAGAGGCCGCGGTCGAAGATGTTGGCGCAGACGTCGCCGCCGACGGTGGGGACGTCTGCGAAGACCGGCTGCAGGTGGAGTGGCTTCCAGGTCGGTCGCGACTCGACGTCCACCTCCTCGAGGGCCAGACGGATCTCCTCGCGGTCGGCACCGAACGCGTCGGGGTCGACCAGGATGCAGGTGAGCCACCAGTTGGGTTCGCCGTAGGGGGCGACCGGCATGAAGCTGATGCCCGCGACGCCGCCGAGCGCCTTGCGGTAGCGCGCGTTGATGGCCCGCCGGCGTTCGATGCGGTGCTCGAGCCCTCGCAGCTGTGCCCGGCCGAGCGCGGCGAGCAGGTTGCTCAGGCGGTAGTTGTAGCCGAGGGCCGAGTGCTCGTAGTGGGGAACCGGGTCTCGCGCCTGGGTCGCCAGGAAGCGGGCTCTCGATGCAACGTCGGCGAGTCGGTCACCAGCATGCCGCCGCCGCTCGTCGTGATGATCTTGTTGCCGTTGAAGGAGAAGACCGCGGCGTCGCCGAACGAGCCGACGGGGCGTCCGCGATAGGTACGCACCGAGCGCCTCCGCAGCATCCTCGATCAACGGGATGCCGTAGTGGTCGCAGCGCTCGACCAGTCGGTCGTAGTCGGCCGACTGGCCGTAGAGGTCGACCGGCACGATCGCGGCAGGGAGCCGCCCGAGTCGTGCGCGTCGTTCGAGCTCCTCCGCGACGAGGTCGGGGTCGACGTTCCAGGTCGACAGCCGAGCAGTCGACGAAGACGGGCGTCGCGCCGAGATAGACGACCGCCGACGCGGTCGCGACGAAGGTGAACGACGGCACCAGTACTTCGTCTCCGGCGCCGACCCCCGCGAGCAGGAGTCCGAGGTGGAGCGCAGCGGTGCCGCTGGACAGCGCGACGGCATGGGCGACGCCGACCCGCTCTGCGACCTCGCGCTCGAAGGCGTCGAGGTCCGGACCGACCGGCGCGATCCAGTTGGAGTCGAAGGCGTCGAGGAGCATGCGGCGCTCCTCGGGCCCGACCTCGGGGGGCGACAGGTAGATCCTCGTCACGTACGCGCCTCCTCGGGGCCGAGCGCTCCGACCGCGCCAGGCGCCCGCGACGAGCAGGACCGCGGCCACCAGACGTCGACCGCGAGCGCGGCCGCGGTCGAACCACGGCGGGCGGCGAGCACGGCGCCGGAGGCGAGCAGCAGTCTCGGCGCCGACGTAGGCCAGGCTGGCGGCCGGGCGCGGCCAGCCCCGGGACACCAGCCGGTCGTAGGGGTGCCCTCGGTCGCCGGCGAGCAGCGAGCGGCGGCCGCGGCGGCGGCGGACCACCGCGAAGGCCACTTCCGACGGCCGGGAGGGCGACCAGCGCGAGTCGCGGCGACGCCGATGCCGAGCGCGGCACCCCGGGTGCCCAGGCGTCGGCGAGCAGCACGGCGAGGGCGGTACCGAGCAGGTAGGAGCCACCGTCGCCGAGGTAGACGCGGGCCGGCGGGCGGTTGTAGACGAGGAAGCCGGCCAGGGCCGCGGCGAGTGCGATGCCGAGCTCGCGGCCCGGCACCGTGCAGGAGGGCGGCGAAGGCGGCGGCCGCGACCGCCACCACCCCCGCGGCCAGCATGTCGAGCCCGTCCATGAGGTTCACCCCGTTGACCAGGAGCACGGTGACCACCACCACGAGCACCGCGCCCGGCACCCCGGGGAGGTGGAGGGGGCAGGTGACGGCGACGAGCGCGCCGACCGCCAGCTCACCGAGCAGCCGGAGCAGCGGGCGGGAGGTCGAACCCGTCGTCGGCGACGACCGAGCACGAGCGCCCCGGCGAGCGGCACCGCGACGCTCGGGCGCCCCGCCAACACCCCGACCGCGGCACCGGCGAACACCGCGACCCCGCCGAAGTAGGCCACCGGAACCGCCTGGGGTTTCAGCTCGCCGGGCTGGTCGACGACGCCGAGCCTCCGCGCGGCGAGGATCACCGGCGGCGTCACGAGGAGGGTCACCGCGAAGGCCACCAGCCCGACGACCGGGTCGCTCACTGCCGCACGCTCGCCGGGCCGGGCCGCCTCGCCCCACTGCATGAGGAGCGACTGCGTCCCAGCGTGGAGCTCGAACCGGTCGGCCATGACGAACCCGCACCGCTCGTAGAGGGCGATCGCGGCCGGCGTTGTCGGCGCCGACCACCACGTGGGCGGCATCCCCTCCTCTCGCCGCGACCTCGCCGAGGAACGCGGCGACGAGGCGTCCGCCCGGTGCCGCGCCCCTGCTGGGAGGGCTCGACCGCGACGGCGAGCAGCTCGGCGCCTTCGCCGGAGCCGGCTCCCTCGGATCGAGGCGTGGCCGAGGGTGTCGAGAGCTCGGCGCCAGCCGGCCGCGCAGCCGCCCCGCCGCCCGGAGGCCAGCCAAGAGCCCGTCACGCAGGAGGAAGCTCCGGTAGAGCGCCTTCACGTCGGTGGAGCCGGCGATGAAGCCGACGACCGTTCCACCGGACTCGGCGACGAGGAGGAAGGATCCGGGCTCCCGGCCGATGCGCCGGTAGAGGCGCCGGAGGAACCCGGTCCCGAGCACCGAGAGGAACCCCTGGGAGATCTGGTCGGCGTGAAGATCGGCCGCGGCCCTGCGTCCGCGTCGCCGCCGGGGCGGACCACGGCGGGTTCCGGGAGGACCGTCTGGCCTCCGCCGGGGACGGACCGCTCCCTCCGGGACGCCGGCCGCGGAGCAGGGGAGGGCCCGGTCGGCGTGGTCCGGTGTCCTTCGCCTGTCGGCCCCATCGTCGTCCCCCCGGCCCTCGAGGCAGGCCCGGATCGTGCGCGGCCCGTCGCCACAACCCCGGATCGAGTCTACGGCCTGTTCCGAAATCCCTGCTTCATGGGGTAGATTTGCACGCTCATGGATCGGGGGACGGGGGCCGGCGGTCGGGGTCAGTATCAGCTGTCCCAGGTCCAGAACATCGAGTCGCAGTCGATCCATGTCATGCGTGAGGTGGCGGCGGAGTTCGAGCGCCCGGTGCTCCTCTTCTCGGGCGGCAAGGACTCGGTCGTCATGCTCCGGCTGGCGCAGAAGGCCTTCTGGCCCGGCCGGATCCCGTTTCCGGTGATGCACGTCGACACCGGGCACAACTTCCCCGAGGTCCTCGAGTTCCGCGACCGGGTGGTCGCCGACCTCGGCGCGACGCTGATCGTCGCCTCGGTGCAGGACTCGATCGACGCCGGCAGGGTGACCGAGGACCCCACCCCCGGCGCTTCGAGAAACCGCCTGCAGATCCGGACGCTGCTCGACGCGATCAGCGAGTTCCGTTTCGACGCCGTCTTCGGGGGAGCCCGCCGGGACGAGGAGAAGGCCCGGGCGAAGGAGCGGGTCTTCTCCTTCCGCGACGAGTTCGGCCAGTGGGACCCGAAGAACCAGCGCCCGGAGCTGTGGTCCCTCTACAACGGGAAGCACCGGACCGGCGAGCACATCCGGGTGTTCCCGCTCTCGGACTGGACCGAGCTCGACATCTGGGAGTACGTCGCGGCCGAGAGCATCGAGCTCCCGTCGATCTACTTCTCCCACCGCCGCGAGGTGTTCCGGCGTGACGGGATGCTGCTCGCCGTCGGCCCCTACGTCAGCCCCCGCGACGAGGAGGAGGTCTTCGAGGCGACGGTGCGGTACCGGACGGTCGGCGACATGACCTGCACCGGTGCGGTCGAGTCGGTCGCGGCCACTGCAGCCGACATCGTGGTCGAGGTGGCTGCCTCCCGACTGACCGAGCGGGGGGCCACCAGGGCCGACGACCGTGCCAGCGAGGCGGCGATGGAGGACCGCAAGCGGGAGGGCTACTTCTGATGGAGCTGCTGCGCTTCGCCACCGCAGGTTCGGTCGACGACGGGAAGAGCACGCTCATCGGGCGGTTGCTGTTCGACTCCAAGTCGATCTTCGAGGACCAGCTCGAATCGGTCGAGCGGGTGAGCCGGCTGCGCGGGGACGAGTACACCGACCTGGCGCTGCTGACCGACGGATTGCGCGCCGAGCGGGAGCAGGGCATCACCATCGACGTCGCCTACCGCTACTTCGCCACGCCCAAGCGGAAGTTCATCATCGCCGACACCCCGGGGCACATCCAGTACACGCGCAACATGGTGACCGGCAACTCGACGGCCGACCTCACGCTCGTGCTGGTGGACGCCCGGAAGGGGATCGTCGAACAGACCCGACGCCACGCGTTCCTGGCCTCCCTGCTCCGCGTGCCGCACCTCCTGCTGTGCGTGAACAAGATGGACCTGGTCGGCTACGACCGGGACGTCTTCGAGTCCATCCGCGAGGAGTTCGCCACCTTCGCCAGCCGGCTCGACGTGGCCGATCTTGAGCTTCATCCCGATCTCCGCCCTGCAGGGCGACAACGTCGTCCAGCGCTCCGCCAACATGCCCTGGTACGAGGGTGCCTCCCTGCTCCACTACCTCGAGCAGGTCTACATCTCCTCCGATCGGAACCTGATCGACCCGCGCCTTCCGGTCCAGTGGGTGGTGCGCCCCCAGAACTCGAGCCATCCCGACTACCGGGGCTACGCGGGACGCGTGGCGGGCGGTGTGTTCCGACCGGGCGACGAGGTCAGCGTGCTGCCGTCGGGGCTCTCGACCCGCGTCGGCGGCCATCGACACGTTCGACGGCCCGCTCGAAGAGGCGTACCCGCCGATGTCGGTGACCCTGCGCCTCGAGGACGACATCGACGTCTCGCGCGGGGACATGATCTGCCGGCCGCACAACCAACCGACGGTGGGTCAGGATCTGGACGCGATGGTGTGTTGGATGACCGATCGTCCCGTCGCCGTCGGGGACTTCTTCGCCCTCAAGCACACGACGCGCTGGGTCCGGGCGGTGGTACGTGACATCCATTACCGGCTCGACGTGAACACCCTCCACCGCGACGAGGTCGCCTCCTCGCTCACCCTCAACGAGGTCGGGCGGATCAGCCTCCGGGTCACCCAGCCGCTCTTCTACGACAGCTACCGGCGGAACCGGCAGACCGGGTCGTTCGTCCTGGCAGCCGAGGACACCAACGTCACGGTCGGCGCCGGCATGCTGCTCGGCGCAGACTGAACCGGTCGTGGAACCCAGGGCGTCGTCCAACGTGACCTGGCACGCCGGCCGGGTCACCCGCGACGAGCGGGCGAAGGGCCTCGGCGCCTCCGGCGCCACGCTCTGGTTCACCGGGCTTTCGGGTTCCGGCAAGTCGACGGTCGCGGCGGCGGTCGAGCAGCGCCTGGTGGGCGAAGGCCGTGCCGCCTACCGGCTCGACGGCGACAACCTGCGGACCGGGACTCAGCGACGATCTCGGGTTCAGCCGCGAGGACCGGGAGGAGCACGCCCGGCGGGCGGCGGAGGTCGCCTGCCTGTTCGCCGACGCCGGCCTCGTCGCGATCGTGGCCCTCATCACCCCGTACGCGACGTCCCGGCAGCGGGCGAGGCGACTGCTCGAGGGTGCGGGTCTCCCGTTCGCGGAGATCTACATGTCGGCCCCCGTCGATCTGTGCGCGACCCGCGACCCGAAGGGTCTCTACGCGGAAGCCTCGACGGGCACGGTCGGTGCGCTGACCGGCGTCGACGACCCCTTCGAGGTGCCCGAAGCGCCCGATCTGGTGATCGAGGCCGGCACCGGAGTCGACGAAGCGGTGGACCGGGTCATCGAAGTGCTCCAACTGATCGAGAGCAGTACGCGTTACGGGTCTCGGGCGGATCGCTGAGCGACCAGGGCATCCGTGTAGCGACGGTCACACTCCGTCACCAGGGGGTGTCTCCTTGCTGTCGAACGGGCGCCGTCTACAGGGGTGGCGTAACATGCGGTACGCAGGGAAATCTCCCTGATTTTGGGGATGCGGAATCAGTTTTCGGCCAGGAGACTGACGGTAAGTTACGGCGCATGAGCGGGTACGCGGGTCGCGGAGGGCCTGGCGGAAACCAGGGGTCGTGAATGCTGAGTCGAGGTAGGAGAGCCAATCGGTGGCTTGCGGTGTCCGCCGCCGCTCTCGTCGCGCTCGGAAGCATCATGGTGACCGCCGGCATCGCGTCGGCGTCGGTGCCCGCCGGCCGGCACCCGCAACTGCGCTTCTGGGACTCCTACAACGTCGTGACCATGCGGGTCCCGGTTGCACGATACTGCCCGCCGGGGCAGCCCCACTGCATCTGGCAGCTGCACGTGAACGAGCCCGACGTTCCAGGGCAGACCGTCATCGGAACTGCGTTCGCCCCCGCGGGCTCACCGAACGACGTGCTCGAGATCGCCTACCCCGCCGACTTCTGCGGCGTGATCCAGGCGGACGCGTTGGTCGGGCCGAATCCCTGGCTCTTGAACTTCGGGCACGTCCACACGATCCACACCTGCAACTCGACCACCACGAGTTCGAGCTCGACGAGTACCTCGACCAGCACGTCCACCAGCACCTCGACCAGCACGACCTCGACGATCCAGCCCTGCCAGGGCCGCAACGACTGCTGCCGTACCTTCAGCGACTGCCATTCGGTCGTCACCTCGACGACGACCGGCGGGACCGCTGCCGCGTCCGCGTTGCCCTTCACAGGGTCGACCAGCGGTTCGACCTCGACCACCGCAGACCCGAACGCCGGCGGGTCGCCTGCCACCACCGCCGCGGCAGCGGCCGCCACCTTGCCGTTCACCGGCGCCAACATCTCACCCCTCGTCCTGCTCGGGATCACGCTGATCGTGGCGGGCCTGCTCCTGCTGAGCAGCCTCGAGCAGCGCCGGCGGGTGCTGCGCCGGATGGGCGTGGCGGTCCACACCGGTACGACGTACTCGTCGCGAGCCTCCCACTGGATGCTCGGCGACTGAACCGACCGTCGGCCCGAGGACGAGCCGCCCCGCGTCCCGCCGGGCTCGGTGGACGGACCAGCGATGCGAACCGACCTCTCCGAGCGGATAACGTCTTGCCTTCGATGCTCGACGCCCGGCGACGGTTCTGACGCGGGGGTCGAGCTGATCGGCAGGGGGACGGACGGTATGGCAGTCAGGCGGCAGCCGGCAGACAGAGACGGCCGCCGTACCTGCTCCGCAAGGGGGTGGCTCTCGGTCGCGGGAACCGAACGGTCCGTGCTGTGGCGGGCAGGGTGACGACCGCACCGACCCCGACCCTCGAGCAGCCGGATCGAGAGGCGACCGAGCGGCGAGGGGTACGGGCGTCCGCCTCCCGTGCTCCGCGTCGCTTCGCGATCGCAGCCGCCGTCGGCTTCGTGGCAGTGTCGGTGCCGTTCCTCTGGATCCTCTGGGACCTCTGGACCGGAACGCTCAACCCGACCCGGCAGCTCCCGCCGGACGACTTCTACGACCTGCAGGCCCGTGCGATGTTCCACGGACACCTCCACCTCCCGAAGGGCTCGATCGGGATCGAAGCCTTCGTCCACGGTGGTCACGACTACACCTACTTCGGCCTGTTCCCCTCCCTCCTCCGGATGCCCGTCCTTGCGGTGACCCACTCCTTCGACGGGAAGCTGACCGCGCCGTCGATGCTCCTCGCCTGGCTGGTGACCGGGCTGTTCACCTCGCTGCTGCTCTGGAGGGTCCGGGTGCTCGTCCGCGGCAACGCGCTGCTCGGTCGGGCCGAGGCCGCTGCATACGGGGCGCTGGTGGCGGCCGTCTGCGGATCGGTCCTCTTCTACCTCGCAGCCTCTCCGAAGGTCTCGCACGAGGACCTCGCATGGAGCGTGGCCCTGACCGTCGGGGTCCTCTTCGCGCTGCTCGGCGTGCTCGAGCGCCCCACGCGGGGGAGGGCGCTCGCGAGCGGGCTGCTCGTCCTCGCGGCCGGGCTCGACCGCGGATCGACCGGGTATGCGTGCGTCCTGGCGGCGGTGTTGGTCGCCGCATGGTTCGGCGCCGGACTCGGCGGTCGCGAGCAACGGCGGTGGGCCTTGCCGCTGCTCGCTGTCGGGATGGTGCCCCTTGCCGTGATGCTCGCGGTCAACGAGGCCAAGTTCGGACATCTCTTCGGATTCGACGAGGCCGACCAGGTCTGGACCCACGTCAATGCGCATCGTGCCTACTTCCTCTCCGTCAACGGCGGCAGCTCCTTCGGCCTCCGTTTCCTCCCGAGCACCTTGACCGCGTACCTCCAGCCGTCGGGACTGCACGTCAGCTCCGTCTTCCCGTACCTCTCGTTGCCGACGGCTCCGGCACGCACCGTCGGGAACGTCGTCCTCGACCAGACCTATCCGACGGCGAGCATCACCGCATCGATGCCGGTCCTCTTCCTGCTCGGCGTCTGGGGCCTTGTCTCGGCGTTCCGGCCGCACGCCGCAGGCCGCGTCCGGCTCACCTGCGTGCTGCTGATCGCAGCGGCAGGGGCGGCGAGCGGCGTCCTCCTCTTCGGGTACATCGCCGAGCGCTACCTGGCCGACTTCCTGCCGTTCCTCGCGCTCGCCGGCATCGTGGGCCTCGTCGACATCTGGCGCCGGCTCGCCGCGAGCAGCCGGGCGGTGCGGGGAACGGCCCTCGGCGTCATCGGGTTCGTCGCGCTCTTCGGGATCTGGGCGAACATCGGAGCGGCGATCACCCCGACCGCACTGTGGACCCCGGCGCAGGCGAAGTCATTCGTCTCCACCCAGCACTCGATCAGCGGCACCTCGGTGGGCTCACTGGTCGAGCAAGGGCACGTGTTGCCCTACTGGGCACCGGCCGGCACCCTGTTCGCGACCGACCACTGCACGGCGCTGTACGTCTCGACCGGATTCTCCTACGCGACGGTGCCCGGCCAGCAGCTCCAGCACGAGACGTGGGACGCGGTGCAGCAGGGACCCGGGTCCAACCACACGTTGAACGTCACCTTCGACCGCCCCGTCCACGCCGGCGATGCCCCGGTGACCCTCATGACCTACGGTCCGACCTCGCTGGTGCTCGTCCCGGTCGGCACCAACCGGGTGCGGATGGCGCTCGAGGGGCCGGGTGTCGGCTCTCCGGCGTGGCCCGCTTCGTCCACCTCGGTGCAGACGGTCCGCCCGGGGAAGCACTACACGGTCACGGTGATGACCGATCCCTACCTCACTTCGATCGTGGCGAACGGGATCGGCAACGGGATCGAGCACCACCTGCCGGGTAGCGGTCCGGCCGTCGTGCAGTCGACCGCTCCCACCAACGGTTCGACATCGCCGGCATCGGTCGTCGGAGTGTCGAAGCCCTCGGGATCCCCGAGCCTCTGCCGGAGTTTGGTCAAGGCTGCGTCGTCCTGAGGAGCGTCGGCCCTGACTCTCCTCAAGTGCCACGTTCAGTGCTGCGATCTCTCGGCCAGATCGAGCCCGCTGCCAGGACTCTCTGAATGATACGCCGCGAATGTAGCCGTGAGGTGCGCGTTGTCCTGATAGACGACGTAATGACCGATGATACCCGTGCAAGTTTGAGAGCAGAGCCAGGGTCGTATCGATATAGGAACCGTCTGACTGCTCTACGGCCGACCTTTCCGCTGATCGGTATAGGCGAAACCGCCGCTCCTTGGAGACGAACAGGACTGGACGTCCGTCGTGTTCCGAGCCAAGCAGAACGGAATCCGCTCCGGCATCAGTGGGATGTCCCCGAGCACGACTTTCTTCATGCCGGATACCCTGACTGCGCTGAAGAGAGCCCGTAACCCATCGGACCACTGGGTCATCGTGAAGTCTGGCTGCGGGACCGTGTTGGAAGGCGGATGGTAGAAGCTCCCGTCGCGTTGGGTGACGATGAGCATCTGTGGGTGGTTCGAGTTGATCCAATGGATGACCCAGCGATGCCAGAGCGTGCAGTTGGCGTACGCGCGTCCCGGGGTTCTTCCAGGTCGCGGGATCGCCGACGGTCACCGGTTCGGGTGGGCACCATATCTTCGACAGAATGACCAGTCTCCACTTCTGCTGTTTCGCGATGGCATTCAGAGCGGGAGCCCACATCGCTGCATGCGAATCGCCGTAGACGACCATCAGCCGCTTGGCGGACTCGGTCGCCTATGGCGCAGATGGGTTGCCGTGCCATGGTTGCAAATGATTCGCACTCAGGCCCCATCAAGTTGCGTCGTCCATACCGTGTCATTCGCGGCCTGTGCCAGTGACGGCTTGAGGTTGGCGGGCACAGTGGTGATCCGGGGCGCGGCGGCGACCTCTTGGAGAAGTGTCGAGGTGTCGGCGACAGGCCGGATCTTCGGATTGGCAGACCCGGTGGAGTTGAACGAGATCAACAGCGACAGGGCCACGATCGTCGCGGTGGCGAGGGTGACGCCGCCGAGCACGGCTCTTCGCGAGGGCAGCCGCCAGTGCCGGAGGGGGTTCTCGACGAGGGTGTAGCTGGCGGCGGAGATGGCGACCGCGAGCAGCACGAGGAGCAGGCTCTCGCCGAGGGGGAGGCTGGTCCTGCCGACCCGTTCGGCGGCGACGATCAGGATCGGCCAGTGCCAGAGGTAGAGCGAGTACGAACGGCGCCCGACCCACTGGAAGGGGGAGGTGCCGAGGAGCGACTCGGCGCCGGCTCGGGGCACGACGGTCCCCCCGGCGATGAGGAGAGCGGTCCCCGCCACCGGGATGGCCACGAGCGAGCCCGGGTAGGGCGTCGAGCTGGTGAAGTCGAAGGCCCCGAAGAGGATGGCGGCCAGCCCGGTCCAGGTGAGGACGGCGGCGGCCTGCGGGGGGAGTCGCCGGAGGGCGGAGGTGCCGACCGCGACCAGGGCACCGAGCGCGAGCTCCCAGGCCCGCGTGAGCGGTGAGAAGTAGGCGAGCGAGGGGTTGGACGCGGTCTGGGTCACCGACAGCCAGTAGGAGGCGCCGATCACCACCACGAGCGCGGTGGCGAGCCGGACTCGGAGGGTGAAGAAGCGGCGTGCCCCTGCCACGAGGAGGAAGAGGGTGGGATAGACCAGGTAGAACTGCTCCTCGACCGAGAGCGACCAGTAGTTCTGCAGCGGCGAGGGGGCGCGGGTCTGTGTCAGGTAGTTGGTCCCGACCGACTCGAAGTGGAAGTTGGCGAGGAAGGCCGCCGCCCACCTCCCGTCGTCGGCGGTCGCGTTGCCGGTCACCACGCCGAGCACCACGTAGGTGCCGAGCACGGCCGCCACGATCACCAGTGTCGCCGCGGGGAGGATGCGACGGGCTCGCCGTGCGTAGAAGTCGATCAGCGAGGTGCGTCCCGCACCGGTCCGCTCCCGCAGCAAGAGCCCGGTGATCACGAAGCCGGAGATCACGAAGAAGACGTCCACCCCGATGTAGCCGCCGGTCAGCCGCGGCACGTTGGCGTGGTAGAGCACGACGAGGAGCACCGCGACGGCACGCAGCCCCTCGACGTCCGGACGGAAGCGGCGATCGTCAGGAGCGGTGCCGGCTTCTTCGGCGGCGGTGACGAACCGCTCGTCGACGATCCTGGTCTGCTGCAGCGTCACCCGTCTCCCCCTCGGACGCAAATCATAGGGGCTCACATCCGAATCGTCGAAGCTCTTGATCACTTGATGCAGAGGAAGGAGACGACGGATGTCGTCAGTAAGGAAAGAGTGCATTACCGAGCACGCGCTGGCAGAAATTGGGCCCAGGTCGCCGTGATGTGATTGTCGTCTCGATAGATGCCGTAACGGTCGACGACTGGTGTACACAGCTGTGAACAGAACCACGGAGTTACATCCAGATAGGAGATGCGGGTGCCGGCCGTGACGGTTCGTTCGGTCGCATCGAGGGGCAATGTCGCGCGTTGGACGGGAGTGGAGCACGTTCGGATGTCCCCCTGATGAGCTGCCATGCAATCAGGCGGCGAGAGCCCGATCCTCGGAATACCGCTCATGAAGACGGTCCGCACCTTGGCTGGCACGAGTGCGTAGAGATCCTCCAATCCGCTTGCCCATTGGGCGGAAGTAAAGGCTACGGAGGTAGCACCGGTCGGATTCGGCCGTGTGTAGTTGTTTGCCTGGCTGATGACGAGGACATTCGGGTGGTGTGCGGCGATCCAGTCGATCGCGAAATTGTGCCATTCGGTGCACTCGGTGAAGGGGGAGTTGGGCGGGCCGGTCCTGTAGTAATTCGCGATGGTGATCGGCTCGGCCGGACAATACGACTTCGCGAGGAGCACGAGGTCCGAGTGCTGGCGTCGTGCAATGTCGATGAATGCCGGCAGCCACATGATCGCATGCGAGTCCCCGTAGAGGACCATGAGGTGCGTGCTCCGGGGAATGTCGAAGGTGCAGACTCGATCGAACGGATGACCGACGGCGCGACAATTGTTGCCCTCTGTAGTTGCCACCCCAGTCGTCGGCAGCCTGTGCCAGTGACGGCTTGAGGTTGGCGGGCACAGTGGTGATCCGGGGCGCGGCGGCGACCTCTTGGAGAAGTGTCGAAGTGTCGGCGACAGGCCGGATCTTCGGATTGGCAGACCCGGTGGAGTTGAACGAGATCAACAGCGACAGGGCCACGATCGTCGCGGTGGCGAGGGTGACGCCGCCGAGCACGGCTCTTCGCGAAGGGCAGCCGCCAGTGGCGGAGGGGGTTCTCGACGAGGCGTGTAGCTGGCGGCGGAGATGGCGACCGCGAGCAGCACGAGGAGCAGGCTCTCGCCGAGGGGGAGGCTGGTCCTGCCGACCCGTTCGGCGGCGACGATCAGGATCGGCCAGTGCCAGAGGTAGAGCGAGTACGAACGGCGCCCGACCCACTGGAAGGGCGAGGTGCCGAGGAGCGACTCGGCGCCGGCTCGGGGCACGACGGTCCCCCCGGCGATGAGGAGAGCGGCCCCGACCACCGGGACGGCCACGAGCGAGCCCGGGTAGGGCGTCGAGCTGGTGAAGTCGAAGGCCCCGAAGAGGATGGCGGCCAGCCCGGTCCAGGTGAGGACGGCGGCGGCCTGCGGGGGGAGTCGCCGGAGGGCGGAGGTGCCGACCGCGACCAGGGCGCCGAGTGCGAGCTCCCAGGCCCGCGTGAGCGGTGAGAAGTAGGCGAGCGAGGGGTTGGACGCGGTCTGGGTCACCGACAGCCAGTAGGAGGCGCCGATCACCACCACGAGCGCGATGGCGAGCCGGACTCGGAGGGTGAAGAAGCGGCGTGACCCCTGCCACGAGGAGGAAGAGGGTGGGATAGACCAGGTAGAACTGCTCCTCGACCGAGAGCGACCAGTAGTTCTGCAGCGGCGAGGGGGCGCGGGTCTGTGTCAGGTAGTTGGTCCCGACCGACTCGAAGTGGAAGTTGGCGAGGAAGGCCGCCGCCCACCTCCCGTCGTCGGCGGTCGCGTTGCCGGTCACCACGCCGAGCACCACGTAGGTGCCGAGCACGGCCGCCACGATCACCAGGGTCGCCGCGGGGAGGATGCGACGGGCTCGCCGTGCGTAGAAGTCGATCAGCGAGGTGCGTCCCGCACCGGTCCGCTCCCGCAGCAAGAGCCCGGTGATCACGAAGCCGGAGATCACGAAGAAGACGTCCACCCCGATGTAGCCGCCGGTCAGCCGCGGCACGTTGGCGTGGTAGAGCACGACGAGGAGCACCGCGACGGCACGCAGCCCCTCGACGTCCGGACGGAAGCGGCGATCGTCAGGAGCGGTGCCGGCTTCTTCGGCGGCGGTGACGAACCGCTCGTCGACGATCCTGGTCTGCTGCAGCGTCACCCGTCTCCCCCTCGCACCGATCGGTCGCTGCCGTGCAGCCCCTTCGGCGATGCGCTCCCCCGGTCACCCCCCGCAGCCGATCCGGAACCCGGATCGGGCGACCTGTCATGTTGCCATACAGAGCCGCGGGCCCCGGCGCCGGTCTGGACCGTGCGACGCTGTGCTGGTAGTCCCCGCAGAGATACCGGCGCTGAACTGGGAGTTCTCCGAAGGACCGGCCTCCGGCCACCTCTCCTGTCCTCCCGAGCGACAAGGTCGGACAAACATGCCACGATAGAGGGTTCCGGACCAGGGATTTGGGACGACGGGGACGGCCTGGGACGGGTTTGGGGGGAGACGGGGCGTTGGCGACGAGGGAAGAGATCCGGGGAAGCATGGCCGCTGCGGTGCCGCGGGAGACCGCGCCCCGCCGGATCGAGCTCCCGCTCTGGTTCAAGCACACACTGGCCCTCACTTGGGTGCTGGTCGTGGGCTTCGCGGTGCTCCTGCCCGCCTTGGCGGGCGGTGGATCGCTCGGCCCCTTCGATCTCCTGTCCCAGGCGGGACTCACCGCGCGTTCCGGGGCCAGCCTCCACAACCCGGAGACGCTCGACCAGGTCACCCAGATGATCCCGTGGACGAAGCTGGCCTGGACCCAGGTGCACGCGGGCCACTTGCCGCTCTGGAACCCCTACAGCGGGCTCGGCATGCCGCTCGCGTTCAACTGGCAGTCGGCCGCCTTCAGCTTTCCGGCGCTCGTCGGCTACCTCGCACCGTTGAAGTACGCGTTCACCGTTCAGCTGTTCGTCACCCTCGCGATCGCCGGATCAGGTGTCTATGTGCTCGGACGTGTCCTCCGGCTGAACATCTGGGCGTGTGTGTTTGCGGCGACCGTCTTCGAGCTGAGCGGGCCGCTGGTCGCGTGGCTCGGATGGCCCGTCGCCTCCGTCGTCGCCTGGTCGGGATGGTTGGTCGCCGCCACCCTCCTGGTCGTGCGCGGACGGCGACGGTCGTGGGCGATCGCCTTTCTCGCGGTGACCCTCGCCGGTGCGATCTACGCCGGGCAGGTCGACATCCTCGTGGTCATGGTCGCGATGCTGCTCGTGTTCGTCGCGGTCCTGCTGGCGCTGCGCACCCACTGGCTCCGCGGCTCGGGACCGATCCTGCGCCCGGGCGTCGATCTCGTGCTCGGCTCGGTGGCCGGGTGCGCGTTGGCCGCGCCGCTGTTGCTGCCCGGGCTCCAGCTCGTCGGCGGCTCGGTGCGAGCCGGCCAGTCCCTCGAGTTCCCGCTGAAGTCGGGAAGCGTGGTCAACCTCGTGTTCCAGGGTTACAACGGGATTCCGGTGGCGGGCCAGCAGTCGTTCGGTCGCATCCTTCCCTTCTATCCCGACTATTCGATCTACGTCGGCGTGATCGTCGTCGTGCTCGCGGTGACCGCAGCGGTCCTGCGCTGGCGGAGGCCGGAGACCAAGGCGTTCGTCGTGATGGGGGTCGCCGCGCTGCTGCTGACCTTCTCGAAGACGGCCATCTCGATCGTGCAGATCCTTCCCGATGTCGAAGTCGGTCCACTGGCACCGGGCGTTCGTCGTCCTCGTGTTCGCCGGGGCCGTACTCGCGGGCGTGGCCCTTGACGCGCTGCTGCGACACCCGTCGCGACAGCGGCTCCTGCGATGGCTCGGCGGAGGATTCGGCGTCATGGCCCTCGTCCTCCTCGCACTGTGGCTCTTCGGCCGCGGGAATCTGACTGCGGCGGATCTCTCGACCCACGCGCATGCGTTCGTCTGGCCGGTCGTCAGCTGTCTGGCCGGCCTCGCGGTGGTGGGGGCCCTGTTCCTGTGGAGCCGGCGCCGGCGGCCGAGTGGCACGGTCGGGTGGTTCCTACGGGCCAACCGAGCGCGGGTGGCCGCAGTGGCCCTTCTCGCGTGCGAGTCGGCCTTCCTCCTGACGGCCGGCGCGCCGCTGGCCTCCTCGAGCTCGGAGTACTTCACACCGACACCTGCCGTGACCCAGCTCCAGCATCTCGTCGGCAACTCGGTCGTCGCCCTCGGCGGAGGGGCCTGCCCCGGCTACAACAACCCTCCGCACACCGGCATCTACGCGGAGGCGAACGACGCCTTCGGCGTCCACCAGTTCGCCATCTACGATCCGCTGCTTCCCCACGCCTACTACCAGTCGTGGTACCAGGCCACCGGCAAGCACTACGGCTACGCCGTCGCCGGCTCGATCTTCTGCCCGGTCGTCAACTCGGTTGCCCTCGCCCGGCTCTACGGGATCTCGTACCTGCTCGAGCCGAAGGGCGTCAAGGGCCCCTACGGGACCGCGTTCGTCGCCCGGGTCGGCGACCAGGACCTGTACCGCGTGCCGGGATCCGGCGTGGCCACGCTGACGTCGATGTCGGCGGGCGCCTTCCCGTCGAGCGATGCGGCCGCGACACCGGTCGCCGGTGAGCCAGCCCGATGCCGCGTCGTGGAAGCTGCAAACCGATTCGCCGGAGACCCAGGCCTTGCGTCTCCATCTCACCAGTGTCCCGGGCTGGCACGCCACCATCGACGGGAAGCCTCTGGCGCTGTCGCGGTACGAGAACGTGATGATGCAGGCTCGCATCCCACCGGGGCACCACGTGATCGAGCTGCACTACTGGCCGACCACGTTCACCCTCGGGATCGTGCTCGCGGTACTGGCCGTCCTCGCGCTCGTCGCGGGGATCCTGATCGAGCGCTATCGTCCCGGCCTCTTCGCCTCCAGACGCCGAGGCGCGTCAGCTACCTGACCCGCCCTTCGCGGGTCTGCGGCACCGGGCCGTTCGGAGCCGGTCGGGCTCAGGTGTTGTCGGTGGTTGCGTCCGGCGAGCTCGTCGAGAGGAGCGCGTCGGCGGAGTCACCCTCGTTCGGCGGCGCCGCCGGAGCCGGAGCCGCCGGTCCCGCAGCGGGGGCGGGTGCACGCTGGGCTCGGCGCATGCGGATCGTCAGATAGGTCGCGGCACCGAGCACCACGACGGCGAAGACGATGAGCGCCTCACCCCGCCGCTGGTAGCGACCCCGATGGTGGTGGTGCCCGCCGAGGATCGTCGGCAGGGCGTGGATCGGCTCGGTGAGCCAGAAGATCGCGACGATCCCCGCCAGTACCCCGATGACGAACAGGACGATGATCCCGACCCATTTCCAGTTCCACGTCATGGCGTCAGAGCCTACCCAGCTCGTTCCGTCCCTGCAGGACCTGCAAGGACGTCCATCCCGTTGCCTTCATCGCTTCCTCCTGGCTTCGTTGGCGAGTACCGCAAGGACCGCTCGCGCGGTCGCGTCCCAGTTGAACCGCCCTGCATGCTCCGAGGCCCCCACCCCCAGCCGCTTCCGGAGCACCTCGTCGGAGAGGACCAGGTCGAGCGACTTCGACCATCTCGTCGAGGTCGTCGAACAGGAACCCCGATTCGCCTTCGACCACCGCGTCCTGGTGGCCGCTGATCCGGGAGACGACCGCCGGGGTGCCGCAGGCCCCCGCTTCGGTGACCGTCATCCCCCAGCCCTCCCGGAGCGAGGTCGACGCCACCACCCACGCCCTTCGGTAGAGGTCGACGAGCTCGGCCTCGATCAACGTAACCGGGCAGCTAGATCCACGCTCTGCCGCCACCTTGGCCGGATCGAGCTCCTCGAGTGCCGGCCGCTCGTATCCCTCGCCGGCGATGACGGCCTCGAGTTCGGGGTGACGGGGCTTGAGCTTCAACCAGGCCCTCGATCGAGCAGCTCGAATCGCTTGACCGGAACCAGGCGGCCCGACCGCCACGACCAGCGGGTGCTCGGAGCGCTCCGTCCCGGGTGAGAACTCCGGCTCGACGCCGGGCGGGACGACCGAGATGTTCGAGGGAGGCAAGTCCGAGGACTCGATCTCGATCTCGGATTTCGAGGAAGACGAGAGCGTGACGATCCGGCTCCGGCGGTAGAACGGTGGCGCGATGCGGTGCTCGAAGGAGTAGCCCGCTTCGGCGAGTCCCTTTGGCAGGACCATCTTCCACATCTCGGCGTGCACGTGGTGGAGGAAGACCACCCGCGGGCACCGGGCCCAGAGCGGGGAGAGGAACGGCATCCCGTTCCAGATCTCGACGAGGCCGTCGCCCGCGCCGAGGTGTCCGAGGACCCCCGAGATCATGGTGCGGGGGAAGATCGAATAGCGGCCCACCCGCCGGGTGATCCGGTATCCCTCTCGCTTCATGAACGCCGGGGCCCCGGGGACCGACGACGTGGTCATGTTCATCTTGAGGCCGGCGTTCGCCCAGGCCGACAGGATCCGGTGCGCATGCAGCTCGGAGCCGCCGGCCTCGGGATCGTGAAGTCGCGCCAGGCGACCACCTCGACATGGCGCAGACCGGCCGACGCGGCGATCTCCGACAGGCTCATCGACGCGAACGGGCGCAGCTCCGGTGAGTCGAAGGCGGGTTCGATCACGCCGTCGCCGTTTCCTCGCCCGGGATCGACGGCGCTCCGTGGGAGCGGATGTTCCGCCTCGTCGACAGCGCCGTCCATCGGATCGTTCCCCCCAAGTCCACCGCCCAGTGTCCCCGCGTATCCGTGAAGCACTGGAGCGTACCACCGCCGGGGCGACCGCTCTCGGGCCCGACCGTCTCGAGGAACGATTCTACCTGGTCAGTGCGCCTAGGAGCCGACGATGGGCCCCTGATGGGGCTGTCTACACTGTCGGGACTCGTGCCCGAACCGGTTGCCACCCTGCCCGCACCTGCCGACGCCCAACCCGACCGGACGGGCGACGGTCCACGTCCCGACAGCCCGGGCCGCCTGCGCTCGGCACTCGAGTACCTGGTGGTCGCGGTTCTGGCTCTCGTGCCCATGCTGGCCACGCAGCCGGGCACCATCACCGACGACACCAAGACCTATCTCTACCTCGACCCGGGCCGCTACATCCGCCAGGCGGTCTCGCTCTGGGACCCGAACGTCGCCCTCGGAACGGTCACCCACGAGAACATCGGCTACCTGTTGCCGATGGGGCCCTTCTACTGGGTCATGGCCGAGCTCCACGTGCCGGTCTGGGTCGCGCAGCGACTGTGGATGGCAGCGCTGCTGGCCGGGGCGGGTGCCGGCATGGTCTACCTCTGCCGGACCATCGACCTCGGTGCGCCCGGCTGCTACGTGGCCACCCTCGCGTTCATGTTCACGCCCTACGTCCTCCAGTACGCCGGCCGGATCTCGGTGATCCTCATGCCGTGGGCGGGGCTCCCGTGGTTGACCGCGTTCGTGATCCGGGCGCTGCGGCGCGGCGGTTGGAAGTACCCCGCGCTCTTCGCCCTCGTCGTCGGCTTGGTGAGCGGCATCAACGCGAGCTCGATCCTCTACGTCGGAATCGGGCCCGCCCTGTGGCTGCCCTTTTCGGTGCTGGTCCTCCGCAGCGCCAGCTGGCGGCAGCGCCTGGGCGGTCGCGTGGCGGGTCGCCCTGCTCTGCGCGTTCGTCTGTCTCTGGTGGGTGATCGGGCTCCAGGTCGAGGCGGCCTACGGGGTCAACGTCCTCAAGTTCACCGAGACCGTTGCCTCGACCAGCTCCTCGTCGTCACCCTTCGAGGTGCTGCGCGGGCTCGGCTACTGGTTCTTCTACGGCTCCTCGGACCAGACCGGGAGCTGGACCCAGGCCGCGGTCTCCTACACCCAGCAGCTCTGGCTGCTCGGGCTCAGCTTCGCCATCCCGGCCCTCGCCCTCGTCGCGGCGGCGATGGTCCGGTGGGCCAACCGCGGCGTACTTCGCGATCCTCGTCGTCGCCGGCATGGTGCTCGCGGTCGGACCGTACTCCTACTACCACGCCGACGACGGTCAGCTCCCTGCTTCAAGGCCTTCATGCAGGACACGACCGCCGGTCTGGCGCTCCGTTCGACCGACCGGGCCTCGCCCCTGGTGCTGCTCGGGCTCACCGTTCTCCTCGGCGCCGGTGTCACCGCGGTCTACCGGCGGGCCCGGCGGACCGGCCTCTTGGTCGGCCTCTTCGCCGCCGCTGCCGTCGCCGGGGCCTCCGCGCCGCTGTGGACCGGGTCGGCCGTGGTGAACGGTCTGACCCAGCCGGCCAGCCCGCCCGCCTACGTGCAGCAGGCCGCCGACCACCTCAATGCGACCCACCCGGGCACCCGCGTGTACGCCGTGCCCGGCAACAACTTCGCCGCCTACCGGTGGGGCGACACGATCGACACGGTCTAGCCGGCCCTGCTCGACCGGCCCTTCGTGACCCACGAGCAGCAGACCATGGGCTCGTTGCCGACCGCAGACCTCCTCGGAGCGGTCGACACTCCCATCCAGCAGGGAACGCTCGATCCGAACACCCTGGCGCCGATGGCTTCGCTGATGAGTGCCGGCGACGTGCTCGTCCAGTACGACCAGGCCTTCGAGCGCTACGACACCCCGAACCCCCAGCAGCTCGCCCAGGACCTGACCCCCACCCCCCGGGGGCTGAGCGACCCGGTCTCCTACGGAACCGCCCCGTCCCGAACGTCTCCACGGTCCCGCATTTCGACGAGCAGTCCCTCGCGCTGACCGAGCAACCAGCCCTGGACGGCACCTCTCGTCTCCTACACGGTCGCCGAACCCGCGGCCCGTCGTCCGCGCCGAGTCGCTGCAGCAGCCGCTCGTGGTCGCGGGCAACGCGCCCGGCCTGGTCGGACGCGGCCGCGGCGGGCCTGTTGAGCGGCCACCCGACCATCTTCTACTCGGGCACGCTCGACACCGACAAGGCCCTCCAGAAGCGCACGCTCGCCCACCACCCGCAGCTGGTCGTCACCGACACCAACCGGAAACAGGGTCGCCGCTGGAACGGGATCGCCTACAACGCCGGCTACACCCAGACCTCTTCGCAAGGGCCCGATCGCACCGACCCCTTCGACTCCCCGCTCAACCTCTTCCCCGACGCGCCCCGACGATGCGCAGACCACCACCGTCTATCGGAACGTCACCTCGGTCACCGCCATCGACGCTTCGGCTCGCCCGTCGAGTACTACGACGACCAGCGCCCGGCTGCGGCCCTCGACGGCAACCTCCAGACCGCCTGGGAGACCTCCGCAGTACCCGGTCAGGCAGTGGTGGCAGGTCAACTTCGTCAAACCGGTGGTCGCGGGCTCGATCAACCTGGTCCAGACCCAGACCACGACGCCGCGCCAGCTGATCACCAAGGTGAGCCTCTTCTTCGGCCGCGGCAAGAGCACTCTCCGAGAGGCTCGGGATCAGCTCCCTGACACCGCAGGGCCAGACCATCACGTTCCCCGCGAGGAGCATGAAGTCGCTCCGCATCACCATCACCGGGTCGGTCCGCACCCCCTACCACGTCAACGCGAGCTACCAGAACGAGGTGGGCTTCGCCGAGGTGCGCATCCCCGGCGTGACCGCGGACGAGACGGTGTCGATGCCGAGCGATCTGCTCCGCGCGGCCGGGTCGTCCTCGCTGGACGACCCGCTCACCCTGCTCATGACCAGGCTCCGGGGCACCGGGTACCCGCCGCGTGGGGACATCGAGACCAACCTCGCCCGGCGCTTCTGGCTGCCGACGCCACGCACCTTCGCGCTGACCGGACAGGCCCGGCTGTCGCCGCTCGCGCCCGACGCGACCGTCGACCAGGTCCTCGGCCGCAGCGGAGGGAACGGCGTCGGTCGCGGTCTCCACGAGCGCGCGGATGACCGGTGACCTCAACGCCGGCGCGGCGGCCGCCATCGACGGCAACCCGACGACCGCCTGGGAGCCGGGCTTCGGCACCTCCGCGCAGGCCGGCGCGGGTCAGTGGGTCCAGTACGACCTCGCCGCCCCGCTGACCTTCGACACCCTCGACCTCGGCGTCGTCGCGGACGGGAGCCACTCCGTGCCGACGTCCCTCTCGGTGTCCGCGGGCGGGGTCTCCGAGCAGGTCGCACTGCCACCGATCGCCGACAGCACGGTCGCCGGATCGGTGGTGTCGGTCCCGATCCACCTCGCGACGCCGCTGACCGGGCAGTCGATCCGGGTCACCGTCGACGCCATCCGTCCGCAGAAGACGGTCGACTACTTCTCGCGGACCGCGACCTCCATGCCGATCGGCATCGCCGAGGTGGGCATCCCCGGCCTGGTCGCCGCCTGCAGGGCCCTCGGACATCCCCGCGACGTGCCGGGACGACCTGCTCACCGTGGACGGAGCACCCGTGTGGGTGTCGGTCTCCGGGTCGTCGTCGGCCGCGTTGGACCGCCAGCCGCTGTCGGTCTCCCTCTGTGGCCCGGACGCCGGAGGGATCCACCTCGGCGCCGGCACCCACACGCTCGACTCGGCGCTCGGCCAATCGGTCGGCATCGACCTCGACCAGATCGCGCTTGGCCTCTGCGCCGGGCGGCGGGGCGGCACCGGTTGCGGCGTACGGCCAGCTGGAGGCGGCGGTGACCCCCTCGGCACCCCGGGTGAAGGTCGAACACCAGAACGCCACGTCCATGCAGCTGGCGGTCTCGGGCATCCGGCCGGGCTCGTCTCCCTTCGAGCTCGTGCTCGGGCAGAGCATCAACGCCGGCTGGACGGCCTCGGTCGGCGGGCGGAGCCTCGGGTCGCCGGTACTCGTCGACGCTTTCGCCAACGGCTGGGTGCTCGATCCCTCGCAGCTCGCGTCGGCGACCCACGGCGGGACCTTGACGGTCGATCTCCGATGGACGCCCCAGCGCCGGGTGAACATCGCGCTGGTGGTGTCTGCGCTCGCGATCGTGGCGTGCCTGCTCCTCGCGCTCGCGCCCTGGTGGCGACGCCGCCGTCGTCGCGGTGAGCCGCGGCAGACTGCGACGGATCCGGATCCTCGCTCCGGTGTCGGCCGAGCCGATGCCGGTTGCGGGACCGGAGCTCGTCTCGGTGCGCCAGCCGGGCGGTCGGCAGGCGCCGATGGACCTGGCGGTCTGGCTCGGCATCGGCATGGGCCTGCTCGCGTGGACCATCACCGCGTTCGCGATGGGCGCCCTCGTCGGCCTGGCCACGTTCTACGCCCTGCGCGTCCCGCGGGCCCGGGTGCTGCTCGGTGCCGCGGCCGCCGCGGCCATGATCGGGGCGGGAGCGTTCGTCACCATCCACCAGGCCGTCATCCCCGCCCAGAGCAACGGCGGCTGGCCGGCAGGCTTCGGGACGGCCACCGGGTTCGCCTGGGCCGCGGTCCTCTTCCTCGCCGCCGACGCGGCCGTCGAGATCGCCGATCGGACTGCTCGCCCGGAGGAAGGGTCGGGCGATCGACAGACTGGCGACGGGACCGGCGGCGGAGGACCGCCCGGTTCCCCGGCGGCTCCGAGCGGCGATCAGCCGGCGGAGGACCAGAGCGTCGCCGAGCGGACGCCGCAGGCGACCTGACGGGCGAGCTCGTCGCCGACGACGGGCGTGTCCGCGGCATGGGTGACGCCGACCAGGCGGGCATCGGTCGTCACCACACGGACGGGCAGCCCGGTCCCCTCGGTCACCATGGTTGCCACCATCTCGGGGAGGAGCACCTCGGCCTTGGGCGGATCGGCCCCGGCCGCCGTCTCGGCGAGCATCGCCTCCTCGTCCAGCCCCGAGCCCGCCATCGCCGCGTCGAGGACGTCCCAGATGGCCGGCCGGAACCCCCAGAGGTTGACCGACGCCGGAGTGCCCGCGTCGAGCACCTCCGGCTCGGCTCCGTCGCGCGCGGTGTAGGTGCCGTCGTCGCGACGGGTGACCTGGCGCCGCTCGGACAGCCCGACCAGGTGGCCCCCGCGATCGACGGCACAGATGCCGCGGGTGACCGGGTCGCCGGTCGCGATGGTCGCGTCGAGCCGGTAGCCGACGAGGACGTGCTCCGGCTCGTGTCCGGCGAGGTGGTCGGCGAGGAGGCGCATCGACGACTCGCCGTAGACGTCGTCGGCGTTCGCAACCGCGAAGGCGGCGCCGGCGTCCACGGTGGCCCTGGCGGCGAGCACGGCGTGCACCGTGCCGAGGGGGAGGCGCTGCTCGGCGAAGGCGACGGGCACCGATGCGGGCCAGCACCGCTCGACGTGGTAGCGGATCGCCGGCCCCGTCTCGGGGTGCAGCGACGAGCACCACCTGTCCGAAGCCGGCGGCGACCGCGTCGCTCACCAGCAGGTCGATGACCGCCTCGCCCGAAGGCCCGATCGGCGCGAGCGGCTTGCAGCCTCCGTAGCGCCGTGCGAGCCCGGCGGCCAGCACGACGAGGGGCGGACCCACCTGGCCGATCACCCGCCCCAGCGCAGCACCGCGCTCGCCCAGGTCATCCCGCCGCCGAAGCCGGTGAGCAGCACGAGGTGGCCCTCTCGGAGGCGGCCCGTCTCGAGCGCGTCGGCGAGGGCGAGGGGAATGGAGGCCGAGGACGTGTTGCCGTAGCGGTCGATGACCACGACGGCCTTCTCGTCGGGGATGCCGAGACGCTGACATGCCGCGGTGATGATGCGCTGGTTGGCCTGGTGGGGGACGACGAGGTCGATGTCCGCCGCGGTGAGCTGTGCCTCCGCGATCGCCTGCTCGGCGGAGTCGACCACCGCTCGCACCGCCTTGCGGAAGATCTCCTTGCCGTCCATGAAGAGGGAGCCGCCGTGGTCGCACTTGAGGAGGTGGCGGAGCGAGCCGTCGGACCCGAGGTTCCACGAGAGGAGCTGTCCGGGTCCGTCGACCGCCTCGAGCACCACCGCGCCGGCGCCGTCTCCGACCAGGACGGCCACGCTCCGGTCGTCCCAGTCGGTGATCCGGCTGAGCGTCTCCGATCCGATGACGAGGAGGCGCTCTGCGCCGATGGCGAGCAGGCCGTGGGCGACGGCCAGCGCGTAGACGAATCCCGAACAGGCCGCGTTGACGTCGAACGCGCCACCGGGGACGCCGATCCCGTCCTGCACGGTGGCCGAGGTACCCGGCACGATCTGGTCGGGTGTCGTCGTGGCGAGGATCACCGCGTCGATCTCGTCGGGCCTCCGGCCCGCGCGCTCGAGGGCTGCGAGGCCGGCGTCGATCGCCAGCTGCGAGGTCGTGCCCCCGATCCGCCGCTCTCGGATGCCGGTCCGCTCGCGGATCCATGCGTCACTGGTGTCCATCGAGACCGACAGGTCGTCGTTGGTGACCACCTTGTCGGGCAGCGCGGTGCCCCATCCGGTGACGATGCCACCCCTCGTCGTGATCATGGAACGCTCCTCATCTCACCCTGCCTCGAGCACGTGGATGCCGATGAACGCGGCGTCGGTCGTCCCTCCCTCGGACCCGATCATGCCACCGGTGTTGGCCGCCACCGCCAATCGGGCACCCTCCGCCTGCCGGGGCCCCGCCTCGTCGCGCAGCTGCGCGACCAGCTCGACCACCTGCGCGATGCCGGTCGCGCCCAGCGGATGGCCGCGGCTCACCAGCCCGCCGCTCGGGTTGACGGTCGGCCCCTTCCCACCGATCGAGGTGTCACCCGCCGCGGTGGCCGCGCCTGCGTCGCCCGGCTTGTAGAGGCCGAGCGACTCGAGGGCGTAGAGCTCCTCGGCGCTCGTCGCGTCGTGCAGCTCGACGACGTCCACGTCGCCCGGGTCGATGCCCGCGTCGTCCCAGGCCGCGGCCGCGGCTTCGGCCAGCCGCTCGTGGTAGTCCATCTCCCCGTTGCCCGAGCGCACGGTGCTCGCAGCGGATCCGCGGCGCACCCGCGGGCCGGGCCGCTCGTCAGCACGGCCGCCGCCGCACCGTCGGTGAACGACGAGCACATGAGGCGGGTGAGCGGCCAGACGATCGACGGCGAGGCGAGCACCTCTTCGGGGGTCACCTCGGTGCGGAACTGCGCGTGCGGGTTGAGGGCCCCGTGCGCGCCGGGCCTTGACGGTCGCGGCGACGAACTGGTCGGTGGTCGCGCCCCGTTCCTCCATGAGCTGGATCGCCCACCCCGCGTTGAGGGCCATCAGCACCGAGCCGGAGGGGTTCTCCATCGTCCGGTGGAGATAGGCGCGATCGGAGGCCGGAACCCCGTCCTCGATGCCGGCCAGCGTCGCCGCCCGGTCGCCGGTCCACATCTTCTCGACCCCCACCGCGAGGACGGTGCCGGCACCCGCTCGGGCCGCAAGGGTGGCGAGGTGCAGGGCGGAGGCACCACCTGCGCACGAGTTGTCGACGTTCACGATGCCCGCGTTCGAGAGGCCCGCACCGCGGAGCAGGACCTGCCCGCGGATGCAGGCCTGGTCGAGGAGGCGCCCGGCGGTCGCGTTGCCGAAGACCACCAGGTCGACCGCGTCCGCAGCGATGCCCGCGTCGGCGAGCGCGTCGGCGACCACCTGGTGCGCCATCGTCTCGGCGTCCAGGTCTCGCCGGTTCATCGGGGTGAGGGCGGTGCCGACGACGCTCGGTGCAGGGTCCATGGTCTCGCGGCTCCCGCGTTCAGGCTCCGACCGGCACGCCCGCCGCCGGCAGGGCGGCGACGAGGCGCTCGAACTGTTGCAGCGGCCGGTCGGCGGTGACGTAGACGACGACGTGCCGTGCGCCCGCCGCGTGGAACTCGGCCGATCGACGCGGCCACCTGAGCTGCGCTGCCGGCCACCAGATGGCGCTCGAAGGCCTTGGCCGGAATGCCGTAGAGCGAGGACATCCACGCCGTGCCCCGCTCGCGGCCGCGTCGCGGATCGTCGTCCACCGACACGAAGAGCACCATCGCGGGCACGACCGAGTCCGGTGCGCGGCCCGACCGCCCGACCTCCTTGGAGAGGCGTTCGAGCGCGTCCGCGTACTCGAAGGCGGAGAGGAAGAGCGGCATCCAGCCGTCACCGATCGACGCGGCGCGCACCAGCGCGGCCTCCGACGACCCGCCGACCCAGATCGGCACGGGCGATGCCTCGGGGAGGACCCGGTAGGCCTCGCGGCCGGAGACCCCGCGGCCGGCCGGTACGCGGGCCCTCGCCGCTCGCCCACGCACGGCGGAGCTCGGCGATGCCCGCGTCGAGGCAGCGGCCCCGGGTGTGGAAGTCGACGCCGGCCTGCTCGTACTCGCCTTCGTGGCGCCCGACCCCGACTCCGAGCACCATGCGCCCCTCCGACAGCAGCTGGAGGGACGAGGCCTGCTTGGCCACCGCGGCCGGATGGCGGAGGGGGAGCTGGAGGACGCAGGAGCCGATCAGCGCGCGCTCGGTGGCGTCTGCGGCGACGGTGAGCGCCACCATGCACTCGACGCACGGGCCGTGCCAGTAGAGGTGGTCGCACGCCCAGAGCGCGCTCGCGCCGAGCCCCTCGGCCTCGCGGCAGATCTCCCGAAGCCCGCCGAACGGGGAGGTCGCGGCGTCGCCGGTGGCCCCGTGTCGACCCGCCGGTCGCCGCCGTGCCTTCGCCGGGGCGTGTCCAGGGATCCGCGGACTCCTGGGCGAAGGTCGGGAGGATGAAACCGATCGGCCCCAGGGCCGTATGCGGGCGCACCATGGACACAGGGCATCGTAACCCCCGCCGACCTCGGCGACGGCGACCTCGGACGTAGCCGAGAGCTGGCGGTTCGGCGTTTCGTCGTGCGTGTGATCGGGGACCGGGCCCCGTACGGCAGAATGGTGGAGGCAGAGACCGGCGACACCGCCGGGGCCGCCACGGAGGACACGCTGTGGACACCGAACGAACGACGACCGAGGCTGCGGCCGGCGCCACCGGATCGACCGTGCCCAACGGCACGCCGGACGGTTCGATGACCGACGAGGAGCGGGCGGAACGGCTTGCTGCCCTCACCGGTCTCATCGAGCTGATGCGCCCGGCGGTGCAGGCCGACGGGGGTGACCTCGCGCTGGTTGCGGCCAACGTCGACAGCGGCGTGGTGGAGGTCCAGCTCCAGGGCGCGTGCAGCTCGTGCGCGATCAGCGCGTCCACGCTCCAGGGCGGGGTCGAACGGATCCTCCGCGATCGGCTCCCGTGGGTGACCGAGGTGCTCGGCGGCGTGGACGAGTCGCTCGACCCGTTCGAGAGCGAGTCGCTCGGGCGCGGCGGCTACGTGCCGAGCCTCTGAACCAACCTTTCCGGTGGCGCCCCCGGGGGAACGGTGAGACGGCCGCAATGACCGTGACCGCGGGGCCGGCGGTTGCCGTCGCGGACGATCCCACCCTCAGGGCCGGCGGACCCGCCGGTGCACGGAGGGCGCTTCTTCTCGCCGTGGGCGCCTATGCGGCGCTCTCGCTGTTCATCTGGTCGAACGTCTGGTCGAGCCACCCCACGTCGACGACCACCTGCGGGTGTGGCGACGCGGCGACGATGATCTGGTACCTGCAGTGGCCCGCGTACGCGATCACCCACGGCCACAGCCTGTTCTTCACCACGGTCCTGCACCACCCGGTCGGCGTCAACCTCCTCTCGAACACCTCGGTGCTGGCCGCCGGGGTCGTGCTTGCTCCGGTCACCTGGCTGTTCGGTCCGGTCGCCACGTTGAACGTCGCGCTGACCCTTGCGCCGGTGCTCAACGCGGCGGCGATGTACCTGCTCCTTCGCCGTTGGGTCTCCTGGAGCCCGGCAGCGTTCGTCGGCGGTCTCCTCTACGGCTTCTCGCCGTTCGTGATCGACAGCCTCGGCCAGGCGCATCTGATGACCGGGCTGGTCTTCGTCCCCCCTCTCGTCGTGGCGTGCCTCGACGAGCTGTTCTTCAGGCGGCGGCGCCCGGCATGGCGACAGCGGTCTCGCGCTCGCGCTGTTGGTGGTGCTGCAGTTCTTCATCGGCACCGAGATGCTCCTCGTCATGGTCGTCATGATGGCCGTCGGCGTTCTGCTCGTCGCGGTCGCAGCGGCACTTTCCGGCTGGCAGGAGCTCCGTCGGAGCCTCGGGCACGTGGTCGCGGGACTCGCGGCGGCCGCAGCGGTGGCCGGTGCGCTCCTCGTCTATCCCACCTGGTTCGCGTTGAAGGGCCCGGCCCACCTCTCCGGACGGATCTGGCCGTTCGCGGAGGCGCTCAGCCTTCCCGTCAAGGACTTCTTCCTCCCGAACCAACACCCGGTCGGGTCCGGGGACTATCGCTTCAACCACATCCTCGGCGGTTACCAGGGCGTCGTCATCTCGTACCGATACCTCGGGATCGGCATCGCGGTCGTGGCACTCGGAGGGCTCGTCGTGTACCGGCGCGACCGCCGTCTCTGGCTGTTCGGCGCGATCGCGGTCGTCTCGGGGATCCTCTCGCTCGGAGCGGAGCTCGGGACCTGGACGCCGTGGCTGCTGATCGCGCACGAGCCGGTCCTCGAGAACATCCTGCCGGGGCGCTTCGACCTCGTCACCGACCTCGCGCTCGCGGTGATGGTCGGCCTGACCGTCGATCACGTCTTCCGATCGGCTGCGGAATGGCGCGCCCGCACGGCCGGGAGACAGCGGGAGACCGGTGTGACGACGCAGCCCTTGCCGCCCTGGTCGGTGGCGGCGATCGCATGGGGTGTCGCGGCCCTCGCCCTCGTCCCGCCCGCCGCCTACGTCGCGCGGACGCTGCCGTTCACCACCCGCCCGGTCGTCGTGCCCACCTGGTTCCGCACGGTCGCGCCCCACCTCTCCCAACAGGACGTCCTCTTGACCCTGCCCGCCGCCTTCTCCTACACGAAGAGCCCGATCGCCTGGCAGGCCGTCAACGACATGAGCTATTCGATGGTCGGCCTCGGTGGACCCGCGGCCGAGCTCAGCCGCGCGGGTCCGGAGCGGGCGGGCCAGGCAGTGCTCATGACCATCTCCGGGTTTCCGCACGACCCCGGCGCATCGCTGTCCACAGCGAGCGTGCACCGCGGTCCGCCACGCGCTGGACGGATGGGGCGTCACGTCGGTCGTGCTTCCCGACCAGCCCGACCTGCCCGCCTACTCGTACGGAAAGTTGGGCTCGGTGACGGCTGCAGCCGCCCTGGTCACGGCGGCGACCGGCATCCGTCCCGTCCACCAGGCCGATGCCTGGGTGTGGAACGGCGTCGATCGTGCCGGCGGTCAGGTCGTACCGGCGGGAACCTGCTCACTGACTGCATCCGGGGGCTGCCCTCGAGAGGTGGAGCGGCCGTCGATGCGGCCACCCGCTGCGCGCTCGGCGCGGGCTGAGCAGACCACCGGCCCGCCGGTCCTCAGGCACCTCGACCTGGTCCACCACGCCATGTGGTCGTCCGGATGCCCTCACCCGCCGGGTGGCTCATGACGTATTAGTTAGCCGAACTAACTAGAATGGGCGCATGCCGACGACGACCGCGGCCCTTACCGGGAAGAATGCAACGGCCATCCGCCCGACGGGGCCACCGCCACCGTCGTCTCGGAGGCCGAGATGGCCTCGCCGGCTCCGTCTGGCGGTGACCCGACTTCACCGCCGGCTCCGCCAACAGACCGCGGGAGGGCTGACCCCGTCACAGGCCTCGGCGCTCTCCAGCATCGGCCATCGGCTCACCCACCCTGGGCGAGCTGGCCGCCCCCGAGTCGGTGCAACCGCCCTCCCTGACCCGCATCGTGGCGGCGCTCGAGGAGCTGGGCTACGTGTCCCGGGTCACCGACGCCACCGACCGCCGGGTGGCCCGGGTGACGGTGAGCCCCGCGGGCGTCGACGTCCTCGAGCACAACCGCTCGCTGCAAGAACGCATTTCTCGCCCGCCGCTGCACCGGATGGCCCGCGGAGGAACGGCGGTCACTTGGCGACCTCACCGTGCTGCTCGAACGACTCGTCGAATCGGACGAGCCATGACGCACTTCGCGCGGCGGCGCACCAGACCTTCAGCTCGCTGCGGATCCGCAATTACCGGCTGTACTTCGTGGCCCAGCTCATCTCGGTGTCGGGCACCTGGATGCAGTCGGTGGCCCAGGCCTGGCTGGTCCTGCACCTGACCGGAAGCGGCGTCGACCTGGGCATCGTGGTCGGCCTGCAGTTCCTGCCCATGTTGCTGTTCGGCCCCTTCGGTGGACTGGTGGCCGACCGGGTCGACAAGCGCCATCTGCTCTTCTGCACCCAGGCCGCCGGGCGGCCTGCTCGCGCTCGTGCTCGGCCTCCTGGTGGTCACCGACCAGGTCCAGCTGTGGCAGGTCTACCTGCTGGCCGCCCTGCTCGGCGTGGTCAACGTCTTCGACAACCCGGCCCGTCAGACCTTCGTGATGGAGATGGTCGGCGTGACGACCTTCCCAACGCGGTGAGCCTCAACACGGTGGTGATGAACGCCTCGCGGGTGGTCGGCCCGGCCATCGGGGGCGTGGTCATCACCATCTTCGGGCTCGGCGTCTGCTTCTTCCTCAACGCCGTCTCCTACGTCGCCGTGCTCATCGGCCTGGCAATGATGCGCATCGCCGAGCTGTTTCCGACCGAGCACGTGGCCCGGGCCAAGGGCCAGATCAGAGGGGTTCCGCTACGTGTGGCGGACACCTTCCTTGCGCAACACCCTGCTGGCCATCGCCCTGATCGGGATCTTCGCGTACAACTTCACCGTCACCCTCGCGCTACTCGCCAAGGGGACCTTCGGCGGGGGAGCGGGCACCTACTCGCTGCTCACCTCCTGCATGGGGATCGGCGCGGTGGCCGGCGGGCTCGCCGCCGCCCACCGGGCCAGACCGACGCCCCGCCTCCTGCAGGTGCTGGCCCTCGTCTTCGGCGGCCTGATCGCAGCGGTCGCGCTCGCGCCGTCGCTGCTGGTCGCCTCACTGCTCATCGTCGTGATGGGCGCGGCGTCCATCGGGTTCATCGCCACCGCCAACGCCAGCCTGCAGCTGGCCGCGGACCCGGCATGCGCGGTCGGGTGATGGCCCTCTACGCGATGGCCTTCCTCGGCTCCACCCCGATCGGCGCGCCCCTGGTCGGTGCCATCGCACAGGCGACCGATCCGAGGTCGCGCTCCTGACCGGCGCCGTCGCGACCGTCGCCGCCGCCGGGCTCCTGATGTGGCGCCACCAGGCCGGTCTGCGGGCGGTCGGGCCGGCGAACCGCGCGCCGCCGAGGCCCACGCGGTCCAAGAAGTCGAGTCGAACCTGACCGCCCGGCCTGAGCCCGGGCTCGCCGAGTGCGAGGCTCAGGCCTGGCGGGCTTCGGCTCCTTGGGCAGGCCGAGCACCCGCTCGCCGACGATGTTGCGCTGGATCTCGGCGGTGCCGCCCCAGATGGTCTCCGAGCGCGAGAAGAAGAACGACGCCTGCAGCTCGCTCACCGGGTAGTCGGCCCGCCCGCGCGCGCAGCCGCTCGTCCACGACGTCGTCCGGGGTCACCGGTCAGGATCTGGCCGTCCATGCCGAGGATGTCCATGGCCAGCTCCATGGTCTGCTGGTGGGTCTCGGACCAGAACATCTTGTTGCAGGCCCCGAGGGCGGTGGTGTGGTGGGTGCCGTTGAGGGCATCGGTGAGCGAGCGGTACCCGTTGATCTCCATGATCTTGACCTTGCGACCAGGCCGTCGCCAGGCGCTGGCGGACGAGCGGGTCGGCCGCGCGGCCGTTCTTCTTGGCCGCCGAGATGATCTGGTCGAGCTCCCGCAGGAACCGCCGGTGACCGGTGGTCGCCGACGAACCCCGCTCGAAGCCGAGGGTGGTCATGGCCACCTTCCAGCCGTTGTTCTCCCCGCCGACGACGTTCTTCCGCGGGCAGCGGGCGTTGGTGAAGAAGACCTCGTTGAAGTCGGCGCTGCCGTCCACCTGGTCGATCGGACGGACCTCGATGCCGGGCTGCTGCATCGGCACGAGCAGGTAGGAGATGCCGGTGTGCTTCGGCGCGTCCGGGTCGGTCCGGGCCAGCAGGAAGATGTAGTCGGCGAACTGGGCCTGGGTCGTCCAGACCTTCTGCCCGTTGATGACCCACTCGTCGCCGTCGAGCTCGGCCCTCGTCTTGAGGGAGGCGAGATCGCTGCCGGCGTCCGGCTCGGAGAAGCCCTGGCACCAGGAGATGGTGCCGTTGAGGATGCGCGGGATGAACTCCTGCTTCTGCTCCTCGGTGCCCCACTGGAGGATGGTGGGCCCGACCAGCGTGTCGCCGAAGAAGTCGGCGCGCAGCGGCGCCTCGGCGCGGGCGAACTCCTCGTTGAGAACCACCGACTCCATCAGCGAGAGGCCCTTGCCGCCGTACTCCTTCGGCCATGACGCGCAGATCCAGCCGCCCTCGAAGAGCTTCTTCGTCCACTCGCGGTTGAAGGCCCGCCGCTCCTCGCGGGTCATCGCGAACCCGGGTGATCCCCACCCCTCGGGCAGGTTGTCGGAGAGCCACGCGCGGATCTCCGTCCGGAACGATTCGGCTTCCGGCGGGTAGGTCAGGTCCATCGAGTTGGAGATTACCCCGGACCGTCCCGCCCCCCAGCCCCGCGGAGGCCCCTCACGTCCCGGAGACCGGGGCGCTCCGCCCGGTGGCACCCCGTGGCGGGCATGGGGGAGAATCCGCATGTGCCCACCGCCCGCACGTCCGCCACGACGACCGACCGTGCCGTGCACGCCGCGGACGGCGCCGGGGCGGTGCAGGTGGTGCCGCACTGGATCGGCGGGAAGGCCCGCGCGGGCACCTCGGGTCTCCGCGGCGACGTCTTCGACCCGGCCACCGGGCAGCTCGCCCGGCGTGTCGACTTCGCCTCGGCGACCGAAGTCGACGACGCGGTGGCCGAAGCCGCCGACGCCTTCGCGGGCTGGCGCGCCACCCCGCTCGGCCGACGCTCGGCGGTGCTCTTCGCCCTCCGCGAGCTGCTCCACGCGAGGGCAGGGGAGTTGGCGGCGGTCATCACCGCCGAGCACGGAAAGGTGCTCGGCGACGCGGCCGGCGAGGTCGGCCGTGCGCTCGAGGTGGTGGAGTTCGCCTGCGGCATCCCCCATCTGCTGAAGGGCAGCTACTCCGAGTCGGTCTCTTCCAAGGTCGACTCCTATTCGATCCGCCAGCCGCTCGGCGTGGTCGCCGTGGTGAGCCCCTTCAACTTCCCCGCCATGGTGCCGTGCTGGTTCGTCCCCATCGCGATCGCGGCCGGCAACGCGGTGGTCCTCAAGCCGAGCGAGAAGGACCCCTCCGCTGCCAACTGGATGGCCGAGCGGTGGTCGGAGGCGGGTCTCCCCGAGGGTGTCTTTTCGGTGGTCCACGGTGACAAGGCCGCGGTCGACGCGCTGATCGACCACCCCGGGGTCCGGGCGGTCTCCTTCGTCGGGTCCACCCCGGTGGCGCGGGCCGTCTACGAGCGGGCCACCGGCCGGGGCAAGCGTGTGCAGGCGCTCGGCGGAGCGAAGAACCACATGGTGGTGCTGCCCGACGCCGACCTCGACCTCGCGGCGGACGCCGCGGTCAACGCCGGTTTCGGCTCGGCCGGCGAGCGCTGCATGGCCGTCTCCGTGGTGGTCGCCGTGGAGCCGATCGGCGACGCCCTGGTGGCCGCCATCGCCGAGCGGGTCGGACGTCTGCGGGTCGGGGACGGCCGGGGCGAGACGGACATGGGACCGCTCGTGACCGCGGCGCATCGCGACAAGGTCGCCGCCTACCTCGACGCGGGCGTGTCCGCGGGCGCAGACCTGGTCGTCGACGGCAGGGGTGTGCACGCGGCGGGCGAGGCAGGGGGCTTCTGGCTGGGTCCGACGCTCTTCGACCGGGTCACGCCCGACATGTCGATCTACACCGACGAGATCTTCGGTCCGGTGCTGTCGGTCGTCCGGTCACCCTCCTACGACGCCGCGCTCGACCTGGTCAACGCCAATCCCTACGGCAACGGGACGGCCGTGTTCACCAACGACGGCGGCGCGGCGCGGCGCTTCCAGACCGAGGTCGAGGTGGGGATGGTCGGCGTGAACGTGCCGATCCCGGTTCCGATGGCCTACTACTCCTTCGGCGGGTGGAAGTCCTCGCTCTTCGGCGACGCGCACGCCCACGGGACCGAGGGTGTCTCCTTCTTCACGAGGGGCAAGGTGGTGACGAGCCGCTGGCTCGACCCCGACCACGGCGGCCTCGACCTCGGGTTCCCGAGCACCTGAGGTGGGCCGATGACCTCCACCGACCGCACCGGCGCGCCGGCCGGGGACGGCGGGACTCCGCTCCCGCGACCCGACCCCGCCCGGGGGCGCGAGATCTACGACGCTCGACCGGGCCTACGTCTTCCACTCGTGGTCCGCGCAGGCCCGGGTGACCCCGCTCGTGCTGACCGACGCGCTCGGCAGCTTCGTCTGGGACGCGGACGGCAACCGCTACCTCGACTTCTCGTCCCAGATGGTCAACACCAACATCGGCCACCAGCACCCTGCGGTGGTCGAGGCCATCCGCGAGCAGGCGTCGCGGCTGTGCACGATCGCGCCCCAGCACGCCAACGACCGGCGCGGGGAGGCGGCCCGCCGCATCGTCGAGCGCTCCCCGTTCGGCGAGGGGGCGAAGGTGTTCTTCACCAACGCGGGCGCCGAGGCCGTCGAGCACGCGGTGCGCATGGCCCGCCTCCACACCGGCCGGCCCAAGGTGCTCGCCGCCTACCGCTCCTACCACGGGGCGACCGGCACCGCGATCAACCTCACCGGCGACGCGCGCCGCTGGGCGAGCGATACCGGCACCGCCGGCGTGCAGCACTTCTTCGGGCCGTTCCTCTACCGGTCCGCGTTCCACTCGTCCTCGCCGGAGGAGGAGTCGTCGCGGGCGCTCGAGCACCTCGAGCAGGTGATCGCGCTCGAGGGACCGGTGACGGTCGCCGCGGTCATCCTCGAGACGGTGCCCGGCACGTCGGGGATCATGCCGCCGCCTCCCGGCTACCTCGCCGGGGTGCGTGCGCTCTGCGACCGGCACGGGATCGTCTTCATCGCCGACGAGGTGATGTGCGGCTTCGGCAGGTGCGGCGAGTGGTTCGCGTTCGACCACTGGGACGTCGCGCCCGACCTGATCACCTTCGCCAAGGGAGTCAACTCCGGCTACGTGCCCCTCGGCGGCGTCGTGGTGTCGGCCCCGGTCGTCGAGACCTTCGCCGAGCGTCCCTATCCGGGAGGGCTCACCTACTCGGGCCACCCCCTGGCGTGTGCGGCCGCGGTGGCGACCATCGACGCCATGGCCGGCGAACGGATCGTCGAACACGCCGCCGCCATCGGCTCGGACGTGCTCGGTCCGGGGCTCGCCTCGCTCGCGGTCTCGCACCCGGTGGTGGGAGAGGTGCGGGGGATGGGGGTCTTCTGGGCGCTCGACCTGGTGACCGACCGGGCGAGCAAAGAGCCGCTCGCGCCCTACGGCGCCTCGAGCCCGGCCATGGACGAGCTGGTCGCCGCCTGCCGGTCGCGCGGCCTGCTGCCCTTCGCCAACTACAACCGCCTCCACGTCGTGCCGCCGTGCACGGTCAGCGAGGAGGAGGTCCGCGAGGGGTTGGCCGTCCTGGACGAGGCGCTGGCGGTCGCCGACCGCCACTACGCGGGAGCCTGAGGCTCCGGTCGGAAACGGGCCCAGAATTGCGCCTGGCCCGGAGCGCGACCGATGTCGACGCTCAGCAGGCCTGGCGTCGCAGTCCATCGGCAGCTCCGGGACCGACCTTGAGATCCCGCGGGGGGCCGTCCGGATCCGGGCGCAAGCCGCGCCACGATGGTCACCCCGCGACGCCGACGATGCCGGACGCGACCGGGCGCGGGCGCCGGGTCCGGAGCTCGATTGCGGCCTCGCTCGACGGACCCGGCCCCTTCTCATCGGCTCGCCGGTCGGGGTGCTTGAGGCGGCCTCGGGGGGCGATGTCCCAGGCAGTGGCCGGTTCGGACACCTGCGGCGCTTGCGCCGACGGACCGGGGCGAGAGAGTATCTGGCTTCATGTGCCTGCCCGCCCCGATGCCCCGTGCCTAGCCTCGGGCTGCGGCGGCACAAGGTCAAAGGCCCGAAGACCCCCCCGCCGGTCCCCGAGCGGATCCCGCCGCGGCCCCCCGACGCGGGCGGCCTCCGGGTCGCCTACCTCGTCTACCGGGGCAACCCGCGCTGTGGCGGCCAGGGCGTCTACACCCGTCACCTGACCCGCGAGCTGGTCGCCCTCGGGCACTCGGTCGAAGTCTTCGCGGGGCAACCCTGGCCCGAGGTCGACGACGGGGTCGGCTTCACGCCGGTCCCGAGCCTCGATCTCTACCGCGAGCCCGACCCGTTCCGGATCCCCTCTCCCCGCGAGTTCGCCAACCTCCACCCGACGTCGGTCGCCGCCCTCGAGTTCGCGGTGATGTGCGCGGCGGGGTTTCCCGAACCGTGGACCTTCTCGCTGCGCGCCCGCCGGTTGCTGGCGGACCGGCCCGGCGACTTCGACCTGGTCCACGACAACCAGTGCCTCGGGAACGGCATCCTCGGGATGATGGACGACGGCTGGCCTCTCCTCACCACGCTGCACCACCCGATCACCGTGGACCGCCAGCTCGCGCTCAGCCACGCGTCGAACCCGTGGCAGTACTTCACCCAACTGCGCTGGTTCGGGTTCTTGCGCATGCAGGTGCGGGTGGCCCGGGCACTCCCACGGGTGGTCACGGTGTCCGAGTCCTCCAAGGCGGACATCACGGCGCAGATGGGCGTCGAGGCTTCGCGCATGACGGTGGTGCCGGTGGGCGTCGACCACACGGTGTTCCGTCCGCGCGAGGACGTGGCTCCGGTGCTGGGGCGGATCATGGTGACGTCCTCCTCCGACGTGCCGATGAAAGGTCTCGTGCCGCTGCTCGAAGCCGTGGCGAAGCTGCGGACCGAACGGGACGTGGAGCTGGTGGTGATCGGCAACCCGCGCCCCGACGGACGGGTGGCGCGGGCCATCGACCGCCTCGACCTCGCCGACGCGGTCCGCTGCGTCTCGGGCATCACCGACGACGAGCTGGCCCGGAACTACGCCCAGGCCCAGGTGGCCGTCGTCCCGTCCCTCTACGAGGGCTTCTCGCTGCCCGCCATCGAGGCGATGGCCTGCGGCATCTCCTTGGTGGCGACGACCGGCGGCGCGCTGCCCGAGGTGGTCGGCACCGACGGCGAGACCGGCCTGCTGGTCGCCCCCGACGATCCGGGCGCACTGGCCGTGGCGATCGCCCGCCTGCTCGACGACGACGAGCTGCGGCGGCGGCTCGGGGCCGCGGGCCGCGAGCGGGTGCTCGGTCGCTTCACCTGGCAGGTGACCGCCGCCGGAACGGCGGCGCAGTACCGCGCGCTCCTCGACGACGTGCGCGGGCGGGTCGCGACGCAGACCCCGGCGAAAGAGCCGCTCCCGTGCTGACCGTCGACTACGCGCGGCTCGGTGTGCAGGCGGGCGACCGCCTGCTCGACCTCGGATGCGGCTTCGGTCGGCACGCCTACCAGGCGGCCCGGCTCGGCGCCGAGGTGGTGGCCCTCGACGCCGGCGAGGACGAGGTCCGATCCGTGCAGGACACCTTCGGGGCGATGGCGGTGGCGGGCGAGCTCGACGCCGACCGCGCACGTGTGGGCGCGGTCCGGGGCGACGCGCTGCGCCTTCCGTTCTCGACCGCATCCTTCGACCGGGTCATCGCGTCGGAGATCCTCGAGCACATCCCCGACGACGAGGCGGCGATGGCCGAGCTCACCCGTGTCCTGCGCCCGGGCGGCACCATGGCCGTGACGGTCCCGAGGTGCGGTCCCGAGTTCGTCAACTGGGCGCTGTCCGACGCGTACCACGACGTCCCTGGCGGCCATGTGCGCATCTACCGCCGGAGCGAGCTCGTCGGGCGGCTGCAGCGGACCGGGCTCGTGCCCCTCGGCAGCCACCACGCCCACGGGCTGCACGCGCCCTACTGGTGGTTGCGGTGCCTGGTCGGTCCGACCAACGATTCCCACCCTGCGGTCGCCGCCTACCACCGGCTGCTCGTGTGGGACATCGAGAAGGCACCTCGGCTGACCCGCTATGCCGACCGGGTGCTCAACCCGCTGGTCGGCAAGAGCCTGGTGGTCTACCTCTCCAAGCCCGGTGGGCGGGTTGCCCCCGAGGTCCCGGATGCCTGGACGGCGACCCGTCGGGAGAACGAGTCGGTGCCGGCATGAGGACGATCCCCGACGTGCCCGGTGTCCTCACCGCCGCGGAGGTGGTCGAGACCGCCCGTTCGATCGCGGCCCTGCAGCGTCCCGACGGGATGATCCCCTGGTTCCCCGGCGGCCACTGCGACCCGTGGAACCACGTCGAGGCCGCCATGGCCCTCACCGCGGCAGGGATGGACGACGAGGCCGACCGTGCCTACCGGTGGCTCGTGGACACCCAGCTGCCCGACGGGAGCTGGTTCAACTACTACCTGGCCACCGGCGTGAAGGACCCCCGCCTCGACACCAACGTCTGCGCCTACCTCGCGACCGGCGCCTGGCACCGCTACGTCTCGACCGGCGACCTCGGTGGGCTCGAAGACCTGTGGCCCGCCGTCGAGGCGGGCGTCGACTTCGTGTTGCGCTGGCAGCGTCCCGACGGCGCGATCCGGTGGTCGCTCGACCCGGCGGGGCTGCTCGAGGAGTACGCCCTGTTGACCGGCTCGTCGTCGATCTACCACAGCCTCCGCTGCGCCATCGCCGGCGCGGAGCGCTTGGGCTGTGAGCGGCCCGACTGGGAGCTCGCCGCCGGACGGCTCGCCCACGCGGTGGCCCATCTGCCCGAAGCCTTCGAACCGAAGACCGAGTTCGCGATGGACTGGTACTACCCGGTGCTGTCGGGCGCGCTGAGCGGCGCGCCCGCCCGCTTCCGCATCGAGCAGTGGTGGTCGACCTTCGTGATGGAAGGGCGCGGAGTGCGCTGCGTCTCGACCGGCGAGTGGGTGACCGCCGCCGAGACAGCCGAGTGCGTACTGGCCCTGGACGCGCTCGGCCTCGACGCGGCCGCGCTCGAGCTGCTGACCTGGGTCCAGGCGCTGCGCAACGAGGACGGTTCCTACTGGACGGGCATGGTCTACCCCGAGGAGGCCACCTATCCGCCGCTCGAGCGCTCGTCCTACACCGCAGGTGCCATGATCCTCGCAGCCGACGCACTGAGCCGGTCGACGCCCGCGTCGGGTCTCTTCCGGGGCGAGGGGCTGCCCGGCCACCTCGACCTCACCGAGCCCGCACCAGAGGCGCCGATCGAGCCCGCGTCGCCTGCCCCCGGGACCCGTGGCCAGCGCTGATCCTCTGTCGCATCGAGGTGCGCCCTCGGCGCCGGAATGCGGCTCTACCCCCCCCTTCAGTTCAGCGTGTACCCGATAGCCCGGACTCTTCACGAAGCCCGCTGAGCTGACGCGGCGCGTCCGCGGAAATTGCCCTCCCGATCAGGGAAACTGGGATTGCCGAATCATCAGGACTCCCAAACAAGGAGGGCACTTTCAAGATGCACGCTATCCGAGCCGCGCAGCGCGTAGTGGTGACCCCCGATGGAGACGGCGTGGTGAGCCACGTCGGCTCGCTGCTCGTGGCCGAACTGGCCGATCGGCTCGGGTTCACCGAGGCATTGTCGGAGGGGATGGTAGAGACGGTGGTCGCGCCCGGCGGCACGATCCGGGGACGATCCTCACCCACCTGGCGGTGATGCTCGTCGACGGCGGTGACTGCCTGTCGGATCTGCAGGTGCTTCGCAACCAGCCCGAGCTGTTCGGCGAGGTGGCCTCGCACCCCACCGCATGGCGAGCCGTGTCGTCGGGGTGGGCCGGCGGGGCGATCGAGTCGGCCCGCCGCGAGGCCCGGCCCGGCGTGGGCGGCGGGCATGGCGCCGGAGGCCGTCACCCTGGACGTCGACTCGACGCTGCTCACCGCGCACTCCGACAAGGAAGAAGCCGCCCCGAACTACAAGGGCGGCTATGGGCACCATCCGATCCTCGTCTTTCTCGACGAGACCGAGGAGGCACTGGCCGGTTTGTTGCGGCCGGGCAACGCCGGGGCCAACGACGCGGCCGACCACATCGCCGTCCTCGACACGGCCATCGCCCAGCTGCCGGAGGAGTGGCGGCTCGGTCATCGAGGAGGGCGACCCGCCGGGCGCCGTGGTCCATCCGATCCTCGTGCGGGCGGACTCGGCGGGGGCGACCCATGCGTTCGTCGACGCCTGTGCCACCCGGTGTCTGCGAGTCTCGATCGGGTTTCCCATCGACGACAAGGTGAGAGAAGCACTGCTCCTGGCCCAAGAAGAGGACTGGGAGCAGGCCATCGAGATCGACGAGTCGGTCCGCGAGGGTGCTTGGGTGACCGAGCTGACATCGCTCATCGACCTCGACGCATGGGGCGAGGGCGTCCGCCTCATCAGCCGTCGAGAGCGGCCTCACCCCGGTGCCCAGTTGAGCCTGTTCGACACCGCCAACGAGTTCCGTCACCAGTGCTTCCTCACCACCTCGGACGGCTCAGCCACCGACCTGGAGCTGCGTCACCGTGGCCACGCGCGCGTCGAGGACCGGATCCGGGCCGCCAAGGACCTGGGGATGGAGAACCTGCCGTTCCGCGACGTCTGCCCGAACGAGAACTGGATGGCCCTGGTGCTCGCCGCCCTAGACCTGTGGCATGGACCAAGTTTCTCTGCCTCGACACCGAGCTGCGCAGCGCAGAGCCCAAGCGTCTCCGCTACGCCCTTCTGCACGTGGCGGCCCGCCTCACTCGCAGCGGTCGACGAGTCCGCGTGCGCATCCAGCGACCTGGCCATGGGCCGACGCGCTCGCCTTCGCATTCGCCCGGCTTCGACGGCTGTCGACCGCCTGATCAGAGACGGGCGAGGCCCCCGGAATCGCCAGGCGCGAGCACGAGTTAGTGCAAAGTGTCCGTCGTCTCTCGGTGGTTCCGCGGTCAGTTCCTCGGTCCAGGACTGACTGCACCAGCCCGGTGGCTTTTCGGACAAATACACTCTTCGGATGATCTGGTGATTTTGGAGGGCCAGATTCCACGTGCCGTTGTTCCGCCTCCTTCGGCTCGACCACACTCGGGCACACGAGCCGTGCGAGCGTCCCCCGCCGATGTTGGGGCTCTCGACAGGCACGAACGCCCCCCAGCTGGGACTCGTTTGCGCACTGAGCCACGGTCCCAGCACGACGAAGCAGGCCGGCGAGGACGAGCGCCAGGGAGGCCACCCGCGGTTCGTGCTCGAAGCCCACGCGAGGGATCGCGACGGGTACACCCAGGAGGATGGTGAGGTCGATCGCCTCGTCCTCCCGTCATCACCACCGCCAGACCGATGGTGGGGTGGAACGCCCCCCCCCGAGGCGGTGTCTGCCCCCCCGAAGCGCCAGAGTGCTGATTGCCGCTCGACTGTGCAATCGACCGACAAGAGCAGCGAGAGGTATGAGGGACCAGGGTTAGAGTGCTCTCGTTTATTCTCATCAGAATTATGCCGCCTCGGCGTGGGAAAACCAGAGGGGGGTTGAGTGCCGCGATGTAGAGCCCGGCGCCCACACCAGCGGCCGGACCTATGCGAGGCGGGCGTCCGGGACTCCCATGATCGTGGACCGCCCGTCCCTTGCCGCCTAGACGCACCGAGAGGGCGATCACGCTGTTTACGTCGACGGATCTGAATGCCGAAGAGGTGGAAGAGGGCGAGCACTACCGGAAGCAGCGGTGGATGCTGGGCTGTCGGGTCCTCGAGCGCTCGTAGGACCGACGAACGCTGAGCCGGGGACGAATCCCTCTCTCCTGGGCGAGCCGCTTCCCCGCCCCGTAGTAGAACTGCGCGTCGCCCGGCAGAACACTGCCCGGCCTGACTCCCGATGGCGAATGCGAGGCGGACGATCACCCGGGTACCGGTGATCGTCGCCGATAGTGTGGGGGGGGTGGACTCAGTGACCACGAGGGCACGACTCGGCTCTGTACCTGTGGTCAGCTCTGTCGATTGTCGAGGTTGCCGGTCTCTCCGCCATCGGGACCCCTGTTTTGAATCGCCCCGACGAGGTTCTAGCAGCCCGTTGGGGTCGGATCCATCAGTCGGACAGGCGTGCGGTGGACCTTTGCTTGTCTGGCGGGCACCCGTCATTGCCGGGCCGAACCCCCGCTTCTTATTCATGCCTCCCTCACTTCGGCGCAGCACCCGGAGCGAGCCGCACTCGCCGTCCTCGACGAACCCGCCGGAGTCGAGGCCGCCCGCCAGATCTCATAGGGGGGCCGGCCCCCGTCTGCCGGATCGGGGAAGACATCGTGGATGGCCAGCCACCCTCTCTCGCTACGTTTGGCGCCCACCCCCGGAAGTCCGTCCATGCCGGCTCCTCCCGTGCCCTCCGTCGATGAAACAGAACCCCACGGCGTCGACCAGCGGGCCCAGACCGTCGATGAATCACCGACCATGCCCACGACCCTCGCTTCGAGCTCGGCCTCGGCGACGGTGGCGCCAGTAGGGCAGCGTGTCGATCCGTCCGGGCGGGGGTCGACCAGCGTGGGGTCATGATGCTCCCAACCGGCCTGGTTCTCCTCCGAACCGTGGTGGTGGTCCAGGCTGAACAGCACCGTCCGTCTCCTCCGCGGCGGCTCCGAGATAGACGGTCGATTTGCCGCACCACGCTCCGATCTCGACGAAGGTGGCCCGGCGAAGTGCTCCCGGCCCGGAGGGCCGCCAGGTAGAGGGCTTCCCCTTCGTCGTCCGGCATGAACCCCTCGGCCGCGGGTAGGCGAGCAGCGAGGCGCGGCGGGTCGCCCGGGTCGAGCTTTCATTCGACCTGGGGCCCGCGACGCGGCTCCCAATGGTCCATCCCCTCAGCCTCCCATGCGTGCGAGTCCTGCAGCTGGGCCCGCCCCGGGATCGGTCCCGCCCGGCTTCACGTCCTCTTCAGAATGGAACCCTACGATGCGCCACGCCGGGCCCGTCGGAGCACGGTCTCCGCCAAGCCGATGTTCCGGGCCCGGCCTTGTTCTCCCTGTTAATGGTGGGCTGGCCGTGGGCGACCCGCCGTGGGACCGGCAGCTGCGAAAAGGCTGCCGGGCCGGCCGCTTCTTCTCGGCCGCGGCCCCGGGCGGAGGCTTTACCCCCCGGCGGTCGCAGGGAGCCCGGCCGTCGCCGCGGCGGGGCTCGGTTATCGGCCCGTGGCGCGCGGTCCGTGACGGACGGGGCGCCGGGCACGCTCGAGGGGGGGTGCACGTGGGGGCCGACAAGAAAGCGCATCGGGATCCTCGTCGTCGCCTACAACGCCGCGACCACGCTGGCCAAGGTGCTCGACCGCATCCCCGATGAGATCCGGGGTGACATCGAAGAGGTGATCGTCAGCGACGACCACAGCCAGGACTCGACCTACCTGGTCGGCCTCGGCTACCAGCAGGTCTCCGACCTGCCGATCACCCTGATCCGCCAGCCGCAAAACCTCGGCTACGGCGGCAACCAGAAGGCCGGCTACGAGGTGGCCATCGAGCACGGCCTCGACATCGTGGTGATGCTCCACGGCGACGGCCAGTACGCGCCGGAGTCGCTGCCGGAGATCCTGGCGCCGCTCCTCGCGGGCGAGGCCGACGCCGTCTTCGGCTCGCGCATCATGATCAAGGGTGCCGCCCGCAAGGGCGGCATGCCCCTCTACAAGTACGTCGGCAACCGGATCCTCTCCCGTTCGAGAACGCCGCGCTCGGCACCGACCTCTCCGAGTTCCACTCGGGCTACCGCGCCTACTCGGTCGACGCGCTGAAGCAGATCCCCTTCCAGCTGAACTCCGACGGCTTCAACTTCGACACCCAGATCATCATCCAGCTGCACGACGCGGGCCTGCGGATCGCCGAGGTCCCGATCCCGACCTACTACGGCGACGAGATCTGCTACGTCGACGGCATCGGCTATGCGGCCGACGTCACGAAGGACGTCATCGCCTACCGGATGCAGAAGGCCGGGTTCGGCGACGGCAGCCGCATCGCCCTCAACGAGGAGTACGAGCTCAAGCCCAGCGAGGACAGCTCGCACGGCCGGATCTCGACGCTGCTCGCCGAACGCCCCCGAGCAAGATCCTCGACCTCGGCTGCTCGAGCGGCCTCCTCGCCGAGCGGCTGCGGGAGATGGGCCACCACGTCACGGGCGTCGACGTCCACGAGCTCGCCGGCGTCCGCGAGCGGACCAGCGCGTTCTACAAGGCCGACCTCAACGAGGGCATCCCCCCCGAGGTCGGCTCCGACTTCGACCTCGTGCTCGCCGCCGACGTGCTCGAGCACCTCGTCGACCCGGCGGCGCTCATGCGACAGGTCCGCGACGTCCTCTCTCCGGAGGGAAGCGCCATCTTCTGCGTGCCGAACGTCGCGCACTGGTACCCGCGGATCCGCTCCACCGTCGGCATGTTCGACTACGACCAGCGCGGCATCCTGGACGCCACGCACCTCCGGTTCTTCACCCGGCGGAGCATCGTCAAGCTGATTGGGCGCCAGGGCTTCACCATCCGGCGGATCGAGCCGGTCGGTCTCCCGCTCGACGCCCTGGGTCTCGAGGGGACGCGCGGCAAGCTGGTCCGCCTCGCCGACAGCCTGCTGCTCTCGCTTTGGCCGACCCTCTTCGGCTACCAGTTCATCGTCGAGGCGGTGCCTGCCGACCGTCGCTGACTTGGATCACGCGCCGGGTGAACACGCGGAGTGAGGTCGATGCTCCTCGCAGTGGGTGTTGATCGGTCCTGACATTGAGCGACAATCCCCCCGTTGAGCAAGTTTCTTCGCCCGTGGCAGACTTGTGGTGTGAGGGGGACGAGTGGTGGATGACGAAGCGCAGCCCGTCGATCCTGCAGGCCCACTCGACGAGGAGCCTGCAGGCACGGAGAGCTCGCGTGTCTGGACCTACAAGCGCACCGCAGTGGCGACCGCGGGTGTCGTCGTCGTCGCCGTCCTGGTGATGGTGCTTGCCGGACTCGGCAGTGGTGCCAAGTCGGATGTCGCGCTCAAGGGCACGAGCTCGAACGCTTCCTCGAAAGGCGTGACTTCAACAACGACGACGCGTCCCTCGTCGGCAACGTCGGTGCCGACCGGGTCCTCGGGTGGGTCGTCCCATCCGTCCGGCTCGCAGGGCCCGACGAGCACTCCTTCCGAAGGGGCCGCGAACGCTCCCGCCGCGCTCCGCCACGCTGCCGAAGCCATCGGTCTCAGGCACGCCGGACCCGCAGACCACCGTGACGACCGCGCCGAAGACACCCCCGACTCTGCCTTCCACCGCGCCGCTGCCGGGACAGCAGATCCTCCAGGCGCTCGGTGCCGGAAGCCAGGACGTGTTGCTGGCGGACGCGCCGGCGAAGTGGAGCGTCGGCTGGAGCTACAGCTGTTCTTCCGGCCAGGCGCCGGGGTTCACGTACACCCTGTCGGGTCCCGCGGGCAGCGCCCATTTGGTCGGGCCCAGCCAGACCGGCGTGACCGGTTCGGGGACCGAGCAGTACCACGGTGCGGGCGAGTTCACCTTCCACGTCACCACGTCCTGCAACTGGACGATCAGGGCGACCGCAACGTAGCGAACGTTCAGGACCGATGCGGCGTTCAGCCGCGGATGAGGACAACGAGTGAGACCACGGCGAGGGCGCCGAGCACGGCCCCTCCGACCTTGCGGATCACCTCGAAGGGGAGCACCCGCAGCAGCGCTCTCCCCGCGAAGGCGCCGAGCGCGGCGACCGCGGTCAGCGCCGCGAGCGATCCGACGAACACCGACCACGGCTCGTGGGTCCGCGCGGTCAGGTTGGCGATCAGGATCTGGGTCAGGTCGCCGAACTCGCCGACGAAGATGACGGTGAAGACGGTCGCCGTCGTTCTGGTCCACCGTCGGGGCGCGTCGGCCTCGCGCTCGCCCCGTTCCTCCTCCCTCCGCTCGGGCACGAAGAGGAGGTAGGCCGCACCGGCGGCGAACAGCACGGTGGTGATGCCCTCGATCCACCGATGGGGGAGGAGGTGGAGGACCTGCCCCGCGGTGACCGCCAGCGCCACGTGGAGGGCGAACGCGGTCGACGCGCCGACCCACACCAGCAGGGGCCGGTAACGGCTCCCCATGATCAGGGTCGCGATCATCGTCTTGTCGGGTAGCTCGGCGAGCGCGACGAGCGCGAAGACCGAGGCGACGACACCGGGTGACATGACGGCCCAGGCTAGGACCGGTCGGCCGCTTTCGGACCTCTCACCGTCTCGTGAAGGTCACGAAGTTGGTTTGCAACTTGCGGAAGCGATAATGAATCACGGTCGCTGCGGCCGCTTGGTTGGCGCAAGCTTGGTCGGTGCAAGAAGGCAGGGGCGTCCACACGAGATCGTGGAGCTCCTCTCTGGCTGATCTCATGCACTACAATGCCCAGGCGACACGAGACGGGATGAGAGGGTGCGATCTACAGAGCGTCTCGCGGCAGAGCGTGGTTGTGGAAGCGCTCATGATCCGTGCGGCGATCAGGAGGACATCTCGCCAGTGCAGCTGCTGGAACAGAGATCCGGATTTGGTTTCTCGGCGACTTGCGGAGTTTCTGTTCTCTCCACTCTCGTCCGTTGAACTCATGTTGATCGGCTGCCAATCGCTTTTGGCCTACTTTGGGTCGGTCTTGCTGGCCACCGCCGGCGACTCGGCTTCGAACGACTGTCGGTCCCGGCGCGATGCTGCTGGCCTATCTGACGTTCCAGGTGATTCTACTCGGCATCACGGAGGTGACCAGCGCCGGCCACCAGTTCACGAGCGGGCGGTGTCGCATCGTTTGCTCTCATTGTTCTGTGCGTTCCATTCGCATGGGGTCCGCTGCGATCCATTGCTGGGCGTGTCCAATCGCGGGCAGAAGGAGTGTCCGACCTTCTGAGAATGGATCAGTTGGCGATCGAAGACTGGTTATGGATTGGCGCACTGGCCCGATCTTTGGGCTGTCGTTGGCTGCGGCGCTCCTCTCCCTCCTTCCTGCTCGGACTCGTTCGTGTGCACCTCACGCGCGTTCGAGCACTGATGCGAGATCGAGCCATCGCACCATTCGCCACCCACTACATCCCCCAGATCGACCTTTCGCCACTGTCCGAGTACAACCTCGCTCATCTTCAGCTCTTGTCGGGAGCTGACCGGTTCGACCGGACCATGCAGCTGATGGCAGCTGCTGTGTCGTCGTGGCCGTGTCCGAACTTGCTCGCCTGTTTGGAGCCTCCCGATCGACTCAGATCACCGCCTCGGTAGTCTGCGCGACCATTCCATCCGGTGTCCTCCTGGCCACCACGACCGAGAACGACTATGCGCGGCTGCCTGCGGCATCGTGCTCTTGGTTCTTTCGCCTCGTTCTCTTCGAGGGCACCTGGGATCCGAGCCGCCGCGGTCGGCGCAGCCATCGGCGTCTGCTACATGGCCAAGGGACGGTGCTTCTCATGCTCGGACCTGCTGCCGCCGTCTTGTTCGCCGCCGTCGTGTACCGGGAGGTCCTGTCGCCTGCTGCGAAGTTCACAGCGTCGGCTCTGATGAGGCCGGCGGTGGTGGTGGGAGTCGGCGTTCCGCTGTCGTCGGTCCCTTCCTCTATCAGGTACAAGGACTCTTCGGGTCACTTCTCGGCCCGACATCGAGCTCGCTCGAAGATGCGCAGCTGTCCCTGTCGGAGTCGGGCGATGGATGCGGCACTGCGGCCATTTCGACATCGGTAATGGAAAGAGCGGCGTCGAGACCTCTGTGAGCCGGGTCGTGCTCGACGGCATGCGCCATCTCTATGCGCTGACGGGCATCTCGCTGAACAACCCGATTCGCGGTCGTATCAATTGGAATCCGCTTGCGGCTCGCAACTACAGCGTCCCAAGGGCCGGCGATATAGGAGCGAATCCATGGCACGTGGTGTTGACATGGCTCGCGATCGTGATCCTCGGTGTCGCGGCTGGCGAGGTGCTCCGGTGCGCCTGGTCCTGTTGTTCGGCCTCGCACTCGGAGCAGGAGTTGTTGTTCACAGGTATTGCAAAGTGGAGCATCTACGAGGTGCGCTACACGTTGCCCGCGCTCGTAGCATTATCCACGGTGTCGCTGATAGCGCTGGCCCGTTGGAATCGCTGGATTGCCCGGGGGATTCTTCGGGCTCGTCGTCGCGTGTTTACCTCAGCTGTTGGATGGCAAATCGGCATCGCTCATATCGCCGTCGGTGAATGGGCCGATGACAGGTATTCGTTGGCGGGGCCTTCCACGACTGCCCTGGAGGCCTCCGCATATCAAACATTGACAACGATGATCGCTGGCTCGGGTTGCAAGAAGCTGGCTCTAGCCAACTGGGTGGAGTTCGAGTATCCGCTCTGGGTTGGACTACAACATGAAAAGTGGCGGGGAACAATCGGTGCCATCGGCGTAACGAATCCAACACGCAGACTGGAGATCCGGACGCATTACTGTGCATGGATCCGTCAAGAAGATGCAGGATACGTGACCCCACTCAATGGAATCGTCAATGTTCGTACCAAAACCTGGTCCTTTCGCTCGAGCCGGCCGACGCCGCAAAACTTCAAATGTCGGTGCCGGGGTTTGTCAGCACGGTGCCGGGCGTCAAGGTATTTCCCGGTGGGGGCTGGGCTCTGGCCCGATTGCCTTCCGGTCCGACACTCGACGGATCAGGTACGTTGTATCTGGTATCTCCGGCAGCGGACATCGTTCACATGTCCCTCAATCTGCCCGTCGGCCAAGGTCCGACATCTCGCTCCAACAGGTCAAGAGATGTGGTCAGCATCACTGCCGAGTCGGGCACCACTGGCGAGGTCACACTTCACGTTCACTCTGGCCTCAATGCCTTCGCCGTTCTGCCGACCGGCGTACGTGCCCTGAACTGAGTGCCTGCCCACGGACTCTTGTGACCTGAAGGATCTGCATCGCTCCGCTCAGAGGCTCAGCGGATAGGGACGCATCCTGGTGACCACCGGTTGCGCCAGTCGATGGGCTTGGCGGTGATCAAAACACGACCGCCAGGGCGAGCTGAGCGAGCCGATGAGCCAGCTTCCGGTCGGTGTTGCGCCGGAGTTGCCCGAAGTTGATCAGCCAGGAGTTGGTCCGCTCGACCGGCCAGCGTCGCCCGAGGACGATGTGGCGCTTCTTGCGCTTGCCGGACTTCGCCGAGGTCGACAGGCCGGGATGACGTAGTCGACCTGGCGGTCATCGAGCGCCTCTTTGACGAAGGCGAAGTCGTAGCCGCGGTCGAGGCGGACGGTGCCGACATCGAAGAAGCAGGCCACGGACGGCGACGTCGTCGACGGTGGCTGCAAGCAGCTTGCAGTCGTTGGTGTTGGCGGCGGCCACCACCCAGCCGACCGGGATGCCGTCTTCGCTCGTGGCGATCGACCACTTCCGGCTCTTCGGAAATCAGCGGGGAGTGACCGTTGCCAGCAGATCCCAGTTGGGCTTGCCGGCGTAGAGCAGTGAGCGGATCCGGTAGTTCCGGAAGGACGTGAAGCCGAAGGCGGCACGCTTCACCCGCTTGATCAAGTTGTTGACCGCCTCGGTGGGTCCGTTGCTGACGTGGGCCAGGTGCCAGGCGGCGATCTGGTGGCGCCAGCGGATCAGCGTGCGGCCGAGCGAGCGGGCCTCGATCGGGATAGTCCTTGTCCTGGAGGTCGTGTCCGAGCTGGGTCACCCACTCGAGGGCGACGTCGGCATCGGCGTGTGCGTAGGACTCCCGGACGGCCTCCTTCGCTTCCCAACAGGTGGCGACGTCGCCGTTCGGATCACCGGCCCGGAGCAGTCCCTTCAACTTCTCGGACCCCTTGTCGTCGAGCCGCTCCTTCGCCTTGGTCAACAGACGCCGGCACCGGTAGAGGGGATCGGACTTCCGTCCTCGATGGCCGAGCGTCTCGTTCTGGACCCGCCGCCGGCACTCGTCGAGCTTGGTGTTGGCGAGCTTGGTGACGTGGAAGGGATCGGCGACCAGGGTGGCGTTCGGCACCATGACCTCGAAGACGTGGCGGTAGGGGCCCGACAGATCGAGGGTGCCGAACTCGATGCGGTCCCGGAAGGCTCGTCCCTGTTCGGCCAGCCAGCCCATGGGCTCGGCACTGCCCCGACCAGGGACGACGTCGAGCAGCTGTCCGGCCCGGACGTCGACCAGCTGGGTCGAGAAGTGCTGACGGTGGTAGGGTCCGAGCCGGACCATGAGCACCTCGTCGAGCCCGAGGGCGGTGACCTCGCCGATGCGGTCGTCGTCGGCCTCGAGCAGGGCCTCGCCGTAGGCGATGACGGTGTCGTTGACGGTGTGCCAGTCACACCCGAACTCGCCGGCCACCTCGTTGACACTCCGGGCGTGCTTGCCGACCTGGAGCGTCGCCCACCGGGCGGCCCGGGAGGTGAGGAGCTGTCGAGGTCCGGCGATCCGGTCGTCCTCCTCGGTCCAGCTCCCCATGGTACAGTCATCGTCGGGGCACATCCACCGGCGCTTGCGCCACACCAGCCGGCAGGGACGGCCCTGGAGCGGCAGGTCGACGAGCTCGACCCGGGGGCGGTCCTTCACCTGGGCGGGCACGCCGCACGACGGGCAACCCACGATCGGGCCACCGTCTCGACGTGGATCTTGCCCACGCCACCCGGTCCGTCCTCGACGCCCAGGAAGCTGATGTCGGGAAGTCCGATCATCCACACCAGCGCGCGCGTAGGGTCAGTCTCCACGGGGGTCCTCCATCTTCGGTCGTTGAACAACCAAAGACTGGTGGACCCCCGCTACGCTGCCCGCGGATCCGACTACGAGACCCCGCTCAGATCCGAAGTGCCCCGCTTCCATCCCGACTTGCCCTTGTCGGTGCAGTTGGAGCCAGGCCCTCCCCGCCACCTGGGGCTTTGTGCTGGAGGCCGTCGACGGCCACGTCGCCGAGCGAGAGCCCGATGATCTTGTCGTCGCCACGGAGCGCCTCGTCGGCGACCGCGTCGAAGACGCCGGCCGCGATCCACTCGTCCCGTCGTGCCCGGGCCGTCGTATCGGAGACCTTCCGCCCGCAGAGGCGCTCGGCGTCCTCCCACGAGCACCCGGTCACGCAGGCGCACGAGCATCACCTCGAAGCAGTCGCGGTCGGGGACCGCGGAGGCGGTGGCACCCCAGCGGATGGGTCTCGGCCCGGGGCGGGAGCAGGTGCTCGATGGCAGCCCAGACGGTATCGACCACCTCGGGATCGAACGCAGTGGATGATAAGGCACACCTCCACTTGGTCGTGGTTGGGTTGGGTAAGCACCCCGATCATCTCGGGGCCATCCCCACGACCGGTGGATGGTCACCGGCCCTCAGCAGGAAATCCTTGACAAGGCTGCGCCGACGTCCCTATTTCGCGCGGCCTCTGAGCCTCGATCCACCCGATTGACCTCGTAGCCGCGCCGAACGCTGTCGACATGGCTCGCTGGACTGACTCGTCGGCGAGCGCGTCGCCATCGAGGACGTGTCGACCAAGGGCTCGTGCGGTGTTGTCGGTTGTCAGCGCGTGGTGGTCGTCTGCGGCCGCGCCGGTCCGCGGGGTCGCTGTTCAGGTGAGTAGCGGCAAGGCGCGCAGATGCGATCGAGGGCCGTCGGTGAACGCCGTCGCCCAGGGCCATCGTTCGGGGAGGCGCAGCACGAGCCGGCCGGCTGCGGTTGACGAGGCGGCCGGGAAGGGCGAGGACGCGGGTGCGGACGGTGCGGGTGACGGTGAGTTGGTCGTCGGGCGTGGATGTCGCCGAGTCGGGCGGTCCATCGGATGAGGTTGTGGGCGAGCACGGCGCAGCCGAGCCAGGCGGCGTTGGCGAAGAACTGGCCCGACGGGCAGTGCTCGAGGCCGGCGCCCTCCTTGAGGTCGCGGATGGCGAGCTCGACCGTGGCGTGGTCGCGGTGGAACTGGTCGACCTCGACGCGTCGGCAGGTCGAGGTCGGTGATGAAGGCGTGGTGTCGCCAGTCGGGCCACAGCGCTCGCTGGGCCGGGTCGGTGAGCCGGGTGCGGCGCACGACGAGGCGCACCCGGCGTTCGGCGCGCTTGGTCTTGCCGCGGCCGGTCACATAGGTGGTCTCGGCCACCTGGGCGTCGCCGCCGTCGGGGTAGATGATGGTCGCCCAGGCCGTCCTCGTCGATGGCCGCGATTGCGCTTGCATGCTGGGGTTCTTGTGCACGGTGATCGACCAGGCGACCCCGAGGCGGCCGAGCGTGTCGATCGAGCGTCCCAGCTGAAGAACCCCGCGTCGGCGCGCACGCACCAGCGGCCCGGTCGCCCCGCCGCGGCGCACCCGGGCGACGAGCTCTTCGACGAATCGCTTGGTGCCCGCGCTGGGAGGAGCCCTTGCGCAGCCGGGCGTGGAGCACCTCGCCGGTGCTCGGCCCGGGTCGCCACGAGCGGGTGGTAGCCGAGCACCCTGGTGTAGCCGTAGGCGGCACCCTGCTTCTTCTTGCCGTGCACCTCGACAGATCGTCGAGTCCAGGTCGATGGTCATCGCCTGCTCGTCCCGGACCCGGCCCCGAGTGACCACGCCCGACGGATCGTCTCGGCGATCACCGCGTCGAGCTGGCGGATGTGACCGAAGGTGAAGGACGCGCAGGAACGTGCCGAACGTCGATGGGGCCATCACCCGGAACGGCAACACCCGCTGCGGTCGCCCCGGCCCGCAGCCGATCCGCGTGGTCGATGTGGGTGGCGCCCGCCAGGATCGCCGCCACCAGCGTGAGCACCTTGCGGCCCGGTCGAGCGCCCCACCGACCCGACCGACCAGGCGCACCATCTGGTTCACCAGCGCCTCGAGCCCGAGACGGACCATGAACGTGGCCGGCACGATCAGCCCGGCGTCGGCCACCAGCGTCGGGCTCGTCGAAGGTCACCTCGACGCGGTCGATCCCGCGCGATGATGTACTCACTGAAAGTGCCTCCTGGTCTGGGGAACTGCGACTTCGACAACCGTCATTTTCCCAGGCCGGGAGGCACTTTCCGCGGATGCGCGTGCCTTCAGTTCATGCGATCAATCGGTGGATCGAGGCTTAGGCTCGAGGCCGGCCCCGGTGGCCAGATTGGCGTGGAGGGTCGGAGCCTCGCGGGTGGCGAAGGCCACGTTCACCGCCAAGCGCTCGAGGATCTGCTCGACGGTCTTTCCGCCCGCGGGGAGGGGATGGCCCTCGACGAACCGGGTGACCGCGTCGGCGAGCGCGGGAGGCGTGCAGAGACCCCGCACCCCTTCGAGCATGCGCGGGAGCATGTTGGCGGGGAAGCGCTCGACGATCTCCTCCCAGCGGCCCGCGACCAGTTCCCACGAGAAGGGCCCGGTCACCCGGTTGGCGAGCAGCCCCTGGAGCACGAAGGGGGCGTTCTGCGTGCGGACCTCGCGAACGCGAGCTCGAAGGTGCGGGCCGCGAGGTCGGTGTCGTCGAAGGCCGCCAGCGTGTAGAGGTAGCGGTTCTCCTGCTGCGGGTTGGCCGGGTGACGGTATCGCTCGAGGTAGATCTCGTACTCGGCGGCGGTGCCTCGGGTCGCGACGATCTCGAGGATCGCGGACTCGGTGTCGGGATGGAGCGGACCTTTCGCCGCGAAGCGCGCCGCCGCTTCCGCCCGGATGCCCGCGTCCTCGCCGACGGTCCCGAGGGTGCGGAGCACCGAGGCCCGCAGCGAGGGCGTCCGCTCCCCGTCGTCCGCACGGGGTTCCCAACCGAGTCCCGCCGCGACCGGGCCGACCAGGGCCTGCACCGCCCGGGCGAGGAGGGGCCGGTCGTCGGCGGGGATCGCCCGATCGAAGAGCCCGAGTGCGCCGATCACCACCGACCACACGCTCGGGTCGTCTTCGTGCCGGTCGGAAAGGGCTCGCGCCAGGTGGAGCAGGTCCGGCAGCGGAGCCCGCCCGGCGAGCGCCGCCGCCCACGAGTCGGAGACCAGGTTGTAGCGCTCGAGCGGCGCCAGATCGGAGAGCCCGGCGGCCAAGCGGGCGATGGTCGCCGGCGGGTAGGCGACGCGGTAGTAGCCCGACCCGCCTGCGTTGACCAGGCGGACCGCGCCGCCGTCGGCGGCGGCGGGCGTGGTCAGCAGCATCGGCGACGCCGAGCGGTCGGGGGCTTCGAGTGGTCGGGTGAGGACGGGCACCAGCCAGTCGGTTCCGATCGCGCCACCGGGGTCCCCCCGGTAGGAGAAGGCGCTCTGGGTGACGGTGCCGTCCTCGCCGACCCGGAGCAGCGGATAGCCGCCCTGGTCGATCCAGGTCGACATGATCGAGCGCACCGCCCGACCGCTCGCGCGCTCGAGGGCGTCCCAGAGGTCCGACGTCTCGGTGTTGCCGTGTGCATGGGTGCGGAGGTAGTCGCGGATGCCGTCGCGGAAGACGTCGGCACCGAGGAACTGCTCGAGCATGCGCAGCACGCTCCCCCCCTTCTGGTAGGTGAGGACGTCGAACATCCCCTGGGCCTCCTCGGGACGGCCGACCGGGAACTCGACCGGTCGGGTCGCGTGCAACCCGTCGACCGCCATGGCGGCCTCGCGCTCGACGCCGAAGCTGACCCACCGCTGCCATTCCGGGCGGAAGGCGTCGACCGCCAGTACCTCCATGAAGGTGGCGAAGGCCTCGTTGAGCCAGATCCCGTTCCACCACCGCATGGTGACGAGGTCGCCGAACCACATGTGCGCGATCTCGTGGCACACGACGTCCGCCACCCGCTCGAGCTCCACCCGTGCCGCCTGGTCCGGGTCGATGAGGAGGACCGACTCGCGGAAGGTCACGCAGCCGAGGTTCTCCATCGCGCCGAAGGCGAAGTCGGGGATCGCCACCAGATCGAGCTTGTCGGCAGGGTAGGGGAGGCCGAAGTACCCGGTGAAGAAGCGCAGCGCGTGCGCGCCGACCTCGAGGGCGAACGGGGTGAGGTCCGACTTGCCCGGCGGGTGCACGATGCGCAGGGGGACGCCGTCGACGTCGACCGGATCGGTCGCCTCCAGCGGGCCGACCACGAAGGCGACCAGATAGGTGGACATGGCCATGGTCGGGGCGAAGCGGACCCGCCGCTTGCCGCCGGGTGCCGGTTGCTCGTGCACCACCGGGCCGTTGGAGAACGCGGCCAGGGCGTCGTCGACGACCAGGGTGACCTCGAAGGTGGCCTTCAGGTCGGGCTCGTCGAAGCACGGGAAGGCCCGGCGGGCATCGGTCGATTCCATCTGGGTGGTCGCGATCACCTGCTCGGTGCCGTGCTCGTCGGCGAAGGTCGACCGGTAGAAGCCGTGCAGCATGTCGTTGAGCACGCCGGTGAACCCGAGCCGGAGCGTCGCGGCACCGGGGGCGAGCGGCTCCGCGAAGACCACGGTCGCCCGCTCCTCGTCGGCGTCGAGGTCGACCGCGGTCGGTGCCAGCACCGCGGTCGGACCGTCGCCGCTGCGCTCCAGCTCGACCGGTCCGATCTCGAGCTCGGCGGCGTTCAGTACCACCCGGTCGGTGCGCTCGTGAACCGTCAGGTCGATCTCGACGGTGCCGCCGAAGGACGCGGCCCGGAGGTCGGGGGTGAGCTCGAGCCGGTAGGCGCTCGGCGTGACCGTGCGGGGGAGCCGGTAGGGGGCGGTGTCGTCGGCGGCGTTGGGGGCGCTCATCCCGGGCAGGCTACCGTCGGGCCGTGCACAACTCCGATTCGAACGGTCCGTCTTCCGCCGGGGCTGCCGGCGCCGGCCCGGAGGACGGCGCCCTCGACGTGGTCGCGGTGGGCAATGCGCTCGTCGACGTCCTGTCCACTGCCGCCGACGAGGATCTGGCCCGCCTCGGTCTCGTCAAGGGGACCATGGCGCTCGTCGACCAGGCGCGCTCGGAGGCCATCTACGCGGCGATGGGCCCCACGACCGAGGCGTCGGGCGGTTCGGCCGCCAACACCGCAGCCGGAGTGGCCGCCCTGGGCGGTCGGGCCGCCTTCCTCGGCAGGGTCGCCGACGACGGTCTCGGCAGGGCCTTCGTCCACGACATCCGGTCGATCGGCGTGGCGTTCGAGCCCACTCCGACGCCGGCCGTGCCGGGCGAGGTGGTCACCGGTCACTGCCTCGTGCTCGTCACCGAGGACGCGGAGCGGACCATGGCGACGCATCTCGGCGTCGCGTCCGACTTCGGATCCGTCGACCTCCACGACGGACACCTGAGCGCGGCGCAGGTCGTCTATCTCGAGGGTTACCTGTGGGAGCAGCCGACGGCGAAAGCCGCGATGCGCGAGGCGATCGAGACGGCGCACGCGACCGATTCGTCGGTCGCGCTCAGCCTCTCCGATCCCTTCTGTGTGGAGCACCACCGTGGCGAGTTCCTCGAGCTGGTCCGCGACGACCTCGAGCTCCTCTTCGCCAACGAGGAGGAGGCCGTCCTCCTCTTCGGCGCGGACGACTTCGACGCAGCCGTCGCCGCGGTCGGCGAGACCGGCATCCTCGGGGTGCTGACGAGAGGGGCCCGCGGATCGGTCGTCGTGACTCCCTCGGGCCCGGTCGAGGTCCCGGCCGCGCCGGTCGGCCAAGTGGTCGACACCACCGGGGCCGGTGACCTGTTCGCTGCAGGCTTCCTCTATGGGATCACCCACCGTCTCGATCCGGTGGACGCGGCCCGCCTCGGTGGACTCTGCGCCGGTGAGGTGATCTCCCACGTCGGCGCCCGGCCCCTCGCCGACCTGCGCGCGCTGGCCGCAGACGACGGACTGATCGGGACCTGAGCCGGTCGGCGGCGCATCGCCTCCGTGTGCCGGCTGCCCGGCTCCGGCGGCCGATGGGACCGCCCGAGCGGCCCCGCGAGCGGGGCAGTACGATGGCCGGGGCGTGGGAGCGCGACGAATGAACGGGTACCGGCAGTTGAAGCGGCAGGTGAACGAGTTCCTCGACGGGCTCGGCAGCACCCCTGACGAGGTCGCCTCCACGCTCGACGCCCTCGGCATCCGCGGAACGCCTCGGTCCAATCGCACCTGCCCGGTGGCCCTCTACGTGTCGGCGGTGATGGGCGCCGATCCGCCGGGTCCGGGCGGTCGCGGTGGGGCCGTGCTCGATGCTGGTCTCGCTCTCCTCGGTGGATCGCCGGCCGGCCGGCCGCCTGTTCGTGCAGCTGCCGAAGCCGGTCCGGCGGTTCGTCACCGCCTTCGACGACCTGCGCTACCCGCGGGTGGTCTGGGAGCGCGATCCCGGCGAGCGGCGCGCACCGCCGCTCGCGTCGAGCCCGCGCTGACGCCCGCTGTGGGCGCGGCTCACCGGGTTGCGGTGATCGTCACGCAGGCTTGAAGCACACGCTCACTTGACCTTCACACTCAAGGTCTTGGTCGCCGTCTCTACCGGATTCGACGAGTCGGCGACCCTGACGGTGAAGGAGTAGGTGCCGGCGGTCGTCGGCACACCGCTGATCGTCCCGGTCGACGCGAGCGAGAGCCCCGGAGGCAGCACGCCGCCGGTCTGGGACCAGGTGTCGGGCGGCGTTCCGCCGGTCGAAGAGATCGTCCGGTTGTAGGGCACCCCGACCTGGGCCTTCTTCAGCGTGGTCGTCGCGACCGATGCCGCCGTGGTGTAGCTGACGGTGATCGTGCCGGCCTGCGAGACCACCGCGCCCTGCGAATCGGAGACGGTGACCGTGAACGAGAAGGTGCCCGCCGCCTTCGGGCTCCCGTAGATGACACCCGACTTCCTGTTCAGCTTCAGACCCTTCGGCAAGGCTCCCTGGGACACGCTGAACTTGTACGGAGGCTTTCCACCCCCCGCGTAGATGCCGGAGTTGAAGTAGTAGGGATTTCCGAACTTGCCGCCGGGGAGCGACACGTCGACGATGCTCAGGGGATAGCTCACCTTGGGCATGTAGGCCGTGCAGTTCGTGGCGCCGTTGACCCGGGCCCACGAGTCACAGACCGGTCCGGTCTGGAGCACCCGATCGGGCGCGACCGAGTTCATGAGGGCCATCTCGTTGGTGAGTGCCGTGTAGGGCTGGTCCTCCACGTTCACCAGCCCGAAGTTGTCGTTCTCGTTGTCGCCCGGTCGGCCGCCCTGGGGTTCGTCGAAGTACTCGAACCAGAGGTTTCCGACCATCCACGGCGCGTCGACGTAGAGCGGCTCGATGAACTGCGCGTAGGCGGCCGCCCGCGATTGCTGGTCCGGGGAGACGTTGTAGATCCCCGGGTGGGTGTTCGGGGTGGCCGGTCCGGCCGCCAACGCGGTGTACTCGCCGATCATGAGCGGCTTGTCGGCCCACTTCTCGAAGGCGTCGAGGTTGGGCGTGATCGGCACGAGCTGCGGCCAGACGGAGTCGATGACCTCGTTCAGACCGAACGAATAGGTGTAGTCCTCCACGCTGAAGACGTCGACGTAGGGCTTGGCCGCCTCGAACATCTGCGGCATGATCTCCTGGCCCTCCGGCTTGAGGCCGAGGTTGAGGTGGTTCGGGTCGTACTTCTTCAACGCCGCCGAGGTGACCTGGAAGTAGCGAGTCGCCGCGGCGAAGAGGAAGCCGTTGGGGTTCCCGGCGTACTGCTGTGCGACGGCGAGGCCCGGCGAGCCTGCAGGCAGCGACAGGTAGGCGTCGAGGAGGGTGCCGAAATTGCTTGCTCCGTCGGCGTTGGGTGGCGTCCACGACGGCTCGGTGTCGGTGAAGATGCCGATGACGTTGGGATCGTTCGCGACGGACGGCAGCTGGGTCGCCGCGATCTGGTTCACCGACGTGGCGAAGGAGCTGGCGAACAGGTCGGGCGTCGAGTTGACCCCCATGTTCAGCTGCACCGTGTAGGGCATCTGCGATCCGAGGAGGCTGGTGTCGGAGAACGACCCCAACGAGTTGACGCCCCAGGAGCGAAGCCTCGAGAGCGTGGTCGTCGCCCAGGCGTTCTGGTTGGGGTAGTCGTTCGCGACGGCCTGGCAGTAGGGGCACTGGCCGGTCGTCTGGTCGATGTCACCGACCGGGGAGACCGTGTCCACGGCGCTCGCGTAGAACGGGTCGCCCTGGGGGCTGACCAGGAACCACCGGCCGTGCTTTTTCGCGACGCGGAAGAAGCCGGTGGCCGCGAACATCGACTTGGTCGCCGATCTCGCCTTGTGGGTCGCGGCGTTGGCGACCGCACCGGACGGCACGGCGAGCGATGCGATCACCGTCGCAAGGACGGCGAGCGTCGCGATCAAGTGCTTGGGAAAGCGCGCGAGCGGGTGCTTCGGAATACGGGACGGAATCATCCGAGCTCCTTCCGGGAACCCAAGAACCTTAGCGACAATGCACCACGAACGCCCAGTGCATTCGGGAAAAACATCCGGACTTCCGCGCTGTCCGCGCTGCTTCCGAGCCCGTTCGGATCCGTCACCGGCGGGTGTCGACGCTCCGATGTCACCAACAGGTGTCAGGCACTCACTGTGTGTAGTAACACCCGGAGCGGTGCGGAGGTCGGCGGAGGGCCGAGTAACCTCGGCGCCCGTACTCGATCAGGAGCGGAGGTTCCATGAGCGGCCTCGGGGCGTCCGTCCACTCCAACCGGTGCAGGCACTCGGCACCGCACGCCCACCGCTCCTGAGCTGGTCGTGCGAGCACCCCCGAACCGATGACCCTCGTCCGCGACCGCGTCGAGCGGGGCCCCGACCCCGACGCAGCTCCGGGCAGCCGTCACCGGTCGGATCGGCGCCGGTTCGTCGTGGCGGCGGCGGTGGCCACCGGAGTTGTCGCCATCCCGTACTCGTGGGTCCTGCTCGTCCTCTGGAACGGCGGTCCGAGCCTGCTGAGGACCGCGTACCAGCCTCCGTATGCGAGCAACTTCTACGACCTGCAGGCGAGGGCCATCATGTCGGGCCACCTCTACGTGCCGAAGGGCAGCCTCGGCGTCCTCGAGGGGTGGATCTACCACGGTCACACCTACACCTACTTCGGGGTGTTCCCCTCGCTGCTGCGGATACCGGTCTTCCTGTTCACCCACTCGCTCGACGGGAAGCTGTCGGCCGTTTCGATCCTTCTCGCGTGGCTGCTCACCGCCGTGCTCACCTCGATGCTGATCTGGAGGATCCGCGTCATGGTCCGCGGGGACGCACCGATGGGTCGCGCGGAGACGCTCACCCTCGGCGCACTGGTCGCGGCGCAGCTCGGTGGATCCGTCCTCGTCTACCTCGCTGCCAACCCGTACGTCTTCTCGGAGGACAAGGCATGGAGCGTGGCCTTGTCCCTCGGGGCGATCCTCACCCTGCTCGGCGTCCTCGAACGACCGTCGTGGCAACGGGTGATCGTGTGCGGCCTGTTCGTCCTCGCGACGTCGCTCACGCGGGCCGTGGAGGGCTACGCCGTCATCATCGGCGCGGTGCTCGTGGCGCTGTGGTTCGCGTTCAGCCGCGCCGCGGAGGGGCAGCGACGCTGGTGGCCGCCGATGCTCGGCGTCGCGGCGGTGGCGCTCGTCGCCGGGGCGGCGGTCAGTTGGGCGAAGTCCGGCGTCCTGTTCGGTCAGGCGCTCAACGAGTACGAGGCCTTCCACGTGCTCCACGAGAGCCGGATCAACGGCGGCAGCTACTTCAGTCCGGTGTACTTTCCGACGGACCTCTGGACGTACTTCGGACCGACCGGGCTCAGGGTCACCGGCTACTTCCCGTTCGTCTCCCTGTCGTCGGGGCCGCCACAGGCGCTCGACGGTGTGCCGTTCGACTTCCTCGAGCGAACCTCCAGCGCGCTCACCTCGATGCCGCTGCTCGTCCTGCTCGGGTTCGTCGGCCTGGTCGGCGTGTTACGGCGCCGCGTCGTGCCGGCGATCGCAAAGCTGCGCCTCGTGCTGCTCGCCGCCGGCGTCGGTGCGGCAGCCGTCCTGGTCTACGGCACGCTGACCGAGCGCTACGTCGCGGATCTCTTGCCCCTCCTGTTCGCGGCAAGCGCTGCGGGCGCGGTGTTCCTCTGGTCCAAGCTGGACGGGCGTCCCCGTCGCGATCGCACACTGGCCGCGACGGCGATCGTCGTCCTCGCCGTGTTCGGCGTCGCTGCCAACGTCGGGATCGCGCTGGTTCCGAACGTCGATTGGACGCAGGCTCAGACCGCCCGCTACGTCGCGGCCCAGCAGCGGGTCGGGAACGCGATCGGCATGCCGCTGGCGGGCCGCACGCTCCGCGGCGACCAGCTGCCCGTCTGGGCACCTGCGGACACCCTTTTCGTCGCCGGCCGCTGCAATGCGCTCTACATCTCGACGGGCGAGCATCCGGCGCACGAATTCCTCGGCGGGAACCTGCACGAGAACTGGCTGCCCGTCGAGTACGGCGCCGGCTACGCGCATCGCATGGCCGCCACCTTCGGCGTCCCCGGCCCTTCGTCGGCCGCAGGGTTCGACCTCGCGACGATCGGCGCCACGTCGGTGGTGCTCCACTCGGTGGCCGACGGTGCGAACCACGTCTCGGTCTGGACCACCCTGCGTGACCCCGAAATTCGCGACGACCAGCAAGAGGATCACGCTGCCGCTCGGCTCGACCGCTCGTCTCTCACTGCTCACCGACGTCTACAAGGGTTCTCTCGTGCTGACAGTCGACGGCACGCAGCTGATCGGTCGCCCGATCACCGGAGGTGGGCCGCCGTTGGTCCACAGCGGTACGACGCCAGGTCGGGCCATCGCGGTCCGGCTCCTCCCCGCGCCCCCTGCGTCCACGCCGCTGTGCACGGGCCTGTCGCCCGGGCACTGAGCGCCCGGCACTGAACCGGCCTCAGCGACGCTCGAGGATCCCCCTGATGTAGGCGGCCTGTCCCGCGTGCTGGAGGTCGTCGGCGATCACGCTGACCAGACGGACGCCGACGGTCACCGGCGGGTCCCACCGGCGGTCGATCACCCGGTCGAGGTCCTCGGTGGTGAGGGATCCGACCGTCGCGAGGGTCTGCTCGTGGACGTCCTCGAAGTAGCCGAGCAATGCGTTCGCGTCGGCGACCACCGAGGTCACCTGGTCCGGGTCGTGCCCGTAGCCGGTGTCGTCGTCGTCGAGGGGGAGCGCGAACCGCGCTGCCCATCCCTTCGCCGTCCAGACCTGTTCGCGGTCGGCGAGACCCGAGACGTGGTCGTCTTGGATGCGGGTCAGATGCCAGACCAGCCAGGCGATGGTGTTCGACTCGGGGTCCGGGCGGAAGGTCAGCTCCTCGCGGGACAGGCCGTTCGCGGCCGGATGGACGGCGTCACGGACCCGTTCGAAGGCGTCGACCAGCAGATCGGTGTGCAGCATGCGGTCCTCCTGTCCTCGGCTCCGCTGCGAACCTACCGCCGAGCGACCGACGCTCGGGTCGCCCGGTCACCCGGGTCGGTCGTCCGGGGCGCCCTCGGAGCGGAAGGCGAACGGCAGGTCGGCGATGCGCACGAGCACCGAGGCGACCGCCCGGCCGAGCGGCGCGAGCGCCTCCTCGAGGCCGGCGGGATCGTCGAGCAGGTCCTCGTCGATCTGGCACGAGCCCTCGTAGGAGACCTCGACCGCGCACTCGTGGAGATCGGTCCCCTCCCTCAGCACCTGCTCGACGGTCGCCGGACCGCGCCGGAGCGGTTGGGCACCGATCGCGTCGAGGTGGTCCGGAAGGACCCCGAGCAGCGGACCGACCTCGGGGAGGCCCTCGAGCCCCTGGACCCGGAAGGCGATCTCCACGAGCACCTCGGGCAGTTCCTCGGGCTCCTCGCCGATCGCCCAGCTCCGGTAGGAGGTCTGGCTCCAGGTCGGCCAGTCGAAGCTCGTGTCGACGCGGATGCGCGCCGGCCGCTGCTCGCCGGGGAGGCTGTAGGAGGTCTCGAAGCTCACGTCGCCGAGGAAGACGTCCACCTGGAACCGCTCCTCGACGGCCTGCCGCTGGAGCAGCGCACCCTCGAAGGCGCGCCGGTGCGAGCTGACGAGCTGGGTGAACACGTGGTCCAGCATGGCGGGGCAGAGGCTACCGTTCCTGTGGTGACCTTCCGGTCGGACACGGTCAAGCCTTCTGCATGGGTCGACCGCCGAGTCATCGCCTACGCGCACCAAGGTGGCGCGTGGGAGGCCCCGTCCTCGACCCTCTACGCGATCCGTGCCGCGCTCGCCGCAGGAGCGACCGGGATCGAGCTCGACGTGCACGCGACCGCGGACGGCCACCTCGTCGTGTGCCACGACGCGACGGTCGACCGCACGACCGACGGCACCGGCGAGATCGCGGCGCTGACCACCGAGGAGGTCCGCTCCCTCGACAACGCCCACTGGTGGGCGCCCGGCGCCGACGTGACCCCGGGGCTTCCGCCCGGGGGGTACCCCTACCGGGGGCTCGCGCCCGACGACCGGCGGTTCGGCGTCGCCCTCCTCGAGGAGGTGCTCGAGGAGTTCGGGGGCGTCGTGCTCAACCTGGACATCAAGCAGACCGCACCGACCGTCGAACCCTACGAGCAGGCGCTCGCCGCGATGCTGCGGCGGTTCGGCCGGTCCGACGACGTCATCGTCGCGTCGTTCCTCGACGCGGCGACCGACGCCTTCTCCTCCTTCGCGCCCGAGATCCCCACCTCCGCGGGCACCGCCGCGGTCGCTGCCTTCTACCAGTCGGTCCGGGCGGGTGAGGAGCCTGCGCCGATGCGCCACGTGGCGCTGCAGGTGCCTGCCAGCTACGCGGGTGTCACCCTGGTCGACGCAGCGTTCGTCGCCGCCGCGCACCGCGCCGGGCTGGCGGTGCACGTCTGGACCATCGAGGAGGAGGCCGAGATGGAGCGCCTCTGCGGACTGGATGTCGACGGCATCATCACCGACCGTCCGACGGCGCTCGTCTCGGTGCTCGACCGGCTCGGCTGCCGGTGGGAGGCCGGCGGATGAAGCGTGCCGCGCCGGGGCTCAGCCGCGGCCGCAGTTCGGCTTCTTGCCGTGGTTGGCCTTCTTCTTGGTGCGGAGCTTGCGCTTGACGGTTCGCTTGGACACGGTCGGGAGAGACTAGTCGTCATGGGAACCGACCGGCCACTCGGCGGGCAGATGCACTGGCTGCTGAGGGACGGGGACGTGCTCGCCGCGGTCGAGGTGGCCGACGGTCTCGCCGCCCGCTCACGCGGCCTGCTCGGCCGTTCGGGCTACGACGGGGCGATGGTCCTGCCGAAGACCAAGGCGGTGCACACCGCCGGGATGCGGTTCGCGCTCGACGTGGCCTTCTGCGACGACGACTGGGTGGTGCTCGACGTCGCGCGGCTGCGCCCCTGGCGGATCACCCGCCCGAGGATGCGGTCCCGATCGGTCCTCGAGGCCGAGGCGGGGGCCTTCGACCGCTGGGGGCTGCGGGTCGGGGACCGGTTGGAGCTCCGGTGAACGACGCCCCGGTCGGGGGTGCGCTGGTGGTCGTCGGCACCCCCATCGGCAACCTCGGCGACCTGTCGCCGCGCGTGGTGGCGGCGCTGGCCGACGCCGATGTGCTCTATTGCGAGGACACCCGCCGCACCCGCGCGCTGCTCTCCCACGCCGGTATCCGCGGCGCGGCGCTCCGCTCGCTGCACGGGCACAACGAGGGCGACCGCGTGGCGGAGGTCCTCGACGCGGTGCGTGCGGGTCGCTCGGTGGGCCTGGTGAGCGACGCGGGCATGCCGATCGTCTCCGACCCCGGTGCACAGGTGGTCGCGGCCGCCCTCGACGCGGGCCTCGCCGTGTCGGTGGTGCCGGGCCCCTCGGCAGTCACCGCCGCGCTCGTCGCGAGCGGTCTCGCCACCGCCCGCTTCTCCTTCGAGGGGTTCCTCCCCCGCCGCGGTGCGCCGCGCCGCGAGTGCCTGGCGGCGATCGCCCGCGAGCCACGGGCGACGGTCTGCTTCGAGAGCCCCGGCCGGGTGGCCGGCACCCTCGCCGATCTGGCGGCCGCGTGCGGGGCCGACCGCCGGGTCGCGGTCGCGCGGGAGCTGACCAAGGTCCACGAGGAGCTCTGGCGCGGCAGCCTGTCCGAGGCCGCCGACTGGGCGCGCGCGCACCCGCCGCGCGGCGAGGTCGTCCTCGTGCTCGGCGAGGGCCCCGGTGCGCCCGTCGAGGAGGTCGACGACGACCGCCTGCGTGCGGTCCTCACCGACCGCCTGGCGGACGGCGCGCGCACCCGCGAGGTGGTCGACGAGGTGGCCGCCGCCTACGGGGTCGCCAGGCGCCGCGTCTACGACCTCGCCCTCGCGATCCGCGCCGGGGCCGGCGGATGAGTCGCCTGCGCTCCGCGCGCTTTTAGCCCCGGTCTTGCTGGTGCAGGGCGTGCTCGATCATCGGCCGAGAGCGAGCAGGAGCTTCGTCCTCCGGGAAGTACTCGTCGTACAGTTCCATGGCCTCTTCGAGGGTGGTGATGCTGCATGCGTCCAGCAAGAACGCCACGTCGGCCTCATCTCGTCGGCCGCGGCTTGCCCGGATCTTCATCGCGAGCATCGTCCGCTTGTCCGCAACTGCGACTTCGACGGATCCGAAGGTGATCACAGGAGTCCACTCCGGTTCTTTGGTGGAAGGGATGTGCCCACCGACTGAACTGTCGAGCCAGTCGGTCCTGAGTCCCAGGCGTGATCCGACATCAGCTGCAATGACGAGCACTTCGTCGACCGGGTACAGGGTGGCATCCACGTCGTCAGTGGAGAAGCGATTGTTGTATGCGAGGACCATCGCAGCTCCGCCTACCAGGTAGATCCGAGCCCTCACGCCTCGATCATCGAGTTCACGCGCGAGCTCTGTCAGTGCTGTCTCGATCTGATCTCGCTCCATCACACACTTTCGAGCTCTTCTGGCGCGACGAACACGCCATGCCGTACGAAGGCGCTCGGAGCCGACGAGCGCTCCCAGGCGTGCAGTCGTCGGTTCTCGGACAGGTACCAGAAGGGTCGAGTCGTTCGCCGTTCGTCACCGGTCCACACCGGAGACGGAGATCCCTTCTCGGCGGCCTCTTGTTCGACGATCGCAGCCAGCAATGCATCCCATCGGCTTTCGCCGATCAGGTCTGGGGGTTGAGCGACCAGGTTCTTGAACTCCTCTTGGCTCGACCGGCGAAGAGAGTCCTTGAAGTCGATCAGGGCCCGTAGCGCCCCGTCCTCACGTTCGCGCGGAGACCGATCCCCCGACTCGTCCGAGAGTCTCTCCTTGACCGCCCGCGGAGCGTAGACGGCGCTTTCTCGCTCGAGAGGAATCAGCCCAACCTCCAGGGTCTGACCGGTGGATTCGGCAATCCGACTGAGCAGCGAGAGGGAGGGCTCACGCCTGCCCGTCTCGATCTCCGCGATGGTCGGCTGCGGAACGCCGGCCCTGGTTGCCAGATCCCGTTGGCTCAGTGCGCATTCCGATCGGAGCCGTTTGAGCAGTGCACTCGCCAGTGCCCTCCCATCCATGCTTCTATGATACTGAATAGCGTATCGCGGGGCGAGCTACCAGCGGCGGTGAGGAGAGAACTCGCCGGGCTGCCAGGCGGGGGGCGGGGTTGCGAGGTGTTGGAGCCGAGGAGGAATCGGGCGTGGGAAGGTGGTGTTGACACCCGGGGCGGTGCGCAGGACCAGGCCATGAGTCGGACCGGGTGGGTGCACGATCGAAAGGGAGTGACGCGATGTTCGGATCGGGCAGGTTGGACCAAACCCAGGCGCCAGGCATCGGCCCCGACGAGGTGCCCGACGGGCTCGAGCGCGCCTCGTTCGCGGCGGGGTGCTTCTGGGGTGTCGAAGAGTTCCTCCGCGCCGTGCCCGGCGTGCTCGACGCGGTGTCCGGCTACGAGGGTGGACACGTCGAGCACCCCACCTACGAACAGGTCTGCAGCGGACGGACCGGCCACGCCGAGTCGGTGCTCGTGACCTTCGACCCGGCACGCGTCTCCTACGAGCGGCTGCTGGAGGAGTTCTGGCGCCACCACGACCCGACCACCTTGAACCGCCAGGGTCCCGACCACGGCACCCAGTACCGGTCGGCGATCTTCACCCGCAGCGAGGCGCAGGCGAAGGCCGCCCGTGCCTCGCTCGAGGAGCACCAGGCGCGCTTCGACCGGCCGATCGTCACCGAGGTCACCCCGGCCGGCACCTTCTGGCCGGCGGAGGAGTACCACCAGCGCTACGCCGAGCGGACCGGCCACGGCGGGTGCCACGTGGCGAACTGGTAAGCGGGCGTCCGCGCGCCTGACCGCGGTCCTCGAGGAGCCACCGGCCCTCGCAGGAGCCGCCGGTCGGTACGCTGGCGGCCAGTGTCGCGCTTCTACGTCACCACCCCGATCTACTACGTGAAGGACGCGCCCCACGTCGGGCACGCCTACACGACCGTCAACGCCGACGCCCTCGCGTGGTGGCACCGGCTGGTCGGTGACGAGGTGTTCTTCCTGACCGGGACCGACGAGCACGGGCAGAAGGTGCTTCGCGCTGGCGCAGTCCCAGGGCCTCGAGCCACGGGCCTGGACCGACCGGCTCGCGCCCCGGTTCGTCGACGCGTGGTCGGACCTCGACATCTCCTACGACGACTTCATCCGCACCAGCGAGCCGCGGCACCACCGTGCGGTCCAGCACTTCCTCGGGCGGATCTACGACAACGGCCACATCTACAAGGGCCTCTACCGGGGCCTCTACTGCGTGTCCTGCGAGCAGTACTACGGGGCCGACGAGCTCGTCGACGGCGAGCGCTGCCCGGTGCACGGGACCCCGGTCGAGCACCTCGAGGAGGAGAACTACTTCTTCCGGCTCAGCGCCTTCGAGGGGCGGCTCATCGAGTGGTACGAGGCCAACCCGGAGGCGGTCGTGCCCGAGTCCAAGCGGAACGAGGCGCTCAGCTTCGTGAAGGGCGGACTGCACGACATCTCGATCACCCGCACCTCCATCGACTGGGGCGTCCGGGTGCCCTGGGACGAGGGCCACGTCTTCTACGTCTGGTACGACGCGCTGGTCAACTACCTCACCGCGATCGGCTACGGCGAGGACGAGGGTCGCTTCGAGCGGTGGTGGCCCGCGGTGCACCACCTGATCGGCAAGGAGATCATCCGGTTCCACTGCGTCTGGTGGCCGGCCATGTGCATGGCCGCCGGCATCGACCCGCCCGCCCACGTGCAGGTCCACGGGTGGCTGCTGCTCGGCGGGGAGAAGATGTCCAACTCGAGCGTCAACCAGATCCTGCCCGGCGACCTGACCGCGGAGTACGGGGTCGACGCCGTCCGCTACCACCTGCTGCGTGACATCCCCCTCGGCTCCGACGGCGAGTTCTCGGCGGAGGGCATCACCGGCCGCTACAACGCGGACCTCGCCAACAACCTCGGCAACCTGGTGTCGCGGGTCGCGACGGTGGTCGGCTCGAAGTGTGGTGGGATCGGGCCCGCTCCCGACCCCGAAAGCCGGCTCGCCACGGTGGCGACCGGCGTGGTCGAGGAGGCCGCAGCGGCCTGGGGCGCCGGGCAGCCGCATCTCGCGCTCGAGGCGACCTGGCGCCTGATCCGCGAGACGAACGCCGAGCTCGAGGCCACCGAGCCGTGGAAATCCGACCCCGGCCCGGTGGTCGACGCGACGCTCGGCAGCGCGCTCGAGGTGCTGCGGCTGGTCGCGATCCTGGCCGTTCCGGCGATGCCCGCCACGAGCGAGGAGATCTGGCGGCGCATCGGGCTCGACGGGCGGGCCGCCGACCAGCGGCTTCCCGCGGCCGGGGCCTGGGGCTCGTATCCGGGGGGACGGCCGGTCGACAAGGGCACGCCCCTCTTCCCGCGCCGCAAGGCCGTCTAGGCGCGGCGGGAGCCGGCATGGCCGACGCGGTCGTCGAGTGGTTCGACTCCCACTGCCATCTCCAGGACGAGTTCGCCGAGCGCCGCGACGGCGACCGCGACGGCGACGGGAGCGCGCACGCCTCGGCCCTCGCCGCGACCATCGCCCGCGCCGCCGAGGCGGGCGTCACCCGGATGGTGTGTGTCGGCACGGGTGCTGCGACCTCTGCCGCGGCGGTCGACCTCGTCCGCTCGATGCGCCATCCCGACGCGGTCGCCGTGGCCGAGGGGGTCGAGCTCTGGGCCACCGTCGGGCTGCACCCGCACGACGCAGTCGAGGGAGTCGACTCGCTGGACCAGCTCCTCGGGACCGAGCTCCCGTCCGACGAGTCGCGCGCCTTCCAGCCGGTGGTCGTGGCGATCGGCGAATGCGGCCTCGACTACCACTACGACCTCTCGCCGCGGCCGGTCCAGCGCGAGGTCTTCGCCCGCCAGGTCGAGCTCGCCCGTCGCCACCGGCTCACCCTGGTCGTCCACACCCGCGAGGCCTGGGACGACACCATCGACATCCTGTCGGCGGACGGAGTGCCCGAGAGGACCATCGTGCACTGCTTCACCGGGGGACCCGGGGAGGCCCGCCGCTGCCTCGACCTCGGCGCCTCCCTGTCCTTCAGCGGGGTGGTCACCTTCAAGAACGCGGCGGAGGTCCGGGAGGCGGCCGCCCTCTGCCCGACGGACCGCTTGCTGGTCGAGACCGATTCCCCCTTCCTCGCGCCGGTGCCCCACCGGGGGACGGCCAACGAACCCTCGCGGACCCCGCTGGTCGGGGCCGCGATTGCCCAGGTCAAGGGCCTGCCGACCGCCACGGTCGCCACCGTGACGACCGCCAACGCACTCGGCGTGTTCGGGCTCTGACGACGGGTTTGCCGTCCCGGGGGGCACCGGCCTAGGTTCTCGGCGACCGCTTCGTGCGGTCGTTTCGCATTTCGACGCCAGTGTCGGAGGTGTCTCGCGAGTCGGGACCGGTTCGGAGGAGCCGGTCCGGTCCGCCCGGCGGGGTGGACCGGCCCGCGACGGAGACGTGGTGTCGGAACCTCTCCTGCGGGTTGGGAGCACGCATCCCGAGGAGAGTGGAGCCCTGACGAACAGCGTTCGAGCGGGAGGCCGGTCGGGTGCCGCGCTCGCCCTGTGCAGTGCGGTGCTGGTGGTGCCGCTCCTCGTGATTCGCGCCGGCCCCCCTGCGTCGGCCACCCCCGACGGCGACCCCCGACCGGGCACGTCGCCGGGCGCCCACGCCGCGGCCGGACCCTCGCCGGCCGGACCGGCTGTCCGCAGGGCCGTGCGCGTCGACGGCGGCACCCGGGTGGGACCTGCTGCGAAAGCAACCGCGGTCGCCTCCGACGCGACGGTTGCCGACACCGTGCCGAGCCCGCCGCCTGCCCGCGTGTCGGCCCGGGTCGAGCTCGCCGCGCTGCCGTCCGCCGCGGCACCGAACCGACCGCGCCGTCGCAGGATCCTCGGGCGGTTCCGCCGACCACGACTACGACCACCGCGGCGGTCGCTCCGGTGGCAAGCGGTGCGACATCCGGGACGGGCATCGTCACCTACTACGACCATCCGGCCGGCCACTGCGCGAGCCCGCGGCTGCCCTTCGGCACCGTGGTCGAGGTGACCAATCCGGCCAACGGGGCGTCGGTCAGCTGCGTCGTCGACGACCGCGAAGCGGACACCGCGCGGTCGATCGATCTCGCGACCGCCACCTTCGCCGAGCTCGCCCCCCTCTCCCAAGGCGTCATCGACGCCGAGCTCGACTGGTGAACCGAGGGCCGCGTCCCGGTCGGGAGGTGGGACACTGATCGGGTGACCCACGGCCGCGCCGAAATCCGCGAGCTGCTCGCTGCCCACGAGCTCCACCCGCGCCGTTCGCTCGGCCAGCACTTCGTCGCCGACGCCAACACGGTCCGGCGGATCGTGCGCCTCTCGGGTGTCGGCGCGGGCGATCACGTCGTCGAGATCGGGGCAGGCCTCGGATCGCTGACGCTCGCCCTCGCCGAGACGGGGGCGGCAGTGACCGCGGTCGAGGTCGACCGCGACGTGCTCCCCGTCCTCCGTGCACAGGTCGAACCGGCCGGTGTCCGTGTCGTCGAGCGCGACGCCCGCACGATGGACTGGGACGAGCTGCTCGCAGGCGCGGACCGATGGGCGCTCGTCGCCAACCTCCCCTACAACGTCGCGGTGCCGCTCGTGATCGGCGTGCTCGAGACGGCGCCGCGGATCGTCTCGCTTCTCGTCATGGTCCAGCGCGAGGTCGGCGAGCGGTTGGCTGCCGCGGCCGGGGACGACGCCTACGGCGCGGTGTCGGTCAAGGTCGCCTACTGGGCGGACGCGGCGACCGTCGCCCGGGTCCCCGCGTCGGTCTTCGTCCCTCGGCCACGGGTCGAGTCGGTGGTGATCCGCCTCGACCGCCACGGGGCCGCGACGGGCGGTCACAGAGGGCCGGTGCCCGGACCGGGGTCCGCCTCCTACGACCGGCTCTTCACCGTGGTGCGTGCGGGCTTCGCCCATCGCCGCAAGATGCTCCGGCGCGCACTCGACGGAGTGGTGCAACACGAGGCCTTCGCAGCCGCGGGCATCGCCCCGACCGCGCGTGGCCGAGGAGATCGGTCTCGAGGGATGGGAGCGGCTCGCCGGGTGGGAACCGGCGGAGGGGGGATGAGCGGCAAGCCCGGCACGACCGACGAGGCGTCCGGTGCGACCGGGGGAGTGGTCCTCGACGCGCCGGCCAAGCTCACCGTCTCCCTCGCGGTCACCGGGCTTCGGTCCGACGGCTACCACCTGATCGACGCGGAGGTCGAGGCGGTCGACCTCTGCGACACGCTTACCTTCTCCGCCGGCTCCTCCAGTGCCGGCAGCGGCCTCCGTGTCAGCTACGAGGACGACTGGGTCTGGGGAAGGGCACCGGACGGCCCGGACAACCTGGTCGCGCCGCGCACTGGCCGCGGTCGGCAGTTCGGCGGCGGTCCACCTCCACAAGCGGATCCCGCCGGGTGCAGGGCTCGGAGGCGGTTCGGCCGACGCGGCGGCGGTGCTGCGGTGGGCGGGATCGGACGACGTCGCGCTCGCGGCCCGGCTCGGCGCCGACGTTCCGGTGTGCGTCGCGGGCGGCCGCGCCCGGATGGAGGGAATCGGCGAACGGGTGACGCGGCTTCCCTTCGCGGACCGGCTCTACACCCTGCTGCTGGCTCCCTTCGGGATGGACACCGCGACCGTCTACCAGCGCGTGGGACGAGCTCACCGAAGCCGGGCGGCGCCGTCCGCGGTCGCGGTCGTCGAACGACCTCGAGCAGGCCGCGACCGCGGTCGAACCGCGGCTCACGCGGTGGAAGGCTGCGCTGGCCGATGCGGCCGGTGCGGCGCCCCGTCTGGCCGGCAGCGGGTCGACCTGGTTCGTCGAGGGTGCCCTCGGGCCCCCTGTCACGCGGTGGGTCACCGTCGAGAGCGAGCGCGGGCTGCTGGTGACGGTGCGGACGCTCGGCGCGACCTGAGCGGAGGACCCCGCCGACCGGCGGACCGATGGTGTGGCGAGGCGGCCGCGAGGGGCGGCCGTGGCTACTTGCCGGCGGCCCGCCGCTGCCAGCGGGTGGCCTTCAACATCTTCTTGTGCTTCTTCTTGCGCATGCGCTTCCTGCGCTTCTTGATGAGGGATCCCATGTCGACGGGGCACGCTAGCCGACCGGCGTCGATCGCCGCCATGCGGCGGCCGGCGGACCGGTCAGCCGCCCGACGCGCCGTTCGGCGAGTCGACCTCGGGAAGGGTGAAGCGGAACAGCGCGCCGCCACCGTCGGCACGGTCGACCGAGACGTTTCCACCTTCGTCACGGGCCACCTGGGCCACGATGGCGAGCCCGAGGCCCGAACCGGGCCGGCCTCGGGCGCTCGGCGCCCGGTAGAAGCGATCGAAGATGCGCTCGGCGTCGCTGTCGTCGACTCCGGGGCCGTGGTCGCGGACCGTCACCACCCCGTCGGCGCAGCCGACCTCCACCACCGCGCCGTCGGGGCTCCACTTGAGCGCGTTGTCGAGCAAGTTGTCGACCGGCGCGCTCGATCCGCGACGACGATCCCGACACCCAGGTCTCCGCCACCCGGGCGTCGAAGAGCACCCCGCGGCTGCGCCCGTGGGTGGTCGCGGCCTCGACCGCGTCGAGCACGATCGCGTCGAGGCGGACCGGCTCGGTGGTGAGCCGGGGTTGCTCGCCGCGGGCGAGCTCGGCCAGGTCGGCGACGAGGGTGGTCAGCTCGTCGAGCTGGGTGAGGACGTCGCCGATGAGGACGTCGCGCTCCTCGGGTGCCAGCTCGTCCATCCGGCGGGCGACCTCCATGTTGGTGCGGAGGCTGGTGAGCGGCGTCCGCAGCTCGTGCGACGCGTCGAGCACCAGCTGGTTCTGGCTCTCGCGCGAGGTGTCGAGCGCGGCCAGTAGGCGGTTGAAGGCGCGTCGCAGCCGGCCGAGCTCGTCGGGGCCGCCCGGGTCGAGACGGCTGGAGACGTCGGTCGTCTCCGCGAGGTATTCGATGTTGTCGGTGAGGCTGTTGAGCGGTCGGAGCACGGTGCGGCCGACCGCGAGGCCGAGCAGGACCGCGACGGTGATCCCGACCAGCACGATGAGCCACAGCGCGATGGCCAGGTTGTGCAGCTCGTGGTTGACCCCGGTCAGTGGCGTGGTGATCTGGAGCGCGCCGCCGTTGGTCAACTGGAAGGTCGACGGCAGGCCGTTGAAGGGCACGCCGTCGTTGAAGGTGAAGCCGGGGGGCAGCGCCGTGACCATCTCGCGCACGGCGATGCCCTTGACGACCGTGGAGAAGAACTGCTCGGGGGCCCGTCCCTTGCTCGAGGCGACCGAGCGCACCTGGTCGGTGACGGGCAGGGGCGAGTCCAAGGTGATCCCTCCCTGGCTGGTCGTCCCGTTGGAGAAGACCACCTGGGAGCAGGCGCCGGCGGTGGTGCCGCAGGTGTTGGGGATGGTCGGCGTCTGCTCGGCGGTCACCGCCTGCGCTTCGTTGGTCAGCGTGACGTCGACCGAGCCGACGAGCGAGTTGGTCGCGACCAGATAGGTGGCGATCGAACCGAGCACGACCACCACGAGGACGGCCGCGGTCGCGGCGAGCACCAGTCGGCCGCGGAACGTCATCGGCGCCGGCACCTCGTCGGCGATCGACCCACGGCGGCAGGGGCGGCGCGGCTCCGGGCGCGGATCACGGCGGTGCCGGTAGTGCCGGCGTGCGTCGGCGCACGGTCATGGCTCGCGCAGCACGTAGCCGACGCCCCGCGCCGTGTGGATGAGGCGCGGCTCGTCCTCGAGCTCGGTCTTGCGCCGCAGATAGCCGATGTAGACCGCGAGCGAGTTGGTTCCCGAGTCGAACGTGTAGCCCCAGACCCGGTCGAGGATCAGTTCGCGGGTGAGCACCTGTCGAGGATGGCGCAGGAGGAGCTCGAGCAGGTCGTACTCGATCCGCGTCGAGGGAGAAGGTCCGGTTGCCGCGGCGCGCTTCGCGGGTGGCCGGGTCGAGGCTGAGACCGGCGAAGGTGAGCGGCCCCTCGGTCTCGTCGGCCTCCTCCGGGCGGCGGCGGAGGAGCGCCCGCAACCGCGCGAGCAGTTCGGCGAGGGCGAAGGGCTTGACCAGGTAGTCGTCCGCGCCCGCGTCGAGCCCCTGGACACGGTCGTTGACGGCGTCCCGGGCGGTCAGCATCAGGACCGGGGTGTCGTCACCCGCCGCGCGCAACCGGCGGCAGACCTCGAGGCCGTCGAAGGTCGGCAGCCCGACGTCGAGCACCACCGCGTCCGGTGGACGGACCGCGACCTCCTCGAGCGCCTTCGGCCCGTCGTCGGCGAGCGAGACGTCGTAGCCCTCGAGCCGGAGTGCGCGGTTGAGCGCCCCTCTGACCGCGGGATCGTCGTCGACGACCAGCACCCTCATCGGGCCGGGAGCCTACCTGCGGCCCTTCTGCACACCGTGGCAGGCACGACGGCGACGCGTGCCGACCCTGCACGGCCCTCGCCACCATCGGAAGGGGCGCGACGACCGGCGGTCGGAACGAAGATTCGGGCACGTGCCGGCGGTACCCTGGAACCCGCAGCGTGGGAGGCGGGAACGAACGGTCCGAGGTAGTTCAATTGGCAGAACGCTGGCCTTTGGAGCCAGATGTTGGAGGTTCGAGCCCTCCCCTCGGAGCCAGTCCGCTGCGCCGGCTCGCCCGGCCCGGTGGTTGCCCCGATGCCCGTCGGCCGCGCTCGGCTCGTGCGGCGGAGGTCCTCTCCGGTATGTCGGCGGAGAGTGCCTGCGGTCGGTGGCAGGCGGTTCAGCGTCCGCGCCGCTCGGCCCGCCGCTCCTTGCGTCGGCGGTGCCGGCGCATGACGCCGAGGCCGATCCAGATCAGCGCCCCGAACGCGGCCATCACCAGCGTGTAGAGCCACAACGGCCACGAGAAGGTCCAGACGAGGAAGTGGATCCGGATGCTCTCGGTGTTCTGGACGATGAAGACGAGCAGCAGCCCGCCGCCGACGAGGGAGCTGATCGCCCCGCCGCTCAGCCGAGCCCGGTCGCGCCCGCCGCCTGGCTCCGGAGCCTGCTCTGCCATGACCGACCTCCCCCGGACGGTGCATCCGACGCCGGTGGCAGCGAACGTTCATCCGCCATCGCCCGTGTGCCGGTGCAGACCCGAATCTAGACCGCTTCCAAGCGCCTGCGGTGCACCCGCTCGGGTGGGATCCGGTCAGGCGGGGTCGTAACCGGTCGTCGACACCGACAGCGGGTGCCCCCACACGAGAACCCGGTAGGGGCCCACGAGGTAGCGGTGGACCGGCGCGCCGAAGGTCGCAGTGGCCGCAGTCGCGTCCACGGTCTCGGGGAGCGCCGCGTCGTAGACGAGGAACTGGAACCGGGTGCCCTCGTACCACCTCGCGCTCGACTGCCGCTCGTAGCGGACGACCTTGCCGTCGAGGTCCTTCGTCACCGGGCGGACGACGACCGCGCCGTCGGTCGAGGCGGTGGTGATCGACGCGCTCCAGTAGTCGCCGATCCCGCGGTCGAGCCGGTGTGACTCGAGGAAGGCGCCGAGCCGGCCGACCGGCTGCTGTGGATCGACCGCGCCGGAACCGGAGGCGACCAGGACCGTGTCCACGAGTGCGAAGGCGAGGGCGACCGCCACCCCGATCGCCACGGCGGCGCGGAGGTGCCGGGTCGACGCGGTCCCCTCGGCCCACCGGCCGACCATCCGGCCGGTGAGGATGCAGGCGCAGATCACCGAAGGGGTGAGGTACCGGTCGAAGCTGAAGGCGGTCGAGGTGGTGAGGTCGAGGTACATGAGGGCGCTCCCGAGGGCACCGAACAGCAGCAGGTCGTCGAGGCGCCAGGCGTCGTCGATGCGCCGGTGGGTCTCGGCCCGGCCCGTCGCGGTCCACCCCCGGACCGCGCTCGTGACCACCCCGACGGTCGCCAGGGACATGGCGGTCGCGACGACGAGCACGGCCAGAACGGGCACGTCGGGCACGAGCGGGGGGAGGCCGCCCGTGCCGACGCCGACGCCGAGCAGGTGGGCGAACCGGACCGGCAACTCGGTGACGTTGCCCCACATCTGCCCGGGGGTCGCCGACGCCTGGACCTTGCCGACCCCGAAGGCGCCCACCAGGTCGGCGAGCAGGCGGACGACCACCGCCAACGCCACGCCGGCGGCCGACGCGGCGACGAGGGGCCAACCCCTCCGCCAGTCGCGACAGCGGAACGCAGAGACCATGCCGGCACCGAGGACCGGCACCAGCCCGATGCCGACGGTCTGGAGGTCGCCGAGCAGTCCGGCCGCAAGGAGGGCGACCGCGACCAGCCATCCCGCGCCGAAGCGTCCGCGCCGCAGCGCGTAGAAGGCCGCGAGGCACCAGAGGGTGGTGCCGATATGGAAAGGCCCCCGCAAGAGGAAATTGGCGAGCAGTTGGTTCGGCAGCCCGAGCAGGACGACCACGGTGGCGACCGCGGCCACCGCACCGCGGCCGCGGCGCCCCTCCTGTGCCATCACCGCGCCGAGTACCACCACCGCGGCCGCCACCACTGCGGGAACCAGGTGGAGGAGCAGGGAGTGGAAGCCGAGCACGAGGACGAGGAGGGCGTTCGCGGCCGCGTCGACGCTCCAGAACGAGTCCACCGACAGCGCCCAGCCGTGCAGGGTCAGGTGACCGGTGGCCATGCTCTGGCCCTCGAGCAGCGCGGTCGCGCTGTCCGAGTCGACGAAGACCGCGCGGACCGACAGGAGGAAGAAGAACGCCGCGAGGAGCAGTCCGCCGCCGACGACCAGCAAGGTCGCCTGGTCGGTCGTGAGGTGGCGCCGGCGCCGGCGCTGGCGCGGCAGTGACGCAGGAGCCCCCGTCTCGGGCGGTGCTGCCGGCGGGCGTTCGAGGAGGAGGGTCATCGGGAGGCGTCGGACCCGCCGTCAGAGGCCGCTGGCGGTGGATCATGTCGGGGCTCGCACGGCACCGGCACGGACCTCCACGCTAGAAGATCCGGCCCGCCGACTCGGGGTTTGTCGTCGTCGGCCACCGGCGGCTCCGGATCGGGGATGCACCGGTGCAAAGGCCGGGGTGGCTAGGTTGCGGGCCCATGGACGCCTGCTCGGAGTGCGGGTTCGTCTACGAGGAGCTCCCTCTCGGGGATGTCCCCGAGCGGCTCGCATCGTTCGGACCGCGCTACCGCGCCCGCCTGGTGAACCCCGGTCCTCCCGCCTCGCCGCGTGCGGGACTGCGCAACCGCCCCGACGTGGACGTGTGGACCGGGCTCGAGTACGCGTGCCACGTGCGCGACCTGCTGGAGCTCCAACGCGAGCGCCTCGGGCTCGCGTTGGGGGAGGACTGCCCGGTCTACGCGCCGATGGGCCGAGAGGAGCGGGTGGTCACCGGGCGCTACAACCAGCAGGCCCCGCTGGAGGTGGCGGACGCGATCGACACGGCGGCGGTCGCCATCGCGCAGGCGTTCGCGCGGCTCGAGCCGGCTCAGTGGGACCGCACCGCGATCTACAACTGGCCCACGCCGACCGAGCGGACCATGGCCTGGCTGGGGCGCCACACGGTGCACGAGGGCGAGCACCACCTCGACGACATCGACCGGCTGCTCGGCGGGCCGCCGACCGGACAGGGCTGAACCCGGAACCGGCTGCATCGTGCGTCGGCGTGCGTCAGCCGGCCGCCTTGCGGGCACGGCTGCGCGCCCGTCCGCGTGCGGCACGGTCGAGAGCCGCCTTCCGCAGCCGCACCGCGTCGGGCGTGATCTCGACGCACTCGTCGTCGGCGATGAACTCGAGCGCCTGCTCGAGGGAGAGCTGGAGCGGCGGCGTGAGCCGGATCGCCTCGTCGGCCGCCGCGGCGCGGATGTTGGTCTGCTTCTTCTCCCGGGTCGGGTTCACGTCCATCTCGTCGTCCCGGGCGTTCTCGCCGACGATCATCCCCTCGTAGACCTCGCTGCCCGGGCCGACGAGCAGCACGCCGCGCTCCTGTAACCCCATCAGGGCGTATCCGGTGGTCACGCCTCGCCGGTCGGCCACCATCGAGCCGTTCCGCCGGGTCCGGAGCTCGCCGTGCCAGGGCTCCCAGCCGTCGAAGACGTGGTGGAGCACGCCGGTGCCGCGGGTCTCGGTCATGAACTCCGAGCGGAAGCCGACCAGGCCGCGCGCCGGTACCCGGTAGTCGAGGCGGATCCAGCCGCTCCCGTGGTTGACCATGTCGGCGAGCCGGCCCCGTCGCAGCGCGAGGAGCTGGGTCACCACGCCGAGATAGTCGTCGGGGACGTCGATGGCCACCCGCTCCATCGGTTCGTGCCGGGCTCCTTCGATCTCCCTCGTCACCACCTGGGGCTTGCCGACGGTGAGCTCGAAGCCCTCACGGCGCATGGTCTCGACCAGCACCGCGAGCTGGAGCTCGCCCCGGCCCTGGACCTCCCAGGTGTCGGGACGAGGGGTCGGCAGCACCCGGATCGACACGTTCCCGACCATCTCCCCTTCGAGGCGCGCGAGGACCTGTCTCGCGGTGAGCCTGGCTCCACTTGCGCCCGCCAGGGGGGAGGTGTTGATGCCGATGGTCATCGAGAGGCTCGGCTCGTCGACCGTGATCGGCGCCAGCGGCCGCGGGTCGTCGGGGTCGGCGAAGGTCTCGCCGATGGTGACCTCCGGCGTCCCGGCGACCGCGGCGATCTCACCCGGACCGGCCTCTGTGGCTTCGACCCGCTCGAGCGCCTGGGTGACGAAGAGCTCGGTGATCCGGGTCCGCTCGACGGTCCCGTCGAGCCGGCACCACGCCACCGTCTCGCCCTTCCGGAGCGTGCCGTTGTGCACGCGGCAGACCGCCAGGCGCCCGAGGTAAGGAGAGGCGTCGAGGTTGCACACCAGGGCCTGGAGGGGCGCGCCCGGCTCGTAGCGCGGTGGGGGCACATGCTCGACGATGGCTGCGAACAGCGGTCCGAGGTCGGTGCCCGCCTGGTCGGGGACGGTCGAGGCCCAGCCGGCGCGCGCGTTCGCGTAGAGGATCGGGAAGTCGATCTGGTGCTCGGTCGCGTCGAGGTCGAGGAAGAGCTCCTCGATCTCGTGGACGACCTCCGCGACCCGTGCGTCGGCCCGGTCGACCTTGTTGACGAGCACCACCACCGGCAGGTCGGCCCCGAGCGCCTTGCGGAGGACGAAGCGGGTCTGGGGCAGCGGCCCCTCGGAGGCGTCGACGAGGAGCAGCACCCCGTCGACCATCGCCAGGCCCCGCTCGACCTCGCCGCCGAAGTCGGCGTGCCCGGGCGTGTCGACGATGGTGAAGGTGACGCCGCCGTGCACCACCGCGGTGTGCTTGGCGAGGATGGTGATCCCCTTCTCCCGCTCGAGGTCGCCGGAGTCGAGCACCCGTTCGTCGACCGCCTCGTTGGCCCGGAACGCGCCGGACTGCCAGAGCATGGCGTCGACCAGGGTGGTCTTTCCGTGGTCGACGTGGGCGACGATCGCCACGTTGCGGAGGTCGTCGCGGGAGGCGAGCGGCATGGGTTCCGCAGGCTACCCGCGGGACGCGGTGGCCAGTTCCGGGCCCCGAGGTGCCGGCACCGGTGCCGCGTCAGGGGCCGCCTGGCCGACGCACCGGCGCGGGCCGGCCGGGCGGCTTACGGGGAGTTGATCTGGGCGGAAGCGGAGGAGGCCGGGCCGGTGCCGATGGCGTTGGTCGCCTTGACGGTGAAGGTGTAGGTGTCGCCCGAGCGCAGTCCGGTGACGGTGATCGGGCTGCCGGTGCCGGTCGCGGTCTGGCCGCCCCTCCACGATCGGGTGACGTCGGTCGCGGTGACCGTGTAGCTGGTGATCGGCGATCCGCCGTCCGAGGCGGGCGCCGTGAAGTTGACGACCACGCTTCCTCGCGCGCCGCCCGTCACCGTGCCGATGTTCGGCGCTCCGGGCACGCTCGCCGGGGTGACCGCGTTGGACGCGCCCGACGCCGGGCCGGTGCCCACGCCGTTGACCGCCTTGACCGTGAAGGTGTAGCTCGTGCCGTTGGTCAACCCGGTCACGACCTCGGTGGTGGCCGTCGAGACGAACGTCTGCGGCGTCTGCGCGGTCGCGCCCACATAGGGCGTCACGATGTAGCCGGTGATGGGCGACCCCCCGTTGTTGCCCGGTGCCGCCCACGAGACGTTGGCCTGGCCGGATCCCGCCGTCGCGCTCCCGATGGTCGGCGCGCCGGGCACGTTCGGGGTGGTAACCGAGTTCGAGGGCGCCGACGGACCACTGGTCCCGAGCCCGTTGGTGGCGGTCACGGTGAACGTGTAGGCGGTGCCCGCCGCGAGACCGCGGATGTTCGAGGAGGTCGCGGATCCGTTCGAGACCGACGTTCCCGTACAGGAGGCACAGGCCGGACTGGGGGTGATCGAGTACGAGGAGATCGGCGATCCGCTGTTGGTCGGATCGGTCCAGCTGACGGTCACCGATCCGTCGGGCTGCACCGCGGCGGCTGCGTTGGTCGGGGGAGACGGGGGGCCCGGGATGGTCACCGAGTTGGACCGACCGGAGGGGTCGCTCGTGCCGAGCGCGTTGGTCGCGGACACGGTGAAGGTGTACGAGCCTCCGGGCGTGAGGCCGGTGATGGTCGCAGACGTGGCGCCGCCGCCCGACACCGAGGTCCCCGAACAGGACGAGCACGGCGGATAGGGGCTCACCGTGTACCCGGTGATCGGCGATCCGTTGCTGGAAGGATCGGTCCAGGTCACCGTCACCGTCCCGTTGGCGTTTGCGGTCGCGGTCCCCATGGTCGGCGGCGAGGGGGCGGTTGCCGACGGATAGTTGGGAAGCCCGCCCGGCGTCGCCGAGCAGTACTGGGTCAGGACCGATCCGGCAGCCGAGCCGTAGGGCGCGAGGAGGGGCGGGCAGACGCTGGTGCCGGACACCCCGGCATTGGTGCTGATCGACCCGAGCACCCACGATGCCGTCGAGGGGACCAGGTAGCTGGGCGGCGAGATGAAGTCGAGCAGCGGGTCCCAGGTGTAGTGCTTCACGTACCCGGACACCGTCTGGGTCCCGCTGAAGGTGCCGACCGGTCCGCGGGCGAACTGCTGGATCGACCCGTAGACGTCGAGGCCGCCCTCGTTGGTGCCGTCGCCGTAGTTGTTGACCGCGAACGACTGGTTGAGCGCCAGGATCGCGGCGTCGATGGTGATGCCGTTGCCGCCGTTCGAGGGGTCACACGTCGCGGCGGGCGTCCCGGCGCAGGCAGGGGCCACGCTGTTGGTCCCGGGGACGACGGGATGTCCGATCTCCGCGTAGGCCTCGGCGATGAGCCCGAGCGAGTCGTTGGTTCCGCTCAGATTGTAAGGGCAGAAGGTGGACCCGCCGTTGCCGGTGGTCCACTTGCAGTCGTTGTAGGAGATGTTGCCGTCGACGACGAGGTCGTTGGCCGTACCGATGGTCAGCTGGCCCGACAGGGTGCCGTTGACGAAGGCGTCGCCCTCGGAGTCGGGTGTGCTGGTCTGGCCGTAGTAGCAACCCGAGCACCCGCCCGCGGTGACCTGCGCGTACGGCCCGAACGACTTGGAGGGGGTGAGGGTGTAGGTCTGGCCGAGGTTCGCGGAAGACGAGCCCGTGGAGTTGCCACCGCTGTAGGCCGCCGAAAAGGCGCCGGTCCCGTTGGAGGCCTCGGTGGTCGAGCACGTCGCGGTCGACTTGTACGACGGCGGTGAGGTGGCGGGAGTGACCGCCACGGGAGCCGACAGGCTGACCGCGGAGCAAGAGCCGATGACCGCGGTCTGGTTCCCGCCCCACCTGCTGTTGGTGGTCTGGCTGAACGCGACCGTCGCGCCCTTGTCGATCTGGTTGCTGTCCGACGTCACGGTCGCGGTGAGGGTGACCGCGTTGTTGGCCCGGGGCGGGCTCGGGTTCGAGGCCAGATTGGTCACCGTGTTGTCGACCGGGTCGTCGAAGGGGTTCGCCCAGGCCTGGGTCTGGTTGGATGGTGCGTTCTGGACGAAGACGACACCGTTCGGGGGAAGGGGCGCGGTGCCGTTGTTCGGGCACGGGTTGAGGTTGCTCGCGATGTTGTTGTTGTCCCAGGTGTAGTTGGTGCCGTTGGATGTCACCGTGCTCTCGATGGTGTCGGGGCTCACGACGGTCATCTGGCCGGTGCCGTCCGCCGCCGTCGACAGGGTGATCTGGGTCGGGCCGGAGTAGAGGCAGCCGTTCTGGCTGGCGATGATGCCGAGCTGCGAGTCACTCGCCGGCGGCGTCTCGATGGCATGGCCGTAGGAGCTGTTCGTGGTGTCGTAGAGGGCGACGCTTCCGGTGTCGACGCTTGCGCAATTCGCGTCGCTCCCGCTCATGCCGTAGTTGTCGTTGACGAACAGGCAGTTCGGATCGGCGGTGGTGACGGGCGACGGTGCGCTGGTGGTGCCGAACGACGGAGAGCTGGACGGTGATCCGTTGCCGGCGACGAACACCGAGTCGTTGGTGTAGACGGGTCCGAACAGGTAGTCCGCGGGGCCGAAGTAGACCGGGGTGCAACCCACGTTCGCGTTGTCGATGTTGTAGTTGAGCTTCCAGTTGTAGTTGCAGCTGTTGTAGTTCCCGTTCGCGCTGTAGGACTCGAAATTGCTCCACCAGACGTTCTTCAGGAAGCCGTTGCTGGGGGTCAGCGTGATCGTCTCGCTGGCGAACAGGTAGTGATTGGTGGTGGCGTTGTCCTGCGCCGCACCCACCACCTGGACGGCGATGCTGGTGAGGGCGTTGGTGACCGAGTCGAAGGTCGGCTGCGGATTGCCGAACGCGTAATACTCGGCGTCGGCGCCCGACGTGTTGGAGTTGGGGACGAAGTTCCACGTTCCGTAGCTGAGGCCGCTGCAGAGGCCCGAGCTGTTGGTGTTGCTGTTGCACTGGGCGAGGCTGGGATTGGTGTTGACGGCCGTCCAGTAGGCGTTCACGCCGGCCTCCAGCGCCCGGTTCGCGTAGATCTGGACCGACTTCGCCTGCTGGAGCGGGGCCGAGGCGATCACCGTCATGATCAGCGCGGCGCCGATCGCGCTGGCGAGGACGGAAAAGGCGACCACGGCCACCAGCGCGGCCTGCCCTCGCTCGGCGCCTGCCGCCATGCGGTCGCCAAAGGACCGGCGCCACGTCCGGACGAGACCCGCGGGTACTCGGAACATGTTGGTCACCCCACTTCGCTCGTGAACTGGTAGGGATAGGTCGTCGAGGATCCGGTGCCGGTCGGCGGGTACCGGTAGACGACCGTCTGGTTGTCGACGGTGCCGTTGGTGCCCGCGCCGGGGCTCGCCACCCGGAGGTCGATCCCGACGCTTTGGACCGCGTCGAGCGGGCAGGCGATCGCAGTGGTCGGGAACGAGGCGTTCGGGGCGGCGCAGGCGGTGAGCGTCTGGCTGCCGCTCGGGTAGTTGTAGGGAGCGGCGTTGAGCCCGGTGATCTGGTTGTTCTGCACTTCCGCCGAGGTCAGCAGCACACCGGTCCCCGGGCTGTTCTGCCCGGCCGGCCAGTTCGGGTCGAAGATGCTGTAGGAGAACAGTGGCTGGGCCGGAGCGCCGCCGGCGACGTTCGACGGATCGTTCACCACGTGGAGGGTGTTGCTGATCAGCGTGTAGTTGGACGGGTACTGGCAGGGACCTGCCGATCCGTCCGTGGCGACCGGGCAGGTGGAGATTCCGCTGTTGACGATGGGAAGGTACCGGCGGACCTGGAGGCTGCACGGACTCGACGCGGTGCAGTGGGTGGTCGAGGTGACCGGGTTGCCGCTCTGGTCCAGTTCGACGGCGACGATCTTCGCCGGCCCCGCCGTCGTTCCGGCGTTCGTCAGGTTGTTGTAGGCCGTGCCGACGTTCGAGGTGAACTGGACCGCGAAGTTGAGCGAGGTGGTGCCGTACTGCGCGAACGCAGGCGCCGGCACCCCGGCTTTCGGTGCCGCCGGTTCGACCTCCGCGCGGAGGAGTGCCTGTATCGGCGCGAGCGCGGGCAACGCCTGGTCGAACTCTTGGAACTGGCTGTTCACCGTGCCCTGGATGTTGGTCACCATGCTCATGGTCACCCCCACCAGGGTGAGGACCACGACGAGCAGGGTGGAGGCGACCAGGAGCTCGACGAGCGTCATGCCGGCCTCGTCGCGGCGTCGCTCGCGCCAACGGTTGAGGGCTGCCTCGATCCGTGGGTGCAGCTTCCTCATGACGGCAGCACCACCGGTCCGGGCAGCATGGTCGTCGACCCGACGCCGCCGGCCGTCACCGCGACGGAGTTGGTGCCGATGACGATCTCGCTCGATGCCACCGCGGTGCCGTTCACCGCGTAGGAGTACGTGCCGTAGGGAACCGAGGTCTGGCTGATCCCCTCGGTATCGGTCGTCGGGAGTGTGTAGGTGTCCGGTGAGCATTCGAGGGAGGTCAGCGTGACCGTCGCACCGATGACCGGTGCTCCGGAGGCGTTGACCACCCGCAGCGGCAACAGGCTCAGCGGCACGGTCGCCGAGGCGGTGCCGCCGGGCGATGCCGCAAGCGAGGCGGTGGAGCTGGTCGTCGCCTCGGAGGCGCAGTCGCCGGCCACGATCGAATAGCCGGTGGCCAGCGGATAGAGGACGTTGGAGAGGCTCGTCGCGTTGGAGGGTCGGGCCTGGGCCTGGCTGACCTGGGTGGTCCAGCTCGAGAGCGACGCTGGCGAGGTCTCGAGGGGGATCCCGTTCACCGTCGCCCCGGCGAGGGAGCCGGGCGTCCGCACGTTCCACGAGTTGTCGTTCGGGTCCGCGGTGGTGACGACGACCGGACCGCTGCTCGTGGCACCAGCCGCCGCGCAGGTCGAGGAGGGACCACCGGGCGCGATGCAGGCCACGCCTGTGTAGTAGAGGACCGGCGAGCTGGTCGGCGGCGTGGTGGGGTTCCACGCCCAGCTGTTGTTGAGCGAGCCTTCGAGCAGCACGCCCGGAGACGACGGCGAGTTGGAGGTGGCGGCAACGACGCAGTCGGCGCTGTCACCGCCGGACGGCGCGCCGCAGGCTACCGCGGTGACCGCGGTGATCGAGGTGGGGATCCCGGGGTACCCCGTCGTCACCTGGGCCCAGTTGTGCGGCGAGGCGGTGAGGTCGCCGGTCCACACCGCCGGGCCGCCGCCCGCGCCGTTGCCGATGGCCACGCAGTCGTTCGCGGTGCAGGAGAGGCCGGTGACGTCGGTGGTCCCGCTCGGGAAGGCGGATTCGTTGTCCCAGTTGTCGGGCCCGGTGCTCCCGACCGACGCCGACAGGAGGGTCGGGTCTGACGGGCTGTTCAGGTCACCGGTCGCGACCGCCAGGCACTCGGTGCTGGTCGGGCAGGAGATCGTCCAGACCGCCTGGAGGCCGGGCGGCGGGCCTTCGAGGTTGAAGGTCGGCGTCCAGGTGGCGTCGGTGGCGAGCGCCGACGGGTCGCCGTCGAGGCGGAGGATGCCCGGGGCAGACGGGCCGCCACCGACCGACGAGGACTCGCCCACCATGCAGGTGGTCGTCGACGGCAGGCAGTCGAGCGACGAGAGCGACGTGAAGACCACCGAGGGCGGAGCGATCGCGACCCAGGTGTCCTGGTTGGGGCTGGTCTGTCCGACCGCCCCGGCCAGAAGGACCGGGCCCGCGCTCGTGGTCCCGAGTGCGTAGCACCCGTTGGCCGACGGACAGCCGACGGCGGTGACATCGCTGACGCCCGCCGGTACCGAGTCGACGGTGACGGTCCCGAGGTCCGACGAGGTGGTGAGGATGACGCCGGTGCTCGTCCCGGCGCTCGTCTTGTAGCCGACCCCGACGCAGGTCGGTGATCCGCCCGTCGTGCAGCTCACCTGGGTCAGATGGGTCGCCCCGTTCAGATTGGTCGAAGACCATCCGGCGCCGTTCCCGCCCCAGGCCGCGACCGCGCTCGACGGCCCGTCGCCCAGGCTGAGACAGCGCAGCGCCGAGGTTCCCGGGCAGCTGACGCCCGCGTCGACGGCCGACCCGCCTCCGTAGGCGATGGCGCTGTTGATCCCTTCGTCGAAGGTGAGGCTGGCGGTCGTCTCGTTGGTGACGTTCACGGTTTCGGTGAAGGGCGAGGGTGACGCGTTCCCGGTCGGATCGACGAACGCCGGGCTTCCGCTGTAGCCGGCGAGGGCGCCGTTCGCCGGCTGGTTGATCTGCACCGTGTAGGTCCCTTGGGGGACCTGTGCGAACGCGCAGCCGTTCGCGTCCGGCTGCAAGCTGAGCGGAGAGGCCAGCCCGCCACCCGAGACCGTGATCGGAATGGCCGCCACTCGCGTCGCCGACGTGTTCCCGTGCACATCGGTCGCCGCCGAGTTGGTCACCTGCACGGCGAGGAATCCCTCGGTCTGGAGGCCCGGCTTCGGATAGTTGATGTTGGTGGTGTCGGTGAGCGACTGCTTCAAGTTGTTCCAGCTCACCTTCACCTGCAGCTGGATGACGCCCGGGTGGGAGGGGCTCGGCGGCTGCTCGTCGGTGCACAGGTCGGACTGACCGGACTGGTTCACCCTCTGGAACGTGTAGTTGGCAGTGACGGTGAACGTCGTGCCGGCGAGGGTCGACTTGGGCGTGATCGCTCCTGCCGGCGCGGTGGGTGTCCGCGGCGTGTTGGTGAGCACGTTGCCGCTGGCGTCGGTCGGCGGCGTCGAGTTGGAGAGGATCTCGACCCACGAGTCGGCGAGTTGCAGGGCCGCTTCGCGCTGGCGCGAGGTGACGGCTCCGCTGACCGCCGAACTGAGCAGGTAGGTCAGCGGGAGGAGGGTGATGATGAGGACCGCGAAGGCGACCATGACCTCGACGAGCGTGACGCCGTCGTCGCCACGGGCGGCATCGCGCCGTTCGGCCATCGATCGAGAAAGGGGAAGGTACATACGCACTCGGTATCTCTGTCGGCCGGTTCGGGGGCGCACTGAAGCCCGTGTGCCCTCATCACGGCCGTGTTCGGGCCTCGTCGCCGTTCGCGAGCGGAGGGAGACTGCCTTCGGAGTGCGGTGCGACGGTTCCATGTGGCCTCAATGGAACGGTACGTCCGGGTCTGTCGATCTCGACAGACGTAATTCCACCTGTCGGTATGCGTAATTCCACCTGTGCGTGCCCTCCCTCCTGCGAGAATGTGCCGTGCGAGAAGCGGGGTTCCGTCGACTGGTCGGCTTCAGCGACGCCGTGGTGGCGATCGCGATCACGCTGCTCGTGCTTCCTCTCGTCGACTCGGCCGGAGGGCTCGGCAAGGAGTCGCTCGGGACCTTCTTCGGCCACGAATGGCCGAAGCTCTTCGCGTTCGGCCTCAGCTTCGCGGTCATCGGTGGCTTCTGGTGGGGCCACCACCAGATGCTCGAGGGTGTGCGGGACTACAACGCAGTGCTGGTCTGGGGACTGTTCCTCTGGCTCGTCGCCATCGTGTTCCTGCCCTTTCCGACCGAGCTCCTCGGGTCTTCGAAGGGATCGACTCCGGCGGTCCACGCCATCTATGTGGGCACCATGCTGCTCGCCTCGGCTGCCGTGCTCCTCCAGAGCTGGGCCACGGTCCGTTGGCCCGAGCTCCGAGAAGAAGGGGAATGGCGCGCGCGCACCCTCGACTCGGCGGTGATCCTGACGGTCCTCATGGGGGTGGCGCTGGTCGTGGTGGTGGCCGCTCCGGCGATCGGCCTCTGGTCGCTCCTGCTGCTCGCGCTCGCCCGTCCCCTCGAGCAGCTGGTCGGGGTACGGCGCGCCCGGAGACGCGCGCGGAGCTGAGCGCGAGCTGCGACCCGGGGGCGCGCCGGCACCGCCGCGCGGCTCGGGCAGGGTGGCTCAGTAGGACTTGGGCAGCCCGAGCGAGTGTTGGCCGACGAAGTTGAGGATCATCTCGCGGCTGACCGGCGCGATGCGGAGCAGGCGGGTCATGCCCCACAGGTCGGCGAGTCCGTACTCGGTCGACATCCCGTTCCCGCCGTGGGTCTGGATGGCCTGGTCGAGCGCGGCGAAAGCGGCCTCGCCGGCTGCGTACTTGGCCATGTTGGCCGCCTCGCCGGCGGCCGGGGTGTCGCCGGCATGGTCGCAGAGCCATGCCGCCTTGTCGGTCATCAGACGGGCCAGTTCCACCTCGATCTTCGCCTTGGCCAGCGGGTGGGAGATGCCCTGGTGCCGGGCGATCGGAGTACCCCAGACCTCGCGGCCCTTCGCGTACTCGGCGGCCTTGCCGAGGACGTGGCGGCCGATGCCGTTGGCCGTCGCCGCCGACAGGATCCGCTCGGGGTTGAGGCCGACGAAGACCTGGCGCAGCCCCTCGCCCTCGGTACCGATCAGGCGGTCCTGGTCCACCTGCACGTTGTCGAAGAAGAGCGTGTACTGCTTCTCGGGCGCGGTGATCTCGACCGGCAGGACCTGCTTGTCGAGGCCCGGCGTGTCGGTGTCGACCACGAAGAGCGAGAGCCTCCCCCTTCCGGTGTCGGGGTCGACGCCGGAACGGGTGACGACGAGGACGGCCTCGCACTCGTCGACGCCGGAGATGTAGTACTTCGAGCCGTTGAGCCGGTAGATGTCGCCGTCCTTGGCTGCGGTCAGCCCCAGATTGTGCGAGTTCGACCCGGCGTCGGGCTCGGTGATGGCGAAGGCCATCTTGAGCTCCCCGGTCGCGAACCGGGGCAGCCAGCGCTGCTTCTGAGCCTCGGTGCCGAAGCGGGCGATGATGGTCGCGCAGATCGCCGGAGAGACCACGATGACGAGCAGCGGGCAGCCGGCGGCGGCCAGCTCCTCTTGGACCGCGGCGAGCTCGGTGATCCCACCGCCGCCCCCTCCGTACTGCTCGGGCACGTTCACCCCGAGGAAGCCCGGCTCGGCGACCGCCTCCCACAGCTCGTCGGTGCGCTGGTCGGCGTGGGCCTTCGCCACGTAGTACTCGTGGCCGAATTTGGAGGCGATCGACGACACCGCCTCGCGAAGCATCTGCAGCTCGTCGGATTCGATGAAGTCCATCCCTACTCCTTGGGTCGTGCGGGTGCCGCGGCATCGGGCACCAGGCCGGCCGGGACGTCCACGAGGCGGCTCCGAAGGTACTCGCCGAGCCCCTTCGCCTGCGGGTCGGGCCTCGTCGACGAGGCCACCCCCTCGCCGAGGAGGCCGACCACCACGAAGTTGAGCGCGCGCGAGGTTGGCGAGGCGGAACCGACGGACCTCGAGCCCGTCGGCCTCCGGCAGCAGCTCGCGGAAGCGCCTCGTGGTGAGGAAGGTGTCGAGCCACCGCCACGCGGCATCCGAACGCGCCCAGAGCCCGACGTTCGCGTTCCCTCCCTTGTCGCCCGACCGGGCGCCGGCGAGCGTGCCGAGCGGAAGGCGTCTGGTGGCCGCGGGCTCCGCGGTGCCTTCCCGCGCCGTCGCGTCGGGGGCTGGGTCGTCGATCACGCTCCGGTCCCGCTCGTGCGCCCCCTCCCCGGCCATCTCCCCGGCGATGAGGTTGGCGCGATGGGGCACCTCGGTCCGCCGGCCGCCGGCGTCGACGACCGAGGGGACCACCAAGTCCGCGGGGACGAGCGCGGGCCAGTAGACGCCGTACACCGAGCCGGCCGAGGGTGGCGCGGTGAGGTGCAGACCCGGATAGCCGGCGAGCGCCAGCTCGGTGGCCGCGCTCGAGAAGCTCCGTCCCACGCGTTCGGCGTCGGCGTCCTTCACGGTGATCCGAAGCTGCGCCGTCGCCTCGGCATTGACCGGGGCGTCGGGCTTGTCGGACCGGATCAGCTGGGTGTCGAAGGCGTCGAACTGGGCGGTCCCGCCGAGGGACTTCTCGAGCGACCGGATGGTCAGCGCGGCCTTCTCCTCGATGTCGAGGCCGGTGAGGACGAAGGTCATCGAGTTCCGCCAGCCGCCGAGCAGGTTGATGCAGACCTTCACGTCGTGTGGCGCGGCTCGACCGGTCGCCCCGGTGATGCGGACGCGGTCGGGACCGACCTTCTCGAGCTCGAGGGTGTCGAAGCGAGCGACGACGTCGGTGTTCGGGTAGTCGGGCCCGGCGATCTCGTAGAGCAGCTGCGCGGTGACCGTCCCGATCGACACCTCGCCCCCGGTGCCCGGGTGCTTGGTGATGACCGACGAACCGTCCGAGGCGACCTCGGCGATCGGGAACCCGGGATGCTCGAGGCCCGGCACCTCGGTGAAGAACGCGTAGTTGCCCCCGGTGGCCTGGGCACCGCACTCGATCACGTGCCCGGCCACCACCGCGCCCGCCAGCCGGTCCCAGTCGGTGTCCGCCCAGCCGTGGTGCCACGCGGCGGGCCCGACCACCAGCGAGGCGTCGGTGACCCGAGGGCAGATCACGACGTCGGCACCGCCGCCCAGGGCCGCCGCGATCGGCCAGCCGCCGAGGTAGGCGTTGGCCGACACCACCTGGCCCGAGGCACCCGACAGCGGCTGTCCGGTGTCGAGGTGGTCGAGCGGATGCCCCGCTTCCCGCAGCTCGTCGATCCGGCCGAGGAGGTCGTCGCCCTCGACGTGGGCGACCGACACCGCGATCCCGAGCCGGTCGGCCAGCGCGGCGGACCTGGTCGGCGAGACCCGAGGGGTTGAGCCCTCCGGCGTTGGTCACCACCTTGATCCCGCGGTCCACGCAGGTCCCGAGCACCTCTTCCATCTGGGTGAGGAAGGTCCGTGCCCAACCGGCGGACGGGTCGCGCTCGGGTGCCCTTCCAGAGGATCAGCATGGTCAGTTCGGCCAGCCAGTCGCCGGTCAGGACGTCGATCGGACCGTCCTCCACCATCTCGCGGGCGGCCGACAGGCGGTCCCCGAAGAAGCCCGAGCAGTTGGCGATCCGGAGAGGACCGGCCGCGTCGGCACTCATCGTGGATCAGGCCCCGGCCGGCTTCGGTCGGACGTGTCGTCGCTGCCGCGTCCGCTTGCTTGGGAGTCCCCACCGGCTCCGTCACCGTCCGCGTCGACCACCGCGAGCACGCGGCCGGTCTCCACCTGGTCGCCTTCGGCGACGCCGACCGAGACGACGGTGCCGGCCGTCGCGGCGTGCACCGCGTGCTCCATCTTCATGGCCTCGAGGACCACGAGGATCTGGCCGGCCTCGACGTCGTCCCCCTCGCGCGACCGCGACCCGCACCACCCCGCCGGGCATCGGGGCGAGCGCCGAGCCGACCGCGGCCTGGTCGCTCGGTGCGGGATAGCGGTCCCGCTCGACGAGCGTCGAGCCTCCTTCGGGCCCGTCGACGAAGACGGTGCGGCCGACCTGATCGACCAGGAAGCTGCTGCGGACGCCGTCGGCGACCAGATCCACCCGGTCCGGGCTCGATCCTCGGCGCCTCGAGGGCCACGGCGACGCCGTCCACCTCGAGGCGCGGCGAGCCCCGGCCCGAGCCGGTCGAATGCGTACCCGACGGCGACCTGCCCGCCGCCGGTGTCGTAGGTGACCTCTTGCAGCGCGGTCCCGCTGCTGCGCCACCCCGAGGGAATGCGCGGCTGCACCCAGCGCGGCGCGGCGTCGCGCCGACTGCCCGGCGAGCGCGGCCGCCACGGCGTGGCGGGCGAGGGCTTCCGCCGCCGACCAGCGGCGCGGCGAGCAGGTCGAGCCCGTGCCGGTCGAGGAAGCCGGTGTCGGTCTGCACCGGCCACGAACGCGGGATGGCGGAGCGTCCGCACCAGCAGGTCGCGGTTGGTGACGACGCCGTGGATCCGGCGAACGGGCCAGGGCGGCGGCCAGCGCGGCGGTCGCCTCGGCCCGGGTCGGCGCGTGCACGACGACCTTGGCGAGCATCGGGTCGTAGTAGGGCGAGACGACGCTCCCCGAGCGGACCGCGCTGTCGACCCGCACCCGCGCCCCTCCCGATCCATCGCCCGGCCGGCCGTCCGGCGGCCCGCCATGCGACCCTCCCGGCATCTCGAAGCGCTGCAGCGTGCCGGTCGAGGGCATCCAGCCGTTCGCCGGGTCCTCGGCGTAGAGGCGGGCCTCCACCGCGTGGCCGCGCGGTCCTTGTGCGGCCGCCTCCCTCGACCTCGTCGGGCAGGGGGGCACCGGCGGCGACCAGCAGCTGGATCCGGACGAGGTCGAGCCCGGTGATCGCCTCGGTCACCGGGTGCTCGACCTGGAGCCGGGTGTTCATCTCGAGGAAGTAGGGCTCGCCGGGTTGGTTCGATCCGGCCGCGGCCTGTGGGCCGCCCTCCCCGTCGTCGGGGCCGACCACGAACTCGACCGTGCCGGCGTTGACGTACCCGACCGCCCGCGCCGCGGCGACGGCCGCGTCGGAGAGGCGGGCACGGAGCTCGGGCCGTGATCGGTCGGCGCGGGTGCCTCCTCGATGATCTTCTGGTGGCGGCGCTGGATGCTGCACTCGCGTTCGAACAGCGCGACGGTCTCGCCGAAGGAATCGGCGACCACCTGGACCTCGATGTGGCGCGGGCGTTCGAGGTAGCGCTCGAGGAAGACCGTGCCGTCGCCGAACGCCGGACGCCGCCTCGCGGCGTGCCGCCAGCCAGTGCCGTCGCGAGCTCCTCGGGTCCGGTCGACGATGCGCATGCCGCGACCGCCGCCGCCGGCCGACGCCTTGACCAGAAGCGGCCATCCGAGCGCCTTCAGCTCGGCCTCGTCGGGCAGCGAGTCGTCGCCGACGGTGATCGACGGCAGGGTGGGTACACCGGCGGCTCGCATGAGCTCCTTCGCGCCGATCTTCGAGCCCATGGCCTCGATCGCGGGTGCCGGAGGCCCGACCCAGACGATCCCCGCCGCGTCCACGTCCGCGTGCGAACTCGGCCGACTCCGACAGGAACCCGTAGCCCGGGTGGACCGCGTCGGCGCCGGTCCGCACCGCCGCGTCGAGCGATCAGTTCGGACGCGGAGGTAGGTGTCGGCGGGGAGCGCACCCGGCAGGCGCACCGCGAGGTCGGCCTCGTCGACGTGCGGGCTCTCCGCGTCGGGATCCGAAAAGACGCGCGACCGTCGCGATGCCCATCGACTTCGCCGTCGCGATCACCCGGCAGGCGATCTCGCCGCGGTTCGCGACGAGCAGCCTGGTCAGGGGGCGACGGGTCCGGGCGGGTGCATCCACGGCGGCGCTCACATCCGGAACACGCCGTAGCCGCGTGTGCCGGCAATCGGCTGGTTGTCGATGACCGACAGGCAGAGACCGAGGACCGTGCGGGTGTCCCGCGGGTCGATGATCCCGTCGTCGTAGAGCCGCGCGGTCAGGTAGAGGGGGAGCGACTCGGTCTCGATCTGCGCCTCCACCAGTTCCCGCATGGCCGCGTCGGCCTCCTCGTCGAAGGGAACCCCCTTGGCCGCGGCCGACTGGCGACCCACGATCGAGAGCACCCCGGCCAGCTGCGCGGGACCCATCACCGCCGAGCGCGCGTTGGGCCACGCGAAGAGGAACCGTGGGTCGTAGGCCCGTCCGCACATCCCGTAGTTGCCCGCGCCGTAGGACGCCCCGATGTTGAGGGTGAGGTGCGGCACCGACGAGTTGGACACCGCGTTGATCATCATCGCGCCGTGCTTGATGATGCCGCCCTGCTCGTACTCCTTGCCGACCATGTAGCCGGTGGTGTTCTGGAGGAACAGCAGGGGGACGTCGATCTGGTTGGCCAGCTGGATGAACTGGGTCGCCTTGTGCGCCTCCTCGGAGAAGAGGACGCCACGGTGGTTGGCGAGCACGCCGATCGGATAGCCGTGGATCGACGCCCAGCCGGTGACCAGGCTCGTGCCGTAGAGGGGCTTGAACTCGTCGAACCGCGAGCCGTCGACCACCCGGGCGAGCACCTCGCGGGGGTCGAATGGCACCTTGGGGTCAGCCGACGCGATGCCGAGCAGCTCGTCGGGGTCGTAGCGGGGGTCGTCGGCCGGCTCGGTCGGCCCCGGCCCGTGCTTGCGCCAGTTGAGCCGGCGCACGATCTGGCGCCCGATCCGGATGGCGTCGAGCTCGTCGACCGCGAGCTCGTCGGCGAGCCCGGAGACCCGGGCGTGCATGGAGGCGCCGCCGAGCTCCTCGTCGGTCGACTCCTCGCCGGTCGCCATCTTGACCAGCGGCGGCCCGCCGAGGAACACCTTGGAGCGCTGCTCGATCATCACGATGTAGTCGCTCATGCCGGGCACGTAGGCGCCCCCCGCGGTCGAGTTGCCGAAGACGAGGGCGATGGTCGGCAGCGCCGCCGCCGACCGGCGGGTCAGGTCGCGGAAGGCGCGGCCGCCGGGGATGAACAGCTCGGCCTGGGCGGGGAGGTCCGCGCCACCCGACTCGACCAGGTTGATCGAGGGCAGCCGGTTGGAGAGCGCGATGTCGGCGCCCCGCGCCCCCTTGCGGAACGAGTAGGGGTTCATCGCGCCGCCCCGGACCGTCGGGTCGTTCGCCGAGATGAGGCACTCGGTCCCCTCCACCACGCCGATGCCGAGGATGGAGGACGCACCGACCGTGTAGTCGGTCCCCCAAGCAGCGAGGGGGGCCAGCTCGAGGAAGGCGGTGTCGCGGTCGAGGAGGAGCTCGATCCGCTCGCGGGCGGGCAGCTTGCCGCGCTCGCGGTGGCGGGCGACGTAGTGCTCGCCACCCCCGGCGCGTGCCGCCTCGAGCTGCTCGTTGACGACGGACAGCGCCTCCTCCAGCGCCCCGTAGTTGGCCCGGAACGTGTCGGAGCTGGGGTCGACGGTGGTGGAGAGGACGGGCATCGCGGCTGGCTGCGTCGGGCGTCCCGGCGATGCCGGCGATCGGGTCGCACAGGTCCGACCGACGTGGGAAGAATAGGCCCATGGCTACGGAGACGCGTACGGACGGGGGCCGGGCACCGTGTCGACCGGCGGCGGGGGGCGCGCGGTGGTGATCCGCACCTACCCACAGGAGCCCGCCGACGACGGGGGACCGACTGCGCCAGCTCGCGCCGGGCCGCGGTCTTCCGAGGCCCGCTCACGGTCCGGACCGCCGCGTCCGCTGTCCGCGGTCGTGCTGGCCGCCGGAGAGGGGACGCGGATGCGTTCGGCCCGGCCGAAGCCCCTGCACCGGCTCTGCGGCCGCCCGATGGTGCTCCACGTCCTCGACGCGCTGGCCGAGCTGCCGGTCACCCGGGTGGTGGTCGTCGTCGGCCACCGCGCGGACTGGGTGACGAAGACCCTCGTCGAGCACGCGCCGCCCGGACTCGCGATCGAGTTCGTCGAGCAGCGCGAGGCGCACGGCACCGGCGACGCGATGTCGGTCGCGTTGACCGGGCTCCCCGACGACGAGGCCACCGACGACGGCGACGTGGTCGTGCTGCCCGGCGACACCCCGCTGCTCCGGCCCCTCACCGCTCGCGGCGCTGGTGCGGGAGCACCGGAGCACCGGAGCCGCCGCGACCCTCCTGACCGCGGTCGCTCGACGACCCGACCGGCTACGGCCGGGTGGTCCGCGGGAGGGACGACACCGTCGCGAGGGTCGTCGAGGACGACGGACGCGACGCCCGAGGAGCGTGCGGTCCGCGAGGTCAACACCTCGATCTACTGCTTCAAGCACGTGGTGCTCGCGCCGACGCTGCGGCGGCTGAGCCCGTCCAACGCTCAGGGCGAGTACTACCTGACCGATCGCGGTCGGCGTCCTCTACGAGGCGGGCCACAAGGTCGGTTCGCTGGTCGTCGAGGACACCGATGGAGGTCGCCGGCGTCAACGACCGTGCCCAGCTGGCGGTCGCCGAGGCGGAGCTGCGCGACCGGATCAACGAGCGGTGGATGCGGCGGGGCGTGACCATGTGGGACCCGCAGACCACCTACGTGGACGTCGACGTGACCCTCGCCCCCGACGTCGTGCTGCTGCCCGGCGTGATGCTCCAGGGTGCCTGCTCGATCGGCGGTCACGCCGAGATCGGCCCGAACACGCGCCTGGTCGACACCACCGTCGGCGAGGCCGCGGTGGTCGACTCGAGCGTCTGCCGCCGGGTCGACCATCGGGGCCGACGCCCGGGTCGGTCCCTTCGCCTTCCTCCCCGAGGGGACCAAGGTGCTGCCGGGGTCGGTGATCGGGCCGTTCCCCGACGACGCCGCCGGCGGGGCGCGGTAGCGTTCGGGCATGGAGCTGACACCCCGGCGGCGCCTGGTCCTGGTGTCCGGCCGGTCCCATCCCGAGCTCGCCGGGAGATCGCCGGGCAGCTCGGGGTCGAGCTCGGCGAGGCGAACCTCCGCGAGTTCGCGAACGGGGAGATCCACTGCCGCTACGACTCCTCGCATCCGTGGCGCCGACGTCTTCATCGTGCAGACCCACGGCGTGCCGGTGAACGACTCGCTGATGGAGCACCTGATCATGATCGACGCGGCCAAGCGGGCCTCGGCCAAGCGGATCACCGCGGTCTGCCCCTACTACGGCTATTCGCGCCAAGACCGCAAGGCGACGGGCCGCGAGCCGATCACCGCCAAGCTGGTCGCGGACATGCTCTCGGTCGCCGGGGCGGACCGGGTGATGAGCGTCGACCTCCACTCCGGCCAGATCCAGGGCTTCTTCGACGTGCCCTTCGACCACCTGATCGCGGCGCCGGTGATGGTCGACTACCTGCGCAGGCACCGAGAGGACGACCTGGTGGTCGTGGCTCCGGACGCCGGGCGGGTGAAGGTGGCCGAGCGCTACAGCCAGCACCTCAACGCGGACCTGGCGGTCGTGCACAAGCGGCGCCCGAGGGGCACCGCCAACGAGGTGCAGGCGCTGCAGGTCGTCGGTGAGGTGGAGGGCCGCCAGTGCGTGCTCATCGACGACATGATCGACACCGCCGGCACCATCGTCGCGGCCGCGGACCTGTTGGCCGAGCGGGGGGCCGGCGAGGTGTGGTGCATGGCGACCCACGCGGTGCTCTCCGATCCGGCGGTCGACCGGCTGAAGAACTCGTCGCTGACCCGGGTGGTGGTCACCAACACCCTTCCGATCCCGCCCGACCGCCGCTTCGACAAGCTCGAGGTGCTGTCGGTCGCGAAGCTCATCTCCGACGCCATCGACGCGGTGTTCGAGGACACCTCGGTCTCGGAGATCTTCGACGGCGAGAACCTGGTCTGAGCGCGCCCTGGCGGCGGCACGGTTTGGTCGGGGCACACGGCCGTGGGTGCTCCGCCGCCGGCACCGTCGACCGTGCGCTCGTCTCGCTCGGGACGTCCGTTGGCTACCCACCCAAGGCCTCGAGCACCCCTCTCGCTGCGTCGCTCGAGGCCTGTGTACCCGCGGGCGAGGGACAGGTCGAGGGCACGCGAGAGCACCTGTCGCGCTCGCTCCGCGTCACCCCGAGCCCGTCGCCTCGCGAGCATCCGACCCCACGAGACATCGGTCTGGGCGCTGAAGAACCGGGCGTCGGCCAGTTCGCTGGACGCCGCCGCCTGGGCCAGTTCGTGCTCCGCCTCGTCGTATCGGCCGAGAACGACGAGGAGGTCTGCGATCGAGCGGCTGACGGGACCGGACGTGGCGAGGTCGGTGTAGAGCCACTGCCCTGAGAACGGGGCGAGCTGGTCGAGAAGGGGATCGGCGAACGAAGGTTCGTCGCAGGCCGACGCTGCCTCTGCACCACGCGACCATGGCGATCAGCCACGTCAGGTCGAGGGGCTGACGGTATCCTGCCCGGGCGAAGCTTCGAGCAGCTCGTCGAGCCTCGGCGGTCTGGCCCGCATCGGCGTGTGCCAGCGCGAGCACCGCGGTGAACACCGGCAGCCCCGGGTTGTCGGCGATGGCTTGTTCGATCAGTGGAACGAGCGTGCCGACGCTGCCCCGCACGATGTGCACCATGATGAGTTGGATGCCGAAGGCGATGGTGGAGTCGGGCTGGCCTCCGTTGGTGCCGAGCTCGAGGGCCTCGAGCGCCAGCTGCTCCGCTTCGTCGGCGTCACCGGCGATGACCGCGCGCGTGGCTCGCTGCAAGGTATGGACCCAGTTGAGGAACGGGAGATCGAGCCGCTCGACCAGCGACTGTTTGATCCCGAAGCATCGGTCCATCTCTTCGATGTCCCCGGTCGATGCGGCGACGAGTCGGCGTCCACTCGCAGCCGAGCACAAGAGGACAGGGTCCCCGATCGCCTCGGCGAGAGCCAGCGCTTCGGTCGAGCGGGCGACTCCTTCGCTGCAGCGCGACGCTCGGCCCGGGACGGCGAAGGGGGCTTCGTGAACAGTTCGGCTGACGGTGGCATCGAGGAGTTCCGGGGGTACTTCTGTTGCGCCTGCAACTAGTGTTGACGTTGCCAGGGTCGCTTGCTAGGGATACCGCCGAGGGCGCATCTGCTCGAAAAGCAGTCGCCGCCCGCGCTGCTGGCAGAGCCGAAAAGGGGGCGCGTCGGACCATGTCGAATCGGAGCATGTCGAGGAGCATCGAGCACTTCCGTCAGCCGGCGTCGCGACCGGGAGAGGAGGCGCCTCGGGGCCACTCGCGTCGGCGGCCGAGGCGCCGCTCGATCAGGCAACTCGGACGCGCACTTGTCGTCGTCTGCCTTGGAGTCGGCGGGCTCAGCGTGACCCTCGCGGAGAGTACGCCGGCCTTCGCGACGACGTCCGTCTGGACCGTGTCGGCGTCGTATCCGTCGTTGCCGAGCAACCTCTACGGAGTGGCCTGTCCGTCGACGACGACCTGCTTTGCAGCGGGCGACCTCGAGTCCCTTTCAGGATCGGTCCTCGTCACCACCGATGGTGGCAGCGTGTGGACTCAGCAACCGCTGCCGAGCGGGGTCTTCTCACTCTCGGCGATCACCTGCCCGTCGACCTCCGACTGCGTCGCGGTCGGAAGTGGAAGCGACCCGATCGTGACCACGACCGATGGAGGGGTCACCTGGACGGTGCGGAGCGCGCCCAGCGGCGTGCTCGGCCTTTCGGCTGTCGCGTGTCCTTCGACCTCGGACTGCTGGGCTGTCGGCTCGTACTTCAACGGCACCACGAGCGTCGCCGTGGCCATCGTGTCCACCAACGGTGGGTCGACCTGGGCCAAGCAAACCCTGCCGAGCGGCAGAGGGTTGCCCACCGGCATTTCGTGCCCGTCGACCACCGAGTGCCTGGTCGCATCAGGGAATCAGAATGGGGCGACTCCCGGAATCTTCGCGACCACCGATGGTGGTACGACGTGGTCGAACCAGGCGGTGCCCGCCGGAATCCTGTCACTCACCGCGATCTCCTGCGCGTCGACGACCACCTGTGAAGCCGTCGGGGGGGACTCGACGGGTGGCCTGGCGCTCCGCACGACCGACAGCGGATCGACCTGGTCCCAGCAGACGCTTCCGAACTTCGTGTCGAGCCTCGAGCGTGGTGTCGTGTGCCGCGGTCCTGGACTGCATGGCGAGCACGTTCGGAGGGACCCTTGCAACCACGGACGGTGGATCCACGTGGACCCAGCAGACCCTGCCGAGCACCTTCGACAGCCTGGCCTACGGCATCGCCTGCCCGACATCGTCCGAGTGCACGGCGGTCGGGTCGTCGTATGTCGGGAACTACAGCATCGGGGAGATCGCGGGAACGACGGACGGAGGGACGAGCTGGTCTGCTCAAACGCTGCCGAGCGGCCTCAGCCCCTTCGGAGCCGTTTCGTGTGCCTCGACCTCCCACTGCATCGCGGGCGGGAGCGACGCGACGGGTGCGGCCGCGTACTCGACGAGCGACGGCGGTGCCACCTGGAGTCAGCAGACACTGCCCGCGGGCCTCGTCGGTTTCCTGAGCATCTCGTGCCCGTCTGCAACCACGTGTGAGGCTGTCGGCCAAGACACGTCGAACGGGTGGATGATGGCCCGCACGACCGACGGTGGTGGCAGTTGGAGCCTTCAGGCGCTTCCGAGCGGTGACCGCGTCGATGCCCTCTCGTGCCCGACGAGCTCGGATTGCTTCGTCGGAGGTGACGGTGCCGGTGGTGGAGTGATCCTTGCGACGACCGACGGTGGGACGACCTGGGCTGCACAGACCGCGCCAGCCGGCATCTCGGGGATCACCGGGATCTCGTGCGCGACGACGTCCGCATGCACCGCGGTGGGGTACGACTTCGCCGGCGCCTCGGAGACCGCTGTGGTTCTCGCGACGACCGACGGAGGATCCACCTGGTCGCTTCAGACGCTTCCGAGCGGGATCGGGGCACTCGAGTCCGTCTCCTGTGCGACGTCGGCAATCTGTGAGGCCGTCGGCTACCAGTCGACGGGGCCTGATGCGATCGTCGGTACGACCGACGGCGGCACGACCTGGACGAGTCAGACCGCGCCGTACGGATTCGGGGGACTCTTGTCCGTTTCCTGCCCGTCGTCGACAGCGTGTGAGGCCGTCGGGGGCGGTTACGGCGCAGGGGGACAGGCGGTGGCAACCTCCGACGGGGGAACGACATGGACGGCCCAGGTCGTTCCTTCTGCTGTGTCCGCGCTCGACGCGGTTTCCTGTGCCAGCGCGTCGACCTGTGTCGGTGGCGGAACGGGTACGGGAACGGTGGGTGGATTGTTGCTGGCCTATGCGACGCCGTCGGCGCCGACCGTGGCAACGGTCACTCCGAACTCGGGACCGGCCACCGGTGGCACGTCGGTGACGATCGACGGGACCGGATTCACGACGGCGACCGGAGTGTCCTTCGGCGCCGCACCGGCTTCGAGCTTCCACGTGGTGAGCGATACGGAACTGACCGCGGTCTCGCCGGCCGGCTCGGGCACCGTCGACGTGACGGTGACCAGCGCCGGCGGCACCTCGGCGACCTCGTCTGCCGACCAGTTCACCTATACGGCGTCCGCCCCCTCCGCCCCGACCAACCTCTCGGCCACCCTCACCGACACCGGGGCCACGATCTCGTGGGCCGCGCCGAACGACGGGGGGAGCCCGATCACCTCCTACTCGATCTCCGGCGAGGACACGACGACCTCGACCTCGCTCACCCCGGTCACCGTCACCGGCTCCCCGCCGGCGACGAGCGGGAGCTTCACCGGTCTCACCCCCGGGGACAGCTACACCTTCAGCGTCACCGCGACCAACGCGGTCGGGACCGGTCCGCCCTCTGCCACCTTGACCGAGGTGCTCCCCGCCCCCTTCGTCCCGGTCGCACCGACGAGGATCTGTGACACGAGGACCGGCACCAACACCCCCTGTTCGGGACAGACCCTCTCGGCCGGCTCGGTCCTCAGCGTCCAGGTGACCGGAGGGGTGGTGCCGACCGGGGCGACCGCGGTGGTCGCCAACGTGACGGTGACCGGGGGGACCGCCCAGAGCTATCTCACCGCCTACCCCGAGGGCAGCTCGAGGCCGCTCGCCTCCAACCTCAACTTCACCTCGGGTCAGACGGTCGCCAACCTGGTCACCGTGCCCCTGTCGGCGACCGGGGGCATCGACCTCTACAACGCGGCCGGCTCGGTCAACGTGCTCGTCGACGTCACCGGCTACTACGGACCCGGCACCGGCCAGGGCTTCGTGCCCCTCTCCCCGGCCCGGATCTGTGACACCAGATCGGGCACCGGCACCGAGTGCTCGGGCCAGACCCTCGGCACCGGCTCGGTCCTCCGCGTCCAGGTGACCGGGCAGGGCGGGGTGCCCGCCGGGGCGACCGCGGTGGTGGCCAACCTGACCGTGACGAAGACGAGTGCCCCGAGCTACCTCACCGCCTATGCGGACGGGACGACGAGGCCCCTCGCCTCCAACCTCAACTGGAAAGCGGGGGAGACCGTCCCCAACCGGGTCGAGCTCCCGCTCTCGGCCGGTGGGGCCCTCGACGTCTACAACGCGGCGGGCGCGGCCGACGTGCTGATCGACGTGGTCGGCTACTACAGCTCGAGCGCGACCGGCTACTACGAGGCCTTACCACCCGACCGGATCTGTGACACGAGAACCGGCACCGGCACCGAGTGCTCGGGGCAGAGCCTCTCGACCGGCTCGACCCTCCCGGTCCAGGTGACCGGCGAGGGCGGGGTCCAGACCGGGGCCGCTGCCCTCGTCGCCAACGTCACGGTGACGAGGACCGATGCCCAGAGCTATCTCACCGTCTACCCGGGCGACGCCTCGAGGCCGCTCGCCTCCGACCTCAACTGGACCAGCGGGGTGACCGTCCCCAACCTGGTCATCGCCAAGCTGTCGGCCACGGGCGGGATCGACGCCTACAACGCCGCGGGCGCCGCCGACGTGCTCGTCGACGTCGCGGGGTGGTTCACGCCCTGATCAAACCTGGCCCACCTGGAACGAGCTACAGACTCGCGTGGTGACCGGCGCCATGGCGGTGGCCTTGGGTCGTGGGGGCCAGGCGCGAGTGGTCGAGACGTCGGGAATGAGTTCGTCGACGATCTACAAATCGGTTGCAGAGGTGCGCGCCGGCGTCGAGCCATCTGATCGCCAACGCGCCGTCGGCGGAGGGGACAAGCCGGCGATCGACAAGCAGCCCGGCCTGGCCGAAGCGCTCGACGAGCTGGTCCATCCCTCGACCCGCGGCACCCCGATGTCGGCGTTGCGCTGGACACTGAAATCGACCTACGAGCTGGCCGCTGACCTCCAGGCCCAGGGGTATCGGGCCTCGGCGGAGCTGGTGCGCAGGCTCCTGCACCAGATGGGCTACAGCCTCCAGGCCCCGGCCAAGCAGAACGAGGGCACCGCTCACCCGGACCGCGACCGCCAGTTCGCCTACATCAACAAGGTGGTGACGGCTCGGCTCAAACTCGGTGAGCCGGTCATCAGCGTGGACACCAAGAAGAAGGAGCTCATCGGCAACTACGCCAACGGGGGTCGCGAGTGGCAACCGGCCGGCGAGCCCACCCGGGTGAACGTGCACGACTTCGCCGATCGGGCCCTCGGTGAGTTCGCCAAGGCCATCCCCTATGGGGTCTACGACGTGGGCAACGACGAGGGCTGGGTCTCGGTCGGCGACACCGCTGACACGGCCGAGTTCGCTGTCGAGTCGATCCGGCGCTGGTGGGACCAGATGGGCCGGGCCCGCTTCCCCGACGCCTCGACCTTGCTGATCACCGCGGATGCCGGCGGGTCCAACGGACCGCGGGCGCGCCTTCAAGTACCACCTGGCCCAGCTCGCCGCCGAGACCGGCCTGAGCATCACGGTCTGTCACTATCCACCCGGCACGTCGAAGTGGAACAATATCGAACACCGTCTCTTCAGCTTCATCTCGCTCAACTGGAGGGGCCGGTCGCTGAACGACATTCGCACCATCGTCGAGCTCATCGCCGCCACCAAGACCAAGACGGGCCTCACCGTCCAATGCGGCTACGACCCGAACTGGTACCCCACCGGGGTCAAGATCAGCGACCCCGACTGCGCGGCCATCTCGCTACGACCCCACGACTGGCACGGCGAGTGGAACTACAGCATCGCAGAGTGAATCGCGGACCTATCCCGCGGGCGAGCCCTAATTGGACGACCAATCAGTGAGCACTGGAAACGACCATCGACCCTGTTGCTGCTCAGCGCCTTCTCGAATAGCGTCACATGCTCAAACGGGGGAGACGGCGGACCGGACCGCTGGGGTCAGATCAAAGGAGGCGGAATGGACCTCGAAAGCCGGTGGCACGCGCGTGGCGACCACGTCCAGACGCTGAGGGCAGTTGCTATAGCCGTCCTCTGTCTCGTGGCCGCGCTGACCCTCGGGAGCCTCGATGCAGGCGTGCAGGCGCGCCCGGCGAGCGCGGCTGCAGCAGGGTGGAGTGTGAGTGCTCAGTACCCCGCATCCATTACCTCTCTCGACGCAACTTCATGTGCATCGATCTCGCACTGCGTGGCCGTAGGGCAAAACAGTTCGTTGCTCGCCGTTGCCCTCACGACGACGGATGGGGGCGACGCATGGACCAGCGGTGCGCTTCCCAGTGGTGTCTCTGTCCTAGACGGGGTCTCGTGTCCCTCGACCCTGGACTGCGTTGCCGTTGGGGATGACTCCGGAGGAACTTATTCCACCTGGGTTGAAGTTTTTACGACCGACGGTGGCGCGACGTGGACGGCTGGAGCCTTCCCAGCAGCGGTCGGTGTTATGAGCGGTGTTTCCTGCGCGTCGACGTCGGATTGCGTGGCTGTCGGGGGAACCACCCTCGGTTCCCCTGCTGCCCTCACTACAACCGACGGGGGATCGACTTGGACGTCCCAAACCCTCTCAGGAACTGGCGATCTGACAGGCGTGTCGTGCGCCTCAACGTCGGACTGCGTCGCGGCGGGCCCTAGCTCCGCCAGCAGCGTCGCACTTAGCACGACTGACGGAGGTGTCAGTTGGACGTCCCATTCCCTCCCCGGTGGGATCACGAGCCCTAGCGAAATTTCGTGCGCGTCGACCTCGCACTGCGTCGTCGTAGGGAATAACAACTCGCTCGGCACCGTGGTTGCACTCACGACAACCGACGGTGGTACAACGTGGACCAACCAGACCCTTCCCGCAGGACCCAGCGACCTCACAGCCGTCTCGTGCGCCTCAAACTCGGACTGCGTGGTCACGGGAAGCACTAGCGGTCCAACGGGCTATCTCCTCACTACGACGGACGGCGGGACGGACTGGACGTCCCAGAGTGTCCCTCAAGGCGTTACGACCTTTGGTGGGATTTCGTGCGCCTCGACGTCGGACTGTGCGGCGGTAGGCGACAACGTCACCGGAGCCGGTGTGGTGCTGTCGTCGACCACCGGAGGCACGAGTTGGACCAACCAGACGCTCCCTATAGGAGTCGCCAATCTCTACGCAGTGTCGTGCGCATCGACGTCAAACTGTGTGGCCGTCGGAGGGGAGGACGGAGCAGGCGGGGGTGTGGTATTGACGACGACCGATGGGGGCGAGACATGGGTAAATGAGAGTCTTCCAGCGGATACGGTCGGGGGACTCAGTGGCATCTCATGCGCTTCGGTGTCGGACTGCGTCGCCGTCGGCGTTGCAATGGGCACGGCGGGAGGAAGCGTCGCCCTCACGACGACCGACGGGGGTAGGACTTGGACGAACCATACGCTGCCCGTGACAGTCACCGCTCTTTCCGCCGTCTCGTGCTCCACGACGTCAGACTGTGTGGCCGTCGGAGGAGATGTTTCCTTCTCAGCGGTCGTAGCTCTCTCCACGACTGATGGAGGCGCCAGCTGGATCAGTCAGACCCTTCCACCAGGGCTCACCACTCTTACCGGTGTCTCGTGTCCGTCAACGTCAGACTGCGTGGCCGTGGGACTTGGCTCCAGCACTGCGGTCGCCCTCACCACGACCGACGGAGGTACCGACTGGACAACCGGGTCACTCGGGTCACTCCCAGCCGGTGCGTATTTGCAGGGTGTCTCATGCGCCTCAACCTCCGACTGCGTGACGGGCGGTTATGCCACCGCCAAAGGCGTCGCCCTTAGCACGACCGACGGGGGCACGACTTGGAGCAACCAGACTCTCCCGGCGGACGTGAGGATTACGGGTGTGTCGTGCGCCTCAACGTCGGACTGTGTCGCGGCGGCCGGCGGCGGAGCCCTCACCACGACGGACGGGGGTATTACCTGGACTAACCAGACCCTCCCAGCGGGTGTCGATTACCTATCGGGGATCTCCTGTCCGTCGAGTTCGTACTGTATGGCGGCGGGGTTTGGCGCGGGAAATGTCGCGGGCGTGCTTGTCTCATACGGGGCGACAACGCCAACTGCCCCGGCAGCTCCGACCGGTCTCTCGGCCACCCTGTCGAACACCGGTGCCACGCTGTCGTGGACCGCGCCGAACGACGGGGGGAGCCCGATCACCTCCTACTCGATCTCCGGCGAGGACACGACGACCTCGACCTCGCTCACCCCGGTCACCGTCACCGGCTCCCCGCCGGCGACGAGCGGGAGCTTCACCGGTCTCACCCCCGGGGACAGCTACACCTTCAGCGTCACCGCGACCAACGCGGTCGGGACCGGTCCGCCCTCTGCCACCTTGACCGAGGTGCTCCCCGCCCCCTTCGTCCCGGTCGCACCGACGAGGATCTGTGACACGAGGACGGGAACCGACACCCCCTGTTCGGGACAGACCCTCGGCACCGGCTCGGTGCTGTCGGTCCAGGTGACCGGGGGAGTGGTCCCGACCGGGGCCACCGCGGTGGTCGCCAACGTGACGGTGACCGGGGGGACCGCCCAGAGCTATCTCACCGCCTATCCCGAGGGCAGCTCGAGGCCGCTCGCCTCCAACCTCAACTTCACCTCGGGTCAGACGGTCGCCAACCTGGTCACCGTGCCCCTGTCGGCGACCGGGGGCATCGACCTCTACAACGCGGCCGGCTCGGTCAACGTGCTCGTCGACGTCACCGGCTACTACGGACCCGGCACCGGCCAGGGCTTCGTGCCCCTCTCCCCGTCCCGGATCTGTGACACCAGATCGGGCACCGGCACCGAGTGCTCGGGCCAGACCCTCGGGACCGGCTCGGTCCTGAGCGTCCAGGTGACCGGGCAGGGCGGGGTGCCCGCCGGGGCGACCGCGGTGGTGGCCAACCTGACCGTGACGAAGACGAGTGCGGCGAGCTACCTCACCGCCTATGCGGACGGTAGTTCGAAGCCGCTTGCTTCGAACCTCAACTTCGTCGCAGGGGAGACCGTCCCCAACCGGATCATCATCCCACTGTCCTCATCAGGAGCCCTGGACATCTTCAACGCGGCCGGATCGGCGAACGTGATCATCGACGTGAATGGGTACTATTCGGCCACCTCGACGGGCTACTTCGAACCCGTCATCCCCACCCGCATCTGTGACACCAGACACAACGGGAACACGACCCCGTGTGAAGGAAAGACCCTGTTTGCCCCTGGGCTGTTTGGCGTCCAGGTGGCCAACATCGGCGGGGTGCCCGCTCAGGCTGCCGCGGTCGTCGCCAACGTGACCGCGACGGGTGCCACGGCGCCGAGTTTCCTAACCGTGTGGCCGCAGAGCGTGGCAAGGCCCCTCGCGTCGGATCTCAATTTCCGCTCGGGGGAGACCGTGGCCAATCTCGTCGTCGTCGGGGTCTTCGATGCCGGCGTGACCGTCTCCAACGCGGCTGGCTCGGTCAACGCGATCTTCGACGTCGAGGGGTGGTTCACGCCGTAGTTCGGTCGGGTCGGCCGTCACAGACGGCACTGAGCCACTTGCGGACATTCCACCCGTGAGGGGATCCCGATTGCTGAGCCACCCGCTATGCGAGTTGTAGCTGTTGTTGGTGGAGCCAGGCCTCGACGAACTCGACCGGGGTGAGCCAGCCGTGGGCGCTGTGGGGGCGGTTGTTGTTGTAGTCGATTCTCCAGTCCTCGGTGAACACTTGAGCCTCGAGCAGGGAATCGAACTGCTGCCCATTGAGGTGCTCGTCCCGCATCCGGCCGTTGAACGATTCGATCCAGGCGTTCTGCCATGGGCTGCCCGGATCGATGAACACGGTGTCGGTGCCCTGGAGACGGCACCACTGGTCGAGGGTCTCGGCGATGAACTCGGGGCCGTGGTCGAACCGCACGTAGGCGGGCGCTCCTCGCTCGGCGGCCAGGCGTTCGAGACAGGCGATGACGCCTTCGGCGTCGATGGACCGCTCGACGTCGGTGGCGAGGGCCTCCCTCGTGAACTCGTCGATGACGTTCAGGATCTTGAGCATCCTCCCGTCGGAGGTCTGGTCGAACTGGAAGTCCATGGCCCACACGACGTTGGGCCGGATGGGGCAAAAGGCCCCGACGGCCACCCCGATGCCCCGCAGCGGCCGCTTCTTCTTGCGATAGGGCACACGCAGGCCTTCTGCCCGCCACAGGCGATGGATCCGCTTGGCGTTGACCCGCCAGCCGGCGTCCTTGGCGGCCCGGGCCGCCCGGCGCCAGCCCCACCGGGGACGGCGGCGGGAGAAGTCCCGCACGAAGGCACGGAGGGCGAGCTCGTCGTCGGCCGGGATGGGAGCGGGGAGGCGCTGGGTCGAGCGGGGCTGGTCGACCACTCGGCAAGCACGGCGTTCGGAGACCCCGAAGTCGTCGCGCAGGCAGCGCACCGCCTGGCGTCGAGCGTTCGGGGTCACCATTTTTTTCGGTTGAGCTCCTTCAGCATCTCGATGTCGAGCGCCTGCTCGGCGACAATCTTCTTCAGGCGCTGGTTCTCTCGACCGAGCTCCTTCAGCTCCTTGGCGTCGTCGGCCTTCATGCCGCCGTACTGGTTTCGCCAGCGGTGCCAGGTCGACTCGGTGATCTCGAGGTGCCGGGCCACCTCGTCGACCGTCTGGCCTTGGCCGAGGAGCTTCTCGCCCTCGGCCAGAAGTCGGACGATCTGCTCGGGGGTGTGGCGGCGACGCTTCATGGTGTGGAGTCCTCCATTCTCCCCATGTTGGGGATCGGACTCGCACAACGGGTGGATCAACTCATGGGGATCCGGTCACCCGGGCTGCCCAGCTGTGCGTGGTCTCGACGGGTCCTCGGCAAACTGCAGCCTTCTTCCCACCTGCACTTTGTCCGCGCTTTGTGCCTGGCGCGGGGCTGGCTGGCTCCCCTTCCCCCTCTCTCCCCTCGTGCAATTGCGGGGGTTCTCTGTCTGCTGGTGCGGTGAAGGGTCACGAAGCGCGATCGTTCCTTGAGTAGGCCAAGGTTCAGGCGAACGTGTAGCCGAGCTTGGATGCCGATGCTTCGAACTCCGCGTCGAGGTCCGCGGTGTCCGGCGCGGCAGCACGCCCACCTGCATGAGCCGCACGAGCAGGGCGGAGTCGTCGCTCGTCAGCTGCTCGAGGCTCTGCAGCGTTCGAGGCGTGAGGATCTGCGGTTCCCCCTTGACCTCGGTGGCGTTGACGGTGCCGGGGACGGCGACGGCCGCGACGCCGATGTGCCGGCATACCCGGGCGATGAATCGCTCGGACGACTGGGACCAGTCCGCAACCGCGAGGGAGGACACGAGCAGCGCGGACGTCCTTGCGGTCGACCCGGCCCTCCGCGAAGGGGGGCGGTCGCCGTCGCGGTCGGACGGCGCGGGCCATGCCGGCGAGCAGTTGCCGGGCGATCAAGTTCGACACTGCGGGGCGAACCGAAGGAAACGTCAGGAAGTCCTCCAGCGGCAGTCGAGCACGCGCCACCACCTCCGATCCCCATGACCCCCAGCCGGCGCCGAGGTTCGCCTGGCCCTCCCAGTAGCGGTGCAGGCTGAGCAGACGACTGCGAGGCTCCCGGACCTGCGCTGCCAACGAGGAGCAGCCGGCGGAGACGAGGGAGCTCGCCCAGAAGTGGCCGACGACGAGACGGTGCGACTGAACGATCCCCCGCAGGTCGTCGGCGGAGGCGACTCGTCGACGTTCGGGGTCGGGGATCGATTCGACGTGGCGCGGTTCGCCGAAATTCTCGGGGTCGAAGTACCGCGGCCCGGTGTAGCTCCCCTCCACGAGACCCAGTGCGTCGCGGACGGCCGACCCGCCGCACTTCACGATGTGGACGACGCCGCAGCACTTCACGCCTGGATCGGTTGCTGCACGCATGGGAGTCGTGGAGGGGCGGTCGAACCGGCACCAGTGCCGAGCGCAGCCGGGTCGGCGTTCGCGACACTGTACCCGAGGGCCACGGGCGCCGGGTCTGCCGGTGGCCCTCCCGCAACCGGCGAGCCGACAGGACGATCGAAGCGCGTGAGCACGGAGAACGACTCCCGATGAGGTCGACGAGAGCGCGATGTCGGTAGCCAGCGCTCGTCCGGTTGTGTCCGCCCCCGGCGAGACGGAGGTCGCGCCTCTCCCGGCGGGCGACCGGGGGCGTCTGGTCAACTCGGCCGTCGTCCTCGGCTATCTGACCCTCGGCATCGTCGCCTACTGGTCGGTCGTCGCCTCGGGGTTCACACGCGGCTGTTCGGCTCCTCCGGCGACTCGATCCTTGCGACATGGTTCTTCGCCTGGATCCCGCACGCGCTCTCGCACGGACTCGATCCCTTCTTCAGCAACGCCATGTACGTGCCGACCGGGATCAATCTGGCCCAGAACACCGAAGCCCCGCTGCTCGGTTTGCTGGTCGCCCCGATCACCGCACTCGTCGGCCCGATCGCGGCGGCCAACCTCGTGATGGTGCTCGCGATGCCGGTGTCGGCGTGTGCCGCGTTCTACGTCTTCCGACGCTGGGAGGTCTGGCGACCGGCGGCCGCGCTCGGCGGCCTCCTCTACGGGTTCTCGCCCTACATGATGGGGCAGGGACTCGGTCACCCCGTACTCGTGTTCGCGCCGTGGCCACCGCTGATCGCCCTCGTGCTGAGCCGGATCGTGGCGGAGCGCGGACGGCCGGGCATCCGCGGCCTCCAGCTCGGGTTCCTCCTCGTGGCGCAGTTCCTCACCGAGCCGGAGCTCCTCGCCATGCTCGGGATCGTCGGGTTCGTGGGCTTGGCCGCCGTGGTGCTCAGGCATCCCGCGGGGCCTCGCGTCGTCTTGGGTCGCCTCGCCCGGCCACTGTGCATCGGGGGCATCCTTGCGGCGGTCCTCCTCTCGTATCCGATCTGGATGATCACCGCGGGCCCGGAGCACTACTCGTCGCCGGCACAGGGGATCACGAATCCCTACGTCAACGACCTCTGGAGTTTCGTCGCACCCGGTCCAATGCAGCGCGTGACCTACGGGCTCGGGGGGCTCGGAAACCGGGTGGTCGCGGGCAATCCGTTCGAGAGCGGCGGTTTCGTCGGTGTCGCACTGCTGGCCGCCGCGGGCGTCCTCGCCTGGCGGTCCCGTCGCCGTGGAAGGACGCAGGTGGCGCTGGTCTGCGGCCTCACCGCTGCTGCTCCTCTCCCTCGGCCCGTACCTGACCGTCGACGCTCATCGCACCCGGATCCCGCTGCCCTTCCTACTGGTGAACCATCTCCCACTTCTCGACAACGTGCTCGCGGTTCGGTTCTCGGTGTTCACCGACGCCGCGCATCGCGGCGATCCTGGCGTTCGGTCTCGACGATCTCCGCCGTCCGGGTGTGGCGGGCGAACGTCCGGGCCCCTCCCGGCTCGAACGCCGGCAGCGCGGCGTCCGCGGCCCTCTGGCTCGCCGGTGTGACCGTCGTCGCAGGTCTGACCTGGTGGCCGCGCTGGCCGGTTCCCTCCCAGAGCGTCAGCACCCTGCCTGATCGGATTCGCTCGTCGATCCCCCCGTCCGATCCGGTCGCGATCACCTATCCGTACGCCGACTCCCACGATCCGACGGCCCTCGGATGGCAGGTGACCGACGACTTCGCTTTTCGGCTTCTCGGTGGCCGGGGAGAGCACCCCGAACGTGTCGATGGGTTCTTGCTGTTCCCAGCCCGGATGCATCCGGACGGATCTGCAGCGCTTTCTTTGCGACTCAGGAGGGCTTCGGGCTCTACGGCCCTGCCCCTGCCGACGACGCTGCCCTCGTGGCCACCACCCGTCGCACCCTTGCCACCTACGGCGTCGGTCTCGTGATCGTGGATCGGGCGACCCGGGGGAGCCGCCCCGTCGTCTCCCTCTTCACCGCCGCCCTCGGTCCCGCCACGCTCGGTCTCGGGCCCCTTCGTGCTGTGGTCGGTGGCGCCGGCGAACGGCTGAGCGACCCGGTCAGCGGAACCGACGGCCACGTTCGCCCGAGGCCCCACGGCCTCGACCGCCTTGGTCCCTCCGCGGACTCTGGGCTAAATTCCGCCGTCGGAGCCGGACCGCTCGCCCCGGTGCGCCCAGCGCCGGCTCGGCCCTCGCGGCCTACGATTCGTACCCCGCCAGGAGATCTGCATGCCCGAAATCACGCTCAACGCCGAAGCCGGTCGGACCACCGGATCCCGCTCGACCCGCCGTCTGCGGCACGCGGGCAAGATCCCCGGCGTCGTCTACGGGCACGGCTCCGAACCCCTCGCGGTCGCGGTCGGCGCCCGCGAATTCCAGATCGCGATGTCCGGCGAAGCCGGGCTGAACACCTTGCTCTCGCTCAAGGTCGACGGCAACGACTACCTCACCTTGGCCCGCGACATCCAGCGGCACCCGTTCAAGAACGTGGTCACCCACGTCGACTTCCTCATCGTCCGCCGCGACGAGGTGATCACCGCCGAGGTGACCATCAACCTGGTGGGGGAGGCGGTCGAGGTCCAGCACGGCGACGGGATCGTCGAACAGCAGCTCTTCTCCCTCGCGATCAAGGCCAAGCCGGCCGACATCCCGCCGTCGGTCGAGCTCGACATCTCGAGCCTGACCATCGGGGGGGCGCTCCACGTCTCGGATCTCGTGATCCCCCGGGGCGTCGAGCTCGAGGTGGATCCGACGACGACGGTCGTCGCGGGCCTGCCTCCGCGGGTACAGATCACCGAGGAGGCCGAGGAGGCCGCCGAAGGTGCCGAAGCCGAGGGCGAGGAGGGCGCCGCCGCCGAGCAGCAGGCCGAGGGCGCTCCCCAGGCCCAGTCGGAGTCGGGTTCGGAGGCCTAAGCCCTGCTTCGCAACCGGCGGCGGGCCGGCCGCACGGGCACAGCGGTCGATCTGCTGGTGGTCGGCCTCGGGAACCCTGGGGCCGAATTCGAGCGCACCCGGCACAACGTCGGCGCCGACGCGGTCGCCCTGCTCGCGGAGCGGCACGGCGGCCGGCTCCGCGCCGAGAAGGGCCTGTCGTCGCTGGCCTGTGTCGTCGACATCGGTGGGCGGCGGGTGATGCTCGCGGTCCCGACGACCTTCATGAACGAGTCGGGTGTCGCCGTCGCCCCCTTGGTGCGGAGGGCGGGCATCGCCGAGGCGGACGTGGGGACGCCGGAGCGCCTGGTCGTCGTCCACGACGAGCTGGACCTTCCCACCGGTCGGGTCAAGATGAAGTCCGGCGGCGGCAATGCGGGCAACAACGGTCTCCGCTCGATCGACCGGCACCTGCGCTCGACGGACTACCTCCGCATCCGGATCGGCATCGGCAAGCCGCCGGGGCGCCAGCCCGGTGCCGACTACGTGCTGAAGCGCCCGGCGCGTGCCGAGCGTGAGCTCCTCGACGGCGCGATCGAGCTGGCAGCCGACGCGGCGGAGTCGATCGTGACCGACGGCTTCGACGCGACGATGAACCGGGTCAACACGGCCGGCTGACCTCCTGTCGTCGAACCGCGTGCCGATCGGGCTCGACGGTCCCGCCGCCGGCGAGGTCGCGGGAGCCTCCCGATACCCTGGCGGGGTGGTGCGTCCTGAAAGCTGGATCAGACCTGCGGGTGCAAGTCCCGTCTGGGTAAATGCCGGAGCGCCCAGTAGCAGGCCCCGGTCCGTCGGAGAGATCCGGCTGGCTGAGCGGGGTGTCAAAAGCCTCTTTGGAGGGAGCAAGCGTGTGGGCCGTAGCGCCACCAGGCGCGAGTCCTGCAGCCTCGTCACAAGTACAACGGAGGAGCCGAGCCGCTCACATCACGGCGAAGGCAGCACTCGACCACCTGGCGTTCCGGACATGCCCTCGGTCGAGTCCTCCCGGGGTATGGGGAGCGGCACGCACGCACGGCCTGGTTCGGAACAGGAGAGACCCGTCTTTCCAGCCTTGTCAGCAAAGACCGTCTGTATAAGCCAGTGGTGAAATCAGACGGAGGGAAGCGGGAGTCCGACGGGGTCGTAGTACTGCCGATCGCCGGGAGGAACCCGGCAGGAGGGAAGGACCCCGACTTCGGTCACGCCGGGAACAGAGGAACGAGTGAGGGCATGGTCGGGACCGCCCGGTCCATCACCCCCTTGGGACCACCGTCCCAGGTCAAAGTTCGACGCCTCCAGAACCGGCTATGGGCTGCGGCCAAGCAGTCTCCGGGACGGCGTTTCCACGCCCTGTATGACCGCATCTACAGGGACGACATCCTGTGGGAGGCGTGGGAGCGGGTCCGAGTCAATCGTGGAGCGGCGGGGGTCGATCATTTGACCATCGCCATGGTGGAGGACGACTACGGGGTCGAGCGATTGCTCACAGAGCTCCGGGACGCCCTCCGTGCAGGCAACTACCGCCCGGCACCAGTTCGCCGGGTGGAGATTCCAAAGCCCGACGGCAAGAAGCGGCCATTGGGCATCCCGACGGTCAAAGACCGGGTGGTCCAGCAGGCCACCAAGCTCGTCCTTGAACCCATCTTCGAGGCCGACTTCTTGCCCTGCAGCTTCGGGTTCCGCCCGAAGCGTTCGGCCATCGACGCCTTAGAAGGCATCCGGGTGGCGTTCCCGAGAGGACGAACCTTCGTCTTCGAGGCCGACATCCAGAACTTCTTCGGTGAGATCGACCACGAGAAGCTTCTTTCTCTGGTCGGTCAACGAGTCTCTGATCGCCGGGTGCTCAAACTGCTTCGGCTGTGGCTGCGGGCAGGCGTGTTGGACGCTGGGATGGTGTCCGAGTCGGTCACCGGCACTCCCCAGGGCGGGGTGATCTCACCTCTGCTGGCCAACATCTACCTGCACGCCTTCGACCGGGCCTGGGCCGAGTCCGGCACCGGGGAAGTCGTCCGCTATGCGGACGACTTCGTGGTGCTGTGCAAGTCCCAGAGCCAAGCCGAGGAGGCCCAGCGGCGGGCGACCGCCATCCTGGGTGACCTCGGTCTCAGCCTCCACCCGGACAAGACCCGGGTGGTCGACCTCCGGGAGGGGAAAGAGGGCTTCGACTTCCTCGGATGCCACCTTCATGCCCGCATGTCCGGCAAGCTCTGGGAGCAGCAGCGGATCATCCGCTACTACCTCCACCGTTGGCCGTCCGTGCAGTCCATGAAGCGAGCCCGAGCGAGGGTCAAGGCCATGACCGGTCGGCGCCAGGGCGGACAGGAGTTGGACGCCGTCATCGGACGGCTCAACCTGTTCCTTCGGGGATGGGACAACTACTTTCGCAACGGGAATGCGGCCGACCGATTCGTCGAGATGGACCGCTACGTCGCATGGAGGCTGAAGCGCTTGCTCATCAAGAAGCGTGGCCGCAACCTGCGGGCGGGCCAGGCGGATCGGTGGAGTCGCACCTGGTTCCACGACCAGGGCCTGCACAACCTCATGGGCACCATCCGATACCCGAAGGCAGCGTAACCATGTCCAGACGACCGTCGGTAAGCCGTGTGCGGGAAAACCGCACGCACGGATTGAAAGGGGGATGGGGAACCGGGCCTTCACAGGCACCGCGCCCCTGACTACCAGTGAGCCTGCGCACGCTCCCTGCCCTGCTCCGCAACGAGCCCGCCATGACCGAGGTCGTCGGCGTGGCCGACGCCACGCTGGCCGTCGCCACCCCGGCCCAGGCGTTCGTCCTCGCGGGCGTGCTGCGCCTCGGCTCGCGTCGGCCGGTGCTGGTCGTGACGCCGACCGGTGCGATCGCCGACCAGCTGGCCCACGACCTCGCGGCGTTCGTCGCCGGTCCGACCGACGAGGGCGCGTCGCCCGTCGAGGTCTTCCCCGCGTGGGAGACCCTTCCCTTCGAGCGGGTCAGTCCCGACGTCGCCACGATGGGCCGGCGTCTTCGGCTTCTCTGGCAGCTCGGTGGCGCAGCGGACGTCGTGGGAGACGGCGCGGGTCCCGAGGCCGGCCCGCAGACCGGCCGGCCGGGACCGGCCGTCGTCGTCGCCCCGGTCAGGGCGGCCCTCCAACGACTGGGCCCCTGGCGGCAGGCCGCGCGGCCGGTCGTGGTCGCGAAGGGCGACCGGGTCGAGGTCGACGAGCTGGTGGAGCGCCTGGTCTCGATGGGCTACCGGCGCGAGCCGATCGTCGAGCACCGGGGCGAGCTCGCGGTGCGTGGCGGCATCGTCGACGTGTTCCCCTCGACCGGCGACACCCCGGTCCGCATCGACCTGTGGGGTGACGAGGTGGACCGGCTCACCCGCTTCGACGTCGCCGACCAACGGTCGACGGGCGATCTCGACGCCGTCGAGCTCTTCGGCTGCCGCGAGCTGCTGCTCGACGACGGGATGCGCGCCAGGGCGGCCGGCCTCGTCGGCGACGCGCCCTGGGGTCGCCAGCACTGGAACCGCCTTGCCGACGGCGAGTTGTTCGACGGCATGGAGTCGTGGTTGCCCTGGCTGGTCGAGGGTGAAGAGCTGGTGACCGATCTGCTCGGCAGGGACGCGACGGTCGTGCTGGTCGAGCCGCGCCGCGTGCGGGACCGCGCCCACGAGCTCCTCGACGAAGAAGGCGCGCTCGCCGACGCGCTGGCATCGACCTGGGGCACCGACGCGGGTGGGACCGCGCCGCAGCTGCACCTCCCCTTCGACCGGCTGCTGGCACGCTCGGATGCCGGTGTGCTCTCGCTCGTCCCCTCGGCGGAGGGACCGCGGACGCCGTCGATCGAGTCACGGGGCTGGGAGCCGATCCTCGGCGACGGGTCCAAGCTCGCGCGCCAGCTCGCGTCCCTCACCGAGGAGGGCTTCTCGGTGACCGTCTGCTCCTCGACCGAGGGCGCCGCGGACCGCCTCTCGGCCATCCTCGCCGAAGAGGGCGTCTCGGTGCCGGTGGTCGCCGACACCGGTGAGGGTGGACGCGCGGCTGCAGGCGACGGGGAGAAGGGCCGGGGCGGGGACTCCGACCGTGCCGGCGGACACGCCGGCCGGCAGCCGGGTCCCGCGGCGCAGGGGGCGCGCCTCGCCGTCGTCGCCCTCGACCGGGGGTTCGTGTTGCCCCGCTCGCGGGTGGCCGTGCTCACCGAGTCGGACATCACCGGCAGGCGCCGTCCGCATCGCCGGGCCCGCGAACGAGCCCGGCCGGTCGACGGGTTCTTCGACGATCTCGCGCCGGGGAGCTTCGTCGTGCACCGGCAGCACGGGGTCGCCCTCTACGGCGGGATGGTCACCCGGACGATGGGCGGCGCGACCCGCGACTACCTCCTGCTCGAGTACCGGGCGGGGGACAAGCTCTACCTCCCGACCGACCAGATCGGGTTGCTCACGCCCTACGCGGGCGGTGAGGCGCCCGCGGTCAGCCGGCTGGGCGGCTCGGAGTGGCAGCGGACCCGGGCGCGGGCGCGCGCCGCGGTCCACGAGGTCGCCGAGGAGCTGGTCGACCTCTACCGGCGGCGGCTCCAGGTCGAAGGGCATGCGTTCGGCCCCGACAGCCCCTGGCAGGCCGAGCTCGAGACGTCGTTCCCCTTCGTCGAGACGGGCGACCAGCTCCGTGCGATCGAGGAGGTCAAGGCCGACATGGAGCGCCCCCTGCCGATGGACCGCCTGGTCTGCGGCGATGTCGGGTTCGGCAAGACCGAGGTCGCCGTCCGGGCGGTCTTCAAAGCGGTCCAGGACGGCTTCCAGGCCGCCGTCCTCGTGCCGACGACGCTGCTCGCGAGCCAGCACGCCCAGACCTTCGCCGACCGGTACGCGCCCTTCCCCGTGCGCGTCGAGATGCTGAGCCGCTTCTTGACCACGGCACAGGCGAAGGGCGTGCTCGCCGGCCTGGCCGACGGATCGGTCGACGTGGTCATCGGCACCCACCGGCTGCTCGCTGACGACGTGTCGTTCAAGAAGCTCGGCCTCCTCGTCGTCGACGAGGAACAGCGGTTCGGGGTCTCGCACAAGGAGGCCATCAAGGCGATGACCGATGGCGTCGACGTGCTCACGCTCACCGCGAGCCCGATCCCGCGCACTCTCGAAATGGCGCTCACCGGCATCCGCGATCTCTCGATGGTCAACACGCCGCCGGCCGCACGGCGCCCGATCCTCACCCACGTCGGCGAGTTCGACCGGGCCGCGGCCTCCGAGGCCATCCGTCGCGAGCTGCTCCGCGAGGGGCAGGTCTTCTACGTCCACAACCGGATCGACGACATCGAGGCGGTCGCACGCGAGGTGCAGCAGATGGCCCCCGAGGCACGGGTGGCGATCGCGCACGGCCAGATGGACGAGGGATCGCTCGAGAAGGTGGTGCTCGACTTCTGGGAGGGCGGCTACGACGTGCTGGTGTGCACGACCATCATCGAGTCCGGCATCGACATGCCGACGGTCAACACGCTGGTCGTGGACCGCTCCGACCTGCTCGGCCTCGGCCAGCTCCACCAGCTCCGCGGGCGCGTCGGACGGGCGGGGCAGCGCGCGTACGCCTACTTGTTCCATCCGGTCGATCGGGTCCTCTCCGAGCAGGCCTACGAGCGGCTCCGGACCATCGGCGACCACAACGAGCTCGGTTCGGGCTTCAAGATCGCGCTGCGCGACCTGCAGATCCGAGGTGCGGGCAACCTCCTCGGCCGCGACCAGTCTGGTCACATCGCGGCCATCGGCTACGACCTTTACGTCCAGATGGTCTCCGAAGCGGTGTCCGAGCTGAAGGGCGAGCCGCGGCGCCAAACGGTCGAGATCTCGCTCGACCTGCCCGACGCGGCGCACCTGCCCCCCGACTACGTCGAGGCAGAGGACGTCCGCCTCGAGGCCTACCGCCGCCTCTCGGCGGTGCGCGTTGCGACCGAGGTCGACGACGTGCGCGCAGAGTGGGAGGACCGTTTCGGCCCGGTGCCCGGTCCCGCCTCGGCCCTGCTCGACGTCGCGCTGCTCCGGACCGAGTGCATCCGTCTCGGGCTCACCGACGTGGCCGTCGCCGCGCCGGGCCGTGGGGCGCCCTCGGCAGGTCGCGGTCGCGGGCAGGCGCTCGCCAAGCTCTCGCCGGTCACCCTTCCGGCCTCGGCCGAGGTCCGGCTCGCCCGGCTCGCTCCCGGCGCCTCGGTGCAGAGCGACCTCCACCGCCTGCTCGTCCCCGTCGCGGCCGCCGACGACCACGCGACCTACGCGGCCCGGCTGGTCGCGCTGCTCCGCGAGCTGGTGCCGGCCGACGTGCCCACCGCGGAGCCGGTCGCGGGGTAGCGCTCGGCGGACACCCTGCCCGCGGCGGCCGAAGCAGCTCGCGCCGCACCGTTCGGTAGCATCCCCAGCCGTGAGACGCCTCCTGCCCGCGGCCGCCGCGGTGGCCGCGGTCGTGGCGACCGGTCTGGCGACCTCCGCCTGCAACGTGGTCCCCTACGCCGCCGCCTCCAACGGCACGACCATCTCGATCTCCCACCTGAACAGCGAGCTGCAGACGCTCCAGAGCACCGCGGCCGGCGCGTGCCTGGCCGAGATCGAAGCGCCGCAGGCGGCGGGCGCACCGGGCCAGGGGACCGGCGGTGCGGGCACCTACTCGATGGCTTTCGCCGACGCGGTGCTGAACACGCAGCTCGGCTACCTGGTCGCCGAGCAGTACGCCGCATCCGTCGGGATGGCGCCCACCGAGGCAGAGCTCACCACCGCCAAGTCCGACCTCGAGTCCACCCTGGACGGAGCGATCGCGAGCCAGGCCCAGTCCTCCTCGACCTCCGGGGTGACCTCCGGCTGCCAGCTTCCCGACGGTTCCGCGCTCACCGGCCGGCAGCTCCTGTCGGAGCTTCCCTCGGACGTCGTCACCGCGGAGATCCGCAACCAGGCGGTGGACGAACTCCTGTTGGCGCGGGGCGCGAACATCTCGAACCAGGCGATCGCCGCCTATTACCTCGCCAACCTCCCGCAGTTCACCCTCGACTGCGTGAGCCTCATCGCGACCAACACGCAGGCCCAGGCGCAACAGGTGGTCGCGCGAGCTGGACGCGGGGGCCGACTTCGCCACGCTCGCGAAGTCGTCCTCGGTCGACCAGGCCACCGCGGCGAACGGTGGCCAGATCGGCTGCAACATCACCCAGGCGCAGGTCAAGCAGGCCCTGTCACTCCAGGCGGTCACCGCCGGGACGCCGATCGCTCCCATGCAGGACCCCAACTCCGGCGAGTGGGTGGTCTACGAGGTCACCCGCGAAGTGGTCGAGCCGCTGTCCGCGGCCCACACCCTCGCCCGGCGCGAGCTCCTGCAGGCCACCTCCAACATCACGCGTGTGAACAAGGAGGTCCTGGCGTACGCGCACCGGTCGGACGTGTCGGTGAACCCGCAGTACGGCACCTGGAAGGGCCTGACCGTGGTGGCACCGGTGTCCCCGCCGCCGCAGTACCTGCTGTCCGCCGCATCGGGGAGCGGGTGACGGCTGTGGCTCCTCCGCGGGGTGACCGCGTGACCGACCGGACCGTCGACAGCCAGCCGCGCATCGACGTGGTCGGGCTCGGGCCCGCCGGTCCGGAGCTGCTGACCGAGGCGGCTCGCGCACTGCTCGGGGGCGGACGCCCGGTCTACCTCCGGACGGGGCGGCATCCGGCCGCGCAATCCGTGTCGGAGGCCCGGACCTTCGACCACTCCTACGAGGAGGCGTCCTCACTCGACGCGGTCTACCGCTCGATCGTCGAGGACCTGGTCGCCGCAGCCCGAGCCGAGGGCGCGATCGTGTACGCGGTCCCGGGCTCACCCTCGGTCGCCGAGACGACGGTCACCCTGCTGCGCGGGCACGGGGCGGTGAGCTCGGGCGAGGTCGCGCTCGAGGTCCACGCGTCCGTGTCGTTCCTCGATCTCGCCGTCGATCGGCTCGGCGTCGATCCGCTCGCGGCCGGTGTGCGACTCGTCGACGGTGAGGCCTTCGCGGCCGAGGCGGCAGGGGAGCGCGGTCCGCTGCTGGTCGCGCAGTGCTGGTCGCGCTCGGTGCTTTCGGAGATCAAGCTCGCGGTCGACGCCGCTCCGGAACGGCCGGTCACCGTGCTCTGGCACCTCGGACTGGCCGACGAGCGGGTGTGGGACGTTGGGTGGGACGAGCTCGACCGCGCGGTCGAACCCGATCATCTCACGTCGCTGTGGATCCCGAGTCTGACGTCGCCGGTCGCCGTGGAGCTGGTCGCGCTCGACGAGCTGGTCCGGTCGTTGCGGGCCCGATGTCCCTGGGACCGGGCACAGACCCACGGCTCCCTCGCCCGCCACCTGCTCGAGGAGACCCACGAGGTCCTCGACGCGATCGACGAGCTGTCCCGGCTGGACGAAGGGAGGCCGTCCACCCCGGACGGGCGGCACGCGCAGCCCCGGTCCGGCTCCGAGCGGGAGGCCGACGCGGTCGCACACCTCGAAGAGGAGCTCGGTGACCTGCTCTTCCAGGTCTATTTCCACGCCGACGCTCGCCGCCGAGGAGGGTCGGTTCACGCTGGCCGATGTCGCGCGGAGCGTCCACGACAAACTGGTCGCGCGCGCATCCGCACGTGTTCGGCGACGCAGGGGAGCGCAGCGCGGACGAGCTCGTCTCGGACTGGGAGGCGATCAAGAAGAAGGAGAAGCAGCGGGGCAGCGTGACCGAGGGGATCCCCGCGACGCTGCCGGCACTCGCGACCGCCGAAAAGCTCCAGCGCAAAGCCCTGACGGTCGGCATGGCACTGCCGACGGTCACCGACGACGCGCGGTGGGTCGCAGGGTCCCTGTCGCAGCTCGAGCACGCCGCTCACCGCGGGGAGCGGCACGAGGTGGCGGGTGACCGGGCGCCGCTCGTGTCCGGCGACGGGGACGCGGAGCTGGTCGGTGAGCTCCTCTTCTCGCTGGTGAACCTGGCCCGGCTGCTCGGCGTGGACGCGGAGGGCGCGCTCGCCTCGCGCGCGCGACGTTTTCGCGCGGAGGTCGAGCACTACGGTTGACGGACGCCGCACGCGCGGACGATCGCGTGCGAATGCCCAGGTCGTGCGATCGCGGAGTGGTAGGTTCTCACCCACAGCGAACGGGAGTGTCGGCGAAGTGAGCTCGATCGAACAGATCACCGGCCGCGAGGTCCTCGATTCTCGCGGCAACCCGACCGTGGAGGTCGAAGTGGTGCTCGACTCCGGAGCGCTCGGCCGGGCGATCGTCCCTTCCGGGGCCTCGACCGGCTCCTACGAAGCGGTGGAGTTGCGTGACGGCGGCGACCGGTTCGGTGGAAAGGGTGTCACCCGGGCCGTCTCGCACGTCAACGGCGAGCTCGCCGCGGTGCTCGACGGCATGGACGCCTTCGACCAGCGTGGCGTCGACCATGCGATGGTCGACGCCGACGGGACGCCGAACAAGGGTCGGCTGGGGGCGAACGCGATCCTCGGGGTGTCGCTCGCGACGGCCCGGGCCGCGGCCGACGAGCTCGGGATGCCCCTCTTTCGCTACGTGGGGGGCGCCGATGCCCACGTGCTGCCGGTCCCGATGATGAACGTCCTGAACGGCGGCGCCCACGCGGACAACTCGGTCGACTTCCAGGAATTCATGGTCATGCCGGTCGGGGCGGCGTCCTTCTCCGAGGCGCTTCGGTGGGGAGCCGAGACCTACCACTCGCTCGCCCGCGTGCTCCATGTGCGAGGGCTCTCGACGACCGTGGGGGACGAGGGAGGCTTCGCACCCGACCTCCGAGTCGAACGAGGACGCCGTCCGCATCCTCGTCGAGGCGATCGAGGCCGCGGGCCGCGTGCCCGGCGAGGAGGTCGCGATCGCGCTCGACCCGGCGTCGAGCGAGTTCTTCAAGGACGGCCGCTACGTGCTCGCAGGAGAGGGACGGTCGCTCGAACCCCCGGAGCTCGTCGGGTACTGGGCCGAGCTCGTCTCGCGCTACCCGATCGTCTCGCTCGAGGACGGGATGGCCGAGGAGGACTGGGACGGTTGGGCCGCGCTGACCGAGCAGCTCGGCCGCACGGTGCAGCTGGTCGGCGACGACATCTTCGTCACCGACGAGGCGCGCCTGACGCGCGGCATCGAGACGTCGACCGCCAATGCGATCCTGATCAAGGTCAACCAGATCGGGACGCTGACCGAAACGCTCGGCACGATGGCCGTCGCCGGACGCGCCGCGTATGGATGCGTGATGTCCCACCGTTCCGGCGAGACCGAGGACACCTCGATCGCCGACCTCGCAGTCGCCACCAACTGCGGGCAGATCAAGGCGGGTGCCCCTGCGAGGTCGGATCGCGTGGCCAAGTACAACCAGCTGCTCCGGATCGAGGAGGCTCTCGGTGACTCCGCGGCCTTTCGCGGCGCCGACGCACTGGTCGCGAGCAGGGGCAGCGGTTGAGGACCGGCTCGCACGCGCATTCGAAGCGATCCGGACCGAGCCGGTCCGGACCCAGCGGCTCGCGATCGACTGGCTCGCGAGTGAGACGGTCCGGATCGCCCCGGCCGTCGCGCCCCCGTCGCTCGGGGCTGCGAGCCCGGCACGCACGCGGACCCGCACGAAGGTCGGACTCCTCGCGCCGCCTCACCGGCAAGCGGACGGCCAACAACCGGACCGCGAACAAGCGGACCGCGAACAAGCGGACCGCGAACAAGCGGACCGCGACGAACCGGACCGGTCGCGGGGGCTCCGCCTCGGCACGGTCGGAACGGTCGAGGCGGCTCGCGAGGAGGAGGACCCACGCGTCGCGTCCGCGCCGGGGTCACCCCAACCGGGTGCCGCTCCTGCTCGCCGGCGTGGTCGCCGCCACCGTGCTCGGTGTCGGGTTTCCCGCGTCCACGCTGTGGGCCCAGCACCGCCAGCTCGGCGCAGCGACCGCCCAGCTCGCTTCCCTCCAAGGTGAGAACAGGGTGCTCGCGGAGCAGCAGCGCCAGTTGGGCTCGAACGTCGAGATCGCGCGGCTCGCCCGCGCCGACTACCAGCTGATCCCACGCGGCCAGACCCTCTTCGACATCCTTCCGCCCGCGGGGCAGACGTCCACCGCAGCACCGGGTAGCTCGATGACGGGGGATCCGGCCAACCAGGCGCTCGTGCCGCCGGCGTCGGCGCCCTCGATGACGCCGGACCCCGGCCTTCCGACCGCCCCGTCGTCGGGAGCCGCCTCGTCGAGTGCGGGCGGTGGCGTCACCAACCCGGCCTCCGCCGGTTCGAGCTTCTGGTCCCGCATCGCGAACACCCTCGAATTCTGGAAGTGACGTCCCCCGAGGGCCGCCCCTCGGACGAGGACGTCGCGCTCGTCACCGAGCGATTGGGGCGTGAACCGGCCGGTTCCTTCGAGGTGGCCGTTCGCGCCGAGGACGGGTCGCCCGCGGTGATCGCCAACGCACCGTTCCTCTTCGACGGGACGCCGATGCCCACCCGGTACTGGCTCGTGGACCCTGTCTTCCGCGAGGCGGTGAGCCGGCTCGAGTCGGCTGGGGGCGTGCGGGCCGCGGAGCGTGCCGTCCCACCCGATGCGGTCGCGGCGGCGCACGCTCGCTATGCGGCCGAACGCGACGTGCTCGTCGACCCCGGCCGTCGGGGGCCGCGGCCGTCCGGTGGCGTCGGCGGGACACGCCGCGGTGTCAAGTGCCTGCACGCGCACCTCGCCTGGTGGCTCGCAGGCGGTGACGATCCGGTCGGCGAGTGGACCGCACTGCAGCTCGGCCTCCACTCGGTCCGCTGATCGGGCGCGTGCGCATCGGCAATGCGGCCCCGGTCCTCGCGCCGGCGCCCGAACGGCCGGTTGCGGGTGCGGAGGGCGGGTGTGGTCGCAGCCCGTCCGCCGTGCTAGCAAGGCGGTATGTCACCTCGTGGTGCGGTTGCGGCGATCGACTGCGGGACGAACTCGACCCGCCTGCTCGTCGCGGATGCCGCCGGTGCCACACTCGATCGGCAGATGCGGATCACCCGGCTCGGTGAGGGTGTCGACTCCAACGGTCGCCTGTCGGAGGAGGCCATCGACCGGTCCCTCGCGGTCCTGAAGGACTTCCGCATCGTGATGGACCGGTTCGGGGTGCAGCACGGGCGGGTGGTCGCCACCTCGGCCGCACGTGACGCGTCGAACGGCGAGGACTTCCTCGAGCCGGCCGCCACCATCACCGGGTTCTCCCCCGAAGTGCTCGCGGGGGTGGAGGAGGGGCGGCTCTCGCTCTCCGGTGCAGTGGCCGAGCTCGATCCCGCCGACGGGCCGTTCCTGGTGCTCGACATCGGGGGCGGCTCGACCGAGCTCGTCGCGGGCGACGGGCTGGACGACCCCCGCATCGAGGTGGACGTCGTTGCAGATGGGCTGTGTTCGGTTGACCGAGCGCTTCCTGCACTCGGACCCCCCGCTACGAGACGAGCTGCTCGCCGCCGAGTCGGCCGTCTCGGCGATGCTGGACGAGGCGGTGGCCGCTCATCCCCGCTACGCCGACGCGAGGAGCCTGGTCGGTCTGGCCGGCACCATCACCACCCTCGCGGCACTGCGCTTCGGGCTCGCCGAGTACGACCGCGAGCGGATCCACCACTCGGTGATGACCGCGGCCGACGTGCACGACTGGTATCGGACCCTCGCCTCCGAGGTGCGCTCGGCCCGACTCGATCGCGCGGGCATGGTCGCCGGACGTGAGGACGTCATCGTCGCGGGCGCACTGATCCTCACCGCGGTGATGACCCGGCTCGGCTTCGACGAGTGCCTGGTCTCGGAGGCGGACATCCTCGACGGTCTGGTGGCGAGCCAGCTCCGCAACGCTCCCGCCGGCAGCTGACGCAATCCACGGCCGAGCGGCGCTCTCGTTCGCGGGCACCGACCGAGGACGTCCGCTGCGGCCGGTGGTGCAGGGACCCGAGGTGCCCGGACGATATGCTCACGCGGTCCACCGGACCGTGGCTGCAGGGGATCGAGGAGTTTGATGCTGGACGTGGACGGGCAGGTCATATCGCCAGAAATGCTGGTCCGTCGTGTGGAGCAGCTGCTGGAGTCCGTCGACGGCGGCCCGCCGCCCGCCGCCACGCCGGGTCGCACCGGCGAGGTCGAACCTACGGTCCCGTTGCACGCGATGAGCGTCGCCCACAGCGACATGGCTCCCCCGGATCTGAACGGTGCGCGAGGGGTGAGGGGACGGGTGGGCGCCCTGGTGAAGCGCGTGGTGCGGAAGCTCACCAGCTGGTACGTCGAACCACGCTGGGCGTCGCAGCAGCGAGTTCAACGGGCAAGCGATCGCCTTCGCCTCGACCATGGTCCTCCACCAGCGCCAGGTGGATGCCGAGCTCGCGGAGCTGAGAATCCAGTTCGCGCGGATGCGCTTGCTGTCGGTTACCGCGAAAGAGCGAGTACGGCGTTGCGTCCAGGAGATCGAGGAGCTGCAAGCAACGATGGCCGAGCAGCGGAAGTTCCTCGATGGGGTGGCGATGCAGGAGGACCTGCGCCCGCTCTCGCGCGAGATCGCCTCGCTCCTCGACCGTCTGGGAGCGGTCGGGGTGTCGGGGGCGGACATCGACTATGCGGGGTTCGAGGACCTGTTCCGAGGCGAGTCCGGTGACCTTCGCAAGGCCCAGGAGCGCTATCTGAGCCTGTTCCCGTCGGCCTCGGAGCCGGGGAAGGTGGTCGACATCGGCTGCGGCCGCGGCGAGATGCTCGCCCTGCTGCAGCGGGAAGGCCACGACGCCCTCGGCGTCGACACCGACCGGGGGATGGTGGACCTGTGCCTCGAGCAAGGCCTACCCGCGGTGCTCGACGACGGCATCCACTTCCTCTCCCAGACCCCCGACGATTCGCTGAAGGGGATCTTCTCCGCGCAGGTCGTCGAGCACCTCATCACTCCCGAGCTCGAGCAGCTGGTCCGCCTCGCACTCCGGACGCTCCGCCGGGGCGGGGTGTTCGTCGTGGAGACCATCAATCCCCGCAGCTCCTTCGCGCTCGGCAACCACTTCTACGCGGACACGTCCCACGTGCGGCCGGTCCATCCCGAGACCCTCCGTTTCATCTGCCAGCAGGTGGGCTTCCGGCAGGTCCAGCTCGAGGAACGGTCCCCGCATCCCTCGCTTGAACTCGTTCGGAAGCTCCCCGCCGACGCGGTCGGTGAGGCCGTCGGCACGCTGCTGGACAGTGTGTTCGGGTATCCAGGACTACGTGATCGTCGCCACCAAGTGAACCGCTACAGAGGCGTCCACCAGTTCCATTCCGGAACCGCGCTCGGCGACGCGATCACTAATCAGATGCTCGGCCTGCAGGTGCTGCTGCAGGGCATGGGCTATCAATCCGAGATCTTCGCCGAGCACATCCCGACAGGCCTCGCCGGCCGGGTGCGCTCGATCCACGGGTATCCGGGCTCGGAAGCCGAGCTCCTCCTCGTCCACCACTCGATCGGCCACGACGCGTTCGACCGCATCATCGAGCTGCCGAACGACATCGCGACCGTGTACCACAACGTCACCCCCGAGGAGTACTTCGCCAACGAAGGCGTCCGCCACTACATCCGCAAGGGCCGCGAGCAGCTCCGGATCCTCGCCCGACGCTCGAACCTCGGCGTGGCGGTCTCGAACTTCAACCGACGCGAGATGCTCGCCGCGGGCTTCCACCGGGTCGAGGTGCTGCCGGTCCGCACCGACTATGCGGAGTTCGAGCAGGTGCGCTGGAGCCGCGATCGGGCTTCGAGGGACTGGCTCTTCGTCGGGCGCCTGGTGGGCAACAAGTGCCAGCACGAGCTGGTGGGGGCCTTCGCCGCCTACGCGCGGACCTTCGACGCGGGGGCCCGCCTGGTGCTGGTCGGCGACCTCTCGGCCGAGGAGTACGTGGCGAGGGTTCGCGGGGAGGCCCAGCGGCTCGGCGTCGCGGACCGTGTGGTATTGCTCGGCAAGGTCACCGACGATCAGCTCCGCTGCCGCGTTCGCCGGCGCGGGCGTCTTCGTCTCGATGAGTGAGCACGAAGGGTTCGGTGTGCCGATCGTCGAGGCGATGGCCGCAGGGGTGCCGGTCGTCGCCTTCGGCGCGGCGGCGGTGCCCGAGACGATGGGGGGTGCAGGCATCCTGCTCCGGACCAAGAAGCCCGAGGTCGTGGCCGCCGCCGTGCAGGCGGTGCTGTCGGATCCCGAGCTTCGCGACCGCCTGGTCGAGCGGCAGTTCGTCCGGGTGGACCAGATCGGCCGCTTCGACGGTTCGAGGCTGCTCGAGCGCGTGGTGGATCGCGCCGCGGGCTCCGTCCGCCACTCGAAGTGCAGGTGCAGGGTCCCTTCGAGACGAGCTACAGCCTGGCGCTCATGAACCGCAGGCTTGCGCTCGGACTCGAACGCTCGCCCGACGTGGCGGTCTCCATCTACGCGACGGAAGGTCCGGGCGACTACCGGCCGAAAGAGGCGGACCTCGCGGCGCACCCGCACGCCGCGCTCCTCTTCGAGCGCTCGATGGATGTCGCCTTCCCCGACGTGGTGATCCGCCAGATGTACCCCCCGCGGGTCATCGACACGCCCGGCGCCATCACCTGCGAGTACTTCGGATGGGAGGAGAGCCGGATCCCCCAGGCGATGGTCGACGACTTCAACCGCTACCTCGACGGGATCGGGGTGATGTCGGACTTCGTCGCGCGACGTGCTCCGCGACTCGGGCGTCACGACGTCCCATCCGGGTCGTCGGCAACGGCGTGGAAGTGCCGGATCCGGCCGCGACCCTCGACGCACCCGAGCTCGAAGGTCTGCGGTCCTTCCGGTTTCTGCACATCAGCTCGGCCTTTCCGCGCAAGGCGGTCGACGTGCTCCTCGAGTCCTATTTCGCGGCGTTCGACGGTCGAAGCGACGTGAGCCTGATCCTGAAGACGTTCCCCAATCCGCACAACGAGGTGGGCGAGATCCTGAACCGGCTGCGGGCCTCCCATCCCCATCCGCCGGACGTGCGCTGGATCGACCGCGATCTCGACGAGCGCGGGATCGACGCGGCTCTACAACCTGGCCCATTGCTACGTGCACGCCGCCCGGGGCGAGGGGTTCGGCCTGCCGGTCGCCGAGGCGATGGCCGGAGGCGTCCCGGTGATCAGCCTGGCTTACTCGGGGTTGGCCGACTTCGTCTCCGAGGAGACGGCGGTGACCATCCCCTTCACCGTGGAACCCGCCCAGACCCACCTCGAGGTGCCCGATTCGGTGTGGGCCGAGCCCGACGGGGAGCAGCTCACCGTCGAGCTGCGGCGGATGGCGGAGCATCCGGACGATCCCGACGTCGGTGCCCGGGTGGAGCGGGCCCGGCGAGCTGATCGCGTCCGAGTTCTCGTGGGAGGCGGCCGTCGACCGGTGGGTCGCGTTCATCGCCGATCTCGAGGAAGGGAGCGGGCCGCTCGAGGTGGCGATGGTGACCAGCTGGAACTCGCGCTGTGGCATCGCCGAGAACACTCGCTACATCGTCGGTCACTCGGAGGGACTGGTCGACTACGAGATCTTCGCCGAGGTCGGCATCGAGCCGATCGACCCCCGAGCGGAGATCGGCGTCGTCCGGACCTGGAAGGACCGCTGGGAGCCGGACCTCGACGAGCTCGAGGACGCCCTCCGCCTCTCGACCGCCGACGTCGTGCACGTCCAGTTCAACTTCGGCTTCTTCGAGTTCGTCCGGATGGCGAACCTCATCGAGCGGATCATCGATTCCAAGGGCGTCGTGTTGACCCTCCATCGGACCCTCGACTACGACGACCGCGGCGAGCTGCTCAGCCTCGTTCAGATCCGCGACACACTCGCCAAGGCGGACCGGCTCATCGTCCACCAGGAGACCGACGCCTCCTACCTTGCCGAGATGGGACTGGTCGAGAACGTGTCGATCGTCCCCATCGGTGCAGCCGACCCGCCTGCGGTCCCACCCGACGAGCGTGCGCGAGGCGCTCCGACTCGGTACACGCCCGATCGTCGGCACCTTCGGCTTCCTGCTGCCCCACAAGGGCACGTTGGACCTGGTCCGCGCCGTCGACGGGCTGCGGGAGGAACTTCCCGACGTCCTGCTGCTCGCGCTGTGCGCGCGCTACCCGAACATCGAATCCAGGGAGTACGAGGAGGCGATCCGCAAGGAGGTCGCCGATCGCGGCATGGAGGACAACGTGCTGCTGCTCACCGACTACCTCCCCGACGAGGTGGCGCGGACGCTCCTCAGTGCCTCCGACGCCATCGTGCTTCCCTACCGGAACACCGGGGAGTCGTCGAGTGCCGCCCTCCGGTTCGTGCTGCCCCTGGGCCGGGCGATCGTGGTCACCGACGAACCGATCTTCGCCGACTCGCGGGAAGCCGTCCTCCCCGTCGACCCCGACGATCCACTCGCCCTCGAGCACGCGATCCGCCGGGTGCTGCTCGACCGACCGGTCAACGAGGAATTCTCGAGGAAGGCCGCCCGGCGCGCACAGGCCCTGCGATGGGACCGCGTGGTCGCCGACCACCGCGACATCTATCTCGCCGCGAAGAGGGCCGGCACCCGGCGCCGGTGCGGTCGGCCGCTGGTCGCGACTGCACGCTGAGGTGGCTCCGTGACCGCCCAGGGCACCGCGACCCAGGAGCCTGCGACTTCAGTCCACTCCGACGAGGATCGGGTGCAGTCTCTGGTTCGAAGGCGAATGCCGGCCTGGACGCTCGTCTGTGGGAGCCTGGTCGTGGTTTGCGTCGTGGCAGGCGTCGTGGGCCGTGTGTGGTGGCTGACGAACAAGCCGTTCAACTCCGATGCGGCCGTCGTTGGCCTGATGGCCCAAGCGAACCTTCACGGCCACGTCACGGCCTTCTTCTGGGGCCAGGACTACGGCGCGATCGAGCCCTTCTTGGTCGCCGTGACCGTCGGCATCTTCGGTAGCAACGGCTTCTCGCTGGTCGTCGTCCCCGCGCTTTTGATGGCAGCCACCGCGCTGGTGGCATGGCGGGTCGCACGCCGCCTCGTCGAGGACCGGTGGCTCGCAGCCATGGCGGGCGCACTGGTGTGGGTCGTGCCCACTCTGGGACGGACCAACACCATCGAGTACGGATTCCGCAACGTCACCCTGCTCCTCGGCGTCATGGTCCTGCTCTTCGCTTTGCGCGTCCTCGACGAGCGCCGGCGATTCGTCGACGCCGTCGCCCTCGGTCTTGCCGCGGGATTGGGCTGGTGGGCCTCGCCGGAGATCGTGTACTTCCTAGTGCCGGCGCTGGCGCTCTCCCTCGGGGCCATCCTCTCCTCGTGGAAGACCTGCGGCGCGCGGTTCTGGTTGACCCGCATCGGGGCAGCCCTTGCCGCGGCTGCGTTGGGTGCGCTGCCGTGGCTCTGGTCGAACATCCCAGATGGGTTCCGTTCGCTCAACAGCGCGACGGAGACGACAAAGGGCGACGGCGATTTTCTCAGCCACCTCCACGTCTTCATCATCGACGGGCTGCCAGTTCAATTCGGATTGCGGGGATTCGTCGGATCCATCGCGGTGGTGCACGGGACGGCGGGGACCATCGTGGAAGTGGTCGCCTATACCATCGTCATCGCTTCGGTGGTGCTCTGCCTCACCCGACCTGGTCGCGCACAGGCGATCGCCCTCGGTATCATCGTCTTTCCTTTTCTCCTCGCGATCAATCCGCTGACCTGGTACTGGCTGGACGGTCGCTATTCCGTCTACCTGCCCCCCCTGCTCGCGTTCGCCGTCGCGATCGGGTGCGAACGCGCTGCCAACCTCTTCCGGCGTCGCGCCGGTGCCCGCCCTGCGCACCGGCGCAGCCGATCGGCGCGATGGAACCCCGGCGCGCGGTTCGCCACGATCGCTGTCACGATCCTCGCGCTCACGGTGTCGTCGATGGGGTTCGCGTCGATCGTGACGAATGCGGACCCCCGCATTCCCAGCGGCGATCCGAACGGTCCGACGCTCCAGGTGATCCAGCAGCTCGAGCGAGGTCACGCCGATGTGGGGTTCGCCAACTACTGGGTCGGCTACAAGCTCGACTATCTCTCCGATGGGCGTCTTTCCTTCAGCCCGGGCGCATGGGAGCTTGTGCGCTCGGCATCGATCTACCGACAGGCCTCGACCGCGAGCCATCCAGCGTGGCTATTCGTTCCGCCGAGTAGGTTGGCGCTGGCTGGACTCCAATTCGACACCTATAACGTCCAGACCGGATTCGAACCAGAGGCGATCTTTCTCGCCTCGCTCCGAGCTCTGCACGATCCGTACAGAGTCGTACACACCGACTTCATCGACGCCGTCATACCGTTGTACCCGGTCGCGCCGGGGCAGGTGGGGATCGGGCATCGACCCAAACCCTGATCCCTTGGTACGGCGGTGAGCCGAGCACCCGCCGGAAGCAGGTCGAGCGGCCCCCTACCGCACCTGCTCGCTCGCCCGTCCGGGCGGCTCCGCTTTCTGCCTGCCGAGCCCTCGCCTACCATGCGGCGATGGGAGGTCGTCGCGAGGGAGCACGATGAGCCACGGGCTGCGGTCTCACGGCTCCCAGGCCGTGCGCTCGCTGGAGCTGCCCGGGTGGCGGGTGCGGCTCGCGACCCTCGTCGACAGCGACTACGACGCGTGGCTCGCCGTACGTGCGCGATGCCGGTCGTGGCTGGTGCCCTGGGAGCCGCGCTCGCAGGGTGCTCCGCTCCCGCCCGAGGACGCTGCCAGCTTCGCGGCGCGCTGCACCATGCGCGAGCGCGAGCGCCAGCTCGGGACCGGTTTCGGGTTCGGCATCTTCGTGGAGGGGCGGTTCTCCGGAGAGATCACCCTGTCGTCCATCCAGCGGGGGCCCTTCCAGAACGGTGCCATCGGGTACTGGATCGACGAGGACCTCGCCGGCCTCGGGCTCGTGCCCGAGGCAGTGGTGGTGGTGCTCCAGTTCGCGTTCGAGACGCTCCGCCTCCACCGCGTCGAGGTGGCGATCATCCCCCGCAACTTCTCGAGCCGCCGCGTGGTCGAGAAGCTCGGGCTGCGCAACGAGGGGGTGGCCCTCGGCTACCTCGAGATCAACGGCGAGTGGGAGGACCATGTGCGGTACGCGATGACCGCCGAGGACTGGGGGACCAGGGGTCCAGAGCTGCGCGGGACCTGGTTGAAGCGGGCCTGAGGCCCGCCGGGTCAGGAGTCGAACCCGCGGACGACGGCGGGGGAGTGCCGGAAGAACTGCTCGACGTCCTTCTCGTAGCGGTACTCGGGGTCGCCGGCACCGGTCGCCCGTCGCAGGTTGTTGGCCCGGGCGAAGCTCTGGACCGCACCGGCGCTCGTGTAGCGGTACTCGAAGCCCGCCTCGACCAGCTTCGAGGGATCGACCCCCCGACCGTAGCGGGCGAGCGCCTCCATCTCCGGCGGGAACTGCACCCCGCCCACGACGCGTAGCGGCATTGCGAACAGACGCGGACGCACCGGCGGGAGCGGAACCAGGAATGCACCGGTGATCGCCGCGATCTCGCTCCACGGGAGTTTGCCGGCGCCGGCGACGTTGAACACGCCCGGCTGGTGGTTGCGGGTGACGTACTCGAGCGCCCGCACCACGTCGTCCTCCTCGACGAACTGCAGCAGCGGATCGAAGCCCGCCACGCAGGGCAGCACCCTCCGTCGGAGGTCGTGGCTGATCGGGGTCACGATGTCGGTGCCGAGGACGTTGGCGAAGCGGAGCACGGTCACCGTCAGGTGGGGATTGTCCTCGGCGAAGTCGCGGACGACCGACTCGACCTCGAGGAGGGAGCGCTCGAGCCGGGTGCGGACCGGACCGGTCCGCTGGTCCTCCTCGCGGAACCACGCCGGATCGGTCTCGGCCGCGCCGTAGACATGGGTCGAAGACTTGATGATGACCTTGCGGACCGAGGAGCCCGCCGAGCCGGCCGCGGCGAGCAGGTTGAGCGTGCCGATGACGTTGGTCTCGTGCAGCGCCGCGGACGACACCGAGGTGGAGTTGGTCACGAGGAAGGTGTGCACCACGGTGTCGACCTGGGTCGCCCGCACGATGCGGTTGAGGATCGAGTACTTCTGGTCGGACCGGACGAACTCGGTCCGCTCGAGCGGGACCCTGGGATCGTCGGTGCCGAGGCCGAGGAGCATCTCGATGCCGGGGTCGGACTCGAGCGCCTGTGCCATCCGGCCGCCCCAGAAGGTGCCGACCCCGGTGATGAGGACGCGCCGGCCCACGGCTCAGCCGAACCAGATACTGCGTCGTTCGCGCAGCATGTCGTGGAGCGCCTCTTGGAGGATCGCGCGCACGCCCTCCGCCTCGTCGATCACTCGGCTGCGCGAGTAACGCTCGAGCCCCGGTTCGACGTCGAAGGTGATGGGGTCGAGCACCCGCATCTTCATCTTGACCGGAAAGTAGACGACGTAGCCGGCCGGCCCCATCAGCAGCGAGTTGACCGTGACCGGAAAGTAGGGCAACTTGAGCGCTCGCGCGATGCCGCCCACCCGGAAGAGGATCGGCATCGACTCCTCGGCCCCGACCACCGCGATCGGATAGATCGGCACCCCCGCCCGCATCGCGATCTCGACGAACCCACCGCGGCCGAAGCGGCGCAGCCGGTACCGGTCGGCGTAGGTCTTCGAGGTGGCCTTGGTGCCTTCGGGGAACACCAGCGCCAGCTGCCGCTCGTCGTGCAGGAGCCGGTAGGCGTTGTCGGGATGCGCCGGGACGCCGCCGGTCCGCGACCAGAGGGTTCCGACCACCGGCAGGGTGCGGAAGAAGTAGTCGGCGAGGCCGTAGACCGGGCGCCCGAGCTCCTGCTCGATCCCGTGCATGATGGCCGGGGCGTCGGAGGGAATCGCGCCGGCGTGGTTGGCGATGAGCAGGGCGCCCCCTTCGCGGGGGATCTTCTCGAGGCCCTCCCACTCGACGCGGAACCAGTAGCGGTAGAGGGGGTCGTAGAGCCGGCGGACGATCGACCGCAGGTGCTCCGAGCGGCCCCAGCCGTCGACGTCGGACCGGCGCGGGTCCATGACGGGGTCGTCGCCGGGGACCGGGACGATCGAAAGCGACCTGCTGGGCTCGAGATCGGGGACCCCGTCCCGGACGTGTTCGTGTCGCGAGCCGTGCTCGACGATCGCTTCGAGCAGGTCACGGTCGGGCACCTGCGCGCGGTCTCGCGCGGCCTCGCGATCGACCGGCTCGGTGCTCACGGCTGCATGGTAGTGCCGGGGGCCGGGTCTGCCCGGGGAGAACCGGCCGGCCACCTGGCGCGGCTCGCGGCCTCGATCACTCCGGCCCGGGCGTGGCCCCGAGCGGCAGGAGGCGACCGCCGAGGGGCCCGAGGGCGCCGAGCGCGGCGCAGCCCCATCGGCCGCGGGTGCACCTCGAGCGCCGGCAGCTCGCGGCGGAGCGCGGCGAGCGCCGACGTCACCTCGGGCGCAGTGACGAGGGCCAACAGCACGAGCAACGAAGACGGACCGGTAAGGCACGGGAGGGGTGGCTCGCCGAGCACCGGGGCCAGCGCACGCACGACCTGTGACGCGATCTCCCCGGCCGACTGGCGACCGGCCGGGTCGCGGACCGTCGCCGAGGTGACCGCGGCCGGGTTGGTGAAGCCGAAGCGCGAGCGGTAGACGTCGGCGAGCATCGCGATCGAGTCGTGGAGCGGGTGAATGGTGCTGTCCGGGACATGCCGCCAGTGGACCGGCACTTCGGTGATGCGCAGGCCGAGGCGCGACCCGCAGGTCAGCATCTCGACGTCGAAGGCGAACCGGTCGATGGTGGCGAAGTGGAACAGAAGGCGGGCGACCGAGGTGCGGAGCGCTTTGAACCCGCACTGGGTGTCGCGCAGGGTCAGTCCGGTTCCCGTCGTCACCAACCGGTTGAACAGCTGTCCCATCAGCGCCCGGACCGCGTAGGTGCTTTCGACCATCGACTCGGGGAGGGCCCGGGAGCCGACCGCGAGGTCGTGCGAGGCGAGTCCCTCGAGCAGGAGCGGGATGGCGACCGGATCGATCGCCATGTCGGCGTCCATGTAGGCGACCGACGAACCGGCCGCGACCGACACACCCGTCCGCACCGCCGCGCCCTTGCCGCGGTTGCGCGGGTGGCGCACCACCCGGTGGTGGGGCAGGGGTGCGAGCAGCTTGGCTGCGGTCGCCACGGTGCGGTCCGTGCTGCCGTCGTCGACCACGACGACCTCGGTCGTCTCGACGTCGATCGCGCCCGACGCGACCGCCCCCTCGAAGCGCCGCATACCCTCTGCGAGCCGCGCCGCCTCGTCGAAGGCGGGGATGACGATGGTCAGTTCGGGTCTCATCGGACCTCGCGGACCTTAGATCGGAGACCCGGCACGAAGTCTGCGCTCGGCGCGTGGCATCGGGTCGTCGTGGGGCCCTCGGCTACGGGCGGCCGGCTCCGACCAGGCCGTAGTACCAGAGCGGATCGAACGTCACGACGGTGCCGGTGTGCGCCGCCTGGATGATGGTGTCCTGGCCGTAGGCCGTCGACTGCCCGTCGAGGACCGGCCCGACGTACATGACCACGTGGTCGATGCCGCTCCCGTCGAGGTCGAAGAAGAGGAGGTCGCCGGGCTCCAAGCTGGAGAGGCTCACGTGCTGGGAGTCCGCGTACTGGTCGGCGGCCGAGTGGGGAAGCGAGACGCCAGCGTGGGCCCAGGCGAGCATCGTGAGCCCGGAGCAGTCGACGCCCGCGGCGCTCGCGCCGCCCCAGACGTAGGGCACCCCGAGATACTGCATCGCCCCGTGCACCGCGGCGAGGCCGGCGGCCTGGGGGCTGTTGCCGGCCGTGATCGGGCCACCCGAGGACCCCGCGGCCTGGTTCGCCGCCGCGGTCGCGCTGCCGGCTGCCGCGCTGCCACCGCTCACCGTGCTCGCCACCTGCGCGGCCTCGGAAGCCTGCGCGGCGGCTGCCTGCTTCGCGGCGGGCGTCGACGCCGTCGCGGCGGCCTGCGCAGCCGCCGCGGCCTGCGCGGCGGCCTGCGCGGCGATCTGCTGTGCGAGGGAGCCCTTGACCTGCGCGAGGGTCGCCTCCGACATCGAGGCGGCCGACGACGCGTTCTGTCGCGCCTGGTTCTCGGTGTCGACCTGGGCCGTCTCCGCCTGCTGCTCGGCGAGCAGCTTGGTCTGGGTCGCGCTCAACCGCCGCTGTCCGGCCTGGACGCGGTGCACGTCGGCGACCACGTTGCCCGCGCCGAGCTGTTCGTAGAGGTTGCGGGTCTGGCTCCCGCTGGTCGGGGCTGCGAAGATCTGCGCGACGGCCTCGCCCGAGGAGTCGGTGATATAGGAGTGGATCGCGTCCTGGGCCAGCTGGCTGCGCTCCGTGGCGAGCTTCGACTTGGCGGCGTCGATCGACGCCTCGGTGGCGGCGAGCGCAGTCCGGGTCGAGGTGAGGTCGACGACGGCCTGGTTGTAGCGCTCGTCGGCCTGGTCGAGCGCCTTCTGCTCGTTCGAGATCTGTGACTCGATGGTCGCGACCTGCGCCTCGGCGGCATTGATCCGTGCCTGTGCCGGGCTGACCGTCGTCGGAGTGGCCACGGTGGTCGTCGTCGACGGATTCGAGGAGGAGGTCGTCGTCGAGGGCGCCGCGCCGACGGGTGGCGCGACCAGCCCGACCACCACGAGGACGGTCGTGCAGGCCGGCCCGGCGACCGCCCAACGGCGAAGTCGGCTGTGGGTGCGGGGGAGGATGCTCCGCGCGTCGTCCCTGCTCGGGGACGAGGTCGTGGGACGTTCTCCCCTGGGGGTGCGGTGACGTGGTTCCATGGCTACATGCGGTTTCGAGAGGTATCGGCAGCTCGCCTGCCGAACTGGAGGGGACGGAGGGCGCAATCGTGAGTGAGGTGGTGGAGCTCCGGACGGGCCGTATCCGGGGAGTGGCGCGACGAGGCGTCTCGTCCTTTTCGGGCATACCCTACGCGGCCGCGCCGGCCGGTCCACATCGGTGGCGCCCACCCGCCCCCCCGGCCCCCTGGGCGGGCATCCGCGAGTGCGATCGCTTCGGAGCGGTCGCACCGCAGACCGAGAGCCTGGTCGAGCTCACCCTCGGGCGGGACGACGGCGAGCAGTCGGAGGACTGCCTCGCCCTCAACGTGTGGACACCGGCCTGTGACGCCGCCCGGCGTCCGGTGATGGTCTGGGTCCACGGCGGTTCGTTCCTCACCGGTGCCGGTTCCGGTGGCCTCTACCGGAGTGGGCTGCTCGCCCGCGACGGGGACGTGGTCGTGGTCACCATCAATTACCGGCTCGGTGCGCTCGGATTCCTCGCCCACCCCGAGCTCGCCGGCGACGGAGAGGAGTGGCTCGACGGCCGAACCTGGACGGGCTCGGGGAACTGGGGGCTCGCCGACCAGGTGGCCGCCCTCGCGTGGGTGCGCGATCACATCGCGGCGTTCGGCGGCGACCCGGGCAACGTCACCCTCTTCGGCGAGTCAGCGGGAGGCATGAGCGTCGCGAGCCTCCTCGCCGTGCCCGAGGCGCGGGGCCTGTTCCGGCGTGCCATCGTCCAGAGCGGCCCGCCCTACACCTCGTCCCTCGAGGACGCGGCCACGCTCGCCGAGAAGATCGCCTCCCAACTCGGAGTCGGCCTGAGCCGGGCGGAGCTCGAGCAGGTTCCGGCCGACCGCTTCGTCGAGGCGGTCGCGGCCTTCGGTCGGGCGAGCTCGGCAACCGACGACTCGGGCCTACTGATGCGGCCGGCGATCGACGGCGGGCTGCTGGACCGCCCTCCCGAGCAGGCGGTCGCGGACGGCGTCGCGTCGGACGTCCCACTCTTGATCGGGACGACGCGCGACGAGTCGGCGTTCTTCGCCCTGGGCAACCCGGCGCTCAGCTCCCTCGACGACGAGGGCCTGCTGCGCTGGATGCGGCGCATCACGCCCGACCGGGCGGTTGCCGAACGCGTCCTCGGCACGGTCCGGGACGTCCGGCGCGAGCGGGGCGAGACGGTGACGCCGATCGCGCTGTGGAATGCGCTCGCGACCGAACATCTCTTCCGGGTGCCGACGCTCCGTCTCGCCGATGCGCACGCTGCCGCGGCCGCTGACGGAGTGGGCACCTACTGCTACCTCTTCACCTGGGAATCGCCCGCGTTCGGCGGATTTCTCGGCTCGTGCCACGCGCTCGACATCCCCTTCGTGTTCGGGACGGTCCACCACCCGTTGGTCCAGACCTTCTCGGGAGGCGGTGACGACGCGTTCGAGCTGTCGGCGGCGATGCGCCGGGCATGGACGTCGTTCGCGATGGTCGGGTTCTCCTGCAGCGGGCGCCGGCGGCCTCGACGAGGGCTCCGGGACGGGTCTGCTCGGGGCGGCAGACCCGGTCGGGCTCTGGGCGAACTGGGACCCGTCTGCCCGGCCGACCACCGTGCTCGGGCCGTGGCCGGGCGCCGGCGGTCCGGTGACCCTCGTCGAGCGGCCGCGGGACGAGGAGGTCGAGCTCGTCGGCGCCCTGCGGCGGACGTAGCCGGCGCGGACCTGCCGCCTCGCCTGCCGGCTCGCCTTCCGGCTGCCGCAGCTCCCGGCGTCCTCGCGGTGCCGGCCGTATCCTCGAAGGCGCGGGGACGTAGCCCAATCGGCAGAGGCAGGGCGCTTAAACCGCCCCCAGTGAGGGTTCGACCCCCTCCGTCCCCACCGGGTCGAGAGGCCCAGACGAGCGAGGGCCGACGACCGGAGCGGCGGACGCGGACGCGGCGTGCAGCGCGTCGAGCCGTCCGCGAGGAAGTCCCTGGTCGGAGCCACCCTCGGTTACACTCCCGGAGTGCTCAGACCTCGGCGTAGGTCGCTTCCCCTCAGCAGCCTCGTCAACGTGCGCGCCTACGAGGACGAGCAGTGGCTGGCGCTCTTCGACGAGCTCGGGTCGTACTCCTATGACGGCCACATCTTCAAGTGCCGCGAGCAACCGGACGTCTACCGGAAGGGGTGGGAGTGGACGCAGACCGTCTACGGCCTCGAGCGCCTCGGGATGATCCGGCCCGAGCACTCCGCGCTCGGGGTCGGAGCCGGTCGTGAATGCGTCATCTTCTGGCTTGCCGACCGGCTCTCGCGCGTCGTCGCCACCGACCTGTACGGCAACGAGGAATGGTCGACGGAGGGCGGAGCCGAGGCCAATCCCGCAGTCCTCGAGGACCCCCAGGCGTTCTGTCCGCGCACCTTCGAGAGGAACGCCGTCGAGTTCCGCATCATGGACGGCACGGATCTCAGTTCCTTCGAGGACGGGACCTTCGACATCGCATGGTCGCTCTCTTCGATCGAGCATTTCGGGGGCCACGAGCGTGCCGGCGACGCGGTCCGCGAGATGGGCCGGGTGGTGCGACCCGGAGGCGTCGTCGTCGTCGCCACCGAGCTCCTCCTTCTCGACAACCATTCGCACCCCGAATACTTCCGGCGGAAGGAGATCGAGCAGTACGTCGTCTCGTCGACGGACCGGCTCGAGCTCATCGAGCCGGTCGACTGGACACTGCCCCCCACCGAGTACCTGATCGGCTCTGTCGTCGTCCCCCAGGGCGTCGACCGGACGAGGCGGCATGTCGTGCTCAACGACGGGGAGAATCAGTGGACGTCGATTCTCCTCTTCTTCCGACGACGCTGAATCGCGTTGACGTCCGCTCCGGCCGCCGCGGTGCCCAGCAGCAGGCGCGATCCGCTGCTCCGTCGGCAGTCGCGGCGGCGCCATCGCATCATCGGCTTCCTTCTCTTCGCCGGTTCGCTGTCGCTCTACATGGCGATCAGCCGCCACACCTACGTCGCGTACGACGCGTCGTCGATGGTGGCCGCGGCGCAGGATCTGGTCAACCACCTGTCGCTCAAGGCGTCTCCCGAGTTCTACGACTACCTCCACCTCAGCACCCCGTACTCGCCGTACGGGATCGGCCTCAGCCTGGTGATCGCCCCCTTCTACGCCCTGTCGAAGGCGACGGGCAACGCGCCGCTGGTCCTCTCGTTCGTCAATCCGCTCATCGTCTCGGCCACCCTGGTCGTCGCCTTCGCCATCGGCCGGGCCCTGAAGTGGAGCAATCTGCTCGCGGTGCTGTGCGCGGTCGTCTACGGCGTGCTCACCCTGGTCCTCCAGTCCACGACCGAGCTGTTCAGCGAACCCGGAGTCGGCCTGTGCATCGCGCTGATCGTGTGGGCGGTGCTCCGCTGGCGGGACGGCCTCCGCCACGCCCCCCTGGTGATCGGCGTCGCAGCGGAGATCGCCGTGCAGTTCAGGAGCGACCCGGCACTGACCGTCTGGATCGGACTGCTCGCGCTCTCGCTGTTCGTCCCGTGGCGTGCGATCCTCGAGCGGAAGGACCTCTGCGCGCTCTTGATCCCGATGGGGATCAGCCTCGTCGCGCTCGGGGCCTACAACGACCTCCGATGGCACTCCGTGCTCAAGTTCTCCTGCGCCCCCGGCGCGTCGTCGAACTGCGGATCGACCGGCACCCGAGTCGCCACCGAGCAACGGGTGTCGGGTCCCGTCGAGCAGTACGCCCGATTCGTCGTCGGAGGGGCGCGGGCGCGCGGGCAGACCGCGTTCTGACCCCCGACGCCGGCCGGTCGGCCGGCAGGTTCGTGATTAGCATCGGACAGCCGTCCGAGCCTGGGAGCCCCTGATGCCACACGACCCGGTCGTCGCCGACACGACCACGCTGTCCGACGCCCTCGAGCCCCGTTTCGTCCTCGACGACCAGGAACGCCGTGCCGCGGCCGCCCTCGATCGCTACCGAAGCGGCGGTCGGCGTCCCAACTTCCTCGTCCTTCTCTTCGACGACGTCGGCTGGGGCGACTTCGGCTGCTACGGCGGCGGAGTGGCGGTCGGCGCGCCGACGCCGAACATCGACCGGCTCGCTCGCCGCGGCCTGTTGCTCACCTCGTGTTACTCGGAGCCCTCGTGCACGCCGTCGCGGGCGTCGCTGATGACGGGGCGGCTGCCGATGCGGCACGGTCTGCTCCGCCCGCCCATGTACGGACAGCCGGGAGGGCTCGCCGGCGAGGTGACCCTGGCCCAGTTGCTGTCGGAGTCGGGTTACGTGACCCAGGCCGTCGGCAAGTGGCACATCGGCGAGAACGTCGAGTCACAGCCGCAACACGTGGGCTTCGACGATTTCTACGGCTTCCTTTCGGTCTCCGACATGTACACCGAGTGGCGCGACCCCAACTTCTTCCCCGAGATCGTCTACAGCGCGGAACGGACCGAGTGGGTGCGCAACCTCCCGTTCAACAAGTGCTTCGTGCACACGACCAGGGGCGGCGACACCGAGGCCGTCGAGGAGGTGACCATCCCGGTTCTCTCGCTGCTCGACGACAAGTGGGCCGAGTACTCGCTCGCCTTCATCCGGCGGATGGCCGAGCAGCCGACTGGGGAGCGCCAGCCCTGGTTCCTCTACCACTGCACCCGCGGCGCCCATTTCGACAACTATCCGCACGAACGGTTCCTCGGCTCCTCTCCCGCCAGGCACCCCTACAAGGACACCATCGTCGAGCTCGACGACATCGTCGGTCGCCTGGTCGTCGAGCTCGAGGCAACCGGTCAGATGGACGACACCGTCATCTTCCTCTCCTCGGACAACGGTCCGGAGATGGAGACCTGGCCGGACGCCGCCTATTCGCCCTTCCGGAGCGCGAAAGGGTCGACGTGGGAGGGCGGGCAGCGGGTTCCCGCCATCGCCACCTGGCCCGGCATGGTCGCGGCCGATCGTGCGAGCGACGGCATCTTCTCGCAGATGGACCTGTTCAACACCCTGCTCTCGCTGGCAGGAGCCGGAGGGTCCCTTCCGGGCGACCGCTACATCGACGGGGTCGACCAGACCTCCTTCCTGCTCGACCCCGACGGCGTCTCCAACCGCAAGTACCTCTACTACTGGCTGACCAACGTCTTCTCGGCGCTGCGCGTCGGCGAGTGGAAGTTCATGGTGGCCTCCTCCTCCGACGACGACCGCGACTGTTTCAACCTCGGGGGGTTCACCGGGGTGACCCAGAAGTACTCGCACGGGCGTCTCTACAACCTCTACCTCGACCCGAAGGAGAGCCACAGCTACATGATCCGGAAGCTGGCGTACATCGACAGCTTCACGGGCGGAATCGCCCGGCACTTCGCGACCTTCGGGCGGTACGCGCCGAAACATCCGATCGCAGCGATGAGCTGAACGGCACACCCGCGCCGTCGGGTCAGGCGGTGGGCGGTCGGCGATCGGAGGCCGACGACTTCGGAACGACGGACGGAATCGGGGCTCACGTGGGCGAGGGGTCGTTCTCTGCCCGGGCGGGCTCGGCGCGTAGACTCCCGGGCGTGTACCAACTGAGCGGGAGCCAGCTGTTGCTCCTGCTGGGACTGTCTTTGATCTGGGCGGCACTCGGCTATCGGTTCTCCGAGCGCGATCGGAGGGTGCTCGGGCGCACCCCCTGGGGTCTGCCCTCGGCCGTCTGGGCCTTGATCTGGTTCGTCAGTCTCATCCTCGGCCTCGTGCTCTACCTCATCGCCCACACGACGGGCGTCCGGCGCGCCCAGCAACTGCGCTCCGGCCCGGTACCGGGCGCGGCCTCCGGCGCGGCGTCGGGGGCGATGGCGACGGGCACCCCGACGGTCGCCGAGCGGTTCCCGGTGTACCCCCATCCGGCCAACGTCCCGCCCTCGGCTGCCACGGTGCCGCCCCGGGCCTCCGATCCCTCGCACGACGGGGGCGACGCCGCAGGCACACCGCCCGCGAGTTCCGAACCGGTCGGCAGCGGTCCTCCCGCGCACGACCCGGGACAGGCCCTCTCACCGCTGGCCGCCGCCGCTCCACCGCCGGCACCCGCCGCTCCACCGCCGGCACCCGCCGCTCCACCGCCGGCACCCGCCGCTCCACCGCCGGCACCCGCCGCTCCACCGCCGGCACCCGCCGCTCCACCGCCGGCACCCGCCGCTCCACCGCCGGCACCCGCCGCTCCACCGCCGGCAGCCGCCTCTCCACCGCCGGCAGCCGTGCCGCCGCCTCCCGTCTCCCCGCCGGCATGGCATCCCGATCCGGGCGGGCGCTTCCAGTACCGGTGGTGGAACGGCAGCCAGTGGACCTCGCACGTGGCGATCGACGGGCAGGTGCTGGTCGACACCAGTCCGGACCAGCGGATCGGGCCCTATTCCGACACCTGAGGCGCGCCGGCACACCGAGGCGCGGCGCTGACCGGCGCCGCGTGTGCGGCGGAGGCGAATGGCGAGCCGACGGGCCGACGGGCAGACTTCTCAGAAGGTTCGCCCGCGCCGACACCCGGGCGACGACCCGAACGCGAGGGAGGGATGCCCGATGGCGACCGTGGACGTGGACGATGTGGTGCGGCATGCCGGCGAGGACGACCTGCCGTGGGTCGACGGCACCGGGGGCATCTGGCTGAAGGTCCTGCGGGTCGACGCCGCTTCGGGTGTGTGGGTGGTGCGCAACCGATTCGGGCCCGGCGCACGGCTCCAGACGCACCGCCACACCGGGCCGGTCGACGGCTACACGGTGGCGGGCCGCTGGCACTACCTCGAGTACGACTTCTACAGCACGGCGGGCTCCTACATCCGTGAGCCTGCGGGGTCGGTGCACACGCTCGACGTTCCCGCCGACAACGACGGGATCACCGAGGTGGTCTTCGTGATCGAGGGGGTGCTGCTCAACCTGGCCGACGACGGTTCGGTCGAGAGCGTGAGCGACGGCCCGGGGACGCTCGCCGCCTACGAGGCGCTGGCCGAGGCACAGGGTTTCGGGCGGCCCACCGGCGTGCTCCTCGGTTGAGCGCGGCGCGGTCGTCCATGACCGGCGCGCCGCTGCCGGGGTCCTCGGAGGCCGAGCTCACCGCACCCCTCCTCGACCCGGCCTTCTACGCGGGCGATCCCTACCCGCTCTTCGCGCGGCTGCGGTCCGAGGCCCCGGTCGCGCGCAACGACACCCTCGGCCTCTGGTTCGCGAGCCGGCACGCGGACGTCGTCGCCGTCTCGCGCGACCCCGACACGTTCTGCTCGGGGAAGGGCATCATGACCTTCGAGATCGGCAGCGAGTACCCCACGCCGCCGACCATGATGCACACCGACCCGCCCGCCCACACCCGCTACCGCGAGCTGGTCCAGCCCGGGTTCCGGCCCACCTTCATGCGGGCGCTCGAAGGGGGCATCCGCGAGCGGGCGCGGGCGCTCGTCGACCGCGTCGAGCCCGGGGTCCCGCTCGACGTGGTGGCCGAGCTCACGGTGCCGCTCCCGCTGCAGGTGATCAGCGACCTCCTCGGTGTACCCGAGGACGAATGGCCGCGCTTTTTCCGGTGGTCCGAGGCCGTCATCCCCGGCGCGACCGACTGGCCCGAGGAGGAGCGGGCTGCCCTCAGCGCCGAGATGATCGACTACCTCCTCGCCGCCGCGGCGGACCGGCGGGCCGAGCCTCGAGCGGACATCATCTCCGAGCTCGCCGCTGCCGAGGTCGACGGCGACCGGCTGACCGACGCCGAGCTCGCCATGTTTCTGGTGCAGCTGCTCGTCGCGGGCAACGAGACGACCCGCAACATGATGTCGGGCGGCCTCATCGGATTCGCCGAGGAGCCCGGCACCTGGCCGGCGCTCCGCCGGCGCGCCGCCGAGCCGCGGGCGCTCGCGATCGCGGTGGAGGAGATGCTCCGCTGGACGACACCCGTGGTGTCGTTCATGCGCACGACCACCCGTGCGGCGCGGCTCGGCGATCGTGAACTGCCCGAGGGGGCGCCGGTGCTCATGCTCTACGCGTCGGCCAACCGCGACGAGTCGGTCTTCGGGCCCGACGCCGGGCGGTTCGACCCCGCACGGGATCCCAACCCGCAGGTGGCGTTCGGCTTCGGCCCGCATTTCTGCATCGGCGCGATGCTCGCACGGATCGAGGGCCGCGTCCTGCTCGAGGAACTCCTCGCCCGGTTCGGGTCGGTCGAGACCGAGGGCGCGGTCGAGCGGACCGCCTCGCCGGTGATCGCGGGGATCCGATCGGCCAGGATGGCCTTCGGCGCCGGCTGATCCGGGTCAGGACGCGGTGTGCACGGCGTCGAGCGATGCGCGTTGGGCGTCGGTGAGCGATACGGTCGCCGCGGCGCAGTTCTCCTCGACGTGCGCGACCGAGGAGGTGCCGGGGATCGGCAGCATGACCGGTGAGCGGTGCAGCAGCCAGGCAAGGGCGACCTGGGCCGCGGTCGCACCGGTCTCGTTCGCGATCGCGTCGACCGGTCCGCCGGGTCGTGCCAGCGCCCCCGACGCGATGGGGAACCACGGGATGAACCCGATGCCGTCCCGCTCGCACGCCGCGAGCACGTCCTCCGAGCTGCGATTGGTGAGGTTGTAGAGGTTCTGCACGCTCACGACCGGGACGGTGCCGCGGGCTCGGTCGAGCTCCTCGACGCTGACCTGCGAGAGGCCCACGTGGTGGATCTTGCCCTCCCGACGCAGGTCGTCGAGGAGGCCGAACTGTTCGTCGGCCGGAACCTTCGGGTCGATGCGGTGGAGCTGGAAGAGCTCGATCCGCTCGACGGCGAGGCGCCGGAGGCTCAGCTCGCACTGCTGGCGGAGGTACTCGGGCCGACCGACCGGCTGCCAGACGCCCGGGCCCGATCGGGTGAGCCCCGCCTTGGTCGCGATGACCAGTTCGGAGGGGTAGGGGTGAAGCGCCTCGAAGATGAGGCGCTCGCTGACCTCGGGTCCGTAGGAGTCGGCGGTGTCGATGAGATCGACCCCGAGCTCGACGGCTCGGCGCAGCACGCGCACGCATTCGAGCCGGTCGGCGGGCTCTCCCCAGACGCCGGGACCGGTCAGCTGCATCGCACCGAACCCGAGTCGGTGGACCAGTCGATCGCCCAGACGGAACGTGCCGCTCTCGAGCACGGGTCTTTCGGTCGCGGTCCCCGCCGCCCAGTCGCTCGGTCTCGCGTCAGCCATCGCTCTCCTCCTCGCTCCGGTTGCCCCGCGCCGGCTCGTCGTGCTCGTACGGGTCCGGTCGGCCGATCAGCGCTGGCGGTACACCGGTTCGCGGCCTTCGGTCCGTGCCGCCTTCATCTCGCGGTAGTCGTCGGAGACGAACACGAGCGACTGGGCCACCGCCTCCTCGGCGATCGAACGCTGCACCTCGGCCGCGCCGAGGCTGAACAGGCTACGCCGCGCCATCTTGACCGCGAAGGCGGGCGCCGAGGCGATGGTCTCGGCCATTCCCATCGTGACCTGCTCGAGCTCGTCCTCGTCGGCGACCAGCCGGCTGATCACGCCGTGGCCGAGCGCCTCCTCGGCGCCCATGACCCGCCCGGTGAGCGCGAGGTCCGCGGCGATCCCGTGGCCGACCATCTGGAAGAGGCGTGCGACCCCTCCCGAGTCGGGGATCACCCCGTGGACGACCTCGGGGAGCACCATCTTCGTCCCCACCGACGCGACCCGGAGGTCGCAGAGCAGCGCGCGCTCGAACGCCCCGCCGATCACCCAGCCCTTCAGCGCGACGATGATCGGACAGGGCATGGTGAGGAACATCTGGGTGGGGCGGTGCCCCCGTTCGATGAACTCGAGGTCCGAGATGTCCTCGGTGCGGAGCCCGAGCTGGTCGGTGTCGCGACCCGAGGAGAAGGACCGGCCCTCCCCGCGCCAGACGATGGCCCGCAGGCCCGGCCGCCGGTGCACCTCGGCCAGCACCTCCCAGAGGCGCGCGTCCATCTCGTCGCTCATCGCGTTGTGCTTCTCCGGCCGGTTGTTGGTGATGACCGCGATCGGGCCGTCGATCTCGAGCCGGACCAGATCGCGGTGGACGTCCTTCGTGGCCGGTTCGCGTACCGCACCGGTGGGGTGTCCTGCATCCGCGGTCATCGCGTTCCCTCGTCTCTCGGCTGGGTCGGATCCGTGTCGGCCGGGCCGGTCGGTCGCGGCATGGCGGTGGCCTCGCCGAAAGGCGGCCGCCCGAGCTGCTCGCGCACCGGGGTGAACGGCGGCTGGACGGTGTGGCGGCGCTGCCAGTTGGCGCCGTCCACCACCAGCGAGTGGCCGCTCACGTACCCGGCGAACGGCGAGCAGAGGAAGGTGGCCGCCCAGGCCAGTTCCCTCGGGTGGCCGACCCGCCCGGCCGGCACACGGGTGTCCTGCCCTTCGTACTTGCCGGGCACCGCGGCGATGGCCGCGGCCTCGTCCTCGTGGGGCATCAGCCCCGGCACCAGGCCGTTCACCCGGATGCCGTAGGGGGCCCACTCGACGGCGAGCGTCTCGGTCAGGTTCTTCACGCCGGCCTTCGCCGCCGCGGAATGGGCGAAGCCGGGTCCGCCCGTCCAGGCATAGGAGGCCCCGACGTTGACGATCGACCCGTCCCGCCCGGCGGGGATGAGCCGGCGGGCCAGCTCGCGGCAGCAGAGGAAGGTCCCGTTCAGCACGATGTCGACGACCGTCCGCCAGGCGTTCGGGCTCATGTCCTCGGCGGGCACGGGGAAGTTGCCCGCCGCGTTGTTGACGAGCACCTCGATCGGTCCGAAGGCCGTCTCGACCGAGTCGAACGCGGTGGCGATCGACTGCTCGTCGCGGATGTCGCAGCGCGAGGACAGCGCCTTTCCGCCGGCCTCCTCCACCGCGCGGACACCGGCCGCCCGATGGCCCTCGTCGCGGCTGAGGATACCGACCGACGCCCCGAGCCGGCCGAACTCGGTGGCGATGGCCTTGCCGAGCCCGGTCCCGCCACCGGTCACGATCACCACCGTCCCGTCGTAGGTGCCGCGCGGGGAGCGCGGACGCGCCGAAGGGCGGCGGCGGTCGCAGGCCGGGAGGGCTCACGGGCGAGATCCTAGGCGGGAGCGGCCGGCGCGGCCGGGCCGGATAGCCTCGTCGTCCGTGGACTTCGACCTTTCGCCCGAGCTCGCCGCGCTGCAAGAGAGCGTGCGCCGGCTCGCGCAGGACAAGATCAAGCCACGCGCCCGCGAGATCGACGCCACCGGCCGCTACCCCGACGACATCTTCGAGGCGTTCCGGGCTGCCGAGCTGCTCGGGCTGTGCCTTCCGGTCGAGCAAGGGGGATCCGGAGCCGGCATCCTCGGGCTGACCGTCGCGATCGAGGAGGTCGCGAAGTACTCGAACGCGGCCGCGCTGATGCTCCTCTTGACCCGGCTCCCGACCGGCCCGATCATGATCGCCGGCAGCGACGACCAGAAGCGGCGGTACCTCCCCGGCATCGCGGCCGGCACGCAGCGGGCTGGGTTCGGGCTCTCCGAGCCGCAGGCGGGCAGCGACGTCGCCGGGATGCGCACGGCCGCGGTGCCCGACAGGTCCCCGGGCAATCCCGACGGGTGGGTGCTCAGCGGCACCAAGTGCTGGATGTCGGGTGTGCGCGAGGCCGACTGGTACACGGTGTTCGCGAAGACCGGTGACCCGGCGTCGCGGGCCCACGACTCGATCACCGCGTTCATCGTCGAGCGCGGGTGGGACGGCGTGTCGGTCGGCAGGACCGACCACAAGATGGGCGTGCACGGGGTCGACACCGGTGAGCTCGTCCTCGACGGCGTCCACGTGCCCGCCGACAACGTGATCGGCGAGGTCGGCGGCTTCCGCCTGGCGATGCTCGGTCTCAACGCGATGCGGCCGATCGTCGCCGCGCGCGGGATCGGTCTCGCAGAGGGCGCGCTCATGTACGCCACCGACTACGTGAGCACCCGGGAGGCCTTCGGTGGGACGATCGCCGGCCTCCAGGGCATCCAGTGGGAGATCGCCAAGGTGGCCGTCGACATCGAAGCCGCCCGGCTGCTCACCTACCGGGCGGCGTGGCTCGCCGACCAGGGCAAGTTCACCAAGGAATTCGTGCCGTACCTGTCGATGGCCAAGTACTTCGCCACCGAGCTGGCGGTCCGCGCCTCGGGGGTGGCCCTGCAGCTGCTCGGCGCGGCCGGCTACATGGAGGACCACCCGACCGAGCTCTGGTATCGGGATGCGAAGCAGCTCACCATCGTCGAAGGGACCTCACAGGTGCAGCTCGGCCTGATCGCCCGTGGGGTGCTCGCGCACGACCTCTGGTGGGACTGACCGTGGGGACCCCGCCCTCGGCCCCCGACGCGACCGCCGCACGGCCTTCGTTCAGCTCGCTCGGCGGCTGGCCGGGGGTGCTCACCCGGCTGCTGGCGGGCAGCTCGCTGTCCGTCGTGGAGGCCGAAGTGGTCCTCGGCCAGGTTCTGTCGGGGGAGGCGACCGAGTCGCAGATCGCGGCCCTCGCGGTCGCGCTGCAGGCGAAGGGCGAGTCGACCGACGAGATGACCGGGTTCGTGCGGGCCATGGTCGCCCACGGTGTGCGGTTGGAGCTCCCCGCGGGGACCGAAGTGATCGACACCTGTGGCACCGGCGGTGATCGGCTGCGCAGCATCAACGTCTCGACGATCGCCGCACTGGTGGTCGCGGCCACCGGAGCGAAGGTGTGCAAGCACGGCGGCCGGGCTTCTTCGTCCGCGGTCGGGGCGGCCGATGTGCTCGAGGAGCTCGGCGTGGTGGCCGACCTCGGGCCGGCCGGCGTGGCCCGCTGCATCGACGAGGTCGGGATGGGCTTCTGCTTCGCACCGCGTTTCCACCCGGCGATGCGAAACGCGGGACCGGTCCGAAAGGCGCTCGGCATCCCGACCGTCTTCAACTACCTCGGACCGCTCGCCAATCCGGGCCGTGCCCGCTACCAGGTGCTCGGCGTCTCCAACCCCTCCATGGCCGACAAGATGCTCGGCGTGCTCGCCGCCAACGGCGCCGCCCGGGCGATGATCGTCTACGGCGACGACGGGCTCGACGAGCTCAGCACGACAGGGCCCTCGACCGTGCACGAGCTGATCCGCACGTCCGAGGGCGGCTACGAGCGATCGGCCTTTCGCATCGACCCGACCGACCTCGGCTTCGCCCGCGTCGCCATCGAGGACCTGCGGGGTGGGGATGCCGCGTTCAACGCGGCCGCCATCCGGCGGGTGCTCGCGGGCGGGGCCTCGCCGCACCGCGACGTCGCGGTGCTCAACGCCGCCGCCGCGCTGGTGGTCATCGGGACCGTCACCGATCTCGTGGCGGGGGTGACACTGGCGAGCGAGGTGATCGACGACGGGCGCGCGGACGCGGTGCTCGACGACCTGATCCGCGTCTCCCGCGAGGCCTCGGCCGAAGAGGCCACCGTCTGACGCGTCGTCGACGGTGCCCGGTGCCGCGCTCGTCGCCGGGGACTCTTCTTGCGGTTGAACGGCGGGGACCACACCCCGATCAGCCGGACCTCGAGGGCCGCCGCGGTCAACAGCGCCGGACAGACCCGATGGTGCACGGCGTGGACCTGGCGCAAGAGCTTCCCCGCCCCCTTCCGCGAGTCGAGGGAGAAGTGCGAGCGGACCTCCGCTCGCAGGTCGGATGCCTTCCCCACGTAGAGGACGGAGCCCGCCGGGTCGGTGAACCAGTAGACGCCGGGCCGCCGCGGGAGGCGCGTGGTGATCCGGAGCTTCGCGGCCTGTGGATGGCCGACGAGACGGGGGAGGGCGAGCAGCTCTTCGAGGTCGAGGATGCCGAAGGAGCCCGCGCGCTCGAGCAGAGCGTGGAGCAGGTCGCCGGTGGCGAGCACGTCGGCGAGCGCACGGTGCGAGGGCTGGTGGGGCAGGTCGAGCGCCGCCGCGAGCGTCCCGAGTCGGCAGTCGGGCACTACGTCGCGCACGAGTCGCCTCGAGAGCGCGAGGGTGTCGACGGTCGGGTTGGCGAACGGCTCCCTTCCGGTCGAGACGAGCGCATGGTCGAGGAAAGAGAGGTCGAAACGGATGTTGTGGCCGACCAGCACCGCGCCGCCCACGAACTCGAGGAGCGAGGGCAACATCGCACCGACCCGGGGGGCGTCGGCCACCATCCCGTCGGTGATGCCGGTGAGCGAGGCGATGAAGGGTGGGATCGGGTGGTCGGGGCGCACGAAGGTCCGGTAGGTGCCGAGCAGGTCGCCACCCCGGAACCGGGCCGCCGCCACCTCGGTCAGGGAGTCCGCGGTGAGCGAGCCCCCGGTGGTCTCGACATCGAGCACGGCGAAGGTCACCTCGCGGAGCGGGGTCGTCGGGTCGTCGAAGGATCGCGGCGCCGTGAGGAGCATCGGGAGGCAGTGTAGCGAACAGGTGTTCGTGAAAGGGGCCAAGTCGTGGGCGTCTGCCGACTACCGTGGCTCCGGTGGAGCACGGATCATCGGAGGAGACGACGGCAGCCACGGGCGGCGGTGGCGACGGCGGGGGAGCCGGCGGCCCGCCGGCCCGGGCGGAGGGGCCGGCCGCCATCCGCTACCGCTGTGCCGCCTGCGGCAATCTCACCCGCTTCGATGTGGTGACCCGCACCCGAACCAAGGCCTTCCACCACTACTCGCTCGGAGGGGAGCTCGCGCTCGAGGAGGTCGACGTCCTCGAGCAGGAGGTCGAATCGGTGTCGTGTCGTTGGTGCGGGAACGGCGACGCGATCGAGCTCGTCGAGTCCGAGCCGAGCGCGGCGTCCTGAGCCGGGACGGAGCTCCCTGACGGGATGACCGGGCCCTTCGCCGATCCGGAGTTCACGAAGGGCCTTCGCCCGGTTCCCTCTGGTCTCGGAAGCCAGCCGCCCCCGTGGCCGGCCACCGACCTTTCGGGAGTGGACCCGGCGGGGAGGGCGTGCCGCGTCGACCTCGCCGACCTGACCGGCGCGTTGGTGCTTGCGTTCCTCGCGACCCACTGTGACGGGTGCGAGTCCTTCTGGCGCGGTCTCGGACCGGACGGACCGCTCGGCACGGTCGAAGGGCTCGCGGTGGTCGTCGTGACCAAGGGCCCCGCCCTCGTGGATCCCGCCACGGTGCGCGAGCTGGCCTCGGGTCTCGGCCCGGTGCCGGTCGTCATGAGCGACGAGGTCTGGGCCGCCTACCGGGTCGGCGGCTACCCGTTCTTCGTGCTGGTCGACCCGGGCTCGCGGTGTGTCGTCCGCGAACTGGTGGCCTTCGGGATGTCCGACGTCGTCGCGCTGGTGCACGCCGGCGCCTGATCGCTCGGACCATGCGGCAACCATGAAAGGCTCCTCCAAAGTCTTGTGTTCTGCAAATACTTCGGCTACGCGTTCGCGCGTGTCAACCAGTTGCAGATCGCAACCACCGAACTGAGGAGGCCGCCGTGTCCCAGGTCCGTGTCCACAACTTCTCGATCTCCCTCGACGGGTTCGGGACCGGCGAGGGCATCACGTTCGACTCCCCGTTCGGCCACGCCGGCCAACGCCTGCACGAGTGGTATTTCGCCACCCGCTTCTGGCGCTCGATGGTCGGCGATGCCGGTGGCACCGTCGGTGTCGACCATTCGTTCGCCGAACGGATCGAGCTCGGGTTCGGTGCGGAGATCATGGGTCGGGGCAAGTTCGGCGCGCAGACCGGCCCGTGGACCGATGTCGGCGCCGACGACGAGTGGCGGGGCTGGTGGGGGCCGAATCCGCCGTTTCACACGCCGGTGTTCGTGCTGACGCACCACGCGTGCCCGCCGATCGAGATGGAGGGCGGCACCGTGTTCCACTTCGTCGACGCCTCTCCCGAAGAGGCACTCGACCTCGCCCGGGAGGCCGCCGATGACCTCGACGTGCGCATCGGGGGTGGTCCGTCGGTCGTCCGCGACTTCCTTGCGGCCGACCTCATCGACACCCTCCACGTCGTGCAGGTGCCGATCCTGCTCGGCCGCGGCACTCGTCTCTGGGACGGCCTCGAAGGCGTCGATGAGCGCTACAACCTCGAGGCGGTCTCGTCACCGAGCGGCGTCACCCACCTGACCTTCACGCGCCGATGACCGATCCTGCGGACGAGCTGACGACCTGCCCCAGAACAACGGCAGCCGGAAGCGGTCGGCTACCAAGGGTGACCGATCGGTACCTCGGGCTACCGCACCTGATCACGTAGACCGAGCACGGTCGTCTGTACGGTCGCCGGCGGGCCGGACGTAGCGTGGGCCCCATGCGCTTCGCCTTCAAGACCTCGCCGCAGGATACGACCTGGACCGACATGCTTGCCGTGTGGAAGACGGCGGACGACATCGAGCTGTTCGAGTCGGGCTGGACCTTCGACCACTTCTATCCGATCTTTTCCGACTCCACCGGTCCTTGTATGGAGGGCTGGATCACCCTGACGGCTCTGGCCCAGGCGACCAAACGCCTGCGTATGGGAACGCTGGTCACCGGCATCCACTACCGCCACCCGGCGATCCTGGCCAACATGGCGACCACTCTCGACATCGTGTCCGGGGGCAGGCTGGAACTGGGCATCGGCGCCGGGTGGAACGAGGAGGAGTCGGGGGCCTACGGGATCGAACTGGGCACGCCTGGCCAGCGCAGCGATCGATTCGAGGAGGCCTGCGAGGTGATCGTCGGGCTCCTGACGCGCGAGACGACGACCTTCGAGGGCCGGTACTACCAGCTGAGCGCCGCCCGCAACGAGCCCAAGCCCGTTCAGCGCCCCCACCCGCCGATCTGCGTCGGTGGTAGCGGCGAGAAGAGAACGCTCCGCACCGCAGCCCGGTTCGCCCAGCACTGGAACTTTGTGGGTGGCACACCGGAGGAGTTCGCCCGCAAGCGCGACGTCTTGCATCAGCACTGTGAGAACCTCGGCCGCGACCCGACGGAGATTCTCCTCTCGAGTCACGTCCGATTCGCCGGGGACGCGAAGGTCACCGCCGAGCAGGCCGCTGCACTGGCAGAGGTCGGGGCCGAGCTGGGCATCGTCTACCTCCCACCGCCCCTGGATCCCGGCGTGCTCGATCCGCTGGCCACCGCCTTGGGTGAGCTTTGAGGAATAGGCGATTCCTGATCCAGTCCGAGCTCCCGAACGACCTGGACCGGGTCCGACCAGAGCACCAGAGATTCCGCTAGTCGGGGTGCGCCCGTCCACCGGCTCTACGCCCCCGCTCCGGGCTGACGACGCGTGACATCCGCTCACACGGACGAGTGGCGGGGATGACCGTCCGAGTCCGGCGCTTCGTCGGATGATTCGTCTGGTGGGCCCTCCGTATCGCTCGCGCGTCGTCTGCGGTGCACGGTGACGGCGATCCCAAGTCCAAGAAGGCACCCCACGATCACCACTGGGGCCAACGGAGAATGGGACGGGAGCGCTTGGCGACCACCGCTACCTTCTCGACGACATCGAGGCCATGCTCGATCTCGGACAGCACGAGCTGTGCGGTCTCCACCCTCTCCTGGGCACCGGACAGCAGCGCTGCAACATCACTCACGTGTCGGACTCCGGATCCGTTGGTAGTTGGCGAGTTCACGAGTGCTTCCCCTTCACGCTAGGCGAGCCGTGGCCAGGGTGTTCCCTACACCGGATCGGTGGGGCAGTACTCCGCGAACGATGGTTGCCGCCGAGAGCGCTCCCGCTGAGCGGGATGCAGCATCGACGGATTCCCACCTCTCGCTGTCCCGGCGCACAGGGGGCACACAGGGCGAGACCTCATGCTCGTCTCCGGTGAACACGTCACCACGAAAGGAGCAGGTGCCATGAGACAGCGAACCAACAGGGCGACCGGGGAGGGACTGCTGTGACCGCGGACCAACCGGGCGCCCTCGACGGCGACCCGGCATGGGGAGCGTCCGACGGACCGAGCCCGCGCCGCCGGCGCGGCGTGCGGGTGACGACGGCAGCCGTGGTCGCACTCGGCCTCGCCATCGCGGGAGGTGCGGTCGCCGGCGCTGCGTCGTCTGCGACATCGTCTCCGTCCGGCAACTCGTCGGGGCAGACCCGTCCTGCGCCGCCGCGCGGTGGGAAGCCGCCCACGGCCGGGGGCACCGTCAAGTCGGTCGGGACCGACACCTTCACCCTCACCACCCGTGACGGGTCGACGGTGACCGTGGACGTCGGCAGCTCGACGACCTACCGGGACCCGAGCGTCTCCTCGCCGTCCTTCGCCGACGTGAAAGCCGGCGAGCACGTGGCGGTGGTCGGCAGCGAGTCCTCGAGCACGGTGACCGCCACCACGGTCCTGATAGGCAATCCGCCGGGCGGTGGCCGGTGTGCCTCAGGCGGGCCTGCCGGTATGGGTGGGAACCAGTCCAACGGCCCCAATTCGGGCTCGACCACGCCGAACTCGGGCTCGACCACGCAGGGAGGTGCCACCAACTGACCCACCGCTGATCGGACTCTGCGGCGAGCGGTCCCGAGCGGATCGCGATCGAGTCGCCGGGCCGGTCGGTCGACTGCGGCACCGTCCGTGCTGTCCACACGGACATGCGGGCCCCGGCCTCCCCCGGTCGGGGCTCGCGTCGCGCCCGGTCCGCGGCGCTGACATCCTGGGGCGATGCTGCATGCCTGTGCGCTCACGGTCGAGCTCCGGATCCCCGCGGCCCACTCTCTCAAGTCGAAGCGCTCGGTCGTGAAGCATCTCGTCGAACGTTCGAAGAGCCGGTTCGGGGTCGCCGCGGCGGAGGTGGACTTCCTCGCGCAGTGGCAGCGGACCGAGCTGGCCTTCGCGGCCGTCGCCGGTTCGGCTGGGCACGTCGATGAGGTCCTCGACGCGGTCGAGCGGTTCGTCTGGTCGAATCCCGACGTCGAGGTCCTCCGCTCGGAGCGTCACTGGATCGACGACCGCCGCTGAGCCGGCCGGGACCTAACCTCTCCACGTGCCCACCGTCGCCGAACTCCTCGCCGACCTGGACGCGGAGTACGCGGAGGTCCGGGACCTCGTCTCGCCGCTCGGAGACGCCGCCCCCGGGTGGGATCTGCCGACACCTGCGGAGGGATGGGCGGTGCGCGACCAGATCAGCCACCTCGCGTTCTTCGACGACGCGGGTCGCCTGGCGAAGACCGATCCCGAAGCCTTCGCGGCAATGGCGGCCGAGGCCTTCGGGCGCGGCGGCGATCCGATGGCCGAGCATCTCGAACGGGGCCGGTCGATGGGCGGCTCGGCGCTGCTCGACTGGTGGCAGCGCGCGCATGACGGGCTGCGGAAGGCCTTCGCCGGCACGGATCCGTCGGCACGGATCCCGTGGTTCGGGCCGCCGATGGGCGTGCTGTCGTTTCTCTCGGCGCGGTTGATGGAGACCTGGGCGCACGGACAGGACGTGGCCGACGCGCTGGGCCGCACGCTCGCCCCGACGGACCGTCTGCGCCACGTCGCGGATCTGGGGGTGCGTGCCCGTCCCTTCTCCTACGCGGTCCGCGACCGGACGGTACCGGCGGGTTGGATCGAGGTGGAGCTCACCGGACCCTCCGGGGATCTCTGGCGATGGGAGGTGGGTGCCGAGGGCGACGGTTCCGAGCCCGAGGCCGGTCGCGAGGGGGACGCGGCCGACTCGATCACCGGGTCGGCGCTCGACTTCTGCCTCGTCGTGACCCAGCGTCGGAACGTCGCGGACACCGGGCTCGTGGTCCGCGGTGGGGGTGCGAAGGAGTGGATGGCCATCGCGCAGGCGTTCGCCGGCCCGCCGGGCCGCGGCAGGCCCGCGCACTGAGCGGCTCACCGGGCCGCCATTGCGGCGCTGGTGGTCAGGCCCCCACGTCGAGGAGGTGGCGCTCGATCAGGCCGACGAAGCGGTCGACGTCCTCTTCGGTCGTGTCGAAGGAGGTCATCCACCGCGCCATTCCCACCGACTCGTGCCACACGTGGAACCGGTGTTCCTCCCGCACCCCGTCGAGCACCGGACCGGGGAGGATGGCGAAGACGGCGTTGGCCTCGACGGGATAGGCGATCGTGACACCGTCCAGATCGGCGACCCGGGCGGCGAGCCGGGCCGCCATCGCGTTCGCATGCCGGGCGTTCTCCCGCCAGAGGCCGTCCGACAGCAGCGCGACGAACTGCGCGGCGAGGAAGCGCATCTTCGAGGCGAGTTGCATCGACTGCTTGCGGATGAAGGGGAGGAAGGTCTCGTCCGCGGGCCGGAAGACGATGACCGCCTCGGCCCCCATGGCGCCGTTCTTGGTGCCGCCGAAGGAGAGGACGTCGACGCCGGCGTCCTGCCCGAAGGCGCCGAGCCCGACGTCGAGCGAGGCCGCCGCGTTGGCCAGGCGCGCACCGTCGAGGTGGAGCCAGAGGTCCCGTTCGTGCGCCCAGCTCGCGAGCTCGGCGACCTCGTCGACCAAGTAGCAGGTGCCGAGCTCGGTCGACTGGGTGATCGACACGACCCGTGGCTGCACGTGGTGCTCGTCGCCGACACCGGTCATCGCCCGTTCGGCGATGTCCGGGTCGAGCTTGCCGTGCGGCGTCTCCAGCGCGAGCAGCTTGCAGCCGATGAAATTCTCGGGCGCACCACATTCGTCTACGTTGGCGTGCGCGCTCGACGCACAGACGACGGCTTCGAAGGGGCGGAGGAGCGACTGGAGCCCGACGACGTTCGCGCCGGTGCCGTTGAACGTCAGGTACGCCTCGGCCGAGTCCCCGAAGTGCCGCCGGAAGAGCCGGTCGGCCTCGGCGGTAACGGCGTCCTCGCCGTAGGAGGGGGCGAAACCCTCGTTGGCCCGGACGATCGCGTCGAGCACGGCGGGGTGGACACCCGACCAGTTGTCGCTCGCGAACGAGGCGCCGCTCATCGGCGGACGAGTGGCTTGTACCGGATCCGGTGCGGCTGGTCGGCCTCGACGCCGAGCCGCTTCTTTCGGTCGGCCTCGTAGTCGGTGAAGTTGCCCTCCCACCAGCGCACCTCGGAGTCGCCTTCGAAGGCGAGCACGTGGGTGGCGACTCGGTCGAGGAACCACCGGTCGTGGCTGATGACGACGGCACAGCCGGGGAAGCTCAGCAGGCCCTCCTCGAGCGCGCGCAGGGTGTCGACGTCGAGGTCGTTGGTCGGCTCGTCGAGGAGGAGCAGGTTGCCGCCGGCGGTGAGCACCTTTGCCAGCTGGACCCGATTCCGCTCGCCACCGGACAGCCGTCCCACCTTTTTCTGCTGGTCGCTGCCGGTGAAGCCGAAGGCCGCGACGTAGGCGCGTGCGTGGAGCTCGCGGCTGCCGACGACGATGCGCTCGGCGCCGCCGGTGATCTCGTCGAAGGCGGTCGCCTCGGGATCGAGCGCGTCCCGCGACTGGTCGACGTAGGCGAGCACGACGGTCGGGCCGACCTCGAGCGACCCGAAGTCCGGCTCCTCTTCTCCGACGATCATCCGGAAGAGGGTCGTCTTGCCCGCGCCGTTGGGTCCGATGACCCCGACGATGCCGCCGGGGGGGAGGATGAAGGACAAGCCGTCCATCAGGAGCCGGTCCCCGTACCCCTTCACCAGGTTGTCGGCGACGATCACCCGGTCGCCGAGCCGTGGTCCGGGTGGGATGGTGATCTCGAGGCTCTCGGGGCGCCGCTCGGCGGCGTCCGCCTCGGCGACGAGGTCGTTGTAGGCGTTGATCCGCGCCTTCCCCTTGCTCTGCCGGGCCCGCGGGGACATGCGGATCCACTCGAGCTCGCGCTGGAGGGCCTGCTGGCGTGCGCGGTCGGTCTTCTGCTCGGCGGCGAGCCGCGCCTCTTTCTGCTCGAGCCACGAGGTGTAGTTGCCTTCCCAGGGGATGCCGGCACCACGGTCGAGCTCGAGGATCCAGCCCGCGACGTTGTCGAGGAAGTAGCGGTCGTGGGTGACCGCGACGACCGTGCCCGGGTACTCCTGCAGGGTCCGTTCCAGCCAGGCGACCGATTCGGCGTCGAGGTGGTTGGTGGGTTCGTCGAGCAGGAGGAGGTCGGGCTTCGAGAGGAGCAGCCGGCAGAGCGCCACCCGTCGCCGCTCGCCTCCCGAGAGGGTCGTGACGTCCGCGTCGCCCGGAGGCAGCCGGAGCGCGTCCATCGCGATGTCGAGGGTCCGGTCGAGGTCCCAGGCGCCGGCCGCGTCGATCTTGTCCTGGAGCTCGGCCTGCTCGGCGAGGAGCGCGTCGAAGTCCGCGTCCGGCCCGCCCATCGCGGCGCAGACCTCGTTGAACCGGTCGACGAGCGCCTTGGTCTCGCCGATGCCGTCGGAGACGTTGCCGAGCACGTCCTTCGCGGGGTCGAGCGCCGGTTCCTGGGGAAGGTAACCGACCGTGAAGCCCGGCGTCAGGCGTGCCTCGCCGGAGTAGCCGTCGTCCTCGCCGGCCATGATCCGCAGCAGCGAGGACTTGCCGGAGCCGTTCGAGCCGATGACGCCGATCTTGGCGCCGGGATAGAAGGAGAGGTGGATCCCGTGGAGGACCTCCCGGTCGGGCGGGTAGAAGCGTCGCAGGTCGCGCATCGTGTAGATGAACTGAGCTGGCATGTGGACCAGTGTGGCAGCACCGCCGAGGGGAGGGCACCGCGCTTTGTATCCTTTGGTGGTGACGAGCGACGGGGGAGGCGGGGACACCCAGTCGTCTGATCCCGATGCGCCCCCGGCGCCGCAGCAGCATTCCCGAGCCGACGCCGGGCCGGCGATCGGTCGGCTGACGGCGAAAGGGACGCCTCCTGCACCGTCCAGCGGGTCGGTCAACGGGACCGTGAACGGGTCGGGGGGCGGCTCTGGCCCCGAGTCGGGGACCGATGGCGCTCAGAGCGCCGGGACCCGGGCCGGCATCCCCGCTCAGATCGAGCGACTGGTCGTTGCCATACGAGACGGCGACGACGAGATGGTCGAGAACGCCGTGCTGGCGCTCAGCCGGAGGAGCAGGTTCCTCGCGCCGCTGGCGCTGGCGGTCGGGGCCATCGCGATGCTGTTCCAGGGGATCAAGCTGCTCTTCACCAACTGGCGCCTGACCCTGATCCAGATCCTGCCGGCCATGTGGATCTGGGCGGCGATGCTCGACCTCAAGGTCCATGCCTTCCACGGGCGGGAGTTCCACATCATCCGCGGGCCCCTGCTCGTCCCGGTGCTGCTGCTGATCGCGGCGATCACGGTTGCGAGCTTCTTCTTCAATGCGGTGTTCGCGTTCGCCATCGCGAGGCCCGGACCGCCGGACATCCCACCGGCCTTCGTCGCGGCACGGGAGCACTGGCGACCGATCATCGGGTGGGGATCGCTGATCGGTCTGGCCCTCGGGTTCTCTGCGATCGTCGTCAGCCGGTGGGGGTTCGGCTGGTTCGCGCTCTCGCTCGGCATCGTGGTCGGCGTGATGATGCTCGCCTACGTCGCCGTCCCCTCGAGGCTCGTCGGGGTCAAGTCGGACCTCTCCCGTCGTGACCAGGTCGTGGCGACCGCAGTCGGTGGCGCGGTCGGCGCGGTGGTCTGCTCGCCGCCCTACTTCCTCGGCCGGCTGGCCATCCTCATGCTCGGCTCGCACACCCTGCGGGTGCTCGCGGTGGTCCTGCTGGCCATCGCCATCGTGCTGCAGACGGGTGCGACGAGTGCGATCAAGGCCGTCAAGGTGAGCGCGAAGATCGTGGCCGGGCGCGCGCCGGCCGACTGACATCGGCCTGTGACTGGGCGCCGTCATTCCACGCGTCCCGTCCGGTTCTGCCCCGGTGCCCTCCCCGACAGCAGTCCGTTTCGCTGCCCGATGCCCGACACATCGGCGTCACACCCGCCTGAAAGGCTCTCTCCATGGCAGGGGAGGACCGGCCAGAGCAGCCCGAGGAAGCCGGCCGGCCTGAGCCGCACCGCAATCCCGAGGCGCCCGGGCAACCCGTCGGATCCGAGCAGCCCGCGGTCGCCGAGCAACCCGCGGTCGCCGGGCAACCCGTCGGATCCGAGCAGCCCGAGGTCGCCGGGCAGCCCGAGGAAGGCGGCCGGCCCGAGTTCACCGGGGATCCCGGGTGGACGAGCGATGCCATCTCCGAGGCGATCACCCAGCTGCACGCGGCCGAGGCCGCCCTGCACCAGCACCTGCTCGAGGTGGTCGGGGTCTTCGACGCCCGGGGGCTCTGCGCAGAGGACGGGGCGGCGACCACCGCCGAGTGGCTGGTGGCCCGGCTCGGGCTCTCGTTTCGAACCGCGAGCGAGTGGGTCCGGGTCGCACGGGCCCTCCGGACCCTGCCCGCGATCGCCGCGGTGGCGGCCGAGGGCCGGCTCTCGTGGGACCAGCTCGCCCCCCTCACCCGGCTCGCGACCGAGGCGACCGACGCGGCCCTGAGCGAGGCGGCCCCCGGGTGGTCGGCCGCCCAGACGAGGGACGCGGCCACCCGGGCGGCGGCCCCCCGGGCGACCGACGCCCAGGTCGCCCACCAGAGCCGGTTCCTCTCCTTCTTCAGCGACGCCCACCTCCTCCACCTGCGCGGCGCCCTGCCCCTCGAAGAGGGGGCCCTCCTCACCGGCACCCTCCGACGGATGGCGGCCGAGCGGGCCCACGACGCCCCCGGCGGGGGCGACCCCTACTCGGCCACGATGGCCGACGCCCTCTGCGAGCTCGCCTCGGTGCGGGCCGCGGCCGACGCCGACCCCGACCGGGCGACCGTCGTCGTCCACACCGACGTCGCGGCCCTCCTCGGGGACGACGAGGGCCACGCCGAGCTCGGAGGAGGCGGCCGGCTCTGTGCCGAGGCGGCCCGGCGCCTGGCCTGTGACTGCCGCTGGCAGCTCGTCGCCGAGGACCCGAACGGTGCCGTCGTCCGCCTCGGGCGCACGACGAGGAAGGTGCCCGCCTGGCTCACCCGCCAGCTCCGGCGCCGGGACCGGGGCTGCCGGTTCCCCGGGTGCGGGCGGGAGAGCTTCCTCCACGCCCACCACCTCACCCACTGGGCCGAGGGCGGCGCGACCGACGACGACAACCTGCTCCTCCTCTGCGGGCGCCACCACCGGGTGGTCCACGAGGGCGGCTGGTCGGTGACCGCGACGAGACAGGGCACCGCCACCTTCCACAAACCCGGCGGCGGGGTGCTCTCGACCGGGCCGCCCCCGCTCCGACCCGACGTCCGTCAGCGGCTCTTCGGCCCCGATCCCCCCTCGGCGGCCTGAGCCCGACGGGCCGCCTCCGTCAGGAAGAGGGGGGCGTCGTTCTCGAGGGCGCAGGGTTCACCCCGACGACGCACCCTTCCCCGGCGACGTGCCATCCCCCGGCGACGTGCCATCCCGAGGACCCGATCGTCCTCCACCACGTGATCCGCACTGCCCGGCGCCGATCCGACGCGCCCCGACCGCAATCTGTGCGATTGCCGCGAGCGATCTCGTCTGGCTGATCGCAGTCCAATCAGGAGGGCTTTATGGCAATGATCACGTCTTGCATTCTCTCAAACCCGTGGTGCACCGGGCCGGTCACTTCCAGCCCGGCTGCGACAAACGTTGGAAGAATGAAGCTCTCACGGTACCCGACCGCGTTGTCGGAGACTTCGAGATTGTGAAGTGCGAAGTCTCCTGACTCGTCGATCTGCATCTCGGCAACCATTGGATTCCGGCTTTCGGTCGGCTCGTCGTCGAACAGAAACCATGTGGTGTAACTGATCCCACCGGGACGCAGAACTCGCTGTATCTCACGTAGGTAGTTCCTCGCGGCCTCGGGTAGTAGGTGTGTGAACACCGAGTGGGCGAAAGCAAAGTCGAAGGAGCTATCGGGATAGGGAAACGCGAACGCCGCCGCAGATGGGAGGGCGTCGTCCGGCAAGTAAGCCATATTGAACAGGGGCGTGTACTTGAAGTGGAAGTTGGGAAACAGTGGGGTGATGTTCGACTGGCACCACCGAACCATCTCCTCCATGATGTCGAAACCCTCGTATCGAGCAGTCTCGTCAAGGTAGGCGCACAGGTAGCGAGCTGTGCGTCCGACACCACAGCCGATGTCCAACACGCTGTGTTCGGGGCGCAGACCAGCCATGTTCATGCGTCCCATCGTCGTGAGGGCAACGTCGTGAAAGGCGGGAGCCGGTCCGACCCGACCCTGCAGCTTGACGCTCGGCATCGGCACCGACTCTTCCGCAGGAAACAGTCGCATTTGCCGCCAAGCCTCCGAAGGCTGCGCGGGAGCGTCGCCCGACCTATGCCGGAGGACCTTGTGCTTCATCAGTGAGCCGTATCTCCGCAGTCCACCAGGTTTGGCCATCGTGTTCATCCACCGTGAGATCGCCCCGACGGTCTGGCATCGTACGCCCGTTCCCACAACCATGAGGCCGCAGCGGCAATGAGGTGAGGCGAGGCTTCTGAAGTCAACCTGTGCCTGCCCACCGTGCGATTTGGCACGATCGTGCGATTCGGCACGATGTGCGATTCGGCAGAACCGTCGTCGGGCGAAGCGCAGGTGCGACAGCGCCGTAGCCTGGGAAGATCCGGACGGATCGTTCGGTGAGGAGACCTTTTCCTACCGGAACGGTTGCGCTCGTCCTGCCGGAACGGATGCACTCGGTCTGAAGACGTCGGGTGAACTACCGTCATGCCGATGCGGATCGTCGTCCTGGGTGCCGGGTTCGGCGGACTCGAGCTTTCGTCGAGGCTGTCGAGCGAGCTCGGTGAGACCGTCGACGTCGTACTGATCGACCGGAGCGACGGGCTTCGTCTTCGGATTCTCGAAGCTCGACGTGATGTTCGGGAGGACGACCGCCGATGCGGTCTTCCATGCGTACGAAGGTATCGATCGGCCGGGACTGCATTTCGTCCAGGCCACCGTGCGATCGATCGATCCCGAGCGCAAGCACGTCGAGACCGACGTCGGCGATTTCGACGCAGATGTGCTCGTGGTCGCCCTCGGAGCGGACCTGGATCCGTCCGCCACCCCGGGTCTCCTCGACGCCGGCCACGAGTTCTACACCGTGCCCGGGGCTTACACGATCCGAGACGTGCTCGCCGGCTTCGGCGGCGGGGACGTCATCGTGGGGGTGACGTCGACCCCCTTCAAGTGCCCACCCGCACCGAGCGAGACAGCGCTCCTCCTGCACGACTTCCTCGTCGAGCGGGGACTGCGTGACCAGTCGACCATCAACCTGGTCATGCCGCTCGGCGTGCCGATCCCACCTTCCCCCGCCGCGTCGGAAGCGCTTTTGACTGCCTTCTCCGATCGCGGGATCGCCTGGACGCCGAATCGCCTGATCGTCGAGCTCGACGCCGAGCGTAAGACCGCCGTGGCGGTCGACGGATCCGAAATGGACTTCGACCTCTTCCTCGGCGTACCGCGACACCGGGCACCTCGGGTGGTCGAGGAATCCGGCCTGACCGTCGACGGCTGGGTACCGGTCGATCCACTGACGTTGGAGACGGGCTTTCCCGACGTCTTCGCCGTCGGGGATGTCACCAGCGTCGGCACCCCGAAGGCAGGCGTCTTCTCGGAGGGCCAGGCTTCGGTCGTCGCCGACCAGATCGTCAGCCGCGTGAAGGGGGGGATCCGCCACGAACATACGACGGCCGGGGCGTTTGCTACCTCGAGTTCGGTGAGGACCTGGTCGCCCGGGTGGCGGTGAGCTTCGTCAGCGGACAGCCCCCGGTCGGGGACCTCGAAGGGCCGTCGGCTGCAATCGCGGCGGACAAGACCGCGTTCGGGTCCGAACGTATCGAGCGCTGGTTCGGCCGCTCCTGGCTCGATCACTGAACCGTCGGAGAGGGCCCGGACTCTCGAAGACCCAAAGACCGATCCTGGGTCCGGACCGACCCCCGTCAGCGGATCAGGGTCCTGGAAGGCGACTGAAGGCGGTCGGTGCGCTGACAGCGCATCGTGGCCGGGCCGCCACACCTGGTCACGGTGAAAGACCGTGGGGTCCGGTGGCGCGACCGTGCCTCTGCAGCACGAGCACGCTCGCGTTGCCCGCGCTGCGGGAGAGGCCGGCAACCGTCCACCTTGCACGAGGAAGGCCGTTCGTTGACCTGACGGGCCGACGATGACAAACATCGAGAATCCCTTGTGGTGACTAGGAAGTTCGGGTGTCGGTCACGGTCTCGTCTCGCGTTGATGCGCCCCACCGAGCGTGTGCAAGGCGGAGGACAAGGACTCGTGCAAGGTGCAACCCACAACCTCTGTACGTGCCGCGGGAAGGAAACGAACAGGCTCCGCTTCTCGGACATGCCGCCGTGTGGAGAGCGGCGCATTCGGAAAACAATTTGCACACCCTGTGCAATCAACGTTGCGGGAATTGCATCCTGTTCCTATCGTCCGCCACCGATGAACCGAGGGGATCGCCATCGCAGACGCGTGGGGTGTGCTCGACGCGCCAACCCGGCACTGGTGTCGGTCGTTGTCGCCGCGCTCGTATCGGCGTGCACGACGGGTGCACCGGACCGGGTTGCGTCGGAGATCGCCAGGGGTCGAGGCACCTCCGGATCCCGAGCCGTCGGTGCGACCGCCGGCGCACGTCCCAGCGCCACGACCCCCGGTACCCGCCCCAGCACGACGGCGCCGGCGGGTGCCCTGGCGTCGGTCGCGTCCTCCTGGCATGCCGCAGAGCAGGCCTTCGAGACGGCGGCACTCACGGCTGATCCGAACCAACCGGACCTCGCCGCCACGACCGTCGAACCACAGCTCGGCGCTGCTCAGGGACTGCTCGAGCAGATGCAGGCTTCGGGAGAGGTGGCACGGGGCCGGGCCAGCTACGGACCCACCGCGGTCCGGATGCTCGGAGCCCAGCGCGCCCAGGTGACTGCATGTCTCCACGATGCCGAGGTCGTCGTGACCGCGACAACGGGACAGCCGGTTCCCGGGATCGAGGGCGAGGTGGCGGACGAGCTGGTCACTTCGACGATGGAGCTCGTCACCGGCACCTGGAAGCTGGCCTCGCAGACGGTCGGGGTGGGGCAGTGCACGGCTTCGTGACACCCGCGGATGGTCTCCGCATCCACCACAACGGTCCTGGCCCGGACCGGCAGTCCCGCGTCCTCGGGAAGGGCGGCCCCCGGGTGGTCGGCCCGAGCGCAGCGTCGCGAAGGACGGGTGTTCGCGTCGGTCGCCGTCGCGGCCGCCACTGTGCTCGTGTCGGGCATGCTGCTCTGGGCCTGCTGTCTGGTTGGCGCGGCCCCGGCGTACGGCGGGGCGTCGGGAAGCGACGGACCGGGTGGGAGCGTGACCGTCGGTGCGGGATCGGGCTCGGGATCGGGCGGGGCGCCGGGCGGCCCTGGCACTTCTGGCGGCCCCGGAGGAGCTGGGTCCGGCGGCAGTTCGAGCCCGTGGGCGTGCACCTATACGGCGCTGACGCTCAACGACAACAGCTTGCCTCCGGGCGGTCCGACTCCGGGTGCGTGGTACTCGGTGACGTGCGTCGACCACACGACGGGAGTACAGACCACGCAGACCGAGTGGATTCCCGACCAGGCAGCCGCCGGCGCCCCCCAGGTGGACCCGTACTCGCTGGCGCTCCAGGCGGAGCACTCGATGGAGCTTCCCCGACCGCTGATCGCGACGGATCCTGGGGGTGCGTCGGTTGTCAACCTGGCGACGTGGCTCTGGATCGACCCATCCTCCTGGCACGGCTATCAGGTCACGGCGTCTGCCGGTCCGGTCAGCGCGACGGCATCGGCGCTTCCGGTTTCGGTGACCTGGTCGATGGGCGACGGCGATTCGGTCACCTGCCTCGGTCCCGGCACCCCGTACGACCCCCAGCTGGCCGACTCGCTGCAGTCGACGGACTGCTCGTACCGCTACGCGGTGTCGTCGGCGGGCCAGCCGGCCGTGGACGGGAACCCCAACGATGGCGCGTTCACGGTGACCGCGACCATCGCCTGGAGCGTGTCGTGGTCGGCCCATGGCGCGCCCGGGGGCGGCACGCTCCCGTCGCTGTCGACGTCCGCGGCCGTGCCCCTCCGCGTGCAGCAGGTCGAGAGCGTGAACACCGCTCTCGAGCGACCCACGGATGGCGCATTCCCGCGGGCCCACAGGTTGTTCGCATGACCTCGTTGCTCGAAAGGAGCGGGAGGACCGCTCGGGATGGCAACCCCGGCAACTCGGCGTATCGTCTTCCACAGCGCCGGCGCAACCGCCGCACCCTGCTCGCGTCGGCATCGGCCGCGGTGGTGCTGGTGAGCGTCGCTGCCTTCGTCAGCCTCTACTCGACCGCGACGCGGCAGTCGCAGGTGATCGTCGCGACCCAGAGGATCGAGAAGGGAGCGGTCTTTACCGCAGCCTCGCTCGGCGAAGCGAGCGTCGCCGTGTCGGGAGCCGCAGAGACGATCCCGGTCGCGCTCTCGTCGACGCTGGCCGGCAAGCGGGCTGCGGTGACGATTCCCGCGGGTTCGCTCCTCGTCCCCGCGGATGTGAGCGGGGCACCGCAGGTGGCGTCAGGTGACGCCGTCGCCGGAATTGCGCTGAAGGACGGCCAGTACCCTTCGACGGGCCTCCGGCCGGGGGACCAGGTGATGATCGTGCAGACCGCAAGCCCGGGCTCGCCGCTACCGAGCGTCTCCGGCGGCGGTTCGGGGACCGGGACTGCACCGGCTGGCACCGCTGCTGGGGGTCCTTCGGGAACGAACGCCGAAGGCAGTGGCACGACTGGCGTCCTGGTTCCGCAGGCTCAGGTCTTCGACGTCACGTCGCCGTCGACGAACTCCGGTGGAACGTTGGCCCTGCTCGTCTCGGTCGAGGTGCCGATCACGCTCGCAGCCGACGTGTCGACGGCTGCCGTGGCGGGCCAGGTGAGCCTGGTGCTCCTGCCGGATGCCGCGAGCTCGGGGGCACCGTCGGAGGGCACGAGGACCGGCCCCGGATCACAAGGCGGATCGGGATGACCGTCGTGTCGTTCTTCTCGTGCAAGGGAGCACCCGGCGTGACCACCCTCGCCTGCCTGGTCGGGGCGACGTGGCCGGAGGATCGCCCGGTCGTTCTCGCCGAATGCGATCCGGCAGGCGGCGATCTCGCCGCCAGGTTCGGACTCTCGGCGATGTCTGGTTGGTGCTCGTTCGCGACCGGCGCTCGGCGAGAGCCGGACACGGCGACGATCGACGCGCACCTCCAGCAGCTGCCCGGAGGGCTCCGTGTGCTCGTGGGACAGCCGTCTGTACGGCCCGTCGACGACGCTCCTGCAATCGGGCACCTGGCCCGTCGTTCGTCCGGTCCCAATGGCTCGCCCGACCTCCTCGTCGACCTGGGACGCCGGATCCGCCCCGGATCGATGGAGGGCTGGCTCGGGTGTTCGGATCTGGTCGTGGTGGTGACCAACGCAGACGCCCCGTCCGCGGTGCGCACGAGTGATATCGGGGCGTCGCTCGCCGCGCAGTTGGGTGACCGTCTCGGTCTCGCGATCGTCGGCAGGGGCGGTTACTCCACCGCCGAGATCGAGGAGTTCAGCGGCCTGCCGGTGTGGGCGGAACTGCCACTGGATGCGGCCGTGGCCGGGGCCGTCTGCGGCGCCCGGGGAGCAGGTCGCCGGATGCAGCGATCGCAGCTGGTCGTTGCCGCGGCGCGTCTCGCCAGGCGATTGTCGGGCGACGCCGCTGGCCCGATTCGGTCGACCCGCAGCGGGACGAACGACACCAGCGAGGCGAACGAAACCGCGAGGCGAACGAAACGCGCGAGGCGAACGAAGCCCGATCTGCACGCTCGCGCACGCCCATATGGCGACGCGGCAGGCGCCGGCACGACGAGCAGCCGGACCAGGCCGACGTCCCTCGGCCGGTCCCGGCAACTGCCGACCGGTGGCGGGGAGCCAACCCGTGACCATTCGCCTGACGTCGGACGGGAACACGACGGCCGTCATTCGGCGGCTCGTGGCGGAGGACCTCGCCGGTGCAGAAGCCGTCGACCTCGGGCCGGACGACCGGCGCGAATTCGCGCGACAGCAGATCTTCGTCCACCTCGACGACCTGCTCGGGGGTCCTGCCACGACCGGAGCCGGCGGCCCTGTGGACGCAGGCGAGGAACAGCAGCTCGCCCGTCAGGTGCTCGACGAGCTGTTCGGTCTTGGCCGTCTTCAGGTGCTCGTCGACGATCCCGACGTCGAGAACATCGACGTCAACGGCTGCGACGTCGTCTGGGTCACCTATGCGGACGGCTCGAAGGAGCGCGCCGCCCCGGTGGCCGACTCCGACAGCGAGCTCGTGGAGATCCTCAGATCGGCAGGCAGCCGGCTCGGTCTGGCGGAACGGCGGTTCGATCTCGCACGGCCCGAACTGGACCTCCATCTGCCGGACGGCAGCCGGCTTTCCGCCCTGATGGCCGTGACCGCTCGACCCGTGGTGTCGATCCGGCGTCACCGGCTGACCGATCTTTCGCTGGACGACCTCGTCCGGCTCGGTTCGCTCGATCCGTCGGTGGCCTCGCTCCTCCGGGCTGCGGTCCGGGCCCGGAAGAACATCGTCGTGGCCGGCGCGATGAACGCCGGTAAGACCACCCTGCTGCGCACGCTCGCGGCCGAGATTCCATCCCGCGAGCGGCTCGTCACGATCGAGCAGTCCTTCGAGCTCGGGCTCGATGCACTCCCGGAACGCCATCCCGATCTGGTCGCTCTGGAAGCGCGTCCGGCAAACCTCGAGGGCGAAGGCCTCATTTCGGTCGCTGACCTGGTCCGGCGCGCGCTCCGGATGAACGCCGACCGCGTCATCGTCGGAGAGGTGCTCGGCGACGAGATCCTCCCGATGCTGAACGCGATGAGCCAGGGGCGTTCCGGGTCGATGTGCACGATTCATGCCGACTCGTCTGCTGGCGTGTTCCGCCGGATCGCCTCGTACGCGGCCCAGGCACCCGAGCGGTTGCCGCTCGAGGCGACGAACCTGCTGATCGCCGGTGCGATCCATTTCGTCGTGTACCTCGATACCGAGATGCACGATCTTCCCGAAGCCGAACAGGACCGCGGACCCGGCGGAGTCGCGGGAGCGGGGGAGCACCGCGAAGGCGACTTCGGCTCCGGATACGACCGCGTCCAGGCGACCTCGGGGTACTTCACCGCTCCGCCCGCACGCACCCGGTTCGTCTCCTCGGTCAGAGAGGTTGTCGATGCCGAAGCCGTGCAGGTCGTCTCGAACGAGGTCTACCGACCTGGGCCGGACCGGCGCGCTCGGCCGGCCTCGCCGCTTCGTCCCGGGACTCTCGAGGAGCTCTGCAGGTTCGGGTACGAGCCGGGGATCCTCGACTTCTCGGGGGGCCTGGGATGATCGGGCTCGTCTCGGTCGCGGTCTGCGGCGCTGTCTGCGGCGCCGGCATCCTGGGTCTCGCCGTCTCGCCGCGGGCCGGGTCGGATCAGAGTGCCGAGGGGCAGGACGCGCGGCCCGACCTCTTGACCCGCGGAGCCCGGTGGGTGAGGTCCGAGTTCGTGCCCCTCGTGTCGGTGATCTTCGCGGCCGGTCTGTTCGGATTCTTGACGGGTTGGGTGGTCGCCGTCCCGATCGCGGGAGTGGCCGCCTTCGCCCTCCCGCGGCTGCTCCGACGAACGTCCGGCAAGGTCGCGATCGAAAAGGTCGAGGCGGTCGCCGCGTGGACGGAGATGCTCCAGGGGACCCTCGCGGCGGCGGCCGGACTGCAGCAGGCGATCGTGGTGACCGCGCCACTCAGCCCCTTGGCGCTCCGTCGTGCCGCCGGGCGCCTCGCGGCCCAGCTCGGCGCCGGCGTCCAGCCGCGGGACGCGCTCTTGGAGTTCGCCGACGAGGTGGCCGATCCGAGCGCCGACCGCGTGGTCTGTGCGCTATTGCTCGCGGTGACGTCGAGAGCCCAACAGCTCGGCGAGCTCTTGGCCGCGCTCGCCGAGGCCACACGCGAAGAGGTCGCCCTCCGTCTGCGAGTCGAGACCAGCCGGGCCTCGGTACGCAGTGGCGTCCGGACCGTCGTGATCTTCTCGGTGCTGTTCGCCGCCGGGCTCGCGGTGCTGGCCCGTTCCTACCTCGCACCCTTCGGCACTCCGACCGGCCAGCTGGTGCTGGTGCTCGTCGCCCTGTTGTACGGGACGGGTCTCACCTTCATGGTCTGGCTGGCACGCCCGCCGCAACCGGTTCGTCTGCTCGGGCGAGAAGTGCTCGCCCGATGACGGCCGCTGTCCTGCTCGGCATCTGCGCGGGCTTCGGCCTCCTCGGCATCGTCGCCGGTCTGCGATCCAGCCCGCCATCGCTGCAGGTGGTCGCGGCCACGATGCAACGGACATTCCCCTCCGGTGCCGCACCGGATGCTCGGAAGCGGGGAAATCGCCTCGGTCGCGGGATGGCCACCTTGCTGTCCGAACGGGACCTGTTGGCGCGTCCGAGGCTGCGGAGGATCGGCAGCGCCCTGGCGATCACCGGCGAGCATCCGGAGGACCTCGCCTCCGGATGTCTGCTGGCAGGCGGCGCCGCGCTGCTCGCTCCACCCGTGCTCTGGACCGTCGCCGCGTGTGGGGGAGTCCCGATCCCAATCGCCGTGCCCGTGGTGGCGACGGTTCTCCTCGTGCCTGCTTGTGCGGCTCTGCCGGTGGCTTCGCTGATCCGCCGAGCCGACGAGCGCCGGCGTCATTTCCGCTCCGTCATTTCCGCCTTCGTGGATCTGGTGGTCCTCGGGCTGGCCGGAGGCGTTGGCATCGAGGGTGCCCTCTTCGCTGCCGCCCAGGTGACTCCGGATTGGGCGGCACGCCGGATGGCACGCGTACTCCTCGGTGCCCGGGACGGTGGCATGCCGCCGTGGGACGCGCTCGCTCGGCTCGGTGACGAGCTGGGGGTTCACGAGCTCGGCGAGCTCGCGGCGACGTTGCAGTTGGCGGGCACGGAAGGGACCAGGGTCCGCCAGGCGCTCCGAGCACGTTCGATCGCGCTCCGCCGGCACGAACAAGCCGAGGCCGAGTCCGCTGCGAACGCGACGACCGAGCGTCTCTTCGCGCCGGGAGCGCTGCTGCTGATCGGTTTTCTGGTGTTCATCGGCTATCCGGCCTTCAGCCGGATCCTCGGCGGCTTCTGAGGCCGATGCCTCACTGCACTCCGCGACCAAGACCGTGGAACCAAGACCGTGGGGACGCGGGACGAAGACCACGGGGCCAAGACCACGGGGCCAAGACCATGAGACCAAGATCATGAAAGGAAGTCGACATGCTCAACACGCAGATCGCAGTCCTCGCGTCGTACGTCCGGGCGCGGGTAGGGACCTCCCGTCACCTCGACGAGTCGGGAACGGTCGTCGAGAAGGTGATCCTCACCGCCATCTTCGCGGCCCTCGCCATCGCGATCGGGGCGATCATCGTGGCCAAGGTCACCTCGAAGGCGAACTCCATCAATCTCGGCTGAGGATGACCGACCGCGATCGGAGCCGCGTCCGCGGCGAAGCCGGCTCCGCCGTTCTCGAGGCGGTTCTCGTGGTACCGGTCGTCATGGTCCTGCTGCTCGCGGTGGTGCAGTTCGCGCTGTGGGCGCATGCAGCTCAGGTGGTGCACCTCGCCGCGTCGGAGGGCGATCGTGCGGCGCGGGTGCTGGGTGGCACTCCGACGACGGGCGCGGCAGCTGCTGACGCCGTCGTGCACGGCCCCGGGTCCGACGTCACCTCCTCGGACGTCGTCGCCGACGTGATGCCCGGCGGCGTTGCACGGGTCCGGGTGACCGGCATGGCCACCACCGTCCTCCCCGGGCTCTCGTTGCCGGTCTCCGCGACGGTGGTCGGCCCGATCCAGACGTTCCGGACCAGCGGGTGAGCCGTCTCCGCCCGGAGAGGGCTTCCGCACGAGACGACTCGGGCAGCCTGACCGTCGAGCTCGTCCTCCTCACGCCCGTCGTCTTCGCACTGGCACTGCTCGCGCTGGCGTTCGGACGGATCGTCGAGTCGCACCAGCTGGTCATCGAGGCGGCCCGGGCAGGTGCAGAGGCCGCCGCAGTGCTCCCGGACGCGGCGAGCGCGCAGGCGGGGGCTGCCGACGAGCGCGGTGGTCGGCATCTTCGGCCGGACGTCGACCTGTGCGCAGGCCCAGGTGGAGACCGACACCAGCCAGTTCCATCCCGGGGGTTTCGTCCGCGTGACGGTGATCTGTCGGGTCAGCCTCGCCGGCCTGTCGGTGCCGGGCCTGCCCGTGGCGACGACCGTCAGCCGCGACCGCGACCGCCCCGATCGACCCGTACCGGTCCGTTGCCTGAACCGGAGCAGGGACGAAGCGCGCCTGACGCCGACGAGGGCTCGCTCTCCGCGTTCGTCGCCCTCCTGCTCGTTGCACTCTTTGCACTCGTCGGGCTCGTCGTCGACGGGGGGGCGGCGATCGCCGCACATCAGGCGGCGGTGGACGAGGCGGAGCAGGCCGCGCGGGCCGGGGCCGGAGCCTTGTCGGTGAGCGCGCTCAGATCCGGTGTCCTCAGCATCGACGAGCACACGGCCGTCACCACCGCAGAGGCGTTCACCTCCGCAGTGGGCCATCCCGGCACCGCGTCGGTGTCGGGCGGGACCGTGACAGTCACCGTCCGTTACAGGATCCCGACCGCGATCCTCGGCATCGTAGGGATCGGGTCGATGCCGGTTGCCGCGACTGCGTCGGCGGTGGACGTCCAGGGTGTGACGGTCGGTACCCCGTGAAACGCCAGTCCTCGCCTGCGATCGAACGAAACGGAGCCCGCGAGATCGGCGGAAGGGGCGGCGGTCGTTTGGCGGTGAAGGCGACGTCGACGCTGCTGCTGGGCACGCTGGTCTTCGCCGTGCCTGCAATGCTCTGGTACGGCGCGGGTTCACCGTTCGCCCACTTGGGTGTCGAGACGATGCGACAGACGATCGCCGATCGACAACCGTTCGACCAGGCGCTGGCCGTGCACTGGATTCTGCGAGGGGTGCTCCTCCTGGCATGGATTGCCTGGGCATGGATGGCCGTGTGTGTGGGAGTGGAACTGCGGGCACACGTGACGGGCCGATCGAGAACAACGCTCCCCGCCAGTCGCACGATGCAGTCGGTCGCCGCGTGCTTGGTCGGTGCCGCACTCGCGTTGTCCGGGGTGAGCCGAACTGCTCCCGCCTCGGCGGGCGCCTCCGGCGAGCCGGGCTCGGGCATGTTCGTACCGGGAGTCCCGATCATCGCGCACCGGGTTCCGCTCGGTGGGCGAAGCCAAACGGTGATCGAGGAGCTGCACGTCGACCCGCCGTCGGGTGGGAGGCCGCGGCACCCCGAGGTCCCCCTCGCCCTGCTGCCCGTGGAACGGCCGGATGTCGGATCACGGTCCGGACGTGACCTCGGCCGAGTCCGGGTGCACCCGGTCGACTCGTCTCCTGTGCGCGATCCCGGACACTCTCCGGAGCCCCACGGCGAGCCATTCCTCGTCCATACGGTCGCTCCGCGTGAGACCCTCTGGTCGATCGCCTCGGATCGACTGGGCACACCGACTCGTTGGCGGGAGATCGCGGTGCTCAACTACGGGGCACTGCAACCGGATGGCGGATCGTTGAACGGCGAGCACTGGATCCGGCCCGGTTGGGTTCTCACGCTGCCGAGTGTCGAGCCGGCCGATCCGGCCGAGGAGGCACCCGTCGCTCGGCTCAGGCAGGCACCAACCCCACTCGGGCGGGTACCGGCCGCCCCGATCGCGCAAGTCCCGGGTGTTCCGGCACGACAGGTGCCGGACCTTCCGGCACGACAGGTGCCGGTCGTTCCGCTCGGCGGTGGCATCGTCGGCGCCGGCGTCGCTGACCTGGTCGACCGCTTGCGCAGGGTCCAGCAACGTCACCGCAGGGAGGGCACGTTCATCGCGTTGCCGGACCGGATCCGCCGGCAATTCGAGCGACGGTTGCGGGTGGGCGACGGCGCGGCGACCCGCATCATCGTCGACAAGGCGCTCAGGGCATTGGCCTCCTCGTGGGGCCACCGGGTTCCGCCTCTCGTGCGGGGAATCCGGGTGTTCGCCGACATGCTCGAACTGGTCGTCGATCTGGAGGACCTGGCGCGACCGGTCCCTCCCCCCTTCGTGCAGCACGGGAGCTCGCTCGTCGTCGAGCGGGCGCTCGTCGACGGAGGTCTCCGGTCCCTCGCCCGAGGGCTGATGCCTTCGCCCGCACCTCTTCTCGTCACCGCGGGTCGAGCCGATGACGCGGACATCCTGGTCGACCTCGAGTCCCTCGGGGCACTCGTCGTCGGCGGCCCGGCCTCCGACTGCGAGAGCGTCGTCCGGGCAGTGGCACTCGAGCTCGCGACCTCGCGTTCGTCGGGCGAGTTCGACATGGTGCTCGTCGGGTTCGGCGCCGAGTTCGAACGGTTCGAACGGGTGCGGAGTGCCTCCGACGTCGATGCCCTCGTCCTCGAGCTCTGCCACCGGCGCGTGCGGGGTGAGAACGAGCGGTGGTCTGCCGGAGTCCCGTCGTTCGCCGCGGCACGCTGGCTCGGCGAGCCGGGCTCCTGGGAGCCGATGGTGGTGGTCTGTGGGCCGAGCGTCGGCGGCGACGAGCTCGACGCGCTGCTCGAGGCCGCCGCGGATCCTCCCGGGGGGACGGCCATCGTCGCCGCGTCGGCAGAGGCGGTGGGGTCGCGGAGCGCAGCATCTGCCGGATCGGCGCAGAACGGCCAGAGGACGGTGGTGAACGCCGTGCGGCTCACCGGTACCGCCGCGCCGACGCTCGACCTGCTCGCTGAGGTTCTTGCGCCCCCGCGTGTCGATGTCGACGAGCTCGAGGAGGTCAACGTCCTGTTGGAGACGGCCTCCGACCGGGCGGCGGCCGGCGCCGGAGACGACCCTTACCGCGAGATCGACGTTCCGCTCCCGTCGAGCGACGAGGAGACCGCAACCGCGACGCCACCTGCGACCGCATCGTTCGATCACCGGGTCTCGACGGCGTCGCGTCCGGTCCTGCTCCGGCCGAGGAACGGCACTTCACACGCGAGCGACGAACTGGTCACGAGCGAGGTCGAGGTCTGCGTCCTCGGCCCGGTCGAGATCCTGGGCGCATCCCGCGAATTCACCCGCGCATCGGCGAGGGAGCTGGTCGTCTATCTCGCGCTCCACCCTGGCGGGGCGACCAACGAGGCATGGGCGACCGCGCTCTGGCCCGATCGCCTGATGGCCCCTTCGTCACTGCACTCGACGGCGTCCGTCGCTCGGCGGGCGCTCGGTCGGTCGCACGAGGGCGCGACCATCTTCCGCGTTCGCACGGCCGGCTCGTGCTCGGTCCGACGGTCGGGACGGACTGGGCACGTTTCGTGGCATCCACCGACGCGGGGCACCCCGACGGGTGGCGGTCTGCGCTCGAACTGGTCAGAGGTCGGCCCTTCGAGGGCCTGCGCTCCTCGGACTGGCCGATCCTCGAGGGGATCGGGCCGGCCATCGAGGCGGGAGTTGTCGACGTCAGCGGGCGGCTCGCAGGCGCGTACCTACGGGCCGGCGACGCGGGGGGTGCCGAGTGGGCGGCGAGGAAGGGTCTGCTCGTCAGCCCCTACGACGAGCGTCTGTATCGAATGCTGTTGCGAGCGGCGGACCTGGCGGGAAATCCAGCCGGAGTGGAGGCGGTGATGTCCGAGTTGGTCCGGGTGGTGGCCGAGGAGGTCGAACCGCTCGAGTCGGTACACCCGAGCACCATCGATCTCTACCGATCGCTCACACGGCGCCGAACGTTCCCGTTCGACGCGCGGGGGCGGGTCCCTCGGATGGCTCCGGACTGAAGCCGCGGACCGGTCTGCTCAGAGAACGAGCTCCGCCATGGTCCGGAGGGTGCTCGTCGAGCCGGCCACGAGCAGCGTGGTCGCGATCGACTCGCGCCAGCCTTCGAGCTCGTCCCGGATCTTCTCCTTCGGACCGATGAGCGCGGTCTCTTCGATGAGCCGGGTGGGGACCGCAGCTGCGGCCTCGTCCTTGCGGCCGGCCAGGTAGAGCTCCTGGATCTTCCGCGCCTCGGCCTCGTAGCCCATGCGGGCGAAGACGTCGAAGTGGAAGTTCATCGACTTCGCGCCCATGCCACCGATGTAGAGGGCGATCATCGGCCGGTAGGCGTCGGCCGCCTTCTCGATGTCGTCGCCGATGATCGTCGGCGCGAAGGCGATGACTTCGAAGTCGTCGGCGGTGTGCCGAGCACCGGGCCGGGCGAAGCCCTCGGCGAGCGCGGGCTCGAACGCCTTCACCGCGGACGGCGAGAAGAAGATCGGGAACCAGCCGTCGGCGATCTCCGCGGCGAGGGCCACGTTCTTCGGTCCCTCCGCGCCGAGGATGATCGGGATCTCCTTGCGCAGTGGGTGGACGATCGGCTTGAGCGGCTTCCCGAGGCCGGTGCCGCCGGGGTAAGGGAGCGGGTAGTGCGGTCCGCTGTTCTCCACCGGGGCCTCGCGTGCGATGACCTTGCGGACGATGTCGACGTACTCGACGGTACGTGCCAGCGGCTTCTCGAAGGACTGCCCGTACCAGCCCTCGACGACCTGCGGTCCGGAGACGCCGAGCCCAAGGACGAACCGCCCGCCGGTCAGGTGGTCGAGGGTGATGGCGGCCATGCCCATGGCGGTGGGCGTCCGCGCCGACAGCTGGCAGAGCGCGGTGCCGAGACGCACCCGTTCGGTCCGCGACCCCCACCAGCTGAGCGGCGTCAACGCGTCCGAGCCGTAGGCCTCGGCCGTCCACACCGAGTCGAAGCCCAGGCGCTCGGCCTCGGCGACCAGTGCGGGAGCGTCGGCCGGCGGGCCCGAACCCCAGTATCCGAGCTGCAGTCCGAGCTTCATGTCCTTCATGGTGCCTCCATGTCGATGCGACCGTCCGACCCTAGTGTCGCCACCCGGCAGCGACCGAGCGTCGCCACCCGGCCCCGACCGAGCGCCCACGACCCGCCCCGACCGAGGGCCCACGACCCGCCCCGACCGAGGGCCCACGACCCGCCCCGACCGAGGGCCCACGACCCGCCCCGACCGAGGCCCACGACCCGCCCCGACCGAGCGCCCACGACCCGCCCCGACCGAGCGCCCACGACCCGCCCGACCGAGGGCCCACGACCCGCCCCGCCCCGGCCGGTGCCGTTGGCAAGCCATCGCCCGGGACCGCACCGACCGAACCAGGCTCAGGGGCCGATGATGTGTTCGGCGAACGCCTCACAGGCGGCGAGGCGGGCGCCCCGGATCGTCTCGGGCGTGTCGTCGGGACCGGCGTGGACGCCCATCCACGGCGCGCAGATGATGTCGGTCACGCCGGCGTCCTCCAGCTGCCGGTAGAGGTCGCGATCGGGGAAGGCTCGGATCGCCAGGTACACCGAGTAGGGCCGCGTGTCGGTGCCGGCCCGTACCCGTGCCTCGGTGATGCGCGCGACCTGTGCGAACGCCTCGTCGGGCAGCGCGGCGCCCGTGTTGATCCAGCCGTCGCAGAGGGTGACCGCGCGTTCGATGGCCACCTCGGACTCGCCTCCGCCGAGGATGGGAACCGGCTCGGTCGGGGCCGGGTTCATCTGACAGGGCGGCACGTCGTAGTAGGTGCCGTGGTACTCGACCCAACCGCCCTTCCACAGCGCCCGGAGCGCGGGGATCATGTCGTTCAACCGCTTGCCGCGGTTGTGGAAGTTCTGGCCGGTCTGGACGTACTCCTCCTCGCACCAGCCGACGCCGACCCCGAGCCGGACCCGGTTGTGCGAGAGCACCGCAGCGGTCCCCACCGTCTTCGCCACGGTGATCAGGTCGCGGACCGGCGCGATGTAGATGCCGGTGGTGAACGTCAGGTTGGTGGTCACCGCGGCGACGGCCGACACCAGGCACATCGGGTCGGGCCAGGCGGTCTCCTTCTCCCAGAACGGTGCTCCGTCTGGCGCGGTCGAGTACGTGTAGCGGGAAGTGAGATCGCGCGGGTTGAAGAGGTGGTCGGACACGTAGAGACCCGAGTAGCCCATGCCGTCGCAGGCGGCGGCGAGGCCGACGACCTCGTCGGTGGGCAGGAAGGTGACGGCCTGGTGGTAGCGCATCGGTGGAGGCCGGGTGCAGTTGGCTCGCGTGGTCCGTCGGCCGGGGCTCAGCCGAGCGGTGCGGAAGGGGTGAAGGCCACCGGGATGTGCTTGACACCGTTGATGAAGTTGGAGCGGAGGCGCTGGACCTTGCCGTCGAGCCTGATGTCGGGCAGCCGGTCGAGGAGCCGGTCGAACATCACCCGGATCTCCATGCGGGCCAGGTTCGCCCCGAGGCAGAAGTGGGGTCCCCCGCCGCCGAAAGCCATGTGGTTGTTCGGCGCGCGGCCGATGTCGAAGGAGTCGGGGTCGGCGAAAACGGTCTCGTCGCGGTTGGCCGAGATGTGCCAGAACACGACCTTGTCTCCTTCGCTGATCTTCTGGTCGCCGATGACCACGTCCGCGACCGCCTGCCGGCGGAAGTGCATGACCGGTGAGACGAAGCGGAGCATCTCCTCGATCGCCCCGGGCAGGAGCGACCGGTCCGCGAGGAGGCGGTCCCACTGGTCGGGATGGTCGAAGAAGGCGACCATCGCTCCGGAGATCAGGTTGCGGGTGGTCTCGTTGCCGGCCACCGCGAGCAGGAGGAAGAAGAGGTCGAGCTCGAGCTGGTTCAGCGCGTCCCCGTCGATCTCGGCCAGGGTGAGGATGCTCAGCAGATCCTGGTGCGGATCGAGCCGCTTCTTCGCGCAGAGCTCGTCGGCGTAGGCGTAGAGCTCCATCGACGCCTGGGTGCTCGCTTCCGGCGCGATCTGGTACTCGGGGTCCTCGGAGCCGACCATCCGGTTGGACCAGTCGAACACCCGGTGGCGATCCTCTTGTGGGACCCCCATGAGCTCGGCGATCACCTGGAGCGGCAGCTCGGCCGCGACCTGCTCGACGAAGTCGGCGGTCCCGAGTTCGCACACGGTGTCGAGGATGGAGTCCGTCGAGCTCACGACCCGCTGCTCGAGGTCGCGGATCATCCGCGGGGTGAAGCCCTTGTTCACGAGTCGCCGGTACCGTGTGTGCATCGGCGGATCCATGTTGAGCATCATCATCCGCTGCTGCGCGAGGACCTCGTCGTCGAAGTCGTGGAAGAGGGTCGCCGAGCGGTACGAGGAGAAATGCTCGTAGTCGCGGTTGACACCGACGCAGTCGTCGTAGCGGGTGATCGACCAGAACCCCTCGGCGAAACCGTTCGGATCGGGATGCCACTGCACGGGCGCCTCGCGCCGGAGCTTGGCGAACCAGTCGTGGGGGACCGCGTCGACGAAATTCCCCGGATCGGCAAGGTCGATGTCGGCCAGCTCCATGAACCCCTCCCCGGAGAGAACAGCACCGAATCGACCGGCGCTGCACAGGACGTCGCGACAACCTCGCGACCGTGGTCCGCCGGGTGGTGTTCGCACCGCCGGTGTTCCCCCCGCCCGCGGTTCGGGCGGTCGGCCGGGTCGACGGTCACCGCACGGCGGCAATTTCTAGAACGTGTATCAGTTATCATAGGGGAGTCGTCCCGGCACTTCCAACCTCGGTCGGACCGGTGGCGTCGAGCACGGTCGCCGTGGTACGCGGTGCCGGGGGTCGAACGGTGATGCGGGGGACTGGGCCGCACGGGCGAGCTCTGGCACCGGCATCGCTGCACGCTCCGGGACAGGCCTGGTCGTCCGCCGCGGCCGCAGGTCGTCGACGGGCGGGTGCCATGTCGTCGATGTCTCATGTCAGCGATGTCGGAAAGTGGAGGGATACGGGCCATGCACCTCGAGGAGACGCCTGAGCAGGTCGCGCTCCGGGCAGAGCTGCGGGCGTACTTCGCAGACCTGTTGACCGATGAGGTCAGGGCGGCCCTCGATTCGGAGAACGAGGGTGGCGCGGCCTTTCGTGCCGCGGTCCGCAAGATGGGCAAGGACGGGTGGCTGGGGATCGGGTGGCCGAAGGAATACGGCGGCCAGGGGCGCCCGGCGAGCGACCAGTTCATCTTCTTCAACGAGGTCCAGCGTGCCCGCGCACCCTTCCCGTTCGTGACCCTCAACACCGTGGGCCCGATGCTCATGCGCCACGGCACCGACGAGCAGAGGCAGTTCTTCCTCTCGGGGATCCTCGGCGGCGAGATCAACTGCGCCATCGGCTACACCGAGCCCGGCGCCGGCACCGACCTCGCGTCGCTGCGGACGAGCGCGGTCCTCGACGGCGACGAATGGCTGATCAACGGCAACAAGGTCTTCACCAGTGGTGCCGACAACGCCGACTACATCTGGCTCGCGGTGCGGACAGATCCCGACGCGCCCAAGCACAAGGGCATCTCCATCCTGATGGTGCCGACCTCTGCGAAGGGGTTCTCGTGCACCCCGATCGTGACGGTCGGCGGCGTGGCGACCACCGCCTCCTACTACGACGGGGTCCGGGTGCCCCGCTCGGCACTCGTCGGAGAGGTCAACGAGGGATGGCGGCTCATCACCGGACAGCTCAACCACGAGCGGGTGGGACTCGCCGCGGCGAGCGCGCTCGCCTTCCGGCTGTGGGACGAGGTGGCCGACTGGGTGTTCGGCCAGCACTTGGAGGAGGTCCCCTGGATCCAGGCCGACCTCGCCCGCACCTACGCGCTGCTCGAGGCGCTGCACCTCCTCAACTGGCGGATGACCGGCGCGGTCGGCGACGGGACGCTCGGACCCGCCGACTCCTCCGCGGTCAAGGTGTTCGGGACCGAGTCGGCCGTCGAGATCTACCGGCGGCTCCTCGGCATCGTCGGGTCGGCGGGCTACCTCGTGCCCGGCACCCCCGGAGCCGTGCTCCACGGCGATCTCGAGCGGGCAGGCCGTCAGGCGCAGATCAACACCTTCGGGGGCGGCGTGAACGAGGTGCAGCGCGAGATCCTGGCGATGGCCGGTCTGGGTATGAAGCGGGCGGCGCGATGAGCTCGGCGCGGACCGAGACGCCCGACGTGGCCCCCGACGGTCCCGCCGACCTGTCGTTCGACGCCAGGTTGCAGGCCTTCGTCGGCCTGTCCTCGGGCGAGCCGACCGTCGCGCCCGACCCGGTCAACCAGCCGATGATCCGGCACTGGGTCGAGGCCATGGGCGACTTCAACCCCGTCTACGTCGACGAGGAGGTTGCGCGCGCTGCCGGGTTCCCGGGGATCGTCGCACCGCCGACGATGCTGCAGGCGTGGATCATGCGTGGCCTCCGCGCGAGCCTCGACGCCGACGCGGCCCGGGCAGCGGGCGCGGTGTCGGCCGACTCGCCGAGCGACAGGCTGATGGCGCTGCTCGACGAGGGCGGGTTCACCTCGGTGGTCGCGACGAACTGCACCCAGCACTACGAGCGCCCGCTGGTGCTCGGTGACCGGCTCGAGCTGACCTCGGTCATCGACGCGGTCTCGTCCGAGAAGGAGACCGCGCTCGGGACGGGCCACTTCGTCACCAACCGGCTCGAGTACCGCGACCAACACGGCGAGCTGGTGGCGACGATGCGCTTCCGCATTCTCAAATTCCGTCCCAAGACGAGCGCCGGCACTGCCGAGGGGAGCGGTCCGTCGGTGCGCCCCAAGCGCCCACGCCCCGCGCTCACCCAGGACAACTCCTTCTTCTTCGAAGGAGCAAGGCGTCACCAGCTGCTCATCCAGCGCTGCACGTCCTGTGGGACGCTCCGGCACCCGCCGCGGCCTGCCTGCGCGCAGTGCCGGTCGTTCGAGTGGGACACCGTCGTCGCGTCGGGCCGAGGGACCGTCTACAGCTTCGTCGTGAACCACTACCCGCAGGTGCCGGCGTTCGACTACCCGCTCGTCGTCGCGCTGATCGAGCTCGAGGAGGGGACCCGTCTCGTGGCGAACGTGAAGGACATCGCGCCGGAGGTGATGGCGATCGGGATGCCGGTGGTCGCGACCTTCGAGGCGTTCGACGACGACCTCACCCTCCCTGTGTTCGTTCCCGCCGGGGAAGACCGGGCAGTCGGGGGAGACCGAGCAGCCGGGGGAGACCGGGCAGTCGGGGGAGACCGAGGAGGTGAGCGCTGATGGAATTCACCTTCACCGACGAGCAGGAGGCAGTGCGAGAGGCCGCCGAGGGCGTCTTCGCGGGTCTGGTGACCCCCGAACGCGTCGAGCAGGTCGAGGCGACCGAGGACCGGATCGACCGCGAGGTCTGGGCGGAACTGGCCAAGGCCGACCTGTTGGGCCTCTGCGTGCCCGGAGCGGAGGGCGGTGGCGACTACGGGATGCTCGAGGCCGCGATGGTGCTCGAAGCACAGGGCAAGGTGGTCGCGCCCGTCCCGCTGTGGGCGACGGTGGTCCTTGGCGCGATGCCGATCGGCGAGTTCGGCAGCGACGAGCTCCGTTCGTCGCTGCTGCCCGGCGTGGTGGACGGTTCTGTCGTCTTGACCGGAGCGCTCGCCGATGTCGCCGCGGACCTGGGGGTCGGGGGTGAGGGTCGTCCTCCGGTCGTCGCGAACGCGTCGGGCCGGAGGGGGTGTCGCGCTGTCGGGGTCGGCGCGCTCGGTTCCCTTCGCACATGTCGCCGACCGGGTGCTCGTCCCTGCGGTCCTCGACGGGGGTGTCGTGATCGCGGCAGTGGACCCCGCCTCGACCGGGGTGCGGCGGGAGCGGGCGGTCACCACCAACCGCGAGATCCACCCCCACCTCCATCTCGACGAGGTCGAGGTGGGCGGAGACCAGTTGCTCGCAGGCGGCGATCCTGCGAAGGGCCGCGACCTCCTCGACTGGATGCTGCTGCGGGCCTGGACCGGCCTCTGCGCGCTGCAGGTGGGGATCGCGGAGGCCGCGGTCGCCCAGACGGCCGCCTACCTCAACACGAGGGAGCAGTTCGGCCGGCCGCTGTCGACCTTCCAGGGAACGATGCTGAAGGCGGCGGACGCGGCCATCGACACCGAGTCGATGCGGGTGACGATGTGGCAGGCGGCCTGGCGCATCGACAACGGTCTCGACGCCGAACGCGCGGTGACCGTCGCCTCGTGGTTCGCGTCGGAGGCCGGCTCGCGGGCCGTGTTCACCACCCAGCACCTGCACGGGGGCATGGGCGCGGACATCTCCTACCCGATCCACCGCTACTTCCTCTGGGGCAAGCAGATCGAGCTCGAGCTCGGCTCCGGAGGTGCCCACCTCGGACGGCTGGGTCGTCAGGTCGTCGACTGGAAGCGCCGCGAGCAGGAGGCCCGGGCGTGACTGCTGCTACCGGGACACCGCAGTTCCGCTCGACGACTCGTGCGTTCGAGGAGGTCTCCGTCGGCGACGCGCTTCCCGAGCTGGAGATCCCCCTGACCCGCACGCTGATCGTCTCGACCGCCATCGCGTCCCGCGACTACCAGGACGTCCACCACGACCCCGGTCTCGCGGTCGAGCGGGGCTCGAAGGACATCTTCATGAACATCCTGTCGACGAACGGCCTCGTCGGCCGGTTCGTGACCGACTGGAGCGGGCCCGGAGGGGTGTTGACCGACGTCGACATCCGGCTCGGCGCACCCAACTACCCCGGTGACACCATGACCCTGACCGGATCGGTGACCGCAAAGGACGAGGCGGCCGGGTCGGACGGGTTCGGGTCGATCGAGCTCGGCATCCGCGGTGCCAACTCGCTCGGCGACCACGTGAGCGGGACCGTCCGCCTGCGTCTACCGTCACGGTCGACCTCGGCCGCGTCGGGACGGGCGGGTCCTGCGGGTGCGGCCCGATGAGCGCTCAGAGCTACTCGTTCACCGGCAAGACGGCCGTCGTCGGCATCGGCGCGACGGAGTTCTCGAAGGAGTCGGGGCGGAGCGAGCTCCGGCTCGCTGCCGAAGCGGTCGACCATGCGCTCCGTGACGCGGGCATCGCTCCGGCGGACGTCGACGGGCTGGTGACCTTCAGTGCCGACACCAATCCAGAGATCGAGATCGCGCGCAGCCTCGGAATCGGCGAGCTGACCTTCTTCAGCCGGATCCACTACGGCGGCGGCGCCGGCTGCGGGACCATCCAGCAGGCCGCGATGGCGGTCGATGCTGGGATCGCGGACGTCGTGGTCTGCTACCGGGCCTTCAACGAGCGGTCGGGCAACCGCTTCGGGGCAGGCGTGCAGAACCGGCCGCCCGTCCCCAACGCGGAGACCGCGAACTTCGCCTGGTACGCGCCCTTCGGCCTGCTCACGCCCGCGCAGTGGGTGGCGATGGCCGCACAGCGCTATCTGCACGTGACCGGTGCGACTTCCGAGGACCTCGGTCGGGTGGCGGTCGCCGACCGCCGGCACGCTGCCAACAATCCGAAGGCCTGGTTCTACGAGAAGCCGATCACCCTCGAGGAGCACCAGGCGTCGCGGTGGATCGTCGAGCCGCTCCACCTGCTCGACTGCTGCCAAGAAACCGACGGCGGTCAGGCGCTCGTCGTCACCTCGCTCGAGCGGGCGCGCGACCTGCCGGGCGTGCCCGCGGTGATCGAGGCTGCCGCGCAGGGCTCCGGACCGGGCCAGGAGATGATGACCTCCTACTACGCCGACGACCTCTGCGGCCTCGGTGAGATGGCTGTCGTCGCACGGCAGCTGTGGGAGACGTCTGGCCTCGGGCCCGAGGACATCCAGACCGCGGTGCTCTACGACCACTTCACGCCGTACGTCCTCTACCAGCTCGAGGAGCTCGGGTTCTGCGCGAAGGGCGAGGCCAAGGAGTTCGTGCGTGACGGCAACATCGAGGTCGGAGGTGGCCTGCCCGTCAACACCCACGGAGGCCAGCTCGGCGAGGCGTACCTGCACGGCATGAACGGGATCGCAGAGGGTGTCCGACAGGTCCGGGGGACGTCGGTCAACCAGGTCGCCGACGTCGAGCACGTGCTCGTGACCGCGGGGACGGGCGTCCCGACCAGCGGGCTGGTCCTCGGGGTCGACCGCTGAGCTGACGCGCGCCATGCCGGGTGCTCCGCGAAGGTCGTGCGGCGCATTCGGAGCGCGGGGCGTGCGGGCTCCGACGTTCCAGCATCCGCGTCGGCGAGGGGAGGCACTGGTACGTTCGGCCCACGGCCGTGCGGCCGCCGGGGGCGGATGAACCGCAGCTCGAGGCCGGTGGAGGAGCGTCGTGGTGGCGATGCTGGCAACGGCGGACCGTGATCGATCGACACCGGTCGAGGTCTCCTTCGGCACGCCGCAACGCCAGCGACGGGCGACGGTGTTCTTCCGGGTGATCCTCGTCATCCCGCAGGTCTTCGTGCTGTGGTTCATCGGTGTCGCCGCGCTGGTGCTCGTGGTGGTGGGCTGGTTCGCCGCGCTCTTCACCGGTCGGCTGCCCGACCCCATCGCCGAGTTCCTCCGCGGCTATCTCCGATGGGAGGCGAGGGTCAGCGCCTACGCCTTTCTGCTGACCGACGCCTACCCGCCCTTCTCGCTCGATCCGTCGCCCGGCTACCCCGTCGACGTCGCGGTGCGCACGGGCCGCCTGAACCGCTGGGCGGTGTTCTTCCGGTACTTCCTCGCGATCCCGGCGGGCATCGTCGCCGGCGCCCTCGGCTTGGGCATGGCCGTCTTCTCGATCGTGCTGTGGGTGGCCACCCTGGTGCGCGGCGAGCCGCCCGGGTGGATGTTCGGTGCGACCGCTGCCGCGCTCCGCTACCGCATCAGGTACGAGGGCTTCTACATGATGGTGACGTCGTTCCAGCCAGCCGGCGTGATGGGGGACGGGACGTACTACCCACCTCCCCCAGGTGGGGGTGGGGGCCTCGTGCCGCCACCGCCACCGCCACCTCCGTACGACCAGCCGCCGGACTTCGGAGGTTCCGGAGCGTACGGCACCCCGCCCCCTCCCACCCCCTACGGACAGCCTCCACCGCCCCCCGCCGTTCCCCTACTCGTGCCACCGGCCGCACCACCACCACCACCGCCACCGCCACCGACGCCGCCGCCGCCACCACCGCCACCACCACCGGCCGCGCCTCCGGCCGCTTCGGGCACCGCACCGGTTCCGCTCGCCATCCCCGATCTGCACGCCACTGCTGCGGCCGCCGGACCAGCGTCGGCCGGACTGCCGTCCCTGCCGCTGCTGCCACCACCATCAGCACCATCGTCACCACCACCACCACCCGGGACCTCGCCCCAGCCCTGGCCGCCCGGTCCCGCGGTGCCGCCGTCCTCGGCGGGAGGCATGCCGGCCGCGGGCGCGCCGGTCGGCGGCTCGTTCTTCTCCGGTGGACCCGGGACGACGACGCCGGTCGCCCCGCCCGGAGCAGCGCTGCCCGGTGCCCCGCCCACGATGGGCGCTCCGAGCTTCCTCGGCGACGAGCGCTGGCGGCTGCTCCTCACGCCGGGGGCTCGCCGGCTTGTCGTGGTCTTCTTCGTGCTCGGTGCGCTCGCGTACGTCAGCTACTTCGTGGCGATACCGACGTTCCTCGGGGTGACGAGCGCCCGCACGCTCGCCGAGGACCAGACCAACAGCGCCGTCGCGACGCTCGGCGACCGGTTCCAGCAATTCGACGTACAGGGCCAGGCGTGCCAGCAGAACAGCAACCCCGCGTCGGTCGCGCAGTGCTTCGAGTCCAACGATGCCGGGCTCGCCGCCGATCTGCGGCAGTTTACGTCCACGATCTCGGGGATCGACTATCCGGGCGACGTGTCCGGGGACGTCACCGCCGCCGAGAACGCGGCGTCGCAGGCGTCCGCGACGCTCACGCGACTGTCGGCGACCGGCCCCGATCTCACCGGCTATCTGGCCGCGGTGCAGAGCTCGGGCGTCGTGGCACAGATCGAGCAGGTGGGGACCGCGGCGGACCAGCTGCGGTCGGCGCTCGCGACGGCGTACGCCTGAGCAGCCCGCCGGACTGGTCGCGCCGCCGGACGGACCGCGCCCTCGGACCGCCGCGCCGCCGGGCCGGCCGCAAAGGAGTCAGCGCCCGGCGACCGCCCGGTCGAGTCGGTCGGCGTCCTCGGGGAGGAGCCGGCGGTACGGCGCGCCGAGTTCGGGTCGCCACCAGACGGGATCCGTGCAGCGCCAGCGCTCGGCCCGCAGTATCCGCTTCAAGACCTTGCTCGTCGCGGTCTCGGGGAGGTCTTCGGTGATCCGCACGTACCGCGGGGACCACTTGGTGCCGAGGTCCTCTTCGCTGGCGAGGAACGCGGCGAATCCCTCCGGGTCGAACACAGCGTCGGGGTGCAGCAAGAGCGTCGCCATGACCTGGTCGCCGACCGCTGCGTCCGGGACCGCGTAGACCGACGCGAGCACGACGTCGGGGTGCCGTTGGAGCACCTCCTCGACCGGGGCTGCGGCGAAGTTCTCGCCGTCCACCCGCAACCAGTCGTAGTCGCGTCCGGCGAAGTAGAAGAAGTCGTCCTCGTCGCGGTAGGCGAGGTCGCCGGTCCAGTAGCGGCCGTCACGGACCCGGTCCCGTTCGGCCGTCTCGTTGTGCCAGTACCCCTCGAATCCGGCTCCGCCGGTGGTCGACACCAGCTCGCCGATCGCCTCGTCCGCGTTGAGGAGCTGCCCGTGCTCGTCGAAGCGCGCCCGCGGGCACTCCCTGCCGGTCGCCGGGTCGAGGACGAGCGTGTCCGGGAGGGCGCGCCCGAGCGCGCCGCGGGGCGTGTCCGGTGTCCGCTGGACCGAGGCGCCGCCCTCGGTCGAGCCGTAGGCGTCCTGGACGGTGCAGCCAAAGCGCTCGGCGAACCACGCGACGTCGCCGGGCGCGGCCTCGTTCCCGAATGCGCGGCGAAGGGGGTTGTCGGCGTCGTCGGGTCGCTCGGGGGTCGCGAGGACATAGGACAGCGGCTTGCCGACGTAGTTGAAGTAGGTGACGCCGAAGCGCCGCACGTCGTCGAGGAAGCCCGACGCGCTGAACCGCTCACGGAGCGCGGCGCCAGCCCCAGCAGAGACGGCCGGCGCCCATCCGGCCATCAACGCGTTCGAGTGGAACAGCGGCATCGCGAGGTAGCAGACGTCGTCCGCGGTGATCTCGAACATCTGCGCGACGGTCGAGCCGATGCCTGCCAGCCGCCCCTGGCTGCAGCGACAGGCCTTGGGCGCGCCCGACGTGCCCGAGGTGAACAGCAGCAGTCCGAGGGTCTGCTCGGTGATCGCGGTCTGCTCCGGATCGGGGAGCGGGGCACCCGCGAATCCGGCGAGGAGGCTGCCGTATGCGCTTGCCGGGTCGAGGTCGCCGGTGTGGTCGTCGATGACGAGGATCCGGTCCGCAGGGAGGGAGGCGCCGAGGTCGTGGCCCTCCACGAGAGACCGATGGGAGGCGTCGGTGACGAGGAGCTGGCATTCGGTGTGGGAGAGGTCACGGGCCAGCTCCTCTCCCGCGGTGGGTCGGGTTGGCGCCGACGACGACCGCACCGACCATGGTGGCGCCGCCGAGCCAGAACACGAATTCGGGGACGTTGTCGAGCAGGAGCGCGACGTGGAACGGCCCGGTACGCCGGAGCGACGAGAGGAGCGCCGCCCGCTCGGCCTGGCGACGGAGCACTTCGTCGTGGGTCCAGCTGCGGTCGGCGAAGAGCAGCCCGGTCCGGCTGTCGCCCTCCTGCCGGCGGATGAGCTGGTCGATGGTCGGCATCGCTCCCTCCGCTCCCTCCCTGACCGTCTCGCACAGGCGACGGCGTCCCGACAGGGCCCCGAGGTGGGGCTTCCTAGGCACAAATCTGGAACGCGTTGCAATTTCGCAAATTGTCGTGTTACCGTGACGCCGCGCCAGGCGTGGCTCGAGACGCGGATCGAGAGGAGACCATCGCCATGGAGTTCGGGATCTTCATCAACGGCTACCTTCCGGGCCAGGCGGCCCACGACCCCGAGTGCGAGCACGAGATGCTCCGGCGCGAGATCGCCTACGCCGTCGAGGCGGACAAGCACAACTGGAAGTACGTCTGGGTCGGCGAGCACCACTCGCTCACCGAGTACAGCCACATGTCGGCGCCCGAGGTGGTGATGGGCTACCTCGCCCATGCCACCGAGCGGATCCACATCGGTACCGGCATCATGAACCTCTCGCCACGGGTCAACCATCCGGTGCGTTCGGCCGAGCGGGTGATGATGCTCGACCACCTCCTCGAGGGACGGTTCGAGTGGGGGACGGGCCGCGGCGCGGGCAGCCACGAGATCGCCTCGTTCAACATCCTCGACAAGAACTCGACCAAGGCCGAGTGGAACGAGGTGATCCGCGAGATCCCGAGGATGTGGGAGGAGAAGGACTACATGTTCGAGGGCGAGCACTTCACCGTGCCGTATCCTCACAACATCCTCCCGAAGCCCTACCAGGGCAAGGGGCACCCGCCGATCTGGGTGGGATGCGGCAACCCGGGCACCTTCACCCAGGCGGGCGAGCTCGGGATCGGTGCGATCGCGTTCAACTTCGAGCCCGTCTACAGCCTGAAGGGCCGAATCGACGCCTACAAGGAGGGCATCGCGGCCTGCACCGAGCCACTCGGGCAGTTCAAGAACGACAACGTCATGATGACGAACGCGGTCATCTGCTTGAGCGACCGCAAGCGGGCCCGCAAGGTGGCCCTCCGGCGGGGACGGGGCTATCTGTACTCGCTCGTGTGCAACTACCACGACACCATCCCCCACGCCGAGGGTGTCCCGATCTGGCCGGAGCGGCCGCACACCATCAGCGACGAGGAGATGCTCGACCACCTGATCAAGGAGGGCTGGCTGCTCTGCGGCGAGCCCGACGAGGTCGCCGAACAGGCCAGCCGCTACCAGACGGTCGGTTGCGACCAGCTCGTGTTCGGCCTCCCGTCCGACTCCTTCGAGCACGAGGAGGTCCTCGAGATGCTCGAGGTCTTCGGGACGAAGGTCATTCCGCAGTTCGACCCGGACCCCGTCCACTCGACGACCCGCTACCGGCAGAACGCAGTGCGCAAGTACCCGACGTTCACCCGTCCGATCCCCGACATCACGGTCGAGGAGTTGCCGACGAACGCGATGATCCAGCTCGACGGCACGCGGAACCTCTAGATATCCCACGTCCGAGGGCCGTTCGCCCCCAGCCCGGGTAGCCCGGGTAGCCCGGGGACGGCTCGTCACCCGTGGCCGGCCGCTCGTGCCTGGCGTCACGTCCGGGCCAGGCGCTCAGGACCAGGCGCTCAGGACCAGGCGCTCAGGACCAGGCGCTCAGGACCAGGTGCTCAGGACCAGACGGACAAGACGAGGCGCACAGGACGAGGAGCTCAGGATTTGTCCGACTCCCACGAGCGGACGATCTCGTCCACCGTGGTGAGGGTCGACACCAGCGGGAAGGTGTGCTCGAGGAGCGCGTCCGCGTAGTCGGCCGGGATGCCGGCCACCGCGTCGCGGGGCACGACCACCTGGTAACCGAGGTTCACCGCCTCGATGACCAGCCCCAGTACGCCGAGGTTGACCGAGACACCGGTCGCCACCACGGTCTGCACCCCGAGGCTGCGGAGCAGCATGTCGAGCGAGGTGCCCGTGAAGGGCGACACGCCGTGGAGCCGGGCGGAGACGAGGTCGGTGTCCGCCGGACCGAGCGGGGCGATGAGCTCGGTCGCCGCGGTGCCGTGCAGCAGGTGCGCCGGCCGGCGGTGCATGGCGGCGATGAGCTGGCAGTTCGCAGTCGACCCCGCACGGTCCGCGCGGAACTCGGCGGTGCAGTGGACGACCCGGGCGCCGTGTGTCCGGGCGGCGGCGAGGAGCCGGGCCGTGTGCGGCACGACGCCGACCGTCTCGGCGGCGTCCGCGAGCTCGGGGAAGGAGGTCAGGTCACCGATCACCCCGCGCTGGATCTCCATGGTGAGGACCGCGCAGGTGGAGGGCGTCACCAGCTCGCCGAGCTCGACCGGCATCGCTCCGCTGCGGTTCAGGCCGAAGTGCGCGCGCGCCGCCCGCGTCGGATTCGGCGGGCACCTCGGCGACGACCTCGGCCGCCCATCGGTAGTCGGGCTTGCCACTCGGCGAGCGGACGATCGCCTCGACGACGTGGAGTTGGCGGGGGACCTTGTAGCCGGCGATCGAGGTGCGGCAGTGCTCCTGGATCTCGGGCAGCGTCGGGTTCCGCCCGCTCCTCGGTGCGACGATCGCGGCCACCCGCTGCCCCCAGCGCTCGTCGGGCGCGCCCACCACGATCGCGTCGAACACCTCCGGATGCGAACGGACCGCGGATTCGACCTCCTCGGGGAAGATCTTCTCGCCTCCGGAGTTGATCGACACCGAGCCGCGGCCGAGCAGCGTGATCGTGCCGTCGACCTCCACGGTGGCGAAGTCACCCGGCATGACGTAGCGCATCCCGTCGACCTCGATGAAGACCTCGGCGGTCTTCGCCGGATCGTTGTAGTAGCCGACCGGGATGTCGCCGGAGCGCGGCGATCTTGCCGATGGTGCCCGAGCCGGGCTCGACGGCTTTCAGGTCCTCGTCGAAGACCACGGTGTCGCCGAGCACGCTGACCGTGGGGCCGCTCTTCATGGCGGTTCCGCCCTTGGTCATCGTGGCCATGCCGTTGTTGCCGGACTCGGAGGACCCGACGGCGTCGACGATCACCAGGTTCGGGAAGTGCCGGAAGAACTCGTCCTTCACCGGCGCCGAAAAGAGCGCGGCCGATGAGGTCACCGCCAGTAGCGACGACAGGTCGTAGGAGGCCTGCGGGTCGTCGAGCGCCTCGATGAGCGGCTTGCCCATCGCGTCGCCGGTGATCATCACCGAGTTCACACGCTCGGACTCGACCAGTCGCCAGACCTCGTGCGGCTCGAACTTGGGGACGAGGATGGTCTTGTTCCCGACGAAGCTCTGGCCCATGATGCACCACTGGGTGGCCCCGTGCATCAGCGGCGCGATGGGGAGCAGGGTCAGCGCACCACCGCGTCCCTTCTCGACCATCTCCTCCGGGCGTTGCACGCGGGTGTTGGTGCTCGGGTCGACACCCCCCCCCAACGCGTAGAACACGTCCTGGTGCCGCCACACGACGCCCTTGGGCAGCCCGGTGGTTCCGCCGGTGTAGAGCACGTAGTGGTCGTCGTTCGACCGTGGTGCGAAGTCCCGCTCGGGCGACCCCGACGCGAGCGCTTCCTCGTAGGGGACGCTTCCCTCCGCGAGCGGTGCACCCGACCCGTCGTCGATGCCGACGAGCAGGCGGAGGTCGGGCAGCTCGTCGCGGAGCGCCGCCACCCGCTCCGCGTACTGCGCCTGGTAGACGAGCGCCACCAGGTCGGCGTTGGCGAAGAGATAGCGAAGCTCGTCGCGCACGTAGCGGTAGTTGATGTTGATCCAGACCGCCCGCAGCTTGAATACGGCCCATGCGGTCTCGACCCACTCGGCGCTGTTGAGCGCGTAGACCCCGACGTGGTCGCCGGCCTTGATCCCCTGGGCCGCGAGGAAGTGGGCGAGCTGGTTGGCACGCGCTTCCATCGCGGCGTAGGTACGGCGCTCACCCCCTGCGACCAGGTACTCGCGGTCGCCGTAGGCGTCGACGGCCGCCTCGAAAAGGTCTGCGAGGTTGAAGGTCGTCATCGGGAACTCAAGTAGAACACGTTTCTATTCTTGCGGCAACCGCCTCCGGTGGCCGATCGCGGATCGCTCGTCGGTGTGGCGCGGCCCGCAGTCAGTCGGTGCCGTCGGGACCGAGGATCGTGCGGGGCAGGGTCGTCGGTCCGGTCGGAAGGGGCTCGACGAACTCGGGGATCGTCTTCAACGTGCTGTGCACGGTCGCCGCGACACCTTCGGCGTCGAGGCCGAGCTCGGCCAGGATGCGGTCGGCCTTGCCCTGCGCGAGGAAGGCGCGCGGGATGCCGAGCTCCACCACCGGAGGCGCGGCCCCTGTGGGGAGGGAGGCGCGCAGGGCCTCGGCGAGGTACATGCCCGCGCCCCCTTGACGGATGCCGTCCTCGACCGTCACCACCAGGCGGTGCCCGGCGGCGTCGGCGAGCATCGCCTGGTCCGGGTGGGACACCACCCGGACGTCCCAGACCGTGGCGTCGATGTCCGAATCGGCGAGCAGTGCGGCGGCGCCCTCACAGGCGGCGAGCATCTTGCCCACCGCGAGGAGGCAGACCGACGACCCGTCGCCCTGGCGGATCAGGCGGGCCTCGAGGCCGGATCCGACCGACGCCGGGTCCGAGGGCGGGGCGGGGGTCTTCGGGAAGCGGATCATCGCCGGCCCCTCGAGCCCGAGCGCGGTCTCGAGCATCGTCTCGACCTCGTGCGCCGAGGAGGGGGCGAACACGGTCATGCCGGGCACGGCGAGCCCGAGCGCCATGTCCAGCACCCCGTGGTGGCTCGGACCGTCGTCGCCGGTGATGCCGGCCCGGTCGAGCGCGAAGACGACCGGGAGCCGGTGCAGCCCGACGTCGAGGTTGGCCTGGTCGAAGGCCCGGGTGAAGAAGGTCGAGTAGACCGCCACCACCGGGCGCATCCCGCCCATCGCGAGGCCGGCGGCCGCGGTGACCGCGTGCTGTTCGGCGATGCCCACGTCGAGGAAGCGGTCCGGGAACCGGGCCTCGAAGGGGAGCAGGCCGGTCGGCCCCGGCATGGCGGCGGTGATCGCCACGATCCGGGGGTCGGTCTCGGCGTTTCGTACGAGGGACCGCGTGAACGCGTGGGTGTACGTCGTCGGCGGAACGTGGTCGGGTCCTTCGGGACCGCCGGTCGCCGGCGTGCCCTTGACGTCGTGGAGGCGCTGGATGTCGTCCTCCTCCGCCGGCGCGTAACCACGGCCCTTCTGCGTGAGCACGTGCACGACGATGGGTCCTGGCCACTCGGCCGCGTTGAGCGAGCGCCTGCTCGACCCCGGCGACGTCGTGCCCGTCGATGGGTCCGGCGTAGCGGATCCCGAGGGCTTCGAAGAAGGTGTGCGGCGTGACCACCTCGCGGAGGGCGCTGGTCAGGCCGTGCACACCGGAGTAGGCGAGCTCGCCGACACCGGGCAGCTCGCGGAGGATCTGGCGGATCCGCTGACGCGCCTGGACGTAGGACGGGTTGAGCCGCAGGTGGGTCAGGGAGAGCGACAGCCGCGAGATGGTCGGCGCGTACGACCGTCCGTTGTCGTTGAGGACGATGAGGACCCGCTTGCCCGAGTGGCCGAGGTTGTTGAGCGCCTCGTAGGCCATCCCGCCGGTGAGCGCGCCGTCGCCGACGACTGCCACCACCCGCCGCTCGGTCCCCTGGAGCTCGAAGGCGTTGGCGAGGCCGTGCGCGTAGCTGAGGATCGTCGACGCGTGGCTGTTCTCGACCCAGTCGTGCTCGGACTCGGCCCGGTTGGGGTAACCCGAGAGGCCGCCGGCCTGCTTGAGCGTCGTGAAGGCCTCGCGCCGGCCGGTGACGAGTTTGTGGACGTACGCCTGGTGCCCGGTGTCCCAGAGCAGCACGTCTCTCGGCGAGTCGAAGGTCCGGTGCAGCGCCAGGGTGAGCTCGACGACGCCGAGGTTCGAGCCGAGGTGTCCACCCGAGGCCATCACCGCGTCGACGATGAACTCACGGATCTCGGTGCACAGCGCGGTCAGCTCGTCGGGCTGGAGATCCCGCAGGTCGGCCGGGCTGTTGATGTGTTCGAGGATCATGGGCGAAGAGGTGTCGTCCGGTTCAGGCTACCAGCGCCCCGGCGGCGTGATCGGTGGTTTCGGCGGTCGGATCCGGTCCGGATCGGGCGGCGACCGACACCGGAAGAGGCGTCGCATGCGACCGCTGTCGCGGCGCCGGCCGGGCGGTGGGCGAGCCGCGCTCTGCTGTCGGGGCACCCGGGGAACAGGCCGGCGGCCCGAGCGGAGGGTCCCGCCTCTCGGGCCGGCGGAGGACCAGACTTACGGGGGAGCCGGGTGCCAGGCGTCCGGCCGGCGACCGACGAGGAGTTCCGATGCAGGCCGAGGTCAAGGGTTCCACCATGCCGTTGCTCGAGATGGTTCTCGAGGCCGGAGAGTCGGTGATCTCCGCGCACGGCGAGCTGTCGTGGATGTCCGCCAACATGCAGATGAGCCAGACGACGTCGACCGGCGGCCAGAAGGGGTTCATGAGCGGCCTCAAGCGTGCCGTGGGTGGGGGCGGGCTGTTCCTGACCAAGTTCGAGGCCGAGGGGGGTCAGGGCATGGTGGCCTTCGCCGCGAAGCTTCCCGGCCGGATCTTCCCGATCACCGTGGCGGAGGGCCAGGGCTACCTGGTGCACCGGCACGGCTGGGTCTGTGGCACCGACGGCATCGTGCCCACCGTCGGACTCCAGCAAACGTTCCGCGGCGGTATGTGGGGAGGCGACGGGTTCGTGCTGCAACGGCTCGAGGGTCAGGGTCAGGCCTGGATCGAGCTCTCCGGCGAGATCACCACCTACGAGCTGGCGGCGGGCCAGACGCTGCTCGTCCACCCCGGGCACGTCGGCCTCTTCGAGGAGCGGGTGAGCTTCACCGTCACCCGTGTGCAGGGCATCAAGAACATCGCGTTCGGCGACGACGGCTACCACCTGGTCGCGCTGACCGGGCCGGGCAACGTGTGGCTGCAGAGCATGCCGATCCCGGTGCTCGCGCACGCGATGGCGCCCTATCTCGGAGGAGAGGACCACCCCGCGGCGGCTGCCGGCATCGGCGGTGTCCTCGGGGGCGTCATCGGCAAGAACCTCTGAGCCGATCCGATCCGGCCGACGTCCGGGCGCCGGCCGTCCGGGAGAGATCCTCGGCTGTGAGGGGGAACGCCAGCGGACGCGGCGCGCGTCAGAGGACGTTCGAGAGGGTCAGCGGACGTTCGAGAGGGTCAGCGGACGTTCGAGAGGGTCAGCGGACGTTCGAGAGAAAGGTCTCGCGGTCGACGACCACCCTGACCAGCTTCCCCGCCGCCACCAGTCCCGCCCGCTCCGAGACGGAAAGGGTGAAGACCAGCCGGCGGCCCTCGATGCGGTCCAGGGTGGCTTCCGCCCAGACGGTGCCCCCGACACCGACCGGTGCCAGATGGTCGAACTGGAGCCGTTTCGCGACCGAGGTGCAGTGGTCGGCGAGCTCGCCCTCGATAGCCTTGCAGCTCGCCTCCTCGCAGAGGGCCATGAGGCGGGGGGTGGCCAGCACCGGGACGGTGCCGGTGCGCAGCGCCTCGGCAGTGTCGCCCTCGGTCACCTTCATCTCGATGCGTGCGGAGAGGCCGGTGCGGGGAGGCACGCCGGTACCATACGTGACGCAGCGAGACGCCGGCCAACACGCGTCGGCGGGACGAGGAGGCTCACGTGATCGAATCCCCCGTGCTCGAACGGGTGCTGTCCGAGGCGCTGCGGCACGGCGGTGACTTCGCCGAGGTCTTCGCGGAGGACCGCTCCAATTCCGGCGCGACCCTCGACGACGGGAGGGTCGAGGAGCTCTCCTCCGGCCGCGAGCGCGGAGCGGGGATCAGGGTGGTCTCCGGCGAGACGACCGGCTTCGCACACACCTCGGATCTGAGCGAGCAGGGTCTCCTGCGGGCGGCTGCGGCTGCGTCGGCGATCGCCCGCGGCACTGCGGGAGGGCCGGCGTCGGTGGCACCCCTCTCCGCTCCGTCCGGAGCGGGCGACGAGGCCCCCCTCGCGGGACTCGGCTCGAAGGAGGAGACGCTCGAGCTGCTCCGGCGCGCGGACGAGGCTGCCCGGGGTACGGGGGACGCGGTCTCACAGGTCCAGGCCGGCTGCGGCGGGTCGAGGCGCGAGATCCTCGTGGCCAACTCGGACGGCTTGCTCGTGTCCGACCGGCAGGCGAGGACCAGGTTCTCGGTCTCCTGCGTGGCCGTGGGCGATACGGGCCTCCAGACGGGCTACGAGACGGCCGCGCGCACGGTCGGGTTCGAGTTGTTCGAGGAAGCGTCGGTCGAGGACCTCGCGGAGCTGGCGGCCCGGCGCGCGCTCGCCAAGCTCTCGGCGCGTCCCGCGCCCTCCGGCGAGGTGCCGGTCGTGCTGGCCGGCGGGAGCGGCGGCATCCTCTTCCACGAGGCCTGCGGGCACGGCCTCGAGGCCGACCACATCGTCAAGGACGCGTCCGTCTACACCGGCAAGGTGGGCCAGCAGGTGGCGAGCCCCCTCGTCACCCTCGTCGACGACGGCACCGTCTCGACCGAGTGGGGCACTTTCGCCGTCGACGACGAGGGGAAGCCGGCCCGGCGGAACGTCCTGATCGACCGCGGCGTCCTGACCGACTACTTGTGGGACTACCTGCGGGGCCGTCGCGAGGGCCGGCCCTCGTCGGGCAACGGTCGGCGGCAGAGCTACCAGCACCTCCCGATGGTGCGGATGACCAACACCTTTCTCCTGCCGGGCGAGGAGGACCCAGACGAGATCGTCGCCCAGACACCGCACGGCGTCTACGTCGCGAAGCTCGGCGGCGGCCAGGTGAACACCACGACCGGCGACTTCGTCTTCGGGACGACCGAGGCCTACCTGATCGAGAACGGGCGGATCACCGAGCCGCTGCGCGACGCCAACCTCATCGGCAACGGACCGGAGATCCTCACGCGGATCGATGCAGTCGCGACCGACTTCGCGATGACGCCTGGCACGTGCGGCAAGGACGGCCAGAGCGTCCCGGTCGGCTGCGGGCAGGCCACGCTGCGCCTGACCGGGGTCACCATCGGGGGGACGGCCGAATGAGCGCCACGGTGACCGGCACCGGCGTGCACGGCGACGTGGGCGGCGGCCTCGACGCGCTGACCCGGCTCGCGGAGCGGGTCGCCGGGTGGGCGCGCACGGGCGAGGAGCTCGAGGTCTACGTCGCCCGCGGCGACGAGACGGAGGTCCGCGCCTACGAAGGAGAGGTCGAGTCGCTCACCGCCGCGTCGTCGTCGGGCATCGGTATCCGCGTCGTGGTCGACCACCGGCTCGGCTTCGCCTGGGCCGGCTCGCTCGAGGAGCAGGTGCTCGGCGAGACCCTGGCCGAGGCGCGGGACAACGCGGCGTTCGCGACGCCCGACGAGCACGTCCGGCTCGCCTCGCCCGACGGCGTGCCGGCCGTCGCCGTCGACCTCTTCGACGAGCGGCTGGCCACGGTGCCCACCACCGCGAAGGTCGACCTCGCGCTCGGCGCTCGAAGCCGCCGCACGCGGGGCGGACCCGAGGATCCGACAGGTCGACCACGCGGACTACGGCGACACGTCCGTCGAGGTCGCGCTCGCATCGACCACCGGCATCTCCGCCTCGAGCCGGAAGACCGCCGGGTACGTGTCGGTCGGGGTGATCGCCGGCGAGGGCGTGGAAAGCCAGACCGGCAGCGGCTTCAGCGTCGGTCGCGGGTTCGAGGGGCTCGACACCGAGCGGGCGGCCGCCGATGCCGTCGAGCGGGCGGTCCGGATGCTCGGGGCGGCGAAAGGACCGTCCGGTCGCCAGACGGTCGTCTTCGATCGCCGGGTCGCGTCGACGGTGCTGTCGGTGGTGTCGGCCGCGCTCTCGGGCGAGGCCGTGACGAAGGGGCGCTCCTTCTTCGCAGGCCGGATCGGCGAGGAGGTCGGGGTCCCACTCGTCACGTTGGTCGACGACCCGACCGACGTGCGGGCGTACGGCGCGGCCACCTACGACGCAGAGGGCCTCGCGTGCCGCCGGAACGTGCTCATCGACGGCGGCATGCTGCGCGGATTCCTCTACGACACCGTGTCGGGATCGCGGGCGGGTGCCGCGTCGACCGGTTCGGCGGTCCGCGGAGGCTTCGCGGGCACGCCGGGCCCGGGGTGCCGGGCGCTCACCCTGGCACCGGGCCCCGAAGGCCTCGACGAGGCCGGGGTGCTCACCTCGGTGGGGGAGGGTCTGTTCGTCCAGTCGATGACCGGCGTGCACTCGGGGGTGAACCCGATCAGCGGCGACTTCTCGGTGGGGGCGGAGGGGCTGATGATCCGTGACGGCAAGCTGGCCGAACCGGTGCGCGAGATCACCGTCGCGTCGACCCTCCAGCGGATGCTCCAGTCGGTCCACATGGTGGGCGCCGACCTCGAGTGGTTGCCCGGCATCGCCGCCGGCCAGACCCTCGCCATCGGCGACATGCAGGTCAGCGGGATCTGAGCCGCGTCAGACCCCGGCGAGTCGGTGTTCGACGAGGTCGGTGTTCGACGAGGTCGGTGTTCGACGAGGTCGGTGTTCGACGAGGTCGGTGTTCGACGAGGTGGGTGTTCGACGAGGTCGGTGTTCGACAGGGTGTGAGGACTGGTCTGGCCTCAGGACCTGACCGTCGCGGTGGCCTTGGAGCAGGCGTCGAGGGCGTTCGGCGTCGACGTGTAGAAGATCGAGCCGGTGATCGACAGGTTGTACGGGCCGGCGGTCGCCGCCGTCTGGGTCCCACCGACCCAGAGTGGAGGGCGCGGTCTCCCCGAGGGCGGCGGAGCCCGAGCTCGAGGCCGACGAGCTCGACGACGACGATGACCCAGAGCTGGCCGCAACCGGAGAGCCGTAGGCGAGGACGAACTTCTGGATCACGAAGAGCCGTGGGAAGCTGTCGAGGCCGTTGATGAAGGCCATCAACTGGCCGTAGTTGCCGGTCACCGTCAGATTGGTGGGCACGGAGGTGACGTTTCCGGTCGTGCTCGCCGTGGAGGGCGTCGCGGTGGCGGCCGAGCCGCTCGTCGTCGACGCAGGGGCGAACCCGCTGAACTGCGCGAGCGTGACACCCGAGGCCGCTGCGAGACCGTTGAACTGGCTCTCGAAGGTGGACTCCTCGGCGTCGATGTCGGTCGGGCTCTGCACACTCGGGATCTGTGTGGAGATCTTCTCGAGGTCCGCGCAACTACTCGACAGCTTCTGCTTCTCGGTCCGCAGCGTCGCGAGCTTGGCTTGAAGGGTGGCTTCCTTCGATTGCAGTTGTGACTGCTGGTTCTGCAGGCTCGAGAGCTTCGAGTTCTGTGGTGAGATGAGGACCGCCCAGAGGAGGAGGGCGACGACCAACGCCCCACCCGCGATCATCAGAGGAATGCGGTACTCGCGGCGGTGTTCATTTGAGGTTCCCGTTCTTGTCGAGGCTGGCAGAGGGAGTGACCGAGACCGTAAAGGGGAAAGAGATGGTCGTGTCAGGGTTGACGATCGTGCTGCCCTGAAGAGGATTCGCGAAGACCTGCGAACCGGCCACCGCGTTGATCCACGACTCGGAGATCGACAGGCTCGGTCCGGGCCCGTTGACGCTGAGGCTGATCGTCCCGATCGCTGCCGATGTGGGGCTTGCACTCGAGCCCGAACCTGCGCTCGACGCCGTGCTCGAGGTCGACGCCGTGCTCGAGCTTGCGCTGCTCGATGACGAGGTGCCGGGGGTGGCACCGCTTGTGGACCCGGAGGTTCCCGAAGGGGTTGCCTCGACGCCCTCGAACGACTGCACCTTCGCATTGGCCGGCGTGATCGAAATCAGCGTGTTCAGCGCGAGCGGCCAGTCGACGGCCGAACTGAGTACGGTCGCACGGCGGGAAAGTCCTGCCGTGTACGCGTCGTTGGCAGCGACCACGAGGTCGTACTTGGGGATCTGCGCCTGCAGTCCGGAGATGTTCGATTGCAGGCCGTTCACGTTGTTCTGTGCATGGTTGACCTGGAGGAGCTTCCACCCGCCGAAGGCGACCAGCAGCACCAGCACCGCAGCGCAGCCGATGAGCGTGCGATCCTGGATGCGCTTCATCCGCACGCGCTTCGCGACCTCGGGCGGCAGCAGGTTGAACTTCTTCACCGACTTGTCGGGTTCAGGCAGTGCGAGCCCGATCGGAGTCGCAAGCACCGGCCCGACTTCGGCCGCCTGTTCTTCGCTCAGATCGAGACGGGAGGTGTCGAGCCGGCTGAGGGGAGAGACGGTGAGGATCGGGAGACGAACCTGCGCTTCGAGCAGCGGGATCAGTCCCGCGAGATCGGATCCGCCGCCGGTGACGAGGACGCGTGAGACCGGCAGGCGACCCGGCAGGGAGGCGAAGTACTGGATGGAATTGCGGATCTCTCCGACCAGCTCGACCATGGAAGCCTGTGCGGCTCGGTCGGCGCTCTGCATCTGGGGTTCGGGTTCGCCGATACGGCGCTTGATCGCCTCTGCGTCGGCGATCGGCAGATCGAGGGCAGCAGAGATCGCGGCGGTGGTCGCATTGCCCGCAGCGCCGATCGTGCGGACGAACTGGGGGCGCCCCTGCTGATGGACCACGACGACGGTCAGCCCGGCGCCGATCGAGACGATCGCCTCCGGCTGCTCGGTGGTGTCCTGGACGCCGATCGCCCGGACGAGTGCCGACGAGATCAGATCCACGCCGTCGACGGCCAGGCCCGCCGCTTCTACCGCGTCGATGACACCGCTGACGAGGTCGACGTGGGCCGCGGCCACCAGGATGCGGCGCATCTTCTCGCCCTCGGGCGAGGTGTAGTCGGCGAGGATCTGCGAAGAGAGAATGGTCTGGTCCGGTGGGAAGGGGATGACTTCCTCGGATTGGAAGCGGACCGCGCTGTCCACTTCGGCGTCGGGCACGTAGGGAAGGTCGATCTCGCGGGTGATGGCCCGGAGTCCTGCGATGCCGACGATCACCGAGGAGGTGGAGAACTGGCCGTTCTTCCACAGGCGCTTGATCGCCTCGGTCACCGCGGCGCTGTCGCGGATCTCGCCCTCGACGAGCGAGCCCGGCGGGAGGCCCACCTGACCGTAGGTCAGCAGCACCGGTCGCGCCTTGCTCACGTCGAGCTCGGCCGCGCGCACTGCGCTCGTGCCGATGTCGAGGCCAACGGTCAGCTGTGCCATGAGAACACTCCTCGCGCCCGATCGTCCACGGAACTGCACGGGCACGTCACGACCTCTATCGGTCCGATGGCCGCGGACCTTGAGAGGTTGGATCGACCCTGAATGGGCCCCTCGGCCGATGACGAAAGCGCACTGCCGGCGACCGGTTTGGGGGGCCGGCAAGACCGGGCATTCGGCGCGCGGAACCGGTCGAACCGGCTGTGGACAGCAGTACGGTGGCGGCGCGCGAGCCTGACGCCCGCGGTCTGCTCGATCAGGCGAGGCTTCCCGCGAGTTGACCCGTCTGCATGATGCCCCTGCGCTCGAGCATCACCTTCAGATCGTGGGGGTTGCTGGCAGTCGACATCGCCTCGGTAAGGGTGATGGTCCCCGACGAGATGAGGTCCACGAGCGATTGGTCGAAGGTCATCATCCCGTAGTACTCGCCCTCGGCGATGATCGACTCGATGTCCGCTGTGGCGTCGGAGTCGGCGATGGCCTGCTGGATGCGGCCGTTGATGACCAGCACTTCGAGCGCCGGCACTCGGATCTTGCCGTCGGCAGCGGGGATCAGACGCTGGGAGATGATCCCCTTGAGCGACCCGGCGAGGCTGATGCGGATCTGGTTCTGCTGGTGGGGCGGGAAGAAGTCGACGATGCGGTTGATGGTCTCGGTCGCGTCGATCGTGTGGAGCGTGGAGAGCACCAGGTGACCGGTCTCTGCCGCGGTGAGTGCAGCGGAGACCGTCTCGATGTCGCGCATCTCGCCGACCAGGATCACGTCGGGGTCCTGGCGGAGTACCACGCGCATCGCCGAGGAGAACGAATCGGTGTCGAACCCCACTTCCCGTTGATCGATCGCGGCCAGGTCGTCCGTATGGAGGTACTCGACAGGGTCCTCGATGGTGACGACGTGACACGATCGAGTGTGGTTGATGTGGTCCACCATCGCGGCAAGCGTCGTCGTCTTGCCGGACCCGGTCGGACCGGTGACGATCACCAACCCCCGCATCTCCTCGGCCAGCCTGCTCACGACGCCGGGCAGACCGAGGTCCTCGACCGTCGTGGCGCTCGCGCGAACCCGCCGCATGGCGAGGGCGACCGACGAGCGCTGGTAGTACGCGTTGACTCGGAAGCGGCCTGTTCCGGACAGGCTGTACGCGAAGTCCGCCTCGTGGTGTCGCTCGAAGATCGCGCGGATGTCCGGGGACATGATGTCGAGTGCGATGCCGAGGGTCTCGTCGGCGGAGAACGCCGGCTCGTCGTCGAGGACCTGGAGCGCGCCGGCCAGCCGCATCCGCGGGGCGCGCCGGCCTTGATGTGCAGGTCCGATCCGTCGAATTCGTCGAGCATCACGAGGAGACGATCGAGATCAGCTCTGTCCATCCGGGGAATCCTCCACGTACGCGGGCCCGCGGAGCCCTCAGCCGCGGTCCGGGGTTCTGGTGCGGTGGTTCCATCGGCACGCCGGCGCCCGAACTGAAGCGCGGGACCGCCCCGAGCCCAGGTCGGTCGGCGGCGTCGAATCCGCTGGGTTCGTGTGGCGTCGAGCGGTCAGTCCGAGCCCGAGGAGCCGGAGGAGCCGGAGGAGCCAGGGGAGCCCGGAGAGCCGGAGGAGCCCGGGGAGCCCGAGGACTGGGTCGCCGGGCCTTTCGAACCGGCATCCGACGACCCCGACGAACCTCCTCCCTCCGCAGATCCACCCGTCGCCGAGCTGGATCCGCCAGAGGCCGGCTCCGGCTTCGATCCGTTTCCGGACGCGCCGGAATCGGTCCCGCCTGCCTCTGAGCTCGATCGATCGCCGTTGGCCGACGAGCCGGCCTTCGAGGCCTGCCGGCTGTCGGTCTTGTAGAAGCCGCTGCCCTTGAACACGATGCCGACGCTGCCGAACACCTTCCGCACGGGCGATCCGCACGTCGGGCACTCGGTGAGGGGATCGTCCTCGAACGACTGGAACACGTCGAAGTTCCGGTCGCAGACGTCGCAGTGATATTCGTAGGTCGGCACTCGAAACGGTCCCTTCCGATCCTGTTCGTCCTGGTGGGCGGTGTGTGTCGGGCCACCAGCCGCCTGCGGACGGCTGTCGCTTAGCAGTCTAGTGCAGAGAGTGCCAATCCCGGCAGGAGGACCTTCGTCCCCTACACTGGAGCGGTGGTGCGTCCTGAAAGCTGGATCAGACCTGCGGGTGCAAGTCCCGTCTGGGTAAATGCCGGAGCGCCCAGTAGCAGGCCCCGGTCCGTCGGAGAGATCCGGCTGGCTGAGCGGGGTGTCAAAAGCCTCTTTGGAGGGAGCAAGCGTGTGGGCCGTAGCGCCACCAGGCGCGAGTCCTGCAGCCTCGTCACAAGTACAACGGAGGAGCCGAGCCGCTCACATCACGGCGAAGGCAGCACTCGACCACCTGGCGTTCCGGACATGCCCTCGGTCGAGTCCTCCCGGGGTATGGGGAGCGGCACGCACGCACGGCCTGGTTCGGAACAGGAGAGACCCGTCTTTCCAGCCTTGTCAGCAAAGACCGTCTGTATAAGCCAGTGGTGAAATCAGACGGAGGGAAGCGGGAGTCCGACGGGGTCGTAGTACTGCCGATCGCCGGGAGGAACCCGGCAGGAGGGAAGGACCCCGACTTCGGTCACGCCGGGAACAGAGGAACGAGTGAGGGCATGGTCGGGACCGCCCGGTCCATCACCCCCTTGGGACCACCGTCCCAGGTCAAAGTTCGACGCCTCCAGAACCGGCTATGGGCTGCGGCCAAGCAGTCTCCGGGACGGCGTTTCCACGCCCTGTATGACCGCATCTACAGGGACGACATCCTGTGGGAGGCGTGGGAGCGGGTCCGAGTCAATCGTGGAGCGGCGGGGGTCGATCATTTGACCATCGCCATGGTGGAGGACGACTACGGGGTCGAGCGATTGCTCACAGAGCTCCGGGACGCCCTCCGTGCAGGCAACTACCGCCCGGCACCAGTTCGCCGGGTGGAGATTCCAAAGCCCGACGGCAAGAAGCGGCCATTGGGCATCCCGACGGTCAAAGACCGGGTGGTCCAGCAGGCCACCAAGCTCGTCCTTGAACCCATCTTCGAGGCCGACTTCTTGCCCTGCAGCTTCGGGTTCCGCCCGAAGCGTTCGGCCATCGACGCCTTAGAAGGCATCCGGGTGGCGTTCCCGAGAGGACGAACCTTCGTCTTCGAGGCCGACATCCAGAACTTCTTCGGTGAGATCGACCACGAGAAGCTTCTTTCTCTGGTCGGTCAACGAGTCTCTGATCGCCGGGTGCTCAAACTGCTTCGGCTGTGGCTGCGGGCAGGCGTGTTGGACGCTGGGATGGTGTCCGAGTCGGTCACCGGCACTCCCCAGGGCGGGGTGATCTCACCTCTGCTGGCCAACATCTACCTGCACGCCTTCGACCGGGCCTGGGCCGAGTCCGGCACCGGGGAAGTCGTCCGCTATGCGGACGACTTCGTGGTGCTGTGCAAGTCCCAGAGCCAAGCCGAGGAGGCCCAGCGGCGGGCGACCGCCATCCTGGGTGACCTCGGTCTCAGCCTCCACCCGGACAAGACCCGGGTGGTCGACCTCCGGGAGGGGAAAGAGGGCTTCGACTTCCTCGGATGCCACCTTCATGCCCGCATGTCCGGCAAGCTCTGGGAGCAGCAGCGGATCATCCGCTACTACCTCCACCGTTGGCCGTCCGTGCAGTCCATGAAGCGAGCCCGAGCGAGGGTCAAGGCCATGACCGGTCGGCGCCAGGGCGGACAGGAGTTGGACGCCGTCATCGGACGGCTCAACCTGTTCCTTCGGGGATGGGGCAACTACTTTCGCAACGGGAATGCGGCCGACCGATTCGTCGAGATGGACCGCTACGTCGCATGGAGGCTGAAGCGCTTGCTCATCAAGAAGCGTGGCCGCAACCTGCGGGCGGGCCAGGCGGATCGGTGGAGTCGCACCTGGTTCCACGACCAGGGCCTGCACAAACTCATGGGCACCATCCGATACCCGAAGGCAGCGTAACCATGTCCAGACGACCGTCGGTAAGCCGTGTGCGGGAAAACCGCACGCACGGATTGAAAGGGGGATGGGGAACCGGGCCTTCACAGGCACCGCGCCCCTGACTACCAGTGACCGATCGGATCCGACCGTGAGCGAGCGCGGCCTCAGCCACCTGGATCCCTTCAGCGGGACCCGGATGGTCGACGTATCCCCCAAGGAGGCGACGCACCGGCGGGCTCTCGCCCGGTGTCGGGTCTCGATGAAGCCCGAAACGACGGCCAAGGTCGCCAACAACGCAATCACCAAGGGCGATGTGCTCGCGGCGGCGAGGGTCGCCGGCATCCAGGCGGCGAAGCGCACAGCAGATCTCGTCCCGATGTGCCACCCGCTCCTCGTCGGCGCGGTCCATGTGGACTTCACCATCGGTGACGACTACGTCGAGGTGGAAACGAAGGTCGAGACCGTCGACCGGACGGGTGTGGAGATGGAGGCGATGACCGCCTGCGCCATCGCGGCGCTCACCGTCTACGACATGTGCAAGACCGCCGACCGGACGATGAGCGTCGGACAGCTGATGCTGTGGGAGAAGAGCGGTGGCAGCTCGGGTTCCTGGAAGCGGGACACGATCCTCTGAAGCCCACGTCGAGGAGGGCAGGGCTTGACTCGCACCCAGTGCCAGCTCCGGTGCCTGCCGACAAACGGCTCCACGCCGGCCCCGTCCTCGGCGTCGGCGGAGAATCTGCCGGGTGCGAGATGTCCCGGTCGTTCGCCCGCCGGCCTTGGAAGTACTAGCTGCGGACCGCAGTGCGCAGATCGCGGAGCGAGAGCTCCGAGGTGGCCTCGCCGCCGCACTGCGAACAGTGCTCGACGTGTCGCCAGCTACGGAGCAACCGGGTGCCCTCGGGGTTCAAGAGAACGACGAAGGACTCGGAGAGCGGATCGATCTCGACCCCGTAGCAAGGCTGCCACTCAGTCGATGCAGGACCCGACCCATAGTTCGACCCCTTCACCACCCGCCGGAACCTCGAGTGCTCCATATCGACGATCCAGGTGCTGTGGCACGACTCGATAATCACCTCATCCACGGCGTCAGTATCCCATGAATTGATGAGAGTCAGCCCTGGTTTAGATGTCGGTTGAGTGACAAAGTGCGCGCGCTGCGCCACCGGTGACGACACCCCAGCTCAGAGGCCCGAGGGACTGGCCGAAGCTTGCAGCGGCCCAGGTCACCGCAGCTTTTCGCGTTCGGTCGTGCCTACACGCGCTCGATCGCGACAGCTGGGACCCATACGTCCACCGTCGTTCCCTTGCCGGGGGCCGAATGGACTGCCAACCGAGCCCCGGTCAGGCGGGCACGTTCGTTCATGCCGGCGATACCGAGGGTCCGAGCACGTCCCTCGGCGTGGTGAGCGACGACGTCGAACCCGACGCCGTCGTCTTTGACCAGCACCCGAAGGCCGAGTGTCTCGAAGTCGAGGCCGACTGCCACCTTCCGGGCCGCGGCGTGACGCTCCGCGTTGGAGAGGGCTTCTTGCACGATGCGGAAGAGCGCCAGTTCGACAGCGCCGGGGATGCGGCGTTCTGTTCCTGTCACTCCGAACGACACTTGGAAGCCCTGGCGCCGAGCCGCATCCTCGAGAAGCTGGTTGATCGAGGCCACCAGCCCGAGATCGTCGAGCACCGACGGCCGGAGGCCCTTCGCGATCGACCGGAGCTCGGTGACGGTCTCTTCGACAGTCGAACGCAGGGAGGCGAGATCCGGCCCTGCTCCCGGTCGACTTCCCGTCGATCCGAATGCGTCGATCTGCCGACAGAGATGGACGAGGCTCTGCAGAGGTCCGTCGTGCAGCTCCTGCGCGATGTGACGACGCTCCTCCTCCTGCCCGAGCACGACCTGCGCTGCGTACGCCTCCATCAGGTCGTGGCGCCGGGTTTCCGCGGTCACGTCCTCGAAGACGACCTGCATCCGACCTCCCCCGCGTGATCGATCGAGCATCGTCGCGGTGGGACGGTAGAGGACCGGTTGGCCGCCGACCTGGAATCGGATCGGTTGGATCCGTTCCGGTTCGAGGGTGCCCTGTACGTCGGTCGTCCGGGCCGGCGCCGGAGGCTCGGCGACGAGGCGGGTGAGCATCTCGGCGGCGGCGTCGGGTCCGATCATGTCGACGAGTCGTGTCGGCGCGTTCGGTTCGTCCGAAAGGGCCGTCGCCCGTGAGCCGAACGCCAGATCCGCCGCTGCGTTCGCGTCGACGACCCGTCCCTCTCCGTCGACGATGAGGATCGGCGCCTGGTTGGAGTCGAAGAGATCTCGGTAGAGCGCCTCTGCTCGGAGGTGGGCGGCCCGGGCGCTGTCGGCGATCTCGCGTGCCGATCGCTCAGCGGTGACCTGTCCGCCGACGAGCACGGCGAGGAGATCGAGCAGAAGGACCTGGACGACCTCCAGCCACACGGCGACCGGGTCGTGATGTCCGGCCGCGTAGGCGACACGGGGGATCGCGAGCACGGTGATCCATCCCGCGGTGACCACCGCACCCAGCCGTCCATGGCGGAACGCGGCGACGAGCACTGGCACGAGGAAGAGGACGAACGTCGACAGCTCGAGGGCCAGTCCTGTCGAGGCCAGCCCGAAGGCGACGGTGACCGCGAGACGAAGAAGGTAGAGCGCGAGCACGACGAGCTGGAGCAGCCAGAATCCCGAGTCGGCCCACAGTCCGACCGAACGGTCGAATGGGGCGAGCTCCTCGGTCGTCCGTTTCGACCGGCCCGACGGAGGGAGTGATCCTCGAACAGAGCCAGTCGTCTTCGTCGCGGCACCGGCCGGCGCCGGTCGAGCACTCGAACCGGTGACGGAGTCGGCGTTCACGCCGGATCCTCACTCACACCGGGTCCTCGCTCGTGCTCGTGCTCGTGCGGCCGCCACGCCCGAATCGGCCCTTCGCCAACTCGTAATGGACGAGCTCGGTCCGAGAGGCCGCTCCCAGCTTCTCGAACACGTGATTGAGGTGCCCTTCGACGGTGCGTGGGCTGATCCCGAGCTCGCGGGCGATCGACTTGTTCGACAGGCCACGCGCGACGAGCCGCACCACCTCTTCTTCGCGGGTGGTGAGCGAGGGACCGTCGTTCACCACGTGGTCGGCCGCCTTCTCACCGCGCCCGGGCGGAGGTCCGGACATCGACCCACCGTCGCAGATGTCTCGTATCGAGCGGACCAGCTCGTCGCTCGGTGTCGTCTTCAGCAGATATCCCGACACACCGGCCGCCAGGGCAGCGCGGACGTAGTGCTCGTCGTCGTACGCGGTGAGAACCACCACGCTGACCGCGGGGTGCTCACCGACGATCTGCCGAGCGAGGTCGATGCCGTTCTCGTCCGGCAACCGGATGTCGACGAGAACAAGATCCGGTTTCGACGCAGCGATCACCCCGAGCGCTTCGCGGCTGTCACCGGCCTCCCCGATGACGGTGAACCCGCCGGCTTCTTCGAGAATGCGCCGGGTACCGGCGCGGAGCAGAGCATGGTCGTCGACGACGACGACTCGGTGTTCCGCGCTGTCGGAGGAATGTCCGATGACTTCGGGCATGGATGCGATCGTGGGATGCCGTCTCGCGACGGTCATGTCTCAATGGTAGGTCGGTCACCTGCCGGCGAGGAGGGACGCTACGAGTGCCGCAGCAATCGCCGGCACCAGAGGAACCACCATCAACCCGCCGGCACCGTTCGAAGCGGCGCCGCGTCCCGAATGCCGCGTCCGCCACCATGCCACCGAAATGGCGAGGAGGTAGATCACGATCCACGCGCCCGCTCCGGCTGCGAATGCGACAGCTCCGAGCCCGCCGACCCAACAGCCCGCGATCAGCAGTGCGCTCCGACCGTGCCAACGGGGGTCGGCGCACTCGGGGTCGAGCGCCCGCAACCCGCCGTAAAGGGCGGCCGCGGCAGCTGAGCCGATCAGCGCCCCGAGGACGGTCCACGCCTGGCCGGCGGCACCCTCCAGCACCACGATGGCCACGAGCCCGAGGCCGGCTCCGATGGCGGCGACGCCGAGCGGCGAACGGTGACCACCGATCTCGATGAGACCGACGGCGAGCATGGTTGCCGCCGAGCGCGCAGTAGGGGATGGACAACGCGGACGCAGCCAGTGCCCAGGTCACCAGTCCGAACACGACGGCGGTCAGGGCCTCGACGAGCGGGTACCTGCCCGAGATGGCCATCTTGCAGGTCCGGCACTTCCCGCCGAGCGCAAGCCACGAAAGGACTGGGATGTTCTCCCACCAGGTGAGCTGGCGCCGACAGCCCGGGCACATCGAGCGGGGGGCGACGACCGAAAGGCCGAGCGGTGCCCGGTAGACGACGACGTTGAGGAAGGAGCCCACGAAAAGCCCGAACGCCACGGCGACAGCGATGCCGATGGGTTCGGACGTCGAGGTCGTCATGGAGGTATTCAACAGGGCCGTACCGCTCGCGTCGGGGACTGGCTCCTTCGCCTGCCCGCCCTCGCTGGCCGGCTGCGGTCGGACCCGCAGCGTCGGATCGGAGGTTCGCGGGAGCGGTCCGCCACTCGACCAGGTACTTCCTCCACTTCGACCAGGCGACACGGCCCCGACAGAGCTGCCGGAGCCCTCCACGCGGGCCTGCGTGGCCCCGGCTACCCCGCTCGCCACCGACCCCTCGCGAACGGCTCGCGAGGGATGCTCGGCTCCGACGTCCGAACTTTCGTCGCAACCTGCCCGATTTCCCCTCAGGGCGTCGCCCCGAGGTGCCGATGGTCCCCGAGGAACGTCGAGCCAGGGAGGAGGGGCTGTGTGGTCGAGCGACAGGCGGCTCGGTCGGCCGGCACCCGGGACGATTCCCATTCAATGTCCGTCCGCGGTCTGCCGATGAGAGCGCCATGAGCGACGTGGATGCCATCCGCTGTATGGCAAGCGAACACGACCTCGAATTCGTCGACCTCGACACCTACGGGGTCGATCCCGGCGCGGGCGACATTTTGCCGGCCGACCTGGCACGTCGCCATCACATGGTCGCCATCAAGCGGAAGTTCGGGACCCCGGTGATCGCAACGAGCGATCCCGACGACCTCTCCGCCCAGGATTCGGTGCGGGCGTCGATCGGCCGCGACTTCATCTCGGTGGTGGCCTCGCGGAGCAGATCGGTGACTACCTCGATCATCTCTTCGGGACGGAGATCGAGGGTTCGTCCGACGGGAGGGATCACGGCGACAACGGGGCGACCGGAAGCGTCGCCCCGGAGGACATGCTGCACGCGGCGGCGATGACCGTGACGATCGAATCCGCACCGCTCGTCGAGGAAGAGGAGGCCGGCTCCCCAAAGGCTGCGTCCGAGGAGGCAGTTGACGCGTCCGAACACGAAGGCGTCGTGACCGAGGCGTCACAGCCGGAAGCGGAAGTGGAAGAGGAAGGGGCGGACATGACCCGGCCCGAGCACGACACGAGCGACGTCGAGCCGGCCGACGCCGCCGAAGTGCCGGACGCGTCCGAGGAAGTGGCTGCGTCCGGCCGGAGGGTCTCGGGCAGTGGCGATCAGGCCGACGCCGAGGCGGTCTCCGAGTCGGCTGCCGAGGAGCTGCAGGCACCGGCGGGCGACGCCGCGTCGACCGAAGCTGCGTCGACCGAAGCCGCGTCGACCGAAGCCGCGTCGACCGAAGCTGCGTCGACCGAAGCTGCGTCGACCGAAGCTGCGTCGACCGAAGCTGCGTCGACCGAAGCTGCGTCGGGCCCGGAGAAGGCGGCCGAGGAGCCGGTGGCCGAGGAGCAGGCGGTCGAGGAGCCGGTGGCCGAGGAGCCGGCTCCCCGAGCGTCGAAGCGGCGTGGGCGCAAGTCCAGCCGGAAGGAAGCCAAGGCCCAGGAGCCGGAGCCGGCTGCAGCCACCGAGGAGCCGTCCCACGAGGAGTCTGCCGAGGACAGCGCACACGAAGAGTTGGCGCCCGCTCACGAGGACCCGTCGGTGGTCGCGACCGCTGACGTGTCGGAACCTGAGCCCGCGTCGTTCGTGTCGCAGTTTGGCACCGCCGAAGTTGTTCGTTCCGAGGGCGACCTTGCTCTCGAATCCACCGCAGGAGTGCCCGTGGAATCCGACGCGCTCTCCGTGGCCGATCTCGAGATCGACCCGACAGCGGCTCCGACGACTCCGGAGGAGCTCGAACCCGCCACCTCGATGCTCACGATGTTCGGCGCAGACGGAACCGACGCCGGGCCGATGTCCGGCTTCCCGGAATCCGAAGCGCTCGCCGGCCTCGCCGACTCGTTGCAGCCCGAACCCGCGGTCGGCGAAAACGCCGAAGGGGAGGACACTGAAGGGACCGCCGACCTGGTCGCCGAGGCTGTCGCCTCGTTTCAGGAGCAGCACGGCGCGGAGTCCTACTTCGCCGACTTCGTGGCAGGAGGGGGACCCACCACCGCCTACCCGTCGCTCGCCAAGGCACTCATGGACGGTCAACGGGTTTCGACGGAAGACATGGACGACGTGCTCGAAGAGCACAACCGGACCGGGCAGAGCATCGCTCGGATCCTGACCGCCCGGAACCTGGTCGGCGAGGCCGACCTCATGTGGGGGATGGCCCAGGAGATGGGGCTCGACTTCGTCGACCTCGACACGGCGGGGGTCGACCTGGCCCAGGCGAGTCTCATTCCGGAGGCCACGGCCCGCCACCACAACGTCGTCGTCATCGGCACCGACGAAGGTACGCCGATCGTGGCAGCCTCCAATCCCACCGACGTCTTCGCGATGGACGATCTGAGGACCATCATCGGCCGCAACTTCATCGTCGTCGTGGCGACCCGGTCGCAGATCAGCTCGTACATCAACCGTGTGTTCAATACCGGCGACGCCGCCGACATGGCCATGGAGGCCTCCCTCGGCTTCGACGGAACGACCGAGGACTCCGGGGTCGATGACATCCAGGTCTTCACCGAGGAAGCCCCGATCGTCCGGTACGTCAATCTGCTCATCCTTCAGGCGCTGAACGAGCGAGCGTCGGACATCCATGTCGAGCCCACCGGCGGGCAACTGCGCATCCGTTACCGGATCGACGGTGTCCTTCATGACGTCTCGAATGCACCGCGGGCGATTGCCGCCGCCGTCACGACGAGGCTCAAGGTCATGGCCGACATGAACGTCGCTGAGCACCGGATCCCCCAGGACGGGCGCATCTCCCTCAAGGTGGGCAGCAAGGGAATCGACCTTCGGATGGCGACCCTTCCCACCATCCACGGCGAAAAAGTGGTCATGCGGGTGCTCGACAAGTCGAGCGTCGTGCTGGGTTTCTCCGACCTCGGATTCGCGGATCAGCTGTTGACCGTCTACGAGGGCATCTACACGAAGCCCTATGGAACGATCCTCGTGACAGGGCCGACCGGATCCGGCAAGTCGACCACCCTGTACACGACGCTCACCGCGCTCGAATTCCCCCGAGAAGAACATCATCACGGTGGAAGACCCGGTCGAGCTCCAGCTCAAGGGCGTCAACCAGATGCAGTTGAACGTCAAGGCAGGTCTCACCTTCGCGTCGGCCCTCAAGTCGATCCTGCGTTCAGACCCGGACATCGTCCTGGTCGGTGAGATCCGCGACAAGGAGACGGCGGTCATCGCGATCGAAGCGGCGTTGACGGGTCATATGGTTCTCGCCACCCTGCACACGAACAGTGCCGCGTCGACGCCCATGCGCCTGATCGAGATGGGACTCGAGCCCTTCCTCGTGACCTCGGCTTTGTCCGGCGTCCTCGCGCAACGTCTGACGCGGCGTCTCTGCATGCACTGCAAGGAGGCGTACGACCCGACCGAAGCCGACGTCGTGTCCGCGGGCTGGAGCATGGACGAGGTCGAAGTGGTGGGCGGTCTGTCGAAGGTCTACCGGGCAGTCGGTTGCTCGGCGTGCGCGAACACCGGCTACCGAGGTCGGAAGGCGCTCGCCGAACTCATGCCGATGAGTGAGGAGATCGAGCGGGCCATTATCGAAGGAGGATCGGTGGACGACATTCACAAGATCGCGGTCTCGCAGGGAATGCAGACCCTGCGCGAGAGCGGCCTTCGCAAGGCGATGGAGGGAGAGACAGCCCTCGAAGAAGTGCTGCGGGTGGTCGCATGAATCCCGTCACCGCCGAGGAGCGGACTGATTGGTCGGCACGGCTCGCCGAGGCACTCGTGCAGAACGGCTACGAGACGCAGTCGAATCTCACCCCGCTTCTTGCGGAGGCGCGGGCGACGGGCCAGAGCCTCGCGGCTCTGATGATCGGGAGAAACCTTGCCCTGCCGGCCGTGGTGGTCGGTGCGTTGGCCCAGCTCTCGCAGCTTCCTGCGGTCGACCTGGCGGCGATGACGCCGAATCCGGACGCGGTGGCCGCGATCCCTGTCGACGTGGCCCGCCAGTACCGGGTCCTGGGCCTCCAATTCGACGGGAACGTGCTCGCGGTGGCGTTCGACGAGCCGCCCGCCCGCAGGGATGTCGATGCACTCGCCGCACGAATCGGGTATCGGATCAATCCCGTGCTCGGGGACCCGGTCGTGATCGCCGGCTACCTCCCGGCGGGCGAGGACGGGGCAATCCCGCCACCTCCCGGACCGGCACCCGACTCGCCCCTTGTCGACGCCAGCGGTGAGGCGGAGGAGGAATCCGATTCGATCAAGGTCGACGCACGCGTCGAGCACCTGCTCAACGAGGGGATCAAAGTCGCGACAGGCGACGGGGCGCTTCCGCTGCACGTGGACGATCTGCTTCGCTATGCGGTCTCAGTCGGAGCGTCAGACCTCCATCTGACGGCGTCGATGCCGGGCACCATCCGACTGCACGGTGCACTCCGTCAGATCGAAGGATGTCCGCCTCTGGACAACGAGACCATCCGGGACATGATGTTCGGCATCCTGCCCGGGTCGCAGCGTGAGCGGTTCGAAGAGGAGCACGAGCTCGACACGTCGCACTCGATCGCCGGCGTGGGTCGGTTCCGGGTGAACGTCGCACTCCAGCGCGGCACGGTGGCAGCTGCCCTCCGACCGATCCCGCACGAGATGCCCGAGTTCGACTCGCTCGGTCTGCCGGACTCCATCAAATCGTTCACCGATCTCCGTCGCGGCCTGGTTCTCGTGACCGGACCGACGGGTTCGGGCAAGTCGACGACGCTCGCGTCGCTCGTGGACATCATCAATCGGACGAAGCCCCTTCACATCGTGACCGTCGAAGACCCGATCGAGTTCCTCCACGAGCACAAGCGGTCGATCATCACGCAGCGAGAGATCGGCGAGGACACCAACTCCTTCGCCGAAGCACTGAGGAGGGTTCTGCGCCAGGACCCGGACGTCATCCTGGTCGGTGAGCTGCGCGACCTCGAGACGATCTCGATGGCCCTCACGGCCGCCGAAACCGGCCACCTGGTGTTCGGCACGCTCCACACCCAAGACGCGCCGCAGACGATCGACCGAATGATCGACGTCTTCCCGACCACCCAGCAGGAGCAGATCCGGGTGATGCTGGCGTCGACCCTCGAGGGGGTGGTCACCCAGCAGCTGGTGGTCAACGCACAGGGGACCGGCCGGGTCCCTTGTGCCGAGGTGTTGATGTGCACCTCGGCGATCCGGAACCTGATCCGGCAGTCGAAGACCCATCAGATCTACTCCTTGATGCAGGTCGGGGCCACGTTCGGCATGCAGACGATGGACCAGGCACTGGCGAAGCTCGTGAAGGACGGCGTGATCACCGAGAGCATCGCCTACGACCGGTCACAAAACGAAGAGGACCTTCGAAACCATCTCAACACCTGAGTCATACCGACTCATCGACAGACGGAGCAGAAGATCGTGGCGCTGACATTCGATTACAAGGTCCGAGATCGAAGTGGTGGTCTCGTAGAAGGACAGCTCGAGGGCGACAGCATGTCCCTCGTCGTGCGGCGCCTTCGGGAGATGGGGTACATGCCGATCTCCGTCACTCCGAAGTCCAACGTCACCCTGAAGAAGGAAATCAAGATCCCGGGGCTGTCGGATCGAGTGAAGCTCCGGGAGGTCGCCGTCGTCACGCGCCAGCTGTCGACGATGGTGGACTCCGGGCTCTCGGTGGTCCGGTCCCTCGGCATCCTGGCCGCCCAGGTGGAGAACCCGGCGTTCGCGCGGATCCTCGAGCAGGTGCGACTCGATCTCGAACACGGATCGTCGCTGTCGGCTGCGTGCGCCAAGCATCCGAAGGTCTTCTCCGAGCTCTTCTGCACCCTGGTCCAGGCCGGCGAGGTGGGAGGGAATCTGGACGAGGTGCTCGGAAGTCTGGCCAACACGATCGAGAACCAGGCTCAGCTCAACCGCACCATCCGTTCCGCGATGACCTATCCGGCGGTGGTGCTCAGCGTGATGGTGATCATCTTCACGGCGATGATCGTCTTCATCGTCCCGGTCTTCCAGAACCTGTTCACCTCGCTGGGCGGAAAGCTTCCGCTCCCGACCCGGATCCTCATCAAGATCTCCCAGATCCTCACGAGTGTGTGGGTGTTGGTGGTCATCGCTGTCATCGTCGGAGCCATCTTCGCCTTGCGGAAATGGATCTCGACCGAAGACGGCCGGCGTAGGTGGGACCGGTGGATGCTCAAGCCACCCGTCTTCGGACCGCTCTTCCACAAGGTCGCCCTCGCGCGAGTCACGAACACGTTGGCCTCACTGATCAGCTCGGGCGTGCCGATCCTCGAGTCGCTGGACATCTGCGCGGACACCGCCGGAAACCGCACTGTCGGCGACGTCCTCCGAGAGGCGAAGAACGGCGTCCGGGAAGGACGGCCGCTCGCCGATCCGTTGCGTGAGCACGAAGACGTGATTCCGACCCTCGTCGTCCAGATGATCGAAGTCGGTGAGCAGACCGGCGCCCTCGACGGGATGTTGAAGAAGGTCGCCCAGTTCTACGACCAGGAGGTCGAGGTCACCGTCAACAATCTCACGGCGATGTTGGAGCCGATGCTGACGGTCGTCATGGGCGTGGGTGTCGGTGCAATGGTCATCTCGCTCTACTTGCCGATGTTCGACTACATCAAGCTCGTGCACAACTGAGGACGACGGCGAACCGACGAGCGGGTCGGCTGTCCTCGTCGCGCCGGTGACCGGTAGCAGGCGGAGCACGGAGCTCTTCCATCCGTGCCCGATTTCAGTTAGGCTGAGTGAGCAATAGGGGAGAAAAGAGACGGCTCGAAGGGCTGTCTAGGGCGAGATAACGGGGGGCCTCCGATATCTCCGGCGATGTGGCTGTTCGCGTGCGCCCGATCATCAAATGCTCGCTGTCTCCCTGCACCGTCACGATATGCGGCCCGACCTATAAGTCCTGGTCAGGAAGGACACGGGGCGTCTCGTGGTCTCCAATGAACGGTGGCAGAGATCACCGTCATTCGACTCGCTGCCTGTCGTCCGCGAGGTGACTCGTCGGTCTGAAGAACGGCCGAAAAAATGTCCCTAAAGGTCGCAGGTCACGAGGACGATAGCGATATCGGACGTCTACCGAGACGTCTGACCATTGATGCAGTAATAGTCACGAGGAGGCAATGAATGTTTTCATCCCTAATCGAACGCCTGAATGACAGGCGCGATGCTGCGGGAGACGCGGAGGTTGACTCCGGTTTCACGCTCATCGAGCTCATGGTGGTGCTGTTGATCCTGGCCATCCTGCTTGCCATCGCGATTCCGACGTTCCTCGGGGTCACCGGTGGGGCGAACGACCGGGCCGCGCAGTCCAACCTGAATACCGCCATGACCAACGCCAAGTCGGCCGCCAGCGAGGCGAACCAGACCTACGGGGGTGTGACGCTTGGCCAGTTGCAGACCAACGAGCCCAGCATCACCTGGACCAATCGCGTGCGGTTGGCTCGCAGGGCCCGGTGTCCGTCTATCTCGACCCCCCTCGCGACGGTGGAAACGGCGTCGTCCTCGCGTCGTGGTCGAAGAACAACGGCGGCACCTGCTGGTACGCGGTCGACAACCTTGCCACCGTGACGCTCGGCGCGGGCACGCCGTACGGTGCACCGCTTCTGGTCCCGGGTCTCTGACTCCGGAACCGGAGCGCTCCGAACGCCGCCGGCACCTACTACGGCAAGGACACCGGCGTCGCTGGACACCGCATGTGACGCGTCCAAAGCGCCTGTTGCCGCCACGTGGGGAACCTCGTTCCCTGAGCTGAGTAGAACAGGCAGTCGCTCAGGTGTGCTCGTGAGAGCAGACCTGCAGCGCAGTGAAGTGAGAGTGCCCCCTCCCCCTGGGGAGGGGGCACTCCCGCGTTCGGTGCGGTTGCGGCCGATCCCGGGTCTTCCCGCAGGCACTCCTCAAGGGGGAAGTGTTCTGTCCGATAGGGAGAGATGGGACGAACGACCGGGGCACATGGCGCCGGCACGGAGGCCCGTGGCCGGTACCCCGACCGTTCCCGTTCTCCACGGAGCGGCGGCGGTGATCCGTCGGTGGCGGCCGGGCCGTTGAGCGTTGCCCGGTGTCCCAGCCCACCGGGGAATCCTGCCGACCGTCACCGCGGCGGGTTGCCCGGAGCGGTCACCGGGACTTTCGTACGTCGATCGGTGAGCGCTGCCGGCGGCGGAAGTGGCCCATCGCGATGTCCGCTGCTCTCGGTCGTCCTCGGCGTGGCGTACCTCCTCGAGTGGGGCCCCCGGTCCACCATGTGGGCGTCTGGACGACGAGCGTGGACGTGTGGGAGGTCTTTCGAGGCGCCCACTACGTCGGATGGGGTTCCGTCGGCGGCATCTATTCGCCGGGCAACGGGATTGCGGCCTTTCCCGGGATGCCGGTGCTCCTCTCGCCCGTCGCCGTCCTCAGTTCGACGCTCCACCTGTCCGAAGAGTTCCCCCCCTTCGTGGTCGCACGGCCAACCGCCGCCTTGTTGCTGCAACCGGCCGAGGTACTCCTTGCCGGCACGGTGATCTTCGCCACCGATGCACTGGCGGAGCGGCTGAACGTCGCCCGCCGGCGCCGTGTGTGGCTGTCCATCGTGGTGGCCGCGGTCGTGTTCCCGGTGGGAGCGGTGTGGGGCCATGCGGAGGACGCGCTGGCGATGACGTTCGCGATCTATGCGCTGATCGCAATGCTCGACGGGAATTGGAAGCGTTGCGGCTGGCTCCTCGGATTCGGCATCGCGGTCCAGCCGCTGGTCGCCATGGTCCTCCCCCTGATCGTCGGCGCCTGTCCCGCCGGTCGCCGGGCAGCGCTCGTGGCCCGATCGTCGATGCTTTCGGCCGCCCTGATCGGTATCGCGTTCCTCGGTGACGCACGCGATACCTACCGTGCGGTCGTCCAGCAGCCGGCGTATCCCGCGCTCGAACCACACCACCCCTTGGCTCTCCTTGGCACCGAGGCTCGGGTCCGGCAACCCTCAGGGCGCGCATGCAGTCACCACGACGACCCGATCCGGCCATCTGGTGCTGAGTTCGATGGCGAGTCAGCACCCGCAGGTCGTGACCGGCGGGCCCGGTCGGGTCCTCTACGCGGTCGTCGCAGTGCTGCTCGGCTGGTTCGTCGCGCGTCATTCGCAGACAGGGGTTCGGCTGCTCTGGTTGGCCGCCACGATCCTTGCGGCACGGTGCATGTTCGAAGCGGTGTTGTGTCCGTACTACCTCGTTCCGCCGCTGTTGGTTGCACTGGTGCTGGCATCACAAGGAAGCGGCAAACGGTTCGGCGCCGCCGTGGCGACCGCGGGAGGGGTCTCCGTCGTCGCATACTTCTTTCTCGAGCCGTGGGTGTGGTGGCTTGCGGTCACGTTCGGTCTTGCCGCCGTGCTGGCGATTGCGGTTCCGGCGAGTGAATCCGCGGCTCGTGAGGCTGGGGAGCTCACCCACGGGCCGAGCGCGACACTCGAGCCCATACCCTGACACCGCGCATCGATCGGTCCGTCACCTGATCGGACTCGGGCTGCCGCCTACATCGGTCCGATCGTGTGCTTCCGGCCGGGAAGCGCCTCGCGTGAGGAGGCGAGCACCGCGAGCGCCTCGGCGATGGCCGGTCGGGTGTCGGCCGGGTCGATGACCGCGTCGACGAACCCGCGCTCCGCGGCCTGCCAGGGGGTGAGGAACCGCTCGGCGTAATCGGCCTCGAGCGCGGCGCGCTCATCCGGCGAAGCACGCCGGTGGAGCACCTGTGCGGCGCCCTGGGCACCCATGACCGCGATCTCCGCGCTCGGCCAGGCGAAGCAGAGATCGTTGCCGAGGCCCTTCGAGTCCATGACGATGTAGGCGCCGCCGAAGGCCTTCCGGAGGATGACGCAGACGCGGGGGACCGTGGCCTCGGCATAGGCGAACGCGAGCTCGGCACCGTGCCGGATCATCCCGCGCCACTCGAGGTCCTTGCCCGGAAGGAACCCGGGCGTGTCGACCAGGGTCACCAGGGGGACGTTGAACGCGTCGCAGAAGCGCACGAAGCGGGCGCCCTTCTGGGAGGCGGCGATGTCGAGGGTCCCCGCGAGCGCTTGGGGTTGGTTCGCCACGAAGCCGACCGGCCGGCCGTCGATCCGTCCGAGGGCGGTGACCAGCTGCGGCGACCAGCGGGTCCACAGCTCGGCCACCTCGCCGCCGTCCGCCAGCGCGGCGGCGATCTGCCGCACGTCGTAGGAGCTCGACGCCGCGCTCGGGGACGATGCGCTCGATTGCGTCGCCTCGGGCGCCGGTATCCGAGGGATGAGCCGGCGCCGGACCCGTTTCGGCGCCCGGCGCGACCGGCGACCTCGGCGGGAGCTCGTCCGCGTGTGCGGGCAGCAGTTCGAGCAGCTGCCCGACGTGGTCGAGCGCATCGTCCACGGTCGCGGCTTCGATCGCGCACACGCCGCTCGACCGGGCGTGGACCGCCGTTCCACCGAGTTGCCGGATCCCGATGCGGACGCCGGTGAACTCTTCGACCATCGCCGGGCCCGAGACGTAGGCGAACGCGTCGCTCGGTCATGATCACCAGGTCGGCGAGACCGAGCAGGAGCGCCGGGCCGGACAGGGCAGGTCCGGCCACGACGACGAGGATCGGCACCCGACCCGAGCACCGGTGCAGCTCCCGTGCGGCGCGTCCCCAGCCGTGCAGGGAGGCGACCCCCTCGGAGACGTCCGCCCCGCTCGAGGCGAGCACGAGCACGAGCGGGATGCGGAGGGACCTCGCGGAGCAGGCCGCCTCGCGGATGGTCTCGCCGTCCTCGACCGACAGGGCGCCTCGTCGGAGATTCGACACGGTCCGGACCACCATCGCCGGACGCTCGCCTACCTGCTCGACCCGTGCCTCGATGCTGCCGGGCACCAGCCGACGCAGCACCGGAGCGGCCGGGGCCTCGAGCGTCATGCCCCCATCGTAGAGAGGGGTCGAGCCGGCGAGCGCGATCGGCTGCCCTGTCGGACCGGAACCCAACGGGGATCGCCGGTGGTCAGACTCGGGGCTCGCTCCCGCCCGAGGAGTGGAGCGGACCCTGATGACCGCTGCCGTGCCGGGCGTCGTGCCGTTCCGCGCGTTCGAGCTCGCGCTCGACGTCGGCCCACACGAGCGGCTCGTCGGCTTCGGCTTCGTCCTCGGAGCGCGACGCGCGGGCCAACACCACCGCGCCGATGCCGAGGAGCACGATCAGCATGGTGAGCTTGGAGAGGAACCCGGCGATCTGCTGGTCGACGAGCGGCCGCAAGCCGATGGCCTGCTTCGAGCCGGCGAAGGTCGGATACAGCGGTCGGGTGGAGAAGATGTAGATCACCGACAGGAAGGCGGGGACCACCGCCTGGCCGACGAGGTAGCCGAACCGGACCACCGGCTTGGGCCGTCGGATGCCCGGCACGCGCCCGATCACCGGAATCCACAGCACCAGCCCCGCCACGACGGTGAGGACGACGAACACGGCCCGGATCGCCGCCGACGAGGCCTGAATGGCGACGAGCGCGGGAACCATCGAGCCGACCAGCGACGACGGTGACGGTCGCGATCGCGACCAGCGGACGGCCGAGCCGGGTCAGCGCCGCGTCGATCACCCGCGGCCGTGACGCCCACTGGATGACGTCGTAGGGGAGACCCACGAGGAGCATCGGCGCCACCGCGAGGACGAGGGCCAGGCGCTGCACGACGAGGGTGGCGAGCGACCAGTGGGCGGCCAGGTCGCCGAGGGGCCACGCGGTCGCCACGAGCGCGACGACACAGGCACCGGCGAAGACGGTGATCTCACGGCGCGTCCACCGGATCCGGTGGACGGCGGTGGCATCCAGGTGCCGGTGGGCGAGGACCACGGCGAGGGCGAAAACGGGCACCGTGATGAGCGCCGCCAGGTGCGGGTGCCAGGCGAAGGGGCCGGCGGTGTTCACCGTTGGTCTCCGATGCGCTGCGCCCTAGATTGACCCCGATGGATCGCCTCGACCGCCTCGAGCGGGTCACCGACCTGCTGTTGGTGCTGCTCGACACCGCGCGCCCGCTCAGCCTGCGCGAGATCGCCGATCAGGTGCCTGGGTATCCCACCACGCACGACGCGCGGCGACAGGCCTTCGAGCGCGACAAGCGGCTCCTGCGGGACGAGGGGGTGCCGGTCGAGGTGGTGCCGATCGAGGGCGAGGACCAGCTCGGGTACCGCGTCGACCCCGATACCTACTACCTTCCCGACCTCGGGCTCGAGCCCGATGAACAGGCGGCGCTGAACCTTGCGGTCGCCGGCGTCCACCTGGGTGAGCCTACCGGTCAGGACGCGCTCGAGAAGCTGGGCGTCGGCAGCGAGCGGGCGGTGGCCGGGGGGTTCGAGCCCCTCGTCGTCCTGCCTCCGATCCTCGGCCTTCCGGCGCTGCCCGCCCTCTTCGACGCGGTCCGGACCGGGGCGGTGGTCGGCTTCGACTACCGGGGCCAACGGCGACGGGTCGACCTCGCCGGCATCCGCTTCCGCCGAGGCCACTGGTACGCGGTGGGGCGCGACCGCGATCGCGGTGAGGGCCGCACCTTCCGTGTCGACCGGATCGAGGGATCCATCGAGGTCGGCGCGCCGGCCTCCTCGGAAGTCCCTGACGAGATCGACGTCGACGCGACCCTCGACCGCGAGCCCTGGCAGTTCGGATCGGGTGAGCTGGTCGACGTCGACGTCCTCGTGGACGGGCCCGAGTCGGGTCGCGTCGCCGGGGAGCTCGGGCCCGGTGCAGTGCTCGAACGGAAGGACGGCGGTGCGGTAGTGGTTCGCCTGTCGGTGAGCGACGACGAGGCGCTGGTCACCTGGGTCCTCGGCCTCCTCGACCACGCCGAAGTGCTCGGGCCCCCGCCGGTCCGTGCCCGTGTGCGGGAACGCCTCGAGGCGATCGCGGCTGCCGACCCGGGACCGGGAGCATGAGCCGGTCCCCCGACACCGCCGGACGCCTCCGGCGGCTGCTCGCGATCCTCGCGTGGCTCGCCCAGGTGGGGGAAACGACGATCGACGCCGCGGCCGCCCGCTTCGACCTGACCCCCGACGCGCTCGTCGCGGAGCTGGAGATGGCCGCCTGCTGCGGGGTGCCGCCCTTCACCCCGGACCAGCTGATGGAGATCATCGTCACCGACACGACCGTGTCGGTGAGGCCGGGTACCGCGCTCGCCCGGCCCCGCCGGCTCTCGCCGCACGAGGGCCTCGCGCTCGCAGCCTCCGCCGCGGGCCCTGCTCGCGGTACCGGGCAGCGACGTCGGCGGCGCGCTCTCGCGGGCGCTGTCGAAGCTCGATCATGCCCTCGGAGCAGGGGTCGGCGTCGAGCTCGACGCCCCGGCCATGCTGCCCCTCGTCCGCGACGCGATCGCGGACGAACGGCAGCTCGCCTTCGAGTACTACTCGGCCTCCTCGGACCGCGTCAGCGAACGGCGTGTCGACCCGGTGCGGGTGATCGCCACGGAGGGCCACTGGTATCTCGACGCGTGGTGCGACACGGCGAGCGATCTCCGGCGGTTCCGGGTCGACCGGATCCGATCGGCCGAGCCGGTCGATCTCCCCGGTCTCGTGCGTGATCGGGAGGAGCAGGGGGGGGACATCGACGTCGACGCGTTCGTGCCCGGTCCGGACTCCGACAAGGTGCTGCTCTCTCTCGACCCCGGGGTCGCCTGGCAGGTCGAGTCGGTGCCGACCGCCAGCGAGCCACGCGGGGTGGATGGTCGGGCCGAGGTCGAGGTCTTCGTCGGCGGCGCGGCCTGGCTCGAGCGCCTGCTGCTCGGTCTCGGGGCCGACGCGCGCGTGGTGGCTCCGGCGGAGTACCGCCGGATGGCCGCGGACGCCGCGCGGCGGATCCTGCGTCGTTACGAAACCGGACCCTACAGCTCTCCGAGCACGGCCGGGATGGGCGAGGAGGTCATTCCTTCCCGAGGAGGAGGTCGCGGCGCCTGACGTACTCGTCGGCGTCGATCTCACCCCGCGCGAAGCGCTCGTTGAGAAGACCGATCGCAGGATCGGACCCCGGAGGCATTGCCGCGCCGGCGGGTCCGCCCGGCCAGGCCGCGCCTTCCGGACCGGGCGCTCCGCCACCGGGCGCTCCGCCACCCGGCGCTCCGCCACCGGGCGCTCCGCCACCGGGCGCTCCGCCACCGGGCGCTCCGCCACCGGGCGCTCCGCCACCGGGTGCTCCGCCCGGACGCGGCGATCCTGCACCACCCCTCGTGAGGAGGACCACCACGGCGACGATTCCGGCGACGACGAGGACGGCAAGGATCGCGAGGGCGATCCAGACGCCCCAGGGCGTCCCTGCATGTGCCCAGCCTCGGTACATCGTGCCTCCTCGTCGGCCACGCCCACAGCCACGCCGACCGGCAACGCTGCCTGCCTCTTCGGCGATCCAAACATCCGCGCGGGTGCGGGGGTAGGGCCGAAGGTCCTGGGGTCGTCGGTCGCGCCGGAGATCCTCCTGCCGGAACGGAGCGTGCCGCTGGTCGCAAGGTGCCGGCCAGCGCGGCGCCAAGGTGCCGGGCAGGTCAGAGGCGGAGGCTTCGCACGGACACCGACAAGGAGCTCGGGTGCGCCGGTGCTGAAGATCCACGTGGTCCACGAAGGCGGCCACCGCTACTACGTCGACGACCTCGTCCCCGGCCGTGCCGAGGGCACACTCGTCGCGGGGGAGGAGCGCGGCAGGTGGTCGGGGACCGGAGCGGCCTCGCTCGGGCTGGTCGGCGAGGTCGAGACCGAACCGTTCGCGGAGCTGTTGGCGGGCCGGCACCCCGTGTCGGGGCAGACCCTCCGGCGGCGGGTCGGGGAGCACCCGGTCGCCGGCTACGACCTCTCTTTCTGCGCACCGAAATCGGTGAGCATCCTCCACCTGCTCGCGCCCCGCGAGATCGCCGCCGAGACGGGCGCGGGCCACGTCGCAGCGGTCCGCGAGGCGGCCGGGTACCTCGAACGCGAGGCACTCCGCACCCGACGCCAGCAGGGAGGAAGGGTCGAGCTCCTCGCGACGACAGGCGCCACGGCCGGTGGATTCCTCCACCGCACGAGCCGTGCCCTCGACCCGCACCTGCACACCCATCTGGTGCTGGCGAACGTGGCCCAGGCGGTGGACGGGCGCTGGTCCGCGGTCGACGGCCGCCGCATCCACGCCCACCTCGCCGCGGCCCAGGGTGTCTACCACGCCCGGCTCCGGCTCGAGCTGGCCGAGCGCCTCGGAGCGGCCTGGGAGGTGGGGGAGAGCGGCCTCGGCGACGTGGTCGGTGTCGGCGCCACGGTCCGCCACCTCTTCTCCCAGCGTTCGGCCGACATGGCGCGCTATCGATTCGACAGGGGTCGCCACCCCGGGGACCCGCGTCGGGGCGACGGCGCCTTCCACGCGACCCGCCCGGACAAGGAGGCCGGTCGCACGGTCGAGGACCTCCGGTCCGAATGGCGGCAACGGGCCGCCTCCTTCGGTCTCGACCTCGGCTCGCTGACCCGCGTGGTCGGACTCGGCCGGCGGGACTCCTCGGAGGTGGTGGACCCCGAGCGTGCCGGCAGCCGGCTCCGCGTCGCCGCCCTCGAGGACCGATGGCTCACCCGCCGCGACCTGGTCGCCGTCCTCGCCGCCTCCGCGACGGGAGGTGCGCGCGCTGCGACCCTCGAGGGGCTGGCCGATACGATGACCGCCACCGTCCCCGAGGACCTTCGCGTCGCCGACCGTTCGCCTTCCACGGGTCCGGTCCTCGGTCGTTCGACCGCCGATCGCCGGTGGCGTGCCACGGCGCTCCGGCAAGCGCTCGATCGCGGCATCGAGCCGTCCGGCCCCGAGCCGGAGGGCCGACACCGGCTCGGGGATCCCCGTGCCGGACCGCCGCTCCCTCGCCGCGCACCCGAGCGGGAGCAGCGCCTGTCGCTCGGTGCCGGCCGCTTCGAGGCTCGGGACCCGGTTCCCCGGCGGCGCGCTCCCGGCTCGCTCGAGCGGTGAGCCGATTCCGGTGCGGTTCAGCGCTCGAGGCCGGAGTTCCGGTCGCCCGGCGCCGGTGCCGTCCGGTCCACTGCGCCCGCAGCCGGCAGGTCGATGCGGTGGACCGGCGATCGGTCGAGCTCGCGGGACCGGCCGACCCTACGGAGCGTGCGCCACGGTTCCACGAGATGGGAAGGGGCGAGTGGGATCCACGAGGGCACGTTGCGCTCGTCGAAGGCCATCGCGTGACCGCTCCTGCCCGTCGCGATGACGTCGACCGGGAGGCGGCGGCGCCAGTGGGTCGACAGGCTCGCCCCGAGCTGGGGCCGGCCTCCCGACAGCAGGTCGGCGAGCGGCCGGTCGGACAGGGTCCGGCCCGCCGAGAGCGAGCGGACGACGAGCTCCTCGTCCCCTCCGAGCACCGACAGCGCGTCGAGGGTCCGCACGTCTCCGATGCCGGGGAGCACGACCGTCGTTCCGAACAGCGACGGAAAACCGTCGGCGTGCACCGGCCACCGTCGACGGGCTTGGGTCAGGTCCTGAAAGCACGCGAGGGTGACCAGGCCCTGACCACCCCCCTCGCTCACCAACGAGGGAAGGTCGGGAATCGGTGCGATGTTGGCCAGCTCGTCGAGTGCGAGCAGGACGGGCCCGTCCGGGCCGCGTCCCGCGTCGCCCCGTGCGCCGAGCGCGTAGGTGGCGGCGCGGATGTCGGTGACCAGTCCCACCACGAGCGGGGCGGCCAGTGCTTGGCGGTGTGCCGGTGCCGCGACGTAGATGGTGTCGCGGGAGCGGACGAAGGCGTCCGCATCGAAGTCGGGAGCCGTCGTCGACGCGAGCGCATGCTCCGAGCGGAAGCCGCCGAGGGCTCCGGACGCGGTCGACCAGATCCCGCTGAGCTCCCGTTCGTCGGTGGCGACGACGCCGTCGAGGAGGTTGCGGGCCAGTTCGGCGCCCCCGGAGTCGAAGGCGAGGATCTGCTGGGCGGGGAGGGCCTGCCGGCGGTCCACCCAGGTCAGGACCGTGCGCATGTCCGCCTCGGCCAGAGCGGCCGCGTGGAGGAGCGGTCCGAGCAGTGCCTCGGCGCGCTCGGTCCAGTGCGACTGCTCGATGTGGGAGCCGACGCCCGCCGAGGCGACCTGCACCAGCGCCCGGGCGGTCGCCAGCGACGCGGTCCAGTCGCCGCAGTTCTGAAGTGGCGACCAGCGGAGCGGTTCGACGCGATGGTCGGGATCGAGCGCACCGGTCGGATCGAACAGCCGGCAGCGTCCGAGACGCCCGCGGGCGCCGGCTGTCGCGTCCAGCACGTCCGGCTTGGTCGACGTCGACACCACCGGACCCGTGGTTGCGAGGACGTTCGGAATGATCAGCGAAGTCGTCTTTCCCGACCGAGGTGGGCCGAGGATCATGACCGACTGTTGCGGTGACGCGTGACACCAACCGTTCTCGTCGTGCCCCAGATAGAGACCGGCATATGCGGCGACAGTGGCGTCGAGCGCCGCGCGATGGGCGAATTCGGCTGCCGGCTCGGGAAATTCGGAAAAAAATTCTGTCAAGGGAATTCCGGTCTGCGCGGGGTACTCCGGAGGACGGCAGCGCTCTCGCGCTGCAAGTGCGCCGAATTGACGCGTCGCGAAGAATCGTTGCAAACAAACGGTTCTTTGTCTATAGGTCAGGCGCAGCGTGTGTCGCGCGCGCTCGGGCATGCGCCGGCCCGCTGCCGATCGAGCTCGTGAGCGCATAGCACGCGAGAGCGTGACGCGCGCCAAGATGCTTGACCTGGGGAAAAAAAGCCATTTGGCTGGTAGTTGGTTACGTAGCACTGAGGAGATGATCGTGAACAGGTCGCAGCTCGTCCAAACGGTCAGTGCGTCGACTCGCGCGACGCGCCGTACCGTCGAGGACGTGGTCGACGGCGTGTTCGACACGATCATGTCCGAGGTCCAGTCGGGACGGAAGGTCACGGTTGTCGGGTTCGGATCGTTCACGCCGAGCGCACGTGGTCCCCGTGTCGGACGCAATCCTCGGACAGGCGCAGTGGTACCGATACCGGCGTCGAAAGGTGTCCGGTTCGCCACCGGTTCGGCGTTCAAATCGGCGTTGAACCCTAAGGAGGGAGCATTAATGGCAGTGAAGAAGGCAGCAGCCAAGAGGTCGGGCCGCAAGGCACCGGCCAGAAAGACAGCGGCCCGTAAATCTGCCGCCAAGCGGACCGCGAAGCGGGCTCCGGCTCGCAAGTCGGCGGCACGGAAGTCCGCCGCCAAGCGGACCACCAAGCGGGCTCCGGCTCGCAAGTCGGCGGCGCGGAAGTCGGCCGCCAAGCGGACCACCAAGCGGGCTCCGGCTCGCAAGACGGCGGCTCGCAAGACGGGTGCCCGCAAGACGGCCGCGAAGCGGACCGCCAAGCGGACCACCAAGCGCACCGCGAAGCGGGCTCCGGCTCGCAAGACGGCGGCACGGAAGACGGGTGCCCGCAAGACGGGTGCACGCAAGACGGCCGCCAAGCGGACCACCAAGCGGACCACCAAGCGGGCTCCGGCTCGCAAGACGGCGGCTCGCAAGACCACCCGGGCGCGCAAGCGCCGGTAGTCCCACCCGGAGCGGCGGGTCGGACCGTCGCCGAGTCACCGACAGGGGCCTTCGGGCCCCTGTCGGTGGTTCCGGGGCAGGTCGCGGCGGCATCCGAGCGGTCATTGACCGACCCCGGCGATCGGTTTCGACGAGAACGGGGCGTCAGAGCCCTGTGCCGCAGAGCCCGTGTTTCAGAGCTCCATGAGGTGGAACGCCTCTGCCGTGTCGAGCCCGCCGATCGCTCCGTGGCTCGCGAGCTGGCGCCGGATGCGCGCCACGAAGCGCTCGACGTCGCCTCCTGCTGTCGCCACCGCCCCGGCCGGTTCGCTGCCGGAGCCAAAGCCCATGGTGGTGACGGCCTGGGACCGGTGACAGAGCAGCGCCTCGATCTTGACCGTCTCGAAGCCCCGGGCGTCCTCGAGATGGTTGGGTTCGTCGGCTTCCCAGAGCAGTAGCGCCTGTGGGCGGTGCGGTGCGAGACCGAGATCCCTGAAGAAGTGCGGATCGCGTGCGCCGACCAGGGCGCCGATGCTGAGGAACCCCGCGGCACGGTGGTCCGGATGGAGCCGGTAGCGACGCCAGGGGTCGTGCGCGAGCACCACGTCGGGTCGGAAGGTCCGGATGGCACGGGCCACCTCGCGACGCTCGACCGGGCCGTCGACGAGCTCACCGTCGACCGCCCCGAGGAAGGTGACCCGATCGGCGGCCCGACCGCTCGTCGCCGCCTCGGGGGAAGCCCCGTCGATCACCGCTGCGGCCGCCCGGCATTCCTCCGCCCGCTCGCGGACCAGACGCTCGAGATCGGCGTCGGGGTCCCAGCTCCCCTTCGACCCGTCGGTGAGGACGAGGTGGTGGACCCGGCAGCCGTCGGCCGCCCACTTGGCGAGCGTCGAGCCGCAGCCGAACTCGATGTCGTCGGGATGCGCGCCGATCGCAAGTGCACATCCCGGCGTACCGACGTCGACGCCGGGGGCGGGCGCACCTCCCCTCGTGGCGGGCAGGTCGCCCACCGGAAGCCCGCTCCGCCGACGGGGACCGGCTTGCGCAGCCGGGATGGCGCGTGACGAGGGGTCTCGATGTTCCGTGAGGGGATCGCCCGGCTCCGAACTGCGCGGCACGCGTGTGCTCACCGGAGCGGACGTGCGGCGCGAGGAGCCGATGCCGCCGCGGATCGCGGCACCGGGACCACGTCGGCCGGCTCGTCGATGTCCCAGGCCAGGTCCGGGCGGTCGAGCACCCGGAGCGGCAGTCCCAGCCGCACCGCCTCGGCCCGGTGGCGGGCGAAGGAGCCGGGCCCGTAGGAGAACTGGAACCCCGAATCGGTGGGGAGCGCGATCACGTTGGTCCCGTTGCCGAACCGGTCGGGCACGAGGGTGATCCCCTCGCTCTCACCCACCGGGGCGAGCTCGAGCGCACGAGGGAGATCGGAGTGGGCGACGATCACCCGGGTGACGCCGGCGGACCGCAGCCGCTCGACGCCGGCCTCGACCGCCCCGTTGAGACCGCGTCCCGGTTCCCACACGACGAGCGCCCCCTCTGCGCGTGCCCATCGGGCGACCTCGTTGTCGTCGCAGACGACAGCCACCGGAAGCGGCCGTGCGGCGGCGAGCACCCGTTCGGCGGTCGCGCGGGCGAGCGCGGCCCGCGCGGCACCGTCGAGCGCGCGGCCGAGCCGACGCTTCGCCTCCGAGAACGACTTGACCGGGACGAGGACCGCACGCTGCCCGAGGCCGAGCGCGCCCGCGAGCAGCTGATCCGCAGGATCGGTCACGCCGTCAGTGTACGGGCGGTCCGCGCCGGGCCCCCGGGGACGGCGGGTGCGGCGGACGTAGGGTGTGACGGTGACCGACGAGCATCCTCCCGGGGCCGACCGCGGCGCGGACTCCGAGGAGCGGGTCGAGGCGTTCGCCCGGGTGCGGGCGACCCTCCACGCGCTGGGTTGCAGTGACGAGGAGATCGACCGGGCGGTCGCCGACGACGCGGTCGACCTGCTGATGGTGGACCGCCTCCTCCTTCCGTCCGGCCAGCACCTGACCCAGGCGGACGTGGCGAGGATCACCGGGCTTCCCGTCGAGGTGGTCCGGCGGTTCTGGCGTGCGCTCGGCTTCCTCGACCTGGCGGAGGACGAGCCCGGACTCGGGGAGATGGACGTCGAGGCGGTCCGCCTCTTCCAGACCATGGTCGCACTCGGTCTCGTGGACACCGAGGTCGCGGTGCAGATGGCCCGGGTCATCGGCACCTCCATGGCGAGGATCGCCGCCGCCGAGGTCGGACCGGGCACGACCCCGATCATCGACCCGACCGGCGACAGCATCATCGACGCGGACGAGTTCGCGCGGCAGGCCGACACCTCCATCCCGGCGATGGCCCGGCTGCTCGAGTTCGTCTGGCGGCGCCACCTCCAGGCCGCCACCCGCCGCGCGATGCTGCTGCGCTCCCGCGGTGGGGCGATGCTGAGCCCGGTGATGGCGGTGGGCTTCGCCGACATGGTCGGCTTCACCGTCTTGAGCCAGCACCTCGCCGACGAGGAGCTCGCCGCGGTCGTCGCCCGTTTCGAGGAGCTCGCCCACGACACGGTCGTCGCGTTGGGCGGCCGGGTGGTCAAGATGATCGGGGACGAGGTCCTCTTCGTCGTACCCTCGGTCGCCCGCGCCGCGGAGATCGGGCTCAGCCTCGCCGAGGCCTACGCGAGCGACGAGCTGCTCTCCGACGTCCGGGTCGCGCTGGCGGTGGGTCCGGTGCTCGAGCACGACGGCGACGTCTACGGGCCGGTGGTGAACCTGGCCAGCAGAGTGGTCGCGCTCGCACGTCCGGGGACGGTGCTCGTGTCCGACGAATTCCGCTCCGCGCTCACCGACGCAGCGGGTCACGGCTTCGCCACCCGTCCCCTGCGAGTCCGGACCCTGAAGGACATCGGGCGGGTGGAGCTGTGGAAGCTCGCCCGTGCCGGCAGTGAGCCGGGCGCCGAGCGCCGGCGGACCATGCGCTGGGAGCGCCTCGGGGAGGTGCTGCGAGAGCTGGACGAGCTGGCCGGGGGTGAGGACGAGGCGGACGCCGACGAGCGCGCCGGGGGAGGACCCGCTCGCTCAGTCACCCGCCAGCCGGGCGGTCGCGATGCCGTGGGGTCCGAGGTCGAAACTCCCCTCGAAGGGGGCGACGGCCCGACCCCGTAGGTCGACCAGCCAACCGGTGCGGTCGGCGATCTCGACGACGGTCGGCTCGGGCCGCGGGTTGAACACCCGGACCTCCAACAGCCCCGCCTGGCGGCGCACCGCCGAGACCTCGGCACCGCGCACCGTCAGTGCGGCGCCGCGGCCCGGTCGGCCGCCCCCGCCGAGCGACGCGACGGGGAGGAGCGGCACGAGCACGTCGTCGGCCACGCGGTAGGGGTCGACGTCACCGACCGCGAGGGCGTAGTCGACCGAGACGGGACCGAGGAGCTGGGGACCCTCGAGCGGGGTCATCGGTCCTGCGGGAAAGGGCCGCCGCGACATCCCGAGACGCGAGAGCATGCCCGTCGCGCGGAGCAGGGTCAGGGCCAGGGTCGATGCCCGGGCCCCGCCGGAGGAGGGGTCGCCTGCGACGTCGACCAGCTCGTACTCGAGCAGGCCTTCGTGGACGACGGTGAGGCCGCCGGCGGCGACGAACCTCCTCGAGGGAAAGGTCGGCGTCCCGAACTCCTCGGGCCGCCCTTCTGCGGTGAGCCCGCGCTCGACGACCGCGAACGCGCACTCCGCCTGCGAGACCGCAGCCGGCTCCCGAAGCGGGAAGTGGACGCGGAGACGGTGGTCGCGACAGGGATTGGCGAATTCGGTGTGCACCCGGACGACGGGGTCGTCGGCCCGCACCTCGACCGTGGTGGTGACCTGCACGGGCACGCTGCCGGTGCGTCGCTGGCCCACCGGGTCGACCTGTGCGGGCCAGTGGAAGGTCGAGGTGACGACCGCGGACGCCCGCACCGGCCCGGCGTCGCCGGCAGCCACGGTCACCGACTCCGGCGTGTCCACCACCGAGTCGTGGGTGGGCGGGGAGTAGTTGTAGGTGTCGCCGAAGTCGCCGTCGTCGACGAGCCGTCCGTAGCCGCAGACACCGTCGAGGGCGAAGGTGCCGTCCGCTGGGTCGATCTCGACGGTGACGAGCCCGTTGCCGAGGCGGAGGCCGGAGCCGCCGTTCCCTTCGAGCACGGCCGGACGGGCCAGTCGCGCGGGGGACAGGCGCGCCCATCCGTAGCCGGGCACCTCCTCCTGCACGGCGAGGATCCGCCGGACCGGGGGCTGGTCGATCACCACACGGACCTCGGTGTCGGGATGCGCGGTCAGGCGGGTGAACAGCTCGCGCTTGACCTCTTCGACCGGCACGTCCCCGCGTTCTTCGGTGCCGATCGTGAGGGTGATGACGAGGCCCGGGTCCTCGTCGGCAAGCGTGACCGCGGTGATGAAGGTGTCCTCGTCGATCGCGCGCCCCTTGGATCAGCCCGAGCATCGAGCGGACGGTCCCGCCGTCGAGGGTCACCGACCCCGGCAGCCCGGCCCGCTCGGAGAGCACTTGGACGTCCGGGCTCGGTTCGCCGACCGCCGGGATGACCACCTCGACCATCCCGGCACGGTCACGGTGCGCCGCGTTGACCACCACTGGCCCCGCCTCGGCCATCGAGAGGGCGAGGGCCGCGAGCGCGGCATCGGCGAGGCCGTCGCCGACCTGGCGCGCTTCGGCGTAGCGGTGGAGCACCGCGTCGACGACGTCGTCCACCGAGCAGGCGCAGATCGAGTCGTGGGCCGAGTTGCGGATCACGAAGCGCCATGCCAGCTCGAGGAAGGCCGCGGGCCACGCGTGGGCGGGCAGGTAGAGCGCGGACAGCGGCTCCGCCTTGCGTTCGAGCGAGCGCTCGGCGCGGGCGGCGGCCTGCTTGACGTCGACCCGGTTGGAGGCGACTCCCATCAGCAGGTTCGACCGCGCGCCGGAGCGGAGCTCGCCGCGCCAGCGTGGCAGGCCCTCGCGCGGGGCCCCGGCGAGATAGTCGGGCAGCGTGGTGATCGAGAGCTCGAAGTCGCGCTGGATCTGGTTGACCTCCGCGAGGAGGCGCCCGAGCCCCGGCTGGGGGCGGTGGTGGTCGGTGCCGTTCATGAGCAACATCGGCTCGCCGTCCCCGAGCAACGGTCCGAACTCGTCGACCTGGGCACGGAGCCGGCGCACCAGCGCCTTTGCGTCGTCGGGGAGCGCCGCCCCGTTGCCGTAGCCGGCCACGAGGTACTCGGCTCTGACCTCGGATCCGTCGGGTGCCTCCCAGTCGAAAGCGGTGCGGTCGATCGCGGAGGGCACTCCTCTCCAGACGACCGCGTCCCGGAACCCGGCCTGCGAGAGCAGCTGGGGCATCTGGGCGACGTGGCCGAACATGTCGGGCAGGTAGCCGACGTCCATCACCCCGCCGAACGCCGCGCCCCGCTCGATGCCCGCTTGCAGGTTGCGGACGATCGTCTCCCCCGACACGAGGAACTCGTCCATGAGGACGTACCAGGGTCCGACGGTCAGCCGACCGGACGCGGCGAGCGAGCGCAGTCGTGCCTCGTTGCCGGGACGGATCTCGAGGTAGTCGTCGATCACCGCCACCTGGCCGTCGAGCAGGAAGTGGCGGTACGAACTGTCCTGCCCGAGCTGGTCGAGGAGGTCGTCGACCAGCTCGACCAACCGGAGCCGGAAGGTCTGGAACGGCTCGTACCACTCGCGGTCCCAGTGGGTGTGGGGCACGACCGCCACCGTGCGCGCGGTGCGGCCGCGGTCACGAGGGGCTCGGTCCTCGCCCGTCGTCTCGGGCACGTCCGCGCCCTGCCTGCTCGCTCCGTCCACCACAGCCCCCGGCGTCTCCGTGCCCGGGCTCCCGATCGGAGAGCCCCCGTCCGCCCCTTCGCTCACACGGTGAGGGGTCCGTACTCCGCTTCGTAGGACTTCAGCTCTCCGACGATCCGCTCGATCTCCGCGGCGTTCTTCTCGTCGGCCCGCCCGACGCGGTCGGCGAAGACCGCGGCGCCGAGGTCGTGAAGGAGGCCGTCTGCCTTGTGCTTTGCCTGGGCGGCGTCGAGCTTGGCCTGTCCGGCCTTGGTCGCCTCGTTCGCCTTGGCGAGCCCGACCTCAGCCTGCGCCTTCACCTTGTCCATCAGTCCCATACGACCTCCCTCCTGCTCGTGTCGCCGGTGCCCGCCGGCCTGTGCCTGCCGAACTGTGCGCCGTCACCGCCGGCGCGGGTGGCCGGTATGGCATGCGGAGCCGGCGCAGGTTGCCGTAGGGCTAAGACTAGAGCGGGCAGCCGCACCGGGAAACCGACGACCGGCGACCTCGACCGAACGACCGGCGACCTCGACCGCGCGATCGGGCAGCCCGGGCTGTCGGCCGATCGGGGCGGAAGAACCCAAGGGACCGAGCGGAGGAGAACGGCGTGCGCACCTGGACCGACCACCTGCCCTCGGGCCATGCCACCGGGCCCGTCACCACCCCGACGGGCACGTTGCTCGAGGCGTGGACCAGCCGCTGGGCCGCCGAACCCGACGCGCCGGTCTGGTTGGAGGTGGGTCCGGGCGCGACGGGGGGTGGCACCGGGCGCCGATGGTGGAGCGCCGCCCGATTCGAGGAGGCGACGCGGCGGGCTGCGGGGAAGCTCGCACGGTCGGGGATCCGTCCCGGCGCCCGCGTGCTGTGGTCCACCGGCTCCTCGATCGACGCCCTCGTCGCCCACGTCGGCGCCCTCCGCGCCGGCATGGTGGTGGTGCCGGCGGACACGGCGGCAACCGAGCGGGAGCTCGCCCACGTGGTCGCCGAGGTCGGGCCCTCGCTCGCCATCGTGGAGGGAGCAGAGACGGCCGCCCGGATCGGCACGGTGACGGCGGGCTCGATCGCCGTCGTCGGGCCCGAGCTGGACCTGCCCGCCGGCGATCCCGGCGAGCTCGACCGGTCCGGGCCCGAGGACCCTGCGCTCGTCGTGTTCACCTCGGGGACGACCGGGGCTCCCAAGGGTGCCGTGCTCACCCACGGGAACCTGCGCGCCGGGGCCGAGTCGGTCGCGCTCGCGTGGAGGTGGTCCCCGGACGACCGGCTGGTCCACGCGCTGCCGGTCTTCCACGCGCACGGGCTCTGCGTCGGCGTCTACGGGACGCTGCTCGCCGGCTCGTCGGCGGTCCTCCTGCCCTCCTTCGACCCGGCGGGCGTCGCCGCTGCCGCGGCCGACCACCGCGCCACCCTCTTTTTCGGCGTGCCCACCATGTACCACCGGCTGGTGCGCTCGGGTGCGGCACCGGCACTCGCGCACCTGCGGCTCTGCGTGTCCGGCTCGGCGCCGCTGCAGGCGGCCCTGCACGCCGAGGCGAGCCGCGCGATCGGCTCGCCGGTGCTCGAGCGCTACGGGATGACCGAGACGCTGATGATCACCTCGAACCCCTACGACGGCGAGCGTCGTGCCGGGACGGTCGGGTTCCCCCTCCCCGGCGTCGAGGTCCGCCTCTCCGACGACGCCGAGATCCTCGTGCGCGGTCCGAGCGTCTTCGGCGGCTACTGGCGCCGGCCGGCGGCCGATGCGGCCGCGTTCGAGGTGGACGGAGACGGGAGGCCGGCCTGGTTCCGCACCGGCGATCTCGGCGCCGACGAGGAGGGGTACCTCGTGGTGAAAGGCCGGTCGAAGGAGCTGATCATCTCCGGTGGTCACAACGTCTATCCGGCCGAGGTGGAGGACGTGCTGCTCACGCACCCCGCGGGTCGCGGAGGTCGCGGTCGGGGGTTCACCTTCGGACGAATGGGGGGAGATCGTGACCGCCTGGGTCGTGCCTGACGGCCGGCCGCCCTCGGCCGAGGCGCTCGCCGAGTTCGCTGCGGGATCGCTCGCTCCGTACAAGGTGCCGCGCCAGCTGTCCGGTTCGTCGAAGCGCTTCCCCGGAACTCCCTCGGAAAGGTCGTCCGGTCCCGACTCGTCTGACGAGCCGGCGGTAAGTTCGGACTCCGGATGCTGCTCCCCGACGACGTCCTCGAGCGAGAGCTGGCCGATCAGGGGTTCGTCGTCGCGGGCGTCGACGAGGTGGGTCGCGGCGCCTGGGCAGGGCCGGCCTCGGTCGGCGTCGCGCTCTTCCCGGCGGGGGTGCCCGCACCCGAGGGCGTCTGCGACTCGAAGGCGATCTCCGAAGACCAGCGAGAGGCGCTCTTCCCGCTCGTGGCCTCCTGGTGCCTCGAGTGGTCGGTCGGGCACGCGGCCGCCGAGGAGTGCGATCGACTCGGGATGACCGCCGCGCTCCGGCTCGCCGCCCGCCGGGCCCTCGACGGCCTCTCGACGACGCCACATGCGGTCCTGCTCGACGGAGCCTTCGACTACCTCACCGATCCCGAGCCCGACGACCGGGCGCCCGACGACGGAGCGCCCGACGACGGAGCGCCCGACGACGACGGCGGCGATCGGGGAGCCCCGACCCTGGCACCCGAGGAAGGCACGGTGCACGGCGCCGAGGGCGTGTCCCGCACATCACCGGTCTGCGCGGTGCCGCCCCCGACGGTCCGGACGGTCGTGCGAGGAGACGCCGCGTGTGTCTCCATCGCAGCTGCCTCCATCCTCGCAAAGGTCACGAGGGACCGGATGATGCGCTCGTTCGCCCCGAGCTTTCCTGCCTTCGACTTCGACCGGAACAAGGGCTATCCGACCCCCGTGCACAGGCGGGCGCTCGCCGGATTCGGCCTCACCTCGCTCCACCGGAGGTCGTGGTCGTTCGCCGCGGAGCTCGCCTTCCGCTGACCGCCGGTCGCCGGCTCGGGCCGATGCGTCGCGGTCGCGGGCGCCGTCGACCCGCGTCGGCGCGGCTACGCCGGAGCGGGCTCCTTCGGGAGCCCGAGGACCCGTTCGCCGATGATGTTGCGCATCACCTCGTCGGACCCCCCGGCGATCCGCATCCCCGGCACGCCGAGGACGTATTGGGACCACGCGAACGTCCCCCAGGCACCGGTGTCGGCGACGAGGCTCGGCCCGAGCAGCGAGGACACCACTCCGCACACGCGGACCATGTTGGCGGTGAGGGACAGCTTGGCGAGCGACATCTCCGGTCCGGGCAGGCCTCCGGCCGCCAGCTTCGCGGTGGCGCGAAGGTTGGTGTACCTGGCCACCCGCTCGTTGATGATCGCAGTGGCGAGCTGCTGGCGGATCAGCGGATCCGACGCCTTGCCGGTGACCTTGGCCATCTCCACGAGGCGGATGGTGGTGGGGAGCCCCATCCCGCCCCCGCCCCCGATCGCGGCGCGCTCGTTCATCAGGGTCGTCAAGGCCACCGTCCACCCGCCATTTACGTCACCGAGGCGGTGGGAGTCGGGGATGCGGACGTCGGTGAAGAAGACCTCGTTGAACGAGGCGCCACCTGTCATCTGCCGAAGTGGCCGTACCTCGACGCCGGGTGCGTGCATGTCGACGACGAACCCGGTGAGGCCGCGATGCTTCGGCTGGTCCGGGTCGGTCCGGCAGATGATCTCGCCGATGTCGGAGAGATGCGCGCCCGAGGTCCAGACCTTCTGGCCGGTGACGACCCACTCGTCCCCGTCTCGCACCGCGCGGGTCTGGAGGGAGGCGAGGTCGGACCCGGCACCCGGCTCACTGAACAGCTGGCATCCGACGATGTCGCCGCGGTACAGGGGCAGCAGGTACGCCTGCTTCACCTCCTCGGTCGCATGGGCGAGGATCGTGGGGGCGACCATGCCGAGCCCGATTCCGAAGAGGGAGAGCGAAGGGGTCCGGTACTCGGCGGCGACCCGGTCGAAGGCCCGTTGGTAGTCGCGAGGCAACCCCCGGCCCCCGTACTCACGTGGGCCGGTGAGCCAGCCGAACCCCGCGTCGAAGACCGCGCGCGCCCAGGCCTTGGCCGCCGCGGTGTCGGCCGCCTCCTGCTCCGGCGTCCGCTCAGGGAAGAGGCTGACCGCGTCGGACCCCTCGCCCCAGACGAAGGTCTCCTCGGGCCGGCGCTTTGCATTGGCGTCGAAGAAGGAGCGGACCTCGTCCTCGAAGAGCTCGAGTGTCGGCGCGCTCTCGGGATTGTGCCCGGAGGCGGCTGCCGCGCCCGTCGCTGTGGTCATCGTCGGCTCCCCCTTGTCGTGCCCGTCGGCGGTGTCGTGCCCGGCTGCGGTGTCGTGCCCGGCTGCGCGACGTTCGTCTCGGCGCCGACAGCGTACCGGTGGGCCGTCCGGGCGGCATGCGGCCTTCGGCGCAGGGCACTTCGGGCACCGGTCGCGGGAGTGCGGTGGTGGCCCGGTCGTGGGACCGGTCGCCGGAGGTGGACACGCCCGGGCGGTCCGATCGAGTAAACCGGGGGAGATGGTCTACGTCCTCGCAGTTCTTGCGGCGTTCGCCAACGCGCTGAGCTCGGTCCTCCAGCGCCTCGGAGTGCAGGGCGCACCCCGCGACGCCACGATGAGCCTCGGGCTGATCCGGTACGCAGTCCGGCATCTGGTCTGGTTCGCCGGGGTCGCGCTCATCGCGGGCGGTTTCCTGCTCCAGGCGGTCGCGTTGCGTTTCGGTCGCCTCAGCCAGGTCCAGCCGATCGTGACGACGGAGCTCCTCTTCCTCGTGCTCATCCTCGGTGTCTGGTTCCGCTACCGGCTGTCCTGGCGCGAGTGGCTCGGGGCGAGCGCCGCGGCGGGAGGGCTCGCCTGCTTCCTGCTGGTCGCCTCGCCCGGCGGCGGGACGAACGTCCCGTCCTCGCGCAACTGGGTGGTGGTCTCGATCGTGATCTGCGGGTTGGTGGTGACGGCCTCGACCCTCGGATTCTCCGGTCCTCCGTGGTTCCGTGCCGGGATGTACGGGATCGCGGGCGCCATCGTCTTCGCCTTCTGCGCCGCGCTGACCAAGGAGCTCACCACCCAGATCACCCACGGCTGGGGACACGTCTTCACGACGTGGGTGCCCTACGCGCTCGCCGCCAGCGGCCTCGTCGGGCTGTTTCTGATTCAGAGCTCCTTCCATGCGGGTCCGGTCACCGCGTCCCAGGCGATGCTCACCATCGTCGACCCTCTCACGAGCGTGTTCCTCGGCATCTGGCTCTTCGCGGACCATCTCGACACCTCGCTCTGGAGGCTTCCCGTCGAGGCGATGGCCATGGGCGTCATCGTCGGAGGGATCATCTTGTTGGCCCGATCGCCGCTCGTCGCGGCGAGTGCGGTCGCGGCACCGGGAGGGGAGGAGGCTGCCGAGGCCCTCGCCCGCCAGCCGAAGCTCGGGAGCGCGCCGAGCGTCTGATTCACTTCGGACCGGAGGGCTGCCTCGAGCCGTCCGTCGGTCCGGTCAGCGGTCCTGTACCGCCCAGCGGAGCGCCTCGCCGAGATGGGGATGGGAGAAGCCGAAGCCGCGCGACCCGAGCGCCTCGGGGTGGACGCGCTGTCCGGACAACAGGAGCTCGGCGGCCATCTCCGGCCCGAGCAGCAGGCGGAGGGCCGGCGAGGGGACCGCGAGCACCGCAGGTCGGCCCAACGCGACGCCGAGCGCTCGGGCGAACTGGGCGTCGGTGGCCGGTTCGGGTGCCGTCGCGTTGACCGGCCCCACCAGGGCGGCGTCCTCGATGCAGCGGAGGATGACCCGGATCTCGTCGTCGAGGGTGATCCAGCTCCGGTACTGCCGGCCGCGCCCGAGCTTCCCTCCCAGACCGAGCCGGAAGAGCGGGAGCTGCCGGGCGAGCGCACCGCCGCGAGCGCTCAGCACGATGCCGCTCCGCAGCAGCACCGTCCGGATGCCCGCGTCGGCGGCAGGGGACGCCGCCTGCTCCCAGGCGCGGCACACCTCGGCGAGGAAACCGTCGCCCGGAGCGGATCGCTCGGTCAGCACCTCGTCGCCACGGTCGCCGTAGACGCCGACCGCGGACGCGCTCACGAGCACCGACGGGGGTGCATCGAGCGCGGCGAGCGCGGTGCCGATCAGCCGCGTGGAGTCCGTCCGACTGTCGAGGATCTCCCGTTTGCGCGAGGAGGACCAGCGCTTGTCGCCGAGTCCCGCACCTGCGAGATGGACCACCGCACCGAAGGGGCCCGCGGCCGCCAACGCGTCGGCGTCGAGCGAGCCCCCCGCGGGGTCCCAGCGCACCGTTCCGTGCTCCGGTGTGTCACCCGGTGGTCCCCCGCCGTCGGGGGCGGATCCCCGCACCATCCGGACGATCGAATGACCGTCGGCCATCAGGCGCTCGACGAGTGCGGTCCCGATGAGACCGGAGGAGCCGGTGACGAGGACCTTCATGCCCGAGTCCCCGCAGCGTCGGTCGCCCGCGCGAGCGTGGCGCGCGACGAATCCCGCGAAGGCATCGGGATGGGTGAGGTGCGCGCCGTGCCTCGCACCGGTGATCTCGACCAGCTCGGCATCGCGTACGTGCTCGACCAGCCACGCGACCGCGGCACGGTGGTGGGGGAGGGAGGCGCTACCCCTTGCGAAGACCGCGGGCACGGCCAGCGCCGTCACGTCGAAGGGGGGCCCGTCGATCCGGATGGCGCGCAGCTCGGCGACGAGCGCGGGACCGTCCGCGTGGCGGGCGCGTTTGACGTCTTCGGGGAGCCGCTCCCATGCAGCGTCACCGACCATCCTCCGGAAGAAGCGCTCGGCGGCGATCGCCGGATCCTCCTCCTCGGACCTCACTGCTGCGGCGGCGGGTCGCACCCGACTGAATCCGAGCCAGGGCAGTGGGGGTTCGTACGCCCCCACCCCGAGGATCGATCCACCACCGCGCTCCCGGAGTGCCGCGCCGAGCGCGACGACACCGCCGTAGCTGTGGCCGATGACCGCCGCGGGTCGGCGGTCGATCACGGCGACGAGGTCGTCGATGTGGCCGTCGAGCGAGTCGTGGAGCGGCAGCGCATCGCGGGACCGCTCGTAGCCGCGCCTGTCGTAGGCGAGCGTGTGGAGGTCCTCCAGCCTGCGGAGGACCCGGGCGAAGCTTCCCGCCCGGTCGAGGGACCCGTGGACGAGAACCACCAGGGGCCCGTCCCGCCCGGGGCCGTCGGGGAGGTGCTCGGTCACGGCGAGCGCACGGGCGGATGGCATCTCGGTCTCAGCCTGCCAGGTCGCTCCGTCGGACTGCCAGGTGGTGGCGCCCGAAGCCGCCAGGTGGTGGCGCCCGAAGCTGCCAGGTGGTGGCGCCCGAAGCCGCCAGGTGTGACAGCCTGAGGCTGAGTGGTGTGACAGCCCGAGGTTCCCAGGTGGTGGCGATTTCGGCCGGCCCGGCGCGCGCCGGGCAGGGCGCCCAGGGCGGAAATGCACCATCTCGGGTGCTCCATCGTGCATTGTGAAGGCTCCCGAGACCGAGAAGCCAAGGAGAAACCGTGCCCGTTTCCAAGACCGACCTCATCGCCGCCGTCGCTGCACACACCGGATCCACGACCAAGGACGTCGCTACGGTCCTCGGCGGACTGGAGGACGTCGTCGTGGCCAACGTGGCCAAGGGTGAGAAGGTGATCATCACCGGATTCCTCACCTTCGACCGGACCCAGCGTGCCGCTCGGGCAGGGCGGAACCCCCAGACCGGCGAAGCCATCACCATCAAGGCCTCGAAGACCCCGAAGGTCACGGCCGGCGCCTCCTTCAAGAAGGTGGTGAACGGGCAGGCGCCCGCGCCGAAGCTCAACCGGGCCCGGTGAGACCTGCCGTGGCACGCCCCGCGTCACGGCGACCGAGCCGACCGCCACCGGGCAGGGAGCGCCTCCGATGATGCCGGTCCTCATCCACGGTGGCGGAACGACCGGCCACTTCTGGGATCGGCTCGTGCCCCTCCTCGACCAGCCGGTGCTCGCGGTCGACCTTCCCGGACGCAGTGGTCGCCCCGCCGACCTCGCCACCTTGACCGTCGAGGAAGAGGTGGCATCGGTCGCACGCGACGTCGAGGAGGCGGCTGGCGACGAGCCGGTCGTCCTCGTCGCGCACTCCTCGGGTGGCCTGGTGGTGCCGGGCGTGGTGGCCGCGCTCGGAGACCGGGTCCGATCGATCGTCCTCAATGCCGCGCTGGTGCCGCCGGAAGGGGGCCGTGGGATCGAGTGCATGAAGCCGCGGCATCGCGACGGCCTCGAGGCCGCGGTCGCCGCCGCCGCGGAGAACGGGACTGTCGTCACCCTGCCCGGAGCGCCCGCCGACCCCGAAGGCTCGCGGGCCTCGTACGGCGGCGATCCTCTCGACGACGAGACACTCGCCTACATCGTCGACCCCCTGCGCTGTGTCGAGGACACCGTCCACCACTACTTCCAACCGGTCCGGTGGTCGGGGGTGACGGGCGTCCCGATCACCTACGTGGTGAACGAACGAGACCGGCCCGTTCCGCCGGAGACGCAAGAGGAGATGGCAGGCCGGCTGCCGCCGCCGGTGTCGGTGGTCCGGGTCGACTCAGGCCATCTGTTTCCGGTGACGGCGCCGGCGTCGTTCGTCAAGATCGTCGCGACGGCGATCGCCTGAGCTGCGCGACCGGGTGTCCGACCGCCAGCGCTGTCCGATCCGTCAGAGCTGTCCGACCGCCAGAGCTGTCCGATCCGTCAGCGCTGTCCGATCAGGGCGGCCCGACGTCAGAGCTGCCCGATGGTCTTGTGGGTCTGTGGGACGACGCGCACCGACGGATAGCGATGCAGCGCCAGTTCCTGGAGTGCGAGCACCTGTTCGGGGCTCGGTGCGTCGGTCACCGTGGCGAAGGGCGTGACCGGCTGGAGGAAGATCTCCGGTTTGCCGTGGACACCGGGCGGGCCGGTTCGCGCCTCGGACGCGACGAGGTCGACGGCGTGCTCGAGCTCGCCCGGGTCGGTGGACGGGCCGAGCACGATCTTGACCCAGGTCCGGAGGCCGGCGTCGAGCGCGCAACGAAGGAAACGTCGCTGGGTCTCGGGATCCACGCGCTCGCCGTCGACGCTCGTCAATTTGACGTCCATGCTGACGTAGGTGAGCCGGGACGCGACGCGCTCCAGCCCGCCGACCAGGGTGCCGTTCGTCTCGAGCATGAGCGGGCGGCCGCGCGTCGCGAACGCATCGGCGAGTGCCGCGAGGCGCGCCCCCTGCAGCAACGGCTCGCCACCGGTGAGACTCACCGAGTGATGGTGAAGCTGCTCGCACAGTCGCTCGACGGCCGAGGCGACCGACGCGATCGGGAGCGGGCTGCCGACCACCTCCCAGTCCCGACGGCCGGCGGTGCGCTCGATCCGGCAGGGTCCGGGGCGCCGTTCCAGGGCTTCGGGCTGGTCGCAGTAGACGCAGCGGATGTTGCAGCCGGTGAGTCGCACGAATACCTGGCGCTCGCCGACCAGCGCGCCCTCTCCCTGGATCGCCGAGAACACCTCCGAGACGAGGATGTCGCGAGGCTCGGTGTCGTCGGCAACGGTGCGCGTCGCCCCCGGCGACGATCTCGGCCCGGTGGTCATTCCTCTCCCCGATCCCTCACCCGTCGACGGCCCGCCCTCCGCCTCACCGACTGCTCACCGCCTCGCATCCATCGCCGGGTCGACGACGCCGGCCTCCGCGAACCCGCGAGCACGGAGCAGGCAGGCGTCGCAGTCGCCGCAGGGAGCGGTGCCGCCTCGATAACACGACCAGGTGAGCTCGAGCGGGGCCGCGAGCTCGAGGCCGAGGCGGACGATGCCGGCCTTGGACGCATCGATGAGCGGTGCACGGATCTCGACCGGGCGTCCTTCGACGCCGCGCTGCTGACCGGTCGCCGCCACCGTGCGGAAGGCCTCGATGAAGGCCGGCCGGCAGTCCGGGTACCCCGAGAAGTCGACTGCGTTCACGCCGATCCAGACCGCGTCGAGGTCCCGTGCCTCGGCCACGCCGAGCGCGACGGCGAGGAAGATGCTGTTGCGGGCAGGCACGTAGGTGGGTGGGATACCCGACGCCGAGCCCGCGCTCGGGACGTCGATCGAGCGATCGGTCAGTGCGGATCCGCCCCACGCGGAGGTGTCGAGCCGGACGACCAGGTGCTCGGACCGGTAGTGCCCGGCGACACCGGCCGCGTGGTCCAGCTCGGTGCGGTGGCGCTGGCCGTAGTCGAAGGTGAGCGCCAGCGGCGGATGATCCGTCTCGCGGGCGGCGAGCGCCATGCAGACCGTCGAGTCGAGCCCACCCGAGAGGACGACCAGGTGTCCGGCCACGATCAGCCGCCGGGATCCGCGGTCAACTCGACCGAGCAGTCATCGGTCTCCCAGAGCCGGAGGGCCGCGGGTCGGAGGCCCGAGGCGCAGAGGAGCTCCCATGCCCTTTGCGCGATGAGCTCGGCGGTCGGGTTCTCGAGGATCTCGTTGAGGTCGCGGTGGTCGAACTGTTCGATGACCGCGCTCTCGACGACGTCGGAGAGCGTGTCGAAGTCGACGACCACACCGTGCTCGTCGAGGGGCCCGGAGACCGTGACCTCGAGCCGATAGGAGTGGCCGTGGAGCCCCCGGCACTTGCCCGGGTGCCAGGGAAGACGGTGGGCGGCTTCGAAGGTGAAAGTGCGCGTGACGTGCGTGCGTGGACTCCCCACCGCGTGGACGCTAATCGAGCCGTGGCGAGCGACCGGCACCGGATCGGCGCAGGTCGACGCGCGTGCACGACCGGTAGGCTGGCAGTCGATGACCACCGAGGCAGCCGGCTGATGACCACCGAGGCAGCCGGCACCGGGGACACCGCGGGGCGGGGCGTGTCGGGCGGTCGGGACGCGGCGGACACGAGGTCCTTCGGACCCAACACCTGGCTGGTCGAGGACATGTACGAGCGCTACCGCGCGGACCCGTCGTCGGTCTCCCCTTCCTGGCGCGACTTCTTCGCCGACTACCGGGTGGACGGCTCGGGGCCCGTCGCCGTCTCCTCCGCGGTGGCAGTCCCCGACGCCGAACCCAGTGCCACCCCGGCCTCGCCCTCCCCGCCGGTTGCCGCCCCGACAGCTCCGAGCGGGACGGCCGGAACAGCCGCTGCCCCCCCAAAGCCGACAGAGCCCCAGGGCGCGACGGAGCCCGGGGTGCCCGAGGAGCCCGCCGAGAAGGTGACACCCCTCCGAGGAGCGGCGGGACGGATCGCCGCCAACATGGAGGCCTCGCTCGCGTTGCCGACCGCCACGAGCGTCCGCGCGGTGCCCGCGAAGCTCCTCGAGGTCAACCGCACGGTCATCAACAACCAGCTGGGCCGGACGACGGGCGGCAAGGTCAGCTTCACCCACCTCATCGGCTTCGCGGTGGTCAAGGGTCTCGCGGCGGTGCCTGCGATGAACGCCGCCTTCGTCCCCGATGCGGACGCCAAGGGGACGCCGGGCGTCGTCCGGCACCGGCACGTCGGTTTCGGGTCTCGCGGTCGACGTCGAAAAGGGCGACGGCAGCCGGACCCTGCTCGTGCCGTGCATCACGGGCGCCGACACGATGGACTTCCGGGGGTTCGTGAGCGCGTACGAGGAGCTGGTCAGGAAGATCGCGACCAACAAGATCGCCCCCGACGACTTCGCGGGAACCACGGTCACGCTGACCAACCCGGGGACCCTCGGGACGGGCCAGTCGATCCCCCGCCTCATGCCCGGGCAGGGGCTCATCGTGGGCGTCGGTGCGCTCGGGCTCCCGCCCGGATTCGAGGCGGCGGATCCCCGGGTGCTCGCCGATCTCGGCGTGGGCAAGTCGGTGACCCTCACCTCGACGTACGACCACCGCATCATCCAGGGCGCGGAGTCGGGTCGTTTCCTCGCCTACGTGTCGGAATGCCTGACCGGCGGCCACGGCTTCTACGAGGACGTGTTCGAGTCGCTCTCGATCCCCTACGAGCCCGTCCGCTGGGAGGGGGACGCCAACGCACGTCTCGTCGAGGCCGAGGGGGAGCACCTGCACCTGCTCAAGCAGGTCCACGTCCAGACGCTGATCAACATGTACCGGGTCCGCGGCCACCTCATCGCGCACCTCGATCCGCTCGACGCCGAGCCGCCTGTGCTGCACCCCGAGCTCGACCCCCTGCACTTCGGGCTGACCATCTGGGACCTGCCGCGGCATTTTCTGGCAGACGGGCTCGCCGGCAAGGACAGACGCGACGCTCGACGAGATCCTCCACATCCTCCGGGACGCCTACTGCCGCACGCTCGGGGTCGAGTACATGCACATCCAGGATCCCGAGCAGAAGCGCTGGATCCAGCAGCACGTCGAAGGGGTCTCACAGGTGCTCAGCCCCGACGAGCAGCGCCACGTCCTCGACCGGCTCAACGCCGCAGAGGTCTTCGAGCGGTTCCTCCACTCGCGCTATGTCGGACAGAAGCGGTTCGGCCTCGAAGGAGCCGAGTCCGCCATCGTCCTCATCGACGCGATCCTCGACGAGGCGGTCCACGAATCGCTCCACGAGGTGGTGATGGGCATGGCCCACCGGGGACGCCTGAACGTCCTCGCCAACATCGTCGGCAAGTCCTACGGCGAGATCTTCGAGGAGTTCGAGGGCAACCTCGATCCCGAGTCCGTCCAGGGTTCGGGCGACGTGAAGTACCACAAGGGCGCCTCTGGGACCTTCGTGGCCCGGTCGGGCGGGACGATTCCGGTGACGATGGCCTCGAACCCGTCCCATCTCGAGGCGGTCGATCCGGTGGTGGTCGGCATGGCGAGAGCGAAGCAGGACGCCCTCGGCGGCGAACAGGGGAGCGGGCGGGAGTTCGAGGAGGGGTCCGGTGAGCCCTTCCCGGTCCTGCCCGTCCTCGTCCACGGTGACGCGGCCTTCGCCGGCCAGGGTGTGGTGGCCGAGACGCTCAATCTGTCGGGCCTCGCGGGGTACCGGACCGGCGGGACGGTGCACATCGTCATCAACAACCAGCTCGGCTTCACGACCGCGCCGGAGGCGGCGAGGACCTCGGTGTATCCGACCGACGTTGCGAAGATGGTCCAGTCGCCGATCTTCCACGTGAACGGCGACGACCCCGAGGCCTGCACCCGGGCCGCGAGGCTCGCCTTCGGGTTCCGGCAGGCCTTCCACAAGGACGTGGTCATCGACATGGTCTGCTACCGGCGCCACGGGCACAACGAGGGCGACGACCCGAGCTACACCCAGCCCCTCATGTACAAGCTGATCGACGCCAAGCGATCCGTGCGGAAGCTCTACACCGAGTCGTTGGTTCGGCGGGGCGACATCTCCCTCGACGAAGCGGAGCAGGCACTCGACGACTTCTCGGCGCGCCTGCAGGCCGCGCTGGACGAGACCCGTGCCGAGGCGGAGTCGGGCGATGCGAACCCCCCGATGCTGCCCGAGTACGCCGTGCCGGACCTCTCGATACCGCCGGTCGACACCGCGGTCGACGCTTCCACGGTGAGCCGGCTGGCCTCCCTCGTGCGCACGGTGCCCGAGGGGTTCGTCCTCCACCCCAAGCTCGCCCGGCAGTTCGAGCAACGGGACAAGATGGTCGCCGACGGCGAGATCGACTGGTCACTCGGCGAGGCGCTCGCGCTGGGCTCGCTGCTGCTCGAGGGCACCAACGTGCGCCTGACCGGTCAGGACACGAGACGGGGCACGTTCTCACAGCGCCACTCGGTGCTGGTCGACAACGAGACCGGCCGCGAGTTCGTGCCGCTCGCCGGGGTGGGCGACGGCCGCTTCACCGTCTGCGACTCGCTGCTGTCGGAGTACGCGTGCGTCGGCTTCGAGTACGGCTACTCGGTCGAGGCCGTCGACGACCTCGTGGCGTGGGAGGCCCAGTTCGGCGACTTCTGGAACGGGGCCGAGATCATCGTCGACAACTTCCTCGTTGCCGCCGACGACAAGTGGTCCCAGGGGTCGGGGCTCGTCCTGCTGCTCCCGCACGGCTACGAAGGCCAGGGCCCGGAACATTCCTCGGCCCGCATCGAGCGATTCCTCACTCTGTCCACGCGGGGGAATCTCCGTGTCGTGTACCCGTCGACGCCGGCCCAGTACTTCCACCTGCTGCGGGCCCAGGTCCGGGGTGCGCTCCGACGACCGCTCGTCGTGTTCACGCCGAAGTCCCTGCTCCGCTCGCGCCGGGCCCGCTCGCCGGTCGCGGCGTTCACCTCCGGGAGCTTCTCCGAAGTGCTGGACGATCCCGCCGGAGCGGAGGATCTCGACCGGAACTCGGTGCGTCGCGTGGTGCTCGGCAGCGGCAAGGTCGCCTACGAGGCGCTGGCTCGCCGCGACCAGCTCGGTGACGCGGCGCGCGAGGTGGCGGTGGTGCGGGTCGAGCAGCTGTATCCGTGGCCCGGGCGGAAGATCGACGAGGTGCTCACCAGCTATCCGAACGCCCGCGAGGTCGTGTGGTTGCAGGAGGAGCCCGAGAACATGGGCGCCTGGAACTTCGTCCACGGCCGGCTCCACCGGCACCTGAGGGAGAGCTACTCGCTGCGACACGTCAGCCGCGCCGAATCGGCGAGTCCTGCGACCGGCAGCGCGGCGCTGCACCGTCTCGAACAGGAGGATCTCCTCGTCCGGGCGATCGGCTGATCGCGGCCGACGGACCGTGCCGGCCGCGATCGGGCGGTCAGGGTCTCTGCGGTCGTGGGTGGGCAGGGGCGCGGAGGTGTCGGGCGGTCAGGGCGCCGCGGCGAGGAAGTCCTTCGCCAGGGCGATCCACATCTCCGTCGACAGGTGGAGGGACTCGACGTCCACCCGCTCGTCGATCCCGTGGAACATCGCCGCGTAGTCCTCGAAGCCGACCTGCCGGCTGTGCAGCCCGAAGCCGTACGCGACCGCACCGAGCGTCCGTTCGTAGCGCGCGTCGGTGGCGCCGACGGTGAGGAAGGGAACCGTCCTCGCGTCGGGGTAGAACACCCCGCTCACCCGCTGGAGCGAGTCCCACAGCGGCGTGTCGATCGGGGAGGTCGATGCGGGCTCCTCCGAGCGAAAGGCGATCTCGACGTCGTCGGCGAGGTCGCCGACCGCGTCCTCGAGCATCGCCCTCACCTCGGCGGTGCCCCACCCGGGAAGGGAGCGGACGTCGACGTCGAGCTCGACACGGTCGGGGATGACGTTGATCTTCGTCCCGGCCCGCATCACGGTCGGCGCCATGGTGGTGTGGGTGCAGGCGTGGGCCTGGCGTGCCAGTCCGACCAGGGGGAGCTCGTCACAGAAGCGGTCGATCCGGTCGGGATCGAGCAGCGGCTCGGCGATATCGGGGGGGAAACCGATGCCGCGGATGAAGCGCGTCCATGCTTCGTGCAGTTCGGCCTGCGGTCGGTACTCGTCGATGCGCCGGACGATCTCCGCGGCCTTCACCAGCGCGTTGTCGGTGCGCAGGGGCTGGGACCCGTGCCCCGGGACCCCTTTGACCGTGAGCGTGCACCAGAAGACGCCCTTCTCGCCGACGATGACCGGCAGCCGCGTCGTGCCGTCGGAGCCGCCCATGGGGAAGCCGCCGGACTCGGTGATGACGTAGTCGGCACGCACGTCGTCGGAGGCGTGCTCGCACAGCCACCTCGCACCGAAAGTGCTGAGTGCCTCCTCGTCGGCGACCGCGAGGTACGTGAGGTCACCCGCCGGGCGGAACCCGGTCCGCGCGAGGTGCCGGATTGCGGTGGCCATGGTCGCGGTGAGGTTCAGCATGTCGATGGCACCCCGTCCCCAGACGACGCCGTCGATGAGCTCGCCGGCGAAGGGATCGTGGGACCAGTCCCTCGGGTCGGCGGGCACGACGTCGGTGTGGCCGAGCAGCGTGAGCGACGGTGCACCCGGGTCCGAGCCGGGGAGCCTGGCGGCGAGCGACATCCGGCCCGGCTCGGGCTCGAAGGTCTCCATCTCGAGGCCGGAACCCTCGAGGTAGGTCTCGAGCAGTTGGGCGCTCCGGCGCTCCTGGCCCGAGGAGGGTGTGCCGTCGTTGACGCAGCGGTTCCGGATGAGGTGCTGGAGGAGGTCGGTCGCCTCGTCGGTGCGTCGGTCTTCCTCGGTCACGGGGCCATCCTAGGGAGGGAGTGGCCGCCCGCCCAGGGGGAGGGGCGGTGGCTGCCCCGGGGGACGGGCGCGCGTCCGGCCAACCGGCCTCCGCCAGGCGCGATACGGGGGGACCTTCCCAGCCGGGGGACGGGGTGACCGGCTACCTCCAGGCCAAATGGTTGACTGGGGCCATCATGGAGAAGACGAGATCGGGGCGCCGGCGCATCGTCGTCGACGGCTCCAACATCGCGACCGAAGGTCGGACCACCCCCAGCCTCGCCCAGCTGGACGAGGCGATCCGTGTGTTCCTCGACGAGCACCCCGGGTTCGAGCCCGCCGACGTCACCGTGGTGGTCGACGCCACCTTCGGGCACCGGATCGATCCTTCGGAGCGCAAGGCCTTCGACCAGGCCGTCGACCACGGCGAGATGATCACGCCGCCGGCGGGCGCGGTCGGGCGCGGCGACGGCTTCATTCTGCGGATCGCCGAGAAGGCGGGAGCCCTGGTCCTCTCGAACGACTCGTTCCAAGAATTCCACGCCGAACGCCCCTGGTTGTTCGAGCCGGGCCGCCTCATCGGCGGCAAGCCCGTCGCCGGTGTCGGGTGGGTCTTCACGCCCCGGACCCCGGTTCGGGGCCCGAGGAGCCGGTCGGTGACGGCGAGGTCGAAGCGCACCGCGGCGAAGGCGGGTGTGCTGGCGAAGGCGGTCGGCGGTCCGGAACCCGCGGGATCCGAGCCCACGCCCGCGGCGGCGGTGAAGAAGGGAGCGAAGTCGGGCGCACCCGCGAAGACGGCGTCAGCGGCCAGGGCCGCGGGCCCCGCAAAGGCGGGCACGTCCACCAGGGCAGGCATGTCGGCGAAGCCGGCGCAGCCCGCCAAGGGCACAGGCAGGGCAGCGAAGGAGGCAGCGGCGACCAAGGCCACCAAGGCGACGAAGGCGGCGAAGGGGGGCAAGGCGGCCAAGGCGGCCAAGGCGGCGAAGGCAGCGAAGGCCGACAAGGCGGGGAAGGCGACCAAGACGGCGAAGACCACGGCGAGGTCGGCGAAGGCAAGCAAGGCGGGGAAGACCACAAAGACGACCAAGGCCACCAAGGCCACCAAGGCCAATACGGCCACCAAGGCCAACACGTCCAACACGGCAACGAAGAAGGCGGCGAAGACCACCAAATCCGCCACAACCGCCAAGACCGCGGCAGGCACGAAGGCCGCCAAGGCGACGAAGCCGGCGACCATCGCCACGACGAAAGCCGCCCGACGCTCGGCGTCGGGCCGCCGGAGGCCGGCCGCGGCCCCTGTCGACGGGCCGACGGTCGCCGACGCGGCCCTCAACGATCCGATGACCTTCCTCACCTTCGTCACCGAGCACCCCGTCGGCAGCGCCTTCGACGGGACGGTCGTCTCGTTCACCTCGCACGGCGCCCACATCGAGGTGGACGGGATGCTCTGCCACGTCCCCCTTCGCGGGCTGGCCCGCCCGGCCCCGACACGCGCCCGTCAGGTGTTGGCAAAGGGTGAGACCCGACAGTTCGTCCTCGTCTCGCTCGACGCGGCACGGCGGCGCGCAGAGCTCGCCTTGCCCGAGCTGGCCTCCTAGGGAGGGGACGGGCCCGCTCGGGACGAGGTCGGGGTCGAGCGGTACAGGGCTCCGGGCTGTCGCCGCCGGTAACCTCGGCATCCGTGCGCGCCGTCGACTTCCTGCCCCACCGCGAGCCGTTCCTCTTCGTCACCGACCTGCGCTCCGTCGAACCCGGGCAGTGCGCGACCGGGGCTTGGCAGCTCACCGGCGAGGAGCCGTTCTTCGCCGGTCACTTCCCGGGCCGACCGACGCTGCCGGGTGTGCTGATGGTCGAATCCCTCGCCCAGCTCGGAGCCATCGCGGTGCTCTCGGACCCGAAGATGGCGGGCAAGCTGCCGCTCTTCGGCGGGATCGAGCGAGCCCGTTTCCGGAGACAGGTCGTGCCCGGTGATCTGCTCGAGCTGGAGGTCACCCTCGGCAGGATGTCGGCTCGAGCCGGCAAGGGGTCGGGCCGGGCGACGGTGGCGGGAGAGGTGGCCTGCGAGGCCGACCTGCTCTTCGTGTTGGTCGACGCGGCCGCGGACGATCGACCTGCGGACGTCCCCGGCACGCCCGACGGCAGGTGAGCGTGCGCATCGCGACCTGGAACGTCAACTCGCTGGGAGCGAGGCTGCCGCGCGTCGAGGAGTGGATGCGCTACGCCCGTCCGGATGTGCTCTGCATGCAGGAGACCAAGTGCGACGACGCCGCCTTCCCCCACGGCGCCTTCGCGGCGCTCGGCTACGAGACCGCACACCACGGCAACGGCCGGTGGAACGGTGTGGCGATCGCGAGCCGCGTCGGACTGACCCAGGTGGCGACCGGCCTCGGTTCGGCCGACGACGACCAGGGCACGAGGATCGTCGCAGCCGACTGTGCCGGGGTCAGGGTGCTGTCGGTCTATGTGCCGAACGGGCGCTCCCTCGACAGTGAGCAGTACACGGCGAAGCTGGCGTGGCTGGCGCGGCTGCGCGAATTGCTCGCCGAGACGACCAGCCCGGCGTCGAAGGTCGCGGTCTGCGGCGACTTCAACGTGGCACCCGAGGATCGGGACCTGTGGGATCCCTCCGCCTTCGTCGGTGCGACGCACGTGAGCCCGGACGAACGCGCCGCGCTCGGCGGCTCTCGAGGAGTGGGGACTGGTCGACGTGTTCCGTCGTCTCTACGACGACGACCAGCTCTTCACCTGGTGGGACTACCGGGGCGGATCCTTCCACCGCCACCAGGGGATGCGGATCGACCTGATCCTGCTCACCGAGGTGCTCGCCGAGCGGACCACCTACGGCCTCATCGACCGGAGCGCGCGCAAGGGCGAGAAGCCCTCGGACCATGCGCCCTTCTTCGTCGACGTTGCCACCGACTGACGGATCCTCAGGGAGGGATCCTCAGGGAGGGAGGTGAGCGGGCTCGAGCGTGGCTCGGAGCGCGGCGATGCGGCGACCTGCTTCGCGGGCTCCGATGCGACCCGTCCCCGGCACCGAGACGGCTGCGAGTGGCGCCAACCAGGGCGACGGTCTCCGTTCGACCGCGCGCCCCGAGCTGGTCGCCCGGATCCGAGCCCACGAGCAGTGCAGGTCCCGCGAGGCCCGGGTCAGCGCGACGTACAGCAGACGACGTTCTTCCGCCTGTGCCTCGACCGACGAGGCGTGCACGCTCGGCACGAAACCATCCTCGACGCCGGCGATGCAGACCGCGGCCCACTCGAGGCCCTTCGACCGGTGGAAGGTGGTGAGCTCGACGACGCCGGCCCCGGTCGGTCGACGGCCCGCCTTCGGCGCTCCTGATCCGGCTCTGGCGCCGCCGGCCTCGCCGTCCTCGCGCGGCCCGAATGGCGCGGACTCGGCCCCGGTCGCGACATGGCAGGGAATGCCGGCCCGGCCCAGTGCTCCGGCGATCGGGACCAGCTGGTCGCGGGTGCGGGTGAGGACCGCCTGGTCTTCCCAGCGCACGCCGTCGGCGGATCGTTCGAGGAGGAACGCGGCGATGCCCTCGGCCTCGGCGTTCGCGTCGTCGAACGCGGTCACGATCGGCGCGGGGCCATCCGTCACGCGTGAGGGTGCGGGGAGGAGCCCCGCGTCGTGGAGGACGGCCGACGCCGCAGCGACCACCTGGGGCGTCGACCGGAGGTTCTCCGCCAGCTCCAGGACCTCGAGGTCGTCGAAGAGGGCGCCGAGGTTGTGGAGCAGCGACGGGTCGGCGCCGTTCCAGCCGTAGATCGCCTGGTTGGGGTCGCCGACGACGCAGAGGTCGTTGCCCGGCCCGAGGATCGCACGGACGAAGGCGAACTGCGCGGGGTTGATGTCCTGGAACTCGTCGACCGAGAGGTGCCGGTAGCGCCAACGGGTGCGCTCGCCGAACGCGTCGTCGGTCTCGAGCAGCTCGGTCGACCGGAGCAGGAGGTCGTCGAGGTCGAGGCGGCGCGAACGGAAGAGCGAGGCCTCGTAGGTCGTGAAGGCCTCGGTGACCCGGTCGACCGCGACGAGGACGTCGCGGTCGGAGCGCGCGACCGCCTCCGCATAGCCCGCGGCCGCGAGCCCACGGGCCTTCGCCCAGCCGATCTCGACGTCGACCGCGGCGGCGACCGCCGGGTCGGGCACGATCCGCCGCAAGACCGTCGACCGGTCGGCGATGACCGGCGCGGGCCCGCCCGCGTCGGCGGCGTGCCGGCGAAGCAGGCCGAGCGCGAGCTGGTGGATGGTGCCGGCCCGCACCCCGGCCCCCTGCGCGGAGCCGCCCGTCGGCCGGGCGACGGGGAGGCCGTAGCACTCCAGTCGTTCGCGCAGCTCGCGTGCAGCCTTTCGGGTGAAGGTGCAGGCGACGGTGTGGTCGGCCTCGGCTGCCCCGTCCCGGATCCGCCGTGCGAGCCGGAGCGTGAGCACGCGCGTCTTGCCGGCACCCGGGCCGGCGAGGATGCACAACGGCGCGGCATCCGATTCGACCGCCCGGCGCTGGGCGGTCGTGAGCGATCCGAGGTCCGCCTCGAGTCGATCACGTCCTTCCGGGACGGCCGGTGCGAGCGCGACGGCGGGCAGGCCACCGGTCGACCTCGCCTGGTGTGGCTCCACGGCGGCCGAGGCTATCGGTAGGGTGTACCGGTGCTGAAGTCATTCGCCGCGGGCCACCTCTTCGGTGGTCGTTGGGGAACGGGACCGGCGAGCGTCCTGGCGCTGCACGGCTGGCGTCGCACCCACGAGGATTTCGCCCCGGTGTTCGGTTCGGAGCCACCCGACGGTGCACCCGGCGCGCTCGGCGCACTCGCACCCGACCTCCCGGGGTTCGGGGCGACCCCGCCGCCGCCGGAGGCCTGGGGGAGCGAGGAGTACGCAGCGGCGGTGCGGCCGCTGTTCGACGAGGACCTCGCGGAGCGGGTGGTGGTCGTCGGGCACTCCTTCGGTGGGCGCGTCGCGCTCTACCTCCAGCGCATGGTGCCGGACCGGATCGAGCGCCTCGTCCTCACCGGGGTGCCTCTGCTCGACAGGCAGGGACGCCGGCGCGCGGCTGCTGCCTTCCTGGCCGCGCGGCGGCTGCACGCCCTCGGGCTGATCGGGGACCGTCGGATGGAGGCGCTGCGGAACCGGTACGGCTCGGCCGACTATCGGGCTGCGAGCGGGGTGATGCGAGGTGTGCTCGTGCGGCTGCTCTCGGAGCAGTACGGCGCGCTGCTCCCGACGATCGACTGCCCGGTCGACCTCCTCTGGGGATCGGAGGACGACCAGGTGCCCGTCGAGGTCGCAACCCGGGCACGCGACTCGTTCCCCGATGCCACACTCGACGTGCTGTCGGGCGTCGGACACCTGACCCCGGTGGAGGCGCCGGATGCTCTGCGACGCGCGGTGAGCGGGCCGGCCGTCTCGCGGCGCCGGCAGACGCCCCTTCCGACGGGCCGACCCGGCGCGGACGGCGGCCGTCCCGACGATCTCCGGTGAGCGGGTTCCTCCTCCGTACCGATCTCCCTCTGGCCATGGCGGGACCGGTCCGGTTCCACGCCGGCCTGGCGTGGGTGACGGTTGCGGCGTGTGCGACGGCGTGCGTGCCGTCGGGCCTGCGCTGGCTGCGCGTCGCCCAGCGGGAGCACTATCTGGCCGGATCGACCAGCCGTTTCGCCGCGCGCTGGTGGCGGGAGATGCCGTGGAACCCACCGCTCGCGGTCGCGGGGCTCGCGGCCGGCGTCGCCTCGCTCTGGTGGCCCGCCATCGGTCTCACGACGGCGGTGGTCGTCGCGGTGGGACCGGTGGGCCTGGCGCTCCGCGGGAGGACCTCGCCGCTCACCTGGACCCGCCGGCTCCGCACGCTTGCGGCTGTCTGGGTGGTCCTCGAGGCCGTCGTCGTGGCGATCGGGATCGTCATCGGTCCCGCCTCGGTGCTCGCCGTCGTCGCGGCGCTGGCGGTGCCGGTGTTCGTCGACGTCGCCTGTCTCGCGACCGGGCCGCTCGAGCGCCGGCTCGCGGCCGGCTTCGTCGACGCCGCCGCGGCGCGCTTGCAGCAGGTGGGGCCGGTCGTCGTCGCGATCACCGGTTCGTACGGCAAGACGTCGACCAAAGGTCACCTCGCCCACCTGGTCGCCGGCTCCCGATCGGTCGTCGCGTCGCCGGCGAGCTTCAACAACCGCGCGGGGCTGGCCCGGGCGGTCAACGAGCACCTTGCCGAGGGCACGGAGGTCTTCGTCGCGGAGATGGGCACCTACGGGCCGGGAGAGATCGCCGACCTCTGCCGCTGGTGCCGGCCCGACGTGGCGATCATCACCGCCATCGGCCCGGTCCACCTCGAGCGGTTCGGGTCGGAGGACCGCATCCTCGAGGCGAAGTCGGAGATCCTCGAGGCCGCCCCGTCGGTGGTCCTGCCGATCGACGACGGACGGCTGGCCACTGTCGCCGAGGGTTGTGCCGCAGCGGGGAAGCGGGTGACCCGGTGCTCGGCGCTCGATGCGTCGGCCGACGTCGCGGTCGTCCCCGGCGACGCACGGGCGGGCGACCCGGGCCCAGTGGACGTGCTCGTGCACGGAGCGCTGCTCGTCGGGCAGCTCGAGCTCGCGAGCGGGGTGCAGCGATCCAATCTCGCGTGCGCGATCGGCGCCGCGCTCGCGCTCGGGATCGATCCGGGCGCGATCGCCTCTCGCCTGGCGGACCTGCACGGGGTGGAGCACCGCCTGCTGGCGGCCAGGGGCACGAGCGGTGCGACGGTCCTCGACGACACCTACAACTCGAATCCGGCGGGGGCCGTGGCCGCGCTCGATGCGCTCGCCGCAGCCGCGGGTCGCAACGGCGCAGCGGCGCCGGAGGAGGGGGCGGGTGGCAACGGCGCGGGCAACCGGGCCGGCCCAAGGACCGGGCGGGCCGTGGTCGTGACCCCGGGCATGGTCGAGCTCGGACCCCGCCAGGACGAGGAGAACCGACGCTTCGCGGCGGCCGTCGCCGGTCTCGCCGACGACCTGGTCATCGTCGGGTCCACCAATCGTCGGGCCCTGGAGGAAGGTGCCGCATCCGGTCGGGGCTCGGGCCTCGCCGTCTGGACGGTGGGGGACCGCGACGAGGCGGTGGCGTGGGTCCGCGAGCACGTCGGCGAGGGGGACACGGTGCTGTACGAGAACGATCTGCCCGACCACTACCCTTGAACAACCGAGCCCGCCGACGGCGGCGCTCGACCGCGCCATCGAACGGAGGAACAAGTCCATCGTGCCCGACGTCGCCGTCATCTTCGGAGGCCCGTCTCCCGAGCACGACGTGAGCGTGCTGACCGGGCTGCAGGCAACTCGTGGCCTGGTGGCGGGAGGGGTGGACCGGGTGCGGGCCCTCTACTGGACGAAGACGGGCGAGTGGTTCGACGTCGATCCGCACCTCGAGGCCGAGGCGTTCCTCGAGGGGGTGCCGAGGGCAGCCGGGCGTCTCCAGTTCCTCGCAGGTCCGGGGGGTGGCTTTTCGGAACCGGGCGGTCGACTCGGCAGGGCGAGGATCCTCGATCTCGACGCGGCGCTGGTCTGCTGCCACGGAGGACCCGGTGAGGACGGAACGCTGCAGGCGGCACTCGACCTTGCCGGTATCCGCTACGCAGGTCCTACAGCAGCAGGCGCGGCGCTCGGCATGGACAAGCTCGCCTTCGGAGCGGTCGTTGCGGGCGACGGTCTGCCCACGTTGCCCCGGGTGCTCCTCGCGGCCGACCACGGACCTCCTCCCTTCGGCGGCCCCTACATCGTCAAGCCCCGCTTCGGCGGCTCCTCGATCGGTATCGACGTCGTCGAGGACTTCCGCACCGCCTGCGACCGACTCGCGGCGAACCCGCACCTGCGCGCGGGTGCGGTCCTCGAGCCGTACCGGCCCGACCTCGAGGACCTGCAGGTCGCCGTGCGGACCTGGCCCGAGCTCCAGCTCTCCGCGGTCGAGCGCCCGATCCGCTCGTCGACGGGCGCCGACATCCTCGACTACCGGGACAAGTACGTCGCGGGAGAAGGCATGGCCGGCGCTCCACGGGAGGTGCCCGCACAGATCCCGTCCGAGCTCGAAAAGGGCCTCCGCGAGGCGTCCGAGCGGATCGCCCTGCTGGTCGGTGTCCGTGGGGTCGCCCGTATCGACTTCCTGTCGGACGGGAAGGACCTTCGTCGTCAACGAGGTCAACACGGTGCCCGGCTCGCTCGCCCGCTACCTGTGGGTCGCGCCCGAGCTTCCGTTCGCCACGCTGCTCGGAGACCTGCTCGAGGAGGCACGTCGCCGTCCGACGCACGCCTACTCCGCTGCCGGCGCGGACGGCGCGGTGCTCCGCTCCGCCGGGTCGATCGCCGGCAAGCTGGCGTAGCGGGTGGCCGCTCGCCGGCTCCAGCTGCAGCCGAGCGAAACGGTCGTGGTGAACGTCAGACCGCACTGGTCGTTCCTCACCGGCCCCCTCATCGCCGCCCTGGCCGCGATCGCCGCCGGCATCGCCCTCGACGTCGGGATCCCGCACACGTCGGTGACGCTCCACTGGGTGGAAGGTGCCGTTGTCGCGATCCCCTGTCTCTGGTTCGCCATGCGGGCGATCCGGTGGAGACGGACCTACCTGGTGCTGACCTCGGCGCGGATCGTGGTGTGCTGGGGCGCGGTCTCCCGTCCCCGATTCGAGGTCGCGCTCGCCGACATCGCGCGTGTCGACGTCGTGCAGACGCTGTTCCGGCGCATGGTCGGCACGGGAAGGATCGAGCTGACGCTCTGGGACGAAGCGGGCGTGCGGTGGATCGACGACGTGCGCAAGCCGGCCGTGCTCGGACGGGTCATCGACCGGCGGATCGGCCGCCCGGCGGGGTGGTGAACGGTCCTTCGTGTCCCGAGGCGAGGGTCCCGTCCACTGCGTCGACCCGCCACGTCCGGTGGGGCAGCGTCTCGGCACCGATGGCCCCGCGACGAGCGAGAAGGACCACGCACCCGCCGAACCCTGCGCCCGTCATGCGCGCGCCGGTGACCCCTTCGAGCGAGCCGAGCTCGGTCACCAGCTCGTCCATCTCGGGGGTCGAGACCTCGAAGTCCTCGGCGAGACTGCGGTGGCTGTCGGTCATGAGCCGGCCCGCCTCGTCGAGGTCCCCTGCAGCGAGCGCGGCCGCGAAGTCGCGCACCCGCCGGCACTCGGTGACCACGTGGCGGGCCCTTCTGCGGAGGACTGGGTCCTCGAGGGATGCCACCGCCTCCGCATCGGCCCGGCCGAGCACGCCGATCCGTTCGGTCGCGGCCCGACATTCGACGACGCGTGCCGCGTACGCCGACCCGCGCACGGCGCGGGCCCGGCCGGAGTCGACGACGACGACGTCGGCATCCTCGGGGATCGCCACGTGGTGGCTTTCGAGGTTGGCGAAGTCGAGGAACAGCGCGTGGCCCGCATTCCCGCCGGCACAGACCCAGGGATCCATCAGGCCGACGGGCGAGCCGGCGGCCTGCTCGGCTTCCTGGCAGGTCCGTGCCACGTCGAGCGGTGACCCGTCGATCCCGAAGACCGCGGCCAGTGCCACACAGAGCGCCGCGCTCGAGGAGAGCCCGGCTCCCACCGGCAGGGTGGATCGGATCCACAGTTCTCCGCCTCCGGGGCGACCGATCGAGGTCATTGCCGCGATCAGGCGAAGCCACGGTGGTTCGACTTCTGCGAGCGCGTCGTGTTCGAGATCGGTGTCGGTCAGCACGTGGAGATCGGGAAACGCGTCGGAGCCGACGAGCAGTTGCCGGCCGGAGTCGGGTCGGAAGGTGACTGCGACACCGAGGCTGATCGCCATCGGCAGGGCCAGGCCGCCGTTGTAGTCGGTGTGGTCACCGATCAGGTTGACCCGGCCGGGACCGGTCGCGTGTCGTGCCGGTGGCACCCTTCGCCTTCTCCTCGACAGCGGTGGTCTGCACCAGAAGGCGGGGTTGCTTCCGGCAGCGTGGTCGCCGGCTCCGCCGTCACATCGTGTCGTGTCGTGTCGTGTCGTGTCGTGTGTCGTGTCGATCCAGGGTGCCACAGGACGGTGTGGTAGGAACGTGACGGACGAGAGCCTCCGAGGAGCGAGCACCGGCGCCGGGCTGCTCGGTCGGAGGCAGGAGCCCCCGTCGGTCTCTTCCGGCCGATGACATCACCCGATGTATGCCGATGTCGTCAGGCACGAGGTCCCCTCGGCACGGTCCCCTCGGCACGGTCCCCTCGGCACGGTCCCCTCGGCACGGTCCCCTCGGGCGGACTCGACCCCGGTGCCAGCCCTCTCGACGACCGGCAGTTCGAGGTGTCCGTTCGATCTGCGAAGATCCGGGCCATGTTCGACGACCTCCTCGCCGCCAACGACCACTACCGAGCTTCGTTCGACCTCGCCGGCATCCCGCCGGTCGCGGCCAAGGGCTTCGCGCTGGTGACGTGCATGGACACTCGCATCGAGCCGCTGGCCATGCTCGGCCTGGTCCCGGGTGACGCCAAGATCCTGCGCAACGCCGGTGCACGGGTGACCCCCGACGTCCTGCGCTCCCTGGTGCTCGCGACCCGGTTGCTCGAGGTGCGCGCGGATCGCGGTCATGCAGCACACCGACTGCGCCCTCGCCGGCCAGCGGCGAGGACGAGCGTGCACCGCGAGCTCGAGATCGGCTGGAGTGGTCGGCGTCGAGCGGCTGGGAGTTCCTGGCCATGGCCGACCCCGACGGCGCGCTTGGCCGAGGACGTCGACCGGGTGCGCGACCTGCAGTCTCCTGCCCGCGGACGTCGCGGTGGAGGGCTGGCGCTACGACGTCGCCACCGGCGCGGATCCGCCGCCTCGTCGCGTCGTGACACTCGCCGGCTCGCACCTTCGGGCCATTTGACCCGGTCGCCGGTCTCGGGACACCATCCCGCCATGCGCTCCTCCCGCGCACCGCACGACCGGTCCTGCCGATCGCCGCGGACGACGGGTGCAGAGCGGTCGGCGATGAGCGGGCCGCTCGAGGGCGTGCGGATCGTCGAGCTGGCCGGCCTCGGGCCGGCCCCCTTCGCCGGCATGATGCTGGCCGACGCCGGCGCCGACATCATCCGCATCGACCGGTCGGACCGCGCCATCTACCCACCCCGCCAAGAGCCCCACGTCGACCTCATGAACCGCGGGCGGCGCTCGGTGGCCGTCGACCTCAAGCACCCCGACGGGGTCGGCCTGGTGCTCGACTCGTCGACGCGGGCCGACGGCCTGATGGAGGGATTCCGTCCCGGGCGTGGCCGAGCGGCTCGGCCTCGGACCCGACGCGTGCCTGGCCCGCAACCCGAAGCTCGTCTACGGACGGATGACCGGCTGGGGGCAGGACGGACCCATGGCCCCGGCCGCCGGCCACGACATCGACTACATCGCGCTCGCCGGTGCGCTGGACCCGATCGGCCGAGCGGGCGAGCGGCCCGTGCCGCCCCTCAACCTGGTCGGCGACTTCGGCGGCGGCGGCATGCTGCTCGCCTTCGGGATGGTGGCGGCCATCCTGCACGCCGGCCGCACCGGCGAGGGTCAGGTGGTCGACGCCGCCATGGTCGACGGCGCCGCCTCGCTCATGACCATGACCTACACCCTGCGCGCCGCCGGGATCTGGCAGGACGAGCAGGGGCACCAACCTGCTCGACACCGGGGCCCACTTCTACGAGGTCTACGAGACGCGCCGACGGCGGCTACTTCGGCGGTCGGTGCCATCGAGCCCCAGTTCTACGCCGAGCTGATCCAGCTGCTCGGGCTCGGCGACGAGGACCTGCCCGACCCAGATGGACCGGACCACGTGGCCGGCCATGAAGGAGCGGTTCGCCGCCATCTTCGCCACGCAAGACCCGGGACGAGTGGGAGGCGGTCTTCGACGGGACCGACGCCTGCGTCGCGCCGGTGCTCTCGCTGGCCGAGGCCCCCGACCATCCCCACAACCGGGTCCGCGGCACGTTCACCGAGGTCGCCGGCGTCGCTCCAGCCGGCCCCGGCGCCCCGGTTCGTCTCCACGCCGGGCGAGATCCGCCGGCCGCCGCCCAATCCCGGCCAGCACGGCGACGAGGCCCTGGCCGACTGGGGCGTCGACGCAGGCGGTGATCGCGGCGCTGCGGGAATCGGGCGCCATCCGCTGACGTGCGGGAGCACCCGGCCGACGGCGGGCCGATCGACGGCGGACCGGCGGCTGGCCGGGTCGCTCAGAGGTTGACGACCGGGCAGGTGACGGTGCGGATGATGCCGTCGATCAGCTGGATCCGGCCCACCACCATCTGGCCCAGCTCGTCGACCGTGGCGGCCTCGGCGCGGGCGATCACGTCGTAGGGGCCGGTCACGCCCTCGGCGGTCACCACGCCGTCGAGACCCGTGACGGCGCGGGCCACGGTCGCCGCCCGCCCGACCTCGGTCTGGATGAGTACGTAGGCGCTGACGGGCATGGCCTCGCTCCTCGGTGGTGCGGCATCGTGGAGCCGGGCGCAGATGCTACCGCCGTCACGTCCGGCCGCCTACCATGCCGACATGGGCGTCAAGGAGCGAGGAGACCAGTTCCGGCGGCTGGCCCGGTCGGCCGTCGACGACCTGTTCGACCAGCGCAGCCCCTTCGGCCGACTGGCCCTGACCCACGTCCTGATGACGGCGGGCGACACCCTGTTCGCCGTCTCGCTGGCCGGATCGCTCTTCTTCTCCATCTCGCCGACGGCGGCGAAGGACAAGGTCCTGCTCTACCTGCTGCTCACCATGGGACCCTTCGCCGTGGTGGCCCCGGCGCTCGGCCCGCTGATCGACCGCAGCCGCGGGGCCCGCCGGGCGATGGTGGTGACCTCGGCCCTCGGCCGCGCGGTGCTGTGCCCGTTCGTGGCCCGCGACATCCACTCGCTGCTGCTCTTCCCCGAGGCCTTCTGATGCTCGTGCTGTCCAAGGTCTACCTGGTCACCAAGGGCGCGCTCGTCCCCGAGATGGCCGCCCTCGAGCGTCGTGGCCGCGGGAGGAACGGCGCCGCCCCGTCGACGGCGCGCCTGCCGAGGAGCCAGCTCCGGCGGTGATGCGACCGCCGACGCCGGCGGACCGCGCCGCCGGGACGAGGCAGCGAGTCCCGGGCATCGACCCGCCCTACGGCACCCCGGTCGTCCACGTGGACGACCCGGCGACCGGCGACGACGTCGGTCGAGCCCGACCTCGCCACCCTCAACGCCCGGCTCGGCCTGCTGGCGTCGCTGTCGGGGTTCGCCTTCGCCCTGCCGGCCGTCGCCATCTTCAAGCTGGCCGGTTCGCCGGCGGTGCTGTGGGTGGACCTCGCGGTCTTCGTGGCGGCCGTGGCCGCAGGCGCCCGGCTCCCGGTCCGCCGCCTGCCGCGAACTGGCGACGCTCGCAGCCCGACGACGTCGCGCCGCGGCGACGACGCCCACCCCGGTGGAGACGGCTGCACGCCCCCGACGTCGGGACGACTGGGCCGGCGAGCCGAGGACCTCGCCGCGTTCCGGCCCTTCGCCGGCGCGCAGGTGATCCTCGCCCTCACGCCGATGTCGGTGCTCAAGGCCCTGCTCGGCTTCCTCACCTTCCTGTTCGCCTTCGGGCTGCGGCGCGCGAGCGCGGCCACCTGGTGGTTCGGGCTGCTGCTCGGCGCGCTGACCGCCGGGGCGGTGATCGGCGTGCTGCTGGTCGGACGGGCCCGCCGGGTCCTTCGCGAGCAGCAGATCCTGGCCGGCTGTCTCTGGCTGGTGGCGTCGCCGCCGGGCTTCGGCGCGCTTCTTCCAGGCGCGGCTCTCCAGGCGTGTGGTCGCCCTGGCGGTCGGGGCGGCCGGCTCCGCCGCCAAGCCGTCGTTCGACGCGCTCGTGCAGCGCCACGTGCGCGAGCTCGACCAGGGCCGGGCCTTCGCCCGGTTCGAGACCCAGCTGCAGCTCATGTGGGTGCGTCGGGATCCCTCGTCCCCGTCGTGCTGTCGCTGCCGATCCCCGCCGGCAACCTCGGTGATGGCGGTGGCGGCCGCCCTCGGCGCGCTGTCCTACATGAGCTCCGCGGCGGCACCGGACGGGACACCTGGGCTCAGGCGCCGCGCTCGACGTCGATCCCGGCGAGCACGTCGAGCTCGAGGCAGGCGCTGCTCCAGCGTGTCGACCTCGCCGTGCCAGCTCGGCGGGCAAGCGGTCGCCGAAGACGGCGTAGTGCTCGCGGATCCACGGCACCTCGGCCCGCCACTCGGCCGGGTCGACGGGGAGCAGCTTCTCCATGTCCTCGGACGACACGTCGAGCCCGTCGGTGTCGATGGCGCCCGTGGCCGGCACGAACCCGATCGGGCGTCTCGACCGCCTCGCCCTTCCCGCTCACCCGCTCGAAGACCCACTCGAGGACCCGGCGAGTTCTCGCCGTAGCCGGGCCACAGCCAGCGGCCGTCCTCGTCCTTGCGGAACCAGTTGACGTAGAAGATCTTGGGGAGCTTCTCGGGGTCGGACGACGCGCCGATCTCCAGCCAGTGGCCGAAGTAGTCGGCCATGTTGTAGCCGCAGAACGGCAGCATGGCGAAGGGGTCGCGGCGCAGGTTGCCGACCGCGCCGGCGGCCGCGGCGGTCGTCTCCGAGGCCATGATCGAGCCGAGGAAGACGCCGTGCTGCCAGTCGCGGGACTCGAACACCAGCGGCACCACCGAGGCCCGGCGCCCACCGAAGAGGATGGCGTCGATCGGCACGCCGGCCGGGTCCTCCCACTCCGAGGCGATGGCCGGGTCCTGGGCGGCCGGGACGGTGAAGCGGGCGTTCGGGTGGGCGGCGGTGCCCCCGGACTCGGGGGTCCAGTCCTCGCCCTTCCAGGAGGTCAGGTGGGCGGGCGGATCGCTCATCGCCCTCCCACCAGACGTCGCCGTCGTCGGTGAGCGCGGTGTTGGTGAAGATGGTGTTGGCGTCCAGGGTGAGCATGGCGTTGGGGTTGGTGTGGATGTTGGTGCCCGGCGCCACGCCGAAGAACCCGGCCTCGGGGTTGATCGCGTGGAGCCGGCCGTCGGGCGCCGAACTTCATCCAGCAGATGTCGTCGCCGATGGTCTCGACCTTCCAGCCGGGCAGGGTCGGGATGAGCATGGCCAGGTTGGTCTTGCCGCAGGCCGAGGGGAAGGCGCCGGTCACGTAGCGGGTCTCGCCGGCCGGCGAGGTGAGCTTCAAGATGAGCATGTGCTCGGCCAGCCAGTTGTCGTCCCGGGCCATGACCGAGGCGATCCGGAGGGCGAAGCACTTCTTGCCGAGCAGCGCGTTGCCGCCGTAGCCCGAGCCGTAGGACCAGATCTCCCGGGTCTCGGGGAAGTGCACGATGTACTTGTTCTCGGAGTCGCACGGCCAGCGCGAGTCGGCCTGGCCGTCGGCGCAGCGGCACGCCGACCGAGTGGAGGCACGGCACGAACTCGCCGTCGGTGCCGAGGACCTCGAGGGCGCCACGGCCCATCCGGGTCATGATCCGCATCGACACGGCCACGTACGCGGAGTCGGTGATCTGCACGCCGATGTGGGCGATCGACGAGCCGAGCGGGCCCATCGAGAAGGGGACCACGTACATCGTCCGGCCGCGCATCGAGCCCCGGAACAGATCGGTCAGCGTCTCGCGCATCTCGGCCGGGTCACGCCAGTTGTTGGTCGGGCCGGCGTCGGCCTCGGCGGCCGAGCAGATGTAGGTGCGGTCCTCCACCCGGGCGACGTCGCCCGGGTCGGAGTGTGCCCAGTAGCTGTTCGGGCGCTTGGCGTCGGAGAGCCGGGTGAAGGTGCCGTTGTCCACCAGGAGCTGGCAGAGGCGGTCGTACTCCTCGGCCGAGCCGTCGCACCACTCGACCTCGGCGGGCTGGGTGAGTGCGGCCACCTCGTCCACCCATGCGATCAGCTGCTTGTGGTCGGTGGGGGGCATGGCGCTGGTTCCTCCTCGGTCGTCGGGATCGAGTGGGCAACACGGCCGGTGCTGCGGCCGGTCCGCCGGAGGCGCCCGATTGTAGTGGGATGCGGGTTCCGGGACAATGCTAGGCAAGGCGGGTGGAGCACACCCAATTCGCCCGGCGCTGGGTGGCGACGGGGACTCGCCAGCGTGGCGACGCTTCTTCCGGGCTCGACGAATTCGCCGTGATCGAACGGCTCCGGGCCCGGTTCGAGGGCGCGGCCGCCAGGACCCCGGCCGGGGGAGAGGTCTGGATCGGCGACGACGCCGCCGTGGTCGGCGCTCGGGGGACCACGCCGGTGCTCTCCACCGACCTGGTGGTCGAGGGGGTCCACGTGGACCTCGCCACCTGCACCGCCGGAGGACGTCGGCTGGAAGTCGCTGTGGTGGCCGTGTCCGACCTCGCGGCGCCATGGGGTGCACGGCCGGCCTAGGCGCTGCTGTCGGTCGCCGCACCGCCGGGCACCCGACGTCGACCGGCTGGGCAGCGGGCGTCGCCGAGGCCGCCGTAGAGACGGGTGCGTCGTCGTCGGCGGCGACCTGTCGGCCGCGCCGGTGCTGGTGGTCTCGACCGCGGTCGTGGGTGTGATCGAGCCCGAGCCGGGACGACCCGCCCTGCTCCGCTCCGGGGCCGCCCCCGGCGACCACCTCTTCGTGACCGGGCCCCTCGGGGCGTCGGCCGCCGGGCTCCGTGCGCTCCGATCCGGGGCGAGCGGCCCTCTGGGAGCCACCGGCGCTCGATCCGACGACCCGGCGGGGGTGGTGCGGCGGCTCCTGCACCCCCGGCCGCGCATCGACGAAGGCGTGACCGCGCGGTTGGCGGGCGCATCGGCCGCGGTGGACGTCTCGGACGGCCTTGCCGCGGACGTCGGCCATCTCGGCGACGCGTCCGGCGTCGGCGTCGCCCTCAGCGACGTGCCGGTGGCACAGGGAGCGAGCGCCGAGGACGCGCTGCACGGTGGCGAGGACTACGAGCTGGTCCTCGCGACGACGACCCGTCACGCCTGGTCGCGGCCTTCGAGGCCGCCCACCTCGACCCTCCGATCCCGATCGGGCGGTGTACGGCAGCCCCCGAGGAGCGCACCCTTCGCGGAATGCCGCTCGAGCCCGGCGGTTGGCGGCACCGGTTCTGAGGCCGACCCGGTGAACCCGCCGAAGGAAGCGCTTCAGGCAGGAATGTTCCGGACCGGCCGCTTGGCGACCTTGCCCGAGCGGATGCAGGACGTGCAGGCGTGGATCCGCTTGGGGGTCCCGTCGACGACCGCCCGGACCTGCTGGATGTTGGGATCCCAACGGCGCTTGGTCCGCCGGTGGGAGTGACTGATGTTCATTCCGAACGACGGCTTCTTGCCGCAGACCTCGCACACCGCTGCCATGTTAGCACCTCCCGGACTTCGGGTACTCTCAGAACCTTCTGGGTAAGTCGCAAAGATTAGCATCGCCCTTGCCCATGGTCCCCGACACGCTCGACGCGGCGACGCTCTGCCAGGTGATCACCAGATTCCGGGACGGCCTCCGGACCCACCAGCAGCTGATCAACCGTCTCAATGTCTATCCCGTCCCCGACGGCGACACCGGCACCAACATGGCCCTCACCGTGGAGTCGGTGCTCGCCGAGCTCGGCGGGCTCGAGGCGTCCGACCTGGAGGCGGCCTGCCGGGCCATCGCCCACGGCTCGCTGATGGGCGCCCGGGGGAATTCGGGCGTGATCCTCTCCCAGCTGCTGCGCGGGCTCTGTCCGAGGGGCTCGCCACGGCCGCGCCCGACCCTGGCCCGCGCGACCTCTCCAGCGCGCTGGCGATCGCCGACAAGCTCGGCCCGTGAGGCGGTCATGCGCCCGGTCGAGGGCACCATCCTCACCGTCGCCCGGGGCGCGGCCGACGCGGCCCGGGCCGCCGCCGAGTCGGGCGGCTCGCTGCTCGAGGTGGCCGAGGCGTCACGGGCGGGTGCAGCGGACGCGCTCGGCCCGACACCGTCGATGCTTCCTGCGCTCGAGCAGGCCGGCGTGGTCGACGCCGGCGGCGCGGGCTACCTCCTGCTGTTCGACGCGCTGCTGTCGGTGCTCGACGGCCGCGCCATGCCCGTGCCGTCGACCGACGGCGCCGACGCCGCGGCGAAGGCGACGGGCTTGGCACCCGACCGCCGCCGAGGAGTGGACCGCCGGACCGAGCCGTCCGCCGCCACGCGTGGCCATGCGGCACCCGACGCCGCCGAGCGCGCCGACGAGGCGCTCGCCGGTCTGCGCTACGAGGTGATGTACCTCCTCGAGGCTCCCGACGAGACCATCCCGATGCTCAAGGAGGTGTGGGCCGGTCTCGGCGACTCGATCGTGGTCGTCGGCGGTGGGGGCATCTGGAACTGCCACATCCACACCGACGAGATCGGTGCGGCGATCGAGGCCTCGCTCGACGTCGGCCGTCCCCGGACCATCCGTGTCACCGATCTGCTCGAGGAGGTCGAGGAGGAGCGGTGGGTCCGCGAGGGCTGCGGACACGGTCGGCAGCGGTCCCTCCGAGACGCCGTTCGGGCCCGCGCCGGTCACCAGCGTGGTCGCGGTGGCGAGCGGCGACGGCATCGGGCGCATCTTCCGGTCCCTCGGCGTCCAGGGGCTCCTCGCGGGCGGCCAGTCGATGAACCCCTCGATCGCCGAGTTGGTCGAGGCGGTCGACGCGCTCGACTGCGACGAGGTGATCGTGCTGCCGAACAACGGCAACATCCGGCCGGTGGCCAACCGGGTGGAGGAGCTGACCTCCAAGCAGGTCTGGGTGGTCCCGACCGAGACGATCGCCGAGGGCTTCGCGGCCCTCCTCGCCTACGACCCCGGGCGCGCACGGAGAGGCCAACGCCGAGGCGATGGAGACCTCCGCCCGCACGGTCGTGCCCGGCGAGGTCACCCGGGCGGTCCGGGACGCCGACAGCTCGGCCGGGCCGATCTCGACCGGCGACTGGCTCGGGCTCTCGCGGGACGGGATCGAGGTGGTGGGCGACACGGTCGCCGGAGCTGCCTGCGCGCTGCTCGACGTGCTCGTGGCCGACGATCACGATCTCGTCACCATCATCGAAGGCGACGGGTCCGGGCCCGCCGAGACCCGCCGGATCACCGAATGGCTCCGCGAGCACCGGCCGCAGGTGGACACCGAGGTCCACCACGGCGGCCAGCCCCTGTACCCGTACCTGTTCTCCATCGAGTGACCGCTCCGGCCGCACGCGGCGACCGCACCCCGATCTCGTGACTGGCCGCCGCCTCGCCCAGCTCGCCGACCTGCCGGTCTCCACGCTCCACGGGGTGGGGACGGTCGCCGCACGCGAGCTCGCGGAACTCGGGATCGAGAGCGTGCTCGATCTGCTCACCCACTACCCCCGGCGCTACGTCGACGGCACGCGGATGCTGCCGATCGACGGGCTCGCCGAGGGCGAGAACGCGTCGGTGCTCGCGGGGTCACGAGGGCGGTCCGCCCGCCGCTGCGCGGCGGCCGCGGCCGGGGACGCGGACGGGTGCCGAGCCGGGTCGAAGTCGACGTCGCCGACGACGGCGGACGCCTGCGGGTCGTCTTCTTCAACCAGCCGTGGCGCCTCGGCCAGCTGCCACGGGGGACGCTCGTGCTCCTCTTCGGAGCGGTGACCGCCTTTCGGGGAGCGCTCCAGATGGTCAACCCCTCGACCGAGGTGCTCCAGTCGGCGGCGACCGGCGATGCCGACGGGGAGGGCCGAGCGGACGGAGCCGGTCGGGCCGACGGGGACGGTCGAGCAGACGGGGACGGTCGAGCAGACGGGGACGGTCGAGCAGACGGGGACGGTCGAGCAGACGGGGACGGTCGAGCAGACGGGGACGGTCGAGCCGACGACGCTCCCGGGACGGTCGATCGGGCGGGTCGTGTCTTCCCCGTGTACCCGCTGAGCGAGCGGGCGGACCTCACCTCGGCCCGCCTCAGCCGCTTCGTCCACGAGGCACTCGATCGCTCCGGCGAGTTCGCCGACCCCCTGCCCGCCGACCGGCTGGCCGATCTCGGGCTCTCCGGCCGGACGGCCGCGTTCGCGGGGATCCACCGGCCCGGGACGATGGACGAGCCCGAACCCGCACGCCGCCGGCTCGCGTTCGACGAGCTGCTCCGCCTCCAGCTCGCACTCGTGCTCCGACGCGTCCGCCTCGAGGAGGACGCGCGCGGGGATCCGCCACGTGCTCGCCCGCTCCGACGGCGGCCCGACCGTCCGTGATCGTTTCGTCGAGCAGCCTGCCCTTCGCGCTCGACCTCCGCCCAGGAGCGGGCGATCGCGGTGATCACCGAGGACCTGGGCGGGGCGACTGCCGATGCACCGGCTCCTGCAGGGGGACGTCGGTTCGGGCAAGACGGTCGTGGCGGTGGCGGCGATGCTGACCGCGGTCGAAGGAGGCCACCAGGGCGCGCTCGATGGCGCCGACCGAGGTGCTTGCCGAACAGCACGCCGGCGAGGTCCGCTCGCTGGTCGGCCCGCTCACCGTCCCCGACCCCGCGACACTCGGCGGGACACGACCGCTGTCGGTCGCCCTGTTGACCTCGAAGACGCCGGCCGGTCGCCGTGCGGCGATCCTCGAGGGGCTCGCCGCGGGAACCGTCGATCTCCTCGTCGGCACGCATGCCCTGCTGACCGACGAGGTCACCTTCGCGTCGCTCGGCGTGGTGGTGATCGACGAGCAGCACCGCTTCGGCGTCGAGCAGCGCGCCGCCCTACGGGCCAAGGGCAGGGGATCCGACGGCTCCGGGCAGGATCCCGACCTGCTGGTGATGACCGCGACGCCCATCCCGCGCACCGCCGCCATGGTCGTCTTCGGCGATCTCGACATGACGATCGTCGACGAACTGCCCCCCGGCAGGCTGCCGGTGTCGACGTCCTGGTGTCGTGGGCCCCTCGAAGCAGAACACGCATGGGCACGGGTGCGCGACCAGTGCGCGGTGGGTCGTCGGGCGTTCGTCGTGTGCCCGCTCGTCGAGGGCTCGGCGAAGGTCGTGGCCGCCTCGGCGGTCGCAGAGGCGGAACGGCTCGCGGCCCACGAGCTGTCCGGGCTGCGGGTGGGGCTCCTGCACGGCCAGATGCGGCCGTCGGAGAAGGCCCAGGCGATGGCCGGTTTCCGCTCAGGCGAGCTGGACGTGCTCGTCGCCACCACGGTCATCGAGGTCGGTGTGGACGTCCCCGAGGCGACGGTGATGGTCGTCGAGGACGCCGACCGCTTCGGGATCGCCCAACTGCACCAGCTGCGTGGGCGGGTCGGCCGCGGCACGGATCCGGCGTGGTGCTACCTGTTGTCGACGAGCGAGGCGCCCGAAGCCGAGGCGCGGTTGTCGGCGATGGAACGTTCGACGGACGGCTTCGAGCTGGCCGAGGTCGACCTCGAGCTCCGGGGGGAGGGGACGATCCTCGGCGAGCGGCAGAAGGGACGGAGCGACCTCCGGCTGGCCCGGCTGGTGTCCGACCGTGATCTGGTGGTGGCGGCGAGGGCGCTCGCGGACGACATCGTGGGCGCCGACCCGACCCTCGCCGAGCATCCGCTGCTCGCGGAGGAGCTCCGGTTGTTCATCGACGACGCCGAGGCCGAGTTCCTCTTCAAGAGCTGACCGTTCAAGAGTTGACCGTTTCAGCAGCCGGCGGTCCTTCACGAGCCGGCGGTCCTTCACGAGCCGGCGGTCCTACGAGTGCCGGCGGGCAAAAAGGCTGACGCAGGCCACCGGTAGGCTGTGGTGGTGCGCGTGATCGCAGGCGGAATTGCGCGGACGGCGGCTCTCCGGTCGGCCCGGCCCCTCGGTGCGGCCGACCTCGGACCGGGTCCGCGAGGCGATCTTCGACATGCTGTTCAGCCTCGGCGGGGTCGAGGGTCTCCAGGTCGCCGACCTGTTCGCCGGCACCGGCGCGCTCGGCATCGAGGCGCTCTCGAGGGGTGCCGCAGCGGTGACCTTCGTCGAGCACGATCCGGCGGCCGTCGAGGTGCTGCGGGCGAACCTGGTGTCGGTCGGTCTGGGTGACGCCGAACGGACCGGTGACGCCGCCGTCGTCCGTGCGGACGTCGACCGGTGGGTCGCGTCGACCGCGTCCCGCTACGACCTGGTGTTCTGCGATCCGCCCTACGCCTACGCCGGATGGGAGGCGCTCGTGCCACGGCTGCCGGCCGATCTGGTGGTGCTCGAATCGGGGACTCCGCTCGACGCGCCGCCGGGCTGGGCGGTACTCAGATCCAAGCGGTACGGGGGTACGATCGTCACGGTCGCGCGTCCCGATCGTGTGGCCCAGAAAGGTGGCTTGTGAGGATCGCGCTCATCCCCGGATCGTTCGACCCGGTCCACAACGGGCACCTCGAGGTCATCGAGCGCGGCATCGCGGCTGTTCGACGAGGTGGTGGTGGCCGCCCTGCGCAACCCCCAGAAGAGCGAGGCCCTGTTCGACCTCGACGAGCGCCAAGAGATGCTGGAGGAGTCGCTCGCCCATCTGGTCAACGTGCGGATCGTGTCGGTTGCGACCCTGGTGGTCAACGTGGCCCACGAGGTGGGCGCGTCGGTGATCGTCAAAGGCCTGCGGGCCGTGTCCGACTTCGAGAACGAGCTGCAGATGGCCCAGATGAACAAGCAGCTCGCCGGTGTCGAGACGCTGTTCCTCCCGACCAGCTCGGCGCACTCGTTCATCGCCTCGCGCCTGCTGCGGGAAGTGGCCCGCTTCGGTGGCGACGTGACCGTCGTTCGTGCCCAAGGTGGTGGCGGTCCGCCTCCAGGAGAAATTCAGCGATGAGTGACGTCTTCGAGGACCTCGACGCGTCGCGCAACAGCGGTCCCGAGCACGACGCCGAGACGTTCATCCGCAGCGCGCTCGACCTGGTGCAAACCGCGAAGGCGATGCCGCTTGTCGGCGTCGGTACTGGTGTCGCGGGAGGAGCTGGCGGACCTCCTGCAGGCAGCCCTCGACCGCATGCCCGACGAGCTGCGCCAGGCCCGTTGGCTGCTAAGTGAGCGCGAGGAATTCCTCGCGGAGAAGGGCAGGGAGGCCGACGCGCTCCTCGAGGAGGTGCGGGTGCAGGCCGAGCGGATGGTGCAGCGCACCGAGATCGTCCGGCAGGCCAACCACGTCGCCCAGCGCATCCTCGACGATGCGAACGAGGAGGCCCGACGGCTCCGCCACGAGGCAGAGGACTACGCGGACCAGAAGCTGGCCAGCTTCGAGATCGTCCTCGACCGGACGATGAAGACCGTGCAGGCCGGCAGACAGAAGCTCCAGGTGACCCCGCTGCCCCCGGTCGAGATCGGCGACCAGGGGGATACCACGCTGGCGGCGGCCGCACCCGCCGACGGTGGTGCGTCGACCGACGACGAGCTGGAGGGCTTCTTCGACCAGGACCTCGCCTGAGGGTGGTCGAGCTGACGGGCTGCCGCGGGTCCCGCCGTGGGGCCGGGCGACCCGAGCAGCGCACGGTCGCAGAGGGCTTCGTCGTCCCGGTCGCATCGCTCTGCAAGACCCTCGGCACCGCACGCCACGAAGTCCGCACCGGCACGTCGAGGGGCTCGCGACCCGTGTCGGTCTCGGTCCCCGACGACCAACCGGTGACCGTCGACGTCGTCCTCTCCTCGTTACCCCGGCGGGATCATGGCCGCCGGCACGGTCTCCGCCGCCTGGCACGGCGAGTGCCGCCGTTGCGGGGGACCGGTGGAGGGCCGCCTTGTCGCCGAGGTGCGCGAGCGGTTCGTCCGGCACAGCGACCTCGCCGGCGCAGCGACCGGGGCGACCGCGGCGGGGGCCTCTCCGGACGACGAGGAGGCCTACTCCTTCCACGACGACCTGCTCGACCTCGAGCCGCTGGCCCGTGAGGCGGTCCTGCTCGAGCTTCCCCTGGCGCCGCTCTGTGCCGAGGCCTGCAGAGGGCTCTGTCCAAGTGCGGGGCCAACCTGAACCTCTCGGAGTGCGAGTGCGCTCCACCCGTCGATCCGCGTTGGTCCGCGCTCGACGAGCTCCGCGGACCCTGACCCGACCCTCCCGACGTTCCCGATGGCCTAGGATCCACTCCCTATGGCTGTACCCAAGAAGAAGACCTCCAAGGCGAAGAGCCGCAGCCGCCGCGCATCCAACTGGGTGCTGCGGGCGCCGGCCCGCTCGGTCTGCCCGCAGTGCGCGACCACCAAGCTCCCGCACGTGGTCTGCCCGAACTGCGGGTGGTACAAGGGCCGGCAGGCGATCGACGTCGACTAGTGGCACGGGGCGCCGCACGACCTTCCGGCGCGGCCTTCGCCGCCTTGCCGGTGGCCGTCGACGCGATGGGCGGCGACAAGGCGCCGGAGGAGATCGTCGCCGGGGCGAAGAAGGTCGCCGAGGAGGGGCGCATCTCGGTGGTGCTGGTCGGCCCGCCGCGACCGCATGGGGGACGTGGGCGACCTCCCGGTCATCGAGGCCGGCGAGGTCATCGGCATGGACGACGATCCGGCACAGGGCGTCCGTCGCAAGAAGGACGCATCGCTGGTCCGCGCGGCGGAGGCGGTGCGCGACGGCAGGGCGATGGCGATGGTCTCGGCCGGCAACACGGGCGCCACGATGGCGTCTGCGCTGCTGCGCATGGGCCGGCTCCCCGGAGTGATCCGCCCGGCGATCGCGACCCCGATCCCCGACCTCGAGCGCGACTGGCCGACGGTGATGCTCGATGCGGGCGCCAACGCGGAGTGCACGCCGGCGATGCTGGTGCAGTTCGCCCGCATGGGCGCCGCCTACACGCACCGTCGCTACGGGGTCGACCGACCCCGGGTCGCGCTCCTCTCCATCGGCGAGGAGAAGTCCAAGGGCACGCCGCTCGTCAAGGAGACCCACGCCCTGCTTGCCGACAAGGCAGGTGGCGACGGCCTCGAGTTCGTGGGGAACGTCGAGGGGCGCGACTTCTTCAAGGGGCTCGCCGACGTCATCGTGACCGACGGGTTCACCGGCAACGTGGCCCTGAAGACGCTCGAAGGCTCGATGCGGTTCCTCATGGGAGCGCTGGCCGGCATCTTCGGCAAGCCCGAGGTCGTCCGAGCTTGCCGAAGGCCTCCTCCCGCACCTGCTTGCCGCTCGCGGCGACCCTCGACCCCGACAGCACGGGCGGCGCGATGCTGCTCGGCGTCGACGGGGTCTGCGTCATCAGCCACGGCTCCTCCTCGGCGGGTGCGATGGTCAATGCGATCACCGTCGCCCACGACCTGGCTGTGGCGGGACTGGTCGAGGACGTCGCGTCGTCGGTGCGGGGGACGGCTCCCGCGACCTGAGCTCCGGAGCCCCGAACCGGAGCCCGAGCTGGAGTGGCTACCTGCTCGAGCAGGTCCTTCGCGATGTGGGTCACCTGGATCTCGTCGGTGCCCGCATAGATCTGGAAGACCTTGGCGTCGCGGGCGAGCTGCTCCACCCGGAACTCCGACATGTAGCCGTTGCCGCCGAAGAGCTGCACGGCCTCCATGGCGACCTCCGACGCCGCCTGCGCGGAGTAGAGCTTCATCGCCGACGCTTCGGCGAGGCTCAAGCTCTTTCCCGCCTCGGAGAGCTCGATGTGGCGGAAGACCAGGTTCTGCACGTTGAGGCGGGCGACCTCCATGCGGGCGAGCTTGAGCTGGATCAGCTGGCGGGTGGCGATCGGCTGGCCCCAGAGCATGCGGTTCTTCGCGTACTCGACCGAGAGCTTCAGGCACTCCTCGATCAATCCGAGCGACATCGCAGCGACACCGGCGCGTTCGGTCACGAAGTTGCCCTTGGCCGAATCCCGACCGTCGGAGCCGCGGCCCTTCTCGCCCCCACCGAGCAGGTGCTCCTTGCCGACCCGGACGTCGGTCAGGAACAGCTCTCCGGTCGGCGAGGAATGCAGTCCCATCTTGCGAAAGGGAGGCGACTGCTCGAGGCCCTCCATCCCGCGCTCGAGCACGAAGGTCAGCACGGATCGGTCGCGGAGCGGCGTCCCCGACCCGTCGTCGAGCTTCGCGTAGAAGACGATCGTGTCGGCGTAGGGGCCGTTGGTGATGAAGGTCTTGTTGCCGTTGAGAACGTACTCGTCGCCGTCGCGCCGGGCGGTCGACTGCATCCCACCGAGCGCGTCAGAGCCCGAGTTCGGCTCGGTGATGGCCCAGGCGCCGATCTTGTCGGCGGTGAGCAGGTCGAGTCCGAAGCGTTCCTTCTGCTCACGGGTGCCCTGCTTCATGATCGTGCCGCCGGCCAGGCCGATGCTGACCCCCATCGCGGTGACGATGCCCGGGCAGTAGTGGCAGAGCTCGATGATCGGGATCAGGGTCATGGCGGCGGCACCGCCGTCCCCCCGCCGCCGGGCCCCGCCCTCCGTCCGACCGGTGCCGTCGCCGTCGCCCTCCGCGCCGGACTGCTCGCCCCGCGGCGCGCCGGACTGCTCGCCCGGCGGCGCGCCGGACTGCTCGCCCCGCGGCGCGCCGGACTGCGCGCCTCCCTGCGCGCCGCCGGTGTCCCGGCCGCGCCCGGCACCTCGCTCGCCCGCGTCGAGTTGGGTGGCGAACCGGTCACGGGCCAGCTGGTCCATGCCGAAGGTCGCGTAGAGCTTGCGGATGATGTCGTAGGGCGGGAGGTCCCCGTGCTCGAGCTCGTCGACGTGGGGCACCACCTCGGCCTCGACGAAGCGACGCACCGCGTCCCGCACCATCAGCTGCTCTTCGGACCACTCGAACACGGCGCAACCTCCTCGGCGGCCGACCCCGCCCTCGCCGGAGGATGAGGCTATCCGAGGCCCGTCTACAGTCGATTGTGTGAGGATCGGCCGCAAGAAGGAGGGCACTCCGTTCGAGCGCTGGGGCGGCGAGGCCTTCTTCATCGCGCTGGTGGACCGGTTCTACGACGACGTCGCAGCGGACCCCCTGCTCGCGCACATGTTCCCCGACGACCTGACCGAGGCGAAGGACCACCTGGCGCTGTTCCTCGTCCAGTACTGGGGAGGCCCGACCACCTACCAACAGCGCCGGGGGCATCCCCGGCTGCGGATGCGGCACGCACGCTTCTCGATCGGGACGGCCGAGGCCGAGGCCTGGATGCGGCACATGCGCGAAGCCGTGCGTGCGGCGTCGATGGACCCCGACGACGAGGCCGAACTGCTCGACTACCTCGGGATGGCCGCCCGGAGCCTGGTCAACGCTCCTGGGTGAAGCGGAGCCGAGCCCGGTCCCGGCGGGCGGAGGACCTCCGGCGGGAGACGGGCCGGTCGACTGGGAGAATGCGCGCTTCCGGTATCATCGGCGCCTGCCGGACCCGACCCGGACCCGGGCGGTGACCGGTCCACGAGCCACAGGAGACGCCGTGCCCGCAGAGACCCACGTCGAACAGGGTCCGATCGACCGCCAGCAGGTCTTCGACCTGATCCGCGACCTGCTCGCGGACATCCTCGAGATCGAGCCCTCGGCGGTGAAGGAGTCCTCCTCGTTCGCCGAGGACCTCGAGGCGGACTCGCTGGCCGTGATCGAGCTGGTCGAGGGCCTCGAAGAGGACCTCGGCGAGAGGGCCGTCGGGTTCCGCATCGAGGACGAGGACCTCGAAGAGCTCCGCACGGTGCGGGACGCCGTCGACTACGTCTACGCCAAGCTGGGAGGGTCCTGACGCGCCCCATGGCGCTCTCTCGCGATCCGGCGACCGATCCGACAGGACTGGCCGGCCAGGAGTGGCTGGCCGGAAGGATCGACTACCGGTTCGAGCGGCCCGAGCTCCTCGACCAGGCACTCGCCCACCGGTCCTGGTGCGCCGAGCAGGGGGACGCCGCCTCCAACGAGCGGCTCGAGTTCCTCGGCGACGCGGTGCTCGGCCTGGTCGTGGCCGAGCACACCTACCGCACCTACGGGGAGCTCTCCGACGGAACGATGTCGAAGGTGCGCGCCGCCGTGGTCAACACCCGGATCCTCGCAGAGGTCGCCCTCGAGCTCGGCCTCGCCGAGCACCTGCGGCTCGGGCGGGGCGAGCACCAGTCGGGTGGGCGGGCGAAGGAGTCGATCCTTGCCGACGCCACCGAGGCGGTGATCGGTGCGGTCTACCTCGACGGCGGTCTGGAGGTGGCCCGCGGCATGGTCCTCTCCCTGCTGGAGGGCCGGATCGCGGCGGCGGTGGGCGAGCCCGGCGAGTCCGACCACAAGAGCCGCCTCCAAGAGGAGTCGGTCCGCCTCGGTCGCGGCGTCCCCCGGTACGAGGTCGTGGGTTTCGGGCCTGATCACGCCCGGAGGTACCAGGCCACGGTGTACGTTGCTGGCCAGTGCCTCGGCACCGGCGAGGGCAGGTCGAAAAAGGACGCCGAGCAGGTCGCCGCCCAGGCCGCCTACCGGTCGCTCGAGGTGCGGAGAGGCGGGGGGGATGCCTGAGCTTCCCGAAGTCGAGACCATCCGGCGCGACCTCCAGGGCGAGGTCGTCGGGCGCAAGATCAAGTCGGTCGAGGTGCGCAACGGACGCACCGTGCGGCGCCATCCGAGTGCCAAGGCGTTCCGGGCGCAGCTCGAGGGCCACACCATCAAGTCCATCGACCGGGCGGGCAAGTACCTGCTCCTCGGCCTCGACGACGGCGCGACCCTGGTCGTCCACCTCGGGATGAGCGGGCAGCTGCAGCGGGTCAAGAGCGTGAAGGAGCCCAAGGCGCCCCACACCCACGCGGTGATCACCTTCACCCAGGGCGGCCAGCTGCGCTTCGTCGACCCCCGCACCTTCGGCGAGCTCTTCGTCTCGGCCGCGCCCGAGGAGGGCAAGCCGGCGCTGCCGGAGCTGGCGCATCTCGGCTTCGACCCCCTCGAGGACGTGATGAGCTGGGAGAAGTTCTGGGTGCTGCTCTCCCAGCACAAGGGCGGCCTGAAGGCGCTCCTGATGGACCAGGAGTTTGTGGCGGGCATCGGGAACATGTACGCCGACGAGATCCTCTTCGCCGCGGGCCTCCGCTACGACCGCGCGTCCGACTCGCTCTCCTCCCAAGAGGTGCGCCGCCTCTACCGGGCGATGGTCGAGACCCTCGCCGAGGCCGTCAAGCGGCGCGGCTCGTCGCTCGCCGACGAGCAGTACCGCGACCTCTTCGGCGAGGTGGGGGACTACCAGGACCAGCACCAGGCCTACGACCGCGAGGGGCAGGCCTGCCGGCGCTGCCGCTCGACCATCGTGCGCGTCAAGTCCGGTGGGCGCTCGACGTTCTTCTGTGAGCACTGTCAGGTCTGAGCTGCGAGCACTCCCGGAAGCTCGCGTCGGCGGACCACGACCGGTAGGGTGAGCGCCCCGTGTTCCTGAAGTCGTTGACCCTCAAGGGATTCAAGTCCTTCGCGGACCCCGCGGTGCTCCAATTCGAGCCCGGCGTGACGGTCGTGGTCGGGCCGAACGGGAGCGGGAAGTCCAACGTGGTCGACGCGGTGGCCTGGGTGCTCGGGGCCCAGGGACCCCGCACGGTGCGCTCGTCGAAGATGGAGGACGTGATCTTCGCCGGGAGCGCGCAGCGCCCGGCACTCGGACGCGCCGAGGTCAGCCTCACCATCGACAACAGCGCGGGGAAGCTGGCCTCCGATCTCGCCGAGCTGACCATCACCCGCACCCTGTTCCGTTCGGGCGACAGCGAGTACGCGATCAACGGCGCCCCTTGCCGGCTGCTCGACATCCAAGAGCTGCTCTCCGATACGGGCGTCGGCCGCCAGCAGCACGTGATCATCAGCCAGGGCAACCTCGACGCCATCCTCGAGGCGCGCCCCGAGGACCGCCGATCGGTCATCGAGGAGGCGGCCGGCGTCCTCAAGCACCGGCGCAGGCGCGAGCGTGCGGAGCGCAGGCTGGGCGCCACCGAGGAGAACCTCGAGCGCCTCTTCGACCTGGTCCGGGAGGTGAAGCGTCAGATCCGGCCGCTCGAGCGGCAGGCGGCCGCGGCGCGCTCCTACGCCGGCCTCACCGAGGAGCTGCGCGCGGTCCGTCTGCACCTTGCCGGTGAGGAGCTGCGCGACCTCGACGGTCGCCGAGCTGCGGGAGAGCACCTCCAGCATGAGCTGCGGGCCACCGAGGACGCCCTCCGCGACTCGCTGTCCCGCCTCGACGCCGACTCGGAGCGGACCGCCGAGGAGCTCTCGACCGAGCGGGAGTCCGACCTCACCGCGCTGCTCGGCCGCGCCGAGGGGATGGTGGCACGGGCCCGGGGGCTCACGGGCGTGCTCCGCGAGCGGCAGCGTTCGCTCGCGGCCGCGCTGGACGCCGCCGCGGACGCCGACGTCGTGTCGACACTCGAGGCGGAGGGCGCACGCCTCTCCCAGGAGCTCGGTGCAGCGGACACGGAGGAGCTGGCGCTCGTCCCCGAGGGCGAGGCCGTCGAGGCGGCCGAGGCCGAGGCGGCCCGCGCGCTCGAACGGCACCTCGCGGCATGGGGCGACGGTGAGACGCTACGGCACGCCGACGAGGAGGTCACCATCGCCCGCGCCCAGGTCGGATCGCTCGAGCACGCGCTCGAACGCGACCGGCGGGCGCTCGACCAGGTTACCGGCCGGCTGGCCGCAGCCGAGCGTCGGGCCGCGGCACTCGAGGGCGACGATCACGAGCTCGCAGAGCGGCTCGCGGAGCAAGAGCAGGAGCGGCACCGCCTCCAGACGGCGGTGGCCGACACCGAGTCCGCGCACCGCCGCGCGGTCGAAGAGCTCGAACGGACCGAGGACGCGCTTCGCGAAGCCGAACAGGACCACGCCCGGTCGGTCGCTCGTGCCGATGCGCTCGAGCGGGCGCTCGACGAGGCGCGTGGAGGCGCCTCTGCGGAGCTGCTCGCCGGCGTCGACGGGGTCGTCGGCACCCTCCTCGACCTCGTCGAGGTGGACGCCGGTTGGGAGGAGGCGTTCGAAGCGGCGGCCGGTGCCTCGCTGGCCGCGGTGGTCGTGGCAGGCAGCGGGCCTGCCAGGGTTGCGCTCTCCCGACTGCGCAGCGACGGTGCACCCGGAGCGGTCCTCGCGCTGACCGAATCGGTGGCCGCGCACAACCGGCCGGAGCCGGGCGAGCTGCCTCCGGGATCCGAGGCCATCCGTTCGCACGTCCGTCCCAGGACGAGCACCTCGGTGCCCTCCGGCCTGGACGCGGTGCTCGACACCCTCCTCGCCGGAACCTGTTGCGCGGTCCGGGGATGGTCCGAGGCGATCGACGTCGCGCTCGGCGAGGCCGGACCTCGTGGTCGTCACCCGGGATGGCGACCGGTTCTCGCCGACCGGCTGGCGGGTTCGCGCCGCCGGCGGTGTGGTGACCGCGGCCCTCGTCGAGGAGGCCCGCAGCCGCGCCGAGGTCGCCCGAACCGCGGCCGCGCGTACCGGCGAGGAGCGGGCGTTCGCGCGGGCGGCCGTGGAGACGACCCGCCAAGCTGCGGTCGAGGCCGTGCGCGCGGACGACCGCACCGAGCTCGCGCACCAGTCGACCAGAGCGGGGCGCCAGCGGATCGCCGACGAGCGGACCCCGCTGCTCGTGGAGCTCGAGGAGCTCCGGCGGGACCGGACGGAGCTCGAGGCGCGGGTCGGTCGCGACACCGACCGGCGGACCGAGCTCGCCGCATCGCTTCCCGGGCTGGAAGAGGCGCGCCGGCGCGCCGCCGAGGAGGTGGCGCAGGCCCGCGAGGAGCGGGAGCGGATCGACGACGGGATCGCCGAGGCCGCGTCGCGGCGTCGTGCGTGGGAGGCGCAACGTGCGGGGATCGCCGAGCGGCGGCGGGTGCTCGACCAGCGACTGCGCGAAGTCGAGCGTCGCCTGACCGGACACGCGGAGGAGCGCCGAGAGGCGGCCGAACGGCGTCAGCGTCTCGAAGCGCACGCGACCGCGGTCGACCGGTTGCTCGCCCTCGTGACGTCGGCCGTCGAGGTGCTCGACGCCGCGCTCGCCGAGCTGCGCGAGCGTCACCGCCGTCAGCTCGAGGCCGTGCGTGCAGGCGGTGCGCGGCTCGAGGAGCTGCGGCGGCGCCGCGCGGCGGCCGAACAGGAGCTCGCGGATGCCCGCACCAGCCACCAACAGGCCGAGGTCGGACTGGTCGAGGCGGCGATCCGGCGCGAGTCGGTGGTGGAGGCACTGCGGCGCGAACTGGCGAGCTCGCCGGACGACGCACTGGCCGCCGGTCCCCCGGACCTCCCCGAGGGCATGGCGGCATCCGCCCGCGCCGAGCAGCTCGAGGCGGAGATCGCTGCCATCGGCCCGGTCAACCCACTGGCCCTCGACGAACTCTCCGAGCTGGGCGAGCGCCACCGGTTCCTCGAGTCGCAGGTGGAGGACGTGCGCGCCGCACGGCGGGAGCTGCACCACCTCATCCGGACCCTCGACGACGAGATCATGCACGTGTTCGCGGCCGCCTTCGCGGACGTCAACGAGCACTTCTCGAATCTCGTCACCTCGCTCTTCCCGGGAGGCACGGGACGGTTGTCGCTCACCGACCCCGAAAACCTCCTCGACACCGGTGTCGAGATCGAAGTGCGTCCGGCCGGGCGCAACGTGCGCCGGTTGTCCCTGCTGTCAGGAGGGGAGCGGTCACTCGTCGCGATGGCGTATCTCTTCGCGGTCTTCCGCAGCCGGCCGTCGCCCTTCTACATGATGGACGAGGTGGAGGCAGCGCTCGACGACGTCAACCTCATGCGATTCCTCGCGCTGGTGCACGAGTTCCGCGAGGAGGCACAGCTGATCATCGTCAGCCACCAGAAGCGCACCATGGAGGCAGCCGACGCGCTCTACGGGGTCACGATGGCCCCGGGGGGCTCGTCCAAGGTGGTGAGCCAGAAGGTCCCGCGCCAGCGTGACGACATCGACGACTCGGGGTTCGCCGGCGCGTCGCCGCAGGCCGGTCCTCCGAGGGTGCCCGAAGAGCAGAAGGCGCGGGACGAGGTGGGTGTTCGTGATGTGCCGGAGGGACCGAATGTGTCGGACGTGCCGGCCGACCCCGAATCGCGATCCGCACACGTCGGCGTGCTTCCCCACGACCCGTTCGGTGACCGGCTTCCAGGTGCCGAGCGGGTCGCCCACCCCGAGTCGTGATCGGCCCCGCTCTGGTGCCGGCCGGTTCCGACCTGGCGATCGGGCTCGCGGTCGGGATCCCGGTCGCGGTCGTCGCTGGCGGCATCGCGGTCGGCGTCCGACTGCGACGCCGTGCCCCGTCGGGGCCCGAGGCGGTGTCCGCTCCTGCCGAGGCGCCTGCTCCGCCGGCGACCGCGGTCACGACGACGCCCACCGTCGAGGCTCCGGCGGAAGCACCCCCGGCACCGGAAGCCCCGGCCGCAGAGGCACCGGAAGCCCCGGCCGCAGAGGCACCGGAAGCCCCGACACCGGAAGCCCCGGCCGCAGAGGCACCGGAAGCCCCGACACCGGAAGCCGCGCCGCCAGAAGCCCCGGTCGAAGCACCGGCGGAGGCGGTCACCTATCGGAACCGGCTGGGCAAGGCCCGAGGGCTGATCTCGGGTTATCTCGGTTCGATCCGCTCGAAGGGGCGGGTGGACGCCGCGACCTGGGACGACCTCGAGGAGGCGCTCATCCGCGCCGACGTCGGGGTGTCCTCGACCGATACCCTGCTCGACGACCTGCGGACACGGGTGTCGAGCGGCGAGATCAAAGGGCCGGACGCGCTGCTTGAGGCGCTCAAGGACGACCTCGTCGCGATGCTCGCCACCGCCGACGGCTCGCTTGCCGCTCCGGAACCCGACGGGGACGGCCGTGTGGACGTCTGGCTGTTCGTCGGCGTGAACGGAGTCGGAAAGACGACGACGGTGGGCAAGGTCGCAAAGCGCCTCGCCGCGGGTGGGGACCGGGTGCTGCTCGCCGCGGCGGACACCTTCCGGGCAGCGGCCGGCGAGCAGCTCTCCACCTGGGCCACCAGGACCGGCTCGGACATCGTGCGGGGTTCGGAGGGCGGCGATCCCGGCTCGGTCGTCTTCGACGCGGTCCAGCGGGCGGCCTCGAAGGGCCACGCGATCGTGCTCGCGGACACCGCCGGGCGGCTGCACAACAAGGTCAACCTCATCGAGGAGCTGAAGAAGGTGCGCAGGGTCGCCGATCGGCCGCCGGGCCGGGTCACCGAGGTCCTGCTCGTCCTCGACGCGACGACCGGACAGAACGGTCTGGCACAGGCCAAGGTGTTTTTGGAGGCGGTCGAGGTCTCCGGGGTGGTCCTCACCAAGCTGGACGGGACCGCGAAGGGCGGGATCGTCGTCGCAATCGAGCGGGAGCTGGGACTTCCCGTGAAGCTGGTGGGTCTGGGTGAGGGCGTCGACGACCTCGTCGACTTCGATCCGGCCGCCTTCGTCGACGCACTGTTCTGAGCTCTTTTGAGCTGTCCGACGCCGCGGCGACCAGGTGCCGGTCCGGTAGCCTGAAGGACTCATGTTCGAGACCCTGACCGATCGCTTCGAGGGGATCCTGACGCGGCTGCGCGGCCGGGGACGTCTCACCGACGCCGACGTCGAGGAGGTCCTCCGCGAGATCCGGACCGCCCTCCTCGAGGCCGACGTGGAGATCGGCGTCGTCCGCACCTTCACCGGTGCGGTGCGTGAGCGGTGCGTGGGTCTCGAGCTCTCGAAGAACCTGAGTCCCGGCCAGCAGGTCATCAAGATCGTCAACGAGGAGCTCATCGGCATCCTCGGCGGCGAGACCCTGAAGATCACCTACGCCGGGCGACCTCCGACCGTCGTCCTGCTCGCGGGCCTGCAGGGCTCGGGCAAGACGACCACCGCGGCCAAGCTCGCCGCGTTGGTTCAAGAACCAGGGACGCACATCCGCTGCTCGTTGGCGCGGACCTTCAGCGCCCCGCTGCCGTCGAACAGCTGCGGGTGCTCGGCGCCCAGGCCGGCGTCACGGTGTTCAGCGAACCGACCGATCCGGTGTCGGTCGCGACCGCGGGCATCGAGGAGGCCCGACGCCTCGGCAGGGACGTGGTGATGGTCGACACCGCCGGGCGGCTCGCCATCGACGAGGAGCTGATGGAGGAGATCCGACGGATCTCGGCGATGGTCGAACCCCACTACACGTTCCTCGTCATCGACGCGATGACCGGTCAGGACGCCGTCCTGACCGCGCAGGCCTTCCACGACGCCCTCGCGCTCGACGGTGTCATCTTGACCAAGCTCGACGGCGATGCCCGCGGGGGCGCGGCCCTGTCGGTCAAGGAAGTGGTCGGCCGGCCGATCGCCTTCGCCTCCACCGGCGAGAAGCTCGACGACTTCGACCTGTTCCACCCGGACCGGATGGCCGACCGGATCCTCGGCATGGGCGACGTGCTCAGTCTCATCGAGCAGGCCGAGCGCACGATGGATCGCGAGGTCGCGACGAAGGGCGCGGCCGCGATCGTCGAGGGCAGGTTCACGCTCGAGGACTTTCTCGAGCAGCTTCGCCAGGTTCGCAAGATGGGTTCGATGTCCGGCGTGCTCTCCCTCCTGCCCGGACTGTCGAAGGAGATGAAGCAGGCATCCGCCTCGGTCGACGACCGCCAGATCGACCAGATCGAGGCGATCATCTGCTCGATGACGCCGGGGGAGCGCACGGAGCCGGCGATCATCGACGGCGCTCGCCGGGTCCGGATCGCGCGGGGGAGCGGCACGGAGACCTCGGAGGTGAACGCGCTCCTGAAGCAGTTCAAGGAGATGCAGAAGATGATGAAGAGCATCGGCAAGGGGGGCATGACGGGTGCCCTCGGCGGTCTCGGCGGGATGTTCGGACGTGGTCCGAAGCTCTCCCCTCAGGCCATGGCCGGACTGTTCGATGCGGCCGGTGGCGACGATGGCCTCGCCGAGCAATTCGCATCGGACGGGGCGAGAGCAGCGCCGGCGAACCGCCGCCCGAAGGCGAAGGGCAAGGGGGGCCGAAAGGGCAAGGGAGGGGGCCGGGTCACCCCGAAGTCCCGGTGAGTGGTCTCGGTGCCTTGCCGGATTTCCGGTTCGACCGGCCGGCGAGCAGCCCCGTGCACGGGAGTAGCCCGATCGGTGCGAGACTGGTGCCCTGCTCGGGAGCACCCACCTGTGGGATCTGAGCGTCAAGCTGTCAGAAGGTCAAGCCGTCAGAAGAGAGCGCCCAGGCGTGAGAAGACAGAGGAGTCGAACGTGGCAGTGAAGCTCCGCCTCGTGCGGATCGGGAAGAAGAAGCAGCCGACCTACCGCCTGGTCGCGGCCGACGCTCGGTCCCCGCGCAACGGTCGGTTCATCGAGATCGTCGGCACGTACGCTCCCCGCGGAACGTCCCAGGCAGAGCCCGACGCAGTGGTCCAGATCGACAATGCGAAGGCCGTCAAGTGGCTTTCGCAGGGAGCAAAGCCGACCGAGCGGGTGGAGAAGCTGCTCAAGCAGTCGGGCGCGCTCGACGAGTTCGCCGAGACGGTCGGGTCGTCGTGAGCGACGACCTCGCGCTCGACTCTGGTGGTGACGTGAACACCATCGACGACGTGGTCGAAGCCGACGACGATCTCGGGAACCGGGTCGTCGGGAGCACGCCACTCGCGGTGGTCACCTATCTGGTGAGCTCCATCGCCTCGGAACCCGACGCGGTGGTGGTGAACACCGAGGAACGGCGTGGATCGGTGCGCTTCCGCATCCACGTCGCGCCGGAGGACATGGGCCGGGTCATCGGCCGGAGGGGCCGGATCGCCCAGGCCCTCCGGACGGTCGTCGCCGCCGCGGGGGCCCACGACGGTCTGCAGACGAGCGTCGACATCGTCGACGACTGAACGTCACGGTCGGTGCCCGCGGTGGGCGGCGGGATCGGCGGTGATCCAAAGGATCCATTCCTGCTCGAGGTCGGCCGCGTGGACCGGCCGCACGGGCTCCACGGACAGGTCGTCGTGACGCTCGCCACCGACCGAGCCGAGCGGGTGGCCTCCGGATCGGCGCTGACCCTCACGGACGGCAGGGTCCTGCAGGTGCAGCACTCGACGCCGCACAAAGGGACCCGCAGAAACCAGCGGTTCCGCGTCGCATTCGAGGGCGTGACGACCCCCGAGCAGGCTGAGCGGCTGCGGGGCGCGGTGTTGTTCGCGCCTCCGCTCGACGACCCCGATGCTCTCTGGGTCCACGACCTGGTGGGCGCTCGGGTCGATGACCTGTCGGGTCGCTCGGTCGGCACGGTGGAGGCGGTTCAGGCGAATCCCGCGAGCGACCTGCTCGTGCTGACCGACGGGAAGTTGATTCCTTTGCGGTTCGTCGTCGAGAGCGTGCCGGGCGTCTCGGTGCTGATCGACCCGCCGGAGGGGTTGCTCGACCTCGAATGAGCGACCTCGAATGAGCGACCTTGAATGAGCCGACCGGTGCGCATCGACGTCTTCACCATCTTTCCGGAGGTCATCGAGCACTACGGAAACGCCTCGATCCTCGGTCGCGCCCGGCACGCGGGGTCAGCTCGATCTCCGCACGCGTGACATCCGGGACAGCACCCACGACGTGCACCGGTCGGTCGACGACACCCCGTTCGGCGGCGGAGCCGGCATGGTGCTCGCGCCAGAGCCGGTCTTCGAAGCGGTCGAGGAGGTGGCGGCATCTGCTGACGGCCTGCCTCGTCCGCTCGTCTTGCTCTCTCCCGCGGGGCGCCGCTTCGACCAAAGCGTGGCCCGCGAGCTGGCCGCTTGTGCCGGGGGCTTCTCGCTGCTCTGCGGCCGGTACGAGGGAATCGACCAGCGGGTCGCGGACCACCTGGTGGACGACGAGATCTCGGTCGGTGACTTCGTCCTGGCCGGGGGCGAGCTTGCGGCGCTGATGGTCGTCGAAGCTGTCGTGCGGTTGGTGCCAGGAGTGCTCGGGAATGAGCAGTCCACCGACGACGAGAGCTTCACGGCGGGTCTTCTCGAGTATCCCCAGTACACCAGGCCGGCGACCTTCCGCAGCTGGGAGGTTCCTGCGGTGCTGCGCTCGGGCGATCACGGCGCGGTGGCCGAGTGGCGGAGGGTCCGGGCCCTCGTCCGCACGCTCACGCTGCGGCCGGATCTCCTCGAGGCCCGAGGGGGCCTGAACGAGGAGGAGGTCGAGCTCCTCGCCAGGTACGGCGAGGTGCACACCCTCCACGAGCACGGCTACCATTGGTAGTTCCATCGGCCTTGCGACCCTGCTCCTCGCCCCTTGGCCGCTCCACCCGGCGCATCGAGGACCGAGGAGCGTGGCGGTCGACACTGCCGGGGAGAGCCCGAACGAGACCCGGAAGAGACGCGCCCCATGAACCCGACCGACATCATCGACCGCGACAGCCTGCGGGACGACATCCCCGAATTCCGGCCCGGCGACACGGTCAAGGTGCACGTCCGGGTGGTCGAGGGCAGCCGCGAACGTGTCCAGGTGTTCGAAGGGGCCGTGATCCGGCGCCAGGGAACGGGCGTCCGCGAGACCTTCACCGTCCGCAAGGTGAGCTTCGGGGTCGGCGTCGAGCGCACGTTCCCCCTGCACTCCCCGGTGATCGCCAAGACCGAAGTCGTCTCGCTCGGTGACGTCCGGCGCGGCGAAGCTCTACTACTTGCGGGAACGGCGCGGCAAGGCCGCGAAGATCAAGGAGAAGCGGCAGCCCTCGCTGCGGACCTGAGCTCCGGGCCCTCGGGCGGGCTCGCCGAGACGAGCGGTCCCCCCGGCCGGACGAGCGGTCCCGTCGGCAATCGGGGCTTCGCCCGGTCGACGGTTCGCCCGGTCGACGGTTCGCCCGGTCGACGGTTCGCCCGGTCGACGGTTCGCCCGGACGGCCGGCGGCGCCGATCGTCGGCAAGGACCGGTCCCGGGTCCGTCTACAGTCGGAAGGCAGTGACTGCGCAACCAGCCCCACGAGCGTGCAGGGCCTTGATCGGGTGTGCCCGGTTGGAAGGGGCGCGGCGGTCCTCTTACCGAGAACGACTCTGCTCGTGACGGAGACGGGATCCGCAGAAGCGATCGTGCCTCGTTCGTTGCACCTCTGGCGATGAGCGAGGAAGACCTCGAACGCTACGAATCGGAGATCGAACTGGCCTTGGTGCAAGAGTACCGGGCCGTCGTCCCCCTCTTCGGCTTCGTGGTGGAGACCGAACGACGCTTCTACCTCGCGAACGAGGTGTCGGTTGCGGTTCGCTCCGACACGACGCCCGCCTTCGTGGAGGTGGAGTTGCACGACGCGTGGGTATGGGACATGTACCGGCCGGCACGGTTCGTACCGTCGGTCCGGATCATGACCTTCCGGGACGTCAACATCGAACGGCTCCCGGAGAAGGAGATGTGAGCTCGTCGGCGCAGCCCTCTGACTCGGGCTCGGGCTCCGGCTCCGTCTCTGACTCGGGCTTGGGCTCTGACTCAGGCTCGGGTTCCGGCTCGGGCTCTGACTCAGGCTCGGGTTCCGGCTCGGGCTCGGGCTCCGGCTCCGGATCATCGACGAACCCATCTTCGGGCCACGCGGCTGCGGCTCCACGCCCCCTGGGTGGTCGGATGCTGGGCGATCGCGGCGAGTCGTTGGCCGCGCGATGGTACGAGCACCGCGGATACCAGGTCCTCGAGCGCAACTGGCGGACTCGGGACGGCGAGATCGACCTCATCCTCCGCGTCGACCGGTGTGTGGTCTTCTGCGAAGTCAAGACGCGCGCAAGCGACCGGTTCGGATCCGGCGTCGAAGCGGTCCCCGCTGGCAAACAGCGACGGATCCGTCGGCTGGCCGCGGCATGGCTTGCCGAGCGGCGAGGCTCGGCCCGGTCGGCGGTCGATGTCCGGTTCGACGTCGTGTCGATCACAGCCGGCCGTGTCGAAGTGGTGGAGGCCGCCTTCTGACCGTCCAGGCGACCTCCGAGAAGTTGAGGTCGGCGCTCCTGGCATCTCCTAGGATCCCGGGAATGCCTGCTGAGCTCGAGACCCTGACCGTGACGCGTGAGGACGGCGTGGTCACCGTGACGATGAACCGGCCCGAGCGCAAGAACGCCGCGAACGGAACCATGTGGCATGAGCTGCTGGCGACCTTCGAGGAGGTTGCGGCCGACCGGAACGATCGTGTGATGGTGCTGACGGGTGCGGGGGGAGCATTCTGTTCGGGCGCCGACCTGGGCGACGCGTCCAATGTGGCCGGTCGTCCGGGGGACCCCTACCTGGTCCAGATGCGCGCCCTCGGCGATGTCGCACTCCGCCTCCATCGGATTCCCAAGCCGACCATCGCCAAAGTGCCGGGCATCGCAGCCGGCGCAGGTATGAGCATGGCAGTGTGCTGCGACCTGGTGGTCGCTTCCGATGCGGCCCGCTTCTCCCAGATTTTCGCCAAGCGTGGGCTGTCGGTCGACTTCGGAGCCTCGTGGCTACTGCCTCGCCTCGTCGGGCTGCACCGGGCGAAGGAGTTGGCGCTGTTCGCCGACATCATCGATGCTTCCCAGGCAGCCGAGATGGGCCTGGTGAACCGCATCGTTCCTTCCGATGAGCTGGACTCGTTCGTTGCGGGCTGGGCCCGGCGCCTCGCCGTGGGGCCGCCGCTCGCGCTCTCGATGACGAAGACCATGCTCAACAACTCCCTCTCCCTGTCCTTCGACCAGGCGATCGAGGAGGAGTCGCGTTCCCAGGCGATGAACTTCGGCACGGAGGACACCCGCGAGGCGATGCTGGCGTTCATCCAGAAGCGTGGCGCACACTTCGAGGGTCGCTGAACAGGTCTTCTTGGGCCCGGCCCCTCGGGGAACCGGCCCGCCGACCTCCGGTCGGCTGTGGTCAGAGGGCACCTCACCGGTTCTCTCTACGGGTTCACCGCCGCACGGAGACGACAGTTCCGCGGGACCCAGGGACCTTCAGCGCCGAGCGCGGCGTGCCGGATAGGCGGTACGAACGCCTTCGAGCATCGGGTAGCGGCGTGCTGTGGTGGTTACGAGCTCGGCACCGCAGACAAGAGCAGTGGCGGCGACGAGATAGTCGATGACACCGATGTCCCGGTCCGACCCGTCACCCTGGGCGAGGTCACCTGCGACTCGTGCGATGTGCTCGTTGACCGGTACCCACGAGAGGATCGCGAAGAACCGTTCCGATAGGTCGCGTTCGTCCGATCGCATGATCGCGACCAGTTCGGCCCGCGTGAGCTCACTCGCCAGGATCGGCACTTGGTCGCTGATCAGTTGGCCGAGCAGCGCCGTCGCTCGGAGGTCACCCATGAGATGGTCGAGCGCGACCGAGGTGTCGATGAGCTTCACGTCTTCTTTCGCAGCGCCACCCGGATGTCCGCGTCCCGTCGGAGCTCGTCGATGCGCCGGGCCCCCGAGCCTTCGCGGCCCGACCAGGCGCCGGATGACGCCTCGAGCGCTGCCGACCGGTCGCTCGGATCGAGTTGCCCGTACTGCGCGCGGATCGCACGCCGGATGAGCTCGGACCGGTTCGCGCCCGACTGCCTCTCCGCGGCGTCGAGCGCCGCGATTTCTTCCTTGTCGAGGTAGATCTGAGTGCGGAGGATGACATCAATATACATCAGGTGATGTCACGAGAAAGCTCGCGATTCCGGTTCCGACGAAGAGTCGAGGGCGCTCGTGACCTCGGATGATCGTCCTGGTCACTTGGCCGCCGCCGGGCTGGGAGCCAGCGAAGGGACGCCCCGACAGGTCGGGCGTCCCATCGCGTCCGTTTCGGTCGGCTCCCTCCCCTGAGGTCTCGCGCCAGGAGCCGTGGCGTCAACGACCGCATCGGTCGAGCTCCCCCGTACTGCAGGTTGCCTGCGGAGGAATGACTTCAGGGTGCCGGGCCTGAAGGGTCTGGGTCCGCAGAGCGGTAACGTTCCAATATACCCCCTACTGGTATTGCGACGAAAGGCCGCCATGAACGAAGACCGCATCGTCCAGCAACTCACCAGGATGATCGATTCCGGCCAGGTCACGGGGCAGGAGGCTGAGCGGTTGCGCTCGACTCAGGGAACTCCCGAATTCGAGTCGGCTGTCCTCGACGTTCGCGTCCGGCACGCGTCGGAGCGCCTGCGAGCGGCAGTCGGGGACGGTTCGATGACTCAGGAGGAAGCCGACCACCAGCTTGAGCAACTCCGTGAGGGAGAGCACCCCAGGGGATTGCGGGCGCGCCTGAGGCAGGAACGATCGCTCGACGATTAGTCGATTAGTCGATTAGGGTCCACCATAGGTTAACTCGCGAGAGAGTAGGCTCTTCGTGTGGAGCTGTCGCCTGAGGAACTTGCCGGGTTCTTCGAGACGGTGCTGCCGCATTTGAACGAGCTACAGACTCGCGTGGTGACCGGCGCCATGGCGGTGGCCTTGGGTCGTGGGGGCCAGGCGCGAGTGGTCGAGACGTCGGGAATGAGTTCGTCGACGATCTACAAATCGGTTGCAGAGGTGCGCGCCGGCGTCGAGCCATCTGATCGCCAACGCGCCGTCGGCGGAGGGGACAAGCCGGCGATCGACAAGCAGCCCGGCCTGGCCGAAGCGCTCGACGAGCTGGTCCATCCCTCGACCCGCGGCACCCCGATGTCGGCGTTGCGCTGGACACTGAAATCGACCTACGAGCTGGCCGCTGACCTCCAGGCCCAGGGGTATCGGGCCTCGGCGGAGCTGGTGCGCAGGCTCCTGCACCAGATGGGCTACAGCCTCCAGGCCCCGGCCAAGCAGAACGAGGGCACCGCTCACCCGGACCGCGACCGCCAGTTCGCCTACATCAACAAGGTGGTGACGGCTCGGCTCAAACTCGGTGAGCCGGTCATCAGCGTGGACACCAAGAAGAAGGAGCTCATCGGCAACTACGCCAACGGGGGTCGCGAGTGGCAACCGGCCGGCGAGCCCACCCGGGTGAACGTGCACGACTTCGCCGATCGGGCCCTCGGTGAGTTCGCCAAGGCCATCCCCTATGGGGTCTACGACGTGGGCAACGACGAGGGCTGGGTCTCGGTCGGCGACACCGCTGACACGGCCGAGTTCGCTGTCGAGTCGATCCGGCGCTGGTGGGACCAGATGGGCCGGGCCCGCTTCCCCGACGCCTCGACCTTGCTGATCACCGCGGATGCCGGCGGGTCCAACGGACCGCGGGTGCGCGCCTTCAAGTACCACCTGGCCCAGCTCGCCGCCGAGACCGGCCTGAGCATCACGGTCTGTCACTATCCACCCGGCACGTCGAAGTGGAACAAGATCGAACACCGTCTCTTCAGCTTCATCTCGCTCAACTGGAGGGGCCGGTCGCTGAACGACATTCGCACCATCGTCGAGCTCATCGCCGCCACCAAGACCAAGACGGGCCTCACCGTCCAATGCGGCTACGACCCGAACTGGTACCCCACCGGGGTCAAGATCAGCGACCCCGACTACGCGGCCATCTCACTACGACCCCACGACTGGCACGGCGAGTGGAACTACAGCATCGCAGAGTGAATCGCGCGACCTATCCCGCGGCGAGCCCTTAGTCGGTAGTCGATCGGTTGGTAGTCGATCGGTTGGTAGTCGATCGGTCGTAGTCGATTGGTTGGGCTGTCCGTTTCGTGTCACAGATCGTCCAACGCGCGGTGATTCCGGTACCCCGTTCCACCGGACCGGCGCCACGTCGGTGGTCATCCGGCAATAATGGCCGACGTGGAGGACACAGAGGGGGTTGAGGTCGTCGTCGCCCATAACGAGCGCGTGACCCTGCGTGTCGGCGACGTGTACCTCAAGATCGATGCTGATCAAACGCGCACCGATATCGAGGTCGAGGCGATGGCAATAGCGCCGCTCCCGACTCCGGAGGTTCTGTGGCGGAAGCCGCCTGTGCTCGCGCTCGCCGCCCTCTCGGGTGTGGCACTCGGCCGCCTCGGGGAGCCGTCGACCGCGTCGCCGGCGGCGTGGGCCGCGGCGGGGACCGCTGTCCGGACGCTGCACGAAGCGCCACTGCCGCCTTGGCCGGGCAAGAGCCTGAAGGAGATCGCTTCGCGCCTCGACAGCGAGTGCGAGTGGCTCGTCACGAACGGGATCCTTCCCACCGACGTAGTGACGCGCAATCGCCGGATTGCGGAGGCTGCGCTCCGGTCGTGGACACCGGTGTTCACGCACGGCGACTTGCAGATCGGTCACGTGTTCGTCGACGGTGACGAGATCTCCGGCGTGATCGACTGGTCCGACGCGGGCCCGGGGGACGCCCTGTTCGACCTCGCCATCCTGACGCTCGGGCACGAGGAGCACCTTCGAGACGTCGTTGCTGGTTACGGCACCGACGTCGACCTCGACGTGATCCGCGCGTGGTGGTCGTTGCGTAGCCTGGTAGCGGTCCGCTGGCTGATCGAGCACGGCTTCGACCCGTCCGCTCCAGGCTGCGAGTTCACCGTGCTGAGATCTCAGCTGTGAGGCTGCACGACCCCTACGGCACCGGGCGTCGTCCTGTCGTATCAAGCGGGTCATCTTCTGAGCATGGCGATCCCAATATCGGATTGTCGTTCTGCGACGGGGTTGCCGTCGTGACCGCGGTACTCGGCGCTCGCGCTGGAACACCCGAGGGATGCTCGGCCGCTCGACGAAGTCCGACGTACGGTCCGCAACCCAGCCGGACCGGAGCACCCAGCCGGACCGGAGCACCCAGCCGGACCGGAGCAACCCAGACGGACCGGAGCAACCCAGACGGACCGGAGCAACCCAGACGGACCGGTGCAAGCCATGACGACGAGCGGTGGTGCACCTCTTCCGACGTCTTGCTTCCCGGCGACCGCTCGTTGACCGTCCTACCGTCGCCTTGTCGGAATCACGTCTCCGCCTTCCGCGGATCGTGATCCTCTTGGAGCTCCGGCATTCGCCGGTCGCCGCCCTGTGTCCGAGAGTCATGACATCTACATACATCAGGTGATGTCATCGGACTGATGACATCTACATACATCAGGTAATGTCATGACGGCACAACGACTGTGCCGGTCGCCGCCTCGTCATGAGCATCCCCCCACCGCACCGGACCACAGAACCGTTGTCACACCGTCCCGATACATTCTCGGCTGGTGCCTCGAGCGGCTGTTCGCACCTGACATCGGCAGCCCTCCCCAACGTGTTGACCGGCACCGACAAGCGCGGATCGCTGTCGCCGGTCGTCGTGAGCGGAGGTCGGTGTGCTTGCCGCCATTCCATCAGCAGTTCTTACCGGGGTCGAGGGTAATCGCGTGTCCGTCGAGGTTCACGTTTCCAACGGTCTTCCCGGGTTCACCGTCGTCGGACTTCCGGACGCCGCTGTGCGCGAGGCGCGCGACCGAGTCCGAGCTGCTCTGCTGTCGAGCCACCTCGCCTGGCCGCTCCGCCGAGTGACGGTCAATCTGGCACCCTCCGGCATGCGCAAATGCGGCGCAGGACTCGACCTTCCCATTGCGATCGGCGTCCTGGTGGCGTCGGGTGAGCTCGATCCTGATGCGGTAGCGACGACGGCGTTCATCGGCGAACTTGGACTGGACGGGTCGCTTCGAGCGGTGCCCGGCACTGTCGCCCTGGCCGAGTCCCTGGAGGGCCTCGGCATCGTGGTTGCCGAGGAGTGCGTATCCGAAGCCCAACTGGTCAGTGCGTGCAAGATCCAGTCGGCACCGACCCTCAGCGTGCTCATCGATCGGCTCGTCGGTCGGCGACCGTGGAGTGGAGCGAAGTCCCCTTCGCTCCAGGGGCCTCTTATGGACCCGCGGCCCGGTCAAGCGGATCCGGGAGGCCTCGGAGACCTCCGCGATGTGCGTGGGCAGCGTCTCGCTCGTCGGGCACTTGAGGTCGCTGCAGCGGGCGGGCACCACCTTCTTCTGGTCGGGCCTCCTGGCTCTGGCAAGTCGATGCTGGCGCGAAGGCTGCCGGGTCTGCTCCCATCTCTGGATCGCCAAACCGCCCTGGAAGTCACTCGAATCCACTCTTCGTGCGGTATCGGGAACGGCCTCGACGCCTTGCTGGAGCGACCGCCCTTTCGGGCTCCACATCACGGCGCGTCGGCTGTCGCCATGGTAGGTGGCGGCGAATCCTGGATGCGCCCGGGCGAGATCAGCCTTTCGCACGGCGGCGTGCTCTTCCTCGACGAACTCGGCGAGTTCTCACCTCTGGTGCTCGATGCGCTCCGCCAACCTCTTGAGGAGGGCGTCGTGCGCGTGAGTCGAGCACGTGGCTCGGCATGCTTTCCGGCCCGTTTCATCCTGATCGGGGCCATGAACCCGTGTCCCTGTGGAGAAGGAGGCATTCCGGGGGCGTGCCGGTGCACGCCTGCGGCGAAAGAGCGCTACGCACGACGGCTGTCGGCGCCACTCCTCGACCGTTTCGACATCGCGATCAGGGTGGAGCGACCTCTCGTCGACCAGCTGATCGGCCCACCGACCGAGGAGGATACTGCCACGGTCGCGAAGCGCGTGTGGGCCGCACGGCGCCTCGCGTCGATCCGGAGGTCAACCGGTGGGACAGGGACACGCGCTGGGGACGCCGACGAGTGTCCGCCGATGACGAGGGACGCGGCGGCACTCGTCGAGAAGGAACTCCGGGCCGGAAACCTGAGCGCACGCGGCTACCACCGGGTCTGTCGTTTGGCTCGAACCATCGCCGACCTCGATGGGCGCGCGAACATTATCGAGCTCGACCACGTTCTCGAGGCTCTGCTCCTCCGGTCACAGCGCCGGCTTCTGCTCGGAGCACCTGAGTGAGAGTGCCAGGAATGCCTTCGGACGAAGGCTGCGCGGCGGCGATGGCGGGTCTCCCCGGGATGACCCCGGTCAGACTGGCCAAACTTCTCGAGGGGCTCGGAGCCGGGGTGGCCTGGGATGCCATCGTCGCGGGCACCCACCCTGCCGATCCGGATCGCCGCTTCATGGCGCCGGCACGGACGACTGAGGTCCAAGAGGTTGCCGATCGATACGACCGGGCCGGTGTCGCCGTCTTGAGCCAGAGCGACCCGAGCTACCCGCGGGCCCTGTTGGGTGACCCGGGTGCGCCTTCGGTGATCTTTGCGGTAGGGGATCCGGGTGCGGCGGACGGGACCCCCAGCGTGGCCATCGTCGGGACCCGATCTGCGACTCCGTACGGGCGGCGAGTCGCCTCCGAGATGGGCGCTGCACTCGCAGCCCAAGGGATCGTCGTCGTTTCTGGACTCGCACGGGGCATCGATGCCGCGGCTCACGCCGGAGTCCTTCGCGGTCCAGCAGGCGGCTCCCCGCCTGTCGCTGTCGTCGGTACGGGGCTCGATGTCGTGTATCCGCCCTCGAACGCGGCCTTGTGGGAGCAGGTGTCAGAACGTGGCGCGATCTTCTCCGAGTCGCCTCTGGGGACCGTGGCACATCCGCGAGTCTTTCCGGCGCGCAATCGGATCATTGCCGCGCTCGCCGATGTCGTCGTGGTGGTGGAATGTCACCACACAGGGGGTTCGTTCTTCACGGTCGATGCCGCGGCGCGCCGCGGCATCCCCGTTTGCGCGGTTCCCGGGTCGATCCATAGCCGCGCTTCCGCCGGCACCAACTCGCTGCTCGTCGACGGCTGCATTCCGGTACGGGACGCGGCGGACGTGGTAGTCGCCGTGTCACTCGCGCGCAAAGAGGCATTCGAGGAGCGACAGGAAGCCGGTGGGACCGAAGAGCCGGGGGGCAGCGGTCCGCGACCGACCCGATGCGCCTCGGAGGAGCAGCAATTGGTGCTGGCGGCAGTCGATGAGACTCCGACATTGTTCGAGACCATCCTCCTCCGGACCAACCTGTCCATTTCGGCGACGGCAAAGGCGTGCGAGGAATTGGTCGGAGCAGGCCATTTGTCCGCCGGTGCGGGCTGGTGGTGTCGTGAGGCCTTCTGAACTCACCGTCAGCGGGACCCTGGCCAGTGGCCAGTGGCCCGGGCTCAGGGTGCGGGGAAGCTTCCCTGCTGCCAGCCGATGGACGACGAGGAGACGGGTGTCGGAGACGGTGGGCCGCCCAACGCGGGTGCCGTACAGCTCGAGACGTCCGTCTGTGCTCCGTACCAGGTGGGTTGGGACGCTGTGTGCCACACCAGCCAACAGGTTCCGTTCGATGAGCGGTCGGCCATGGTGAGGGCGTTGTCGACTGTCGTGACGCTCACTGTCGTGGGTCCCGTAGACGGGCCTGTCACGAAGTCGACCGACGGATCTGAGGAGGAGAGTGCGGAGAGGGCGACCCCGCCTCCCACCCCGTCGTTCCCGGCCTGATCGGCGACCGTGGAGGTCGCGGCACCGAGGCCCTGGGTCAGCGACTGCTGTGCCTGCGTGTCAGCTGCCTGCGACACGCCGGGGGCGCCGCTCGCTCCGGAGCTCGACGCGCCGTCGGAGCCCGAACTGAAGGTGGTGCCGACGAGGATCGCGGTCAGGGCCCCGACGACGAGCAGCGTGAGCAGCACGACGGCCATCGAAAAGCCCTCGTCGGATGTCCGAAGCTCGCCGCGTCCGCCTGGTCCCCTCGCCACAGGTCCATGTTACCGCTCATAGTATTGCTATGACCACTATAAGTGGCTAGCCTTCCCCGTCCGATGGCTGAGCCACCACGTGGTCGGCGTGGACCCGGTATTTGATCCGCACCTCGCCAGGCTGGCGCATCGGATAGGTATCGACGCCGAGGTACTTCTTGGCGAGCCAGTCGATGTGCGCATCGGCGCCTTCTTCGGTCGGCTCGACGGTTCCGCGTACCACCACGACGTTGTAGGGATCGTCGGGATCGACGATCGAGACGGCAACGCTTGGATTGGCGGTCAGGTTGCGGTGCTTCGCCCGCCCCATTGCGGTGTTGAAGACGAGCTCCCCGTCTTCGACGTCGATCCAGACGGGTGTGAGCTGCGGTCGTCCCTGCCCGTCGACGGTGGCAACCTGTGCGATGACCGGTCGCTCGGCGAGCGCCTGAGCCTTCTGGGTGAGCGTAGGCATGGTGCACGACCTCCAGATCTCGGTGGTGTCGACGACCGCACTGCAATCGCGGTGCTCTCGATCGATCGTAGCGGTGCCGCTTCGTCGGCCGACCGGCGGAGGCACCGGTCCGCGTCACGTCACAGAGGGCCACTGCTACGGTGCCGCCGTGATGATCGGAGCGCACGTGCGAAGCGGCAGGGGACTGGTGCCCGCGCTTGCACACGGCGCCGATATCGGCGCCGAGGTTGTGCAGATCTTCACCCAGAGCCCCCGCATGTGGAAGCCGTCGCAGTACTCGCCCGAGGTCCTCTCGGCATATCGGGAGGCGCAGGGAGCGCACCCGTCCGTGCATGCGACCTATTGCCACGGCACCTACCTGATCAATCTGGCGACCGCCGACCCCGAGATCACCGCCAAGTCGCGGATCTGCCTCGAAGCGAATCTCGCAGTGGCCGAGGGCATCGGGGCGGAGGGGCTGGTGCTCCACGTCGGCAGCCATCGTGGCGGCGGTCTCGACGCCGGAATCGTCAAGATCGCCGACGCGCGCTCAGGTCCGCGGCTCGACATGGACCGGCAGCCGTCCTGCCCGATCCTGCTCGAGAACACCGCCGGAGCCGGTGACACCGTCGGACGCTCCTTCGAGGAGCTCGCCCGGGTCATCGTGGCCGCCGGCTCCGACGAACGGCTCGGCGTCTGCCTCGATACCCAGCATCTGTGGGCCTCGGGTGTCAGCTTCGCCGACAGAGAGGCCGCGGACGACGTCATCGCGCAGATCGACGGGACCGTGGGCATCGAACGGCTCCGGTGCCTTCACCTCAACGACTCGAAGGTGCCCTTCGGAGCCAATCGCGATCGGCACGAGAACCTCGGTGAGGGCACGATCGGTGTCGATGCCCTGGCGGCGTTGCTGGGCCATCCCGCATTGCAGGGGATCCCGGCCATCCTCGAGGTGCCCGGCGACGGCTCCGGACCCCGGGCGGAGGACGTGACAACGGCTCGGGCGGTGTGGCACCGGGGACTGGCCGAACGGGTCTGAGCGCTTGTCCGAGGCCGTAATGTTGGCAGCGGCCGACGGCCCGGAACCACCGCCCCGCGGGGTTCCTCATGACCGAGGAAGGGGATCCGCCGATGAGCAAGGACGTCCGGACCGAGACGGACAGCATGGGCGCGATCGACGTCCCTGCTGATCGGTATTGGGGCGCCCAGACGGCCCGCTCGCTCCACCACTTCCCAATCGGCGACGACCGGATGCCGACTCCGCTAATCCGGGCGTTCGGTGTGCTGAAGGAGGCGTCGGCCCAGGTCAACGCCGACCTCGGCAAGATCTCGCCCGACAAGTCGGCGCTGATCGTCGGCGCCGCCCGGGAAGTCGCCGACGGGAAGCTCGACGAGCACTTCCCGCTGAGCGTCTGGCAGACCGGGAGCGGGACGCAGACCAACATGAACGCCAACGAGGTGATCGCCAACCGGGCCATCGAGATGGCCGGCGGCACCATGGGGTCGAAGGACCCGGTCCATCCGAACGACGACGTCAACATGTCGCAGTCGTCGAACGACACGTTTCCCACCGCGATGCACATCGCGGTCGCCGAGGAGATCACCCACCGGCTCCTACCCTCCCTCCGGCATCTCCGCGACGGGCTGCAGCAGAAGTCGGACTCCTTTGCGAACATCACCAAGATCGGCCGAACCCATCTCATGGACGCCGTCCCACTCACGCTCGGACAGGAGTTCTCCGGCTACGTGGCACAGCTCGACGCCGACCTCGCCCGAATCGAGTACAGCCTCGACGGGCTCTACGAGCTCGCTGCGGGCGGTACCGCGGTGGGGACCGGATTGAACACACACCCCGAATTCGGAGCGAGGGTCGCCGATGCGATCGCCGAGCTGACCGGACTCCCCTTCGTGACCGCGCCGAACAAGTTCGCCGCGCTGGCTGCACACGATGCGGTGGTGTTCGCCAGCGGTGCACTGCGCACCCTCGCTGCGATCGCTCATCAAGGTCGCCGACGACCTGCGCTGGCTCGCATCGGGTCCCCGCAGCGGCCTCGGCGAGCTGTCGTTGCCGGAGAACGAGCCCGGGTCTTCGATCATGCCCGGAAAGGTCAATCCGACCCAGTGCGAGGCGATGATCATGGTGTGCACCGAGGTCTACGGCAACGATGCCGCCGTGGCGATGGCCGGTGCACGGGGCAACCTCGAGCTGAACGTGTGCAAACCGGTCATCGCCCACAACGTCCTGCGGTCGGTGGCGTTGCTCGCCGACGCGATGGGGACGTTCTCGCGCTTCTGTGTCGAGGGCATCGAGCCCAACGAGGAGCGCATCCGCATGCACCTCCAGAACTCGCTGATGCTGGTGACTGCGCTCAACCCGCTGATCGGGTACGACAAGGCGGCGGAGGTGGCGAAGAAGGCCCACAAAGAGGGGAGCACCCTCCGCGAGGCCGCCCTCGGGCTCGGCTACCTGACCGGTGAGCAGTTCGACGCGGCGGTACGTCCCGAGTCGATGACCCATCCCTGAGCATGCCCGACCGGAAGGGGGGCAAGGGCGACGTGGATCTCGCACGAGTCGACCTCGCCGACGTGGACCTGTGCGATCTCGATCTCTTCGCGGGCGGGTTTCCCGAGGAGGTCTTCGTGCAACTCCGGCGCGAACGGCCGGTGTGGTGGCACCCCGCGACCGCGCACACGCCCGACGGCTCGGGCTTCTGGGTGCTCAGCCGCCATTCGGACATCGCCGCGGCAGCTGCCGACCCGGCGCTGTTCTCCTCGGAGGGGTGCCCCGGCGCCGAGGGCGGTGGGTCGATCATCCAGGACCTTCCGTTGGGATTCGCAGCGGGTGTGCTGCTCAACATGATGGACGATCCGCGCCACCAGCGGATCCGCAGGTTGATCACCCCTGCCCTGACCCCGAGGGCGCTCACTGCGATGGAAGCGGAGCTACGGTCCCGCGCCGCTGCCATCGTCGATGCGGTCGCCGACCGGGGATCCTGCGACTTCCTGACCGAGGTGGCTGTCGAACTCCCGCTGCAGGCGGTCGCCGCGCTCGATGGCCGTGCCCGACGCCGATCGTCACGACCTGATGCGCTGGTCCAACACGACGCTCGATTTCGAGGGCCGCGAACTCGGCGAGACGAGCGAAGCCGTCGCAGAGGCCGCGGCGGCGATGGCTGCGTACGGGAGCGAGCTCATCGCGGCACGGAGGCGTTCGCGGCGGACGATCTGATCTCGACGGTTGTCCACGCGTCGATCGAGGAGGAGGACGGCGTGGCCCGTCCGTTGAGCGATCTCGAGCTGCTGATGTTCTTCAACCTGCTGGTGGTCGCCGGTAGCGAGACGACGAGGAACTCCATCGCCCTCGGCATGGTGGCACTCATCGAGCACCCAGATCAGCTCGAGGCGCTCCGGTCCGACCCTTCGCTCATGCCGACCGCTGTGGAGGAGATTCTCCGATGGACAACCGCCACCACTTACAACCGCCGGACCGCGACACGGTCGACCACCGTGGGCGGATGCGAGATCGAGCGAGGCGCGAAGGTGACGCTCTGGTGGCCGTCCGCCAACCGTGACGAAGCGGTCTTCGACGATCCTTCCGTTTCGACATCCGCCGTTCCCCCAATCCGCACCTCAGCTTCGGCCACCGGAGCCACCTCTGCCTGGGTGCCACCCTCGCCCGCATGGAGCTGCGGGTGATTCTCGGCGAGGTGCTCGACCGCCTCACCGACTTCGAGCTCACGGGGCCGGTGGAGCCGCTCCGGACCAACAAGCATGCCGGCGTGTGGCGGGTGCCGATGGCGCTCCGAGCACGCGGCGGTCGATGAGGGACCGGAGGGGCCGGGCACGCAGACCCGGCCCCAACCCTGATCCCCTCCAGGCGGGCCCTCGTATACTCCGTCCCGAACCGCACGCACCGCACCAACCGCACCAACCGCACCAACTGCACCAACGAACCGCACCAACCGCACGAACGAACCGCACCAACCGGTCACCGTCGCCGCGGCCGGCTGTGCCGGGTCGACCTCCCGGGCTGTTCAGTCACCCGGGGCGTGCACGAGTCGAAGCGAGGGAGCCGTGACCACCCCACCCGCTGGACTGACCATCGGCCTTACCGACGGCACCTTCTACGGTGGCGACCCGTACCCCGCGTTCCGGTGGATGAGGGAGTTCGCCCCCGCCTACTTCGACGAGGCCTCGGGGGTGTGGGGGATCACCCGGTACGCGGACATCAAAGAGATCTCGAAGGACCCCGACACCTTTTCCAACGCAGGGGGTATCCGCCCCGACGCCGACCCGCTCCCGATGATGATCGACACCGACGCGCCCGAGCACGTGCGGCGGCGCCGTCTGGTGAGCGAGGGGTTCACGCCGCGGCGCATCCGGGAGAGCGAGCCTCGCATCCGAGAGATCTGCGACGCGATCATCGACGGGGTCTGTGAGCGAGGGAGCGCCGACCTGGTCCGTGACATCGCCGCGCCCCTTCCGATGATCGTGATCGGCGACATGCTCGGGGTCGCGCCCGAGGACCGGGCCGATCTGCTGCGCTGGTCCGACGACATGCTGAAGTCACTGGGTTCTCCTGAACCGGGCGCGATGGACCGGGCCGCCCAGGCGGCGATGGAGTATGCGACCTACATCACCGGCGTCGCGGAAGAACGACGCCGGAACCGCGATGCCGGCGACCTCATCGGCACCCTCGTCCACGCGGAGATCGAAGGGGACCGGCTGGACGAGTCGTCTCTCATCTACGAGTCGCTGCTGATCCTGATCGGTGGCGACGAGACGACTCGGCACGTGATCAGCGGCGGGATGGTCGAGCTCCTGCGACATCCCGATCAGTTCGCACGGTTGCGTGACGATCGCAGCCTGCTCGACTCGGCGGTCGAGGAGATGCTCCGATGGGTCTCTCCGATCAAGAACATGGCACGCCAGATGACCCGGGACGTCGAGCTGCACGGACAGACTCTGCGTCAAGGGGAGAAGGTGCTCTTGCTCTATCCGGCCGCGAACCGTGATGAGCGGGTCTTCGACGACCCCGAGCGCTTCGACGTCGCCCGGTCCCCGAACGACCACGTTGCCTTCGGTTTCGGCTCGCACTTCTGTCTGGGCAACCGGTTGGCCCGGATGGAGCTGTCCGTGATGTTCGACCGGCTGCTCGACCGGCTTCCCGATCTCGCACTCGCAGAGCCGGGCGAACCCCGCAGCCGACCCGCCAATTTCGTCTCGGGTTACGAGACCGTGCCGGTCGACTTCAGCCCGACTGGCCCCGCCGGAGCACCATGAGCCGGCCGGTCCTGAGCGCCGACGAGGTCGCCCGCGCGCTCGCCGACCGGGACTCCCGGTGGGAGCTCGTCGAAGGTCGGCTCCTGCGGACGGTCGTCGCGCCGACGTTTCTCGACGCGATCGCGTTCGTGAACGAGGTCGCCCAGCTCGCCGAACGCGCCAACCACCACCCGGACATCGACATCCGGTACACCCGGCTCGCCTTCACGCTCGTCACCCACGACTCGGACGGCGTCACCCAGGCGGACCTCGATCTCGCCGCGGCCATCGACGGGCTCGGCCCGCCGGGCGGTGGCAGCAGCCAGGGGTAGGTTCGCCCGACCCGATCAACCGAGCGCGAACGACCGACGAGGAGCTCCGTGGAGGGTCATCCGACCTTGCGGCCGATGACCGCGACGAGCCCCGGAGTCGGCGCCTCCGCCCCGAACGATGCCGAGATCGTCGTATCCACTCCGTGCCGGGCGAGCAGCTCGGGCACCGTCGCGGTGTCGACGAGCACGTTGTCGTGGCGTTCGTCGTCCCGCCGCCACGTCCCGTCAGCTTGTCGCACGAACGTGGTCATCGTCCGGACGAACCGGCTCGGATCGGGGACCGAGAACTCGGTCATCAGCACCCAGTCGTCGCCTTTCCAGATCTTCGGTGCCTGGTCCACCCGGGCCGCTCCCCATTGCAGGTCGCAGAGGTCGATGGCCATGACCCCACCGGGCCGAAGGCAGCCGGCGATCGCGACGAGGGCTGCATCGACCTGCGAGCCCTCGTCGAGGTAGTTCAACGCATGGCCGACCCCGACCACGGCGTCGGCGGGAGGCAGCGGATCGTCGGGGAGACACAAACGCCGGATCTCGATCGCACCCGGCGCATAGCTGCGGGCGAGCTGGAGCATCGCGTCCGACGCGTCGGTCGCGAGCACCCGCAACCCGGCGTCGACCAGATGGCGGGTGAGCAGTCCGCTCCCGCAGCCGATCTCGAGGATCAACCCGTCGCGCCCACGCACCGGCTCGAGGTACTCGAGGATGCCGGCTGCGCACGCGTCGGCATGGAACCCGAAGCCCAGATGATGGACGAGCGCGAGGTCGTCGCGGTAGTAGGGCACTCGTCGGTCCGGTGGGGGCGTCATCGGACCCAGTATCGCCGCCTGACGGACCGGAACGGCGAACGAGTGGACGGAGGCAGTGGGTCGATCGATGCGGTTCAGCCGACCGGAAGATCCCAGAGCGGGAACCACCGGTCGAGGTCCTGCTCGACCTTCAGGTCGTCCGACACGAGGCTCCGCAGCCGGAGTTCCGCCTCGGTGTCCCTCTGTTCGTGCCCCTTCGGGACGAAGGGGTAGAAGCTCCCGCGCTTGAAGAGATAGACGAGGAAGGCCGTCGAGGCGACGACTGTTCCCGGACCGACAGTCGGGCGTGGCGCGCTCTCGTCCCCGGCGCCGTCGTTCCCGCCCGGGGCGGGCAGCTCGGCGATGCCGAATACCGAGCACAGCAGCTGGGGGCCCCATCCCGCGTCGGCAAGCGACGAGTTCACCACATGGACCTGTGTCACCAGCGCCTCGATGTCGGCGTCCTCGACCACCAGCCACTGGTAGCCGTAGCTGTCCTCGGCCTTGCGGAAGCCCGAGGTGTCGTCCATCGCGAGCAGCTTCACCACCTCGTCCTGCATCTCGACGATCCCCTGTCCGGTCGGGGGCTTGAAACAGACGCCCGCGTGGCCCGAGCAGGACATCCCGGCAGCGCTCTGGAGCGTGATCGACGCGGACGGCAGGGCGAAGAGATCGTCGAGGTTGGACTGGACCGGCTTGGTGCGGCCGAGGAGCGAGTCGAGCAGGCCCATTGGCCGTGGTCAGCGCTCTGTGCCGCTCACGACGGGCGACCGAGCTCGGCCTCGAGGGTGGCGAGCTGGGCGAGTCGCTGGTCGAGCGAAGGATGCGTCGAGAAGAGCGTGGAGAGGCTCACGCCCTTCGAGGCGATGGCGGGGGTGAAGTAGAAGGCGTTGAAGCTCTCGGCGGAGCGCAGGTCGCGAGTCGGGATGCGGGACATCTCGCCGGTGACCTTCACGAGAGCCGAGGCGAGCGCCGAGGGCCGGCCGGTGAGCAGTGCCCCCGACCGGTCGGCGGCCAGCTCACGATAGCGGGAGAGCGCCATGGTGAGTAGGAAGCTGATCGCATAGACGACGATGGACACCGCGAGCACCGCCAGCTCGACGAGGGCGGCGTTGTCGTTGCCCTGGTTGTTGTCGCGGCCCCCGAACCCGCCCATGAGCCCGGTCCACAGCATGATCCGGGTGATCATGCCTGCGGCCATCCCGAGGAAACTGGCGATAGTCATCACCGCCACATCGCGGTGCGCGACGTGGGAGAGCTCGTGGCTGAGCACGGCTTCGAGCTCGGACTCGTCGAGACGGCGCATCAATCCGGTAGTCGCGCAGACCACCGCGTTGTTGGGGCTCCGGCCGGTCGCGAAGGCGTTGGGCACGTCGGTGTCGGCGATGGCCACCCGGGGCTTCTTCATGTCCGCCATCGCGCAGAGGCGGTCGATGACTCCGTGGAGCTGGGGCGCCTGCTCGGGCGTGACCACCTGGCCCCCCATGCCGAAGAGGGCGATCTTGTCGGAGAACCAGTACTGGGCGAAGAGGAGGACGGCGGCGAAGACGAGGACGATCGCGAGGGAGATGCCGAACGCGACCAGCAGGCCGATGACGGCCCCATAGAGGATCACGAGCAGCAGGCCCGTGGTGAACATCCGGACCGTGAGGCCGCGGTCGTTCGGGATGTTGCGTGCGGTGCTCATCAGGTCAGCCTACGAGGTCGTCCGATCCGGTCGGGTCGCCGGACTCGGCGAGCAGGTCCTTCGTCTCCTCGAGCGTCGCGTCCTCGAAGGGCACCACCAGGTCCGAGGGAGCGAACGCGTCGGCGGCGAGCGGCGACCCCGCGCCGCGCACCTCCGCGATGAGAGCGGCGAGCGCCTTGGTGAATGCGGCTTCCTCACCGCTGTCGACGGCCTTCACCAGCGCGTCGTCCAGCCCGTCGAGCTTCGAGCGTGCCTCGTCGGGCACGTCGTACTGGCCCTCTCCGAGGATACGGACGATCACGATGAGGCTTCCGTCTGGTCGGCCGCGCCCAGCTCTGCAGCCGGGCTTCCCGAACCGACCTCTGCCTTCAGCGCGGCGAGCTCGGTGTCCACGGTCGAGGTGGTCGACGCCTTGTCCAGCTGTGCCTGGATGTCGTCGACCGGGTTGGTGAGGTCGGTGAGTGCACCGGACGCGAGCAGCTCGTCCATGGCACCGGCCCGGGCCTGCATACCGGCGATCTTGTCCTGTGCCCGCTGCATGGAGAGCCCGGCGTCGCTCATCGACTCGGAGATCCCCGACACCGCCTCGCCGATCTTCGTCTGGGCCTCGGCGGCGGTGTAGCTGGCCTTCATGGTCTCCTTCTTGGTCCGGAAGGAGTCGACCTGGGCCTGGAGCTTCTGGGCGGTGTCGATGAGCTTCTGCTCCTGGGTGGCCACCTGCTCGTGCTGGCTCTGGAGGTCGGTGAGCTGCTCGCCGAGGGCGGCCCGGCGGGAGAGGGCCTCGCGCGCCAGGTCCTCGTTGCCCTGTGTGAGCGCCGCCTTCGCCTGCTGCTGGAGCTTGTCGCCCTGCTGCTGGAGCTGGGTGGCCTGGAGCTCGATCCGCTTCTTCGCGGTCGTCACGTCGGCCACGCTCCGCCGGACCTTCTGGAGGCTCTCGAGCTGCTTCGAGTAGGAGAGGTCGAGCGATTCGCGCGGGTCCTCCGCCTTGTCGAGCAGCTTGTTCGTCTTTGCCTGGACTATTCCGGACAGCCGCTTCATCACGCCCATAGGGATCCGTCCTTCCTCGGTCTTCGCAGGTGAAGCTTAGGGCTTTCCCGGCCGGTAGCGTGTTCGGCGTGCCCGACCGGCTCTGCCTCTTGACCGTTCACGCCCACCCCGACGACGAGGCCTCGAAGGGTGCGGGAACCGTGGCGCGCTATCACGCGGAGGGCGTCCACACGGTCCTCGTGTGCTGCACCGGGGGCGAGGAGGGCGACATCTTGAACCCGGCGCTCGACACCCCAGAGGTGCGGGCGGACCTTCCCGCACTCCGGCGGGTGGAGCTGCAGCGGTCGACGGAGATCATCGGGTACGACGAAGTCGAGCTGCTCGGGTACCGCGACTCGGGGATGCCGGACTCGGAGGCCAACGCCAACCCGGCCGCCTTCGCCCAGGCGCCTTTCGAGGAGGCCGTCGAGCGCTTGGTCGCCGTCGTGCGCCGAACCAGGCCTCAGGTGATGGTCGTGTACGGCGACGAGCAGTCCTCCTACCCGCACCCCGATCACCTCCGGGTGCACGACATCGGAGTGGCGGCCTTCGAGGCGGCGGGTGACCGAGGCCGGTTCGCGGGCGCCGGCCCCGCGTTCCAGCCGGCGAAGCTCTACTACACGGTCTTTTCGGTGGCTCGGTTCCGCGAGATCCACGAGAAGTTCGAGGAGCTCGGCCTCGAGTCGCCCTTCGACGAGCAGTGGCGAAAGCGGTGGGAGGACGTGCCGCCCGAGGTGGTCACCACCTCGATCGACCTGACCGGGTTCGCCGACGTCCGCCGCGAGGCGCTCCTCGCCCATGCGACCCAGGTCGACCCCAACTCGCGTTTCTGGTTCGGGCTGCCACCCGAGGTGATGGCCTCGATCCACCCCCACGACGATTACCGGTTGGCGCAGATGCGGAGTCCCGACGGGGCGCTCCTTCCGCTTCCCTCGGCGCGCACCGGCGATGCGGGACGCGATGATCCGGAGACGGACCTCTTCGCCGGTATCCCCGGCGTCTCCGGCCTCGTCGACGCGAGGCGGTGAGCGTCCGGACTCGGTCCCGGACGCACGGCGCCCCGTCGTGAGGGAAGGTGGACGCATGTCCCGCTGGCTGTCGCCGGAATGGTTCGAGGAGGTACGGGCGGTGACCGAGCAGGCCCGGGTCGTTCCGGGTCTGCGCGCGCGGATCGGTTGCGAGCTCACCGGAGGGCCGGAGGGCACCGTCCGTTGCTACGGCATCGTCGAGGACGGACGTCTGGTCGGAGGTGCCGAGGGGAAGGGCGACCGACGCGACGGGGCACCTGACGTCGCGCTCACCGTCGCCTGGGACGACGCCGTCGCGTTGCAGCAGGGGGTCCTCGATCCGAGCGTGGCATTCATGCGGGGGCGGCTCAGGGTGGCCGGCTCGATGGAGGTGGTGACCGCCCTCCTCCCGCTGACCGCGACCCCCGGCTACCGCGGGGCGTGCCGCCGGATCGAGGCCTTCACCGAGCGCTGAGCGTCGGCGCCGGCAGCGAGCCGGAGTTGGCACCGCCGAGGAAGGGAAGGTGGATCGCTCCCGAGCTCTGGAGGAGGATCAGAGTCACCGCGGTGGCGATGAATGCGATCAACGCGATCACGAGGAACGGCTGGATCTTCGACCACGTCGAGCGGGGGACGGCCCTGTTCGCCGCGGGCGTCTCGGACGGGAGAACCGTCGTCGTGTCGACACCGACGGTTCCGGGGCGGCGCGCGAGGGCGATCTCGTTGATGCGACGGGACACGGAGACGGGGTCGCTGTGGGGGATGAGGAAGCGGTAGATGGAGGTCGGGGTCCTGATGCCGACCAGGGTCCCCGCCTCGACGTGTGGCACCGGGCGTGCGGTCGCTTCGGGATCGGTGACCGTCCCGACCCCGACCCCCGCTCCGACCCCGGTCGTCGTGGGCCCGGTCCAGGTGGGTTCGGGCTCGTCGCGGTCGAGCTCGGGGTCCACCCACCACTCGGGTACCAGGCCGCCGCTCCACGCCTCGGCCACATGGGCCGTCACCGAGGACCAGGGGAGGACGCGTGCCGAGCTGCCGCCGTGCTCGACGACGCCGATGCCCTCGTCGCCGAAGGTGAGGGACGCCATGGGGACGGGTTCGCCGCCGACCGGGTCGAGGAGCAGCACCTCGGCGAAGCGCACCGGTCGGGCGGACGGGCTCTCCGAGACCGCCCGCGGCGGCATGCTGGCACGCAGCCTCACCTGGCTTCCTTTGGTCACGGTCGGTCCCATCGGTGCGTTCTCACCTTACCGGCGGTCCGCCGCCGATAAACGCAACTTCGAGGCCGGACCTCAGCCGCTGCGCATCAGCGCGCGGAGCGGTCGGTACCCGATGAGCGTGACCCCGGCGTCGGCAATCGCCCGGTCGAGCCCCCGTTCGGCGACGAGCAGCACGTGGTGCGCGACCCGCGACTCCCAGTCACCGGAGATCGCCCGGAGCTCGGGGCTGTCGATGGCCGGGTGCAGGGTGACCTCCGTCACTCCCGGTTGCAGTGTGCCGAGCAGCTCGAAGAAGGCCTGCTGGGTGCCTCGCCCCGGCAGCGACGCGAAGTGGTCCGCGAACAGCACGCCTTCGGCTGCGGTGAGCTCACGGATCGGGAAACCGGCCTTCGGCTCGTCGGCCGCGTCGAGGACCCGCAAGGGCAGCCCGAAGTCGATCGCCAGCTCGAGGTAGACGTCGAAGAACTCGGGGCGCAGGAGCAGGGCATCGAGGTGGGCGTCCAGATGGCTGATGTCGAAGCCCCACAGCACGGCTCGTTCGACCTGAGCGCGGCACTCGCGCCGCACCTCGTCGAGATCCGCGTGGTCCCAGACGTCGGAGACGGTCCGCGGGAACCCGCCGTCGCCGTCGAGCAGAGAGGGCGCCTGGGTCAGCGGGCCCCAGCGGTAGAGGTCGTACTCGGCGTTGAGCGTGAGGCGGACGCCCACGTCCTCACCGCGGAACTGCGATGCCGATTCACGCGCCCACGGCGCCGGGACGATCAGCGACGCGCTCGTTCCGATGCCGTCGCGGAGTGCGTCGTACACGCCGACGGTCGAGGCGTGGCAGAACCCGAGGTCCGCGCAATTGAGGATCAGCAGTCTCGCGTCGGCCGGGAAGCCGAGACGCTCGGCGAGGGTCGCCATGCTCCGACCGTAGTGCGAGCCGCGCTCAGGCGGCGCGACCGGCGCCCCCTTGCACGGCGCGACCGGCGGTTGGGCCCGCGTGCCCGGCCCCCGGTCCCGAAGCGGCTCGAGCTCCGCGTGCTCGCTCCAACAGTGCTCGGGCGCTGGCGATGCCCTCGCGGCCCACGCGACGGGTGTGTTCGTCGAGCGTCCAGACCTCCGACTCGGGCGTGGACGGCACCGCCCGGGTCCGATTGCCGTCCGACCGACTGGGTGCCGGGCGGACCGACCGGGCGGACGTGGCCCTGCGGGTCCCCACCGACGACCGGGGCGCCCGCCCGCGCCGGGCCGGATTGCCCGAACCCGCGAGGGGAAGTTCGAGCTGCCGGCCGGGTCGGCCGGTCGGTACCTGGGCCGTGCGGGCTTCCTTCATACGGCCGAGTGTGCCGGAAGGGTGTAATACGGAGGCCGTGACTGGGACAGGGAGCGGACCGCGCTATGGGATCACCATCCCCTTCGACGGGGTGACGCTGGCCGAGCACCGCTCGTGGTACGAGGAGCTGGCCAGGCTCGGCTACACCGATCTGTGGTCCGCCGAGACGGACGGGGTGGACGGCTTCACCCCGCTGGCGCTCGCGTCGGCCTGGGCTCCCTCGCTGCAGCTCGGCGTGGCGATCATCCCCGCGTACACACGGGGCCCTGCCTTGCTGGCCCAAAGCGTGGCAGCGATGGCAGAGGCCGCACCCGGGCGCTTCACCTTCGGCCTCGGGACCTCCTCCGACGTCATCGTCGACCGCTGGAACGGCATCCCTTTCGAGGAGCCCTATCGGCGGGCCCGCGACACCATCTCGTTCCTCCGCTCGGCACTCGCCGGCGAGAAGGTCGACCGCGAGTTCGAGACCTTCTCGGTCCGCGGCTTCCGGCTCGCCCGCCCGGTCGAGCATCCCCCGCCCATCTTCCTGGCGGCCCTGCGCCCGGGGATGCTCCGGCTCGCCGGCCGCGATGCGGACGGTGTGATCCTCAACTGGCTGTCCGCGGAGGACGTCGCGACGGTCCGTCCCGAGCTCGGGCGGGAATGCCCGGTCGCCGCCCGAATCTTCGTGTGTCCCTCCGAGGACACCGAGACGGTCCGAGCCGTCGGCCGACGGATGATCGCCGCCTATCTCAACGTGGGCGTCTATGCCGCGTTCCACCGCTGGCTCGGGCGGGGACCGCTCCTCGAACCGATGTGGGATGCCTGGCAGGCCGGCGACCGGAAAGGTGCCCTCGAGCGGATCCCCGACGAGGTGGTGGATGCCCTCGTCGTGCACGGCTCCTTCGACGAGTGCCGCGAGCACGTCGGCCGGTACGTCGCCCACGGCGTCGACATCCCGGTGATGGCGGTGATACCGCTCGGAGTCTCGATGAAAGAGGCGATCGCCGGGCTGGCACCACCGTGGCAGATCGCGGGCTGACACGGCGCAGGCATGACGACGTCCACTGCCCGCCTCGCCGGCGGGTGATGCCTACCGGTCGCCGGCGACTCAGGCCGGCGCGTAGCGGGTGACGATCTCCGCGTCCTGGTCGCGCACCTGATCGCCGAGCTCTCGACCGAACCGATCGAGCTCGGTGGCCAACCGGTTGTCGGACAGCGCCATGATCCGGACGGCAAGGAGCGCGGCGTTGCGGGACCCGTTGATCGCGACGGTCGCGACCGGAATGCCTTTTGGCATCTGGACCATCGAGAGGAGGGAGTCGAGACCGGAGAGGTTCGCGAGGGCGACCGGGACCCCGATGACCGGCAACGGGGTGGCGGCGGCCACCACACCGGCGAGGTGGGCGGCCCCGCCGGCTGCGGCGATGATCACCTTGATGCCGGCATCCGCCGCACCCCGGGCGAACGCGAGCGTGTCGTCCGGGGTGCGGTGGGCCGAAAGCACACGCACCTGGGTTTCGATACCGAAGGAGCGGAGGGTCTGGACCGCGTCGTCCAAGTGCGACGCGTCGGAGGAGCTTCCCATGATGATGGCGACGGACATGCGGGCATTCTGCCCGAACGGCGCCGTGTCGGCACAACCGATCGACGTCCGCGGTGCCGGAGGCGTTGGGCGGTGGGCGCCGAGGGGCCGGAACGCGGTTGGCACAGCGGTCGAGGAGCCTCCGCGCGACCGACCCGATACGGTGGTCGGGCCTGCTCGATCCCCGCCCGTGTACGGGCAGAGGAGATCGGCGAAACGGGAGCCAGGAGGGAGACAGCGTGCGAATCGGTGCCATGTTCGACACCCGAAGGCCCTTCGACGACGTCGTCGGCCAGATCGCGGCGTTGCGCGACGCGGGTCTCGAGACCGCGTGGTCCTCGCAGATCTTCGCCTACGACGCGCTGACCGTGCTCGCGGCCATCGGGCGCGAGGTGAATGGGATCGGCCTCGGCACCGCGGTCGTGCCCACGTTCCCGCGCCATCCGGTGATGCTCGCCGGTCAGGCGCTGACGGTCCAGGCCGCGACCGGGGGTCGCCTGACGCTCGGGATCGGCCTCTCCCACCAGCTGGTCATCGAGAACGTCTTCGGCCTCTCCTTCGACAAGCCGGCACGGCACATGCGCGAGTACCTGTCGATTCTCCTCCCGCTGCTCGAAGGCGAACAGGTCTCCTTTTCCGGCGAGACGCTCAGCGTGCTCGACGTTCGGACCGCTCGACATCGAGGCGCCGGCACCGCCCGTCCTCGTCGCCGCGCTCGGGACGACGATGCTGCGGGTCGCCGGCCGGATGGCTTCGGGCACGGTGACCTGGATGACCGGGCCCGGCACCATCGAGTCGCACATCATCCCCACCATCCGCGAGGCGGCCATCGAGGCCGGCAGGTCCGAACCGCGGATCGGTGTCGGACTGCCCGTCTGTGTGACCGACGACACCACCGCGGCACGCGAGAAGGCCGCCGAAGAGTTCGTCATCTACGGCCAGCTGCCGTCCTATCGGGCGATGCTCGATCGGGAAGGCGCAGCAGGCCCTGCCGACGTCGCGATCGTCGGCACCGAATCTCGAGGTGCAGGACCAGATCCGTCGTCTGGCCGAGATCGGAACGACCGACTTCTGCGGTGCGCCGTTCGGCTCGGGCGATCAGATCAAGGCGACGATCGCCGCGCTCGCGGGCAGCGTGGGCGCCTGAGTCCGAGGGCGCCGACCTACGGTTGACCCGGCACGGTCGGCTCGCGGCACCGCTGCCGACATTGTGCACGGCACCACGCCAGGAGTTGCGCGCCACGGCGGCACCGCGCCCGCCGTGGGGGTCAGCGAGGGATGCGCGTGTGCTTGAGCTCGTTGAGCTCGGGATGGTCGGCGACGAGTTCGAGCACGTGGTCGATGGTCCGCCGCGCGAGGTCACCGTCACCGCCGGGCCGGGTCATGATCCGCGCGAACATCGCATCCCCTCCGACGACGAAGGTCGGCACGCCGAAGACCCCGAGGTCGCTCACGGCACGCTCGTGTTCCTCGCGGATCAGCTTGGCCGGCCATCCGCTCTCGACCTCTTCGAGAACGGAAGCGGCGTCCACGCCCGCACGGTCGAGGGCGTCGCGGACGACGGCCGGGTCGCGGAGGTCGCCACCCTCGTCGTGACGCGCGGCGAACAGCGAGCGGTGGACCGCCCGGAACTGGTCGGGAAAGCGGTCCCGCACGACGACGCCCGCGGCGAGCGCCAGTAGGTCCGGCATCTGCGCGGGCTCCTCCCATGCAGGCGTCCCGCCCTCTGGGACGTGCGTCTGGTTGAGGAAGAACGGCAGGAACGTCACCTCCCACGGCGCTCCGTGCTCGAGGCCGTCGAGGAGGTGCTCGTGTCCGTTCCGGGCGAACGGACAGCGATAGTCCCAGGTCACGTCGAAGGTGCCGCGGTTCGCTCATGCTCCAGCCAACCTCCCTGCAGGTCGTTTCATTCCACCAGGAACGGCTCAGAGGAACCTTTTCCCGACGAGCCCGAGGCAGGCGCCGATGAGCGCACCACCGGCCACGTCGGATGCGTGATGGGCCCGAAGGTGGAGACGGCTGAGACCCACCAGGGCCGCGCTGCCGAAGAGCATCGCATTGCCCGCAGGATCGCCTCGCTCGCACATCACCGTCGCGGCGCAGAAGGCGGCGAGGGTGTGCCCGCTCGGAAAGCTGCTGCTCGTCGGTTCGCGGACGGGGAGGCCGCCGTCGATCACCCGGAGGCCGGTGCGGTCGGGTCGCGTGCGGCCGACCAGTGTCTTGATCGCCGCGTTCACCGTGCTCGACTGGAGGCCGGCGATGGTCAGTGCCCGCACCGCGCGGGCACGGTCCGGCCCGGACCGCCGGGCCCGCCAGGCGGTCGTCGCCGCCCACATCAATCCGCGGTCCCCCAGACCGGTGACGAGCTTGGCCGCCCGATCGAGCGCCGGGTTGCCCCGCCAGGGCTCGAACCACGAATCGACCAGGTCGTCGAGGTCGTGGACCGAGTCGAGGAAACGCGAAAGCGTGGGAGCGCCGGAGGAGGGATCGGCCGAGGGCTTGCTGTCGCCGGGACCGGAGTCGGCGGGACCGGAGTCCCCAGGATCGGCGTGGTGTTCTCCGACTGCGCTCACGGGAGGACGTGTCCGTGTGCTCCGCGCGGGGTCGCGTCGGCGACCCCCTCCCCGACGCCGACCGACGCTCCGACACCGATCGGAGACTCGTGCGTGACGGTCGCGGCAAAGTCCACCGGCGTCTCGACCGCTCGGCTCGCACCGAGGACGGCCACCGCCTGACCGGGGTCGCCGCCGTACGCGGGGCAGAAGTCACGGAATCTGCAGTAGTCGCACAGTCGCGAGGGGCGAGGTCGGAAGTCGTCGTTCCGGCACGCCCGTTCGATGGCGGACCAGACGGCGAGGGCCTTCGCGCGGTGGGCGCGGACGGACTGCTCGGTGGGCCGCGCCGAGATGCACGTCGGTTCGCGGAGATGGAGAAGGCGGACCTCCACCGGCGTGCGGCCGAGGACCTCCTGGCAGAGCAACGCGTAGAGATGGACGCCCGCGAGCTTCGACTGCTCGAAGGCGACTCCCGGCGCGGCACCCGGTCTTGTAGTCGACGACGACCAGTTCTCCCGACGGGTCGAGGTCGAGCCGGTCGATGATCCCTCTGAGGCGCACGCCGCCGAGCATCGCGTCCAGCGTGATCTCCACGCCCACCGTCACGGTCTCGTTCGGGTCCTCCAGCGCGAAGTACCGGTCGACGAGGTCGACCGCCTCGGCCCGGAAACGGCTCGGCCTCCTCGGCCGAGAGCTCGAGGAACCGGTAGTCGGAATCGTCCTGGATCTCGGACCATGCGCACGAGAGCTCCGACGCCGCTGCCTCCGGTGTCCGTTCGCCCGGCGGGTGGTGCCAGAAGAGCCGCTCGAGCACCTGGTGGACGAAGGTGCCCCGGACCGTCCAGACGGTGGGGGGCTGCGGAAGGTGTTCGATGGCGGTGAACCGGAAGGCGAGGGCGCAGTCGCGGAAGGCGCTCACCTTCGACGGGGAGAGCGAACGGGGCAGCTCGAGCGGCACGAGAACAGACTACGACCCAGGTGTGCCGCCTCCGGGTTTCAACGATCGCCTGACCGAGTCGGCCACGAGCGCCGGGTCCTCGAGCGGGCCGAAGTGCCCGATACCCGCGAGCACCTCGACGCTCGCCTGCGGGAGCCGGCGGGCATGGAGGTCGAGCAGGGGCGGTCCGATCGCGTCGGTGTGCTCGCCGCAGGCGAGCGACACCGGGCAGCGGACCTCGCCGAGGTGTGCGAATCCGTCGTGGCGAGCGCCCTCGACGTAGATCGCCGCCTCGTCCTCCCTGCGACACCGCAACCGTATGGCGGCGCCGTCGCCGCCGTCAGCGGACGGCACGGGCTCGAATCCCGCCTCGACGTAGCGGCGGAGGACCTCCGGATCGAGCCGGTCGAAGGGGGGCTTCGCCGCGAAGTTGACGAAGGCGTCCTCCGCCGACGGGAAGTCCTCGCGCCGCCGCCGAGCGCCCCGCGAGAGCGGATTGTCGGCCGCCGCGAGCGGGTCGCCGACCGGCAGGACGATCGGCTCGAAGCAGTAGAGCGAGGCGAAGGTCCCCGGACGTGCCTGCTCGGCGAGGAGCACGGCAGCCCCCCCGCAGGAATGGCCGAACGCCATCGGTGTGGGGAGGTCCAGGTGGTCGAGGGCCGCAGCCACGTCGAGGGCCAGTCCGGACCAGGCGAAGTCGCCGTTCGCCGGGCGCCCGGACCGGCCGTGGCCGCGGAGGTCGAGCGCCCAGCAGTGGAAGTCCGCACGCAGGCAGTCGGCGAGCGGACGCAGCACCTCCGCGCAGAAGCCGTTCGCGTGGACGAGCAGGAGATCGGGGCCGCTCCCGCCGAAGTCGTAGAGTGCGAGCACGACCCCGTCGGCGGTGGCACTGCGGCGAGTGACCGCGCTGATCGAATCGCCGCTCACCGCGCCGACGCTATCCGCGAGCGGGATCCGCGAGAGTTGGCACGACCCGGTCGCGATGACCCGCAGCCCCCGACGGGACCGACTAGAAATGGGGGACCGATGACCCACTTTCTCGTGACCTGGGGCTACCTGGGCGTCTTCTTGTTCTGCTTCATCTCGGCGATGGGGATCCCTGTCGGCGCGGAGCTCTCGCTGATCTACGGGGGCGTCCTCGCGAGCGGCCAGATCCCCGACGAGAAGGCCCTCAACGTGGTGATCGTGATCGTGGTCGCCACCCTCGCCGAGGTCCTCGGTTCCCTCGCCGGGTACCTCATCGGCTACTTCGGGGGCCGCACGCTCGTCGACCGGGTCGGCAAGTACGTCCTCTTGACGCACCGCGACCTCGATCGTGCCGAGGCATGGTTCGCCCGCCACGGCGAGCCGCTCGTCTTCTTCGGCCGGTTCATCCCGCTGCTCCGGTCCTTCGTCTCCTTCGCCGCAGGGATCGGGGAGATGGCGATCGGCAAGTTCCTCACCTTCACGGTCATCGCCTGCGCGATCTGGTGCACGGCCCTCGTGAGCATCGGGGACGCCCTCGGATCGAGCTACGAGCACGTGCTCAAGGCCTTCAGCTACGCGGGATACGTCGCCGGTGTCCTCGCGGTGTTGGTCGTCGTGGTCCTCTTCGTCCACCGGTTCCGCGTCCTCAGGGAAGAGCGCGCCGAGGGCGCGATCGGTGGACGGGGCTCGGACCGGTGAGCACCATGCCGCGCACCGGGTCTGCGGTTGGCGCGGGTTAGCACCCGGTCCTCGCGGCGGCGCCGCGGCGAGCGCGTCGGAGCATCTGGTGCGCGCCGACCGCTGGAACGGCCTGCGGGCCGGGGACCCGGTCGTGGTGCAGGGCGTGGCGATCCGCGGTGCACGCTGGGAGTTCCGCGCCCACGTGGTGAACCTCCGAAACGGGGCCGAGTCGATCGAAGTGGTGGGGGGACGGCCGGGCGACCGATCCATCAGGTCCTTCGAACCCGAGCGGATCTACGCGGTGACCGCGAAGCCGGGGTCGCGACGGCGTGGGAACCTCGGCGTCGAGGGCCCGTCGCTTGCCGACGCGCCGCAGCTGCCCCTCGGCTGAAGCAGCTGCCCCTCGGGTGAACCAGCTGCCCCGGGTGAGCCGGCAGTCCCGGTGAGGCCACACCCCGACGGGGCGGCCGTCCGGGTGCCCGTCGTCCCCGGATAGGGTGCGGCCCGTGGCGACGGTGACCTTCGTGCACGCGCATCCCGACGACGAGGCGATCATCACCGGGGGGACAATGGCGGCTCTCGCCGCCGGCGGCCACCGGGTGGTGCTCGTGACCGCGACGCGGGGCGACCTGGGCGAAGTCCCCGACGGACTGCTCGCGGGCGACGAGACGCTCGCCGCGCGCCGGACCGACGAGTTGGCTGCGGCCGGTCGCATCCTCGGGATCGGTCGCCAGGTGTTCCTCGAGTACCTCGACTCGGGCATGGCCGGCGAAGACTCCAACTCCCGTGACGGGTCGTTCGCCGCGGCCGACCTCGACGAGGCGGCGACGCGCCTCGCAGCGGTCCTCGGCGAGGAGTCGAGCGACGTCCTCGTCATCTACGACGAGCACGGCGGGTACGGGCATCCCGACCACGTCCGGGTGCACGAGGTCGGGATGCGTGCCGCCTCCCTGGCCGGCACCCCGGTCGTCTACCTGGCGACCATCGACCGCGACCACGTCCTCGAGCTGATGCGGGCCTCGGAGGGAACGGACTGGTCGCTCCAGGACGCCGATGTCGAAGACGTCGGGACGTTCGGCGAGCCGGGTGCGCGCATCACCACCGAGGTGGACGTCACGGCGTGGCTCGGGACCAAGCGCGAGGCGATGCGTGCGCACGCCAGCCAGATCGAGGAGGACAGCTTCTTCCTCTCCTTGCCCGAGGAGGCCTTCGAACAGGTCTGGGGACGAGAGTGGTACATCCGGGTCCGGCCGGAGCCCCGCGAGTTGCCCGCCGGCACCCGCGAACCGGCGCTCCTGCTCGGCGCAACCACGGAGGGACGATGACCGCGACCCACCGAGTGCTCCGGGTGCACGGCGGCCGCCTGGTGGTGGCCGAGCGCCGCGCCGAGCTGGAAGCCGAGCTCGACGGGGCCGCGGCGGAGGGCTTCCTCCTTGCGCAGTCCTTCGTCATCGACGACAACGTCTACCTGGTACTCCGGCGCTCCGACTGAGTCGGCACCGGGCCGAGGTGATGGTGGTGTCCGGGCGAGGCGCGGTCCGGGCGAGGCGCGGTCCGGGCGCCTCAGAACTCGGTGTAGGCCTCGATGGAGACGACCCGATCGCGACCGGTCTCTTTGGCGCGGTAGAGGGCCTGGTCGGCACGTTCGATGAGCGAGGTGGTGTCCTCGATGCCGTCCCAGCTGGTGAGGCCCGCCGAGATGGTCACCCCGAAGTCGGAGGTGGCCTCTCGGCCGCCCGTCCGCAGCTTGTCCAGCAGGTGATGGCCACCGACCAGATCCGTCTCGGGCATCACCAAGCAGAACTCCTCGCCCCCGTAGCGCGCGACCATGTCCTGGCCGCGGATGTTCGACACGAGCACCGCCGCGATCGACCGCAGCACCGTGTCGCCCGCAACGTGCCCGAAGCGGTCGTTGTAGTCCTTGAAGTGGTCGAGGTCGAGCATCGCGATGCTGAGCGGGGTCTCGGAGCGGAGCGCGTGGGCCATCTCCACCTCGATGCGCTCGAAGAGGCTGCGGCGGTTGGCGAGCCCGGTGAGCGGATCGGTCCGGCTTTCGTTCTGCAGACCGTTGACGAAGTTCGCCCGACTGGTGACCCGGAGGAACGCCGACGACAGGAACTCGGCCGCCTCCATCGCAGGCTGGTCGGTGCGGTGGTCCTTCGGTTTGCGCTCGACGACCATCACCAGCTCCCCGTCGGCCGAATAGCCGACCGGGATCACACAGTGGAACGCGTCCATCCTCACCGCGTTGGTGACGAGCGCCTCGGTGAGCTGCGGCAGCCGTGCGAGCTCCGCGATGCCGCGCTGGTCCGCGTTCGGCCAGGCGGCGAGAAGGGTGAACCGCTCGAGGGACGCGCTGCGGGTGAACACGACGATCCGCGGATGCGGGAAGGATGTCGTCGACCAGCGGAAGGCCCCGCTCGAAGATCTCGCGGAAGGAGTCGGGACCGGAGGTGACGGTGCCGAGGTCGAAGTCGTCGAAGGTCTCGCTGAGCTCGGCGGTCGCCTGGCGGAAGTTGACGTGGCCGGTCAGCGAGCCGATCGTGCGCGCGCAGATCAGGGTGATGACGGTGATCGTGCAGGCGTACACGGCCAAGAAGATCGCGAAATCGGTGCCCCGCAGACCCTCGGCCCAACTGATCAGTCCGATCAGCGCGATGACGTACCCGTCGACGACCAGCTGCATGCGTCGGTCACCGACGATGCAGACGAAGACCACTCCGACGAGCATGGCCGGCGTGTAGAGGCCGTAGCGGGTGGGTGCGGCGAGCTCGATGAACGCGAGACCGGACAGAGCGAGGCAGACGATGACGAACCAGACGTTGGCCTGGGTCGTGACGCTGGCCTTTCCCTTGGTGATCGCCACGAAGAAGGCCAGGTAGACGATCGAAGCGACAATGCAGCCGGCGGCTGCAGCGAGATAGCCCCAGTGCAACGACTGGTGGTCGACGAGCGTGGCGAGCACGAGAACCGGGATGATGATCGACTCCGCGATGAGGCCGCACACGACGCCGTCGCGAAGCTGTCGTTGGGTCGGGCGCGCCAGATCGAAGTGCACATAGGGGTATCGGCCCTGGCGGAACGCACCTTTACCGAGTCGGCCGGGCAGAAGGAGTCCCAGCTCAGGAAGGGGATGAGCCGGCATCGTCGCCGTCAGAGCCGGCCGAGGCGCCGGCGACCGGCTCCCGAGGCAGCATGCCGGTGCAGAGCAGCCCGACGACGATGATGACCGCCACCAGTCCGAGAGCGGTGCGCAGGCCGGCCAGCCGTGCGGCCTCGTTCTCCGCCACGATGGCGTCCTGGGTGGCGGGGGAGAGGTCGGTCTTCTCGAGTCCCGAGCGCAGGGTGGAGTCGGAGACGAACGGGACCCCGCTCGACAGGTTCACCGACGCCTCACTGGTCACCTGCGCGGGCACGGCGGGGTTGTTGGCGATGCCTCCGAGGAAGGTGCTGGTGAGGGAGCCGATGAGCACGGCACCGACCAGCGCGGTCCCGAGCGAGGCGCCGAAATTGGTCAGGGTGTTCTGCAGGCCGCCCACCTCTGCGCTCAGCCGATCGGGCACCGCCGACACGGTGACCGCACCGAGCTGAGAGGCGAGTGCGCCGATGCCGAGGCCGGCGAGGGTCATCGGGATGAGGACGATCGCCGCGTTCACGCCCGGGTCGAGGCCTCCGACCAGGACGAGCACGCCCGCGAGCAGCGACAGCATGCCGAGGCGCACCACCGATCGAGGGGAGGCCCGCGGCGCGAGCTTCGGAATGGCGACGGCGGCGAGCAGCAGGGAGAGGGAGAGTGGCAGGAGGCGGAGCCCGGTCTGGAGCGCGGTCAGCTCGAGCACGACCGACAGGAACAGCGGGACGGTGAAGAAGAGCCCGGCCTGCACCATGAACTGGAAGAAGAACATGATCATGCCGCCGGTCATCTTCAGGTTGGCGAACATGCTCGGCCGGAACAGCGGCTCGGCTCCGAGCCGTTCGCGCCGACCCTCCCACCAGAAGAGGCACCCGAGGACGAGCAGGCCGCCGAGCACGAGCACGATCACTGGCGAGATCCCGAGGACTGTCGGTGCGCCGGGTGTCGGTCGCACCCAGCCCCACGTGCCCGAGCGGAGCACGCCGTAGACGGTGAGCGAGAGCCCGGCGATCGACAAGAGGGAGCCCACCACGTCGAAGTGGGGCCGCACATCGGTGGCGGCGTCGCTCAACCGACGCAGCATGACGAGGATGACCACCACGATGACGACCTCGCCGGCGAACACCCATCTCCACGACGCGAACGTGGTCACCGCGCCACCGACGAGGGGACCGGCGGCGACGGCGATGGCTCCCGCAGCTGCGATCATCCCGTAGGCGGACGAGCGGTCCTGCTTGGCGAAGTTCGACGCGACCAGCGCGACGATGGCCGGCATGATGAGGGCCGCACCGAGGCCCTCGAGGACCCGACCATCCGATGATCAGGACGGTGAGGTTGGGAGAGAGCGCGGTCAGAAGCGAACCGCATCCGTAGACGACGAGCCCGATGGCGAAGGCCCGCTTACGGCCGATGATCGCTCCGATCTTGCCCCCGGTGATCATGAACGAGGCCATCACCAGTGTGAACAGGGTGATCGCAGTCTGGATCCCGGTCACCGTCGTGCCGAGGTCGTTGGCGACGGACTGGATCGACACGTTCATGACCGACGTGTCGAGGGTCATCAGGAACTGACTCGAGGCGAGGATGAGCAGTACCCCCGCCGCGCCCTCGGTCGCTTGCCGAGCCGTGCCGCCACCCGCCTGCCGGTACGTGCCGCCGGTCGGGGACGCCCCGCCGTTCATCGCTCCACGCCTCGGCATCGCTCGACTGCGCGAGGTCGGAGCTCGGCTGGGCACCACATCTCGCGGGCTGCGCGGACCCCGTTCACCGGGAAGACCGACTGTTCCATCTCACCATCCAGGTCGTCTCGCTCGGGGACCCGGCCGACCGAGGCCGGCACGCGCCCGAGGACGGCACGCGCCCGAGGACGGCACGCGCCCGAGGACGCTAGCGCCTCAGGCGCGCGCGGATCGCCCAGATCGCCGCGGCGCCGATCAGCACCACGAGCGCGATGACACCGGCCACCGGACCCGGACCGGGGTCGCTGTCGGAGCTCCGACCCGGCGGCGCGGACGCCGCGGGGCGGTGTGCCGGCCTGGTCGTCGTCGTGGCCGGCGCTGCGCCCGTGGTCGTGTGGAACGCGACGACCTGGCGGGCCGCGGTGGCGAGGAGGAGCCCTGCACCGATCCCGGGGGTGGGGAAGTGGTTGGACGGAGCACCGATGCTCGCCTGCTGGCGTGCCGCGCCGGTGGAAGGGTCCACGCCGGTGAGCGTGCCGTCCTGCCCGATGGACCAGACGAGCCCCCCGGCGACGATCGGAGGGCCGCCTCCCGACGGGGTCGTCCAGGCGGACCGCAGCTTCGGTGGTGTGCCGGCGGTGGTGACGGCCGCCAGGCCGCTCAGGCAGGGGAGGAAGACCGTGCTGCCGAGCCTCGCGGCACCCCCGTCGATGTCGTCGCCGCACGCGCCGGGAAGCCGGGCGAGCTCGCCGCCGACGCCGCCGAGGCGGCTCCCGTTCAGGAGGTAGACCGTCCGCGACTTGCCGGCCGCCAGCACCTGGCCGCCGGGGAGGAGCACCGGCGCGGTGGACAGGTCGAGGTCCTTCGCGTTGTCTGCGGTCCAGCTGGTGGGAGCGAAGAACTGCAGGAGCGCGAGCGACGGCGAGAGCTCGAGGACGGCGTCACTCCGGTCGTAGGCGTGATCGGGGGACGTGACCGACCCGTTGCCCGAGGTCGCCCAGATGTTGCCGGCCGGATCGACCACGGGGGCGGCCCCGCCCATCCAGATGGCCCCCTCGTGCTCGCCGGCTGCCGCGTCGACCTCGAAGAAGCCCGGGGTGCCGCCGGTCTCGGGCACCGAGACGACCCAGCCGTGGTAGGTCGAGCAGTCCCCGTAGTTGCCGCCGAAGCCGAAGGCCACGCGGCCTCCGTCGAGGGTCAGGCCGGTGCGCTGCAGGAGCGCCCGCGGGTCGGAGCCGGTCGGGTCGACGTCCGTCGTGGTCTCGACCCTCCCGTCGGTCGCGCTGAGGCCGACCAGCACATGGGCGACCGCCCCGTTGCGCAGCTCGTCCGCGACGGCGAAGAGCTCGTCGCGACCTGGGTCGACGACCGGTGTCCCGGTGATCCCGACGGTCGGCGCGATGTCGCCGCACGGCAGATCGCCCGCAGGGACCGGGGTCCCGATCGTGCGGGACCAGAGCACCGCACCGGTCGCGGCAGAGAGCGCGTCGACGGTGTCGGATTCGGTTGCGACGTAGATGCGGCCGCCGAAGACGAGCGGCTCGCCATAGAGCTGGCCGTCGAGCACTGGGGACGTCCAGGCACGCCTGCTCGTGTCGACGCCGGTGATCGAGGCCGCGAGTCCCGATCCTTCGGGATCCCCGTGGTACACCGTCCAGCCCGACGATCCGACCGACGCGGGTGCTTGGGTCGTCGACGTCGCGGTCACCGAGGAGGGCGTGGACCCGGTGGCGGCGCCGGCGAGCCCCGGCGCGGCGCACAGGACCGCCGCGGTCGTCGCGGTCGTCGCGAGTAGCGCCGCGAGCAGCTGGCGCGGCACGGTCCCGAGTGCGGCTCGAGCGGCTGAAGGGAATCGAACCCTCGTAATCTGCTTGGAAGGCAGAGGCTCTACCATTGAGCTACAGCCGCGCACGGCCGGACGACCGCGATGCGGGTCGGCCGGTCACAGAAGATACAGGCTCGGAGGGTCCGACACGGTCCTTCCGGTCGCCGCCCTGTCGGCGCGGACCGTACTCCGAGGGGATGGGACGGTCGTGGTCACGACGCAGGTCGTGCGTACCGGAGTCGGCCCGCAGGAGTCAGGGTGCGCCACCGCCGTCACCCGGCCACAGGGGGGAGTCGACGGTGAAGCCGACCGGCGATCCCCAGCGGTTGCGATAGGCGACCTCGTGGACAGGTCGACGCGGCGCGACCGCCCACCGGCCGGTTGGGTAGCCGAAGCTCACGGTGCACGCCATGATCCACCCCTCGTCGCGTGGGACACCGAGGATCTCGAAAGCTTCGTCCCCGTGGAAGAAGCCGAGGACCACGGTGAGCGCGCTGCCGACGCCGTGGGCCCGAGCCGCGAGCTGGGCGCTCCAGATCGCCGGGTAGATCGAGCCCCCGGTCGGATCGCCCTGCGCGAAGCCGAACAGGAACAGGGGCACCTCCTCGAAGTGGTCGGCGAGCCACTGTGCCGAGCGCTGCACCTTCGCCATCTGCACGTGCTCGGGCGTGTCCGGGTCGGCGTGCATCGCGGCCATGCGCTCCTTGTAGATCGTATTGCCGAGCTGCGCGAACGAGTCGCGGTAGAGGGGACCGAGGCGCGCGATCGTCTCGCGATCGTCGACGAGCAGGAAGCGCCAATTCTGGCTGTTGCCGCCGGAAGGGGCACGGATCGCCGCGTCGAGCATCTTCGCCTGCACCTCCCGCGGCACGGGCTCGGGACGCACCCTGCGCATGGCCCGGGTGGTGTACAGCGCCTCGTCGATGTCCATCGGAACCTCCGTTCTCCTGTCGGCCGATCGGCCGGATCCTTCGTCGCTGCTCCTCCCGCCGGCGGCCGCCTCACCGCCGGCACGTGCCGGTCAGCCGTCGATCAGACGCTGGAACTCCTCGTCGACCACCCCGGCCGCCTGCTTGTCGGCCAGCGACTCGAGCCACTCGCGCGCCGGCTCGCTCGCTGCCGCCTCGACCATCTGCTTCGGGATCGCGCGCATCGTGTAGCCAGGGTCCATCACCGGGTCGTGCCGGTCCCGTCGGGCGAGCGCCTGTGCCACGATCGGCTCCCAGCGCTTCGCAACGGTGCGGCTGGTCTTCTCGTCGCGTTCGAGGAACTCGGGGAGCACCTCGGCGCCGAAGAGCTCGAGCGACTCCATGATGTCCTCGTGGCGGTTCCGGCCCGCCTGGAGGACGAAGATCAGCTGGTCGACCCCTGCCTCCTCGTAACGACGGAGGAATTCGCGCAGCTGCTCGGGGGTGCCGACGGCACCGCGCAGGCCGGTCCGGTCGCCCGAGGCAGCCTTCGCGCCGAGGATCTCGCGCTGGGTGGCGAAGGCGGCTTCGGGCGAATAGCCCATCTTGTCCCGCCGCTCGAGGAACTCCGACCACACGTCGGTGGTGGCCGGAACGTGCTCGCCGAAGACGTAGTAGTGGGCGAGCGAGTAACCGAAGAAGTTCGCGCCCTCGAGGCCGCGGGCGAGCGCGTCCTCCTCTTTGCGCGGCGCACATCATGGGGGTGACGCAGGCGACCTGTGGGTTGACGGCCAGCCCGACGGGCACGCAGCGCTCGCGGAGCACCCGCTCGTAGTCGTCCACCCAGTGGCGCGCGTCTTCGGGTTCGACGAAGGCGAAGCTGAGCGCCCCGATGCCCTTCTCCGCGGCGAGCAGGATCGTGTCCCGCCTGCTGCAGGCGACCCACAGCGGCGGGTGGGGTTTCTGGACGGGTTTGGGAACCACGTTGCGCGGCGGCATGGTCACGAACTCCCCCTCGACGCCGCCGAAGGGCGTCTCGGTCATGCACCGGACTGCCACCTCGAGTCCCTCGAGCCAGGCCTCCCGCTTGCGGGCCGGATCGATCCGGAAGCCGCCCAGCTCGGCTTCGGAGGAGGACTCGCCGGAACCGAACTCCACCCGGCCGCCCGAGACGAGGTCGAGCATCGCGATCCGCTCGGCGGTGCGGGCCGGGTGGTTGTAGCCGGGCGCGGTCTGCACGATGCCGTGCCCCAGACGGATGCGCGAGGTGCGTTGGCTCGCGGCGGCGAGGAACACCTCGGGCGCGCTCGAGTGCGAGTACTCCTCGAGGAAGTGGTGCTCGACCTCCCACACCGTGTGCATCCCGATGCGATCGGCCAGCTCGATCTGGTCGAGCGCGTCGGTCACCAGCTGGAACTCGCTGCTTTCCGTCCAGGGCCGGGGGAGCTGGTGCTCGTAGAAGATGCCGAACTTCACGCGCCGCTCCTCGACTGGTCTTTCGGACCCGACCGGTCGGGCGAAGGTCCCGGTCCGGTGCTCGGCCTGCCAGCGTGAGTGTAGGGGCCTTCGACTACGAGGGTGTGTGGCTCGGGTGCCGCACCCCTCCGGCGGCGCGGACGAGGCTTCTCGCGTCCGCCGCGTCGAGCGGGTGCCCGAGCAGGTAGCCCTGCCCGAGCTCACAATCCAGCTCGACGAGCCGCCGGAGCTGCTCGTCATGCTCGATTCCCTCGGCGATGACGCGGAGGCCGAGGTTTCCCGCCAGGCCGAGGATGGTGGTGACCAGGGCGGTCGTGTCGCCCTCCGCGTCGCACAACGGATCGATGAAGGACTTGTCGATCTTGAGCACGTCGACAGGAAAGCGCTGGAGGTGGCTGAGCGACGAGTACCCGGTCCCGAAGTCGTCGACGGCGATGTGGGCTCCGAGCGCCTTCAGCTCGCGCAGTGCGTCGCCGGCCCGCTCCGGGTCGTCCATCAGCACGCTCTCGGTGATCTCGAGGATCAACCGGTCCGCGTCCACTGCGGACAGCGAGAGCGCCGTCTGGAGGTCCTTCACCAGGCTGGGCGACGTCAGTTGGCGTCGCGAGAGGTTGACCGACATGGCCAGCGGCGCCTCGGTGAGCGAGCAGAGACGCGACTGCTCCTCGCAGGCCTCGAGCAGGATCCAGCGGCCGAGGGGCACGATGAAGCCGGTCTCCTCGGCGACCGGGACGAAGCGCAGCGGAGCCACCTGCCCGAGCGTCGGGTGTTGCCACCGTACGAGCGCCTCGAAACCGATCAGCCGGTGGTCGACCAACCGGTAGATCGGCTGGTACTGGAGGAAGAACTCGCCGCGTTCGAGCGAGCCCCGGAAGCCGTTGGTCAGCTCGAGTCGCTCGAGCATGCGCGAGCGCATCGAGGACTGGAAGACCTGGACGCAATCCTTCCCGTGGCCCTTTGCCTCGTACATCGCGGAGTCCGCCTCGCTCAGGAGCTGTTCGGTCGATTTGGTGGTGTCGGCGAAGGCCAGGCCCATGCTGATCGAGAGGTTGACCGTGCTCCCCGCGATCTCGATGGAGTCGCGCATGACCGAGACGATCCGCCTGGCGAAGGACACCGCGGTCTCGGGATGCTCGACGTCGACCATCAGCACGGCGAATTCGTCGCCACCGAGTCGGGCGACTGTGTCGCCCGGGCGGACGATCGACGCGAGGAGCTGTCCCGCCTTGAGCAGGACACCATCGCCCATGTGGTGCCCGAGGGTGTCGTTGACCGTCTTGAAGCCGTCGAGGTCGCCGAAGCAGAGCGCGACCGAATGCCCCGAACGGCTCACCGAGGCGAGGGCCCGGTCGATCCGCTCGTGGAGGAGCGCCCGGTTGGCCAGTCCGGTCAGCTCGTCGTGGAAGGCCTGGTGGCGGAGGTCGGCCTCCAGCGCATCCCGTTTGAGGTGGGAGGCCTCGAGGGCTTCCACCTGCTGACCGATCTCCTGCGCCTGGCTGCGCATCCGGGCGATCATCCAGCTCATCCGCAGGTAGACCAGGGCGGACACGGCGATGCAGAGGGCCGCGAGGACGGTGACGTCGACCGCGATGCCCGCCGCACTCGCGATCAGCAGGATGAGTGGTGGTACGAGCCCGGCCAGTGCGATGACGGGCATGCGCCGGGTGGTCACCGACTCGCGGTGTGCCGGTCCGGCTTCGTGGGGCGCCGTCTCGGGAGGCCAGCTCATCGAGGGGTGGAGGGCGGCGACCGCCACCAGCAGGTACTCGAGGAGGAACAGCGCGTCGACCGGGTTTCCGTCGGAGTAGGCGTTGTGGAGGACGAGGAGGTCGTAGACGAAGTCCGACAGCAGCATCGTGAGCAGCGCCGCCGCCAGGATCGTGTGGTACGGCCGTCGGGAGGAGCCGAAGAGCAGGGAACGGAAGACGATGAAGACCAGCGCAACGTCCATGATCGGGTAGGCGAGGGTCACCAGCATCCCGACGAAGGATAGGGACGCGTCGTGTACCTCGGGGCTCATGAGGAAGTGCCAGGCCAGCGCGAGCACGCCGAGGGAGACGATGGCCGCGTCCGCGTAGTCCTCGCGGCGTACCCGGTGGTCGGGGCTTCTGGTCAACCGCAGGATCGCGGCGAAGACGAACGGGTAGCCCGCGAGGTAGAAGGCATCGGCGATCGAGGGGGTCGGCACGCTTCCGTGGAGGACGACCTGGTACAAGGTCTCGACGTCGTCGCCGAGGGTGAAGCAGACGCCGCCAGCGGCGAGCAGATACCAGCTGAGCCGGTCCGCGGGGCGGAAGAGGTGGACGCCGACCAGTATGCCGACCACCGACAGCAGACCGATCGTCGAGTACAGCAGGTTCTGGGGTGCCGAGGGCAGGGCGAAGTAGAGCGCGATCAGGAGGAGCCCTCCGCCGAGGACCGCCTTCCATACTCGTGCGCTCGCCTTCACCGGATCACCTCGGCTCGTCTCCCTTTCTCATCGGCGCACGCGGGGGCGTGGTTGAGCCGCCGGTCGGAGCGCCGTCGGTCGGCGAGGTCAGCACCTGCTGGAGCTGCCTCGGTGCAGGGCAGCTACGGTGGCGACCGATGCCGACCGTCGTCGACAAGCCGAACACCGTCGAGCTCCTGCGCCGGGCCTTCGCCGCCCTCGCCGAGCTCGGCGCGTCCCTGTCCGATGCCCAGTGGGCGACCCCGACCTGCCTCCCGGGCTGGAGCGTGCGGGACGCGCTCAGCCACATGGTCGGGACCGAGGCGATGCTCCTCGGGGAGGATCCGCCCTCGGTCGAGATCTCGCACCTCGAGTACCTCCGGAACCCGGTGGCCGAGGCGAACGAGCACTGGGTGGAGTCGATGCGGTCGTTGTCCCCGTCGGAGGTGCTCGCCCGGTTCACCACGGTGACCGGCAAACGGCTCGAGGCGCTCGACGCGATGACCCAGGCGGACTTCGACGCCCCGTCGTGGACGCCGGCCGGGCGCGACGAGACCTACGGGCGCTTCATGAGGATCCGCCACTACGACTGCGTCATGCACGAGCACGACATCCGGGCGGCGCTCGACCTGCCGCCACGGCTCGACGCCGACGCCCTGGGGTTCTGCCTCGACGAAGTGGAGACCGGACTCGGCTACATCGTGGGCCGGCGGGCCGCGATGCCCGACGGGTCGCGGGTGCGGATCGACCTGACCGGACCGGTGGCGACCACCTACCTGGTGGCGGTCGACGGTCGGGCGGCGATGGTCCCGGAGCTCGACGGTCCCCCGACCGTCGGGCTCGAGATGCCGGCCGAGCTCTTCCTGCGGTTGACCGGCGGACGCGGGGACGGCACGGCCCGTGTCGCGACCGAGGTCACCCGCTCCGGCGATCCCGCGCTCGGCGAACAGCTCGTCTCGAACCTCGCCTTCACGATCTGACCGGCACCGCTCTGCACCAGCCGAGCACCGCCGACCGGCTCGGCACGACCGAGCCGCTGTCAGGCTGAGCCATGCCGACGGTCGGCGAGCGCCGCGAGCCCGTCGCCGGTGAGCCGGTAGCCGGTCCATCCCACCATCGGCAGCGCGCCGATCGCGCGATAGAACCCGAGGGCGAGATCGTTCCAGTCGAGCACCGACCAGTCGATGCGGGTGTACCCCTCACGCTGCGCGATGGCTGCGAGCTCGGACAACAGCGCAGCCCCGATCCCGTGTCCACGTGCGTCCGGCTGCACGAAGAGGTCCTCGAGGTAGATGCCGTGGTGCCCGGTCCAGGTCGAGAAGTTGAGGTACCAGATCGCCATGCCCGCGATCCGCCCGTCCTCGGCGGCGACGTGGGCGAAGACCTTCGGGGAGGGTCCGAACAGTGCCGCCGCGAACAGCTCCCGGTCCGCGGCCACCGCGTCGGGTTCGCGCTCGTAGGCCGCGAGCTCGTGGACCAGCTCGAGCAGCGCATCGACGTCCGCAGGTTCGGCCGGGCGGATCATCCGCTCAGGATAGGAGCGCCCGTCCGGAGCGCGCCGCCTCGCTCGGCTGCGGACGCTGCACTCGATGCTGACGCGGGCCTCCGCGAAGAGCCCGTCTCCGCGCCGACGCCCAGTTCCGACGCCTCAAGGCCAGACCGCGATCTGCCGATGGTCATGCGTGGAACTACGCCCACGCGGCACGGACGAGCGCGAGCGGGGATCGAGCGGTGCCGGGGGCACCTCGATCGAGGCCGAGGTTGTCGAGCGCGCCGATCGCTCGGTCGAGGGCCGCGCGCTCTCACCGATCCTGCTCGTCCTCGTTGTCGCGCCCCTCGCACTGGGGGCGCTCTTCCTCGCCAGCGACCTCCATCTCGTCGCCGACCACTCGGCGTGGCTCTACCTCGCGGTCATCGCCGCGGCGGGCGCGCTGTCGGTGCTGGTCGAGCCGTGGGGTCATGCCCCGGTCGGCTCCCTCCGCCTCTACGTCTGCGTCGGCGTCCACATGACCGCGCTCACCGTCGTGATCTACCTCAGCGGATGGGGTCCGGCCCTCGGTATGGCCTACGTGTTCGTCGCGCTCGCAGAGATGCAGGGCTGGGGGACCGCCCTCTGGCTCCCCTTGATGGCGCTCTCCCTGGCCAACATCGCGGTCGCCCAGGTGCTCCTGTGGTTCGGGTTCGTCCCCAGCTTCCTCACCCGCGGACAGGCCGAAGCACTGGGCCTTCTCGGTGCCGTCGTGTTTGCGCTCGCCATCCGCATGGCCGGGTCGACCGGCCAGAAGAAGGAACAGGCGGAGTCCCTCCTCGCGTACCAGGCGCTCCATGACACCCTGACCGGGCTCCCCAACAAGGCGTACCTGCTCGAGCGTGCGAGCGAGGCGCTGGAGCGGTGTGCGGTGGGCGGGACGTCATGCCGCGGTCCTGCTCCTCGACCTCGACCACTTCAAGGACATCAACGACACCATGGGCCACCGCGCCGGGGACGAGGTCTTGATCCAGGTAGGTCCCCGTCTCGGGGGGGTGCTGCGAGACCACGACACCCTGGCCAGGCTCGGCGGCGACGAGTTCTGTCTGCTGCTGCACGACGTCGGGTCCGCGCAGGACGCGGTGAAGGTGGCCAAGCGGATCGGCGCCGCGCTCGAGGAGCCCTTCGAGGTCGACGGGATCACCCTCGGGATCGAGGCCAGCTGTGGGATCGCGGTGGGACCCTACGACGGCGCCAGCGCCGACCTCCTTCTGCAACGGGCGGACGTCGCGATGTACGTCGCGAAGGAGGCTCACACCGACGTCAAGGTCTACTCGAGCCGCCTCGACCCGAACACGGCAGACCACCTCGCGCTCCTCGGTGACCTGCGCCACGCGGTCAACCGCAACGAATTCGTGCTCCACTACCAGCCGAAGGCCTCCTTGAGCACCCGGGAGGTTTCGGGTGTCGAGGCCCTCATCCGGTGGCAGCACCCCTCGCACGGCCTCCTCTATCCCGACCGCTTCATCCCCGAGGCGGAGCGCAGCGGGCTCATCGAGCCGATGACCGAGTGGGTCCTCGACCAGGCGCTCGGTCAGTGCCGGCAGTGGCTCGACGCCGAGGGTGCCGATCGACCCAACGAGCTCACCGTGGCAGTCAACCTGTCGACCCGCAGCCTGCTCGACGCGTCGCTCCCCTCGAGCGTGCTCGCCAGCCTCTCGCGCTGGGGGGTCCCCGCCCGGATGCTCGAGCTCGAGATCACCGAGACCATCATCATGACCGACCCGGTCCGCGCCCGTCGCGTCCTCACCGAGCTCGCGGAGATGGGCCTCACCCTCGCGATCGACGACTTCGGCACCGGCTACTCGTCGCTCGCCTACCTCCGCGACCTCCCGGTGACCCAGCTGAAGATCGACCGCAGTTTCGTACAGGAGATGGGCAGCGACCTCGACGACGCGGTCATCGTGCGGTCGGTCGTTGACCTCGCACGCAACCTCGGGCTCCAGACCGTCGCCGAGGGGGTCGAGGACGCCTCGACCTGGGACCAGCTGACCGACCTCGGCTGCGACAGCGCGCAGGGTTACTTCCTCGCGCGGCCGATGCCCGCCGAGGAGTTCGACCAGTGGCTCGACCGGCACCGGACCGCGCTCGGTCGGGAGATCGGCGCGTCCGGGAGGGCCGGCCTGCCGAACGGCGGCCGCGCGCCCGACAGGGCCGGCGACGGGGAGCGGTCCCGGGCTGCGCAGGCGGCGTCGTGAGCCCCACCCGAACCGGCGCTCCGGCCGGCGCAGCTGTCAACCAGGGTGGTCAAGTTGCCGCCCGTCCGGACCGATAGTGACAGGGATGGTGCCCATGCCGATGCATGAGACCCCTCCCGAGGAGGGACCCGCGCCGAACCCGGCGATCGACCCCGAACGGATCGCACTCGGGGTCGCGGTCCAGGCCCGCGCCGACGAGGTGGGCCGTCTGGTCGACGCCCGGTTCGCCAAGACGCTGCGGGGCGAGGCGTTCGCCACTGCTCGCCTCGCGACCGAGCTGATCGGCCGTTGGATCGCGACGGACGAGGTCGCGTCGCCCCAGGAGGAGGCGGAGCTCTCCCGTCAGGGTGAGCAGGCAATCCTCGAAGCCGCCGAGCTTGCCGACGTGGCCAAGGCCTACTTCGCGTGGCGCGACGGGACCATCGCCGTCCTCGGCGAGGAGGCCGAACGGCTCGGGACGAGTGCCGAGCTCGTCGCGGTCGTGCGCCGGGTGGTCCGCCTCAGCTGCGACGGGAGCCTGGTGCGGATCGTGCGCCAGTTCGACGAGACCCACCGGACGCTCCAGCAACGGCTGAAGGACGAGCAGGCGAACCTCGCACACCGGGCCCTGCACGACCAGCTCACCGGTCTCGCCAACCGCACATTGCTCATCGACCGGCTGCGACGCGTCTCGGAGTCGCTCTCGCGCGCAAGGGCACCCACGCGGTGATCCACTACCTCGACCTCGACAACTTCAAGGCCATCAACGACCGGTTCGGGCACCCGGCGGGGGACTGCCTGCTCGAGGCGGTGGCCGTCCGGCTCCAGGAGCTGGTCCGTGCGAGCGACACCGTGGCGAGACTCGGCGGGGACGAATTCGTGGTGCTCTCCGAGGACCTCGACGACCCCGAAGCGGCGGCACGGGCCCTCGCCGAGCGCATTCACCACGCGATGCGTGCGCCGATCCCGCTCGGCGAGCGGAACCTGCACACCTCGGTGAGCATCGGGATCGCGCAGGTCCTGCCCCACCAGGACCCCGAGGTCTGCCTCGCGCAGGCGGACGCCGCCATGTACCAGGCCAAGCGTGGCGGGCCCGCGCGCTTCGAGTCCTACAACGAGGTCATCGGCACCGACAACCAGCGCCGGAGCCAGCTCGCCGACGAGTTGCGGGTCGCCGCCGAGCTCGGTCAGCTGTCGGTCCACTACCAGCCGCTGTTCGCGATTGCCGGCTCGATGGTGGGGGTCGAGGCACTGCTGCGCTGGCAGCACCCCGAGCTCGGATCGGTTCCGCCGTCCGAGTTCATCCCGCTGCTCGAGCAGAGCCGCGAGATCATCCCCGTCGGGCGCTGGGTGCTCGAGGAGGCGACGACGCCAGTGCCGGATCTGGCACGAGCAGGGTTTCGGCCGGCTGGCGGTGTCGGTGAACGTGTCGGGTCGCCAGCTCCAAGAGCCGGAGTTCTGCGACGACGTGGCGAGCGCGCTCGCCGCGTTCGGGCCTCGACGCCTCCTCGTTGGTGCTCGAGGTCACCGAGTCGGTGCTGGTGATGGACATCGCCCGCATCGGCGTCGATGATGCAGCGGATCCGCGAGCTCGGTGTGCACATCGCGCTCGACGACTTCGGGACGGGGTTCTCGTCACTGCTCTACCTCCAGGGTCTGCCCATCGACCGCCTGAAGGTCGATCGGAGCTTCGTCTCGGGGCTCGGGGAGACCGACGGGGATCCGACCATCGTCACGACGGTCGTGGACCTCGCCCACAAGCTCGGTCTGCGTGTCGTGGCCGAAGGAGTCGAGACCGAGGCCGAGCTCGTCGCGGTCGAGGCGATGGGCTGCGACGAGGCGCAGGGCTTCCTGCTCGGGCGGCCGGGACCGGCGTCCCAGCTGTTCACCGTGGCGGTCGCGTCCTCACCGCCCGCTGACCTCGGCGTGCGCCCGGGAGCCGAGGCGCGTGAACGTCCGCTTCTCGGCGGCGTAGAAGGCGGGAAGCTCGGCGAAGAGGTCGTCGTAGACCGCACGCGGCGGCGGGGTCGGGCTCGTGGACGCGCTCGACGGGGACGAGCTGCGCCAGCTCCTCCCAGCGCACCCGACCGAGCGCGACGCCGGCCAGCAGCGCGCTCCCGCGAAGGTTGGCGTCGCGTGCCTCGGCCACCTGCTCGACCGGCCGGCCGAGCACGCTCGCGTAGATCGAGCACCACAGCGCGGAGGTCGCCCCGCCGCCGATGCACGCGGACCGACGGAAACGCGAGGCCGACGAAGCGCTCGACCGCCCGGAGCAACCAGCGCGAGTTGAGCGCCACCCCTTCGAGCACCGAGCGGACCAGGTCGGCGCGGGAGGTCTGGAGCGACAGGTTGTGGAAGCCCGCGCGGGCGCTGACGGTCGTCGACCGGCGACCGCTCGCCGTCGAGCCATGGCGTGAACAGCACGCGGCCGCTACCCGGAGTCGTCTGCGCGGCGAGCTCGGTCGAGCTCGTCGAAGGTCGGAGCCGTCCCGTCTTCGCCGATCCGGTCGCGGATCCACTCGAGCGCGCGGCCGCCGGTCTCCTGGTTGTTGGCGACGAGCCGCATGCCCGGCAGCACGCCGGGCACCGTCGCGATCTGGCGGAACGGATCGGTCTTCTTCTTGGTGAACGGGCAGCTCACCCAGCTGGTTGTCGAGATCGCCACGTGCGCCGCGCGCGGGAGGACCGCGCCGCTGCCCGCGCAGGCCGAGTGGAGATCGGGGGTGCCGGCAACGACGACGACCCCGTCGCAGAGACCGAGGTCGGCCGCGACCTGCGGGCAGGAGCGGGCCGATCACGTCGATGGTCGGCCGGAGCGGGGGCAGCTTGCCGGGCGGTACGCCCGACCGGCGGAGGAGCGTGCGGTCATAGTCGAGCGGTTCGGCTCGGCGGTTGTCGGTCAGCCAGGCGCCGGCCATCGACGCCGGGCTCGCAGCCGCGGTACCGGTGAAGCGCATGGTGAGGTAGTCGACCGGCTCGAGGTACCAGCGGGCGGCGCGCGCGACGTCGGGCATCCGGTGCTCGAGGTAGAGGATGTGACCGATCGGGTCCGCGCCCGAGGTCGAAGGGGCGCCACCGCTCCGGCGGATGAAAGAGGCCGCTGCGACCGGGGAGTATCCGGCGACGTGCCCACCGACCGCCGCGCGGGAGAGGGGCCCTCCGCGGGTGTCGGACCAGAGCAGGCAGGGTCCGACCGGCCGACCCCGGTCGTCGACCGGCACCGTGCTCGCCCACTGGCCGGTGCAGGAGATGGCCACGACCGCGTCGGGCGCGACCGCACCGGAGCCGAGCGCCCGCCGCGCTGCACCGAACACGAGCGCCCACCACTCGTCCGCATCCTGGGTGGCCCCCCCGTCGGCGCCGACCTGCGTCGCCACCGGCTGGTGCTCGCGATAGGCGATCCGCCCGGTGAGCGAGACGAGCCCCACCTTCGGGCCCCCGGTCCCGAGATCGACGGCGAGGACGTAGGCGTCCTCGCGGGACCGTCTCGATCACCGCCGGCGGGCGTCGACCGGGGCGCGGTCAGGCATCCGACGGGATCGACTGCTGCGCGTCCATCATGTCGGCCATCACCGAGCGGATGAACTCGTCGGCCTCGTCGTCGAGCCCTCCCGCGACGCCGCCGTAGATCGCACCGGTCGCGGGCTGGTCTCCGGCGTGGTCCTTCGCGTAGAAGACGGCCTCCTCGAGGTCCGCGTCGAAGGCGTCGGCCACGCCCGGCTGGGTTTGGGGGCGGGTGACCGCCATGTGCAGCGCGTTCGGGTACTGCTGGCCGTTGAAGCGCCATCCCTTGCGGCGCATGCAGTCGTTGACGTGGTAGATGTCGAAGTCGTCGGAGGTGAAGCTGAAGAGGAAGGTCGGCTCGCCGAGGATGCGCAGCTCCGGGTGACGGCGCACCGATCGCTGCATCGCGGCCGAGGTGTCGAAGATCTCGCGCGCATATCGCCGGTAGCCCTCTCGGCCCAGCTGGACCATGGCCGCCCAGGTCGCGGCGAGCAGCCCCCCGATCGCGACCCGTCCATGCCCGGCGAGCAGTACTTGCCGCCGCTCCAGCCGGTGTTGAAGAAGTACTGCGCGTTGCGCAGGGCCTTGTCGCGGAAGGTGACCACCGACGTGCCCTTGAGCGCGTAGCCGTACTTGTGGGTGTCCGCGGAGATCGAGGTGACCCCGGGCAGCCGGTAGTCGAAGAGGGGCACGTCGTAACCGAGCTCCTGCCCGAAGGGGAGGATGAACCCGCCGAGGCAGCCGTCGACGTGGAGGCCGACTCCGTGGCGGAGGGCGAGCTCCGACAGCTCCTCGATCGGGTCGATGGTCCCGTAGCCGTAGTTGCACGCGGATCCGATGAGAGCGACGGTGTTCGCGTCGATCGACCGCTCCACCCACTCGGTGTCGACCAGCGTGGTCGCCGGGTCGATCGGGGCGATCCGAGCCTCGATCCCGAAGAGGTGGCAGGCCTTGTCGAACGCCGGGTGGGCCGTCTCCGGCTTGATCACGTTGGGACGGTCGATCCCGCGCTGGCCGGCCGCGTGGTCGCGATAGGCGAGCAGCGCATGGCAGATGCTGCCGGTGCCGCCTGTCGAGACGAGGCCGGCCGGCTCGGCGGGCGGGTCGATCGCCTCGGCGTGGAGCAGATCGAGGGTCATGGCGATGATCTCGGACTCGAACTTCGTCGCGCTCGGGCACATGTCCCGTTGGAGCACGTTCACGTGGGCGAACAGACCGAAGGCCTCGTTGAGGAAGCGGTAGTGGTCGTGGTCCCCGCAGTACATCGTCCCCGAGCAGCGGCCCCCTTCCCAGGTCGCGTCCTCCTCCACCGCCATGGCGTGGAGCTCCTCGAGGATCGCGTCGCGCGGCGTGCCCCGTTCGGGGAGGTGCCGGTTGACGGCGAACCGGCCGGCGTAGGGGAAGGTGCTCATCGGCGGCTCCTCGGTTGCTCGGACGGGCCCCTTGGGCGGCGTCGGCTGCACGGTACACGGCCCTGGCGACGCCGGACACGGCGCCTGCGGGGCCCAGCGGGGCCGGATTCGCCCAGCTTGTGGGTCAATCGGCGGCCTCCGGATGCCGATAGTGAGGTATGAAGGTCCCGTGGGGCCACGGCGCGTTCGCCGAGGGTCCCCTCTCGACGGCGCTGATCACCCGGTTGGCTGCCGCGATGTGGATGCTCTCGAGCGTCTCGAGCCTGGCCTGCCAGCTGGTGGCGCCCGGCACCGGGACGCGGTCGGCGACCCTGGTCATGGGCGCGGTCGTGCTCGCCGTCGGCGTCGTGATCTGGGTTCTGCCGTGGTCGCGTTGGCCGCGCAGTTGCACGCTCGTGCTCGTGCCGGTGGCCTTTACCACCATCGGCCTCGACTACCGGCTCACCGCGGGCAACGCCTTCCTCTACGCGATCTCCTTCCTGATGGTCTTCGTCTGGCTCGGTCTCGCGCATCCACGTTGGACCTCGGTCGCCTTCTCGCCGTTGCTCGTCGTCGGGTACGTGGTGCCGCTGGTCGGGGTCGCCACGGCCCAGCAGAGCCTCGGGGTGGCCTCGGTCATCTACGTGATCCCCTGCTGCGTGCTGGTGGGTGAAGCGGTGGCGTGGGGCGTCGCGCTGCTCAGTCACTCCGAGTCGACCCTCGCCGTCACCAGGGAGCGCTATGCGGGCGTCTTCGAAGAGGCCCCGATGGGGATCGGGCTGACCACCGCCGACGGCGTGCTGGTCCGGGTGAACCGCGCCCTCGCCGACATCGTCGGCTACGCGCCCGAGCAGCTGGAGGGCGTCACGCTGCGCTCGATCACCCATCCCGACGACTGGGAGGCGACCGAGGAGAACATCCGCCGGTTGCTCGGTGGCGAGATCGAGCGCTACTCGGTCGAGAAGCGCTATCTCCACGCCGACGGCCATGTGGTGTGGGTCTCGGTTGGCACGGCGTGCGTGCGGGATCGCGGAGGTGCTCCGGTCTATCTGATCGGTCAGGTGGAGGACATCACCGAACGACGCGTGCTGCGGGACCGGCTGGCCCACGACGCGCTCCACGACCAGTTGACCGGCCTACCGAACCGCGTCCTGTTCAACGAGCGGCTCGAGGTTGCGCTCCAGCAGGCTCGGCGCAGTGCCCGGAGGGTGGCGCTGCTGTTCCTCGACCTCGACCGGTTCAAGCTGGTCAACGACGGGCTCGGTCACGACGCGGGCGACCGGCTTCTCCAGCGGGTCGCCCTCCGTCTGGAGAGCGCACTGCGCGCGGGGGACCTGCTCGCCCGCTTCGGAGGCGACGAGTTCATCGTCCTCTGCGAAGTGGCGGACGAGGAAGAGGCCTTCGAAGTCGCCGTCCGGCTGAAGGCGACCATGGAACAGCCCCTGTCGGACCCCGAGCACGAGCAGTTCGTCTCCCTGAGCATCGGCATCGCGCTCTCCTCGTCCGAGGTGGACTCGGGCGCCTCGCTGCTGCGGAACGCCGACGTCGCGATGTACCGCGCGAAGGACCGGGGCCCGTCGCGCATCGCGCTCTACCGCGAGGACGACGAGCTCCAGACGGTTCGGAGCCTCCAGACCTCGAACGAGCTCCACCGGGCGCTCGAGCGAGGGCAGTTCGTGCTCCACTACCAGCCCTTCGTGGACCTCCGCGACCACTCCTTGCTCGGCGTCGAGGCACTGGTGCGCTGGCAGCACCCCGCCCGCGGGCTGCTCCTTCCCGGCGAGTTCGTCTCCCTCGCGGAGGACTGCGGTCTCATCGTGCCGCTCGGCGACTGGATCCTCCGCGAGGCGCTCGGCCGGACCGCGGCCTGGTCGGCCGCGCGTGAGGCGGCCGGCCTCGAAGGGTGGCGTCTCAACGTCTCGGTCAACGTGTCGCCCCAGCAGCTGGCCGACGTCGGCTTCCCCGAGCTGCTCGGTTGTGCGATCGCCGACTCGGGTGTCGATGCCGACCAGGTCTGGATCGAGATCACCGAGAGCGCGATCCTCGGCGATCCCACCGCGGTGATCGAGACGCTGCGCACCCTCCGCGCGCTCGGCGTCCACGCTTCGATCGACGACTTCGGCACCGGGTACTCGTCACTCAGCTACCTGAAGCAGCTGCCGGTCGAGATCCTGAAGATCGACCGCAGCTTCATCGACGAGGTCGACGTGGACCCCGACGACACGGCGATCGTCTCGGCGATCATCGCCATGGGCCGCTCCCTCGGGTTGACGGTGATCGCCGAGGGCGTCGAGCGGCCGGCCCAGGCGGAGCAGCTCGCCCGACTCGGCTGCTCGTTCGCGCAGGGGTTTCTCTTCGCCCGTCCGGCGCCACCCGAGATGATCGGCGCCTACCCGACCGACGACCTCCTCTGTTGGTCGCCGGGGGCGCGGGCCGCCTCGGCCTGATCGCCTCGTGGCGCTTGCGCCGGAGCCGGTGCCGTCACCCGCGGTGGGACGGGGATCGCGGTCAGGGACGTCGGCCGATCGGCATCAGGTCGCCGGTGCCCCACTGACCGAGCAGGTTGAGCTGCACCTGATTCCCCGTCGCCTCGACGATTCGGTCGCCGCCGACGTACAGCGCGGTGTGGTACACGCTCGTCCAGTCGGACTGGCTGGTGCCCCAGAAGACGAGGTCTCCCGCTTGGAGCGCGCTCAGGGGGACCGCGGCACCCGCCGTGTGGTACTGGTCGTCGGCCACCCGGGCGAACGCGATGCCCGCACCCTGGGTCCACGAGGCCAGCGCGAGGCCCGAGCAGTCGTAGCCGACCGGCCCGTTGCCGCCCCAGATATAGGGCTTGCCGAGCTGCTGGAAGGCGAACAGGTCCGCCCGGTCGCCCGGCGTGATCGGGTTGAGCTCGAGCGCGACGGGCGGCGGGCTCTGTCCGGCCGCCTCTCCGTAGGAATAGGTGGTGCCGCTCTGGGCGATGATCCAGTACCCCTGTCCCGACGCGGTCCGCAGCATCCGCTGTACGGGCTCGCCGCCTGCACCGGCCGCCGAACCGTAGAAGCGGGCGTCACCGAAGCAGAAGACTCCTCCGTCCGCTGCCACCAGCCAATAGCCCTGGCCCGAAGGCGTGGCGGTCATCGAGACCACCGGTTGCACGAGATTCAGGCTCCCGGTCGATCCGTAGAACTGTGCGTCGCCGAAGGAGAAGACACCGCCGTCGGAGGCGACGAGCCAGTAGCCGCGGTTGTCGGGCGTGGGCGACATGCCGACGATCGGCTTGTTGAGGACGAGGCTCCCGGTCGAGCCGTAGAACTGTGCGTCGCCGAAGGAGAAGATGCCGCCGTCGGAGGCCACGAGCCAGTACCCGCCGAGGTCGGAGATCGGCGACATGCCGACGATCGGCTTGTTGAGGACGAGGCTGCCGGTCGAGCCGAAGAACCGGGCGTCACCGAAGGAGAAGACGCCGCCGTCGGAGGCGACCATCCAGTAGCCGCGCCGGTCGGGCGTCACCGCGGCCGCGACGATCGGTCGGTTGAGGGGACCCGGTGCCGAGCCGTAGGAGGGGAGGCCGAAGGAGAGCATCGTCCCCGAAGGGGTCGCCAACCAGAAGTCGGTGGCTGCCTCGGTGCCCGAGGCGTGGGCGGTCGCCGCCGTGGCGGGGGAGCCGACCGGCAGCACCGCGCCGACGGCCAGCAGCGTCGTCATGGCGAGCCCGAAGGCAGACCGCTCGATCCATCGTCGCACCGTCACCGCACCCCTCTGCTCTGCCGACCCTCTGCTCTGCCGGCCCGTCGCCTTCGCGGCAGGTCCCGCTCGATCCGTCCTGACTGCCGGAGAAAACCACTAGTAGTAGTCAGTCTCCCACGGAGCGTGAGATAGCGGCAACCCCGGAAGGTTCCGTTCGCGGGGGAGAGAAGGCCCGCAGCATCCGTTGGTCGTCCGGCGCCCGTAGGATCGGCCCGCCGGCGCAACGGGCTCGGTCGCAGGGCCTCCCGTCGGAGGGACCGGTGCCGCGCGCGGCGGGGACCAGAGTCTGGCCGGACGGGACGGTGGCGCGATGGGTCATGCCGGGGTGGAGACGATCAGGGCGTTCCTCGAGGGCTCGGGCCTGCCCCGCGCATCGCTCGAGGAACAGCGCCGCTTCATGGCCGAGGCGGCTTCGTCCGCGCCGGCGCCCGACGGGGTGCGTGCCGTGCCGACGACGCTCGGAGGCAGGCCCGCCGAATGGCTGATCCCCGACGGGGTCGACGGACCCGCTGCCGTCCTCTACCTCCACGGCGGCGGGTACTGCACCGGTTCGCTCGACACCCACCGCGACTTGGCGGGCCGGCTGGCGCGCGCGACGGGCTCGCGGGTCGTCACCCTCGAGTACCGGCTCGCGCCCGAGCATCCTCTTCCTGCGGCTCTCGCCGACGCGACCGACGCCTTCGGGGATTTGCTCGCGCTCGCAGGCGGTGCAGAACGGGTCGCCATCGCCGGCGACTCGGCCGGAGGCGGCCTCACCGTCGCCACGCTGCTCGCGCTGCAGCGACGCGCGCGCACCCCTCCCCGCTGCCGCCGCCTGCCTCTCGCCCTGGGCCGACCTGACCCAGACCGCCCCGGCCTACACGTCGGTCGCCGAGGACGACCCGTTGGTCTCGAAGGCCGGCCTCGACGAGATGGCCGCCGCCTATCTCGGTGGCGCCGACCCGCGCGACCCGCGGGCGTCCCCGCTCTTCGCCGACGATCTGGGTGGCCTCCCTCCGATCCGCATCGACGTCGGCGAGCGGGAAGTGCTGATCGACGACTCGGTCCGGCTCGCCGAGCGGATCGAGCGGGCGGGCGGCGACGTCGTCCTCGAGCGGTGGCCGGAGATGATTCACGTGTTCCAGGCCTTCGCAGTTCCGCTCGACCCCGAAGCGGGACGGAGCGTCGAGGCGATCGGCGCGTTCCTGGCCGCCCGGATGGTGCGGGCTTGACGCGACGCGTCGGCCCAAGCCGGTGGCGGCTGCCGAGCGAGGGGTGCGGCGCGTCCTAGCAGCGTCGTCGCGATCCCGCCGTCCACTGGGATGACCGCACCGGTGAGGTAGGAGCCGGCCCGCGACGCGAGGAACAGCGCCGTTCCTGCCATGTCGTCGGGCCTCCCGATTCGGCGCAGCGGCGCCGATGCCGCGATCTGCTCTCCGAAAGCGGCCAGCGTCGCCGCCATCATCTTCGACTCGAAGGGTCCCGGTGCGATCGCGTTGACGGTGACCGTGGGAGCCAGGTGGCGCGCGAGGTGCCGGGTGAGCTGGTGGACGGCGGCCTTCGAGGACGAATAGGAATAGGTCTCGAGCGCCGGGACCTGGATGCCGTCGATCGAGCCGACGTTGATGACCCGCGCGGGATCGGTGTCGGTCCCGGCTACCTGGAGCAGGGGGAGCAAGCACTTGGTCGTGTGGAAGACGCCCTGCACGTTGAGGTTGAGCACGCGGTCCCACGAGGCCGTGTCGTGCTCGGCCAGTGGCGCGCCCCAGGTGGCGCCCGCATTGTTGACCAGCACGTCGAGCCGGGCGTGGGTGGCGCCGACGGCCTCGGACAGCTGGCGGGCGCCGGCTTCGGTCGAGAGGTCGGCGCTGATCCCGGTGCACGTGCCGTGCTCGGAGAGCGCGGCCGCGGCATCCGCGACTGCGTCCGCCTTGCGGGAGGCGATCACCACCGAAGCGCCGGCTGCCACAAAGCCGCCGGCGATCATGAAGCCGATCCCGCGCGAACCGCCGGTCACCACGACCGTCTTCCCCGCCACGGAGAAGAGATCGGCAGGTGGGGTGGGGGCGGGGGCGGCGGCGTCGACCATTTCCCGACGGTAGTGCACGGTGTCGGGCTCGGCGTGACCCGGCCGGACGGCGCGGACCGGCTTGTTAGGGTGCGGCCTGACGGAGGTCCTGATGCATCTTGCGCTCACCGACGAGCAGGAGCGCCTCAGAGCGGAGCTGCGCGAGTACTTCGTGGCGCTCGTCGACGAGGTCGAAGGGGCGGGAGGAGACGAGCCCGCCTACACGCGCTACGTGCGGCGGCTGGGTGAGGACGGCTGGCTTGGCATCGGATGGCCGCGCGACTACGGCGGCCAGGCCAAGGGACCGATCGAGCAGATGGTCTTCGTAGAGGAGTCCCACTGGGCGGGCGTGCCGCTCCCTCTCCTGACCCTCAACAGTGTCGGCCCGACCCTGATGACACTCGGCACGACGGAGCAGAAGGAGCGGTTCCTCCCCGACATCCTCGCCGGTCGCGTCCACTTCTCGATCGGCTACACCGAACCGGCGGCGGGGACCGATCTCGCGTCCCTGCAGACGCGTGCCCACCGCGACGGCGACGAGTTCGTGATCGATGGGGTGAAGCTCTACACGAGTGCGATCCAGTACGCCGACTACGTGTGGCTCGCGGCCCGCACCGACCCCGACGCCCCTCGCCACCGGGGGCTTTCCGTCTTCATCGTCCCCACCTCGGCGGAGGGCTTCCGCTGGGTCCCCCTGCCCACTGTGGCCGGCGAGTTCACCAGCACGACCTACTACGACGACGTGCGTGTGCCCGCCGCCAATCTCGTGGGCGAGCTCAACCAGGGATGGAAGCTGATCACCAACCAACTCAACCACGAGCGCGTCGCGATCAGCCCGGTCTCCGGCGTGCTGCGGAGCATCGCCGAAGTGACCGCCTGGGCCGCCGCGGAGCGCCAGTCCGACGGCTCGCGTCTCGTCGACCGCGAGTGGGTGCGGGTGCACCTCGCCCGTCTGACCGCCCGGGCCGAGTACCTCAAGCTGATCAACTGGAAAGTGGCCTGGGCGTCGGCTCGCGGGCTGAACCCGGCCGACGCGTCGGCGACCAAGGTCTTCGGGAGCGAGTTCGCGCTCGAGGCGTACCGCCTGCTCCTCGAGATCGTCGGCCAGGCGGGCACGCTGGTCGACGGCAGTCCGGGGTCGGTCCTGCACGGCCGGCTCGAGCACCAGGCGCGCAGCCAGCTGATCTTCACCTTCGGCGGCGGCACCAACGAGATCCAGAGGGACCTGATCTCGATGCTCGGGCTGGGCATGCCCCGCGCTCCCCGCTGAGACCCGAGCGGGGGGCTGGCCGGTGCAGCGCCTGGCACCGGACCGGTCCGCAGGCATCCGATCTACACTGCGACCGGGCGGGAGCGTGTGCGGTCGCGGCGGTGCGAGAGGAGCGCTCGATGGAGATCGCCGGGGTGAACGACCAGCAGATCGCCTACGACGACACCGGTGGCGAGGGACCCGTCGTCGTGCTGGCCCACGGGTTCCTGATGGACCGGACCATGTTCGCCCCCCAGGTCGCCGCTTTGCGCGCCAGCTATCGGGTGATCACCTGGGACGCCCGGGGCTTCGGCGACACGGTGTCCGACGGCCGGCCGTTCACCTACTGGGACCTGGCGTCGGACTGCCTCGGACTCCTCGACCATCTCGGGATCGAGCGGGCGGTCGTCGGCGGGATGTCCCAGGGTGGCTTCGTCGCGCTGCGGCTCGCGCTGACGGCGCCCGAGCGCGTCCGGGCCCTGATCCTCCTCGACACCCAGGCCGGCACCGAGGAGCCCGAGGCCATCCCGCTCTATCAGGGGATGCTCGACTCCTGGGTGACCAACGGACCGTCCGACGAGCTGGCGGCGGTCACCGCGGGGCTGATTCTCGGGGCGCCCGAGCTGACGAAGGCGTGGACCTCACGCTGGATGGCCCGGCCACCGGCGCTCATCGCGGAACCGGGCAGGACCCTGCTCACCCGCGACGACATCACCGACCGGCTCGGGGAGATCGGCGTGCCCGCACTCGTGGTGCACGGAACCGCGGACGCGTCCATCTCCCTCGAGAAGGCCGCGGCCCTCGCGAAGGGGCTGCCGGGGTGCCGCGGGGTGGTGACCGTCCAGGACGGGACGCACTCGGCCAACCTCACCCATCCCGGCGCGGTCAACGACGCGATCGTTGCGTTCCTCGGAGGCCTGCCGGACTGAGCACCGGCGCACCCGTCGGAGTTCAGCCCACCGTCAGCTCGGCCGGCTCGAGCGCACGGGCAGCCTCGGCGACCACGACCGGACGGACCGCCGACTCGAAGTCGGCCCGCCGCCACACCACGATCGCCACCAACCAGGTCACGACGAACAGTCCGACCACGATGAATCCGGCCGAGTTGATGTTGAACCCGGCGAGCGTCGCCCAGAACGGGCCGTGCAGGCCGAGCTCGGTCCCGAGGAGACCGAACAACTCGATGGTCCCGATGGCGAAGGCGACCGTGATGGAGAGACCCGTCACCACCAGGTTGTAATAGACCTTGCGGACCGGTCGCGAGAACGCCCAGCCGTAGGCGAAGTTCATGAAGCAGCCGTCGGCGGTGTCGAAGAGGCACATTCCTCCGGCGAAGAGAAGGGGGAGCGAGAGGATCGCCCAGAACGGGAGGCCGCTCGCCACCGCGGTCCCCGACATCACGAGCAGCCCGACCTCGGTGGCGGTGTCGAAGCCGAGCCCGAAGAGCAGGCCGACCGGGTACATCTTCCACGGTCGGTCCACCCGTCGGCCGAGTGCGCCGAAGAAGCGGTTCATGAATCCGCGTTGGTCGAGACGACGTTCGAGCTCGGCTTCGTCGTAGCGGCCCTGGCGGATGTCGCGGAACACGCCGACGATCGACACCAGGACGAGCGCGTTGAGCGCGGCGATCACGTAGAGGAAGAGGCCCGAGACCGAGGTGCCGACGACGCTCGTCACCCGATGCAGCCCCGAGCCCGCGGAACCGACCTGCGCGTCGAGCGCCCGGATCCCGGCGTTGAGGAGCAGGGTCAAGAGGAAGACGACGGTCGAGTGGCCGAGCGAGAAGAAGAACCCGACGCTCATCGGGCGCTGCCCGTCGGCCATCAGCTTCCGTGTGGTGCTGTCGATCGCGGCGATGTGGTCGGCGTCGAACGCGTGGCGGACCCCGAGGGTGAGGGCCAGCATCCCGGTGCCGATCCCGAAGACCCCCGCCGAGGGCAGCCGGTAGTGGTGGGACGAGGCCGCGAGGAGCAGCACCGTGCCGGAGCCGAGGAGGGCGACGATCGTGGTCAGCATCCCCGCGAGGCGCCCCCATTCGGGCAGCGCGAGGGCCGCGCTCGCTCGGACCCTGCCGCTCCGCGGTCGGTGGTCGGCGAGGAGCACCGACCCAGACTGCCGTAATTGCGAATCGCTCGCAAGTGCGGACGATTCCGATGAGGGGGTCCTCTACCCTGGGACGGTGGTGCGTCCTGAAAGCTGGATCAGACCTGCGGGTGCAAGTCCCGTCTGGGTAAATGCCGGAGCGCCCAGTAGCAGGCCCCGGTCCGTCGGAGAGATCCGGCTGGCTGAGCGGGGTGTCAAAAGCCTCTTTGGAGGGAGCAAGCGTGTGGGCCGTAGCGCCACCAGGCGCGAGTCCTGCAGCCTCGTCACAAGTACAACGGAGGAGCCGAGCCGCTCACATCACGGCGAAGGCAGCACTCGACCACCTGGCGTTCCGGACATGCCCTCGGTCGAGTCCTCCCGGGGTATGGGGAGCGGCACGCACGCACGGCCTGGTTCGGAACAGGAGAGACCCGTCTTTCCAGCCTTGTCAGCAAAGACCGTCTGTATAAGCCAGTGGTGAAATCAGACGGAGGGAAGCGGGAGTCCGACGGGGTCGTAGTACTGCCGATCGCCGGGAGGAACCCGGCAGGAGGGAAGGACCCCGACTTCGGTCACGCCGGGAACAGAGGAACGAGTGAGGGCATGGTCGGGACCGCCCGGTCCATCACCCCCTTGGGACCACCGTCCCAGGTCAAAGTTCGACGCCTCCAGAACCGGCTATGGGCTGCGGCCAAGCAGTCTCCGGGACGGCGTTTCCACGCCCTGTATGACCGCATCTACAGGGACGACATCCTGTGGGAGGCGTGGGAGCGGGTCCGAGTCAATCGTGGAGCGGCGGGGGTCGATCATTTGACCATCGCCATGGTGGAGGACGACTACGGGGTCGAGCGATTGCTCACAGAGCTCCGGGACGCCCTCCGTGCAGGCAACTACCGCCCGGCACCAGTTCGCCGGGTGGAGATTCCAAAGCCCGACGGCAAGAAGCGGCCATTGGGCATCCCGACGGTCAAAGACCGGGTGGTCCAGCAGGCCACCAAGCTCGTCCTTGAACCCATCTTCGAGGCCGACTTCTTGCCCTGCAGCTTCGGGTTCCGCCCGAAGCGTTCGGCCATCGACGCCTTAGAAGGCATCCGGGTGGCGTTCCCGAGAGGACGAACCTTCGTCTTCGAGGCCGACATCCAGAACTTCTTCGGTGAGATCGACCACGAGAAGCTTCTTTCTCTGGTCGGTCAACGAGTCTCTGATCGCCGGGTGCTCAAACTGCTTCGGCTGTGGCTGCGGGCAGGCGTGTTGGACGCTGGGATGGTGTCCGAGTCGGTCACCGGCACTCCCCAGGGCGGGGTGATCTCACCTCTGCTGGCCAACATCTACCTGCACGCCTTCGACCGGGCCTGGGCCGAGTCCGGCACCGGGGAAGTCGTCCGCTATGCGGACGACTTCGTGGTGCTGTGCAAGTCCCAGAGCCAAGCCGAGGAGGCCCAGCGGCGGGCGACCGCCATCCTGGGTGACCTCGGTCTCAGCCTCCACCCGGACAAGACCCGGGTGGTCGACCTCCGGGAGGGGAAAGAGGGCTTCGACTTCCTCGGATGCCACCTTCATGCCCGCATGTCCGGCAAGCTCTGGGAGCAGCAGCGGATCATCCGCTACTACCTCCACCGTTGGCCGTCCGTGCAGTCCATGAAGCGAGCCCGAGCGAGGGTCAAGGCCATGACCGGTCGGCGCCAGGGCGGACAGGAGTTGGACGCCGTCATCGGACGGCTCAACCTGTTCCTTCGGGGATGGGGCAACTACTTTCGCAACGGGAATGCGGCCGACCGATTCGTCGAGATGGACCGCTACGTCGCATGGAGGCTGAAGCGCTTGCTCATCAAGAAGCGTGGCCGCAACCTGCGGGCGGGCCAGGCGGATCGGTGGAGTCGCACCTGGTTCCACGACCAGGACCTGCACAAACTCATGGGCACCATCCGATGCCCGAAGGCAGCGTAACCATGTCCAGACGACCGTCGGTAAGCCGTGTGCGGGAAAACCGCACGCACGGATTGAAAGGGGGATGGGGAACCGGGCCTTCACAGGCACCGCGCCCCTGACTACCAGTGACCAAGCCGAGCTCGCCGAAGGATGGTGCCCCGACCGAGGTGGCCTCCGTCGAGGAGGCCCTCGCGGCGGTGCGGGCGAGCGGCGGGCGGGCAACCCACTCGAAGCGGATCCTCCTCGAGGTGCTGTTCGGCACCGACGCCCACCTGAGCGCGGAAGAGCTCGCGGGCGCGGTGCACGAGCGCGCGCCCGACATCCACCTCTCGACCGTCTACCGCAACCTCGAGGACCTCCAGCGCATCGGGATCGTCGCGCACACCCACCTCGGTCACGGCCCGTCCACCTACCAGCTCGCCTCCCACGCGCACGCCCATTTCATCTGCGAGGAGTGCGGCGCGAGGGTCGAGGCGCCCGATGAGCTGTTCGCAGGACTGGCCCGGTCGGCGAAGGCGACCCTCGGCTTCGACATCGACCCTCACCACTTCGCCATCCTCGGGCGCTGCTCGAACTGCGCCTGAGGGGGACTCCGGCCCGCCGGCTACTCGGCGGGCCGGGCCTCCCGCGCCGTGGCGTCGGAGCCGCCGACCGAGGGCGTCGCCTGACGCTTGCCGGCCGTGCCGGTGTCCGTGCCGTCCGGTGAGACCGTCGACGCGCGCTCGGGTGCGACGGTCATCCCCTCGCCGCTCACCGGCTCCGGCACCCCGGCGAGCGCGTACACCTCCGAGCCGTCCACCGTCTCGTTGGCGAGGAGGAGCGCCACCAGCTTGTCGAGCACGGGTCGATGCTCGGTCAGCACCGCCACCGCCCGGTGCTCCGCCTCGCGCAGCAGCCGGGCGACCTCCGCGTCCACCGCCGCCTGTGTCTGCTCGGCGAAAGGTCGGCTGGAGAACCCGGCGCTCCCGCCACCGAGGAAGACGGAGCCTCCTGACGGATAGCCGACCGGGCCGACCGCGTCGGAGAGGCCGAACTCGCGCACCATCTTGGTCGCCAGCTCGGTGGCCGTGGCGAGGTCGTTGGCGGCGCCGGTCGAGCCCTGGCCGAAGACCACCAGCTCGCTCGCCCGGCCGCCCAGCGAGACCGCCAGCGAGTCGTCGAGGTAGTCCTGACCGTACAGGTGGCGTTCGAACAGCGGCAGTTGCTCGGTGACGCCGAGGGCGGGGCCCGCCGGGAGGATGGTGACCTTCGCGATGGGGTCGGCTTTCGCGGCGTAGGCGGCGACGAGGGCGTGACCCGCCTCGTGCACCGCGACCGCGTTCTTCTCCTCCGGCAGCAGGACGTTCGAGCCTTCGCGCCGGCCGAGGATGATCCGGTCGCGTGCCTCGGCGAAGTCGGCAGCCGTCAGCACCTCGCGGTCGGCGCGGACCGCGACGATGGCGGCCTCGTTGACCAGGTTCGCCAGGTCCGCCCCCGAAAACCCGGGTGTTCCTCTGGCCACGACCTCGAGGCTCACGTCCGGGTCGAGGCGCTTGCCCTTCGAGTGGACGCCGAGGATCGCGAGCCGCTCGGCGAGGGTCGGGAGGGGGATGGTGACCTGCCGGTCGAAGCGACCGGGGCGGAGGAGCGCGGGGTCGAGGATCTCGGGACGGTTGGTCGCGGCCAGCACCACGATGCCGGTGGCCGGGTCGAAGCCGTCCATTTCTGCGAGGAGCTGGTTGAGTGTCTGCTCGCGCTCGTCGTTGGCGACCACCGCCCCCGAGCCTGACCGGCGCTGCCCGATCGCGTCGAGCTCGTCGACGAAGATGATGGCCGGCGCCCGTTTGCGGGCTTCCTCGAAGAGGTCGCGCACCCGCGCCGCGCCCACGCCCACGAACATCTCGACGAAGCTCGAACCGGTCACCGAAAAGAACGGCACGTCGGCCTCGCCGGCGACCGCCCGGGCGAGGAGGGTCTTGCCGGTCCCGGGGGGGCCGATCATGAGGATGCCCCGCGGGGCCATCGCGCCTGCCCGCGCATAGCGGTCGGGATGCTGGAGGAAGTCGACCACCTCGCGGATCTCGAGCTTCGCGCCCTCGTAGCCCGCGACGTCGGCGAAGGTGGTCTTCGGACGTTCCTCGTCGAAGACCTTCGCCTTCGACTGCCCCACGCCGAACGCCCCCTGGAGACGGCCGGCCGCGCCCTTCGACAGTCGCCACCACAGGTAGCCGAGCACGACGAAGGGGAGCAGGAGGATCAGCCACGAGAGGACCTCGGTGCCGAACGTGGTCCCCGTCGTCTGCGCGGTGATCTGGACGCCCGAGCTGGTGAGCTGGTCGAGGAAGGCCTGGCCCGCCTGGGGCGGGACGACGGTCGTGTAGGAACTGCCGTCCGACAGGGTTCCCGAGGCCGAGCCGTTGGTGCCGATGGTGACCGTCTTGACCTTGTGGGCCGAGACGTCCTTCAGGAACTGGGAGTAGGTGACGGTCACCTGTTGGCTCTGGGTCGCCGGCACCACCAGGAACAAGAGGAGGGAGAGGACGATGGCGAGCGGCCAGAGATAGTGGCGCCAGGCCGGCGGGCCCGGGGGCGCCGTCGGGCTCGCTTTGTCGCTCGTCGGCGGTGGGACGGCCTGCTTGCTCATCGTGGCTCGTTTCCACAGTACGGGCGCCGGCGACCGGTCGCCGCATCCGACCGAGCGGCGCCGCTCGGACGCGCCGGGAGCTTGGCGCTAGTCCGCGTCGAGGCCGACCTCCGCTCTGAACTCTGCGGTCGTGTTCGCGTGGGGGAACGCCTCGTCGGGCACCGGGAGCCCGAGCGCCTCGCAGATCGGCTCCCAGCCGTCGCCCACCTGCCACTCGAGCAGCCGGTCCCTCGGCGCGGTGCGGCGGACGTGTTCGTTGTGCGCGAGGTAGGCCGCCTTGGCCGTGTCCTCCTCCTGCCACCCCGCGGAGAACGCGTCCATCATTCCCCGTCCCATGCGGGTCCACCCGTCGTCGGGGGCGTCGGGAGCGAAGTAGGTGGCGAGCGCGGGGAAGATGGTCTTCGATGCGCTCGCCCACCACGAGTCCGGGTCCCGCACCGACAGCAGGATCACCGCGTCGGGGTAGGCGTCGGCGATCTCTGACCAGAACGCTGCCGCGGGCCAGTCGACGGCCGACCGGTAGCCGTCGAAGAAGGTGTCCCAGCGCGGCGGCTTGCCCTCGAAGGCGTCGCCCCACGCGTCCGGATCCTCGGGCCGTTCGCGTACCTCGAGCATGTGGTAGCACCGGCCACCGAGCAGCTGTTCGAGCGCGAGCTTGAGTGAGGTCGTGCCGGTCCGACCGATCCCGGCTCCGACGACCTGCAACGTCACGATCGTGCTCCTTTCGCTGAGGGCAGGCGTCATCGTTCCGCGCGCTGTGCCGAGCACGGGGACGACGGCAGCTCGGGAGCACGGGGAAGACCCAGCCCGCCGGCGTGGCGAGCGGCACGAGCCCGCACCACGGTGAGCGCACTACGCTCGGAGCGCCCGACGGTCCCGCTCGCCTGCCGCGGGTTGTCGGCAGAGAACGGGGGAGCGGGGGAATGGGGGAACGGGGAGTGGTGCGAAGCCGTCGACCACGTGGCGCCGTCGCGGCGCTGGCGATCTGCCTGATGCTCGGTGTCGGGTTCTCGACCGGTGCGGCCCCGGCGGGCGCGACGGGACCTTCGGGCCTGCAGGGCAATGGTTCGGTCGAGGAAGCCTGGCTGACCGGGGCTGCGCCGGGTGATTCGATCACCCTGCTGCAGAACGGCACCGCCGTCGCCAACACCGCCAACCCGGGTGTCGCCGACACCCTCGGCTCGCTGGTCATCCGGAACCTCGTCCCCGGCTCCGGCTACGTCTGGGACGACACGACGACCGGCCAGGAGACCCCTGCCTTCGCAGTGCTCGCGCCCGGTGCCAACCCCCCGACCGACGCCGCGCTCTACACCGGTCAGCCGATGCACCAGGGCCTCAACTACCTGACTATGCGGGACGGGATCCAGCTCGCGGCGACGGTGCGCTACCCCTACGGCTCGACGTGCACCGCGAGTGCACCCTGTCCGACCGTCATCGAGTACTCCGGCTACGACGTGGCGGGGCCGACCGATCCGGTCCCCTACGTGCTGGCCGCGGCCCTCCACACCGGGTGCACCGGCTGCGGTGACCCGAACCTGCTTCCGGATTCCGCGACCTACGTCGGCGCAGTGCTCGCGCGGGTCAACGGCTTCGCGACGGTGAGCCTGCAGATGCGCGGGACGGGCTGTTCCGGCGGTGCCTACGACCTGTTCGGCTACCCGTCCGACTATGACGCCTACGACGCGGTCGAGATCGTCGCCCATCAGAGCTGGGTGGCAAATCACAAGGTCGGGATGGTCGGCATCAGCTACTCGGGACTCTCGCAGTTTCCTGCCGCGGGCACCGCTCCGCCCGATCTCGCGGCGATCGCGCCGATGAGCCCGACCGACGACCTGTTCTCCACCGGCTATCCGGGCGGCATGTACAACGACGGGTTCGCCGCCGGATGGATCAACGACCGGATCGACGACGCGAAGCCCGCCGCCACCTACTCGGGTGGAGCCGTCGCGCAACTGTCGTCGTCGCCGGTGTCGGGAGTCGGGCAGCCCTGGGCCTACTACGAGATCGACGCGGAGCTCGCCGCGAGCGGGGGTTCGTCGTCGGCCTGTCTGACCAACCAGGCGCTACACGACCAGTCCGAGAGCCTCGACAGCCTGGTCGGCCCGCAGTTGGTCGCACCGGGAACCGGACCCGGACGGGACCCGTCCCTCTTCGACTCGCGCTCGATGAGCGGATGGGCGGCCCACGTGACGGCGCCGGTCTTCGTCTCGGGAGCGCTCGAGGACGAGCAGACCGGCCCGCAGTGGCCGGCGCTCCTCCATGCACTGCCGGCCTCCACGCCCGTGTTCGCCAACATGGTCAACGGCGGCCACATCGACTCGACCGATCCGCAGATCATCAGCCGGTGGCTCGAATTCCTCGACATCTACGTCGCCGACAAGGTGCCGAGCAACCCCAATGCGCTCGCCGGGGCGATCCTCGACCAGTTCGCGGGCTCCGCCTCGGGCACCACCTCCCAGGCGCCGCTGCCCGCACTCCGCTTCACGACGGCCAAGACGGTGGAGAAGGCCGAGACTCTCTTCGCAAAGAAGACCAGGCGGGTGGAGGTCTTCTTCGACAGCGGTGCCGGACCGGTGGGAGCCGGCGATCCACAATCGACGTACTCGGCGGCGCTGAAGCAATGGCCACCGCGGGGACGGACCCTCACGTACTACCTGGGCGCTGCTGGAGCATTGAGCACCAAGGCGCCGAAGTCGGGCTCGAACGCTTCGCTCGTCCTCGACCCCTCGGTGCGTCCCGCGACCGATCTCGCCCCCGGCGCCAATGCCTGGGCGGCGGACCCGCCGTGGAATTGGACGACGGTCCCCGCTGCGGACGGTGCCGCGTTCCAGACCGTGCCGTTCACCAAGGACATCTCGATCGTCGGACCCGCGACGGTCGACCTCTGGGTCGAGTCGGCCGCACCCGTCGAGGACTTCCAGGTGACGGTCACCGAGGTGCGACCGGCGGCCTCGACGGAGGAGTACGTGACCTCGGGCTTCCTCCGCAGCTCCGACCAGGTGGACCTGCCGGATTCGACCAGCCTCTTCACCGACCCCACCTACCTCGGCAGTGACGCCCGCACCCTTTCGCCGAGCTCGTACTCGTTGGTCAAGGTCCCGGTCGACCCGATCGCCCACACCTTCCGGGCGGGGACCGAGCTGCGGATCGTGATCTCCGCGCCGGGGGGCGATCGGCCGTCATGGCAGTTCGATACGGTCGACAGCGGCCAGACGGCGACGATCGGTCTCGGGGGGATCGCCGCATCGACGCTCGTGGTGGACAAGGCAGGCGGCGTGCACCCGACGGCCGCGCTTCCCGCATGCGGGTCGCTGCGCGGCGAGCCGTGCCGCGCCTACCAGGCGGAGGGCAACCAGTAGGGGAGCGGCCAGGAGCGGCGACCCCGGGGGCCGGGCCACCGAGGATTCTATCTACTATAGTAGATGGAATGTCCTCTAAGATAGAAAACGGCGGGCTCGGTGAGATCCTCTACGGAGCGCGCGCGAACCTCGGGCTCTCGCTCCAGGAGGTGGCCGCCGCGGCGGGGTGTTCGACGGCCTACGTCCACAAGCTCGAACAGGGCCGGGTGCGCAGCCCCTCGCCGAGAGTCCTGGCCGGGCTCGGCCACACTCTCGGGCTCGAGTACGAGACCTTGATGCAGAGCGTCGGCTACGGCGAGCGCGTGGCGCCGGCCGCATCACCTCCCGTGTCCCGCTATAGCAACGCGCACATCGTGGAGCTCCTCGAACGGCTCGTCGACGAGGTGGAAGGACTCCGAACGGAGATCGTGCGGCATCGATCGGTGCATGATGCAGCCTCCAGTTGAGCGGGTCGCGGCCGGCACCGACCATCGCGAGATCGTGGCGATGCTGTCACGTGCCTTCTGGGATGACCCGCTCTTCGACTTCCTGGCGGGTGATGACCTGCTGCGGGAGTACACGCTGCTGCCGCGTGTCTTCGAGGCCGCCCTGCGCGACGTCGACACCGAGCAGGCGGAACACTACGTCGTGCGCTCCGGCAGGGTCCGAGGCTTCGCGGGATGGCTGCGGCCTGGCGCGTTCCCGCGGACGCGCCGCGGGGCGCTCCTGCGGGACCTGCGGGCCGCTGCGCTGCTCCTGCGGGTCGCTCGACGACGGGCGGCGGCCGAGCTGCTGCGGGAGGTCGAGCGCCGGCATCCGACGGAGCCCCACTGGTACCTCGCGCTGGTTGCCACCGACCCGTTGTTCCGGGGCCGCGGGATCGGCACCTCGTTGCTCGACCCGGTGCTCGACCGGTGCAGCGCCGAGGGGCTGCCCGCCTACACCGAGACACAGCGAGCAGAGAACGTGGCCTGGTACGGGCGATTGGGATTCCGGGTGGTCGACGAGCTGCGCGTGCGAGACGCCCCGCCCGTCTGGCGGCTCTGGCGCGAACCGTCGAGTGCCCACTCCTCCTGAACGCCGTCGCGGACCACAACGGCGGTGCGGCGAAGAATGCGTGAGCCGCCTGTGCGTGGCGTCCGAACAGCCTGTTGTCGGCGTCATGCGGTCTGTCGGGACCGGGTCAGCACCTCCGGGTTGAGCTCCTTTGCCGTACGCTCTGCGGAGGCAATGGCCCGGCGGGACGTGGCCACGAAGCCGAGCACCAGCACCACCAGACCGCAGGCGGCGAGTAGCCAGAAGCCCGCGTGGGTGGAGACGGCGAACCCGGTCCCCAACGAGCCTTCGGCACGAGTTCTCACCAGCGCGCCGACCACGGCCACCCCGAGCGTCTGGCCGACCTGGCGTGAGGTCGATGCCACGGCGGAGGCGACGCCGGCTTGCGCACGCGGCATGCCGGACACTGCCGCATTGGTGATGGGCGCGTTCACCAGGCCGAAGCCGAAGCCGAAGACGGCATAGGCGATGAACAGCCAGGTGAACGGCGTCACCGGGTCGATGCGGGTGAGCATGATGCAGGAGAGGACGAGGGCGGTGCCGGCTGCGACGAGCGGAATCCGCGAGCCTCTGTTCCCCACGACCCGGCCCGAGAGGGGCGACATCACCATGGTCATGACCGCCATCGGCAAGGTGTCGACGCCCGCCTCGAAGGCCGAGAGATGGCGCACGTCCTGGAGGTACAGGGTATTGAGGAAGAGGAACCCTCCGAGTGCCGCGAAGGCGGCCACCGCGGTGATCGTCGCCGATGCGAAAGGGATCGATCGGAAGAAGCGCAGGTCGAGCAACGGGTCTTTGCGCCGCGGCTCGTACCAGAGGATGCCGGCGAGGCCGACGCCCGCGGCCGTGAACGCGGCGACGATCAGCGGCGAGGTCCAGCCCTTGCCGGGTGCCTCGATGATGGCGTAGGTCAGCGTCGACAAGAGGAGGATCATCAGCACCTGGCCGATCGGGTCGAACCTCCTGGCGCGCTCCGCCCTGGACTCGGGGATGTAGCGCAGTGTCAGGACGATGGCCGTGAGGCCGACGGGGAGGTTGATCCAGAAGATGGACCGCCAACCGACCGAGGAGACCAGCGAGCCGCCGACCATGGGCCCGAGGGCCATCGAGATGCCCACCACTGCACCCCACACGCCGACGGCCTGCGCGCGTTCGCGTGGTTCGGTGAAGGTGTTGGTGATGATCGACATCGCGACCGGGTTGAGCATCGAACCTCCGACGGCCTGGAGCATCCGGAAGACGACCAGCAGGCCGATGTTGGGGGCGAGGCTGCACAACAGTGACCCGGCCGAGAAGACCGCAAGCCCGATCACGAAGGTGCGTCGCCGGCCGAGGCGGTCGGCCGTCGAGCCCGAGAGCATCAGCAGACTGGCCAGCACCAGGGTGTAGGCGTCGACGACCCATTGGAGACCGGACAGCGACGCGTGCAGCTCGCGTCCGATCGAGGGCAGGGCCACGTTCACGATGGTGACGTCGAGACCCACGATCAGCAGGCTCATGCAGCAGATGACCAGGATGCCGATGTGGCGCCGCCGGCTCAGTTCGTGGATGGCCACGGGCGACGGGCCACTCGCGGCGTCGGAACGGTTCAGCAGTCGAGCCATGCAGGACCATCCGGCGGCGAGGGGTGCCGACCGCGAGCCGGCACCTGGCGGCCACAGCGGTCGCGAAGGCCGCAGGAGAGAGGTGCGAGATTCTTGCCGGCCTGAGCAGTCACCCCATACGGCCGGGCCCAGAGGTGCAGGCTGCGCTCCCTCTCCACGCCCGTGACGATGGGACCGACCGAGGTCAACGACCGGGTCCGTCGTCCGGTCGGCCGACGCTCACCGGGTCCGGCCTCCGTCGCAGACCTGTCGCATGACGCCAGGCTATGCGGGTACCGACGAACGACCGCTTGGACCGTCCGCACTGGCGATGGTGCTTCGGAACTCCCTCCTACGCGCCACCGTTCGGTGGGTCGAGGGACTCGGCCAGATTCTTCGTATGCTGGTCGGACAGCACGGCCCGGAGCACGGTGTCCGCGCTGACGAGGTCGCTCCGGTTCACTCGTCGAGCGAGGTCGCGGTTGAGCTGCCGGATCATCATCGTGACGGCTCTGGCGTACGCCTCACCCGCGTCCGTGAGGATGACGTTCACCTGGCGGGTGTCCGCGGCGTCGCGCTCCATGACCGCGAACCCGCGGGCCTTCAGTCCGTCGGCCACCTTACGTGCGGCCTGGCGAGAGATCCCGAGCGCCGCACCGAGCCTGCCGATCGACATCGGCGCCACGAGCAGTCGGCGCATGGTCGCGGCATCGGTCATCCGGTAGTCCTCGTACCCGCGAGCGTGGAGACCCCTCGCCATCTGCCGGATCCAGCTCTGGCGAGCGAGGGCCAACAGGTCGCCGAACCGGTAGACGTCGGTTGACTTCACGGGCACTGTCGAGCATTGTACCGATATGCAACCAGGATGCATATCTGCGCGGAGGGGATATCGGGCCCGCGGTCGGGGAGTGGCGGGTGCGGCGGTCGTCGTCCTGGTCGTGCTCCTCGCGACGGGTTGCGGGTCCAGTCCCTCGACCGCGACGTCGACCGGTGGCCCGACGCCGACGACGGACGGAACAGGGACTGTCTGGCTGTGCCGCCCGGACCAAACCGACGATCCCTGCACCTCGTCCCTCGGGTCGACGGTCGTGCCTCCGAGTGGGCCGCGCACGACCCAGGTTGCAGCGAGCGATCCGACGTCGCGCTTCGACTGCTTCTACGTCTACCCGACGGTCAGCACCCAACACTCGGACAACGCCGATTTGACCGTGCAACCCGCGGAGATCGGTGCGGCGGTCGCACAGGCGTCGCGCTTCTCGCAGGTCTGCAGGGTGTGGGCACCCATGTACCGCCAGCGGACCGAGTCGTCGCTCGCGAAGGGGCTCGGAGCCGACCCGCAGGCGGACACCGTCGCCTACGACAGCGTCCTATCGGCGTGGAAGGACTACCTCGCCCACGACAACGACGGCCGACCCGTCATCTTCATCGGCCACTCGCAGGGAGCGGCGATGTTGATCAGGCTCCTCGCCAGTCAGGTCGACCCCGACCCGTCGCTGCGGGCGCGCACCGTCTCGGCGATCATCGCCGGGGGCAACGTGACCGTTCCGGTGGGCCAGACGGTCGGCGCCACCTTCGAGCACCTGCCAGTGTGCACCTCCTCCAGCCAGACGGGCTGCGTCATCGCGTACTCGACTTTCTCCTCGCAGCCGCCGAACAGCTCACTCTTCGGTCGACCCGGCCAGGGGGTCAGTCTCCAGTCGGGACAGACCGAGACGACCGGCCTTCAGGTCGCCTGTGTCAATCCGGCTGCGATCGCCGGCGGTGCGGCCACTCTCGACCCGTACTTCCTGACGGTGACGTCGAAGTCTCCGCCGCCGCCGGTCAGCACGCCGTGGGTCACCTATCCAGATCTCTACACGGCGGCGTGCCAGAGCGATCGGGGGGCCACATGGCTCCAGGTCGGCACCCTGGACGTCGCGGGACGGCCGATGGTCGAGCCGGCACTCGGTCCGACCTGGGGCCTCCACCTGTACGACATCAACCTGGCGCTCGGAAACCTGGTGACGGACGTCCAGGCCCAGGAGACCGCGTACTCGGCAGCACACTGATTCGTTCGCCACACGTCGCGGGGGGGTCCGATCTGCCGCTGCAACTGGCAGGTGCGGACCACCCGAGGCGACGCCCGGCGGGATTCGGCGAGTCGTGACGTCAGGGACACGGAACCGACGGCGTACGCAGGTGCACCCACGGTTGCCGGCGCCGGCCTCTCCGGAATTTGGAGGAGGACCAGGCGCGTCCAGGCGCGGCAGAGTGGTAGTGGCGCCTCGAGAAAAGGGCAACCGCTGCCCCATCCCTTGAGTCACAGGAGACCGCGATGGATTCTGGCGACACCGAACACGAGGCTTCCGGCTCGAAGCCCGATGTGATCGACGACCTGAAGACCCTTCCCGTCGCCGAGCTCGAGAAGCGCCTGGGATCGTCGCCTGATGGCCTCACCCAGGTCGAAGCGGAGAAACGCCTCGCGCAGTGCGGCCCGAACGAGGTCGTCGAGAAGAGGGTCAACCCGCTGCTCAAGTTCCTCACCTACTTCTGGGGGCCCATCCCCTGGATGATCGAGGCAGCAGTGGTCCTGTCCGGCGTGCTCAAGCACTGGCCCGACTTCTTCATCATCCTCGTCCTGCTCCTGGCCAACGCAGGAATCGGCTTCTGGGAAGAGCGGCAGGCGGGCCAGGCCATCGCCGCCCTCAAGTCCGAGTTGGCCATCAAGGCCCGTGTCAAACGGGATGGCAAGTGGGTCACTCCACCATCGCGTGAGCTCGTACCAGGAGACGTCATCCGCCTCCGCCTGGGTGACATCGTGCCCGCAGACGCACGCCTGCTGGACGGCGACCCGATCGAATTGGACCAGTCGACACTGACCGGGGAGTCGCTGCCCGCCAGCCGGCAGACCGGAGACGCGGTCTTCTCCGCCTCGATCATCCGCCAAGGCGAGATCGGCGCGCTCGTCTTCGCGACGGGTGCGGACACGTATTTCGGGCAGACCGCGGAGCTCGTGCAGGAAGCCCAGAGCGTCAGCCACTTCCAACGCGCAGTCCTCAGGATCGGCACCTTCCTGATCATTCTGGCAGTGGCCATGGTCGTGGTCATCATCGTCGCCTCCGCCATCCGCGGTGACGCGTTCTTCACGACCCTGCAGTTCGCCCTCGTCCTCACCGTGGCAGCCATTCCGGTGGCGATGCCGACGGTTCTGTCGGTGACGATGGCCGTCGGTGCCCGAGTACTCGCCTCGAAGAAGGCCATCGTCAGCCGGTTGGTGGCCATCGAAGAACTGGCAGGCGTGGACGTGCTCTGTACGGACAAAACAGGAACCCTGACCCAGAACAAGCTGACCCTGGGCGATCCCTTCACCGTCGGCACACTCACCCCGAGACAGGTCATCCTCGACGCATCCCTGGCTTCACGCGCCGATGACGCCGACGCCATCGATATGGCAGTTCTCGGCGGCCTGGCGGATGATCAGTCGTTGGACGACTATCACGTGGCCGAGTTCCAGCCGTTCGATGCGGTGCGCAAGTGTACGGAGGCCAGCGCCACGGACGCCGACGGGTCCTCGTTCAAGGTGACGAAGGGTGCGCCCCAGGTGATCCTGGAGCTGTCAGCCAATGCATCGCAGGTGAAGGCGGACGTCGACGCAGCCGTCAACGGGTTCGCGGCTCGAGGGTTCCGCTCGTTGGGTGTGGCCCGAGCCGACGGGGACGGACCGTGGAACTTCGTCGGAGTGCTGCCCCTGTTCGACCCACCACGGGACGACGCCAAGGTGACCATCGCCACCGCGTTCCAGATGGGCGTGGACGTGAAGATGGTCACCGGTGATGCCGTGGCCATCGCCCGGGAGACGGCCGGGAAGCTCGCGATGGGCACGGACATCCTCGATGCCACCGGGCTGGGTGACGTCAAGGACGACGCGACAACGGCGTCAGCCGAGTCGATCGACGATGCCGATGGGTTCGCTCAAGTCTTCCCGGAGCACAAGTTCCAGATCGTCGACGTTCTCCAGAAGCGAGGTCACATTGTCGGCATGACGGGCGACGGAGTGAACGACGCCCCTGCGCTGAAGAAGGCCGACTGCGGCATTGCCGTCTCGGGTGCCACGGATGCGGCGCGGGCAGCGGCATCTATCGTGCTGGCCACTCCCGGTCTCTCGGTGATCATCGACGCGATCAAGGAGAGCCGGAGGATCTTCCAGCGGATGAACAGCTACGCGATCTACCGCATCGCGGAGACCCTGCGGGTGCTGCTGTTCGTGTCGGCCGTGATATTGGTCTTCAACTTCTTCCCGGTCACGGCGATACAGATCGTGATGTTGGCACTGCTAAACGACGGCGCGATCCTGTCTATCGCCTACGACGAGGTGCGTTACAGGGACCACCCCGAGGCGTGGAACATGCGCCTCGTGCTGGGGATCGCCACCGTGCTCGGCGTCATCGGTCCGATCGCCGCCTTCGGCTTGTTCTACCTGGGCGACAAGGTGTTCCACCTCGACCATGCGCACCTGCAGACCCTGATGTACCTGATGCTCTCGGTGGCGGGGCATTTGACGATCTTCCTCGCGCGACCCGTGGTCCGTTCTGGTCGATACGGCCGGCTCGGATCCTCCTGCTGGCCGTGCTCGGCACGCAGGCGTTGGCGACCCTGATCGCCGTGTACGGGGTCTTCATGACATCCCTCGGCTGGGGGTATGCAGCCTTGGTCTGGGGCTATGCGCTGGTGTGGTTCCTCCTCACCGACCGGGTGAAGTTGCTCGCGTACCGGATTCTCGATCCGGTCAAGTTCGAGCGGTCCTCCGATGCCGCGTCGCCAATCGCCGAAGTCAGTCGGTGACTGACCCTCCGCTGGTCGTGTGTCCGCCGTGTGTCCTGGAGGTCGAGACGCAGGGGGTTGATTGCTGCCGGCGGTCTTTACGCTCGTGCTCGTGGCGCGATGCCGCTCGCGGCCGCCGAAACCGCTACATATGACGCGTAGAGCGCGTAGCACCACGTGCTACAGTGGTGGCGTGAAGGAGATCAACCAGCGACAGCTACGGAACGACAGCGGGCAGATCATGCGCGGACTCGACGAAGGTGAGACCTACGTCGTGATGCGCAACGGCACCCCGATCGGAGAGTTGGCGCCCCTGCGGCGGCACCGGTTCGTCCCGACAGAGACCGCGATCGCAATGTTCCGAGGTGCTGTCCCTGTCGACTACCAGCACTTCCGGAGGGACCTCGATGCGGTTGCCTCCCAAGACGCCCGTCCCCGTGGCTGAGCGCCCCTCCCGCGGGGTCATCGACACCTCGGTAGTCCTCGACCTCGAGCGGCTCGATCCACAGGTGCTGCCCACCGAGCTCGCCATCAGTGCCCTGACCCTTGCTGAACTTGCGGCCGGACCCCACGTCGCGACCGATGCCCACCAGCGCGGGGTCCGGCAAGACCGCCTCCAGCGGACCGAAGCAACGTTCGACGCCCTGCCATTCGACACTGCGGCGGCGCGCGCCTATGGGCGCGTCTACTCGGCTGTGGCTTCATCGGGTCGGAAGGCGCGCGGGGCTCGGGCGGTCGACCTGCTCATCGCCGCTACCGCCGCCGCCGTCGACCTGCCGCTCTACACCAGGAACATCGACGACTTCCGGGGCCTTGAAGAGGTCGTAACCGTGGTAGCCGTGTAGCCATCATCGGCAGCGGGGGCGAGGGAGTCCAGGCACGACCGCCGCCGTGCGCCGAAAGCTGCTGGCACGATGCCGTGTCACCGTCGCGAGAGTAAAAGGGAGCCTGACCGATGCATGCCAACGTTATCCAGGCGAAGATCGACGATCTCGACGAGGCGAAGCACGGGCTGGAACAGTTGCTCCCGACGCTGAGGGATGCGGCAGGATTCGTTGCGGCCTACTTCGTGGCCTTGGACAACTTCCACGGCGTGTCCGTTGTGGTCTTCGAGACCGAGGAACAGGCAAAGAATGCTGCTCCACCCGCGGGAACGGAGGCCCCTGGAGTCACTTTGGACACCGTGCAGTTCGGCGAGGTCATCGCCACGGGCTGACGCCCCATAAACAGTGACACGTTCCGTGCACGGGGGCAGGGTGCAGGGTGCACCCTCAAGCCGAGTCCGCGCAGTGTGGGTGCCGAGAGCCTCATCCGGCCAGGTCACGAACGCACTCTGACGAACGCGAGGGAGAGGAAAGAGAGCGCCATGGCCCAGCATTGTCGTCGAAGGCCGATCGACGAACGTCCTACTCATGTAAGGGAATCAGATCACTCGGATGACATTCTCGGCACCACACGATCCGTCGGCCCCGTCCCGTCCGATCCGAGGCCAACGCTCCAAGCGCCGTACCGGTGTTCGGGCCGAGCTAGTGCCGTGACCGGCAACGTTGGGCGGGCGCGTCCACCACTCTGAGCATCCCATCGCGCAGAATTGGCCTCTCGCGAAAAAGGAGGTCAAGTGCGCGAAGGGGTGCGCGTTCGAGAGATCACCAACGACGAGGGCAGACGCCTGCTCCAGATCGTGCGGCGTTCCTCGGGCTCGGTAGTGCGCTGGCGAAGAGCCCAGATGGTGTTGCTCTCGGCCCAGGGGATGGATGTGGCCCAGATCGCCAAGGTGGCCTTCACCTCGCCCGATCGGGTCCGAGAGGTGCTGCACAACTTCAACGACGACGGGTTCGACTCCTTGGCCCCCAAATACGCCGGTGGGCGACCACCGAAGTTCACGCTGCCCGAGCGCCGGGAGATCAAGAAGATCGCGCTAGTGGAACCGCAGTCGCAGGCGCCACCTGGCTGACCGGCGACAAGGGGCAGCGGAGAAACTCGTCACCAAGGACTGACGCGCCGCGCCTTGACGCTCACCGTCAACAGGCAGACCTGCATGAAATCACCGGCCCAAGGGCCGGTGATTTCTTCTTTCGGGGCAGCGGACGAGTCATGAACTCGACCGTCACTCCCTACGGAGGGATTCGTGAACTCAGGGCGTCCTTTCATGAACACCCCCGAGTGGAGGTGGCGGGAATCGAACCCGCGTCCTCCGGCTTCTCAGCAGGCCTTCTCCGAGCGCAGCCGGCAATAGGTTGTCGGGGCCGGCACCGCTACCGGCGGCAACACCGGCCCGTATCCGACTCAGTTGTCCCTGGCGGCCCGTCGGCGCAGCTGCTCAGGTGAGTCCCACTTGATGTCGCCCGGACCCGGCCCGTGGGACGGGGACCGGCCGGACGTCGCTGTTCTTAGGCAGCGAGCGCGAGCTGAGGCTCGGCGTTTGTTTTGTGTTCCGGCTCTTTAACGTGGCTCCGGAGACCACGGCTCGCTTCTCCTGCATCGACGACCGGAGTCGAAGCCTGTCACCCCCTTGTGGTGTGGGATCCGCCGGGACCTGGCCCGGTGAGGCACCACATTCTACCGGCTGCTCCACCCGGCCGGGTCCCGATCCGGAGCGGGTGTCAGGGGGCTCCGGTCCGTCGCACCGCGGCCCTCACCTCGCGGGCCGCCTCGCGCCCGGCCTCGCGCTCCGCGATCGCGTGCCGCTTGTCGTAGCGTCTCCGTCCGCGGGCCAGCGCGATCTCCACCTTGGCCCGGCCGTCACGGAAGTAGATCGAGAGCGGAACCAGGGTGAGCGACTGTTGCTGGGTCCGTCCCATCCACTCGTCGATCTGGCGGCGGTGGAGGAGGAGCTTGCGCCGGCGGTCCGGATCGTGCGCGCCGAACCCGTTGGCCTGCGCATAGGGGGGCACGTGCACGCCGTAGAGCCACAGCTCGCCGTCCACGATCCTTGCGTACGCGTCCTGGAGCGCGATCCGGCCGGCCCGGAGCGATTTGACCTCCGACCCCTGGAGCACCATCCCGCACTCGACGGTGTCCAAGATGTCGTAGTCGTAGCGGGCTCGCCGGTTGGACGCGACCGGCCGGCTCCGATCCTGCGCGGCCTGCGTCGAGGAGCGAGCACCGCTTCCGCCGGGGGAGGACCTCCGCGTCGTCTTCTTCTTCGCCGCGGCCATGTGTCGGGACCGTAGTCGGCCGCGGCATCGGGGCAGGCACGCGTCTGCATCGGGTCAGGCACGCGTCGCCGCCCTGGCCGGCGTCCCAGGCGGACAGGGTGGCGATTCGGTCGACCGTGGTCGATCGCAGGCGCGGTGCCGTGCTCTAGCGTGATCGACACCATGCTCATTCTCACCCGGAACGTCTATGAGCGGATGGTGGCCCACTGCCTGGCCGGTCTGCCGGACGAAGCCTGCGGTCTGTTGGCCGGCGACCCCGAGGCGTCCTCCGCTACCTCCTGCTACCCGACCCCGAACGTCGCCGCCTCGGCGAAGCTCTACACCGTCGATCCCAAAGAGCACCTCCGGGCCGACCGCGACGCAGAAGCCAACGGGTACGAGATCATCGGGGTCTTCCATTCCCACACCCACACCGAGGCGTACCCCTCGGCCACCGACGTCGAGCAGGCACCTGATCCGGGCTGGCATTACGTCCTCGTCTCCCTCCGCGACATCCAGCCGGTCGTGCGCAGCTACCGGATCGTCGACACCACGGTCACCGAGGAACCGGTGACCCTCGGACCCCGGTAGAATCCCAAGTGAACTAGTCATCTTTTGCATCTCCCGGCTTGCCGGGCCACGCGCAGGAAACCGTCCGAGCGAACCGCCGACCAAGGAGACCCAGTGCCCGTCCGTGTGAACCTGCCGACCGTGCTCCGTCCCCACGCCGGGGGCGCCAAGACCGTGTCGGTCGAGGGCTCGACCGTCGGGCAGGTCCTCCGTGGGCTCGAGCAGCAGTATCCGGGTCTCGCCGGCCAGGTGATCGACGGGGACGGCTCCCTCCACAAGTTCGTCAACGTCTACGTGAACGACGACGACGTGCGCTACCTCTCCGCGCTCGACACCCCGGTGGCGGACTCCGACGAACTGTCGATCCTGCCCGCGGTCGCAGGAGGTGCTGCCGCTCCGCCCCCGGGCCATGCGCCATGACCACCTACGGTTCGGTCCTCGAGCTCATCGGCAACACGCCGCTCGTGGACGTCACCGAGCTGAGCCCCTGTCCGGACGTCCGGCTGCTCGTCAAGCTCGAGGGCCAGAACCCCGGCGGCTCGGTCAAGGACCGGATCGCGCTCGTCGATGATCGAGGAGGCCGAAAAGGACGGCCTGCTCCAACCCGGGCAGACGCTCATCGAGCCGACCTCGGGCAACACCGGCATCGGCATGGCGCTCGTGTGCCGGGTCAAGGGCTACCACCTGAAGGTCGTCCTTGCGACCAACGTGTCGGCGGAGCGACGGCAGCTTCTCGAGGTCTGGGGCGCGGAGATCATCGAGTCGCCCGGCGGGCGAGGGGTCGAACGGCGCGGTGCGCCGTGCCCGTGCGCTCGCCGAGGAGCATCCCGAGTGGGTGTTCCTCTACCAGTACGCGAACCAGGCGAACCCGAAGGCGCACTACGAGGGGACCGGGCCCGAGATCTGGCGCGACTGCCCCGACGTCACCCACTTCGTGGCCGGGCTCGGCACCTCGGGGACGCTCCTCGGCGCCGGGCGCTTCCTGAAGGAGCGCAATCCCGAAGTGAAGGTCCTGGCGGTCGAGCCGCCGGCGGGCGAGCTCGTCGACGGCCTGCGCAACCTCGACGACGGCTACATCCCGCCGATCTTCCTCGACAACGGCGGCGCCGAGCTGCTCGACGGCAAGCGCATCGTCCGGCCACGCGAGCTCGATCGTGTGGACCCGCCGCCTGACCGATGTCGGGATCTTCGCCGGAGTGTCCACCGGCGCCGCGCTCGCCGCCGCGGTCCGGGTCGCCGAGTCGCTCGAGCACGGCACGATCGTCGTGGTCTCGGCCGACGGCGGCTGGAAGTACCTCTCGACGGGCGCCTGGACCGACGACCTCGACGTGGTCGCCGAGCGGGCGAAGCACATCACGTTCTTCTAGGGCCTCGAGGAGGTGCCAACCCACCTGTCGGTGCCCGACCACCGGGCGGCAGCCGAGGACGACCGCCGGCCGGTCGGTATGGAGCGCTTCCTCCTCACCGTGCTCGGATGCGACGGCAGCTGGCCGGGACCGGGGGGTGCGGGTAGTGGCTACCTGGTCACCGCGGGGTCGACCCGGCTGCTCCTCGACGCCGGACCAGGCACCTTCGCCAACCTCCAGCAGGTCTGTGACCCGGCGTCGCTCGACGCGGTGGTCGTCACCCACGCGGCATTCGGACCACTGGACCGATCTCCACTGTCTCGCCACCCAGGCGCGCTTCGTGCTCGACCGCACGGTCTCCTCCTCTTCGGACCCGGCGAGCTCGAGGCGCATGCCGCAGACCTGGTGCGGCGGCCGGTGTTCGCCTGGCAGGCGGTCGGGGACGGCGACTCGATCGCAGTCGGAGAGCTGACCTGCTCGTTCCACCGCACCGACCACGGCGTCGAGACGCTCGGAGTGCGGATCGGGGGCTTCGGCCGGGCCCTCGGCTACTCTGCCGACTCGGGTCCCGGCTGGTCGCTCACCGACCTCGGGACCGGGCTCGATCTCGCGCTGTGCGAGGCGACCTATACCCACGAGCACGAAGGGACCACGGGTCACTTGAGCGGACGACAGGCAGGAGAGCAGGCCCGTGCGGCGGAAGTTCCCCGGCTGGTGCTCACGCACCGTTGGCCGACGGTCGGGGCGGAGGCGGTCGCGGCCGAGGCGCGTGCCTCCTTCGGCGGCGAGGTCGAGCAGGCATCGATCGGCGCGGAGTACGTCCTGTGACCGCGCGCCGGGAACGGTGCGTCGGCGGCGCGTACGGACGGACGGGCGATCGACCAGCTTCGACCCGCCGAGTTCGTCCGCGACTTCACCATCTTCGCCCCAGGATCGGTGCTGGTGTCGATGGGACGGACCAAGGTGCTCTGCACGGCCTCCGTCGAGGAGCGGGTTCCGCCGTGGATGCGCGGCGGCGGAAAGGGGTGGGTCACCGCCGAGTACTCGCTCCTGCCCGGCTCGACGGGCGAGCGGGTCACCCGCGAGGCGGCGCAAGGGCCGGCAGTCAGGTCGCACCCAGGAGATCCAGCGGCTGATCGGGCGCTCGCTCCGCTCGGTCTGCGACATGGTCGCGCTCGGCGAGCTGCAGGTCACCGTCGACTGCGACGTCCTCCAGGCCGACGGTGGCACGCGGACCGCGTCGATCTGCGGGGCCTACGTCGCGCTGCACGACGCCCTCACCCGTCTCGTCCAGGCCGGCATGCTGCGGTCCCACCCGCTCGGCGAGGCGGTCGCCGCCGTCTCGGTCGGCATCGTCGATGGCGTCTGCATGCTCGACCTGCCCTACGAGGAGGACAGCCGGGCCGAGGTCGACATGAACGTGGTGATGACCTCTTCCGGCCGCTTCATCGAGGTCCAGGGCACGGCCGAAGGCATGCCCTTCACCAAGGGAGAGCTCGACGAGCTGCTGCGCCTCGCCGAGCACGGCATCGGACAGCTCGCTCGCCCTCCAGTCCGCGTCGCTCGGGTCGCCCCCGCCGCCCCGGTGACCCCCGCGAGCTCCGCCTGGTGCTCGCGAGCGCCAACCCGGACAAGTCGGCGGAGATCCGCTCGATCCTCTCGGAGGTGCCCGGCGCTCGCGCTGCTGTCCCGGCCCGAGTCGGTGCCCGACGTCGAGGAGACCGGTGACACGCTGGTCGACAACGCCCGCCTCAAGGCGCGCAGCCATGCTCGACACGACCGGCATGGCAGCGGTCGCCGACGACACCGGCCTGGAGGTCGACGACACTTGGGCGGCGCGCCCGGCGTCTACTCGGCACGCTTTGCCGGGCCCCACGCCGGCCTACGCGGAGAACGTGGCCAAGCTCCTCGACGAGCTCGAACGGGCGGGGGCGACCGCACCGGACCGGCGCCGGGCCCGCTTCCGCTGCGTCGCCTTCGTGGCCTTTCCCGACGGTGACGAGATCTGGATGGACGGCGACGTCGACGGGACGATCGCACCCTCGCCGGCCGGCGCATCCGGCTTCGGCTACGACCCGGTGTTCGTGCCCGACGGCTTGGACGGGCGGACCTTCGCGGAGCTGTCACCTCGAGGAGAAGCACGCGGTCTCCCATCGGGGGCGCGCATTCCGCGCGCTGGCCGAACGCCTCACCGACCGGTCGCAGTCCTCGCTGACCCCGAACCCGGGGCGACGCCGTGCGTCAGGCTGCGCCGTCGTCCTTCGAGCGCCGCGGGTTCTCCGATCGGCGCCCACGGGTCGCCCGCGATCGGCGGGGGCATGACGGTCACGTCGGCCAGGCTGCCGACACGCTCGTCGCTCGCGACCGCGACCGGCTCGGTGCCCGGTGGCGGCGGCACCGTGACCGAGCTCGCCGGGCCCACCGAGGGTGCAGGGATCCCGGCACCGGGTCCCGGATGAGCGGGGAGGCGGCGCCGAAGGTCGGCACCGTGCCGAGCCTCCCGCTCGGATGCCGGGGTGACGACTGAGGAGGCCGGCGGCACTGAGATCGCGCAAGGTGCGCAGCCCGCTGATCTGGTCCCCGCCGATCGCGTCGAGGACGTCGTTGACCGTCCTGCCGGTCGTGCCCGACGGTGGTCAGGACCTGCCACTGGTCGCTCCGGATCTGCACGTCGTGTCCCGGAGGGGTGGGCGAGAGGCTCACCAGCGCGTCGACGGGCACGACCGAGCGGATCTCGCTGCCACTCGTCCACCTGCGGACGCACTTCGCGGAGCACCGCTCTCGACCGACACGCGAGGCTGGCCGCTCGAAGGAGGCCGCCCCCATGGTGAAGTAGAACCACCCTTCGGTGAGACAGGCGAGCTCGAACACCGACTGCCCGATGGTCGTCGCCGAGCCGACCTGCGCGTTCGAGAGCTGCCCGTCCGTCGAGCCAGAGCCGGCCACCGGCGGTGTCGGTCGACCACCTGGAGCTCGCCGGTCTGGGAGGTCGTCGCGAGCATCGAGAGGACGTCGGCGAGCGAGAAGACCGACAGCGAGCCGACGAGCGAGGCGGCCGGCGCGACGTCGGACCGCGTCGCTGCTCCTCACGGGGCTCTGCTGCCGGGGCACGGGTCGGATCCGCGCCCGGCGTCACGGGGCCGACCCTTCTCGCGCGCGACCTCGGAGGCGGTCATCTCCTGGAACGGATGCTGATCCACGGTTGCGGGCTGCTCGCTCATCCCTGATCCTCCCGCGGACCCACGTCTCCTGGCCATCTCCCTGTCCTTCAGTCGAGGCTCCTCTGGGCCACAATAGCCGCTGTAGAGTGATTAACTCCACACTTTTAGTGACTTTTTTCCTCGTCGGTGGAGAGCGATCCGCCGTCGACGTGGTGCGCAAGGTGCCGGGGCCGGCCTGGTGAGGCCAGGCAGTAATGTCGCCGCATGCCCGAGGCGCCGCGGCAGAGGGTGATCGACGGGGGGCGGCGGGCACTCGTCCGGGCCGCGACCACCACGGCATGCCGGGCTCCGGCGGCTGATGGAGCGGACGACCACGAGCTTGCGAGCGCCGCGGAGCGTGGCCTGGCCGCGGCCGAGGCCCACGACGCCGGGATCGACGGCGACCTACGCAGGCAGCTATTTCGGCGAGGGCCGCGACGCGTCGGGCGACCGGGAGGGCCGCTCGGGTTATCGCGCGCTACGACCGGATCGCCTCCAACGCGGACATCGCGGGCTGGCTGCTCTGGCGCAACTTCCGGGTCCCGAACGCCCTCGACGTCGGATGCGCGACCGGGTACCTGGTCGAGGTCCTCCGCGAGCGGGGGATCGATGCCGAGGGATGCGACGTGAGCCAGTTCGCGGTCGACCACCCCGCGCCCGGGCGCGGCCGGCCATCTCCGGGTGGCCAACCTCTTCGCCGGGCTCCCGTGGAAGGACCGGGCCTTCGAGCTGGTGACCGCGCTCGAGATCCTCGAGCACCTGCCTCCCGACCGGGTTCCGGACGGCCATCCGCGAGCTCGCCCGGGTCTGCGGGGGCTATCTCTACGCGACGATCCCGTCCTTCGGCGTCAACGACTCGGGCGCGGACGGGCACTTCGAGGGGAAGGTCCTGCCCCGAACGCGTGGCGCACTATCCGAGCTGGGCGACCGACTTCACGGCCCGGTGCCCGAGGAGGACCTCGCCGTCGACGCCGAGGGAAACCTCGTCGAGGGCCATCTGACCATCGCGTCGTTCCGCTGGTGGACCGGCAGTTCGAAGCAGCAGGGCTGACCCGCCGCCCCGAGATCGAGACGCCGCCTCTACGCGGACATGGCACCGGCCGGGCTCGAACCTTCTGGAACGTCTACGTCCTCGAGGCCGAGGGCGCGACGCCGGCATGGCCGAGCCGCGTCAGCCCCGAGCGCACCCTCGCGGAGCTCGGGCTCGAGCACCCCCTGCTCGAGGTGGCCGACCGATGACGCCCGAGCGCGCTCGGCCGGGCCCCGCTCGGCCTCCTACGAGGAGTTCGAGCACCTTCGCTTCGAGCGACCGGCGCCGGGCGTGGTCCTCGTGACCATCGACCGTCCCGAGGTCCTCGAACGCGGCGAACCCGCGGTTGCACCGCGAGCTCTCGGAGATCTGGCGGGTCGTCGACGCGCGACGAGGGCGCCGCGGCGGCCGTGATCACCGGCGCGGGATCGGCGTTCTCGGCCGGAGGCGATCTTCGAGATGATCGAGCAGATGACCACCGACCACGACACGGTCGTCGAGCAGTGGCACGACACGCGGGCCATCGTCGAGACCATGCTCGGCTCGGCGAAGCCCATCGTCTCGGCAATCAACGGCGTGGCCGTCGGCGCCGGTCTGGCGGTCGCGCTCCTCGCCGACGTCAGCATCATCGGAGAATCGGCCCGGCTCTCCGACGGCCACGTGCGACTCGGCGTCGCCGCGGGTGACCACGCGGCGATCGTCTGGCCCCTGCTCTGCGGAATGGCGAAGGCGAAGTACTACCTCATGACCGGTGAGTTCATCGAGGCGTCCGAGGCGGAGCGCATCGGCCTCGTCACCCGGTGCGTCCCGGACGCGGACGTGCTCGAGGAGGCGCTCGCGATCGCCGAGCGGCTTCGCGGACAGCAGTCGGACCGCGGTCCAATGGACGAAGCGAGTCCTCAACCGCTGGATCGCAGCCTCCGCGCCGCTCTTCGGCGAGTCGCTCGCGCTCGAGATGCTCGGCTTCCTCGGACCCGACGCCAAGGAAGGCCTCGCCGCGGTACGGGAACGCCGGCCACCGCGGTTCCCGTCGGCGCAACCGCCGCGCTGAGCTCGTGCGGCGGTTGGCCCGCGGTTGGCCCCCGGGCCGGCAGAGCCGCCCGGGCGGCTCAGGCGACGGTGACCAGCGTGCCGATCGGGGTCAACGGGAAGACGACCGCCGCGTTGGCGATGGGCATCTCCACGCAGCCGTCGCTCTGGGGATAGCCGTAGCCCGGTCGGACGAAGCCGTGGAGCGCGTCCCCGCCGTTGAAGTAGCTCACCCAGGGGATGCCCGGGTCGGAGTAGTGGGAGCCGTCGGGATTGGTGCCCGACATGGTGGTCACCGTGTAGCGGACATAGACGGGGAAAGTGCCCGCGCGCGGTCGGTGCCGCCGGGTACGCCGGTGTTGGCGGGGGTGCTGAGTACACCTGCGCGCCGTTGCTGTAGACAGTTGTCGTCTCTGGTTGGGCCGTCGAGACGTAGACGTAGTTGTACGGCGCGTTGTTGAGGGTCCCGGCTGCCGCGTCGGCGAGTAGCTGGGTCCAGACGGCCGGCCCGGCCGACCCGTCGGTGCTCATGTTGTGATGCGACTCGAACGCCATGACCGCGCCGCGGGTGATCTCGTTGGAGGCGCCCGGCTGTCCAGAGGCTCTGGAGGGATGCGGGTTCGGGGAACCGCCAGTTGAACGTGCCCTCCTGGGGCTGGGCGGCCTCCTGCGGAGCCGTCAGCGGTCCCGCAGGAGTGAACGCTGAGCGGGAAGGTATCCGAGCTGCGCGAGGATCTGTTGGAGCCGCAGGGTGCTCCCGTCGGCGACGGTGAACTGGGCGGTCGAGGGTTGGGCGAGGTGCTGGCCGCGGGCGCCGACGATCCCGCCCTGGCCGCCCGGGACGGTGACCGTCTCGGTGGAGGAGGGCACGAGCGGCGCCGTGGCCACGAACGCGAGGGTGGTCGGTGTGGCCAGCTGCCAGCTGACCCGGCGACCGGCGGGTTCAGGGTGGGCAGCGGGCTGTGCGACGAGACGGGCGTCGAGAACGCCACCGCAATCGTCGCGTCGGTGGGTACGCCGGTCGCTCCGCTCGAGGGGCTCACCGAGACGACGCCGAGGGGTGGCGACCGGATCCGTCGCGATCGCCGAGGCCGCCGAACCCGGTCCGGTGGCCGACTCGTGTTCGACCAGGGCAGCGGCTCCGATGCCCAGCGCGGCGAGTAGCACGAGCGGCGATGGCGATTCGCAGTCCCCTCGACCGCGGACACGGTCTCCGCGCTTCCGTGGCATGGCATGCGCATGCATGGACTGCATTGAACTCTGCTCCTCCACGCTCGGTCGACGTCGGTCGCCCACCCGGAAATCTACCAGGCCATCCCAATCCTCAATCGTCGCCCACGAGGCGGACTGCAGCTCAGCCGGCGTCTCGACCGTCGATCTCGGCGGTGATGGCCCGCTCGAGCCGCTCGATCTCGCGGGGGTCGACCAGCTTCCCGCCGCCGCGTCCCGCACGTAGAAGGCGTCGACGACCGCGCAGCCGAACGTCGAGACCTTCGCCGAGATCACGTCGAGCCCGCACTCGACGAAGGCGCGGGTGATGCGATGGAGCTGGCCCATGAGGTCCTCGGCCCGCACCTCGACGACGGTGGCGGACCGCGAGGCGCCGTTGTCGACGGTGATCTGCGTGGACACGAGCTGCGGGGCGGAGGGCCGGCGCTCGTTCCGGTAGGTGCGGGCGCGGGCCGCCAGCTCCTCGTCGATGGCGAGCCGCCCCTCCATGACCGCGGCCAGGTCGTCGGCGAGGTGCGCGGCCACCGGCCAGCGTCCGCGCTCGGGCTCCGCAGTGAACATCTCGACCGCCACCCCGTCCTCGCCGGCGACCACCGCGGAGCGCACGTTGAGCCCGTGCAGGGCGAGCACGCCGGTGACCTCCGCGAGGAGCCCGGGGCGGTCCGGTGCGACCACGGTGACCAATGGATCGTCGATCGAGAGGGCAGGCGTCCGCCGGTCGCGGACGGTCTCCATGATGATCCGCAGGTCGTCGGTGACCCACGGCGTCGGCGGGGCGGCCGGCTCGCCGGCGAGCAGCCGCCCGGTGCGCTCGACGAGATCGGCGACGAGCCCGGCCTTCCACGACCCCCACGCGGACGGTCCGGTGGCGATGCTGTCGGCTTCGACCAGCGCCGCGAGCAGATCGAGGGTCGAACGGTCCCCGACCTCGCGGGCCACCCGCTCCGCGGTGGCGGGGTCGTCGAGGTCGCGACGGGTGGCCGTGTCGGGCAGGAGGAGGTGCAGACGGACGAGCTTCACGACGGTCTCGACGTCCGCGGGTGGGAGCCCGATCCGCTCGCCGATGAGGGCGGCGAGCTCCATGCCCACCTCGGTGTGGTCCCCGGGGAACCCCTTGCCGATGTCGTGGAGCAGGGTGGCGATCAGCAGCAGGTCGACCCGGTCCACCCGGTGGGCGAGCGTCGCCGCGGTCGCGGTCGCCTCGAGCAGGTGGCGGTCGACCGTGTAGCGGTGGTACGGGTTGCGCTGCGGCTTGTTGCGGACGGCCGCCCATTCGGGGAGGTAGCGCTCGAGCAGCTGCCGTCGGTCGAGCGCCTCGAGCGCCGGCACGGCCGGCGGCCCACACGCCAGTGCCCGCACCAGCGCCTGGCGCACCTCGTCGGGCCAGGGCTCGGGCGGCGCCGGCGCTTTCCGCCCGAGCAAGTTGAGCGCGTCCCGCGAGATCGGGAGGTTGCGCTGTGCCGCGACGGCCGCGAGCCGGAGGGAGAGGGTCGGGTCGGCGTCGACCGCTGCTGTCGCCGCGAGGACCACCTCGTCTTCGCCGAGGACGACGTCGGGATCGCCGGGGGCAGTCGGTGCGAGCGCATGCGGTTTCGGCCGGCCGCGTCCGAGCCTCCCGGCGCCTCGGCTGGCGTTGCGCCGCGACCAGGCACTGCGCCGGCGCCACGCGTCGTCGGCCTCCCAGGCGACGATGCGGCCCGCGCCGGCCACCGCGCGCATGAGCGATTCCGCGTCGCGCTCTCCGAGCGCGCCGGCCACCTGGTCCTGTTCCTGCAGCAGGAGCCGGTTCAGTTCGCGCCCCGCGCGCCGGTGGAGTTCCACCCGTACGGCGGTCAGCACCGAACGGGCGTCCGCGACCGCGGCGCTGTCGACGTAGTCGGCGAGCACCGGCACCGCCAGCACCAGCGCAGCCAACGCGGCGACATCGCGCAGACCGCCGTGGGACTCCTTCAGGTCCGGTTCGAGCAGGAACCCCACGTCCCCCTGTCCGGCGCGACGCTCGGCCACCTGTTCGGCGAGCACCTCCAGCCAGGGAGGGCGCTGTCGGGCCCACCGTGCGCGGGCACCCTCGAGGACCGGATCGGCCACCTTCGGATCGCCGCAGATCACCCGTGCGTCGAGCAGCCCGAGTGCCACCCGCAGGTCCTCGGCGGCCGCGTCGAGAACCTCGGCGGGGCGCCGCACGCTGTGGTCGAGCGAGACGCCCTCGTCCCACACCGGGTACCAGATGCGGTCGGCCAGTGCCGAGATGTCGCGGCGGCCGCGATGGACGAGGAGCACGTCGAGGTCGCTGAAGGGGCACAGCTCGCGCCGGCCGTAGCCGCCCACCGCCACGAGGACCATGCCCCGCTGGTCGCCGTCGGTCGCCCGGTCGTAGAGGTCGGTCAGCCAGGCGTCGGCCTCAGCTGTGTACGCGTGGCAGAAGGCGTCGCCCTGCAGGTCGGCACGCTCGATGAGCGACTGCCGCCGCTCGCGGAGGGACACGGCCGGACCGTAGCACCGGGTGTCTTCGGGATCGGCGCTGTGCCCGCCCCGGCGTCCGGCGAACCCGGCCCGGGCGGGGTCGCGGTTAGCCTTGTGGCGTGGCCGACGAAGAACGGACCGGGCTCAGCGCCTTCGACGGGGTGCTCATCGTGGGCGGCGGCATCGTCGCCGTGCTGGTTGCCTTCGCCGTGTTCGACTTCGTGGTGGGCATCGTGTGGTTCGTGGTCAAGGTCGCCGTCGTGGTCGCGATCATCGCACTGGTCGCCCGCATGCTGTTCCGCCGGCGCACCTGAGCGCAGCGGAGCGACCCGGCTCGCGCCAGCGCCGGACCGGTGCGGTTCAGTTGCCGGCGATGGCCTCGAAGTGCTCGACGTGCTCTGCGACCATTCTGTCGGTCGAGAAGTAGCCCTCGACCGACAGACGGCAGTCGGCCCGGTCGAGCTCCGCGAGGCGGCCGATCGCCTCGACCATCGAGGCCTCGTCCTCGCAGAGGAACCCGGTGAGCCCGTCGTCGACCACCTCGGGGGCCGCACCTTCGGGAAAGGCGAGCACCGGGGTCCCGCAGGCCATCGCCTCGATCATCACCATCCCGAAGGGCTCGTTCCACCGGATCGGGAACAGCAGCGCGGCGGCTCCCGCGAGCAGGTCGAGCTTGCGCTCGTGGGAGACCTCACCGAGGTAGACCGCGTCGTCGCCGAGCAGCGGCTCGACGTGCTCGGAGAAGTAGCGCATCTCCCAGGGCTCGCGCATCTTGGCGGCCATGAGGATCCGTACCCCGGCTTTGCGGGCGATCTCGATCGCCCGGTGCGCTCCCTTGTCCTCGGCCATCCGGCCCAGGAAGAGCACGTAGGGGCCCTCTTGGTCGCCGAGCCCGTCGCCGACCGGGAAGAGCGACGCGTCGATGCCGTGGTGGATGACCCGGGCGATCGGGATGTCCGGCGCCGCGCGCCGCTGTGCATGGGAGATCGCGATGAGCGGCACCCGGTCGGCGGTCGCCCGGTAGAGGTCGGAGAGCTCGTCGTTGAACGGGCCGTGGATCGTCGTCGTCACCGGCAGGCCCGGATAGTGCTCGGCGTGGAACGGCCCCATCATCGTGTGGTCGTGGACGACGTCGCAGTCGCGGAGGACCTCGTACGCATGGATCACGTGGCGGATCTCGGGGACCACCATGCCGATCCGGGTCCCTTCGGCCGCGGGGAGCGCCCATCTGCGGGGGACCGGACAGGTCGAGTCTCCGGTCGCGAACAGCACGACGTCGTGCCCCTGCCGGTCGAGCCCACGGGCCAGCTGGTCCACCACCAACTCGATGCCGCCGTAGAGGAGGGGAGGGATGGGGGTCCAGGGTGGAGCGACGATGCCGATCCGCATGGGCAGATTCAATCATCCGGACGCCGAGAGTAGGATCGCCGGACGCCGTGGCGGCGTGGCCGAGTGGCTTAGGCAGGGGCCTGCAAAGCCCCGTACGGCGGTTCGATTCCGCCCGCCGCCTCCACAGGACCGCCTCGTTCGCCCGCGACCGGGCGCCGTCGGTCAGCCCTCGAGGTAGCGCAGCACCGCGAGCACCCTGCGGTGGTCGGTGGACGTGGCCGGGAGGTCGAGCTTGGAGAAGATGTTGGCGACGTGCTTCTCCACCGCACCCTCGGAGACGACGAGGCTCGTCGCGATGGCAGAGTTGGTCCGGCCCTCGGCCATGAGCGCCAGCACCTCCCGCTCCCTGGTGCTCAGTGCCGCGAGGGTGTCGGTGCGGCGCGAGGCACCCATGAGCTGGGTGACGACCTCCGGGTCGAGTGCCGTGCCTCCCGACGCCACCCGCACGAGCGCTTCGACGAAGTCGGAGACGTCGGCGACCCTGTCCTTCAGCAGATAGCCGACCTTCGACGCGCCGCCGGCGAGCAGCTCGGCCGCGTACCGCGTCTCGACGTACTGTGAGAACACGAGGATGCCGACGTCGGGATGGCTCCGGCGCAGGGCGAGGGCGGCACGAAGACCCTCGTCGGTGAAGGTCGGCGGCATGCGGATGTCGACGACCGCCACGTCGGGAGGATCGGCCGCCACCGCGTCTTCGAGGCCGGAGGCGTCGTCGACGGCTCCGGTCACCGCGAATCCCCGCTCCGTCAGCAGCTGCACGAGTCCGTCGCGCAGGATCGCCGAGTCCTCGGCGATCACGACGGAGAGAGCGTCCGGGCTCGGCATGCTCAGGAGGACGGCAGGTCGACGGTGACCGCGGTCGGGCCGCCCGGGGGGCTGGCGATGCTGAGGTGACCGTCGACGGCGCCGATCCGGTCGGCCAGACCGGCCAGGCCGCTCGAGGAGGACCCGCCACGGTTGACCGCGGCCCCACCGCGCCCGTTGTCGCGCACGACGATCCGCAGCCACGGGCCGTGCTGGGCGCAGGTGAGCGACGCCCGCGAGGCATCGGCGTGCTGGGCGACGTTGGCGAGCAGCTCCGCGGCGCAGAAGTAGCAGATGGCTTCGACCGCGGGCGTGGGTCGGTCGGCGATCGACACGGTCACCTCGGTGGGCACCGGGCTGCGCGCGGCGAGCGTGGCGAGCGCGTTCTCGAGGCCGGTGTCGAGCGCGGGAGGGTGGATACCGCGGGCGAGGTCGCGCAGGTCGGTGATGGCCTCCTTGGCCCCGCGGTGCGCCTCGCCCACCAGGCGCTGCACGGCCACGATGTCTCCTTCGTCGTCCTGAGCCGCGAGATGCGCGAGCTTCTCGTTCGCCTGACCGAGTCGCATGGCCAGCGCGACCAGCTGCGCCTGGGTGCCGTCGTGCAGGTTGCGCTCGATGCGGCGGAGCGTCTCGGTGGCCGCGTCGAGCGTCTTCGAGCGTGACTCCTCGAGCGTCCGCAGGCGGGAGCTGGTCGCGTCGGGGCCGAGCAGGAGATGGATCATCTGCCGGTCGAGGTGGACGACGAGGCGCATCGTCCACGGGGCGACGAAGAGCAACACGACCCCGGTGACGAACACGCCGACGTGGGTCGCGAACCCCGGTGGGGGCGCGCCGCCGTAGCCGGGGGCGAAGAGGTGGCCGAAGAACCCGAACCGCGCGATGCCGGTACCACCGGTGAACGGCGAGGTGAGCGCCAACAGGGCTTCGAGCCAGACGCTGAACGCGAACCAGACGCCGAAAATGGTGAGCGGGACCTTGGCGACGAAGTAGGCGACCGCGCGCCATGCGGTCCGGTCGGCGAGGGACGCCCGCAACCAGGCGAACAGGCCCGGACGGGCGAGGAGGGGTTCGGGCTCGACGATCACTTCGTCCAGCGTCCGGCGGGCGAGCGCCCGCTGCCAACGTCCGAACCCCTTCGCGGCGCGCAGGCTGCCTGCGACGATGAGAATGCCGACGATCAGGAGGGTCAGGGCCAGCCCGACGATGCCGAGCACGCCGATGACGAGCACGGCGGCGCAGGTGAGCGCCGAACTCACGAGGAAGTACCAGAGCTCGGCCCACGTCCGCCGGCGGAACGGTTCGAGGCCGATCGACCGGGCGAGGCGCTTCGCCTGGACGGTCCAGTCCTCGGGGACCCGGTCGTGCGTCCAGCTCTTCTCCGCGCTTGCCTGCGTCAAGCGTCTCGTTTCACGAACAGCGCGGCGCCGGCGACGAGGACGATCGCTGCGTAGAGGGCCATCAGCAGCAATCCTACGGCGGGGGAGAGTGGGTGGAACGGCCCCCCCGGCCCCTGATTGACCGTGGCCATGATCGAGTTGGTGAGGATGTTGGTCGGCAGGTAGCGGACCGCGTGTTCGGAGATGCCGTGCATCACCAGCGGGAGCACGAAGACCACCCCTGCGAACGCGGCGATGGCTCCGGCGGTGCTCCGGAGGATCAGCCCGAAGCCGAACGACATGAGGGCGAGCAGCGCGATGAACAGGCCGGTCATCGAGACCGCTCGGAGCGCGCCGGGTGACCCGAGGCTCGCCGTCGGGGCCCCGTGAGCCGACAGGATGGCTTGACCGAGGAAGAAGGAGACGAAGCTCAGTACCTCGCAGAAGGCCACCGTGGCCGCAGCGGTCACGGTGAGCTTGGCCACCAGAAGGACCGGGCGCCTCGGAGTAGCGGCCAGCGTCGCCCGGATGGTGCCGCTCGAGTATTCGGCCGTGATGAGCAGCGCACCGAACACGCCGCCGGTCAGTCCCGCGACGATCAGTCCGGTCAGGGCGTCCTGGGTCGGATCGAAACCGATGCCCTGGTACACGGGAGGGGCATTGCGGGTGACGAGCCCTGTCACGAGCAGTCCGACGACAACGGTCAGACCGAGCGTGATGAGCGTCGACGGCAGGGACAGCATCTTCATCACTTCGGACCTGACCACGTGGGTGAGGCGGTAGTGCCCGACGGGGGCAACCTCGACAGCCTGGGACATCTCGGTCAGACCTCCTTGCCGGCGGCGGCCGCGCCGGCCATCGTCGAGGGGCGGAACTCCACCTCGTCCTGTGTCAGCTCCATGAAGGCATCCTCGAGCGACGCGGTGATCGGCGCCAGCTCGTGGATGCGCAGTCCGTCGCGTGCGGCGAGGTCGCCGATCTGTGGGGCGGTCAGTCCCTCGACGGTCAGTGCTCCGTCTTCGGTGGTGTCGACCGTGGCGCCGGCGTCGGCGAGCGCGGCGGCGAACGTCGTCACATCGGGGGTGATCAGCTTGACGGCGGCGGGGCCGCTTCTCGCGACGAAGTCGGCCACGCTCGTCTCGGCGACGAGCCGGCCCCGGCCGATCACCACCAGCCGGTCGGCGGTGAGCGACATCTCGCTGATCAGATGGCTCGAGACGAACACGGTCCGGCCCTCCGCCGCGAGGCCCCGGAGGAAGTTCCGCACCCAGCGGATGCCCTCGGGGTCGAGGCCGTTCACCGGCTCGTCGAACATGAGCACGGCCGGATCGCCGAGCAGCGTCGCGGCGATGCCGAGGCGCTGGCTCATGCCGAGCGAGAACTTCCCGGCGCGCCGGCCGGCGACGGAGTTCAGGCCCACCTGGTCGAGGACCTCGTCGACCCTGAAGAGCGGGATGTCGTTGGAGAGGGCGAGCCAACGAAGGTGGTTGCGGGCGGTACGCGCCGGGTGGAACGCCTTCGCGTCCAGCAGACCGCCGACCTCCCGGAGGGGCCAGGCCAGCTCCGAGTAGCGCCGGCCGTCGATGAGGGCCGAGCCGGAGTCCGGGACGTCGAGACCCATGATCATGCGCATCGTCGTCGACTTGCCCGATCCATTCGGTCCGAGGAACCCGGTGACGACTCCGGCGGGCACCTCGAAGGTCAGGTCGTCGACGGCCGTCGTCGCGCCGTAGCGCTTGGTGAGTGAGTGTGCGGTGATCATCACCACCAGGGTACGAATTCGCCCCGCTCGGAGGAATACCGCTGGTCGGCGTCTTTCGGGTCCGGCTCGCCCCAGTGGCGGGGTAGGGCTAACCCCCAGCCGACCGAGGCGGTCCGGCATTCCCTCTGGGCCGCGCGGTCTCCTCGGGCGCACGGGACGGGGGTGGTCTAGCGTTCCTCCGGCGGAGGTCACGGCGCCCCCATCCACCCGGTGGGCAGGCTCTCTTGATCCCATGCAGGGGCTCGCGGTGTTCGGAAGTGAGAGTTCGCAGTACTCAGCGGCGAGAGAGGGAGAGTCGGATGGGCGCAGATACCGGCCGTGGAGTCGGGAGGCAGATCGTCACGACCGGCCTGGCGATCTGCAGCGGGGTGGCGCTCGCCGCGGTGGTGCTGGGGGGTGCACCGGCCGGCGCGGGCACCCCGTCCGCCGGGACGCGTCCGTACCAGACGCCGCCGCCGCTCAACCTGGTCACGATGGTGAGCATCAATGCGAATCCGTTGCGGATCGGGACGCAGCCCGTCCCGCCGGGCACCTTCCCCTATGGCCCGAGCAGCAGTACGTCTACGCCGACCGGAGCGATCTACGACCCGTCGAACAACGATTCGCTGACCGCGTCGTGGGCCGGAGGCTCGGTGCAGTTCTACGCATACGGTCCGATCCAGACCGGCAAGACGTACTACAGCAGCGTCAGCGTCTCGGGTGCCGACTCGTGTGGTGGCGCAGGTTCCTACGGAGCGGCGGAGATCGACCGGTTCACCACCGGGCCGGGCGGCCAGGTGACCTCGCTCGCTCTCGAGTTCGCCTGCCTCGGGACGTTCGGGGACACGGTCTACGGGACCTACGCGCTCGACTTCCCACCGGACGCGACGCACGACGGCTACTACCTGTTCGGATCCGACGGAAGTCTTTACGGCTTCGGCAACAGCAGGTATCTCGAGTACCTGGGCACGCTCACGACGCTCCGGCTCAACGCCCCTGTGGTCGGGACGGCCGTCACGCCGAGCAACGCCGGCTACTGGATGGCCTCGGGCGACGGCGGGGTCTTCGCGTACGGTGATGCCCCCTTCGAGGGTTCCGCCGGCAACCTCCACCTCAACCGGCCGGTGGTGGGCATGGCGGCGACCCCCGACGGAAAGGGCTACTGGCTCGTCGCGTCCGACGGCGGCATCTTCGCCTACGGCGACGCGGCCTTCTACGGGTCGACCGGCAACCTGACGTTGAACCAGCCGGTCGTGGGCATGGCGGCGACCCCCGACGGAAAGGGGTACTGGCTCGTCGCGTCCGACGGCGGCGTCTTCGCCTACGGCGACGCGGCCTTCTACGGGTCGACCGGCAACCTGACGTTGAACCAGCCGGTGGTGGGCATGGCGGCGACCCCCGACGGAAAGGGCTACTGGCTCGTCGCGTCCGACGGCGGCGTCTTCGCCTACGGCGACGCCGGGTTCTACGGCTCCAACGGATCGCTCACGCTCGACAGCCCGATCGTCAGCATGGTCGCGACCCCCGACGGCAAGGGCTACTGGTTCACCGGGGCCGACGGAGGCGTCTTCGCATTCGGTGACGCCTCCTTCGACGGCAGCCTCCTCCGCGGCCTCAGCGTCCTCGGCGTGGCGTCACAGCTCTTCACCCTGCACAACCCGACGGTGGCCGGGATGGCTCGCTGAGGCGGTCCGTCGCGATCTGACGCTCACCTCGCATCGGGAGGGGACGCCGAAGTGGCGGTGGTCACGGGTGTCTCGGCGACGTCCCAGATCAGCGTCGACGCCTGATCCGACCCGAGCAGCAGAGCGGACGGCAGGTTCTTGTCGATGTGCCCGATGAGACCGTGGTAGATGCCGTAGCCGACGAGCTCGCGGAGCCGAGGGCCGAACCGGCGCACCGTGTCGGTCGGCAGACCGAGTTGCTGGTTCTCCTGCTGTCGGATGTACCCCGCGCAGTAGTTCATGGCGATGCCGACCCGGCGCTGGTCGGTCCTGTTGGCTCCGCCGCCGTGCCAGAGGCTTCCGTGCCAGACGAGCACGCTCCCTTTCGGCATCTCGGCCGCGACGGTCTGGTAGGAGCGCGTTAGGTCCGGCGACGCATCCGCCCGGTGCGAGCCCGGCACGACCCGAGTCGCTCCGTTCTCCTCGATGAAATCGGTCAGTGCCCACATCGTGTTGCACACCACGGCTGCGTGAGGCTTCGCCAGCGGGATGATCTGGTCGTCGGCGTGGACGGGCTGTGCCGTCTCGCCGGGCCCGATGGCGATGGAGGAGAGCGAGGAGACGAGCAGCCCCGGATCGAGCACCCGTTCGCAGATGGGGAGGACGACAGGGTGGACCGGGATCCGCTCGAAGTCGGCACCTCGTGCCAGCAGGTTGTAGATCCGTGTCGTGCAGAAGCCCTCGAACTCGTTGTGCGAAGGTCCGATGCCGAGGTCTCGCTCGAGGCGGAGGAGATCGTCGGAGAGCGCCTCGACGAGAGCGGGCTCGATCGCGCCTTCGACGATCGTGTAGCCGACCTGGTCGATGCGCGCTGCGTGGGTGTCGGCGTCGTCGCCCATCGGTCCCCCAGAGGCTCGCCGGGTCGATGGTCAGGAGTGTAGGTCCCCTGCAAGCGACGCCCGGCGTCCGTCGGCGACCGGAGTCACTCATCCTTCCTCTTCCTCTTCCTCACCCCTGCCCACCCAGCCCCCGAAGGGAGCGACCCTGGGCGACGTGGGTGCAGCCTGACGGGGTGGGAGCGGGCCTACAGTCTCAGGGATGCTGCGCAGCCGCCGACCGGGCAGGCAGCACGAGCTGTTCACCTGCTGGTGGCACGGGCACGTGCTGGTCGGGACCGACGTGGCGCACCTCGGCCCCGAGGACGCGGTCATCGCGAGGGAGTTCGACGGGCTCCGCTGGTACCGGTGTCTTCGATGCGATTCCTGGATCGCCATGGCCGTCCCGGACGAGCCGGCACGCGAGCACATGCCAAGCCGTGAAGAGATCGAGGTCCCCCTCCGCGGCCCGTTCCTCAGGGACCGCTACGTCCTGCGCCTGATCGCCGTCGATCGGGCGATCCACGTCCTGGTGTTGACGGCGCTCGCCGTCGCGCTGTTCACGTTCGCGCGTCACGACACCGGGTTGCGGAGGTTCTACACCGACCTCATGAACGACCTGTCGGGAGGCGAGCCCGGAGTGACGCAGGTCCGGGGCGTGCTCGGCTACTTCCGCAACGTCGTCAACTATTCGACCGCCCACCTGGTGGCGCTCGGCCTCGCCGCCTCGGCCTATGCGATCCTCGAAGCGACCGAGATGGTCGGCCTCTGGATGGGGAAGCGGTGGGCCGAGTACCTGACGCTGGTCGCGACGTCCGCCTTGATCCCCTTCGAGATCTACGAGCTCACGATCTCGGTGACCGCCCTCAAGATGATCGCGTTCCTCATCAACGTCGCAGTGGTCGTCTACCTGCTGGTGGCGAAGCGCCTGTTCGGACTGAGGGGCGGGCACAAGGCGCAGCAGCAGCGACACGTCGACCTGAGCGGGTGGACCGCGATCGACGGGGAAACGCCGCGCCCCCGGAGTGGCACCGATGGCTACACGACGATGCCCGGCGAGGCGGGCGCGGTGAACCTCCCCGAGTCGGTGGGAAGCCGGTCGCGCGGGGTGGCCAACGGCTCCTCGACCTGAGCGCCCCCGGTGGTAGCGTCGGAACCTCCGGGCCGTTGGCGCAGTTGGTAGCGCACTTGCATGACACGCAAGGGGTCGTCGGTTCAAGTCCGGCACGGCCCACTCTGTGATGTCGCGAGACATCGAGACAGGTGTCTCAGGACATCGTAGACAACCGAATTCGCCCCTGCTCAGGGCGCGCGCTGGTAGTCGATGCTCGGATCGACGATCAGGTGACGGAGCGGCGAGCCGTCGAAGCCGATGATCTGGACGTCGAGACCGGCCACCAGCATGACCACCCGCCAGCCGGCGTAGGCCCTCCCGACCCCGATGTGGTGGAGACGTCCGTTGAGGCGCAAGGTGACCGACCCGTGCTTGTCGATCTTGTCGGTGCGGACCTTATAGCCGGTGCAGTCGATCGGAGGATTGCGGGGGAAGCGCTTCTCGCGGGCCGAGAACGCCTCGAGCGGGGTGTGCCGTCCGATGGCACGGTGCGGACGAACCTCGTTGTAGTAGGCGACGAACCGGTCGAGCTGGACCTGCAATTGCTTCTTCGTCACCGCCGGGTCTTGTTTGGCCATGTACTTCTTCAGCGTCTGGTGGAAGCGCTCGATCTTGCCGCAGGTCTGGGGATGGTAGGGCCGTGAGTGCTTCGAGGCGATGCCGAGGGAGATGAGGGTCATCTCCAGGTGTCCGACGATTCCGTGCCGGACCCGGGAGGTGAAGACGAGCCCGTTGTCGGTCAAGAGGGCCTCGGGATAGCCCCGGGTGGCGGCCGCCCGGTGCAGGGTGCGGACCACGTCGGGGGCCTTCACCCGAACAAAGGCCCCTCGACGCCACACAGAGCCGCGAGTGGTCATCGATCACGTTCAGCACCTCGAAGACCACCCCGTCGGCCACCTCGACATGGGTCACGTCCGCCTGCCAGCACTCGTTCGGGAAGTCGTAGGTGAACCGGTGCCAGGAGCTCTTCGGTCGTTTGTGCGGCTGGGGAGTGACGAAGCCACGCGCTTTCAGCACCCGCCAGATGGTCGGGACCGACGGCACCGCGCCACCGGTCTTCGCCAGGTGGTAGCGGATGGTCTCTCCACCCGCGTCGACCCCGAGATCGGTGAGCTCCTTGCGCATCGTCACGATGCGCTCCTCCCACACCGCCGGGATCCGGGTCGGTGATCGGTGCGGCCGCCGACTCTTCGGCTCGAGCCCCGCGTCGCCCTCCGCTCGGTAGCGCCCGAGCAGCTTGTAGAGCCAGCTCCGATGCACCCCGTGAACGGCTGCCAGCTCGGCGAGCGGTTTGCCGGTCCGCAGGTGTGTCTCGATCAGGAATCGGGCCTTGTCCACCGGAGACCTCCCCGTTCGGCTGTCTCCGATGTCTTGACACATCCATCACGGGACGTGTCGCCGATGTCCTGAAATCACATACGGCACGGCCCACTCACATCGCCGCAGCTCAGAGGCCCTGTCCGTCCCGAATCGCCGTTGCTGTGACAGCCGCAGCGTACGAATTGCAGCAAATGCTGTAGCAACGGACGGAGCGGAGCGGTGGGACGGCGCAGAGGCAACCAGGAGGGCTCGATCTACCAGCGGGCCTCGGACGGCCGCTGGATCGGCGCGGTGACGGTCGCCGACACGGGTTGGGGCGCAACCAGCCGTAAGACGGTGAGCTCGACGACCCGCAACGGCGCGCTGCGCAAGCTGCGCGAGCTCCAGTGCCAGCTGGACGACGGACTCTCACCGCCCGACGCCTCGATGACCGTCGCTCAGCTCCTCGAGCGGTGGCACGCCGATGTGCTGCGGCACCAGGTCGCGCGCACCGCGTCCGACAACTACAAGAGCGTGGCGGATCATCACATCGTGCCGGTGCTCGGGCGGAAGAAGCTGAAGGAGCTCACACCCGGAGACGTCGACCGCCTGATGGCCCAGAAGCTCGAGGCCGGACTGTCCGTCTCCACCGTGCGGCGCATCCGATCGGTACTGGCCCAGGCGCTCACGCAAGGGGTCCGATGGGGGAGCGTGAACCGGAACGTGGCCAGCCTGACCCGCGGCACGCGGCAGATGCGCCGGGAGGGACGGACGCTCACGCCGTCCCAGGCGAGAACGCTGCTCGCGTCGCTCCGAGGCCACCGCAACGAAGCGCTGTACTCGTTGATGCTGTGGACCGGCCTACGCCGAGGCGAGGCGCTGGGGCTCCGATGGGACGACGTCGACCTCGACCAAGGCCTGCTCCTCGTCCGACGACCGCTCAAGCGTGAGGGTGGCCGGTTGGTCGTCGCCGACACCAAACGGCCAAGAGCCGTCGAGCGGTCCATCTGCCCTCGCCGATGGTCGGAATGCTCACGGCACACCGTGCTCGCCAGGCCGGCCGGCGACTCGAGGTGGGCGAGGCCTGGAAGGATACCGGCTTCGTCTTCACGACCTCGGTTGGCACTCCCATCGACCCGAGGAACCTCTACCGCGACTTCAAACTGGTCTGCCGTGCAGCGGGCCTCGGGGACTGGCACCCCCACGAGCTCCGTCACTCGGCGACGAGCCTGATGTTGGCCCAGGGTGTGAAGCTGCAGGTGGTGAGCGAGGTGCTCGGCCACTCGTCGATTCGCATGACCGCTGACGTCTACGGACACATCCTTGCCCCGGACCGGCAGGCCGCCGCCGAAGCCATGACGGTGGCCCTGTGGAGTGGAGCCTGAGCCCCTGACGTCCGGCAACTTTTCGTTTGTTTCAGCGCCGCAGCGCCCTCTTTGGCTCGAAGTCATGAGCGAAATGCTGGTCGAGTCAAAAGCGGTCATCCCGGAGCAGACTCTGTCCGATTCCGCTTCACTGGTTGAAGAAATGGGCTTGGACCCGGTCAACGTCGATCGACTCCGGGGTCGGGTTGCGACCTAATCGCCTGCCGCCCAGCCGCTCCGCGGCCGCTTGGCCACCCGGCGAACGCCGACGAACCCCAGCGACCGCCCGATCGGAGGCCTGATCCGGACTGCGCCAATCTTCTCTACTGCTTCTCTTCTCTACTCCTTCAAGGAAGAAGCTCGAATGCTCCGTGGTGTTGGGGCCGGACGACGGTGAAGTCGCGCCGATTGAGCGTGGCGACCGTGGTGATGTCGAGGCGCTCGGCGACGGTGACGATGCTCGCGTCCACGAGGCCGAGCCCAAGGTCCGCGTAGGTCTCGATCAGCTCGACGCAGCGCTCATAGTCGTCGAGGACGAGATCGGCCACCTCGAGCTCGCCGGTGCTGATCAGGCGCAGGAAGCGGGCCTCTGAAGCAGGGCCGAGGCGCAATTCGATCATCCACGCCGTCTCGGCGACCACTGCGGCTGTCACGACGAGCTCACCGTGGTGGGAGCGCATCACCTCTGCGCACTCGTCATGGCGAGGTTCGTCCCGATCGGCCGCCGAAACAGCGACCGAGGTGTCGAGGGCGATGGCCACGCCCGAGGCTCAGGCGCCTTCGGCCAGCTTGTGTTGCGCCAGCTTGGCGCGTGCCTTGTGGATGTCGAGCGGCTCGCGGTCACCTGAGGCACCCGAGCCGATGAAGGCTTCGAGGGCCTCGAGCCCGGGGGCAGAACCGGCTTCTGGGTAGCGGGTGGCCAAGGTCTCGGCTGCGAGCTCGTCGACGCTCATTCCTCGACGCGAAGCCTCAGCCTCGAGGCGTTCGGCCAGCTCGTCGGGAAGGTGCAGGGTCGACATGCGAACCAGCGTACGGCATCGATCCAGCCGCCCTGGGGCCGCTTGGCCACCCGGCGAACGCCGACGAACCACAGCGACCGCCCGATCGGAGCCCTGACCCGGACTGCGCCAATCTCTACTCCTTCGAGAAAGGAGTCGTGCTCACCGACTCCGGGTCTCTTGGCTGTTCGGCAGGAGGCCGTTCTCCCTCGCCCATGGACATGGATCGCGGTCGACGCCGGCGGGCCATGCCTGCGGCGCCCGCCGGCGTCCCGCACCAGCTCAGGACAGGTTTCGGCCTCAGCCCGAGGCGACGGACCGGGGTGTGTGAGAACTTCCTTTACGCAGATCGAGAACCGCCGCATATTTGCATCGGTTGCGCATTGGCGGGGGTGGACGGATGCCGCTGCTGGACTTCGTAGCGTCGTACATGTGGGTATATGTGCTACACTTTCCATCGTGAGTGGCACCGTCTCGGTTCGGGAACTTCGCAACACGGTCAGCGAGGTCTTGCGACGGGTCGAGAGCGGTGAACACGTGACCGTCACGGTCGATCGCCGGCCGGTAGCCGAGCTGGTGCCGTTGGCGCGGCGAAGGAGGGTGCCTGCTTCCGAAGCGGTCGCCATCGCGGCGCGACATGCTTCCGATCCCGGCCTGCTGGAGGAGTTGCGGGACGTGCTGTCCGAGTCGACGGACGACGCGTGAGAGCACTCCTCGACACGTCCTTCTTCGTCGCGACCGAGTCAGGTCGACCATTGAGCGAGATGGCCGACGTCACCGAGACAGAGGTGTCGGTCGTCACCTTGGCCGAGCTGACCCTCGGGGTACTGATGGCCGATGATGCCGTCCGGGCCAGCCGGGTGGCGACGCTCTCGGCAGTGGAGTCGACGTGGGACCCTCTGCCGGTCGACGCCGAGGTCGCGCGTCAGTTCGCTCGGATCGTGGCAGACCTGCGGGGACGCCGTCGGCGGGTGCCGATTCTCGACGCCCTCGTGGCCGCAACCGCCGCGGTGGAACGGATACCGGTCGTCACCCAGGACCGCGATTACGACTCGATCCCGAGCATCGACGTCATCCGCGTCTGAGGGTCGCGTCGTCCGGATGCTGCCGGCGGCGCAAGCCCCTGTCGCGCCAGCGCTATCCGCTCCTCGTTCACGGCGATTCTCTGTAGCAAATCATGTAGCAACGCCGACGAACTTCGCCGAACGTTGCCGAACAGCGGCGTATTGACTTCCCAGGTCGCCGACTTACAATGACCGACGGCGAATCGCTACGGACTGCCTCTGGCCGTATGACAACACGCAAGGGGTCGTCGGTTCAAGTCCGGCACGGCCCACTCATACGGCACGGCCCACTCACATCGCCGCAGCTCAGAGGCCCTGTCCGTCCCGAATCGCCGTTGCTGTGACAGCCGCAGCGTACGAATTGCAGCAAATGCTGTAGCAACGGACGGAGCGGAGCGGTGGGACGGCGCAGAGGCAACCAGGTGAAGGAGCTCACACCCGGAGACGTCGACCGCCTGATGGCCCAGAAGCTCGAGGCCGGACTGTCCGTCTCCACCGTGCGGCGCATCCGATCGGTACTGGCCCAGGCGCTCACGCAAGGGGTCCGATGGGGGAGCGTGAACCGGAACGTGGCCAGCCTGACCCGCGGCACGCGGCAGATGCGCCGGGAGGGACGGACGCTCACGCCGTCCCAGGCGAGAACGCTGCTCGCGTCGCTCCGAGGCCACCGCAACGAAGCGCTGTACTCGTTGATGCTGTGGACCGGCCTACGCCGAGGCGAGGCGCTGGGGCTCCGATGGGACGACGTCGACCTCGACCAAGGCCTGCTCCTCGTCCGACGACCGCTCAAGCGTGAGGGTGGCCGGTTGGTCGTCGCCGACACCAAACGGCCAAGAGCCGTCGAGCGGTCCATCTGCCCTCGCCGATGGTCGGAATGCTCACGGCACACCGTGCTCGCCAGGCCGGCCGGCGACTCGAGGTGGGCGAGGCCTGGAAGGATACCGGCTTCGTCTTCACGACCTCGGTTGGCACTCCCATCGACCCGAGGAACCTCTACCGCGACTTCAAACTGGTCTGCCGTGCAGCGGGCCTCGGGGACTGGCACCCCCACGAGCTCCGTCACTCGGCGACGAGCCTGATGTTGGCCCAGGGTGTGAAGCTGCAGGTGGTGAGCGAGGTGCTCGGCCACTCGTCGATTCGCATGACCGCTGACGTCTACGGACACATCCTTGCCCCGGACCGGCAGGCCGCCGCCGAAGCCATGACGGTGGCCCTGTGGAGTGGAGCCTGAGCCCCTGACGTCCGGGGCCTCCCCGTTCGTTTCAGGAACGGTGCGTCCTTTGGACGCCCATTCCTTGACTTGCCAGATCAGGAAATCAAGAACTGCTGCATATTGCATCGGCTGCGACGCTCCGGCGGTCACGTGTGTACGCAAGAGAGTACACTATGTGTCATGAGCAAGACGGTTCCCGTCCGGGAGCTTCGAAGCGAGCTCAGCCACGTCATCGATCAGGTGGCCGACCTCCGAGAGCACGTGGTCATCACCCGCCGTGGCCGGCCTGCTGCGGTACTGGTTCCGGTCGACGAATACGAGGCATTGGAAGAGACGGCCGAGATCCTCTCGGATCGGGGCACGTTCGCCGCTATCGAGGAGGGGCTCCGTGAGGCCGAGAGTGGCGAGGTCGTGACACTCGACGAGCTGCGCCATGAGCTCGGCCATCGCCATTCGTAGGTGAGTCGTGTCGAGGCCGTGCGACGCGCGCGAAGGAGATCGTGGATCTCGACTGGCCCGTGTCGGACGCGGTCCTCGAGGCGCTCGGTCTTCTCGAACGCGAGCCCGACGCGGGCCACCCTCTCCGAGGGCGGCTTCGGGGGCTACGTTCGCTCCGCGTCGGTACCTACCGGATCATCTATCAGCTCGACGAGGGTCAGCGCGTTGTGCGCGTTCTTGCTGTCCGGCATCGCTCGCTCGCGTACTCGACCGATCCGCGTTGATCTCCGGTGCTGAACCACCGATCAGCGACAGAGGTGACCGAGCCGGACAACGCGGTTCAGGGCAGCGAGGTGCGTCGCCCGTACTCACCCGGTCTGCTGACGGCCCGCCTCGAATGCACGGGCGTCTCTCGTTGACGGCTCCATTCTCTGTAGCAGATCGCGTAGCAACGCCGATGAACTTCACGGAACCTTGCTGTACGACGGCGTATTGACTTCCCAGGTCACCGGCTTACAACGACCGACGGCGAATCGCGACGAACAGCCTCTGGCCGCATGACACGCAGGCGGTCGTCGGTTCAAGTCCGGCGCGGCCCACTCGCTCCTTCTGTTGCCCGATGCGTCAGCCGTCGAGCCGGGCCAGTCGCTGCCAGCCAGGCCGACGACGAACGGATCGCGACCGGTCGGTTCGTCCTAGACGGGTCGAACCGACTTGGCCTGGGGACCTTTCGGACCTTGCTCCGTCTCGAACTGCACTCGCTGACCTTCTGCGAGCTCGCGATAACCGGAGCCGTCGATCGCCGAGAAGTGGACGAAGACGTCCTTGGAGCCGTCGTCGGGGGTCAGGAACCCGTAACCCTTCGACGCGTTGAACCACTTGACAGTGCCATCCGGCATGCCATTCCTCATTTCTCCACGCACACAACTTGCGGGAGACCGAATGTCAACCTGCAATGGCGGGCGGCCTGCGTGATCCACCGAACGCCGTGGGCAGTGTAATCGAAGCGCACCATTCGTGGCCTGCGCACCCGGGAGCGGCGACCGTGCAGCCCGGCGAGCCGGTGCGGCTCCCCGGGCTGCACCGGCTCAGATGGACGTGGGCACCGCTCCGACGATGTCGTTGACGTGGACCCCGAGGCCCGGAAGCGAGTTCTCGAACGGAGCGTTCCCGAATGCGAACAGCCCGCCGTCGCTCCCGATCAGCCAGTACCCTGCTCCACCCGGCACCGGCACGATCGAGACGATATTGCCGACGCTGACGCCCAGGCCGGGCAGGTCGCCGTAGGAGGTGGCGTCCCCGAAGGAAGAGACGGTCCCGTTGCGGCTGACCAGCCAGTAACCGCCGCCGGTCGGCGTACCGGCGATCCCGACGATCGGCGACTGACTCGAGCCGACACCTCCGTGGTACACCGCGTCACCGAGAGCGTAGACGGACCCGGTCGACGACACCAACCAGTAGCCGGCGTTGTCCGGTGTCGGCACGATCCCGACGATGTCGTTGACGTGGACCCCGAGACCGGGCAGTGAGTTCTCGAAGGGCGCGTCCCCGAATGCGAACACGCCGCCGTCGCTCCCGACGAGGAAGTAGCCCTTGTCGTCGTTGGTCGGCACGATCCCGACGACGTTGCTCACGTGCACCCCGACGCCGGGCAGCGAGTTCTCGAAGGGTGCGTTCCCGAAGGAGAAGACGCCGCCGTCGGCCGCGACGAGGAAGTAGCCGAGATAGTCGCTGGTCGGCACCATGCCGACGACCGGCAGGAAGGGATGGACGCCGAGGCCCGGCAGCGAGCCGAAGAACCCGCTCGACTGCCCGGTCGGGAAGACGAACACGCCGCCGTCGGTGCCGACGAGGTCATAACCCGGCACGAGCGGCTTGATCACGACCTCCGCCGGCAGGTGCCCGGTGTTGGTCGACACCTTGACCGCACTGGCCGACGCCTCGGTGAAGCTCGACCCGCCACCACCGCCGCCACCCGACGCTGCAGCACCGACGCAGGCGCTGCCACCGCCACCGCCACCGCCGTTCCAGCCACCGCCACCACCGCCACCGTTGTTGGAGATCGGCTCACCGCCGCCGGTCCCACCCAGGCCAGGTGCTCCGGCGCCGCTCGGGTACCCGCCTGCGATGCAACTCGACGAATTCGCGCCGCCGGTACCGGCCGAGCCCGCGATCCCACCCGGTCCACCGATTCCGCCGGAGCCGGTGTCGGTCCCGTTGCCGCCCTTGCCCGAGCCGCTGACCGCGGTGCCTGCATTGCCACCAGGGCCCCCGGCAACGGGAGCCTGTCCGCCCTCGCCGCCGCCACCCCCGCCACCGGCCACGACGAGACGGGGATCGGTCGTCGGATTGGCGGTCAGCGTGCAACCGGCTGCGCCGGTCGAGCAGTTCTGCAGATCCGACGCCCCACCGCCCGCGCCTCCGAACGGAGAGAGACCGCCGCCGCCGGCGGTACCGGCGTTGTCACCGACCTCGGCGTAGAACGTGGTGGTCCCCGAAGGCACCGGCACGACTGCGGTCACCGCCGCGCCGAGGCCGGCCGGACCCGGAGGCTGGCTCCCGGCGCCCGTGGTGGCGCCGCTCGCGCCGACGACCGTGACACTGAGCGCGGTGGTGCCCGCCGGGACGGTGTAGACGTGCTGTCCCACCGTCGTGAAGCTGGTCGTCGGCTGCGTCGCGCCCGTGGGAGTGGGTGCCGCGCTGACGACCGCGATCGCGGCCACCGCGATGGCCGAGCCGGCGACGCACCGCCCGAGGCATCGTGCGAAGAGACTGCGTGCGACCGGAGCACCGGCGCGACGGGTGATCGTTCGAAGACGCATCAAACCTCCATGGGCTCGGGGACCGCCTCGTCGGGGCCCTCCGCGGCGACACTACCGAGCGGATCTCGGGCTCCAGTGGATGGTCGCATGTGCGTCGATCCGTGGACGGTGGCCTGGGCCGATGGCACGGGAGGCCCTACGCGAGTGCCGCGCAGACGCCGAGGTCGAACACGTGCCGGAGCTGGGCGAACCGCTCGGGATTGCTCGTCGGTGTCAGCTGCGAGGTGACCGAGACGGTCACCGAGCGGGTCCCGTCGTTGCTCGCTGCGACGAACTGGGTGTAGCCGAGGGTGTTTCCGGTGTGCCCGTAGACGGTGCCACAGGATGTCGAGTACCGGAACACGCCCAGACCGACCGCGTTGGTGCCCGGGCCGGGCGGTTCGGAGCTTCCGGGGACGAACCGGAACTGCGCCGAGCGGGTCGCCGCATTGGTCGTGCGGCCGGACACGTACCCCCGTACGAAGCGGTTCGCGTCCGCGGGCGTCGAGACGACGCCACCCGACGCCCAGGACCATCCCGCGGCCAGTACCTCGCTCGCGTCCTCGGGCGCGTGCCCAGCGGCGTGGTCGTAGCCGTGCAGGTACGGTGCGGGCAACGCGGTGCCGCTGGGCAAGCCGGTCTGCGTCAGTCCGAGGGGCCTGCCGACGAGCGACTGCAGTGCTTCGTCGTAGGGAGCGCCGGTGACGGCCTCGACCATCAGCGCGACGACGATGTTGTCCGAATTCGAGTACTCGAAGCGCGAGCCCGGTGTGAACGAGAGTGGGAGGCCCTCGACGGAGCTCAGGAGCTGCTTCGGCGGCGGTGCCGAAGCCGGTGACGCCCTCACCGCGTCGAGGAACGCCTGCTGTTTGCTGAAGTCGGGGATGCCGCTCGTGTGTTGGAGCAGTTGGGCCAGGTCGATCGCGGCCCAGGACGGGGGGAGGCCCGGCACCGTCGTCCCGACAGTGCTCCTCATCGACAGCCGTCCCTGCGCGACCAGGGCGAGTGCAGCCGCCGCGCTGAACGCCTTGGCCACGCTCGCGAGCCGCATGGCGTCGGTGGACGAGATCGCCTGGCCGGTCGCGACGTCAGCGACGCCCGCCTTCTCGACGACGACGGTCCCACCGCGCTGGATGACCGCGATCGCGCCGGGAGGACCGTTGGACTCGTGCACGAGGCGGGCGAGTGCCGACCCGACCGCCGAATCGGCTGCCGCCGGGCTTTGCGACGCGGTCGGGGCGGTGTTCGAACACGCCGCGAGGAGTACGGCCGCCGCGGCGCAGCCGCACAGCGAGCGCACCAGTCCGGGTCGTGCCGGGCCCCCTGTTGCGGACGGGTTCCTCATCGGATGCCGTGGGAGCGCTCGAACCGGCCCACCTCGCGCGCGACCATCTCGAGCCGGGCATGACCGGTTTCGACGTCCGGCTCGAGGTAGTTGCCCTCGGCCCACTCGTTCCACGACTTGATGACGACGACCTGCTCGGCGGGCGGGTTGGCCGAGGCTATTTCGAGGGCGCGGCGGAGATGGCGGCCGAACCGCTCGGGCGTCGGGTCCAGCGTGAGGATGCCGCGCCTGCCGCACCGGGGGGTGTTGTCCCAGTTGGGATAGACGCAGGGCATCAGCGGTCCTTTGATGTCCCCGGGCGGTTCGGGTAGCTCGTCGGTGTAGGAGAAGCGGCGAGGTCCCTGCATGATCCGGTACGACATCAGGTGGTCGCGCCAGCGCCCGGCAAAGGTGTCGGCGAAGGGGAACTTGTAGTAGACGGCGGCATCGAAGCCGTCCTCGTGGTGCGTCGGGTAGTCGGATTCACCCAACGAGGCCACCAAGTAGAGGCCGTCGAACCCGGCCTTGCGAGCCATGGCGTTCCACTCCTCGACGAAGCGGGCGGGATGGGGCAGATCGGCAGGCTTGTAGATGAAGAGGATCGGACGGTTGTCGATCGTGATGTAGCGGTCGTCCGTGAATGCCTTCAAGAGGTAGTCGAAGTGGGCGCGGTCGTCCTCGGGCCCCGGGTAGGTCTGCTCGATAAGGATGCGATCAGGTGCGCCGTGCCAGATTCCCGACCAGGTGTGGTTCGCCCACGCGAGGCAGAAGGGGAAGTCGGGGCGCTTGCTCTCGAGCACCTCTTCGAACGGGCGCTGCAGGAGGAGGTGGCCGGCGAACCAGTAGTGCCAGTAGCAAAAGCCGCTCAGGCGGTGCGCTCTCGCCAGCTCGGCCTGTGCCTCACGGACCTCCGGCACGCGCAGGTCGTAGAAGCCGAGATCCGACGGAAGGTGCGGTTGTACGTGCCCGCGGAAGAGGGGTCGGCCCTTCGCCACGTTGGTCCACTCGGTGAACCCTGTTCCCCACCAGGCGTCGTTTTCGGGGATGGGGTGAAACTGTGGGAGATAGTGGGCGAGGATCTCCATCGGGTCCGTTCAGGCCTCTCGGGGCGTCGGGTACGTGGCCGGCAGACTACCGAGCGAGGTGAGATCGAAGATCCGACCCGCCTGCAGGGCGAACGATCCGTAGGTGTGTCATGGGCCGATTCATCCCCCTGTGGAGCGGCCGTCCCCGTTGGCCGGCGCGAGCCGGCCGTGCTCATGGGCCGGATGCCGGAGTGACGATAGCCGCGGCCGATGTGGGTCCCGCCTGTCGGGCCGATCGGTGAGACCCGTCAGTCCGACCTGATGTGCTGGATCGTCTCCGGCGGGAGCTGTTCGATGACCTCGGGCCCCAGCTGGTCGAGCTGCTCGGCCGTCACCTGGTCCTGGACGGCTTCGACCAGGCGTTTGGAGCGGGATCGCAGGGAGAGCATCTCCGAGAAGCGTTCGTCGTCGCCCTTCATGCCCGAGATGAGCGGCGAATGGGCGAGCGACGCGGCACCGACGAACATCACGAGGAGCGAGACCGCCTCGAGCGGGCCGTAGACGCCGCTCGTGCGGAGGTTGTCGGCGAAGAGACCGATGCCGAAGGCGATGCTCGCGAGCGGATCGACCAGCACCAGGGCGGTCTGGGACGCGGCGATCGGTCCGGCGTGGAAGGCGTTCTGCGCAAGGAAGAGCGAGATCACGCCACAGACGGCGAGTGCATAGGTCTCCCAGTGGACGAACATCTGCGTCCAGTCGGATGCGACGAAGTCGCCGACCCGCTTCATGAGCGACGCGGTGAAGGCGAACCCGATGGCTCCGGCGGACCCGAACATCGCCGCCCGCCACCAGCGGGGGCCGCGCAGGGCCAGCGAGACCGTGATCGCGATCGCCGCGCCGGCGACGGAACCCGCGATGAGCCAGTCGAGGCCGTTCGGTACCTCGTTGCCGCCGCCGGGCTGTGCGAAGACGAGGAACCCCGCGAGCCCGCCGGCCGCGGCCACCGAGCCCAGCCACTCACGCGCGCCCATGCGGAATCGGAACCAGGTGGCCAGCATGAAGACGAGGAAGGGCAACTCGAGGGTGAGGATCGGTTGGACCTGGCTCAGGTTCCCGAGATGGAGCGCCGTCGCCTGCAGCAGGAACGACGCGACCATGAACGCGAAGCCGAGCAGCCACACGCCGCGGCGCAGCGCATGGGTGAGCAGGCTCAGCCGAAGCGTGGTGTCGTCCGGGGCGTTCTCGACGCCCATGCGCTGGAGGATGCTGGTCAGCGCGTTCGCGAGCGCCGACATCGATGCCAGGATGTAGGCCATCGCCGTCCTACCGTGTCCCCGCGCCGGTGGGGCGCGGCACCGCCCCCGACGCGAGTCGTCCTGGCCCGCGTGGCGTGTGGAGCGCGCCCGCTTCGCTGCCGGTCACCACCGCTAGTGCCTCCCTGAGCCGGAGATGTGCTTGGGATTCAGGATATGGCGGCAGCCGCGCGACGTGTCCGCCGAACGTCCGCCGGCCCTCACGCTACCCGCTGCGCTGTTCTCGACGCGTGGAGTGGCGGTTGCATCGCTCCACGGCAGAACGATTGTCCGGGCCCCAGTGGAGGTAGTGGCGCCTGCCATGGCAATTGGCGCTCGATGCTGCAAAGCTTCCCGGTTGTCGTCGGGGCTCGAAGGTAGGGACGAGCTGGGGGGACCGAGATGGGCGCGCAGTGCGCAGTGCTCGCAGGGGGAAGGCAGCGGCGGATCGCCGCCCTGGTGGCGGTGGGCTCGCTGCTCGCGGGGATGTCGACCGGAGCGCTGCTCACCGCAGTGCCGGCCGCGGCCACCCCGGTGACCTCGTGGGCGACCACGACGCCGCAGGCCCGCAGCGACGCCGCGTTCGTCTACGACAGCGCGCTCGGACGCAACGTCCTCTTCGGCGGCGACGACGCGAACCTCTCGGTACTCGGCGACACCTGGACGACCGACGGGTCGACCTTCCAACAGGTCGCGACCGCGACGAGCCCGTCGGCCCGCAGCGATCCCGCGATGGCCGACGACCCCGCAACCGGCACCGCGGTCCTCTTCGGGGGTCTCGACGGGACCAACACCGCGCTCGGCGACACCTGGTCCTTCGACGGCACCACCTGGAGCGAGCTCACCCCCGCGACGAGCCCCCCGGCGAGGGACGAGGCGTCGATGGTCTATGACCCGGGCACCCACGACCTCCTCCTCTTCGGCGGGCTCTCCTCGGGCGGGACCGCGCTCGGCGACACCTGGTCCTTCGACGGCACCACCTGGAGCGAGCTCACCCCCGCCACGAGCCCCCCGGCCCGGAGCGCGGCCTCGCTCGCCTACGACCCGGCCACCCACGACCTGGTCCTCTTCGGCGGGCTCTCCGCGGGCGGCGCCGCCCTCGGCGACACCTGGACCTTCGACGGCACCACCTGGAGCGAGCTCACCCCCGCGACGAGCCCCCCGGCGCGGAGCGCGGCCTCCTTCGCCACCGACACCGCGACCGGCTCCCTCGTGCTCGTCGGCGGGGCCTCGGCCACCTTCGCCGCCCTCGGCGACACCTGGAGCTTCGACGGCACCACCTGGACGCAGCGTTCCCCCGCGACGAGCCCCTCGGCGCGGAGCTTCGCCCAGATGACCTACGACGCGGCGACGAGCACCCTCCTCCTCTTCGGCGGCATCGACGCCACCACCAACACCCTCGGCGACCTCTGGCTCTCGAACGCGACGAGCTGGGTGGCGGCGAGCCCGCCGGCCCGCTCGGACGCGGCCACCGCGTACGACCCGGCCCTCGGCAAGCTGGTCATCTTCGGGGGCCTCGACGCGAACTCGGCCACTCTCGCCGACACCTGGACCTCGGACGGGTCGAGCTTCGTCCAGCAGGTGCCGGCCACCTCCCCGCCCGGGCGCAGCTTCGCCCAGATGGCCTACGACGCGGCGACCGGCCAGCTCGTCCTCTACGGCGGGATCGACGCGGCCAACAACACCCTGGGGGACACCTGGGTCTACGCGAACGGCACCTGGAGCGAGCTGCACCCGCCGGTCACCCCCGGCCCGCGCAGCGACGCCTCGATGAGCTACGACCCGACGACCGGCACCCTGGCGCTCGTCGGCGGCCTCGACGCCTACGCCGACACCCTGAGCGACACCTGGTCCTTCAACGGCACCACCTGGGCGCCGACCAGCCCGTCGCCGCGCAGCGACCAGGCCACCGCCTTCGACCAGAAGACCGGCCAGTACGTCGTCTTCGGCGGCCTCGACGTCAACTCGGACGCCCTGGGGGACACCTGGACCTACGCGAACGGCGCCTGGACCGAGCACCCCACCCCGGCCGCGCTCACCCCGCGCAGCTTCGCCTCGATGGCCTATGACCCGGCGATCGGCAAGGTCCTCCTCTACGGCGGCCTCGACAACAACTACAACGCCTTGGGGGACACCTGGACCTTCGACGGCACCACCTGGAGCGAGCTCAACCTGCCCTCGGGCCCGGGGTCCCGCTCGGACGCGTCGCTCGCCTACGACGCGGCGACCGGGGCGCCGGTCCTCTTCGGCGGGCTCAACCAGGGGGGCACCACCCTCCAGGACACCTGGTTCTTCAACGGCTCCTACTGGGTCAAACAGGTCCTCAACAAGAAGCCGCCCCCCCGCTCGGACGCGGCCATGGCCTATGACCCGGCCCTCGGCCAGGTGGTCCTCTTCGGCGGCCTCGACGAGTACAACAACGCGCTGGCCGACACCTGGACCTACAACGGCACCGGCTGGAACCAACCCACCGTGACCCTCCACCCGGCCGGGCGCTCCTACGCCGCGATGACCTACGACACCGCGGCCGGCACCCTGGTGCTCTTCGGCGGGGTCGACCAGGGCTACAACACGCTCGGGGACAGCTGGAGCTTCAACGGCACCACCTGGGTGGCCGAGCACCCCGCCACCGCCCCGACCCCGCGCAGCGACACCACCCTCACCGAGGACACGACGACCGGCCAGCTCCTCCTGTTCGGCGGGATCGACGCGAACCTGAACACCCTCGGCGACCTCTGGTCGACCAGTGGGACCGGCTGGTCCCCGCTCACCCCGCCGGCCCGTTCGGACGCGGCCATGGCCTATGACCCGGCGACGAACGAGCTGGTCCTCTTCGGGGGCCTCGACGTCGACTCGAACGCCCTGGCCGACACCTGGACCTTCGCCCACGACGCCTGGACCGCGTCCGCCGCGACCGGGCCGGTCGCCCGCGCCTACGCTCAGATGGCCGACGACCCGGTGTCGGCGACCGTCGTCCTCTTCGGCGGGCTCGACAACAGCTCGAACACGCTCGCCGACGAATGGTCTTTCGACGGCACCGCCTGGACCCAGCAGAACCCGGCCGTCCTGCCCCAGGGCCGCAGCGACGGCTCGATGGTCACCGACGCCGCCACCGGCCAGGCGATCCTCTTCGGCGGCATCGACACCAACTACAACACGCTGAGCGATCTCTGGAGCCTCGGGGTCGCGCGCTCGACCCAGACCGTCGCCTTCACCTCGACCCCGCCGTCGAGCGCCACCGTCGGCGGCGCCCCCTACACCCCGACCGCCGCCGCGTCCTCGGGCCTCACCGCGGTGATCACCCTCGACGGCGCCTCGACCGGGTGCACGCTCGCCGGAGGGGTGGTCGGCTTCACCTCGGCCGGAACCTGCGTGCTCGACGCGAACCAGCCCGGCGACGCGACCTACGGCGCGGCACCGCAGGTGCAACAGAGCATCCCCGTCGGGCCGGGATCCCAGACGGTCTCGTTCACCTCCACCGCGCCCGTCGGCGCTGTCGCTGGCGGGCCGGCCTACACGCCGACCGCGACCGCGTCCTCGGGCCTCACCGCGGTGATCACCCTCGACGGTGCTTCGACCGGGTGTTCGCTGTCCAAGGGCGTCGTGCACTTCGACGCGGTCGGTACCTGTGTGATCGACGCGAACCAGCCCGGGGACGCCGACTACACCGCGGCGCCGCAGGTGAACCAGACCATCGCGATCGGGGTCGGGACGCAGACGATCGTCTTCACCACCACCGCACCCGCGCACGCCACGGCCGGCGCTGCGCCCTACTCCCCGCGGGCGACTGCGACCTCGCACCTGCCGGTGGTGATCACGACCGATGCGCATTCGTCGGGGTGTGCGGTCGCCGGCGACGTCGTCCGGTTCACCGCCGCCGGTCGCTGTGTTCTCGACGCGAACCAGGGGGGCGACGCGAACTTCGCTCCGGCCCCGCAGGTGCAGCAGTCGTTCGCGGTCCGAGAGGCACCGCCACCCGCGCCGACCCACGGCTATTGGCTGGTGGGAGCGGACGGCGGCATCTTCACCTTCGGCGCCGCCCAGTTCCACGGCTCGACCGGCAACCTCGTGCTGCAGCGACCGGTGGTCGGCATCACCCCGACCGGCGATCGGCACGGGTACTGGCTGGTCGCCTCCGACGGCGGCACCTTCGCATTCGGCGACGCCGGCTTCTACGGGTCGATCCCCGGGCTCGGCATCGCTCCTGCCGGCACGCCTGGTGCCCACTCGCTCGCGGCACCGATCGTCGGCATCGTGCCCTCCTCCGACGGGGGCGGTTACTTCATGGTGGCCTCCGACGGCGGGGTGTTCGCCTTCGGCGACGCCCGCTTCGCCGGCTCTTGCCCGGCCATCGGGGGCTGTGCCGGCGACGGGGTGGCGGTCATGCCCGACGCGACAGGCAACGGCTACTGGCTGGTGACCTCGACGGGCGCCGTCTACGCGTTCGGGGACGCCCCCTACTACGGCGCGCCTGGAGCCCGGGGAACGGTCACCTCCGCGGTGCGGAGCCCTGACGGCAAGGGTTACTGGATCCTCTTCGCGAGCGGTCTCGTCACCGCCTTCGGCGACGCGGCCGACCTGGGAAGCCTCCCGAGCGGGCTCGCCGGCGGGCTGAATCCGGCCACCGCCGTCTTCGCGACCGCTGACGGCAGCGGGTACTGGATCGCCACCGCGAGCGGAGCGGTCTACCCGTTCGGTTCGGCTCCCGACGACGGGAGCATGGCCGGCAGTGTGCTGAACGCGCCGGTCATCGCTGCGGTCGGCTGGTAGCGAGACGGTGAGCCCGCGGTCGGGCGACGCTGGCAGGAGCGGCGTCGCCCGGGCGGGAGGGCCGCTCAGTCGGCGCCGAGGAAGGGTGCGCCGAAGGCGAACACCCCACCGTCGGCGCCCACCATCCAGTACCCGCCGGTCGAGTGGTCGGCGGCCATCCCGACCACCGGCGCGGCCAACGGGACGCCCCCCATCGAGCCCTCGAACCCCGCATCGCCGAACGCGAACAGCCCGCCGTCGGAAGCCACGAACCAGTACCCGTCGTCGGTGCCGGTCGGTGCCATTCCATTCACGGGCTGGTTGAGCACGATGTTGCCGGTCGACCCGAGGAAGGGCGCGCCGAAAGCGAAGACGCCTCCGTCGGAGGCGACCAGCCAGTACCCGCCGGTCGCGTCGTCGGTGCTCGCGCCCACGACCGGGCGGTTGAGCGGGTGGCCGCCCATCGAGCCGCGGAAGGCCGCATCGCCGAACGCGAACACGCCGCCGTCCGACGCGACCAGCCAGTAGCCCCTCCCGTCCGCGGTCGGGGTGATGTCGACGACCGGTGCGTTGAGCGGTTGCCCGCCCATGGAGCCGTAGAAGCCGGCGTCCCCGAACGAAAAGGTCCCACCGTCGGCGGCGACGAGCCAGTAGCCCTTGCCGTCGGGCGTGGCGACGACGTGCTCGATGGGTGCGTTGAGCGGGTGGCCGGCCATCGATCCGTAGCTTCGGGCGGCACCGTGAGCGGACACGCCCCCTTCGGCGTCGGTGAGCCAGTAGCCGTCACCGCCCGGCGTCGAGGCGATGCCGGTGACCGGCGTCGGCAGCGACGAGTTGAAGAAGGAGACCGGTGCGACGAAGAGCCGCCGATCGCCGCCGCACCCGTAGTTCGTGCAGCTCGGCTGCCAGGCGGCGTAGGCGAGCTGCCAGTTGCCGGAGGCGTCCTGGAAGAAGGAGCCCCCACCGGGTCCGGCGACCTGACCGTAGCTCGAGAGGACGGGGCCGGTCGCGGCCTGCGAGCAGGGTCCCGCCGGTCCGGCGCAGGTCGCGTAGGTCTCCGAATAGGAGGAGGTGTCCCAGATGCCGGTCGAGAACAGCAGGAAGTAGGTGCCGCCGACCTCGACCATGTCCGGGTTCTCGATGGTCGTTTCCCACGGATAGGTGCCGGTGTCCTGACCGAACAGCTCGGTGGGCGAGCCGACGAGCGAGGTCCCGTCGGAGCTCAGCTGCTGCGACCAGATCCGTGCCGGCTCGAGGGACCCGCCGTCGTTCGACTTCCAGATGAGATAGGGCGTCCCCGTGGCGGGGTCGACGAAGGGGCTCGGATCGATCGCGCCGCCGAGGCCCGACTGGCAGACGAGCGGTCCCTCCGAGTCGTCGAGGAAGATCGGCACCGGCGAGAGCGAGGTCGCGGTGGCCACCGACAGGCAGTTGAAGCCGGTGTCGCCGTTGTGGCCCAGGGTCGCGGCGTCGTAGAACATGATCCACTTGCCGTGCCAGAAGAAGACGCCGGGCGAGGTCTGGGTGTTCACCTGTTCCCAGGCGGGGACGACCGGCAGCGCCGTCGACCCGTAGGAGGTCCCGGTGTAGGAGTGCCACCCGCTCGCCGGCGAGCCCGAGGTGTCGACGAGGGCCTGCAGGTGATTGCCGAGCACCGTCCCGTCGTGAACGCGTAGTAGGTCGAACCGTCGAGGACGACGTCGGGATCGGGTGCGTCGCCGGCGAAGGCGGGAGCCGTCGATGCCTGGATGGTGATCGACGGGAACGAACCGGCCCCGGCCGCATGAGTCGCGAGTCCGGCCGCGCCGATCGCACCGAGTCCGAGGATCGCGGTCACGAGCACCGGGATCGTGCGGCGCAGCACGTGACCGCCGGTCGCGGCAGAGGGCGGCGCCGTGCGTCCCCCGGTCGAATTCGTGGTCCGTCGTCCCATGGCGGCCTCGCCCTGTCCGCGCACCCGCCGCCGCGCCGACCCGTGCCGGGGGGCGCGTCGTGGACGCCCCGGTTCCCGCCCGGCACGATACTCACCGCTCGGCACCGCCGGGCATCGCGGGGGAGCGCCTCTCTTCCGGCGACCCCGGCGACTGCCCTGCTACGGTCCCGATCGAGCAGATGGACGCGACGCGGGTGGGCCGGAAGCGGTCGAGGAGACGGTCGGCGCAGCCCGGTGGGTCTGCTCTTGGCCGGGACGGGCGCGGGCTCGCCGCGCCGGTACTCCTCTTCGCCCTCGCGCTCCTCGTCGCGGCCTGCGGGTCGTCCGCCGCGGGCGGCTCGGGCGGCTCGAGTGGGAAGGCTGCGGCCACCCGCTACTCGAAGCCCGGCCCCGTACGCGGCCGGCACCGCGCAGTTCGAGGTGGCAGGCGACCCGGTCGTGATCTGGTACCCGGCGACCCCCGCCAGTGTCGCCGGTCGGACCAAGTACACCTACCACCTGCGGTCGTGGGTCCCCGCCTCCATCCGCTCCCTCGTTCCGGCGTCGTTCCCCGACGGGGTGACCGAGGACGCCTACTCCCGTGTGCCGGCTGCACCGGGCAGGTTCCCGGTGGTGCTCTTCAGCCACGGCTACGGCGGCTACCCCGAGCAGTCGACCTTCCTCACCGCGCACCTCGCAACCTGGGGGATGATCGTCGTCGCGCCCGATCAGACCGCCCGCGACCTCACCGCGGTCGTCAACGGGACCGCGTCGCAGGGGGCGCCACCTTCGGACGTCTCCCGAGCAGCTCGCGGCGCTGGCGAGCGTGCCTGGCCGGCTCCCCGGCCACGTCGACACCTCGAAGGTGGTCACGCTCGGACATTCGGCCGGCGGTGGTACGGCGGTCCGGGTCGCCGCGGCGGACCCGACGGTCCGGGGCTGGGTCGCGCTCGCCGGCGTCCCCGCGCCGCCGCCCTCGACCCCGGTCCCGTCCCTCATGATGTCGGGCAGCAGCGACAAGACGGTGCCCACGTCGACGGTACGCACCTTCTACGGATCGGTGGCCGCGGCCACAAGGTCGCTGGTGGTGATCGACGGCTACGGGCACAACGTCTTCGACGACGTCTGCACCGTCAACGGGGCGCACGGCGGAGTCGTGGCCGCGGTGCGTGACCTCCACCTCCCGGTCCCGCCGGGCATCCTCCAGTTGGCAACCGACGGGTGCTCCCCGCCGGATCACCCGCCACCGACGGCATGGCCACTGATCGACCAGGCGGTCACCGCGACAGCTCCGTGCCGATTTCGGGCGGGGCAACGCCACCCGGCCGGTCGTGCCCTCCCTCACGACGGCGTTCCCCGGCGTTCGAGCGCAGCTGACCAGCTCGTCGTGACCACGACGACGCCGCTGATCGCACGCGGTGACCTGGCTGCGGCGGGCGACCGCCTCGCATGACGAGCGACCACCTGGTCGATCCCGCCGACGAGGACCGGCATCCGGCCGATCCGGAGCCGCTCTGGAACGAGTCGCACTACCTCGACTTCGCCGCCGCCGACGGGTCGGTCGCCGGCTATGTGCGCGATCGGCCTCTATCCGAACATCGGCGGTGACCTGGTGGACGGCGATGGTGGTCGGTCCGGGGCGGCCTGTCGTCGCCTCGGTGGCCTACGACCTGCCAGTGGCGGGCGGCACGGGGCTCGCCCTCGCCTCCGAGGGGTGCACGGTGACCACCGAGGTCGACGCGCCGCTCCGCACGCGGTCAAGGTGCGCGGCACGGCGCCGGCCGAGTCCCACGCCAGCCGCCGAGGGCGTCTACCGGGGCGAGGCGGGTGACGCCACGAGCATCGCCTTCGACCTCGAGTGGGAGACCGACGGTGCGCCCTACCACTACGAGGTGACCACCCGCTACGAGGTCCCCTGCCCGTCCGCGGGGGAGCTCAGCATCGGCGACGAGCGCGTCGCGGTCGACGGACAGGGCCAGCGGGACCACTCCTGGGGGGTGCGCGACTGGTGGGCCTTCGGCTGGTGCTGGGCGGCGGCCCGGCTCGACGACGGGACCCGCCTGCATCTCGCCGACATCCGGATCCCGGGTCACCCCGATCGGGTTCGGCTACCTGCAACCGCCCGGGGGGCCGGTCCGACCGGTCGAGCGGCGCGACGGTGCGAGGAGGAGCTCGGTACTTTCGGTATGCCGACAAACGCGCGGGGGAGGATCGAACCGGCCGGCCTCGGCTTCGAGGTCGAGCCGGTGGCCTACGGGCCGCTGCTGTTGGTCGCTCCCGACGGCCGGCGCAGCCGCTTCCCCCGCGCGTACGCCCGGTTCCGAACCGACGACGGGCGGGCGGGTGCCGGCTGGATCGAGTGGAACCAGCCGGAGGCGCCCGAGGGGTCGGGATAGCGTTTCGCAGGTGCGCCTCTCGCTGGCACCGCCCGGTGACCGATCCGACTGTCAATTCGTCCACCTGGTCCGCCCACGCTTCGCCGAGACGGACGCGATGGGGATCGTCCATCACGGCGCCTACGCGGCGTACCTCGAGGAGGCGAGGGCGGCGTTCCTGGCCGCGGCCGGCCATCCCTACGGGAAGGTTCGCGAAGAGGGGGTGGACTTCACGGTGCTCGAGCTCTCCGTGTGCTACCGGCGGCCCCTGACCTTCGGCGACGAGGTCGAGGTCGGACTCCGTGTCGGCGCGCTGACCCGCACCACCTTCCAGGTGGGGTACCTGCTGACCGTGCTCGGAGAGGTCCGCTCGGACGGGTCGAGCGTGCATGCCGCGGTGAACCCGCGGGGGCGCCCGGTACGGATGCCGGCGTGGATGGGCGACGTGGTCGCCTATCGGGGCTGACGCCGGACCCGGAATGCGCATCTCCTACGGTCTGCCGACCCACCGCGTCGACCAGCTCGAGGAGTTCCTCGCACCGGGCGCGGTCGGGGAGCTCGCGGCGGCCGCCGAGGCGGCCGGGTTCGCCGCCGTCTACACGACCGACCACCCGTTCCCCGGCGACGCGTGGCTGGCCCACGGCGGGCACCATGCACTCGATCCTCTGGTCGCCCTGTCCTTCGCAGCGGCGACCACCACGCGCATCCGGTTGCACACCAACCTGCTCGTGGTCGCCTACCGGAACCCGTTCCTCGCGGCAAAGGGGGTCGCGTCGCTCGACGTCCTGAGCGGCGGCCGGGTCGTCCTCGGCATCGGCACCGGCTACCTCGAGGCGGAGTTCGACGCGCTCGGGGCGGGTTTCGCCGATCGCAACGAGCGGACCGACGAGGCGATCGCCGCGATGCGCCGGGCGTGGTCGGGTCAGAGTGTGACCCTCGAGGGTTCGGGGTTCCGAGCGACGGGCAACACCATGTTGCCGGTGCCTCGGCAGCAACCGCACCCCCCGATCTGGATCGGGGGGAACAGCCGGAGGGCGATACGGCGCGCGGTCGAGCTGGCCGAGGGCTGGTGTCCTTTCCCCAATCCCGCACGCGCGGCCGCACGCACACGCACCGCAGCGATGGCGTCGCTCGAAGATCTCGCCGAGTCGATCGAGTGGGCGAGACGTCTGTGCGATTCGGTCGGTCGGCGCGAACCGCTGACGTTCGCCTACGTGCCCGACGGGCTCGTGATGGGCCGCACGCGCGAGATCGACCACACCGCCGTCGCCGCGTCGATCCGCTCGCTGGAGGCGGTCGGTGTGAGCTGGGTCAGCGTGGCGCTCCCGGGCGAGACCCGAGACGAGCAGCTCGCCGCCATCGAAGCCTTCGGCCGGTCGGTGCTGACGGCTGTCGGTTCCTGAGCCCCGGCACCGGGCCCGGGCTCGAGGTACCAGCCACCGGGTCGGGCGCGGTGACGGCTGTGCGAGCGGTCCCCGTATGCTGCGGAGGGAGGTGCCCGGTGACGGGCGCGGCGGACATCCGGCGTTCGAGCAAAGGAGAGCCACGTGACCATCGCCGTCGGAGACAGGATCCCGGACGTCCGGGTGATGACATTCGGCCCGGACGGGCCGACCCATGTGCAGACCGCCGACGTGCTCGGCTCCGGAAAGGTGGTGCTCTTCGCCGTGCCGGGGGCCTTCACGCCGACCTGCTCCGACTTCCATCTTCCGAGCTTCGTCGTCCGCCACGACCAGCTGAAGGAGAAGGGCGTGGACACCGTGGCCTGCCTGTCGGTCAACGACCCGTTCGTGATGGGGGCGTGGGCCGAGGCGCAGCAGGTCGGTGACACGGTGTGCATGCTGGCCGACGGCAACGGTGAGTTCACCAAGGCGGTCGGCCTCGAGATGGACGGCAGCGGTTTCGGGCTCGGCACGCGCTCGCAGCGGTACGCAATGGTCATCGAGGACGGCGTGGTGACCACCCTCGAGGTCGAGCCGGGTCCTGGTCTTACGGTCAGTTCCGCCGACGCGATCCTCGAGGTGCTCTGAGCCGGGGCCACCGGCCCGAGGACGGAGCGCCGGGAGCCCGCGGCACGGAGCCGGGCGCCGAGGGAGCGGTCCGCCTCGATCACGCGTCGCACGCCCGCCACCACTGCGGGCTCGGCGGTGACGATCCCGAGCTCGCGGTTGACCCACAAGCCGGCCGTCGACAGGTTCTGCGAGCCGACGAAGGCGCGCTCGTCGTCGACGACCAGGTCTTTCGCGTGGATGAACCGAGTCCCGCGTGAGTCGGGGACGACCCAGACTGTCACTCCCGCGGCCGACAGCCGGTTGAGTTCGCCGGCCCAGCGGGAGGACGCGCTCATGGTCAGGGTCACACGCACGCCGCGGCGGACAGCCTGCTCGAGCGCGTCTGCGACCGGTGCCGATCCCAGCTCCTCCGCCTCCATCGAGACGCGTCGCCGGGCGGACCCGACGAGCGCGACCAGTGCAGGCTCGGCTCCCGGGCTCCAGAGCAATCCGGTTGCGCCCTTCGGAGCGGGCAGGCGCCCGCGGCGGGGTGCCGAGGGACCCGAGGCCGACCAGTCGGCGTCGAAGGTCGACTCGATCGCCGCGACCGCGGTCGGATCGCCGAGGGTGATCACGAGGTCGCGGGAGGCTGCCTCGTCGCGGGTGACGAGGTTGCCAGTCATCATTGCCGCGCGCCGGCCGTCGACGCCGAGCGCCTTCTCGTGGAGGATCACGCCGGCCGGAGCCCACCGGACGTCGACCCCGGCGGCGGACAGCCGGCGCACCGCGTCTGCGTTGACCGCCGCGCCGGCGCCGGCCCGGTCGAGCAGCACTCGGACCGCCGCGCCACGACGGTGTGCCGCGATCAACTCCTCCTCCCGCGCTCGATCGTCGAGCTCGTAGAGCGCGAGGTCGATTGAACGGCCGGCCGAGGCGAGCACGCGGTCGACCGCCCGGTTGGCGTCGTCGGGCTCGGCGGCCAGGGAGAGCGGTCCGCCGAGGAGCCCGACCACCGCGGGTCCGTGCCGCGGGGAGGCGGGCACCGGGGCGCGGTCCGAGCGGGAGGCGCCCGCAACCAGACCGGCTGCCACGACGACGGCCGTCATCGATGCGGCGGCCACCCGGCGGACGTCCGCCCGCCGGTTGGCAAGACGGTTCGGCGTGGTCGGCATTCTCTCGGGCCTCATTTCGTCGACGGCGCTCCTTCGTGGTCGTGGCCGGCGCGGGCGGCCCAGGCCAGCAGCAGGGTGTGACGCCCCTCCCGCCCGGTGACCGCTACCGTCTCGGAGATGGAGCTGCGCGACGCCCTGCGCACGACCGGTGCGGTCCGGGAGTTCGAACCCACCCCGGTCGACGACGCCACCGTGTACCGGATCCTCGACACCGCCCGGTTCGCCCCGAACGGTGGGAACCGCCAGGCCTGGCGTATCGTCATGGTGAAGGACCGGGCAGCCGGCGGGTCGCTTCGCGACGCCTACCTGCCGGGTTGGTACGACTACCTCGCACAGGTCGGGCGCGGGCTCACGCCCTGGGCGGTCGTCACCGACGTGGAGCGTGAGCGCCGGGCGATCGAGGGAGCTCCCGCGATCGCCGCCGAGGCCGCGGCCGGGCCGGGCGGGTTTGCCGAGCACTTCGACCGGGTGCCGGTGTTGCTGGTGCTGCTCGCCGACCTCACCCGGATGTCGACGGTCGACCGGGACGCGGACCGCTACACGATGGTCGGGGGCGCGTCGATCTACCCCTTCGCGTGGAGCATCCTGCTGGCGGCGCGTGACGAAGATCTGGGCGGCGTGATGACCACCATGGTGGTCCGGAACGAGCAGTCGGTCCGCGAGCTCCTCCGTGTTCCCGACACCGCATCTGGTCGCCGGGGTGCTCGCGCTCGGGCGTCCGGTGCGTCGTCCGACCCGGTTGCGCAGGCTTCGGTCGAGACGTTCGCGACGGTCGACCGCTTCGACGGTGACCCGCTGGCGGCAGGGTGAAGGTCCGGATCGGTGTCGGCGCCGGTCTGGCTCCGGCGGCCGAACCCGAGGGGCTCGCGGCAGCTCGTAGACGACCTCGACGAGCTCGGGTTCGACTCGCTCTGGCTCCCTGAGGTCCTGACCGCGCCCACCCTCGACCCGCTCGTCGCACTCGGTTTCGCCGCGGCCCACAACCGGCACCTCAAGCTCGGGACCACGCTGCTCCTCCCGGGTAGGAACCTCATGCGGCTCGCGAAGGAGCTCGCCTCGCTCGACGTGCTCTCGGGCGGCAGGCTGCTGACCACCTTCGTGCCCGGTCTGCCGCGCCGTCCCGAGGCCGCGCGCGGTCGGTGTCGCGCCCGGCCGACCGGGGCGCGGAGATGGACGAGGCACTCCCGCTGCTCCGCCGGCTCTGGGCCGGCGAGACCGTCACCCACCGCGGGGTGGGCGTCGACCTCGACGGGGTGACGGTCCGGCCGAGGCCGGTACAGGATCCCCTCGAGTTCTGGACCGGCGGGACCGTGCCGGCCGCGCTCGAGCGCTGTGGGCGCTTCGCCGACGGCTGGCTTCCCTCGTCATGCACGCCCGAGGAGGTCGCACGGGGCCGTGCCGCTATCGAGGAGTCGGCGGCAGGGGCGGGACGGACCATCAGCGCCGGAGCACTTCGGGGCGTCCCTTGCCTACGCCGCGGGCCCCCTCGACGACACGACCCGGCGCGCGGTGGCGTCGCTGCGCAAGGGGGTCGACCCCGACCAGGTGGTGCCGCAAGGTCTCAGCGGCCTCCGCACGATGCTCGAGCGCTTCCTCGAGGTCGGGTTCTCGAAGTTCGTGGTCCGCCCGCTCCGGCCGCCGGCGTCCTGGCGCGACGAGCTCGAGGCACTCGCGGACGCCGTCCTCGACCTCCAGACGTGACTCGCAGCCGGCCGGATCGAGGTCGAGTTCACCACCCTCGATGACGCCGGCCTCCGTGCCCGGCTCGAGGTGCTCGCGGCGAGCGGCAGCGGGTGGGTCAACATCCGGCCGGTGATCGAGGAGGAGTACGAGCCGCCGCCCCCGGGCCCCTTCGCCTTCCTCGGTGGTTCGACCCATCAGGTGCCGACCGCGACCTGGATGCCGGGCCGCCGGATCGAGGACGGCACCGTCAAGCCGACCACCATCGGATTGCAGCACGCCGCAGGGCCGCGGCGTGGCCTGGAAGCTCCGGGACCTCGGTCTGCCCCTGCCGCAAGGCTGGCGTGTCACCCAGGACCATCCGCGCCGGGGGCTCGTCGCACTCGTGCCGGCGCAGGTACCGGCCGCCGACGTCGTCGACTGGCTGCTCGCTGCCGCGGCCGCAGTGTGCACGGTGCCCACCACCGGACGCTGGACGGCGGCGGTGCACGCCGGCACCGGCTGATCCGCCACACCGGGCTCGGTCAGCCGACCCCGACGGGCTCCTCGATCGAGCCCGGCACCGCGCAGTTCGCGACCGCCGGAATCGACCGCGGCTCCGCAGTGCCCACCGGAGGGCGCCGGACGCGTCCGGGCACCGGCCGCCAGACCAGCGCTGCGACCACCAGCACCCCGAGGACCAGCGCTCCGACCATGACGAAGGGCAACCACGAGGCCAGGGTGAACGCGGCCCCGGCCGCGGCCGCGGCGAGCGCGGTGCAGGCGGTCTGACCGGTCGCGAAGAGCCCCTGGATCCGGCCGACCTGGTCCTGTCGTGAGCCGTCGGTGAGCAATGACTGCATCGCGGGGAGGGCGGCGGCGAAGCCGATCGCCTCGATCGCACCGAGCACGATGAGCGCCGGCACGCTGCCGATGAACGGATAGGACGCGCAGAGGATCGCCGAGGAGGCGAGTCCCCAGACGACCAGTCCCCGCCGGTCGAGGTGGTCGGCGAGCCAGCCGCTCGGCCGCGCCAGCAGGACGAAGGGAACCGCGAAGAGTGTCCACGAGATGCCGATCTCGAAGCCCGACGCGCCCTGCGAGAGCAGCAGCAGGGTCCAGCAGATGTCGTAGACGCCGGAGGTCAGCCCGAGCGCCGCACCGGCGAGCAGTCCACCGATCGCGGCGCGGTCGAGCTCGAGGCGCACGCCCGGTCGGGGTCGTGCCACCCTCTCGAGCCGCGACCTGTCGGTGACCGCCGGCTCGACAAGGAGCATCGCGGGCAGGCACGCGGCCACCGACAGCACCCCGGAGGCGAGGAACATCACCCACATCGCGCCGGCGCCGACGATGCTCCCGACGAGGGGGCCGACGGCCATCCCGGCGATCTCCGCGCCGTAGACGGCGGCGAACGCGCGGCCCCGCCGCTCGGGGCCGATCGAGGCCGAGATCATCGCGAGGGAGGCGACCGCGGCGGCGCCGGCCCCGGCGCCCTGCAGCGCGCGGAGCACGACCGCCAGCTGTGCGGTGATCGGGGCCAGGAACGCGAAGCTCGCCGATCCGTAGAGGAGGAGACCGCCGACCAGCACCGGACGCCGGCCCAACCGGTCCGCCAGCCGCCCGGCCGGGTACTGGAACGCAACGCCTGCAGCGAAGAATGCGGCCATCACGACACCGGCGGTGAGGTCGGAGCCGCCGTGCCGGCGGATGAAGACCGGCAGCATCGGGATGAGCGAGGAAGCCCCCAGCCACTGGAGGAATATCGCCGCCGCGAGTGTGCGGACGAGGCGCGGCGGACTGCTCCGCGGCCGTGGTCGGGGGGCGCGCCGTTCGCACCGCTCGACTCTACCGTCCGGGCCGTCGAGCCCCGGCGTTCACGATGCGCCCGTGGCGAGGTGCCAGTCACCGCAGAACCCGCACCGATAGGGGGTCAGGTCGGCGCCGCGCTCGAGCCGGTACCGGAGCGACGCCCGGTTCGCGTCCTCCTCCCGTCGGCGAACCGCGCTTTCGGTGTTCCGTCGGCGCGCCAGTGCTCGCGCGCCGGCACCGCTCAGGCGATCGCGCGGTCGTGTCGCGTCGTGCGGCGGTACGGCGCCGGGCGCGGGCCATCCCTACTCCGAGTAGACGGCCGGCCGCTTCTCGCGGAACGCGGCCGTGGCCTCGGTCAGGTTCCCGGTGTGGCCGGCGAGGAGCTGGGTCCGGTTCTCGAGGTCGACCGCGGTCTGGAGGCTGCTGACCTCGAGGGAGGCCCAGAGGGTGTCCTTCGTGAGCTCGAGGCCGAAGGGGCTCGCCGTGCAGATCGCCTCGGCGGTCCCGAGCGCGGTGTCGAGGAGCTCCTCGTCGGCGACCACGCGGGACACCAGGCCGATGCGCAGGGCCTCCTCGGCGTCGACCTTCCGCCCGGTGAGGAGGATCTCCGAGGACCGCGAGCTGCCGACCGCACGGGGGAGCAGCCAGCTGATCCCGAGCTCGGTCCCGGCCAGGCCGTTGTTGATGCCCGCACCGCAGAAGACCGCGGAGCGGCCTGCGAGCCGGATATCGGCCCCGAGGCAGAGGCACATGCCGCCGCCGTAGGCGGGTCCCCGGATGGCGGCGATGATCGGCTGGGGAATGGCGCGCATCGCCGGGACGGTGCCGCCCATGTAGTCCATCGCGCGCATGCCCATGCGATGGCGCCCGAGATCGTCGGTGCCGGGCGGCAGGCCGGCCTGCTCGAGCTCGAGCCCAGAGCAGAACGCCCGCGTCCGGCACCGGTCAGGACCACCACCCGGCAGTCGTTGTCGGCAGCGACCTCGCCGAGCGCGGCGTAGAGGTCGGTGACCAGCGCGAAGGACATGGAGTTGAGGCGCGACGGGTTGTCGAGCGTCACCAGGGTGACGTGGGGTCGGACCGGTTCGACGGAGACGAGTGGCATCCCGACAGCCTCACCGACCGGGCCCGATGTCGCCACTCGGCGGGCCGGGTGGGCCATCATCGTCCTGTGCCGATGGATCCGTTCAGCGCGTTCGAGCCCTTCGGCGGCGCCGTCCCGCCGGACTCGCTGGCCGGACACCTCTTGGTCGCGACGCCCCGCCTCGCTCGACCCGAACTTCACCCGCTGCGTACTCCTCGTCCTCGACCACGGCTCACACGGCGCGCTGGGGGTGGTGATCGACCGGCCCGGACGGCGTGCGCGTCGACCGGGTGCTACCCCAGTGGCACCCGGTCGCGACCGCTCCGGCCGAGTTGTTCACGGGTGGCCCGGTCGCGCGCAACGCCCTGATCGGCCTGGTCCGGCTGGCCTCGCGCGCCGACGCGGTGGGCGACGCGCAGCCCGGCAGGGTGGCGCGAGCTGGTCGACGCCGAGCAACCCGTCGGCACCGTCGACCTGTCGGTCGGACCCGACGGAGTCGCGCGACGCGATCGCCGCGGCACGCTCTTCTCGGGCTACGCGGGATGGGACTCGGACCAGCTCGAGGACGAGATCGACCAGGGCTCGTGGTACGTGGTGGCGGCCGAGGCCCGCGATCCGATCTCGGCAGACCCCGAGGGGCTGTGGCGCCGCGTGCTGCGCCGCCAAGGCGGCGCGCTCACCGTCGTGTCGGGCTACCCACCCGACCCGGCCTTCAACTGAGCCCGGACCGACCGGGCCGCTACGATCGGCCGGTGACCGACCGCGGCAAGCAGTGGCCGGTGCGCACGGCAGGCACCTGCCGACGTGCCCGAGGTCGTGGCGATGCTGGTGCGGGCCTTCGACGACGATCCCGTCGCCAACTTCATGTTCGCCGGCGACCGGCCGGCGACGCCCGCGGGCTTCGTTCCTTCTTCTCCGCGCAGCTCCGGCGCCAGTACCTGCGACACGGGCACGTCTACGTCGCGGACGAGTGCGCCGGCGCCGCCGTCTGGGGGCCACCCGACCGGGTGCGCAACCCACTGCTCGAGCTGGTCCAGCTGCTGCCGACCGCCCCCTTCCTGGCGAGCACCCGTGCCCACCGGGCGCTGCGCGCTGCTCTTCGAGATCGACGGGCTGCACCCGAAGGAGCCGCACTGGTACCTCGCGACCCTCGGCACCGATCCGAGCCTCCAGGGACGGGGCGTCGGTTCCGCCCTGCTGCGCGCGGTGCTCGCACGAGCGGACGAGGAGGGTGTACCCGCGTATCTCGAGTCCTCGAAGGAGCGCAACGTCCCCTTCTACGCCGCGTGCCGGGTTCGAGGTCGTGGAGGAACTGCACTCGTCGACCGGAAGCCCGCCGATCTGGCGGATGTGGCGGGAGCCGCAGGCGCCGGATCCCTCCGCGCCACCCGCAACGACCGGCTGAGCGACCCAATGGACCAGAGCCGGCCCGGTCACGTTCAGCTCGGGACGTGCAGTCCCTGCGGTCGGCCGTCGGGCTTCTCGACGGCGAGCGTGAGCAGCTCGAGCAGGGCCCGGGTGGGCGCGGACGGCAGCCCCCGGCTGCGCTGGGCGACCCCCACCCGGCGGCGGGGCAGGCCTTCGACCGGAAGCGGGTGGACTTGGTGGCGCAGGACCGAGGGGATCGCGGTCGCCGGCAGGACGGCCGGCCCGTAGCCCTCGAAGGCCAGGGACGCGATGAGTGCGCAGCCCGTCGATCTCGGCGGCGGGCAGAAGGGTGATGCCGAGGGGCCGGATCGCCGCGTCGAGCTCGTCGCGGAACGCGGTCCCCGGCAGGGGGAGGAGCAGCTCGAGTTCCGCGAGGTCCTCGATGGTGAGCGTTCTGCCCGGCGCGGCCATCGGGTGCCCCTCGGGCACGCCAGCATCAGGTCCTCCTCGAAGAGCGGGCGAGCCACCAGGTCGCGCCCGGGAACGGGAAGATTGAGGATCGCGAGGTCGAGCTGGCCGGCTGCGAGCTGGGGCTCGAGGCCGGTGGTGTTGCCCTCGACGACGACGAGACGGAGCTTCGGGTGGCGCAGGCGGGCGGCGTCGATGAGCCGCGGGACGAGCCACCGGGCCGTGGTGCCGATCATGCCGACCCGCACCGTGCCGGCCACCTCGTCCTTGCAGGCCGCGACGTCGGCGACCAGGGCGTCGATCTCCGCCAGGACCCGCCGGGCCCGCGCGACCACCGCCAGCCCCTCCTCGGTCAGCTTCGGCCGTCCGCCCGGTCGACCATCGGGGCGCCGAGTTCCCGCTCGAGCCGCGCCACGTGGGCCGACACGTTGGACTGGACGGTCCCGAGGTGGTCGGCCGCCGCCGAGAAGGTGCCGTGGTCGCTGATCGCGGTCAGCGCCTGGAGGTGGCGCAGTTCCATCACTCCAGATGATAGCAGGTATCGATATTTAGCTGGTTGACTGATTGCTCGCGAGTGTTATACGATGAGCCTCGACCACAGGATCTAAGGAATCCCCCTCCTTCCTTGTTGAGTCAGAGTGAAGGGACCGCCCTCCCCCCCGGCGGTCCCTTCGCCGCGTCAGGGGCCGGTCCGGGTTCCGGCCGTGTGGTGGGGCGCGGCAGTGCCGGGTACCGGAGCGAGGTGCAACCCGACCGGCCGCACCGGCGCCGGCGACGGCCGACCCGAGCACGCACGGCCTTCGACGTCGGTCCACGGGAGCGAACTCGTGCGGCCTCGTCGACCACGCGATCCGGCGTCACCGAGCGACGGCACCCGAGAGACCGGTTGGTAGCGTCTCGCCGCATGGCAGAGCACGCGAGCCGCCGTCTTCGTCGATCTCGACCGCACGCTGATCCGCTCGGCGAGCGGGCCCGGTGTTCCACGATGCGATGGTCGCCGAGGGCAGTCCTCCGCGAGGGCCAGCACCTCCCGGGTGACCGGATGCTCTACCGGCTCTACGACCTCTTCGGCGAATCGGTCCCCTTCATCGGTCTCGCGCGAGCGGCGGCCCGGGTGATGGCCGGCCGTTCGGCCGACGCCACCCGCCGCGCCGGCAAGCGCGCGGTCGAGCCGCTCGTCGACCTCGTTCAGCCGTGGGCGCTCGAGATCCTCGCCGCGCACCGGCGCGGCGGCGAGCAGCTCGTGCTCGCCACCACGTCACCCGTCGACCTGGTGACGCCCGCTCGCCGACGCGCTCGGCTTCGACGCGGTGGTCGCGACTCGCTACGAGGAGGTCGACGGGCCGTTACACGGGCAAGCTCGCCGGCGGGTTCGTCTGGGGCCTCGGGAAGCGGGCCGCCGTCGGCCAGTGGGCGGCAGACCGCGGCATGGACCTGCGCGCCTCGCATGCGTACTCCGACAGCGTCTTCGACCTCCCCCTCTTCCACGCCGTCGGCCATCCGCACCCGCTCAATGCCGACCCGCGCCTGGTCGCGGCCGCTCTCGCATTCCGCTGGCCGCTCGAGTACTGGGACCGGCCGACGGGGCGTCCCCTCGCTTCTTCGGGCTCGAGCCCTACCACCTCGTCCGCCCGTTCTTCCGGCCGAGAGGCCTTCCCCTACGCGCGGTTCGCGATCTCCGGGGCGTCGAGCACATCCCCCGGACGGGGCCGGTGCTGCTCGCGTCGAACCACCGGAGCTACTTCGACGTGGCGGCACTGGGCGTGCTCGTCGCGCAGCTCGACCGGCCGGTCCGCTTCCTCGGGAAGCAGGAGATCTTCGACGCGCCGATCGTCGGCCAGCTCGCCCGGGCGCTCGGGGGGATCCCCGTCGAGCGCGGCAGCGGCTCGGGTGCGCCGATGCGCGCGGCGGCCGCGTCCCTCCGCGCCGGCGAGCTGGTCATCGTCCTGCCCGCAGGGCACCATCCCCCGCGGCGAGGCGTTCTTCGAGCCGGTGCTCCAGGGCCACACCGGCAGCGGCGCGGCTCGCCGCCGAGACCGGGGCGCCGCTCGTCCCGGTCGGCCTCTGGGGGACCGAGCAGGTCTGGCCCCGCTCCGCCAAGATGCCCGACCATGACGGCGCTGCGGCCACCCGCCGCTCGTGACGGTCGACGGTGGGACCCCGGGTCGGACCTCGGCCACGGGGACGCGGTCGCCGACACCGAGGTCGTGATGGCCGCGATCGCGGACCTTCTGCCGACCGACGCTCGCACCCGGCGGGTCCCGACCGCCGAGGAGCTCGCCCGCACCCGCCCCTCCGCGTGAACGGTGGCGTGTCCACGAGTGCGCGGGCGACTGCCGCGACGCGCGGCGGTCGCGGTGCGGGTGACGCGCGCGAGCAACCGGATGTCCCGGCTGCTCGGGCGGGGGAGCGGAACGGTGCTCGGCGGCCGGGCGGGGCTCGCGGTCGAACCCGACCTGCTCGACGACGCTCGCCCGCGGCCGGGCGGTCGCCCTGGTGACCGGTACCAACGGCAAGACGACGGTGACCCGGATGCTGGCCGCCGCGCTCGAAGAGTGCGCCCGGGGGACGGATCGCGACCAACGCTACCGGTGCCAACATGCCGGCCGGCCACGTGGCCGCGCTCGCCGACGCGCCGGGAGCCGAGGTCGCGGTGCTCGAGGTCGACGAGAGCTACCTCGGCCAGCTGCTCGAGGAGACCCGGCCCCGGGTGGTCGTGCTGTTCGAACCTCTCGCGTGACCAGCTCGACCGGATCGCCGAGGTCAGGATGCTCGCCGAGCGGTGGCGGGCGGCGCTCTGCGCCGGGTCCCGCGACGGCCGCGAGGAGCCTGTCGTGGTGGCCAACTCGGACGATCCGATGGTGGCTTGGTCCGCGTGCGACGCGCCGAGGATCCGTTGGGTCGGCGCGGGACAGGTCTGGCACGACGACGCGGTCGGATGCCCCGCCTGTGGAGGTCGGATCGAGTTCGACGGGGACGGGAGAGTGGGCGTGTGACCGGTGCGACTTCGCGCGGCCCGAGCCAGAGGCGTGGATCGAGGACGGCGAGCTGTCGCTCGACCGGCGGCGCGCGCCAGCGCCTGGCGCTCGGATTGCCCGGCCGCTTCAACCAGTCCAATGCGGTGATGGCCGCGGTCGCCGCGTTGGTCGATGCTCGGCGCCCTCCCCGGCACCGGCGAGGTGCGGGGCTGGCCGGACCTCGACGATCGTCGTGTCGCGCATCGCGGCGCTCGGGGAGGTGGCGGGTCGGTTCTCCGCGGCGAGCCGGCATGGGAGACCGGTGCGGCTCCTCCTCGCGAAGAACCCGGCCGGGTGGACGGCCGTCTTCGACCTCCTCGACGAGGAGGGGACGAACGACGTGCCGGTGGTCGTCGCGATCAACGCGCGCACGGCGGACGGAGTGGACACGAGCTGGTTGTGGGACGTGCCCTTCGAGCGGTTGCGATCGAGGACGGTGGTGGCGACCGGCGACCGGCGTCCCGATCTGGCGGTCCGGCTCCACTACGCGGAGGTCGCCCACGAGACCGTCGACGATCCCCTCGCCGCGCTCGACCTGGCGGCGGCGATCGATGTGCACACCGACCGTCCGCTCGAGTTCCTCGGGAACTACACCGCCTTCGCCGATATCCGGCGGCGCCTGTGACGCCCGTCCGCAGCGATCGCCTGAGGGTGGCGGTCGTCTACCCGGACCTGCTCGGGACCTACGGCGACGGCGGCAACGGCATCGTGCTCGCGCGCCGCGCCGCGTGGAGGGGCATCGACGTCGAGCTGCTCGGCGCGGTCTCCGGGCTCCCGTTGCCCGACGCCGACGTCTACTGCCTCGGGGGCGGGGAGGACGGACCCGAGGTGCGGGCCGCGGCCCTGCTGCGCGAGGACGGCACCCTGCGGCGGGCCGCCGGAGAGGGCCGGGTGGTGCTCGGGGTGTGCGCGGGCTACCAGCTGCTCGGCACCACCTTCCCCGACGCCGCGGGGGAGGAGCACGAGGGGCTCGGTCTGCTGGACATCGAGTCGAGGAAGGGGTCCGGCGTCCGGGCGGTGGGCGAGCTGGTGGCGTCGGTGCTTCCGGGCGGCCCGACCTTCGGCGGCGACAGCTCGCTGCCGGTGCTCAACGGCTTCGAGAACCACGGCGGGGTCTCGACGGTCGGCGCGGGGTCGAAGGCGCTCGCACGGGTCGTGCAGGGCGTCGGGAACGGGGACGGGTCGCGGACCGAGGGTGCCTGGTCCGGCCGCGTCCTCGGCACCTATCTGCACGGTCCCGTTCTGGCGCGCAACGTCGGACTGGCCGACGTCCTCCTCGCCTGGGCGCTCGAGTCGCGCGGCGACACGCGCACACTCGAACCGCTCGACGACACCGAGGAGGTCGCGCTGCGGTCGGCGAGGCTCGCCGCGGCAGGCGGTACGCGTCCGGCGTCTCGTCCGCGGCCCGCACCGGCAACGAGGGCGTCCCCGACGCTGAGCCGCCTGTCAGGAGCGGTGCCCGATGCGCGGCCAGGACGGTGGGGCCCCGGGGTCGGGGCGCGCCGGATCGTTCGGGAGCGCCCACGACCGTCGCCATGCCGCGGCGTCGGGTCCCTGGAGCGAGGGCGTCGTGCCTGCGGCGGCCTGGCGGCGTGCCGTCCACCAGTCGGTCGCGACTTCCGCTGCGAGCGTGGCGACGGCCGCCTCGATGCGCCCCGCGAATCGGCGCGTGTCCTCCCCGGCACCCGGGGTCAGGCGGCGTGCCGAAGGTGACCGTCGTCTTCGTCCGTCGGATCGTCGAACGGCCCTTCGGCAGCATCCATCGGGTTCCGTCGAGGTGGACCGGCACGATCGGCCGGCCGGTGCGGACCGCCAGGTAGGCGGCGCCGCCGCGGAACGGCTGCGCCCACCCGTCGGGGGAGCGACCGCCCTCGGGGAAGATGACCAGGTTCCAGCCGTCCTCGACCAGGTCGGCGGCGAGGTCGGCCGAGCGGCGGTTGACCTTTGACCGCTCGACGGGGATCGCGGCGAGCAGGAAGCGAGAAGGCGTCGGACTTCCACCGCCGGTCGAAGAAGTAGTCGGCCGCGGCCGCCACGACCGTGCGATGCCGGAAGCGGAGGGGCAGGCAGGTCAAGAGGAGCGGGGTGTCCACGTGGCTCACGTGGTTCGCCGCGAAGATCACCGGGCTCTCGAGCCCGGTGAGGCCGTCCACGCCCCGGACCAGCGGATCGGCCACCAGGCGGGCGAGAGGGCGGGTGACGTTGTCGAGGACCATCGCCCGCGCCAGGCGCACCGGGTACGTGCCGCGACCAGGCCGTGTCGTAGTGCACACCCACCGGCGGGGTCGGCGCGGGTCGCGGTACCGACTCCGGCCAGCTGGGTGCAGTGAGGGGGAAGCCGCTCCGCCCGATGCGTGCGGCGACTGATGCCGGTGCGATCCGGTGCAGGCTCGCCCGCAGCCCCCGGGGCCCACCCTCGCCCTCCGCCGTTCCGAGGGTGGCGTCCGTGCGGACCGCCCGGCGGGGCCGTAGGGAGGCCGACGAGCGCAGGGGGCCGGTCACTGCACGTCCGCCATGAGGACCGGCGGCACGTGCAGGTGGGTCAGACTCGGGGAGGCCCCGACCACGTCCGTCGCCATCTCGAGTGCGTCCGCGAGCGTCGACGCGGCACGGAAGCCGAGGCGGTGCACGGCGGCCGGCTCACCCCCCACGACGATCACCGAACCCAGGTGCTCGAGCGCGTGCGCGCACCAGTACCACATGTAGAAGGGGTGCACCCCGTGGTAGGCGTGGCCGGTGCGGTAGAGGTGGACGTACCACGGGTCGGTGGCGAACGACTCCTCGAAGCGCTCGGACATGACGACGGGGTCGGCCGTCTCGGTCAGCACCTGCTCGAAGAAGTCGATGTAGCTCGGGTGGTGGACCGGGTGGAACTCCCACGGGGTGGGATGGGTCATGATCAGGACCCCGCCCTCGCGCACGAGCGGGCGCCCGCGGTAGAGGTTGAAGAAGTAGCCGAGCCCGAGGCACGCGACGAGGATCGGGTTGAGGATCGAGTTGACGTTGTAGGGCCCGATGTAGGGCAGACCCATGGTGAGCACGTCGGTCTGGCCTTCGACCCGGACACCCTGCTGACACCAGACCTGCTCGGTGGTCCGGGCATGCACCGCCTCCACCTCGCCGGCCTGTACCGAAGTCATCCGGTGGGGTGCCTTCACCGAGTGGAAGATCCGCCGCGCGTAGCGAGCGGGGGTCCGGTCGAGGGACTTCGAGGCTGCGAGGTAGCCAGCCCGGTCCCTCACGCCCCACTCCCACTCGCGCTTCTGCAGGAAGCCGAAGGCCGGGGGGAAGGTGTCGGTGTTGAGGGTGGTCTCGATCTGGAAGACCCGCACGCCCGACGCCGCGATCAGCCGACCCATCCGCCAGTTGGACGAGTGGAGCTCGGACCGGTGTTGGTCCATGAAGGACCGGCTGTGCCGCATGGTCTGCGGATTGTGGTGGTGGCGGAGGCTCCGGTAGCTGGCGAGCCCGGTCGCGACGCTCTTGTGCCCGCCGTCCATGGCGACCAGGTTGATGTTGACGTAGACGAGGAGGTCGCTTTCGGCCGCGCGGCGGTTGATCTCGACGTCCTCACCCTGGTCGGTGAGCCCGAGGTGGACCAGCGCGTCGGGGTCCTCCGCGTCGTGCTGGCTGAGCAGCCCGTGGGGAGCGAAGGCGTCGTAGATCCGGTCGCCGAGCGCGTGCCGGAGCTCGGGCTCGGTCATCCGGCGGTGCAGTGCGAGGGCGGCGATGAGCTCGACGTCGTCCACGCCGGCCGCAGCCGCCATGTCGAGCACCTGCTCGATCACCAGCTGCCGGTTGTCGGGTCGTTCCATGGGCGGAAGCGGCAGGGAGATGTCGTCGAAGGCGATGGTCAGCCTCATCCCGGCTCGAAGGAGCGCGGGCAGCGGCTCGCTGTCGCCGAGGGGGGCGAGCAGCGCGGCGCGGATCGCGGCGGAGGGGTCTTCGAGCGCGTCGAGTGGCTCGGGTGGGTAGATCACCCGGCTCCCTTCCGGCAGCCGCTCGAGCCCGAACCGCTCGCCGCGCCAGAAGAGGGTGGGCGGTGTCGACCGGTCGACGTCGAGGACGAATCCGGGCCTGGGGCTCATCGGGAGCTTCCTTTCCGAGTGCGGAGATCGAAGACCACCTTCACCGCGCCCCGCCTTCCGGCCGCGCCGGCGTGGGCGAGCGCCTCGTCGTAGCGCTCCAGCGGATAGGAGGCGGACACCAGCGAACCGAGGCCCGCTGCCGCGACGAGCTCGATGGCCATCTCGAAGCTCCGGCGCGGTGGGGCGTCGGTGTCCGGCTCGGGCGCCGGACCTGGCAGGCGCTCCACTCCGTAGGCGTAGGCGCCGACGAGGGTGAGCTCGCGATGCCAGAGCGGTGCGAGGTCGACCGAGATCCTGCCGGGCATCCCGACGAGGACGACGCGGCCGCGCGGACGAACCATCGAGAGCGCCTGTTCGAGCGATTCGGACGTGCCGACGCAGTCGAACACCGTGTCGGCGCCGTTGGTCAGGCGGCCCGCGACGACGAGGGATCCGGCGCGCCGCCGGACCGTGCGGGCGAGCTGGTCGGGGGCCACGACGACGTCGGCCCCGAGCGACTCGGCCATCCGGCGCTGGTGGGGGTGCTTCGCGCCCACCACGAGGGTGCAGCCCGTCGAGGGGCGGACGAGACGGTCCAGCGCGGCGATGGTCGCGAGGCCGAGCGTCCCCGCGCCGAGTACGGCCACTTGTGCGCTCTCGTCGATGTCCACCGACAGCACGGAGTGCACGGCGCACGCCGTCGGCTCGACGACGACCGCGTCCTCGTCGGAGAAAACGTCCGGTACCGGGTGGAGCTGGGTGGTGTGCGCGACCAGCCCGGCGGTCGACCATCCGCCACCGGTGTCGCGGCAGTACCCGGTCTGGAGGCCGGGTGCGAGGTCGCCGAATGCGACGTTGCCGCAGAGGCCGGTCCGGCCGGACTCGCACTGCGGGCAGCGCGGGTGGATGCGACGGGGTGCGCATCCGAGCACCGGCTCGACCACCACCCGGGCACCGGGCTCGAGCGCCCTGCCCCTGTGGTCGGTGCCACCCGTGTCGAGCACGCCTGCCACCTCGTGACCGGGGACGAAGGGGAAGCTCACGAGGTCCTCGAAATACCTCGAGCTGCGGCCGTCGACGGTGGCGAGGTCCGAGCCACAGATCCCCGAGAGCAGCGGTCGCACCCGGTGCCAGCCGGGGGCCGGCGGCTCGGGCGGTTCGGCGTCGAGCAGGCGGAGTGGACCGATGCGCGCCCCGCGTCCGGAGCCGAGCATCGAGGCGGCACGCGACGCCGCGTAGCGGGGGAGGTTGCGCTCGAAGACGAGGGCCTTCATCGAGCGCTCGGTTCGGGCCGGAGTACCGCGGTGCCGACGCGTCCGAGGAGCCCGGTGTCGCCGCGTGTGCGCGTGCTGCGCCGGTCGAGCGGACCGAGGGGGAGGGGGGAGCGCGAGCCCTGGCCCTCCTGCTCCCAGTGCTCGACGTGCCAGCCCCGCCGGCGGGCGATCGTCGCGAGCTTCGCCTCCGGATTGACCGCGACCGGGTAGCCGACCGCCTCGAGCATCGGCAGATCGCTCGCCGAGTCGGCATAGGCCATCGACTCTTCCAACTCGAGTCCCTCCGCCTCGGCGAACTCGGCGAGCACCAGCGCGCGGGCCTCGCCGATCGGGGGAAGCTCGACGAGTTGACCGGTGAACCGGCCGTCCGACTCGCCGAGCCGGGCACAGATGATGTCGTCGAAAAGGGGCCGGAGCGGCTCGACCACCAGATCGAGCGCACCGGTGATCAGGACCGTGCGGTGCCCGAGCGCGCGGTGCTCGCGGACCCGTGCGAACCCGGCCGGGAAGGACTTGGCCAGCAACAGGTCGGAGAAGAGCTCCCAGGCGTCCGCCCGCAGCCGGTCGACCGGCGCGCCCTCGTAGCGCCGGTAGAAGGAGCGGAGGAAGTCACCGCGGTCGCGTCGGTCGAGCGCGAGGAGGGAGGGCGCCTCGCGCACCAGGTCGGCGACGAACCCGGGGCGGCTGCCCGCCGGCAGGTGGCGAGAGGCGAGCCAGGCGTAGGAGTCGACGACGTTGGAGGCGATGAGGGTGTTCTCGAGGTCGAAGGCGGCGAGGTGGCGATCGGGGGAGAGGATCGCCGCGCGCGGCACGGTCGCTCCGGCTGCGCTGGGCCGACCGGCCCGGCGAGGTCCGCACGCGGGCGTGCTCGATGACCGAGGGCAGGTGGATCTCGCGGACGTAGTGCGCCCAGTCGATCGTGGCGGGGTCGAGGCAGAAGGCGGCCCGATCCTCCTCCTCCATGCGCTCCCAGAGCTCGAGCAGCCGGTCGACCCGGTAGCGTGCCTCGGTCTCGGCGTAGGCCCCGTAGAGCTCGACGTATCCGAGTGCGCGGTCGGCGAGCAGGTGCCGCTCCTCGAGCGCGCTGATCCACTCGGCCTTGCGGCCGCGGATCGGCAAGGCGCCGGCGACCCGTTCGGCGAGCTCCATCCCGCGGCTGGCGCGCGACAGCTGCCGCTGCACGCGGCCGCGCCCCGGGAAGGACCAGGCCGGCACCACGATCGGCTGACCGTGGGCGTCGTAGAGCGGGTGTTCGAGGAACCAGCCCTGGACGAGGTCGACGAGGCGCCCGTAGCGGAGCGGGTTCCGCACTCCCGAGGCGACGTGGTACACCGACGGCTGCGCGGCTGGCGCGGGAGCCGCGACCTGCTCGGCGGCGACCGCGAGGACCGCGGCGACGACCAGGTCGACGGGGATGACGTCGGTGATCCCCTCGGGCACCCCGGGGAACTCGCGGAGCAGTCCGCGCGCGTAGGACACGATGATCGGCTCGGCCATCCGGAAGCCGCGGATCCAGCCCGGGCGCGGCTCGGCAAGTGCGGATTCGATGATCGAGGGCCGGATGACGGTCATCGGCAGCGCGCCGCCGAACTGCGTGACGAGGGCGAGCTCGCCGAGCGCCTTGGTGTAGGGGTAGGCGTCGGGCCAACCGAGCGACTGGGCCCGCGCGCGCCCGAGATCCACCATCCGCTTCTTCACCCAGCTCTCGCGCAGCTGCTCGGCCCGCCGCGCGAGGAGGTGGACGCCCGCGGGCCCGAGCTCGCGTCGCGTCGTCGGCGGCGAACCGGTCGAGGTTCTCGTTGCGTCGCGACTCTGCCTCGGTGTCACCCCGTAGGCGACGAGCCGCCTCGACCTCGGCGCGCCAGTCGACCTCCACGGAGAAGCGACCCGATTCGAGCAGCACCTCCCGCGCCTCGCCCTGGTGGGTGCCGGCGACGTACGCGGTCGACACCGGCAGGTAGTGGACCGGGCCGGTTCGTCCCTCGGCCGCTGCCAGCCCGCGCGCGGCGACCACCGCAGCCGCGACGCGCGAGGGACCGAGCAGGTTGACCTCGACCGCGGTGTCGAGCGGGGCGTCGAAGCTGACCGTCGCGGCGGAGTGGATGACCACGTCGCAGGTGGAGAGCAGCCGGAGGCCCTCGTCGTCGAGGCCGAGGCCCTCTTCGCCGACGTCGCCGGCGACCGCCGAGACCCTCGGCGCGATCGCATCGTCGAAGCCTTCGCCGAGCTCCGCGCGGAGCCGGTCGAAGCAGTCGTTGCGGAGGATCTCCCTCGCCACGCGCTGGTCGGGGTTCGCACGCCGGCCAGGGCGGATCAGCAGCACCACCTCGCCGTCCGGCACGCTCCGGAGCAGGCGTTCGACGAGGGCCGTCCCGAGGAAGCCGGTGCCGCCGGTGAGGAAGAACCGCCTGCCGGCCAGGGCGTCACGGACGCGCGTCACCGAATCTGTCTACCATATGGTAAGTGAACGGGTCGAGGACGGAAGGCCGGGCCGCGGGTCGGGGCCGCGCCCGGCCCGCGGCGGGTGACGGCTGGGCGGGGCGCCGCCGGGGACGTGGGGAGCAGCACCGCGGACCGGATCCTCGATGCGTCCCTGGCCTCGTTCGCCGCCAAGGGCTACGACGCCACCTCCCTCGACGCGCTGGCGCTCGGTCTCGACGTGCGCAAGCAGACCATCCTCTACTGGTTCCCGTCGAAGGAGGTCCTGCTCGAGGCGGTCATCGATCGGAGCGTCGTCGAGCTGTCCGCTGCGCTCGAAGAAGCCCTGACTTCCGCCGGAAGCGGATGGGCGCGTGTCGAGGCGGTGGTGCGCTCGGTGTTCGGCCTCGCCGCCCGCCGACCGGAGCTCCTCGGGTTGGTGCGGGAGGTGAGTCGCCTCGGGACACCCGCGTCGACGCGGTTCGTCTCGGCGATGGAGCCGCTCGTGCGGCGGGCCTCCGAGTTCCTCGAGGCCGAGATGGACGCCGGCCACATGCGGCGCCACGAGCCGCGGCTGTTGCTGCTCGCCATCTACTCGACGGTGATCGGCATGGTGACCGAGGTCGAGGTGCTCCGGGCCTTCGGTGAGGAACCGACGGCCCGGTCCCTCGTGCGCCGGCGCGCCGAGATCCTCGCATTGCTGCGGTCGGCCCTGCTCACCGAGCCCGGCTGAGGCGGTCCCTCAGTCCCTCAGTCCCTCAGTCGTTCGGACGCTCGGCGCGGGCCGCCTTGCGCTCGCGCCACGAGGGCTTGGGCGGCGGTGGCGTCGGGCGCTTCGGGGTGTAGCGCTTGTTGCCGGCGCGTGCCCCGGCACCCTTGCTTCTCGAGCCCTTCGGCGTCGACGGGGCTCGGCTCGCGGAACGGCCGCTGCCGGCGGATGTCGACGCGCGGGAGGGCGCAGTCTCCGAGCGGGCCGCCCGCGCCTCGGCGGCGAGCTCCCGTTGGACCTTGAACGACCGGTAGAGGAGCCAGACGGCGAGGGCGAGGAAGGGCACCCCGAGGAGGTATTGGGTTCCGAATGCCAGGAACGTGAACAGCGCGACGAAGCCGACCGGGGCACGCCGTCCGACGAGGGTCGCGACGAGCAGCAGCGCGCCGGCAGCCAGACCGAGGATGAGGGTCGTCTGGGGGGTCAGCTGGTTCTTGGCGAGGCGGAAGTGGGGATTGCTCGTCTCGGCGGCATAGACGATGATCCCGAAGAGCGCGGCGAGGCCGGCCGCGAGGAAGGAGAGCCGCCGCTCGCGGTCGTCGAGCCGGTCGATCGTCCGCTTCTGCCCGGCCCTGATCCAGCGGGGCGACCGGGCGGGGGCGTCGTCGGAATCGGACTGCGCTTCCTCCTCGGTCTCGTCGGGGCGTCGGGCCACTCCCGCAGGCTACCGGCCGCTCCGTGGGGTCCGTCTGCGACCCCGGCGTGGCCGCCGGGCCGGCCCCTCCTCCGCGGGGACCGGTCGGGTCGGACGCGACTGTCACCTCGGCGGTGCCAGCACCAGGCGGAGCCCGACGTTCTCCTCCGGTGCGATCTCCACCGAAGCTGCGCGCCGGCCCAGCCAGGCGGGCGACGTGTCTGCCTCGAGCGTGCGGGCACCTTCGAGGGAGCCCGGATCCTCTGTGGTGAGCCCGAGGTGGTGCACCCTGCCTGTCCGTCCTCCCAGCCATTGGAGGACCGGCGCGGAGGCACGGTCCGCGACCGGAGCGACCAGGCGGAGCACCAGCGCGCCGCCCCAGGTCACGTCGGTCCATCGGCCCTCAGGCGTGTCGCCGTGGTCCACGGTCTCGCCACCGAGCAGCCCGACGAACAGCCGGGCGGCGTCCGCGTGATCGGCGACCAGGTGGACCACCCGCTCGAGGGACGCGGCGGGGACGTGGCCCGAGCCGTCCGCATGGCGCCGGCGCTCGCGTGGGAAGTCGGCCGGTGCAGGGCTGTCCCAGCCGGCGGGTGCCTCCGCCAGCTGGACGACAATGCCAGTCGCCTGCTTGGGGTGTAGGAAGGCCTCCATCCACAGCGGATCGCTCAGGTCGATGTTGATCGGCTGGTAGCCGGAACGGCTCGCGGAGTCGAGCGCATCGGCCAGGCTCGGGACCTTGAAGGTGAGGTGGTGGGCGCCCGGCCCGTGCCGGGCGAGGAAGCGCCGCAGGAAGTCGTTGGCATCCGGGTCGTGGGGCATGAGCAGTTCGATCCGCGCGTCGTTGCCGAACCGGAGCTGCGCGGGGGCGAAACCGACCGACTCGCCGCCCGAGCTCCAACGCGCGCCGAGGTCGACCGCGTACCGGCGCCAGGCGTCCTGCCAGCGGGGGACCGCGTGTGCGACGTGGTCGAGTACCACCCCCTCGAGTGCTGCTTCGGCCATTGGCACAGACTGGTCGCCCGGACGCCCCGTTGTCGAAACGCGCCGGGCCGCGGCTCGCGAAAGCGATCCGCTCCAGCGCCGTCGCGGCGGGCCCCGCGGGTGAAGCGGTTGTCCACCGTCGGCGCTGCCGGTACGGTCGGACGACGTGGACTTCCGCACGTCGACCGTTGTCGGGCTGGCCCGCCGTGTCCGCGAGGGCGAGCTCGGCGCCGGGGATCTCGTCGAGCACGCACTCGCTCGCATCGAGACACTCAACCCGACCCTGAACGCCTTCGTCGCGGTCGATGCGGACCGTGCCCGCGCGTCTGCGTCGGCGCTCGACGCCCGCCTCGCCGCCGGCGAAGACCCGGGCCCGCTGGCCGGCATCCCCATCGGGGTCAAGGATCTCGAGGACGCGGCGGGGTTCGTCACGACACACGGCTCGAGGTCCTTTGCCTCGGATGCCCCGAAGACCCACGACTCCGCGCTCGGTCGCGCGACTGGTCGCGGCCGGATGCATCGTGGTCGGGAAGACCAACACCCCGGAGTTCGGCTGGAAGGCCGATACCGACAACCCGCTGTTCGGAGCCACCCGCAATCCGTGGAACCTCGAGCACACGCCCGGCGGTTCCTCGGGAGGGAGCGCGGTGGCGATCGCCGCGGGGATGGTGCCCCTCGCCACCGGCTCGGACGGCGGAGGGTCGATCCGGATCCCCTCGTCGTGCTGCGGGCTCTCGGGGATGAAGCCGTCCCTCGGGCGGGTCCCGAGCGGCGGCGCGTCCCCGCCCGACTGGCAGCACCTCTCGACCAAGGGTCCGATGGCCCGGCGGCTGTCGGACGTGGTGGCAGCGCTTGACGTGGTGGTGGGTCCCGACCCGACCGATCTGCGCTCGCTGCCGCGCCCCGAGGCGCCGTGGCTGGCGGTGCTCGACGCGCCGCGCCCTCCGAGCCGGGTGGCATGGTCGCCGACCCTCGGCTACGCGGAGATCGACGACGAGGTGCGCGCCACCTGCGAGCGGGCGGTCGAGGTGATGCGGTCGCTCGGGACGGAGGTGGTGGAGGTCGACGCCGTGTTCGGGAAGGATCCGATCGACGAGTGGCTGATCCTCTCGGGGGTCTACAACCTCCGGAGCCTCGCGCACGTCCGCGGCACCCCGGCCTGGGAGCACGTCGACCCGATCCTGGCCATAGTCGTCGACGGCGCGGCGGACACGCCCGCGCTCGACGTGGTGCGGGCAGAGGACGCCTGCCACCTCCTCAACGTCCGGCTGGTGAACCTGTTCCGCGAGTTCCGACTCCTCATGACACCGACCATGGCGGCTCCGCCGCCCCCGCGGAGCCTTGGTGGGATGGGATCGATCAACGGCAAGCAGGACTTCAACTGGATCAAGATGACCTATCCCTTCAACATGACTCGCTCACCGGCGGCGTCGGTGTGCGTCGGCACGAGCGCCGACGGGCTGCCGATCGGCATCCAGCTCGTCGGTCCCCAGCACGGCGACCTGGTGGTCCTGCGGTCGGCGGCCGCGCTCGAGGCCGCGCTCGGCTTCGAGGAGGTGGCGCCCTACCCCGAGCCCTCGATTCCCTGACCGTCGGGGCTGCCGTGCGAGGGCTGCTCGTCGCCCGAGCCATCGGGCGCGAGGGCCGGAGTCGGGGCACGGAGCCACGGCTACGATGTCCGCCTGGTCCGCGTCGGTGCCGAGTCACTCGCAAGGGGCGCATGCGGACCGAAGCGGGCGTTTAGCTCAGTTGGTTAGAGCGCAGCCTTCACACGGCTGAGGTCGGGCGTTCGAGTCGCCCAACGCCCACTCGCGAGAAACCCTTACGTCGGTATTCGAACCGCCATCGTGGCCGGTGACCCGGCTCCAGGTCTGCGAGTCCGACTACGCCGGTTGGCGCAGTTCGACTTGCCCTACGTCAACGCTGTGGGGGTCGGGGATCGGCAAGCCGTCCTCAGCCAGACCTTGGAGGTGCAGGGCGATCGCTTCGCTGATGAGCTGCTCGGCTTCCTCGTGGGTTGCTGCGGCGGCTCCCACGCCGGGCAGCGCTGGCACGAACGCGCTCCACCCGCTTGTCGTTTGCTCGTACACCACGGTCCAAGTGCTCAAGGGCCCTCCTTCGACAGACCAGCCTGCCGCAGAATGCTGCCCAGCGTACCTGGCGCCAATTCCTGACTGGGCTTGCCGGCGACAGTCACCCGTCCAGGCTTGGTCGGGTGACGGAACTGCCGGTGGCTCCCGCGTTGGACCACCTGGCGCCAGCCGTCCTGCTCCAGCATTCGGATCACTTCGCGGACCTTCACCAAGACGAGGAGGGTAACGGCAGGGCGTGCCACCGAGCGGCTATCGATGCGAGGATCTGAGGCAGCAGCTGAGGCGTTCTCGCACCTCTGGAAAGTTCGAATACGAGCGACTACGGCCCACCAGCCATTCACCTCGATCTCGATCACCGACGCACGACCTGCGTCCAGGGCGCCCCGGGAACGTGTTGTCGCGGCTCTGCCCCTACAGCGCCCCGACCGGAATCAGTCTGCCTGGCGACCCGGAATGGGGCGTGGCCGGTCCTCCAGGTGGTCCCACGCGGTGAGCAGCCAGGAGACGACGCGCGCCCGTTCGTACCAGCGGAACCCGTCGGGGTTCACTTTCGTCGGCGCATGCCGGCGCAGGTAATGATCGCTATGAAGTACCGCTCGTGCGGACGCGGGCATCCGTTGCCGCAATTCGGGGATTGCCTGACCGAGTTCCCAGTCGATCTCTGGATCGAGCACCACCCGCAGGCCCCGGACGATGCCGTCGAAGTCGTCCGTTCGGTTGATCTCGATGGCTCGGACGTGTCGGCCGATTCGCGCAAGGGAATTCATGGCGCGTCGGCGCGCCTCCACTTGTCCTTCGAGGTGTGTCTTCAGCATCCTCAGATCGTCGATTCCGTTGACGGCATGGACAATGTCGGCTTTCGCAGCTTCTCGAACGCCCATTCGGCGGATCAACTGCTTGCATTGTGTGCCGTGCTCCCACCTGTCCGGGACACCCTCGCCGCTCGATCGTTGCAGGGCGGGCAACAATTCACAGAGTGCCTGGTCCTCCTCTTCGAGCACGTCGATCGCGTCGGGCCTAGACATGACGGCGCGACAGCCTGGGCTCCACAGGATGCGAAATTGGTCGCTGGTCCAGATTCACTGAGAACGGGACCTACCCGCTCGGAGTGGCGTCGAATCGGACTCCGCGGGTCGGCCGTTCGTTCGACCACCGCTCAGCAGGCTCCGGGCATCCCCCATCCCCGGGGTGACCATCGCCGGCCGAACGGGTCGGAATCCCGTCGCATTTGGTCGGGAGCAGGTCAGTCATCGATCGCGGCAGTACGGCATATCGGGGATACCGCCGTCAAGTAGCCGAGACGTCGATGTACAGCTCGATCTCGTGCCCGTCCGGATCGAGCACGTGCACGCTCTCGGCGAAGCCCCGGTGCGCCTGGTAGAGGACCGGGGTCTGTGAGTCATGGAGCGATTTCCGTACGAGAGTGAGCTCCTCGGTTGAGCCATCGACGTTGAATGCCACGTGAGCCAGGCCTGTGGCGGCGCCGTCTGGCGATGGGGCATGGCGACCGAGTTCCATGAGGGCGAAGTCGTGGTGGTTCCCTTCGCTCCCACAGGTGAAGAAGGCCATCCGTGGCTCGGAGATCCGTGAGACGACCTGCATGCCCAACAACTCCACGTAGAACTTCTCTGAGCGTTGAAGGTCGCGCACCTTGAGCACCACATGGCCGAGGGCCTGCACGTGCACGGGCTGGGTGTTGTTCGGGTGGAAGGCGATTGTTCAGCAGGCTGCCAAGATGGTCTCCCCATCCTCGATGCTCATCGGGGGCCCGATCGGCCTGAGGTCGTGTGAGGCGGCGATGCGCGCCAGCTCGTCCATCGGTGGGAATGCCGGATGGTTCGGAACGGTTCTTGCCATGGCGGGAGTGGCGACATCGCGGATGAGGTCGCGGAAGCTGGCGTTGTCGTGCACCAGAAGGATCCGCGCCTCATGCTCACCGACCACTCGGAACGTGTGTGGCACGCCGCGGGGCATGGAGACCCAGTGACCTGCTCCGGCACCCAGGTGGTCGTCGCCGCAACGGACGGCCATCTCGCCCTCGAGGATGTACCAGGTGTCGTCGAGATCGTCGTGCACGTGGAGCGGGGGTGCAGAGCCGACCGGCAAGGTCATCTCGAGCACGACGGTGTCCATCTGGGCCGCGCAGCGGTGCTCGACGACCAAGGTGTCGAGGAACCACCACGCCTGTGCTTGTTCGTTCTCAGGGGAGTCGACCACTGCTGCCGTCACTTCGCCCACCTCCTGGTAGGAATCGGTCCCGGCTCGGATAGTCAGGGAGCCGTACGAGTAGGAATCGTATGGTAACCTTACGACTATGTCAAGCGACCCCTCTGTCCGCTCAAACGACGAGCGAGGTCCGTATGTCGGCGCCATGCTGCGTGTCGTGTGGCAGTGGGTCCGTGGCCAGCTGAATGCGGGCGTCGTTGCGGCAGGATTCGACGACTTGAGCGCCGCGCACGTCGGGCTCTGGCGCTATCCGGGCCTCGACGGACTCCGCCCGAGCCAGATTGCTGACCGGGCGGGGATCACGAAGCAGTCGGTCAACGATCTACTCGGGCACCTGGAACGACACGGGTATCTGTTACGCGTGCCGGATTCGGCCGACGGCAGGGCTCGCGTGATCCGACTCACTTCCAGGGGACGGCGGCTCGAGCAGACTATCTACGCCGAGGCGGGTGCGGCCCAGCTGCGGATCGAAGAGATCCTGGGTCCCCGTCGCTTCGCCCAGCTGCACAGTTCCCTCGAACTACTGACCGAGCAGCTCGCGCCTCCACTGCCCGTCCCCTGACGCTGCCGGGAGCGTGTCGCCCGCGAGCGTGGCGCTCGGTGCCGCTTGCGGCGCGATGGCGCCCCCGGCGATCCTCGTAGACGATGCCCCGGCTCCTCGTCGTCCACCACACCGCATCGCCATCCACCCACGCCATGCTCGAGGCGGTCGTCTCGGGGGCGACCGACCGCGCCATCGAAGGGGTCGAGGTGGTGCGGCGCGCTGCGCTGGTGGCGAGCGCGCTCGAGGTGCTCGAGGCCGATGGATACCTGTTGGGGACCCCGGCCAACATCGGCTACATGTCGGGTGCTCTCAAACACTTCTTCGACCAGATCTACTACCCGTGCCTCGATGCGACGGTGGACCGGCCCTACGGCCTGTTCGTGCACGGCAACAGCGACACGGGCGGGGCAGTGCGAGCGATCGAGTCCGTTGCAACCGGCTTGCGGTGGCGGCGCGCCCAGCGCCCGGTGACCGTGGTGGGCACGCCGACGAAGGGGGACCTGGAGGCGTGCAGCGAGCTCGGTGCCGCGATCGCCGCCGGCCTCGCCGAGCGGCTGTGACAGCTTCCGGAGTCGAGCGGGGTCCGACCGGCCCCTCGCGAAGCGAGCTTGCGCGTGCGAGCCGAGCACCGCACCGCGGGCAGACCGAGAGGCGGGTGCGGATCGTGCCGCGTCGGTGTCGTCCGAAAGCGGGCAGCCGTCGTCGCGGCATGATCCGCAAGAGGCTGCCGTGGTCAGCGCAGCCGAGCGGGACCATTCGACCGATGAGAGCATTGCTCTGGTGACGTCGGAGCCTTCGGTGGCCCGCGATGCCAGGCGATGTCGTGGCGACGACGAAAGGAGATCGTCATGGGTACGATGGAACTGACCGCTCCGGCACTGGTCGAGCTCGGATTCCTCGTCGGCGACTGGGAAATGACGATCTCCAACGCTCCGTTCCTCGGCGATCCCGACCAGGTCGTCGCCGGCACGGTCGAGATCGAGCCGATCGAGGCCGGGAGGCTCCTCGCCATCCGCCAGATCGGCGATCCGACCGGCCCGCTGCTGGCGTCGTGGGTAGTCGGTCGCGACGGTTCGGTATCGACCTACACGGTGCTCTACACCGACGACCGCGGCGTCTTGCGTGTCTACGGGATGCGTGCATCCGACAACACCTGGACGATCCACCGCGACGACCCGGAATTCTCGCAACGCTTCGAAGCGGTGATCGCTCCTGATCGGGATTCGCTCGACGGCCACTGGGAGAAGCGAAGCGGGGCCGGGCCCTGGGAGCATGACTTCGACATCTCCTACACCCGGCGACGGGGCCCAAGGGGCGGCCCAGTGGACTGACGTGCGGTCAGGTACCGGTCGGCACCTCCGACGGCACCCGGCACTGGTGTGACCGCGCCGGTCAGGGCAGGGATTCGATCATCCGGATCAGCTCGTCGCGCCGGTAGCCCTGGGTCCGGCCGAACTCGACGAGTTCTCGCACCCGCTTGACCACCGCGCTCTGCTGCGGGGTGCCGGCCACGGTGATCCCGCGTCCGCGGGTGAAGTCGAGGAGCCCCTCGTCGCGAAGGATGTGTAGTGCACGGAGGACCGTGTTCTTGTTGACGCCGAGGACCGCGGCCATGTCCTTGGCCAGCGGCAGTCGCTCGCCGGGCGCGGCTTCGCCCTCCGCGATCGTGCGGCGGATCTCGGCTGCGACCTGGTCGTGGAGGGCGGTCGGTTCCGCCCGGTCGACCTTGACATCGAACATAGTCCTATCCATAGTAGATCCATGAGCCCGGAGGTGCTCGAACCCGTCCGCGAGCAGCCGCGGTCCCCGGGGGAGCCGGTCACGACCGAGGTCCTCTTCCGCGAGGCGCGCCGCCGGCGCCATCGTCGTTGGTTGCTGTCGGGGCTCGCCGTCGGGGTGCTCACCGTCGGGGTGGTCGCGTGGGCCGCCGAAGGCTCGGGCGGCTCACGTCCGCCGATCTCTCCGAAGGCGGGCGACGGCCGGCTCCCGGGTGCTCCTCCCGTCGGTGGCGCGCCCCGCGCGCAGCCCGGCCTCGGTTCGGCCGCGGTCGCGACCCTGCCCGGACAGGGACCGACCTCCGTCGACTTCGAGAGCGCGCAACGAGGCTTCGTCGCGACGGGGTGCAGCGGCTTCTGCGTGCTGTCACGTCCGGTGATCATCAGCACCCTTGACGGAGGACAGAGCTGGCGGCAGTTGCGCAGTCCGGACGTCGGATCGGTCTCGTTCTCGGAATTCACCTGGCACAAGCTCGGAGGCACCGTCGCCGTCCGCTTCGTCGGCGCGAACCGCGGATGGTACCTCCAGGTCGGTGAGCTCTGGGAGACTTCGGACGCTGGCGCGTCCTGGCGCCAGGACGATCTCCACGGACAGGTGGTCGATCTCGCGACGACGAGCACGGCGGCATTGGCCTTGGTGAGCCACTGTCCGCGGTTCCCCCTCAGCTGCGCACAGCTCGACCTCTACCGCTGGACGCAGGGCGCGCCGACATGGACCCGGGCGGCGACCTTCTCGTCGGGCAAGGCCGACCCGGGTACGGCGAGCCTGGTCATGGCTGGCGATTTCGTCTTCGCCAGAGCCGGCGGCCGGCAGTATCGGATCGACCAGAGCGGTGCCGTTCATCGAGTGGGCACCCGGTGTTGGGCGATTGCAGGGCTGCCCGGGCAGCTGGTGGGCATCTGTCCCACACCAGGCGGTGACGGGGCCTCGGCGACCGTCTTCGCCGTCTCGACCGACGGAGGCGCGCACTGGCGCATGGGCGTCTCCGGCCCCCCCGCTGAGGGATGGTCGGGGACGGTCGCGACCAACGGCCGCGGCGTCGTCTGGTACGTGGTGAACGGAACGACGCTTTGGCGGGCGTCGACGAGTGGCGGGCCGTGGTCGGCCGTCTACCACGCGCAACCGGGTACGACCGACGAGCTCTACCCGGTCGTGCCGGCGTCGGGCCGCGTCGGCTTCATGGGCGAGACGGGATCGGGTGGTATCCGCTTCCTTCGGACGGTCGACGGGGGCCGGAGCTGGTTGCGGATCTCCTCGCCGCCGTACGGCAGCCGGTAGTGGAGCAGTCGCGCCAGCGCTCCGGGGCGAGTTCGTGACGCCGGGGCAAGCCCGCCGACAGCGACCACCAGGGCGGCCAGTTACGCCGTTGCGCCATCCGCGTCGAAGATCATGCGGCTGGCCATAGTCCGGAGGTGGGCACCTCGCGCCGGTGCGCGATTGCCGGCCACGCGCTTGGCAAGCACCGGCACCACGAGACACGCCGCCGTGGTCACGCCCGGCGTCCCCCGGCGGATGCCGAGCAGTGGGAAGAGGGCGAGCAGGGCGGCGAAGCAGCCCGCTCCGGTCTGTCGGAGGAGGCGTCCCCCCGCGAGCCCGCCCGCCACGGTGGCGGTCCCCTCCGGGCAGAGCACGAGGGTGGCCCCGAGCACGGTCGAGATGCCGCGCCCGCCTGCGCCGGCGAGGAACGGCGACCAGTTGTGCCCGGCAATCGCCAGTCCCCCAGCAACGGCACCGAGCACGGGCCGATCGCGACCCGCGAGCAGGGGTCCGACCGCACCCGCAGCGACGTCCAGGCTTCCGGCCACCGCGAGGGGACCGAAGCCTGCGACCTCGTAGAGACCGGTTCCCGATACCGTGCCCGTCCCCCGTGTGCGGAGGTCCACATCGGCGGCGAGACGAGCGGCGATCGCGGAGAACGGGATCGAGCCCGCGAGGAGCGAGGCGGTGAGTACCCCGACGGTGCCCGGGCGTCGCCGCGCCGTCCGGCTATCCGAGCGCGAACGCACCGACGTCCCCGACCTCACTCGTCCCCGACCTCACTCGTCCCCGACCTCACTCGTGAGGCGCGCCGCTTGCCGCCCGAAGGTCGACCACACGACGGCCGGACCTGCTCGGGACGCCGCGGCGGACGCCCTCGAGTCTGCGATCCGGGGCCGACGTGGTCGCTCGACGAAGCACAGCGGGTGAGAGGGGCTGTGCGAGGATGACGGCATGCGCTCCGCTGCCGAGCTCCAGGCGCTCGCGGACGAGCACGGCTGGATGCACTCGATCGACCTGGGTGACGGGGTGGTCACCAAAGGACGCGGCGTCCATGCGTACGGGGTCGAGGTCTTCCCGCCGCTCGAAGGTCGGACGGTGCTCGACGTCGGGGCCTGGGACGGCTGCTACTCGTTCCTCGCAGAGCGCGCCGGAGCCGCGCGGGTGACGGCTCTCGACCACTATGCGTGGGGTGTGGACGCCAACGCCCGCGATGTCTACTGGGCCGAATGCGCGGCACGTGGCGTCCTTCCCGACCGGCGGCGCGACCAAACGGATTTCTGGCGGGACGACCTGCCAGGGCGGCGCGCCTTCCTCTTCGCGAAGGAAGTCCTCGGCTCCGCGGTCGAGGACGTCACCGCGGACTTCGAGACCATGGACCTCGACGGGCTCGGGCGGTTCGACGTGGTCCTCTACCTCGGAGTGCTCTACCACATGACCGATCCGTTGCGATCCCTCGAACGGGTCCGGGCCGTGACCTCGGGGGTCGCGGTGATCGAGACCGAGGCGGTCCATCTGCACGGCCACGACGAGGCCGCATTGCTCCAGTTCCATGCGGGCGACGGGTTGCGCGGCGACTTCGGCAACTGGTACGTGCCGACCATCGCGGGTCTCGTCGACCTCTGCCGTGCGGCGGGCTTCTCCTCGGTCAGGACGGTCGTGGGCCCCCCGGGGCCCCTCGAACCCCCAGCCGAGGGCCGGGGAGCGCGACTCCGTCGGCGGATCGCCGGCCTGCCCCGATCGGTGACCGCGTCGCCGCCGTCGGGCAACTACCGGGCGATCGTCCACGCGCGTGCCTGAGCGCGTCGTCGTTCGACCCACCATCGGCGGCGGGCGCCCGAGGCGTCAGCCGCCGAGGGCGAGGCGGACGGCCTGCTGCCGGCGCCAGGTCACCGTCATGATGCGCACGGCCACCACGATGGCCGCCGCGAACACCGCGGCCACCAGGCCGTCCCCGAGGCCGAGGCCGCCGACCCCGCGTGGCTTCCCCAACCAGTCCGCCACCGAGGCGCCGAGCGGTCGGGTGAGCACGTAGGCGAACCAGAACGCGAAGACCGCGTTCCAGTCGAACCGCCAGTAGCCGATCGCCGGCACGAGCATCAGTGTGGCGAACAGGACTGCCGAGGCGAAGAAGCCGAGATGGATGGTGAACGCAGTCAGGTCCCCGAGCGCGGTCCCCATGGCGAAGGTGGCCATGACCGCCGCCCAGTAGAACGTCTCGCGACGCGGCGCGTCGATGCTGTGGATGGACAAGGTCCCTTCGGCGCGCCACCAGGCGGCGAACACGGCGCCCATCACCACTGCGAACAGGGGAGTCGACAGGAGATAGGGCACCCCGAAGCGGATGTGGAGCACGTCGGCAGCCATCGTCCCGGCGACGGCGACCATGAGGACCGCGAGCCAGTAGATCCAGGGGATGTAGCGGCGGGCGACCATCTGGAGCGCGAGGGCGGCGACCAGGGCTGCGAACCCGAGCAGAACGGCGACCACCGGATTCATCTGGTGCACCAGGTAGTCGGAGGTCGACTCTCCCATCGCCGTGGTGAGCAGTTTGGTGACCCAGAAGATCGCCGCGATCTCCGGCACCTTCGCGAAACGTCGGCTGGCCCGGACCATGGCCGCACATCGTACGGCCATGGTCCGGGAGGCTCACATCGGTCGGGGACCGGGCATGCGCAGACGCGCACACCCGACGACGATCAGGTCGGGGGACCGTTCCCCAGCTTGACGCTGGCGGTGTGGGTCTGACCCGACTGGTCGGTCCACTGGAGCTGCACCGTGTCACCGGGATGCTCGCCGATCATCAGGTTGCTGATATCCGTGGCCGTGGAGATCGTGTGGCCGTTGAAGCCGGTGATCACGTCGCCCTGGGCGAGACCAGCCTGCGCAGCGGCACCGTTGGGGACGACACCCTCGACGACGGCACCGTTGGTCGAGGAGTTGCCCCCGCCGTTCCCGCTGTTGCCGTTCCCGAACGGGTTGAAGCCACCATTGTTGGAGCTGGTCGAGGAGGGCTGCACCTCGATGCCGAGGAAGGCGGTCGTCCCGATGTGGATCGAACTCGACGCCTGGCCCGCTTCGATCTGCCGTGCCAGCGAAAGGGCGGTCGTGATCGGGATGGCGTAGGCCTGGTTGCCGGTCACCTGGAACCCCGGCGTCTCGGCGGCCGCGGTGTCCATGCCGATGACCCGGCTCGACGTGTTGACGAGCGCACCGCCCGAGTCCCCCGGCTGGATGTTCGCGTTGATCTCGATCAGGCCGGTGAGGTTCTCGGCGTTGGCCCCGCCGCTGTCGCTCGCGGTGATCGACTGGTTGAGGGCTGTGATCGAGCCGCCCGCGGTGCTCGGCGTCCCACCGGCACCACCGGCGTTGCCGATGCCGACGACGGCCTGTCCCACCGAGGGCGTCTGGTTGGTGGTGGTCACGGTCTGGAGGCCGGAGGCGTTCTGCAGCTGGATCACGGCGACGTCGGCGGACCGGTCGTAGCCGACGACCGTCGCCGTGTAGGTCTTGCCGTTGCCCACGTCGGTGGCGCTGATGCTCGTCGCACCGTCGATGACGTGGTTGTTGGTGAGGATCTCACCGTTGGACGTGAGCACCATGCCCGTCCCTGCCGCCTGCTCGTTCTGGTAGCTCAGGTTGGTGTTGATGTCCACGAGCGCGGGGTTGACCTTCGAGGCGATCGAGGAGATGTCCGACGGCGCACCGGCACCGGTCGAGGAGTTGCCGCTCGACCCGTTGCCGTTGGTGCCATTGGACCCGCCGCCGAAGGGGGAGAGGCCGTTCCCGCTCGAGCCGCCCGGGTTGGTGGCGGAATTTGCCGACGACTGATTGCTCCAGGTCACGTAGCCGACCCCGACGCCGGCGAGGACGGCCACCGCGAGGACCAGTGCGACCATGGTCGCGACGATGCCCCGATTCCTCGAGGGCCGGCCGGCTGCCGGATCGGTGTAACCGGGATGGGGCCATCCGCTCGTCGGTCCGGCACCCCAGCCGCCCGGCGGGGGAGGTGTACCCCCGGGAGCTGCGCTCCACGGCGAGGAGGGAGGTGCTCCCCAGCCGGCTGGCTGCGACGGTGTCGGCCCACCGAGGTAGTGCCCGGCGGTCGGGTACGGCGGGGACGGCGGGTAGCCGGTGCCCGGCGGGTACGCCACGCCGGGGTGGTAGGGCGGCGCCGGTACCTGGTGGGCGGGGAACTGGTTGGTCGGGTACTGCTCGTTCAGGGTGGGGGGACCGGTCTCCTCGCCACCCGGGCTCGCAGCCGGCCGGGCCGCGAACGGCGCCGCGTCGGCGGCGGCCGGCTCGGGCGCCACCAGAGGAGTTGCGGTCGCCGGGTCGGCGGGCTGGTCCGCAGGCGCGACGGGTTCGGATGCGCTCGGGGGGCCCGTCACGGGGCCTTCCTCGGCCTCCGGCCTCTCATCCGAGGGCGTCCAGTTCTCGCTCATGTCGTTCTACCTCCAGGTCCCGCGCCGCTCGCAGGATGTCACTCCTAGTCGACACCCCCGACATAAGGGGACCGTGAACCGTGTGTATGAATCTTCTAAAGGCCTGTCCAGAGGACGAATCGACCGGACCGACCTGGTCATTCGGCGGCCTCCGCCAAGGCCTCGGCGAGGGTCGGATGGACGAGCATCGATTCCACGATGTCAGAGACCCGCAGGCCGGCCGTCACTGCCACCGCCAGCACCGAGATGAGCTCGGCCGCGTTCCGCCCGACGATCGAGCCGCCGAGCACGATGCCGGTCGCCGGGTCCGAGATGATCTTCACGAACCCACGGGGGTCGTTGTCGATGAGCGCCCGGGCGCTCGCCGCGAAGGGGACCTTGGTCACCCGGATCTTGCGACCCTCGGCGAACGCGTCGGCCTCGGCGAGGCCGACATCGGCGATCTCGGGCTCGGTGAAGATCGCCGAAGGGGCGCTCTCGTAGTTCGGGTGGTGGTGGGAGACGGAATGGCCGCCGGCGACGTACTCGGCGACCTTGCGGCCCTGCATGAGAGCGACCGACGACAGAGGCAGCTTTCCTGAGACGTCTCCTGCTGCGAAGATGTGGGGCACCGTGGTCTGGCAGTGGTGGTTGACCGCGATCCTGCCGAGGTCGTCGAGCTCGACGCCGAGCGCTTCGAGGCCGAGCCCCGAGGTGTTGGGGATCGATCCGATCGCGAGGAGGGCGTGCGAGCCCTCGACGATTCGGCCGTCGTCGCAGCCGACGGTGATCCCTGCATCGCCGACCGAGACTCCGACGGCCCTCGCCCCCTTGAGGAGATGGACCCCGCGCCGCAGGAAGTCCGTCTCTAGGACGGCGGCGACCTCGGGGTCCTTTTGGGGGAGCACCTGTTGGCGGCTGACGATGAGCGTCACCTCGCAGCCGAACGACGAGAACATGTGCACGAACTCGACGCCGGTCACGCCCGAGCCGACGACCACCAGGTGGCGCGGGAGCTCCTTCGGCGGATAGGCGTCGCGGGTGGTGAGCACCCGGTCGCCGTCGACGTGGGCCCAATCGGGAATGCGCGGGCGGCTGCCGGTGCTGACCAGGATCGCGTCGGCCTCGAAGGTCCGCGGACCGTCGGCGGTGTCGGCGAGGACGGTGTGCCCGTCGGCGATCCGGGCCGTTCCCCGGACCACCTCGACCTGTTGGCTGCGGAGGATGTCCTCGTTGGCGCCCTCGAGCTCGTCGGTGATCGTGGTGATACGGCTGCGGAGCAGTTCGAGGTCGACGGCGCCTTCTGCGCCGGTCACCCCCATGCCTGCGATGCGGCGGTGGTGGAACAGGGCGGCGCCGGTCGCGATCATCGCCTTCGAGGGGATGCAATCACGCAGGTTCGCCGCGCCACCCACCACGTCGCGCTCGATCATCGTGACCTCGACGCCGAGCCGTGCTGCGTGCGTGGCCGCCTGGTTGCCGGCCGGCCCGCCGCCGATGATCACGAACCTCACCCATCCAGGTTACGGCCCGGCCGACCACCCTCGGACCCACGTCGTGCCGAGCGCAGGCGCGACGTCGATCTCGCGGCGTGCCGTCGCTACGATGCGCCGCGTCCTGTCCGGGCGAACCGGGAGGACGCGGAGTCTCTCCCCCGAGGCCCCAGACCCAGCGCCGACCGGCGAGGTGGCAATGCCTCCGAAGAAGAACGCGCCCGGCCGGACCCGCCGCTCGTCGCGCGCTGTCCGGGGGATGCGCCCCGCGGTGATGGTCGGGGTCGTGGTGCTCGTCGGGGCGCTCGGCGCGATCGCCTACACCTGGCGCTCGACGCTGACATCCGCGATCGACTCGGGCTCTGGCTCCGGGCAAGCGCTCGACCCGTCGGCCTTCGCCGACGGCGCGTGCGTCGCCTTCTCACCGACCGCCGGCGACCGCGGAAAGACCGTCTTCCTCGACGCGGGCCACGGAGGGATCGATCCTGGTGGGGTCGGCCGGACCGCGAGCGGGTCGACCGTCGACGAGGGGACCGAGACCCTGCCCGTCGAGCTCGACGCCATGGCGCTGCTGCGGGCGGATGGGTACCGCGTCGTCGTGTCACGGACGCAGAACACGACCGTCGTACGCCCGGGTCCCGCCGACCTGAACGGCAACGAGCTCAGCCTGCAAGGTGCCCACGACGACGTCGCGGCACGGGCCCGGTGCGCGAACGACGCCAAGGCCGACGTGCTCGTCGGCATCTACTTCGACGCCGGAGGGTCGCCCTCCGACGCGGGAAGTCTCACCGCCTACGACGCGGTCCGGCCGTTCTCGGCCGAAAGCCTCCGGCTGGCCGATCTCGTCCAGTCCGACGTGCTCGCGGAGATGAACGCCCAGGGGTGGGGCATCCCCGACGACGGCGTACAGACCGACGGGAGTCTCGGATCGCTCAACGGGAACCCGACCTCGGGGGGCTCGCCGCCGAGGCCGCCGCCTACGGGCACCTGATGGAACTCGGCCCCGCGATGTCCGGCTTCTTCACCACCCCGAGCACCATGCCCGGCGCCATCATCGAGCCGCTCTACCTCACGGACCCGTTCGAAGGTTCGATCGCGGCGAGCGCCAACGGGCAGATGGTCATCGCCAAGGGGATCGCTTCTGCGGTCGGGCAGTACCTGGCACCACCCAAGACGACTCCGAACAGCTGAGGAGAGCGGCGTCCGCCGACACGCCGGACCGCACGCCCCGCCGGGGGATTCAGCGGGCCCCGATGTACTCCATCAGCTCCAACCGGTCCTTCTCGAGCTCCCCGATGCGGCTCTTCACCACGTCGCCGATGCTGATGATCCCACAGAGGAGACCGGAGGTGACCACGGGAACGTGGCGGATCCGCCACTCGGTCATCACGTTCATGATCGACTCGACCGTGTCGGTCGTCGCGCACACACGCACGTTCCTCGACATGATGGCCGCGACCGGCGCCTCGAACAGGTCGGTGCGCAATTCGCTCAGCCGCCACACGATGTCGCGCTCGGAGACGATGCCGTCGATGTGCCGCCCGTCGGGCGAGACCACCAACGCACCGATCCGGTGCCGGAGCAGTTGGGCAACGACTTCGGCGACCGGGGTGTCGCCGGTGACCGTGGCGACGTCGGCCCCCTTTGCTGCCAGCAGGTCCGCTACGTACATGGCTTGCCTCCCCCTTCCGGGGGCACGCATGACCCGTGTCCCCGTGATGGTCGCGAGCAACACTGCCGCGCCATCATCATCGCGCCGTGCTGGGGCAAATGGAACAGGAGGGCCGTTCGTACGAGAACGCGTTCACAAGGCGAGCACGCCGTCGGCCGATCGGTGCCAGGTCGGGCCGGCGCCGACCGCTTCGACCGCGTGCGGCCGGCGGCGTGCTCGCTCAGACCGTGACGCCCTCCTGCAGGCGCTCGGTGGCCTCGAGGTACTCCTCGACCATCGAGTAGACGACATCCCTCGCCTTGCGCACCGTGGTGGCCCGGCCGATCACCTGACCGCAGGGGTTGAAGTTCACGTCCCGAGCCTGCTCGGGATAACGGTGCCCGCGGAGACGGCTTCGATCGCGACCATCATCTGCAGCGGCATCGGAAGCGGATCGGGATTGTCGGGTGCCTCCCATGCGTCCGTCCAGTCGTTCCGCAACATGCGGCAGGGCTTGCCGGTGAACGAGCGCGACCGCACGGTGTCGCGGCTGGAGGCCGCCAGGTAGGTGGCCATCTGGCCCGGCGGGATGTCGGCCTCCTCGACCGTCAGCCAGAGCGTCCCCGACCAGACACCTTGGGCTCCCGAGCGCGAGCGCTGCGGCCATCTGCCGACCGCTCCCCACGCCGCCTGCCGCGAGGACCGGGATCGGTGCCACCGCGTCGACGACCTCGGGCCACAGCACGATGCTCCCGACGTCGCCGGTGTGGCCGCCGCCTTCCGATCCCTGGCAGACGATGAAGTCGAGCCCCGCGTCCTTGTGACTCAGCGCGTGCTTGACCGACCCGGCGAGCGCACCGATCATCAGACCGGCACCCTGGACCCTCTCGACCACATCCGGCGGTGGGGTGCCGAGCGCGTTGGCGATGAGCCGGACGTTGGGGTGGCGGAGCGCGGCGTCGATCAGGCCTGCGGCATGCGCCGCGGTCCAGCCGATCATCCCGTTCTCGCGCCGCTCGTCTGCGGGGATCTCGGGCACGTCGTGGTCGGCGAGGATCTTGAGGGCGAAGTCGCGGTGGCCCGCGGGCACGAGCGCACGGATCTGCGCCTCGAGCTTGTCCGGGTCCATCTCGTCCATGCCCTCGTACTTGGCCGGGATGACGATGTCGACGCCGTAGGGCTTGTCACCCACGTGCTCGTCGATCCAGGACAGCTCGACCTCGAGCTGCTCGGGGTTGAAGCCGATCGCCCCGAGGACGCCGATCCCGCCCGCGTTGGTGACCGCGGCGACGACGTCGCGGCAGTGGGTGAAGGCGAAGATCGGGAACTCGATGCCGAGCTTCCGGCGGATCTCGGTGTTCATGGTGCAACTCCTCGCTTGTCGGTGTTCGATGTCTCGATCGGTCGCCGCTCGGTCGCTCGCCGGGAGGATCGGCTCTTCGGTCCGAGACGGCGCAGTGCCGTCTCGTCGACCCCCACCAGTGCACCCAGTCCTCGCAGCGCGACGGCGTCCGGGACCGAGGACGGGTCGAGGCGGCGCTGCATGGCGAGGCCGGTGACGAGCGCTTTGACCAGGACGGCGAGCTCCTCGGGCTCGAAAGCGGGACGTGCACCCACCCGTGTGGTCCAACCGGCGAGCTCCCGTGCGCTGTAGCGGCGCGCCTCGGCGTCACGGGACCGGAGGACTCCGGCCACCTCGTCATCCCGCGCGGCGCGCAGCCAGAGCTCGTGCTCGAGCAGCGACCAGCGACCGGTCGCCCCGTCCGCGCCGCCGGCGAGGGTTTCCCAGACCGCGGCGAGCTCGCCCGCGGGGGAGTCGGAGATGGCGACCTCGGCCAGGAGCACGGTGAGCAGCGAGTCCTTCCACGACTCGAGAAGGGCGAGCAGCAGGCCCTGCTTGCTGCCGAAGTGGGCGTAGACGGCGCCCGACGTGCGCCCGGCGGCTTCCGCGACGGCGTCGACCGAAACGGCGTCCACGCCGTGCTCCGCGAAGAGATCGGCAGCTGCGACGAGCAGCCGTGCCCGGGTCTCGGCCTTCCGTTGTTCCTGGGTCTGTCGCATGTTCGTGGTCGGTCGCATGGGCGCTCCGGCTTCGCGGCTGCGCCCGTGACCCTACTTATATCGGAAGCGCTATGCAATTGGGCCGGCGGAGCAGAGCGACGAGCAGACTGCCCTCGCGGGCGCGGATGTCTACAGTGGCCGAAAGAAGCCGCGAGCCCCGCACCCGACCGGGACATCGCGAAGAGACGCAGACGAAGGAGCATCATGCCGGCAGCGACGACCACCGCACGAGACAAGCTCTACATCGGAGGAGCCTGGCTTTCCGGGTCCGGCTCCGGCTCCATCGAGGTGATCGATTCCACGACCGAGGAAGTGTTCGGCACCGTTCCCGAGGGAACGCCGGCCGATGTCGACGACGCGGTCCGGGCTGCACGGGATGCCTTTCCGGCCTGGTCCGCCACCCCCGTCGCCGAGCGGATCGCGCTGTTGACCGCCGTCGGTACTGCCCTCGGCGAGCGTGGCGAAGAGCTCGCGGACCTGATCACCCACGAGGTGGGGATGCCGCGCACCCTCTCCCAGTTGGTCCAGGTGGGCCTGCCCACGGGGACGTTCCACTCGATGGCACAGGTGGCTGCCGACTTCGAGTGGGAGACCGCGCTCGGCAACTCGCTGGTCGTTCGCGAGCCGGTCGGCGTGGTGGGGGCGATCACGCCGTGGAATTACCCGCTGCACCAGATCGCGGCCAAGGTCGCGCCGGCGCTTGCCGCCGGCTGCACCGTCGTCCTCAAGCCGAGTGAGGTTGCACCCCTCAACGCCTTCGTCCTCGCCGAGATCTTCGAGAGCGTCGGCGCACCCGCGGGCCTCTTCAATCTGGTCACCGGCTACGGCCCGGTCGTGGGGGAGGCACTGGCCGCACATCCCGACGTCGACATGGTCTCTTTCACCGGCTCGACCCGTGCGGGCAAGCGGGTCCTCGAGGTCGCCGCGGCGACAGTCAAGCGCGTCGCTCTGGAGCTCGGCGGAAAATCGGCCAACGTCCTCCTCGACGACGCCGATTTGTCGAAAGCGGTGCCCGACGGCATCTTCAAGTGCTACCTGAACTCGGGACAGACCTGCAGCGCGCTCACCCGGATGCTGGTGCCCCGCGACCGGCTCGCAGAGGTGGAGGAGCTGGCAGTGCAGGCCGCCGAGGGCTTCGCACCCGGTGACCCGTTCGACCCTTCCTACGCGTCTCGGACCGCTCGTCTCGGCCGTCCAGCGCGATCGGGTGCGGAACTACATCGAAAAGGGGGTCGGCGAAGGGGCCAGCCTGCTGACCGGGGGCATCGAAGCTCCCGAGGGACTCGACCGGGGGTTCTTCGTCCGTCCGACGGTCTTCTCGTCGGTCACGAGGGACATGACCATCGCCCGCGAGGAGATCTTCGGACCGGTGCTGTCGATCATGCCCTACGACTCGCTCGACGAGGCGATCGAGATCGCCAACGACACCGACTACGGGCTTGCCGGGGGGGTCTGGTCGGCCGACCCGGAGCGCGCAAAGGAGATCGCACGGCGGCTGCGGACCGGTCAGGTCGAGGTGAACGGGGGCAGCTTCAACCCCGGAGCTCCGTTCGGCGGCTACAAGCAGTCCGGGATCGGACGCGAGTTCGGTGCCATCGGCCTCGAGGAATTCCTCGAGGTGAAGTCCCTCCAACTCTGACGAACCCGCTCGTCCCGACTTCGGGGCCCCCACATGACGCCTTCGGAGTCTTCAACCTTCAGACTCCTCAACGCTCGGACCCCTCAATCAGTGCACCTGCCCCAGCAAACCCGTGGCGGTTCGGCGAGGGCTCCCTGTCAGTGAGTCTTCAGTTCGCAGAAGTCTCGGACTCCTTGGCCAGACGGGCCGCGAACTGCCGCGAGAACCCCCACGCGCGCCCGAGCTCGCTCATCGTCATTCCGCGGTCGAGTCCCAAGGCGAAGATCCTGCTCCGCAGCTGGTGCCGGGTCTTCTCCATGACGATCAGCGCGTCGTTCACCTCCTCGCGTTGATCGGAGGGATGGACAGAGAGGATGACGGACAAGAGATCACTCTGTGTCTCGGCCTCTCTCAGAATCCCGCGCAGGACGTCCTCGAAGTTCTTCAAGGCTTTGACGGCGACGGCGACGGCGTCGGCCGTCTCCTCCAGACTTCGGCTCACCTGAGACTCGGACGACGCCATCGACTTCCTCCACCAAATGGCTCTCGGTCATCCTCTTCCACCCGACTCTGACGCGTCAACAGTGCGGTCTTCTCTTGGTCGGTGACGTCGATCATCACCCCTACCGTCAGCGGATCATCCCCGCCTCTTCCGGGCCACGTGATCGGCTCGGGGCAGCAACTCACGGGCGGTGACGCCGTTCCCATCGCAGAGGCGAGCTGCGACCCACCGTTAGGATCGCTGCGTGTCGACCTTTCCCGACGTGCGGTGGGGCTCTGAGGAATCGAGGTTGCGCCGGCCGATGGTCTGGTTCGGCAGCACCCACGTAGGTTCGTGGTTCATCCGAGCGCTGACACCGCTGGATCGGTTCGTCATCGAGCGGAGCCGCGGCCGTTACACCGCCCTCGGACCGCTCGGCGCGCCGACCATGTTGCTGACCACGAGAGGTTCGGTGACCGGTCTGAAACGGACGACGCCACTCTTGTTCGCCCGCGACGGCGACGACATCCTCGTCGCGGGGAGCAACTTCGGTCAGGAGCACCATCCGGCCTGGAGCAACAACCTCGTCGTCCACGTCGACCGATCGCGACGGTCGGGGGGACTCCAGTCCCGGTGACGGCTGAGCTGCTCACGGGGGGCGAGGCGCGTGCGGCCTTCGAGAAGATGGTCGAGGTCGCGCCGGTGTACGCCACGTATCGGAACCGGACCGATCGAGTCATCCGCGTCTTCCGGTTCGCGCGCAGCCGTCGGCCTGAGCTGGCGAGGTCCTTTGCCCCGCAACAGCTGGCCGGAAGGTGCGCGACGCCGGTCGCCTTCGCCGATCTCCCACAGCGGCGGCGGAGCAGTACCGGTCCGGACAGTGATGGCCACCGCGATCAGTTCCGGACGTCGGGAACGTCGGAACAGGAGACACGGGCTCACGAGGAGGCCGCCACCATGGCCGACGACAGCGTCAGCGCGACCAGGGTCATCGAGGCCCAGACCGAGGCCGTCTTCACCGTCCTCGCCGACCCCGCAAGGCACGCCGCGATCGACGGTACCGGCTGGGTCCGCGAGAGCCTCGACGGTGCCCTCCTGACGGGGGCGGGGCAGATCTTCCGGATCGACATGTACCACCCCGACCACCCCGACGGCGCCTACGAGATGGCCAACCGGGTCGAGGAGTTCGACCCGCCGAGCGTCATTTCGTGGAAGCCGGGTTACGACCCAGGCGACGGATCTCTGCGCTTCGGCGGGTGGGTCTGGCGCTACGACCTCGCGCCGGTCGGACCGGCGAGCACCACGGTCACGCTCGTCTATGACTGGTCCGCAGTGCCGGAGGCCACCCGCGACCACATCGGATTCCCGCCCTTTCCTCGGGGGCACCTGGGCAACGCGCTCGCACATCTCGCCGAACTGGTGCGGTCGTGAGGCGTCAGAGCTCAGCCGTCGCTGGGCGGACTCCTTGTCAGAGGTGCGTGCACCGAACCGACGATCCTGCCGACCCGTGTGCACCGCCGGCGTCGGTGATTCGTCACCAAGAGCGCGTCAGGGGTACGTCACCAAGAGCTTGGCGGAGGGTGACAGGCTGACCGTATCGATGCCCGATGGCTCGGACACGCCGATGGAGCACTTCTCCGAGGTGGGGTATCTCCACCGCGTGCCGCCAGGACACAGCTCCACCTCGAACGGCGTCTTGAAAGCACCCTTGCGGCCGGCCACGACGGTGACGGTGTTGTCCGTGTTGCACGGGCTGGCGGACACGAGCCAGGAGGTGGACGAGCATTCGCGGAGCACCACGGCAGACCCCGGCGCGAAGTTCCTGCCCTTGACCGTGGTGTCCGTGTCGACCATGACGCTGTGGGGCCGAGCCGTGAGCGTGGGAGGGACGGCGGTGACGGCGCCCGCCGTTCCCGCAGTCGTGGCCACCGACGTGGTCACGATGAGCCCGAGGATCCCGCTGAGTAGAGCCGCACGTCGAGGCATGGTGCCTCCTCCTTGTCGATGCCGGTTCTTCCGAATCGCAGCAGCCGGTGAGCGTCGGCTCCTTCCTATTGCAACGGTCGGGCCTATTGCAACGGTCGGGCCTATTGCAACGGTCGGGCCTATTGCAACGGTCGGGCCTATTGCAACGGTCGGGCCTTGCAACGGTCGGGCCTATTGCAACGGTCGGGCCTATTGCAACGGTCGGGCCTATTGCAGCGGTCGGGCCTATTGCAACGGTCGGGCCTATTGCAACGGTCGGGCCTATTGCAACGGTCGGGCCTATTGCAACGGTCGGGCCTATTGCAACGGTCGGGCCTATTGCAACGGTCGGGCCTATTGCAATGGTCGGGACCCGAGAAGCGTTGCACCCCAACCGTCGTTCGGGAGGATAACCGGGATCCGTCACCTCGGTGGTCGATGACCAGCCCTTCCCACGACCAACGGGGGATCGGCAGACCTTCCGGAACGTCGTCGGCCGAGTCGTGGTGACGAGCCATCGTGACCGTGGTCGTCCAGCTGAAGTAGTCATGCAGCACCTGCCTGAGCTGCTCGTCGCGGTCCAGACCGACGTCGACGAGCGCCAGGTCGAAGCAGGCGATGGCGCGACGATCCATCTCCTGGTGAGGGCCGTTCCCGCTGTGCATCCGGACCACCGACGTCTCGTCTCCGACGTCGGCGGAGTAACGAGCCGGTCCACCCCATGCCTCGATCCAATAGGCGGCCAGGCGCTCGGTGTGCCGAGGGTGGTAGCCGTGGCCGAACGCGTGGCTCACGACCTCGTCGGCGAGCACCCTCGCATGCCACGCATGGGCCAACCGCGCGACACCCGTGTCTCCTCCCGCGGCCTCGTAGACCGATGGCACACACCCAGCCTTCCATACGGCCGCGCCGACACCGCTTCGCTCGCGGACGACGAGACGGCCGGTTCGGCCGGGGCCTAAAAGCCGATCTGGTCCTCGATGAGGCCGAGATGGATGCGCGCCGCGTCCGTGTAGGACTTCTCGCCGATGAACACATGCTGGGTGCCGGTGTACATGTCGCGGAAGGCGCGCTCGAGCCTGCTGCCCTCACGAATGGCACTCGTTCCGGCGGCGAGGTGGGCCCACTGGACGATCTCTCGGCTCGCTTCGGTCGCGTAGGCGGCGGTGACCCGCAGCTCCGCGCGCATCGACGGGCTGAGCGGCTCGCCACGCTCCACCGCAGCTTCGACCTCGCGGAAGGTCGAGCGAAGGAGCAGGTGGGCTGCCTTCCACATGGCCCGATGGTGGGAGAGGCCGCGCTGGAAGGTTGCACGGTGGGCGATGGTCGCCTCGTCACCCATGCGCACCTTGCTCGCCGCAAGCTCGGTCACGTCGTCGAGCATGCTCTTCGAGACCCCGAGTGCCCACGAACCGTGACCGGCCGCGGTGATCGGGATGAGACCCATCCGGAATGCCGCCGAACCGCCGCGCCGCGGGGTGCGGCAGAACAGCTCGTAGGTCCGGTATGCCGGGAGGAACAGGTCGTCGACCTGGTAGTCGTATGAGCCGGTTCCTTTCAGGCCCTGCACGTGCCAGCCGTCGGTGAAGACGATCTCCTCGCGGGGGACGATCGCCGACGAGCAGGGGCGGGAGGCCGTCGTCGCCGACGACCATCTCTCCGTCGCGTGTCGGGATGAAGCCGGCCGCCACGTACTCCGAGTGACCGGTCCCGGAACCGAAGTTCCAGGCGCCCGTGAGCCGGTAGCCGCCGTCGACGGTCTCGGCGAGCCCGTTCGGGAAGAATTGGCCCCCGATGGTGATGCGATTGCCGTGGCGGGTGAACACCTCGTCGAATCCTTCGTCGGGAAGGTAGGCCGCGCTCGCCGCGGCCGAGGGGAAATTGGCGATCCCGATCCACCCGAGCGACCCGTCCTGCCACGCGAGTTCGATCCAGGTCTCGATCATCTCGACGAAGCTCGGCTCGGTGCCTCCGGCTTCGATCGGGTTGCACCACTGCAGGAGGCCGGACTCCCAGAGGGCGTCGACGGTCGTGGGGGTGAGGGTGCGGTCGCGTTCGGACCGGCCCGCCTCGGTGGCGACGAGCTTTCGCAGTGACGCGGCCGCGACCGGGCCGTCGAAGGAGGGAGCGGTGCCAGCCGCCGACTTCCTTCTGCCGGCGGTCTCGGTCATCTCCTCACATCCCCAGGTGGTCGAGGAGCCCGACCCGGAGACCGGCGGTGAAGCCACCGTCGACCACGAGGGCCTGTCCGGTGACGAACGACGCGTCGTCGGACAGGAGGAACGATGCGGCCGCGGCGATCTCCGCGGGCCGACCGAACCGGCCGAGGACATGCTCTTCCCGCAGCGCCTCGCGGTAGGACTCCATTCCGTCCGGCTCGATGAGGGTCTGCAGCATGGGCGTGTCGACGGCGCCCGGGCAGATGCAGTTGACCCGGATCCCGCGGCGCCCGTAGTCGATAGCTGCGCACTTGGTGAGCATCACCACCCCTCCCTTCGACGCGTTGTAGGCGCTTCCTCCCTCGGTCCCTTCGAGCCCCTCGATGCTCGCGATGTTGACGATGGATCCGCGCCCGGCGGCGAGCATGTGGATCGAGGCGTGCTTGTCGACGAGAAAGGTGCCCTTCAGGTTGACGTCGACCACTCTGTCCCACTCGTCCGCGTCGAGCAGATGGATCGGTCCGCCTCCGGCGACACCCGCGGCATGGACGACGCCGTCGATCCGGCCGTGGTCGGCCATGGCCGCCGCGAAGGCCCTCTCGACCGCCGGTTCGTCGCGCACGTCGAGGACGTGGTCGACATCGGGGGCCGCGTCGACCGTGACCACCGACGCGCCGTCCTCGACGAGGCGCACGGCGCAGGCGCGGCCGATCCCCGAGGCTGCGCCGGTGACGAGGACCACGGCCCCCTCGAGTCGCGCCATCTCCGCTCCCTCCCGCGTCGCGTCCTCGATTTCCGTGCCGGACGGTAGGGTGCTCCGACCCGGCGGTCAAAAGAGAGGCCGGAAGGAAGAGCCGGAGGGGTCCGCGGCGGGCCGGCAGCGGAGTCACCCGGGGGGCACGACCTCCTCACCGCCGTCTTCGGGAAGGCCGCCGAGCATGTGACGGCTCACGTCCCCGACGAGATCGACCAGATAGCGCCGCTCGGAGAAGGACCACCGTCCGTTTCGGCGGCGGAAGCGGTCGTGGTAGCGGCCGGCCAGGATCGGCTGGAGAGGAAGGCCCGGCGCCGCCTGCAGGACGGTCCAGTAGGACCGAGCCGTGGCCGTGCCGTTCGCGTCGTCGACGTCGAGGATCAGGTTGGTCGTCACGTGCTTTGTCTTGGTGTGCCGTCGGGGTAGAGCCTGGCCGTCGAAGCGAAGAGCTTGCGGATCGCCGCCCGACCCGTGAGGAGGCCCGCCTCGTCGTCACCGCCGACCGCGGCATCCGCGAGGAGGTCGGCCACCGCGTCGAAATCGCCGAGATCGATCGACTCGGCGTAGCGGGCGATGAGGTTGGCGAGCTCGGTCGCGCCGCCGCTCAACGCTGCCAGGTCCGGGCTCACTGCACGAGTCGCACGGCGTGCAGTGCATGGCCGTCAGGCTCCGACGGCGTGCGCACCGCCGTCCACGTGGAGGATCTCGCCGGTGGTCATGGGCAGCAGATCGGACAGGACGGCCAGGCAGGCCCGCGCCACCACGTCGGTGTCGAGCACGTCCCATCCGAGCGGCGCTCGCTCGGACCAGGTCTCCTCGAACGTGTGGAAGCCGGGGATCGATCGTGCGGCCATCGTCTTGACCGGCCCGGCCGCCACCAGGTTGACCCGGATCCTGTCCGGGCCGAGGTCGCGAGCGAGGTACCGCGAGATCGACTCGAGTGTCGCCTTGGAGACTCCCATCCAGTCGTAGGCCGGCCAGGCCACCGAGGCGTCGAAGTCGAGGCCGACCACCGACGCGCCGGGCCGCCCGTCCTCGCCCGCCGCGACGAGCAGTGGACGGAACGCCTCGACGAGCGCCTTGAGCGAGTAGGCCGACACGTGGAGGGCCACCTGGACCTGTTCCCAGTCCGCCATGAACATGCCCCCGCCGAGACACTCCGGTGGCGCGTACGCGATCGCGTGGACGAGGCCGTCGAGCCGGTCCCACCGTTCGCGCGAGGTCGGCCGCAGCCGCCTCGAGTTTTTCCGGCTCGGTGACGTCGATCTCGAGCACCTCGGCCTCGGTGGGAAGCTTGCGCGCGGTGCGCCGGGTGAGCGAGAGACCCGCGCCCGGCGCCGCTGAGCACGACCTCGGCCCCCTCGCGCTGCGCGGTCCGCGCCACCGCGAACGCGATCGACGCGTCGGTGAGCACGCCGGTCACCAGGATCTTCTTTCCGTCGAGGAGTCCCATCGTGGGGGCAGGTTACCGCCGGCCTTTGCGGAGCCGGGGACCCTGTTGTGCAAGGGTAGAGGTCGTGCGCATCGGGATCCTCGGAGGAACCGGACCGGCTGGGCGCGGGCTTGCGCTCCGTCTGGCCGCCGCCGGCGAGGAGATCGTCCTCGGTTCCCGAGACACCGAGCGCGCTCGTTCGGTGGCCGGCGGGCTCACCGATGCCCGCTCCGACGGCTCCCTGCGCATCGCCGGCGACTCGAACGATGCGGCCGCCGGCTGCGAGCTGGTGGTGGTGGCGACCCCCTGGGACGCGGTCACGAGCACCGTCGCCCCTCTCGCGGGCGCGCTCGACGGCAAGGTCGTGGTGTCGATGGCCAATGCGCTGGTACGGGACGGCCGTGAGTTCACCGCTCTCGTCCCCCCGCGGGGATCGATCGCCGCGGCTCTGCAGGCGAGACTGCCGGGCTCGTCGGTGGCCGCAGCGTTCCATCACCTACCGGCATCGGAGATGGAGAAGCTGGAGGAGCCGATCGAGGCCGACGTCCTCGTCTGTTCCGACCGCCCGGAGGCGACGGCGGCGACCATCTCCCTCGTCGACCGGATCGAGGGGCTCCGCGGCGTCGACGCCGGCAGCCTGACCCAGGCCGCAGCGATCGAGGCGTTCACCGCGGTGCTGATCACGGTGAACCTGCGTCACAAGGTGCACACGGCCGTGCGGCTGAGCGGGCTCGGCCGCCGGTGAGGGCCGAGCCGCCCCGATGATCCACCTCTTCGACACGCCGCGCGGGGAGGTCGTCCCCCTCGAGGTCGGGCCCGCTCGTGACGATCTACTCCTGCGGGATCACGCCCTACGACGCCGCACACCTCGGGCACGCGCAGGTGTACCTGACTTTCGACGTCCTCCAGCGGAGGCTGCGCGACCTCGGGCACGAGACCCGCTGCGTCCGCAACGTCACCGACGTCGACGACGACATCCTCCGCAAGGCACGCGAGCTCGGTGTGCACTACCTCGACCTCGCCGCGGAGGAGATCATGCGCTTCGACTCCGACATGGCGGCGCTCGGTCTGATCCCCGCATGGTCGGAGCCGAGGGCCACTTCGGCCATCGCCGACATCCTCACCCTGATCGGCGCGGTGCTCGAGAGCGGCTACGCATACGAGGCGGGGGCGCGGTCTACTTCGACGTCACCCGGTTCCCCCGGTTCGGGCAGATCAGCCACCTCGACGAGGCGCACATGCTGGAGCTGGCCAGGGAGAACGGTGGTCACCCCGACGACCCGAACAAGCGCCACCCCCTCGACTTTGTGCTCTGGCAGCCCTCGTTGCCCGACGAACCGTCGTGGGAGTCCCGGTGGGGTCCCGGTCGGCCGGGCTGGCACATCGAGTGCTCGGCCATGGTGCTCCGCGAACTCGGCGAGACGATCGACGTCCACGGCGGGGGCCGCGATCTGATCTTCCCGCACCACGAGTGCGAGACCGCGCAGTCCGAGTCGGTGACCGGGACGGTCTTCGCCCGCTATTGGCTGCACGTCGGCGTGGTCGGGCTCGGTGGCGCGAAGATGTCCAAGTCGCTCGGCAACCTGGTGTTCGTCGGCGACCTCCTGAAGGAATGGGAGCCGGCCGCGATCCGGCTCGCGCTCCTCGCCCATCACTACCGCACCGACTGGGAGTGGACGGACGAGGACATGCCGGCGGCGACCCTGCGACTCGAGGCCTGGCGCGCCGCGCCGGTGCGGGCGGATGGTGCCGACGCGGGGGAGGGCGAAGCCCTCGCGTCGGTGCGGGAACATCTCGACGACGATCTCGATGCCCCCGCCGCGCTCGCCGCGCTCGACCGGCTCGCGGCCGAGGGCCGATCGATCCTCCGGGGAGCCGCGCTGCTGGGCGTTAGCCTGTAGCGCGAGTGGTCCGGCCGACGGGCCGGGCGCGCGCGGCCGGCGCCCTGTGAGCGGCGGTCGGCGACGACGAACGAGCACACCGAAAGGCATCCCCATGGCTCCCGTCACCGTTCGACTACCCGATGGCTCGGCCCGGGAGCTCGAGGAAGGGACGACGGCCCGCGGGCTGGCAGAGGCGATCGGACCACGCCTTGCTGCGGACGCGATCGCTGCCACCGTCGACGGCTCCCCGGTCGACCTCGGGGCGCCCCTGCCCGACGGGGCCGAGGTGAGCGTAGTGACGCCGGCCACCGACGCCGGCCGTGAGGTTTTGCGCCACTCGACCGCGCACGTGCTCGCCCAGGCGGTCCTCCGGCTGTGGCCGGGAGCCAAGTACGCGATCGGTCCGGTCATCGAGGACGGCTTCTACTACGACTTCGAGCTTCCGGGCGGCGCGCACTTCAGCGACGAGGACCTCGGGCGGATCGACGCGACGATGCGCGAGATCATCGCGGAGGACCAGCCCTTCGTCCGGCACGAACACTCCATCGACGAAGGGCTCTCGCTCTTCGCGGATCAGCCGTTCAAGCGCGAGATCATCGAGGCGGTGCGCACCGGCACGGACGAGGTGGACGCAGCGGCAGCCGGCTCGCCCGCAGCCGCGGTCTCGACCTACTGGAACACTCCGCAGTTCACCGATCTCTGCCGAGGTCCGCACGTGCCGAGCACCGCGCGGCTCGGGCACTTCGCGCTGATGCGGGTGGCGGGCGCCTACTGGCGCGGAGACGAGAAGCGCCCTCAGCTCCAGCGGATCTACGGCACGGCTTGGGAATCGGAGAAGGCGCTGCGCGAGCACCTGCACCGCCTCGCGGAGGCGGAACGACGGGACCATCGCCGTCTCGGCGCCGAGCTCGACCTCTTCTCCTTCCCCGAGGAGATCGGCTCGGGGCTCGCGGTCTTCCATCCGAAGGGCGGTACGGTGCGGAGGGTGATGGAGGACTACTCGCGCCAGCGGCACGTGGCCGCCGGCTACGAGTTCGTGACGTCTCCGCACATCACCAAGGCCGAGCTCTTCGAGACCTCCGGCCATCTCGACTGGTTCGCGGAAGGGATGTTCCCGCCGATGGAGTTGGACGGCGGCCAGCAGTACTACTTGAAGCCGATGAATTGCCCGTTCCACGTGCTCATCTACCGAAGTCGGCAGCGCTCCTACCGCGAGCTCCCGCTGCGCCTCTTCGAGTTCGGGACCGTGTACCGCTACGAGAAGTCCGGCGTGGTCCACGGGCTGACCCGCGTCCGCGGCATGACCCAGGACGACGCGCACATCTTCTGCGCCCGTGAGCAGATGGAGCCGGAGCTGCGCTCGACGCTCTCCTTCGTGCTCTCGCTGCTGCGTGACTTCGGGCTCCGGGAGTTCTTCCTCGAGCTCTCCACCCGCCCAGAGGGCAAGGCCGTCGGCACCGACGAGGAATGGGAGGCCGCAACCGAGACCCTCCGCGCCGCCGCGAGCGAGATGGATCTCGAGCTCGTGCTCGACGAAGGCGGTGGTGCGTTCTACGGTCCGAAGATCTCTGTACAGGCCAAGGACGCGATCGGCAGGTCGCACCAGATGTCGACCATCCAGCTCGACTTCCAGACCCCGCAGCGGTTCGGCATCGACTACATGGGCGCCGACAACGCCCGGCACCGGCCGATCATGATCCACCGGGCGCTGTTCGGCTCGGTCGAGCGGTTTCTGGCCATCCTCATCGAGCACTATGCGGGCGCCCTGCCGACCTGGCTCGCGCCCGACCAGGTCCGAGTCCTTCCCGTCGCCGACGACCACGAGGACTACGCGCGCAAGGTCGCCGACCGCCTGCACGCGGTCGGGGTGCGCGTCGAGGTGGATCCTGCGGACCAGCCGCTCGGAGCGCGTGTCGCCCGGGGCAAGCGCGCCAAGGTCCCCTACGTGCTCGTGGTCGGTGCCGAGGACGTCGCGGCAGGAACGGTCGGCGTCAACCGGAGAGGCGGCGACCGTCCGGAGCGCGGCGTGGAGCTGACCACCTTCACCGAGACCCTCGAGCTCGAGATCGCCAACCGGCTCGTGACAAGTCCTGCCCCGTGAGCCTCGAGGTCCTCTGGGCGGGCTGGAGGAGCGCGTACGTCGCCGCGGCGGGAGCGGCCGAGGCGGCGGAGTCGGGTGAGAAGGCCGACGGCGACCTGCGCGGCGGGTGCGTGTTCTGCCGCATCGCCGCGAGCGGTCCGCCGAGCCGCGACAACGGGGTGGTGTGGGTCGGCGCGTACACGCTCGTCGTCCTCAACGCCTACCCCTACGCCAACGGCCACGTGATGATCGTCCCCATCCGCCACGTCAGGACGTTGTCCGACCTCGAGTCCGACGAGGGCGCAGAGCTCTGGTCGGCGACGCAGCTCGCCGTCCGCGCGCTCGAGACGGCCTTCCGTCCGGAAGGAGTCAATCTCGGCGCCAACCTCGGGCACGCCGCCGGCGCGGGGATTCCGCGGCACCTCCACCTGCACGCCGTGCCGAGGTGGGTCGGGGACACCAACTTCATGACGACCGTCGCCGGCGTACGGGTCCTCCCCGAAAGCCTGCCGGCGACCTGGGAGCGCCTGCATGCGGCCTGGCCCGAGTGATCGCGCCGTCTGCCGGGCCGTGCCCGCGGTGGCCGGGGTCGCCGCCAAGGAATCGATCGAGCGGTGCACCGGTTGGACTCAGGCGAACGGCCGGGTCGGCGTCTGGCGCAGGCCCCCGACGGAGGGAACGCTCATGCAGGTCAAAGAGCTCGGGCATCTGGTCCTCTACGTCCGGAACCTGCAGCGGTCGGCCGCCTTCTACGGTGAGCTGCTTGGCTGGGAGGCCGTCGTCCCGGCCAGGCCCGGTGTGCCGGTCGCGGCGTTCTCCTCGGGCCGCACCCATCACGAGCTCCTGCTGATCGAGGTGGGCGAGCACGCTGCCGGCGTGCCCGCGGGGAGCCGCACCGGCCTGTACCACTTCGGCCTCAGGGTCGGGGACTCCGACGACGAGCTGCGCGAGGCGCTGGCCCGCGTCGAGGACGCGGGGGTGACCGTGGTCGGCGTGAGCGACCACACGGTGACCCACAGCCTCTACGTGCTCGACCCGGATGGCAACGAGGTCGAGCTCTACGTCGACGTGCCCGGCGTCGACTGGCGCGCCGATCCCGCGGCGCTGCTCACCCCTGTCAAGCCGCTCGCCCTCTAGGGACGCCGAACCTCCTCCAGGGCGGTGATTTCGGCCCCGTGTGGCCCGGCCGCCAACCGGAAGGCGCAGGTGGCCGATGGTAGGATTGTCACAACCTTCCCGAGGAGACGCGATGTTCGACGGTCGCTGGCGCGACACGGTGGACCGAGGGACCGGACCGATCGGTCGCAAGCTGCAGCAGGTCGGGATCACCGCCGACATGCTGACCGCGACCGGGCTGGTGTCGGCTGGGGCGACCGCGGTCGCGGTGGCGACCGGTCACCTCCACCTCGCGATCGTGCTGCTCTTCGTCACCGGGCTGCACGACCTCCTCGACGGGCCGGTGGCCAAGGCGTCGGGGACGAGCTCGACACGCGGTGCGTTCTTCGACTCGGTCGCCGACCGCGTCTCCGACGCGCTGATCCTGGGCGGGGTCGCCTGGTACCTGCAGTCCACTCACGGTGGCCATGTCTCGCTGCTGCCGTTCGCCATCCTCGGGGTCACCACCCTCGTGTCCTACGAGCGGGCGAAGGCCGAGTCGCTCGGGATACCCGCCAAGGGCGGACTGATGGAGCGGGCGGAGCGGATGATCCTGCTCGGTGCCGGATTCCTCTCGGCCGCGCTGCTGATCCCGGTGCTCTGGGTGATGCTCGGGCTCACCGTGGCGACCGCGGTGGGTCGCTTCGTGAAGGTCTGGCGACTCGCCGAGGCGCCGCCGCCGGTCACGACGGTCCGGCGTCCGCGACGGAGCCGTACCGGCACGCGGACCCGCAGTCGTACCAGCTCCCCGTCGCGCTGGAGAGCGCGCCGGCAGGCCGAGCTCGCGAGCCGTTCGGGGCGAACCTGGCGTGAGCGCCATGCCCGCCAGGGACTCCGCCAACGTGGCGCGCGTCGCCACAGCTGACTCCCGCCACGCCCGACGGCGTTGACCAGTCGTGAACAAGGGGCGAGCTCAACTCTGGACCTACACGACCCTCGGGCGCGGTTTCGCGGCCGTGCCCGAGCCGGTCGCGCTCGGCGTGGCCAACGTGGCCGGCGACGTCTTGTTCCGCGTGCGTCCCGCCCAGCGCGAGATGGTCGTCGCCAACCTCAGGAGGGTCCTCGGGGCCGACGCCGCGGGGGACGACGCGGTTCTCGCCCGCTGGGCGCACCGATCGTTTCGGGCCTACGCTCGATACTGGGTGGAAGGGGCCCGGCTCGGAACGACGCCGCAGAGCGAAGTGGTGCAGCGGATCTGCGTCGACGGCTTGCGCCACCTGGTCGAGGGCATCGCACTGGGCAAGGGCGTCATCATGGCACTACCGCACGTCGGGAGCTGGGAGCACGGCGGCGCCTTCCTCGCGTCCCAGGGGCTACCGATGACGTCGGTCGCCGAGCGCCTCGAGCCCCCAGAACTGTTCGACTTCTTCGTCGAGCAGCGGGCCGCGATGGGTCTGACCATCGTGCCCCTCGGCCCGGGCTCGGGCGCCGCCGTGATCTCCACCTTGCGGCGGGGTGGCCTCGTGGGCCTGCTGAGCGACCGGGACCTCGAAGGAACCGGGGTCGACGTCGAGTTCTTCGGGGAGAAGACCACCATGCCGGCAGGCCCGGCGACCCTCGCCATCCGGACCGGCGCCCGGCTGGTCACCGGTGCCGTCTACAGCGGACCCGGATCCGACCACCGGGGCGTGGTCGAACGGCCGCTCGATACGACCCGTCACGGCAGCCTGCGCGCCGACGTCGCGCGCTTGACCCAGCAGATCGCACACCGCTTCGAGGGCCTCATCCGTCGGGCACCGGACCAGTGGCACGTCTTCCAGCCGTTCTGGTCCGCCGATCGCCCCGAGACGGGGAGGACTGACGGTTCTGCCCCGGAGGCCGGCTCGTGACGGCTGGACGATGACCAAGTTCGAGAGCCGACCGGCTCCGGCCGACGTGCCCTTCTCGCCGAGCGTGCGCGTGCGCGAACCCACCGATCGCGCAGCCGAGCAGCCCGCACCGCGCCCGCCGGGCGCGATCTCCTTCGGATCGGCACCCTGGCTGCACACCGTCTCCCGTCCGGAGTTCGACATCGTCGTCCTCCTCGACGCGGAGGGCCGCTTCCGGTTCGTGAGCGGGTCGGCGGAGCGGGTGCTCGGGTACTCGGCACAGCGGGCGATCGGTCACGACGTGTTCGCCCTGTTCGACGGCGCGAGCGCGTCGGCGGTCCGGGCGACGTTCCGCGATCTGGTTGCGCGCCGCCGCCTCTCCGCGTGTATCGAGATGCAGGCCGTCGCCGCGGACGGATCGCTGGTCGAGCTCGAGGCGGTCGCGGTCAACCACCTCCGTGACCCGCTCAACGGCATCCTGGTGAGCGTCCGGGACGTGACCGAGCGCAACCGGGTGCTCCGGCCGTTCGAGGAGGGCGACGAGTTCCAGTCCGTCGTCATCGACTCGCTCGCCGACGGGGTGCTCCTCGTCGACGCGGACGGCACCGTCCTCCGCGTCAACGAAGCGTTCGAGGTGATGTTCGAGGCACCCCGGATCCGGATGATCGGCCACCGCTTGGCCGACGTGTTCGCGCTCGCGGGCGACACGGGCATCGAGCTGCTCGACGCCGACGGCGCCCGGTTCGGCCCCGGCGACCACCCGCTCGAACCGTGCCTCCGCGAAGGCCGCCGCCTGGTCGGGATGGTCTTCGGGGTCCGACGCCCGGGACGCCAGACGCTCTGGGTGCGCCTCAACGCGCAGGCGATCCGCTCGACCGACGGCGCGATCGCCGGGGCGGTGATCTCGACGATCGACATCACCGGGGTCCGCGAGGCCACCGACGAGCTCCACCGCAGCCAACAGTTCCTCCAGGTGCTCCTCGACACGCTCGAAGAGGGCATCCTGGCCTGTGACGCAGAGGGGAGGATGACCGTGTTCAATCCCGCGGCCCGCTGGCTGCACGGACTTCCCGACGACGCCGATCCGATCGGGATGCTCCCGACCACGCGCGGCCTGTGGCGTCCCGACGGCTCCGAGCTGGCGCCCTCGGAGCACCCGCTCCTGCTCGCGATGTCCGGTGAGCGCTTCCGCGATCTCGAGATCCTCCTCGCCGCCGAAGAGGGCGAGCTGCGAAAGGTGAGCGTCAACGGCCAGGCTCTGGTGGACGACCAGGGCCGGCTCCTCGGCGCCGTCGTCGCCATGCACGACGTGACCGAGCAGAAGCTGAACGAGGAGCGCCTGGCGGAGCTGGCCATGCATGACCCGCTGACCGGGCTCGCCAACCGCACCTTGCTGGCCGAGCGCCTGCAGGAGGCCATCGACGGCCTGGCCCGCCGACCGTCGGACACCGGAATCGGACAGGGGCCCGGCGTCGCGGTCTTCCTCCTCGACCTGGACGAGTTCAAGGAGATCAACGACGCGCTGGGCCACGATGTCGGAGACGACATGCTGGTGGCCGTCGCTCGGCGCCTGCTCGCCATCGTCCGACCCTCCGACACGGTCGCACGGCTCGGTGGCGACGAGTTCGTCGTGGTCTGCGACATCGAGAACGGGGAGGAGGAGATGCTCCGGATCTCCGAGCGCATCTCCACCGCGCTCGCCCGCCCGTACCGCATCGAGGGTCGCACCCTGACCGCGGTGGCGTCGGTCGGCGGCGTGTTCGCCGACAACCCCGACACCGATCCGTCGAAGCTGCTCAGCCGTGCCGATGACGCCATGTACGGCGTCAAGTGGAGCCGGCGGCGTGCGCGCCGATCGATGACGGACTGAAGCCCGAGGTGGATCGCGCAGACCCACCGGACCGCGACCACCCAGCGGACCGCGACCACCCAGCGGACCGCGACCTCCCACACCATCGGGACCACTACCGGGTCGCGATGGTGTGCCCGTACAGCCTGTCGCGGCCGGGAGGCGTCCAGGGTCAGGCCGTCGGGCTCGCACGGGTGCTCGCCGACCGGGGGCACGACGTCACCCTCTTCGCGCCGATCGACCGTCCCGACGACGCACCCGGCGGCATCGAGTTCGTCGCGAGCGGCCGATCGATCGGGCTTCCCGCCAACGGCTCGGTCGCACCGGTCTCGGTGTCGATCCCCGCGGCACGGAGAGCGCTGCGCGCGCTGCACGCGATGGCTCCCCAGGTCGTCCATGTGCACGAGCCCTTCACCCCGGGGCTCCCCTACGGAGTGCTGGCCGATCGCAACCGACCGCCAACCGTCGCGACCTTCCACCGGAGCGGCTCGAGCGCGTGGTACTCGCTGCTCCGTCCGCTCACCACCCGCGCGGCCCGTCGGATCGATGTGCGCTGCGCAGTCTCCGAGGCTGCCCGCGCCACCGCCGCCGAGGCCCTCGGCGGCGAGTACGAGGTGCTGTTCAATGGCGTAGAGGTGGAGGGCGTCCGCGGGGCGGACCCGTGGCCGACCGACCGCCCGGTCATCCTCTTCCTCGGTCGCCACGAGACGCGTAAGGGCCTCGGTGTCCTGCTCGAGGCGTTCGACGCGCTGCGCGCAGCGCGGGAAGGACGGACGGACGCCGCCCACCGCACCCCGGTCCTTTGGATCGCGGGCGACGGTCCCCGGACGGCGACGCTGCGTCATCGCCACCCGGAATCGGCCGACATCCGGTGGCTGGGCGTGCTGGACGCCGCGGAGAAGCTCCGCCGTCTCAAGGCGGCATCGCTGCTCTGCGCGCCGTCGCTCGCCGGCGAGTCCTTCGGCATGGTCCTGCTCGAGGCCATGGCTGCCGGCACCGTCGTGGTCGCGAGCGACATCGAGGGCTACCGGGCGGCAGCCGGGGGTCACGCGGTCCTCGTCCCGCCCGGTCAGGTCGACGCGCTGGCCCGAGCGCTCGACGGCGTTCTGTCGGGACACCTGGCGACGGGATCAGCGAGAGGTTCGGAGGAGCCGCCTTGCGACAGGGGTGGAGAGGATGAGGATGGAGCGGCGGTCGGCACCGGTCGTCGCGCCTGGACCGGTGCGGCGCAGGAGTGGGCCGACCGGTGGTCGATGGAAGAGCTGGCCGCACGCTACGAGGAGTGTTACCGGTCGGCGGTGCTCGGAGCACGGCGCTGAGCCGCCGTACACTGCTCGGACCATGACCGAGCACGACGGGCCCGCCGATCCTTCTCGGCCCTCCTCGCCAGGGGGGTCCCGTCGAGGTCGGCGGCGAGGGGGCCGATCCGGCGGGTCTTCCGGCTCTGGCGGTTCGGGTTCGGCCAACGGGAGCCCCGGGGGGAGCAACCGCGCATCGGGAGGCTCGGGCCGCGCGGGCGGGGCCCGAGCCGGTAGCCGGTCGGGCGCCGGCAGCGGCGGGTCCGGACGCCAGGGCCAGGCCCGAAAGGCAGCCGCATCCGGCTCGGGACGCGCCGCGGGGAAGGGGAGGAACGGACCGGGTCGGGGATCGGGCGAAGGCAAGGGCACGGGGCAGCGCCAGCGGACCGGCCGGCCGGGTCTCCCGGCAGCCGCGTCGGCCGGCGGCTCCCGTGTCGAAGGCGCGGAGACGCGCAGCATGGTCGCCGAACGGGTCGGCGATGCTGCGGCGGACGACGCCCCCGCGATCCATGCCAACAGACGCCGGGCGGCCCTGCTCTGCGTGCTGCCAGCCTTCGTGGCGGGACTGGTCGTCGGAATCGTCCTGGCCGCGATCGGACTCCTCCTCGAAGGCCTCTGTGTCTTCGCCGCGATCGCCGCCGGGGGAGCGCTCCTGTCATGGTGGCGTGCCCCGGGCGCGGTGGTGCGCGGCTTCCGGGCCGAGAAGAGCGACGAGGAGGAGCACCCGCGGGTGCACAACCTCGTCGAGGGCCTCTGCGCCACGATGGGACTGCCTCCACCGCAGATCTGGCTGGTGGACAGCCCGGTCCCGAACGCCATGGCGATCGGTCGGGACCCGCGTTCGGCATCGCTCGTCGTGACCACCGGTCTCGACCGCACCCTCTCACTGGTCGAGCTCGAGGGCGTGCTCGCACACGAGCTGGTCCACGTGAAGCGCCACGACACGGTGGTCGCGGCGCTCGCCGTCGCCGTTGCCCTGCCCTGGGCGCTCGTGAGGGGCCAGGATGCAGGTGCACAGCTGGTCCACCGGCTGCTCGGCCCCGGCCGAGAGTTCACCGCCGACCAGCGGGCGGCGAGCGTCGTGCGCTATCCCCCAGGGATCGCGTCGGCACTCGAGGCGATGGTGCTCGCCGGGTCGGATGGCGCACCGTGGCCGCCGGTGCCAGGACGGATGGCGGCGATCAGCAGGTGGTTGTGGATCGATCCCGTGGTGGGTGGGCCCGTCGAGTCGCCCCAGGGCAACCTCGACGACACGCGGGTGAGAGCCGCAGCACTGTCGCTTCGTTAGCGTCCGATCTCCTGCGCCACCGGCACCGGCCGTGCAACCCGAACCGATCGCCCGAGCCGCTCGAGCTGCTCGAACCGCCCGAGCTCAGCTATCGGGGCAGGCAACCCCCTGGCCGTCGTCTCCCTCACCCATGCAGGGCCCATTGGCCGACAGTAGGTGGTCACGGAGACGTCTGAGCAGCTCGGTGAGCGTTTGCTCCTCTTCGCGGGTGTAGAGGGAGTCGAGCACTTCGGCCACCTGCGTCACGTGCAGGGGGATCGCGCGGTCCATCAGCGTGCGGCCTTCGTCGGTGAGGACGGCGAACGCGCCCCGGCGGTCCTCCGGACACGACTGGCGGGCGACGAGCCCCTGATTCTGGAGCCGGTCGACCGAACGGGTCAGCCCGCTCGGGGTGAGCGAGGTCTGGGCGGCGAGCTCGCTCATCCGGAGCGAACCACCCGGGGTGCGCGCGAGCCGGATGAGGACGTCGAAGGCTTGCGCCGAGAGCGCGGGCTCCGACTCGAGGCCTCGGGCGAGCAGCCGCCGGAGGCCTGCAGAGGATTCGAAGAGGAGGCCGACTGTCGTCAGACGATCGTCGCCATCGGGTGCGTGCCCGGCCTCCTCGAGGGAGCCGTCCAATGTCCCGTACGCCATGTGGTGAGTCTACAGAACTCACGTGGAAAAGTTGCACTATCAACCAGACCTGGTATAGTTGCTCGTACAAGTAGTTGACGGGTCCGGGATCTATCGGAGTGACGCCCCGGAACCGTCGGCGCAGACGACCAACGGAGGCATCGACATGGCAGAGCAGACGGCGGCGCAGACCGCGCCTACCAGCAGGACCGTCGACGGCGTGGAGCTGCCGGCAGTCGGCACCTACGTGCTCGACACCGCCCACACCAGGCTCGGATTCTCGGTACGGCACATGGCCGTGTCGAAGGTGCGGGGAGGGTTCAACTCCTTCGAGGGGACCCTCGAGATCGCCGAGAACCCGGCCGACTCGAAGGTGTCGGTGACCATCGACGCGTCGAGCGTGGACACCCGCGAGGAGAACCGCGACAACCACCTCCGGACCAACGACTTCTTCGACGTGGCGAACCACCCGACCTGGACGTTCGTGAGCACGGCAGTCCGTCCCGAGGGACCGGGATCCTGGAAGGTCGACGGTGACCTCACAATTCGTGGGGTCACCCGACAGGTCACCCTCGACACCGAGCTCGAAGGCGTCGTCCAAGACCCGTACGGCAACCACCGGGTCGGTTTCTCCGCGACCACGTCGATCAACCGAGACGACTTCGGCGTCGCGTTCAACGCAGTGATGGAGGCCGGCGGTGTCGTCGTCGCGAAGAAGGTGGACATCGAGATCGAGGCCGAAGCGGTCCTGCAGTCCTGATCGCGGTCGCTCACGGGAGGGCCGCCGGTCGCCGGATCGATCGCTCGGCAGCCCTCCCGCCCGGCGGTCGCCGTGATGGGCGCGGGTAGGATCGTGTGCATGAGCGATGAAACGGCGGCAACCCGTCCTACCGGGACGTTCACCGTCAAGCGTGGCCTCGCCGAAATGCTCCGCGGTGGGGTCATCATGGACGTGGTCGACGCGACGCAGGCGAAGATCGCCGAGGACGCGGGTGCGGTCGCGGTCATGGCGCTCGAGCGGGTGCCGGCCGACATCCGCCGTGACGGCGGGGTGGCCCGGATGAGCGATCCCGCCCTGGTGGAGGGCATCAAGGCGGCGGTGACCATCCCGGTGATGGCCAAGGCCCGCATCGGCCACTTCGCCGAGGCACAGGTGCTCGCGGAGCTCGGGGTCGACTATGTCGACGAGAGCGAGGTGCTCACGCCGGCCGACGAGGCGCACCACATCGACAAGTGGGCCTTCGAGGTGCCGTTCGTCTGCGGCGCGACCAATCTCGGCGAGGCCCTCCGCCGTATCTCAGAGGGCGCGGCGATGATCCGTTCCAAGGGCGAGGCGGGCACCGGCAACATCGTCGAGGCGGTCCGCCACCTCCGCTCGATCCGCGGCGACCTCCGGCGGGTCACCGAGGCCGACTCGGCCGAGCGGTACGGATGGGCGAAAGAGCTCGCGGCACCGATCGGCCTCGTCCAGGAGATCGCGGAGACCGGCCGACTTCCCGTCCCGCTGTTCTGCGCGGGAGGCATCGCGACGCCTGCCGACGCATCGCTCGTGATGCAGCTCGGCGCCGAAGCGGTCTTCGTCGGCTCGGGGATCTTCAAGAGCGAGCAGCCCGAGCGGATGGCACGCGCCATCGTCGAGGCGACGGCGCACTACACCGACGCCGCGCTGGTCGCGAAGGTCTCGACGGGTCTCGGCGATGCGATGGCGGGCAAAGAGATCGGCGAACTCGGTGTGCATCTGGCCGAGCGTGGCTGGTGACCGCCGCGGCGTGCGCCGGGCCTCATGACGATCGGAGTCCTGGCACTCCAGGGTGACGTTCGCGAGCACGCCGCGGCGTTCGAGTCGCTCGGCGAAGACGTTCGTGCGATCCGTCGCCCCGAGGATCTGGCCGATGTGGCCGGCGTCGTGATCCCGGGGGGCGAGTCGACCACGCTGTCGTTGCTGCTCGACTCGTCGGGACTGCTCGGGCCGCTGCGCCGTGCACTGGTTTCCGGCCTGCCCGCGTTCGGGACCTGTGCGGGGATGATCCTGTTGGCCGGCTCCGTGATCGGCGGCCGCGAGGATCAGCATCGGTTCGGTGCCATCGATCTCTCGGTCCGCCGGAACGCCTACGGCTCGCAGGCGGCATCCTTCGAGTGCGATCTGATGGTCGACGAGCTCGGCTCCGAGCCTCTGCACGCGGTCTTCATCCGCGCACCGGTCGTGGAGTCGGTCGGTTCCGGCGTGGACGTGCTGGCCCGGCTCGACCGACCATCGGGCGAGGGTGCGCCGGTCGTGTGCCGGCAGGGCCGCGTGCTGGTCACCGCGTTCCATCCCGAGCTGACCGGTGACCGTAGGCTGCATCGGCTGTTTGTGGAGATGACCAAGGAGGGAAGGCGCTAGGCCATGTCGGGACACTCGAAATGGGCGACCACCAAGTACCGCAAGGGAGCCCAGGACGCGGCGCGGGCCAAGGTGTTCGCGAAGATCATCCGCCAGCTCGAGGTCGCCGCACGTGAGGGTGGCAGCGACCCGGCGGCCAACGCGAGCCTCCGCACCATGTACGCGAAGGCCCGTGACGCGTCCGTTCCGATCGACACGATCGAGCGCGCGATCAAACGGGGCTCGGGCGAGCTCGAAGGCGTCCGGTACGAGTCGATCTCCTACGAGGGCTACGGCCCCGGGGGCGTCGCCGTGATCGTCGAGTGCCTGTCGGACAACCGCAACCGCACCGGTGCCGAGATCCGCAATCTCTTCAACAAGAACGGCGGGGCGATGGCCGAGCCGGGCGCGGTCGGCTGGCAGTTCGAACGCAAGGGCGTCGTCTCGGTGCCGCGGACCTTCGACGAGGACCGGGTGATGGAGGTGGCCATGGAGGCGGGCGCAGAGGACTTGTCGGACGAAGGCGAGCGCTGGGTCGTCACCAGCGCGCCCGCCGACCTGATGTCGGTGCGGGGTGCACTGGAAGAGGCCGGGCTCGAGCCGAGCTCGTCGGAGCTCGCGATGGTGCCGACCTCGGTCGTCGAGGTGACCTCGGAATCCGAGGCGAAGAAGGTGCTCCACCTGATGGAGGCACTGGACGACCACGACGACGTGCAGAACGTCTTCTCCAATTTCGACATCCCCGACGAGGTGATGGCCGCGTACCAGGGTTGATCCGGATGACCAGGGTTGATCCGGAGCTGCGGTCGGTGGGCCGTCCCGGCGACCCCGGGAGGACGCACCGACCGCGGCCGTCGGGGCGTCGGCGGGGTATCACCCCTCCCGCCGGGGGCCGCCGTTAGGATCGAACGGGTGTTCGTCATGGGGATCGATCCCGGCCTCTCCCGCTGCGGCTACGGCGTCGTGACCCGGCGGGGGAGCGATCTGCGTGCAGTGGCCGGCGGCGTCGTCACGACCGCACCGACCGTCCCGCTCGCCGACCGTCTCGCCACCCTCGCGGACGAGCTCGACGCGCTGGTCACCGAGCACCGCCCCGACGCGATCGTCGTCGAGCGGGTGTTCTTCCAGGTGAACGCGCGGACAGCCATGGCGACCGGCCAGGCAGCCGGCGTCGCGCTGGTCGCGGCCGGACGAGCAGGATGCGAGGTCGCCCAGTACACGTCGAACGAGGTCAAACAGGCACTCGTCGGCTACGGCGGCGCCACCAAAGAGCAGGTGCAGCGGATGGTCGCCGCGGTGCTCGGGCTCACCGACGTGCCTCGCCCTCCCGACGTCGCCGACGCCCTCGCTCTCGCCGCCTGTCACCTGACGGCCGCACCGCTCCGCCGAGCGGTGGCATCCGCGACCCGACGATCGGGTGACGATCCGGGAGGCATGACGGCCGGCACGGCAGCTTGCACCGGCGCCGCGGGCACAGTGGGCGCAGCGGGTGTGCCCGGCGTGTCGAACGGACCGGGCGCAACCGTCGCCGGAGAGGCAGTTGTCCGGTGATCGGCTCGTTGCGTGGCATCTTCGTCGACCGACCCTCACCCGGTGAGGCCATCGTCGATGTCAACGGGGTCGGTTACCGGGTCTCGGTCACCTCGGCGCTCGCGGGAGCGCTCGGCCGACCGGGAGACGAGATCTTCCTTCATGTCCACACCAATGTCCGCGAGGACGCGATCGTCCTGTACGGGTTCGCGCACGCCGACGAGCGTCGGTGCTTCGAAGCACTCATCGGCGCCCACGGTGTGGGCCCTGCGCTCGCTCTTTCGATCCTTTCCGCGATGTCGCCCGCTGCGCTGTCGACCGCTGTTCTCGAGGACGACGTGGACACCTTGTGTCTCGTCCCCGGGATCGGCAAGAAGACCGCCGCCCGGCTGTTGTTGGAGCTCAAGGCCCGGCTCGACCTGCCCAGTCTCGGCGAGGAGGGACCGGCCGTCAGTGGCGGTTCGCCTCGGGGCGAGGTGCGGGCAGCGCTCGCCGAGCTCGGGTACGGCCCCGACGAGATCAGCGACGCACTCGCATCCGTGGCCGAGGGCGAACCGCTCGAAGAGATGGTCCGGTCCGCCCTCCGCGAGCTCGCGCGGACTCGATGAGCGTGTCGGCGCGACGCGAAGTGTTGGCGGCTCCGCCGGTTCCGGACGGGGACCACGACGAGCCCGACGAGTCGCTCGCTCGCCGATCGCTGGAGCCCGGCGCGGCGCCCACCGAGGAGGTCGAGGAGGCCGGGCTTCGCCCGAGGACCCTCGACGAGTTCATCGGCCAGGCGCAGCTGACCGAGCACCTGCGCATCGTGCTGGAAGCTGCTCTCAAGCGTCGCCAGCCGGTCGACCATCTGCTCTTCGCCGGGCCGCCCGGCCTCGGGAAGACCTCGCTCGCCGGCATCGTCGCAGGCGAGATGGGCGTCGGTCTGCGTGTGACCGCCGGACCGGTGCTCGCCCGGGCCGGCGACCTCGCGGCCCTTCTCACCGACCTGCAGGAGGGGGACGTTCTCTTCATCGACGAGATCCACCGGCTGCATCGGTCGGTCGAGGAGATCCTCTATCCGGCCATGGAGGACTTCAAGCTCGACATTCTCATCGGGAAGGGACCGACCGCGCGGAGCATCCGTCTCGATCTGCCGCGCTTCACCCTCGTCGGCGCAACCACGAGGACCGGACTCGTGTCGGGTCCGCTGCGCGATCGGTTCGGGTTCGTCGGCCGGCTCGATCTGTACCGGGTCGAAGACCTGCAGTCGATCGTGTTGCGATCCGCGGAGATCTTGTCCGTGCCCGTGGACGGCGAGGGTGCACATTGCATCGCCGAGCGGGCGCGAGGCACGCCGCGTATCGCGAACCGCCTCCTCCGGCGAGTCCGGGACTACGTGGAAGTCCGCGCGGAAGGGACGATCACGGGCACGTCCGCACAGGCGGGACTGGAGGTGTTCGGCGTCGACGGGCTGGGCCTCGACAAGGTCGATCGGGCGATTCTCGAGGTGCTGTGCCACCGGTTCGGCGGGCGGCCGGTCGGCTTGACCACTCTCGCCCAGTGCATCGGCGAAGAACCCGACACGATCGAGGACGCCTACGAGCCTTTCCTCTTGCAGCAGGGCCTGCTACAGCGCACCAACCGCGGGCGGGTCGCCGGACCGCGGGCCTGGACACACCTCGGACTCCCGCCGGTCGAGCCCTCGCTTCTCTGAGCCACTGGCTCCGAGGATGGCTGCGGCGTCCGAGGATGGCTGCGGCGTCCGAGAAGCCTCCCGGGTTCGGGGAGCCTCCACGTGGAGTCGGTCGAGATTCGTCACATCACGTGGTGTACAGGGACATCACCCGATGTACGTGTACACCACGTGATGTCATGCCGTGCAGACGGTATTCCCCCCCGTTCGGGACGAACCTCTGCCTGATCGGCACGAACCTCTGCCTGATCGGCACGAACCTCAGCACCGGCCACCCTGCAGGGGCCTCTGCTCCGACTTCGGATGACCCGCTGACCGGCTCTGGCACGATGGAGCGGTGTCGGAACTGGTCAAAGACGGGCAGGCATCGATTCGCAGCGAGTGGAGAACCGGCCCCGGGCCGGCTGGTACACCGACCGCTCGCTACGACTATTTCCTGCCCGAGGAGGCCATCGCCCAGAAACCCGTCGAGCCGCGGACGGCCGCCCGACTGCTGGTCGGACCGGGGCTCACGGGCGGGGATCGGCCTGCACATCTGACCGTTGCCGACCTTCCGTCGCTCCTTCGGCCCGGTGATCTGCTCGTCGTGAACGACTCGCGGGTGCTGGCTGCCCGCCTCGAGCTGCGGAAGAGGACCGGTGGTCGGGCCGAGGTGCTGCTGCTCGAACCCGCGGATCACTCCCGGCAGTCGGAACCTGCCGACGAGCCCCCACACAGACCCGGGTCACGCGCACCCGAGTGGTGGCTGGCAATGGTTCGCCCGGGGCGCCGGCTGCCGACTTCGACCCTGCTCTACGAGGAAGGGGGCTCGGATCCGGTCGTCGAGATCGGGGCGGGCCGGTCTGACGGGGTGCGTCTCGTCCACCTTCTCGACCCGTCGGTGGTGGAGCGAATCGGACGGGTCCCGCTCCCGCCGTACTTCCACGGGCATCTCGACGACCCGGCCCGCTATCAGACCGTCTTCTCGGTCGCGAGGAGCCGCGGCGAGCGGTCGAGCGCGGCGCCGACCGCGGGACTCCACTTCACACCGGAGCTCCTCGAAGCATGCCGTGGGGCCGGGGCGGAGGTCGCTCGGTTGAACCTGTCCATCGGCCTCGCGACCTTCCGACCAATCAGCACCGGGACGGTCGAGGCGCATCGGATCCACTCCGAGCGCTACGAGGTCCCACCGGAGACGATGGAAGCGTGCCGGAGCGCCGACCGGGTGGTCGCGGTCGGAACGACCGCGGTGCGCGCGCTGGAGAGCGCGGCGTCCTCCAGAGCCCTGAGTGGGCGCACCGACCTCTACATCCATGGCGAGTACCCCTTCCGGGTGGTCGACGTGCTCATCACGAATTTCCACCAGCCGCGCTCGAGCCTGCTGGTGCTCGTCGAGGCCTTTGCCGGACCGCTCTGGCGGGAGCTCTATGCGAGCGCGCTCGCCGACGGCTACCGCTTCCTTTCCTTCGGCGACGCGATGATCCTCGAGCGACGCGGTCGCGACGACCCGGCCGGCCGGCCGGCGGTTGCCTCCGGATGACCGTCAAGGTCGAGGTCACCGCAACCGACGGGCAGGCACGGACCGGGTTCGTCCACACGGCCCGCGGCTCGTTCCCCGTTCCGACGTTCATGCCGGTCGGGACGCGGGGGACGGTGAAGGCGCTCGACAGCGCCGACCTCGAGGACCTCGGGGCCGACGTGGTGCTTGCCAACACCTATCACCTGATGCTCCGACCGGGGGCCGAGGTCGTCGCTCGTCTCGGCGGACTGCACCGGTTCATGGGGTGGTCCGGTCACCTGCTGACCGACTCGGGCGGTTTCCAGGTCCACTCGCTCGCCTCCGACGTCGACGACGACGGGGTCACCTTCTCGTCGGTCTACGACGGTCGCCGGGTGAGGCTGACGCCCGAGTCGGCGGTCGAGGTGCAAGGCCTGCTCGGCGCGGACATCCAGATGGTGCTCGACGTGTGTGCGTCGTTGCCCGCTTCCGAAGCCGTCCTCCGGACGGCGGTCGAGCGGACCGCGAACTGGGCCGGCAGGGCCCTGGCACACCACCGGCGGATCGAGGCGCGTCCCGAAGCGCAGGCGATCTACGGGATCGTTCAGGGCGGCACCGACCTGTCGCTGCGTGCGGAGAGTGCCGAACGGACGGTGGAGATCGGATTCGACGGCTACGGGATCGGCGGCTTGTCGGTCGGCGAACCGCGCGACGAGCTCTTCGCGGCGCTCGCCGTCACCACTGACCGCTTGCCGGCTGACCGGCCCCGCTACCTGATGGGTGTGGGCGACCCTTCAGGCATACTCGAGGCGGTGGCGCTCGGCGTCGACCAGTTCGATTGCGTGGCACCCACCAGGATGGCTCGCCACGGATCAGTCCTCACCGCGGCCGGCCGGCTCAACCTCCGGAACGCCGCCTTTCTCGCGGACGAGGGCCCGCTCGACACGTCCTGTGCCTGCTCGACCTGCGCCCGGTGGTCGCGTGGCTACCTGCGCCATCTCCTCGGCGTGGGCGAACCGAGCGCCTGGCGGCTGCTCACCATCCACAACCTTGCCTTTATGGCGGCGCTGCTGTCCGAGGCGCGCCGATCGATCACCGAAGGGCGGTTCGATCGTCTGCGGCGGTCGGTCGGAGCGGTGTGGTCGGACGGCCGATCGGGCTGAGAGAGCCGACGGGCAGGACGACACCGACCGACGCCGGCCGACGGAAGGACACTGCACGGAGGATCGACGCAGGAAGCGCCGGGTCACCGTGTGATCGGGCCGGTGAGAGCGGGCGCGGGAGGGGCGGCGGCTTCGGCCAGCTGGCCTGGGATAGAGTCAGACCGCTGTGCCCACTTCTTCCTCCTCCCACGATCGTCGATGATCGCGGCCCTCGCTGTGGTGGCGGCCGACCTCGTCGGCGCCACCCAGAAGTCCTCGAGTTCGTCCAGCTCCGCCGGGATCTTCTACCTCTTCATCCTGATCGCGGTCGCCTTCTACTTCCTCATCCTTCGACCGCAGCAGCGCAAGGCGAAGGCCATGCGCGAGCAGCAGAACGTCTTCGAAGTCGGTGACGAGGTACTGACGGCGGGAGGTCTGGTCGGGTCGGTCATCGATATCGACGGTGACCGCGTGACCCTCGAGACGAGCGTGGGCGCCTCCTTCGTCGTGCTCCGCCAGTACGTGCTCCGCAAGCTCGAGCCGCCGGCCCCCTCTGAGGAGGACGACGCCGACGGGCAGCTCGAGCTGGTCGAGGGCACCGAGGAGGGCGTCCACGAGGACGACCTCGACCACGACGCGGTGGAGACCGACGACCTGACCGGCCACGAGGAGCCCGACGAGGAGGATCCGGGCGATCTCGACGGTCATGGTGAGCACCCGTCCCGCGGTCCCGGCGGACCGGCGAGCGGTCCCGGTGGTCCGGCCAGTGGTTCCGGCGGACCGGCACGTGGTCCCGGAAAGGTCGGCGGACGGCGCAAGGGCCGTAACAAGTCCGCCGGGGACGGCCCGACGGGGCCCTGACCCGATGAAGGCGCGGCGCTCGCTCTGGATCAGCCTGCTGTCGGTGGTCGGGATCGCGGTCATCGGGCTGTCGGCGACGCTCGCCGCGGGCTGGTCGCCGAAGCTCGGCCTCGACCTCGCCGGCGGACTGTCGGTCGTCTACAAGACGCACACGCCGGTCAATTCCTCCCAGCTCGACACTATTCAGAGCATCCTGAGCGACCGGGTGGGCGCCGCGACCGGCGCGACGGTGGTCACCCAGGGCAACAACCAGATCGCTGTCTCGATCCCGGGTGAGAAGAACTCCCAGCAGATCCTTGGCACGCTCGGCAACACGGCCCAGCTGCTGTTCCGTCCCGCGTTGTGCTACGCGCCCGCGTACTCGGTGCCGAAGGGGAAGGCGCCGACGAACGGCCCGCTCCCGACCTGCGCGGCCTCCAGCCAGCTCACTGCCGCGAACATCGGCGTGAAGCCGGATTCGAGCAACATCAACGGTTACACGAGCAACCTCGGGAACATCGCCGAGGACCCGCAGTTCGCCACCTATCGGACCACGCCGTCGCTCCAGGACAACAAGAACGCCACGGTGCTGCTCCCGCCCTCGTCCCCGGCGAGCCAAGGAACCGCGCGCTATGTGCTCGGACCCGCGGGCCTGACCGGCACCGCAGTGCACTCGGCGAGCGCGCAGCTGGTCAACGGACAATGGGTGGTCAACATCACGCTGACGAGCGCGGGTGCCAAGCAGTGGGACCAGCTCGCCCAGCAGCAGTTCCACGCGATCATCGCGATGGACCTCGACGGCCAGGTCATCTCGGCACCGATCACCCAACCCACCTCCTCCTCGCCCAGCTCGTTCAACGGCCAGGTGCAGGTGAGCGGGAGCTTCACCGAGGACCAGGCGAAGACACTCGCGACCGATCTGACCTACGGCGCCTTGCCCGTGAAGCTCGATCGCCTGAACGTGGAGACCGTCTCGCCGACCCTGGGCAAGACGTCCCTCCAGGCGGGCCTCGTCGCCGGTTTGGCCGGCCTGGTCGTGGTGATGCTCTACATGCTCTTCTACTACCGGCTGCTCGGTGTCGTGGTGATCTCGGGGCTCGCGGTCACCGGCGCGCTGCTCTGGACGATCATCGCCTTCCTCGGACAGTCCGCCGGAATCACGATCGACCTCGCCGGCGTCATCGGGGTCGTCGTGTCGATCGGCATCACCGTCGACTCCTACATCGTCTACTTCGAACGCCTGAAAGACGAGGCCCGGGCCGGCCGGACGGTCCGAACCAGCGTGGACCGGGGCTTCCAGACCGCGTTCCGGACGGTGCTGGCAGCGGACGCCGTGTCCCTCCTCGGTGCGGTGATCCTCTACGAGCTGTCCATCGGGCCGGTGCAGGGCTTCGCTCTCTTCCTCGGAATCTCGACCGTGCTCGACGTGGTCGTGACCTACTTCTTCACCCGGCCGTTCGTCATCATCCTCGGCCGTAGCCAGTCGGCGACCGAGGCGAAGACGATGGGCGTGGCGAGCGGGCTGGGCGTGAGCGCGGAGGCACGGGTGTGAGCCCGCCCGGACGCAACGGCGAGGGTCCCTCCGGCAACGGTGACGCGCCGGAGCTCGAGGAGGCATTCGAAGAGGAGCTCGAGTTCGCAGCCGAGGACATCGGTGCCACCGCCAACGGTGCCCGTCGGCACAACGTCTTGGTCCGGCTCTACCGAGGCGAGACCTCCTTCGACTTCATCGGACGCCGCAGGTGGTGGTTCGGCGCGTCCGCCGCACTCATCCTGGTCGGACTGATCTCGCTGTCGACCCGGGGGCTCAACCTCGGGATCGACTTCAAGGGCGGCCAGTCGTGGCTGGTGACCTCACAGAACCTCACCGTCCAGCAGGCGACCAACGCGGTCGAATCGGCAGGCGTCGCCCAGCCGACGGTGGTCCAGCTGACCAACCACCTGAACGGCCAGAAGCAGATCCAGGTCACCCTCGACCTCAATTCGAAGTCGGCCGCGCAGAAGCAGGCGCTGGAGACGAAGGTCCAGGACGCGCTCGCCAGTGCGGCCCACACCAATCCGAACAACGTGAACTTCAACGAGGTGGGCAAGACGTGGGGGGGCCAGGTGACGAAGAAGGCGATCGAGGCGCTGATCGTGTTCTTCGCGGCGGTGACGCTCTACATCTCGGTCCGCTTCGAATTCAAGATGGCCATCGCGGCCATCGTCGCGGTCATCCACGACATCTTGATCGTCGTCGGCATTTATTCGCTCGGCGGCTTCCAGGTCACGCCGGACACGGTGGTGGCGGTTCTCACCGTCCTCGGGTACTCGCTCTACGACACCGTCGTCGTGTTCGACCGAATACGGGAGAACGCGAAGGGCCTCGGCGCGTCGGGCCGGATCACCTACTCCGAGATGGTCAACCTCTCGATGAACCAGACCCTCGCCCGGTCGATCAACACCTCGCTGGTGGCGATCGTCCCGGTGCTGTCGGTGCTGCTCGTCGGCTCCTACCTCCTCGGTGCCTCGACGCTGGAGAGCTTCGGGCTGGCGCTCGTCATCGGCCTTACGAGCGGCGCCTACTCCTCGATCTTCATCGCGTCGCCGTTGCTCGCGCTGATGAAGGAGCGCGAGCCTCGGTACATCACGATCCGCCAGCGGATCGAGGCCCGCAGCGAGCGCTTCGAGGTGCTCACTCCCGCGGCTGCGGCGGCGCTGGCGGGATCGGGCGGACGCCCGAGCGGGCGTGCACGGAAGCAGGCCACCGGCGTGATCCGCCCTGGGGCGGCCGCGTCGCGCCGGTCGGGCGCCAAGGGGGGCAGGGGGACCGCGGTGAAGCCCGGGGCCAAACAGCAGGACAGCCAGGGCACCAAGGGGTCGAGCGACGCCAAGGCAGCGGCGCGGGCCGGAGCCGGGGAGTCGGGGAACAACGGCGGGCCTGCGGCCGACGCCGCGGGATCACCGCGGGCCACCGGATCGGGCTCGACCCGACCCGGCGCGAGACGGCCTCCGCCCCGACCTCGGAAGGGCAAGGGCAAGGGCAGGCGCCGCTAGGCGCTGCGGGGAGCTGCGGGGCGCCGCCCCGCGATCACCGCGGGCATCGTGCAGGGTCTGTCGCCGGAGAGCGGAAGTCCCGGTCGTGAGCCCTGGACAGGTACCGTGTAGGGATGGCTCTGGCCACGCCTCTGCCGGCCGAAGGGGCCGCGACCGCCGGTGCGTCACTGACCGGCTCGTCGTTGCCCGCCGCCGAGGCGGCGCTCCTGCTGCCGGTGCTCGACGCCTTCGTCCGGCGCCACCCGGGGGAGAGCACCTCGATCATCGTCCGGGCCGCCGAGACGGCCACCGAGGCGCACGATGGTCAGCTGCGGCGCTCCGGGGAGCCGTACATCACCCACCCGATCGCGGTCGCGGGCATCGTCGCCGACCTGGGTCTCGACGCCCACACCGTGGCCGCCGCCCTGTTGCACGACGCGGTCGAGGACACCGGCGTCACGACCGAGATCGTCGAGCGGGACTTCGGTCCGTCGATCGCCCTGATCGTCGAGGGCGTCACCAAGCTCGATCGGCTCCAGTTCCATTCGAAGGAGGCCCAGCAGGCCGCCACCGTCCGCAAGATGCTCGTCGCCATGGCCAACGACTGGCGGGTACTGATCATCAAGCTGGCAGACCGCCTCCACAACATGCGCACCCTGTCGGCCCTGCCCGAGTGGAAGCAGCGCCGGATCGCCCAGGAGACCCTCGACATCTACGCACCGCTCGCGCACCGCCTCGGGATCCAGGACATCAAGTGGCAGTTGGAGGACCTCGCATTTGCCACCCTGCACCCCAAACGGTACGCGGAGATCGAGCAGATGGTCGCCAGTCGCGCTCCCCGAGCGCGACGAGTTCCTGGCACGGGTGCTGGTCGCGGTCCGCGAGCGTCTGTCCGTGTCCGGCATCGATGCGGAGGTGACCGGTCGGCCGAAGCACCTCTGGAGCATCTACGAGAAGATGGTGGTGCGCGGCAAAGAGTTCGACGACCTCTACGACCTGGTCGGGATCCGGGTGATCGTCGACACGGAGAAGGACTGCTGGGCGGCCCTCGGCTCGATCCACACGATCTGGCCACCGGTCCAGGGGCGCTTCAAGGACTACATCAACTCGCCCAAGTTCAACCTCTATCAGTCGCTCCACACCACCGTGATCGGGCTCGACGGCTCGCCCATCGAGGTCCAGGTCCGGACGCACGAGATGCACCGCCGCGCCGAGTACGGCATCGCGGCCCACTGGGGTTACAAGGAAGACCCGACCCGTACCGACCGGGCGCCTGCGCCCGCGGTCCGGGGCAAGGACGGTGCGGTGGGGACCCGTGCACGGGACCGACAGCCGCGTCCGGTCCCCGATGTGACGGCCACTCCGGGAGCACCGGGCGAAGGGGCGAAGGACGGTGCGGGCCAGGCCAAGGACGGGGCCAGGGCGAAGGACGGCGGGAAGAAGGCCTCGGCGAAGACCGAGCTCGTCGAGCGCGACCGGCGGGCCGAGCGGCACGCCCTCGCCAAAGAGACGTCGTCGACCACGGCCGAGATCGAGTGGATGCAGCGGATCGTCGACTTCCAGAACGAGACGACCGATCCGATCGAGTTCCTCGAGGCGCTGAAGCTCGACCTCGAAGAGGACGAGGTCTACGTCTTCACCCCGAAGGGGAAGGTGATCGCGCTCACCGCCAACTCCACTCCGGTCGACTTCGCCTACGCGATCCACACCGAGGTCGGCCACCGCTGTATCGGCGCCAAGGTGAACGGACGCCTGGTCCCTCTCGACACCAAGCTCAACTCGGCGGACACGGTCGAGATCTTCACCTCCAAGGCACAGACGGCGGGGCCCTCCCGCGATTGGCTGGGGATGGTCGCGTCCTCGCGGGCGCGTACGAAGATCCGCCAGTGGTTCTCGCGGGAGCGGCGCGAGGACGCCATCGAGCTGGGTCGTGAGGAACTGACGAAGGAGTTGCGCCGCGAGGGGTTGCCGGTCCAGAAGCTGGCATCCGAACGCGCGCTGGCGGACCTCGCGACGACCATGAACTACGCGGACCTCGATGCGCTGCACGCCGCGATCGGCGACAACCGGATCTCGGCGAGGGCGGTGGCGCAGCGCATCTTCCGCGACCTGCGGGGCGGGGTCTACGAGGAGCAGTTGCCGGTCACCGCTCGCCAGCAACCGCTCACGGCCCGGCCCGGGCGCGGCTCGGCGGTCGGCGTCTACGTCGAGGGGCTCGATGATCTGATGGTCCGCCTGTCCCGGTGCTGCACCCCGGTGCCGGGCGACGAGATCGTCGGTTTCGTGACCCGGGGGCGTGGGGTGTCGGTCCACCGGGCCGACTGCGCGAACGCGGCGTCGCTCGCCAGCCGCTCGCGGGAACGCCTCATCGAGGTCGAGTGGGACCGCCGTTCCTCCGCCGTGTTCGTCGCGACCATCGAGGTGGTCGCGATCGACCGCTCACGCCTGCTCACCGACGTGACGAAGGTCGTCTCCGAGCACCACCTCAACATTGTGAGCGCCAATACCCAGACCGACTCCGACCGGATCAGCCGGATGCGGTTCGACGTCGAGCTGGCCGATCCGGCGCATCTCGAGTCGGTGCTCAACCTCCTTCGCCACCTCGACGCGGTCTACGACGTCTACCGGATCCTTCCGGGGAAGAGGGACTGAGCTCCAGTGGCCGACAAGTCGTTGGCGGCGCGCGCCCCGAGTGGGACCCACGACGTCCTCTGGCCGGAATCGACCCGCTGGGAGTCGTTGCTCGCCTCCTTCGCCCGCGAGGTCGAGGGCGCCGGATACGGGCTGGCTCACACGCCGATCTTCGAGGACGCCAGGGTGTTCCGCCGCGGCATCGGCGAGGGCAGCGAGGTGGTCGGCAAGGAGATGTACGAGTTCGAGGACCGCGGCGGCAGGCTGCTCGCGCTGCGGCCGGAGGGCACCGCCCCGATGGTGCGGGCCTTCGTACAGAACCGCCCCCCGTTGCCCTGGAAGGCGTGGTACGCGACACCGGCCTTCCGCTACGAGCGTCCCCAGGCCGGTCGCTACCGCCAGCATCACCAGCTGGGTGTCGAGGCGCTCGGCCCGGCCGACCCCGACCTCGACGTCGAGGTCGTCGCGCTGGCCGCCGGGTTCTTCGGGACCCTCGGCCTGACTTCGATCGTGCTCCGGATGAACTCGATGGGCGACGGGACCTGTCGGCCCGCCTACCTCGACCTGCTCCGCGCCTTTCTCCTCGCACGCCACGACGAGCTCTGCAAGGAGCACCGCGACCGGATCGACACCAACCCCTTGCGGGTCCTCGACTGCAAGCGGCCCGAGTGCATCGCGACGACCGCGGACGCGCCCAGCCTCGCCGATCATCTCTGCGACGACTGCCGCGCCCACTTCGACCGTGTCCGCGAGGGCCTCTCCGCGCTCGGCGTCGAGTACCGGCTCGACCACCGGCTGGTGCGGGGCTTCGACTACTACACCCGGACCACCTTCGAGTTCTCCTCCGAGGCGCTCGAGTCGGCGCAGAACGGCGTCGGCGGGGGAGGCCGCTACGACGGCCTCGTCGAGATGCTCGGCGGTCCGCCCACACCGGGCATCGGCTTCGGCATCGGTATCGAGCGGCTCCTCCTCTCGTGCGACGCCGAGGGCGTCTACCCGGTCTCGCCGGAGCCCCTCGACGCCTTCGTGGTCGACGTGGTCGACGGGTCGACCGCCCGTGACCTCACCGCGCGCCTGCGGCGCGCCGGCCTCCGGGCCGACCGCGCCTTCGACAACCGCACCATGAAAGCCCAGCTCCGGGCCGCCGACCACTCCGGTGCTCGCATCGCGCTCATCGTGGGGCCGGACGAGGTCGCAGAGGGTACGGTGTCCCTCAAACCCCTGCGGGGTGACGGAGAGCAGCGCATCGTACGCGCCGCCGACGTGGTCGACGCGGTGCGGTCCGCCGCCGCTGCCGGCGGGGCGGTCGGCGACAGCGGGCGCTAGCGCTCGCTTGCCTTTGCGTCCGCACTCCGACCTTCCGACCGCCGCCCCAGCCCGGCCGATCCCCGAAAGGAACACGTGAGCGACTCCCGACTGTCAGTGGGCGCCACCGCGATGCGGACGCACCTGTGCGGGACCCTGCGATCGGCGGACGTGGGGTCGTCGGTGCGGGTGTGCGGGTGGGTCGCCCACCGCCGCGAGCACGGGGAGCACCTCGCCTTCGTCGACCTGCGCGACCACACCGGGGTCGTGCAGTGCGTGATCCCCGGCACGGTCGACGTCAGGAGCGAGTACGTGATCGCGGTGGAAGGAGTGGTCCGCGCGCGGCCGCCGGGGACGGTCAATCCCGAGCTCGCCACCGGGGAGGTCGAGATCGGGGACTGCGCGGTGACCCTGCTCAACCCCGCCGAGCCACCGCCGTTCGCCATCGACGACCGGGTCGAGGTCGACGAGGTCACCCGCCTCCGGCACCGGTTCCTCGACCTCCGGCGTCCGCGGATGCAGGCCAACCTGCGCCTTCGCGCAACCGTGACCCGCGCTGTGCGGGCCGCGATGGACCGGCAGGGATTCGTCGAGGTCGAGACGCCGCTGCTCTGGGCGCCCACCCCCGAGGGCGCGCGCGAGTTCAGCGTGCCGAGCCGCCTCAATCCCGGCGACGGCTACGTCCTTCCGCAGAGTCCCCAGCTGGCCAAACAGCTCCTGATGGTCGCCGGCATCGACCGCTACTACCAGGTGGCCCGGTGCCTCCGCGACGAGGACCTCCGCGCCGACCGCCAGTTCGAGTTCTCCCAGCTCGACCTCGAGGCGTCGTTCGTCTCACAGGAGGACGTGCTCGGTTTCGTCTCCGAGGCGGTGCTCGACGCGGCCGAGGCCGTCACCGGCATCCGGCCCACCGAGGTGCCGCGCATGACCTGGTCGGAGGCGATCGACCACTACGGGACCGACAAACCGGACCTCCGGTTCGGGATGGAGCTCGTCGACCTCTCGGAGCTGTTCGCCGCGACCGAGGTCCGCGCCTTCGCTGCGGGATGCGTGAAGGCGATCGTCCTGCCCGATGGCGTGTCGCTCGGCCGCTCGCGCCTCGACGCGCTGACCGAGCGAGCTCGCTCCCTCGGTGCGAAGGGGCTCGCCTGGTTCCGCGTGTCCGAGACACTGGGCGAGATGCCCGAGCTCGACTCACCCCTCGACCGGTTCCTCGCCGATCACGAACGGCGCGGGCTCGTGGCCACGACGGGCGCGTCCGCAGGCGACCTCGTGCTCGTCGTCGCCGACGACGAGCACCGTCTGGTCTGCCAGGTCCTCGGCCAGCTGCGGGTGGAGCTCGGAGGCCGACCGGTCGGCGAGGGCCCACTCCGCTACCTCTGGGTGGTCGACTTCCCGCTCTTCGACGGGGTCGGCGACGACGGCCGCCCGGTGCCGGCGCACCATCCCTTCACCATGCCCCATCCCGACGATCTCGAGCGGCTGGCATCGGACCCGGCCTCCGTGCGCAGCCAGTCCTACGACCTGGTCCTCAACGGATGGGAGCTCGGATCGGGGAGTGTCCGGATCCACCGCGAGGACGTCCAGCGGCGCATCTTCGACGTACTCGGGATCGGAACCGAGGAAGCCGAGCGGCGCTTCGGCTTCCTGCTCGGCGCGTTCCGCTTCGGGGCGCCGCCGCACGCGGGATTCGCCGTCGGACTCGACCGGCTGGTCGCGGTCCTCGCGGGCGAGGACTCCATCCGCGAGGTGATCGCGTACCCGAAGACCCAGTCGGGATGGGACCCGATGACCGACGCCCCGGCGCCGATCGCCGACGCGGTGCTCGCCGACCTCGGTCTCGGCCGGCGCCCCCGCACGGACTGAGCTGTGGCCGGCGACGACCTCTTCTCGGAGGCAGCGCGGGAGCGGCTCGCCGCCCGTGCCCCACTCGCCGCCCGGCTCCGTCCGAGGACGCTCGACGAGATCATCGGCCAACGTCATCTGATCGGTCCGGGCGCCCCGTTGCGCGCGCTCATCGAGAACGACCGCCTGACGTCGGCGATCCTCTGGGGACCTCCCGGCACCGGCAAGACCACGCTCGCCACGGTGATCGCCGAGGCCACCGCCAAGGAGTTCGTACCGATGTCGGCCGTGTCGGCTGGCGTGAAGGACGTTCGTGAGGCGGTCGAGCGGGCTCGGAGGGTCCTCGGGGAGCAGGGGCGGGGCACGATCCTGTTCCTCGACGAGGTCCACCGCTTCAACCGGGCGCAGCAGGACGCGTTGTTGCCGTCGGTGGAAGAGGGGTTGATCGTCCTGATCGGCGCCACGACCGAAAACCCGTTCTTCGAGGTCAACGCCCCGCTGCTCTCGCGCTCGACGCTCTGGCGCCTCGAGCCGCTCTCCGCGGACGAGCTCGAGGAGGTCGTCGAACGAGGCCTGCGGGCAGAGGAGGCCCACGCGGACCGCGAGGCGATCGACGCGCTGGTCGCGCTCGCCGACGGCGACGCCCGTGCCGCGTTGACCACGCTCGAGGTGGCGGTGGCCATCGCCCAGCCTGCCCCGGTCACGGCGGACGTCGTGGAGCGCGCTCGGCACAGCCGCCTGCACCACTACGGCGAGGCCGACCACTACGACCAGATCAGCGCCTTCATCAAGTCCGTGCGCGGTTCGGACCCCGACGCCGGTCTCTACTGGTTGGCCCGCATGCTCGAAGCGGGCGAAGACGCGCGGTTCATCGCGCGCCGCCTGGTCATTCTCGCCAGCGAGGACGTCGGCGAGGCCGACCCGCTCTCCCTGGTGGTCGCGGACGCGGCGGCCCGGGCCGTGGAGTTCGTCGGGCTCCCCGAGGCACAGCTCAACCTCGCGCAGGCGGTGGTGCATCTCGCCAGCGCGCCCAAGTCGAACCGGGTGACCGTCGCGCTCGGCCGGGCTCAGGAGGACGTGCGCACCGGCCCGAGGGGTGACGTCCCCGCACACCTGCGCGACGCCCACTATCGCAGCGCGGGCTCGATCGGCCACGGTGAGGGGTACGTCTATCCCCACGACGAGCCGGGGGGCTGGACCGAACAGCAGTATCGACCGACGGCACTGGAGGGCCGCCGCTACTACGAGCCCACTGACCGGGGCTACGAGGCCCAGCTGGGGGACCGCCCGACGAGCCGGCCCGGTGGCCAGCCCGGCCCTGCCTCGAGGGCGGACCCGGGCGAACCGGAGGAGGGTCAGCCATCGGCGAGACTGGACCGATGACCGGTCATCCACCGAGGGCCCCCGCGCGCCCGGCTCGCCGGCACCTGCGCCGGCGCGGGCCCGTTCGCATCCGATCCGACGCACCCTCGTCGTGGTGCTCACCGCCTGCGCGACGGTGGCCGGCGGTGGGCTCCTTGCAGGTGTCGGAGGAGTGACCGCCGGCGCCGCAGGGACCGGCGGAACTGCCGGCGCCCCCTCGGGCCCCCTGTCCCCCCTGGTCGGCAGCGTGCAGCCTCTCCCTGCGGGCGCCCAGGTCCTCGGGCCGACCGCGACCGGGTCCCCGGTCCACGTGGAGGTGTCGCTCAAGCCGAGGGACCCCTCCGCGCTCGCCGCCTTCGCCCACGGCGTCGCGACGCCGGGCGATCCCCTCTACGGGCACTACCTGGCACCCGGCGGGTTCGCGTCGAAGTTCGGTCCGGACGACGCGACAGTGGCCTCGACCCGGGGCTGGTTGGCACGCGTCGGACTGACCGTCGGTTCGGTGGCGGCGGACCATCTGCTGATCCCGGTGACCGGCACGGCCGCGCAGATCGAGCGCGCGTTCGGCGTCCGGCTGGTCGACGCGCGGCTGGGCAGCGGCCGTGTCGCACGCGCCACGATCGGTGCGCCGGAGGTGCCCTCCTCGCTCGCTCCCTCACTGCAGGGGGTGATCGGTCTCTCGACGGTCGCCGAGGCGCATCCACAGATCGTGGCGGGCCCGACCGGCTCGGGCAGCGCGCCCTCCGGTACCGCGGGGGGCGCCGTGTCCCATGGCTCCGCCACTGCGCACGCGGGGCCGGCGCCGTGCGCGACCGCGAGCGCGGCGGCGCAGTTCAACGGCGCCTGGACGGCCGACCAACTGGCATCGGCCTACGGGCTGTCTACGCTCTATGCACAAGAACGCGTCGCCGCCGGCCAGCGGGTCGCGGTCTACGAGCTCGAGCCCTTCACCCCGAGCGACATCCAGACCTACCAGTCCTGCTACGGGCTGTCGGTCCCGGTGTCGACCGTGTCGGTCGACGGAGGCCCCGGCGACGGCGCGCAGTCGGGCGAGGCGGCGCTCGACATCGAGATGGTCGCCGGGCTCGCACCCTCCTCGTCGATCACAGTCTACGCCGGTCCCAACTACGGCGCCGGGCCGATCGACACCTACAGCGCGATGGTCAACGTGAACCCTGCGCCGGTGATCTCCACCAGTTGGGGCGTCTGCGAAGGCCCGGGCGGCATCTCACCTGCCGAGCAGGCCACCGAGACGAGCCTCTTCCAACAGGCGACCGCGCAGCACCAGACGATCGTGGCCGCGTCGGGGGACGCCGGCTCGAGCGACTGCTACAACCCGCTCGCCAACCCACCCGACTACAACCAGAACCTCTACGTCGACGACCCGGCGGACCAGCCCGACGTCACGGGAGTGGGGGGCACCTCGCTGACGGCCGTGTCGACGGTGCCGCCCGCTGAGTCCGTCTGGAACGGCGGCGCGGGCGGAGGCAGCGGGGGCGGAGGGTTGTCGAAGGACTTCGTCGCGCCCTCGTGGCAGCAGAGCGCCGCGGTGCAGACTCCGTTCACCACCGACACGTGCGGCCCGGCGGCGAACCAGCAGTGCCGCCAGGTCCCCGACGTCGCGGCCTCGGCCGATCCGAGGCACGGGGCGATCATCTACGTGGGAGGTTCGTGGCGGCCCTTCGGCGGCACGAGCACCGCGGCGCCGCTGTGGGCCGCGCTCACCGCGGACATCAACCAAGGATGCGCGACACCGGCCGGCCTCCTCAATCAGAAGCTCTACGCGGCCGGTGCGGCCGGCTCGCCGCCCGTCAACGACGTCACCTCGGGGAACAACGACCTCTTCAACCCGGGCTCTCCGACGCCGAGCTACCCCGCGACCGCGGGCTACGACCTCGCGTCGGGCTGGGGGTCGCCCCGGGCGGCCGCCCTGATCGGGACGCTGACCGGGTCGGCGGCGGGATGTCCCGCGGTGAGCGGCCTGAGCCCCACCTCCGGACCCGCGACCGGAGGCCGCACGGTCGTCATCTCGGGCACCGGCTTCGGAACCGGATCGCCGTCCGTGCGCTTCGGCGGCGTCCCGGCCCAGATCGTCTCCCATAGCCCGACCTCGATCACCGTCGTCACCCCGTCGGTCGGGACCGGGAGGCAGGTCCCGGTGACGGTGACGACGTCGGGTACCGCCGGTGGTACCAGCGCGGCGGTACCGGTCTCCGAGTACACCTTCGTCTCCCCGCAGGTCACCGCGGTGGTGCCGTCGCGGGGACCGACCGGTGGCGGCGGACGTGTCACGATCGAGGGCTCGGACTTCGCGGCGGCCACTTCGGTCCGCTTCGGCTCGACCCCCGCATCCTTCACCGTGCAGTCCGCGAATTCCCTGACTGCGGTGGCCCCGCCCGGACCTCCGTCCGGGGCCACCGTCGACGTCTCGGTGACCAGCCCCGACGGCACCAGCCCGCAGGTTCCAGCGGACCGCTACACCTACGCCCGTCCCGGCTACTGGCTGGTCGCCTCCGACGGCGGGCTCTTCGCCTACGGGGCGGCCGGCTTCTACGGCTCGACCGGCAATCTCACGTTGAACCGACCGGTGGTCGGCATGGCCGCCACCCCCGACGACGGCGGCTACTGGCTGGTCGCCTCCGACGGTGGGCTCTTCGCCTACGGCGACGCAGGCTTCTACGGCTCGACCGGCAACCTCACGTTGAACCGACCGGTGGTCGGCATGGCCGCCACCCCCGACGGCGCCGGCTACTGGCTGGTCGCCTCCGACGGCGGGCTCTTCGCCTACGGCGACGCAGGCTTCTACGGCTCGACCGGCAACCTCACGTTGAACCGACCGGTGGTCGGCATGGCCGCCACCCCCGACGGCGCCGGCTACTGGCTGGTCGCCTCCGACGGCGGGCTCTTCGCCTACGGCGACGCAGGCTTCTACGGCTCGACCGGCAACCTCACGTTGAACCGACCGGTGGTCGGCATGGCCGCCACCCCCGACGGCGCCGGCTACTGGCTGGTCGCCTCCGACGGCGGGCTCTTCGCCTACGGCGACGCCGGCTTCTACGGCTCGGCCGGCAACCTCGTGCTGAACGAGCCGGTGGTCGGCATGGCCTCGTCCCTCACCGGGCTCGGCTACTGGCTGGTCGCCTCCGACGGCGGACTCTTCGCCTACGGCGACGCCGGCTTCTACGGCTCGGCCGGCGGGATGCCCCTGTCGCAGCCCGTCGTCGGCATGGCCTCGACCTGAGGACACGCCCCGCCACCGACCCGCAGCGCAGGTCGGGCTCTTTGCGAGGAACCGGCACCGGGCGCAGGGCGGACCCCGGGGTAGGAGGTGATGGCGCCTAAGCTGTCCGGTTCATGGACGCGGTGGCGATCATCGTGCTGGTGGCGGCCGTGCTGGGTGTGCGGCGCGGTCGCAGGGCTGTGGGCGGCGATCGGGTCGTTGCGGCGGGAGGCGCGCCGCCTGTCGGTCATCGCCGAGCAGCTGCGCACCCAGGCGGTGCCGCTCGTTGCCGACGCGCATCGAGTGGTCGACCAGGCCGCGTCGAGATGGAGCGCGTCGGAGCCGTGCTCGACTCGACCGAGTCGGTCCATGCGACCGTCGACTCGGCCTCACGTCTCGCCTACCGGGCGTTCGCCAATCCGGTGGTGAAGGTCCTCGCGGTCCGTGCGGGGGCTGCGAGCGGTCTGCGCCGGCTCGCCGGTGGGAACCCGAGCGACCGGTCCTCGCGGCCGTCGCGGAACGGGAGCCGCTGACGTGGCCCGGCGCACGTTCTGGCTCGCCGCAGGCGTGGCGCTCGGGGCGAGCTCGTCGCTGTGGGTGGAGCGCAAGGTCCGTCGCACGGTGACCGAGGCGACGGCCCGGCTGCAGCCCGACGCGGTGGTGGCCGAGGTGGGCCGCTCGGCCCGGTCGGCCGCGGTGGGTGTGGGGGAGCGGCTCCGGGCCGCCGTCGACTCGGGCCGGGGCGAGATGCGCCGGCGCGAGGAGGAGCTCTGGGAGGAGCTCGCGAACCGAGGGACGGTCGGCCACGGCGAGCCGCCTCTCGGGACCGAGGCCGGTGCCGAGAGGTCTCGTCTCGCACTCCGCCACCTAGGCTCCTGTCGTGACCGACGGCACCGCACGCCGCGCCGACGACCTCCGCGAGGGCTTCACCCGGTTCTTCACGGCGAGGGGGCACACCGTCGTGCCCTCGGCGAGCCTCATTCCGCACGATCCGACCGTGCTCTTCACCATCGCCGGGATGGTGCCGTTCAAGCCCTTCTTCCTCGGCGACGAGTCGCCGCCCTGGCCGCGGGCGACTTCGGTCCAGAAGTGCTTTCGCACCCTCGACATCGACATCGTGGGCACGACGCACCGGCATTGCACCTTCTTCGAGATGCTCGGCAACTTCAGCTTCGGCGACTACTTCAAGGCCGAGGCGATCCCCTTCGCATGGGAGTTGGTCACCGAGGTCCTCGGCATCGACGGCGACCGTCTCTGGATCACGGTCCACGAGAGCGACGACGAGGCCGAGGAGATCTGGCGCGACCAGGTCCGCGTCCCACGTGAGCGGATCCAGCGGATGGGCGAGGACAATTTCTGGAAGATGGGCGAGACGGGGCCGTGTGGGCCCTCCTCCGAGTTCTATTTCGACAAGGGCCCCGACTACGGCGCCGAGGGGGGACCCGCCGCGGGCGGCCCCGAGCGGTTCGTCGAGATCTGGAACCTCGTGTTCATGCAGTACAACCGCGACGAGGAGGGCAACACCGAGCCCCTGCCGAGGCCGAGCATCGACACCGGCGCAGGGCTCGAGCGGATCCTGCCGGTCCTCCAGGGCGTCGATTCGATTTTCGCCACCGACGTCTTCCTCCCGATGATGGAGGCGGCCGAGTCGATCACCGGCCACGCGTACGGGCGCGAGGAGCGGACAGACGTCGGGCTCCGGATCATGGCCGACCACGGCCGGGCGATGGCCATGCTGGTCGCCGACGGTGTCCTCCCCGCGAACGAGGGTCGGGGCTACGTCCTGCGCCGGGTCATCCGCCGGGCGGTGCGCCGGGCGCGACAGCTCGGCGTCGAGGAGGGGTGCATGCCGCGGCTCGTCGACGCCGCGGTCGCGACGCTCGGTGCCGCCTATCCCGGCATGGCCGAGCAGCACGGCTACCTCAGCGAGGTGGTCGCCCGCGAGGAGGAGGGATTCCTCCGCACGCTCGCTACCGGGTCGGGCATCCTCGAGGAGCAGCTGGCGACCGGTGTCGCCTCCGTCCCCGGTGAGGTGGCCTTCCGCCTGCACGACACCTACGGCTTCCCGATCGAGCTGACCGTCGAGATCGCCGAGGAGGCGGGCCTCACCGTCGACCTCGACGGCTTCGAGCAGGCGATGGACCGCCAACGCGCCCAGGCCCGTGCTGCCGCCCGATCGAGCCGCTCGGTCGCCGGTGAGCAGGCCTACCGCTCGGTCCTCGACCTCGAGGGCCCGACGCTCTTCGTGGGCCAGCGCCCCGCCGAGTATGCGCAACCCGCACGGGTGGTCGCGGTCCTCGCCGATCTCGATCCCGAGCACGCCGGTCATGTCGAAGTCTTCCTCGACCGTACGCCGTTCTACGCGGAGGGCGGTGGCCAGATGGGCGACACCGGAACCATCGTGACCGAGACCGGCACCGCGCTCGTCTACGACACCGTCGCCGCGCTGCCCGGCCTGACGGCGCACCGCGCCACCGTCACCGGCGACCTCTTCCCCGGTCAGGACGCGCTCGCCACCATCGAGGGCGACCGGCGCGAGGCGCTCCGCCGCAACCACACCGGCACCCACCTGCTGCAGGCAGCGCTCCGCGCGCGGTGCTCGGCGATCACGTGCGCCAGCAGAGCTCGCTGGTCGCACCCGACCACCTCCGATTCGACTTCAGCAATCCGGCTCCTGTCGCACCCGAGGAGCTCGCCGCGGTCAGCGACTTCGTGAACAGCGACGTCCTGAGTGATGCGGACGTCACGGTCGAGGAGACGACGAAGGCGGCAGCCGACGCGATGGGGGCGCTGGCCTTCTTCGGTGACAAGTACGGGGAGCGGGTCCGGGTGGTGCGGGCGGGTCCCCATTCCACCGAGCTCTGCGGCGGCACCCACGTGGGCGCGCTCGGGATGATCGGGCCTCTCACGATCGTCTCGGAATCGTCGATCGGATCGGGGGTGCGGAGGATCGAGGCGGTCACCGGCCTCGGTGCGGTCCATCGATTCGCCGAGCGGGAAGGATTGCTCGGTGAGTCGGCGGCCCTGCTGCGGACCGAGCCCGAAAACCTGCCCGAGGCCATCGAACGGCTCCTCGAGCGCCAGCGGGCTGCGGAGAAGCAGCTCGAGCAGGCACGCAGCCGCGAGCTTCTGGCCGAGGCGGCCGATCTGGCCCGGGAGGCCGCGGGCGGGACCGTCGTCGCCCGTCGCGACGGCCTCTCGCCGGACCTGCTCCGCGACCTGGCCCAGCGGGTCCGAGAGGCCGGGGGCCTCGCGTCGGTGGTCCTCGGCGGGACGACCGACGGAGGGCGCGCCTCCCTCGCGGTGGCCACGGCGCCCGACGGCCTCGATGCGGGCGCGGTCGTGAAGCAGGTCGGCGCGCTCCTCGGGGGTGGCGGCGGGGGCTCGCCCCGGCTTGCCGTCGCCGGCGGCAAGGACCCCGAAGGGATCGACCGCGCGCTGGCGGAGGCCCGGCGGGTGGTCGCAGGTGGCTGAGCGCCCGGATCGGCCGCCCCGTCTGGGGCGAGCCGTGGGCGTCGACCTCGGGTCGCGTCGTATCGGCATCGCGGTCAGCGACTCGGCTCGGACCGTGGCCCTTCCGCATGCCACGATCGCGCGGAGCTCGGACGCGGCATGCGACCGGCGGTGTCTGGTCGACCTGGTGCGTGAGCTCGGCGCGGCGGTCGTGGTCGTCGGGTTGCCGCTCTCCCTCGACGGATCGCGGGGTCCTGCCGCGTCCGCGGCCGCAACCGAAGCGGACGAGCTCGCCGCCGCCCTGGCCGCGGACGGGATCCCGGTGGAGCTGGCCGACGAGCGCTTCACCACGGTGAGCGCTCACCGCGTGCTGGCGGAGACGGGCGCCCGAGAGCGCGAACGCCGGAAGGCCGCCGACGAGACAGCGGCGGCGGTGCTGCTCTCTGCGTGGCTGGATCGAGCGGGATCGACCCGGTGAGCGGCCCCGGCCCGGTGAGCGGCCCCGGCCCGGTGGACGGCCCCGGCCCCGATGCGGGCGCCCCGGCCTGGCAGCCGCAACAGGAGGGGGATGCGCAACAGGCGCGGGACTCGTGGCGGACCGGGGAGGGCCAGGCGGCGCACGAGCTGGAGCACGCCGTGGCACCCGCCGTGTCCGACGAGCCGTTGGAGCAGCCGGTCATCTACGGGCGCCAGTCGAGCGGCACGGCTCCCTCCCGCAGCGGCCGGACGGCACGGGCGCGCCGCCGCAGGTGGCGCATCGCCGCGCTCGCCTTCGTGGTCGTGGGGGTGGTCGTGGTCGTCGGTGGCTACCTCTGGGTCGACTCGGAGGCGAACCCCTCCGGACCGATGGGCCGGCAGGTGATCGTCACGGTCGCCCACGGGCAGGGTGCCAACCAGGTCGCCTCGACCCTCGCCGCGAAGGGGGTGATGGGGAGCTCGTTCGCGTACCGGATCTGGAGCCAGTTCCACGGCACCCCGACCGTGCAGGCGGGTCAGTACGCCTTCCGTCAGAACTCGAGCTTCGGCACCGTCGACCAGATCCTCGCGAGCGGGCCGAACGTCTTCACCCTGACGGTGCCCGCGGGCTTCACCGTTGCCGAGCTGGCACAGCGCGTCGGCCAGCTACCCGGACACTCCGCCCACGCCTTCGAGTCGCTCGCGACGAGCGGGACGGTGCGCTCGCAATGGCAACCGGTGGGTTCGACCAATCTCGACGGCCTGCTCGGGACAGGCGACTACACGGTGGTGCCGGGGGAGAGCGACACCGTCCTCCTCCAGAAGATGGTCGCCCGCTTCGACTCGGTCGCGGACCAGGTCGGCCTGGCCGCCGGGGCCGCCCGGATGGGCCGGACGCCCTATCAGGTGATCACCATCGCCTCGATCGTCGAGAAGGAGGGTGTCATCCAGAAGAACCTCGGACCGGTGGCCCGGGTGGTCCTGAACCGCCTGGCCGCCGGCATGCCGTTGCAGATGGACTCGACGGTCCTCTACTCCGAGGGTCGCGACGGCGGCACCGTCACCAGCCGGGACCTCCAGCTCGACACCCCCTACAACACCTATCTGCACACGGGCCTCACCCCGACGCCGATCTGCTTCCCCTCGCAGGCGTCCCTCCAGGCGGCGCTCGACTCCCCGCCCGGGACGTGGCTCTACTTCGTCGTGGTCCAGTCCGACGGCACCGAGGCGTTCGCGAACACCTTCGCCGAGCAGCAGGCCAACGAGGCCCTCGCGAAGTCGCGGGGGCTCCCCTGATGGCCGGGAGCGTGCCGCCGCCGGCGAGAACCGTCTCGGCTGCGACCGCGGTCGTCGGCGTGATCGGCGATCCGGTGACGCACTCGCTCTCGCCGGTTCTGCACAACGCCGCGTTCGCCGCGATGGCGGTCGACTGGGTCTCGGTCGGCTTCGAGGTCCGCCGCGGGGAGGCCGGCGCGGCGCTGCACGGCGCGCGCGCCCTCGGGATCCGCGGACTGTCGGTGACCATGCCACACAAGGAGGCCGCGTCGGAGCTGGTGGATCGGACGACCGAGCTGGCAGGCCGCTTGGCAGCGGTCAATTGCGTGACCTTCGGAACCGGGGGATCGATCGGCGACAACACCGACGGCCGCGGGCTCGTGGCCGCCCTCGCCCGCGACCCCGGTTTCGATCCCGCCGGCGCGCGGTGCCTGGTGGTCGGGGCGGGGGGCGCGGCCAGGGCGGTCGTGGTCGCCCTCGCCGACGCCGGTGCGGCGGAGGTCGTGGTGGTCAACCGGACATCTGCCGCGCGCCGAAGCGGCTGCCGCGCTGGCCGGGCCGTGCGCGCGGACCGGCAGTTCGGCAGAGGCGGGCGACTGCGACCTGGTGGTGAACGCGACCCCGGTCGGGATGTCGGCGACCTCGACCGAGGGACATCCGTGGCTGGTCGACCCCGCGCTCCTCGGCCCGTCCCAGGTGGCGGTCGATCTCGTCTACGACCCACCGCGCACGCCGTGGCTCGCGGCGGCACGCGCCCGTGGTGCGACCGTGGTCAACGGCATCGGCATGCTGGTGCACCAGGCCGCGCTGCAGGTCGAGCGCTGGACGGAGCGGGAGGTGCCGGTCGAGGCGATGTGGCGGGCCGTCGCCGACCGGGCGGCCGGACCACGCGAGTGAGCAGGTGAAGGGCACGGCCTCCCTGGTGCGCGCCCTGCCGGAGTACGCCCCTGCGGGGCCGGTAGCCTGGGCGCCCGGAGCACCGTGGTGACCTACGCCCCTGCCAACATCGCCACCCGCCCGAGGCAGATCACCCTGCGCGCGGACCCGATCCTCGTGGTCACCACCTTGATCCTCGCGGTCACCGGGGTGGTCATGATCTACTCGGCCACCAAAGGGAAGCTCGCCCTCGCAGGCGAGGACCCCCGGTACTACCTGAAGCGGCAGGCGGTCTTCATGGTCATCGGTGTGGCCGTCATGGTCGTGACGGCCCTGTTCGACTACCGGAGGCTCGAGCAGTTCGCGACCCTGCTCTACGTGGGCATCGTGCTCGGTCTTCTCGCGGTGCTGTCCCCGGTCGGCTCGCATGCACAGGGCTCCCAGCGGTGGTTCTCGCTGGGAGCGCTCCAGTTGCAGCCCTCCGAGTTCGCCACCCTGGTGCTCATCGTGGTGATCGCGACCTACTGCTCGCGCCGGCCCGAGGGCCTCGTCTTCCGCGACCTCGTGCGGATGGTCCTCCTCGCCGCGCTCCCGATCCTCCTCGTGATCAAACAGCCCGACCTCGGGACCGCCATCGTCATGGCGGTGATCCTGCTCGTGATGCTGGCCGCGGCCGGCATGCCCGGCAGGTACCTGCTGCTCCTGTTGGTGAGCGCGGTGCTCGTCGTCGTGTTCGCGCTCGAGGTGGGTCTCCTGCAGCACTACCAGATCCAGCGGCTCACCAGCTTCATCTCACCCAACGGCGCGAGCCAGACGGTGACCTACAACGTGACGCAGGCGAAGGACGCCATCGCGGTCGGCGGCATCTTCGGCCAGGGCCTCTTCCACGGCGCCCAGACCAACCTGGCATACGTGCCCGAGCAGCAGACCGACTTCATCTTCTCGGCAGTGGGCGAGCAGCTCGGCTTCGTCGGTGCCGGCGTCCTCCTTTTGCTCTACGGCGTGGTGGCCTGGCGCGTGCTCCGCACCGCCCAGCTGGCTCGGGACACCTTCGGCCGCCTCCTCTGCTCGGGGGTCTTCGCCCTCCTCGTCTTCTCGGTCTTCGAGAACGTCGGCATGAACATGGGCATCATGCCGGTCGCCGGCATCCCTCTCCCGTTCCTGTCCTACGGCGGGTCGGCCATGATCGGGTTCATGGCGGCGGTGGGCCTCACGGTGAGCGTGCACCTGCGGAGCGTTCGGTGAATGCGACCCCGGACGGGGACGCCACCACCGGATCGTCGGTCGTAGGGACGACGGGCGTGGCCTCGGCCGACTTCCGGACCGCCCTTGTCACGTCGGTGACCCTCGACCTGCCGAGCCAGCACCCGACGGTCCTGCTCCGCGAGACGGAATCGCCGAGGCGGCAGCTCTCGTTCTCGATCGGGCTCCAGGACGCGGTCGTGCTCTCGCATGCGCTCCGCCGGATCCCGACGCCGAGACCGCTGACCCACGAGCTGATGGTCTCCGCCTTCGAACGCTTCGACATCGACATCGTCGCGGTCCGGCTGGTCGGCCGTCAGGGGGCGGTCTACTTCGCCGAGCTGGACCTGCGAGGCCGTACGCAGCGCGCGGTGCTCTCGTGCCGGCCTTCGGACGCGTTGGTGCTGGCGCTCCTGCAACAGGTGCCGGTGCCGATCCTCGTCGACGCGCGGCTGCTCGAGCTCACCGGGGACGTGCCTCCCCCGGGCGGCACGTCGGTCGACGCCTGAGATCGATCTGGACCGAGATCCATCTCACAGCCGCACCCGGGCAGTCCGCCCCTGGCGCCCCGCCCCCGGCGCCCCGCCCCCGGCGCCCCGCCTGGCGCCCCTCCCCCGGCGTGATCGTGTGTCGGCGGCGGCGTCAGTCGCCGGTGAGGAGTCGGTGGCGGCGCTCTTGGTCCTTTTCGTACTGGACCTGTTCGGCCTCGTCGGCCGCCGCGGTCCCCTCGTCGGAGATGCGCATGAGCAGGGCGATGAGGACGTAGTTGGCCACGAGCGCGGAGCCGCCGTAGGACACGAACGGCAGGGTGATACCGGTGAGCGGCAGGATCCGCAGCACGCCGCCCATGATGAAGAAGGCCTGGAAGCCGATGATCATGGTGAGACCGACTGCGGTGAGCTTGGCGAACTCCGAGCGGGCCGCCTGGGCGATCCGGAGCCCGCCGCCGACGAGCAGCAGGAAGGCGACGATGACCATGGAGGCGCCGAGGAGGCCCATCTCCTCCCCGATGATCGCGAAGATGAAGTCGCTCTGCGGGATCGAGATCAGATAGGCGCCGGCCCCGAGGCCCAGCCCGGATCCGCCGATGCCGCCGCTGCCGAGCGCGTACCACGACTGGACCAGCTGGGCTCCTGAGCCGTTGGCGTACTTCCAGGGATCGAGCCAGTCCTCCACGCGGATGTGCACCTGGGAGAAGTAGCGGCCGGCGATGTACGCCCCGATGCCGAAGAGGACCACGCCGAGCACCAGATAGCCGGTGCGGCCGGTCGCCACCCAGAGCAGCCCGATGAACAGCGTGAACAGCAGCGCCGAAAAGCCGATGTCGTGCTCCAGGCTCATCACGGCGATGGCGAAACCCCAGGCGATGACGATGGGGACGAGCGGTCGCGGGTCGACCACCAGCCGGTTGCCGAGACGGGCGGTCGGAATGGTCAAGAGCTCCCGCTTCTCGGCGAAGTAGGAGGCGAAGAAGATGCAGAGGATCACCTTCGCCAGTTCCACCGGCTGGAAGGAGAACGAGCCGATATGGATCCACAGCCTGGCCCCGCCGATGTTCTCGCCGAAATGGGGGACGAGCGGCAGGAGGAGCAGGGCGACTGCCACTGCCAACAGGAGATAGCGGTAGCGGTCGAGGTCCCGTGACCGTCGCACCACGAGGAGGGTGAGGACGTACGCGGCAACGCCGGTGGCCGACCAGGCGGCCTGCAGCGGTGCGTACGAATGACCCGTGCCGAGGTCGATGCGGACGATCATCACGTAACCGAGGCCGTTCAGCAGGAAGGCGATCGGGAGCACGATGGCGATCGCGTCCGGCACGAAGATGCGGTTGGCGATGTGGGCGACGCCGCCCAGTGCGAGCATCACCAGCATCAGCGGCACCACGTCGGCGGGAACCTTCGAGGTGTTGCCGAGGATCATGAGGGTGTAGGCCGCGACGATGATGACGGCCGCGCCCACGAGCAAGCCCAGTTCGGTCCGGCGCCGAGCCTTGATCCCGCGGAGCGGGCGTTTGACGGCGCGGGTCAAGGTGGCCTGCACGCGGGGCAGCCTACCGGCGGAGGCTCCGTGGGGAGCGGAGGGCCCGGGTGCGCGGGGTGCGCGGTGCGCGGTCCGTCGGGCCTGGCCGCGACCCCGGGGAGCGATCCGGGGCCCGAGCTCGCGCCGGTCTGCCTTGTGCCAGGCCGCGCCGGCGGTCAGCCCGGGATCGTGCTCACGATCAGGACGCCGTCGCGCGTCCGCCGCCGCGCAACGCGAAGGGATGGCGGGGCCTCAGCGCCGGTGGCGTCGCCGCCCGGCCCGGCCGCGCAGCCTCGAGGAGGATCCGCCGCTCTGCGGTGGCGATGGTGTGGCGCACCGCGTCGGCCGCGTCCGGGTTGACCGAGATCGAGGTGATGCCGAGCCGGACCAGGTGCTCGGCGAACTCCGGGCGGTTCGAGGGCGCCTGGCCGCACAGCGAAGAGGTCAGCCCCGCTTCGTGGCAGGCGCCCACGATGCGGTCGATCGAGTCGAGGACGGCAGGGTCGGCTTCGTCGAAGAGGTCGGCGAGCGCCGCGGCATCGCGGTCGACCCCGAGCACGAGCTGGGTGAGGTCGTTGCTGCCGATCGAGACCCCCTCGACGCCCATGCGGGCGTAGGTCGGGATCCAGTAGGCGACCGAGGGAACCTCCGCCATCACCCAGACCGGCAGGCCGCGGGCCGCCGGGTGCCCCTCGACCACCTCGAGGCAGGCGTCGAGCTCCCAGGCGGTGCGCACGAAGGGGATCATCAGGCGGAGGTTCGGCGTCTCAGCCGCGACCTCGCCGAGGACGTCGAGCTCGAGGCGGAACAGGTCGGGCTGATCGACATAGCGGTAGCAGCCGCGGTATCCGATCATCGGGTTCTCCTCGTGGGGCTCGACGGCGTCGCCTCCCTCCAGCCCGCGGAATTCGTTGGTCCGGAAGTCGATGCTGCGGTAGACGACCGGCCGGGGTGCGAAGGCGCGGGCGATCTGCAGGAGCGAGGTGGACATCGCCTCGACGAAGGTGCCCTCCGCGCCACGTTCGAGGAGCAGGCGGGGATGGACCCCTCCGAGCGCGTCGGCCACCATGAACTCGGCCCGCAGCAGACCGACCCCGTCGACATCGAGTGCCGCGATCTCCTCGGCGTGCTCCGCGACCGCGAGGTTGACGTAGAGCCGGGTCGCGAGCACGTCCGCGTTGGCGGTGCCGGCCGAAGCGGCTGCGACCGTCGCCGTGGCAGCGGTGACCGGGGTCGCGCCGGGCTGCGTGGTCGGAAGGACACCTTCGACCACCTGACCCCGCCCGCCGTCGACGGTCACCATCTCGCCGTCGCGGAGGGTGCTGGTCGCCTCGCGGGTTCCCACGACACAGGGAACGCCGAGCTCGCGCGAGACGATCGCGGCATGACAGGTCATCCCGCCGCCGTCGGTGACCAGCGCGGCGGCCCGCCGCATGGCGGGAACCCAATCCGGGCTGGTGATCGGCGCGACGAGCACCTCGCCGTCGCGGAGCCGGCGCCCTTCGTCGGGGGAGCGGAGGACCCGGACCGGCCCCGACGCCGTCCCCTTGGAGGCCGCGAGCCCGGTGACGAGCACGCGTCCCTCCGATTTGGGCTCTGCGCTTCCGCCCGGCTCGCCGGCCCTGGCGAACGGACCGCCGTGTCGGCCGTCGGTCCCCATGGTGGTGATCGGGCGACTCTGGACGAGGTAGGTGGTCCCCCCGGCCATCGCCCACTCGGTGTCCTGGGGCGCGCCGTAGTGCGCCTCGACCTCGAGGCCGAGCGCGGCGAGGGAGAGGACCGCTGCGTCGTCGAGCACCCGTGCAGAGCCCTCCTCGGGCGTGAGGGGCACCGTTTCGTCGGAGCCGTCCGCGCCGCGGACGATCTTCGTCGACTGACGCCCGACCCGCACACTGAGGAGGTGTGGGCCGTCTTTGGACACGACGTAGGTGTCGGGCTCGACGAGCCCGGAGACGACCACCTCGCCTTGGCCGAGCGCTGCCTCGATCACCAGTCGGTCGGTCTCGTCCGTGGCGGGGTCGGCGGTGAACATCACACCCGAGCGTTCGGAGGGGATCATCTCCTGTACGACCACCGCGAGCGTCGGCTCGTCCGTGAGGCCGGTGATCGTGCGGTAGGAGGCGACCCGGCGGCCGTAGATTGACGACCAGCACTCGACGATTTTGGCGAGGAGCTCGTCGTCGCCGGCGACGTTGGTGAACGTCACGTTCATGCCGGCAAAGGAGGTCCCGGCGGTGTCCTCTGCGGTGCCCGAGGACCGCACGGCGACCCGGACCCGGTCACCGAGGCGGTGGTAGGCCTCGAGGACCGCCGCGGCCAACTCTTCGGGCAGCGGTGTCCCGGCCACGAGCTCCTGGGCCTTCGTCGCGAACCGGCCGAGCTCTTCCGGATCGGACGTCTGTGGCGTCGCGGCCAGGTCGCGAAGAGCCTGTCGGACGCCGCTCCGCTCGATCGCGTCGAGGTAGGCCTGGCTGGTGACGACGAAGCCCGGCGGGACCGGGAGGCCGGCCCGGGTCAGTTCCCCCAGGTTGGCGCCCTTGCCGCCGACCGTGGCCGTGTCGCCGACGCCGATCTCGCTGAACCACAGGATTGTTGCCATCACCGTCCCTTCCCGGGTGCTCGCGTCCAGTCTGGGCGGGTCCGGGACGGGACGGTAGGGTCCAAGGGCCCGCCGTCGAAGAGGCCCTGCGGCGCGTGCGCCTATTCGGTCGTGGCGAGGAGGTTCCGGACCGCGTATCCCACCGGCCGGTCGTCGATAAGGGCTTCGAGCTGCTCCGGGTCGAGCAGGCCGGCCTGGGTCCCGATGCAGCGGAGGACGCTCATGGCGTTGGCGGCGGCGCGGGTCAGCCCCTCTGCGAGCGGCAGGCCTCGCACGAGACACGCGACGAGCGTGGCCGCGAAGGCGTCGCCGGCACCGGTCCGGTCGACCGGCGTGCCGGTGTCCGGATAGGCGGGCACGCTCCAGCGTCCGCTCGCGGTGGCCGCGGTCGCCCCGGCGGCGCCGTCGGTGATCACCGCGGTCCGGGGCCCGAGTGCGAGCAAGCCGTCGAGCAGCGCGCCGATGTCCTCGGTCCGACCGACGCCGCTGATCACGGCAGCCTCCTCGCGGTTGCAGACCACGACCGAGGCACGGCGGTAGAAGCGGGCGAGGCGAGCGGCGCCGTGGGCGATCTGGTAGGTCCCAGGCTGGAAGGCCAGTTCGACGGAGGTGTTCTCGTCGAGCCAGTCGGCGATCTGTTCCTCGTAATCGTGCGCGTCGCGCCCCACCGACGACACGTACAGCCAGGCGGGGACGTCCTCCGTCCGGAGATAGGGCCAGTGATAGTGGTAGGACTCGTGACGGATGAGGATGGTGCGTTCGGGTCCGAGGCGGAGGACGAAGTGCTGGTTGGTCGGAGCCTCGTGCTCGAGGCGGACCAGCGTGGAGGCGATGCCCTCGGCGTGGAGGGCGGCGATCAGGTCGCGCCCCAGCTGGTCGGAGCCGAGATAGGTCGCGAGACCGGTACGCAGGCCGAGCCGCGCACAGGCGACCGCTGCATTGGCCGCGTTGCCACCTGCGGCGACGGTCACGGTCGATTCGTAGGGAACCTTCGCCCCGAAGGGAATGACGAGGCGGGCCCCGCCCTCCTCCACACGGACCTCGGTCTCGTCGGCGGACAGGGTGACGTAGAGGTCGGTGGCGGTGTCACCGACGCAGAGCACGTCGAAGCGCGGGCGTTCGGTGAAGGTCACCGGCGGACCGCTCTGCGCGCCCTACTGCACGCTCCGCCCGTCGTGGGCGCCTGTCTGACTCTGCACACCGTGGGGTCCCAGGGCTTTCCCCGCCACCGAGTGCGGCGGTCCCGCCATCTTGCCAGCCCCCCTTCGGTTGGGCGGGCAGGTCCTTCGGGTGGGCGGGCAGGCTCTTCGAATGCGGGGAGGGGCCGGGCGGGGTCGGGTCGGGTCGCGTCGTGTGAGCGGCGATACCATGGCCGCGCGATGGGACCCGCCGAGCGGTCGACAGCCCTCCCCGACCGAGGCTCGACCGCACGGGCCCGGGTCGCATGGGAGACGGTCAACGGCACGTGGAGGGCCGCGGTCTTCGGCACGGAGCACGAGGCGCAGGCTGCTCCCGCGCCGCCGCAGGGCCGGCCGTCGGACCGGTTCATCAACCGCGAACTGTCCTGGCTGGCCTTCGGTGCGCGTCTGCTCGACCTGGCGTCTGACGAGCGGATCCCGCTCTCCGAGCGCGTCAAGTTCCTGGCGATCTTCTCCGAGGGGCTCGACGAATTCTTCCAGGTGCGCGTCGCCGGCCTCGAGGACCAGGTCGCGGCGGGGCTCCGCACCCGGTCGCCCGACGGGCTCGGCCCAGCCGAGCAGTTGGAGGCGATCCGGGCCTGCACCGTCGACCTGGTGGCGCGTGCCTCGGGGATCTTCGCGGATCAGGTCCGTCCGGCACTTGCACGGCGAGGGCTCGAGATCGTGGATTTCGGCTCGCTCGGGGACACCGACCGCGCATACCTGGGCGACGTCTTCGCCCGCCGGATCTTCCCGATCCTCACCCCGCTCGCCGTCGATCAGGCTCACCCGTTCCCCTACATCTCGAACCTCTCGCTCAACCTGATGCTCCGCATCGCAAGCCCGCGTACCGGCGCCCGGCGCATCGCTCGGGTCAAGGTTCCGCCGCTCCTGCCGCGTTTCGTCGACGCTCTCCGACGGTGCCCGTGCGGTCCCGATGGAACAGGTGATCGCCGGCCATCTCGAGGCTCTCTTTCCCTCGATGGACGATCCTCGAGCACCACGCCTTCCGTGTCACCCGGAACGCCGACCTCTCCGTGGAGGAGGACGAGGCGCAGGATCTGCTGGCGGCGGTCGAGCTCGAGCTCCACCGCCGGAGGTTCGGCCAGGCGGTCCGTCTCGAAGTCGCACTCCTCGGTGCCCGAGCGACCTCCTCGCGATGCTGATCGAGGAGGTGGAGGTCCCCGACGACGAACGTCTACCTGAGCGACGTGCTGATCGACCTCGGTGGACTCCGAAGCCTCGTCGACTAGCGCGCCCCGATCTCGGCACCCGAACCCTGGACGCCCCTTACTCCGCCCCAGCTGGTGGGCGATCGCGACATCTTCTCGGTGCTGTCCGAGGGAGACGTCCTGGTGCACCATCCCTACGAGTCCTTCGCAGCGTCCGTAGAGGCGTTCGTATCGCCAGGCAGCCGACGACCCTGACGTCCTCGCGATCAAGCAGAGCCTCTACCGCACCGGAACGGACAGCCCGACGGTCAGCTCGCTCGTCCAGCGCGTCACAGTCGGGCAAGCAGGTGACCGCGGTGGTCGAGCTCCAGGCACGCTTCGACGAGCAGACCAACCTCGAGCGCGCCCGGGCACTCGAGGAGGCAGGCGTGCAGGTCATCTACGGACTGGTCCGTTTCAAGACCCATTCGAAGATCTCGCTCGTCGTACGTCGGGAGGGAGACCGGATCGGCCGCTACTGCCATATCGGGAGCGGCAACTACAACTCGACGACCGCTCGGACCTACGAGGACGTCGGACTGCTCACGGCCGACCCCGAGGTCGGCGCCGACGTCGGCGAGCTGTTCAACCTCCTGACCGGATCGGGAGACCCTCCGCGAATTCCGCCGCCTCACCGTTTCTCCGCTCTCGACCCGCTCGGCCCTCGTCGGTTCGATCCGCGAGGAGATCCGAGTGCCGGGACGCGAGGGCCGCATCGTGCTCAAGACGAACGGGCTCACCGACCCGGAGATCATCGACGCGCTCTACGAGGCCTCGGCCGCCGGCGTGTCGCGATCGACCTCGTCGTCCGCGGGCTCTGCTGCCTGCGGCCGGGCGTCCACGGGCTTTCCGAGAACATCCGGGTCCGCTCGATCGTCGGCAGGTTCCTCGAACACTCCCGTATCTTCCGATTCGGCGGATCGGCGGGCCGTCGCAGCTGCGGGTGTCGTTCGGCTCACCCGACCTGATGGAGCGCAATCTCGACCGACGGGTGGAGGTCGTCGTCCCGGTCGAGGACCCGGCGATCCAGCGTCGCCTGGTGGGCATCCTCGACGATGCGCTCCGCGACGAGGCGAACTCGTGGGAGCTCGGCCCGGACGGGCATTGGACGCGGGTCGCTGGCACCCGACCGGGGCCTCGGATTCAGCCTGCATGATCACCTCCAAGAAATGGCCGTGGCAGCCAGACGGCGTCACCGAGACGCGGCGCCGGCCGCATCGCAGGTTCCTCCGCCGCCTCGGCGAAGGAGGCTGCCGGAGGGCACGCGGGTCGCACGCTGGCGCCGTCTCCTTCACCGGCGGAACGCCTGAACCACGCGAACCGGCGCGCGCCGGTTCGCCGCAGGAGACCGGACGCTGCACCGCGGTGCGCGTCCTCGAGGTCACCGAGGCCGGTCGCGGCACCGCGCTCCTTGCCACGGGATCGCTCGTCGAGCGCGCGGGACCGCTCGTGCAGGAACTGCACGAGCCGGCGTAGGGTGCGTTGCGCTCGAATTCGAGTGACGCATAGGCAAGGCCGCCGAAGGGTATCGGCAGCCAGAAGTTCACCGCACGGTAGGCGAGCACCGCCGACAGTGCCTGTCCGGCTGTCGGCCCGAACCCGGTGATCATCGAGACGAGCACGAACTCGATGACGCCGAGGCCACCGGGGGTGATCGGGATGGCGGCGAGGATGTAGGCGAGTCCGTAGGCGGTGAGGAGATCCATCGGTGAGATGAGCCGGCTGAACGCGGCCACGAACACCCAGAGCGACGCGGCGTCGAGGAGCCAGTTGGCGGCGGCCCACGCCACCGCACGTCGCAGGAGCCCCCGATCTTCGAGGAGGACGGCGAACCGCTCGGCGAGTCGCTCGACGAGCGCCGTCGTGCGGTCCGCATCGAGGAAGCGGATGTGGGCCGACACCCGGCGGATCATCCGGCTCGCCCGCTGTTGTCCACGGGTCAGGAGATAGAAGAGGCCGCCGAAGGCGCCGAGCAGGACCACGCCGAGCGGGCCGCGGCCACGAGGACGAGGATCGAGGCCGACTGCGACTGGCCCCCATGGTGGCTGGTCGGAGCGTGGAAGCCGTGTGCCACGAGGAACCCGACGAGCGAAGCCAGAACAGGACGTTGAGGACGACGGCCGAGCCGATGCCCTGGGTGCCGAGCGCAAACCCGGCATCCGATCCCGACACGCCCGACTGGGTCACGAGCCGGTACCAGAGCGCCGCGCCCGGGCCGGTCCCGCCGGGGGAGACATGACTGAGCGCGAGCGTCGACATGTTGATCCGGAACAGGCGGAGCCGGCGTGGGCCGTCCGGCGGGAGCACCGTGTGGGTCAGCTGTGTGTACGCGACGAGTGCGGCGATCTCGAGCAGGAGGCCGAGGATCAGGATAGGGATGTTGACGTGCGCGAGCGATGCGAGCTCGGCGCGGTGGCTCGCGAGGAGCGGGAGCGCGACGTAGAAGACGAAGAGGAAGACGAGAAGGGTCCCGACGCTCAGGCGGACCTCGCGGCGGACGAAGGGGCCCCGTACCACCATCGGTGAGGCGACCGGTCGCCGCCCTGGCTCGCCCGCCATCACCCTCATGTTGACACGCCCGGGCTCTCGGACCTGACATGCTGAACAGGTGCCCGAAGCTGCCGGGGAGCCCGACGTGAGCGAGGAGGTGGGCGGCGAGAGGCACGATCCCGCGAACGGGCATCGGACCCCGGATTCGACGGGCGCGTCGGTGGGTGCGGCGGGAGGGTCCGGCGGGGCGGGGCCCGAGGGCGGAGGGTCTGCGGCGGACGTGTCCGAGGGGGCGGGCGAGCCGGGCGTGACCACCGTGGTCAGCGAGTCCCAGGTGGAGCGGCTCGACCGGGAGGTCGGACCCGACGCCCCACGGCGCGACCGGCTCTTCGCGGCAGCGTCGGCGAGGGGCGTGCCGCTTCGCACCATCCTCGCCGTCGACGCGGTGGTGATCATCACCTGGGTCCTCTATCGGCTGCTCGGCCGCCTCCGCGAGGTCATCCTCTGGATCCTCATCGCCGCCTTCGTCTCCGCCGTGCTCAACCCCTCGGTCGTGTTCCTCCAGCGTCACGGCATGCGGCGGGGCAGCGCGGTCGGGTTGGTGTTCGTCTGCGGGTGCGGTGCGTTCTTCGGCCTGCTCGGGCTCTTCGGGTACCCGCTTGTGAACTCGCTGACGCATGTCGCCGAGCGGCTTCCGACCATGGTCGACCAGGTCGAGAAAGGGCACGGATGGCTCGCGCACGAGCTGCAACGGCTCGGCCTACTGTCGTGGGTGCAGAAGAACGCGCCGAAGCTGAAGACGTTCGCCAACAGTCTCGGGCAAGCCGGCGCTCTCCGTGGGCACCAATCTCGGAAAGGCGGTCTTCTCCACGATCCTCGCCCTCACCACCATCGCCTTCCTCTCGCTGTTCATGCTGCTGGAGGCACCGGCGCTCCGGCGCGGCCTGCTCGGTGCACTCGAGCCGACGCGCCGGGCGACCGTGGAGGACATCGCCCACCGGGTCTCGCGATCAGGTCACCTCCTACGTGCTCGGGACCATCGCCATGTCGGCTCTGTTCGGCCTCGTCATCCTCGTGACCATGACCATCCTCGGCGTCCCGTTCGCGTTGCTCATCGGACTGTGGGTCGCGCTCGTGGCGATGATCCCGTTGGTCGGCGGCCTCATCGCTGCAGTCCCGAGTGTGGCGCTCGCCCTGTTGCACTCGCCGGCGGCGGGTGTCGTCACCCTCGTCGTGTTCATCGGGTTCCAGCTCATCGAGAACCACTTCATCTATCCGGTGGTGATGAGTCGCACCGGTGCGGATGAACCCGCTCTGGGTGCTGCTCGCCGTACTCGTCGGCGCCAACCTCGGCGGTGTGTTCGGCTCTTCGCTGGGTGCCCTGGCCGGCGCGCTCGTGGCGATCCCGGTGGGTGGTGCGATCCAGGTGATCTTCCGCGAGGTGTGGGGCCGGACCCGTGCGACGGCGACCCGCACCCGATCCGGCAGTGGCCGCAGCCGCGGCTGCGGCTGCGGCTGCGGGCCTCGGGATCGGCTGTTCCGGTCGTGGCGGACAACGGCCTCGAATGGGCCGGGCCCGTCCGCTCGGTGCCGACGGAGGGACGGCGGCCGTCGGGTGGCCGGCAACCCGCCGTCGACGCCGCCCGCTGGCCGGATGACCGCCGGCAGGCCCGGTCTGACGCAGCTGCAGGGGGTGTGGTCCCGTATGCTGCGACAATGAAGGTCCTGGTCGTGCTGCCGACGTACAACGAGTCCGAGAACATCGAGCACGTGCTGCGGCGGATCCGGGACGCCGTCCCCGCTGCCACCGTCCTCGTCGTCGACGACGGGAGTCCCGGACGGCACCGCCGACATCGCGGAGACCACCGGAGAAGGAGCTCGGCAACGTCGAGATCCTCCGCCGCGAGGAGAAGTCCGGGCTCGGCAGTGCCTACCGGGCCGGGCTTCCGCTGGGGTCATCGACCGCGGGTTCGAGGCCTGCGTCGAGATGGACGCCGACCTCTCGCACGAGCCCGAGGCGCTCCCGGATCTGCTCGCACCGCTCTCGCGACGGCGACGATCTGGTGATCGGCTCGCGTTATGTCCCTGGCGGGTCGATCCCCGACTGGTCGTTGCACCGGCGCCTGCTCTCGCGGGGCGGCAACCTCTATGCCGACAGGGTGCTCGGACTTCGCGTCGGCGGATTCGACCGCCGGGTTCCGCGCCTACTCGGCGAACCTCCTCCGCCGGATCGATCTCGATCGGATCAGAGCGGAGGGATACGGCTTCCAGATCGAGATGACCTATGAGACCAGGCGGGCGAAGGGATCATCCGCGAGGTGCCGATCCGTTTCGTCGACCGTCTCGAGGGCGACTCCAAGATGTCGACCGCCGATCGTCGTAGAGGCCTTCGCGCTCGTCACCTGGTGGGGGATGCTTCGACTGGTCGAGGCGCTTCGCAAGCGCCCCATGCCCGCGGAGACGTGACGCCGCCGCTGGTGGATGCACCCGGCAGCGGCCGGATCCTCGTCGTCGACGACGAGCCCTACATCACCGACGTACTCTCCTCGGCGCTCACCTTCGAGGGCTTCGCGACCGACGAGGCGTCCAACGGCGCCGACGCCATCGAAAAGGCACGGATCGGCGGTTACGACTTCATCGTGCTCGACGTGATGCTCCCAGACATCGACGGGCTCGAGGTCTGCCGCCGCCTCCGCGACGAGGGCATCCCGACGCCGGTCATGTTCCTCACCGCCCGGGACACGTCCGCCGACAAGTTCGCCGGTCTCGCGCTCGGCGACGACTACGTGACCAAGCCCTTCAGCATCGAGGAGCTGGTCGCCCGCATCCGCGCGGTGTTGCGGCGGAGTTCGTTCGAGGAGGACGGCGGCGCCCGGTTGCGTTTCCGCGATCTGGTGATCGACGAGGCAGCACACCAGGTCTGGCGCGCGGGCGAACCCATCGAACTCACCGCGACCGAGTTCCGGCTCCTCCACTATCTCGCGGATCACCCGAGGCGGGTCCTCTCGAAGAGCCAGATCCTCGACGCAGTGTGGGAGGAGGGCTTCGCGGGGGACTCGAACATCGTCGAGATCTACATCTCCTACCTGCGCAAGAAGATCGACCGGTTCGATCCACCGCTCATCCAGACGGTGCGCGGCGTCGGCTACTGCATCCGGGAGGGGAGCCGATGACCCTCCGGCATCGGATGGCCGCGATCACGATCGTCCTCGTCGCCCTTGGGCTTTCGGCGGTCGACGCGTTCACCCTCCACTCGCTGGCGACCTATATGTACGGGCAGCGTCGACTCCCAGCTCAACGCCGCGAGCGGTCAGGTCGCCTCGTTGGTGCGCCATGCCGAGGACCGGGGATTCGTCGTCACTCCGACCTCCCTCGCCTCGCGGGTGGGTCCCGACATCTACGTGGAGATCGTCGAGCCGAACGGCACCGTCGCCGTCTCGAAGCCATCGGGGTCCGGCGGCTCCGTCGATCCGGCACCGCAGCTGCCGGTCCCGCTGCCGGCGCACCCCGCACCGGACGTGGACACCACGACGATCGCCAATGCTCCGTACCAGCCGAGCTCCAACGCCCAGACCGTCTCGTCGGTGGGCCGGAACGGACCGCTCTACCGGATGGAGGCGACCTCGCTGCCCGGCGCGACGCTCGTCGTCGCCACCAGGCTCGACTCGGTGAATGCCACCTTGCACTCCCTTCGCAGGATCGAGATCATCGTCTCGATCGTGCTGCTGGTGGCACTGCTCGTGCTCATGATCGTGCTCATCCGGATCGGGCTTCGTCCACTGGAGGACATGAGCAAGGATGCGGACGCCATCGCCGCCGGCGATCTGACCCAACGGGTCCATCCGACGGAGGGCAACAGCGAGATCGCACGGCTCGGACGGGCATTGAACGGCATGCTCAACCAGATCGAATCGGCGTTCGCCCAACGAGCCCGCTCCGAGGAGCATCTGCGCAGCTTCCTCGCCGACGCGTCGCACGAGCTGCGCACGCCGCTGACGTCGATCCAGGGGTACGCCGAGCTGTTGCGCAAGGACGCGCTCGCCGATGACGAGGCGCGTGACCGCGCCCTGTCTCGGATCGAGAAGGAAGCCGCCCGGATGGGATCGCTGGTCGGCGATTTGTCCGTGCTGGCACGGGAAGGCGAGGGACCGGCTCCGAGCACCTACCGGGTGGACCTTGCCGCGGTGGCGGCGGAAGTCGTGTCGGACGCTCGGACGATCGACAGGACCCGCCGGATCGAGCTCCGCACCCCGGGAGTGGTTCCGGTTGCAGGCGACGATGCCCGCCTCTCGCAGATGATCCACAACCTGCTCCGCAACGCGCTTTCCCACACGCCCGCCGGCACACCGGTCGAGGTCGACGTCGACGTCGACGGCAACCGTGTCTCACTCCGCGTTCGAGACCACGGACCGGGCATGAGCGCCGACGAGGCGGGCCACGTCTTCGATCGCTTCTACCGGGGTACCGCGGGTCGGCGCTCGAGCGGATCGGGGCTCGGGCTCTTCATCGTGGCCCGGCTGGCGCAGTCGCTCGGCGGCTCGGTGTCGGTCGAGACGAGCGAAGGCGCCGGCGCGGTCTTCGAGGTACTGCTCCCGCTCTACGGCACGCCCGGGCGCACCGGTGCACCGGCGGCACCGGACGGTTCGGCCCCGGCGCATGAGGCCGCCGGCCGAGCGCCGGAGGGGGACAAGGGGGGCCGACCCCAGCAGACGACCGAGTCCGGGACGGAGCGGGGCGTCGATCCCGGTGCGGCATCGGGGTCGGGTGCGGCCGGAGCCGGGCCCGCCACTTCGTCGCCGGACGGGGGCGGGGGGACGGTGGCCGCCGATCGGAGGGTGTGACGGGCAGCATTCCGGGAGGTGAAATCTTCGGGGAGCGTGAGGGGGCCCGGCGTCAAGCCGATCGTGATCGGGTCGGGTGGAGGGCGACGCCCGGAAATGGCACTCCGGGTGCGAGCACGTCGAAGACGGCGGTGAGCTTCAATTCGGTCTCCGCGAGCTCGGTCGCGGGGTCCGACTCGGCGACGATGCCCACCCCTGCGACGAGTGTGAGGTGCTCGTCCCGGACCGTCGCCGCCCGGATGCCGATGACCCAGCGGCCGTCCCCTGCGGCGTCGACATAGCCGACCGGTCCCGCGTAGGTCCCGCGGGGTTCTGGCTCGAGACGATCGATGAGCGCGAGCGCGGCCGCCCTCGGGACGCCGCCCACCGCGGGCGTCGGGTGGAGGTGGGCCAGGAGCGCGAGCACATCCGGAACCGACCCCCCGGAGCCGGGCTCGAGCGTGCCCACGAGCTCGGTGCCGAGATGGGTGATCGTGTGGAGGCGAACCAGGCGAGGTTCGGACGGCGCATCGAGCTCGTGGCAGAGCGGCCGGAGGGCCTGCTCGATCGCGTCGACGACGTAGCGGTGCTCTGCCGTGTCCTTCTCGGAGTCGAGCAGGCCGGCATCGTCCGTGGGTTGACCGGCGCGGCGGGACTCGGTCTCCGCGTCGACCCGGCTTCCGTCCGGCGATCTACCCGTCGTTCCGGCGAGAGGCCTGCTCCGGATGCGGCGGCCGCGGCGTTCGATCAAGAGCTCCGGGCTCGCGCCGATGAATTGCCCGTCCCCGGTCGGGACCGAGAAGATCGTACAGGCGGGTTCACGTGCGCTCCACCGTCGCAGCACCTCTGGGATGTCGAGTGGGCCCGCGACGCCGACGTCGACCTGACGGGCGAGCACGACCTTGGCCAGATTCCCACCTGTGATGAGCGAACGCGCCTCCTCGATCGCGAGGGTGAACGCGGTGTCGGTCGTACGGGGCACCACCCACTCGATCGAGGGTGCGGCGCGTTCCTCGCCTGGAGCGCCCGTCACCACGTGCCGGAGCCACGATCGCAACCCCCGGGAGGACGCGGGCAGGTTCCGGGGATCGGATCCGACGACGGTCAGCCACTCGCGTCCGTCGGACGTGGCCCCGTAGAGCAGCTCGGGCACGACGAGGGTGCCGGCGCTGCCTCGATCGAAGGGGAGGGCGGCGAACGCCAGGACCGGTGCGGGAGTCGCTGCCGCCTCCGGGCTCGAAGCACCTGCGGCCCCCATCCGATCCGTGCAGGGGATCGACGCAACGCATTCGACGGCCCGAACGAGGTGCTCGCCGTCCTCCAACCCGTGGTCCAGCCGCATCGTCGTGGCCGTGCCGAGGCCGACGAGGGTGAGGCCCTCGTGACGGAAAAGCGTGCCCGCGGAGCCTGCCAGGAGGAAGGGATCGATCACCGGCCCCGGATCGAGCGGCACCCGCACCGCGACGAGCGAGGCGTTCCGCGACGTCACGGACGCCCTCGGCGGGTCGCCACGATGAGTTGGCTGAGCCCACCGCTCAGCGCATGGCGGTTGACCGTCGAGAACCCGACAGCGCGGAGCATCGACCGCAGCTGTTCCGGTTCGGGAAGATAGGCGGTCGACGCGGGCAGGTAGCGATAGGCCGATCGGTCGGACACCAGGCCGCCGAGGACGGGCACCACGTGCCGGAACCAGATCCCGTACCCAGCTCGCAGGAGGCGGCGGTCCGGTTCGGTCACCTCGAGGAGGCCGATCCGACCACCCGGGCGGACGACACGGCTCATTTCCTCGAAGAGGGAGTCGAGGTTCGCCACGTTCCGCAACGCATACCCACAGGTCAGTCCGTCCACAGCTCCAACCGGAAACGGGAGCTGTTCCCCGTCGCCCTGGACGACCGGCGCGCCGCTGTGCCCGGCCCGCAGCATGCCCCACGAGAGATCGAGGCCCACGGCCTGGTGACCTTCGGCGCGGAGAATGCGCAGGAAGTCGCCGGTCCCGCATGCGAGGTCGAGCACGCGGGCGCCCGCTGCCAATCCCAGCGCCCGCACCGATTGCCGTCGCCAGTGGACGTCGAGCCCGAAGGTCATCATCCGATTGACCAGGTCGTAGCGGGGCGCGATCGCGTCGAACATCGAGCGAACGACCGCGGTCTTCTCGGGTCCTGTCGGAAGGGTCGACGCGATGTCGCTCACGACATGCCGCCGGCTGGTTCCGCGTCCGGGACCGCCAGCTCGGAGCCGATCCGATCGATGACGGCCCGCCGCTCGGCCGGTGATCCGGTCCGCTCGACGTGCTCGAGGGCCGCTTTCAGGAGGGTTCGGGTGAAGTGATAGCCGATCAACGTGGTGACGGCGGGCAGCAGCTCGGAGTATGCCTCGAGCAGGGTCCCGACCTCGTGGTCGCCACCCTGGCGGATCGGTGCGCGGACGTACTCGGAGAAGAGCTGGACCGACGCCTCGTGCGAGGTCTTCGGTCGCGTCGCGGTGTCGGCGGGCGACATCGAGCAGGACGGAGAGCGGTATGCCCCACTCGAGCAGCAGAAGGCCCGCGCGGGCCGCGTCGACGTCGTCGCGGGTGTAGTGGTCCTCGCCGCCGACACGACGGGGGATGAGGAGCCCCTCCGCCTCCACTGCCTTGAGCAGTGCCAGGGGCACCCCGGTCTCTTCCGCCAGCTCGTCGAGCGTGAAGCCCTCGGCCGGACCGGACTCGTCGGCCGCCGCCTCGCCGGCGCCTCCGGCTCTTGTTCCGGGGTCGGTTCCGGGTTGAGTCCGGAGACCTGCAAGCTCACCGAGGAGAGCCTCGTCCGCCGCGTCGAGCTCACCACTCACCAGGCGGCCGATCGTCCCCAGGCTGAATCCCGCGTTGTTGGAGGGCGCGGACCCGGGTCAATCGGGCCAGGTGGGTGTCGTCGTACCAGGCGATCCTCCCTTCGCGGCGGGGTGGGTCGAGCAAGCCCTTGCTCTGGTAGTAGCGGATGGTGTCCACCGTGAGACCGGATCGCAGGGCCAGCTGGTCGACGCGCATCTCCACGGGAACACTCTAGGAGTGAATGCTCCAATGGTTGGAGCGGGCGAGCCCGATGCGGCAGGTCGGGCTTTCCTCCGGTCACCGTGTGGGCGCCACGGGAGGTACACATACATCACGTGATGTGGTGACGCCCGACCAACACACGGAGGAGGTCTCCGCCGGCACTCGGGGCCTGCCCCGGCCCGGTCGGGACCGATCAGTGGAAGTACCGGTAGACCACCTGTGCGACGCAACTCGGCTTGGCCGCACCCTCGGTCTCGAGGGTGAGGTCGAGCACCACCTGCACGCCGCCGGAGACGTCCTCTACCTCGGCGACGGCCGCGCCGAGCCGCAGGTTGCTGCCCACCGGCACCGGGGCGGGGAATCGGACCTTGTTGCAGCCGTAGTTGACGCCCATCGACATCCCCTCGACCACCAGGACCTCTTTCAGAAGGGCCGGTGCGAGCGACAGGGTCAGGTACCCATGGGCGATGGCCGAGCCGAACGGCCCGCTCTTCGCCCGTTCCGGGTCCACGTGGATCCACTGATGGTCGTCGGTGGCGTCGGCGAAGAGGTTGATGCGCTCCTGGTCGATCCGGAGCCACTTGCTGTAGCCGAGGTGCGTACCGACCAGATCGTGGAACTTCTCGATGCCCTGCACTGTGGTTGCCATGCCAAGACTGTACGGGAGCACGCGTCGTAGCCCGACCAGCGAGAACGGATCGACTCTCCGCCGGGGACCGCTCGGTACGCTGCACCTCGTGGACGTCGGACACCAGCACCGGAACCTCCACGGCGGGAGGGCCACGGGCCGCGGTCTTCGGCATCAGCGACGGGCTCGTGTCTCAACGTCGCCCTCATCCTCGGCATGGCCGGCGCCCACGCCTCGGCGGGTGCCGTCCGGCTGGCGGGCGTGGCCGGACTGATCGCCGGCTCGTTCTCGATGGCGGCGGGAGAGTACGTCTCGATGCGGGCGCAGTCGGAGCTGATGCTCCGCGAGCTCGACGTCGAGCGGGAAGCGATCCACCTCGATCCCGAGGACGAGCGGCAGGGAGCTCGCGGCGATCTACGAGAGTCGGGGACTCGAGGCGGACCTGGCCGACGAGCTCTCCGTCCGGATGATGCGCGACCCCGAGCTCGCGCTCGAGACGCACGCCCGCGAAGAACTCGGCATCGATCCCGGCGAGCACTGGCAATCCCTTCGAGGCAGCCGTCCTCCTCCTTCGTGACGTTCGCGCTCGGCGCCTTCGTGCCGTTGTTCCCTGGCTGCTCACCGTCGGGGACGACCGCGACGGCCTGGTCCGATCGTGCTCGGCGCGTTCGGGGCGGTCAGCGTCGGCGCCGCGCTGTCCCACTTCACCGGTCGGTCGTGGCTCTTCTCGGCCTCGCGCCAGTTGTTGATCTCGAGTATCGCGGCGGCGGTGACCTACGGCGTGGGGCACCTCGTCGGGATCGGCTAGCCGAGGCCGAGGACGAGGCCGAGGTTTCGTCGGAAGCGGCGCCAACCGAGAAGTCAGCCGGTGGACTCGAGCAGCTCGATTCGGCGGGCGAGATTGACGGCGTGGTCGCCGAGCCGCTCGTAGAAGCGGGCGAGCAGAGTGACCTGCGAGGCGACCGACGTGGGCATCTCCTCGGCGGCGATCTCGCGGAGGAGCCGATCGCGGAGGATGTCCATCTCGACGTCGTCCTCCGCCAGGGCCGCCGCCCTGCTCTCCCGGTCCCCGTACGCGTCGGCCGCCGAGCGCCACATGTCGAGCGCCGACCTCGGTCATCCGCTGGACGATGCCACGGCTGACCGGGCTCATCTCCGAGACCGAGGTTGTCGACGCCGCGCTGGGCGACGTGCTCGGCGAGATCCGCGCTGCGCTCGAGCTCGGGCAGGATCAGGAGGAGCCCGACCAGGCGCGCGGAGCGGGACCGCGCCCTCGGGCCGCGGTCGATCTGCTGCCAGACCAGGAGCTCGACCTGGGAGGTCAGGTTGTCGACCTCCTGGTCGCCGTCGACCACCTGCGGCCAGATCGGTGTTGCCGTCGAGCAGGGCATGGGTGGCCTGGGCCAGCGCCTGGGAGACCAGGGCGAAGAGCTGGGTGACCTTGCGGTCGATCACCTCGAGGTCGTCGTCCGGGTCCATTGCGGCCCCGACCCTACCGGCAGGAACTCGATCGGAGTTCACGTAGAGTTCACGTTCGGACATCCTGGTCGGTTCACCGCGCGACAGCATCGCTGGGTCCGGACGTGCGCCAAGCGATAGGCCGCGGTCGACGTGATCGTCGGAGAACCCGAGCGATCGGTAAAGGGCGCGTGCCGCTCCGTTCGCCGCGTCGACGTAGAGCATGCCGACCGAAGCCCCTCCGCGCTGCAGCCACTCCAGCCCGGCGAGCGTGAGTGCCGCGACCGTACCCGCGGCCTTGGAAGTCGGGGTCCACGCCGATGACGTAGATCTCCCCGAGCGGCGGGTCCGTGTCCCGGTGGATCTTCGTCCAGCAGGCACCCGCCATCCGCCCACTCCTCCTCCAACACGAGGAAGCCGGCGGGGTCGAACCAGGGCTCGCGCTCGCGTTCGAGCAGGGTCGCCAGGTCCCAGCGCCCCTGTTCCGGATGCGAGGCGAACGCTCGGTTGTTGAACGATAAGCCACGCCTCCTCGTCGGCGGACGGTCGGAACGGCCGGGTCGGACGCGGGGTCGGCGCGACCGTGGTCGACCGGCAGAGGGCACGCGCATCTGTACGAGGTCCCGCTCGCCGAGAACCGCGCGATCCCCGCCCGTGCGTCGTCGACCGGCGTCGGCTTCGCGACCCACCACCGCAGGGTGCCGCCCCCTCCGTCGGCGGTACGGTGGCGACCGCCTCCTCGAGGAGCGCGTCGGCGATCTCCGGCGTCGAGCATCGGGGTCGAGGCCAGTTCGACAGCGAACTCGTCCGGCCCGACGACCGTGCCGGCGACCTGGGCGTAGCCGACCAGCGTGCCGTCCCGCCGGCGCCGGTGGGCGGTCATCGAACGTCCGGCCCCCGGCGTGTTCCGTCCGGCTCGCGGTCGCGGCGGCCAGCTCGGTGCGTTTGTGCTCACCGAGCGCGGCGTGCCCCGTCGCCTCCGCGACGCGCTCGAGGAGCCGTCCGATCGCTCGCGCGCTCGGCTGGTCCACCGACGGTGGTCGCAACGACCTCGAGGTCGGTCATCTGGAAGAACCTACCGATAGTCTGCGGCCATGGCCCGACCTCGGTCACCCCGGCAGGCCGGGCCCGACTGGCCAACGACGCCTCGCGGCTGTATTTCCCGGCACCGCGACGACCTGTGCCCGCTCGACACATCGGAACGCCTTCGAGCTCCTGGTGGCGACCATCCTCTCGGCGCAGTGCACCGACGAGCGGGTCAACCTGACCACGCCGGCGCTCTTCGCCCGCTACCGCGACGCCGAATCGCTGGCAGCAGCCGATCCCGTCGGAGCTCGAGCAGCTGATCCGGCCCACCGGTTTCTTCCGCTCCAAGTCGAAGAACCTCATCGGCATGGCGCAAGGGGTGGTGACCCGTTTCGACGGAGAGGTTCCGTCGCGGCTCGAGGACCTCGTGACGCTCCCGGGCGTGGGCAGGAAGACCGCCAACGTCGTTCGAAGCGTGGCGTTCGGGCTGCCGGGTCTGCCGGTCGACACCCACGTCCAGCGCCTCGCCCGCCGGCTGGGTCTCACCGAGGCGACGGATCCGGTGCAGGTCGAGCTCGCGCTCAACCCGATGATCCCCGCCGGCGAGCGGGGCGCGTTCAGTCTCCGCCTGATCCTTCACGGCCGGGCGACCTGTCGGGCACGCAACCCCCGGTGCGTGAGCTGCGTGCTCTCGGACTTCTGCCCGACCGGGCGGATCGCTCTGGCGACGGAGCAGGAGCCCAGCCGGAAAAGGAGGGATCCACCAGGGGATTCGGTGGGCCGCGGTGGAAGGAATGCAGTGAACGGCTCCGCACCGCGTCGCTGCGATGACTGGAAATGGGTCGGCAAACATGGTGACCTTGACCATTCGGAACCGGTTCCCGCCAACTGGTTCCGCTGAGCGGTGTCCGGGATCCGCCGCCCGAGCCGCTCGCGCAAAGGCACCCTTCTGGGTGCCTTTTGCGAGCGGACCGGGTACCGATCCGGTCGCCGGCTCGGTTCAGCGACGGCTGAGCGAGGTCGACAGGCGGGCCAACCTTCGGTTGGCCCCGTTGAGGGACCGTTCGATCGCGAACAACTCCTGTGCGACCTCGTTGTCCTTGCGGGCATGTGCGGCATCCGCGTGGGCGCTCACGCGGCGGGTCAGCTCGTCGAGGGCGGTGGCGATGGAGGAAAGCTCGGCAGCGCTGGCCATCGACCGATCATGACATGTCGCTGCCTTCCGGCACTCGGCGCGGCAGGCTCCCCGAGACGGTCGTGCCCTGACACCGGACGGGAGCGACCGGCCCCTCACCCGGCCGAGGTCGGCACGACCGCCATCAGTCGGGCGGTGCAGTCCCGGCCGGAGTGGGTCCGCCGCAGGTCAAGTACCATCGACGGGCTATGGCCCTGCGTCACCTCGACCTTCGCGGCTTGCGGGACCGACCCGACGACGCTGCCGCGCCGCGGTGCCGGCGAGCTGCGCCCGACGCGCTCCGCCGACGGCCGCCGTCGCCGCCATCATCGAAGAGGTCCGGGCTGAGGGTGACGCGGCACTTCGCCGCCTCACCGCGTCGTTCGACGGTGTCGAGATCGAGGAGCTGCGAGTCCCGGACGAGGAGATCGCCGCTGCGGCGGAGCGCGTGCCGGCTTCCCTCCGAGAGGCGCTCGAAGTGGCCCGCGACCGGATCCGCGCCTACCACGCGCACGAGGCCACCCGGCCCGCCGAGGACTTCGAGTCGGACGGCGTCACGGTCCGCCACCTGGTCCGACCGGTCGCACGGGCCGGCTGCTACGCGCCGGGTGGGCGGGCCCGCTATCCCTCGACCGTGCTCATGTGCGCGGTGCCGGCCGAGGTGGCCGGAGTGGGGGAGGCCGTGCTCTGCGTGCCGCCGCGCCCCGACGGTCACGTCGACGACGCGACGCTGGCTGCCGCACGCCTCGGCGGCGTGGCAAAGGTGTACCGGATCGGTGGGCGCCCAGGCGATCGCCGCCATGGCCTACGGCACCGAGTCGATCGAGCCGGTCGACGTGGTGGTGGGTCCGGGCAACCGCTTCGTGGCGGAGGCCCAGCGTCAGGTCTCCCGAGTCGTCGGCATCCCGAGCGGCACCGCGGGTCCCTCCGAGGTGGTGGTGATCGCGGGCGCCGACACCCCGCCCGAGCTTGCTGCGGTCGATCTGGTGGTGCAGGCCGAACACGGACCCGACGGCCTCGCCTGGCTGCTCACCTGGTCCGAGGAGGTCGCCGCGGCCGTGGAGGCCGAGGTCGACCGCATGGTCGTCGCTTCGCCCCGGCGGCGACGACCTCGAGGCGACCCTCGAGGGAGGTGGTACGGCGGTGCTCGTCGAGGACCCCGCCCAAGCGCGTGCGCCGTGGCCAACATCGTCGCGCCCGAGCACCTGGAGATCCTCACCGACGACGCGGAGAGCTGGCTCGATGGGATCGACGAGCGCGGGAGCGGTCTTCCTCGGCTCCCGGCGCGACGGCTGCCATCGGCGACTACCTCGCCGGTCCGAACCACGTGCTGCCGACCAATCGGAGCGCGCGCTTCGCCAGCGCGCTCCGGGTGGACGACTTCCGTCCGGCACATCCACGCGGTATCGGTCACGGCCAAAGGACTCGATGTGCTGGCCCCCCACCTGATGGCCCTCGCGGAGGCAGAGGGTTTGCCAGCCCACGCAGAGTCGGTGCGTCGACGATGGGAGGGGTAGAGGAGGCGGGGGCCGGCGAGAACGGCGCCGACCCCGGGCGGGCTCCCGCTCTCCGAGCCGACCTCTCGGCCCTGACCGGCTACCACTCGCCACAGGTGGACGTCGAGGTCCGGCTCAACACGAACGAGTCGCCGCTGGCGCCGCCGACCGGCTGGTACGACCTCCTCGCCGAGGGTGTGCGCGGAGATCGCCTTCAACCGCTACCCCGACCGCGAGGCGGCCGAGCTGCGGCGTGCGATCGGCGAGTCCCACGGAGTCGGCCCCGAGCGGATCTTCTGTGCCAACGGATCGAACGAGGTGCTGCAGTCGCTCCTGCTCGCCTACGGAGGCCCGGGGCGCCGGATCGCGGTGTTCGAGCCGACGTACACGCTGCACGGCCACATCGCGCGGATCACCGGGACCGAGGTCGTGGCCGGGCGGCGTCGCGACGACTTCACGCTCGACCCGGGCGAGGTGCGCCGGGTGCTGGCCGAGGCCGAGCCGGTGGTGACGTTCCTCTGCTCGCCGAACAACCCGACGGGTCGTGCCGAGCCACGCCCCGTCCTCGAGGGGGTGCTCGAGCTCGTGCCGGGCCTGCTCGTGGTCGACGAGGCCTACGGACAGTTCGCCCCCTCTTCGGCGCTCGAGCTCGCCGGAAGCGGGGCGACCGGCGCAACCCCGACCCGACGCGCCGCCGAGCAACTGGTGGTGGTCCGGACATTCTCCAAGACGTGGTCGATGGCCGGGTCCCGACTCGGTTACCTCGTCGGTCCGGCCGAGGTCGTCCGGGCCTGCGAGACCGTGGCGCTTCCGTACCACCTCGACGCGGTCACCCAGCTCGCCGGCCGGCTGGCGCTCCAGTTCGTCGAGGAGATGGAGGTCCGGGTGGCGATGCTCAACGAAGAACGCGGACGTCTCACCGCCGCGCTCGCCACGTTCCCGGTCGAGTCGTGGCCGTCGGACGCCAACTTCATCCTCTTCCGTCCGCTGCGCAAGGGCGCGAAAGAGGTGTGGTCCGACCTGCTCGCCGCGTCGGTGCTCGTGCGAGACTGTTCGGGCTGGCCGGACCTCGAGGGATGCCTTCGGGTCACGGTCGGTCTTCCCGGCGAGAACGACCGCTTCCTCGCGGCACTGGACGAGAGCCTTCGATGAGCACCGACACCACACCCCCTGCAACCCGGAGCGCGACCGGGCGGCGCAGCACCAAGGAAACTGGGATCGAGGTCGACCTGGTGCTCGACGGCACCGGTACGACCGAGGTCTCGACGGGCCTGCCCTTCCTCGACCACATGGTGAGCCAGCTGGGACGTCACGGCGGGTTCGACCTACGGGTGGTCGCGGAGGGAGATCTCGAGGTCGACGCGCACCACACCGTCGAGGACGTGGGCATCACCCTGGGTGAGACCCTCGCCCGTGCGCTCGGGGACAAGGCGGGGATCCGCCGGTTCGCGTCGATCGCCCTGCCCCTCGACGAGGCGCTGGTCGAGGTGGCGCTCGACCTGTCGGGGAGGCCGTTCCTCGCCTATGGGATCGAATTCGCGACCGGAGACGACCCCACTCGGCTCTCCGCCCTTCGACCCCCAGCTGGCGGAGGAATTCTGGAGAGCCTTCTCGACGAGTGGGAGTCTCACTCTCCACTTGAGGTTGATATATGGGAAGAACACTCACCATATACTTGAGGCTTCGTTCAAGGGCGTCGCCCGCGCCCTGCGGGAGGCAGTGCGGCGAGAAGGGCTCGGGATCCCGTCGACCAAGGGCTCGCTGTGAACAGCGAGTCCGAAACCACCACCGTGGCCGGTGCGGCCTCGAGCAGGGCCCCCCGCCCGGGCCGCGTCGCTTCGGCCGAGCCGCGCGCCGGAAGGGGCCGCGGCGATGATCGCCGTCCTCGACTACGGCATCGGCAACCTGCGGTCGGCCGAGAAGGCGCTGCAATTCCTCGGAGCGGAGGCGGCGCTGGTCGACGATCCGGACCGGGCGGTGATGGCCGACGGCATGGTGCTCCCCGGTGTGGGCGCGTTCGGTCCCTGCGCGAGGGCCTTGCGCGCCCGCGGGCTCGACGTCGCGGCGCGCTTCGCCATCGACGAGGGGCTGCCCTTCCTCGGGATCTGCATCGGGTTCCAACTGCTCTACGAAGGATCGGAGGAGGACACGGCGGAGGTCGGCTTGGGCGTCCTGTCCGGGGTCGTGCGGCGCCTGCCCGGGAAGGTCAAGCGCCCGCAGATGCAGTGGAACGTCCTCGACCGCGTCGACCGCACCGACCGCGTCGACCGCACCGACTCGCTGCTCCTCGCGGGACTTCCGGACCCCGCCTGGCTCTACTTCGTGCACTCCTTCGCTCCCGAGGTGACCGCGGACACCTCGTCGACCTGTGACTACGGCGGCACGGTCGTGGCTTCGGCCGAACGCGGGAGCGTCGCGGGGACCCAATTCCATCCCGAGAAGTCGGGACAGGTCGGCCTGCAGGTGCTCGCCAACTTCGTGGGCGCCGTCGACCGCTCGCTCGAGCGACCACCGGCCCGCTGAGCCATGGACCTGTATCCCGCGATCGACATCCGCGACGGCTCGGCCGTCCGGCTGGCCCAGGGGGACTTCGGGCGCCAGCACGGCTACGGAGACCCCCGTGCGCTCGCCGAGTCGTTCGTCGCAGCGGGTGCACGATGGCTCCACGTCGTCGACCTCGATGCCGCCCGCACCGGCCGTCCGGTCAACCGGGCGGCCGTGTTGTCGATCGCCGCGGCGGTGGACGTCCCCGTCCAGACGGGCGGAGGTGTGCGGACCCTCGCGGACGTCGAGGAGCTGATCGGGGGCGGCGCCGGCCGGGTGGTGCTCGGGACGGCCGCCCTCGAGACGCCGGGCTTCGCCTCCAAGGCCGCGGCCGCCTTCCCGGGCCGCGTCGCGGTCGGTCTCGACTACAGGATCGGCGCGGCGGGCCGGCCCGAACTGGCCGTGCGGGGATGGGAGCATTCGACCGGCCGCGGCCTCGACGAGACCTTGGCCGGACTCGCCGACGCCGGCATCGCTGCGGTCGTGGTGACCGCCATCGATCGTGACGGGATGCTCTCGGGGCCTGACCTCGACGGCGTCTCCGAGGTGCTCGGCGCGACGGCGTTGCCGGTCATCGCTTCGGGCGGTGTGTCGTCGGTCCACGACGTCGAGGCACTCGGCGACCTCGCGGTGACACCCGATCGGGGCGGTCCGGTCCGGCGGCTCCGCGGAGTGATCACCGGCAAGGCGCTGGTGGAGGGACGGATGACCGTGGAGGAAGGGGTGTCGGCGTGCGCACGGTCCGTGTGATCCCCTGCCTCGACGTCGACGCCGGCCGGGTCGTCAAGGGGGTGCAGTTCGTCGACCTGGTCGACGCCGGCGATCCGGTGGAGCTCGCGACCCGCTACGACCGGCAGGGCGCCGACGAACTGGTCTTCCTCGACATCACCGCGTCCTCGGACGAACGGCGCACGATGGTCGACGTGGTCGCCCGGACGGCCGAGGTCGTCTTCATCCCCTTCACCGTCGGGGGCGGCGTGCGCTCGGTGGAGGACGCACGCCAACTGCTCCGTGCCGGCGCGGACAAGGTGGGGGTGAACACCGCGGCGGTCGACCGGCCCGAACTGGTCGCCGAGATCGCGGACGAGTTCGGGAGCCAGTGCGTCGTCGTGGCGGTCGACGCCCGCCGGGTCCCCGGCGGAGAGGACGGCCCGGTGCAGCCCCGCTGGGATGTCTGCACACACGGGGGACGCACACCGACCGGGCTCGACGCGCTCGAATGGTGTGAACGGGCGGGCGCGCTCGGTGCCGGCGAGCTGCTGGTGACGTCGATGGACCGCGACGGGACACGGGAGGGCTTCGACCTTCCGCTGGTCCGCGCGGTGTCGGACCGCTGTCCGGTCCCGGTCATCGCGTCGGGCGGCGTCGGGACCCTCGACCATCTCGTGGAAGGGGCACTCACCGGTGCGGCGGACGCGGTCCTCGCCGCGTCGATCTTCCACCGCGGCGAGTTCACCGTCGCAGAGGCGAAGGACCGGTTGCGCTCCGCCGGGGTGCCAGTGCGACCGGTCGTCGCACCGAGCTGACGGTGCGGACCACCAGGTCGCGGCCGCCGCCGCCGGCTCGGGACCGGACCTGGCACCGAAGCCCGCTGCGGTAGCCTGCGAGGGTGACGTCGACCGCCTCGCTCACGTCGGAAAGCCCGACCACCCCGGACACCGCGCCGACCACGCGGAACGCTGCTCGCGTCCCCGCCGGGGTGCCCATCACCGTGCTCGCCGACCGGGTCCTCGTCCAAGTCGGCCAGTCGGACGGCGAACGGCGATCGCGGGCGGGCATCCTCATCCCCGCGACCGCACAGGTCTCGCGGCGCCTGATCTGGGCCGAGGCACTCGCGGTGGGCCCGCACGTCCGTTCGGTCAAGGTGGGGGACACGGTGCTGTTCAACCCCGAGGACCGGTTCGAGGTCGAGGTGCAGGGCGAGGAGTACGTGATCCTCCGCGAGCGTGACGTCCATGCCATCGCCACGACCCGTATCGACGGGGGTACCGGCCTCTATCTCTGAACGGGCCTCGACCGAGCGGGTCGGGCGCGGAGCGAGAGCGGAGAGCGACGGAGCCGAACGTGCTGAGCGAAGACCAGCCGAACCACATCAACCGAGGGCCGATCCGAGCGGACCGGCCGTCACGATCGACCGGAGCACCACCGTGAGCAGCACCACCTCGACGACACCCGACGGACAGGCAGGCTTCACCGCCGCCCCGATCCCCTTCCGCGAACGCGGAGCTCGCGAAGATCAGCTTCGACGACGCCGGGCTGGTCGCGGCCATCGTCCAGGACGCCGCCGACGGCGCCGTGCTGATGTTCGCGTGGATGAACGCCGAATCGCTCCGCAAGACGCTCGAGACGGGACGCTCGTGGTTCTGGAGCCGGAGCCGTCAGGAGCTCTGGTGCAAGGGCGAGACCTCGGGCGAGCGCCAGTACGTGCGGAGCGTCCGCTACGACTGCGACGGCGACGCGTTGTTGGTGACCGTCGATCAGGCAGGTGGCGGTGCCTGCCACACCGGGCACCGGACCTGCTTCTACCGGTCCTTCGGCGACACCGTTTCCGGCCCGTGACCGTCTCCTCGGTCGATCGGCCCGCGGGTCCGAACTTCGACGCGTTCCGGGCGCGCGCCGCCGGCCACCGGATCGTCCCGGTCTGGCGCGAGCTGGTTGCCGACACGCTGACGCCAGTGTCCGTATTCCTCCGTCTCGCCGCAGGTGACTCGACCGCGTTCCTGCTCGAGTCGATCGAGGGGGGAGCGGTGGGGCCGCTACTCCTTCGTCGGCCGCAACCCGCTGGCGACGGTCACCGCCAGGGACGGTCGGGTCTCGACGGAGGGGCCGGTCGATCTGGACGCGCTCACCGGCGGGTGTGTGTCGGGGTCCTCGGGGATGCTCGGCGCGCTCGATGCGCTGCTCGGAGTGCTCGACTCGCCGGACCTGCCCGACCTACCTCCCTTGCACGCAGGACTGGTCGGCTATCTCGGGTACGACGTGGTCCGCGAGGTCGAGCGACTCCCGTCGCCGCCGGTCGACGACCTCGGGCACCCCGACGCGGTCATGACGGTCATCGGACAGCTGGCCGCCTTCGACCACTGGCGCCAGCGCGTCGTCCTCGTCGACAACGTTCTGGTCCTGCCCGAATGGGGGGAGCCCGAGCTCGGGGAGGCCTATCGCTCCGCCGAGCGCCGTCTCGACCGGCTGGCGGCCGATTGCTTCCGAACCCTGTCCGAGGTGCCCCGCCCCCTGCCGTCGCCCGTCGCGCCCCCCGCGGACGTGCGGAGGACGATGGAGGGCTCGCTGTTCGAGGACGCGGTCGGAGTGGCCAAGGAGCACATCACGGCGGGCGACATCTTCCAGGTCGTGCTCTCCCAGCGCTACGACCTGCCCACCCTCGGAGCCGATCCCTTCGACGTCTACCGCGTGCTGCGGCTGGTCAACCCGAGCCCCTACCTCTACTTCCTCCGGTTGCCGGAGGTCACGGTGGTGGGCGCGTCCCCCGAGCCGATGGTCCGTCTGCGCGACGGCACCGTCACCTCGCGGCCCATCGCGGGGTCGCGGCCGCGGGGGGCGACCGAGGCCGACGACCTCCGGCTCGAGGGGGAGCTGGTCGAGGACCCGAAAGAGGTCGCCGAGCACGTGATGCTGGTCGATCTCGCGCGCAACGACGTCGGGCGTGTGGTGCGCTTCGGCACCGAAGTGGTCGAGGAGCGGATGGTGGTCGAGCGGTACAGCCACATCATGCACCTCACCTCCCAGGTCTCCGGCCGGCTGGCCGAGGGGAAGGGCCCGGTCGACGTCCTTCGTGCGACGCTTCCGGCCGGCACGCTCTCGGGCGCGCCGAAGGTGCGGGCGATGGAGATCATCGACGATCTCGAGGTCACCAAGCGCGGCGTCTACGGAGGCGTGGTGGGCTACCTCGACTTCTCGGGGAACCTCGACACCGCGATCGCGATCCGGACGATGACCGTCAGCCCGGACGGCAGCGCGTCGGTGCAGGCGGGTGCCGGCATCGTGGCCGACAGCGATCCTGTGACCGAGAACGAGGAGTGTGCCCACAAGGCCGCGGCGATCCTCTCGGCGGTCGCGATGGCGCGGGCTGCCGCGTCGGGCCGTGCCGGCTCGGTGCCCCTGTCGTGAGGGCGCTCCGTCAGGCGCCTCTCGGGGAGGCCTACGAGGCCATGTGCTCTGCGGCCGGCGCCCACGTCCTCGCCCGCGACGTGGTCGTGGTGCGGGGAACGGACGCCGCGTCCTACCTGCAGGGTCAGTGCAGCCAGGACGTCGAGTCGCTCGCGGCGGGGGCGTCCGCCGAAGCGCTGCTGCTCAGTCCACGCGGGAAGATCGACGCGTACGTACGGGTGACCCGACTCGCCGAGCAGGAGTTCGTGCTCGACGGCGACGGCGGCACCGGGCCCGCCGTTGTCGCACGCCTCGAACGCTTCCGCCTCCGCGTGGACGTGGACATCGCCTTGCTCCCGTGGGCGTGTGTGGCGGTGCGGGGACCGTCGGCCGCACGGGCCGTCGCCGCCGGACCGGCACTCGTCGTGCCGGTGGCCTGGCCCGGCCTGGCGGGCGTCGACCTGCTCGGACCGACACCGGAGGCGGGCGAAGCGTCCTGGCTCGCGGAGGAGGTGGTCGGTTGCGGTGACGACGCGTGGGAAGCATTGCGCATCGAGGCGGGGATACCGGTCTCTGGTCGCGAGATCACCGACGAGACCATCCCGGCCGAGGTGGGTCTCATCGAGCGGACGGTCTCTTTCACCAAGGGCTGCTTCACGGGACAGGAGCTGGTGGCGCGACTCGACGCGCGCGGGACCAAGGTCGCGCGCCGCCTCGCGGGCCTGGTCCTGACAGCCTCGTCCCGCGACGACCTGCCCCCATGCGGCGCGACCGTCGGGGGCGAAGGCGGCCCGGACTCGGGGCAGCTCACCTCGGTCGCCTGGTCGCCCGGCCTCGACGCGGCGGTCGGGCTCTCGGTGCTGCACCGGCGGATCAATCCGCCCGCGGCCGTCGAGGTCCGCTGGGAAGACGGAGCGGAGCACCGGGCCGCACGGGCTGAGGCGCGGCCCCTGCCCTTGCGGGACTGACCGCACGCGATGATCCGCTCGACCGCACGCGGATTCCGCGAAATGCGCCGTTTTCGAGCGGTGCGACGCTAGCCTCCCTGGCCGGTGCATACAGGGCGAACGTGGTCGAGAATCGGGAGCGCAGCCGGAGTCGGCGCGTGCCTGGCGCTTTCGGCCTGCTCGTCGTCCGCGTCGTCGACGAGCACGACCACCCACCCCTCCGCCCATGCGGTCGTCTTCGTCCGGCCGGTGCTCTGTGCGGCCCCGGGGTACGCGGGCGCGCCGGGCCAGGTCGCACCTGCCTCGCTTCCCGGATGCGCACCGAGCTCGCAGCTCTCGGTGGCGAACCTGGTGGTGACGCCGAGCGCCACGACGATCGGCGGCTACTCCTACAACACCTCGATCCCTCCCGATCCCCAGTTCGCGGGTATTCCGTCGACGGCGGTGGCGGCCGACCAGCCGGCGAGCACGGTGCTGCTGCCCAACCTCTCACCGGGAGGAGCTGCGTCCCGCTACGTCCTCGGTCCGGCCGCGCTGGGTAACTCGTCGGTGGCATCGGCGTCGGCGCAGCTCGCCGACGGCCAGTGGCTGGTCACCGTCACGCTGAACCCGACGGGAACCGCGGCCTGGGGCAGCATGGCCCGTGCACAGTTCCACTCTTACGTCGCGATCGACGTGAACGCGGCGGTGGTGTCGGTGAGCCTCATCGAACCGACCAACCTCTACTACACGACGATCGGCACGCAGCTGACGATCGGCGGCCTCACCCAGCCACAGGCGCAGACCCTGGCCCGGGAGATCGGCGTGTCGGCGGGCTGACCGGTCCCTGCCGGTGCGATACTGGTCGGCCACACCGGAGGGGAGGAGCCGCATGAGCACGCAGCGCCCGCCGCCGGGCGAGGCGGACGAGGACGGCCTGCTCGAGCGCGGCCCCGAGCAGATCACCACCTCGACCCGGGACACGGCAGAGATCGCCTCGAAGCTCGAGGGCTGGCTGACCTCGGTGCTGCCGGCCGGTGCGCGACCGTCGATCCGCGACGCGTTCGAGCCCGCAGGGCAACGGGATGTCCTCGGAGACCCTCCTCTTCACCGCCTCGTGGGACAGCGACGCCGGCCCGAACGAGCGGCGGCTCGTCGCGCGCGATCGAGCCGCCGGCGACCGCGCACCCGGTCTTCACCACCTACGACCTGCGGATGCAGTTCGACGTCATGCGCCTGGTCCGTGCCCACACCGAGGTGCCGGTTCCCGAGCCGTTCTGGTACGAGCCGGATCCCGCCGTGCTGGGCGGCCCCTTCTTCGTCATGGAACGGGTCGACGGGCTGGTCCCCCCCGACGTGCTGCCCTACACCTTCGGCGACAACTGGGTGTTCGACGCGAGCGACGCCGACCGACGGTGCATCCAGCAGTCGGCGGTGCGTGCGATGGCGGGGATCCATGCGCTGACCCCCGACCGCCACGACCTCACCTTCCTCGAGCACCCGGTGACCGGCGAGACCGCCCTCGAGCGCAGTTTCCGCCATTGGCAGGCCTACCACGAGTGGGTCGTCGAGGATCTGCCCTCGCCGTTGCTCGCCGAGTGCTTCGCGTGGCTGGAGGACCACTTCCCGAGCGACAGCCTGCCCGACGCGCTCTCCTGGGGCGACGGGCGCATCGGGAACATGATGTTCCGCGACAACGAGGTCGTCGCGGTGCTCGACTGGGAGATGGCGGCCGTCGCGCCGCCCGAGGTCGATCTCGGGTGGATGTGCTATCTGCACCGGTTCTTCCAGGACCTGGCGGTGGACCTGGGCGCGCCCGGTCTGCCGGACATGTTCCGGCCTGCCGACGTGCGGAACTCCTACGCGCAGCTGACCGGCCGTGCGCCCGGCGACCTCACCTGGCACCTCGCCTATGCGGCGATCCGCCACGGGGTGATCATGCGGCGGGTGACCGAGCGCTCGATCCTCTTCGGAGAGGCCGAGCGGCCCGACGACGTCGACGACCTGATCATGCACCGGCGCACCCTCGAGGGGATGCTCGACGGCTCCTACTGGGAGGGCGTCGCGCGCTGAACGGCCCGGCAGGCGCCCGGAACGGCCGCAGAGGGCGGTCCGCCTCGCGGGCGGCTCCGCCGGTTCACCAGAACGAGGACCCGCCGCTCAGACCGAGCTCGGGATGGTCGCCGGTGACCATCGGCTGGCAGTTGCCGACGCCCTCCGCACCGCTGTCGAGGTCCCGCACCCGCACCACCGTGTCGCGCAGCTGGTGCAGCTCACGCGCGAGTGCGGGGTCGCTGCAGTCCCCGATGCGCTCGCCGTCGACGTGGAGCTCGCCGCGCCATTCGCCGTGGTGATGTCCTCTCCACCCGAAGTAGAGGCCCGCACCGAGGTGGAACCCGGTGGGGGTGGGGACCTCGAATCGGAAACGTCGCCGCGACCCGTCCTCGAGGGTGGCCGCCAGTTCGCCGCCGAGGAGCCGGCGGTTGTCGGGGTGGTAGCGGAAGTCGGGGCGGATGTCGACGATCCGATCCACGCGGCCGTCGGCGTGCTCGATCCCGCCCATGACGGTCCGGCGCTCGTGCCCGAAGCCCCGGGCGTCGATGAGGTGCAGGAAGAGCCCCCACGGCGTCCCGTCGGGATCGCGCATCAAGACGGGCGACCACACCATCGTGAACTGCATCTCGGCGACCGGGTTGAACGGATCGACATCGGTCGGGGGAGTGCCGACGTCGTAGCGGACGCCCCAGGAGTGGTCGCGGGTCGACACCCAGTCGTCCGGGTCGATCTCCACGCGGTCCCCGTCGACCTCCACCCACCCGGTGGCCACGCCGATCTGGTGGTAGCGGACGAGCTCGGAGCTGACCCGGTAGCCGAGGGGGGCTCGCTGATGGGTCCGGTCCTCGGCCGCAGGGGGGACGACCGCCTCGAACACCCAGTCGAAGGCGAGGGGCTGGCAGTCGTTGGCATCGAGGGCGAAGCGGACCCGGCGCATGGGCTCGAGGACCTCGTAGCGGACCGGTCCGACCGCGGTCCGGTCGGGCTCGGGGAACAGGCGCCGGCTGCCGCGCACGGTGAGCTGCTCGGCCCCGCGGGAGAGGCCCGCGTAGGCGTCGAGCACGTTGCGATTTGTGTACTTGCCCATGCCGAACGCCACCTGGAGCCCGCCGTCACGGCGAGCCGCCATCGCGCAGACCTTCTCGGTCCACGAGGGATCGCTCGCACCGACGGTCGCGAAGGTGTCCGCGATCTGGTGGTCGAACCGTTCGTCGGCGGGGCCGAGCGGTCCGAGCGGGTTGTTCATGAGGTCTCCTTCGTCCCGCGCCGAGGCGCGCTGCAGCGCGGCCGGCCCGCGCCCGGGGCGGATCAGACGCCGAGGCTACCTTTGGCCGCCCACTCGAAGGTCCGGAACGGCAGCAGGCGCTTCGCGGTGATCCCCACCCGTTCGCCGGCCTTTCCGACCGACACCCGCCGTGGCGGCCGCCGCTGCGCGAGCACCCGCTCGACACAGCGTGCGACGACGTCGGGTGCGACCCCGGCCGCCTCGTCGGCGGCCATCTTGCCCACGGCCTTCGTCACCGCCGCTGCGTAGGCGTCGTCGGCAGCGGGTGGTTCGACGTCGCGGCGGTTCGCGGTGAAGTCGGTGCGGACGTTGCCGGGCTCGACCAGTGTGACCTGGACGTCGAAGGGTGCGACCTCGTAGGCGAGCGCCTCCCCGTAGCCCTCCATCGCGAACTTGCTCGCGCTGTAGAAGGCCTGGAAGGGGATCCCGATCGCCCCGCCGAGAGAGCTGATCAGCACCACGCGGCCCCCGCCCTGCCGGCGCATCGTCGGCAGCACGGCGCGGACCACCCGGACCGCTCCCCAGAAGTTGGTCTCCATCTGATCGTGGGCGTCGCGCGATGGGCGTCTGCTCGACGGGACCGGCGAGGCCCCATCCGGCGCAGAGGACCACCGCGTCGATCCGCTCGCGCTCGCTGAGGATGCGGTCGACGCCCGCTCGCACCGGCGCGTCGTGGTCGACGTCCATCCTGAGGGGCATCCAGCTCGCACCGCCCGTCCCGCGCCGGCTTGCGCCGTAGACGGTGCATCCCCCCGCCTGCAGCCGGTCCGCACAGGCGAGGCCGATGCCGGCCGACGCCCCGGTCACGAGGACCACGCGATCCATGTCGGCTCCTTCCGGTCGGGCAGACCTCAACGAGCGGGTCGGCGCCCGGGAACCTACCGCGTCGTGTCGACCCCGAGCTCGGGCGGCTCCGCCGCCGGGGACAGCCGGACCGACGGCTCCGCGGGCGGCGCCGGAACCACCGATCCCCCGGGTCCCGCGTGGTCCGGACCGGCGGAGGGCTCCGACGCCGGGAGCCGAACCGCGATGCGCGTGCCACGGCCGTCGAGCACCGGCGACTCGGCGACGACCGAGCCACCCATCGCCGCGACGAGCTCGGCGACGATGGCCAGCCCGAGGCCCGACCCCTTCCGGCGGCCGTTGACCCGGTCGGAGACGAAGTGCCGGGTGAAAACCTCGTCCAGTTGGCCGACCGGGATGCCGGGGCCGTCGTCGACCACCCACAGCGTCGGGACGCCTGCGATCGTGGCGGCCCCGACGGCGATGTGACGGGTCGCGAACGACGAGGCGTTCTCCACCAGGTTGGCGAGCACCTGCACCAATCGGTCGGGGTCGGCCCGCACCCACAGGGTCTCGGCCGAGCCCGGCGCGGTCAGCAGCTCGAGGCCGAGGTCGTGGGCGATCGGCAGGAAGCCGTCGACCACCTGACGCACCAGGCCGGCGGCATCCACAGCGGCCGGCTCGAGCGAGAACCGGTCGGCGGAGAGGCGGGCGAGGTCGAGCAGGTCTTGCACCAGCCGTTCGAGGCGCCGGGCCTCGACACCGATCACCGCCGCGGCCTCGTCTGGCTCCTCCGCGGTGCCGTCGACGATGGCGTCGGCATAGCCGCGGATCGAGGTGAGCGGTGTCCGCAGCTCGTGGGAGACCGACAGGAGGAACTGACGTTCCTGTTCGCGCGCGTGGGTGAGGTTGGCGCCCATCGTGTTGATGGACGAGGCCAGTTGGGCGAATTCGGGCTCCTGGCCCGGTGCGATCGGCATCGTCGCGTCCAGATCCCCCGCCGCGATCCGGCGGGTCGTCGCGACGGCGGCGTCGAGCGGCCTGGTGAAGCGTCGGGCGAGGGCTGCCGCCACCAGCGCGGCGACGAGGAGACCGGCCAGACCGACGAGGAGGAAGACGCGGGTACCGTTCGCCGGGTTGTCCACCTGGCGCGACACGACGAGCACCGGAACGTATCGGGTGACCGACGGCAGCGGGGTCGGCACCGCGGTGTAGATCAGGTTGAGCCCGGAACGTCCGCTGACCTGGCGGCCCTGCCGGAGGGCGGCCGTGTCGAGATCTGCGGCGGAGACGCCGGCCGGCAGCTGCCCGGTCACCGAACCGTCGGCGCGCAGTGCGACGATGTCGACGGCTGCGAAGTCCCCGGCCTGCCGGAGGACCGCCAGCTCGCGGCGGAAGCCGACCTTCGTCGCCGACGCTCCCTCCGACAGCGTCTTCGAGATCGACCGGCCCTGGCCGGAGAGCTGCTGTTGGGCGGTCGAGATGGCGGCCCGCTCGATGAGGAGGTAGCTGACCGCGCCGGTCACGACGAGCGCGGCGGCCACGAGGAGGACCATTGCGACGGTGAGGCGGAGTCTCATAGGCGCGTCAGCCCAGCCGGTAACCGACGCCCCAGACCGTGGCGAGCGGAAGGTCCGATCCCAGCTTCTTGCGCAGCTGGCGCACGTGGACGTCGACCGTCCGCTCGTCGCCGTACCAGCCGTTGCCCCAGACGCCGTCGAGGAGCTGGCGGCGCGAGAGCGCGAGGCCCTGGTTGTCGGCGAGGTAGGCGAGCAGGTCGAACTCGCGGGTGGCGAGCGGGACGATCGCGCCGTGCGACCTCACCTCGCGGCGCCCGTTGTCGACCTCGATCGGCCCGACCGTGACCACGGCGGGTGCGTCGCCGACGCCACCCCCGGCGCGCCGCAGGATCGCATGGACCCGCGCGACCAGCTCGCGGGGGAGAAGGGCTTGGTCACGTAGTCGTCGGCACCGAGCTCGAGGCCGAGCACCCGATCGACCTCGTCGTCGCGCGCGCTCAGGACGAGGATCGGGACGGCGGGCGCGGGAACCGCGGCGCCACCGCCCGCTCCGTTGTGGGAGCGGAGCACCCGGCAGACGTCGAGGCCGTCGAGTGCTCCGGGAAGCCCGATGTCGACGATCACCAGCACGGGGTGCTCGCGGTGGACGAGAGCCAGGCCCGACTCGCCGTCGGCGGCCAGCAGCACCCGGAAACCGTCGCGCCGGAGGTACATGCCGACGAGGTCCGCGATGTGGTGGTCGTCCTCGATGACCACCAGGGTTCCCTCGTCGGTCGCCATGGTCACCAGCCTGCCATCCGGTCACCGACACCGCCCCGCACGGTTAGGGAAGTGTGAGCGGTGGACGTGGGAGGGCGGAGCCGTGGGCGCGCCGTGTGCGCGCCGTGTGCGCATCGTCAGACGCCTCGCCGGGGACGCAGTCACCGGCGCTCGCGACCACGCCGGTAACCTCTTGATGCCATGGCGGCCTATCTCGACACCATCCTGAGCGCCCATCGCGCCGCCGCCGAGGCGGACCACCGCGAGGAGGCCGGCGTGCGGGTGGCGGCGGCACAGGCCCCGCCGGTGCGCCCGTTCGCGGCAGCCCTCACTGCGGCGAAGGCGAGGCAGGGGATCGGGGTGATCTCGGAGATCAAGCGCCGCTCCCCCTCGAAGGGCGAGCTGGACCCCGGGCTCGACCCTGCCGAGGTGGCCGCCGCGTACGAAGCCGGCGGTGCGGCCTGCCTGTCGGTGCTCACCGACGGGGAGTTCTTCGGCGGCTGCGCCGACGACCTGCGTGCCGCTCGTGGCGCCTGTTCCCTTCCGGTGCTCCGGAAGGACTTCACGGTGCGCACCCTCGACGTCTACGAGGCGCGGGCGATGGGGGCCGACGCGCGTGCTGCTCATCGTCGCCGCGCTCTCGGACGAGGAGCTCACCGCGTGCCTCGGGGCCGCCCGAGGGTGCTCGCTGGCGGCACTGGTCGAGGTCCACGACGAAGAAGAGCTCGCACGGGCGCTCGCGGCGGGTGCGTCGCTGATCGGGGTCAACCAGCGGGATCTGCGCACCTTCCAGGTCGACGCCGACCGTGCGACCGCGCTCCGCGGCTCGATCCCCGACGGAGTGGTCACCGTGGCCGAGTCGGGGATCAGGGACGCGGCCGACGTCGCGCGGCTCGCCGACGCCGGGTACGACGCGGTACTCGTCGGGGAGGCGCTGGTCCGGGCCGGCGACCGCCGGCGTGCGGTGGCGACCCTCATCGGGGCCCTCCGGTGAACCCGGCCGGGACACCGCCCGAGGACGGCCTCTTCGTCAAGATCTGCGGCGTCACCTCCGAGGCCGACGCGCTGCTCGCGGTCGGAATGGGCGCGACGGCGGTCGGCTTCGTCTTCGCCCCCTCCCCCCGGCAGATGTCGCCCGCCGCGGTCGCGGACATCGTGAAGCGGCTGCCCCACGAGACGGTGACGGTGGGCGTGTTCCGCGACGAGTCGCCGCGGAGGGTGGTCGAGATCGCCAACCAGATCGGTCTCCGGGCGGTGCAGCTGCACGGCGTCGAGTCGGCCGAGGACACCGCCTGGGTCGGTCAGCGGGTGGGGTGGACCATCAAGGCCTTCCCCGCCGGCCACCGCAACATCGACCGGTTCGCCGACTACGGCGCGGCGACCCTGCTGGTCGACGGCACGAACCCCGGATCGGGGGAGCCCTTCGACTGGCGCCTGGCGGAGGGGGTCGTCGATCCCCGTCGCCTCATCGTCTCGGGAGGTCTCACGGCGGACAACGTCGGTGCCGCCGTCGAGCACCTGCACCCCTTCGGCGTCGACGTCTGCAGTGGCGTGGAGGCGTCGCCCGGGGTGAAGGACCCGGGTCGGCTGCGCGACTTCGTCGCCGCGGCACGACGTGCGGAGCGAGCACTCGCCCGCGAGGGCGCGGAGCGGGGAGGCCTCTTCGGCCGGGGACGAGCCCGAGATCTACGACTGGCAGGACCGGTGAGAAGCCGCGCGACGCCGGTGCGGGAGGCGCCGGTGATGGGGGATCCGGGCTCGTCCGGTCGCTTCGGCAGCTTCGGCGGCCGGTTCGTACCCGAATCGCTGGTGCCGGCCTGCCTCGAGCTCGAGGCGGCATTCCGCTCGGCGTGGGCGGACCCGGCCTTCCGGAGCGAGCTCTCCCGACTGCTCGCCCACTACGGCGGGCGACCGACGCCGGTCACCGAGTGCAGCCGGCTCTCGGACGAGCTCGGCGTGCGCATCCTGTTGAAGCGCGAGGACCTCGCGCACACCGGCTCGCACAAGCTGAACAACGTGGTCGGTCAGGGACTGCTCGCCGCGCCGCATGGGCAAGCACCGGCTGATCGCGGAGACCGGTGCCGGCCAGCACGGGGTCGCGACGGCCACCGCGGCGGCCCTCTTCGGCATGGAGTGCGTCGTCTACATGGGCGAGGTGGACACGCAGCGCCAGGAGCTCAACGTCTTCCGGATGGAGCTGCTCGGGTCGGAGGTCCGGACCGTCACGAGTGGCAGCCGGACCCTCAAGGACGCGGTGAACGAGGCGCTGCGCGACTGGGTCGCCACCGTCGAGAACACCCACTACTGCCTCGGATCGGTGATGGGTCCGCACCCGTACCCGTGGATGGTCCGCGAGTTCCAGCGGGTGATCGGCGACGAGGCACGCGGACAGTGTCACGAGCTGCTCGGCGGCGGTGATCCCGACGTGGTGGTCGCCTGCGCGGGCGGCGGGTCCGAACGCGGCCGGCATCTTCGCGGGCTTCGCGGACACCACCTCGGCGGAGCTGGTCGCGGTCGAGGCGGCCGGCGGTGCCGCATTGACCACCGGCATCACCGGGGTGCTGCACGGCATGCGGAGCGCGCTCATGCAGGACGAGGCCGGCCAGATCCTCGAGGCCCACTCCGATCTCGGCCGGCCTCGACTACCCGGGCATCGGACCCGAGCACGCCCACCTGGCCGAGATCGGGCGGGCGCCGTCTACCGCACCGCGGACGACGAGGAGGTCCTCGAGGCCTTCCGCCTCCTGGCCCGGACCGAGGGGATCCTGCCCGCGCTCGAGTCCGCCGCACGCGCTCGCCTGGGTGGTGGCGGCGGTGCAGCGCTCGGAGATCACAGCGGGCGCGGCGGTGCTGGTCAACCTGTCCGGCCGCGGGGACAAGGACGTCGCCCAGGTCCGGGCCCTGCTGCGTGGTCCGGCATGAGCGACCTGTCGGCACACGAGGTCGCCGCGCTCCCGGGCACTCTCGAGGCGGCGCTCCGCGCGCGCCGTGACGCCGGGCACAAGCTCCTCCTGCCCTACCTCACCGGCGGGATCGACGACCAGTGGCTGGTGACCCTCGAGGCGCTTGCCGGCGCCGGCGCCGATGCGATCGAGGTGGGGATCCCGTTCTCGGATCCGATGATCGACGGACCTACCATCCAAGAGGCGTCCCTCCGTGCGCTCGAGCGGGGGACGACGCCCGAGGGGATCCTCGCCGACCTGACCGGGTCGACGTCGGCGTCCCGCTCGTGGCGATGACCTACTACAACCTGATCTTCCGGGCGGGCCACGCAGCGAATCGCGGGACAGATGGCCGAAGCAGGGGTCGACGGGCGTGATCATCCCCGACCTCCCGCTCGAGGAGGTCGGGGAGTGGGCCGTCGGCCGCCGACCGGGCAGGGATCGCGACGGTGCTGCTCGTGGCGCCGTCGACCCCGCAGGACCGGGTCGCCGCCGATCTGCGAGCGGTCGAGGGGCTTCGTCTACGCGGTGGGGCGCATGGGCGTGACCGGTGAGCAGGACCGGCTTGGCGGCCACCGCGGTCGAGGTCGCGGCCCGGGCCCGGTCGGTGACCGACCTTCCGGTCTGCGTGGGCATCGGGGTCTCGACCCCCGAGCAGGCCGCCGAGGCGTGCCAGGTGGCCGACGGGGTGGCCGTCGGCTCGGCCCTGGTCCGGCGCGTGCTCGGCGGGCGAGGGTCCCGAAGGCGCCGCGGCCTTCGTGTCGTCGCTCCGGCGGGCGATCGACGCGCGGCTGAGATCGTCAGCCCGCGGCCGGGCCGGACGATCCGGCGGAGGGCCGCGAGGAACGAGGTCCTCCGGCTCTCCCGCGCGCCCTGCTGCAGGCGCCGGCGGATCAGCTCGCGACGCTCCTGGAGGTCGCGGAAGGTGATCGTCCCGGCGTCGTCGGCGAACCCGAGCGCGGCCCGATAGCCGTCGAGGTCGATCGGCGTGGTGATCGCCTCCGCTCCGACATCGCGCGCGATCTGCGCGCCGTGGTGCTCGGTGAAGTAGGTGGCGATGGTCATGACCTCCTCGAGGATGTCGACGTCGGGGGCCATGGTCGCCATCGCACCGTTGAGGAAGAGGATGTTCTTCACGAAGAGCATGAGCTCCTTCGGCAGGCGGGCCCCGTAGCCGAGCAGGGCCTTCGTGACCTCGCGGAGCTCGGCGACCATCTCGTCGGCGGTCATCGTCGTCGGGTCCACCGGGGGCCGGTCGAGCCCGAGGTCGCGGATCACCGCCTCGACGTCGGCGTCGGGCGGTAGCGCGCCGAGGTCGCGGAGCGCCTCGACCTGGATCCGGATGTCGTTGGTGGTCGCGCCCATCTCGAGGCGGAGGAAGGCGAGGCGCTTGCGCTCGTCGAGTCGGCCGGTGATCCCGAAGTCGAGCAGCGCGACGGTGCCGTCGTCCTGGACGAGCAGGTTGCCGCTGTGGAGGTCGCCGTGGAAGACCCCGTAGAGGAGGGTGCCCTCGAGGAAGGCGATGAGGGTGCACCGCAACACCGCCGCGGTGTCGATTCCGGCCGACCGCATCGCGGCGGCTTCTCCCCAGGCGTAGCCCCGCAGGTGCTCCATCACCAGGACCCGTCGGGTGACCAGCTCGGGGTGTGGGCGGGGGACGACGACCGCCCGCTCGCCCTCCACCGCGAACACCGCGCGCGATGTCCAGCATGTTCTGGGCCTCGAGGCGGAAGTCGAGCTCCTCGACGATCGTCTCCGCGAAGAGCTCGACCAGCGCGGGAGGGTTGGAGAGCGCCGTCACCGGAATCCGACCGACCAGCATGGGGCGCGATCCACGACATGGAGGCGATGTCGAGCCGCACCAGCGAGGCGACGGCCCGGCGCTGCACCTTCACGACCACCCGTTCGCCGGTCCGCAGGGTCGCGGCGTGGACCTGGGCGATCGATGCCGAGGCGATCGGGGTGCGGTCGAAGGAGACGAAGACCTCGGCGAGCGGGCGACCGAGATCCTCTTCGACCGTGCGCCGGACGGTGGAGAACGGCTCGGGCGGGACCCGGTCGCGCAGCAGCCGGAACTCGTCGACGAGCTCCTCGGGGAAGATGCCCTCACCGGAGGAGAGGATCTGGCCGAGCTTGATGTAGGTCGGCCCGAGGCGCTCGAAGGCCGGGCGCAGACGCCGCGAAAGACCGGCCCGCGACCGCGGGAGTGCCCCGCTCGCGGAGGCCCCAGCGCGAGCAGCGCCCACCCGAGGCGGAATCCGACCGCGAGCACCCGGGTCACCGAGGGGAGGTGCTGGGGGCCGGACCAGCGGTCCGGGCGAGCCCGGCCGCCTGCGAGCGCAGCAGGTCGATGTCGCCCTCGGCGTCCGCCGGGTACCGCCAGGCCATGGTCGGGGGATCGACCGGCCAGGGACCGTTCGAGCTGAACGCGCCGACTGCGAGGTCGTCGTCGCGGGCCCGTTTCCGCCGTCGGCCGACGGGACCCGCACGGCCCCCGTCTCGTCCGGCGCGCGGCGTTTCCCCTCCGGTGCGGTACGGGTGGGCTGCTCGGGCATGGGTCCTCAACCGTAGAGGGAGCGCCCGCCGGCGGCGGAGCGCGTCGCCGTACGTCAGGCGGGGGCGATCACCAGGCAGCCGTTGTGACCGCCGAATCCGAACGAGTTGGAGAGCACCGGTGTGGGGTCCCACGCCCGCGCTCCGCCGGCCACCAGGTCGAGGGTGATGTCCGGATCGGGCTGTTCGAGACCGGCGGTGGGGGGGATCAGCCGGTGCTCGATGCTGAGCACGACGGCGACGGCCTCGATCGCCCCGCTCGCGCCGAGCCCGTGCCCGGTGATCCCCTTGGTCGAGGTCACCGGCGGACCGGGGTGACCGAACACCTTGGTGATCGCGTCGGCCTCCGCGAGGTCGTTGAGCGGGGTGGAGGTCCCGTGTGCGTTGATGTGGCCGATCTCGGCCGCCGTGACGCCGGCGTCCTCCATCGCGAGCGTCCATGCAGGCGGCGGCGCCGGACCCGTCCGGGGACCGGCGCGGTGATGTGGTGGGCGTCGGCGGTGCTGGCCGCGCCGGCAAGCTCGGCCCTGGATCCGCGCACCGCGGGCCACCGCGTGGTCCCACGACTCGAGCACGAACGCACCGGCGCCTTCGGTGATCACGAACCCGTCACGGCGGACGTCGAAGGGCCGCGACTCCCCGGAGGTCGACAGCGCGGTCATGTTGGAGAAGGCGGCGATGCCGACGGGGGTCATCCCCGCCTCGGAGGCGCCGCCGATCGCGACGTCGCAGCGGCCGGAGGCCACGAGCCGTGCCGCGTGGGCGATGCTGTGCGCGCCCGCGGCGCAGGCGGTCGTGACCGTCTCGGACGGCCCGTGCCAACCGAGTCGTATCGAGATCGTCGCTGCGCCTGCGTTGGACATCATCATCGGGACGAGCCGGGGGGACACGCGGCGGGGGCCCTTCTCACCGAAGAGCAGGATCTGGTTCTCGAGGGACTCGAGGCCGCCGACCCCGGTGCCCATCACCACGCCGGAGCGGCCCGGATCCGCGAGCACGTCACCGGCGTCCTCGAGCGCCATGACGGCAGCGGCCACGCTGAACTGCGTGAAGCGGTCGACCTGCCGTGCCTCTTTCGCGGTGAACCAGCGTTCGGGGTCGAAGGCGGGCACGCGTCGCTCGCCGACCGGCGCCGGTCCGTTGAGCCCGTTCCAGAGCGCGTCGGTCCCGATGCCGCAGCACGACAGCGCGCCGATGCCCGTGATCGCGACGCGCCGTCCGCGGACCGGTCCCTCGGGGCCGGTGCGGAGCAGCATCAGATCTTGGCGGTGATCAGGTCGAAGGCCTGGCCGATCGTCTCGATCCCCTCGAGCTCGGACTCGTTGACCGACACGTCGAAGGACTCCTCGAGCGCCATCACCAGCTCGACGAGGTCGAGACTGTCGGCGTCGAGGTCCTCGGCGAACCGTGCGTCGCGGGTCACCTTGTCGGAGGGGACCTGCAGCACCTCGATCGCGCACTCCTTGAACTGCTCGAACGCCTCGTCGTCGCTCACGGCATCGCTCCCTTTCTGCCCGGTCGGCCCGGGATCCGACTGTCGGTGTGATGGTGCATCTCGCGGGCGTGGATCAGAGGCCCATGGCAAGGCCCCCGTCGACCGGAAGGACCACGCCCGTCACGTACCCGGCGCCTTCGGAGGCGAGGAACCCGACGGCTTCGGCCACTTCCTCGGGCTGGGCCAGCCGGCCCAGGGGGACCTGGGCCTGGAATTCGTTCACTCGTTGTGCACCGAGTGCAGCGAGCATATTCGTTTCGACCAGGCCCGGGGCGACCACGTTGACGGTGATCGACCGGCTGGCGACCTCTCGGGCCATCGAGCGGGCCAGCCCGACGAGGCCCGCCTTCGAGGCGGCGTAGTTGGCCTGACCTGCCGAACCGATGAAGGCCCCGACCGAGGACACGAAGACGATGCGACCCCGGTGGAGGCGAAGCATCTTGGCGAGCGCCCGCTTGGCGACCCGGAACGCGGCAGTCAGGTTGGTCTCGATGACCTCGGACCACGCGTCCTCGCCCATGCGCAGGAGGAGCATGTCCCTGGTGATGCCGGCGTTGGCGACCACCACCTCGGCCGGGCCCCACCGCTCCTCGAGCTCCGCGAACGAGCGCTCGACCTGCTCGGCGTCGGTCACGTCGCAGGTGATCGCCACGAAGCGATCGGGGTCCGAGGGGACCTCGGCGGCAGCCGGCGCCGACCGTGAGGTGACCGCCACCCGGTCGCCGTGGTCGAGGAACCAGCGGGCACAGGCCAACCCGATACCGCGCGAGCCTCCGGTCACGAGGACCACCCGACCGGTCGACCCGACCTCGTCGTTGCTCACCCTCCGTCCTCCTTCGTGCGGGTCCGGATCCATGCGACCGGTTGCCCCTCGACCACCCGTTCGCCGCGCACGGCGAGCCAGCGGACGAGTACGCCGTCGAAGGGCGTCCGCACGTCGTTCGGCCCGACCGTGCCGACGCGGTCGCCGACCCCGAGCAGCGACCCGGGTGCGGATCCCCTCCCACTGCCGGGGGCAGCCGTCGCCTCGGCGAGCTCGTTGCTCTCGAGCGCGGCGAGGTCGACTTCGGGCTCGAAGACCCCGGGTGCCGGGCTGACGACGACCCGCTCCGAGGTGTAGAGGTGCTCACCCTGGTGGGCCGGCGTCGAGCCGGACCATTCGTCCGAGCCCGCGACCGTGTCCATCAGCTTGTCGAGGTCGGCCGGCGCCGCGACCGACACGCCCCGCACCTCGGGCGTGGTCCGCCGGACCATACCGGTCAGGACGCCACCGGGGCCGAGCTCGGCGATCACCGTCGCCCCGCGGCCGCCGAGCGTCTCGAGCGAGTGGCGCCAGCGCACCGGGCTGCACAGCTGGGCGGACAGGAGGCCGGGCCATTCGGCCGCGTCCCCGTGCACCCGGGCGTCGACGTTGGCGACGACCGGCACCTCGGGTGCGTGGAACTCGACGGAGTCGAGCGTCTCGCGGAGTCGCCCCCGCGCTGGGCGCATCAACGGGGTGTGGAACGCCCCAGAGACCGGGATCGGGAGCACCTTCCGTGCGCCGAGCTCTTTCGCATGCTCCACGGCCGCCGCGATGCCCGCCTCCGTCCCGGCGACCACCACCTGACCGGGCGCGTTGTAGTTCGCGACCCATACGTCGTCCTCGGCCCGCTGGCAGGCGGCCTCCGCGTCGTCGTCGGCGATCCCGATCAGGGCGGCCATCGTCCCCGGACGCTCGTCGGCTGCCGTCTGCATCGCCTCGCCGCGTTCGATGACCAACCGGGTCCCGTCCGGCAGCGACAGCGCTCCCGAGGCGACGAGGGCGGTGTACTCGCCGAGGCTGTGCCCGGCGCCGGCAGCGGGGGTCAGACCGAGTCGCTCGACCGCGTCGAGCACCACGAGGCTCATCACGAAGGTCGCCAGTTGCGCGTTGGCGGTCCTCGTGAGCTCCTCCATCGGGGCGTCGAGGAGCAGCGCGGTCAGGTCGCGCCCGGCGACCTCGGACGCCTCTGCCGCGACTTCCCAGGACGGATGCTCGGTCCAGGCGGCGCCCATGCCGGACCGCTGCGATCCCTGTCCAGGGAAGGTGAAGGCCAGCACTGACGACTCCTCTCCGACGAATCCGGCCGACCTCGACCGCGGTGTCGGACCAGTGTGGCACGACTCCTCGGAGCACCCGTGCTTACCGGATGGTCACCTCGAGGTCGGTGGCGGAGAGGATCGCCGGTGCACCGCCCGTCGGCAGACGTCGGCGACTCACTCGACGGTTCGCGCGGTGAAGAGGAGGTACTCCCAGTCAAAGCGCGCCGACTCGTCACCCAGGCCGTGACGGCGAGCGAGTTCGGACAGCTCGGCGTCGAGCGCGACCGTTCGCTCCGGGTCGTCGGCGATGCCCCGGTACGCGGCGATGGTCGGTCCGTAGCTGCCCTTGAAGTAGTCGCGGAACTCGTCGGGATCCCGGAACCGGTCGATCGTGACGGCCTGCCGACGCACCTCCACGTCGATGATCCGGTCGCCGAGCAGCGAGCGCACGTGATCCTCGGCACCCCAGAGGGTGGGAGGTTGCACGCCCGCAGGAGGCGGCGCGACGTAGGGCTTCATCGTGGCGAGCATCTGGCCGATGAAGCCCTCGGGCGTCCAGCTGAGGAGGCCGATGGCGCCACCCGGCCGGCAGACCCGGACGAGCTCGTCCGCACTGGCCTGGTGATGGGGCGCGAACATGATCCCGACGCAGGAGACCACGGCGTCGAACGAATGGTCGGGGAAGGGCAGTGCCTCGGCGTCGGCCTCGCGCCACTCGAGCGCGACGCCGGTCCGCTCGGCGTACCGCCTGCCGGCGGAGAGGAGCTCCGGGGTGAGGTCGGACGCCACCACCGCGGCCCCGACTTTCGCGGCGGCGATCGCTGCATTGCCAGGTCCGGCCGCCACGTCGAGAACCCGGTCGCCGGGTCCGATGCCGCATGCGTCCACCAGGACGGCGCCCAGATCCGGGATGAGGTCGAGGGCCACGGTGGGGTAGTCGCCGAGGGACCACATCGCCCGGTGTTTCGCCTTCAGGGCACGGTCCTCGTCGATCGTGTCGGCCGGTGCAGTCATGTGGTCCTCCCCGTTTCGGTCCCGATCACCGGGGGCGACGCCGACCGGTGACGGCCTGCGCCGATCCGGTGACCTCGTTCCCCACGACGAACGGTACGGACCGGCGGGTCGCCCCACTAGTTCAAGATCTGTACCGAGCTAGCCTGCGAACGTGGGGTCCTCGTACCATCAGTTCTGTCCGGTGGCGAAGGCGATGGAACTGCTCGACGAACGCTGGACCCTGCTCGTCGTCCGCGAGCTGGTGACCGGCAGCCGGCGCTTCAACGAGCTCCGCCGAGGCGTGCCGCGGATGTCGCCTGGACTCTTGTCCAAGCGTCTGCAGCAGCTCGTCCGCGCCGGCATCGTCGAGCGACGGGCCGAGGGCAACGACGTGGAATACCTGCTCACCCCGGCGGGACAGGAATTGCGGCCGGTGGTCGAAGCCCTCGGGGCCTGGGGCGTCCGGTGGATCGGTCAGCTGGGCGACGAGGACCTCGACCCGCAGCTTTTGCTCTGGGACATGCACCGCAACATCGACCATGCAGCCGTGCCCGAGGGCCGGACCGTGGTGGAGTTCCGCTTCCTCGACGTGCCCGCCAAGGCCCGCCACTGGTGGCTCGTGATCACCGCGGGCGAGGCCGACGTCTGCGACGTGGACCCGGGCTACGAGGTGGACGTGACGGTCGTCGCGCGGCTCCGGGATCTCACCAATGTCTGGAACGGCGATCTGAGCTGGTCCGAGGCAATCCGTTCCGGAGGCGTCGAACTGCTCGGTTCGCGCCCTCTGTGCCGGGTCCTGCCCGACTGGTTCACCCTCTCGGTGTTCGCGTCCGTGCCCCGACCCTGATCGAGGCTGCGCCGTGCGCCCTCCGAGCACCCGGTCGGCGCCGGCGGCGTGTGTGCCCGGGGCGGGAGTCGAACCCGCATGTCCTTTCGGACAGTGGATTTTGAGTCCACCGCGTCTGCCATTCCGCCACCCGGGCCGGTGGTCGGGCAGCCTACCGGCGGGCCCGAGCGTGATCGGGGTGGCGCCGTAGGCTCGCCCGCAATGGTCGACCGCGCCGAACACGACGACGTCGCGGATGCCGGCAGCGCAGGCGCCACGGGTGCGGCCGCAGGCGCCACGGGTGCGGCCGAAGCAGCGCGCGCGGCGTGGACCCGACTCGGAGACGGGAGCGCGCTCGTCCTCGCTGCCGTCGATCTCTTCTGGGTGGAGCTTCCGTTCCGCCGCGCGGTGCGCACGGCGACCGCGAGCTACGAGCGGCGCCCGCTCGGGCTGGTGCGGGTGCGTGCGACCGACGGGGACGGTGTGATCGAAGGATGGGGGGAGTGCGCCGCGCTCGGGGACGACGCCTACGTCGCCGAGGACCTGCCCAGCGCCTTCGCTTCGCTCGAACGGGCCCTCGTCCCGGCCCTGGTGGGGGCAGCCCGTGACCGTGGCCGGCTCCCGGGGCCCTCGCAGCTCGACGAGGTGCGCGACCGAGGCGGTCACACCCCGATGGCCTTCGCCGCCCTCGAGATGTCCGTCGCCGATGCACACCTGCGAGCCTCGGGACGCGCGTTCGGCGCTCTCATCGGTGTCGGGGGCAGAGAGATCGCCGCGGGCGCGGTGGCCGGCACCGCGGCGACCACGGACGCGCTCGTCGCAACCGTCGCCTCGCTGACCGAGGCCGGCGCCGGCCGGGTGAAGCTGAAGATCGGCCCCGGATGGGACGTCGAACCGGTCGCGGCGGTGAAGGCCTCCTTTCCCGCACTCTCGCTGCAGGTCGACGCGAACGGCTCCTACGTCGAGGACGCAACCGAGCATCTCGCAGGCCTCGACCGGTTCGGTCTGCTCTGCATCGAGCAGCCCTTCGGCCGCGGCGAGCTCGACGCGCACGTCCGCCTCGCTCGACGCCTCAAGACGCCGGTCTGCGTCGACGAAAGCCTCGACTCGCCCGCTCGGGTCCGCGAGGCGGTCGACCGTGGTGCCTGCTCGGTCGTCTGCGTGAAGCCCGCGCGGCTCGGGGGGATCGGCGCGGCGCTCGAGGTGGTCTCGTGGTGCACCGCCGCCGGGGTTCCCATGTGGATCGGCGGCATGTTCGAGTCGGCCTACGCCCGTGGCGCGAACGCGGCGCTCGCCGCGCTGCCAGGGTTCGCCTGGCCGGGCGACCTCAGCCCCGCGTCGTGGTACCTGGCCGAGGACCTGGTCGCACCGGACTCGCATCCGGGCCCGGTCATCGCCGCGCCGGGGCCTGCTCGACTCACCGCCGTGGTGCCTCCCGGTCCCGGCATGGGACCCGCTCCCGACCCGGACCTGGTCGCCCGCCATCTGGTCCGCCACGAGGTCGTCGTGGCCGGACCCCGGTGATCCGGACATCGGGGCAGGTGGCCCGGCCGATCCACCACCCGCGCCCGGAACCCGCGCCCGTGCGTAGAATTGCCCTTCCAATGCACCGGACCATGGTCGAACGCCGCCTCAACGACGCGCACCAGCGGCTCGTCCGCGCGCGCAACGAGCTGGCCGTGCTCGAGGAGCAGCTGATGGTGGTCAGCGAGATGGCCGACGACACCCGCCTCCGGGCCCTGGTCTCGGAGACCCCGGTGGCGGCCAAGGAGCACGACGAGGCGAGCCGGCACATGGCGGTCATGACCCAGAACCGTCAGCGGCTGCTCGAGACCATCGCCGAGCTCGAGCGCCGCCAGGACGAGCTGCTCGACCGACTCGTGGTCGGTCCCGGTTGAGCGCGGGCTCCGCGAAGCACGAGGGGCGATCGTCGGCGGGTCACCGGCCCCCTGGCGCGGGGTCGCGCGCACGGACTGCGGCGCGACCGCGGTACGGGGAAGAGCAAGGTGGTGGGTCGTTGATCGGGCCCCGCCGAGACAGGACCCGTCTCGGGCCGCGGACGGATCCGGCGGACGGGTCCGAGGGAGGTGGCTGTTGACGATGGCACGGCGTGTGGTCATCGCCGAAGACGAGGCGATCATCCGCCTCGACCTGAAGGAGATCCTCGTCGACGAGGGCTACGAGGTGGTCGGGGAGACCGGGCAGGGCGACGAGGCGGTCGAGCTGGTGCGCACCCAGCGGCCCGACCTGGTCATCCTCGACGTGAAGATGCCCGGCACCGACGGGCTGGCCGCGGCGCGGGCGATCCAGGATCTCGACGTGAAGGTCGCAGTGCTCATCCTCACCGCCTTCAGCCAGCGCAACCTGATCGACCAGGCGCGCGACGCGGGGGTCGCCGCGTACCTGGTGAAGCCCTTCCAGCGGATCGAGCTGATCCCGGCGATCGACCAGGCGGTGGCGCGCTGCGAGCAGGAGTGGGCGATCGACGCCGAGGCACGCCAGGCGGTGGCCGACGGGGCCGACGGCGGCCGGGCCAGCGCGGAGGACAAGATCGAGACGCGGCGCCTGGTCGACGAGGCGAAGGGGCTGCTCATGGAGCGCTCGGGTCTGTCGGAGGCCGAGGCCTTCGACTTCGTGCAGAAGACCGCGATGGGGACCCGGACCCGGATGATGGACGTGGCACGTCGGGTCATCGACGGCTCCCTCGTCCCCTGACGGAACCGCCGGCCATGCCTGCCACCTCTCCCGCGCGTCGGACCTCGAAGCGGGCGTCGGGACCGTCGCCGGGCGCCGCCTCCTCGGCGACCGCCACCGCAACCGGCGCCACCGCGACCGGCGGCGCCGTCACCCCGCCGGCCGACGGCGAACCCACCGGACCGCTCGTCCTCCTCGACGGGATGTCGCTCGGGTTCCGCGCCTACTTCGCGCTGCCGGCGACGCTCGTCACCTCGACGGGATTGGTCACCAATGCGGTCCACGGCTTCACCTCGATGCTGGCCATGCTCATCCGCGAGCAGCGCCCGAGCGGGGTCGCGGTCGCCTTCGACCTCCCGGGAGGGACCTTCCGCGACGAGATCGTCGATGACTACAAGGAGGGGCGGGCGGAGACGCCCGACGACCTGACACCGCAGTTCGACATGATCCGCACGGTCCTCGGCTCGCTCGCGATCCCGGTGATCGGCGCCCCCGGGTTCGAGGCCGACGACGTGCTCGCCACCCTCGCCACCGAGGCACGCGACCGCGGGCGCAGGGTGATCGTGGTCACCGGCGACCGCGACTCCTTCCAGCTGGTCGAGGACCCCTATGTCCAGGTCCTCTACAACCGCAAGGGCGTCAGCGACTACGCGTTCTACGACGAAGCGGGAATCGAGGGGCGCACCGGCGTGCGTCCCGAGAAGTACGCGCTGCTCGCCGCGCTGCGCGGCGACCCGTCGGACAATCTGCCCGGGGTGCCCGGGGTGGGGGAGAAGACCGCCGCCAAGCTGATCAACGAGTACGGCGACCTCGACACGCTCTACGCGCACCTCGACGCGCTCTCCCCGAAGCTCCGCGCCAACCTGGCCGAGCACGCCGAGCAGGTGCGACGCAACGCGGAGGTGATCCCGCTCGTCCGGAACATCCCGCTCGACGTGCACGTGACCGATCTCGCACTCGGGGGATGGGATCCGGAAGAGGCGCGCCGGGTCTTCGGCGAGCTCGAGCTGCGGACCCTCTGGACGCGGGTTTCCGCGCTGATGGGCGAAGGACTGATGGGCTCGCCCGCGCCCGGCGCGGAGGGAGTGATCCCGACAGGCGCACCCGGAGCCGGCGCCACGGCGCTCGCCGTCGAGGCCCCGTCGTGGGTGGAGGCGCCCGAGGTGGAGGTGCCGGCGACCGTGGCTGCCGCCGCCGAGGGGCTGGAGCGGGTCTTCGGCGCGGCGCGAGCCGGCGCCGGCCGGGTCGCTCTCGTCGCGTCCTTTACCGGGGACCCGGGGCGGACCCCCCTCCGCGACCTCACGTTCGCCCTCGAGCACGGGGACGACGACGCGCCGCCGACCTCGGTGCTCTACCTCGGCGCCGACGGCCAGGGCGCGTCCCCGCTGCTCGGAGAGCCGCGGGTGCTGTCGGCCCTCGCCGTGGGTCTGGGCCGGGACGGCGTCGGTGTCGTCGCGCACGACGCGAAGGAGATCATGCGCTCGCTCCTCCCGCTCGGCGTGGACATCACCCAGCTGGCGATGGACACCGCGGTGGCGGCCTATCTGCTCGACCCCACCACCGAGCGATACCGGATCGCCGACCTCGCCGCCCGGTACCTCGGTGTGGAGCTCGACGACGGCGAGGGAGGAGCCGGCCAGGGCGCGTTCGCTCTGGAGGAGGCGACCGCTCCCGACGGGTCGGCGGCGGCGAGCGGACCCGACGGCGCCGCGCTCGACCCCGGCGCCCGCCGGGCCGCACAGCTGGCCGGCGCGCTCGCCCGGCTGCGGGCGCCGTTGCTCGCCGCGCTCACCGCGCTGGAGGAGGCCGAGCTCTTCGAGAAGGTCGAGCGTCCCCTCGTCCGGGTCCTCGCACGGATGGAGGTCACCGGGATCCCGGTCGATCGCGAGGTCCTGCGGACGATCGGCGCGGAGCTCGCCGAGGAGTGCGCCTCGCTCGAGGCCACCATCCAGGATCTTGCGGGCGAGCCCTTCAAGGTCAACTCGGTGCCCCAGCTCCGCGCGGTGCTCTACGAGAAGCTGGGCCTCACCCCGGTGCGCAAGACGAAGACCGGCTTCTCGACCGACGCACGGACGCTCGAACAGCTACGCGACCAGCACCCCATCGTCGAGGCGCTGCTTCGCTACCGCGAGGTCGAGAAGCTGCGCTCCACCTACGGGGAGAGTCTCGCCGGAGAGGTCGGCCCCGACGGGCGCATCCACGCGACCTTCCGCCAGACGGTCGCGCGTACGGGGCGCCTGTCCTCGGACCGGCCCAACCTCCACAACATCCCGGTGCGCACCGAGGAGGGACGCCGCTTCCGCGAAGCGTTCGTCCCCTCCGAGGGACGGCGGCTGCTCGTGGCCGACTACGACCAGGTCGAGCTCCGGGCCATCGCCCACCTCTCCGGCGATCCGGGCCTGACCGCGGCGTTCGCGGCGGGGGAGGACATCCACCGGACGGTGGCCGCCCGCGTGTTCGGCATCGACCGTGACGAGGTGACCGGCGCGCAGCGGAGCACCGCCAAGATGGTCTCCTACGGGCTCGCGTACGGGATGGAGGCCTACGGGCTGTCCCAGCGGCTCGGGGTCCCGGTCGAGCAGGCTCAGGAGATCCTCTCCGCCTACTTCTCGGCGTTCCCCTCGGTCCGCGAGTACATGGAGGGTGCCGTCGCTGACGCTCGCTCGGTGGGCTACACGGTCACCGCCTTCGGCCGCCGACGCCCACTGCCGGACCTGGTGTCCTCCAACTACCAGCTGCGCCAGGCCGCCGAGCGGCAGGCGATGAACGCGGGGATCCAGGGGCTCGCCGCCGACCTGTTCAAGATGGCCCTGGTGCGGCTCGACGAAGGTCTCGAGGCCGGTGGGCTCGCCTCCGACCTCGTGCTGCAGGTCCACGACGAGGTGCTGGTCGATGTCGCACCGGGCGAGGAGAGCGAGGTCGAGTCCCTCACCCGGGAGGCGATGACCGGGGCGGTGGAGCTGACGGTGCCCTTGAAGGTCGCGTTGGCGTGGGGCGACTCCTGGGCCGACGCGAAGGGGGGCTGACCGCCCCGCGCACGAGGGGCGGTCGTCGCCGGCGGGCCCGTCGGGTACGATCGAAGGCCGGCCGTCGACGAGCGGCCGCGTCTTCGATGCCGCCGACTGCGTGGAACGCGGCGAACTGTCCGGAAAGCGAGTGACCTCTTCCATGTCCGACACTCAGACCGTGCCCGATGGCACCGCCCTGCTCTCCCCCGAGGCGATGGGGAGCTTCGACGAGAACGGGACCTACACCCCCCGTTCCGTGACCGAGGACGACCTCGGGGGCGCGTCGCTCGAGGACGCGATGGCCGGCACGATCGTCGAGTTCGACGACGGCGACCTGGTCGAGGGCATGGTGGTGAAGATCGACCGCGACGAGGTCCTCCTCGACATCGGCTTCAAGTCCGAAGGCGTGATCCCGGTGCGGGAGCTCTCGATCCGCAACGACGTCGACCCTTCGGAGATCGTCTCGCTGGGCGAGAAGATCGAGGCGCTCGTCCTCCAGAAGGAGGACAAGGAGGGGCGCCTGATCCTCTCGAAGAAGCGAGCGCAGTACGAGCGCGCGTGGGGCACCATCGAGAAGCTGAAGGAGGCCGACGAGGTGGTCGCCGGCCCGGTCATCGAGGTGGTCAAGGGTGGTCTGATCGTCGATATCGGCCTGCGCGGCTTCCTTCCCGCGTCGCTGGTCGAGCTGCGCCGGGTGCGCGAGCTCCAGCCCTACGTCGGACGCACCATCGAGGCGAAGATCATCGAGCTCGACCGCAACCGCAACAACGTGGTCCTCTCGCGGAGGGCCTGGCTGGAGGAGACCCAAAAGGAGCAGCGCGGCGAGTTCCTGGTCAACCTGAAGCCCGGCGAGCGCCGTCGCGGCGTGGTCTCCTCGGTGGTCAACTTCGGCGCGTTCGTCGACCTCGGCGGCATGGACGGACTGGTCCACGTGTCGGAACTCTCCTGGAAGCACGTCGACCATCCCTCCTCGGTGGTGTCGGTGGGTGACGAGATCGAGGTCGAGGTGCTCGACGTCGATCTCTCCAAGGAGCGGATCAGCCTCTCGCTGAAGGCCACCCAGGCCGACCCCTGGCAGGAGTTCGCGAACTCCCACCAGGTCGGCGAGCTCGTCTACGGCCGCATCACCAAGCTGGTCCCCTTCGGAGCCTTCGTCCAGGTCGGGGACGGCATCGAGGGACTCGTGCACATCTCGGAGATGGCCGGCCACCACGTGGACCTTCCAGAGCAGGTGGTCACCCCGGGCGAGGAGCTGTGGGTGAAGATCATCGACATCGACCTCCAGCGGCGACGGATCAGCCTCTCGATCAAGCAGGCGGCCGAGGGCGGCGAGGTCTCCGAGGAGTACCGCGAGGCCTTCGGGGAGCACGCCTACGACGCGGAGGGCAACTACGTCGGGCCCTTCGAATTCGCCGAGGGCGATTTCACCCCCGAGACCGAGGCCCAGGCCGCCTGGGCCGACTACGTGGCCGAGCACGGACCGGAGACGGAGGGTGGGACGGGCGAGGAGCGCCCGGCCCCCGACACCGGGGCGGCAGAGGCTGCCGGCCCCGGAGCCGCTCCCGAGCAGCCACCGACACCGGAGAGCTGAGCCGGCCTTCGAGGCGGCTCGAGCAGCGGTTCGGGCAGACCTCAGGCAGACGTGGCCGCCGGCCGCGCGGTCGCCGTCTCCGATCCGTTCCCGCCGGAACCGCTGAGCGGGAAGTGGCATGCCACCTGGTGCCCCGGCGCGACGTCGCGGAGGAGGGGCTCTTCGTCGGCGCAGCGCTGCTGGGCGTAGGGGCAGCGGGTCCGGAAGCGACAGCCCGACGGGGGGTCGAGGGGGGAGGGCAGCTCTCCGGAGAGCACACGCTGCTCGCCGCGCCGCTCGGGGTCCGGCTCGGGGATCGACGCGAGCAGGGCGTCGGTGTAGGGATGCGCGGCCGACCGGTAGAGCTCGTCGGAGCCGGCCACCTCGACCAGCTTCCCGAGGTACATCACCGCCACCCGGTCGCTCACGTTCTTGACCACGGCCAGGTCGTGGGCGATGAAGAGCATGGTCAGACCGAAACGCCCCTTCAGGTCCGCCAGCAGATTGAGGATCTGCGCCTGGATGGAGACGTCGAGCGCGGAGACCGGCTCGTCGCAGATCAAGAGGTCGGGCTCCGCCATGAGGGCGCGGGCGATGCTGATCCGCTGGCACTGACCGCCGGAGAACTCCTGCGGGCGACGGTCGCCGGCTGCCTCGGGGTCGATCCCGACCGCCTCGAGCATCGCCCGGACCTTCTCGGCCCGTTCGCTCCGGGTGCCGCGGCGGAAGATGACGAGCGGCTCGGCGACGATGTCCTTCACCCTCCGCCGGGGGTTCAGCGAGGAGATCGGGTCCTGGAAGATCATCTGGATCTTCGAGCGGACGTCGCGCTGGCGGCGGGTCGCGGTCGCGGCGAGGTCGTGGCCGCGGAAGCGGATGGCCCCCGAAGTGGGCGGCTGCACCTGGACGAGCGTGCGGCCGGTGGTCGACTTGCCGCAGCCCGACTCGCCGACCAGCCCGAGCGTCTCGCCGTTGCGCACCTCGAAGCTGATTCCCGACACCGCCTGCACGCGTTGGCCGCCGCGGCGGAACTCGACCACCAGGTTCTCGACCTCGAGGAGGTCGTCGTCGGCCGCCGCGTCGCCGCCCTCGGGCGGGAGGGCGCCGTTCGCCTCGGCCACGCCGTCCACCGCCTCGGCCACGCCGCCCACCGCCTCGGGTCCGTTCGGCTGCGTCGCACTCACGGGGCGGTGACCTCGGGCTTGTGGTCGGGACCGGCACCGGCGTCGAGCCCGGTGCCCGGGGCGTGGGCCTCCTGCGCCGCGCCCGGTGCGGTCGGGCGGCCGTGGACGAGGGGGAACCAGCAGGCGAAGAGGTGGTCGGGCGAGCCGGCGGTCCGCAACGGCGGCTCGCTCTCACGGCACTTGTCCCGCGCGTAGGGGCACCGGGGGGCGAACCGGCAGCCGGTGGGCGGATGGATCAGGTCCGGCGGCCGGCCGGCGATCGCGTGCAGCCGTGCTCCGCTCGGCTCGGACAACCGCGGGATCGAGTCCATCAGCGCGTGGGTGTAGGGCATGTGGGTGTCGGCGAACAGCCGCTCGGTCGGAGCCCGCTCGACGATCCGCCCCGCGTACATCACCACGATCTCGTCGGCACGGCTGGCGACCACGCCGAGGTCGTGAGTGACGAGGATCACCGCCATGTGGCGTTCGCGCTGGAGAGAGGCCAGCAGGTCGAGAATCTGGGCCTGGACGGTCACGTCGAGCCCGGTGGTCGGCTCGTCGGCGAGGACGAGGCGCGGCGCGCAGGCGAGCGCGATCGCGATCATCACCCGCTGTCGCATGCCCCCCGACAGCTGGAACGGGTACCAGCGGAGCCGCTCTTCGGGGGAGGGGATTCCCACCGATCGGAGGAGCTCGATCGCGGTCGCGTTGGCCTCGGAGCGGCTCATGCCGAGGTGCAGCCGGAGTGACTCGGTGATCTGGACGCCCACCCGCTTTACCGGGTTGAGCGCGGTCATCGGGTCCTGGAAGATCATGCTCATCTCGGCGCCCCAGACCTGCCGGAGCTCGTCGGGTGCCATCTCGGTGATCTCGTGGCCCGCGAAGCGGACCGTTCCGCTCTTGACCACGTCTCGCACCGGCAAGAGGCCCATGATCGACCGCGACAGCACCGTCTTTCCCGAGCCCGACTCACCGACGATGCCGAGAGTGGTGCCCGCGTGGACGGTGAGGGAGATCCCGTCGACCGCGTGCACCGTGCCTCTCGTCGTGCGGAAGGAGGTGTGCAGGTCCTCGACCTCGAGCAGCGGCGTGCGGCGGTCGTCGAGGTCGGGGAACTCGACGGTCCGCGTGCGCCCGGGCCGACCGATCACAAGAGCCCTTCGCGGATGTCGAACTTCTGGCGCAGCCGGTCGCCGATCAGGTTGATCGAGAGCAGGAGGAGGAACATCGCCGCGGCGGGCCACAGCATGATGTAGGGGTTGATCGAGAGGTTGCCGTTGGCCGAACCCTCCGCGATGAGGTTTCCCCACGACGGCGTCGGGAGCGCGACCGACAGGCCCAGGAACGCGAGCGAACCCTCGAGCACGATCACCCCCGCGACCGTGATGAGCCCGAAGGTCATCGCGACCGGCACCACGTTCGGGAGGATCTCGCGGAAGAGGATGCGGGAGGTGGTCGCCCCCATGGTGCGGGCAGCGATCACGAAGTCGCGGTTCGCCACCGACAGACTGGAGGCGCGCACCACCCGGAACATGAGGGGGATGGTCCCGACCCCGATGATGATGGTGATCTTGAAGAGCGACTGCCCCCAGAAGGCCACGATGGCGATGACCGCGACGATGGCGGGGAAGGCGAGGATGACGAACGACCCGGCGTTGAGCGCGCTGTCGAGGCGGCCGCCCTTGTAGCCGGAGACGAGCCCGAGGCTCCCGCCGACGATCATCCCGATCGCGACCGACAGGAAGCCGACGATGAGCGAGACCCGCGAACCGTAGATGAGCCGGCTGAGGAGGTCGCGCCCGAGATCGTCGGTGCCGAGGAGATGATGGATGCTCGGCGGCGCGTTGATCGCGGCGTAGTTCTGGTAGTTCGGGTTGGGGAGTGGGAGCAGGTTCGCGATGACCGCGAGCAGGACCACCAGTGCGACCCAGCCGATCGCCAGCCAGAAGAGCAGTCCGAGCGGCCGGGAGACCATCACGTCCTCGGTGGGCAGCGCTTCGCTCTGCCGCGAGACGATCAGCTCGTCCACCGCCGCCTGGCCGGGCACCCGGTCCGACAGGAGCTTGGTCGAGGCACGGGTGTCGGCGAGCTCGCGGTCGTCAGGCACCGCTCACCCCCGGACGACCCGCGGGTCGACCACGGTGAAGAGGAAGTCGATCAGGAATTGCAGGATCACGTACGCGATGGCCACCACCAAGGAGATGCCCTGGACCACAAGGTAGTCACGCTGTTGCACCGCGGTGACCAGCGAGAAGCCGAGGCCGTCGAGCGCGAACAGGTACTCGACGATGAAGGTGCCCGCCAGCAGCGCGCCGATGTTGACCCCGGCGGCGGCCATCAGCGAGAAGGTCGAGGGCCGGAAGGCGTGCCGCAGCATGATCCTCCGGTTGGAGAGGCCCTTCGAGCGGGCCATGGTGATGAAGTCCTCCTGGAGGGTGCTGATCAGATCGGAGCGAAGCAGCCGGTAGTAGACCGCGATGGACCCTGCGGTGAGCGCGAGCGAGGGAAGGATCATGTCCTTCAGGTTCGTCGCCGGGTCCTGCGAGAAGGGCACGTACCCGGTGGCAGGGAACCAGTGCAGTCCCACGGCGAAGATGGCCACCATCACCGGGGCGATGACGAAGGGCGGGAGGGCGAGCATCCCGAAGGTGCCGGTGGTCGCGATGTTGTCGACCGGTCGGTTGGGGCGCCGGGAGGTCACCAGGGCGAGCGGGATGGCGACGACGAACGCGATGACCTGCGAGATGATGATCAGCTCGAGGTCGATCGGAAACCCGTTCGCGATGACCTTCCCGACGGACTCGTGGTCGAGGTACGACTGGCCGAGGTTGCCGTGGAAGATGTTGGTGAGCCAGATCCAGTACTGGTCGACGAGGGGCTTGTTGAGCCCGAGCTGCTTGAGCAGGATCGCCCGGTTCTGCGCGGTGTCGTTCGGTCCGAGGATGGTGACCGACGGGTCGCCCGGCAGGAGGTGCACGAGCAGGAAGACGAGCACCGAGATGATGAAGGCCACCACGACCAGCTGGACGAGGCGGCGGAGGATGTACTTGGTCATGGCAGCCGGAGAACCTACGTCGTCACGGGAGGTGGGTCATGGCAGGCGGGCTGCGGCCGGGTCCACGGTCCCTAGCTCTTCATCCAGATCTGCCCCGGGAAGAAGATGCCCTCGTCGTAGGCGTATCCGGGTGATCCGTCCGGAAGGGTCGGGTTGGCGAAGTTCTGGACCCGGTTCTGGGCGACCTCGGAGAAGAAGAACTGCGAGATCCACAGGTACGGGAGGTCCTTCGCCAGGCGCTCGTTGACCGTCCGGTAGGCGGCCACCCGGGTGGACTGGTCGGTCGTGTGCCGGCCGGTGAGCAGGGCGGTCTCGATCTGGGGGTCCTTGTTGCGCGGGAAGTTGAGCCCGATCTTGCCGACGGGCGAGACCGTCGTCGTGCTGAACCAGACGTAGTTGAGGTCGGGGTTGACCGCACCGAACTGGTAGACCGTCGCGGCCTGGAACTGGCCGGTGATGAAGTCGGTGATGATCGTGGCCTGCTCCTGCTCGCCCACGGTGACGTCGAAGCCGACCTGCTTCCACATCTGCTGGACGATCTGGACCAGCTTGGCGTAGAGGGGGTCGGGGATGGTGATCAGGTGCAGCGAAGGGGTGCCGTGCTGGGCCTTGTACTCGTCGACCAGCTGCTTGGCGCCCGAGGGGTCGTAGCCCGGATACCCGGTGTCGCTGTAGTAGGGGGAGTTCGGGAGGAACAGCCCGTTGATCGGCTGCCCGTAGCCGGCGTCGTAGAGCTTGCGGATCTCCGCGGTGTCGAGGCCCTTGGCGAGCGCCTGGCGGATCCGGAGGTCGTCGGTGGGGGCGACCTCGGCGTTGAGCATGATGAAGGCGACCGTCGGCTCGCCGATGACGCCGGTCACCGTGTCGACGACCTCGAAGCCGTTCCCGCCCGACCCGCTGAACCGGGCGATGGTGCCGGCGTCGGTCGACTGGAGCATGTCGACGCCGCCGGTGCGGAGGGTCGCCTCGCGCTGGGTGGTGTCGGGGATCGGCTTGAAGGTGATCTGGTCGAGGTAGGGGAGGCCGGACCGCCAGTAGTGCGCGTTGCGCGTGACGGTGAAGAAGTTGTTGGGCTGCCATTGCGAGTAGACGAAGGGACCGGTCCCGACCGGCGTGGGAGGAGTGTTGGGGTTGGCCTGCGCCTGGCGGATCATCGCCTCGCCCACCACGTAGCCGACCTGGGTGGTGAGGCCGGCCGGGAAGGTCGGATTGGGCCCGGTGAGGGTGAACACGACGGTGAGGTCACCGGAGGTGGTGACCGAGGAGACCTGCGTGAGCGCCGGACCGGTGAGCGCCGACGAGAGCATGGCGTCGTAGTTCGCCTTCACCACCGCCGCGGTGAGGTCCGAGCCGTCGTTGAACGTGATCCCCGGGCGGAGGGTCATGGTCCAGACCTCGTCGGTCGAGTTGGGGGTCATCGACTCGGCGAGGTAGGGCTTGATCGTGCCGTCCGCCGCCACGGCCATCAGCGGGTCGTAGATCGCGTTGGCGTAGTTGAACCCGTTGCTGTCCCAGTGGTTGGTCGGCGGGTAGAAGCCGTCGATCTCGGCGAGGGTGGCGACCGTCAGGCTCCCGCCGCGCACCGGCGAGCCCGACCCGACCCCGGGTTTCGACCCCGAGGCGGTGGTGGTCTGGCTGCTCCCCGACCCCGACGAACAGCCCGCCAGCGCCGCGGGTGCCATCGCACCCACGGCCAGCGCGCCACCTGTCGCCGCACTCCGCGACAGGAAGGTACGGCGATCGATCTCTCTCCGGCTGCTCACCGAACTTCCCCCCTGACTCGTGGCCTTCCCCCTGACCAACCGGACGCACCCGGGTGTGACGGGCGTTCTGGCTGGGTAACCCCGACGTCGGGATGACTCTCCCACAGCGGCGCCGAGTTCGCGGGGCACGTTATCGCCGCGGAGAGCCGTGGTCCATGGTGCGACGCCATGGCTCGCCCACCTCGCCGTGGTCGCTGGATACCATGCGGTCCATGGACGCGGCCCTCCCCGGCTCTGCCTCGGTCGCGGCGCCCGGGTCGGCCGTGGCGCGGCCGCCGGAGGTCGCACCGGCGGAGGACGAGGGCAGGGACGAGGCCCCGTCCGGCAACGGGCGCTCCGCCCGCCCGCCCGAGACGGGCAGAGCGGGCGCGGACGGCACTGCGCCGCCCACCCGAGCGGTCCCCGACGAGGAGGGGAGGCCCTTCGGGACCCGGACCGTCCGGGTGTTCGCCGTCGCGACCGGGGTGATCCTCGTCGCCGGGCTCGTCCTGCGGTTCTGGACCCGCTCGGACCTCTGGCTCGACGAGGCACTGACCGTCAACATCGCCGCCCGCCCGCTCCACCAGCTCCCGACACTGCTGCGACGGGACGGTGCGCCGCCCCTCTACTACGTGCTCCTTCACTTCTGGATGGGCGTGTTCGGCAGCTCGGACCTGGCGGTGCGGTCGCTCTCGGGGGTCATCGGCGTGGCGACCGTGCCCCTCGCGTGGCTGGCGGGCCGCCGGCTCGGAGGCCGGACCGTGGGATGGGCGGCGATGCTGCTGGTCGCGACCTCGCCCTTCGCGGTGCGCTACGACGACCGAGACGCGGATGTACTCGCTGGTCGCGTTCCTGACGGTCGTCGGGCTTCCTCGCGCTCGACCGTGCGCTCCGGCGACCGGGCCCGTGGAACCTGCTCGCCCTCGGCACGGTGACCGCGTTGCTGCTCTATTCGCACTACTGGTCGATCTATCTGGTCGGCACGGTCGGGCTGTGGCTCGCCTGGCAGCTGTGGCGGGGGAAGCCGGAGTGGCGCGCCGGCGCCCGTGCGTGCCTGGTCGCGGGGGCGGTCGGCTGCCTCACCTTCGTCCCCTGGTTGCCGATCTTCGTGTTCCAGTCGCGCCACACCGGAACGCCGTGGGCGACCCCGGCCACCTTCGGCGCCGCGGTCAGCTCGATCGCCTCCTTCGCCGGCGGCAGCACCAGCCAAGGTCGGGGGCTGGCCCTCATCTTCTTCGCCCTCGCCGGACTGGGCCTGTTCGGCATCGCCGCCGACCGGCGCCACATCGAGCTCGACATCCGCACCCGGCCGCTCGGGCGGCCGATCGCCATCGTGATCGCCGGTACCTACGTCGCGGCGATCGCCGGCGGGCTCATCACCGACAGCGCGTTCGACCCCCGGTACGCCTCGGTCATCTTCATCCCGCTGATCCTGCTCGTCGCGCTCGGCCTGACCGTCTTCCGCGACCGGCGGGTGCGCGGTCGGCATCCTCACCGTCGCGATCGGCGCGGGACTCGCCGGGTCGATACCCAACGTGACCACCAACCGCACCCAGGCGGGCGCCGTGGCGGCCGCGATCGGCCGGACCGCCCGCCCCGGCGACGTGATCGCCTACTGCCCCGACCAGCTCGGCCCGGCGGTGGACCGTCTCCTGCCGCAGGGGCGCTATCAGCAGACCACCTTCCCGCGGGGCACCGGGCCGCGCTTCATCGACTGGGTCGACTACGCGGCCTCGGTGAAGGCGGCCTCGCCGCCGGCGTTCGCCGTCGGGCTCGAGTCGGCGGCCGCGGCGGGCAACCACCAGATCTTCGTGGTCTGGGCGGGCGGCTACCAGGGCTTCGGGCTCAGCTGCGAGCACATGGTCGACACGCTGCAGGCGAACCCGAATTACCGGGTCAGCGAGCTGGTGGTCGGCAACGACGTGACCTTCTACCAGCCGATGTGGCTGCTGCGCTTCACGCCCGTGCAGCGCTGAACGACGTGGCCGGACCGAACCGGGTGGTCGCCGAGGTCGGTCCGTCTCCGATGCCGCGGTCCACCGACGCTGCGCCGACCACCGGGCGCGGGGTGCGCGCGGTGGTCGGGGCGCGGACCTTCACGCGGGCGGTGGTCGAGGTGCTTCCCGCCTGGCTGGTGGCAAGGGTCGTGGTCGTCGCCGTGCTCGGCATGGCGCACGCCACGGTCGGCACCTTCCGCCCGGGCAACCCCGGTGCGCTCGCCCGGGTGCAGCAGGGGCTGCTGGCCTGGGACGGCGGGTGGTACGAGTCGATCGCCCGCCACGGCTACGCGGGTGCCGGGCTGCAGTCGGTCCGCTTCTTCCCCCTCTTCCCGTTCGCGGCGAAGGTGATCGGCTGGGTCCCGGGCGTCGGTGTGGGCGCCGCGGTCGTCCTCGTCGCCAATCTCTGCGCGCTGGTGGCGATGGCCGCGTTGGTGCTGCTCGTGCGCCACGACTTCGGGGACGCCGCGTTGGCCCGACGGTCGGCCTGGCTCCTCGCGCTCGCCCCGTCCGCGTACACTCTCGTGCTCGGCTATGCGGACGCCGCCCTCCTGCTGTGCACGGTGGGGTGCCTGCTCACGGCGCGGACCGGGCGGTGGTGGTGGGCAGCCGCGGCCGGGCTGTGTGCCGGCGGGGTCCGCCCGCTCGGCGTGCTGCTGGTCGTACCGGTCGCGATCGAGCTCGTGCGCGTGCGGCACGCCGACCTGCCCGGGACCGCGGGCGGTGCGGCGCGGTGGACGCCGAGGGTCGCCGCGCGTGGTCGCACCGGTCGCCGGCACCGGGCCTTCCTCGGCTGGGTCGGCGCCCGCTTCGGCGACTTCTGGCTGCCCCTGCGGGTACAGGAGCAGAGCGGTCACCGGGGGGCGTTGGCGCTCCCGTTCGCGCGATGTGGGACAACGTGACGTCGGTGCTCCACGGCCACCATCTGGGCAGCGCGTCGCACGTGCCGTGGGTCCTTCTGTGCGTCGTCCTCTTGGTGATCGCGTTCCGCCGACTGCCGGTCTCCTACGGCGCCTTCGCGGCGGTGGTGATCGCCGCGTCGCTGACCAGCTCGAACCTCGACTCCTTCGAGCGGTACGCGCTCGGTGCCTTCCCGCTGGTGATCGCCGCCTCGACGCTGACCGCGCGCCGGTGGGTCGAGATCGCCGTCCTGGTGCTCTCGGGTGCCGCGATGGCGGGCTACGCCTACCTGGCGTTCGTCGGGGTGGCGGTGCCGTGAACGGGGTGGCGGCACCGTGAACGTTCGCGGCGGTGCCGCGAACGCGGGTGGCGGCCGGTGCCCCGCCCGTCCACCCGGCCGGGGGAGGGGACGGGTTATCCTCGACGCCGACGACCACCACCGGAGGCCTTGGTCGGACCGCTCGCCGGCCGCCGCAACTGCGAGCCGCCGTGCCGGTACCGGCGCCGGTGCGAGGGACCCCCGTGAGCCGGGCGAGGGACCACGACCGGGGTACGGCACCGACGCCCGTGCCGGAAGGAACCGAGAGGACGATGGCACCGCATGGCACCACAGAATGACCGAAAGGCACCCCGAAAGGATGCGGGGCCGCCGAAGGCAGACCCGGTGGTGGTCATCGGCGCCGGCCCGGCGGGCCTCACCGCGGCCTACCGGCTGACGGGGGCCGGCGATCCGACGGTCGTGGTCGAGCAGGACGCCGTGGTCGGGGGCATCAGCCGCACGGTCGAGCGGGACGGCTGGCGCTTCGACATCGGCGGCCACCGCTTCTTCACCAAGGTCCGGCCGGTCGAGGACCTCTGGCACGAGATCCTGCCCGAGGAGGATTTCCTGCTCCGGCCGCGGATGAGCAGGATCTTCTACGGCGGCAAGTTCTACGACTACCCGATCAAGTTGGGGAACGCGCTCTCCAATCTGGGGATCGTCGAGGCGATCCGGTGTGGGCTGTCGTTCCTGTGGGTACGCGTACGACCGCCGAAGGACCGGACGACCCTCGAGGGCTACATCGTGTCCAATTACGGATGGCGCCTGTACCGACACTTCTTCAAGACCTACAACGAGAAGGTCTGGGGTGTCCCCGCGTCCGAGCTCTCGGCGGACTGGGGTGCCCAGCGGATCAAGGGGATGTCGCTGTGGAACGCGGTGTGGGAGCCCTTGCGCTCCTCGCTCGGCCGCCGGCGTGACAAGACCGCGGAGGTGACCAGCCTCATCGAGGAGTTCCAGTACCCGAAGTACGGACCCGGCATGATGTGGGAGCGCTGCGTGGAGCGGGTGGTCGACAACGGCGGGGAGGTGCGGCTCGGGACCGCAGCCGTCGCGGTGCACGTCGAGGACGACAGGGCGGTCGCGGTGACCGTCGCCGACGGTTCGGATCGGACGAGGCTGCCGGCCTCGCACGTCATCTCCTCGATGCCCTTCACCACGCTCGCGCGGATCGTCGACCCGCCCGTCTCCGACGAGGTGCTCCACGCGGCCGACCAGCTGCGCTACCGCGACTTCCTCACCGTCGCGCTCGGTGATCCCCGAGGAGCGCGGCTTCCCCGACAACTGGATCTACATCCACGCGCCCGACGTGAAGGTCGGCCGCATCCAGAACTTCGGGTCCTGGTCGCCCTTCCTGGTCAAGGACGGTCGCACCTGCCTCGGCCTCGAGTACTTCGTCAACGAGGGCGACGAACTGTGGAGCTGCAGCGACGAGGACCTGGTCACGCTCGCGACCAAGGAGCTGGTGACCATCGGGCTCGCCGAGCCGTCCGACGTCGAGTCCGGTTATGTGGTGCGGATGCCGAAGGCCTATCCGGTCTACGACGACGACTACCGCTCCAACGTCGCCGTCATCCGGCGCTGGTTCGAGCGCCACGCCCCCAACGTGCACCCGGTCGGCCGGAACGGGATGCACAAGTACAACAACCAGGACCACTCGATGTACACCGCGATGCTCACCGTGGAGAACATCCACGGCGCGCACCACGACATCTGGGCGGTGAACGTCGAGGACGAGTACCACGAGTCCCAGTCGGAGCCCGCCCGCGCCGCGTGCGTGACCGGACCGGCCGCGATGCACCGTTCCTGCCCCGCACCGTCGGAGCCGGCAACACACCGTCCTAGTGGCGCAGGGGGGCCGGGCCTAGTGCCGCAGGGGGGCCGGGCCTAGTGCCGCAGGGGGGCCGGGCGACGCTTCGGGGGCGGTCGTTCGTCTGGTGGGTGCTGGGCGCCTGCGCGGCCGGACTGGTCCTCCGCCTCGTCTACGCGCTCGTGGTGAAGGCTGGTGCGCCTTTCCATGGTGACGCGTTCTACTACCACGGTCAGGCCCAGCTGAACCTCGAGGGCTACTGGTTCGTCAACCCGTCGGTCATCGGTGCCAAGCACCACGCTCCGGCGCTCGTCGCCTCGGCCCAGCACCCGCCGGTGTTCACCCTGCTGCTGACCGCGGCGGACCTGGTCGGGATCGACCGGCTGGGCAGCCAGCTGACCCTGGTCTGCGTGATCGGCACGGGAACCGTCGCGCTGACTGCCCTGGTCGTGCGGGACCTGGCGGGGAGCGGGCCGGCGCGATCGCCGCGGTGGTCGCAGCCCTTTACCCGGGGTTCTGGGTCTTCGACGGTGAGGTGATGTCCGAGGCGGTGGTCATGCTCCTCGCCGCGCTGGTCATCCTCGCCGCGGTCCGCTGCTTCCGGCAGTGCACAACGGGGAGAGTGGTTGTCCTCGGGCTGCTGACCGGCATCTGCGCACTGACCCGTGCCGAGCTGATCCTGCTGATCCCGCTGGTCGCGCTGCCGACGGTGCTCTGGCAGCGGGCGATGGCCTGGCGCCGCCGGCTCGCGCTCTGTGGTCTGGCGCTCGCCGTCGCGGTCGCCCCGATGCTGCCGTGGTTCGGCGCGCAACATCGCCGTCTTCCACCATCCGGTGTACCTGTCGGACCAGCTGCCCATCACCCTCGCGGCGGCGAACAACCCGGCCGCCTACTACGGGCCTCTGACCGGTTCGTGGTGCTATTCGTGCCTGCTCAGCACCACATTCCCACGTGGCTACGACGAGTCGGACATCGGTGTCTACTGGGACACGAAGGCCCGCAGCTACGTGGAGGCTCACAAGACGCGGGCCGCCGAGGTGGCCGCCGCCCGGATGGGGTTGGTATGGAGCGTCTACGCGCCGCTCCGTCAGGTGCAACAGGACTTCCTCGAGGGGTGGCCGAAGCCGGTGGCCGACGCCTGGCTGATCTGGTTCTATCCGTTGACCCTGCTCGGGATCGTGGGCGCGGTGATCCTCCGGCGGCGGCACGAACCGATCTTTCCCCTCGTCGCGATGGTCGTCGTGCCCTCGGTGGCCGGCGTCCTGACCTACGGGAACCAGCGCTTCCGCTGCGAGGCGGAGGTCGCGATCGTGGTGCTGGCAGCGGTCACCCTCGACGCGCTCTGGACCGCCCTCGTCGGGCGGGCCCCCGAGGAGGTGCTAGACCTGCCGCATCGCCGGCTCGGCGACGCGGACCGACCCGTCGCACGGCCATCGGAGGGGGCCACGGTATGAGTGATCCCCGCTCCCGACCGGGTCCCCATACCGACGACACGACCGGTTCGGCGGCGCCGGCCGGGGCCGGCGAGACCGGCAGCGACCGGACAGCGCCTTCGGAGGGACAGTCCCGACCGGATCCCCCGGCAGGTCCGCCCGAGCCCGCCGCAGTGCCGGGTCTCGACGCGATCCTCGAGGAGATCGACGTCGTGGTCGACCCGGTGACCGAGTCGGTTTCGATGGCGCCCGCCGTCGGGATCGCGGTGGCGGGCGGACCGATGATCCCCCTGCCCGAGGAGGAACCGGCCCCGGGCATCGAGCTCGAACGCAAGGGGGACACCGTCCGCGCGGGGCTCACCCAGGCGGGCCCGGTCGCGATCGCCGGCATGATCGTCAACGGCGCAGGTGCCCTCGTGGTGATCGCAGTCGCCCGGCTGGTGACACCCCAGGCCTACGGCGAGATCGCCCAGCTGCTCGGTCTCTTCTTCATCCTTTCCATGCCCGGATCGGCCGTCCTCGTCGGCGTGGTGCGGCGCGTCACCGCGCTGCAAGCATCGGGGCAGCGTCGGCTGGTGAAGCGATGGGCGCGGCGGGTGCACCGCCTCGTGCTGTCCGCGCTGGCGGTCGAGGTGGCGGTCGTCCTCCTGCTGCAGGGCTGGATCGCGCGGCAGCTCTCCCTGTCGAGCTCGGCGGGCATCTTCTTCATTCTCGTCGCCGCCGGATTCTGGATCCTGCTCAGCGTCGACCGGGGCCTGCTCCAGGCCCACCGGAGCTACCCCGCGCTGGCAGGCAACCTGCTGATCGAAGGCGGGGTCCGGACCTTTTTCGTGATCGTCCTGGTCGCCGCCGGTTCCGGTGTCGCGGGGTACGGGCTCGGGGTCTTCCTCGGCGAGGTGGTGGCGGTGAGCCACGCGCGGTGGCTGGCCTCGAGGGTCTGGTCCGATCCCGCCACGGCGCCGGTGCGGTCGACCATCGTCGACGTCCAGGCCGACAGCCTGCTCGCCCGCCGCAGACTGGTGGCCGACGTCTCGGCGGCGTTCGTGGGTCTCGCGCTCCTCGGCCTGCTCCAGAACGTCGACGTGATCCTCCTCGGACGGCTCGACCACGCCAACGTCGGTCCCTACGCGGCGATCTCGGTGGCGTCGAAGGCGCTGGTGTTCGGCGCCCTCGCGCTCGGCGCCTATCTGCTCCCCGAGGCCACGATCCGCTGGAACGAGGGGGGCCACGCGGTGCGACAGCTCGGCGTGACGCTGCTCTTCCTCGCGGTACCGGCGGCCGTGCTGCTCGCGATCGCGGTCTTCGTGCCGCACGCGTTCCTCACACTGATCTTCTCGGCGAAATTGAGCGCCGCGGCACCCGCTTTCGCCACGCTGGTCGTGGCGATGATCTTCCTGTCGTTCTCGGTGCTCGTCACCAACTATCTGTTCGGCACCGGCTCGCGCTGGATCGTCCTCCTCCTCTTCGCCGGCTCGGCGCTGGCGACGGGGCTCGTCGCCGCGGCAGGGGGAGCGACCGTCGCCACCGCGCGTGCCGACCTCGTCGCACAGGCCGCGCTCGCCTGCTCGATGGCCGTCGCCTTCGTCGTCATCCACCACCGACACCGCGGGACGCCCTGGCGCTGGTGGGTGGCGCGGCGCCGGCCGCGGCACGCGCCGCACTGACCGGGAGGCTCAGACCCCGGTCGTCGCCCGGACCCGCCCGTCGTCGATCGCGTCGACGAGGGCGCGGTGGTCGAGGTCGTTCTGCTCGGCGTAGGCGCCCGCGAACTCGACCATGGCCCGATCGAAGACGTCGCCGGCCCCGAGGTATGCCCCGATCGCGATCGAGGCGCCTGACCGAGCGTGCCCTCGGGCGAGGGTCCAGCCACAGATCTGGGCGTAGACTTCGAGCACCTCGGGGGCCATGGTCTCGATGTCGGCGGAGACCTTCCAGTCCCAAAGCTGGCGCATGTAGAAATGCCGCGGCACCTCGTCGACTCCCTGCACGGTGTCCCAGCCGAGCATGATGTCGCTGGCAGCCTGCATCAGGCGTTGTCCCTCGACCACCCGTTGGCCGTGGTTCGCGTAGGTGCTGGCAACGAGATGGGGCTCGAGGACCGACGCCTCCGCCTCCTTCACCTGGAGGAACAGCGGGTCGTGCTCGTCACGCCCGAGCAGCAGGGCGACCCAGCAGCGGGTACCGACGCTGCCGACCCCGACGACCTTTCGAGCGAGGTCGACGAACCGGTAGCGGGATACGAGGAGCCGCCGGTCGTTGGGAAGGGTGCGCCGGTAGCGCTGCAACGACTGGGCGATCGTGTCCTGGATCCGGTCGGCGTCGACGTCGGCAAAGAGCTCGGCGATCGGGACGAGCAGGGGGGGTCGCTGGCGAAGCGGACGGTGCCGTCGCGCACCTCGGTGAGCCGGTCGAACGCCTTGAGCTGGTTCTTCCGTTCGGCCTTGGCCGCCATCCGCTCGAGGTTGCGGACGACGTCGCCTCCGACCGCCGCACCCCAGCGCTGTTCGATGCCGGCGACATCGAGTCGTGCGTACCAGACGTCGAGCAGGGGCACCGATGCGAACTCGCGGATGGCCTCGCGGTAGGCGCGTGCGCCCGCGGCCACCGTGCGCTGACGCAGCGTGCGGCGGAAATCGCGGTCCCGGCCGGCCACCTCGAGGCTGGCCGCAAGTCGCTTGACGTCCCATTCGAATGGCCCGGGGAGCGTCTCGTCGAAGTCGTTGACGTCGAAGACGAGGGTGCGGTCGGGCGCGGCGAAGCCGCCGAAGTTGACCAGGTGCGCATCACCGCAGAGCTGCACGTCGAGCCCGGTGCGCGGTTCGGTGCCGAGGTCGGAGGCCATGACCGCCGCGGCCCCGCGGTAGTAGGCGAACGCGGAGGCCGCCATCCGTCCGTGGCGGATGGGTACCAGTTCCTCGACCCGGGAGCGCTCCTGCTGCTCGAGGATGGACAGCGCGTCGACCCGCCCCGACGCCGGCGCCCACTCGCCGTGCCGGCGGCGGGGGAGCGCTGCACGCGCCGCCTTGCCCCGCGCCACCTGTTCGGCAACGCTCTCGGAGCCCCGCACGGGCCCCGTCTGTTCCTCGGTGGTCGCCATGGTCGCCATCATGCACCGCGCGCGGAGCGGCCGCGCAGCGCGAGCCTTCGCCGTAGGCGGCGCTCGTGGACCCGCCGCCCCTCGACCGGGTTGGCGCCCGAGGTCACGATCGCCTGGGGCGGAGGCGCGCCGGCCAGCAGGACGACGCCCACCAGCGCTGCGGCGAGGCCGATCGCGGCCGGTACCAGATGTCCGTTCCCGCGGTGGAGGGTCTCGCCGAACACCGAGATGCCGAGGACGACCCCCGCGAACAGCGTGACCGAGTTGCTCGAGGCGATCGCCGGTGCGAGCACGCCGGTCTTCAGCGCCGACTGTTGGAGGACGAACCCGGTCACCGCCGAGGCGACCAGCACGTAGACCGTCCATCCCGACAGCAGCGCGCCGAGTCCGCTGCCGACCTCGGTGACGAACTGCTTGGTGACCGCGGTCTGCAGGGCGAAGCCGAAGCCGGCCGCCATGCCGAAGAGCAGCGCCTGGTGGGCTCCCGAGCGCGAGCGCCCGAGCGAGCCGATCGCCACCACGAGCGCCAGGGTGACCAGGCAGGCGGACCACCAGGCAGCCGCGCTCGGCCGCTCGGTGCCGCCGCTCGGCGACCCGACAGAGAGGAACAGCACGATGCCGACGAGGACGGCGACGGCGCCGGCGACCACGCCGCGGGTGACGACCTGCCCGGTCAGGCGCGCGCCGAACGGCAGGGCGATCACCAGGCTGAGCGTCGTGAGGGACTGCACGGTGACGAGGGCTCCCTTGTCGAGGGCCACCGCCTGGAGGACCCAGCCCGCCGCCTGCAGCACCGCGCCGAGCAGCCAGACCGGCTGGCGCAGGATCTGCAGGAGGAAGCTGTGGCGGCCCTCCTCGTCGGAGGTCTGCAGCGTCCCGAGCTGTTGGAGGACGTTGCCGACGCCGAACGCCCCGGCGGCGAGAAGTGCGAGGACGACAGCCACCACCAGATCATGGCCCGTCCCGCCTCTCCGACGGGGTGATCAGCCGCGGTCCGGGCGGAGGATCGCCTCGGGCCCGCGGTCCGCGTCGGCGTCCGGAGCGGGCGCTCGCGCCGCGCGACGGGCCCGTGCCCGGGTCACCACGTCGACGACTCCCTCCGCGCCGAGGAAGGCGACACCCGCCCAGGCCCAGGTGGCGGCCTTCTGGAACTGGACCGGCCAGCCCCCGTTCGCCAGGACGTGCGCCTGCGACTGGTGGAAGGCGACGAAGACGCCCGCCGCCACGATCGCCCCGACGGCCGCGACACCGAGGACGACCCGCAGTCGCGGTACGAGGAGCACGAGGGCGGTGGCGCCGCCGGCGGCCGCCCCCGCGGCAGGTGACGCGATGGCCGTGGCGATCAGCCCGGTCACGAGGGCGGCGAGCAGGGCCACCCACGCCGGCGCGCGCGGGTTCCCGGCGGCGAAGGGGATCGCCAGGGCGGCCCGCTGCTCCGCGTCGGCGTCCGGCTGCCGGTGACCGAGCGCGTGGGCCCGCCGGCGCCGGCGCCGGCGCGGCAGGAAGGCGAGCACCAGGCAGGCCAGGATCGCGAGGCCCGAGACGAGCATCGCCAGGTCGACCTCCCGCTGCGGCTTCCAGGTCAGCACCACCGAGAGGGTCCCGCCGTGCACCGCACCTGCGAGGGTGGCCGGGTCGACCTGCCATCCGTTGGCGAAGCCGTCGAGGAGCACCGGTTGCCCGAGCCCGCCGGCTCCCTCGACGCTGGCCTGCCATCCGGCGTTGCTGCTCTCGCCGAGGACGAGGTCGAAGGGTGGCGCATCCGCGGCGGTGTCGACGCCGTGCACGGTCAGGTGGATGCTCGTCGCGGTCTGTGAGGTCACCGTGACCGACGGGGCCGCGGCCACGGTGGGTGCCGCGAGGGCGGTGGGCGTGGCGAGCGGCATGGGGCCTCCGCCGGGTGCCGAGTCGAGTGCGAGCTGATCGATGTCCAAGCCGCTCAGCTGCCCGAGCGTCGAGCGGAGGACGTGGGAGCCCGGTCCGAGCGCGAGCCCGCCGGCGTCGGGTCCGCAGAGCGAGACCGTGAGCGGCTGCCGGTCGAGCGCATCGGCCGTCGTGCCGGTCACGTCGACCCACACCGGGTTCCCGTCGACGCTCAGGAGGTCGTTCCGGCACGAGGAGGGGATGTTGGCGGGGAGCGGCGCCGCCTCGAGCCCCGGGATCCCGACCTCGGCGATGCCGATCGGCATGGCGATGGGTGTCTGTGAGTAGTAGTTCGGCGTGTTCTCGATCCGGACCCGGTCGACGGTGATCCGGATGTTCTGGCCGGTGAGGGCGGGGAAGGAGACCGGTACCGACACCGTCGAGCCGGCGACCGGGCTGTCGGCGAGGGGCGGGAGGGTCACCGTCGCGCTGCCGCTGTCCGCCGACACGGTGACCTGGCTCGGCACGGAGTGCTGCGCGTCCGCCACGATCTGGAGGTCGAGGTGGTCGAAGGTGACCGGCCGTGGCAACCGGTAGTCGAGCCACTGTCCCGCCTGGTGGCTCGCCCCGAAGCCGGGCTCCCAGACCGTCCCCGGGTCGCCGTCGAGGGTGGCGATCGCGCCGGCGCGGAGGTCGCCGGGGAGGCGGCCGAGCGAATAGGCCACGATGCCGGAACCGTTCGCCCCCGGCCGTCCGACCAGCCGGTCGATCTGGTCGTCGGGGATGAGCGAGGAGATGCGGGCGGACCCGGTCAGGGAGAAGGTGCGCGCCGTGGGGAGCCAGAAGGTCCGCGACAGCGAGGGCTCGGCGTCGGAGCGGGGCGGGATCGCCGAGCTGCGGAGCCGGGTCATGACCAGGCTGAGGCGGTCGAGGATCGAGGAGGAGCCTGCCTGGCGGACCAGGTCCTCGGGCATCGCGACCGACTGGGTCACGGTGAGGCCGGGGACCCCGACCTCGGCGAAGCCGACGGAGCTCCGCGATCCGACCGGGACGCTCGGGTTGGCGACCGCCACCCGGTCGACGGTGATGCGGAGGGTGTGGAAGGTCCGGGACGGGAAGCGGACCACCTGTCCGCCGGGCGTCCGCGAGGCGGGCCCGAGGTCGAGCGTGACCGGTGCGCCCCCGTCGAAGGTGACGGTCGCCTTCGTGATCCAGCGGTCGGGGTCGCCGGTCTGGGGCTGGACCAGCACGAGGGAAGTCTCGGTGACCGGCGCCCGGAGGTCGACTTGCCACCACTGGCCGACCTGGTCGGCGAAGGAGTCGGTCAGCCAGGCGGTCTGGGTGTCGCCGTCGAGGGCGGCCGCCGGCTGGTGCTCGGGCAGGTAGGTGATCGAGGAGCCGTAGGAGGAGGCGGTCACCGAGGAGATCCCCGAGTAGACGGCAGTGGTCTGGGTGTCGGCAGGGGCACCCGGAAAGAGGTCGATCGGGAAGTTGCCCGGATTGGAGTTGTCGGGCGGCTGGGTGGCGGTCTCGGTGTAGCCGGTGCTTTCGTTGAGGGTGTTCCACAGGTAGCCCTGCTTGCGGTTGGTGTCGGTGACCACCAGGTCGGCGGGCTTGGCGAGGGTCTGCCTGCGCAGGGCGGCGTGGGTGGCGAGGGTGCCCGCGTAGAGGATGGTCGGGTTGCCCTGCAGCAAGCCGACCGCGGACGCGTCGACCAGACCGGAGGCGTCGCCGTCGACGACGAGTGGGTCCGCCGTCGACTCGGCGCGCACGATCGGGCGGGGTTCGTCGACCGTGTAGGAGACGAGGGGAGCCGGCCATCCCGTGTTCGCCGGGAGCGCGAGCATGCCCTCGTCGAAATGGGGGAGGAGCGGGACGTTCGGCCGCGGCGTGCCGTACGAGACCGGGTCGCTCAACCCGGGCGGCGTGGTCGCCAACTGGGCTGCGACCTCCTGGGGGATCGGCGTGTCGTAGCGCTCGTAGGCCTGGTCGTACTGGACCAGCACGTCGCCCGCGCTCATGAGGGAGGCCATCGGCGCCAGCGACCGCCAGTCCATCGTCCCGTCCTGGAGCGGGGTGTCGACCGCCTGGAGGACGTCGGCCGTCGCGATGGACCCCATGACCTGTTGCTCGCGGGTGGCGAAGGGCCGGGTCATCAGGCCCGGGTAGGCGGTGTCGATGGTGTCGCCCCAGCGGTACGCCGCGAAGTCGTTCCCCGGCAGGGCGTAGAGCCGCGTCTCCGGATGGGCCGAGTCGAGGGCCGCCGCCGCCTGGCGCACGTACCCGGGTGGTTTCGCCGGCTGGGTGAAGCCGTTGGCGACGATCGAGCCGCTCCACAGGGGCGTCGAGGCCGCCGCGACGGCGGCGGCGGCGAACACCCATACGACGAGCCCCGTCCGCCGCGCGCGCGCGTAGACCGCGCTCACCCCGGCACCGAGGAACATCGCGAGGCTGAGGATGATGAGCGGCGAGGCGCGGTCGGTGGAGCGCAGGGCGAGTCCCGCCGTGGTGTCGACCATGAACGCCTTGAGCGCCGAGCCGACCGCCGAGGGATCGTTGTAGGGGTTGGGGCCGACCGCGAGCACCATGCCCACCACGGTCAGCAGGATGAAATAGGAGCGGTACCGCCAGCGGGTGAAGAAGGCGGCGACGAAGCAGAGCGCGGGGAGCGCGAAGCTCAGCGCGATGAGCGCGACGTTCTGGGTGTACTCGACCGCGGACTGGGTCCAGGGTCCGGCGCGGTCGGAGCCGTAGAAGTACCAGTAGCCGAGACCGCGGACGATCTCCGACGCCAGCGACGCGCCGCTCGTCGCGGACACGGTCTCGGTGTACTTGAGCACGTTGACGCCGTAGGCGGCCTCGACCTGGAGGCCCACCGCCCACCACAGCGAGACGAGGGCGGTGAGACCGCCCACCTTCCAGGCGACGCCCCAGGCACGACGCCAGGTCGCCTCCTTCGCGACGAGGACGGCGTAGGGGAGCCAGAGCGCGGGCGCGATGCCCACATAGAGGATCGAGCTCGCGTTGATGCCACTGACCAGGGCGACCACCAGCGCGAAGAGCGCGGGATAGCGCCAGCCGCCGCGTCGCAGCGCGAGGAGGACGAACGCGATCATCCAGGGCAGACCCGACCAGGGCAGGAGGATGACCGAGATGCGCCCTGCGTACTGGAGTACGTAGGGCGTGTACATGTAGGCGAGTGCCGCGACGTACACCCCCGGCCCGGACAGGTGGATCGTCCGGCAGAGGTACAGCGCGCCCGCTCCGGCGCCGAAGAGCAGGATGCCCATCCAGAAGCGCTGCGCGACCCAGAGGGGCACGTGCAGCTCCGCCATCGCCCAGTAGTAGGGCCCCATCGGGAGCAGGTAGCCGATGTTCTCGTGGGTCACCGTCCCGAGGCCGACGCCCGGATCCCAGAGGGAGGCCGCCTGGCGGACGTAGCGACCGGGGTCGAGGTAGAGGTACGTCTTGGTGTCGTCGGTCACCACCCCCGGCTGGGCGGCCAGCATCGGCACGAAGGCGACCACTGCGAGGACGCCGTAGTCGACGGCGGCGCGCAGACGGCTCGGCGACCGGAGGCGGGTGCTGAAGGAACGGCTCGGAGCAGGCGGCGCGTTCGTCGTCCGAGGCGGAGGCGCGAGGGTGGAGAGTTGGGGTTCCTGCACGAGTGCTCGGTAGTGTAAACAACCGACGCAGCGGGATGGCACCCATCCCCGAGGCGGTGGCGGGGCCGCGACGCTCGCAAGGAGACGAGATGGTCGACGAGAGTGCAGAGCCGCCCCGGTCGGGTCTCGATGCCCGGACGACGAAGGAGGCCTCTCCTCGTCGTCTCACCGGCGAGCGGCCGATGGAGGGCGTGACGCCCGACTCGCTCCTCGCCCTCCACGCTGCGGGTTACCGCACGGTGATCGAGCGGCTCGGGAGCGGGACACTCCTCGACGTGGGGTGCGGCCAGGGGTTCGAGTCGGCCCGGTTCCTGTCGGCAGAACGCGCCGTCGTGGGCGCGGACTACAGCGCGGATGCGGTCGTGACCGCACGTCGGCGATGGGGGGCGGAGGGGCTGCTCGTCGCCCAGATGAACGCGCTCGCCCTCGGGTTCGCCGAGGGCAGCTTCCGGTGGGCGTGCTCCTCGCATCTCATCGAGCACTTCGACCGTCCGGAAGGCCACGTCCGCGAGCTCGCCCGGGTGCTCGCGGACGACGGCACCGCCTTCTTCCTCACGCCCAACGCACCGGCGGACTTCGAGAACCCGTTCCACATCCACCTGTTCGAGCCCACAGAGCTCCGTGCCATGCTCGGACGCCATTTCGAGGACGTCCGCGTGCAAGGTCTCGACGCGGTGCCCCACGTGAAGGCCGATTTCACCGCACGCCGGGTCAAGGCCGAGAAGGTGCTCCGGCTGGACGTGTTCGATCTCCGCCACAAGATCCCGCGGTCGTGGTACGTCGGCCTCTACACGCGTTTGCTGCCGGTCGCCTACAAGCTCATCGCGCGGGGGGATTCGGGAGGTGCGACCGGGATCACCGCGGACGACTTCTTCGTCACCGACGACCTCGACCCGACGACCATGGTCCTGTTCGCGACCGCGTCGCGCCCGCGGCGTTCTGCCTGAACGGGCCGCAGACCCGGTGCTCGCCGTCGGTCTCACCGGAGGGATCGGGACCGGCAAGTCGAGCGTCGCGGAGCTGCTCGCCGAGCACGGCGCGGCGCTCGTCGACGCGGACCGGATCGCCCGTGAGGTGGTCGAACCCGGGGGGCCCGCCTACCAGCCGATGGTCGACCGGTTCGGTCCGGGGATCCTCGACGCGGAGGGGCGCATCGACCGGCCCCGCGTCGCGGAGCTGGTCTTCGGCGATCCCGCGGCCCTGGCCGACCTCAACACGATCACCCACCCGGCCATCGGGGCGGAGATGATCCGGCGCAAGGACGAGCACGCCGGGAGCGACCGGATCGTCGTCCTCGACATCCCGCTGCTGCGTGCCGAGCACCGCGAGCTCCTCTCGCTCGCCGTGGTGGTGGTGGTCGACGCGCCGCCCGAGGTGGCGCTCGAGCGCCTGGTCACCCGCCGGGCGATGCCCGAGGCCGACGCCAGGGCGCGGATGGCGGCCCAGCCGGAGCGCTCCGCCCGCCTCGAGGGGGCGGACCTCGTGATCGACAACGGGCGCGACGAGGACCACCTCCGAGGGGAGGTCGACCGCATCTGGGCGACCCTGGTCGAGCTCCGCGACCGTGATCCGGGAGCGAGGGCTCCCTCGGGGTCCTGAGCCGGTCTGGCCGGCAGCCCTGTCACAGCCGACCGGTACCATCCGGTCGGTGCCCAATTTCGAGGTCGTCTCGCCCTTCCGTCCCGCGGGCGACCAGCCGCAGGCCATCGCGGGGCTGGTCGAGGGGATCGAGCGCGGTGACCGCTACCAGACCCTCCTCGGGATCACGGGTTCGGGTAAGACCGCGACCATCGCCTGGACCATCGAGGGCGTCCAGCGGCCCACGCTGATCGTCGAGCCCAACAAGTCGCTCGCCGCACAGCTCGCGGCCGAGCTGAAGGAGCTGTTCCCGCGCAACCGGGTCGAGTACTTCGTGTCCTACTACGACTACTACCAGCCCGAGGCGTACGTGCCGTCGTCGGACACCTACATCGAGAAGGACTCGTCGATCAACGACGAGATCGACCGACTCCGGCACGCGTCGACCTCCTCTCTGCTCCTTCGGCCGGACACCATCGTCGTCGCGTCCGTGTCCTGCATCTACGGGCTCGGTTCACCCGACGAGTACCGCGAGCGGATCGTCGCGCTCCAGCCGGGCGACGTGCTCGACCTGCGGTCGCTGCTGCGCCGGCTGGTCGAGCTCCAATACACCCGCAACGAGGCCAACTTGATGCGCGGCCAGTTCCGGGTTCGGGGGGACACCCTGGAGATCCACCCGGCCTACGAGCAGCGGGCGGTGCGGGTCGAATTCTTCGGCGACACGGTCGAGCGCATCCGGCCCTTCGACGTCCTGACCGGCGAGATCGGTGAGGACCTCGAGGACCTGGTCGTGTTCGCCAACACCCACTACGGCACGGGCGAGGAGCGGATGCGTGCGGCCATCACCGGCATCGAGGCCGAGTTGCGGGAGCGCCTCGGCGAGCTCACCGGAGCCGGCAAGCTGCTCGAGGCACAGCGCCTCCGGATGCGCACCGAGTACGACCTCGAGATGCTGGCGGAGACCGGTGTCTGCAGCGGTATCGAGAACTACAGCCGCCACCTCGACGGTCGGGCTCCGGGCGAGGCGCCCTTCACGCTGCTCGACTACTTCCCGAAGGACTTCCTCGTGGTCCTCGACGAGAGCCACGTGGCCGTCCCGCAGCTGCGCGGCCAGTACGCGGGGGACCGGTCGCGCAAGGAGACCCTCGTCGACCACGGCTTCCGGCTGCCCTCGGCGCTCGACAACCGGCCGCTCCGCTTCGAGGAGTTCGTCGCGCGGACCGGCCAGACCGTGCTGTTGTCGGCGACCCCCGGCGCGTGGGAGCTGGAGCACAGCTCGAACGTGGTCGAGCAGGTGGTGCGGCCGACCGGCCTGGTCGATCCCGAGGTGGACATCCGCCCGACCACCGGCCAGATCGACGACCTGCGGGAGCGGATCGAGGCGACCGTCGCGGCCGGCAACCGGGTCCTCGTCACCACGCTCACGAAGAAGATGGCCGAGGACCTCACCGACTACCTCGCCGAGCAGGGCGTACGGGTCCAGTACCTCCACTCCGACATCGACACCATGGCCAGGGTCGAGCTGTTGCGGGGCCTGCGGCTCGGTGTCTTCGACGTGCTCGTGGGCATCAACCTGCTCCGCGAGGGACTCGACCTCCCCGAGGTGGCCCTCGTCGCCATCCTCGACGCGGACAAGGAGGGCTTCCTCCGCTCCGCCTCGTCGCTCATCCAGACCATGGGGCGCGCCGCTCGCAACGTCGACGGCCGAGTCGTGATGTACGCCGACACCGTCACCGAGTCGATGACCGCGGCCGTCGGCGAGACCCAGCGCCGCCGCGCCCGGCAGCTCGCCTACAACAAGACCCACGGCATCGACCCCCAGACCGTCACCAAGTCGGTGACCGACATCCTCCAGCGGGTGCGGGGCGAGGTCCCCGGCGCCGAGGCGCCGAGGGCGACCCGGGGTCGTGGCGCCCGGGGGGGCCGGCGGAGCCCCGCGGTCGACCCGCGGGCGGTGGCCGACCGGCTGGTCCGGTCCATCGGGCCCGATGCGGACGAAGTCTCCGCGCTCGTCCACCAGCTCGACCGCGAGATGCGCAAGGCCGCCGCGGAGCTCCGGTTCGAGGAGGCCTCCCTCCTCCGCGACGAGATCGCGGAGCTCCGTGCCCTCGGCCTGCGCGACCCGGTCGACGGCACCGTGGTGGTGGCCGGGGCCGGCCCCGGACCGGACGAGAGGTGACCGGCGGCTGGCTCGGGCGGCACCGGTATCCTCGGCGCCATGGCTGAGCGACTGGTCGTTCGCGGCGCGCGCGAGCACAACCTCCGGGACGTCTCGCTCGACCTGCCGCGCGATCGGCTGATCGTCTTCACCGGCCTGTCGGGGTCGGGCAAGTCGTCGCTCGCGTTCGACACCATCTACGCCGAGGGCCAGCGACGGTACGTGGAGTCGCTGTCGGCCTATGCGCGCCAATTCCTCGGACAGATGGACAAGCCCGACGTCGATTTCATCGAGGGCCTGTCGCCGGCCATCTCGATCGACCAGAAGTCGGCGTCCCGCAATCCGCGCTCGACGGTCGGCACCGTCACCGAGGTCTACGACTACCTCCGCCTCCTCTACGCCCGCATCGGGCATCCCCACTGCCCGAACTGTGGCCGGCCGGTGGCCCGGCAGAGCCCCCAGCAGATCGTCGACCGGATCCTCGCCCTCGACGAGGGCACCCGGTTCCTCGTGCTCGCGCCGGTGGTGCGCGGGCGCAAGGGCGAGTACGGCGCGCTCCTCGACGACCTTGCCAAGCAGGGCTTCGCCCGGGCCCGGGTCGACGGCCAGACGGTCGAGCTCAGCGATCGCGGCGCCCTCGACCTCGCCCGCTACGAGCAGCACACCATCGAGGTGGTGGTCGACCGCCTGGTGCGCCGCGACGGCATCCGCCGGCGGCTGACCGATTCGCTCGAGACGGCGCTCTCCCTCGCCGAGGGGGTGGCAGAGATCGTGGTCGTCGACCCCGACGGTTCGGAGCAGGAGGCGATCACCTTCAGCCAACACCTCGCCTGCACCCACTGCGGTCTCAGCTTCGAGGAGCCCTCGCCGCGCAATTTCTCCTTCAACTCACCCTACGGCGCGTGCCCGGTCTGCACCGGCCTCGGCACCAAATTCGAGGTCGACCCGGACCTCGTCGTCCCCGACCCGACCAAGTCGATCGCCGAGGGCGCGCTCGCCCCCTGGTCGGGCGCGCGCAGCGAGTACTTCGCGCGGATGCTCGACGCGGTCGCCGAGCTGGGCGGCTTTTCGGTGGACGTGCCGTGGCAGAAGTTGCGCAAGTCCGACAAGAAGCTCCTCCTCTACGGGTCGGGCAACCGGCAGGTGCACCTCCGCTATCGGAACCGCTACGGGCGGCAGCGCTCCTTCCACTCGCTCTACGAGGGCATCGTCCCGTGGCTGGAGCGCCGTCACTCCGAAGCCGAGTCCGACTTCCTGCGCGACAACCTCGAGGGCTACCTGCGCGAGGTACCCTGTCCGGCCTGCGGCGGCGCGCGCCTGCGTCCGGAGTCGCTCGCGGTCACCGTCGGGGGCTACTCGATCTTCGCCCTCTGCTCGCTTCCCATCTCGCAGGCGATCGACGTCGTGGCCTCCCTCGACCTCTCCGACCGCGACCATCTGATCGCCGACCGTGTGTTCCGCGAGGTTCGCGAACGCATGCAGTTCCTCCTCGATGTCGGCCTCGACTACCTGACCCTCGCCCGCTCCGCGGCGACCCTCTCGGGCGGTGAGGCCCAGCGCATCCGGCTGGCCAGCCAGATCGGCAGCGGCCTGGTGGGCGTCCTCTACGTCCTGGACGAGCCGTCGATCGGCCTGCACCAGCGCGACAACCAGCGGTTGATCGGCACCCTCCGGCGCCTGCGCGACCTCGGCAACACGGTGATCGTGGTCGAGCACGACGAGGAGACGATCCGGGTCGCCGACCACGTGGTCGACATCGGTCCGGGCGCGGGGGAGCACGGCGGGCGCATCGTGCACTCCGGACCGGTCGCCGGGCCCGACGGCATCGAGGCCAACGAGCAGTCGATCACCGGCCAGTACCTCACCGGGGTCCGCTCGATCCCGGTCCCCGCCGCGCGGCGTGCGGGCAGCGGCGAGACGCTGTCCGTCGAGGGCGCGCGCGAGCACAACCTGGCGGACATCACCGTGGGGTTCCCCCTCGGGCGGCTGGTGGCCGTGACCGGGGTGTCCGGATCGGGGAAGTCGACTCTGGTGAACGACATCCTGCTGCGCTCGCTCGCCAAGGAGGTCCACCGGGCGAAAGCGGTGGCCGGCCTGCACCGCGCCATCCGCGGCATCGAGCACGTGGACAAGGTCGTCGAGGTCGACCAGGCGCCGATCGGGCGCACCCCGCGCTCGAACCCCGCCACCTACACCGGCGTCTTCGACCACATCCGGCGCCTCTTCAGCCAGACTCCCGAGGCGAAAGTCCGCGGCTACCTGCCGGGCCGCTTCTCCTTCAACGTGAAGGGGGGCCGCTGCGAGGCGTGCTCGGGGGACGGGACGCTGCGCATCGAGATGCACTTCCTGCCGGACGTCTATGTGCCGTGCGAGGTCTGTCACGGTGCGCGCTACAACCGCGACACCCTCGAAGTGACCTTCCGGGGCAAGACCATCGCGGACGTGCTCGAGTTCTCCTGCGAGGAGGCGCTCGCGTTCTTCGCCAACCAGCCGCCCATCGCGCGGCATCTCCAGACGCTGGTCGACGTCGGGCTCGGCTACATCCGGCTCGGCCAGCCCGCGCCCACCCTCTCGGGGGGCGAGGCGCAGCGGGTCAAGCTCTCCTCGGAGCTGAGCCGGCGGTCGACCGGACACACCCTCTACGTCCTCGACGAGCCGACCACCGGCCTGCATTTCGACGACGTCCGCAAACTGCTCGACGTGCTCAACCGGCTGGTCGACCAGGGCAACACCGTGATCGTCATCGAGCACAATCTCGAAGTGGTGAAGAGCGCCGACTGGATCGTCGACCTCGGCCCCGAGGGCGGCGACGGCGGGGGGAGGGTGGTCGCCGAGGGCACGCCGGAGGAGGTCGCCCGGGTGGCGGCCAGCCACACCGGTGAGGTACTCGCCCCGGCCCTCGGGGTGGCCCGGCCCGGCGGGCGGCGAGGGGGTTCCGGGTCGCCGGCCGGGCGAGCGGCGGCGGACGAGGCGCGGACCCGCTCGGCGAACGCTGCGGCGCCGAGGCCCCGACGGCGGAAGGTCGCCGCGACCTGATCCGACCCGGCCGCCGCGAGCGGACGGAGCCGTGGCGGGCCGACTCAGACGGTGGTGAGCATCCGCTCGAGCGCCACGCGAGCCCAGCGTGCCGTCTCGTCGTCGACGACGATCCGGTTGCGGACCTCGCCTGCCAGCAGGCCCTCGAGCACCCAGGCCAGGTGGGCGGCGTCGATGCGGAACATGGTCGAGCACGGGCAGACCAACGGATCGAGCGACACCACGGTCTTGTCGGGGTGCTCGTCGTCGAGCCGCTTGACGAGGTGGATCTCGGTGCCGACCCCGATCACCGAGCCCGAGGGGGCTTCGTCGACCGCCCGGATGATGAAGTCGGTCGAGCCGACCCGGTCGGCCACCTCGACGACCTCGTGCGCGCACTCCGGGTGCACGATGACCGTGCCGCCCGGATGCTCGGCGCGGAAGGCCTCGACGTGTTCGACCCGGAACCGCTGGTGGACGGAGCAGTGGCCCTTCCAGAGGAGGAGCGTTCGCGATTTGAGGGCGAGGTCGTCCAGCCCTCCGCGGTCCTTCCTCGGGTCCCAGACCGCCATGTCGTCGGCTCCGTAGCCGAGCTGGAAGCCGGTGTTCCGGCCGAGATGCTGGTCGGGGAAGAAGAGGACCTGCGCGCCGCCTGCGCCCCCCGCCGCCCGCCCGTCGAGCGCCCAGGCGAGCACGGCTCGAGCATTGGAGGAGGTGCACACGACCCCGCCGTTGCGCCCGACGAAGGCCTTCAGCGCCGCCGAGGAGTTCATGTAGGTGACGGGCACCACCCGTTCGAGGTCGGTCACCTCGCCGAGCACCTCCCAGGTCTCCTCCACCGCGTCGATGTCGGCCATGTCGGCCATCGAGCACCCCGCGTTGAGGTCGGGCAGCAGCACCTGCTGGCCCGGGCCGGTCAGGACGTCCGCCGACTCGGCCATGAAGTGCACGCCGCAGAAGACGACGAACTCCGCCTCGGACTGCGCCGCGGCGATCCGCGACAGTCCGAAGGAGTCGCCCCGGGCGTCCGCCCAGGCCATCACCTCGTCACGCTGGTAGTGGTGACCGAGGACGATGAGCGTGCGTCCGAGCTCCGCCTTGGCTCGGCCGATCCACAGCGAAAGCTCCTCGGGAGTCGCCGTCGTGTAGCGATCGGGCAGTGCCTGCTGCAGCCGGTACATGTCGTGTGTGACCTCCTCGTGGAGGCGCTCCGGTATGGCCGGCGGGGACAGCCTGGTCGCCCATCCGCGGGTATGTCGGCCCCGGAGCGGGGGTTGCCGCCGGGTTCCAGGCCGGCGTACCAGTCAGTGTAGCGGCGCCCCCCTCCCGCACGCCGGCGATCCGACGATGTCACCGCAGGCGGCACACTGGGGGCGTGGTCCACCGCCCGCCCTCCGGCACCATCCCCGACGTCCCCGGCTCGTACCAATTCGTCGACCGCGACGGGCGGGTCCTCTACGTCGGAAAGGCCAAGTCGCTCCGCCACCGGATCAACTCCTACTTCCAGGACCCGCTCGGGCTCCCGCCCCGCACCGCCCAGATGGTCGAGCAGGCGGACCACGTCGAGTGGATGGTGGTCGACTCCGAATCCGAGGCGCTGCTGCTCGAGCACAACCTCATCAAGCGCCATCAGCCTCGATTCAACGTCCGCCTGAAGGACGACAAGAGCTACCCGTGGCTGGCGGTGACCGTCGGCGACGAGTGGCCCCGGCCGGCGGTGGTGCGGGGCCGGAAGCGGACCGGCGTCCGGTACTTCGGGCCCTACGCGAACGTCGGCGCGATCCGCGACACCCTCGACCTCCTGCTGCGGACCTTCCCGATCCGGAGCTGCTCGGACGCGAAATTCCGCCGGCACGAACGGCTGGGGAGGCCCTGCCTGCTCTACCACATCGAGCGGTGCTCGGGTCCCTGCGTCGGCGAGGTCGGCAAGGAGGAGTACGACCGGATGGTCGACGATCTGATCTCCTTCCTCTGCGGGGACACCGCGCCAGTCGAGCGCGGTCTCGAGACGGCGATGCGCGACGCGGCCGACGCCCTCGAGTTCGAGCGCGCCTCGGTCCTCCGGGACAAGCTCGACGCGGTCCGGGCGGCGGACGCGGTACGCCAGATGGAGCTCGACCGCGCCGAGGACCTCGACGTCCTCGGCATCGCCGACGACGACCTCGAAGCAGCGGTGCAGGTGTTCCACGTCCGGTCGGGCAAGGTGGTCGGGCGGATGGGCGTGTTCGTCGACAAGGTCGAGGACCTGTCCGGCCCCGCTCTCCTCGAACGGGTGCTGGTCGACGTCTACGCCGAGCCCGTCTCGGGCGTGCCGCGCCAGATCCTGGTTCCGTGGCTGCCGAGCGATCTCGACGCGGTACTCGGCTACCTCGCGGCGCGCCGGGGGGCTCCCGTCGAGGTGCGCGTGCCCAAGCGCGGAGCAAAGCGCGCACTGCTGCGCACGGTCGAGTCGAACGCGACCGACGCGTTCGTCCGGCACCGGTTGCACCGGAGCTCCGACCACAACAGCCGTGCCCGAGCCCTCGAGGCGCTCCAGCGAGACCTCGGGCTGCCGGACGCACCGCTGCGCATCGAGTGCTACGACATGAGCCACCTGCAGGGGAGCGACTACGTCGGTTCGATGGTGGTCTTCGAGGACGGCCTCGCGAAGAAGAGCGACTACCGCCATTACCGGGTGGGACAGGTGCCGGGCAACGACGACTACGCGGCGATGGAGGAGGTGCTCACGCGGCGACTGACCGCGCTGGTGACCGAGGCAGCGCGCGGCGGGGACGGGGAGGGCCCCGCCGCCACGCGGCGGCGCTTCGCGTACCCGCCCCAGCTGCTCCTGCTCGACGGGGGCCTGGGACAGCTCCACGTCGGGATGCGGGTGCTCGAGACCCTCGGTCTGTCCGACCGGATCCCGATCGCCGCCCTCGCCAAGAGCTTCGAGGAGGTGTACCGGCCGGGGAGCTCGGAGCCCATCCGCCTTCCCCGGCAGTCCGAGGGGCTCTACCTGCTCCAGCGTGTGCGCGACGAGGCGCACCGCTTCGCCGTGTCGTACCACCGGACGCTGCGCGGCAAGCGGATGACCGTCTCGGCGCTCGACGGGGTGAAGGGGCTCGGCCCCAAGCGGCGTGCCCGGTTGGTCGACGAGTTCGGGGGGCTCGCCGGTCTCCGGAATGCGTCGAGGGAGTCGCTCACCGGCGTATCGTGGCTGCCGGCGGAGGTGGGCGCCGCCGTCTTCGAGCGGCTGCACACGCCGCTCGCGCCGCAACGGCCGAAGGGTACGTCTGCGATGGGAGGCCGATGAGCGAGTACCTGGTGGTGACCGGCATGTCCGGCGCCGGCCGCTCGACGGCGGGTGCCGCCCTCGAAGATCTGGGCTGGTTCGTCATCGACAACATGCCCTCCGCACTGATCGCAAAGGTCACCGAGCTGGTCGACGGGACCGGCTCGGAGATGGAGCGGGTGGCCTTCGTGGTCGGCCGGGCGGGCGGCGACCTCGACGACGTCCTGCCGGCCGTCGACGCGTTGGAGGCCAGCCGTCGCCGGGTGCGCATCCTCTTCCTCGACGCCGCCGACGAGGTGCTGATCAAGCGTTTCGAGGGCACCCGGCGCCGTCACCCGCAGGGGGGCGGGGGTGTCGTCGACTCCATCGTCGAGGAGCGCCTGTTGCTCGGTGCGTTGCGCGACCGGGCGGACCTGGTGATCGACACCGGCGAGCTCAACGTCAACCAGCTGCGCACCCGCCTGATCGAGGTCTTCGGCGGGGAGGAGTCGGGCAGCTCGATGCAGACGTCGATCGTCTCGTTCGGGTTCAAGTACGGCGTCCCGCTGGACGTCGACCTGATGTTCGACTGCCGGTTCCTGCCCAACCCCTACTGGGACGAGGCCTTGCGCAGCCACAGCGGCCTCGAGCCGGAGGTCCGCAAGTACGTGCTCGACCGTCCCGAGACGACCGACTTCCTCGACAAGCTGGAGGAGCTCCTCGTCATGCTGATCCCCGCCTATGTGCGCGAGGGCAAGTCCTACCTGACCGTCGCCCTCGGTTGCACGGGCGGCCGCCATCGCTCGGTCGTCCTGGCCGAGGAGGTCGCGCGGCGACTCGAGCGGCGCCAGCTGCCGGGCACGGTGTTCCACCGAGACGTGGAACGGTGAGCACGGCGGGCGACGGTCCGAGGGTCGTCGCGGTCGGGGGCGGTCACGGCCTCGCGGCGACCCTGCGCGCGGCGGGCACCTACACGGACCGGCTGACCGCGGTGGTGTCGGTCGCCGACGACGGGGGCTCGTCGGGCCGGCTCCGCGAGCTCCTCCAGGTCATCGCACTCGGCGACCTGCGCCAGTGCCTGGTGGCGATGGCCGAGCCCGGGTCGGTCCTCGCGTCGCTGTTCTCGTACCGCTTCGGCGAGGACGTGCTCGAGGGGCACTCGCTCGGCAACCTCGTGCTGGCCGCGCTGATGGAGGGGTCCGAGGACCCCGTCGCCGCTCTCGACCAGGCGTGCGCCCTCCTCGGCGTCCGCGGACGGGTGCTCCCGGCGACGACCGAGCCGGTCGTCCTCAAGGCCGACGCCGACTCCGGTCCGGTCGCCGGGCAGGTGGCCGTGATGGCCACCGGCCACATCCGCCATGTCTCGCTGGTGCCCGCCGATCCGAAGGCGCCGCCACCGGCGGTGACCGCGCTGGCCGAGGCCGATCAGGTGGTGCTCGGCCCCGGTTCGCTGTTCACGAGCGTGCTCGCGGCCGTCGCCGTCCCCGACATCCGTGAGGGCATCCGCCGCTCGCCCGCGCCCACGGTCTATGTCTGCAACCTGCGCCCGCAGGTGCCCGAGACGGCCGAATTCGACGTCGCGATGCACGTCGAGGCGCTCGCGGCCCACGGCATCTCGGTCGACGTGGTGCTCTGCGACACCGCGGGCATGGCGCTCGGCCCGGTCGGGGTCCCGGTGGTGGAATGCGCCCTGGCGCGGCCGAACGGGATGGCCCACGACGCCGCCAAATTGGGTGCCGCGCTCGCCGGGCTGGTCGGATGATGCCACTGACCGGGAGTTTGACCTAGCGTGGACAGACGCAGGCACCACGAGGGGGACACCGTGAAGGGTAGGACTGAGGCATCATGACCGTACGGGTCGGGATCAACGGCTTCGGCCGGATCGGGCGCAACTTCCTGCGTGCGGTCCGCTCGACGGGCGCAGACGTCGAGGTGCTGGCGGTCAACGATCTGACGTCCGCCGAGACGCTCGCCCATCTCCTCCGCTACGACTCCACCCACGGTCGCCTCGATTGCGCCGTCGAGGTGGAGGGGTCCACGATCTTCCTCGACTCGGGTCCGGTGGCCGTGCTCGCCGAGCGCGACCCGAAGGCACTGCCGTGGGACTCCCTCGGCGTCGATGTGGTCATCGAGTCGACCGGGCTGTTCACCTCCCGGGAGAAGGCGGCCGCGCACCTCGAAGCCGGAGCCACGCGGGTGATCGTCTCCGCTCCGGCCACCGACGTCGATGCGACGTTCGTCATCGGGGTGAACGACGACGAGTACGACCCGACACGGCATTTCGTGGTCTCGAACGCGTCGTGCACCACCAACTGCTTCGTCCCGATGGTCAAGGTGCTCGACGACGCCTTCGGCATCGACACCGGGATGATGACCACGATCCACGCGTTCACGAACGACCAGAACCTGCTCGACCTCCCGCACCGCGACCTGCGCCGTGCACGCGCCGCATCCGTCAACATCGTGCCCGCCTCGACCGGCGCCGCCCGCGCCACCGGCCTCGTGCTGCCCGCGATGAAGGGGCGTCTCGACGGCAGCGCGCTGCGGGTCCCGGTGCCCGACGGCTCGATCACCGACTTCGTCGCGGTGATCCCACGAGCGCTGACGGTCGAGGAGGTCAACCGCGCGTTCGCCCGAGCCGCCTCGAACGGGCCGCTCGCACCGGTGCTCGAGTACACCGAGGACCCCATCGTGTCCTCGGACATCGTGGGCAACCCGGCGTCCTGCATCTTCGACGCGGGCCTGACGATGGTGATGCCCTCGTCGTCGGGGGTCAGCCTGGTGAAAGTGCAGGGCTGGTACGACAACGAGTGGGGCTACGCCAACCGGCTGGTCGACCTCTCGCTCGTGGTCGGCGCCGGTTCCTGAGGTCCGGTCGGGGGGACAGCGAGGAGCAGTGGCAGTGCGCAGGGGTGACGACAATCCGTTGCTGCGGGGCCTTCCGCTGCTCGGCGACCTTCCGGACCTGAAGGGGTCGAGCGTGCTGGTGCGAGTCGACTTCAACGTCCCGCTGCGCGAGTGCGACGGCTCCCCGACGGTCGTCGCCGACGACTACCGCATCCGTGCCGCACTGCCGACCCTCGAGTACCTGCTCGATCACGATGCCCAGGTGACGGCCTGCACCCATCTCGGCCGACCGAACGGCGCGCCCGACGTCCACTACGAGCTCGGGCCGGTGCGCGAGGAGCTGGCGAGGTTGGCGCCGCAGGTCGAGCTGTCGGAGAACCTGCGCTTCGACCCCGGGGAGGAGCACGACGACCCCGCGTTCGTCGAGAAGCTGATCAACGGCCACGACGCGTACGTCAACGACGCCTTCGGCGTCTCGCACCGGCGGCACGCGTCGGTGGTCGGACCGCCCGGCCGCCTGCCGAGCGCGGCCGGCTTCCTGCTCGAGCACGAGCTCGAGGCGCTGGGCACGCTGCTCGGGTCGCCCCACCGGCCATTCGTGGCGGTGGTCGGCGGAGCGAAGGTGGCCGACAAGCTGGGAGTGCTCGAGGCGCTGCTCGACCATGTGGACGCCCTGGTGGTCGGGGGCGGGATGGCGTTCACCTTCCTCGCCGCCGCCGGGCACCCGGTCGGAGGCTCGCTGATCGACCCCGACAAGGTCGGCGCGTGCGCGCGCCTGCTCGACTCGGGGAAGGCGATCCATCTCCCGACCGACATCGTCGCACTCGAACCCGGTGCGGCCTTCGGGTGCGGCGAGACCGGCGGCGAGGTGCGGACCGTTGGCGCGGACGTTCCCGACGGCTGGCAGGGGCTCGACATCGGACCGGAGACGGTCGCCGACTACGGGCGGACGATCGCCGGCGCCGCCACGGTGCTCTGGAACGGCCCGATGGGCGTGTTCGAAGACGAGCGGTTCAGCGCCGGCACCGCGGGGGTCGCCCGTGCGGTCGCCGAGTGCAGTGGCTTCACCGTCGTCGGCGGCGGTGACAGCGTTGCCGCGGTGGACGAGCTCGGGCTCGCGGAGCGGATCGGTTTCATCTCGACCGGGGGCGGCGCGGCACTCGAACTGCTCGAGCACGGCGACCTTCCGGGGCTCGCGGCCCTGCGCGCCGCGAGCAACGCCCCGCGGCCCGGCACGGACGGCCGATCCACGCGGTGAGCGGGCGGTCCCCCGCACGGCGGCCGCTGGTCTCCGGCAACTGGAAGATGAACTTCGACCACCTCGAGGCGATTCATGCTGCGCGTGACCTCGGCCTGCGGCTCCAGGCCTCGGATTCGGCACGGGTGGACATCTCGGTGCACCCGCCCTTCACCGACATCCGCTCGGTCCAGAGCGTGCTCGAGGGCGAGGGGATACCGGTGGCGCTCGGTGCGCAGAACTGCGCCGTCGAGGACGCCGGGGCGTTCACCGGCGAAGTCAGCTCCCTCATGCTGGCCAGGCTGCACGTCGAGTACGTGATCGTCGGCCACTCGGAGCGCCGGCGGTTGTTCGGCGAGGACGACGACACGGTCGCCGCCAAGATGAAGGCCGTCATCCGCAACGGGATGATCCCGATCTGCTGCGTGGGGGAGAGCCTCGACGAGCGGGAGGTGGGGATCACCCAGGAGCGCCTGACCGCGCAGGTCGACGCGCTCGGTGTCGGCCGTGCCGCGGGGCGCGCTCAGCGGGTTGGTCGTCGCCTACGAGCCGATCTGGGCCATCGGGACCGGCGAGGCGGCCACTCCCGCCGACGCCCAGAAGGCCTGCTCCTCCATCCGCGACGTCGTCCGGAGGGCCGACCGGGAGGCCTCGGAGCAGATGCGGATCCTCTACGGGGGATCGGTCAACCCCGACAACACCGAGGAGCTGCTGGCGGGTGCCGACGTCGACGGGGTCCTCGTCGGCGGCGCCAGCCTCGAGATGGCGGCCTTCGTGGGCATCGCCAGGGCTGCAGGTCTGAGGTCGCGGTGAGTTTGCTAGCGTTTCCGGCGCTCTCGAGGTACAGGAGGCTCCGGGCGTGCTGACCGCCATCATCGTCGTACTGCAGATCCTGGCCTGCTTCGCGCTGATCTTCCTCATCCTCATGCACAGCGGGAAAGGCGGCGGGCTTTCCGACATGTTCGGCGGCTCGGTGGGCTCGGCGGCGGCCGGATCGACGGTGGTCGAGAAGAACCTCGACCGGATCACGGTGACCGTGGCGATCATCTTCGCGTTCACGAATGTGATCCTCATTCTGCGCCTGAAGTGACCGCGCCCGGCGGCGAGCGATCGTTCCGCCGCCCCCGCATCTCGACGTTCTGGCGGGCTCACCGGGCGAGGTGGTCGCTGCCGCTCGTGATCATCGTGATCATCGGGGCGGTCGCGCTGGTCGACCAGATCGGCGCGCACCGGATCAGCCAGGCAGTGGCCCCCCAGCCGCCCGCGCTGGTCACGACGCACGGCGGGACGACGAGCGTCACCCTCGACGAACCGTGGTCGGGCTTCAACCCCGGAACGCCCGCCGGTGCGGCGTCGAGCACGACGACCCTCCTCGCGTCGGTGCTCCCGAGCGCCTACGTCGTCGGCCCGAAGCTCGTCCCCGAGGTCAACTCCGACTTGCTGTTGAGCGTGGAGGCGACCTCCACCTCGCCCCTGACCATCCAGTACGTGATCAACCCGCACGCGGTCTGGTCGGACGGGGTGCCGGTGACCGCCGACGACTTCGTCTATGCGTGGCAGTCCCAGCGCGGCGACGGCGCGGGCCCGGACGGACAGCCGGACCAGGTGGCGTCGACGCTCGGCTACCGCGACATCGGATCGGTCGTCGGCAGCGACAACGGGCGCACGGCGACGGTGGTGTTCACGACGCCCTTCACCGACTGGCGCATCCTCTTCAACAACCTGCTGCCCGCCCACGTCGCGCAGCGGATCGGGTGGAACGGCTTCGGGAGGTTCGACCCCTCGATCGACCTGTCGGCCGGGCCGATGCTCCTCCAGTCGGTGACCTCCGACCGCGCAGTGCTGGTGCGGAACCCGCGGTGGTGGGGGACGCCCGCAGTCCTCGACCGGGTCGTGGTGTCGGTCAGCACGGGATCGTCCGGCTGGATCGGGACGATGGCGAGGACCGGGACGACCGCCGCGCAGGTCACCAGCTTCGACCTCGGGACGCTCGACGCGGTGACCGGACTGCCCGACACCCAGAGCACGGTCAAGCCGGCGCTCGACTTTCTCAGCCTCGAGTTCGACATGCGGTCACCGTCGACCGGCCGACTGGCCGTCCGCCAGGCCCTGGCCCACCTCGTCGACCGCCAGACACTCCTGACCGGGATGTTCGGCGCGCTCGACGCGAATCTCGTCGTCAGCGAGGACCATCTGGCCACGCCCTCGCTGTCGGATTACAACGCCTCGTCGGCAGCGGGCGACTACGCGACCGCCGACCCGGTGACCGCCGACCAGCTGTTGCGCAGCGCCGGCTACCACGCCGACTCCTCGGGACGCTACGTCGACCAGAGCGGAAAGGCGCTGACCCTGCGGATGGCGGTCGCGACCGGCGACCCGTGGATCGGCCGCGTCGCGGGCGACCTCGTCGCACAGCTGCACGCTGCGGGGATCGAGGTCGAGGTCGATGCGGTGGACGGGGCGGCCGGGATGACTGCGGCCGCGGCGGCCGGCTCCTACGACATGGCGCTGGTCACCAGGGTGGCGAGCCCCTACGAGACGGTGACCTGGCCCTGGTACTCGGACAGCGGTGGACCCATCGGATCGGCGGGGACCGAGGACTGGAGCCGGCTCGCCGATCCACAGGTCGACCGGTTGTTCGAGCAGGCGAGCCGGGCCCTCAACCCGGTGACCGGTGGTGCGATCTACGCACAGATCGACGACCAGCTCTGGGACCAGATGGTGGCGCTCCCGCTCTTCGAGGAACCGGTCCTCGAGGCCGATGGCGTGCGCATCGCCAACGTCCAGTACGACGCGTCGGCGGTCGGACTGCTCTGGAATCTCTCGCAGTGGACATTGCTCGAGGCCGGACCGCCGAACCCGAAGTCGTGACGAGCGGTCCGCTGGCCGCGGCGGAGGGCCCGCCGTCGAGGGGGCGGGTGGGGCCGATCCCGCCGGAGCGCCGGCCCGACGGCAGCCGATGACCGAGTCCCAGATCTTCCTCGGCCTCGGCCTGACCTTCGCGCTCGCGATCGGCTGCCAGATCGCCGCGACGCGGGCCCGGATCCCCGCCATCATCCTGCTGCTTCCGGTCGGATTCGTCGCCGGAAGCCTCACCACGACCATCAACCCCGACCGGCTGCTCGGGCCGGCCTTCACACCGATGGTGGGCCTGGCGGTCGCGCTGGTCCTCTTCGACGGCGGCCTCGACCTCGATGTCTCGAGCCTCGAGCACCACCACCGGCCCGTCGTGCGACGCCTCTTGGCGGTCGGGGTGCCGCTGACCTGGGCGGGCGCGGGGCTGTTCGCATCGATCCTCCTGCCCATCTCGGGCAAGGCGGCATCGATGCTCGGTGCAATCCTCATTGTGTCCGGACCGACCGTCGTGGCTCCGATCGTCCGCGCGGCGCGGCCCGGCCGGACGGTGACCTCGGTGCTCAACTGGGAGGGGCTGACCGTCGACCCGATCGGCGCGATCATCGGTGTCCTGGTCTTCGAAGCACTGCAGGCCGGCACCCAGCCGGGCGTCGTCGACGCGGCGGCGAAGTTCGTCGGCCGTGTGGGGCTCGGGCTTCTCGGGGGAGCGGTCGGCAGTCTGGTGCTCTGGCTCCTGCTACGGCGGCTGAAGCTGACAGGGTTGCTCGCGACCGAGGCCATCGTGGCCACCGTGGTGGCGGTCACCGCGATCTGCGACGCGATCCGGGCGGACACGGGGTTGGTGGCGGCCATCTCGATGGGCGTCGCGCTGGCGAACGTCCGGGCGTTGGGCTTGCCCGAGGACCGCCCGTTCTTCCAGAACATCGTGCAGTTGACGATCGGCCTCCTGTTCGTCTCGATCTCCGCCACGGTGACGCCGGCTTCGGTGAAGGCCGTCTTCTGGCCCTCCCTCGCGCTGGTGGCCTGCCTGGTGCTGGTCGTGCGCCCGGTCGTCGCTCTCGTCGCGACGACCCGGAGCAAGCTCACCGCCCGGGAGCGCGTGTTCGTCGGGGCGATGGATCCGCGCGGAATCGTCGCGGCGTCGACCGCGGCGAGCTTCGGGGCACCTTTGGTCGCAGCCGGAATCCAAGGCGCCGACCGCCTCTTGCCGGTGACCTTCTTGGTCATCGTCGGCACGGTCACCTTCTACGGACTCTCCGCCGTGCCGCTCGCCGCGTCGACTCGGGCTCCACGAGGACGTCGGGGCACCGGTCCGGGAGGAGCTCTGAGCGGACATCGGACGCGCCTGTGCTTGCCGGGCGGGTCCGGTACCGGTGTCGGTGCGCGCTACCATGCGAACCGCCCGATCGTGGATCGGTGCCACTTCGTCGGAGTGGCGGAATAGGCAGACGCGCTAGCTTGAGGGGCTAGTGAGCTTCGGCTCGTGGGGGTTCAAGTCCCCCCTCCGACACACTCGCACCCACCGGGCCGTGATGGTCGCGCCGGTCGCCCGGGCAGATGACCGAACAGCGGACCCCCCCAGACCGGGGGCGGCGGCGCTCGCGGGCCCCTGGTCGAATCGTCGGCTCCTCGATCGAGGAGGTGCGTACGTCTGCTTCGGGTGTGACTCTGCGTGCATCCGGAGGTGACCCTGCGTGTTCGGATAGTGACGCTGCGTCGACCACGGTGACCACGGCTTCGGCCGCGCACCAGCGCCCAGGACCTCCGCGTTCCGGATCGCGTTCGCGAAGCGGTGAACTCGGTCTTCGGCGGCCCAGGCAGCGCGCGCCGATCCTCGCGATGCGGGCGCTCCCGATCGATCCGAAGCCCGCGTAACCCTGCGGGAACCTGAATCGTTACTAATTCGAGACAAGACCCGACCGATTGCCATGTTAGAAGAAACCCATCGCACTTCATCGAAGAAGGCGACCGAACACGTCGCGCCAGAACAAAGGGGCGCCAGAAGGGGGAAATCTGATGCTTCGTTTTCATAGGACAGTGCTCATGGGGGTGGCGACAGCGCTGCTGTTACCCGTCTCCACGGTCGTGCTGGTCGGAGCGACGACCGGGACGGCTGCTGCAGCTGCCTCGTCATCGCCGACCACCTGCAACCTGGGCGTCTCCATCAACTGGCCGGGACCGGGGCTCTCGACCAACGGCGATCTGACGCATTCGAGCACGAGCACGGTGAGCCTCTCGAATGAGTCGAGCAGCTGTGGCACCGCGCCGTCGCTGCCAGCCATCGTGACGAAGAACACCAAGTGCACGCCGACCAGCACACCGATCTCGTGCCCGAAGACCCAAAAGGGCTATTACATCGAGAACTCGCTGGCCGGGTTCGCCACCTTCGGAGGGACCGGCCTCCTGCTGAAGTACGCGAAGAAGGGCTTCACGTCGTTGACCGCGGGCGGCATCACGAACACGCTCAAAGCAACCGCGGCGGGCGTGACACCTTCGGGTTCGCTCACCTGCCCGACGAACCCCAACACCGGTGGCGGCACCGAAGAGGGCTTCTGGATCCAGGGCGTGGTCAAGGCCTCGACCGGCGGAAAGGCCTACAAGAAGCTGCCCTACCAGGCGGTGATCTGCCTGGGTAGCGACTCCGGCAACGGCACCACCGGCAACTTCAACAAGGACCTCGGTTCCAGTGCGCAGATCGCCACCGCCAACGCCGATGCGAGCGCCAGCTACGTCACGATCGCCTCGCCGTGGCCCGTGGCGCCGGCAGCGGTGAACGGCGCGACGTCGAATTGTCTGAAGCTGAAGGTCGGCAGCACCGCTGAGGCTCTCAACTGCCACTGGGCCAATGGTTCGGCGTATCCCGCGAACGTCGCGAAGTTCTGGAAGGACTTTGCAGGTTCGGCCGCCGCGCTCGCAGCGGGGGGGACCCTCACCGCGAAGGGCGGTGGGACCTTCACCATCTCGGCCCCGACGCTCGGTGCCGGTACGAAGTGCCCGGTGTCGACCAAGCTGACCGGGGACGACACGGCAACCGGATCGGTCACCGCGGTGTCCGGTGCGGACGTCCCTGCCCGAGTGGGCGACATTTTCTCCGCCGAGATCTGCATCTACGGATCGAAGATCAAGGCGGCCCCCGGCGTTCCGGTCGGCTTCTGACGGCCGAGCGTTCTTTCGCTGCCGAGCCGGCATCTCGTCGGCACAGCGGTTGAACGGTAGGAAGAGGGGTTGAGCGCAAGACCCCACCCGAAAGGGTGGGGTCTTGTCGCGCCGTGGCGATCCCGCTCAATCCGAAGAAGGGTCGAGACGGCGGCACCGATCCGACCGAGCGTGCTGAAGGTGATCGGGTGGTCGTGGTCCAGGGCGCGCTGGGAGCCCGGTTGCCATCCTCAAGGGAACGCCCCGTGTCCGACGAGTGCGCCGTGGTGCCGCGGTGAGGTGGCCGACCGTTGCAAGCGCCACGTGGGCCAGCGGTCGCGCAATCGCTGCTGGCGATACTCGGCGAGGCGCTCCGGCTTCCACCTCGGTCGTCGCGCGACGGAAAGGCACCGGCTGGAAGCAGTTGCTCGGTGACGTGCGGCCCCGCCGATCGGATCGGTGCTGTCGGCGCGCGAGGTCCTGTCCACGGGGTCGATCGGAGGAGGCGGAATCGCCGTTGACCGACTCGGCGAGGGCGTGCGCGAACAGATCGACGCACTCCGCACAGATGTGGACGTTCCGAGAGCCCGACATCATGCGCACGCCGGTCTTCTTCTTCGACCTTCCGCAGAGGGAGCATTCGACGTCCTGCAAGGCCACCGATGGACCTGCCGGACACGATCGGGATCCTCACCATGACCCGTACCGGTCGTTCTTTTCGTTCCCGAGCAGACCGGTGCCACGCGTGGCCGACCAGGGGCCGAGCGGCCACGCAGTCGGAGCCCAGAACGTGCTCTGCCAGGAGTTCTGTCGTACTGTGCGGTCACGCCGATGGCCTGCCGGGGGCAAGGTGTATCGAGGGACGGAGGGAAAGCAGGTGGGTCCTCAGGAGTTCGAGGTGTCGGTCTCGACGGTGGGCGCTGTCGGGCTGGTCCGACTGCGCGGCGAGCTCGACCTGGCCAACAGCCGTGAACTGGACGAGCAGCTCGCCGCGGTCGATCTCGGCACGACGGTCGTCGACCTGGTCGAGCTCGGCTTCGTCGACAGCTCCGGTCTGGCCGCCCTCGTCGCCGCACGCGAGCGCTCGCGGGAGAGGGGTCGAGAGCTGGTGCTGACACGTCCGCAGGAGAACGTCCGGCGGGTCCTCGAGATGACCGGGCTCGCCGACTGGATCAGTCCGTGGCGCACCGAATGGGATCCCGCCGGGCTCTGACCCGTTCTCTCCGAGACGCGTACGCCGACGGCAGTTTCGCGTCGCGCCGGCCGCCGCTTCGCGTCGTGCCGCCCGTACCCGGTACCCCGGACCCTGCCGCAAACGGTCGAAGCGATCCGCCACCCGACCTGCAAGACTGCGCTCACGCCCTCGGCGTACGTGGCGATCGAATGAGTCGAAGCGGAGGAGACCATGACGAGGACACGTCTCGCAGCCCTGCTCGTCGCGGTGCTGTGCCTTGCCGGCACGCTGTCCGCCACGCCTGTCAGTCCGTCGGGCGGCGTCGCCGGCGCCGCGGCACTGGGCTTTTCGATCACGACCAATCCGCCCCTCGTGCCATCCTTCAGCCCGACGGTCCTCGACTATGCGGTCCGCTGTACCGGGTCGCCGACCACCGAGGTGAGCATCGGCGGCGCCGGTCCGACCACGGTCGGAGGCATGACCGTGAACGGCCCGGTCGACCTCCATCTGCCGCTGGTCGCCGGACAGGCGCTCGCGGTCAGCTCCGACGGCACGACCTACTACCTCCGCTGCCTGCCCGCGGACTTTCCCGCCTATTCGGCCTCGGTCACCGGGCAACCACAGGCGAACGGGTACTTCTTGACGTTGGGTGCCTATGCGGTCGTCTTCGACACGGATGGGGTGCCCGTCTGGTGGTACCGACAGCCCGACGCGAATGCGTTCGACGCGAAGTTCATCAACCCCACCACGGTCGCCTGGGCGAACGGCTACGGCGACGACCAGAGCTACTCGTTGCGCAGTCTCGACGGCACACTCCTCCAGACCGTCGGCGGCGGTGACGAGGGGCTCAACAGTCACGACATGGTGCAACTCCCGAACGGCGACTACCTCGCGATCCGGTACGTGCCGACCGACTGTCCCGCGGTCCCGAGCCAGTGCGTCGACCTCTCCTCCTGGGGCCTTTCCACCGCGGCCAGCATCACCGACAACTGGATCGTCGAGCTCAATCCCCAGAACCAGGTCGTCTGGCAGTGGAGCGTGGCCCAGCACATCGACGTCGCGACCGCCAACGTCAACTGGCGGGACATGTACCCGGACGTCATCCACATGAACTCGGTCTGGTACGACGGCAACGGCGGGATCATCTTCAGCGCCCGGCACTTCGATGCGCTCTACCGGATCGACATGGCAACCGGCGACATCACCTGGAAGCTGGGGGGCACGACGACCCCGCAGAGCCTGAGCGTCGTCGGCGACTCGAATCCGCAGCTGTTCTCGGGGCAGCACGACGCCCGCCTGCTGCCAGACGGGACCCTGACGGTCCACGACAACGGATCGCGGGCGAACCGGCCGCCCCGCGCGCTGCGCTTCACGATCGACACCAATTCGAACACGGCCACCGAGATCGAGGACGTCAGCGACTCCCGGACGACCTATTCCGGCTACACCGGCAGCGTCGACAAGCTGCCGGGCGGCGACTGGTCGGTCACCTGGGGCGGATCGGACTACACGACGGAGTTGAGCCCCGACGGCACACCGCAGATCACCATCACCTATCCCGGCCTGTGGTCGTATCGCGATGCCGACGTCCTCGCGTCGAGGGATGCGCTGCGAGCCGGCATGGACGCGATGGTCGCACCCTTCACCATGACACCGGGCTACTGGCTCGTCGGCAGCGACGGCGGCGTGTTCTCGTTCAACGCCCCCTTCGAGGGCTCCCACGGCGGCTCTCCGCTCAACCAGCCGATCGTCGGGATGGCGGCGACCCCCGACGGCAACGGCTACTGGCTGGTCGCGGCCGACGGCGGCATCTTCGCCTACGGCGACGCGGCCTTCGAGGGCTCCCACGGCGGCTCTCCGCTCAACCAGCCGATCGTCGGGATGGCGTCGACCCCTGACGGCAACGGCTACTGGCTGGTCGCGGCCGACGGCGGCATCTTCGCCTACGGCGACGCGGCCTTCGACGGCTCGACGGGCGGCTCGCCGCTCAACCAGCCGGTCGTCGGGATGGCGTCGACCCCCGACGGCAACGGCTACTGGCTGGTCGCGGCCGACGGCGGCATCTTCGCCTACGGCGACGCGGCCTTCGACGGCTCGACGGGCGGCTCGCCGCTCAACCAGCCGATCGTCGGGATGGCGTCGACCCCCGACGGCAACGGCTACTGGCTGGTCGCGGCCGACGGCGGCATCTTCGCCTACGGCGACGCGGCCTTCGAGGGCTCCCACGGCGGCTCTCCGCTCAACCAGCCGATCGTCGGGATGGCGTCGACCGCCGACGGCAACGGCTACTGGCTGGTCGCGGCCGACGGCGGCATCTTCGCCTACGGCGACGCCTCCTTCTACGGCTCGACGGGCGGCTCGCCGCTCAACCAACCGGTCGTCGGGATGGCGTCGACCGCGCGGGCCGGCTGACCGGCCTGGGGTGGGCCGGGGACGCCCTCACCCGCAGGGGGGTGGGGGTGCGAGGCTGCTCCGCGGGAGTCGTGCGTAGAGCCAGGCGAGCTCCTCCGCGGGGTCGCTGAAGTGGGGGAGCGGTCGGTCGCCGACGGCTCCCAACATGCGCTCGCGAGCGCGCGGGAGCCACTCGATGACGAAGTCGTCCGGCCGTCGTGACACGTCGGACCGACCTCGCGGGGCGAGATGGGTGAGCACGTGACCGACCGTCCAACCGGATGGCGGCGTCGGCCGTCGGACGTCGTCCTCGCGCAGATCGGCGATTGCCTGGAGAAAGCGGGCGTACGCGCCGACCACCCGCTCGAGATCGGCCTCGGCGATCGGCACACCGCACTCTACGTCCGCCACCGGGGTCCGCCGGCCTTGCCGGGCGACCCGCCCGGTGCAAGTCTCGTCGTGTCGTGCGACGCGTGATGACGAACACCCGGCGATCGGTCGACCCTTCGGCGATCGGCCTCCACCGCGTCGGGCGATCGTCCGCGTGGAGACTCCACCGATGACGGCCGGTCGCGGTGGCCCCGGTGGCACCGACGAGGCAGCCGGGGCCGGTGCGGCCGAGCGTCCCTTTTCTGCGTCGTGGCGCCGCCGCCGCCTGACCGTCGAGGAGCGGATCGAGCGCGGGAGGGCGGCGCGCGCCGGGTCCCGCGGCGGGAGCACGCCCGATTCGAGCCTTCGACGGACCGTGCCGATCCGGTGGCGCTCCTCGAGGCCCAGAGTGCCGACCGGGTGCCCGAGCTCCTCCCCATCCGCTACGGGCGGATGCTCGAGTCCCCGTTCACCTTCTTCCGGGGCGCCGCCGCGGTGATGACCGCGGACCTCTCGCGCACGCCCAACGCGGAGGTGTCGGTCCAGCTCTGCGGCGACGCCCATCTGTCGAACTTCGGGCTCTTCGCGACGCCCGAACGCCGGATGATCTTCGACATCAATGACTTCGACGAGACGCTGCCCGGCCCCTGGGAGTGGGACGTCAAACGTCTTGCCGCCAGCTTCGAGGTGCTGGGCCGCTCCTGCGGCTTCTCGGTCGGCGATCGCCGCGACGTCGTGACCGGATGCGTGCACGAGTACCGCCAGAGGATGCGCGAGGCAGCGGAGGCCGGCACGCTGGAAGTCTGGTACGACCACCTCGAGGTCGGACGCCTGCTCGACCAGGTGAAGGCCGAGGTGCGCCGCGGCCGGCTGTCGAAGAAGGAGCACCGGCACCTGGTCGGGTCCGTCGAGAAGGCGCGCACCCGCGACCACGTCCGCGTGTTCACGCGGCGGGTCGGCACCGTCGGTGACGACCTGCGGATCGTCGCCGATCCGCCGCTCATCGTCCCGCTCGAGGACCTGGCCGAGTCCGGATCCGACTGGGAGCGCAGCGAGGTGATGATCAAGCAGCTGCTCTCCTCGTACCGGCGCACCCTCGGTGTCGAGCACCACCCGCTCGAGGAGTTCCGCTATGTGCATGCCGCCCGGAAGGTGGTGGGCGTCGGCAGCGTCGGAACCCGGTGCTTCATCTTCCTCATGGTCGGGCGCGACGATCGCGACCCGTTGATCCTCCAGGTGAAAGAGGCGCAGTCGTCGGTGCTCGAGCCCTACCTCGGCACGAGCAGTTTCGCGCACCATGGGCAGCGGGTCGTCGCCGGTCAGCGGCTGATGCAGGCTGCGTCGGACGTGTTCCTCGGCTGGCAGACCATCCGCGGTCTCGATGGGGGCTCCCGCGACTACTACCTACGCCAGCTGCACGACTGGAAGGGCGGACCGGACGTCGAGTCGTTTCGGGTGGCCGGGGCCACGCTCTATGGACGCATCTGCGGCGCGACGCTCGCCCGCGCCCACGCCCGCTGGGGCGATCGGGTCGCCATCGCGGCCTACCTGGGCGCAGGCGACCGTTTCGACCGGGCGGTCGCCGCCTTCGCCGCGAGCTATGCCGATCAGAACGAGCGGGATTTCGGGCAGCTGGAGGCGGCGGTGCGGCGCGGGCGCCTCGAGGCAGTGACCGGTGTCTGACCCGCCGCCGACCCGCGCGGTGGGCGGCGGCCGGCTCAGACGATCCGTCGCTCGGTCGCCCAACGGGTCAGCTCGTGGCGTGTGGACAGTTGGAGCTTGCGCAGCACCGAGGACACGTGCGATTCGACGGTCCGGGCGGAGATGGTCAGCTCGCGGGCGACCTCCTTGTAGGTGTAGCCGCGGGCGATGAGCCGGAGCACCTCGCGTTCACGTGGCGAGAGCTGCTCGAACTCGGGGTCGACCCCTGCCGGAAGGGAGGAGGGCACCATTCCCCTTGCGAACGCGTCGAGGACGAAGCCGGCCAGACGGGGGGAGAACACCGCGTCGCCGGCGGCCACCCGGTGCACGGCCTGGAGGAGCTCGTCCCCCGAGATGGTCTTCGTGACGTAGCCTCGGGCGCCCGCCCGGATCACGCCGATCACGTCCTCGGGCGCGTCGGAGACCGAGAGGGCGAGGAATTGCACCTCGGGATGCCGGGGGAGGACCCCGTGCAGGACGGCCTGGCCGCCCCCTCCGGGAAGGTGGACGTCGAGCAGGACGACGTCGGGCACCCGGTCGCCGACGAGCTCGACCGCCGCGTCGACGTCGTCGGCCTCCCCGACGATCTCGACGGCTGCGCCGAGCTCCGCCCGCACGCCCGCACGGAACATCGCGTGGTCGTCGACAAGAAAGACACGTGGTGGCCGGGTCTCGCTCATGCCGCTGGCACCCGACGGGGCATGCAGAGCTCGACCTCGGTCCCCGCCCCGGGCGCCGAATGGATCACCGCAGAACCACCGAAGCGCGCCACCCGGGCGCGGATCGAGTGTGCGATGCCCCGGTGATCCTCGCCGACGGCGTCGGGATCGAATCCACACCCGCGGTCGCGGACGTAGAGCATGACCGCGGTCCGATCGACCTCCGCGTAGAGGGAGACTTGGGGTGCGCCCGACCACCTCGCGGCGTTGACCATCGCCTCGCGGGCCGCGTCGAGGAGCGCGCGGAGACCCTCGGTGAGAGGCGCGTCTCCGACCGTCACCGTCTGGACTGTCACACCGTGGTCGGCCTCGATCTGGCGCTGGAGCACTTCGACGCCCGCGGCGAGTGTCGAGGCGTCGTCGCCGATGGTGCCCGGCGGGCGGCCGTCGAAGAGCCACGAGCGCAGTTCACGCTCCTGGGCGTGGGCGAGGCGGACCACGTGGTGGGGGTCGTCCGCCGAGCGCTGGATGAGCGCCAGGGTCTGGAGGACCGAATCGTGCACGTGGGCCGCGAGTTGTGCCCGTTCCTCTGCGAGTGCTCGGGCCTGCCGCTCGGCGAGCAGGTCGCGGATGAGTCCCAGCCACCACGGACCGAAGATCACCACGACGGCTGCGACGGCAAGGAGCGTGCCCACGATCGAGCGGAGGACGTTGCTCGCGGGGTGTCCTGCCACCAACAGCGACAGGCCGCTGACCCCGATGGCGAGGCCGAGAAGGATGCGCAGCACGATCGACCAGCGGGCGCGGCGGGGCGCGCTCGAATGGAACATCGGGAGCAGGTCCTCGTGCAGCCAGGTCCGCTCGCCGGGGCTCGCGTTGCGGCTGATGAGGATGGCGGCTGCCGCGACCAGGAAGAGCGGCCAGCTGATCGAGCCGAGATAGCCGATGTGTCGCGCCCCTGCCACCACCTGCAGGAAGAGGAGGAAGGGCACGACCGCGACGACCAGGCGCAGCCCGCGCCGGTCGGCCACCGCGCGCGACAGGATGGTCGTGTCCTCCCCTTCGAGCGGCACCACCAGCCAGGCGAGGCCGTAGACGAGGATGCCGACGCCGCTGCCGAGAGCGAGCAGCACGACGCCGATCCGGAGGATGGTGACTTCGATGCCGGTGGCCTCGGAGAGCCCACCGCAGACGCCGGCCACCACCCGCGTCTGCGGGCTGCGCCGCAACGGGCCGCGCAGGCGGTGGCGGCGGCGACCTGGTCCTCGGTGCGGCGGACCCCAGTCCCGGGCGCGCCGCTCCCACGACTGCCCGCAGTCCGCGGGCTGACCGGGCGGCTGGCCAGTCGCCCGCGTCTCGGGCTCGGTCGACTCGGCGATATCCGATGATCGCGCACCCCCCACCACGGCATCCATCAGGGAGATCCCGGATCCCCGCCCCGGAGCGGTCGGGGTCCGAACCGGGTGCCCCCGGATGTGCCCCGCCGGTCCGGCCCTTCATGCTGGAGGTATGGAGACGACCACCCACTCCGATCCGGAGCACGCCACGGACCCGACGACCGACCGCGGAAACAGCGGCGTCACGCCTCCCGGCCCGCCGCCGCTGCCGGGGGCTCCCGCCCGCCGCTCCGACCGCCTGCACCGCAGCAGCGACGGACGGATGATCGCCGGCGTCGCCGCCGGTCTGGCCGACTGCTTCGATCTCGACCCCACTCTCGTGCGGGCGGGGTTCCTCGCCCTTGCGTTGCTCGGCGGTCTGGCCGTGCCGGTCTACCTGGCGGCATGGCTGCTCGTGCCCGAGGAGGGTACGGACGTGTCGGTGGCCGAGGAGCTCTTGGGCCGCGAGCGGGCCCGGGTAGCGGGCCGCGCGGATCCCCAACGGAGCATGCCCATGTGCCACCGCCTGGACTGGCAGTACTCGAGGGGCCGCACCCGCGGCGAGCCCGAGCCGGCTCCCCACCTGCGGGTGTCGGACGCGGACCGTCACGACGTGGCGGAGCGCCTGTCGCGGCATTTCGCCGATGGGCGCCTCGACCAGGCCGAGTTCGACGCTCGGCTCGGCAGGGCAACCGGTGCGGTGACTCGGGGCGACCTCGACGGGCTCTTCGACGACCTGCCGCGGCTTCCCGACGACGAGCCGCTTCCTCGCCGCCGGCGGCGCCTGGTGCCGCTCGCCGTCGCGGTGCTGCTGCTCGCCTTGGCCATCGAGGCAGCGGCGTCCATGGTCCGGGTGCCCTGGCTGCTCCTCGCGGTCGCGGCGCTCGTGCTGTACCGGTGGGGCCGACACGGACACGACCGCCACGCATCGTCGGGCTCGGCACACTGAATGCCGGCCACGGGGTCGGGGTGGGTCGGGGTGGTGAGGCGCGACGACGAGCGCGGCCGGCCACGCGTGGCCGAACAGACGGCCCGGATCGCCTTTCCGGTCTGGTGCGTCTACCGGGGAGGCCACCGCGCGCTCGGTGCGCAGGGTCGCAACCTGTGGATCGCGGACGGGCGCATCGGGACCGGTCTCGACGGATTGCGTCACGCCGTTCCACTGACCGAGGTGGACCGGGTCGGAATCTCCGATCGTCGGGTGAACGACGGGCGGCCAGGCATGGCCCAGTTCGTCGCTGACCCACCGAGATCGAGCTTCGGTGGCACCGAGGTCCGACAGCTCACCGACGTGGTGGTGCGCACCGTGGACGGGCAGGAGGCGCGGTGGCTCGTCCACCACCGCGACGCGGCGTGGGTGCGCGCCCGGCTCGCCCCTGCGCTTCGGGCGGCGGGCGTGGCGCTCCACTGAGCGACCCCGTCGCGCACGGCGCCTGCTAGACACGCGAGATGGAACCGGTCACCCCCGGACGGCGCGCCATGGTGACCGGGGCGACACGTGGCATCGGCAAGGCGACCGCGGTCGCCCTGGCCCGCTCGGGGTGGGATGTCGCCGTCACCGGTCGCACGGTCCGGGAAGGCGATGGACGCGACGAGTCCGACACCGGCGGGGGACGCCTGCTCCCCGGCAGCCTCGAGGCCACCGGCCTCGCGCTCCGGGCGCACGGGCGGCGGACGCTCGAGCTCGTCGCGGATCTGCACAACACCGACGCGGTGCGGGCCGCCGCCGCGGCGGTCGTCGCGGAGTGGGGCGGGGTCGACCTCCTCGTCAACAATGCCGTGGACACCGGTCCGGGCAGCATGGTGCCCGTCCTCGACCTGACGGTCGCCCAGTTCGAGGCGAAGCTCGCTGCGAACGTCGTCGCGCAGTTCGTGACCGTCGACGAGCTGTTGCCAGGGATGCTCGAACAAGGCGGCGGCACCATCCTCAACGTCACGTCGCATACCGCGACCGCCGACCCGCCCGGCCCGGTCGGTCACGGCGGGTGGGGCCTCGCCTATGCCGCGTCGAAGGCGGCGTTCCACCGGTTTGCGCCGCTGCTCGCGGTCGAGCTCGTGACCGCGGGATCCGGGCACTCAACGTGGACCCCGGCTACGTGGAGACCGAACGCCAGCTGGCGAACGCCGGCGCGCTCGGCCTGGTGGGCCGCTACCGTGGTGCGCCTCCCTCGGTGCCCGCTGCCGCGATCGCCTGGCTGGCAGTGCATCCCGAAGGCGCGCCCAACGGCGCGACGGTCCCGGCGCTCAAGCTCGCGCTGACCGAAGGCCTGCACCCCGATTGGCGCGAGGCGACGGGCGCCGAGGAGCCGACGTCGACTGCACACGCCCAGCTCGATTGATGCCGGCGGACGCCGGAGCGCGGCTCGGGCGGGTGGTGCCGCTGTTCGCTGCGGGCCTGCTCGCTGCGGGCCTGCTCGCGACGGCCTGCTCCACGACGCCGGCCTCCGCGCCACCGACCACCGCGCCACCGACCACAACGGCCCCGACGCCGTCTCGACCGGGGGCACGGGACGGCTGGGGCACCTGCTCGCTGTGATCGGCGCGGCACGGACCCGCGCCTACCGGGCCACCTACTCCTTGTCGGCTCCGGGGGGTGCCACCCAGACCGTCTTCTTCGAGCAGTCGCCCCCGCGGGCGCGGCTCACCACGAGCGGCGGGTCGCAGGGCCCGACCGAGCTGCTCGTCACCGCCTCGGCTTCCTACGTGTGTGCGGACGGCGGCAGGCCGCCGTTGACCTGCGTCGACGCGGGCGGTCCCTCGTGGCACGGACCGCTGTCGACGATTGCCGACGGCTACGACGGCGCGACGGCCCTGACGGCGATGCGGTCGTGGCAGGGCGGCACCCGGGTGCCGGCGGGCGGCGGCACCATCTTCTCGACCGCAACGGTGGCCGGCCGGCCGGTCCGCTGCGCGCGACACGGGAGCGGACGGGGTGCCACGACCTACTGCGTGACGTCCGACGGCGTGCTCGCACGCATGCAGTCCCCGGCGGGATCCCTGGTGCTGACCTCGCTCGGGGGGTCCGCGCCGGCGGGTGACTTCGCCCTGCCGGCCGGGGCGACGGTGGCGACACTGCCAGGAGGCAGGACGAGAGGCTGACGCCGGTCGGGACCGACCTGTCCTCAGGCGCCGATGATGCGCGGCACGGCTGGCTCGCGGACCTGCGTACCGGCAGGCGCGAGCGGCATGCCCGGTCGCAGGCGTCCCGACTCGGCGAGGCGGGCGCGCGTGCTGACCAGGTGGCAGTACTCGATCAGGAGCTCGCCGTCCGCAGGCGTGTCGGGGACCAGCGTTCCGCCGACCCGCCAGCCGAAGCCGTTGTCCCGCCGGCAGGAGCAGCTGGCAAGCCGCACGTGGACCCGGCGGAGCTCGCCGTCGACGGTCGCGAGGTCGAGCTCGAGCGAGACCTCGGCGCCCACCTCGAGGGGCGTCGGTGCGATCACCCCCGCGCCGCCGGGCGTGAGGTCGACCACCCGCACCAGCGTGCGGTCCATCACGCCGGCGATCTCGACCGGCACCCGGTAGTGGTGCCGCATCTGGCGCCGGCGGGTCACCCGGGCGAGGGCCGCGCCGATCTGCAGTAGTTCCCAGGCGGCGAAGGCGAGGCCGGCACCGACCGCGAGCGGGGGGAGCGACGGCAGGAACGTGGCCCCGGCGACCACCGCAAGCCGGAGCGCGACCGCGACGACCAGCGCACCTCCGACGACGAGCATCAAGCGGAGCTGGCGGGCGGCCGTCCATCCTCCGCTGTCGATCCCGTCCTTTGGCGTCACACGGAACGAAGTGCGGAACGGGTGCACGAGGCTGCACACGGCGCGGGTGAAGATCTCCGAGGTGAGCAGCGTCGAGTAGGTGCCGTCCCACAGGCTGGTCCGCCCGCGGCAGAGCAGGGTGGAGGCGGCGAGGTCGAGGGCCATCCAGGGAACCCAGAAGACGGCGAACTGCGCCGCCGTGGCGTGGAGGGGGAGGAATCCGCCCACCAGCATGCTGAGGAGGACCGCCACCAGCACCAGTCGGTGGAGGGGGAGGAAGTATCCGAGCAGTGAGGCGAGGTAGCTGGCTCGCTGCTTCAGGCGGAGACCGCGCGCGACCAGAGGATTGTCCTTTGTCCGGAGGACGGCGAGGTTGCCGCGGGCCCACCGATCGCGCTGGAGGAGGAAGGTGGCGAGGTCGTGGGGTGCGAGCCCCTGTACGAGCGTCTCGTCGTGGTAGCGGGTCGTGAACCCCGCCGCGTGGAGGCGAATGGAGGTGTGGAAGTCCTCGGCCACGGTCTCGGTCGCGATACCGCCGACGCGCTCGAGCGCACGCCGGAGGAGGACGGCGGCGGAACCGCACCAGAACGCGCCGTTGTGGCGATCCTTGCCGGGCATGATCACCTCGAAGAAGAGGCTCTGGTCGTGGCGCCCGGTCTGGAAATGCTGGAACGAGTCGTGGTTGCCGAAGTCGTGGGGCGTCTGGACCAGCGCGACCGAGGGATCGTCGAAGTACCCGAGGGTCGCGTCGAGGATGTCCGGCTGGGGGACGTGATCCGCGTCGAGCACGAGGATCACCTCCCCGTCGCTGAGCGGGAGTGCGTGGTTGATGTTGCCGGCCTTGGCGTGGCGGTTGTCCGCGCGGGTGACGTAGCGGGCGCCGTACCGCTCGGCGAGCGCCGCGACCTCGGAGCGCCGGCCGTCGTCGAGGACGTAGGTGGTGTGGGGAGAGCGGATCCGATCGCAGCCGACCAGGGTCGCGGCGAGCACGTCGAGGCCCTCGTTGTAGGTGCAGACGAACACGTCGGCGGTGGGACGCCGGCGGAGCGGTGGCCGCACCCGCGCCGGCACCCGCCAGGCGAGGAATCCGAACGCCGCGAACGTCACCCAGCCGAACAGCTCGCACACGAACAGGACGACGAAGAGCGCGGGCTGCGATCCCGCCCAGGTGTCGGTGATCCGCCAGCCCAGGTAGCCGGCGCCCCACACGAGCGCGACGAGCGTCGCGGCCCGTACGGCCGTGCCGTGGGTGCGGAACCTCTGGGCGGATGGTGCAGAGAACATGCCGCCGCGGTTATCGACACCGGCACGCTGCCCCTTGAGGAACCCCACAAGGGGTTTCGCCACGAAGAGTTCCGCCTCGAAGGAGCGGGAGACCGGCTGGGGCGTACGTGGCCAAGCGCCCGCCGCCGGCGTGCTCTGGAACAATGGCGCCCATGAGCGACCGGACCGCGGCAGACGCTGCCGACTTCGAACAGGCCGACCGCGGGTTCGTCGACAAGCTGGATCCGGCCGTGGTCACCGCGTCCGACGGTCGGGTGGTCTGGGACAACGACGCCTACGGCTTCCTCGGGGGGCCGTGCCCGTCGACGGCCCACCCCGGCCTCTGGCGGCAGGGCCAGCTGGTCGCCCGCCAGGGGCTCTACGAGGTCACCGACGGTCTGTACCAGGTACGCGGCCTCGACATCTCGAACATGACCCTCGTCGAAGGGGACACCGGCGTGGTGGTGATCGACCCGCTCGTCTCCAAGGAGACCGCAGCCGCGGCGCTCGCCCTCTACCGGCGCCATCGCGGTGACCGTCCCGTCGCGGCGGTCGTCTACACCCACGCGCACGTCGACCATTTCGGGGGCGTCCACGGCGTGCTCGCGGGCGAGGTGCCGATCCTCGCGCCGGTCGGGTTCCTCGAGTCCGCGGTCTCTGAGAACGTCTACGCGGGCGTCGCGATGAGCCGCCGCGCCGTCTACATGTACGGCGCGCTCCTCCCGAAGGGCCCGCGGGGACAGATCGGCTGCGGGCTCGGGATGACCAATTCGACCGGATCGATCGGGCTCGTCCCCCCGACGGTGGAGATCGACCGCACGGGTCAGATCGAGACCGTCGACGGCGTCACGATGGAGTTCCAGCTGACCCCCGGCACCGAGTGCCCGGCCGAGATGAACTTCTACTTCCCCGACCGGCGGGCGCTTTGCATGGCGGAGAACGCGACGCACAACCTGCACAACCTGGTCACCCTCCGCGGCGCGCTGGTGCGGGACCCGCGGGTGTGGGCGGCCTATCTCGACGAGGCGATCACCCTCTTCGCCGGCCGGAGCGACGTGGCCTTCGCCTCCCATCACTGGCCCACCTGGGGCGCCGACGCGATCGCGGAGTACCTCTCGTTGCAGCGCGATCTCTACGCCTACCTCCACGACCAGACCCTGCGGATGATCAACCTCGGCTACACCGGTCTCGAGGCGGCCGAGCAGATGCTGATGCCCCCGACCCTCGAGGCCGCCCGGCACACCCATGGGTACTACGGCTCGGTCAGCCACAACGTGAAGGCCATCTACGAGCGTTACATGGGATGGTTCGACGGGAACCCCGCGTCGCTGTGGCGCCACCCCCCGGCCGAGTCCGCGATGCGCTATGTCGAGTGCATGGGTGGCCCGGCCGAGGTGGTCGCGAAGGCGGGGGGCTACGCGGACCGTGGTGACCTGCGCTTCGCCGCCGAGCTCCTCGACCGGGTCGTCTTCGCGGACCCGGAGTACGAGCCGGCACGCGTGCAGCTTGCCGACATCTACGAACGGCTCGGCTACGGATCGGAGAACGGGCCGTGGCGCAACTTCTACCTGACCGGCGCCCACGAGCTGCGCGAGGGCATCCCCGGCGCGCCGCCCACGCTCGCCACACGCGACCTGGTGGACGCGCTCAGCGTCGAACAGCTTTTCGACGCGGTCGCGATCAGGGTCAACGGCCCGCGTGCCTGGGAGGAGGACCTGGTGGTCGAGTGGCGTGTCACCGACCTCGGCCGCACCTACCGGACCGTGCTCCGCAACGGCGTGCTCCGCCACCGGGCGGTGGACCACGCAGGCGGTGCCGAGCGTGGCAGCGATCCCGATCTCGTGCTGACCCTCACCCGTCCACAGCTCCAGGCGCTGCTGACCGGGGGCGCTTTCGACGGCATCACCCACGAGGGCGATCCAGCGGTGCTCGGCCGGGTGGTGGCGGTCCTCGACGCCCCCGATCCCACGTTCGCGATCGTCACGCCCTGAGTCGGGCGGACCGATCTCAGCCGGCCAGGTGGGTGATGTCGACGATCACGAGGATCGCGACCATCGTCCCGACCGCCGCGTACAGCGCCGAGAACGCCCAGCGCTGCCGGTGATCGGCGAGCCAGAACCGCCGGATGCCCAGGTAGTCGAAGTAGAGGGCGAGGAGCCCCACCGGGATGCCGATGGCCGGGCCGACCCCCCGTGCGACGCCGGCGATGGGGAGCAGGATCGGCAGGACGATGTAGCTGAGCAGGCACCGCGTGGCCGACAAGAGGATCGAGAGGCTGAAGATCCGGTGGGTGTCGGACTCGTCGATCGGCGGCCGGTCCTCGGGGATGCGCAGCAGCCGCCGCATGCCGTCGTCGGCGCGGGACCGAGACGCCGGGACGGTCGCCTCGGTGACGGCGAGCAAGCCCTCTTCCACGCCATCCATGCTAATCGGCCACCCCCACGACCGAGGAGGCGGCCCGTCCGCACGCGCAGGGCGACTCAGTGCGGCGGCTGATCGTCCGGGCAGGCGGACGGAGGTCCGTACCGCGACTCGTCGTTGACCCAGCTCCCCGCGGCCCACCCCGGGGCGGTGGGCGGCAGGTGGAACATCGGACGGAGCTCGGTCGTGATCGCCGCTGCGTACACCGCGGCGCCGGGCGGACAGAAGTGGGTGTTGTCGACCTTGCGTGCGCGGATCCAGCCACCGTCCACCGTGGGCAACCACGCGGAGAACTGGCCGTTCACCTCGGCGGACGACGCGACCGGAAGCCAGCTCACCCGCCCGGGGTATCGGGCGGGCAGCTTGGAGACGATCCGGTCGAATGCCTCCCGGCCCGCCTCGTTGGAGGCGACCGCCGCCTGGCGCTTGGCCGGGTCGATGATGGCGTCGAGCGGACCGTCTTTCGGAAACTCGACGACGGCGATGCCGTCGACGCCGTCACCGGGGGCCAGCAGGGTCTGGAGCGCCTCGCCGAGGAGCCGGTCGAACCGTGCCGGATCGTGGTCTGCGAGCCCGTTGTCCCACGACCACATGATGAGGACCACCTCCGGGTGGTAGCGCGAGACCGCTCCCGCGAGGTCGGTGGTGAGGCTGGTGTCGTTGACGAGCCCCCATCCGGGGTAGGCGTTTTCGGAGACCCGGACGACCCCCGTCGCGCCGAGCGCCGCCTGAAGGGCCGGTTCCGCGTCCCACATCACGCTGTCACCGATCGTCATCACCCGGAGCGGGTCGGCCGCGGTGGGTACCCGCCCTGGCGGGAGGGCGATGGGGGGCGGAAGGTGAGACGGGACGGCGGCGGGTGCGGCGACCTTGACCGGGGAGGCGGCGTGGGTGACCGGGCCCGGCTGTGCGAGGACGGTGGTCGCGCCGAGCACGATCGCGGTCGCGGTCCCGATCGCTCCCGCGGTCATGACGCCGAGGAACGGCCATCCTCGCCAGTGGTAGCGCCGGACCGGCCGCTCGAGCGCGTAGAAGCTGATGGTCGCCGCGCCGACGGTGGCGGCCAGGCGGGCCGCGAGCAGCCAGCCACCGCGCAGACCGGTCGTGACGTCGGTCATGAGTACGTAGACCGGCCAGTGCCAGAGGTAGAGCCCGTAGGAGATCCCCCCGATCCAGCGCAACGGCCGGATCGACAGCAGACGACCGAGGCCGCCCGGATCCGGCTGTGCGACGCCGGCGATGATCACCGCGGCGAGCAGCCCCGCGAGCACCAGGCCGCCCCGGAACATCCAGGCCGACGGGTTGCCGTTGTCGTCCCCCGCCGTGACCCACAGGAAACCGAGCGCGACCGCGGCGAGCGCCGCGACCAGATGCAGTGCCCGTCGCACCCGCGGTGAGTGCGCGGGCCGCCCAGCGACGAGGAGTGCCAGCGCGGCCCCGATGAGGAGCTCGAAGGCACGGGTGTCGGTCCCGAAGTAGATCCGCGAGAGGTTCGCCCCGCGCGAGAACAGGACCACCATCTCGACCGCCGAGGCGGTGGCGAGCAGCACGGTGCACCAGAAGGCGAGCGGCCGCGAGAGGAAGGATCGGCTCGTTGCCGCGTGTGCCCGCCCGAGGGCATGGCGAGCGCGCCCGGCTACCCGCCGTGTGGCGACCGCGACCCCACCGAGCAGAGCAAGCGGCCACAGGAGATAGAACTGCTCCTCGATGGCCAGTGACCACGTGTGCTTGAGCGGCGATGCCACCGCGAACTGGGCGAAGTAGGACTGATGGGTGAAGATGAAGTGCCAGTTGGCGTAGTAGAAGAGCGTGGCGATCGCGTCGCCCCGGAACACCGAGGGGGTGATGTTCGGGCCGCCCCACCAGGTGTAGACGGACAGCACCACCAGCAGCAGCATCACTGCGGGCAGTAGTCGCTTCGCCCGGCGGAACCAGAATGACCGCAGAGCGATGGTCTGGCGCCGCTCGACCTCGCCTGCCAGAAGTCCGGTGATCAGGAAGCCGGAGAGCACGAAGAAGAGGTCGACTCCGAGATATCCGCCGTCGGCCCAGTGGAGATTGAAGTGATAGGCGATGACCCCCGCCACGGCGAAGGCGCGCAGCCCGTCGAGGGCCGGCATGTACTGATGGGTGCCGGAGACGGGTGGGACCTCGACCGGGATGGCCTCGGGATTGACGTCGGTGGCCAGGACGTCCTCGGTGATCGACGACCGGGCCAGACGCGTGCCGGCGTCAGTCGATGTCGTCGACACGTACTTCATCTGCCCTATGCTCGCATGGGCAAACCTCGTCCATCGCGCCACCGCCGGCGCCGCCTCCCGCCAGGGCCTCCGGTGGTCCGTGCCCCGGGCAGTCCGCCGGTGCCCGTTGCGACGAGGAACCCCGGTGTCCAGGCGATAACGTCCCTCGACATGGGTGGCCGGGTGTGACCTCGAACGCGGCCAGGCGCACGCGCGCCGCGACCGCTCGCCTGCGGTCCGTCCCCACCGCGACCGAGGCCCCACCGAGGAGCATGTGGACCCTCCGCGGCCCGGACGGCACGATCACCCCGGGCTGGACATGGCTGCCGCTCCGCGCCTTCCTCGGCGGGACCTTCCTCTACGCGGGGCTCCAGAAACTCGCCAACCCTCAGTTCTTCCACAACGCCAGCCCCACCTCGATCCACGCCCAGCTCGCGGGCGCGGCTCGGACCAGCCCGATCCACGCGTTGCTCGGCCACCTCCTCTCGATCGCCCCTCTGGTCGGGGCGCTCATCGCCTTCGGCGAGGTGGCGGCCGGAGTCGGCACGCTGCTCGGCCTCTGGACGCGGGTGGCCGCCGGTGGCGGCATGCTCCTCTCCCTGATGCTCTTCCTCACGGTGAGCTACCACTCGTCCCCCTACTTCACCGGGGCGGACATCGTCTTCCTCTTCGCCTGGACGCCTCTGCTCCTCGGCGGTGCCGGCGGGGGACCGGCCCTCGACACCTGGTTCGACGAGCGCGTCCCGGCTGCGGCCGATCCCGAGATCGGCCTCACCCGACGCGAGGTGCTCTCGACCGGATTGATCGGTGCGGTCGTCGCAGCCGGGGCAGTGGCGCTGAGCGGCCTCGTGGTCCTCCTCGGTCGGGCGGCGGGGGGCACCACGGCGGCCTCGGGCGCCTCGTCGACCCTCTCGAACGGGTCCGGCGGCTCGACGGGACCGTCGACCACCTCGCCGGCGACCTCCACGACCGGGGCACCCGCCGGGGGAGCGGGCTCGACGACCACCAGCACCACCGGAGCGACCCCTTCGGGCACCGGGGTCGGGCCCGCGTCGAGCGTGCCCGTCGGGGGCTCGGCCAGCTTCACCGATCCGAAGTCGGGGGATCCCGCGCTCGTCATCCAGCACCCGGCGGGACGGTTCACCGCGTTCGACGCGGTCTGCCCGCATGCCGGCTGCACCGTCGCCTACGTCTCGTCGGCAAAGATCATCGCCTGTCCCTGCCACGGATCCGAGTTCGATCCGGTGACCGGCGACGTGCTCCGGGGACCCGCGCCGAACGGGCTCACCCGGATCAAGATGGCCGAGGGGCCGAACGGCGAGCTCTATGTGCAATAGAGCTCTTGTGCAAGAGAGCTCTCAGTGCAAGAGGGGCATGTACCCGATGAGGAGGCACGCCCAGCCCGAGACTGGCCCGGCGTTCCGCTACGGTTGGCCTGCCGGCCGCCGGTAGGAGGCTACCCCGACCCATGAATCCGACCACCACCGAGCAGTCGGGCGCCGCCGAGGCCACGCTGCCGCCCGCCGACCGCACCGACTGGCTGTCGTCGATCCCCTTTTTCGCGGTGCATCTCGCACCGTTCGCCGCGCTGTTCGTCGTGGTCACCTGGCAGGACTGGGTGCTCTGCGCCCTGCTGTACGCGGTGCGGATGTTCTGCATCACCGCGGGCTACCACCGTTACTTCTCGCACCGCAGCTACCGGATGGGCCGCGTGGCGCAGTTCCTGTTCGCGGTCGGCGGGACGAGCGCCGTCCAGAAGGGTCCGCTGTGGTGGGCGGGCCACCACCGCCAACACCACCGTCACAGCGACAAGGACGACGACGTCCATTCTCCGCGTGACGGGTTCTGGTGGAGCCACGTCGGGTGGATCCTCTCGACCCGCTACAAGGCCACCGACATCGAGGCCATCCAGGACTTCGCGGCCTTCCCCGAACTGCGCGCCCTCGACCGGTGGTCGTGGGTCGCACCCTGGGCGCTCGGGGTGGCCTGCTTCCTCGTGGGAGGTTGGGGGGCGCTGTTCGTCGGGTTCTTCCTCTCGACCGTGCTGCTCTGGCACGGCACCTTCGTCGTCAACTCCCTCACCCACCTGGTCGGCCGGCGCAGGTTCGCGACGACCGACACCAGCCGAAACTCGCTCGTCATCGCCCTCATCACCGGGGGCGAGGGTTGGCACAACAACCACCACTACCTGCCGGCTTCGACACGCCAGGGCTTCACCTGGTGGGAGTTCGACCCGACCTGGTACGCGCTGCGCGGCCTCGCCGCGCTCCGCATCGTGTCGGATCTGAAGGATCCCCCGCCGCGCCTGCTCCAGCAGGCCCGTGTCCGCGACGGTGCGTTCGACATCGGGATGTTCCGTTCCTACTTCGAGCGGGCGGCCACCGTCGCGGGCGCGCGCATCGCCGACTTGCGCGCGCAGCCGATCGAGCCCTCGCCGGAGGTCCGGGAGACCGGTCCGGTGCAGCCGGCCGAGGCCGTCGGGGACCTGGGCGCCGAGCCCCCTCAGGGGCCGCGTTCGACCCTCGCCGGGCTGTTCCGCACGGCGCTCGAGTCGGCTGAGCAGCTGGCGGCGTCCACCCGCCGCACGTGGGACGATAGCGCCGTGGCGCACACGAGTCCCGCTCGCCGGCGACGCGACCGATGACACCCGACTGATGAAGGGCGCCCGATGAAGGGGGCCCGGGGCGGCCACCACCGGCGAGGCTCGACGGCTGCACCGTACGGGTGACGCCGCCACCGGAGGCGGACGCCGGGGTTTTCACCTCGGCGACCCTCTGGATCGTCGACCTCGACGGGGTGGTGTGGCTGGCCGGCGAACCGATCGGCGACGTGGCCGGTGCCGTCGCGACGCTGCGGTCGCGGGGGGTGCGGGTTGCCTTCGCCACCAACAACTCCGCCCCGACGACCGCCGAGCTGCTGGGTCGCCTCGAGCGGATCGGGATCGACTGCCGGACGAACGACCTGGCCACCTCGGCGACCGCTGCCGCGTCGCTGCTCGAGCCCGGCCAGTCCGTGCGGGCGCTGGCGGAGGCCGGGATGTTCGAAGCGCTCGAGGCACGCGGGGTGAACACCGCCGGCTCCCGCGCCGACGCGGCCGTCGTCGGTTGGAGCCGCGGGTTCGACTTCGACTCGGTATCGGCCATCGCGACGACGGCGCGCGAGTCGGGCCGGCTGATCGGGACCAACGAGGACCCGACCCACCCGACACCCGATGGCCTGGTGCTCGGTTCGGGCGCGCTGCTCGCTGCGGTCGCCACTGCGTCGGGCGTCCGCCCCGAGGTGGCCGGCAAGCCCCATGCGCCGATGGCCGCGCTCTTGCAGGAACGCTTCGGGTTCGCCGACCGCGACCCCTCGACGGTGCTGGTGGGGGACCAGCCGGGGACCGACGGTCGCCTCGCTGCGCGCCTCGGCATCCCGTTCGCGCTCGTCGCGTCGGGGGTCACCCCGGCGGGCGAGGACGGCTCGGACGGGCCCGTCGCGCTCCGGGCCGCCGATCTCCCCTCCCTGGTCGGGATGGTTGCGGGGGACGGCGGGGGCAGGCCGGGTACCGGCGGGGCCATGTGAGGCCCGGCGAAGAGTGCTTGCTACCAGCTAGCATCCCTGGTAGAGTGCAACAATGGCCAACAAGGACGTCTTCCAGCGCTACCTCGACGCCGGCATCAGTTTCACCAACATGACCCGCGCCAGGGCGGAGGAGCTCGTCCAGGAGCTGGTGCAAAACGGCGAGTTCCAACGAGGCGAGGCGCGCGCCAGGGTCGAGGAGCTGATCGAGCGGAGCCGGTCGAGCCGCGAGGCCTTCGTGTCCCAGGTGCGGCACGAGGTCGACCACCAGCTGAGCGCCCTCGGGTTCACCAGCCTCGAGGATCTCGCCCGGCAGGTGGCCTCGGTCCTCCAGCGCACCGCCGAGGCCGGGCGGGCCTCGACCGGCCGGACCAAGTCCACGAAGACCGGTGCCAAGCCGAAGAAGGCGGCCGCCAAGAAGACTCCCGCAAAGAAGGCGGCGGCGAAGAAGGCCTCCGCGAAGAAAAGCCCGGCGAAGAAGGCCGCCGCGACGAAGGGCGCCGCCACCAAGGCGTCGGCGCGCAAGGGCGGGACGTCGCCCGCGGCCCACCCGGGCGCGCACCGCGGGCCGGCGGCCTGAGCGCACCCGGCCGCCGTCGGCTCGACCGTGCTCTCGTCGAGCGCGGGCTCGCGGAGAGCCGGGCACAAGCGGCCAACCTGATCGAAGAAGGACGGGTCACCGTGGCAGGGGCGATCGCGGACAAGGCCGCTCGGCTGGTTGCGCCGGCCGAGCCGGTCGAGCTGCTCGGCGTGGGCCCGCGCTACGTGAGCCGGGGGGGCGACAAGCTCGAGGCCGCGCTCGGGAGGTTCGCCGTCGCGGTCGGCGGCGTTCGTGCTCTCGACGCGGGCGCGTCCACCGGCGGCTTCACGGACTGCCTCCTCCAGGCGGGCGCCCGTTCGGTCGTCACGGTGGACGTCGGACGGGGGCAGCTGCACGACCGGCTCCGACGCGATCCGCGCGTCGTCTGCCACGAGCAGCTGGACATCCGTGACGCAGCGCTCCACGCGCTCGGCGGCGAGCCCTTCGAGCTCATCGCGGCCGACCTGTCGTTCATCTCGGCCCGTGCGGCAGTGCCGACGCTGGCCGGCCGGCTGGCGGCGCCCGGGGCGACCCTGCTCGTGCTCGTCAAGCCGCAGTTCGAGGCGGGCCGCGTCGAGGCGTCCCGGGGCAAGGGCGTGATCCGCGACCCCGCCGTCCACCGCCGCACCCTCGGCGAAGTGGCGGGCGCGCTCGAGGTCGCCGGAGCGGCCATCATGGATGCGATGCCGTCACCGATCACCGGGCATGCGGGCAACGTCGAGTTCTTCCTCTGCGCGCGCACACACGCGCCCGGCTCGGCGCCCGGCGCGGTGGACCGGCTGCTCGACGAGGCCGTCGCCGCCACACGCGGCGGGGCCCGGAGCTGAACATGGCGACGGTCGCCTTCTTCGTCCACCCGACGCGCCCCGAGGCGATCGCCCTCGCCGAGCGCGCCGGCCGATGGCTGGTCGGCAGGGGACATCGGACCCTGACCGCGGTGGACTCGGACGGGGCCGTCGACTGCGACGGTGCCGACCTCGTCGTGAGCCTCGGCGGGGACGGCACCCTGCTGCGGGCGGTGGGTGGGGCGCTCGCGAGCGGCGCGCCGGTGCTCGGGGTGAACATCGGCCGCCTGGGATACCTGACCCAGTCAGAGCCCGCCGGGCTCGAGGAAGCGCTCGGCCGGTTCCTCGCCGGCAACTACGAGGTCGAGGAGCGGATGACCCTCGGGGTGACCGTCCGCGACCCAGACGGGACCGTGCTCGCCCGCCGGACCGCGCTCAACGAGGCCTCGGTCGAGAAGACGGTCCCCGGCCACACGGTGCGGATCGCCGCGTCGATCGACGAACGGCTCTTCGTCACCTACGCCGCGGACGGCCTCCTCGTCGCGACGCCGACCGGCTCGACCGCCTACAACCTGTCGGCCCGCGGGCCGGTGCTCTCGCCGCGGCTGCGGGCGATCGTGGTCACACCGGTGTCCCCGCACACCCTCTTCGACCGCCCGCTCGTCCTCGACCCCGACGAGCGCCTGCGCCTCGAGGTGCTCGACCCGAGGGCGGCCGTGCTGGTGGTCGACGGCGTGAGCGTGGGCTCCCTGGAGCCGGGCACCTCGGTCGACTGCCGCGAGGGGGACCGCCCGGCACGGCTCGTGACCTTCGGGTCCCGCGACTTCCACGCGATCCTGCGGGCGAAGTTCCACCTCTCCGACCGGTAGCGGCGTGGGCCTGCTCCTCTCCGAGCTCCGTGTGCGCGATCTCGGGGTGATCGACGACGTCACCGTGGTGCTCGGGCCGGGCATGACCGCGCTCACTGGCGAGACGGGGGCGGGCAAGACCCTCCTCGTCGAGGCGATCGCCCTGCTGCTGGGCGGCCGGTCGGACGCGTCGCTCGTGCGTCACGGGGCGGCGGAGGCGGTCGTCGAGGGCCGTTTTGCCGGCACGGGCGTCACGGGGGAGGCCGCCGAGGTCATCCTCGCCCGGTCGGTGGGGCGGAAGGGCCGCTCGCGGGCCTGGATCGACGGGCGCATGGCCTCGATCGGCGCGCTGGCAGAGGTTGCATCGGGCCTCGTCGAGCTCCACGGCCAGCACCTGCACCGGGCGCTCGTGCAGCCCGAGGCGCAACGCCGGGCGCTCGACCACTACGCGGGCGTCGACCCGGCGCCGCTGCGCGCGGCCCGTGCTCGGCTGCGCGGGCTGCTCGAGGAGTCCGAGCGGCTGGGCGGGGACCCGCGCCAGCGGGCACGCGAGGCCGAGATCCTCCGCTTCCAGGCGGAGGAGATCGAGGTGGCCCGGATCGAAGGTCCCGCCGAGGACGAGGGGCTCGAGCACGAGGAGGGGCGCCTTGCGGCGGCCGCCTCGCACCGGCAGGCCGCCGCGGACGCCCTCGCCGCTGTCTCCGAAGCGGAAGGGGAGAGCGCGATGGACCTGCTCGCCTCGGCCTCCGGCGCGCTCGGCGGGAGAGAGCCCCTCGCACCCCTCGAGGCACGCGTGCGCTCGCTCATGGGCGAGCTGGCCGACCTGGCCGGCGAGCTCCGCACGGTGGTCGAGACCTGGGAGGACGACCCGGCACGGCTCGAGGAGGTCCGCGCACGGCGCGAGCTGCTCCGGCAGCTCCAGCGCAAGTACGGACCGACCCTCGCCGACGTGACCGCCTTCGCCGGCCAGGCGCGGGCGCGTCTCGAGACGATCACGCGCGAGGCCGAGCGCGCCGAGGCCCTCGACGCCGACGTCGCCGGCGCACGAGAACAGCTGGCGAGGGAGGAGGCCGTGGTCGCCGGCGAACGGCGCCGCGCCGCTCCCTCGCTCGCCGCCGACATCCAGGCGACCCTGCGACGGCTGGCGATGGGCTCGGCCAGCGTCAGGGTCGAGGTCGCGGGGGACGGGCCTGCCGACGAGGTCGCGATCCTGCTCGCGGCCAACGCCGGCGAGCCGGCTCTCGCGCTGTCGAAGGTGGCGTCGGGCGGCGAGCTCGCACGGACCATGCTGGCCGCACGTCTGGCCCTGACCGAGTCGCCGGCGGTCCTCGTCTTCGACGAGGTCGACGCCGGGGTGGGTGGAGCCGCTGCCATCGCGGTCGGCGCCGCGCTCGCGGAGTTGGCCGGGCACGCGCAGGTGCTCGTCGTGACCCACCTCGCCCAGGTGGCCGCGCAGGCCGACCGGCAGGTCGGCGTGGTCAAGTCCGAGGAGGGAGGCCGGACCCGGACGACCGTGCGCGAGCTCGACACCGAGGGCCGCGTGGTGGAGCTCAGCAGGATGCTGTCGGGCAGCCCCGACAGCGCCTCGGCCCGTCGCCACGCGCGGGAGCTGCTCGGCCGCGTGACCGTCGCCCCGAGCGGCGAGTGAGCGGTCCGCGCGCCGCCCCGTCGGGGCGCACCGCCGCCATGCATCCGCCGCGGCCGTGGCTCCGGTAGCATCGTCTGGTGCTCGACAGGGAGCGACCGGCGGCGGGCGGTAGGGACACGAAGTACGTCTTCTTCACCGGTGGCGTGTCCTCCTCGCTCGGCAAGGGCCTCACCGCCTCCTCCCTCGGCCGACTGCTCAAATGTCGCGGCCTCAAGGTGACGATGTGCAAGCTCGATCCGTACATCAACGTCGACCCCGGGACGATGAACCCCTTCGAGCACGGCGAGGTGTTCGTGACCGAGGACGGCGGCGAGACCGACCTCGACCTCGGGCACTACGAGCGCTTCATCGACGAGAACCTCCACAAGGGCTCGAACGCGACGACCGGGCGCATCTACTCGGCGGTCATCGCAAAGGAGCGGCGGGGCGACTACCTCGGGAAGACGGTCCAGGTGATCCCCCACGTCACCGACGAGATCAAGCACCACATCCGCAAGCTCGGCGAGACCGGGGTCGACGTGGTCATCGTCGAGATCGGCGGGACGGTGGGCGACATCGAGATCGTGCCCTTCATCGAGGCCATCCGCCAGTTCCGGGGTGACGTCGGTCGCGAGAACGTCTGCTACGTGCACCTCACCCTGGTCCCCTACCTCGGGCCTTCGGGCGAGCAGAAGACCAAGCCCACCCAGCACTCGGTCACCGAGCTGCGGAGCCGTGGCATCCAGCCGAACGTGATCGTCTGCCGGTCGGACCGGATGATCTCCGACGACCTGAAGCGGAAGATCTCGCTGCTCTGCGACGTGCCCATCCAAGCGGTCGTGTCCGCGGTCGACGCGTCGAACATCTACCAGATCCCCCTCGTGCTGCACGAGGAGGGCCTCGACGCCTACGTGCTCGACGCGCTGGCGATCGACCCCGACGCGCACCCCGTCGAGCTCGGTGGCTGGGAGCACCTGGTCGGGCAGGTCGAGGCAGCGACGCGCCCGGTGCGGATCGGGATCATCGGCAAGTACGTCGACCTGCCCGACGCCTACCTGTCGGTGGTCGAGTCGCTCCGTCACGCCGGGTTCCACCAGGGCGCGAAGATCGAAATCGAATGGGTGCAGGCCGCGACCGTCCCGGACCTGCTCGCTGCGGACGGGCTCCGCTCGTTCGACGGCCTGGTGATCCCCGGCGGGTTCGGCGAGCGCGGCGTCGAGGGCAAGATCGCCGCGGCCGGCTACGCGCGCCGGCACCAGGTTCCCCTCCTCGGGCTGTGCCTCGGGCTCCAGGCGATGATCATCGAGGTCGCGCGCTCGCTGGCCGGCCTCGAGGGGGCCAACTCGCGCGAGTTCGACGCGACGACCCTCCACCCGGTCATCGACCTGATGGACGACCAGGCGGACGTGACCGAGAAGGGGGGCACCATGCGTCTCGGCTCCTACGACGCGCGGCTCGTCGCGGGGTCGCAGGTGGCCGACGCCTACGGCGACGTCGTGGTCTCCGAGCGGCACCGGCACCGCTACGAGGTCAATCCCCGCTACCGCGAGCGGCTGGAGCGCACGGGTCTGGTCTGTTCGGGACTGTCGCCCGACGGGCGGCTGGTCGAATTCGTCGAACTCCCCGGCCACCCCTTCTGGGTGGGGACCCAGGCACATCCCGAGTTCAAGAGCCGGCCCGACCAGCCCCACCCCCTGTTCCGCGAGCTGGTGGGCGCAGCGCTCGTCCGGGCGGAGGGGCGCGACCCACGCCTCATCGACCTCGGTGCGGTCGGCTGAGCCAATCCTGCACGAGTCGGGCCGCGTCCCGCGCCCGGGACCGGTGCCGGCATGACCGGTGACTTCCGCCCGACCGGGGAGCAGGTCGTCCACCGCGGCAAGATCTTCACTGTCGTCCACGGCGGGTTTCGTCGACCCCGAGGGCCAGCCGTTCGAACGTGACGTGGTACGGCATCCGGGCGCGGTGGCGGTCGTGGCGGTCACCGACGACGGGTCGGCGGTGCTCATCCGTCAGTTCCGGGCGGCGATCGGGCGCGCCATCCTCGAGATCCCGGCCGGTATCCGCGACGTCGAGGGTGAGACCTGCCGCGGCCACTGCCCTCCGCGAGCTGGCGGAGGAGGCCGGCTACACCGCGGCGCGACCTCTCGCTGCTGACCCGCTGCGTGATCACGCCCGGGTTCTGCGACGAGTACAGCGAGATCTACCTCGCCACCGGGCTGACCCGCGTCCCCGCCACGCCCCACGGGGTGGAGGAGCGGTATCTGACGGTCGAGGAGGTCCCGCTCGACCACGCGGAGGGGATGATCGACGACGGGTCGATCGTCGATGCCACCACCATCATCGGTCTCGAGCTCACGCGGCGCCGGTTGGCGGGGGGTCCGGTCGCGTGAACGTCCCGTTGTCCACCGGGGCAGAGGAGTACCTCTCGTGGTTGGCGGTCGAGCGCGGCCGCTCGCGCAACACACTCGGCTCCTATCGGCACGACCTGGCGGCCTGGGAGCAGTGGCTCCGCGACCGGTGTCTCGGCGCGGAGTCCGTCGGCACCGGCGACCTCGAGCGCTATCTCGCGGGGCTGCGGGCCGAGGGACGGAACCCGGCCACGGTCGCGCGCACCACGAGCGCGCTGCGCGGCCTCTACCGATTCCTGGTCGGCGAGGGCCTCCTCGCCGACGACCCGACCATGGACCTGCGCTCGCCGCGGCTCGCCCGGCGGCTTCCGAAGGCCCTCGCCGAGGAGCAGGTCCTCGCCCTCCTCGACGGTATGGACGGTGCGGAGCCGGCCGACCTGCGCGACCGGGCGCTCCTCGAGCTCCTCTACGGGACCGGGGCCCGCATCTCGGAAGTCGTCGGACTGTCCCTCGCCGACGTCGCGGCCGACGACGGTCTGCTCCGGGTCTTCGGCAAGGGGTCCAAGGAGCGACTGGTACCGGTCGGCGCGCCCGCCCGGGCCGCACTCGACCGCTGGCTCTCGGCGGACGGCAGGCCGCGTGCTCGCGCCCGCCCGCTTCGAGCGCCGTGACGACGCCGAGGCCGTCTTCCTCAACGCGCGCGGCGGTCGGCTCAGTCGGCAGGGCGCCTGGGCGATCGTGCGCCGCCACGCGGAGCGGGCGGGCATCGGCAACGTCGTCAGCCCCCACGTGCTGCGCCACTCGTGCGCGAGCCACATGCTCGAGCACGGTGCCGACATCCGGGTCGTCCAAGAGGTGCTCGGACACGTCTCGATCGCGACCACCCAGCTGTACACCAAGCTCAGCCACGAGCGGATCCGGGCCGTCTACGACCAGGCCCATCCGCGCTCCCAGGCGGTCACCGCCAGGTAGGATCCTCCAGGTGCCGAGCGATGCCCCTCCCATCGACTACCGACGCCTGCTCGAGGACGAGCAGCGCCGCTTGCAGGCCGAACTGACCGAAATCGGCTACGGCGAGGGCGGCGGGCTCCACTACGACCCGAACTTCGCGGACTCGAGCCAGGTGACCGCCGAACGGGGCGAGGCGGAGGCGCTGGCCGGCCAGCTGCGCGAATCGCTGGACGAGGTCGCGCAGGCCCTGGGGCGTCTCGAGGACGGCAGCTACGGGAGGTGCGAGGTCTGCGGGGTCGCCATCCAGTCCGCACGGCTCGAGGCGATGCCCGCAACCCGGTACTGCATCAACCACGCCAACCGCTCCTGAGCGGCACGCACGTCGATGGCCTTCGGGGGCACGGGTGGTTCGAGGCCCCCGAGGAGGCGCTTCCAGCCGAGCCAGCGCAACACCATCATCGTGGTGGTCGCGATCGCCATCATCGCGATCCTCCTGCGCACCAACCGGATCAACCGGTTCGAGATCATCTACTTCTGCGTGCTGGTGCCCTCGATCATCCTCCACGAGATCTCCCACGGCGTGGTGGCCCTCGCGTTCGGTGACGACACCGCCCGGCGAGCCGGCCGCCTCTCGCTCAACCCGGTCCGACACATCGACCCCGTCGGGACGCTGCTCGTGCCCGCGGTGCTCTCGCTCTCGGGGCTCGGCGCCTACGGCTGGGCGAAGCCGGTCCCGGTCAACCCGAACCGGCTCCGGAGCCCCCGCAACCACGGGCTGATCGTCTCGCTCGTCGGACCCCTCACCAACTTCGCCTTGGCCGCGATCGTGGGGGCGATCTTCGTGGCCACCACCCCGCAGGTGATCCGCCAGATCATCTACCAGGGCCACTACTACCCGCCGTCGCTCGGCGGCCAGATCCTGTTCATCGCGGGCATCGCCAACATCGTGCTCGGCGTCTTCAACCTGATCCCGTGTCCGCCCCTCGACGGCGCTGCGCTCCTCGAACGCCTCCTGCCGGCGCGGGTCCTGCCCGAGTACTACCGGCTGCAGCCGCTGCTGATGTTCCTCCCCTTCATCCTCATCCTGCTCTTCCGCAACCAGTGGGCGGAGCTCCTCAACCACGTGATCACCTGGTGGTCGGGCATCCTCGCGTGACCCGAGACCCCGCCGGCACCCTCGTCGGCCGGTGGGGTCCCTACCTGGTGGCGGGGACCCTCCTGCTCGCCGACTACCTCCTCACCGCGCGCGGGTTGCACAACGTACGCGCCGGCTTCGGCTACGAGGTCTGGTCGCTCGACCACGGCGTCTACAGCGACGTCCTCAAGCTCAGCCTCGACCACTACATCCGTGCGGGCGGGGTGATCCACCCGCTTCCCTACGTCCACGACCAGATCGAGTACCCGGTGCTCCTCGGGTTCACCCTGTGGCTCCCGTCGTGGCTGCCCGGCGGGCCCGCCTCCTGGTTCGCCGCCACCGGGGTGCTCACCGCGGCCGCCCTCTTCGGCTCCCTCGCCCTGGTCCACCGCCTCCATCCCCGCGCGATCTGGTGGCTCGCCGCCTCGCCGGCGCTCCTCCTCGACGCAGCCATCAACTGGGACCTCATCGGGATCTTCTTCCTCGTGGCCGCGGTGGTCTGGTTCGCCGAGCGGCGCCTCCGGCTGAGCGGCGCGGCGACGGCCGTCGGGGCCCTGTTCAAGCTCTTCCCGATCGTCGTGGCCCCGATCGCGCTCTCGGCCCTCGGGTCCCACTGGTGGGAACACCGCACCGAGGGCCGCGCGGCCGCCCGGCCGCTCCTGCGCTGGGTGGTGCCCTTCGCCGCCGTCTCCGCAGTGGTCGCGCTCCCATTCCTGATCGTGGCGCGCGCCAACACCCTCTGGTTCGTCACCTTCAACAGCCGGCGACCGGAGAAGGACTCGCTGTGGGGACTGCTCGGCAACCTGGTCTGGCCCGGTCTTGCCCACAGCCACTTCGTGAACGACGCCTCCTTCGTGGTGGTGGCCGTCGCCCTCGTCTACGCGGTCTGGGCGGTCTGGGGGCTGCCGGTGGAGGCACACGGGCGCGGCCTCGCACTCGCGACCGCGGTCGCGATCGTCGCGTGGATGGCGGTGAACAAGATCTGGAACCCCCAGTACGTCCTCTGGGTGTTCGCGGTCGGCGCGCTGGCCGCGGTCCCGGCGCGCTTCGGCGTGGCGCTCGGTGCGGTCGCGGTCTGGGACTACTGCTTCGAGTTCGTCCTGCGCATCCCCGACCAGCCCAACCCCTACACGTGGGTGGGGTTCGTCTCGGTCGTGGCGCGGACCGCGGTGTTCGCGGGCATGGGCGCCTGGTGCGTCTGCGAGCTACGACGCCTCCGCCCGGCCCGCGCGCCGGTGGCGGTGGACCGGAGACCCGCCCCCTCGCCGGTATGACCGCCCCGTCCGCGGCGGCCGTCCTCGACGCGACGGACCGCTCCGACCGGCGGCCGCGTGCGGTCCTCGACTGGGTGCGCACCCATCCGGGCATGGCGGTGCTGCTCCTCCTGCCGCCGATCCTCTTCACCGCGCCGCTGCTCGGGGGAGCGGCCTTTCTCGACGGGGACAACTTCCTGCAGAACTTCCCGCTCCGCGCGCTCACCGGCCACGACCTGGCGCACGGCGCGCTGCCGTTGTGGAACCCGTACCTCTTCAGCGGGACCCCCCTGCTCGGCGGCTTCAACGCCGGCGCCGCCTACCCGGCCACGTGGGCGATGGCCGTGCTGCCCCAGCCCCTCGCCTGGTCGCTCAACCTCGCACTCGCCTACGACGTCGCACTCGCCGGCACGTACCTGTTCCTCCGGCGCCAGCCGCTCTCCTCGACGGCGGCGACCTTCGGTGCGGCGACCTTCGCGTTCGCCGGATACCTCGAGCGCGCAGGTCGTCCACATCGACCTCATCGAGGGCGCGGCCTGGGTCCCGTGGATCCTGATCGCCGTCCACCGGCTCACCGAGGTGCCGATCACGTCGGGCGCGGGGGACCCGGACCCGGTCCGCCGGGCCGCTCGCGGCCGCCGACGGGCGGTCGCGCTCTTCGCGGTGGCGTCGGGCCTGACGGCTCTGAGCGGAGGGGTCGAAGCCGCTCTCGACGGCTCGGTCATGGTCGCGATCTATTGGATCTGGCGCCTGGCCGCCTCCGGGCGCGTTCGGAGGCCGTTGCGCCGCTCCCTCTCCCACGCCGTCGTCCCGGTCGTCGTCGGCGTCGCGGGCGGCGTCCTGCTCGGCGCCGCACAGTGGCTGCCAGGCGTTGCCTTCCAGGGCCAGTCGCAGCGGTCGGTGACCTCCTACGATTTCTTCTCGACCGGCTCGCTCCCGTGGCGGCTGGTCAGCCTGCTCGCCTCTCCCTTCCTCCTCGGCACCAACCAGGACCAGCCGGGCTACTACGTGGGCCCCTACAACTTCCCGAGGTCACCGGCTACGTGGGCGTCCTGGCGCTGATCGCCGCGTGCACGCTGCTCGTCCGCCGCCATCGCCGCCGGACCGGGTCCCGTTCCTTCCTCGTCTGGTACCTCGTGCTCGGGATCGGCCTCCTCTCCGCACTGGGTGCCGAGACACCCTTCGGGCACGTCCTCTACGTCCTCCCCGGGTTCCGGGACGAGCGGCTCCTCAACCGGAACCTGTTGCTGGTCGACTTCGCGCTCGCCGCGCTGTTCGCCTGGTGGGTCCATCTCCTCCTGGAGGGCCGGCCCGAGACGGTGGCCCCGTCGCCGCGTTGGCGGACAGGACTGCGATCCCGATGGCGCCCGGGTCGGCGCGCGGAGCTGATCGCCACCTGCGCCCCGCTCGCGGTGGTCCTCGTGTTCACGGTCGTCGTCTGGGCCGGCGGGTCGTTCCTCGACCGGGTCCTCGGTGCGCAGTTCGGGGTCCCGGTCGCGACGCACTACGCGGTTGCCGGACTGGTGACGGTCGGCGCGCTCGTCGCCGGAGCGGCGACCTGGATCGCGCTCGCCGAGGAGCGGCTCTCGGGCCGTCGGTTGCGGCGACTGCTCGCGGGTGTGCTGGCGGTCGACCTCCTGTTCTTCAACGTGTTCGTGCTCCGGCCCCCGGTCGGCCTGACCCTCGCACAGGCGCAGGGGCCCTCGGCCACCGCGTTCACCCACCTGGTCGGAAACGGACGCTTCCTCATCTACGACCCCGACCAGTACCACGGCGACGAATTCCGCGTGCTCGGGCAGACCGACCTCAATTCCTTCAACGCGCTCTCGAGCGGGCAGGGCTACACCGCGCTCACCGACGGCACCTACTACGACGCGACCGGCGCCCACTACCAGGAGGACTTCGCACCCACCTCCCTCGCGGGCACGGTCTGGGACGAGCTCAACGTCACCACCCTCCTCAGCCTGCCCGGGTACTTCCTGACACCGGTCGGCGCCCCGGACCCGTCTGCCTCGATCCGGTTCGCCCCCTCGCCGCCCGCCTACAACGGCTCGCCCGCGGCGAAGACGGGTCCGGTCGACCTCCGTCCCGGCGCCACCCACCTCTGGTACTTCGGGCGCCCGCTCACCCTCGAGGGGTGGTCGTTCTCGGTCCCGGCCGGCGACGCCGCTCGGATCCAGGTGGGCCTCGTCGACGCCGCCGGCGCGACCGCCTGGCTGCCGGCGTCGGCGGCCAGGCGGAGCGGTGCCGGCGGGCGGACCGTGCAGGTGGCGACCTCCGGGGTGGTCCATGCCGCCGGCCTGGTCGTCCGGAACACGGGCCGCGCGACGTCGGTCGTCTCCATCCCGACCGCACGGACGGCCGAGGCCGGCACGGTCTCTCTCGACGGTCCGCTCCAGTACGGCGTCGACGGTGACCACTGGGTCTACGCGGGCACCTTCGGCTCCTTCGGGGTGTTCCGCAACACCGCCCCCCGAGGGTGGGCATGGGCGCAGGCACCCGGCGGCGCCGTGTCCCCGGGGACCTCGGTGCGGGCGGGGCCACCCGGCGGCGCCGGCGGCCAGCAGATCGCGGTGCACGCGGCCGGGGCCGTTGACCTCGAGCGCAGCGTTTCGTGGACCACGGGCTGGTCGGTGTCGGTGCGCACCGCGGGGGGTGCAGCTGTCGGAGGCGCGTCGGTGGTGCAGTCCGGGGTGATCCAACAGGTCCGCCTGCCGCGCGCGGGCGACTACGTGCTCGACTTCTCCTACGCGGCGCCGAGCGCGTTGGTCGGCATCGCGTTGTCGGCCCTCGCGGTCGCGGTCCTCGTCGGATGGGCGATCGCCGAGGGGGTCGTCGCTCGGCGGCGACGCGCGGCGCGGCGCCGGTGATCCCCGGCGGCGAGCGGGGTCAGTCCGGAGCGAGCAGTCCGATCGCTCCGGCCGCCCGCCGGTAGGTGCGGGAGGCGGTACGGCGGGCCTTCTCCGCGCCCCACGCGAGGAGCTGAGTCACCGCTCCGGGATCGTCGACGAGCGCCTTACGGCGCTCGCGCACCGGGCGGAGCAGCTCGACCAGGGCTTCTCCGAGATCTTCTTTGAGCTCCCCATAGCGCGTGTAGGAGCCGGCGAGCTCGGCGGGGGACCGGCCGGTCGCGACCCCGAAGAGCTCGAGGAGGTTGGAGAGGCCCGGCTTGGCCTCCGGGTCGTAGCGCATCTCGCCGTCGGTGTCGGTCACCGCCCGCTTGACCTTTTGCACGATGTCGGCCGGCTCGTCGAGGAGGAGCACGGTGCCGAGCGGCGAGTTGACCGACTTCGACATCTTGCGGTCCGGGTGCTGGAGGTCCATCACCCGGGCCCCGATCCGGGGGACCGAGGCCTCGGGCACCACCAGGGTCTCGCCGTAGCGGTGGTTGAACCGGAGCGCGAGCTCGCGGGCGAGCTCGACGTGCTGGCGCTGGTCCTCGCCGACCGGGACCCGCTCGGCGTCGTAGAGGACGATGTCCGCGGCCTGCAGCACCGGGTAGGTGAACAGCCCCGCCCGGACCGAATCGCGGCCGGCGCTCTTGTCCTTGAACTGGGTCATCCGGGAGAGCTCGCCCATCGAGGCGAGGCATTCGAGGAGCCAGTGCAGCTGGGTGTGCTCGGCGACGTGGCTCTGGACGAACAGGGTGCACCGCTCCGGGTCGAGGCCGGCCGCGAGCAGGTCGACGGCCGTCTCGTGCGTCCGGGTGCGCAGCTCCTCGGGGTCGATGTCGAGGGTCAGCGCGTGCAGGTCGACCACGCAGAAGAAGGCGTCGTGCTCGTCCTGCTCGGCAACCCAGTTGCGCACCGCACCGAGGTAATTGCCGAGATGGAGGTCGCCGCTCGGCTGGATGCCGGAGAGAACCCGGGGCATGGTGGGCCATCGTAGGGCCGGGTGGACGGTGCACGGGCCGACCGGTCCCAGCCGGTATCGTCGGTTGGCGTGTCCGCCACCGTCAGCACCCCGGTGTTCGAGGGCCCGATCGACCTGCTCGCGCACCTGATCAACACCCACGAGCTCGACATCTTCGACGTGCCGCTCGCGTCGGTGGTCGACGGCTTCGTCCGCGAGGTGGCGACCTGGGAGACGGTCGACCTGCAGACGCTCTCCGAGTTCCTGGTGATCGCGGCCGTGCTCATCGAGCTCAAGTCGCGGCGCCTCCTGCCGGGCAGCGCCGATCTCGAGCCCGAGGAGGAGCTCGTCGGCTGGGAGGAGCGGGACCTGCTGCTCGCCCGACTGCTCGAATGCCGGGCGTACGCGGCGGCCGCGGACGGCTTCGCGCTCCTGATCGAGCAGGCATCGCACTCGGTGCCGCGCACCGCCGGCCTCGATCCCGATCTCGTCGTGCTCGCTCCCGACCTCCTCGAGGGGGTCACCCCGGCCGACCTCGTCGCGGCCTTCCATCGCGCCACCGCCGAGCGGCCCCCGGTCGGGGTCGACCTCGCCCACGTCACCGTGGACACCGTCACGGTGGCCGACGCCGTCGCCGAACTCGAGGTCCGGCTGCCCACCGCCGGCCGCGCGACCTTCCGCGAGCTCACCGGCCATCTGACCTCCCGCATGGAGATCATCGTCCGATTCCTCGCGCTGCTCGAGCTCTGCAAGCGGGGCCAGGTCACCCTCGACCAGGGCCACACCTTCGGCGAGCTCGAAGTGGGCTGGATCGAGGGGTCGCAGGGCACCGTGCCGGCGGACGCCGTCGAGCTCGACGAGTACGTGGGCTGACCGTGCCCCTCTCGCCGGAGGCCCGTGCCATCGAGGCGGTGCTGATCGTCGCCGTCGAGCCGGTGCCGCCCGGTCTGCTCGCCGAGTTGCTCGAGCTGCCGGCGGAGCGGATCGAACCGCTCTGTGAGGAGTTGGCCGAGTCGTGCCGCCGCGAGGGCCGCGGCTTCGAGGTGGCCCGGATCGCCGGCGGGTACCGGATCCAGAGCCATCCGGACCTGGCGCCCTACGTCGAGCGCTTCGCCAACGTGGGCGTCTCGTCGCGGCTGTCCGCTGCCGCCCTCGAGACCCTGGCGATCGTGGCCTACAAGCAACCGGTGTCGCGCGCGCAGATCTCGGCGCTCCGCGGGGTCAACGTCGACGGCGTCGTCCGCCTCCTCGAGCACCGCGGGTACATCACACCCGCCGGCAGAGCCAGCGGGCCCGGCATGGCCGTCCTCTACGCGACGACCGACGCGTTCCTCGAACGGCTCGGTCTCGACCGGCTCGAGCAACTGCCGCCCGTCGAGGACCTGCTACCGGGTCCCGAGGCGCTCGCCGAGCTCGAGGAGGAGATGCGCCCCGCCGGCGATGGCTGAGGGCGCCCGTCCGCTTCCCCCGACCGGTGAGCGGCTCCAGAAGGTCCTCGCGCGCGCCGGGATCGGGTCGCGCCGCGCCTGCGAGGAGCTGATCGTGGCCGGGCGGGTGACCGTCAACGGGTCGCTGCCGGCCCTCGGGCGCCGGGTCGACACCGCGGTCGACCGGATCGAGCTCGACGGCGTCCCCCTGGCGGTCCGCCCCGGCCTCGTGCACTATCTGGTCAACAAACCGGCGGGGGTGGTCTCGACCGCCCAGGACACCCACGGACGTACCACGGTGGTCTCGCTCGTCCCCGATCAACCGCGGGTGTTCCCGGTCGGACGGCTCGACCGCGACACCGAGGGGCTCCTCGTGCTCACCAACGACGGCGAGCTCGCGCACCGCCTCACCCATCCCTCCTACGGGGTCCCGAAGGAGTACCTGGCGCAGGTGGAGGGCGACCCCTCTCCGGGCGAGCTGCGGCGCCTGCGCAACGGGATCGAGCTCGAAGACGGGACGACCGCGCCGGCCCGGGTCTCTTTGGTCGGCCCGGGTCTCCTCCGCATCGTCATCCACGAAGGCCGCAACCGCCAGGTCCGGAGCATGTGCGACGCGATCGGACACCGGGTGGTTCGACTGGTGCGGACGCGGATCGGCCCGATCACCGACGCGTCGCTCACCCCCGGGAGCTACCGCGTGCTCACGAGCGGCGAGGTCCGGTCCCTTGCGGGCGCCGCGCTGCCCGCCCGGCCGTCCGCTCCGGCCGCCGACGGCGACCCGCCGGATGCGGGCGGCGACGCAGGCCCTGGATAACATGCCTGCCTGATGACCGCCGCCGTCCGAGCCGTCCGCGGCGCGACCACCGTCCGCGAGGACACGCCCGGGGCGGTGACCGAAGCCGTCGTCACCCTGCTCGGCGCGATCCTCGAGCGCAACGGGCTGGTCGAGGACGACATCATCTCCATCCTCTTCACCGCAACGGAGGACATCGTCTCGATCTTCCCCGCGACCGCCGCCCGGTCGGTGGGGCTCGGTGCGGTTCCTCTCATCTGCGCCCGCGAGCTCGCGGTGGTGGGCTCGGTCCCGCACTGCATCCGGGTGATGCTGCATGTCAGCACCGAGCGCCCGAGGGACGGCATCCACCACGTCTACCTCGAGGGCGCCCAGGGACTCCGTGACGACCTCCCCGACTGAGGAGCCCGCGAACTCCCTGGCCGGTCGGGCGATGATCTACGGCACCGGTCTCATCGGCGGATCGGTCGGGATGGCGCTCGTCGGGCGGGGGTGGCACGTGAGCGGCGTCGACACCGCCTCCGGCACCGCGGCGCGCGCGGTGGAGCTCGGCGCGCTCAGCACCGAGGGCGAGGACGTCACGGCCGACCTGGTGGTGGTGGCCACCCCGGTGCACGCCGCCTCGGGGGTGATCGACCACGTCCTGTCCGCGGGCTTCGGGCCGGCCACGATCGTGACCGACGTCGGCAGCGTCAAGGGCCCGCTCGCCGATGCGGTGTCCTACCCGTTCTTCGTGGGCGGGCACCCGATGGCCGGCTCCGAGCAGGTCGGCATCGACGGGGCGTCCCCCGACCTGTTCGTGGGTGCCACCTGGGTCCTCACTCCGACCGCGTGGACCGACCCGCTCGCCTACGCGCGGCTGCGGGCGGTGCTCGCCGACCTCGGGGCCGACGTGGTCGCGCTCGAACCGGCGCGCCACGACTCCCTCGTCGCGATCGTCTCCCACGTGCCCCACCTGACCGCCGCGACCCTGATGACCCTCGCCGCCGACCGCGAGGCCGAACACGCGGCACTGCTCAAACTCGCGGCCGGCGGCTTCCGGGACATGACCCGCATCGCGGCCGGCCAGCCCTCGATCTGGCCGGGGATCTGCGACGACAACGCAGCGGCCATCGTCGAGACGCTCGACTCGTTGATCGAGGCGCTCGGCGGGATGCGCCGCCGGGTCGCCGAGCGCGACCACGCCTCCCTCCTCGAGGTGCTCGACCGTGCGGCCACCGCCCGCCGTGCGATGAGCGAGCGGGCCCCGCGCCCCGAAGGCCTCGCCGAGGTCCGGATCCCGGTGCCGGACCGGATCGGGGTGCTCGCCGACATCACCACGCTCGCAACCGGGGTCGGCGTCAGCATCTTCGACGTCGAGATCGCCCACTCGGTCGAGGGCGACCGCGGGGTGCTGGTGCTGGTGGTCGAGTCCCGGGCGGCGCCCGTCCTCGTCGACGCGGTGGCCGGGCGCGGCTATCGCGCGACGGTCAGCCCGCTCGGGACCACCGGATGAGCCGCGGCAGCCTGGCGTTCCGGGGCGGCCGGCCGTTGCGGGGTGCCGTCGAGGTGCCCGGCGACAAGTCGATCTCGCACCGGGCACTGCTGCTCGCCGCCCTCGCGGAAGGGACCTCGACGATCCACGGGCTCTCGGACGGGGACGACGTCACGAGAACGGCCGAGGCCGTGGCCGCGCTGGGCGCGGAGGTCGAGCAGGGCACCACCGGATGGACGGTCCGTGGCGGGCGGGGACGTCTGGCCGCGCCGCGCGGACCGCTCGACCTCGGCAACTCGGGGACGGGGCTGCGTCTCCTCGCCGGCGTGGTCGCGTCGCTCACCGGCACCACCACCCTCACCGGCGACGACTCCCTCCGTCGGCGGCCGATGGACCGGATCGCCACACCCCTCGAGCGGATGGGTGCGCGGGTCCGCGGGGAAGGGGAGGACTGCCGGCCACCGCTCGTGATCACCGGTGGGGAGCTGGTGGGCATCGACTACACGCCGCCGATGGCGAGCGCCCAGGTGAAGTCGGCCGTGCTCCTGGCAGGACTGGCCGCCTCGGGCACCACCGTCGTCCGCGAGCCGGTCGCCACCCGGGCGCACACCGAACGGCTGCTCGCGGCGGCGGGTGCCGACGTGACGGTCGAAGCGGAGGGTGGCGGCCGGGTGGTCCGCGTACGCCGGAGCTCGCTCTCGCCATGCACCTACGACGTCCCCGGCGACCCGTCCCAGGCTGCCTTCTGGCTGGTCGCGGCCGCGGTGGTGCCGGGTAGCCGTGTCAGCGTGCCCGACATCGAGCTCAGCGAGGAGCGCGTCGGGTATCTCGAGGTCCTCCGCCGGATGGGAGCCCGGATCGAGGTGCGCCCCTCGGGCTCGGGCTCCGACGGCACGGTCACCAGTCGTTCGTCCGCGCTCACCGGCACGGTGGTCGAGGCCGCCGAGATCCCCTCACTCGACGAGGTGCCGATCCTCGCGGTCGCCGCGGCTGTCGCCTCGGGAGAGAGCCGCTTCCGCGACGTCGGCGAGCTCCGGGTCAAGGAGTCGGACCGTCTCGGAGGAACGGTCGCCCTGGTCCGGGCCTTCGGCGGCGGTGCGGCCGTGGACGGTGACGAGCTGGTGGTGACCGGTACCGGGGGCCACCTGGTCCCCGCGGGTCGACGCCGGGGGGGATCACCGCATGGCGATGGCCGCGGCGATCGCCGGGGCCACGTGCGCCCCGGAGCTCGGCGAGACGCTGGTGACCGGCTGGGACGCGGTCGCGACCAGCTACCCGGGCTTCGCCGACGACCTCGAGCGCCTCGCCGCCGCGCCCCGATGACCGACGCCCCTCCGAGCCGCGATCCGGCGCCCGGCGCCCGGCGTGCGTCGCCGGTCATCGCCATCGACGGGCCGGCCGGTTCGGGCAAGTCCACGGTCGCCGCCGCGCTGAGTGATCGGCTCGGGATCGACCGCCTCGACACCGGCGCCATGTACCGGGCCGTCGCCTGGGCCGCGCTCGCCCGCGGGGTCGATCCCTCCGATCGACCGGCGGTGGCCGCGCTCGCCCGGGCTCTCGTGATCCGGGTCGGCGACCGGGTCGAGGCCGACGGCACCGACGTGACGAGGGCCATCCGGAGTCGCGAGGTGAGCGCAGCGGTCTCGCTGGTCGCCGCCAATCCCGAGGTCCGCTCGGTGATGGTCGAGCACCAGCGACGATGGGTCGCCGAGCGGGGGGAGGCGTGGTCGAGGGGCGCGACATCGGCTCGGTCGTGCTGCCCGATGCCGACGTCAAGCTCTACCTGACCGCGTCCGAGCCCGAGCGGATCCGCCGCCGGACCGAAGAGGCACCCGACGCGCTGGCCCGGCGTGACAGGATCGACCGGACACGGACCGCCTCGCCGCTCGGGGTGGCCGAGGGCGCGCACGTGATCGACACGACCGACCGGTCGGTGGGCGAGATCGTCGAGGAGGTGGTGTCGTGGCTGTGAGCATCGGGGGGAGACCGGCGAGGCTGCCGCTGCCGACTCGCCGGTCGACACCTCCTTCACCCGCTTCTACCGCCTCGTCCGCGTCCTCGTCCGCCTGATGAACCGCGTCCTGTTCCGCACGACCGTGGACGGCGCCTCACACGTACCGAATGAGGGACCGGTGATCATCGCGCCGGTCCATCGTTCCTTCATCGACTTCTTCGTCGCCTCCGAGGTGACCGGTCGCAAGCTCCACTACATGACCAAGGATTCGTTGTGGAAGAACCGGGTGCTGGCGCGGGTGATCCCCGCGCTCGGCGGGTTCCCGGTGCATCGCGAGGCTGCCGACCGCGAAGCGCTCCGGCTGGCTCAGCGGGTCCTCGAAGCGGGTGAGGTCCTGGTGCTCTTCCCCGAAGGGACCCGTCGCGACGGCCCGGTGGTGGAGGAGTTGCACGAGGGTGTCGCGTTCCTCGCGGCCCGGACCGGCGCGACGATCGTCCCGGTCGGCATCGGGGGGTCCGCCTCGGTGATGCCCAAGGGCACCCGCATCCCGAAGCCGCGCCACATCCACCTGGTGGTCGGCGGGCCGATCCCCGCGCCGGCCGCGTCGGCATCGGGACGCGTGCCGCGCAGCAGGATCCACCAGACGACCGAGGCTCTCCGGGCGTCGATCCAGGACTGCTACGACCGGTCGGTCGCGGTCACCCGCCGGTACTGATCCGGCCTGCGCCGCCTCCGCCGCGATGCACGGTCCGGCCTGCGCCGCCTCCGCCGCGATGCACGGTCCGGCCTGCGCTGTCGGACGGCGGCCCTACCGGCCCTCGCGGAGCACCCGCAGCCAGGTGCCGAAGATGACCCTGCCGTAGTTGAGGCCGAAGACCAGGTTGCCGCCCTTCTTCGACGTGCCCGAGGTGCGCGGGTGCCACACCGTCGGGACCTGGGCGATTCGCCAGCCCCGACGGCCGGCCACGATCACCACCTCGGCGGTCTGGTACTGGTCCTGCCGGAGGTGGGGCACGATGTCGTCGAGCACTTCGATCCGGAAGGCGCGGTAGCCGTTCGACGAGTCGGTGAGCTTCTGGGAGACGATCGCGTTGAGCAGGAGCGCGTAGAGCTTCACCCCGGCGCGGCGGAAACGGTCGGTGGTCCTGTCGTCGCCCAGACGGCGCGAGGCGATCACGAAGTCGGCGTTTCCCTCGCGGAGTGGCTCGAGCAGCGCGCCCATCTCGGTGGGATCGTTCTGCCCGTCGGCGTCGAGGGTGAGGACGTAGCGGGCGCCGAGCTCCGAGGCGATCGTGTAGCCGAGTCGGAGCGCCGCCCCCTGCCCCACGTTGATCGGCAGCACGCAGGTGAGCACTCCCGCATCGAGGGCGACCTTGGCGGTGCCGTCGGTGCCCCCGTCGACGACGACCAGAGTGGTCGACTCCATGCCGGACACCTTTTCGGGCATCGCATCGAGGACGGCGCCGATGTTGCGCTCCTCCTCGTAGGCGGCGATCAGGGCGACCACCGGACCCACGTGCGCGGTCCGGGATAGCGGCGGTCGAAGTCGGCACGGGCGACGCCGAGCACGAAGCGCACGAGCGCGGCGTTCCGCCGCCCCTCCCGACTCGTGTCGGGGAGGGTCAACCAGCGGTGCTTTTGGGTCGGGGCCATCAGTGTCTTCCCGGTCGGGTCGGCATGGGCGTGCAGTCTGGCAGCAATCGGGGCTCGGTCGAGGCTCAGCAGGCGAGACGTTCCAGCACGTCCGCTGCTCCGACGGCTCGATCGTCGGCGAGGGCTCCGGTGAGCCCGGCTCGGCTCGCCCCCTGTGGTCGTCCGCTGGGTGCACCTGCGAAGAGTCCGAGCGCCGTCTCGAGGCCGCGGAGCAGCTCGCGGAGCTCGGGCGGGGGAGGGAAGTACTCCTCCTCGACGGTCACCGGAACCGTTTCTGTTCCCGTCGCCGGGTCGAGACGTTCGACGACCGCGCGGACGAGTTCCTCGGGGGCCGAGGCGCCGGCGGTGACCCCCACGGTGCCGTACAGATCCTCCGGGAGCTCGGAGGCGTCGTTGACCCGGATCGACCCGTGTGCAGCCGATCGACGCGCGCCACCTTCTCGAGCGCGAGGTGTTCGAGGAGTTCTCCGACCCGATGACGACGACGGTGTCCGAAGCCGTCGGCGATCGCCTTGAACGCGGCCTGGCGGTTGGTGGTGGCGAAGCAGAGGTCGCTGCGGTTGGGCATCCAGAGGTCCGGGAACCGTTCGCGCGCCCGGTCGACGATGCCTGCCCACTCGTCGTGGCTGAGGGTGGTCTGCGCGAGGAGTGCGACGCGTGCCGGGTCCGTACCGGCGGCCTCGTCGGCCGGGAGCAGGTCGACGTCCTCGGCACGCTCGAGAAGCTGGACCGAACCCGGTGCGACCGCCATCGTGCCGACGGCCTCCTCGTGGCCGTGATGGCCGACGTAGAGCACGGTGTAGCCCTTGTCGGCCCGGACCTTCAGCTCGTGGTGGACCTTGGTGACGAGCGGGCACACCGCGTCGATCACGACCCGGTCCTCCCGCCGGGCGAGCTCGACGACCTCGGGCGCCGAGCCGTGTGCCGAGAGCATGAGGGGCGCCCCCGCGGGCACGTCCTCCACCCGGTCGACGAAGACGACGCCGCTGGTCGCGGAACTCGGTCGACCACGTGCCGGTTGTGGACGATCTCGTGGTAGCAGTAGACGGGCGGCTCGAAGACGCGCACCATCCAGGCGAGGGCCTTGATCGCCTTCTCGACCCCCGCACAGAACCCTCTCGGCTCTGCGAGGAGCACCCGGTCCACGCGCACCGTCGTCAGGCTACCTGCGTCATCTGCCGCGACCGCCCACGCAGCCGGGCGTTGGGGGTCACGGACAGGTCGGCGCGACGGCAGGGAGCTCCAGGTCAGCGGGTAGCCTGGCACGCATGTCGGCGCCACGAGGGACGACGGCGCCCACGGTGGTGGCCGTCGCGGCCGCATCCCCGGCTGCGCGGGCGGGACTGCTCCCGGGCGACGAGCTGATCACGATCGCCGGACGGCGCCCGCGAGACGTCATCGAGTACGCCATGTTGGTCGACGAGGCCGACCTCGAGCTCGAGGTACGGCGGTCCGCCGACCCGCGGGACACGCCGCCTCGTCGTCGCGAAAGAGGCGGGTGAGCCCCTGGGTGCCGAGGTCGCATCCGCTCTGTTCGACCGGGTCCGGACCTGTGACAACCACTGCGAGTTCTGCTTCATCCACCAGCTCCCCAAGGGGATGCGGCGGAGCCTGTCGCTGAAGGACGACGACTACCGGCTCTCATTCCTCTACGGGAACTTCACCACCCTCACCCGCTTCACCGAGATGGACCTCGAGCGGGTCCTCACCGAGCACCTCTCGCCGCTGTTCGTCTCGATCCACGCCACCGACCCGACGGTGCGGGCTCGGCTGCTCCGCAACCGTCGGGGTGCGACCAGCCTGCGCTGGCTCACCGCACTCCTCGACGGGGGGATCGAGGTCCACGGGCAAGTGGTGGTCTGCCCCGGCGTCAACGACGGAACCGTCCTCGAGGACACCCTTGCAGGGGTGCTCGACCGCTATCCGGGTCTCGCGACCGTCGCGTGCGTCCCCCTGGGGGTGAGCAAGGTCTCGCAGGCGCCGTCGATGCGGACCCACACCCGGGCGGAAGCGGCGGGGGTCTGCGAGACGGTCGACCGCTGGCAGGCGACGTTCCTCGAAGCGCTCGGCAGGCGGATGGTCTTCGCGGCCGACGAGTACTACCTGATGGCCGGACGACCGTTCCCCGAGGCCGGCACCTACGAGGGGTACCCCCAGCACGAGAACGGCATCGGCATGGCGCGTGCCTTCGAGGCGGCGTTCGCCGGCGACCACGGTGCGGCCATCGGCGTGCGGGCCGGGTTCTTCGCATCGGTCGACGGCGCCCCTCCCTCCGGCTACCGCGCGCCGCGGACGACGATCGCGGTTCGCAGCGATCCTCGCGTGACGCCGACGCAGTGACCGTCCTCACCGGTACCTACGGCGCAGCCGTGCTCGAGCCGCTCGTCGCGTCGCTCGGGCGACCCGACCTCCGGGTCCTTCCCGTCCCGAACCGCTACTTCGGGGGCAACATCGGCGTCTCGGGGCTGCTGACCGGCACCGACCTCTGCGACGTCCTCGGGTCACAACCCGAGGCCGGCCGCTACCTCCTCCCGGACGTGTGCCTTTCGGAAGGACGTTTCCTCGACGACCTGACGCTCGAGGACCTGCCCCGACCAGTCGAGGTGGTCGCGACCGACGGGCTCTCGCTGCGCCGTGCGCTCGATCGCGGGGGAGCCCCCGCGGGGTCGGCACCCGATGGTGCAGTGGCGTCCGGTGGTGCACCGGTGCCGGTGTCCCTCGGAGCGTCGCGGTGAGCACCCCGCCGACGGAGCAGACCACGACCGCCGCTGGGTCCGGTGCGCCGCCTGGGTCCGGTGCGACGGGTTCGATACCCCTCGTGGTCGTCGCGGGGCGCCCCAACGTGGGCAAGTCGACGCTGGTCAATCGCATCGTCGGGCGGAGGGCCGCAGTCGTCGAGGAGCGTTCCGGGGTGACCCGCGACCGCAAGGAGCTCGACGCGGAATGGGCCGGGCACGCATTCACCATCGTCGACACCGGTGGCTGGCTCGTCTCGGACGACCCGCTCGCCTCCCAGGTCAGCCGCCAGGCCGAGCGGGCCATCGGCGAAGCCGACGTGGTGCTCCTGGTCGTCGACGCCACCGTCGGCATCGTGGACGAGGACCTGGCGATCGCCCGGCTCCTCCAGCGAGCGGGCCGCCCGGTGCGCGTCGTCGCCAACAAGGTCGACTCGTCACAGCGAGAGCACGACAGCTGGGAGGCGGTCTCCCTCGGGTTCGGCGATCCGTGGCCGGTGAGCGCGCTCCACGGCCGCGGGACCGGCGACCTCCTCGACGAGGTCGTCGGGCTGTTGCCCGCCGCCGAACACGGCGAGCCGGTCGCCGACGCAGGAGCCTCCACTCCGGCAGGCCGGCGGGACCCTCCTGCCGGCCGCGAGCCGTCGGCCGCCGACGTCCCCCGGGTCGCCCTGGTCGGCCGCCCGAACGTTGGCAAGTCCACGCTCTTCAACCGGCTGGTCGGTGACGAGCGGTCGGTCACCCACGATCAGCCCGGCACGACGCGCGACAGCATCGACACGGTCGTCGAGACCCCGGACGGTACGGTGTGCTTCGTCGATACTGCCGGGATGCGCCGGAAGTCGCGGACCGAGCGCGGGACCGAGTACTTCGCGGTCCTCCGGGCCCTCGACGCACTGGACCGTGCGGACCTCGCACTGCTGGTCATCGACGCGACGTCGGGCGTCACCCATCAGGACCAGCGGCTGGCAGAGCGCATCGCGGCGGCCGGCTGCCCGACGGTCGTGGTGCTCAACAAATGGGAGCTGTTGGCGACCGAGGACCGCAGCACCGTGCTCGCCGACGTCGGCGACCGTCTGGCCTTCCTCGGCATGGCTCCGGTGCTGAAGGTCAGCGCGCTCTCCGGGCTCGGGGTCCACCGCATCCTGCCGGCGATCGCGGCGGCCGAGGAGGGCTACCACACGAGGGTCCCGACCGGGGAGCTCAACCGCGCCATCGCCTCGCTCCAGGTCGCGCACCCGCCGACAAGAGCCCGGATCCAGTACGCCGTGCAAGGCGCGACCGAGCCGCCGACGTTCACTCTGTTCGCAACCGGGCGGCTCCTGCCGACCTACCTCCGCTATATCGAGCGCGGACTACGCGAGCGGTTCGACCTCGGGCCGACACCCATCAAGCTGCGGGTGCGCGCCAAGCAGGGTCCGATCGGAAAGAGAGGTCGGCGGTGACACCGGGGGAGACCTGAGCCGTGCCGTGGTGCGAGCAGTGCGACGAGCGCCTGGAGCAGGACGAGCTGACACCGGAGGGCGCCTGCCCGATCTGCGGTGGGCCGACCGTCGAACACCGGCCGTCACCCTGGTACTTCAAGTTCATGATCGTCGCGACGGTCGTCTACCTCGGCTACCGGGCCTTCCAGGGCATCACCTGGGTGGTACATCACATCTGATCGGCCGACACGTCCGGTCACGTTCGTCCCTCCCACGTCGTCGACCGCCCGATCCCATGTTGTCAACCGTCCGATGACATCCACGTACACCACGTGGTGTACGTGGATGTCACAGATTCGAAGAGAAGCTGGGGATCCCGAGCTGGCAGCGATCTCCTGCCGACTCCGCGACTTCGCCACGGACCGTGACCGCAAGGCGCTGCTCCGTCCACGAATCACCTCGTCCGCAGCGCGGGGCCTTCCGACGCCTGCCCGATGTGCTAGCAAGTGGGCATCTCGTGTGACACCAATGTGAACTCTCTGGGGGGAGCAGCCATGCGCAGGCATCGGATCATCGGAGTCGTCACTTCCCTGCTGGCTGCGACGAGCCTCGTCGCCGTAGGCCTGGTGGCGACCTCAGGCGTCAGCGCCGCGAAGAAGGGTCCGACGCCCTACTACCTGTCGCTCGGCGACTCGTATTCGATCGGCTATCAGCCCGGCGCGCCCGGCGGCGGCGGCACGCCCGGCTACACCGCCTACGTGGCCGGAAAGCTCAAGATGAACCTCGAGAACTTCGGGTGTGGCGGTGCCACCACCACGTCGATCCTCAGCTCGGTCGGTTGCGGCGACCCCGCCGCGACCGACGCGGTCGCCTACCCGACGACCACCCAGGAGGCCGCGGCGCTGGCGTTCATCGACACGCCTGCGAACTACGGCCTGGTGAAGCTGGTGACCGTCTCGATCGGGGGCAACGACATCACGCCCTGCGTGAACGCGGGTGACACCACCGCCATCGTCAATTGCGTGGTCACCAACGCCGCAACCATGAAGGCGAACGTCCTCACGCTGGTGAGCGACCTCGATGCCGCCCTCACCGCGCACGGGGACTCGGGCGCGCAGCTCATCGGCCTGACCTATCCGGACGTCATCCTCGGCGCCTACGTCAACCCCGGGGGTTCGTCGGGCCAGAGCCTCGCCTCCCTGTCTGTCACGGCCTTCGACGGCATCGTGAACCCCGACCTCAGTGCGGCCTACACCTCGGTGCCGATCGGGCACTTCATCAACGTGACCTCGGCGCACTACAAGAAGGCGAAGACGGGGGACGACACCCCCTTGTCGGAGACGACGCCGCTCGCGCCCTACGGGAAGATCCCGAAGGCGGTCTGGGAGATCTGCACGATCACCTACTACTGCTCCCAGCTGAACATCCACGCCACCACCGTCGGATACGACTTCATCGGGAAGCTCGTCTTCAAGACCTACAAGGGCAAGATCTAGACCCTCGGTGTCGCATGACGTTCCTCCCCCGGAGCCCGGCCCGGGGAGCGGGAGCGCCCCGGCGATCACCGTCGCAGTGGCCCATTTCGTCCTCTGGCGGTCGCATCCCTAATCTCGATCCTGGAGCTGCCTGCTGCGCTGTGGGATGCTCGGGTACGTGACGGCGGCAATCTTTGGCATCGACGGCTTGATCGTCGCCGCAGTATTTCTGGCGGCGCTCGTCCTGGTGATAGCGGCGATCGTTCAGGTCGTCCGATCTCCTGGTCTGAGCCAGGGCGCGAAGTGGGGGTGGGCCCTGGGCATGGGCATCGGCTACTGGTTCTTCTGGGTACCGGGCATCGTGCTCGCCATCGTGTTCCTTGCCATGAAAAAGCGGTGGCAAGTGCCTCGTGAACCGTATTGATCGGTGACGCAGGCGTCGACGATCTGCACCCGGCGCGCCGGCGGTTCATGCCGACTTGTTTCAGCCAGCTCTCTCTCCTCGCCGAGGGATCGCAGAGAGGAACCCGAGATTGATGCGCTAGGGTGTTTCCCCGCGGTTCACCTGGTGTGACCAGGGAGAACGGCAGACGGGCTGTGGCGCAGCTTGGTTAGCGCGGCTTGACTGGGGGTCAAGAGGTCGCCGGTTCAAATCCGGCCAGCCCGACGGACGGCCGGACCGACCGAACGGTCGTCCGCCAGGAGCGGAGTCGACCGATGCCCCTCGTGAGACGGCGATGACTCGAGACGGGCCGCGGCGGGAACGTGCGCAGTTCCGCCGCAATCACGACGCCTGGGAGGACTGGAGTCGTCTGGATCCGCTCTGGGCCATCGTCACCGACGACGATCGGCGCGACGGACGATGGGACGAGCACGCGTTCTTCGCCTCGGGTGAGGCGACGATCGCCGGTCTGTGGAGCATTGCGGCGGAACAGCGACTGCCTGTCTCGACGCGGTCCGCGCTCGATTTCGGCTGCGGGGTCGGTCGGCTCACCCGGGCCCTCGGCACGCGGGTCGACTCCGTCGTCGGCCTCGACATCTCCCAGGGGATGATCGACCGCGCCCGCACGTTCCACAGGGACAAGCCGAACGTCCAGTTCGATGTGCATGATGATCCCGACCTGAGTCGGTTCGGCGACGGCTCCTTCGACGTCGTGTGCTCGCTCCTCGTTCTCCAGCACATCCCGTCGAGAGAGGATTCCGAGCGGTTCCTCGGCGACCTGTCACGCGTGCTCGCCCCCGGTGGCCTGCTGATGCTGCAACTGGTGACCGGTGTCCACCACCCAGAATCTGTGCGCGGCATCAAGGCTCGGCTCCGGGTGCGCACGCGGCTTGCCGGGTTCCTTCGGCACGTGGGGGTCCCTCCCGAACCCCTGGGGAAATGGCTCGGTTGGAAGCCGGAGATGCCGATGGTCCCGATCTCCGATCAGCGTGCACGTGAGATCCTGGCCACGCACGCGGGGGAAGGTGATCTGGACGCAGCCGCGTGTCGAAGACGGGATCGAGGACTGCCTGTATCTCGTCACCCGTTCCTCCGACGGACCACGACGCGCGGTCGAGGGGAAGGCATCGTTGCGAGAAGTGGACTAGGCGCGTGGTCGATCAACAGGAATGCGGCGGACTCGGCGTGAAGGTCTGGCTAGAAGCCGGCGACCCCGTAGGCGAAGACCCCTCCGTCGGGGCCGGTCAGCCGGCAGCCCTTCGAGTCCGGCGTGCCGGCCATCCCGACAAATCAGCCCTGGGCCGTCAGCAAGACCTGGCCGACCGTCGCGGCATCGCCGAAGGGGAGAGGCTGCACCGTCGTACCGACGTAGGACTGTGCGCCGACCGGTTGCACGGTGAAGAGCGATGCGGACACGAGGACGACCCCCAGCGCCAGCACGGTGAGCGCCTGTGCGCGGCGAGACGTCGGAGCGGCCACTGCGGCCGGGCTACTCCTGACGTGCCCTCACGGGATGCGTTCGGCCGACGCCGAAACCGGAATCAGCCGACGCCGAAGCGACGGAAGGTCACCGCGTACTCGCAGCCGCTCGCCATCCCCGCGTAGCCCGCCATGGAGCGGAGGAACTCGTCGGGGTCGAACGCGCGGCCGAGGCCGTCGATGTAGGCCTTGTGGGCCTCGAGCGATTCGACGCCCTTGTCGAGGGTGGCCGCGACGTCGACGAAGTGTGTCGAATCGTTGGCTGCGGCGACGTACACGTGGCTGATGCCGTTCCAGGGCGCGCCGTCGTCCGGAAATACCCAGCGGTTCGCTGCGTCGCGGCACGCGTCGAGGACGGTCAGGCCGGTGGCCCGGTGGTCCGCGTGGTTCACGTTCCCGCTCTCGCCCCAGGTGAGGTCGTAATTCATGGTGATGACGACATCGGGCCGGTGGCGACGGAGCGCCGCGGCCATCGCCCGGCGGAGCGGGAGTCCGTACTCGATGGTCCCGTCGGGGAAGCCGAGGAACTCGACCGGTCCCGCCCCGACGATCGCCGCGCTCCGTCGCTCCTCTGCCTCGCGGAGAGGAGCGACGACCGAGGGCTCCATACCGTCGATCCCGGCTTCGCCGCTCGTGACCAGGACATAGGCGACCTGTTTTCCCTGCGAGGTCCAGCGCGCGACGGCGCTGGCAGCGCCGTACTCGAGATCGTCCGGGTGCGCGACGATCGCGACAGCCCGTTCCCAGTCTTCCGGCATCGGCTCCATCTCGGCCACGCTACCGGCACGGCTTCCGGCCCGGCCGCCGCCCGAGGAGATGCGCCGAGCGCCGAGCAGGTGGCCGGCGCCCCGAGCCTGCGGCGACCAGCGGCGTTAACCTCTTGCACGTGTCGGAGAAACCAGTGGCGCCAGTGCCATCGGGACTACCGCAGCCCGGCGGCAACGGCCCGGGCCAGACCCAACACGAGGGCGGTCGGCGCCAGTCGGCACGCCGACGCCAGCTGCGCAACATCATCCCCTTCGGGGGCACGAATCGGATCCTTCGCTTTTCCGGTCGATCCCGGATCGCGGAGTCCCCGAACGGCTCCGACCGGTCCAGAGCGGACGAAGACGAGCTCCATCGCGCGATCGGGCGGATCGCCGCCAACTGGTCGCTGATCGAGATCGCATCGGGACTGATGCTGATGGCGCTCGTGGGCGCCCCCGACGAGACCCTCGCGCGGGCGGTCGTCGCCGGCCAACGTGTGGAGAACGTCTGGGAGACGACCGAGGCCCTGCTCGCCGCCTACGGCGAGTCGACAGCAGAGGAGCTCGCGTTGTTTCGCGCCTGGCGCCGGAGCGCGAACGGCTACCGAAGGCGCCGGAACGAGGCGATCCACAGCGCGTGGTCGCTGACCTCCGAACGGGGGGGACCGGCCGCCTGGGACGTCATGAGCCAGAAGGCCAAGCGCGGCGCACGGGCGGATCTGTTTCCCGGTGGGGTTCCCGAACTCGAGGAGCTGGCTCGGGACATCGCATCCTGTGAGGAGCGCCTCACCCAGGTGCATCTCCAAATGGTCGGTCGCACCGACCTCGGACGGGGTCCACGGCCTGAGCCCGGCTGATGCCGGCATCGATCGCTCCGGTCACGCCGGACCGACCCTCGGAGGGAGGCCGGTCCGCGCTTCAGGCCTGAGATGTGAGGTCGAGACTGTTCAGCTCGGCAGATCGAGAGTCTGGTTCTTCTCGTCGGCGTGAACCACACGTGGCGTGTGGGCGGTGAGCTCTGCATCCTCGTAGTCCGCGTAGGTGAGGAGGATCACCGTGTCGCCCACATGGACCAGCCGCGCCGCGGCGCCGTTGAGGCAGATCTCGCCGGGTACACCGACGATGGCGTAGGTCTCGAAGCGTGCACCGTTGTCGACATCGAGAACCGTGACCTGCTCGTGCTCGAGGATGTCCGCCGCACCGAGGAGGTCCGGACCGATGCTGATCGAACCGACGTAGTTGAGGTCGGCCGCGGTGACCGTGGCTCGGTGGATCTTGGACTTGAGCATCCGGCGGCGCATCGGCGCGATCGTCCTCCCAGGAGCAGGGCCGAAGACCTCCGAGTCTATCCGGGCACCGACCACCTCCGGCCACGCCGCCGATACTGGGATTCGCCCGAGGAATTCGGTCCGACCTGCGCAAACGAGGGAGTGAGGACTGCGCCGGACGGCCTAAACCTCGATCCACCGATCAGCAGCCTGATCTGGTAGCCGCGTATCCGCGGAAAGTGCCTCCCTGCTTGGGAGAATTGTGATTGCGACGTCACGATTCTCACCAGCCAAAGGAGGCACTTCCAGTGAGCTCAGTATCGCGCGGAATCGATCGCATCGATGTGACCTTCGACGAGCCCAATCTGGTGGCCAACGCCGGACTGCTGTTGGTGGCGACGTTGGTGGTCCGTCTCGGGCTCGAACGCCTCATCGACGCTTCGGTCGATCTCTCCGGTCGAGTTGGCGGTGCCTTGCCCGGGCGCAAGGTGCTGACCCTCGTGCACGCCATGACTGCGGGCGGTTCGCACATCGACCATGCCGACATGTTGCGCTCCGGCGCCACCGGTTCGGTGCTCGGTCACCGGGTGATGGCACCCTCCACCCTCGGCACCTTCTTGCGGGCGTTCACCTTCGGGCACGTTCGCCAACTCGACCAGGTGCTCGGGGAGGCACTGCGCCGGGCGTGGGCCATGGGCGCCGGCCCAGGGTCCGGGCCCCTCGTCATCGACCTCGACTCGACCATCTGCGAGGTGTGCGGCAAGGCCAAGCACGGCGCCGGCTACGGCTACACGAAGAAGCTCGGTTATCACCCCCTGATCGCCACCCGGGCGTGGACCGGTGAGGTGCTCCACGTGCGCATGCGCAAGGGGGCGGCCAACACCCAGCGCGGGGCCAAGCGGTTCGTCGAGGAGCTGGTGGCGAGGGTGCGACGGGCCGGCGCCGACGGCGACCTGTTCATGCGGTTCGACTCGGGCTTTTGGTCGGGCGACACCATCGCCACCCTCGAGCGCCTGAAGGTCAGCTACACCATGGGCGTGGCCATGGTGAAAGCGGTGGTCACCGCCATCGGGGGCATCGACGAGTCCGCCTGGAGGCCGATCGACTACACCGATGACGGCGTGGCCGAAGTGGCCGAGTGCACCTACAAGGGACGGCGTCTCATCGTCCGCCGGACCCGGCTCGTCGGTCACCAGGCCACGCTCTGGCCCGAGTGGCGTCACTTCGCATTCCTCACCGACCTCGGTGGCTCGGCGAGAGAGGTGGACGCCTTCCACCGGGATCACGCGACGGTCGAGCTCGCCATCCGCGACCTGAAGGAGGGGGCGGGCCTCGAGCACGTGCCGTCGGGACATTTCTCCGCCAACGCGGCTTGGCTCCTCTGCGCGGCGCTCGCCCACGACCTCATCCGCTGGACGGCCATGCTCGGTGAGATCACACCCGAAGAGCAGCTCACGGTGGCCCGCACCGTCCGCACCCGATTCTTCTCCGTCCCCGGTCGCCTGGTCAGTCGTTCCGGCCGCCCGACATTGCGGGCTCCCCTCGAGTGGCCGTGGGCCGGTGCGTTCGCACGCGCCCTCCGCCTCCTGCGTGCCCTGCGGCCCGTCCCCGTGTAGCTCGACCTGCCGCGGCCGGCGCACCGCAGACGATCGAAGAACGGCGCTGACAACAACCCAAGCAGACTTCACGAAGGCTTGGTCTCGCGCGCCCGGTCCGGGTCAAGAGTCCGTGCGCGTTCCATCCGACTCACCGCCCTCCCGCGCACTTCACTCACCGCCACACCCAGTCGTTTTTCGGTGGATCGAGGCTTAGGGGCTCAGCGGATAGGGCGTGACCCGGGACTCCAGCGGTTGCGCCAGTCGATCAGCTTCGCCGTGATCAGCAGGGCCGTGACAAGGCAGAGCTGTGCATGACGGTGTCGGTTCTTCCGGTCGGTGTTGCGGCGGAGCTGGCCGTAGTTGCTCAGCCACGAGTTGGTTCCCTCGACGACCCAGCGAAGCCCGAGTCGGAGGGGTTGTTTCACCGTCGAGTCGGTGCCCGACGCGTGGTGGCGTTGGATGTTCAGATCATCGAGGCCGAGTCCGTGGAGTTGGGCGCGGATCCGTGGATAGTCGTAGCCGCGATCGAGATGCAGCGTCTCGATGTCGGAGAGCAGGCCGGAGCTGGCGACGTCGTCCAGCGTCGGCCCGAGGAGCTTCACGTCGTTGCGATTGGCACCATCGATGGCCCACCCGATCGGGATACCGCGCCGCGTCGGCGGCGATCGACCACTTCCACCCCAGTTTCGCCCGATCAGTGGGGTTCTTCCCGGTCCCTTCGCCGCCGCAGGGAGCCTTGTGCAAGGACCCGTCGAGGGCGACGTCGGAGAGGTCCAGGCCGATGATGCGGTCGTAGGCGTGGAGCGCGTGGTGGCGGAGGCGATCGAACACGCCGGCCGCGATCCACTCGTCCCGGCGTGCTCGCAAGGTCGTGTCCGAGACCTGGAACTCGAGGATGGCCTCGACACTGGTCCACGAGCACCCGGTGACCAGTCGGATCACGATTCCTCGGAAACAGAGCCGGTCCGAGACCCGGGGTCGGTGACAACCCAGTGGATGGGTCTTGGGCGGGGCCGGAAGCAGGTCCTCCACCGCAGTCCAGACGGCATCGAACACCTCGGGATCGAGCGCGCGCATGATGTGGGGGACCTCCACTGGGTCGTCGGGTTTGGGTAGCACCCGACATCCCAGTTGGGCCATCACGGCGACCGGTGGATGGTCCCTTTCAATCGCCTATCCGCGCGGCCCCTTAGTGCCACCTCAAGTCAACCGCTGCTCGGTCCGATAAGGGGTGAGTGGACGACCGCCGGGTGACGAAGCACCGCCGGACGCTCAACGAGCGTCGCGGCTCGTCAGGCGAGGCCGCGACCTCGGTCCCCGACGCCGGCCGCACGTCTGTCTCCTCCTCGCTCGCTGTCGAGAAGCCGCGGCTTCCCCGGGTCTCAGAGGATCTCATCCGGCTCGCCTGTCTCTGGCAGGCGGGTGCCCTGAGCGATTCCGAGTTCGAAGCGGCGAAGGCCAAGGTGCTCGCGAGTTACTGGGGCACCCGGTCAGCGTCCTGATCCAACGCCCAGCTCGTTCCGATGGCGCCGGCCTTCGGGTACGCATAGCCTGCAGCAACCGCGTCCCGGCAACCGCCCGGGCATCGGGCACGTGGTCAACGAACGGGCCGGATCGAAAGAGGGGACGATGCTGATCTGGATCTTGATGGCGATCGGACTTGTCGTGATCGTGGCTGGCGGCTTCGTCGGCAGGAGCCGCCGCTACTCCCAGCGCGAAGAGGCGTCCCGCAACGGCACTCGACACGTCACCCACCACGGCACGGGAGCGCGGCACTCACGCGGACGGGGCCGCGGGCACTGATCGCCCGACCGGTACCGCCGGAAGCGGAGGCGCCGGAGAGGGAGCCGCCCGAACCGGGCCCGGTGGTTCGGGCCGGCCCGATGCGGGTCAGGTCGGGCGGAGCGTGACCAGGTCCCGCACGTTGTCGTTGAGCACGAGCCGGCGGTCACCCTGTTCGAGGTCCTTCAGCTCTCGCACGTAATCGAGCGGCTCGGGGAGCGCCTCGATGTGGGGCCAGTCCGAGCCGAAGATCACCCGCGTCGGACCCATGCACTCGACGACCTCGTAGACGTCGTCCTCCCAGAACGGGTTGATCCAGACGTGCTGCCGGAAGGTCTCGGTGGGGTCGTCCTTCCAGTAGCCGGGCATCTTGTTCGCTGTCGACCGCACCTTTGCGAAGAGCTCGGGCAGGAACTGGGCACCGTTCTCGACCGAGGCGACCCTCAGGTTCGGGAAGCGGAGGAAATGGTTTTCGAAGACGATCGTGAGCAGGTAGTCACGGATCGCCTGCTCGATGGCGAACGATTTGATCGACGGCTTCCAGCCGCCGGAGAAGGTCGCCGCGAATCCGTCGACGGCGTACCCGTTCGACGAGACGCCACTGTCGCCGGCGTGCACGACGACCGCAATGCCCGCGTCGTTGGCAAGCGACCAGAAGGGATCGAACACGGGATCGAAGGGATTCCGCCGCCCCTCGGCGGTGACCGGGGCGGCGGGTCGCATGACGACGACACGCGCGCCGAGGTCGAGCGCCCAGGCGAGCTCCTCCGCTGCCCACTGCGGATCGGCAAGGGTGAGATAGGGCGCCGCCAGGATCCGGTCCTCCACGTCGAACGTCCAGTCCTCGGCCAGCCACCGGTTGAAGGCTCGGAACAGATGGCAGACGGCTACCGGATCGGCTGCAAGGGGTTCCTCGTAGATCATCCCGAGGGTCGGGAAGAGCAGGCACCCGTCGAGACCTTGCTCGTCGAGCGTCACCAGCCGGGCGGCTGGATCGCGGTACGCGGCGCGGATCGGCTCCCTTCGCGAGAGGAACTCGAGCGGACTGCGCTGTTCGGGGTTGCCACGGAAGTAGTCGTGCAAGGCGCCCGGGAGCGCGACCGGGTCGAAGGTGGGATTGGTCACCGCATGGCTGACCCGGCCTCCGAGCACGTGGTAGCGCCGTCCGTTGATCTCGCACCACTCGACCACCCGCGGCCCCAGCTTCGGATCGAGGTGACGGGTGAACGCGTCTTCGGCCTCGTAGTAGTGGTTGTCGGCGTCGAACACCGGGTGATCGGGCATCCCCGGATCGGCCATCGCGGTCCTCCTGGTCGTTACAGGCGTCCCATCCTACGAGGCCCCGGTGCGGTCGTCGTCGGGCGGGAAGACCCGTCGGGAGGAAGGGGAGGCGGAAACCGGTCGCCCGAACGGGCCGTCGCACACACCTCCCGGTAGGGTCGGGCGATGCCCATCTACTGCATCGAGGACCGCGAACCGTCGATCCATCCCGACGCCTACGTCCATCCGGACGCAGTGGTGGTCGGCGACGTCATCATCGGTCCCGAGTCGACCGTGTGGCCGAGCACCGTGCTGCGCGGTGACTACGGCTCAATCCGGATCGGTGCCCGCACCTCGGTGCAGGACGGCACCGTCGTCCACGCAGGGCCGGGCTTTCCGACGCTCGTGGGTGACGGATGCGTCATCGGCCACCTCGCGCACCTCGAGGGGTGCACGCTCGAGGACGAATGCCTGGTGGGCTCCTGCTCGGTCGTCCTCCACCACGCGGTCATCGGAAGCGGCGCCACTGTCGGCGCCAACGCGGTTGTCCCCAACAAGATGGAGGTGCCTGCGGGGTCGCTCGCGCTGGGCATCCCGGCGAAGGTCCGTCCGGAAGGTTCGAGCCTCGAGCTCATCCGGCTGTCTGCGGCGGAGTACGTCGCGAACGGTCGCCGCTACCGCACGTCGTTGCGCGTCGTGGATTGACCGCCGGGGCCCGAGGGGGCTCGAGGGCCCGACCCCGGCCGGGGCCCGTTCGCGTTGCGCCCTCCCTCGGTGCCGCGCGCCCATCCACGCTGCGCCCTGACGGTCGGGGCAGACTCGGAACATGGAGGGTCGCACCCTGTCCGAGGGGGTCACCGCCTCGGCCGACCCGGCATCCGTCCGACAGCTGGTGGGCTCGGGCCATTTCTTCTGGCTGGACCTCGACGCGGTCGACGACGAGGTGCTTGACCTGCTCGCCGACGTGTTCCACGTCCATCACCTGGCCATCGAGGACATCCAGCACTTCGGTCAGCGACCCAAGCTCGAGGACTACGGCACCTTCACCTACCTGGTCGTCCACGGCGCCGCAGCGGAGGGCTTCGGCACCGAGGAGGTCCACTTCCTCGTCGCTGAGCACTTCGTCGTGACGATCCACCACGGACCGAACCAGGCGATGGAGGCCGTCCGCGAGCGCATCGCCCACCGGAGCCGAGCCGCCGGGGTGCCTCCGCAGATCGCAGTCATCTACCTGGTCATCGACGAGCTGGTGGACGGCTTCTTCCCGATGCTCGACGCCTTCGACAACCAGATCGACGACCTCGAGGACGCGGTCCTGGTACGCCCGACCGAGGAGCAGCTCGGGACGATGTTCACCATGAAGCGGTCGCTCATCTCCGTCCGCAAGGTGGTCACTCCGCAGCGTGATGTCTTCGCGGGCATCACCTCGGGTGTGACCGAACTCCCCGGGGTCAGCGAAGAAGGGCAACGGTACCTGCGGAACGTCTACGACCACCTCATCCGGATCAGCGACCTGGTCGACGGCTACCGGGACCTCCTGAGCGGGGTGCTCGACACCCATCTGTCGACGGTCTCGAACCGACTGAACGTGGTGATGAAGCAGCTGACCATCATCGCGACGGTCTTCCTGCCCCTCAGCTTCTTCACCGGATGGTTCGGGCAGAACTTCTCGTTCCTCGTCGCCCACATCACCGGCCGGGTCCCCTTCTACCTCTTCGCGGTCGGCCTCGAAGTCGTGGCAGCCGTCGGGCTCGTCTACTACTTCCGGCGCCGTGGCTGGATCGGCGGCCCGACCAACTAACGAGCCCGACCGACTAACGAGAAAACCGTCCGCGGACGGCTCCCGCACGACGGATCGCACGCACGGAACGAAACGACAGCACCGAACCCGCCGACGCGCATGAGAGGATCGAGCCGGCTCCGAGCGCCGTGCCGATCGAGGCGATCGACGCGATCGACCCGATCGACAGCACGGAGAGGGCCGAGCCCACCGATGCGACCGAGAGCACCGAACCGTTCGAATTGATCGAGAGGAACGAGTCGGTCGAGTTGATCGACCAGCGCGAGCGCCGGCCTCGGTTCGCGGTCATCCCGCCATCATGCCCCGGAGCCGGCGGGGGTGCTCAGTGCGTCGTGACCGGGTTCCCGTCGGCGTCGAGCACGTACCAACGGCCACCTGCGTTGGTGAGCGCCTGTCCGGTCGCCGTCCCCGGAACCCGATCGGGGGGCCACAGGTAGAGAGGCCAACCGTGGTAGGTGATCTGCGTGGTCCCGTCGGTGCGCGGTGCGGTGCCGAGGAGATCGGCGCGGATGCCGGGCCCGGCGATCGGCCGCGACGTACTCCTCGGGAGGACGAGGGGTGGCCACTGGACGGCACACACGTCGTAGCAGCGTGACGGCGAGCCACGCTGATCGGTGGTGAACATGTAGACGGCGATGCCCTGGCCGTCGACCAGCACCGGCCCGAGCCCCGCGATGGTCGTCACCTTGATCTCCTCGACCGGTCCGCGCTGGAGTGCGGGCGCCGCTGTCGAGAAGGGCGAGCGGACGGCCGTCCCGGTGCTCGTGCACGCCCCCAGCAACGCGAGCGCCGCAAACGCCGGCAGACTCACGCGTCCGGTCCGACGCCGGCTCCAGCCCCTGCCCCGATCTCGGTCCTGCCGTCGGCGACGGTGGGGGAGCGGGGTCACCGGCTCACCGCTCCTCGCGCCGGATGACCTCGAGCGGCAGCGACGGGTACGGCCCGACTCCGGGATGCCATCCCGCCGCGAGCTTCTGGTCCGCGACGCCACCCTCGGCCCAGATGTGGCAGGTGTCCCGGGCCCACGGGCTCGAGCTCCCCGACAACAGATCATTCTCCTCGCCCCGGCTCACCGCCTTCGCCCGACGCGAAGTCACCGCCTGGACGACCACCGGGCCGAGCGAACGGGCGAGATGTTCGAGGTGCGAGCATCCCTTCGGGCCGCCGAAGCGCTCCTGCACCGCTCTCGTGTAGCCCCGCGCAATGCTGAGGCCGGCCAGATCCGCGAAGGCACGGAGGATCGCCGGGCACTCGGCGTGCGGGAAGACATGCATCTCGGCCTGGGCCTCGGTGATGGTGAGGTCCGAGGCGCGGACCTCGACGCGCAGCTCCATCTCGTGGACCAGGCGGACCGACCGCTCGCCGTCGGCCCACGGGCGGACGTCCTCGAGGCGGGCGACGACACCGAGATCCTCGCCGTGCTCGAACACGTCGTAGACGATCGAGCGCCGGTGCAGCGGTACCTCGGTGCGGTCGAGGGTCATCCCGGGGGTGGGAGCTCGATCACGTCGTAGGACCAGAGCTCGCTGTGGACGCCGACCGGCTGCCCCTCCGGAGCGCTGCCGCCGTCGCGGCCCACACCTCGATCCCCGCTCGGCCCGGTGTCCCCGCGATGGCCGTGGGCGAACGCAGGGGAGCGGACCCACGCTTGGAAGGCGTCCTCGTCACGCCAGCGGGTGACCACCAACCAGACATCACGATCGTCGGTTGGCCGGAGCAGCTCGAAACCCTCGAACCCGTCCGCACCGTCCACGGCACCGGGCCGGGCAGCGAACCGGCGGGCGAGCTCGTCTCCCGAACCCTCGCGAACGGTGATGGCGTTGATCCGGACCACGGTCATGGTCCGATCATTGCCGTCGCAGATGCCCGGACCAAATCGCGCCCGTCGGGGGGTGCGCGGCTCCGCCCGGCATTCCCCGCCCTCGGTCGCCGGTGCCGTGCCCCCCTTCCAGGCATCCCCCGGGGCCGCCGCTCCGCGGGTCCGCTCCCCGCCGGTCCAATCCGCGCCGGTCCGCTCCCCGCCGGTCCGCTCCCCGCCTTCCGCCGGCCTCATGACATCACGTGATGTACACATACATCACGTGATGTGCTCACTCCGAAACAACTCTCGGGGTTTACACCCGTGGAGCGCCCCCGGGGACGGGGAACGGGTCAGCGAACGGAAGAAGCTGCCGGAGAAGAACCTCGCGAGAGCCTGCTCACACGCGCGTAACTACGGCCGTGTGATACCCTCAAACTGCACGTTGACCAGACGGTTCGGGTTCGGGTCAACCTCTGCTCGAGGTGGAGGACTGGCGATGGCTGGAGACGCTCGACACGGGGTACCCACCGATGGGTTCCGGGGTTCTCAGGTCTGTTCCCTGGTGGGCATCACCTATCGGCAGCTCGACTACTGGGCGCGCACCGGCCTCCTCCTTCCGTCGATTGCGGATGCGAACGGGAGTGGGAGCCAGCGGCGGTACTCCTACGGCGACGTGCTCGAACTCAAAGTGATCAAGCGGTTGCTCGACGCCGGCCTTAAGCTCCGCCAGGCTCGGCAAGCCGTCGAGTGCCTACGAGGTGACCTGGGAGAGGACGTTGCGTCCGCGCAGCTGGTGCTCGCCGACAGCCGGTCGATTCTCGCCCGCTCCGACGGCGAGCTGGTCGACCTGTTGGCAGGAGGACAGGGCGTGTTCAACGTTTTGCCGCTCTCGGGGGTGGTCTCTGAGCTCGATGCGGCGATCGTGGCGATCGACAACGACGGCCGCGCCGGCGCCGCGCGCCATCCTGCCGCCTACGTCCCACCGAACGAGGCCGCCGAGCGTTGACCTCGGGGCTCTCGCTGTCGAAGGACGGGACTCGTGGGCCACCGGCCCCGTTCGCCCACGAGTCCGAGCAGCGCTTCGCTCGCATCCTCGACTTCTACAACGTCGCCTGGGAGTACGAGCCGGTCGAATTCATGCTCGAGTGGGACACCACGGGCCGCCCCGTCTCGGGATTCCGGCCGGACTTCTGGCTACCGGACCCGGGCCTCTTCGTCGAGCTGACCACGCTCAACCAGCGGCTCGTCACGAAGAAGAACGGCAAGGTGCGGCGGCTCGGGGAGCTCTATCCCGAGGTGAGGATCACCGTGCTCTACCAGCGGGACACCCTCGCGCTCCTCGCGAAGTACGGGCTGGCTGGAGACGCACACCGGCGGCCCGACATCCCCCGTTCCGCCTGAGCCGACCCGTCGGTATCCTTTCGGCGTGAGCGACGCCTCGGCCGCCGGGGGCGGCACGCCCGAAGCACCTGAGGACGCTGCACCCCGTCACACTGCCCTCATCGAGGCGCACCGCGAGCTCGGCGCGAAGCTCGTCGAGTTCGGAGGCTGGGAGATGCCGCTCGCGTACCCCGACGGCACCCTCGCCGAGCACCGTCGCTGCCGCCAGGACGCGGTGGTCTTCGACGTCAGCCACCTCGGAACCGTGCGCGTCGAGGGCTCGGGGTCGTTCGGGTTGCTCCAAGAAGCACTCTCCAACGACCTCCGCAAGATCGAGCCGGGGCGTGCCCAGTACACCCACCTCCTCGACGACGGCGACGGGTCGGTCCTCGACGACCTGATCGTCTGGTGGCTCGAGGAGGAGACCTTCGACGTCATGCCCAACGCCTCGAACACCGGCCGCGTCCGTGAGGCGATCGGCGGTCGGGACACCACCCCGGCGCGTTGTGTGCTCGCGGTGCAGGGCCCGAAGGCCCGGGCCCGTCTTGCGACGGTGGTTCCCGAGGCGGCCGCCGTCGGGCGGTTCCGGGTCACGCCCTTCACCTGGCAGGGAACGGCAGGCGTCGCCGCCGGAACGGGCTACACGGGCGAAGACGGAGTCGAGTGCGCGGTCCCGAACGAGATCGCAGCCTCCCTCTGGGGGGCGCTCATGGACGCTGGGGTCGAACCGGCCGGACTCGGCGCACGGGACACGCTGAGGCTCGAGGCCGGGCTCCCGCTCCACGGGCACGAGCTCGGACCGGGCATCACCCCGTTGCAGGCCGGGCTCGACTGGGTGGTCGGCTGGAAGAAGGAGCACTTCCGGGGACGCCGTGCGCTCGAGACCGAGCGCGAAAGCGGGCTCGAGCGCCGACTCTGCGGCCTCGCCACCGAAGGCAGGCAGCCCCCGAGGCAGGGGGCGGTCCTCCGCCACGCCGGGCAGCCCGTCGGGCGCGTCACCAGCGGCAACTACGCTCCGATGCTCGGGCACGGCATCGCGCTCGGCACTGGTCTCGACGACGGTCGACCCGGAACCGGGGACGGCTGTCGACGTCGACCAACGAGGACGGCTGCTGTCCGGGTCGATCGTGACCACGCCGTTCGTGCGAGCCGGGCAGTTCGCCTCGGCCGCCGTCGACTGACCGACGCGGACAACGGGCGGCAACACCGATTGACGAGCTGGGAGGAGCGACGCAGTGGGCAACTACGTCCCCCACACGGACGACGAGGTGGCGAGCATGCTCGCCTTCCTCGGGCTGTCCTCGGTCGATCAGCTCTTCGACGCAGTCCCCGATGCGCTGCGCCTCCAGAGGAAGCTCGAGCTGGCCGACGGAGCGAGCGAGGCGGACGTGCTCTTCCATCTCGACGGCCTGGCGGACCGGAACCGTGCGCGGAGCGACCGGATGGTCTGCTTCGCGGGCGGCGGCGCCTACGACCACGAGACCCCAGCGGTCACCCGCGCCCTCGCCGGCCGCTCGGAGTTCGTGACCTCCTACACCCCCTACCAGCCCGAGGTCGCCCAGGGGGTGCTGCAGGCGCTCTTCGAGTACCAGACCATGGTCGCGCGGCTGTCCGGGCTCGCGGTGGCCAACGCCTCCCTCTACGACGGGGGGACGGCCGCGGTCGAAGCGGTCAACCTCGGCGCCGCCGCTGCAGGTCGTGATCTGGTCTGGATCTCGGAGGGGGTGCACCCGCACTGGCGCCAGATGCTGGCGACCTTCGCGGCGGGCACCGGGCACCGGTTGGTGACGGTACCCCTCGTCGACGGCACCACCGCCTGGCCCGATCCCGACGGGAGCGACCCGCCGGGCGTCGTCCTCGCCGCGTACCCCAATTATCTCGGCTGCCTCGAGGACCTCGGTGCGGCACGCGATCTCTGCGACCGGACGGGCGCGCTCCTCGTCGTCGGCGCCGATCCCGTCGCCGCCGGACTGCTCCGCTCGGCGGGTGACTGGGGTGCCGACATCATGGTGGGGGAGGGGCAGGTGTTCGGCACACCGCTCGGCTTCGGAGGGCCCTATCTCGGGCTCTTCGCCTGCAGGGCGGAGCACGTGCGGCGCCTCCCAGGCCGCCTGGTCGGCGAGACGGTCGACGTCGAGGGCCGCCGCGCCTACGTCACCACGCTCCGCGCCCGCGAGCAGGACATCCGCCGCGAGAAGGCCACCTCCAACGTGTGCACCAACCAGACGCTCATGGCGGTGACCGCGGCCATCCAGCTCGGGTGGCTCGGCACGGCGGGGCTGGCGGAGGTTGCCCGACGGTGTGCGCAGGCCACCCGCTACACGCGTGACGCCCTGCTCGCCTCGGAGCGCATCGAGGCCTTTGCCGGGGCCCCCGTACTGCGTGAGTTCGCGTTGCGGCTGCCGTTGCCGGCCTCCACGGTGATCGAGCGTGTCGCCGACGCTGGCTTCCTCGCCGGCCTGTCGCTCGAGGGAGCGGTCGCGGGCGGCGAGCACGGGCTGCTCGTCGCGGTGACCGAGCGCCGGACCCGCGAGGAGATCGACGCCTTCGTGACCGCGTTGACCAAGGCGGTGGCCTGATGACATCTCCACACGAGACCGTGGCAACGGTCGCGGCCGCCGGCGCACCGGGTGGCAAGGCGACGAGCGCCCCGATCATGGGCCGGGAGGCCGAGCCGACCCTCTTCGAGCTCTCGCACCCGGGCCGCAAAGCCTGTTCGTTCCGCACGACCGGCATCCCCGTGCTCGCTGACGACGCGCTCGTCCCCGAGGCTCACCGGCGAGAGGACCCGGTGCAGCTCGCCGAGGTGTCCGAACGCGACCTCGTCGCCCATTTCACCCGGTTGTCGCACCGGCAGTTCTCGGTCGACCTCGGTGCCTACCCCCTCGGCTCTTGCACCATGAAGTACAACCCGAAGGTCTGCGATGCGGTCGCCGGGCTCCCCGGGCTCGCCGGTGTCCATCCGGGCGCACCGGCGTCGCTGACCCAGGGATGGCTGGCACTCCTCGTCGAGCTCGAGGCGGCCCTCTGCGAGATCACCGGCATGGCCGCGGCGACCCTCCAGCCGGCCGCGGGCGCCGCAGGCGAATTGACCGGCCTGTTGCTCATGCGCGCCTGGCACGAGGCCCGGGGCAGGCCGCGCACCAAGATCGTCATCCCCGACTCGGCGCACGGCACCAACCCGGCCTCGGTGACGCTCGGCGGCTACGAGGTCGTCACGGTGCCGAGCGACGAGCGCGGGTGTGTGGACATGGAGGCGCTCGTGCGCGTCCTCGACGAGGACGTCGCTGGCATCATGCTCACCAATCCCAACACGCTCGGGCTCTTCGAGGAGGACATCGCGGCCATCGCAGCCGCGGTGCACGGTGTGGGTGGCCTGCTGTACTACGACGGCGCCAACCTCAACGCGATCCTCGGTGTCGTCCGGCCCGGCGACATGGGCTTCGACATCGTCCACATGAACCTGCACAAGACGTTCGCCACCCCCCATGGTGGGGGCGGACCCGGAGCGGGGCCGGTGGCCGTCTCCGAGCGCCTCGTCCCCTTCCTGCCGGGCCCGCGCCCGATCCGGACCGGTGGTGGAGACGGTGCGCCTTCGTACGAGTGGCAGGTGCCGCCGCGCTCGATCGGACGGGTCCACACATGGCACGGGAACGCGCTCGTGTTGGCCCGGGCGCTCGCCTATGTCCTCGCCTGCGGAGGGGACGGCCTCCGACACATCGCGGAAACGGCCGTTCTCAATGCCAACTGGATCCGCACGCGGCTGCGGGGGACCTACGACGTCCCCTTCGACCGCCCGTGCATGCACGAGGTGGTCCTGTCGGTCCGGTCCATCAAGCAGGCCCACGGCGTGCGTGCGCTCGACATCGCCAAGCGCCTGCTCGAGGAGGGCTTCCATGCGCCGACGGTCTACTTTCCGCTCATCGTGGACGAGGCGCTGATGATCGAACCGACCGAGACCGAAAGCCCCCAGACGCTCGAGGCCCTCGCAGAGGCCTTCGAACGGGCCGCCCACGAGGCGGCGACCATGGGCAGGGAGCCGATGGGGGAGTACCCGCGGCACACGCCGGTGCGCCGGGTCGACGAGGCCCGTGCCGCGCGCACCCTCGTGCCCACCTTCGACGCCCGCACCTGACGCCGTGAAAGGCGGGACCTTCTCGACCCGGTTCGTCGACCCCTACCTCCGCGTCCACAAGTACGTCTACGAGCGCAGCGGGGGACGGGTCGGGACCCACTCCAACCGGGTGCCCGCGCTCCTGCTGACGACGACCGGACGCAAGTCTGGCGAGCCCCGGACGGTCGCGTTGACCTACTGCCGCGACCGGGGCGACTACGTCGTGGTCGCCTCCAACGGCGGCAGCGACCGGCCTCCGGCCTGGCTGCTCAACCTCGAGGCGGACCCGTCGGTCACCCTCCGGGTCGGACGGCGGGTGGTCGGCGCGACCGGCCGGGTTGCCGATCCGACCGAGAGGGCCCAGCTCTGGCCGCTCGTGAACCGGACCAACCGCGGGATGGCACCGGTCCTGCATCCGGGGGCACGCGGCCGTTACGACGTCTACCAGCGCCACAGCCGGCGCGAGCTTGCGGTGGTGATCCTCTCGCCGGAGCGTCCGTCGCTCGACCGCGCCTGACGGCGGCTATTCGAGCAGGTCGGGCTGTTCGGCCACGATCCGGTCGAAGAGCGGCTGGAAGCTGAACCAGCCCGCCACGTGGGACCCGACCTGCCCCGCGGTGAGCCGCGCCATGTCGGGCCGGATGTGCACCGGCTCGCCGGCGCTCGAGGCGAGAAGCTGGGCCTGGCAGGACCGCTCCATCGTGATGAACCACCACGCGGCCTCGTCGACCGAGTGCCCGACGGTCAGCAGACCGTGGTTCCGCAGGATCACCGCCTTGTGGCCGCCGAGCGCGTGGGAGATGCGCTTGCCCTCCTCGAGATCGAGGACCACGCCGGTGTAGTCGTCGAAGACCGCGTGGTCCTCGTAGAACGCGCAGACGTCCTGCGTGATGGGCTCGAGAGGCCGGCCGAGCGCCGACCACGACTTGCCGTAGACCGAGTGGGCGTGCGCAGCGGCGACGACGTCGGGCCGGGCTGCGTGGACCTGCGAGTGGATGACGAACGCCGCGGTGTTGACCGGCTTGTCGCCTTCGACCACCTCGCCCTTGTCGTTGACCAGGATCAGGTCGGACACCCGGATATGGCCGAAGTGCATGCCGAAGGGATTGACCCAGAAGTGGTCGAGGCGCTCGGGGTCACGGGCGGTGATGTGACCGGCGACCCCTTCGTCGAATCCGAACCGCGAGAAGAGCCGGAATGCGGCCGCGAGACGCTGTTTGCGGTGGAGGCGCTCCTCTTGCGGGTCGTCGGCAGTCTCGGGTGGGCGCGGAGCGGGTTGGGACATGGCGACCTCCTCGGACCGTCTCGCAGCTGCGGCAACCGAGCTGCAGGACCGATCCTACCGGTGCCCGCCCGTCGGTCACGGTGCCGGCGGGCAAAGCCGCCGGTGGCGACGATCTCGTGTGCTCAACTAGCAGGATGGATGCGCCGCACCGACCCCTCCGCTGCGCCGTTGTCGGCGCCGGGATGGCCGGCATCCTCACCGCGATCAAGCTGCACGAGTACGACATCGGAGACGTCACCGTCTACGAGAAAGCCGAGCGGGTGGGCGGCACCTGGCGTGAGAACACCTACCCGGGCCTCTCCTGCGATGTCCCCTCCCACCTCTACTCGTACTCGTTCGCGCCGTGGCCCGAGTGGAGCCACCGGTTCTCGCCCGGCCCGGAGATCCGGGCCTACTTCGAGCGGGTCGCGTCCGAGTACGGCGTCCTCTCCCGGGTTCGCTTCGGCGAGGAGGTGACCCGTTGTGAATTCGCGGACGGGCGCTGGCGGCTCACGACCGCCAACGGGGGGCGGGACGACGTCGACGTGGTCATCGCCGCGACCGGTGTCCTGCACCAGCCGCGCTATCCCGAGATCGCCGGCATCGACAGTTTCGAAGGACCCTCGTTCCACAGCGCACGCTGGGACCACTCGACGCGGCTGGAGCGCGCCGGCCTCGGCGTCATCGGGACCGGTTCGACCGCGGTGCAGATCGTCTCGGCGCTGGTCGACCGCGTCGGATCGCTGTCCCTCTTCCAGCGGACCGCCCAGTGGATCATGCCGCAGGAGAACCCTCCCTACACCGACGAGGAGCGAGCGACCTTCCGGGGCGACCCCGAGGCGTTGCGCGCAGCCCGTCAACAGACGGCGGAACTCTTCGACGTCTTCGGCACCGCCGTCGTCGACGCCGAGTCCGAGGCCCTCCGGATCATCGAGGATCTCTGCCGGCGCAACCTCGAGGAGAACGTGCACGACCCCGAGCTGCGCGACCGCCTCCGGCCGTCCTACCGGGCCGCCTGCAAGCGGCTGGTCATCTCGCCTGACTTCTACGACGCCATCCAGCAGCCGAACGCGCACCTCGTGACCGACCCCATCGAGTGCATCGAACCGCGTGGGATCCGGACCCGGGACGGAACGCTCCACCCCCTCGACGTGCTGGTTCTGGCGACCGGGTTCAGGGTCGACGCCTTCATGCGTCCGATGGAGGTCCTCGGACGGGGCGGGGTGTCGCTGGACAAGGCGTGGGACCCACGGCCCTCGGCGTACCTGTCGATCTCCATCCCCGACTTCCCCAATTTCTACATGTTGAACGGCCCGAACGGCCCGGTCGGCAACTATTCGCTGATCGAGGTCGCCGAACTGCAGCTCGGCTACGTACTCCAGCTGATCGAACTGGTGAGGAGCGGGACCTGCCGCGAGGTCTCCGCCACGCGGGCCGCACTGGCCCGCTTCGAACGGGACCGTGCCGACGCGTCGCGTCGCACCGTCTGGGTCACAGGTTGCGACAGCTGGTACCTCGACGACCGGGGCCTCCCCGCCGTCTGGCCGTGGTCCTTCGACCACTTCCGTGAGGTGATGAAGGCGCCGGACCCGGCCGCCTACGAACTGGTCTGAGGCCCCCGCGACACGCTGACCTCCCCGCAAGTCCGACCGACGGGACCGCCGCAGCGGACCTCACGCCTGATCGGTGAAGCGTTCCCAGGCCGACTGACGGGTGATGCCGAGCGCCGCACCGATCGCACTCCAGGTCGCGCCGAGCGCCCGCGCCCGGGCGGCCCAGCCGGCCAGCTGGATCTCGACCCCGGCAGCGGCAGCCGCCACCCGGGGGAGCGCGTCGAGCGCCTCGTCCGCCTCCGTCACGAGCTCCCACGGGGCGACCCTCGGAAACCCGCCCGGATTGCCGTCGGCCACCTGCCGGCAGAGCGCGATGCATCGGTCGCAGATGAAGACGCCCGGACCGGCGACCAGCGTCGCGACGTCCCGACTCGGCCGCAGGCAGAACGAGCATGCGGCCGGCGCCTCTGTTTCGGACACTCGTGCTCCTCCGTCTTCGGCTGCCTCTGTCGTCTGCACTCGCTCTTGTGCACCCGCCAGTTCTCCGATCGTCTCACTGCCGCGACCACGATCGGATGCTCGAACGGCCGTCAGGTGCGACCGTACATCGTCAGGATCCGCCTGACACACCGGAGACAACAACGGTCCACCGGCTCAGCGAGCGCCGAGCAGCTCGAGTGTCCGCTCGTCCTCCCGTCCGCCGCACCATCGCTCGAGCGCTGTCGTGAACCGTGGCTCGTCGGGCCCGGCTCGCCCGAAGAGGGTCATCGACGAGTGAAATTTGAGGTCGTCCGGGCTCCCGAAGACCTCCGCCAGCGTCGTCCCCTCCAACGCGTTGACCGCGTCCGCGGCCTCGCGCAGGCGGGCGCCGAGGAGGGGGTGGGAGAGGTACCGCCGGGCCTGCTCGAGGGAGACCAGGCCGTACTTCTGCGAAGTGGCGCTCATCCCGAGCCCGCGCAGCTGCGGGAAGACGAACCACATCCAGTGGCTCGACTTCCGTCCATGGCGGAGCTCGCCGAGTGCGCGGTCGTAGACGCCGCGTGCTTGCGCGTCGACGAAACGCTCGAGTCCCGCCGCATCCTCGTCACGCCTCCATGCCGTCGGCACGATTCTGCCCTCCGGGGGAACGGGTTCGACCGGAACCAGCCGGCGAACCAGGCTGAACCTGGCGTCATAGGCCTTGCTAACTTGACATAATATGCATTATCGGCGGTTTGGAACCGGGGTGGGTCCTGCACACGGACAGCTCCCCTCAGCCGTCGGACAGGTCGCCGATCGGCACCGGCCGGGTGTCGCGGTCGGCTGCGGGCACGACCTCTCGAGCAGCGACTGCCGGCCGCGAGGCTCGCCAGAACGCGGCGAAGACGACCGCCGCACCGGCGAACTGCATCCCGACCGAGACGACCAGCTCGACGCTGAAGCCGGTGTCGGTGGCGGGCCCGAGGATGACCGCACGCGCCCAGCTGTAGGTCAAGGCGAGGTAGCCGAGCGAGGTCACGAAGTACGCGCTGGCGGTCGCCCGGAGTGCGGTGGTCATCTCGCGGCTGTCGGGCGGGTGCAGCTGGAGATACCGGAACCATGCCCATCCGCCCCACGCGAGGAGGACGATGGCAGCGACGCCGGCGGTCTGGAATGTGACCTGGGCGCGGGAGATCGTGAACTGGTAGTTCCAGGATTCCACTGACTGGAAGGCGTTACCCGCGGCGCTCAGGGCGAAGCCGGCCACGAGGATCCCCGGCTGGACCCGGGATCGGGGTCGCACGTCGTCATGGCGGGCCGGCACCGCTCTATTGCTCCTCGAGTGCGCGGGTCTCTTTGGCGTGTCGCTGGACCAGCTGCCGCGAGATGCCGAAGGCGCGGGCGACCTCGCTCAGGCTCATCCCCTCCTCGAGCCCTGCGGCGATGACCGCGGTGCGGAGGTCGTGCCGGGCGATCTGGAGGTTCTCGAGCGCATCATTGACGTTCTGCCGGCGCTCCCCCGCCTTGGTGGTCCTGAGCGCGCGCGCGATCGGCTCGCCCTCCTCGATGCCCCGGATGCCGCGACGCAGAACGCGCTCCGCCGCCTGCAGCTGTTGGCGGACCTCCTTGTCGGCTTCGAGGAGCCGTTCCATCGCCCGGATCACCCCGTCGCGCTTGGTCGGCACGTCTCGGAGTGTACGACTCGCACGGCCCCCTGTCCCCGGACGGTCCGGCCCGGTCGCGCCGACGCGGGCGTCCGTTTCGTTCCGGCTGGTTCGTTCCGACTGGGCGGTAACCTCGGGACGGAGCACCACGATGGACGACGCCGACGGCATGATGTTCGAACAGTTCGACGAGTTCGACGAGCTCGACCAACTCGACCGGTTCGATGACGACCAGGCCTTCTTCCGCACCTGCGGCCGGTGCGGCGCGCAGACCTCCCCGCGTTGGTCGGAATCGGCCAGCTTGGAGGAGGCTCGTCGCTACGGGTGGCGGCGGGTCGCCGCGTCCGACCGTCCCGGCGCACGCCGGATGGACCTGTGCGGCGCCTGTGCGCGCGAGGCCGGCCTCGGGCCACCGCTCGCGGGTTGGGGTTTCTGAGAATCCAGGCGCTCGCCCGAGGCGTCCGGACTCGGGCAGACGAATCCCCAGCCGATCGGAACGCCGAATCAGCCCTCGGGCATCTCGCCGATCACCGTGATCAGCTGCGCGACGTCGACCGCGCGAGAGCTGCCCGACCCGCGCCGATCCTCTGTCGTCGCCGGATCCCCGAGGTTGATCCAGCCGAGGAGCTGTTCGTGCTCGCCGAGGGAGAAGAACTGCCGGACCGCAGCCGACCCGAGCACCGCCGCGCTCTTCCAGACCGCACCGAGTCCGAGTGCGCTCGCGCCGAGGAGCAGCGCGTACCCGGTGCACGAGGCCGACGCCACCTGTTCCCACACCGGAACGTTCGAGGTGGGGTCCGGCGAGGCGATCACCGCCACCGCGCAGGGCGCGGCGAAGGCCTTCCGGCGCATCTTCGCCACCATCGCCTCTGGCAGGTCGGCCCCGCGCTCCTCGTGGAGCCCGGCGACGAGCGCCTCACCGAACTGCGCCCGGCCCGATCCGGCCACCACCGCGAAGCGCCAGGGACGCAGACGTCCGTGATCGGGAACCGTCGTGGCGATCTCGAGGATGCGCCAGAGTGCCGTGGCATCGGGCGCCGCGCCCTCCGGCGAGGGCTCGGCGCGCGCCGCGCCGAGGCGTCGGAGCCAGTCGTCGCCGTCGCTCATCGCGGCAGCCGCCCGCGCCGAACCTTCCGCCTCCGGGGGCAGCCTGCGTACCGGATCACCATGCCCCCACCGTAGGAGGTGCGCCGGTTCCCGCCGAGCACGCCGGCCGTCAGCCGCCCGACTGGGACGCGGCACTCGACCCCAGCGTGGCGGTCAGCGACATCTGGGTCGGACCGCGGTACAAGACGATGTCGACCTTCTTTCCCGGTTGGTCGGCCTGGATCGTCGTCGACAACTGGTCCGCGCTGGTCACCTGCTGTCCGTCGATGGAGACAATCACGTCCCCTTGCAGGATGCCCGCCTGCTGTGCCGGCGAAGCCGCGGCGACCTCGGTCACCACCGCTCCCTGGGTCGGCACGAAGTTGTAGGCCGAGCGGAGCTGGTCGGTCAGGGTCTCGATGGAGACCCCGAGGTAGCCCGAGCCGTCCTGGGTCGAGTTGCCGATCGACTTCGCGCGCAGGAGCGGCAGCAGTTGGGAGATCTTGTTCGACGGGATGGCGAAACCGATGTTCTGGGCCTGGGAGGTCCCCGCATCGGAGGCCACCGCCGTGTTCATGCCGATCACCTTCCCAGAACTGTCGACGAGCGGACCGCCCGAGTTGCCCGGGTTGATGGCGGCGTCGGTCTGGAACATGTTGGTCAGTGTCTCGGTCACGGTGCCGCTCGCATCGCCGGCTTGGACCGTCCGACCGGTGGCCGAGATGATCCCCTGGGTGACCGTCGGTGAGCCGGCGCTCAGTCCGAGCGCGTTGCCGATCGCCACCACCGCGTCGCCCACCTGGACGTGATCGGAGTTGCCGTAGCCGACGGTCGGCAGGTTGGACGCTCCGGTGATCTGGAGCAGCGCGACGTCGTTGCGGGGATCGGTGTCGACGAGGGTCGCCGACATCGATTTGGTCGCGCCCCACAGCGTGACCGTGATCGACGTCGCGCCCTGGATCACATGGTTGTTGGTGATCACCTCTCCGCCGGACGTGATGATCATTCCGGTGCCCTGGTCGTCGGTGCCACCGAACAAGCCGCCGTTCGACGTCGCGTCGATCGACACGACCGACGGCAGCACCTTGCTGATGACCGACTCGATGTTGGCGGTCCCGTTGAGCAGTGCGGGACCCGCCGAGATCTCCTTGACCGTGGTCGGCGAGTTGGTGTTGTTGGTCAACGCGACGATGCCCCCGCCGATGACCGCGCCGAGCAGCGCGGCGACGAGGGAGACCGCCGGCCACCACCAGCCGACTCGGCGCCCCTCGGTGCGCCCCCGATCGGGCACGTCCCGCACCGGAGGCGGCGAGAGATCCGGGGCCCAGCTGGCCGAGGTCGCACCGAACCCGGGCGGCCGGGGTGCCGGCCTCGTGGGCGGGCCGGTCCACATCTCCTCTCCGGCGCCGTGCGCCCCGCTCCAGTCCGCCGGCAGGAAGGGCTCGGTGGAGGGCTCGGGTGCACCGCGTACGAACCCGCTGCCGGCTCCGACGAGCCGCCCGGTGCCACAGGGTCCGCCTCCGCGCCACGCTCCGACGGCGGGTCCACCTCGTCCCCCTCGACGGGTGGATCGGTTCCGGGTCGCTCCATCGTGTCTCCTCGAACCTGCGACTGCCACCGGTGGCGCCATGCGCACCACCCGCCCTCCGGGCCGGGAGACAACAGGCCCCGCGTGGCAACATCGTAGGACGCGAACACGCCGGCGACCTCGCAATTCGCCGCCTTCTTAGTCCCTTTTTAGCGCTCGGTCCGTGCTCGGGCCCCGATGGACCGGCCGAACGGGCGATGACCCCTCCCCGAGCGTCACTCCCCTCCGACCGCCCTTCGCCCCGGTCACTCCCCGAACGCGCTCACCGCGGCAGTAGCCTGTCGCCCGGAATGGCCCACCGCATCGAAGTCGAGCTGACCAGCAAGACCGCCGATTCGACCTGGACGTGGCGTGCCGCGGGCGCGAAGCAGCCGAGGGGCACGGTCGACGCCTCCTTGGTCCCGCCGGGTGCGGCACCCGGAACGGTGCTGCGCGCCGAGGTCGAGACGACCCTCGACGGCACCTCGGTGATCGCACTCCTCCCGCCCAAGGCCAAGGGAGAGGGACGGAGCGCCGAGCGCATCGAGGTGCTCGGGACCCCGAAGCAGGGGCCCGACGTCAACGTGGTCATGGCTCCGGGGTCCCGGCGGCGTCGTGAGGGGGGCGCCGAGGGCGGTCGGCGAGGCGACTCGCGGCGACCCCGCACCGAGCAGGGCAACCGCTCCGGCGCGACACGCGGCCGGCGAGGTGACTCGAAGGCACCCGGCGGACGGGAGGGCGGCCGCCGCGGTGGTGGACCCGCGCGGACCGGTGCGGGCGAGACACCGGGCCGCGAGCGCGGTCGGCGTCCGTCCGTGTCGACCACCTATCGCAACGCCGCGCTGGCCGACCTCAAGCCCGAGCAGCTCCCGGTCGCCGAGCAATTGCTGCGCGGTGGCATCCCGGCCGTGCGTCAGGCGATCGAGGAGCAGAACGCCCGGGCTCGGGCCGAAGGCCGTCCCGAGGTCACGCCCGGGCCGCTTCTCGCGCTCGCCGAGGAGCTCCGGCCCGTCGTGAACCTCGCCAGCTGGAAGGACCGGGCATCGAGCGCTCGGGCCGCCGGCAAGGACGTGCCACTCCGCGAGCTCCGCTCCATCGTGGCCGCCGCGTCGACGGTGACGCTCGATCCCGAGGGGACCGAGCTGGCGGCGGCCCTCCGCACCTCCCTCGACGAACGGGTCACCGCCCTCCGCACCAAGTGGGTCGAGCGGATCACCTCCGCTCTCGACGGGGGCCGGGTGGCCGACGCGGTGCGCGCCTCGATCCGCCCGCCCGAGCCGAGCGCCCGGCTCTCCTCGGAGCTCGCCGTCCGGTTGGCCGAGGCCGCCGGCGCGGCGATGAACGCCGAGTCCTCGCCGGAGCAGTGGCGCGCCCTGCTCGAGCTCGTGGTCGACTCCCCGGTCCGACGGTCGGTCAAGCCGAGCGGCCTTCCCGCCGGAGCCGACGAGACACTTCTCGCGGAGGCCCGCAAGGCCTCGGGTTACGTACCGGAGCTCGCTCGCCTCCTCGGGATCCCGATCCCGCCGCCCCCCGGGCCGCGTCGGCCGGTGCCCGCACGCAGCGGTCAGAGCCGCCGCGCCCTCCTGAGGCTCCGCCCGCGGCTCCGTGGGCTCCGCTCCGCTCCACCTCCCGAGGGCTGCGCCCAACGGATCCGCCGGTCGTCAATGCAAGGAGCGGTGCATGACGAGGAGGCGTGCCTTGAAACCCGAGGACTCGAAGAAGCTCTTCGCCTGACGGTCGCCCGGGAAGGCCAGCGCGTCGACGCCGTCGCAGCCGCGGGCACGGAACCACCCGAGCGCGTCCTCGACCAGCGCGTGCCCGATCCCCGAGCCGCGCACGGCCCGGTCGACATGGCAGATGTCGAGCGCCCCCCGCGGGGACCCTGCTTCGCTCGCGTCCAGCCGGCTCGAGGCGAAGCCGACCACAGCGCCCCTTTCGAGGCCGACCGCGACCCGCCGGTCGGGGTCGCCGAGCACCTCCGACCACGCGGGGTCGGCGACCAGCTCTGCCGGCGACCGCCAACCGGGGTCGACCAGCAGCGAGGCTCCCCGCTGGGGCATCAGCTCGGCGACGAAAGCCGAGAGGAGTCGCCGCAGCTCGCCCACGTCCTCTGGCGCTGCGAGCCGGACCTCGGCCCGAGGCCGGCCGTCCGCGCCCGGCCGACCGTCTCCGTTCAGGACCGCTCCTCCAACAGCTGGTCCACGCGGTTGAGGATGGTCCGGCGCCCGCGGGTCGAGATCTCGTAGGCGCGCACCGACACCAGCTCTTCGCGGGTCAGGCCGTCGAGGCGCTGGACCACCTGGGAGGCGGACAGGGTGTCGAAGGCCGGGATCGACAGGGTCGAGACCGGCGGCACGTGGTCCGCCCTCCACGATCCCGCCGGAGGGCTGCTGGACGGCCCGGCGGTGTCGCCTTCGGAGCCGTCTGCCCGCTCGACCGTGACGGTCCCTTCACGGCCACCTCCCCCGTACGGCGGTCCCCCGCCTCCGCGTTGTCGCAGTCGGCGCCGCCCGGTGTGGACCGCGAATTTCCCGACCGCCCGGGCGGAGGAGACGTGGACACCGAGCTGCTCGCGGCCACGGGCGGCGAACCGGGGAAGGTCGTCGACCGCGCGTCGCGACGATGCCGGCCGGAACGAACACGAAGAGGTCGAGCAGGCGCTCGCCGAGCGGCTGGTTCCCCGGTTGGTCATCGGGCGGGGTGGGCATCTCCGGCCTCGGTCACACGCAGTCCCGGCAGAGCATCTTCTTGCGGTCGGCGAACTGGTTGGCGTGCTTCACGAGGAAGCACGACCGGCAGACGAACTCGCCCGGCTGCTTCGGCAGGACCCGCTCGACGCCGTCGGCTGTGCGATCCTCGGGTTCGGGCGCCTCTTCGTCGTCCTCGACCTCCTCGACGACCAGGCGTTCCTTCAGGATGGTGTCGAGGCTCGCCTCGACGTCCTCGTCCTCGGGCTCCTCTTCCTCCTCCTCCTCGGACTCCTCCCCCGCCCCGGACTTCGAGCGGTGCCTTGGCTGGCTCGATCTCGACCAGGTCGGTCTCGTCCTGCGTCGCTCCTCCTCGACGACCTCCGCGTCGTCGTCCTCCTCGTCGGGCAGCGCGAGCGCGTCGTCGGCGATCAGGTCGTCATCGTCCGCCAGCTCGTCGAGGTCGCCCTCGATGAGCTCGTCGGGTCCTTCGACTTCGTCGAGTTCCTGTGCCATGTCCGGTCCCTCGGTGGGTCACTCGGTGCTGAATTGGGCGGGAGCATAGACGCTTCGGCTCGCGGCCGGTTCATGGCTCGCGCAGGCGGCCGGCGACCGGCCCCTGTCGCTGGTGGACCTCTCCACGAGGGGCGGCGATCGAGCCGCCGTCACCGTCGGCCCGCCGCCGGGCGGAGGCGTGACGGCCCGTGGAGGAGACCGGCCCGACCGGCTGTGCCATGACAGGCGGTCGGACCCAGGGGGTCTTTGGCACCACTTCCCCGTTACCTCCGGTGTGGGCCGCCGGTCTCGGGGAAGCGTTTTCTACTCGATCCCCTGGGCCTCCTCCGCCTCTCACAGCATCCCCCCCTCACGGTGCGCCACCCTTCCGACCGGTGTGGTCACGCCCTGCGGGGCGACTGGGACTGGCCGAACCCTAGGCCAGACGAACCGTGCCCCGTCAAGCGCGAAACCCGGGGTGCCACCAGGCCGTTCTTACAACCGCCCAGGTCAGGAACGTAGAGGATTTCCGGCCGCGGAATGACTGTCGCGACGACGCTCGGCGCGCCGCTCCGGAGCGAGCCGGCCGAGCTCCACCTCGCCCGCGTCGACGTGGGTCATCGCGTCGGCGAGCAGGCGGTGACCCGCGCCCTCGTCGATCAGCCGGTGCATCTCCTGCGCGACCCACCGGTAGGTCGGATGGCCCTGGGAACCCGAGCGCAGCTCGATCAGGTGCATCGCCTCGCGCGCGTTCAGCTGCATCGAGTAGCGCACCCGAAACGCGAGCGCGACCGCGTAGGCCGATTGCACGGGAAAGCGCTCGCGCATGGCTTCGCACAGCTCACGAGACCGCTCGACCGACGCGACGAAGCGATCCGCGAGGCCCGCTTCTCGCACCAGCTCGGGCACGTCGTAGCCGAGACGTGTTCCGAGCGCTTGCCAGTCGATGGTCAACATGCGGTGCCGCTGCAGGTCGCGGAAGGCCCCGTAGTCGGTGACCACGTCGAACCGGTACGACGTGCGCTCGAAGGCCCGGCCGGGCCGATGCCGCCGGTTCGAACGCTCACCGACATAGGCGGCGAGCAGCCGCCGGCGGCCGTCGTCCCCCAAACGTGCCACTCTGCCTGCGACTTCTTCCTCCGGGACGCCGGTCAGCGGAGCACAGATCGCGGCGAGCACCTTCACCTCGCCCTCGGGGTCGAAGTCGACGAGGGTGACCGACGGCCGTCCCGACGGGACCGTGCGGCACGGCGCCATCGGGGCGCACGAGATCCGGGAAGAGCTCGTCGACCACCCGCGCCGTGTCGTCACGGGTGGCGGCGAGGTACGCGGACCATGCACCGCCGCGGTCGGGCCGATCGACGCGCTGGAGGAACGAGGGGATCACCTTGCGCAACTCCTCGAGCATCATCTCCGCGTAGTGACGCGCCTCGGGGAGTGGATGGGAACGCATGCGCAGCAGCAGGAGCTCGTAGGACTGTCCGGTACCGAAGATCCCGACGTTCGAGAGCGAGCCCGCCGGCAGCAGCCCGCGGAGGGCGTCGAGCGCCTTCGCCTTCACCGCCCGCCGGTGGACGAGGTCGGAGTCGCCCGCCGCTCGCGGGTGGCGCAGCGTGAGGAACCCCTGGAGCTCCTCGAGCAGCTCGCCGTATGTGTCGAACATCCGGTCCATCTCCCCCACGTAGCGCGCCCCGAAGGGCGAGTCGAGGACCGCCGGGTCGCGGTAGTAGCGGTAGTGGCCGGTGCTCGAGGCGTTGGTTGTAGGCGATGTAGCGGGTCGACTGCTCGAGGTAGGCCATGAGCCGGCCCCACTCGAGGACCTTGGTGAGGACGTTCGATGCCTGCTCGCACGCGAGGTGCACGCCGCCGAGCTGCGCGACCGAGTCGTCCCCGTACTCGTTGAACACCCGCTCGTAGAGCTCGACCGCCCGGCGCATGCCGACCGTCGCGTCGACCGTCGCGTCGCCGCTGATGTCGAGTTCGCCGACGAACTCGTCGAGGAACAGGCGGCGCAGGCTCTTCGGCGACCGCGAGTACCGGGCGAAGAGGGCGCCCTTGACCACTTCGGGCAGGTTGACCAGGGCGAATACCGGCCGGTCGAGGTTCGTGACGTACCGGCGCAGGACGTCTTGCTCCTCGGCGGTGAAGTCCTCGGCGGCGTAGGGGAACATGCCCGGATCACACTAGGACGGCGGTGCCGGGTTGGTGGCGGACCCCGCAGCCACCGGCTCGTCGCTCCCGACGACGCCCCGCCGGAGCAGGGACACCGCCTCCTCGGCGGTCTCCCGGGTCGCCGAGGAGGCGGCCACCTGGCCGATCTGGCGGACGAGGTCGACGAGCTGGCGGACGTTGCGCACGAAGTCGCCGGGCGCGACCTCCGCGTCGCGCAGCACCGCGGTCGAGGGTCGCCCCCCTCCCCCAGCCGATGACCGCACGTGCGAGGCCCGGCGTCGGGGCGACGAGTCCGTCGGAGGCCGACCCGTCGCTCGTCGGCCCGCAGCGCGGCCGCGAGCTGCTCCAACACGCCGAGACGGGTGACGACCTCGGCGACCTGCGGCCCTCGGACGTCCCCACCCTGGTTCCGTGCCTCGAACACCAGCGCGGAGGCCACGCCGGCGAGCCCCGCCGGATCGATGTCGTCGAAGAGCCCCTGCCCGTAGTGCTTCGGCGACGAGCAGGTCCGATTCGTGATAGATGCCGGCGAGCGCTCGGCCCGCGGGGGTCAGCAGCCAGTCCTCCACGAAGCCGCGCTCGTCGAGGATCGCGAGCCGACGGTCGAGCTGTGCCACGAGCGACTCCGAACCCGCCGGCGCCAGCCACTGCCCGTAGGACGCGGCGAGCAGTGCGTGGGCCTCGCCCCGTGTCCAGCGGCGCACCAGATTGACCGCGAGGTTGTAGGTCGGGTGGAAGGAGGAGACGAGATCGGGTGGCGGTGCGAGGGCGGTCGCTGCGATCTGCCGGAACGAAACCTGCGCGCGACCAGAGCACGAAGGCGTGGCCGACCGTGTCGATGCCGCGACGGCCGGCCCGGCCGGTGAGCTGCCGGTACTCGCCCGACGTGAGCGCGGAGATGTCCGCGCCCCGGAACTTGGCGAAGCGCTCGATCACGACCGTCCGCGCCGGCATGTTGATGCCGAGCGCGAGCGTCTCGGTGGCGAACACCACCTTGAGAAGGCCTTCGGTGAAGCAGCGCTCGACGGCCTGGCGGAAGGCGGGGACGAGGCCCGCGTGGTGCGGGGCGATGCCCGCCTCGAGCGCGGCCGACCAGGGGCCGTAGCCCAGGGTCCGGAGATCGTCATCGGCGAGCCGTTCGACCGCCTCCTCGGTAAGGGAGCGGATCCGCAGCCGCTCTTCGGGCGAGGTGAGGCGCACCCCGTCGTCGAGACACTGGCGTGTTGCGTCGTCGCACGCGGCCCGCGAGAAGATGAAATGGATGGCCGGCAGCATCCCCGAGTCCGCGAGGTACTCGACGACCTCCACTCGCCGAGGCGTCCGGTACCCGCGGTGCTGATGTCGCCTCCGTCGCTCGTCGAAGGCGGTCCCGTCCGGGTTGGCCTGCCCCTTGCGCAGGAGCGGGATCACGAGGAGATCGTCGCGGCCCCGCTCGCCGACCGCGAAGTGGTGGTGCAGGGTGACCGGCCGTCTCGTCTCGAGGACGACCGCGGTCGGTCCGCGGACAGAGGCCAGCCAGGCGCCGAACTCGGCGGTGTTGGAGACGGTCGCCGACAGGCTGACGAAGATCACGCCCGGGGGCGCGAGCACCAGGATCTCCTCCCACACCGAGCCCCGGTAGGGATCCTCGAGGTAGTGCACCTCGTCGAGGACCACGACGGCGAGACCCGACAGCAGGTGTGAACGCGAAAAGAGCATGTTGCGTAGGACCTCGGTGGTCATCACCACGATCGAGGCCGCCGGCTGGTGGGAGACGTCGCCGGTCAACAGCCCGACCCTTCCGGCGCCGTAGCGTGCGGACAGCTCGGCAAACTTCTGGTTGGAGAGCGCCTTGATCGGCGTGGTGTAGAAGGTCTTGCCTCCACCTTCGAGCGCACGCGCCGCGGCGTAGTCGGCGACGAGCGTCTTGCCCGATCCGGTCGGGGCGGCGACGAGGACCGACTCGCCGCGATCGAGCGCATCCATTGCCTGGATCTGGAAGCCGTCGAGCGCGAAACCGAGCCCGCGCTCGAAGTCGGCACGGAGCTCTCGCGGCCGTGGCGGGGCGCCCCGGGCGGTGGGCCGGGAGCGCCCGGTCGTCATCGTCGAATCAGCTTCCCGACGAGGATCGACAGCTCGTAGAAGACGTAGAGGGGGATCGCCAACGCCATCATCGAGAAGGGGTCCGAGCTCGGCGTGACCACCCCGGCCACCACCACGATCAGCACGATCGCCCACCGGCGCCACGAGGAGAGCTTCTTCGGGGTGACCACGCCCGCGACCTGGAGCGAGACGAGGAGGACCGGGAACTCGAACATCATCCCGAAGATCGCCATCAACAGGACGATGAGGCTCAGGTACTTGGTCGGGTCGAGGATCTGGGTCAGGCTCGGCCCGCCGATGCTGTCCAGCCAGCGGAGGGCGTGCGGGAAAGTGAGGAAGGCGACCAGGCACCCGAGGCTGAACAGGGTGATCGACGCCACGATGAAGGGGATCGCGTACTTCTTCTCCTTGGGGTGGAGGCCCGGGGTGATGAACCGCCACAGCTCCCAGAGCAGCACCGGCGAGGCCAGGAAGAGCCCGCCGTACGCGGCGATCTTGACCCGGAGCGTCAGGGGGTCGAGCGGCCCGGTGACGTAGAAGCCGCAGTGACCGGGCGCGACCTCACAGTAGGGGTGCTTGAGGAGTGCGAGGATCCAGTTGTAGGCGACGAAGGCGACCGTCCCCGCGACGAGGAAGGCCGCCGCCGAGACGATGACCCGCCGACGGAGCTCGGTCAGGTGCTCGACGAGGGTCATCGCGTCCGGTGTCGGACGCGCCTCGCTCCGGCGCCTCAGGGTGATGGCCATGGCCCCGGAAGCCGCCCGCGTGCGGCATCGCTCCGGTCAATTCAGTCCCGGGTCGTCGGGCAGCTCCCTGCCCGAGAGCCGGACCTGGTGGACGACCCCGTCCGCCGCGTCCCCCGTCGGAGCGGGTGGTGGCTCTCCGGCGTGCACCGTGCCGGCCGGCCGGTTGGAGGACGCCGAGGGGCGCACCGCCTCCCCGACCACCTCGCCGGTGCCGTGCGCCGCGGCGCTCGAGGTGGTGCCGGTCTCTGCGGCGTGCGAGTCGGCCAGGGTGTCGAGGAAGGAGATCGGCGAGCGCACGGCCTTGGTGATCGTCTCCGAAGAGGGCAGGTCGGGGAAGGTGCCCCGCACCTGGCCCTCCAGCCGCTCACGCAGCTTGCGGAACTCCCCCCAGAGGCCGCCGATCTGGCGGGCGACCTTCGGGAGCTTCTCGGGTCCGAGCACGACCAGGGCCACGACGAGGATCACCAACAGCTTCGCCGGGCTGAGGAACGGCACGCCGCAAAGTGTACCGGCGGCCGGGCGGGCGGCCGGGGGCGCTCGCCCGGAAGGCCCGCCGGCGCGGGCGGGTCAGCCCCCGGCGCCGTGCCCCAGCGGCCCGGGAGCGCCGGGAGCCGCCCCGGTCAGCCCCCGGCGTGGGCGGTTCACCACTGCGAGCGCGCCCGTCAGCACGGCCGCCACCGCGCCGAGGACCACCAGCCAGCCGGTGTCGTCGAGCGGCCATACGACGAAGGCCATCTTGCCGACGACGAGGCTCCGCGGGATCGGGCCGAAGAACCGGCTGTCCTCGGAGTCGGTGCGGTTGTCGCCCATCACGAAGTACTCGCCCGGCGGGACGGTGAAAGGACGCGCGAGGCTGAACCCGTCCTGGAGCGGGCTCGGCGTGGTCGGCGGGGGTGGTCGGGGCAGCCAGAGCTCGGCCAGCGGTTTGCCGTCGACGTAGACGCGGCTTCCGACGAGCGAGAGCGTGTCGCCGGGCAGCCCGATCACCCGCTTCACCAGATCCTGGTAGTCGGCCTGTTCGAGGGGCGGCCTCGAGAACACGACGATGTCGCCCCGGTGGATCGAGCCGAAGCAGTACGCGAGCTTGTCCACCGCGATCCGGTCGCCGACCTGCAAGGTCGGCTGCATCGATCCCGAGGGGATGTAGAAGAGCTGCAACGCGTAGGTGCGCACGCCCACCGCGAGCACGATCGCGAGCCCGAGGACCGCGAGCCACTCGACGGCCCAGGCGCCCGTCCGCGTGCGGTGGGTGGCGCAGTCCGCCGATCCGTCGACCGGCAGTGACGGCACGTCGCGCGGGAGCGACGGGACGACGCGGGGAAGTGACGGCACGTCGAGCGGCGCCCCGATGGCGGTCGTGCCTCCGTGACCGGGCATTTCGGCGCGCTGGCTCCGGTCGGGGTCCACGGGCAGGCGAGGCTAGTGCACGGGACCGTCCGGTCCGCGGGCGCGGCGCTGCCCGCTCAGAGCCCGGCGATCAACTTCTCGACGCGGTCGTCCTTCGACTTGAACGGGTCCTTCAGGAGCACGGTGCGCTGCGCCTGGTCGTTGAGCTTGAGGTGGACCCAGTCGACCGTGAAGTCGCGGCGGCGCTCCTTCGCACGCTTCACGAACTCCCCACGCAGCCGGGCGCGGGTGGTCTGGGGCGGCGAGGACATCGCTGCCGCGATCTCGTCGTCGTCGCTGATCCGGTCGAGCTGATCGTGGTGCTGGAGCCGGTAGTAGAGGCCGCGGCGCCGGTCGACGTCGTGGTACTGCAGGTCGAGGTAGGAGACCGTCGGACTGTGGAGGGAGAGCCGGTGCCGGGCCCGGTACTGCTCGATCAGCCGGTACTTCGCCACCCAGTCGCACTCGCGGTGCAGCGACAGCGGGTCGGCCTCGAGGCCCTTCAGGCAGTGCTCCCACATGTCGAGCGCCCGGTCCTCCTGGGGCGAGAGGCCCTGGCGGTCGCGGTAGCGGATGGCTCGCTGGAGGTATTCGCCCTGGATGTCGAGCGCGCTCATCTCGCGGCCGTTCGCCAGACGGACCGGTCGCCGGCAGGTGATGTCGTGGCTGATCTCGCGGATCGCCCGGATCGGGTTCTCGAGGGTGAGGTCGCGCATGACCGTGGAGGGGTCCTCGAGCATCCGCAGCACGATACTGGTGGCACCCACCTTGAGGAAGGTCGCGTACTCGCTCATGTTCGAGTCCCCCACGATCACGTGCAGGCGCCGGTACTTCTCTGCGTCCGCGTGGGGTTCGTCGCGTGTGTTGATGATCGGCCGGCTGCGGGTGGTCGCCGAGGAGACCCCTTCCCAGATGTGCTCGGCCCGCTGGCTCAGGCAGTAGACCGCGCCGCGGGCGGTCTGGAGCACCTTGCCCGCGCCCGCGTAGACCTGTCGGCTCACGAGGAAGGGGATCAGGACCTCGGTGTAGTGGGCGAAGTCGTCGCGACGGCTGGTGAGGTAGTTCTCGTGGCAGCCGTAGGAGTTGCCGGCGGAGTCGGTGTTGTTCTTGAAGAGGTAGATGTCGCCACGGATGCCCTCTTCTCGCAAGCGGGCCTCTGCGCCCTCGACGAGGGAGGAGAGGATCCACTCCCCCGCCTTGTCGTGGGCGACCAGCTCGGCGACGTCGTCGCACTCGGGAGTCGCGTACTCGGGGTGACTGCCCACGTCCAGGTAGAGACGCGCCCCGTTCTCCAAGAACACGTTCGAGGAGCGCCCCCAGCTCACCACACGCCGGAACAGGTACCGAGCCACTTCGTCGGGACTCAGGCGCCGCTGCCCCCGCAGGGTGCAGGTGACGCCGTACTCGTTCTCCAAGCCGTAGATGCGCTTGTCCATCCCTCTCACGGTACCGCCGTGCGCTGCGCGTCCAACGGAGGGGTGTCGGCGCTCCCTTGGGGCTCAGGCGAGGAGGGCCTCCAGCTCGCCGTTGACCAGGCGGCGGAAGGCCCGCCTGCCGGTGTCCTCGGCGAGGACGGCCACTTCGAGGTCCGCCGCCTCGAGGGTGCGGTCGGGCCCAGCCAGCGCGCCCGACCGCGGCGCGGAACGCGTCGGCGATCGACCATCCGGGCGACCAGTGCTCCTCGAGCCGCTGGGCGATGGCCTCGGTCTCCCCGCCGAGGACCGCATAGCGCTCCTCGTCGGTGATCGTCCCCTCGTAGGCGATGTGGTACAGCTGTGGTCCGCGCAGGCCGTTGCCGAGCTCCGCGACCAGGATCTCGACCTCGAGCGGCTTCATCTCGTGGGTGAAGACCTGGCCGAGGTACTGCGCGTAGAGGTTGGCGAGCGAGCGCGCCTCGACGTCCTCGCGGCTGTAGGCGTAGCCCTTGGTGTCGGCGTGCCGGATGCCCGACACCCGGAGCTGGTCGAACTCGTTGTACTTCCCGACGCCCGCGAACGCGATCCGGTCGTAGATCTCGCTGATCTTGTGGAGGGACCGCGACGGGTTGTCCGCCACGATCGCGATCCCGAGCTCGTAGGTGGTCGCGACGAGCGAGCGGCCGCGGGCGATGCCCTTCTGGGCGTACTCCGCCCGGTCCTTCATCACCTGTTCGGGCGCGACGTAGTAGGGCATCGTCATGGCTGGCGCCCTTCCGCCCGCCGGCGCTCGATCAGCGCCGTGAACCGCTCGGCGACCTCGTCCTCGGGCACCGAGACGAATCCCTCGGCGGTGACGGTGGCGACGAGGGGATAGATGCCCCGGATCAGGTCCGGTCCCCCGGTCGCCGCGTCCTCGTCGGCGGCCTCGTAGAGCGCTTCGATCGCCAGCTCGACCGCCTCGTCCCGCGCCAGCCCCACCCGGTAGCCCAGCTTGATCGTGGTTCTCGCGTCGCGCCCGCCCGATCCGGTCGCGCTGAACTCGGTCTCCTCGTAGTGGCCGCCGGTCACGTCGTAGGTGAAGATGCGGCCGGTGCCCCGCGCGAGGTCGTACCCCGCGAACAGCGGGACCACCGCGAGCCCCTGCATCGCCATCGGGAGGTGCTCTCGGACCATCTGGCTGAGCTGGTTGGCCTTTCCTTCGAGGCTGAGCACCACACCCTCCACCTTCTCGTAGTGCTCGAGCTGGGTCTGGAACAGGCGGACCATCTCGACCGCAGGACCGGCCGCGCCGGCGATCGCCACCGCCGAGTAGCGGTCCGCCGGAAAGACCTTCTCCATCGCGCGGTGCGCGATGGAGTTGCCTTCCGTGGCCCGCCGGTCGCCGGCCATCACCACCCCGTCGCCGGACCGCAGCGCCACCACCGTGGTCCCGTGCCGCACCTGTTCGGGCGCCGGCACGGCCGGCGCGGCGGGCGACCCGAGGGTCACGAACGGCCCCGGCACCTGGAGCCGGTGGATCAGCGCGGCGAAATCGGGCCCCGGATCCTCCGTCGTCGAGAACAGCGGGAGGGTCACGTCGGCTACTCGCCGCCCTTTTGCACGTAGTTGCGCACGAACTCCTCTGCGTTGTCCTCGAGCACCTCGTCGATCTCGTCGAGGAGGTCGTCGAGCTCGGCCTTGAGCTTGTCGCCGGTGGCCGACGAGGCCGGAACCTCCTCCACCGTCTCGGCGGCGCGTTCCGGCGCGCTCTTCTTCTTCTGCTCGCGTTCTGCCATCCCCACGCTCCCTAGCCGCTCAGCCGGTCCAGTAGCTCGGACGGGCTCGCACACTCCTGCAACAATTCTTCGACATGTTCGGCCGTGCCCTTCAGTGGATCCATCATAGGGACGCGCCGTAAGGGGTCCGCACCCAGGTCGAAGACGAGCGAATCCCAGTTCGCGGTGGCCACGGCGGCCGGCCATTTCTTGAGGCACTGGCCCCGGAACCAGGCCCGGGTGTCCCGCGGCGGGTCCGCCACGGCCGACGCGACGTCCGCATCGGCGACCAGCCGCTCGGTGTCCAGCCGCGCGAACAGCGATCGGCTCGGCCGGAGATCGTGGTACTGGAGGTCGAGCGCGGCCAGCCGATGGTCGTCCCAATCACAGCCGTGCCGCTCGCGGTAGGCCTCGATCAGCTGCAGCTTCGCCACCCAGTCGAGCTGCCGTGCGAGGGACATCGGGTCGGTCTCGAGGCCGTGGAGGACCGACTCCCAGCGCGCCAGCACGTTCTCCCCGACTTCGCCGGTGCCGAGGCAGTCGAGCCCCTCGTGGTCGGCGTACTTGCGCGCCTGTGCGAAGAGCTCCCACTGGATCGCGAGCGCGGTCGCCGTCGAGCCGTCGGCCATCGCCAGCGGCCGGGTGAAGCTCCGGTCGAGGGCGACCTGGTGCATGGCGAGCACCGGGTCGGCGAGCACCAGGCTCCTGTCACCCGAAACCTCGTCCTCGATCATCGCCAGCACGAGGGAGGTGGTGCCCACCTTGAGGAAGGTCGCCACCTCGGCGAGATTCGCGTCGCCGACGATCACGTGCAGCCGGCGATACCGGTGCGGGTCTGCGTGCGGCTCGTCCCGAGTGTTCACGATGGGACGCTTCAAGGTCGTCTCGAGGCCAACCTGCTCCTCGAAGAACTCCGCCCGTTGCGAGAGCTGGAAGTCGACGCGGCCGCCGTCGTGGGTGGCCGTCTCGGTCCCGACCTTCCCCGCGCCGGCGAAGATCTGCCGGGTCACCAGGTGCGGCGTGATCCCCGCCACGATTCGGCTGAAGGGGACGGCACGGTCCATGAGGTAGTTCTCGTGGGTCCCGTAGGAGTTGCCCTTGCCGTCGGAGTTGTTCTTGTACACCACGATGTGGGAGCCGTCGACGACCGACTGGTCCGCCGCCTCCATCGAGCGCGTGAGGACCACCTCGCCCGCCCGGTCGTACCGCACGCACTCGAGCGCGTCCCGGCATTCCGGCGTCGAGAATTCCGGATGGGCGTGGTCGACGTAGTAGCGCGCCCCGTTGGTCAGAACGGTGTTGACCAGATGGGTCTCGATCTGCGGCGGCATCGCGCCTTCGCGTGCGAAGCCCCGCGCGTCGTTGCCCGGTGCCTCGTCCTCGAAGTCCCACCCGGTCTGCTGGCGCGCGACGTCCCTCGCGTACGCGTTGATGAGCACCGAGGAGGCCGCGATCGGGTTCGGATCGCCGTTCACGACCTGGATGCCGTACTCGGTCTCGATACCGCAGACCTTCGGGATGGCCATAGGGCTGACCCTATCGTGGAGGCCGCTCAGAGATACTGACCGGTGCCCACCCGTTCGATGGCTCGTCCACCCTTGGTCTCGTCGTCGTTGCTGATCAGCGTGCGGATGTAGACGATCCGCTCGCCCTTCTTGCCCGAGATCTTGGCCCAGTCGTCGGGATTGGTGGTGTTCGGGAGGTCCTCGTTCTCCTTGTACTCCTGCCGGATCGAGTCGAGCAGGTCCTCGGTGCGGATCCCTCGTCCCTCGTCGGCGATGGCGCGCTTGATGGCGCGCTTCTTCGCCCGCCGGACGATGTTCTCGATCATGGCTCCCGAGGAGAAGTCGCGGTAGTAGAGGGTCTCCTTGTCGCCGTTCTGATAGGTCACCTCGAGGAACCGGTTCTCGTCGTCCTCCCGGTACATCTCGGTGACGGTCGCCTCGATCATCGCCTGGGTGGCCTTCGCCGGATCCCCACCCCCGAGGGTCGCGACCTCCGCGGGGTCGAGCGGCAGGTCGGTGGTGAGGTAGCGCGGCGAAGATCTGCGCGGCCGCCGCCTCGTTCGGCCGCTCGATCCGGATCTTCACGTCGAGGCGACCGGGACGGAGGATCGCAGGGTCGATCAGGTCCTCGCGGTTGGAGGCACCGATGACGATCACGTCGCGCAGCGTCTCCACGCCGTCGATCTCCGCCAGCAGCTGGGGCACGATCGTCGACTCCATGTCCGAACTGATCCCGGTCCCCCGGGTCCGGAACAGCGAGTCCATCTCGTCGAAGAAGACGATGACCGGGACTCCCTCCTCGGATTTCTCGCGGGCCCGCTGGAAGACCAGGCGGATCTGACGCTCGGTCTCCCCCACGTACTTGTTGAGGAGCTCGGGACCCTTGATGTTGAGGAAGTAGCTGCGTGCGTTGGTGTTGCCGGTCACCTCCGCGACCTTCTTCGCCAGCGAGTTGGCCACCGCCTTTGCGATCAGCGTCTTCCCGCACCCCGGAGGGCCGTAGAGGAGGATCCCCTTCGGCGCGGGCAGGCGGTGCTCCGCGTAGAGGTCGCGGTAGAGATAGGGCAACTCGACTGCGTCGGTGATCGCCTCGATCTGGTCGTCGAGTCCGCCGACGTCCGCATAGGTGACGTCGGGCACCTCCTCGAGGACGAGCTCTTCGACCTCCGGTCGGTCGAGCTTCTCGATGAGGAGACCGGTGCGCGTTTCCATGAGGACGGTGTCGCCGGCGCGGAGACGGACGCCGATCAGCGCGTCGGCGAGATCGGCCACCCGCTCCTCGTCGGCACGGCCGAAGACGATCGCCCGATCCCCGCCATCGAGAAGCTCTTTCAAGACGACGACCTCGCCCGAGCCCTCACCTTCGCGGGCGAGGATCACGTTGAGCGATTCGTTGAGGACCACCTCGTTGCCCCGTTGGAGGTCGTCGAGTTCGATGTCGGGATGCAATGCGACCCGCATCTTGCGCCCCCCCGAAAAGACGTCGATGGTGCCGTCGTCGTTCGTCCCGAGAAAGGTTCCGTACGCGGCCGGCGGCTGGGTGAGCTTCTCGACCTCCTCGCGGAGGTTGGCGACGTGCTCCTTCGCCGTCTGGAGGGTGAAGGTGAGCTTCTCGTTCTGGGAAACCGCCTGCGCGAGCTGCCCCTTGGTCTCGAGCAGCTTCTCCTCGAGCGCCTGGACGCGGCGCGGGCTCTCTTGGAGGCGGCGGCGGAGGACCATGATCTCCTCCTCCGCCGCGTGCGCGCGCAGCCGCAGGGACTCGACGTCGTCGTCGCCGCGTCCGGACCCCTGAGCGCCCCGCCCCTCGTCGAAATCAGCCGTCGCGACCACCTCCCTCACACATGCCCGCCACTCAGGCGACCCTACACCGGGGCCTCGCTCACGTCGGCACCACCCGGGAGGAGCCCGTCCGTGCCGGAACCGCGTTTTCTGACGATCCGTCAGCTAAGCTCATCGCGGACGCGGATAGCATTGGGTGATCGCATCGGACTGCGGTCCGACCGATGTCGAGACCGGCCCGCCTGTGTGCGCGTCGCCCGGGCCGACCATGCACGACACGTAGGAGCGAATCCACAGATGAAGGTCTGGATCGACCAGGATCTCTGCACCGGTGACGGCCTGTGCGAGGAGATCGCGCCCGCGGTGTTCACCTTGCTCGACGACGGACTCGCCTACGTGAAGGAGGGCAGCGACGTCCGCGACCAGCCGGGGGGCTCGGCGGGCATGGCCGCGGTGCCCGAGGACCTCGAGGACGCCGTCGTCGAGGCGGCCGAGGAGTGTCCCGGCGAGTGCATCTTCATCGAACAGAGCTGACCGCTCCGATCGAACAGAACTGACCCCTCCAGCGCCCCGCCGGTCAGCCGGATCCGTTCGGTCGCTCCCTGCTCCCTTCTCCGGTCGCGCCTTCCCGGTCTCCGTCGTCGCAGTCTGGGACGAGGAGCCGCGCCGAGGTGAGGAAGCCGGTGTGCCCGACCATCCGGTGGTCGGGCCGCACCGACCTCGGTTCGATGTGCCATGTCCGCTGCAGCACCTCGATGGTCCGGGGCAGCCCGAAGGGACTCCGCCCGAGCGCCTGGCGCAGCTCGACGGTCTGGTTGATGGTGGGCAGATAAGCGCAGAGGATCCCCCCGGGACGAAGGGCGGGCGCGGCGTGTCGCAGCACCCGCGAGGGCTCGGGGAGGTCGAGCAGGATCCGGTCGAGTCCGCGCTCTCCGATCCCCTCGTACACGTCGCGCAGCTCGATCCGGTACGGGGCGTCGTCACCCACCAGGTCGGCCACGTTGCGTCGCGCCCGCTCGGCGAAGTCCTCCCGCCGCTCGTACCCGACGACCTCCGCCCCGGCACGGAGCAGCGCCATCGAGAGGGCACCGGACCCGACCCCTGCTTCGAGGACGCGCACTCCCGGAGCGACATCGGCCTCCATCAGCATCGCGGCCAGATCCTTCGGGTAGATCACCTGCGCTCCCCTCGGCATCTTGAGGACGACGTCGGCCAGGGTCGGCCGCACCGCCACGAACCGCCGGCCGGTGCTGCCGGTCACCGTCGATCCCTCCGGCACTCCGATCAGGTCGTCGTGGTCGGACGATGCCCGCGTGGGTGTGGAACGAGGCCGACGCCCGCAGCGTCAGCAGGTAGCGCCGGCCCTTCGCGTCGATCAGCAGCGCCCGATCACCGTCGCGCAGGAGCCCCCGCTCCTCGGCGCCGCGCCACGCCCTCAGCTGCCGGGCTGCGCGGTCGAGCTCTTGGACAGCGTCCGGACCACCAGGCGCTCGCCCGGCTTGAGCTCCGTGCGGATAGACCACGTCGGTCTGGTTGCGGGCCCGCTGGTACATCCAGAGGGCCACGGCCGACGACGAACCATGCGGTGTGATACCCCCGGAGTCCGCGGCCGACGGCCTTCAGGCTGCAGGTAGTGGATGAGCGAGTCCACGGGTCAGATCCGCCGCACCTCGACCACCGCAGAACGCCGGCGGCCGCTGCGGCGTCCCATCAGGTACACCACCGCGACGACCGCCACGGCGACGGCGAGCCCCACGGTGATCGCCTGCGAACGCGCCGACTCGACCCCTTCGTTGACCTCACCGGTCAGCTCGCGGAACTTGGCCTCGACCTGGTCGCGGGTGATGCGCTCGCCGGTCGTGCTCATGACGCGTCGCTCGCTCGGCGACCGGGCCGGACGCGCCCGACCCCTCCCGATCGCCCAGACCGCGACACCGGCCACCACCACGACCGCCACGGTGCAGATGAGATACGGCACCCACGACAGGTTGCCGGCGAAGGCGCCGGTCTCCCCCTGGAGCAGGCGCAACAGCGCGATGGCGAGGATCACCAACCCGATCGAGATCGACACCGATCCGACGACCCCGAACAGGAGGAAGCGTCCGAGCCCCTTCAGCGGATCGAGCGTCTCCTGCCGGACGTAGTCGACGACCAGCTTGAGGGTCTCCCCTCCCGTCGTCCGGAGACCGGCGACTCCCCTGCGCCGGCTGGTGTGACTCGGGCTCACGATCCTCCTTGGGCTCCTTGGACCGCCGTGCGCGTCACCGTGTCGGGGGTCCGTCCATGCCGGCCGAGGGCGGGCTGCCGCCGGCGGTCGGCCGGTCCGAACGGGCGGTCGACCGTTCACCAACTATACGCAGGGCGGCACTTCCGGGCGATCAGTCACGATCGCTGAACAGGTAGGTCGAGCTCGCGCGCGCCACGGTCCGGCCCCGGTCGTCGATCACCTCCGCCTCGGCGAAGGCGACCCTCGAGCCGCCCGACACCACCGACGCTCTGCATTCGAGCTCGCCCTCCGAGCGGACCGGCGCGAGGAAGCTGGTCTTCATCTCCACGTTCGAGGCGACCACCCGGCGCCCGGCGTCCCGGGCAAAGGTGATCACCGCCGAGCCCATCGCCGAGTCGGCCATCGCGCCGATGAACCCGCCCTGGAGGATCCCGGTGGGGTTGGCGAAGCGCTCGTCGGCCCGCATCCGCCATACCGTTCGTCCGGGCACCGACTTGTCCACGCAGCGCATCCCGAGGGTGAGCTCGCAGTTGGCCGGCACCTGGATCCGCTCGCCGTCCACGGGGTGTGACGCTACCGCCCTCGGCGCGTCGATACTGGTGGATGGCAGCACGCGCTCTGGCCGGATGCGCCCGTGCCGAGACGGACCGGTGAGCGGCCCGGCCTTCGCCAGTGCCGTCTCGGAGCACCCGGTGGCCTCGCACGCCATCGGCGAGGTCGCCGGCGCGGTGCTCGAGACGGTCGGGGACCGTCCCGACCTCCTCGTCGTGTCGGTCACGCGGCCGCACGCAGGCGCGCTCGAGGACATCGCGACGACCCTCGCGGCCGTCTTCCATCCGTTGGCGATCGTGGGCTGCGCCGCCGAGTCGGTGCTCGGGCGCGGCGTCGAGGTCGAGGAGACGGCCGCGATCAGCCTGTGGGCGGGCCGGGTCGGACCGCTCCTCCAATTCGAGCTCGACGGCGACCCGGCTCTCCGACGACTCGTGGCACTTCGAGGGGTGGCCCGAGTGGATCACACTCGAGCCGGGTGCCCTCGTGCTCGTCGCCGATCCGTTCACCTTCCCGACCGAGGAATTCGTCGACCTGGGTGGCGGGCCGCCTGCCGGACGTGCCGGTCGTCGGTGGGAACGCTTCCGCGGGCCGCGGCCCGGGAGCGAGCCGGCTCGTCGTCCGCGACCGGGTCAGGAGCGGGGGAGCGAGCGCGGTCCTTGTCGGTCCCGGCGTCGACGTCGAGACGCTCGCTGTCGCAGGGCTGTCGTCCCTACGGGCGGCTCCTCACCGTCACCCGCTCGGACCGCAACGTCATCTACGAGATCGCCGGCATGCCTGCGCTCGAGCGCATGGTCGACGAGATCAAGGACAGCCTCGAACCGGTCGACGTCGCGGGGATCGAGGCGAACGGCCTGTTCGTCGGCCGGCTGATCGACGAGCGGGTGAGCGATCCGGGACCGGGCGACTTCCTCATCCGCAACGTGGTCGGAGTCGACCGCGCAAGCGGCGCGGTGGCAGTCGACGACCGCGTGCCCCTCGGCGCGACGATCCGGTTCCACGTGCGCGACGCGCGCTCGGCCGACCGCGAGCTGGCGAGCATGCTGGCCGGGAAGCAGGCCGCCGCCGGGTTGATGTTCACCTGCAACGGCCGCGGCTCGCGCCTCTTCGACAGCGCCAACCACGACGTGGGCGCCTTCGAGCAGGCGGTCGGTCCGGTGCCCCTCGGCGGCTTCTTCGCGGCGGGCGAGGTCGGTCCGGTGGGCGGCTCGCAATTTCCTTCACAGCTTCTCGTCGTCGATCGCCCTGTTCCGCAACCGCTGAGCACTCCGGAAGGCGCCACCTCCGGCACCTCCGACCGGTAGGGTTGCCCTGATGAGCGAGCGCACCGCGTCCGCACCTGCGTCCGACCTCGAGCAGCTCGGGATCGACGTCATCCGGGGCCTCGCCATGGACGCCCCACGGGCGGCGGACTCGGGCCACTCCGGCACCGCGATGGCACTGGCGCCGCTGGCCCACGTCCTGTTCACCCGGATCATGCGCCACGACCCTTCCGATCCCCTCTGGCCCGACCGCGACCGGTTCGTGCTCTCGAATGGCCACGCCTCGATCCTCCTCTACTCGATGCTGTACCTGACCGGGTACGGGCTGACCCTCGACGACCTCCGCTCCTTCCGGCAGTGGGGAAGCCGAACACCGGGCCATCCCGAGCTCCATCTCACCCCCGGCGTCGAGGTCACCACGGGCCCGCTCGGGCAGGGATTCGCCAACGGCGTGGGCATGGGCATCGCCGAACGCTGGCTGCGCACCAACTTCTCGCCGGAAGTCTGCGACCACCACGCCTTCGTCATCGCCGGCGACGGTTGCCTCGAGGAGGGCATCTCCCACGAAGCGGCATCCCTCGCCGGCCATCTCGGTCTCGGCCGCCTGGTCTACGTCTACGACGACAACCACATCACCATCGACGGACCGACCGAGCTCTCCTACTCCGACGACGTCCCCGGCCGGTTCCGCGCCTACGGCTGGTCGGTGGAGGACCTCGGGGAATCGGCCAACGACGTGGCGGTCCTCGAGGACGCGCTCGCGCGGGCCCAGGCGGACGATGACCGCCCGTCGCTCATCGTCCTGCGCAGCCACATCGGCTATCCCTCGCCGCATCTCACCGACACGGCCAAGGCGCACGGCGACCCCTTCCCCGAGGAGGAGATCCGGCTCACCAAGGAGATCCTCGGTCTCCCGCCCGACGAGACGTTCTGGGTTCCCGACGACGTGCTCGAGCTCTACCGTGGCTGCGTCCCGCGGGGACGCGAGGTCCATGCCGCGCTGGGTCGAGCGGTCCGACCGCTTCTCCGGCGACAGTGCCCGGTGGCGGGCCGCGCTCGCCGGGCACGGGATGCCCGGCTGGGAGGCCAAGCTGCCGACCTTCCGTCCCGACGACGGCCCCATGGCCACCCGCAAGGCGATCAAGACCTGCCTCGACGCCACCGCCGAGGTCATCCCGGGCCTCGTCGCCGGGAAGCGCGGACCTCACGGGCAACACGGGCATGGCCATCGACGGCGCGACCGCGCAGGAAGCCGGAACCCCCGGCGGCGACCTGGTCCACTACGGGATCCGCGAGCACGGTATGGGGGCGGTCATGACCGGCATGGCCGCCCACGGTGGCGTGCTTCCGGTCGGTGGCACCTTCTTCGTCTTCTCCGACTACATGCGCGGCGCGGTCCGGGTCGCGGCCGTCTCGAACGTCCACGTCGTGTACTCGTGGACCCACGACTCGATCGGGCTCGGCCAGGACGGTCCGACCCACCAGCCCGTCGAGCAGCTCGCAGCGGTGCGGGCCATGCCCAACCTGCGGGTCCTCCGGCCTGCCGATGCCAACGAGACGGCCCAGGCCTGGCGGATCGCCGTCGAGCACGACGGACCGACCGCGCTGGTCCTGTCCCGCGCAGTCGCTCCCGATCCTCGAGGAGACCGTCGAGCGGCGCCGAGGCGGGCGTCCCCCGCGGCGGCTACGTCCTGCGCGAACGAGGGCGGACGCCGGCCCTCGATCGTCCTCGTCGGGACCGGCAGCGAGGTCCAGCTCTGCCTCCGCGCGGCCGACCTCCTCGGCCGACGGGCAGTCGGTCCGGGTGGTGTCGCTTCCCTGCTGGGAGCTGTTCGCCGCGCAGCCCGACTCCTACCGCGACGCGGTGCTGCCACCCGGCGTGCCCCGACTCGCGGTGGAGGCCGCGACCAGCTTCGGCTGGGAGCGCTACGCGGATGCGACCGTCACCATCGACCACTTCGGCGCGTCGGCGCCCGGGCGACGCGGGTATTGGAGGAGTTCGGGTTCACTCCGGAGCACGTGGCGCGAGCGCCTGCTCGCCGGGACCTGCCCCGGTGACGGCGGCCGGCAGGCCACCGGCCGGGCGACTCGAGAAGGAGCACGTTGACCACACTCCAGGACCTCTACGACCGGCAGGGCCAGAGCCCCTGGCTCGACAACCTCCGACGTGACTGGCTCCAGGACGGCACCATGGCCGATCTGGTCGCGAAGGGCATCCGGGGGGTGACCTCCAACCCCACGATCTTCGCCAAGGCCATCGCGGGTCAGGACACCTACGACGAGGAGTTCCGGCGCCTGATCGGCACCGTCTCGGTCGAGGACGCCTACTGGGACCTCGTCGTCGACGACATCGAGTCCGCCCTCGGGATCCTCCGACCCGTCTACGACACGTCCCGGGGCGGCGACGGGTACGTCTCGGTCGAGGTGGCCCCCTCCCTCGCCCACGACACCGCGGGCACGATCACCGCGGCACGATCGCTGCACGCTCGGATCGACAAGCCCAACGTCCTCGTCAAGATCCCGGCGACGGCCGAGGGCGTTCCGGCCATCCGGCAGATGATCAGCGAGGGCCGCAGCATCAACGTGACGCTCATCTTCAGCATCGACCGCTACGCCGAGGTGATCGAGGCCTATCTCTCGGGCCTCGAGGCGCTCGCCGCGGGTGGTGCGACCGACCTCTCGCACGTGGCGAGCGTGGCCTCGTTCTTCGTCAGCCGGGTCGACACCGAGGTCGACCGCCGGATCGAGGCGACGGCCGGCGGAGACCCCGCGCTGCTCGGGCTGCGCGGACGGGCCGCGGTCGCCCAGGCCAAGCTCGCCTACGCACTGTTCGTCGAGCGGTTCGCCGGGCCACGTTGGGACGCCCTCGCCGCGCGTGGCGCACGGATGCAGCGGCCGCTGTGGGCGTCCACGTCGACGAAGAACCCGTCCTACCCGGACCTGGCCTACGTCGACACGCTGATCGGCCCCCACACGGTCAACACCATGCCGGACGGCACCATCGCCGACTTCCTCGACCACGGCACGGTCGCGCGCACGGTCGACGACGGGGTCGAAGAGGCCCGGAGGGTGCTCGAGCGGCTCGGTGCCGCGGGCATCGACATGGAGGACGTCGCGGCCGTGCTCGAGCGCGAGGGTGTGGCCTCCTTCGCCGCATCCTTCGACGAGCTCATGCAGTCCCTGTCGGACAAGGCGGGCGTGCTGACGCGGGGCTGACCGACGGCGCCGCCGGCATAGTGACCTCCCGGAGCGGCTGCCCCCTCCGGGGGCCGGAGCCAGGACGTCGGGAACCGGGGGGGCCGGGTACGGGGGCGTCCCCGGGTTCCTTCCCCAGGGGGGCGATCGGGCGGCCACAGGGGGCGGAGGACAGGAAGGGCTGACAGGACCGGAGAGACGAGAACCGTCCACGGACGAAGAGCGTTCGCGGACAGAAAGGGAGGAGCACGCAATGCGGATCGGCATGGTGGGTCTCGGCAAGATGGGCGCGAACATGACGCAACGGCTCGTCGAACACGGGCACCAGGTGGTCGCGTTCGACCTCTCCGAAAAGGCCCGAAACGCGGTCGCCGCATTCGGCGCCGGAAACGGCGAGCAGCCTCGAGGAGCTCGCCGCGCGCTCGAGGCGCCCGCGCGTGGCCTGGGTGATGGTCCCTGCCGGCGCCCCCACCGACCTCCACCATCACCACCCTCGCCGGCCACTTCGAGGCCGGCGACGTGATCATCGACGGCGGGAATTCGAACTACAAGGAGTCCGCCCCGCTCGTGGCCCAGCTCGCCGCCTCGGGCATCGCCCTGGTCGACGCGGGCACCTCGGGCGGGATCTGGGGGCTCACCGAGGGCTACTGCCTCATGGTCGGCGGCACCGACGAGGCGGTGGCCCTGGCCGAGCCGATCTTCCTCGCCGCTCGCGCCCGAGGGCGGGTACGCGCACGTCGGTCCGCCGGGTGCGGGCCATTTCGTCAAGATGGTCCACAACGGCATCGAGTACGGGCTGATGGAGGCGTACGCGGAAGGCTTCGAGGTCATGTCCGAGGCGCACGAGTTCGACCTCGACCTCCACCAGATCGCCGCGATCTGGCGGTACGGCTCGGTCGTGCGGAGCTGGCTCCTCGAGCTCGCCGAGCGGGCGCTGCGTCCCGACTCCGGCTTCGACCAGGTCGAGGCCGTCGTGGTCGACTCGGGCGAGGGCCGCTGGACCGCATCCAGGAGGCGATCGACCGCGGCGTCGCGGCGCCGGTCATCTCCTCGGCCCTGTTCGCACGGTTCGCCTCGACCAAGAAGGATGCCTTCGGGCTCCGCCTCGTCGCCGCGCTGCGCAACCAATTCGGCGGGCACGCCTACACCACGGCCGCGGGCACCAAGGGCGGCGAGACGTCCACACCCAAATGAGCGCCCGATCTTGCGGAGCGGGCCGCCGCTCCGAAGGCCCGCCGCCTGCCGCCGGTGCTCTCCAAGGCGCCCCCGGTCGCGATGGTCGTCTTCGGCGCGTCCGGCGACCTCACCGCCCGCAAGATCCTTCCCGCGCTCGCCCGCCTCGCCGACCGCGGCGTGCTCGACGCCGGCTTCACTCTCATCGGCGTGGCCCGTACCGAGTGGAGCGACGACGAGTTCCGCCGCAAGGTCGCCGAGGCGACCCCCGAGGGCGGGCCCGAGCTGGAAAGCGCTGACCAAGCGGTTCCGCTACGTGTCGGGCGAGTACGACCATCCGGACACCTTCGGCCAGCTGAAGACCCTGCTCGACGAGGCCGACGAGGTCGACGGGACCGACGGGAACCGCATCTACTACCTGGCCACCATCCCGGCGTCTTCGGTTTGGTGGCCGAGTGCCCTCGCCACCACGGCTGCGCGCCGTGCGGCCGAGGGCCGCTTCACCCGCATCGTGGTGGAGAAGCCCTATCGGCCGCGATCTCGCCAGCGCGCGAGGCGCTCAACGACCAGATGCACTCGGCCGTTCGACGAGCAGCAGATCTACCGCATCGACCACTACATGGGGAAGGAGACCGTCCAGAACGTCCTCGCCCTCCGTTTCGCCAATGCGATCTTCGAGCCCATCTGGAACCGTCGCTACGTCGAGCAGGTCCAGGTCACCGTCGCCGAGAGCCTGGGCGTCGAACACCGCGGCGGGTTCTACGAGACCGCCGGCGCGCTCCGTGACATCGTGCAGAACCACGTGATGCAGGTCCTCGCGCTGACCCTGATGGAGTCGCCCACGAGCAGCGATCCCGACCGCATCCGCGACGAGAAGGTCAAGCTGCTGCAGCGCGATCGACATCCCGACTCCCGACGAGGCCGTCGACAAGGCGGTGCGCGGGCAGTACACGGCGGGGACCATCGACGGCGAGGAGGTCGTCGCCTACCGCGAGGAGGAGGACGTCGCGCATCGACAGCCAGACCGAGACGTACGTCGCGCTCCGTCTGCGCGTCGAGAACTGGCGCTGGGCAGGGTGTGCCGATCTTCGTGCGGACCGGCAAGCGCCTGCCGGCGCGGGTGACCGAGGTCGCCCTCGCCTTCCACCGGGTCCCCTTCCTCCTCTTCGACCAGCAGACCAGCCGCGACCTCCGGCCCAACACGCTGATCCTGCGCATCCAGCCCGACGAAGGGATCAGCCTCGAATTCGGCGCGAAGGTGCCCGGCGAGCGCTTCCACGTCCGCTCGGTCGCGATGGACTTCTCCTACGCGGACGCGTTCGCCGGCGCCGAGGCCGCCGACGGCTACGAGCGTCTGATCCACGACGCGATGGTCGGCGACGCGACGCTCTTCATCCGCTCCGACGAGGTCCACCAGGCCTGGCGGATCGTCGACCCCTACCTGAAGGCCTGGTCGGAACCCGGCGGGGCTCTGCACCTCTACCCGGCGGGCACGTGGGGGCCGCACATGGCGGACCTGCTCGTCGAGCGCAGCGGGCGAGGAGTGGCGCAACCCGGCGCTCGACCTCGAGCGAGCGGCTCGACCCGATCCCCCCCGCCCCAGTAGGAGGCGCGTGCACGGCACGGTCGACAGGTCGGCTCGGTGCCGGACGCCTTCGCCGAGCTCGTGGCGGGGCGGCTCGCCGCGCTCGGTCCCGAGGGGTGGACGCTCTTCCTCTCCGGCGGACCGACCGCCGCGGCGTGCTACCGCGCCCTCGCCACCGCGCACCGGACCCCGGGACGGCGCCGGGCCGCATCCGGCATGGCGTCGGGTCGACGTCTTCTGGGGAGACGAGCGGTGCGTGCCGCCCGACGACCGCGACTCGAACCACCGGCTGGGAGAGGACGCGCTGCTCGCGCGCCGTGGGCCCGGTTCGCTCCGACCACCCGATGTACCGTGACGGCTCGGCGGCCGACGCGGCGGCCGCCTATCAGAAGGAAGTGGCGGCCGCTGGAGCGGATCGACCTGGTGCACCTGGGGCTCGGCCCCGACGGCCATTGCGCCTCGCTCTTCGCCGGTTCCCCGGCGCTCGCAATGGAGGACCCCGGCACCCTGGTGCTCGCCAACCGCGACCCCTCCGACCGGAACCCCTACGATCGGATCACCCTCACCCTGCCGGCGATCGCGCGCGCCCGGCTGGTGGTCTTCACGGTTGCCGGGGCGGACAAGGCGGAGGCGTTCCGAAGGGTCGCCGCTGGCGAGGACCTCCCTGCGGGCCGGGTCGTCGCCGACGATGTCCGGTGGCTCGTCGACGACGAGGCCGCGGGGGCAGCCGCACCCTCGGTCGCCTGAGTCCGCGCGCGCCCGGCCGTGCCGCGGGGGACCTCCGGTAAGGTGTCGCCGATGCCCCGCGACGACGAGCTGCTCGCCGCCGAGCTCGGCTCGATCCAGGAGCGGGCGAGGCGCATCCGTGACGAACGGCACGGCCGCCGGGTCACCTTCTCGCCGAAGGTGTTCGTCCCCCTCACCATGCTTTGCCGCGACCGTTGCGGCTACTGCACCTTCGCCAAGGCGCCCGCTCGGCTCGCGTCGCCCTACCTCTCGCTCGAGCAGGTGCTGGCGATCGCACGCGCCGGTCGTGAGGCCGGCTGCCACGAGGCGCTGTTCACCCTCGGCGAAGCGCCCGAGGACCGCTACCCTGCCGCAGCGTCCTGGCTCGCCGGGCACGGCTACGACTCGACGGTCGACTACCTCGTCACTGCCTGTCGCGCAGTCCTCGAGGAGACCGGGCTCCTCCCCCACGCCAACGCCGGGGCGATCGACGAGGACGCGTTGGTCCGGCTCCGCGGCGTGACCGCCAGCCAGGGAATGATGCTCGAGTCCCTCAACCCGGACCTCGTCGCACACCGGCGGGCGCCCGACAAGGCACCTGCGCGCCGCCTGGCGACGCTCGAGGCAGCAGGCCGGGCCGGGGTGCCCTTCACCACCGGGCTGCTGGTCGGCATCGGCGAGTCGCGGGCCGACCGGCTCGAGGCGCTCGAGGCCATCGCCGCGAGCCACCACCGTCACGGGCACGTGCAGGAGGTCATCGTCCAGAACTTCCTTCCGAAGCCGGGCACCGCCATGCACGACGCCGCGCCCTGCCCGAGCACGGAGCTCCTCTGGACCGTCGCCGCGGCGCGGCTGGTCCTACCGGCCGAGGTGCACCTGCAGGCGCCACCCAATCTCTCCGACGATCTCGGCCCCCTGCTCGACTCGGGCATCGACGACTGGGGCGGCGTCTCGCCGGTGACCGTCGACCACGTGAACCCCGAGCGCGCCTGGCCCGCGCTCGACGCGCTGCGCGGGGCCACCGAGGCCGCGGGGCACGTGCTCGCGCCGCGCCTCACGCTCTACCCGGAGTTCGCGCTCGATCCGCGGCGCTGGCTCGACGACGCGATGCGCTTTCCGGTCCTCGACGCGGCGGACGCCGAGGGGCTCGGACGCGACCACCCCTGGTGCTCGGGCGCCGGCGACCCTCCGCCCGACCTCCTCGGTCGCCACACCGACGGTCCCGCTGCGCCGTCCCTCGGCGGATCCGTGTCCCCGGGCCCGGTCCGCACGGTGCTCGACCGTGCGCTCGACGGGGACGAGCTCGGCGAGGACGACCTGGTCACCCTGTTCTCCGCCAGGGGCCACGAGGTGCGGGACGTCGCCGCTGTCGCCGACGCCATCCGGGCCCGGTACGTCGGGGACGAGGTGACCTACGTCTCGAACCGGAACATCAACTACACCAACGTCTGCACTTTCAAGTGCCGGTTCTGCGCGTTCTCGAAGGGCCCTCTCTCCCTCAACCTCCGAGGAGCGCCGTACCTCCTCGAACTGGGAGAGATCACCGATCGGGTCCGCGAGGCCGAAGCCCTCGGTGCCACCGAGGTCTGCCTGCAGGGCGGCATCCACCCGTCCTTCGACGGCGACTACTACCTCGAGGTGATCCGGGCGGTGCGTGCCGCATCCTCCGCCATCCACATCCACGGCTTCACCGCGCTCGAGGTCACCGAGGGTGCCCGTCGTTCCGGCATGCCCCTCGCCGACTATTTGGTGCAGTTGCGCGACGCCGGGCTCAAGACCCTGCCGGGCACGGCGGCGGAGATCCTCGACGACCCGGTCCGCGCCGTGCTCTGCCCCGACAAGATCTCGACCGATCAATGGCTGGAGGCGCACCGCACGGCCCACCGTGTCGGGTTGCGCTCCAACGTCACCATCATGTTCGGTGCGGTCGAACAGCCGCGCTCGTGGGCGCGCCATCTGCTCCGGACCCGTGCGCTCCAGCGTGAGACCGGGGGTTTCACCGAATTCGTCCCCCTGCCCTTCGTCCACATGGCCGCGCCGATCTACCTCCGCCGCGGGGCACGCCGCGGGCCGACCTTCCGCGAGACCCTGCTCATGCACGCCGTGGGGCGCATCGCCTACCGCGGCGCCATCGACAACATCCAGGCGAGCTGGGTCAAGTTGGGGCCCGACGGCATCTCCCAGTTGCTCCGCGCGGGCGTCAACGATCTCGGTGGGACGCTCATCGACGAGAACATCTCGCGTGCCGCCGGCGCGTCGCACGGTCAGATGATGGACGCGGACGCGTTCGCCGCGATCGTCGAGCCGCTCGGTCGCAGGCTCGTCCAGCGCACCACCCTCTACGGACGGGTCGCGTCCTCAGGCGACCACGCGCCACCCCTCGTCGCGACCGGCTGAGATGGACGACACCGAGGGCGGGCGACGTGCCCTCGAGGGCGTGGCCGACCAGCTGCGCCGGCACCTCGAGGCCACCGGGGTCTCGAACACCCAGGTCCGCCTCTACCGTTCGATGCTCGCCACGGTGAGTGGCCTGGCCGGCGAGGGTACCGAGGTCATCGATCTCAAGGTGGCCGACTCCGCACTGTCCGAGATGGCCGAGGCGTTCCGCATCTTCCGCCCCTACCGTCACCGCCGGAAGGTCACCATCTTCGGATCGGCGCGCACCGAAGCCGACCATCCCGCCTACGACCAGGCGCGGGACCTCGCGGCCTCGATGGCGGCTGCGGACTGGATGGTGGTCACCGGCGCCGGTCCGGGGATCATGGCGGCCGGCATGGAAGGGGCGGGCCGTGAGCGCTCGATCGGGGTCAACATCCGGCTCCCCCACGAGCAGGGCGCCAATCCCTTCATCGCGCAGGACCCGAAGCTCGTGGAGATGCGGTACTTCTTCACCCGCAAGCTCATGCTCATCAAGGAGTCGGACGGCTACGTCGTGCTGCCCGGCGGATTCGGCACGCTCGACGAAGGATTCGAACTGTTGACGCTCCTCCAGACCGGCAAGGCCGAGCCGGCGCCGGTCGTGATGCTCGACATCCCCGGCGGCACCTACTGGGAGGGATGGACCCGGTTCCTCGCCGACGAGGTGGAGCCGCGGGGTCTCGTGTCCGACGATGACCGGGCCTTCTTCGCGATCACCGACGACGTCGCGAGCGCGACCTCCGAGCTCGTCGGCTTCTACCGGAATTACCACTCGTGCCGGTGGGTCGGGGACCTCCTCGTCGTCCGCCTTTCGACCGCCCCGACCCGCGCCGAGCTGGCCGAGCTCAACCGTCGCTTCGCGGACATCGTGACCTCGGGCGTGATCCGGCATTCGAAGCCCCTGCCACCCGAGCGCCACGACCACGACGTGCTCGGTCTCCCGCGCCTCGCGTTCCGCTTCGACAAGCTGCACTACGGACGGCTCCGCCAGCTCATCGACGCCCTCAACCGGCTGGGCGCCTGATCCTGCGCCCGTTGGCCGGCTCGGGTACGGTCACCCGGGTGCACGCCCCCACCCGCCGTCGGAGGCCGGCGAGCCGGTCGGCGGCCGGGCGGGCGCTCGCCGTCTCGCTCGCGGTCGCGGTCAGCCTCGGCTCGCTCCTCCTCGGTGCACGAACCTCGACGGCCGCGTCGGCCGCTCCGGCGCCCGTGCAGGGGGTCTCCGCGAGGACCTCCCCGCGCGGCCCCCTCGCTCGTGGACGACCCCACCGCCCTCGTCGACCCCATCGACGGGACGGGTTCGGGGACGGCTGCGGGGGCCATCGGCGAGTTCCCGGGAGCCGACGTGCCCTTCGGGATGCTCCAGTGGAGCCCGGTCACGACGCCCGACGCCGCAGGCGCAGGGTCCGGCTACTCCTACGCCGACCGGTCGCTGACCGGGTTCGGCCTCACGACCCTCAGCGGAACCGGCTGCACCGGATTCAACGACGTGCCGATCCTGCCGACGGTCGGCGGCATCGGCCAGGACCCCGAAGCCGCGCAGGCGACCTTCACCCACGACGGCGAGCACGCGTCGCCCGGCCGCTATTCGGTCTCGCTCGACGCTCCCGCGACGATCGACACCCGGCTCGCCGTGACGACGAGGACCGGGCTCTCGAGCTTCTCCTTCCCCCGCACCGGACAGGCGAACGTCCTGTTCAAGGTGGCCGCGGGTGCCAACACCATCGAATCCTCGACCGTCCATCTGCTCGGCCGGGACGAGGTCGTCGGGTCGGTCACCGCGGACCAGTTCTGCGGCACCGGCACGAGCTACACCCTCTACTTCGCCGTTCGCTTCGACCGCTCCTTCGCGGCCGGCGGCAGCTGGAACGGGTCGTCGGTGTGGCCTGGCCGGACTTCGTGCTCGGGGGCCGCTTGCGGAGCATGGGTCACCTTCGACACCACCACCGACCCGGCGGTGCTGATGAAGGTCGGGATCTCCTACGTCAGCACCGCGGGCGCCCGGGCCAATCTGGCCGCCGAGGACCCCGGCTGGTCGCTGTCGCACGTCGAGGACCGCGCCCGGCAGCGATGGAACGACCTGCTCCGGCAGATCCGCGTGGGAGGTGGCACCCCCACCCAGCAGCGGATCTTCTACACCGCGCTCTATCACTCGCTCCTCTTCCCGAGCGTCGTGAGTGACCATTCCGGCGACTACCGGGGGGACGACGGCAAGGTCCACCACGCAGAGAACCGGCTCGTCTACTCGAACTTCTCCGAGTGGGACACCTACCGGTCCCAGATCCAGCTGGTGTCGATGATCGCCCCCCATCAGGCGGGCGACATGGTCCAGTCCCTCGTCGACGACGCCGAGCAGGGGGGATGGCTGCCGAAATGGGCCATGCCCGACGGCGACGCCTCGCAGATGAACGGCGACTCGGCTGATCCGATCATCGCGTCGGCCTACGCGTTCGGAGTCCGCAATTTCGACGTCGGTGCAGCCCTGCGCGCCATGGTCAAAGGTGCCACGCGCACCGAAACGGCCCACGGTCTCGAGATCGAGCGTCAGTACCTCGACCAGTACCTCCACCAGCACTACGTGGATGCCGGGTCCCTCGACCTCGGCTCGATCACCTACTCGGACGGGGCGTCGGCCACCCTCGAGTACGCGATCGACGACTTCTCCATCGCGACGTTGGCCGGGGCCCGCGGCGACCACGCGCTCGAGAAGTCCATGCTCGAGCGCGCGCACAACTGGGAGTACCTCTTCGACCCGCCGACCGGGTACCTCGGCGCGCGGGCCACCGGTGGCGCCTTCCCGACCGGCCCGGCGTTCCAGACCTCGCAGTTCGAGCCCGGGGGCCAGACGGGGTTCGAGGAGGGCAACGCCGTCCAGTACACCTGGTCGGTCCCACAGGACCTGGCCGGCCTCGCGGCGTTGATGGGCGGTCCGGCTGCGGCGAGAAGCCAGTTGGACGCCTTCTTCGCCCAGCTCGCCTCGTCGCGGTACGAGCCCAACGACTGGCCGGGCAACGAGCCCGACCTCTGGGCGCCCTGGGAGTACGACGCGTTCGGAGCACCCTGGCGCACCCAGGCCGAGGTTCGCACCGTCGCGAGCGCCGGCTACGCCGACGCGCCGGTCGACGAACCCGGCAACGACGATCTCGGCGCGCTGTCGTCCTGGTACGTGTGGGCTGCGCTCGGCCTCTACCCGCTCACCCCGGGGTCGGCGAACCTCTCCCTCTCGACACCCTTCTTCCCGACCGCCGTGGTCCGGTTGGCCGACGGGAAGTCGATCACCGTGCACGCCCCCGGTGCAGGTTCGGCCAACCCGTACGTCCACCGATTGCGCGTCGCGGGCGTGGCCTCGCCACGGACCGCCGCCACGTGCGCACCGGCGGGCTCGGGCGGGCACTCCGGCGCCCCGGCGACCACCGCCTCCGACTGGAACCTCCCCTGGCTGCCGTCGGTCGTCCTCCGCACCGGCGGCGCCCTCACCTACACGCTCGGGAGCACCCCCGATCGCGGCTGGGGCGCGGCCCCCGGCGACGGTCCGCCCTCAGTGGCCACCGGCCGGCTCCCCGCCGTCGGCTTCTCGGTGCCCAACGGCGCGGTGTCGGTGACGGCCGGCCAGACGGTGACCGTCCAGCTCGGCATCGACCGGGCCGGTGCCGACGCGCCTCCGGTGACCTGGCAGGTCGCAGGCGGTACCCCGCTCGACGCGTCCCCGTCCTCGGGGACGTTCGCCGCGGCAGCCTCCTGCACGGAGGGGCTCCAGCCGACCCAGACCCTTTCGATCACCGGCTCGGTGCCCGGCACCTACGACCTCGCCGTCCACCTGACGGCGAGCGGCGGCGCCGTGCTCCCCCCCGTGGTCCTCTCGGTAACCGTCGACGGCTGACCGAGGACCGGCCACCGCCGCGGCTCACGGCTCCTCGGCGACCTCCGGCATCTGCCCGAGCAAGAGGGCGGCCTTTTCGACCGCACGGCGTGCCCTCGTGATCCGCTTCTCCTCGTCGCGCAACACCGGATCGGGTGCCCCCCCTTCGCGGACCGTCCGGCTCGCCTCGCGGAGACGGTCGAGAGCCACGTCGGCCAGCTCCTCGCCGATGCCGTTCAGACGTGCGGCGATGTCGGCGAGGTCGGATGCCACCGGCGGTACCCGGTCAGCGACCTGTGGAGATCGAGACCTCGATGACCTCGAAGTCGCCCTCGGCGTAGCGGGAGCGGAGGACCTTCTTGTCGAACTTTCCGACGCTCGTCTTCGGGACCTCCTCGACGAGTGCCCAGCGCTCCGGAAGCCACCACCGGCTGACCCGGTCGGTGAGGAACGAGACCAGCTCGTCGGGCGTGGCGCTCGAGCCCTGCTCCAAGACGACCGCCACGAGGGGACGCTCGCTCCAGCGCTCGTCCGGCACCGCGATGACCGCCGCCTCGATCACCTCGGGGTGGGCCATGACCTCGTTCTCCAGCTCGACCGAGGAGATCCACTCCCCACCCGACTTGATCACGTCCTTGGTCCGGTCGCTGATCTGCATGAAGCCCTTGTGGTCGAGGGAGCCGATGTCGCCGGTGCGCAACCAACCGTCGTGGAAGCGGTCAGGCGAGGGGTCCTCGTAGTACGAGCCGGTGATCCAGGGACCTTGCACCTCGAACTCGCCGACCGACACGCCGTCGTTGGGGAGGATCGAACCGTCCTCCGCGGCTACCCGCACCTCCACCCCGGGGACGATGCGACCGGTCTTCGACCGCCACTCGATCTCCTCCTCGGGCGGCGTTCCCCTCGGCGGGAGGGCAAGGGCACAGAGAGGGCTCGTCTCGGTCATGCCCCAGCCCTGGACCAACTCGACGCCCAGTTCGTCCCGGAACCGCTCGATGAGCTGACGCGGGACTGCCGCGCCCCCCGCGGTGATCAACCGGAGCGACGACAGGTCGACACGGTGGGTCTGCGCGTGGCGCAGGAGGTCGCTCCAGATGGTCGGCACGCCCGCCGACACGGTGGGGCGATGACGGGCGATGATCGAAGCGAGCGGTTCGGCCTGGAGGTACTGCTGGGGCATGATCATGTCCGCCCCGGTGAGGAACGCGCCGTACGGCGTCCCCCACGCGTTGGCGTGGAACATCGGCACGATCGAGAGGATGCTGTCGCGTTCGTTGACGCCGAGCGAGGAGCCCGACGTGATTGCCATCGTGTGCAGATAGGTGGACCGATGGCTGTAGACCACACCTTTCGGATTCCCGGTGGTGCCCGACGTGTAGCACATCGCCGCGGCCTGGCGTTCGTCGAAGCTGGGCCAGTCGCAGCCGGGCTCCTCCGCGGCGAGCAGCTCCTCGTAGGAGAGCGTCTCGCCCAGCCCGCTCGTGTCGCCCGGACCGGCGACGACGATGTGCTTGACGGTGCTCAACTGATCGCGGACCCTGGCGAGGAGCGGCGCGATCGAGCCGTCCACCACGATGACCTTGTCCTCGGCGTGGTTGATCACGAAGGACAGCTGTTCGGGGAAGAGCCTCAGGTTGAGGGTGTGCAGGACGGCACCCATCGAAGGGATGCCCAGGTAGGCCTCGAGATGGGTCTGGTTGTTCCAGAGGAAGGTGCCCACGCGGTCCGAATCCCCCACGCCGAGCCGCCCCAGTGCCTTGGCGAGCCGTTCGGATCGCGCCGCGACCTCGGTGAAGGTGGCCTCGTCGCCGCTGCCGTCGGGAGCGGTGACGGTGTGCACCCGGCTCTCGCCGTAGACGCGCTGTCCGTGGCGCAGGATCCCACTGACCAACAGCGGTGCGTCCTGCATGGTGCTGAGCACGTTCGGTCCTCCCCGTTTGCCGCCTGTGACTGCGGTGGGTCGAGCTTACCGAGCCGGGTCACCACCGGCCACGGCCGCTCCGCTAGGGTCCGCCCGTGTCGTGGCGTGCCGAGCAGGCTGCCCGTGATCGGGCAGGACGCGCAGGGCGCCGTCCCTGTGCCCGGGTAGTCCGGCACCCGACGGGGCTCGCGGCGGGGCTGGCGACCATTCTCGTCGCCGGTCTCCTCACCGCGTGCGGGTCCGCGTCGGGGTCCATGGGCGGCGCCCGTGCGCAGCGCGTGAGCGGGACGCTCACCAGCGCCGCGCTCGCCGGAGGGGCCGGTCACGCGTGCGTGGTCCCGGTCGGGGCGACACCGTCCGTCGCATGGTCGGCACTCCGCAACCCCGTCGTCTCCGATCCAGCAGCCGGCGTGAAGGACCAGGCCGTCGTCTGGTTCGCCGGCGCCTGGCACATGCTGTTCAGCGAAGTCACCGACGCTCCGACCTCGCCGGGCGGCGTCCACTGGAACGTTGCGACCGCGACGAGTCCCGACCTCCTCCACTGGTCCGCTCCCACCCCGTGGCCCGCGCAGCCCGGCGTCGTCGGGGCGGCGTCGCCCGACTTGGTGCGCGAGGCCGACGGGCGCTTCGTGGCGACCTACCAGTCCGACCCGGGCAACAGCTCGGGCGTCGCTGCGCGGCTCTACTTCCGGACCTCCACCGATCTGCGCACCTGGTCGGCGCCGGAGCCTCTGGCCCAGAACCTCGCGCCCGAGCCCGGTGACCGGATGATCGACGGCGCGCTGGTGGACACGGGCCACCTGCTCCTCCTCGGGTTCAAGTTCTCGTCCTCCGGCGGGCGTCAGGTCTTCGAGCTGGCCCGGTCCACGAGCGGCACGTTGCGAGGTCCCTGGGTGCTGGTCGGGCGACCGGACATCTCGGTCTACGGGGACACCGTCGAGAACTACGAGTTCGTCCACCTCGATGGCGCCTGGCGGCTCCTCGCGACGTCCAACACGCTCGATCAGCCCTGGCTCTTCACCCTCGCGGGAGAGGTGAACTCGCCGCGGGGATGGCTCGACTGGTCCGGCGGGCGCGAGCTCGCCGTGCCCTCTGAGGCCTTCAATTCCGGTTCGGGCGTGACCGGAGCGGACTACGAACATGCCAACTCGGCGTACCTGTGCGACGTCTCCTCCTCAGGGGCCCACGAGTTCTATCTGTACTACGCCGGCAGCACCGAGCTCACCGCATTCGGCGGCTGGGGCCACGCCCGGATCGGGGTGGCGCGCAGCACCGATCTCGAGCACTGGCAGGTCCCGCCCGGCTGACGGCGGGGTCCATCCCGCCGGCGACAATGGTGTAGGGGCGGGGTGGGAGCCGGGCGGCGGTGACACCGCAGGCCTTGTGCATCCTGGCGCCACATGCTCTACTCGCGCTCGGACGCATCTCCTCGGACGCTTGCGACAGCACGCGGTCGGCACCCGAGACGCTTCTGAGCACTTCGCTCACCTCGTCGGACCAGATCTCCGGAGTCGTGCGCGATGGGCAAGCTCGTGACCGCGATCACTGCCGCGGTCTTCACCCTGAGCCTGACCGCGGCATGCCTCGCTGCCGCTCTCGTCCCGACGGTGTCGGGTGGGACGGTCGGATCCGCCGGCTCGGCAGGCGCCGGGGCAGTGGTCCCGGCCGGTTGGCTCACCCTCTACCAGGACGCGGCCGCCACCTGCCCCGGCCTCACCTGGTCGCTCCTCGCCGCGATCGGCACCGTCGAGTCCGACAACGGGCAGTCGACCGCGCCCGGTGTCGCCTCGGGCGCCAACTCGGCCGGCGCCGAGGGTCCCATGCAGTTCGAGCCGGCCACCTTCGCCGCCTACGCCACGATCGGCCCCGGTGGCCTGCGACCACCGTCGCCCTACGACCCGGTCGACGCCGTCTATACGGCCGCCACCATGCTCTGCGCCGACGGCGCCGCCGAATCCCGGCTCGATACGCAACGCGGTCGAGGCCTACAACCATTCCACGCTCTACGCGAACACCGTGCTCACCCTCTCGATCGCCTTCGCCGACAACCCCGGTTTGGACGGTGCGGCCGCTGCTGCGCTCGGCTTCGCGGCCGGTCAGCTCGGTGTCCCCTATCTCTGGGGCGGATCCGGACCCGGGGGGTTCGACTGCTCGGGATTGACCCAGGCCGCCTATGCACAGGCCGGCCGATCGCTGCCGCGCACTGCGCAGGAGCAGTACGACGCCGGTCCTCCGGTTCCCACCGGTTCGGCAGTCGCACCCGGAGACCTCTTGTTCTTCGGAGGCGGACCAGGTGCCGTGGACCATGTGGGGATCTACGTGGGAGCAGGCGAGATGATCGACGCACCCCATACCGGCTCGACGGTCCGCATCGAGGACGGCGCGTGGCCCGACCTGGTCGGAGCCACCCGACCGGGGTAGGGAACCACTCAGGGCGGCAGGAGGACCTTCGGCCCTTGCCGGAACCGCACGGCGGGTCGACGATGGCCTTGGACAGCGCACGCGGAACGTCCGCGAGAAGGAGGCGAGGAGGAACCATGCATGCGAAAGTCGGAGACCGCATCGTGATCGGTGGCCATCGAACCGGACAGCCCGATCGGGACTGCGAGGTCGTCGAGCTGCGACACCAGAACGGCGAACCTCCCTACATCGTCAGATGGGGCGACACCGGACACGAGGACCTGTTCTTCCCGGGTCCCGACGCGTCGGTCGTGCCCTACGCCGACAGCTGAGCGCTCCCCCTGCCTGGCATGCGGCTTTCCCGACACGGTCAGTGCCGCGATCGGGCGTCGTGCCCCGTGGGCCTCTGGTCAGCCCGGCGCCGATACGACGGTGACGGTTAGCACGAGCGGGAACCCCGGAATCGGCGTACAGGGGGTCGGTCGGCAACGGGGGGTGGTCGCCACGAAGGGGACCCGCACGACCGTCCTTCCCGTGGTCAGGGCACGGAAGGTCGCCGTCAGACCGTCGGTCGTCGAGACGGTGGAGGCGATCGCGAGGACACCCGGTGGTGACAGTGTGACGGGGCCCGGCCAGGATCCGGCCACACCGCCGGCACCTCCATGCATCACCAGCTGAGCGCCGACCACCACGCAGACCGTGGACGAGCCGTCCGGGTCGACGCTCACCTCGACCGTCCCGCTGTCACACGTGGGCGACGCCCCACCTGCCGCATCGGTCGCGGAGGCTCCGGTGGCGCTCGAAGCCCCCGCGGTGCCGCTCGAAGCCCCCGCGGTGCCGGCAAGCCCGGCGGAGGCGGCGGCCGCTCCCGTCGTGCCGGTCGAGTCCGGTCCGGGAGCAAGCGTGTTCGACACGGTGCCGGGAACCCGGGTCGTGGCGGACGATCCGAGGAACGGGGCGGGCGCGGAACAGCCGGCGAGCACCATCGTGGCGAAGCAGGCGGCGGGGACGATGCTCGGACAGGACCGGTGTCGCCGTCGCCGAGTCGCGCCGTGGGCACCGCCGATCGCGCCCACCGCTCAGCCCGCTCTCCGGTAGGCGAAGTGTGCCTTCACCGACTCGTCGGTTGGCTCGCCGCCGGTGTCGCTCTCCGACTCGAGCAACTCGAAGCGGTCCGCGAGTGACGCGGTGATGCTGTCGAGGCTCACCGCGAGCTCGCCGATCCGCTCCCGATGCAGCCTGAACCGGCATCCTTCCGTGCGCTCGAAGATCCGGATGTCCCAGTCGGAGAGAACGCTGGCCACACCGTCGGCGACGGCCGTGACGTCCATGATCATCACTCCGCGGTCGAAGTCGAACACCCACGGCGGTTCGCCGCCGAGCCGAAGGAGCTCTCCGACCGTGTTGACGTCGAAGAGGAAGAGCCCGTCGTCGAGAAGGTGACGGTGCACTGCATCGAACATCGAGCACCATGCGTCGAAATCCAGCAGGTGGTTGATCGAGTCGAAGACGGAGATCACCACGTCGAAGCGTTCTCCGAGCGAGAACGAGCTCATGTCCCCTTGGATCAGCCGGGCAGCCGGAACCTGCTCGTGGGCGATCGCCAGCATCCGTGGTGAGGAGTCGAGCCCCGTGCGCCCCGGGACCTGGGGCAAGCGGGCGAGGATCGACCCGGTCCCACAACCGAGCTCGAGGAGGGATCGCGCCCCTGGCCGGTAGCGCTCGATCCATCCTGCGACCCGCTCGGCGCGGGGTCCCGGGTCGTCCATCACCGCGTCGTAGAACGACGAGATCCTCTCGTACGGCGGCACCGGCTACACCGTGCCACATCAAGAGGTCGGTGGGTCAGTACCCGCCGGTGCAGCCGTTCTGGTCAGGTGCGGCGTTCGGGTTTCCCCAATACGTGGACGCGAAGGCCACTGCGACCCGAATCTGTTGGTCGGGCGTTGCGAACGCGGCATCTGAGGGGAACCCAAAAGTGTTGAACTGGTTCCAGTTGGTGTGACTGAAACCCAGCCCGCCGCTGAAGATCGGGCCGTCGACGGTCCAGACGCCTCCCTCTTCGCACATGTTGACCCTGTCCCAGGCAGCCCGCTGGAACGAGGTGATCCCGTCGCTGGCCGGCCACGCGAACGGGACCGGCGGACTGTAGACGGTACTCCCTGCCAGCGAGCCGAAATAGCCCATCCGGCCGAACGCGAACACCCCGCCGTCCGATGCGACGAGGAGGTAGCCGTCGGTGCGACCGGACAGACCGACGACCGGCTTGTTCAGGGGATGACCGCCGAGCGAGCCGTCGAAGGGCGCTCCCCCGAAGGCGTACACGCCACCGTCGGTGGTCGCGATCCGATAGCCCGTCCCGGCGGGGGTGATCCCGACCGCCGAAACTCCGGGTGGCACCGTGCCGTCGAAGGGCGCGTTGCCGAACGCGTAGACGGCCCCGTTGGCAGCGGCGAGCCAGTAGCCGTGTCCGCCCCGCGTCGGCGCCATCCCGACGACCGGGCTCGTCGGCGACATACCGCTCGCCGACCCGTAGAACCCCGCGTCGCCGAAGGCGAAGATGCCGCCATCGGATGCGACGAGCCAGTAGCCCTTGCCGTCGTGGGTCGGGGCCATCCCGACGATGGGCTGGTCCAAGCGAAGCCACCCGGTGGAGCCGAAGAACCCGGCGTCGCCGAAGGCGAAGATGCCGCCATCGGATGCCACGAGCCAGTAGCCCCTGCCATCGGGAGTGCTCTGGATGGCGACGATCGGCTTGTTGAGGGTCAGCGATGCGGTGGAGCCGTAGTACGTCGCAGCGCCGAAGGTGAAGATGCCACCGTCGGAACCCGTCTCCCAGTAGCCCTGGCCGCCCGGCGTGGTGGCAGCGGCGATGATCGGTGCGTTGAGCACCATGCCGGCGCCGTCGGGCAGCGAGGCCGCCGCAGGTACGTCGCGTGCGAGGAAACTGATCGGGAAAGCGAGCACTCCGGCGAGGACCGCGAGTACGGCAATTCGGCGAAGACGTCCGGCTCTCGGGAGAGGCTCCTTGCCGGAAGGTCGGAGCTCAGCCCGTCCGGAGGTGTCGTCGGGTGTGGCGGTAGTGGGAACGCGGGCAGCACGCCGCGCGGCAATGGGAAGCACTGTGGGTGACCTTTCCTCGGTCGGTCAAGAAGGCCCTCGGGGCGCGACCTGACTCTCTTTTGGTTGGGTGGACCCCACATCGGTGCATTCAACGCCCCAGCCGAGCACCGGGAAGGGTGGTACGGCCTCGCTCTACAAGCCGGGTGTGCTAGCGGGTTCTTACGTCCGGATGATGAGTGGTGTGTGCGTCGCTATCTCCCTCGTCCCAGCCGGCCCCGATCTCGCAACCGTGGCGGCTACCGGGTTCGTGCGCCGCTGCTGATGCGACGCTGCTCGGCTGGGTGCCCCCTGCAATCAACCGGGGAACTGTAGCGACGCCGGTGGGGCTTGACCAATCGGCCCCGGCGCGCTTACGCCCTCCGAAAGGGCAGAGCACAGCATTTGTCCAGTTCAGAGCGGTCTTCAGGTCCGTGCCGAGCCACCAGATTCCGCCCGTCCCGGAGCGCCGAGGCGTCTCCCGTCGGGAGAGTCCCCGTGTCGTCACGACATCGGCATACATCACCATACATCATGTGATGTCATTGAGCCGATGACATCACCATACATCATGTGATGTCATGGATTCGCAAGTGCACCCGAGATGCGACCCCGAGCCCTGCCTCCTCGGCGCATCCCGCCCGGATCGCCCAGGAAGATCCTGCCCGAACGGCCGCTTCCGGCCTGGTCACGGTGGGCCGAGGACGTACTCCCCCGTCGCGGGGTGGTGATACCAGCCACCGGCGGCCTCCGATCCTCCGTCCACATGGAGCGTCTGACCCGTCACGTAGCTTGCGAGATCCGAGGCCAGGAACAGGGCCGCACCGGCCATCTCGTCGACATGACCTGCTCGGCCCATCGGGACGATCGCCCCGAAGCGCTCCTCGCTCCCCGGGGGCGCCACGGCGCGTAGGCCCTCGGTCAGGGTGATGTCCGGCGCCAACGCATTGACCCTGATCCCGTGCGGAGCAAGCTCGAGAGCAGCCGTCTTCGTGAAACTGATCACTCCCGCCTTCGCGGCCGCGTACGCAGCGAAGAGCGGTGCCGCGCGGCGACCTTCGATGGAGGTGACGTTGATGACGCTTCCGGGGCTCTCCGCGGCGACCATCGATCGGGCCACCCGCTGTGTGCAGAGCAATACCTGACGCAGGTTGGCCCGGTGGAGTGCGTCCCATCCCTTCTCCGTACTCTCGAGGAACGGCGCGGCGAAGACGCCACCGGCGTTGTTCACGAGGATCCGAACGGGTCCCGCTTCGTCGGCCGTCCGAGCAAGTGCGTCGTCGACCTGATCCGGCTCGCGCACGTCGACGGTCATCCCGATCGCACCGATCTCGGCCGCCGCCTCCGCGCAGCTGGACGGATCCCGCTCCCAGATGACGACCGACGCGCCGAACGCGGTGAACCCTTGCGCAATGCCTCGTCCGATGCCCGAGCCGCCGCCTGTCACTACCGCGACGCGACCGTCGAGCCGAACGGCTCCTTCCCCGAGCGCCATCGGGGGACTCTATCCCGCTCCTTCCGCACCGCCCGTGACACGGCCCGGCCTGAGGGCCGCGTATCCCGATCACGCGGGGGTCCGGCAGGCTCGGCCTACGATGGCCCGCCATGTCGATGGGATGCTCCCTGCTCGACGTGCTCCCGCACCGGAGCTACGAACTCGGCGGCGTTCATGTCGTCGAGCTCGACATCGTGGACTCCATCCGTGGACCGGCTGGCGCCGTCCACGGAGGACTGGTCGCAGCCCTCGTGGATCGGGCCGGCGCCTACGTCGCCGTGGCCGCTGCAGAACGACCGGCCGTCACCTCGAGCATGGCCCTCAGCTATCTGTCGGCCGCGACCGTGGGGCCGGTGCGGGCCGTGGCCACCCTGCTTCGGGCGGGGCGCCAGCAGTGTTCGTCGACGTCCGCCTCCACGACGTCGGCCGCGACCCCTCGTCGCGACCGCCCTGGTCACGATGAGTTACGTCGACGGCGACGTGCCCGGCGCGTCCGCGGGATCCGCCCCGCGCGACCCACCCCTTCACCGCTCATCGTGCTGACATCGTCACGAAGTCCCGCGCCCACGAGGGATCGAAGAAACGGGAGGTCCCGCCGGACATGGAGCTCAGAAGATCCGTCCCGTTCGCCGGTGAGGCAGGTGCGCCCGGTGACGGGGTGTAGAAGGTGAAGGTGTCCCACGCAGGATTGATGTCGAGCTCCATGGCCCGCACCGCTCCTGCCCGTACGAGCAGGTCCGCCAGTTGCACGATGTCGAGCGACGGACCGGACACATAGACGAGTGCCCCGTCCGCGGTGACCCCGAGGCCCGATCGCCAGACCCGGGGCACGTTGCCGAGGGTCGATCCCCAAGTGGAGATGTCACCCGGCACCAGCCCCGCGACCGGATGACCGCCGTCGACGAGAAGGGTCAGGTTCTGGCGCACCGAGACGACATCCGCTGACATCGAGACGTCACGTCCCCACTCGCCGACGGTCGCTCCACCGTCCGCGGTGATCACCAGCGACGCAGCGCCAGGAACCAGCGGGGCGAAGGTTCGGTTCTCGGCGTAGTAGCCGCCTCGGGTGTCGGCCAGCTTGAAGCCGCCGTTGAACGCGCACACCAGTTCCATGGCCGCTGCCGGTTGGACGGGCGCCGTGTACTCCCAGGGGCCCTGCCCGGGGCTGATGCTCCCCGAATAGAGGGTCGCGCGGAGCAGCTTGGTGTCCATCCAGGCGATGCCGGCGGGCTCGGAAGAACCCTCCGGGCGCAGGGTTGTCAGGTAGAGAGCCGCCCGGGAGTCCACGGTGCGCGCGGCGGGGATCCACCGGCCTTCCCCGGCAAGGGCCGGGTACTCAAAAGGCACCAACGGCGTCGGGGCCGGGAGTCCCTGCGGCCCCGACCTGCCAGAGGTACTCGACCCCACCTTCGACCTCGAAGAAGGAGAGGGAGAAGGAGAGGGAGAAGGAGAAGCGGTTGCATGGGTCCCCTGGACCGTTCCGCGCCCGGGGCCCCGGGCCGTCATCGCACAGCCGGAGGCGACGACTGCGAGCAGCCCGAAGAACCCGAACACCACCGGAAAGCGCCGGACGACCGAAGGGCACCGCCGGACCGGGGGGGTCCGCGAGGTCCTCGCCGCACGAGTGTCCAGAACACCTCCTCGGCCTCGTAGCCGTCGGAATTCGAGGTGGTGCGTGATCCCGGTCATTGTGCCAGCCCATTCCCGAGACGGCGGCGCGCGGCGACGCAGGCCTGAGGAGACGACCAACCCTCCCGTCGTCCCTTCGACCGATACGATCCGATCGGGATCGGAGCCCTCGAATGCCGGGGCAACGGTCCGAGCGGACCATCCGAAGGGGCCGCCGAGGAGGATCCATGACCGACCGACAAGGACCGAAGATCTGTCTCATCGGAGCGGGCGGGATGTCCTTCGGACCCGTCATGGTCCTCGACGCGATCAACACCCGGCGGGTTCGGGGCGCCACGATGATGCTCCACGACGTGAGCCCCGAGCGCCTCGCGGTGGCGCGCCGGTTTGCCGATCGGGCCAACGATCGCAATGGCTCCCCGATCCGGATCGAGAGTTCGCTCGATCCGGCCGAAGCGCTCGACGGCGCCGATTTCTGCTTGACCAGCGCCGAAACCGGACGATGGCTGCACTGGAGGGAGGACTACGAGATCCCCTGCCGACACGGCGCCACGCAGATCACCGGGGAGAACGGAGGGCCCGGGGCCGTCTTCCACTCGCTGCGGTCCATCAAGACGATCCTCGGGATCTGCGACGATATCGGCCGCTACTGCCCCGACACCTTCCTCGTCAACCTGACCAACCCACTGAGCAGGGTGACCCTCGCCGTCAACACGGCCACGACGATCCGCAACGTCGGGATGTGCCACGAGTTCGCAGGGGGTCTGAGCCGGATCGCGTTCCTCCTCCGTATTCCCAAGTCGAAGATCGAAGCGAAGGCGTCGGGGATCAACCACTTCACCTTCTTCACCGAGATCCGCCGAAAGGACACCGGCGAAGATCTCTATCCGCGGCTCCGGCGACTCTGGCGGCGTCGCTTCTTCGACTTTCCGCCGCCGGTCACCTCGATGGCGCGCCAGATGGCTCGGGTGCCGTGGGTCCAGCTCGCTGTCGAGCAGTTCCATGCACCCCTCGTCGCCCACATGTTCCGCGAGTACGGACTGCTTCCCTGCTCGGTCGACAGTCACATCGGCGAGTACGTGCCCTACGCACGTGAGGTCGCCGGCTGGCACCCGGTGCCAGTGGAATTCCACCAGGGGGTGATGGAGCGGGTCGGCCGGCTGGTCACCCGCTACGGCGACGGGACCTCCCACGTGCCGATGCACCGGGCGGGCCGATCTGCGGAGGAGGTGTTCCCGCTGCTCGGCGCGCTCTGGTCCGGCGACGAGCGCCGGCTGAACGCGGTCAACGTCCCCAACCGCGGCTTCGTGCCCAACCTGCCGGAGGGCGCCATCGTGGAGGTCGGTGCCGTCGCCGGCACGGACGGAGTGGACCCGGCGACCATGCCGCCGATCCTCGAGCCCCTCGCCGAGTTGATGAAGACCCAGATCGAGCTGCAGGACCTGGTTGTCAAAGCAGCACTCACCGGCGATCCCGCCCCGGCGTTCGAGGCGGTACGCCGCGACCCCCTGTCCCCGCCCGACGAGGCATCCTGCCGGGCGATGTTCGACGAGCTCGTCTCCGCCCAGTCGGAATCGCTGCCCTTCTGAGGGCCGCTCGGTCTCCGAGAGTTGCTCGACCCGACAGCCGCCGGGCTCTCGCTCCCGCTCACTCGCGCCGCCTGCGGTAGAGGCACTGTCCGCCACCGCTCGCGTGGAGCTGGCCGCCTTCCGACCAGATCCGGGCCGACCACGAGAAAAGGCCACCGGTCGACAGGGGCGCTTCCCCGTCGCAGAGCAACCACTCCTGTCCGGCCGTCGGCGCCTGGAACGCGACGTGCAGGTCGAGGGTCGGCGCCGTGTAGGGCGGGTTCTTCCACGCGTGAGGTCGGTGAGCCGAGGGCCAGCTCGGGAGGTCGACGAGGATCACGCTCCGGGCCGCGTCGGTCCAGGGATCCTCGAACGAAGCGGTCGGCACGAACCGCAGCCACTCCTGCCAGCGCGCCGCCCGCGGCCCGGGCGGCGGCCACTCGGCCTCGAATTCGACAGGCTTCGCATCCAGGTTCCGCCAGAAGGGGTACGGCACGTCTGCAGCGTCGGGGATGAGCTCCGCCATGCTCGGGAGATCTCCCGGTCCGGGCACCGCCGGTGCAACCGTCTCGTCGTGGGAGAGGCCGTCGTCGTCGTCCCCGACGCTCCAGACCATCGCATCCAGAATGGCTCGGCCCCGCTGGCTCACCTCCACCCGCTGGGAGGTCGCCGAGCGACCTGCCCGGCGCGGCTCGACCACCAGGTCGACGGGGCCGAACTCGGCCACACCGAGGTAGTGGCACGAGAACGCGACCGGGCGCGGCTGCTCACCCGCGGCCCCGGCCGCACGCAGTGCGCACGCGGCGACGTACCCGCCCATCGGCCCCCAGATCTCCCAGTCCTGCGAGAGTTCCGCCTCGTATCGGCCAGAACCGCACGGCGTGACCGCGGTGTCCGTCGCCAGGTCGCCCACTGCGGTCAGCGCAACGCGAGCTGACCGGGGACGAGCGGCGCCGGCAATTCGGTGCGGCCCATCAGGTACCGATCGACCGAAGCGGCAGCCGAGCGGCCCTCGGCGATCGCCCACACGATGAGGCTCTGACCGCGGGCCATGTCCCCGCACACGAAGACCCCCTCGACGTTGGTGGCCCAATTGCCGTCCGTTGCGACGTTGCCCCGCGCGTCGAGCTCGAGCCCGAGCTCGACGACCACGCCCTCGCGTTCGGTACCGAGGAACCCGAGCGCGAGCAGCACGAGCTGGCAGGGAAGCTCGAAGTCCGAGCCGGCGATCTCGAGGAAGCTCGGACGCCCGTCGTCCGCGGTCCCGAGCTCCACCTCCCGGCACCGGAGCGATGCCACGTGGCCCGACCCGTCGCCGACGAATTCGAGCGTCGTGGCCGCGAAGACCCGCTCGCCCCCCTCCTCGTGCGCCGCGGAGGTCCGCAGGATCACCGGCCAGGTGGGCCAGGGGTTGTCGACCGTTCGCTCGGCCGGTGGGGCCGGCATGATCTCGAGCTGGTGGACGCTCCGCGCGCCCTGCCGGTGGACGGTCCCGAGGCAGTCGGCGCCGGTGTCGCCCCCTCCGATGATCACGACGTCCTTGCCCGCCGCAGAGATCGGCGACGCACCGAGGAGGCCCTCGCGGACCAGGTTGGACGGTTTCAGGAAATCCATCGCCGGATGGATACCGGCGAGCTCGCGGCCGGGCACCGGAAGGTCACGCGGGAGCGTCGCGCCTCCGGCGAGGACCACCGCGTCGAACTCGGCCGTGAGCGTGCGGGACTCCACGATCCGCGCATCGGGTGCGAGCGCACGGCGGACCTCAGGTGCGCTCTGCCCGACCGACACACCGCAGCGGAACTCGACGCCCTCGGCCTCGAGCTGCCCCAGGCGCCGCTCGAGAACGGCCTTCTCCATCTTGAACTCCGGGATGCCGAAGCGCAGCAGGCCACCGGGCTTCTCGGCGCGCTCGAAGACGACCACCTGGTGTCCGGCACGCGCCGAGCTGTTGTGCCGCGGCCAGCCCGGCCGGTCCCGAGCCCACGATCGCGACCCGCTTGCCGGTCGCCGGCGACGGGACCACCGGTTCGACCCAACCCTCGTCCCAGGCGCGCTCGACGATCTCGTACTCGATCCGCTCGATGGTCACCGGTTCGTCGTTGATCCCGAGCACGCAGGCGCCCTCGCAGGGCGCAGGGCACAGACGGCCGGTGAACTCGGGGAAGTTGTTGGTGGCGTGCAGCCGCTCGATCGCCTCCGACCAGTCGCTCCGGTAGACGAGGTCGTTCCACTCGGGGATCAGGTTGCCGAGTGGGCACCCCTCGTGGCAGAAGGGGATCCCACAGTCCATGCAACGCGCACCCTGCTGCTCCGCGGCACTGGCGGGAAACGGCTCGTAGACCTCGCGCCAGTCGCGCAACCGGATGGGTACCGGCCGGCGCGGGGGAGCCGGCGCGGGTACTTGAGGAACCCGGTGACGTCACCCATGGGCAGCCTCCATCACCGCTTCGTCGACCGAGCGGCCCTCGGCGAGCGCGCGCTCGGTGGCGGTGAGGACCCGTCGGTAGTCCCTCGGCATCACGGTCACGAACTGCTCGGACGTCGTGATCCATTTGGAGAGGAGCCGGCCGGCCACGGCCGAGCCGGTCTCGTCCCGATGCAGCTCGATGCGCTCCTTCACCCAGAGCGGTCCTCGGTGGAAAGTGGCTCGAGGTCGACCATCTCGCCGTTGTAGGCGCTGGCGAGCCGCCCGGCGGGATCCCAGACGAAGGCGACACCGCCGGACATTCCGGCGCCGAAGTTCCGGCCGGTCGGTCCGAGCACCACCACACGCCCGCCGGTCATGTACTCGCAGGCATGGTCACCGACACCTTCGACGACTGCGATCGCACCCGAATTGCGGACGCAGAACCGCTCGCCCACCTGGCCGCGGAGGAAGACCTCGCCGGCGGTCGCGCCGTAGAGGATGACGTTGCCGGCCACGATGTTCTCCTCTGCGGCGAAGGGCGAGCCGTCGGGAGGTCGGACGACGATCCGCCCGCCGGACAGCCCTTTGCCGAGGTAGTCGTTGGCGTCTCCGTGCAGTCGCAGGGTGACCCCCCGCGGGACGAATGCGCCGAAGCTCTGGCCGGCGGACCCGGTGAAGGTGAGGTCGATGGTGCCGTCGGGAAGGCCGGCGCCGCCGTGGCGCTTGGTGATCTCGTGGCCGAGCAGTGTTCCGACGGTGCGGTCGACGTTGCGGATGGCGAGCTCGGCGCGCACCGGTGTCCCGTCCTCGATCGCCTGGCGGCAGGGGCCGAGGAACGCATGGTCGAGCGCACGGTCGAGGCCGTGGTCCTGGCTGGTCACGCAGTGACGGGCCGCCCCGTCGGCCTGCGCGGGGACCTCGAGGACGGGTCCGAGGTCGAGCCCGCGCGGCCTTCCAGTGGTCGACGGCCTCGACGGTGTCGAGGAGGTCGACCCTGCCGACCGCCTCCTCCAGCGAGCGGAGACCGAGCGCCGCCAGGTGCTCGCGGACCTCCTCGGCGATGTACTCGAAGAACGTCTCGACGAACTCGGGCGTTCCGGTGTAGCGCTCCCGGAGTACGGGGTTCTGGGTCGCGATGCCGACCGGGCAGGTGTCGAGGTGGCAGACGCGCGATCATGATGCACCCGGACACCACCAGGGGCGCGGTCGCGAAGCCGAACTCCTCGGCGCCGAGCAGCGCGCCGACGATCACGTCTCGCCCGGTCTTCATCTGGCCGTCCACCTGGACGACGATCCGGTCCCGGAGATCGTTGGCCATGAGCGTCTGTTGGGTCTCGGCCAGGCCGAGCTCCCAGGGGATGCCGGCGTGCTTCTGCGAAGTGAGCGGCGTCGCCCCGGTACCCCCGTCGTGGCCGGAGATGAGCACGACGTCCGAGTGCGCCTTGGCCACGCCCGCAGCGACGGTGCCCACCCCGACCTCGGCGACGAGCTTCACGTGCACCCGAGCCTCGGGATTGGCCGACTTGAGGTCGTGGATCAGCTGAGCGATGTCCTCGATCGAGTAGATGTCGTGGTGGGGCGGCGGCGAGATGAGCCCGACGCCGGGTGTCGAGTACCTCGTCGCGGCGATCCAGGGGTAGACCTTGAACCCGGGCAGCTGGCCTCCCTCCCCCGGCTTCGCGCCCTGGGCGATCTTGATCTGCAGGTCGTCGGAGTTGACCAGGTACTCGCGACGTCACCCCGAAGCGTCCGGACGCGACCTGTTTGATCGCGCTGCGCCGGAGGTCGCCGTTCGCGGTCGGGCGTGTAGCGGTCGGGGTCTTCTCCGCCTTCTCCGGTGTTCGACCGGCCGCCCGAGCCGGTTCATCGCGATCGCCAGCGTCTCGTGTGCCTCGGCCGAGATCGATCCGTAGGACATCGCGCCCGTCGAGAAGCGGGCGACGATCGCCGAGACGGACTCCACCTCGTCGAGGGGCACCGGCGGTCGCACCCCGGTCCGTAACCGCATCAGGCCCCGGAGGGTCGCGAGCGCCGCGGCCTGGTCGTCGACTGCGGAGGTGTACTCCTTGAAGATCTCGTAGCGCTTGGCCCGTGTCGCGTGCTGGAGCTTGAACACGGTCCGCGGGTTGAAGAGATGGACCTCCCCTTCCCGCCGCCACTGGTACTCGCCGCCGACCTCGCGTTCGCGATGGGCGAGCTCGGAGGGACGGTCGAGATTGGCCGTGCCGGTGCCGGCGGGCCACCTCCTCGGCGAGGACATCGAGCCCGACACCGCCGATCCTCGAGACCGTCCCGGTGAAGTACTCGTCGATCACATCCGCGGCCAGGCCCACCGCTTCGAAGACCTGCGCGCCGGTGTAGGAGGCGACCGTCGAGATGCCCATCTTGGACATCACCTTGATGATGCCCTTCGAGGCCGCCTTGATGTAGTTCTTCTGCGCCTGGCGCGGGGTCACCCCCGAGAGCAGCCCGGAGGCGATCATGTCGTCGATGCTCTCGAAGGCGAGGTAGGGATTGATCGCGGCTGCACCGAACCCCTTCAGCAGGGCCATGTGGTGGACCTCGCGGGCGTCACCGGACTCGACGACGAGCCCGACCTGGGTCCGGGTGCGCTCGCGGACCAGATGGTGGTGGACCGCCGAGACGAGCAGCAGCGACGGGATGGGCGCGAGCTCCGCGGTGCTGTTGCGGTCCGACAGCACGATGATGTCGGCGCCGTCGGCGATCGCAACGCCCACCTTGCGCCGGACGTCTTCGATCGCCTCCCGCAACGCCGCTCCGCCGCCGGCCACCTCGAACATGCCGTCGATGGCAAAGGCCCGGAAGCCCGGTGTGCTGCCGTCCTCGTTGACGTAGAGCAGCTTGGCGAGGTCGTCGTTGTCGATCACCGGCATGGGCAGCACGATCTGGCGGCACGCCTCCGGTGTCGCTTCGAGCAGGTTCCCCTGCGGGCCGAGCGTCGACTGGAGTGAGGTCACCAGCTCCTCGCGGATCGCGTCCAGCGGAGGGTTGGTGACCTGGGCGAACAGCTGGGTGAAGTAGTCGTAGAGCAGGCGCGGCCGGTCCGAGAGCACCGCGATGGCCGCGTCCGAGCCCATCGAGCCGATCGGCTCGGCGCCGGTGCGTGCCATCGGCTCGAGGATGAGCCGCAGCTCCTCGTTGGTGTACCCGAACAGGCGCTGGCGCCCGATGACCGAGGCGTGCTGGGGAGTGAGCATCGTCCGGGGCGGGAGGTCGTCGAGTTGGATCTGCCCCTCGTCGAGCCAGCGCCCGTAGGCGTGCTCGGCGGCGAGGCCCGCCTTGATCTCGTCGTCGTCGACGATCCGCCCCTGCTCCGTGTCGACCAGGAACATACGCCCTGGCTGGAGCCTGCCTTTGCGAACGACCTTCTCCGGAGGGACGTCGAGGACACCGACCTCGCTGGCCAAAACGACGAGTCCGTCGTCGGTCACCCAGTAACGGGCGGGACGCAGTCCGTTGCGGTCGAGCACCGCGCCGATGACCGTTCCGTCGGTGAAGGCAACCGCGGCAGGACCGTCCCAGGGCTCCATCAGCGTGGCGTGGTACCGGTAGAAGTCGCGCCGTGCCCGGTCCATCGTCCGGTGGTTCTCCCAGGCTTCGGGGATCATCATCAACACCGCGTGCGGGATCGGCCGGCCCGCCAGGTGGAGCAGCTCGAGCACCTCGTCGAAGGAGGCCGAGTCGCTCGCGCCCGGGGTCACCACCGGGAACGCCCGCTCCAGCCCGGGAATCAGCTCGGTCCGGCAGAGCGCCTCGCGGGCGCGCATCCAGTTCCGGTTGCCCGCGAGCGTGTTGATCTCACCGTTGTGCGCGAGGTAGCGGTACGGATGGGCGAGCGGCCACGACGGGAAGGTATTGGTCGAGAACCTCGAGTGGACGAGGGCGAGGCCGCTGACCACCCGCTCGTCGGACAGGTCCGGGTAGAACTGCGTCAGCTGGTGCGAGGTGAGCATGCCCTTGTAGGCGATCGTGCGGGCCGACAGGGACGCGAAGTAGCAGCCTTCGAACTGGTGCTCCACCCGCTTCCGGAGTACGAAGGCGCGCCGGTCGAGCACGAGGGCCGGATCGTCGCTTCCGAGGTCGACGTCGGGGCCCCGGCGCGACGAACACCTGGTGCATCGCCGGACGTGCGGCGTTCGAGACCGAACCGAGCGACGTGTCGTCGACGGGTACCTCGCGCCATCCGAGGACGGCCAGCCCCTCGTCCTCCGCGAGCTTCTCGATCCCGCGCGATGGCCTGCGACGCGGCGTCCCGGTCCCGCGGGAAGGAAGGCCGTCCCGGTCGCGTAGCGCCCGCGGTCGGGCAGATCGAAGTGCGTCTCCGCCGCGTAGAACGCGTGGGGGACCTGGATCAGGATCCCGGCGCCGTCTCCGCTGTCCTCCTCGCTGCCGGTCGCGCCGCGGTGGGCGAGATGCTCGAGCGCACCGACCGCCTGTCGTACGAGCGCGTGGGACGGCCGCCCCTCGAGGTCCGCGACGAACGCGACACCGCATGCATCGTGCTCGAAGCGCGGGTCGTAGAGGCCGCCGGGAGGCCGGGGCACCTCGGTCCGGTCTGACGCGTGCGGTGGCAGCCTGCGGACCGCAACCGGGGTGCGGACGTCCGGGAAGGTGCCGTCGTCAGTGGTCATTCGGTCGCTCCAACGGGAGAAGGGGATCACCCGGCCGGGACGACGCTGGCCCATGCGCGGTCCGTCCATTGTACACCGCCCCCCGGCCCGACTTCGGCGACCGGAGTGCCCTGCCTGTGCTCTCCAGTGCCCTCCTAGCATGAGGTCGTGGCACCCGATCCGCACGACGACCTGATCGTGGTCGGCGCCGGGATCATCGGCCTCGCGGTGGCCTGGCGCGCGGCGCAGGGCGGCTCGACGGTGGCGCTCGTCGACCCGGCACCGGGCCGGGGGGCGACCTGGGCTGCGGCCGGGATGCTCGCACCGGTGTCGGAGGCCCATTTCGGCGAAGAGGACCTGCTCGCGCTCAACCTCGAGGCCGCGCGGGCGTGGCCCGCCTTCGCGCGCGAGCTCGAGGCGGCCTCGTCCCGGCAGGTCCACTACCGGAGCGACGGCACGCTGCTCGTGGCCGCCGACGCCTCCGACCGCGAGGCGATCGACCGGTTGCTCCGCTTCCAGCAGACCTTCGGGCTCGCAGCCGGCCGGCTGGACCCGTCCGGGTGCCGGGCCGCCGAGCCCCTGCTCGGCCCACGCGTCGCCGGCGGCGCCGCGCTCGACGACGACCACCAGGTGGACAATCGCGCGGCCGGCGCCGCCCTCGAGGCTGCGTGTGCAGGCGCCGGGGTCGCGACCGTCCGCGACGAGGTCGCCCGGGTCGTGATCGACGGCGGCCGGGTGACCGGCGTCGTCCTCGCCTCCGGGGTTTCGCGGACGGCTCGTGTCGTCGTGGTGTGCGCAGGATGCCGCTCCGCGCGAGCTGGCCGGTGTCCCCGAGGCGGTGCGCCCACCCGTCCGGCCGGTGAAGGGGATGACCCTGCGCCTCGACGCGGGCGACGGTGTCCGCCTCCGACGGACCGTGCGCGGACTCGTGCACGGGCGGGCGTGCTATCTCGTGCCTCGCGACGACGGGACGCTCGTGGTCGGGGCGACCGTCGAGGAGAAGGGCTACGACCTGTCGGTACAGGTGGGCGCGGTCGCCGAGTTGCTCGACACCGCCCGTCGGCTCGTCCCCGGGATCGACGAGTACGAGCTCCGCGAGACCACCACCGGCCTGCGACCGGGGTCACCGGACAACGGGCCGCTCGTCGGCCCGTCGGGGATCGAGGGGTTGCTTTACGCGACCGGCCACTATCGCCACGGTGTGCTGCTCGCACCGGTCACCGCCGCCTACATCGCAGACCTGCTCGCGGATGCCGGTTCGCCCCGCTCCCCCGCGCTCGTGCCCCTCTTCGCCCCCTTCGACCCCCGACGCTTCGAGCCTCACCACGCCGGTGCACGGTGCGACGGTCCACCGCGCGCGGACGAGCGCGAACCCGCCTCCGAGGCGGTCGCCGGTCACAGCGTTCGCGCCGCGGGGACCAGGTGGCGCCGGTGAGTGCCATCACCGTCAACGGCTCGCCCTGGGACGCCCCGGCAGGGACCACCGTGACCGATCTGGTGGACACCTGGTGCCCTTCCCGGCGCGGCGTCGCGGTCGCACGCAACGGGGACGTTGTCCCGCGGAGCGCATGGGACGCGGTGCTCGTCGCGACCGGTGACGCGGTGGAGATCGTGACCGCGGCGGCGGGCGGCTGAACCCGGCGGATCCCGATTCGGACCCGGCTCCCGGCTGCGGGCCGGGGACCGGACTCCCCGCCGGTCGGCAGTACGGTGGGAGCGATGACGACCGAGTTGGTGATCGCGGGAACGTCCCTCTCCTCACGCCTCCTGCTCGGCACCGGGGGCATGGCGAGCACCGAGTCGCTGCGCGAGGCGCTCGTCGCCGCCGAGACGACACTCGCGACGGTCGCCGTGCGCCGGGTCGACCCCGGTACGCGTCACTCCCTCGTCGACCTCCTCGCCGGGCTCGGGGTCACGGTCCTCCCCAACACGGCGGGCTGCCTCACGGCCGCGGAAGCCGTCCTCACCGCGAAGCTCGCACGCGAGGCATTCGGCACCGACTGGGTGAAGCTCGAGGTCATCGGCGACGACCGCACCCTGCTCCCCGATCCGGTCGAGCTGCTCGCCGCAGCGGAGCAGCTGGTCGACGACGGGTTCGTGGTGCTCCCCTACTGCACCGACGACCCGGTGCTCGCACGCCGCCTCGAGCAGGTGGGTTGTGCCGCCGTGATGCCCCTCGGTGCCCCGATCGGCAGCGGTCTCGGGATCCTCAATCCTCACAACATCGAGCTCATCGCCGAGGAGGCCGGGGTGCCGGTCGTCCTCGATGCGGGGATCGGCACCGCCTCGGACGCGTGCCGCGCGATGGAGCTCGGCTGCGACGCGGTCCTCGTGGCCTCCGCCGTCACCCGTGCCGAGCATCCCTCTCGGATGGCCGGGGCCATGCGGGACGCGGTGCGCGCCGGCAGGGCCGCCTGGGAGGCGGGCAGGATCACCCGGCGCTTCCACGCCCAGGCCTCCAGTCCCTTCGGGGGGATGATCGGCACGTGATCCGTGCCGGCGACCCGCCGGTCGCCCTGACCATCGCCGGCTCGGACTCCGGCGCCGGCGCCGGGATCCAGGCGGACCTGAAGGCGATGAGCGCGCTCGGTGTCTTCGCCACCACCGCGGTCACCGTGGTCACCGCGCAGAACACCCGATCGGTCGTCTCGGTCCACCCGGTGCCCTCCGAGGTGGTCGACGCGCAGATCGGCGCGATCCTCGACGACTTCGAGGTCCGCGCGGCGAAGACGGGACTCCTCGGCTCCCCGGAGGTCGTGGCGGCGGTGGCGGCCCGGGCCCGGGCCGAGGCGTTCCCACCACTCGTGGTCGACCCGGTGCTCGTGGCCTCGACCGGCCGCGCCCTCGTCACCGCCGACACGGTCGACGCGTATCGCGAGGAGCTGCTGGCCACCGCGCTCGTCGTGACCCCGAACGTCCGCGAGGCCGCCGTGCTCGCCGGCACCGATCCGGCCGCGGTCCGCGACGTCGGGGCGATGGCCCACCTCGCCCGCCGCATCCACCGCTTCGGGCCGCGGTGGGTGCTGGTCAAAGGAGGGCATCTTCCCGGCATCGAGGTCGGCGACCCGGCAACCGGCGAGCGGATCCCGATCGAGGTGCCCGACGTCCTCTTCGACGGCTCGGTCCTGACCGTGCTCGACGGCAGGCGGGTCGAGACCGTCAACACCCACGGGACCGGGTGCACACTGTCCGCCGCGCTCACCGCGTACCTCGCGCTGGGCGCAGACGTGGCCGAGGCGGCCGCCGAGGCCAAGCGGTTCGTCCGTGCCGGCCTCGAGGGCGGCGCGGGCTGGCGGCTCGGTCGCGGGCACGGTCCTCTCGACCCCTTCGGATGGTCGGCGTCCGGTCCGCCACGAGGGCAGGGGTGGGGCTGAGAGCGCACTGCCGCTGCATCCGCCCCCACTGCGCCGGCACCCGCAGCACCGGTCCCGCAGCACCGGTCCCGCAATGACAGTGGCCGGGTCTTGACGACCCGGCCACTACCCCCCGATACCGCAGGAACCGGACGCCGCAGCAGTCCGGGTACCCCTCCTGATGACGGTTCGTCTCCGCCCGTCAATGCCACGTCATTTTGCGGGATGAGCCCTCAATTGTAAATATCCCGTGAATTGTTTCACGGGCAGTGGCGAGTCCGACCCGCTCCGCGCGATCCAATTCGCTCCGATCAGTGTGCCGGGATCAGCGCCGAGGAAGGCGGAATGGTGCCCGCTCCGGTGACCAGGCACGACGCCCGCGTGGCCGGGTCGGCGGAAGCCGCGAGCTTCGGCGGCCGGAGGAAAGCCGGCGCAGCGGTGAAGTCCACCATGTCGAGCAGGTCGTTGGCCCCGGCGTCCCGGCGGGTGAGCGCCGGCAGGTTCCACTTGGTCTCCACGAGCCGCAGGATCGACGTGTGGTCGTAGACGGTGTGCGACACGTGGTCACGACGCGCATAGGGGCTCACCACGCCGGCCGGTACCCGGAACCCGAAGCGGTCGAAGGAGCCCGGAATGTCCGTCGGTGCGAGCATCGGGGGGACGTCGTCGGGCGGTACAGCCGCGGGCGGCGGGACGTGGTCGTAGTAGCCCCCGTGCTCGTCGTAGGTCCACACGAGGAGGGTCTTCGACCACTTCGGGCCCGACATCACCGCGTCGACCACCTTTGCGAGGAACGCGTCGCCGTACTGGATGTCCTGGGGGTTCTCCTCGGACTGCTTGCCGAAGTCGGGGTCGACGATCGAGAACGACGGGAGGGTGCCCGCGGCGGCGTCCGTGTAGAAGGAGTCGATGTGGGCGAGACCCGCGCTGATCGCCGGCTGGGTGGCCAACGCGACGAAGCTCCAGGCCGTCGGCAGGGTCGAGTAGTAGTCCTTCCAGCTGATCCCGTGTCTGTTGAGCGCCTCGAGGATCGTGCCGTTCGGCGGGAGCGGCTCAGGAAGGGTGTCGGCGACCAGCCCGAGCGAGGTGCCCGCGAGCAGGTACCGCCGGTTGGGATAGGTCTGGGCCAGCACCGAGGAGAAGTACCGGTCGGCGAGCGGGAAGGTGGCTGCGAGCGAGTTGGTGAAGGGCATGTCCTCCTTCGTCCAGTAGCCCATCGCCACCGGCCCCGAGTCGCTGACCACAAACCCCTGGTTGGTGCCGCCCGCGTACTGGGTGTGTGAGGCGTTCCACGACTGTGACGGCTTTCCGTCCAGCTGGCAGGGGGTCGGCATGTGGAAGGAGCGGACCAGGTGCCCGTGGCCGTCGGGGTTGGTGGCGTCGGGGACACCCTCGGCCGTGCGCCGGAGGACGTCCCCCCGCCCGAGCGCGCCGAGGACGTTGTCGAAGGAGTGGTTCTCCATCATCACCACGACGATGTGATCGATCTCGGGGAGCTGGTCGGTGCCGACCGCAACCGCAGGATTCGGCGGGACACCGACACCGCGGACTCGACCGGCTGTCGTCGAGGTCGCCCGTGAGGTCGTCGGGGAGCTGCTCGACTCGCCGCACGCGGCGAGCGCGGCACCGGCCATGCCTGCGAGGGTGGAGCCCAGCAGGGCCCGCCGGCTGAGACGGCCCTGCGGCGCCGAGCCGACAGCTGACCGGTCTCCGGCGTCACCGACCTGCATCGCAGCCCTCCCTCTCCGAGGCGTGTGCCCGTCCGAGACCGGAGTGTACCCAGCGTCGGGGCGAACCGAGGGGCTCCTGCGAGCACCGGTAGCATGGCGCGGTCATGATCGGCGTCTCACCCGGGGTCTCCGACCCACCTGCCCGAGAGGTCCGTGAGGTCGATCCGGAGCACCGGAGCTTCGAGCGGGTCTCCGGGCGCGGGCCGGCCCTCGTCGTCCTCGGTCTCGCGGTCCTGATCGTGGTGATCGGCGGCGTCGCGTCGGCCCTCCTGTCGGGCAACGCGCCGACCGTGGCGGTCCACCAGGTCGAGCTGTCCGACGGGACGGTCGTCCACCTGACCACCGCCACGAAGGCCCTGCACTCGATCGTCGGCTCGGGTGAGCCCCCCGCCGACATCATCGGGAACCTCGCCGTGCCCGCCGGCAGCTCGGTCACCGGCACCGTCGACTCCGACCAGAGCGGAGGCACCTACGACCGGACCGTGTCGATGACCAGGTCGACCCTCGATTCCACGCAACTGGTCGGCGCCTTCCGATCGATCTTCCACGCCTACGGCTGGCAGGTGATCTACGTGGGTGCCGGTGCCCGAGGGGGCCCGGGCACCGAGGTGCTCGCGAAGCGCGGGAGCGGGGACGGCTACTACTGGGAGGCCGGGGTCGTCGTCTCACCGAGCACCGCGGCCGGTGTCACGCCGTTCTCGCTCGAGCTCTTCCAGACCTCCGACGGCAGCTGACCGGCGGGGTCACCGGCCCTCCTCCCCGTGTCGCCCGCCCCCGTGCGACCCCGACCGGCGCGCGGCGGTACGTCGGCACGCCCGAGCATCCAGGCCCACACGAAGAGGTTGATCGGATAGAGCAGGTAGCCGACCCTCGTGGCCGGCGCGAGGAGGATGGCGACCAGCATCACCCAGCCGGTGAGCGCCGCCACCGCCGAGGGATCGCGTGGCGGGTGCCGCAGCAGGTGGCGGACCAGCACCGTCACCCCGAGGACCGCGGCGATGACCAGGTAGGCGCGGTGCACCCCGGGGAAGATCGCGACGAGGATGTGGCCCGGCAGGGCGCTCGCGGCCGGCGACGACACCCCGGCCAGACCGAGCGGGAAGCGGATCACGTTGTCGACGAACGCCGCCGGGTCGGCGATGGCGAACGGGAGCACGACCGGCACCACCACCGCGAGCACACCCGCCGTGTACCGGCCGATGGACCTGCGCTCGGACCGGTCGTACGCGGCGAACAGCCCGATCAGCACGAGGGGCCACGCGGTGAACTTGAGCGCGGAGGCCGCACCGAGCACCAGACCACCGAGGAACGGCCGCCGTCGTTGCAGCGCAACGAGCCCGAGCAGCATGAGGGCTGCAACCGGCATGTCGTCTCCACCGGTCGCCAGCGGCAACGCCGCGGTCGGCAGCACCGCCAGTACCTGGAAGGCGCGGGTGCGCGCGTCGCTCGGCGGCCGGATGCGGCTGAGCGCGAGGATCGCGACGGCGAGTGTGAAGAATACGAAACCGAGGCGCGCGTCGCCGATACCGCCGTCCGGAGCGTTCCCGCTGGCGAGCCCGAAGACCACCATGCCCGGCAGGTACGGGTAGTAGAGCTCGTAGACGGGGAGCGTCGTGCTGGTGGATCACCACGTGGCCGTTGCGATCGACCAGGCGGTACGGGTCGTCGCCGTGGATCACCCGGGCGCCCGCCCGCTCCACCACGGTGACCTCCGGCTGGACATGGTCGGACGGGTGACCCTGGGTACGCCAGACCACCTCCATCGCGACAGGTGCGAGCGTCGCGCCGAACAGCACGATGAGGAAGGCGACGATCCGTGCCGCGCGGGTCCGCCGGTGCCAACGGTCGAGGACCGGTTGGGACCCCGCGCCGGTCGGCGCGGCCCACCGCCATGCAGCAAGGGCGACCACGGCGGTCGCGAGCGCGTACGGGCCGACCGCCATCTCGCCCCACTGCCGGTACAGCGGGATGCCGACCACGAGCGCGGTCACGCCGGCGAAGACCGCCGAGGCACCGTAGAGAAGCACGTCCCGCCGCACTGCCGACAGCCGGCCGAGCGCGGCATGCGCCCGCGCCCGGTACACCGTCGCGCTCATCCCGTGCCCGGGGCTCGCGGCGGTCCCGGCACGGTGTCACGCTCGTGAACTGCCGGTTCTCCTCCGTGCGGCACGTTCGAGGGTACACCCGGCCCTGGTTCGGCCGGTGCCATCATCGGCCGAAGAGCGAGCGGTAGAAGTCGAGCTCCTCGGTGAGCGCCGCCTCGATCGTCGCGGCCGAGCGGAACCCGTGCGACTCGCCCTCGAAGACCCGGAGGCGGCAGGCAACGCCGTGCGCGCGCAGGGCCTCGGCGAAGCCGACGGCCTGATCGGGGGGGACCACCGGGTCGTCCGCACCCTGGAGCAGCAGCACCTCTCCCTCGATCCGGTCGGCATGGTGGACGGGCGACCGCTCGACGAAGCGGGTTGTCGCTTCGGGCCAGGGTCCGACCAGCGAATCGAGGTACCGCGACTCGAAGTCGTGGGTCTCCTCGGCGAGGGCACGCAGATCGGTGACCCCGTACCAGGCGGCCGCACCGCGGAACAGGCGCGTCCGGACCAGCGCGCCGAGCGCGGTCAGCCCGCCCGCGCTCGTGCCGCGGATGGCCATCCGGTCGCCGTCGACCAGCCCGGCGTCGGCGAGCGCGCGGGCGTAGGCAGCGCAGTCCTCGACGTCGGCCACCCCCCACTGGCCGACCAGCCGGTCGCGGTAGGCGCGGCCGTAGCCGGTGCTCCCGCGATAGTCGACGAGCGCGACCGCGTATCCACGGCTCACGAAGAACTGGACCACCGGGTCGAAGCCCGACTCCGCCGCACCGGTCGGACCACCGTGGCAGAACACGAGCAACGGGGGGACGCCTCCGCTCTCGGCGCCTGTGTCGGCGAGGACGCGTCCTGCGGATCCTCCGGGCAGGAAGAGGTGCCCGGGGATCGGGCCGGCAGGCGTGCCGGCGACAAAGGGCCGCGACCGGGCCACCGCCGCGGCCGGCAGGAGTTCCTCCGTGCTCCCGCTACCGCCCGGAGCCAGGCCCGCGACCTGGGTCACGCCGCAGCGCGCGCCGCCCGACGCGGACTCGAGCTCGAGGACGCACTGGGACGCCTCGGGCGTCGAACCGAGGACCCAGATCCGCCGCCCGTCGTCAGACGCGGCGAGCCCGCCGATGGTGACGCACGGCTGAGCGACCTCCTCGGTCGTCCAACCGCCCGCGTCGGGCCCGGCGGCTCCGGGACGGAGGTGGACCAGCGCGTCGCGTCCCTCCTTTCTCATCCGGCAGAGGAGCGTGCCGTCTCGAAGCTCCGCGATGGTCGACTGGCCGAGCACCCAGTCGGGCGCGTGGAACTCGGCGTCGACCGCGACCAACTCGACCGGGTCGCGCGCACCCCGAGACAGGCGCTGCGGCCGCCACCATCCGCTGTGGTCGTCGACGAAGACGAGGCTGCCGTCGCGGCACCACCGCGGCTGGCCGACCGAGCTCCGCTCGCCCGCCACCGGTGTCTCGACCGCGGCGAGCACGACGGCCCTCTCGCTCTCTTCGAGTCGGGCGACATGCAGCGCAGAGCGGTCCCAGGGCATCCACGGATGGTTCCAACTCACCCACGCCAACCGGGAGCCGTCCGGCGAGACACGCGGCGAAGCCACGAAGTCCGAGTTCTGCTCGAGCGTGAGCACCCGCTCCGAGCCGTCGGTCGCGACCGCGACGAGGGCGTGACGCGTCCCGGCCCGGGTCACCCGTTCCTCCACGCACACCAGCCACCGGCCCGACGGCGTGAGCCGTCCGTCGGCATGCCGGACGGTGCCGCCGTTCGCCTCGGGGGTCAGAGGCTGCGGGACGCCCACGCCGGGGACACCTCCCTCCCCGGGGACGGGGAACCGGTACCAGCGCTGGTCGCGCTGGTCGACGTAGAAGAGGGTCGACCCGGCGAGGGTCGCCGACGCCCCTCCGTACTCGTGAACCCTGCTCCGGACGCTCGTACCCTCCGGCGACACGTCCTCGGGCGCGCCAGCGGGCCCGGTCCGGACCACCACCTGGCGACCATCCTCCCCGGGCCGGCTCTCGCACCAGGTGACCCGTCCGGCGGCCGCCGTGGCCAGGCCGCTGCGCGAGATCCTCCCTGCGGCGACACGGGCGGCACTCCAGGGTGATGGCCACCATCCGAAGGCGGCCGCCGTCGCGTCCTCGCCGCTCATCGAATGGGTACGGTACCCGAATGCACGGCGACCACTCGGCGACTGCGGCGCCGGCCGGCGAACTGCCGGGCACGGTGCGCGCCTTCGTCGTGGCCCGCAGTGGCGAGGGCTCCGGCGCCGCGGTCGAGACGGGGGTCCGGACGCTCGGGCTCGCCGACCTCCCCGGCGACCCGGTCACCGTGCAGGTCCACTGGTCGTCGGTCAACTACAAGGACGCGATGACCACCCAGCCCGGGAACCGGGTGGCACGCAGCTCCCCGCTCGTTCCGGGTGTCGACCTGGTCGGGACGGTGCTCGCCTCGGAAGCACCGACGGTCGCGGTCGGCAGCCCGGTCATCGTGCACGGCTACGACCTCGGCGTCGCGCACCACGGCGGGTTCGCCGAGCTGGCCCGGGTCCCCGCCGCCTGGGTGGTGCCCCTGCCGAAGGGGTTGAGCGCGCGTCACGCCGCCGCGGTCGGCACCGCAGGGTTCACCGCGGCGCTCTCCCTCGACCGGCTCGAGCTCCTCGGGGTGCGGCCCCGGCGGGGCCCGCTCCTCGTCACCGGCGCGTCGGGCGGAGTCGGGAGCATGGCGGTGCTCCTCGCGTCCGCCCGCGGGTACGAGGTGGTCGCGAGCACCGGAAAGCGGAAGGAGCACGGGTACCTCCGCTCGCTCGGCGCCGCCGAGGTCGTCGGGCGCGACGAGGTCGCCCGCGGGGACGGCCGGACCCTCGGTCCCGAGCGGTGGGGCGCGGCGATCGACTGTGTGGGCGGCACCACACTCGCCGCGGTGCTCCGCACCCTGCGCTACGGGGGGGCGGTGGCCGCCAGCGGCCTCACCGGCGGCAGCGCGCTCGAGACGACGGTGTACCCGTTCATCGTCCGCCATGCCTCGCTCCTCGGGATCGACACGGTGGCCACCCCGCTCGACGAGCGCGTGCGAATCTGGCAGCGCATCGCCGACGAGTTCCCGCGCGAGGCGCTCGACCGGGTGGTCGAGCGAGAGGTGGGTCTCGACGACCTCGGTCCGGTCCTGCGCACCATCCTCGAAGGCGGGGTGCGAGGCCGCGTGCTCGTCGTCCCGGGCCGCTGACGACCGGTCTCGCGACGAGCAGCCGGATCAGCTAGGTGGAGCGGTCGACTCGCTCGTCGACTGGAAGGCCGGGAAGACCGGCGAGACGGTCATCGTCCCGTGCGCGCACGGAGCGAGCGTCGCCGCCAGCGTGAGGTGGTCGTACGCGGCGGGGGGCGTCACCTCGAGCTGGGAGGAGGTCGGGCAGGACGTCTCGGTGCCGACCGTGACGTCGGTGTAGCCGAGGTTGAACTCGGCTGACTGCCCGGTGGTCAGCGTGACCGTCACCGGCGCCATCCCCGTGAAGCCGTAGGCTCCCTTGCGCACCACCGTCGTCGGAAGAACCGCACCTCCCGCCCCGAGCAGCTGCAGCCCCGGATACCCCCCGAGGATGCACGCCGCCGCCGCCGTGCTCTTCAGCGAAACGGTCACCTCGATGGTCCCCGCGGCCCCCGTGCTGCCGACGATGGCACCGACCAGGTTGCCCGTCGTGCAACGCGTCGAGCCCCGGGTCGTCGTGGTCGTGGTCCCGGACCTGCCGGTCGTCGTCGTCGGACGCGTGGTCGAGGTGGTCGACGGGCGCGTGGTGGAGGTCGACCCGCGGGTCGTCGGCGTGGTGGACGGACTCGACGAGCACGCGGCGAGCACCAACCCTCCGGTGAGAGCAGCGACCGCCAGGCCGCGCACCGGAACGGAACGGCGCCGCCCGGTCACCGGCACGGCGCCCGCGACGACCGCTTCGTCGACAGGACGGGCCCGCCCGTCCTCAGGGGACATGTGCGGTCAGGAGGAGAAGTCCTCGGGGCGGATCGAGTCGAGGAAGTTCCGGAACTCGCCGACGAGCTCCTCGGGATTGGCCGTCTCGTCGACACCGTCCTCCTCGTCATCCTCTTCGTCGACCGCGAGCATGATGCCTTCCGCGTCCATCAGGTCGTCGGCGACGAACAGTGGCGTCGAGGTCCGCACGGCGACCGCCACCGCGTCCGACGGGCGGGAGGAGACCGCGAGCTCGCGGCCGGCGGAGCGCAACACGATCTCCGCGAAATAGGTGGCGGACTTGAGCTCAGTCACCACCACGCGCACCACGTCCGCCTCGAGGGCCTCGAGCAGGTCCCGGATGAGGTCGTGCGTCATCGGACGCGGCGTGTCCATGCCCTGGAGGGCAAACGCGATCGCGGTCGCCTCGGGTGCGCCGATGAAGATCGGCAGGGTCCTGCCCAGGCCGTCGGATTCCTGCAGCAACAGGACAGGTGTATTCGACTGGAGGTCCACCCGCACGGCCCGGAGACGCACCTCGACCATGGTCCAAACTTACTCGGCGCACGAGGTGCCGCGTACGCCCCAGGACCGCTGCCGCGACCCCGGCAGGCCCCGCGACGGGGTCGGACGCGCGACTCCGTTCGGGACCCTCAACCGTCCAGCAGCCCCCGGAGCGCGAGCCGGAGCAGCGATGCCCGGAGCTGTTGTCCCAGGCCGGCGAGCTCGTCCGCGGTCTCCTGCGCCCGGACGCGGGCATCGGGATTTCGCTGCCTGACCAGCGGCAGCACGATCTGCTCCACGAAGCCGGCCTCCCGTTCGGCCGCGTTCTTGTAGAGGCGGAGGTGGCGCGCCTCGACGCCGAAGCGTGCGAGGCCCGCCGCGGCGCTCGCGATCGGCGAGTGCCTCCTGGTCGAAGTGATCGATGCCCGCCACCGGCGTTGCGGTCAACAGTCCGTACTCCTGCAGCTCGCGGAGGACCTCCGCATCGAGCCCGCTCGCGGCCGCCAGCTCCTCGAGGGAGAGGCTGGTGCCGCGCCCGGGGCCAGTGCCGGTCCCCGACGAACCCCCCGGGCCACCGGCCCCCCGCTTGCGGTCGGCTCCCCTCCGTCGTCCGCCACTCCCTGCGCCGTCGCCGGGTTCCGTTGCGGGGGACCCGGCGCCCGATCGGGTCCCCGCGCGTCGGCCGGGGTGTTCGTCCGCCGCGCGGGGCGGCTCGGACGACGGCCCTGCAGCCGTCGAGGCCGTCGGCGCTTCGCCGGCGAGCGCGGCACGCGAGGCCGCCTCGGTTCGGGCAGCCGCGATGCCCGGCAGGGTCGCGCCGCGCGTCGCCGCGCGGGACGCGGGTTCGGCGCCGACCGAACCGGAGGCGGTGGCCGCGGTGGTCGTCGAACGATGGCCGACCAGCACACGCTCGTCGTCCCCGGCCGCGTGGAGGCCGCGCACGGCGACGGCGCGCTCGGCGTCGTCGGCGCCCGTCGGTGCCGGTTGCTCCGTCGGCCGCGATGCCGGTTTCGCCGCCGGCTGCGGTGCCGGTTGCGCCGCACTCTCGTGCGCTGCGCCGTTCGCGTCGTCGTCGAGCCGGTCCTTGATGACCTTGAGCGGGAGAAAGTTCTCGCGCTGCTGACGCAGCACCCACCGCAGCCGTTCGACGTCGTGCTCGTAGAACTTCCGGTAGCCCGAAGGGGTCCGCTCGGGGTTGACCAGCCCCTGGCTCTCGAGGAACCGGATCTTCGAGATGGTGATGTCGGGGAATTCCTGCCGGAGCAGGGTCAACACGTCCCCGATGGAGAGATAGGACCGCGAGCTCACGGCCGTCCCCCGAAGGCGGCCCGGCCTGACCCTCCGGGGTTCATTCGCCCGCCACCAGGAAGACCAGCTTGAACTTGCCGATCTGGACCTCGTCCCCGCTCGAGAGACGAGCCTCGTCGATCCGTTCCCGGTTGACGTAGGTACCGTTCAGCGATCCGACGTCCCGGACAGTGGTCACCTGGTCCCTCGTGACGAACTCGGCATGTCGGCGCGACACGGTGATGTCGTCGAGGAAGATGTCGCTCTCGGGATGCCGGCCCGCGCTGGTGACGTCCGACTCGAGCACGAAGCGGATGCCCTCGTCCGAGCCCCGCTTGACCACCAGCATCCGCACCCCTCGCGGCAGCTCGAGCAGTCCGGTGAGCGGACCGATCTCCCCGTCGTCGATCCCGTCGTCGATCGGGCTCATCGACACCGACGTGTCCGGCGCGGACGTGACGAGCGCGGTGCCGCACGACGAGCAGAAGTTGACTCCCTTCGGATTGCGGTGGCCGCAATTGGGGCAGTACACACCGACTACGGTAGCCGCTCCCATCCCCCGCTTCCCTGGTCACCGATCCGCCGCGGCGGACTCAGCCGTCGGTCAATTGCCGATAGCCCGCCGCGTCCAGCAAGGACTCCAGCGCAGCGGGGTCCGACGGCGCGATCTCGCAGATCCAGCCCGCGCCGTAGGGGTCGGAGTTGAGGATCTCCGGCGTGTCGGCAAGCCCGGTGTTGACCGCGACCACCTCGCCGGCAACGGGCGCGTAGATCTCCGAGACCGACTTGGTCGACTCCACTTCGCCGAGCACGCCGCCGGCCTCGACCTCGGCTCCCGGCGTCGGCAGGTCGACGAAGACCACGTCGCCGAGCGCGTCCTGCCGCGTAGTCGGTGATGCCCACCGCGACGCGGTCCCCGAGCGAGCGGGCCCACTCGTGGTCGGTCGAGTATCGGAGATCCTCGGGAACGTTCATGGCTGCGGACCCTATCCGAGCGAGTGACCGGGTCGCCGCTCCGGCGCGACCCGTGCTCGCATGGACGACGGCGCCGCGGCGGCCCCCTCAGCGGAGCAGCTGCTCGAGTCGGACCGCGTACTCCTGCACCCGCGCCCCGGCCTGTGCGTCGCTCGGACCCTCGGCCCAGACGTGGGTCACCGGCTCCTCGGGGTCGGGCAGCACGAGGGCCCATCCGTCGTCCTCGAGGACCTTGATCCCGTCCACCAGCACCAGCTCACGGCCGTGGGAGCGCTCGACCAGGGTCCGCATGACCATCCCCTTCTGCTCCCACGGGGTGTGCACGGCCTGGTGGGCGATGTGGACCGCGGGCAACTCGGCGACCAACTCGGAGAGCTGGCGCCCGGTGGCGGTCAGCAGCGCGATCAGGTTCACCATCGTCGCCGCTCCGTCGAAGGCGGGGAGGAAGTGGGGGAAGATGAAGCCGCCCGACTGGCTGGCGGCCAGCGCCACCTTCTCCGTGCGCGCCGCCTCCATCAGGTGTGGCGCCGAGAGCTTGGTCCAGACGATCTCGACCCCTGCCTTCTTGCAGATGTCCTCCGCGACCCTGCTCACCGCGACCGGCAGCGCGACCCTCGTGCCCGGATGCGCCTCGGTCACCAGCGTGAGCAGCACGAGGAGCGCTTCGTCGTTGGACAGAAGATGGCCGCGGTCGTCCACGATCGACACGTACTCGCCGCCGGGGTCGAAGACCGCACCGAGATGCGCCCCCGATGCCCGCACCAGCTCGGCGACCCGCGCGCCGCTCGCCTGACGGTCGAAGCTGAGCACGCTGGCGGTGTTGGCGTAGGGGTTCACCGCCAGCACTTCGGCCTCGAGCTTCGCCAAGAGGTTGGGCATCACGAAGCTGGTGGTCCCGAAGGAGTAGTCGAGCACCAGCTTGAGCCCGCGTTCGCCGCACGCTGGTGAGGTCCACGGAGTTGATGAGTGCTGCGGTGTAGTACTCGAGAGAGCGCGGCGGAAAACCGATGTCACCGATCTCCCGGGCGAGAACGCGGCGAAAGTCCTCGCGGTGGTAGACGCGCTCGATCTTGCGCTGCGTCGCCTCGTCGACGTCGATGCCTTCGTTGTCGAAGAATCGGAGGACGACCGACTGGGGGTCGTCGGGGGCGAGCCGGACGGTGACGCCGGCCTTGCTCGCAGACGAGGCGATCTGGAACCTGGTGACGGGGACGGTCGCGGCCTCGAGGTCGTCGACGTTGATCCCGGCCGCGTTGCAGCCGATGATCACGGCCCGCTTGAGCACCCGGGCGGCCCGGCTGGTGTCCCGGGAGGTGGTGACTGTTGCCCCCTTCTCGAAGGTGGAGGCCCAGGCCATCGAGAGGCGAACGGCCAGCTCGGGGCTGATGTCCACGTTCGCCAGCCCCTGGACCCCTTCCCGACCGAAGAGCGACCGGGCCCCCGCGATTCCCAGACGATCGACGAGTTGACCACCGCACCCGCCTCGACCGTCTTGAACGGGTAGATCTTGACCCCAGCCTTGATCTCCGCGTGTGCCCCGACGAAGCACTCGTCCCCGAGCACCGCCCCCTCGTCGCAGCGGACCCCCTGGCGGAGGTCGCTGCCCCGGCCGAGCACGCTGCCCTCGATGCGGACGCCCGAGCCGAGGTACGTGTTGTCGTGGACAACCGAGCGCTCGATCACCGCGTTCTCGCCGACCCGGAGGTTGCGGCCGAGCGTGCAGTACTCGCCGAGGCGTGCGCCGGCCGCGATCACGCAGTTGTCGCCGATCACCGCCGGTCCGGCGAGCTCGACGCTCGGGTCGATCTCCGCCCCCTTCCCGACCCAGACGCCCGGTCGCAGCTGGAAGCCCTCCATGTCCACCTGGACCCGGTGCTCGAGGATGTCCTGGTGCGCCTTGAGATAGGCCTCGAGCGTGCCCACGTCCTCCCAGTACCCCTGCGGCGACGTACCCGAACAGGTCTTCCCCGGCGGCGAGCGCGGCGGGGAAGGACTCGCCGGAGAAGTCGACCGGTCGCCCCTCCGGGATGAACTCGAAGATCTCCGGCTCCAGTACGTAGATCCCGGTGTTGATGGTGTCGCTGAAGACCTGGCCCCAGGTCGGCTTCTCGAGGAACCGCTCGATCGAGCCGTCGTCGCGGGTGATCACGATCCCGAACTCGAGCGGGTTGTCGACCGCCTTCAAGGCGAGCGTCGCCATCCCCCCGCGTTCGGCATGGAAGTCGACCAGGCGGGTGAGGTCGAGGTCGGTGAGCACGTCTCCGGAGATGACGAGGAAGCGCTCGTCGAGCTCGTCGCGAGCGTTGCGCACCGATCCCGCGGTTCCGAGCGGCGTCGACTCGGTGGCGTAGACCATGCGCACACCGAACTCCGAACCGTCCCCGAAATAGGTCCGGATGGAGTTCGCCATGAAGGCGACCGTCACCACGATGTCCTCGAAGCCGTGCTGGCGCAGCAGGTTGACCACGTGCTCCATCATCGGGATGTTCGCCATCGGCAGCATCGGCTTGGGCTGGTTGGAGGTGAGCGGCCGCAGCCGGGTCCCCTCGCCGCCGGCCATGATCACGGCCTTCACGGGTGCACCTCCCCCTTGCGCCCCTGCCGCCCCACTGCGAGTGCGTGCCGGGCGGCGGGCACGTAGCTGCCGGCGGCCACCCAGGCGAGGACGAGACCGGTGGCGCCGGTGACCCAGGCGAACACCCGGAACGGCAGCTGCCATCCGGCACTGCCATCGGAGAGAAGGAAGGCGGGGTAGGAGAACATCAGCGCGAACGTACCCGCCTTGCCCACCCAGATGACGTCCACCCGGGCGGCGCCGAGCGAGGCGAGGAGGAGCACCGCACCGGACACGAGCACCTCCCGGGCGAGAGTGGCCGCACCGAACCACGCCGGGACCGCCCCGTACACGGTGATCGCCACGACCGACGTGATGACGAGCACCCGGTCCGCGACCGGGTCGATCACCTTCCCGAGGGTGGAGACCTGGCCGTACCGTCGGGCGACGTAGCCGTCCACCCAGTCCGTGGCACCGAGGCCGCCGAGGAGCAATGCCGCCGCGGTCTGTTCCGCGCGCGCCGAACAGCAACCACAAGAACACCGGGATGCACACCAGGCGCACCAGGGTGATCAGGTTGGGAACGGTCGCGATCCGGTCGAGTCCCGCGTCCGGAGCGAACTCACCGACGCCGGTCGCCGGCACCACGCCGTTCGCACCCGTACCCGAACCGTCCACAGTGGAAGTCTACGAGCCGACCTCCACCGGGCCGCGCCGGTACGCGGCCGGTGCCTCCCCTTGGCCCGCGTACGCTGTGACGACGGGCCCCAGCAGAGGCGATGGCGGCCCTCCGGCGAGGGAACGGTCGCGAGGTCACGATGAGCGAGCCCACACCGACGACGGGTATGCCGCCGGGCCGGGTGGCGCTCTTCGCCGTCGCCTGCGGCGTGTCGGCCGCCAACCTCTACTACGCCCAGCCGCTCCTGCCCCAGATCGCCCACGACCTCCACGCGGGATCCGGCAGCACGGCGCTGGTGGTGACTGCGGCACAGGTCGGCTACGGGCTCGGGCTGGCGCTGCTCGTGCCGCTCGGCGACATCCTGGTGCGCAGGCGCCTGGTCCCCGCGGTGCTCGCCCTGGCCGCAGGCGCGCTGGTCGCCGCCGCGGCAGCACCCGACCTCGCGGTGCTGCTCGTCGCGGTCGGCATCGCAGGCGTCTGTTCGGTCGCCGCGCAGATCCTCGTGCCCTTCGCCGCGTCCCTCGCCTCCGACGGCCAGCGCGGCCGGGTGGTCGGCACGGTCATGAGCGGCCTGCTGATCGGCATCCTCCTCGCCCGCACCTTTTCGGGCCTCGTCGCCCAGGCCGCCGGCTGGCGCGCGGTCTACCTGGTGGCCGGCGCGGTGGTGCTCGCACTCGCGGCGACCCTGAGCCGCCGGCTCCCCCACGAGGCGCCACGCCCGCGCATCGCCTACACCGAGCTGCTCGGTTCGGTCGTCCGGCTGCTGCGGGCCGAACCCCTGCTGCGGCTCCGCGCCACGATCGGTGCGCTCGCATTCGCGACGTTCAACGTCGTCTGGACCAGCCTCGCTTTCGTCCTCGTCGGACCGCCCTACCACTTCGGCGACGCGGTGATCGGCCTGTTCGGCCTCCTCGGCGCCGCCGGCGCTCTCGCCGCGTCCTTCAGCGGGCGTCTCGCCGACCGGGGCTTCGAACGGCAGGTCAGCGGCGGGTCCCTCCTCGCGGTGCTCGCGGCAATGATCCTGCTCGGTGCGGGCGCCCATCATCTGTGGTCGCTCGTCGTCGCGATCCTCGTCGCCGACCTCGGAATCCAGGCGGTCCATATCCAGAACCAGCAGCTCATCTTCGGCATCGACCCTGCTGCCCGGTCACGCCTCAACACCGGGTACATGGTCACCTACTTCCTCGGTGGCGCCATCGGCTCGGCGACGACCGGTCTGGCCTACGGTTCCGGCGGGTGGCCGGCGGTGGCGGTGCTCGGGATCGTCTACGCGGGGCTCGCCCTCGCGGTGTGGCTGGTCGGTCAGCTGCTCGGGTCCCGCGCGGGCCGGGGTTCGCCGCCACGCCGCCCCGCGCCGATTGGCTCGCGACCCTGAAACGACGCCGCTGGCCGCGTGTCCCGGTGGCGGCCTCGAGCGGCCAGACTGGCGGCGATGCCCGACATCGGCCGAACGGACCGGCTCATCGGGGCGGCCGTGCTCGCAGTGCTGCTCGCGCTGCTCGGGTGGGGCCTCGCCGAGCGGCCGTCGTCGTCGCACCCCGGCGCGGTCGCACCGCACCGCTCCGCGGGGACGCCGGCCGCCTCCGTCACACCGGCTGGGGGACGGGCCGGTGGACCGGTCCGCGGCACCGTCACCGCGATCGGTGACTCGACCCTGCTCGACAGCGAACCCGAGTTGCGCGCGGACCTGCCCGGCGTCCGGATCGAGGGGCAGGTGAACCTCCAGTTCCACGGCGGGGTCCAGATGGTCGACCAGCTCCACGCGGCTGGCGCCCTCGGCGACGTGCTCGTCGTCGACCTCGGGACGAACGGCGCGCTCTCCCCGGCGGACTTCGACGCGATGGTCCAGGCCGCGGCCGGCGTCACGCGGATCGTCTTCGTCAACGTGAACGTGCCGCGTCCGTGGGCGGCCTCGGTCAACGCCGTTCTGGCGGCCGGCGTGTCCGGCCACCCGTCGATCGCGGTGCTCGCCGACTGGGACACCCTCTCGGCCGGACATCCCTCGTGGTTCGCGCCCGATCAGATCCACCTCGAACCCGCCGGGGCGAAGGCGCTGGCCGATCTCGTGGCGCACGACGCCTGACGAGCGCCGGCACGGCCCCCGCTGGCGATGTGCTACGCAGGTGCCATGCCTCGCTTCGAGCCCTTCGCCGGCCTCCGCTACGACGGCGTCGCGCGTCGACCTCTCGATGGTGACCGCACCCCCCTACGACGTCATCGCCGCCGCCGAGCGGACGATGCTCGCCGAGCGCCACAGTGCCAATTCGGTCCGCGTGGAGTTGCCCGAGCCCGATCCCAAGCAGGGGCTCGACCGCTACGGGCACGCGGCGCAGCTGCTCGCCGAGTGGCAAGAGGACGGGCTCCTCGTCCGGGACGCCTCTCCCGCCTTCTACGCCTACCGGATGACCACGCCCGAGGGACACGCGACGAACGGCCTCATCGGCGCGCTCGGGATCGACGACGAGAGCGCGTCGGGCATCCTCCCCCACGAGCAGACGCTGCCCAAGCCGAAGAGCGACCGGCTCGATCTGCTGCGGGCGACCCGTGCGAACCTCTCACCGATCTGGGGCCTCTCGCTGCGGAGCGGGCTGACCGAGCTCTTCCTTCCCAGGGGCGCGCCCGACCTCGAGGCCACCGACGACGACAAGGTGCGCCACGATCTCTGGGTGCTCCACGACCCCGAGGTTGTCCGGTCGGTCGCCACCGCCGTCGCCGAGGCACCGGTGGTCATCGCCGACGGCCACCACCGCTACGAGACCTCGCGCACCTACTGGCACGAGCCGGCCGATCCCGCCACCGGCGCGGACGCGGTGATGGCCCTCGTCGTGGAACTGAGCGCCGAGCAGCTCGAAGTGGGACCCATACACCGGGTCCTCTCCGGGCTCCCCGACGGGCTCGACCTGGTCGACGCGTTCTCCTCCTGGTTCGATGTCACGCGCGCGGGCGATCTCGACGACCGCACCGCCGGCGCGCTCGGGGCCTCGGGCGCGCTCGCCCTCCTCCTGCCCTCGGGTGCCTGGCTCCTCAGCCCGAAGGACGGGACGCCGGAGGCCGCCGGGTCCGATCTGGACTCGTCGATGGTCGCGCTCGTGCTCGCAGAGCTGCCAGACCACGACCTCCGCTTCGCCAATTCGTGGCCCGAGGCGGTGTCGGCACTCGCCGCGAGGACGCGCAGGCAGCGGTGCTGCTCCGGCCCGCATCGGTGGACCAGATCGCCGAATGGGCCCACGACGGTCGGCGGATGCCGCCGAAGACCACCTACTTCCGGCCGAAGCCCCGCACCGGCATGGTCTTCCGGCCGCTCGACCCGCCGAGCTGACCGGGCCGGCCGGGTGGGCGGCCCGCGGCCGCTGACCGAGCCTCGCCGTCGCCGGCCGCTACTCTGCGTGATCGGACATGGCGGCTTGCTCGGACCTGCCGGCGGGACAGCGATGACCGGGCGACCTGCGACCGGCCGGTCGCGTACGTCCCTCGTCGGTGCCTCCCTCGTCGGGGCCTTCCTCGTCGTCGTGCTCGCGGCCTGCTCCGCGACCCCTTCGGCCCGCACGACGGTCCACCGGCCCGCGACGGCGGTGACCGATCCCCGCAACCCGCCGACCTCGTCGACCACCACCTCGGTCCCGTCCGCGGTGCCCACCACCACCCCGGCTCCCCTCGCGCCGGTTCCGGGCTGGGGGGCCCCGCTGACCACCCTCCCCCCGGGCGGCGGGTTCACGTCGCTCGCGTGCATCTCGGACACGTTCTGCGTCGCCGCCGGCGGGGGCGCCAACAACGCCGACGCGCTCGGCACCACCGGCTCCGGCGTGACGGTCTCGTGGGACGGGGCCGCCTGGTCCGATCCGTCGGTCTACTTTCCGGCCCCGGCGAACGGGACGACGATCTCTCCGGTGCTGCCGGCGATCGGATGCACCTCGGGACCCTTCTGCCTGCTCGTCGACGGCACCGGCCACGCGAGTACCGGAGACGGCACCAACTGGTCCCTCCCCTCCCCGATCCCCTTCGGCACACCGCTCGCGGGCAACCCGTCCGATCCGGGCGCCGGTCGTGCCGGTGCGCACGATGCCGCGGTGGCCTGCGCGGGCCCGGGGTTCTGTGCAACGGTCGACAACACCGGTCAGGCCGCGTCCTACCAGGGCGGGAACTGGTCGGCCGGCCGTTCCCTCGGCGCGTTCGGCACCGCCCTCTACCAACCGGGGTTCGTCGGCATCTCCTGCCCGACCCCGTCGATGTGCCGTGCGGTCGTCGGCACCGCGGTCCTCGATTGGAACGGCTCGGGGTGGTCCGAGGAAGGGGCGCCGTGGACCACCTCCCCGCCCACGGGCTCACCGGCGGCGACCGCCATCGGCTGTCCGACCGCCCAGCTGTGCGCGATCGTGAGCGGCACGTCGCTGACCGTGGGTGCGCCCGACCAGCCCTGGACCGCGCCCCAGGTCATCGACCCCGCGGGCGGTCTCGACTCGATCTCATGTCCGTCCGCCACCTTCTGCATGGCTGCCGACCTGCACGGCAACGTGCTGCAGTGGAACGGGGGCACCTGGTCGGCGGCCGCCCAGGTGATCCCCGGGGCCACCGACTACACCGGCGACCCGACGACGGTCGCCTGCTCCAGCCCGCAGTTCTGCATGGTGCTCAACGGGGACGGCGACTACGCCACCTACGACCGGCGCGCCCTCCGGCAACTGATTGCGGGTCCCGGACGGTCGAGCCGCCCAGCGCCGCCATCGCGGCGAGGGTGCACACCGTTCGCCAGTTCCGGGTCGTGGCCGTGGTGCCCAGCTCGGCCTCGAAGAAGTCGTTGCGTGAGAACCGAGGTCGCGTAGCCGCCCGGACAGTGCAGGTAGATCTCCGCCCCGTGCACCGTGAAGCGATCGGCTCCGCTGCGCGCCGGCGGGGTCAGCCCGCGCAGCCGGGCGGCGGCCGGTCGCGTGGCGAGGAAGGTGACGTGCAGCTTCTTCGGATCGTCGTCGAACGCGGCGAGCGGATTGCTCCGCGACGACCCGGCGCAGTTGGGGGGCGCTGCGCACCACGACGGGCACCGACAGGCCGAGTTCCCGCGCGATGCCGGTCTCGAGCGTGCGTGCGACCGCGTCCGCGCGGCCAGAGCCGACGAACACCAGATTGCCGCTCTGCAGGTAGGTCTCGACCTCCGAGACGCCGAGCGAGCCGACCACCCGCCGAAGGTCCGCCATCGCCACCCGGTTGTGGTTGCCGAGGTTGATTCCCCGGAGCATGGCGACGAACGTCGTCCCCGCGGTGCGCCGGGCCCCGGTCACTCCTCCTCGGCGGGCCCCGCGGTGCCCTCGCCGTCCACGGTCCAGGTCGAGCCGGAGCGGAGGAGCGCAGCCAGGTCGCCGGGTCCGCGCCGCTCGGTCGCGGTCTCGATCTGGTCGGCCATCTGCGCGCCGTACTCCGGGCGATCGACGTCACGGAAGATCCCGATCGGCGTCGGCTCGTAGGGGCCCCGCGAGAGCCGGCTGAGTTGGAACGCGAGACCGGGGTTGTCGCGGTGCTCGTCGTGGACCAACAGCGCCGACTCGCCGACGTCGGCGACCTCTGCGACCTCGACCGAGCCGTCGAGGCGGAGGACGACCCCGTGCTCGCCCTCGTTTCCGAAGCGGATCGGCTCGCCGTGGACCAGCGGGATCAGCATGTCGGACCTGTGCTCCTTGCCGGTGATCTGTTCGAAGGCCCCGTCGTTGAAGACGTTGCAGTTCTGGTAGATCTCCACGAAGGAGGCCCCCCGGTGGTCGTGCGCGCGGCGGAAGGTCTCCATCATGTGCTTGCGGTCCATGTCGTGGGTGCGCGCGACGAAGCCCGCCTCGGCTCCGAGGGCGAGGCTCAACGGGTTGAAGGGTTGTTCGAGCGAGCCGAAGGGCGTCGACTTGGTGACCTTGGCCATCTCGGAGGTCGGCGAGTACTGGCCCTTGGTCAGCCCGTAGATCTGGTTGTTGAACAGGAGGATGGTGAGGTTCACGTTCCGGCGGAGCGCGTGGATCAGGTGGTTGCCGCCGATGGAGAGGGCGTCCCCGTCGCCGGTCACCACCCAGACGTCGAGGTCGGGCCGGGTGGTCGCGAGCCCGGTCGCGATGGCCGGCGCCCGCCCGTGGATCGAGTGCATCCCGTAGGTGTTCATGTAGTACGGGAAGCGGGCGGCGCAGCCGATTCCCGACAAGAAGACCGTCCGCTCGCGACGGACACCCAGGTCGGGCATGAGCATCTGGACCGCGGCGAGGACCGAGTAGTCCCCGCAGCCGGGGCACCACCGGACCTCTTGGTCCGAGGACCAGTCCTTGCGGGTGGTGCTCGGCGCCGGCTCCGTCGTGCTTTCGGCGAGATCGGTCACCTTCCCGACTCCTTTCCCGACCCGTTCCCGGCGGTGGGAAGGCCGGCGGGGCCGTCGAGCGATTCGATCTGCGCCACGATGGCCGCCTCCATCGCCGCCGCACGGAACGGGATCCCCTGCATCTGGGTGAAGGGGACGGCGTCGACGAGGAACTCGGCACGCAGCAGGCGGCTCAGCTGGCCCATGTTCACCTCCGGCACCAGCACCCGCCGGTACCGGTGCAGGACCTCTCCGAGGTCCGCCGGGAAGGGGTTCAGATGGACGAGGTGCGCCTGGGCCGCCTTGAGCCCGCGGGCACGGACCCGTTCGACGCCGGCGGCGATGGCGCCGTAGGTCGAACCCCACCCGATCACCAGCACCTCGGCGTCCTCCTGGTCGTCGAGCTCGGTCGGAGGGATGTCCCGCGCGATGCCCGCGATCTTCGCCGCTCGGAGGCGGGTCATCCGCTCGTGGTTCGCGCCGTCGTAGTCGACGTTGCCCGACCCGTCGGACTTCTCCAACCCGCCGATCCGGTGTTCGAGGCCCGGATGACCGGGGGGCGCCCACGGCCGTGCGAGCGTCGTCTCGTCCCGCACGTAGGGCCAGAAGACCTGCGACCCGTCGTCGAGGGTGTGGTTGGCCTGCTCGGCGAAGCCGGGTTCGATGGTCGGCAGCTGGTCGACCTCCGGGAGGCGCCAGGGCTCGGTGCCGTTGGCGAGGTAGCCGTCGGAGAGCAGCACGACCGGGGTCCGGTAGGTGACCGCGAGGCGCACCGCCTCGAGCGCGACCTCGAAGCAGTGCGAGGGCGACTTGGCCGCGATGATGGGGAGGGGGGCCTCGCCGTGGCGGCCGTACATCGCGTGCAGCAGATCGGCCTGCTCGGTCTTCGTCGGAAGGCCGGTCGACGGACCTCCCCGCTGGATGTCGATCACCACCAGGGGGAGCTCGAGGCTGATGGCAAGGCCCATCGTCTCGGACTTGAGGTCGACCCCTGGGCCAGAGGTGGTGGTGACGCCGAGCGAACCGCCGAACGCGGCGCCGAGGGCGGCGCCGATGCCCGAGATCTCGTCCTCGGCCTGGAAGGTGCGCACGCCGAACTGCTTGTGCTTCGAGAGCTCGTGGAGGATGTCGGACGCCGGCGTGATGGGATACGTGCCGAGGAAGAGCGGGAGGCCGCTCCGGACCGATGCGGCGATCAGCCCCCAGGCGGTGGCGGTGTTGCCGGTGATGTTGACGTACTCGCCCGACTCGAGGACCGCGGGCTTCACTTCGTAAGAGGACTCGAAGAGCTCGGCGGTCTCGCCGAAGTGGAAGCCCGCCTTGAACGCCCGGAGGTTGGCCTCCTTCACCAGCGGCTTGCCGGCGAACCGCTCCTCGATCCACTCGACGGTGGGCTCGATCGGCCTCGTGTAGAGCCAGCTCACCAAGCCCAGCGCGAAGAAGTTCTTCGAGCGCTCCGCGTCACGCGGCTTGACCCCGGCGTCCTTTGACACCTCGGTGGTGATCGAGGTCATCGGCACCTCGTAGACCGTGTACGCCGCGAGCGAGCCGTCCTCGAGCGGGTTCGACTCGTAGCCGGCCTTCGCCAGACTGCGGTCCTCGAACGCGTCGACGTTGACGATGATGGTGGCGCCCTTGGGCAGCATGCCGAGGTTCGCCCGCAGCGCCGCCGGGTTCATCGCCACGAGGACATTCGGCGAGTCGCCCGGCGTCGAGATCGTGTGGTCCGAGATGTGGATCTGGAAGGCCGAGACACCCGCGAGGGTCCCGGCGGGGGCCCGGATCTCGGCCGGGAAGTCCGGGAAGGTCGCGAGGTCGTTGCCGAGTAGTGCCGAGGTCGTCGTGAAGCGGTCGCCGGTCAGCTGCATCCCGTCGCCCGAGTCGCCGGCGAACCGGATGACCACGCGGTGGAGCTGCTGGTGAGACTTGTGGTCGGTGGTGGTGTCGGACACCGTGCTCCTCTTCGTACTGCTTTCTGCCGGTGCGTCCGGTTCGCGCTCGCACGCGCCGGTCGCCGGGAGACTGCCTCGGCGCTGGCCACGCGGACGGCGCGCACGCGGGCGCCGGTATCGCTCGAATGCGTTCTTTGTGGAGAGTCTACCGCCCGGCCCGTTCCGGTTGTGGGTGCTCACTGCACCAGGCGGCTTCCCCGACCCGTCCGCGCGGACCTCAGGCGGTGCGGGCCTGGCGATGCCGGCTCAGGCGGTGCGGGCCTGGCGATGCCCGGCTCAGGCGGTGCGGGCCTGGCGATGCCGGCTCAGCCGGTGCAGGCCCAGCCGGTGGGGCCCGGTGATGCGTGCTCAGGCGATGGTGACCGCGCGGTCGAGGTAGACGTCTTGGACCGCGTGGATGAGAGCGGCCCCTTCGTCGGTCGGCCGCTGGAAGGCCTTGCGACCGACGATGAGGCCCGAACCGCCGGCTCGTTTGTTGATGACCGCGGTACGGACCGCCGCGGCGAGATCGTCGGCACCCTTGGACTCACCGCCCGAATTGATCAGTGGGATCCGGCCGGCGTAGCAGTTGACGACCTGCCAGCGGGTCAGGTCGATCGGGTGGTCGGTGGTGAGCTGGCTGTAGACGAGGGGATCGGTCCTCCCGAAGGAGAGAGCGGTGTAGCCGCCGTTGTTCTCGGGCTGCTTCTGCTTGATGATGTCGGCCTCGATGGTGACCCCGAGATGGTTTGCCTGACCGGTGAGGTCGGCCGAGACGTGGTAGTCGGTATCGCCCTGCTTGAAGGCCGAATTGCGCAGGTAGCACCAGAGCACGGTGAACATCCCGAGGCGGTGCGCCTCGGCGAAGGCCTTCGAGACCTCGACGATCTGGCGGTCTGCACCCTCGGAACCGAAGTAGATGGTCGCGCCGACCCCCACGGCGCCGAGGTCTGCGGCCTGGCGCACACCCGCGAACATCACCTGGTCGTAGGTGTTCGGGTAGTTGAGGAAGTCGTTGTGGTTGAGCTTGACGATGAAGGGGATCCGGTGCACGTAGCGCCGGGAGACGATCCCGAGACCCCCGAGGGTCGTCGCGATGGCGTTGCAGTCGGCGGCGATGGCCAGCTCGCACAGCTGCGCGGGGTCGAAGTACGCGGGGTGCTTGGCGAAGCTCGCAGCCGCCGAGTGCTCGATGCCCTGGTCGACCGGCAGGATCGAGAGGTAGCCGGTGCCGGCCAGCCGTCCCGTGTTGTAGAGGGTGCCGAGGTTCCGGAGGACCGGTGCGGACCGATCGGAGTCGATGAAGATCCGGTCGAGATGGTCCGGTCCGGGGAGAACCAGGTGCTCCGCCGGAAATGCCTTCGCGTCGTGGTTGAGCAGCGAGTCCGCCTCGTCGCCGAGCAGCTGTTCGAGATCCATGCCCGAGAGCCTAACGGCGCCCGCGGGAGCGGTTCTCTCCGCCGCGACGTGAGCGTCGCGGGCCGCCCGACCGGCGGGATCCCCCGCCGAGGGCCTCGAGTCGCTCCTCCACGTCGTAGGCGTCCGGATCGACGACCAGTATGCGCCCGAAGAGGTCGCGGGCCCGTGCGAGCTCGCCGGACCGCTCCGTCAGGTCCCCGAGCACGTACCACTGCCGGAGATGCCGCTCGGCGGGATTGCGGACCGGACGGCCCGCACCCGCACCGGCGAGCAGGGCGATACCGCCGGCCAGGTCACCCCGATCGGCCCGCGTCCCGGCGAGGACCAGGCGGCCCTCAGCCAGTACCTCGGGGTCGGGCGAGCCGTGCCGCAGCTCTTCGTAGAGCGCTTCCACCCGCCTCGGCCGCCCGAGTGCACGTTCGCAGTCCATGCGCACCGGATGCTGGTCGACCGAGCCGGTCAGCGCGCCGAATGCCTCGAGGTGGGGCAGCGCGGCGCGCCAGTGGCCCTGGTGGTAGTGGCTGAGGCCCAGCAGCTCGCGCGCCGACGGCGAGGACGGGACCGCGTCGACGACCGTCTTGAGGATGCGCGCCGCGTCGCGGAACCGCCCCCGCTCGTAGGCGCCGATGCCCGAGGCCATGCGCTCCGTGATGCGTGCTCGCAGCTGGCCCCAGTCGGGACCTGCCGCCGAGCCGAGCTCGGTCGCCACGTCGGCCGGCAGCTCGGACGGGGGCGGACCGACCGGTACGCGGGCGGGTGCAGCGTCGGATGGCGTCCGGCCCCGGTTGCCGGCTCGTCGGTCCGCACCCAGCGTTCGGGCTCGAAACCCCCGTCACCGGCCGGGGGGGTCCGACGATCTCGGTCGTGCGGGGCAGAGGCGGACCCACCGCGTACGGCCGCCGCACCGCGGCGTGCGACACTGCCCCACCCTTTGCGCGTGACAGCTCCCGACCTCGGCTCCTCCGGCGCTCTCCGGTCGGCACCCCACTGCCCGCGACTTCGCTGGTCACGCCGCTGTCGGTGGTCCGGTCCCCGGGCACCGGGCGAGCGGTCGGCACGCGTCGCACCTGCGCTGGTGCTCCGGGGGCCTCCGCCCGTCCCTGACGCGTTACGGGTACGACCTCTGTCTTCGGGCGGGCCGGCACGTCGCGACCTGCCGCGGGCCGATCCTTCGCCCGATCTGGTCCGAGCCCGCCCGGACGGTGCGCCACGATCACGGGTCGCGTCACGCCCGCGTCCACCCGACGAGGTGTTCCCCCGGGCCGGCGGACTCCCCCGGGCTGCGGTGCGCCCCCTGCCACCTGAGCCCTCGCGCCCGCTCCCGGCCGACGAGCCGCGTGGCGACGACCCGCGCGCGACGCCGCCTGCCCGGCCGCCTCCACCGCCGGCTGAACCCGGCGATTGCGAACTCCGGAGATCTCGACCGGTCCCGCGCTCCCGTGTCCCCTTGTACCCCGGCCTCGATGAGCGAGAGGGTGGGCGCGCTGGCATCTCGTCACCCTACTTCCGGGCCTTTGGCGCCCCCCTTCGACCGGACGCGACGATGCCCCCTCGCCGGAACGAGAGGGCATCGTCGAGCGAAATCCCGGCGGCGTCCTACTCTCCCAGGGGGCTACCCCCCAAGTACCATCGGCGCAGGCGGGCTTAACTTCCGTGTTCGGAATGGGAACGGGTGTCTCTCCGCCGCTATGGCCACCGGAAACTGTGCGCTCCCAACCGGCGGCTCGATCGGACGAGCGCCGGCACCGCGTGACCGATGTGGCCACCCTGAGCGTTCCATAGCGAGCACGAGCAAGTTCCCAAGCCCTCGGCCGATTAGTACCGGTCAGCTGAATGCGTTGCCGCACGTACACTTCCGGCCTATCAACGTGGTCGTCTGGCCACGGGCCTTACCAGGTTCACCCTGTGGGAGATTTCATCTTGGAACGAGCTTCGCGCTTAGATGCTTTCAGCGCTTATCCCACCCGAAGGTCGCAAATCAGCAGTGCCCTTGGCAGGACAACTGACACACGAGAGCTTCGTCCATCCCGGTCCTCTCGTACTAGGGATAGCCTTCCTCAAATCTCCTACGGCTGCATCGGATAGGGACCGAACTGTCTCACGACGTTCTAAACCCAGCTCGCGTACCGCTTTAATGGGCGAACAGCCCAACCCTTGGGACCGGCTTCAGCCCCAGGATGCGACGAGCCGACATCGAGGTGCCAAACCTTCCCGTCGATATGGACTCTTGGGGAAGATGAGCCTGTTATCCCCGGGGTACCTTTTATCCGTTGAGCAACGGCGCTTCCACAAGCAACCGCTGGATCACTATGCCCTGCTTTCGCACCTGCTCGACTTGTAGGTCTCGCAGTCAAGCTCCCTTGTGCCATTGCACTCGACGGCTGATTGCCAACCAGCCTGAGGGAACCTTTGGGCGCCTCCGTTACGTTTTAGGAGGCGACCGCCCCAGTCAAACTACCCACCTGACGCTGTCCCTGATCCGGATCACGGACCGAGGTTAGGGTTCCGGCACATAAAGGGTGGTATTTCAAGGATGACTCCACAGTGGCTGGCGCCACTGCTTCAAAGTCTCCCACCTATCCTACACAATATGTACTAAAACTCAACAGCAAGCTGTAGTAAAGGTCCACGGGGTCTTTCCGTCCTGATGCAGCTAACGAGCATCTTTACTCGTACTTCAATTTCGCCGGGTCTGTGGTTGAGACAGTAGGAAAGTCGTTACGCCATTCGTGCAGGTCGGAACTTACCCGACAAGGAATTTCGCTCTAATCTGTTACCGCTATTCATCTCGATCGGACGAATAGTGGACCGGTCATTTCTGCCGGTCTCCCTACGTCGCCGTAGGGATCGGACCATCTCTTCATCTCGTCAGACAGCTGGCGAGATGGTCGGCGTATGGTCTCTGAGGATTCTCAGGAACTTGGATGGTTTGCGCTGATTCATTGTCTCTGTGATGGCGGCAATCTCTGCCATTCCCACCAGGGTGAGGTGCTTTCGCTACTCCATGAGACGGACGACCGTTGCGAATTTCTGAAAGTTGCTTCGTTTCGATGTTCGCAACGGGTTGGCCTCGAAGTAAGGAACGATCACGTCCCTCAAGTCCACGAACCTCCCCACTGAGTAGTGGCAGAGGTCTTCTCGGTGGTCGTCGTGGCGTCGGTTCACATGCGCCTTGCCACAGCCAAAAAACCGGACCATGTCTTCGAGTACATCTCGACTCGACTGGCCCTGCACCGCCTTGAATACAGGCTGCAGCTGCCACCCGAGTCTCGTCGTTGGATTTCGAAAGAGAGGACAACTGAAACAACCCTCTCCATCGACGAATCCGGCAATCCATCCGCGAATCCAGAGTCTTTCCTGCTGGTTTTCCGCACCTCTCACATTGTCACAGTCGTTCACGCAACCAACGGTACAGACAGGCTGTCACGCTGGAATCGCGAACGACGAGTAGTGGAGGATACACCGGGTTTTCCAGCATATAGCCGACTGCACTCATATCGTCACCGATATGAGGGGCAGCATCCCTTCGCACGTGAAGGGTCCGTTACCTTAGGACCGTTATAGTTACGGCCGCCGTTTACCGGGGCTTAGGTTCAGAGCTTCGCCCGAGGGCTAACCCTTCCCCGTAACCTTCCGGCACCGGGCAGGCGTCAGAGCGTATACATCGTCTTACGACTTCGCACGCTCCTGTGTTTTTAGTAAACAGTCGCTTTCCCCTATTCTCTGCGGCCCCTTCGGACTCGGGACGCGTGGTCCGTCATCCTGGTGAGGCCCTCCTTCTCCCGAAGTTACGGAGGTATTTTGCCGAGTTCCTTAACCACAGTTCTCCCGATCGCCTTGGTATTCTCTACCCGCCCACCTGTGTCGGTTTGGGGTACGGGTTCCGCGTCAGCTCGCTAGAAGCTTTTCTCGGCAGCATGGGATCAGTGACTTCACCTGGTGTGGCTCGGCATCGCGTCTCGGGTGAACGAGGCCCGGATTTACCTGGACCTCTCCCTACACGCTTACCCCAGGACAACCAACGCCTGGGCTCACCTACCCTCCTGCGTCCCTCCTTCGCTTTCCGCCTCCGGGTCGGTCGGTTCGCCCCGAAGGACAGCCCCTTAGGACACCGGATTTGGAATGGGCGCGGACACGGAAGTACTGGAATATCAACCAGTTGTGCATCGACTACGCCTCTCGGCCTCGCCTTAGCTCCCGACTTACCCTGGGAGGATTAGCCTTCCCCAGGAACCCTTGGGCTTACGGCGGAGGGGTTTCTCACCCCTCTCTCGCTACTCATACCAACATTCTCACTCGACCGCGCTCCACGACGGTTCTCACCGCCGCTTCTCAGCAGGATCGACGCTCCCCTACCACTCCCGATCCGGGACTCCCGAACGTCGTACGACACCGGCTGCGGCGAACCGCATTCGGCATCGAAGTTCGGGCGGAACGGAAATCCGCAGCTTCGGCTCTTGACTTGAGCCCCGTTACATTGTCCGCGCAGGACCACTCGACCAGTGAGCTATTACGCACTCTTTCAAGGATGGCTGCTTCTGAGCCAACCTCCTGGCTGTCTTCGCGTTCCCACATCGTTTTCCACTTAGTCAAGAATTAGGGGCCTTAGCTGGCGGTCTGGGCTGTTTCCCTTTCGACTAACGAAGCTCATCCCTCGTAGTCTCACTGCCAGGCTCTGGAGCATCGGCATTCGGAGTTTGATTGGGGTCAGTAAGCTTGTTGGCCCCCTAGCCCATTCAGTGCTCTACCTCCGATGCTGAACGCCCGACGCTGCACCTAAATGCATTTCGGGGAGAACCAGCTATCACCGAGTTTGATTGGCCTTTCACCCCTAACCACAGGTCATCCCCCCTGTTTTCAACCAGGGTGGGTTCGGCCCTCCACGGGGTCTTACCCCCGCTTCAGCCTGCCCATGGCTAGCTCACTCGGCTTCGGGTCTACAGCATGCGACTGCAACGCCCTGTTCAGACTCGCTTTCGCTTCGGCTACCCCTCACGGGTTAACCTCGCCACACACCATAACTCGTTGGCTCATTCTTCAAAAGGCACGCCATCACGGCCGGCACACAGTGCCGACGACGCTCTGACTGATTGTAAGTCAACGGTTTCAGGTACTATTTCACTCCCCTCCCGGGGTACTTTTCACCTTTCCCTCACGGTACTAGTTCACTATCGGTCGCCTGTGAGTACTTAGCCTTACGAGGTGGTCCTCGCAGATTCACGCCGGCTTTCCCGGATCCGGCGCTACTCGGGAACTCCGATCGGAGTCCGATGCTTTTCGTGTACGGGGCTGTTACCCTCTGTGGCGCATCTTTCCTGGATGCTTCCACTAAGTCATCGGATTTGTAACTCCGTGAAGGTTCTGATGCACCTTCCATCGGCTCCCACGACACCGAAGTGGCAACGCCATCAGGCTTTTCCACCACCTCGGTTTAGGCTCTTCCCGTTTCGCTCGCCGCTACTCAGGGAGTCACTGTTGTTTTCCTCTCCTCGGGGTACTGAGATGTTTCAATTCCCCCGGTTCCCTCCGTTGGTCCTATGCATTCAGACCACGGTGACACCCCATGACGGGTGCCGGGTTTCCCCATTCGGACGTCCACGGATCCACGCTTGGTAGGCAACTCCCCGTGGCTTATCGCAGCCTCCCACGTCCTTCTTCGGCTTCAGGCGCCAAGGCATCCGCCGTTGACTCTTTCTAACTTGGAGAACATAGATGCTCGTGCTCGCTATGGAATTCTCAAGGTGCGCATCGGCGCAGCCGAGCCGGCTCGATCCGAGGACCGTCACCGGCGGCAGGCGCGGGCGGGAGGCCGACCGCAGAGAACCGGCGGCACCGCACAGGGGGTCGACCGAGTCCCGGCGCTGCCGCGAGGCAGCTCGGAGGTCACTCCCTCAAAACGGAATAGTGATGCCCACCGCCGTCCCCAGAGCCCGGCAGGCCTCGAGAACGGGACGCCCGAAGGGCGTGCGGCCCTCGAGGGGCGGGATGATGGACGACGGCGAATAGCCAGTGATCGACAGGAGCATTCGGGCAAATGCCCGAATGACAGCTCCTTAGAAAGGAGGTGATCCAGCCGCACCTTCCGGTACGGCTACCTTGTTACGACTTCACCCCAATCACCGACCCCACCTTCGACGGCTCCCTCCACAAGGGTTGGGCCACCGGCTTCGGGTGTTGCCGACTTTCGTGGTGTGACGGGCGGTGTGTACAAGGCCCGGGAACGTATTCACCCCGGCGTTGCTGATCCGGGATTACTAGCGACTCCGACTTCACGCAGTCGAGTTGCAGACTGCGATCCGAACTGAGACCGGCTTTGGGGATTAGCTCCTCCTCGCGGATTAGCGACCCGTTGTACCGGCCATTGTAGCATGTGTGCAGCCCTGGATATAAGGGGCATGATGACTTGACGTCATCCCCACCTTCCTCCGAGTTGACCCCGGCAGTCTCCCACGAGTCCCCGGCATTACCCGCTGGCAACATGGAATAAGGGTTGCGCTCGTTGCGGGACTTAACCCAACATCTCACGACACGAGCTGACGACAGCCATGCACCACCTGTGTAGGACCCCGAAGGACACCGTATCTCTACGGCTTTTCCCTACATGTCAAACCCAGGTAAGGTTCTTCGCGTTGCATCGAATTAAGCCACATGCTCCGCCGCTTGTGCGGGCCCCCGTCAATTCCTTTGAGTTTTAGCCTTGCGGCCGTACTCCCCAGGCGGGGCACTTAATGCGTTAGCTGCGGCACAGAAACCGTCGATAGGTCCCCACACCTAGTGCCCAACGTTTACGGCGTGGACTACCAGGGTATCTAATCCTGTTCGCTCCCCACGCTTTCGCTCCTCAGCGTCAGTATTGGCCCAGACCACCGCCTTCGCCGCTGGTGTTCCTCCTGATATCTGCGCATTTCACCGCTACACCAGGAATTCCGTGGTCCCCTACCAAACTCTAGCCATGGCAGTATCGAATGGCGGCTCCAGGTTGAGCCTGGAGGTTTCACATCCGACTTGCCAAGCCGCCTACGAGCTCTTTACGCCCAATAAATCCGGACAACGCTTGCCCCCTACGTATTACCGCGGCTGCTGGCACGTAGTTGGCCGGGGCTTCTTCTGCAGGTACCGTCATCATCGTCCCTGCTGAAAGAGGTTTACAACTCAGAAAGCCTTCGTCCCTCACGCGGCGTTGCTGCATCAGGCTTGCGCCCATTGTGCAAGATTCCCCACTGCTGCCTCCCGTAGGAGTCTGGGCCGTGTCTCAGTCCCAGTGTGGCTGATCGTCCTCTCAGACCAGCTACCCGTCGACGCCTTGGTGAGCCGTTACCTCACCAACAAGCTGATAGGCCGCGAGCCCCTCCCGAAGCGGAATCCATTTCCTCACCAGGTCATGCGGCCCGGTGGGGGCATCCGGTATTAGCACCGGTTTCCCGGTGTTGTCCCGGTCTTCGGGGCAGGTTGCTCACGTGCTACTCACCCGTTCGCCACTAGATCTTCACCGGTATTGCTACCGGATGGATCTCGTTCGACTTGCATGTGTTAGGCACGCCGCCAGCGTTCGTCCTGAGCCAGGATCAAACTCTCCATTGAGACCTCGTCCGGACCCCGAAGGCCCGTCCGAAATCGAAGAGCCGGCCGTCGAGGACGAGTCCACCCGGCCAACTGAAACCGGCACAGAACGGACATTGTCCGTTCAGTGCTGATTGACTGGCGACCACGGAATCCGTGGCCGCCCGCACTGGCTTTTGGCTATCACTATTCCGTTTTCAAGGAGCGACCGGGCACACG
>CAVWCV010000002.1:0-375515 GCA_963753555.1 uncultured Acidimicrobiaceae bacterium | reverse complement strand
GCCGTTGGCGTCGGTGCCGGGATGACCACGGGCAGGAGCGAACCGCCCCGTTCCGTAGATGCCCGATGACGCCCGCAGGGGCCGCTCACCAGGGCTCACTACTGTAACCCTTCCGCCCAGGGGTGTCAATCGGGTGACGAGTGCAGCCCCCGCGCGAACGGCCTGGTCACAAGCAACGCACCACCGGGAGTCCGACCGGTCAGGCGGTGCCGCGCAGCACCGTCTTCCCCGACGGGTCGGTCACCCAGATCTGCCGGATCTGGCCCGGTTCCACCGGGCAGGTCAGCACCGCCCTCACGACACCGGATCCGGAACGGCCGAGGTAGCTGCCGCTCACCCAACGGTAGCCGTCGGACGACACCATCGTGACGGTGTAGGGACCGCCGGCCGCCTGCCCCGACTCGGCGAGCACAGCGCGGGTCCCAAAGGACGGGCCGGGCGAGAGGGTGACGGCAGCAGCGACACCCCCGCCCCGCAACGCCACACGGGTCGCGCTTGGTGCGACGGGGCCACCCGACCCGGTGGCGACGGCCACCACTAGGGCGACGCACGCCGCCGCCGCGCCGGCACCGAGCAGCACCCTGCGGGCGACCTTGCCGCCCCGCACTCCGTGACCCCTGTCCTCGAGCCGTGCGCCTAGCGACTTCCCGAGCTCGCCGGGACCGAGGCCCGCACCCGACGAACCGGAACCGTCGAGGGGCCCGGCGACGACGCGCAGCGCCGCGTCCCCCACCGAGTCGAGCAGCCCCACCACGTCGGCGAGCTGGTCGGCCTCGGCACGGCACGCGGCGCACCGCGACACGTGGGTCGTGACCGCATCGGCTTCGTCGGGCTGGAGGCGGCCCACCGACGCCATCGCCAGCCGGCCACGCCACGCCGTGCAGGCGAAGGGGCTCACCGCTCCCATCCGTTCCGGTCGAGGAAGGACCGAAGCGACCTGAGGGCGTAGTAGAGACGGCTCCGCACGGTGCCGTCCGCGACGCCCAGCCGATCCGCCACCTCGCGGCTGGTCCGTCCGCCGAAGTACACCTCGAGCAGCACCTGCCGCGTGGTCGTCGGAGAGGTGGCGGATCGCCTCTTCGAGCTGCCAGGTGAGGATCGCCCCATCGACCTCGTCGTCGGCTGCCCGTTCTTCTCCGCTGGTGCGCTCGTCGATCGGCCGGCGGCGGGCGCGCTCCCGTAGCAGGTCGACCAGCAGGTTGCGCTCGATCGAGAAGAGCCACGCCCGCATCGACCCGACACCGGCGTCGAAGCGCTCACGTGCGCGCCATGCCCTCGCGAAGGTCTCCTGCACCGCCTCCTCGGCCAGGTGGTGGTTGCCGAGGACCCGACGGGCGAGTCCGGTGAGCTCGGCACCGTAGGCGACGAAGGCTCGGTGGAGATCGCCCTCGTCGGCGATCGGGCGGTCCGACGACCCGATCCGTTCGCGGCGGGAGCCGCCGCTGGCGGTCACACCCGGCACACTACTGGGCACCGGTCGACCGGCCGGGTCGGCCTCGGTGACCTCAGTAGCCCGCCGCGGACGTGGTCGAGGTGGTCGCCGAACCCGAACCCGACAAGGTCGGCGACACCACGAACCAGACGCCGCCCGCGCCCTGGCCGTTGGCCTGTCCGGCAGCAGTGTCGCCCGTGTAGGTGTAGAGCGGCATGCCCTTGAAGGTCACCTGCCGCGTCCCGCCCGGGCCCGGGATCGTGCCGAGCACGCCCGTCCCGATCGCCGACGGTCCGGTCACCGCGGTGCCCGAGGGCACGGTCACCGGCGGCCACACCGAGGCGCAGCCGCCGGTGCACGTCGACTTGCCGGTGCCGTCGGGCGTGTAGCGGTACAGCGTCCTGCCCGAACGGTCGACCAGCACGTGGCCGTGCGAGCCGACGCTGGCGACACCGACCACCGGCCCGGATGCAGGGGCGGAGGACGAGGTCGACGAGTTCGAACCCGTCGTGGACGGCGACGTCGTCGAGGTCGTCGAGCCGGAGGCGCTGTTCGGCGAGCTCGAGCCGCAGGCCGCCGCTGCCAGCACCACGGCGACCAGAAAACCCCCGACGACCCATCGCCGACGGGTCCCGGTCCCGTGCCGATCCGTTCGGTTGGCGGTCCGGCCGGCCGGCCCTCGGACACCGTCCGTGCGGAATGTTTGCATCGACCGTTCCTCCCTCGGCACCGGCCACCGACCGGTTGCCGCCTCGGCTCCCCACTGTGACCACACCGTCTGGACGGTTGCCCGGGAGCGTTTGCTGATCTCCCTTCCGACTACGAGCAGGCAGGGGAGGTCGTTCAATCGGATCCGTACGACCGGCCCTGCGCGACCGGCCTGCTCACCCGAAGGTGAAGTCGTAGGCCTGCACCCCCGGGGAGAGCGACAGGGTGAGGAGCGCCCGCTGGTAGGGACCGGGTCCGACCAGCTGGTAGAGACGGGGCACCCCGCCCACCGCCACGGTGCCCGTCGGGCGCCCGTCCACCTCGACGTCGACGGTGCCGGTCCCGGCGAGGACCAGATAGACGTCGTTCGCCGCGAAGCGCAGCAGGAGCGATGCGTCCGCCCCCGCGGTCGCCTCCTCCGCGTGGACCGCCCACTTGCCCGCGAGCGCGAACTCGTCCTGCGGCACGCTCGACGGCGGCCGGTACTCGGCCATCCGGTCCGCCACCACGGTCTGGCCCGCCAGGTCCTGCTCGCGCTGATACCCGACATACGACTCCGGAGTGAGCGTCCCGGCGGGTGTGGTGTCGGTGACCTCCGTGGGTGTAGGCAGCACCACCTTCGGGTTCGCCGCACGCAGCAGCTGGCGGATGAACGACTCCGAGCGTGCGTACTCCCCCTCGCCGGTCTCGACGTGCCGGAGCACACCGTGTGCATCGATCAGGTACTCGGCCGGCCAATAGGAGTTCTCGTACGCGTTCCAGGTGGCATCGGCGTCGTCGACCGCGATCGGATAGTCGACCCCGAGCTGTGCGGCCGCCGTCGAGACGTTCGAGACGACGTGCTCGAACGCGAACTCCGGCGTGTGGACCCCGACGATGGTCAGGCCGTCGCGGCCGTAGGCGCGCTGCCACGCCTCGAGGTGGGGCAGCGTCCGCTGGCAGTTGATGCAGGAGTAGGTCCAGAAGTCGACCAGCACGACCCTGCCCCGCAATCCGGCCAGCGTGAGGGGCCGCTCACCGGGAGTGCGGAGCCAGGTGGTGATGCCGGTGAAGACCGGCGCCTGCCCGCAGTCCTCGAGCGTCGCGGCGTCGGGAGCGCAGTTCGCGATCCGCGAGTTCGTCGACGCCCCGGTGACACCTGCCAGCGCGTGGGTCGCGGCGGCGCCGCCCTCGAGATGGGTCTGCAGCGCGTCCGTATAGCCGGGCACCCCCTGCTGAAGCCCGTCGGTCAGGTTCAGAGCGAACGCGAGGGCGGTCACGACCAGTACCGCGCCCGCGACGCGACGCACGACCGGAGCGCGCCGACGCACGGACTGCACCCGGTTGGCAAGGCTGTAGCCGGCCATCGCGAACAGGGCGAGCGGCGTCGCGACTCCCGCGGCGAACGATGCGGTGAGCACGACCGCGCCGGGCCCGAACCGGTGCTCGGCGCCCACCACGCTGATCGCGGCCAGCACCGGGCCCGCGCACGGAACGAAGACCAACCCGAGGCTTGCGCCCAGGAGGAATCCGCCCCGCTCGCTCCTCGGTCGGCCGATCCCGAGGCGGGCGAACGGGCGCTCGACCAGTTGGCCGACACCGGGGACCAGCAGGCCGACGCCGACCACGCCGATGGCCACGAGTCCCAGCCACCGAAGGCTGTCGAGCGGCAGGTGGAGAGCATCGAGTAGCCAGGTCCCGGCCAGGGTGGTCACCGCGAAGCTCACGGCGAGCCCCGCGACCACCGCCAGCGCTCGGCGGCGCGCCTCGCGCGCGTCGGGCTGGACCGGGCCGTCCACGAGAAGGGCGGGGGCGGGCGCGTCGGTACCTGTGACCGCGGGGACGGCAACCCGGGCCGCGGGTGCGGCGGGCGCGGGTGCCCCCACACCCGCCGCGAGCACGACCGGAAGCACCGGCAGGATGCAGGGCGAGATGGCGGCCACCACTCCGCCGAGGAACCCGATCACCACCAGGGTGAGCACGGGCCCAGCTTCGCATGGCGCCCGGGGCGCCGGACCTCAGCCCGCGGGCGGGATCCTGTTGCGATCCGACTCGAGGCGGTGGACGAACTGCTCGAGCTGCAGCTTGACCGCGAGCGGGCCGGCACTGCCCGGGCTGGTGCGCCGGGTCACCGCCACACCGGGCTCGAGCAACGAGACCGCGTCCGCGCCGAGTGCCGGATGGGCTTCGACCAGTTCGGCGAGCGGCACGTGGCGCTCGATCGAGTCCCGGACCAGTCCGCCCACCACGCCGTGCGCCTGCCGGAAGGGCATCCCCTGTTCGACGAGCCACTCGGCGAGGTCGACGGCGGCCACGGCCGAGCCGTTCGCGGCATCCTGCATCCGGGCCGCGTCGAAGTGGACCGTCGACAAGACTCCGGTGAGAGCGGCGAGCGCGAGGCGGGTCTGGTCGAGTGAGTCGAAGAGGGGCTCCTTGTCCTCCTGCAGGTCGCGGTTGTAGGAGAGCGGGAGGCCCTTCAGCATGGTCAGCAACCCGGTCAGGTTCCCGATGAGCCGACCCGACTTCCCGCGCGCGAGCTCGGCGACGTCCGGGTTCTTCTTCTGGGGCAGCATCGAGCTCCCCGTCGCGAACGCGTCGTCGAACACCGCGAACCCGAACTCCTCGGTCGACCAGATCACCAATTCCTCGCCCACCCGCGAGAGATGCACGCCGAGAAGCGCGAGGTCGAAGAGCGCCTCCGCGACGAAGTCGCGGTCGGACACCGCGTCGAGGGAGTTCTCGAAGCGCCCGGCGAATCCGAGGTCGGACGCGACCCCGTCGGGATCGAGTGGCAGCGACGAGCCCGCCAGCGCGCCGGCACCGAGCGGCGAGACGTCGAGACGGTCGAGCGTGTCGAGCAACCGGTCGAGGTCCCGGGCGAACGCCCAGCCGTGTGCGAGCAGGTGGTGCGACAGGAGCACCGGCTGGGCGCGCTGGAGGTGGGTGTACCCGGGAAGGTAGATGTCCCCGGCCTCCTTGGCCCTCGCGAGGAGCACCTCTTGGAGCGCGACCACCCCGTGCGCGACCGCGGCCAGCTCTCGCTTGGTGAACAGACGCAGGTCGGTCGCCACCTGGTCGTTCCGGCTGCGGCCGGTGTGCAGCTTGGCCCCGATGTCGCCCGCGAGCTCGGTGATCCGCCGCTCGACCGAGGTGTGGATGTCCTCGTCGCCCGCGCCGAACACGAAGGTGCCCGACTCGAGCTCGGCTTCGACGGTGTCGAGCGCCTCCAGCAGCGCCGCCACCTCCTCCTCGGTCAGCAGGCCGCCGCGACCGAGTCCCCGCACGTGGGCCCGCGAACCCGCGAGGTCGTCGCCGGCCAACCGTCGGTCGTAGTGGAGGCTGTTGGAGTAGTCCATCACCACCTCTGCGGTGCCCCCGCTCAGGCGGCCGTTCCAGAGGGTCATGACGACGGGTGCCGTTCGGTCCCCGACTGCTCGGCCTGGGACTGCACCGCCGACCACCTGGCCACCCCCAGTCCCCACAGCCGGACGAAGCCCTCGGCGTCCTGGTGCCGGAAGGTGTCCGTCTCGTCGTAGGTGGCGAGCCCGTGGTCGTAGAGGCTGACCGGACTCCGGCGTCCGACCACCGAGCAGCGACCGACGTCGAGTCCGAGCCGTACCTCGCCCGTCACGTGACGCTGTGTGCGAGCGATGAACGCGTCGAGGGCTTCTTTCAACGGCGAGAACCAGAGCCCGTCGTAGACCAGCTCGGACCAGCGGGGCTCCAGCCGGGCCTTCTCATGATGGAGATCGCGTTCGAGGGTGAGGTCCTCGAGATCCGCGTGCGCCATCAGCAGCGCGAGGGCTGCCGGGCACTCGTAGGTCTCGCGGCTCTTGATGCCCACCCGGCGGTTCTCGACCATGTCGAGCCGTCCGAAACCGTAGGACCCCACCACCCGGTTGAGCTCGGCGATCAGCGGCGCGGGTGCCAGCAAACGGCCGTCGAGGGACACCGGAACCCCGGACTCGAAGCCGAGGACGATCTCGGCCGGCTCGGTCGCGGTGGGCCGGGTCATGGTGTAGACGTCCTCGGGTGGGCTGCTCCACGGGTCCTCGATGACGCCGCACTCGATTGCCCTTCCCCAGAGGTTCTCGTCGATCGAGTAGACCTTCTCCTTCGTCACCGACAGCGGGATCTCCCACTTGGCCGCGTACTCGATGCAGTCCTCACGCGAGAGCCGCCAGACCCGGGCCGGCGCGATCACGTCGAGATCGGGTGCGAGTGCGCGGGTACCGACCTCGAAACGGACCTGGTCGTTCCCCTTTCCCGTACAGCCGTGGGCCACCGCGCCGGCGCCGTGACGTCGCGCCTCGGCCACCAGATGGCGGACGATCACCGGCCGAGAGAGCGCGGAGACGAGCGGGTACTTGCCCTCGTACTTGGCGTTGGCCAGCAGCGCCGGGACGCAGAACTCCTCGGCCATCTCGTCGGTCGCATCGACGACGGTGGCCTCCACCGCGCCCGCCGCGAGGGCACGGGCGCGAATCGCCTCCCAGTCCTCGCCGCCCGACTCCGAGGCCTGGCCGACGTCGACCGCCACCGCGACCACCTCGACCCGCTCGTTCTCCATGAGCCAGCGGATGGCCACCGACGTGTCGAGGCCGCCGCTGTAGGCGAGGACGATTCGCTGCTTCATCATGCACCCCTTGTCTGCGTCGCCCGCTCCGTGCGGGAACGGGCCCGGTTGGGCTCGTGATCGGCCCCGGCCCGCGGGCCGGCAGCTCGCGTCCCTCGGGTGTCGGCGCGCCCCGTGCTCGGGCTGACCTCCGGCGGTCCGAGCGGAACCGACCGGTCGAGGCCGGCGACGGCTGCGAGTCGTTCGGCCACGGCGGCGCCACCTACGGCCTCCGACGCCACCACCAGAACGGTGTCGTCCCCCGCGACCGTCCCGATGACGCCGGCAAAGCCGCTCCGATCGAGGGCCGAGCCTACGACGTGGGCCGAGCCCGGCGGGGTGCGGAGGACAACCAGGTTCGCCGAATGGTCGGCCTCGACGACCCATTCTCCGAGCACCCTGCGCAGGTGATCCTCGGGTGCGACCTGCTGGGAGGGCAGTTCGGGCAGCGCGTATGCGGTCTCGCCGCCGGGCATTCGCACCTTCAGGGCACCGAGCTCCTCGAGGTCGCGCGAGACCGTGGTCTGGGTGGCGTCGATCCCCTCGGCGGCAAGGAGCTCCACCAGGTGGGACTGGCTCCCCACCGCCCTCGCCTCGAGGAGCTTCACGATCCGGTGCTGCCGCTGCTGCTTGCTCACGACCGCCCCGCTCCCCCGCGATCGGACCGGGTCAGCCACGAGAGGATTCCCCGCATCGCGTGCAGCCGGTTGGCGGCCTGTCGCCAGACCACGCTCTGGGGCCCGTCGATCACGGCCGCGCTGACCTCTTCTCCCCGGTGGGCCGGGAGGCAGTGCAGGACCACTGCGTCGGGCGCGGCCCGCGCGAGCAGGGACTCGTCGATCCGGTAGTCGGCGAACGCTCGTCGCCGCACTTCCGTCTCTGCCTCCTCGCCCATCGAGGTCCATACGTCGGTGTAGAGCGCGGCGGCCCCCGATGCCGCCGTCGCCGGGTCGTCGGTGACGACGATCTCACCGCCGACCGCACGGATCGCGGCGACGTCGTCGGGGTCGGGACCGTAGCCGGGCGGCGAGGCCACCCGGGTCGTGATGCCGGTCATCGCGGCGGCGAACGCCAGCGAGCGCCAGACGTTGTTGGCATCGCCGATGAACGCGACGGGCCGCGCGGCGAGCGACGATGGCCCGAAGACCTGCCGGAGCGTCAGCAGGTCGGCGACCGCCTGGCACGGGTGCGCGTGGTCCGACAGGAGGTTCACCACCGGAACCGCGACCCCCGCCTCGTCGAGTGCGGCCGCCATGCGGACCAGTGATCCGTGATCGAGGACCCGGGCCCCGATGACCGCGTGGTAGCAGGCGAGGGTCCGCGCGACGTCTGCCGCCGACTCCCGGACGTCGAGCCCGACCTCGTTGCCCTGCACGTAGACGGGGTGGCCGCCGAGCGCGACCACTGCCAGCTCGGAGCTGTTACGGGTGCGGTTCGACGGCTTCTCGAACAGCAGAGCCACGCCGGCCCCCTCGAGGCTCCGGGGCAGGGTCGTCGGCTCCGCCTCGGCCAACGCGAGCACGCCCGCCAGGCCCTCGGCCCCGAGGTCACCGACGTCGAGGAGATGGGGAGCCGGTGCGGCGCTCATCTCGGCTCGCCCTGCGACGCGGCAGGAACTGCGCCGTCGGCTTCGGCAGCGGTGCCACGACCGACCGACCGTCGCGCGAGCACGTCGCCGAGGATCGACGCGGCCTCGTCGATCTCCGGCTCGGCGACGAGCAGCGAGGGTGCGAACCGGAGAGCGTCGGGCCGCGGTGCGTTGATCACCAGACCGGCGCCGAGCGCGGCCGAACAGGCCGCCGCGGCGTACGGGCCGTCGAGCACCGCAGCGAGGAGGAGGCCTTCGCCGCGGACCGACACGACACCCGGCAGCGACACCAGCGCAGCCGCCAGGCGCGCTCCAGCCGATCCGGCCCGCGCCGGCACGTTCTCCGCCTCCATCACCGACAGCGTCGCGCTGGGCCGCGGACATGGCGAGCGGTTGGCCCCCGAAGGTGCTCCCATGGTCGCCGGGTTCGAACGCCGCGGCCACCTCGGGACGGGCCCAGCAGGCACCGACCGGCATGCCGTTGCCGAGCGCCTTTGCCAGGGTGACCACGTCGGGCCGCACGCCGAGGTGCTGGAACCCGAACCACCGGCCGGTGCGGCCGAGGCCGGTCTGGACCTCGTCGACGATGAGGAGGATCTCGCGTTCGCTGCAGAGCTCGCGGACCGCGCCGAGATAGTCCGAGGAGGGGACCACCACACCTGCTTCGCCGAGGATGGGCTCGAGCAGGACCGCCGCCACCCGACCCGGGTCGCAGGCCGCCTCGAGCGCGGCGAGGTCGTCGTAGGGCACGTGGTCGAAACCGTCCGGCATCGGGAGGAACGGCTGCTGCTTGGCGACTTGGCCGGTGGCAGCCAGGGTGGCCATCGTCCGGCCGTGGAACGCGTCCCAGGTGCTCACCACGGCGAAGCGCCCGGGTCCCGCCCAGCGGCGGGCAAGCTTGAGCGCGCACTCGTTCGCCTCGGCGCCCGAGTTGGTGAAGAAGACCTGACCGCCGGCTCGCTCGGTACCTCCTCCGACGAGCCGGTCGATCGTGCAGGCGACCTCGGGCGCGAGCTCGTTGCCGAACAGGTTCGAGACGTGCGAGAGGGTGTGGGCCTGGTGTCCGATGGCGGCCGCGACCTCCGGGTGGGCATGGCCGAGCGAGGTGACGGCCAGACCGGAGAGGAAGTCGAGATAGGCGCGGCCGTCGGTGTCGAAGAGGCGACTGCCCTCGCCCCGCACGAAGGTCACCGGTGGCTCTGGGTAGGTGCGCATCGAGCGCGGAGCGGTCCGGTCCACCCCCGGTCTGCCGGGCGCTCATCCCTCGACCCCGACCATCGTGCCGATCCCTTCGTCGGTGAAGACCTCGAGGAGCAGGGCGTGCGGCGTCCGACCGTCGAGGATGTGGGCGTGTCCGACTCCCCCCCGCACCGCCCGTGCACACGCCTGCACCTTCGGGATCATGCCGCCGGTCGCCGCGCCGTTCGTCACCATCGCCTCGAGCTCGTCCGCTGTCGCTCGGTGGATGAGGGTCGCCGGATCGCTCGGGCACCGACGCGCAGGCCGGCCACGTCGGTCAAGAAGACCAGCTTCTCCGCCTCGAGTGCGGCGGCAAGCGCACCGGCCGCCGTGTCCGCGTTGATGTTGAAGGCCTGCCCGGTGCGATCGGTGCCGATGGTCGCGACCACCGGGATCAGCCCCTGGGCGAGAAGCTCGCGGACGATGATCGGGTCGACGCTCACTACGTCGCCGACGTAGCCGAGCGCTTCCGACCGCGTGGGTCGCGGTGATCAGGTTGGCGTCCTCCCCGGACAGCCCGACCGCGAGCGCCCCGTGCACGTTGATCGAGCTCACGATGTCGCGGTTCACCTTTCCGACGAGCACCATGCGCACGAGGTCGATCGTCTCGGCGTCGGTGACCCGCAGCCCGTCGAGGAACTCCGACTCCTTCCCGACCCGCTCCATCAGCGCGCCGATCTGCGGGCCGCCGCCGTGCACCACGACCGGCAGCATCCCGACCGAGCGCATGAGCACGACGTCCTCGGCGAACGACGCCAGCGCCCCCGCATCGTCCACCCCGGTGCCGTCGGGCGCGGGAGCGAGCACGTTGCCGCCGTACTTGACGACCACCACCTTCCCCCAAAAGCGCCGGATGTAGGGAAGTGCCTCGACGAGGACCGACGCCTTGTCCCCCGGCAGCGAGCGTCGGGTGTGTCGCCAGCTGTTCGGCGCGCTCACGAGGTGGTCCGGTTCTCGTCGATATAACCGTGGCCGAGGTCCACCCCCATCACCGCCCCGTTCCCGTCCGCCAGGCCGAGGCGGCAGTGGAGGTCGACGGTGGTGCCGGCGAGGTGCGCGGCGACGGCGGCCTCGTCGTGCGTCCACTTCCACGCCTCCCTCGCAGACGGTCGACACCTCCATAGGCGATCCCGAGCCGGTCCATCGAGAACTCGACACCCGGCGGATCCGAGCTCGCTCGCCACGCGGCCCCAGTAGGGGTCCTCTCCGTTCATCGAGCACTTGACGAGCGGCGAGTCGGCGACCTTGCGGGCGGCCCGATGTGCCTCGTCGGCCGAGCGGGCACCGGTGACGCGCACGTGGAAGATCTTCGACGCTCCTTCGGCGTCGGCCGCCATCTGGCGGGCCAGCTCGACGCAGGCCTCGCCCACCGCGTCGGCCACGGTGTTGGGATCGTGGGGACCGGCGCGCCCCGAGGCCATCAGCACGACCGTGTCGTTGGTGGACGTGCAACCGTCCACCGTCATCGAGTTGAAGGAGTCGCGGACCGCGAGGCGGAGGACCTCGCCGAGAGCCTCGGGCTCGACTGCGGCGTCGGTGGTGAGAATTGCGAGCATGGTGGCCATGTTCGGGTGCGAGCATGCCGGCGCCTTTGGCCATGCCGGCGACGGTGAAGGCCGGGCTGTCGACGAGCACCTCCTTCGGGCCCGAGTCGGTCGTCAGGATGCCCGTCGCCGCGTGCGCCGCCGAAGTCTCCGAGCGGGACCGCGAGGCCACCAGCTCGGGGATCCCCGCCTCGATCGGCCGCCATCGGCAGCCGGTAGCCGATCAGGCCCGTCGAGCAGACGAGCACCTCGTCGCTCCGCGCACCCGAGGTCGTTCCGCGACGAGACGGCACATCCGCTCGGCGTCCGCCCGTCCTCGGCCGCCGGTGGCGGCGTTGGCGTTGCCGCTGCTGACCAGTACCGCGGCCGACCGCCCGCCGCTCGCGACCGAGGTGTGCACGGCTGACGAGGACCGGGGCCGCCGCCGCCTGGTTGGAGGTGAAGGTCGCGGCCGTCGGCACCGCTGCGCCATCCTCGGTCGCCACAAGGGCCAGGTCGAGCGCGCCGGACGCCTTGATCCCGGCGGCCAGCCCGACGCGACGAACCCCTGCGGCGAGGTGATGGTCACGGATACGACCCCGGCGAGCGGCAGCCCGGTCACCTCGGGGAGACCGAGCGCGAGGTTGGCGCACTGGACGGCCTGCCCCGACGCCCCCTTCATCAGGTTGTCGAGGGCGGCAGAGCGCGACCACCCAGCCGGTCCGCGGGTCGACCCGCCCGCTGACCTGCGGCGCAATTGGATCCACTGGTCGCCTTGGTCGAGGGCGGCGCTTCGGTCACCGTCACGAATGGCTCCGCCGCATACCGGTCCTCCAGGACCGCGAGCAGATCTGCAGTCGTCGGGTACGAGGCACCGCCGGACGCCGTCCGCCCGTAACAGGTGGCGAGGATGCCCCGGACCATCGGGGCGAGGTGGGGCGTGAAGAGGACCGTCGCCCCGAGCGTCTGCTCCATCTCGGGTGTGTGGCGGTGATCGAGCAGCCAGTAGGCGGTGAAGTCCTCGTCCACGGCGGCGAAGTGCAGAGTGGGCCCGGCGCCCGGCCGGCGCCCGAAGTCCCGCTCGCCGCGTCCACGACGAGCGGCGCACGTCCGGGCCGACCGCGACCAGCCCGGCGTCGACGAGCGGGGCGAGCGCGAGGATCGCCGCGGTCGGGTAACAGCCGGGGACCGCGATGCGGCGGGCGCGGGCCAGCTCCTCGCGGTGCAGTTCGGGAAGCCCGGTCACGAAGGTTTCGAGCAGTTGGGGAGCGGTGTGCGCGGCTCCGTACCAGACCGGGTAGAGAGAGGGATCGTGCAGGCGGAAGTCGGCGGCGAGATCGACGACGATGCCGGCCCGGCCGGCGAGGTCGGCGACGATCGACTGGGACTCGCCGTGCGGCAAGGCGCAGAAGGCGACGTCGACCCCGTCGAGCGCGGCCGGGTCGGTGTCGACGTAGGTCGAGCGAGGGATAGGCCGCGGCCAACGAGGGCGTGTGCCGCGCGACCGTCTCACCCGCGTGGGTGCCCGCCGTCGCGACGACGACCTCGAACTCCGGATGCCCGGCGCACAGGCGGAGCAGTTCGACGCCCGCGTAGCCCGACGCGCCCATCACCCCGACCTTCATCGGTCGAATCCCCGAACGCTCCGCCTCATCCTGCAAGTATATTCACAGAGCCGCATCTTTATGCAAACCGGCGGCGCGGGACCGGCTCCGACCGCGACCGCCGGCTCGGCGACCGTTGACCGCTGCGTGGCGGCTCGGTACGGTGCCGGGCGGCGCCGCGACACCACCCCGTCTCGCCGGTCGCGGGGGGCGCCGAGGTCGGCCATCACTGCCCGAACCAGGAGCGCCCGTGGTTCCGACCAGACCCGTGGCCGACCGGGACGCGGCCGCCACCGCCCCTCCCCGGGGCGTCCTCCTCGGCCGGCTCGGCGCGCAGATTCCTGAGCTCGACCGCGCGCCTCGCCGCGCGGATCGGCGCAGATGCCGGAGACGACACCGCGGCGCTGCTCGCGGAGCTCGCCGACCTGCTCACGTCCACCCTGGCCACCGTCGCCGTCGACCTCGATCTCTGCCGGCGGGGTTTCGAATTCGTCGAAGGGCTCCTCGAGCTCCGAGCGGGTGGACCGGGGGACGAGAACGAGATGGACGTCGTCGTCGCCGAGGCCTTCTTCGACGGCTTCCCGCCCGACACGCGCCGGCGCCTGCCGCCCTGGATGGGTCCGCGCTCGCGCACCCTGCTCGAACGGCTCGACGCCGGCAGTTCCTGACAGGTCCGATTCGGCGGGGATCGCTCAGCGCAACGACCGCGTGGTGCGCGGCGACCACCGCGTCGATGCAGGCGGTCCGCAGGCCGCCCACCTCCTCGTCGGTCAGGGTGCGGTCGGGTGCGCAGAACCGGAGGTGGTAGGCGAGGCTGCGGTGACCGGCCGCCAGCGTGTCGCCGCGGTAGACGTCGAACAGCTCGAGCGTCTCGAGCAGGTCACCGCCCGCACCTCGCAGCGTGCGCTCGACCGCACCCGCCGGGATGGACTCCTCGACGACGAAAGCCAGGTCGATGTCGGCCGATGGGAATCGGCTGACCGGCGTGGCCAGCTCGGGTCGTCGCGGCACCCGTTCGGGGTCGAGCAGGACGCCGAGGTCGAGGTCGAGCCATCCGAGCCGCCGCGGCCGGCCCCGCTGGTCCGACCATTCCGTACTCGCCGACCAAGGTAGGGATCGAGCTCGCCGACCACCCCGATGTGGGTCGGCCGTTCCGGGCCGTCGGCCGCGTCCGCAAGGCTGACCACCGCCGCCGAACGGTGGTCGTGGAGCACCCGTCGCCTCGGGTCCCGCGTGTGTCGTGCCCCACAGCGCCCAGTCGGCCACACGCAGCGCGTCGGCGAGGATCCGCCAGGCAGCCACCGCGCCCACGCATCGTCGCCCTGCCCAGGCGAAGACCGCGCTCAGCCGCTCGGCAGCCGCGACGGCGTCCACCCCAGCGGTCGGGGGCACGCTCCTGGCACCCGCCGGAACACGCTGCCCACCTCGAAGAAGCGCACCTCCTCCTGTCGCCGCTCAACGTTGTACCGCACGGCACGCAGCAGACCTGGGCGCCATCGACGACTCGCAGGTAGCGCTCCGCGTCGACGAGCGGGTTGGTCACCTCGACGTAGGGAGGGTCGAAACCGACATCGATCTGCTCCGACTCCGAGAGGAAGGTGGTCGTCCACGCCTCGCTCGCTGCCCAGCCCGCAGAGCACCTCCCGGACCCGCCGACGCTCGCGCTGGAAGGTGGTGAGCCGCCCGGGCTGGGGCCACGCGGGCGTCCGGCGTCGAGGCGGGCAGTAGCCGAAGGTCCGCGCGACCTCCTCCGCGATGTCGGCCTCTCCCATCGCGCCGGCCGGACGTCGGGTCGGAATGTCGGCACCGTCACCCGGAGCGGCGACCCGTCCCCTCGCCCTGCACGGCTCGACCCGGATGCCGAGCGGTGCGAGCAGCCCGCCGATCGCGCCGGCTCCGAACTCGGTGCCGATGAGCGCGTTCATCCGCGCCGGGCGGACCGTCAGCTCGAGCGGTTCCGGCACCTCGCCACGTGCGTCGAGGACCCCGGCGGCAAGGCGTCGCCGGCCCGACGGTGAGTGCGATCAACCGGCAGATCGACGAAGCGCTGGCCGCGTGTCGATGATCGTCCGGGATCGCACCCACGTTCGAACCTTGCCGAGGCCTCCGTCCGCACACGCGAGCCGCTTCGACGTCCGGGCGATCGCCATCGGTAGGAAGTAGGCCGTCTCGAGCAGCACCCGAGAGGTGGCCGGGCCGATCTCCGAAGAGGCGCCGCCCATCACCCCGCCGATGCCCGACCGGCTCGTCCTCTGCGTCGCAGATCGAGGCAGTCCTCCCCGGTGTCGCCGAGACCGGGCCCGGGCCGGCCGAGGGTGCGCACCTCGCCGTCGAGGGTGGTCAGCTGTCTCGCCCGGCGGGGCCCGGCGCACCCGAACCCGGCGCCGACCGAGCCGGTCGAGGTCGTAGGGATGAGTGGGCTGGCCGAGCTCGAGCATCACGTAGTTGGAGGCGTCCACCACGTTGTTGATCGGCCGCATCCCTGCCAAGGTGAGACGGCGGGCGAGCCACGGCGGGGACGGCCCGACCTCGACCCCGGTGAGCGCCCGGACGGTGAATCGGGGACAGAGCTCGGTGTCGTCGACCTCGAGCGTGGCGAGCGTCTCGACCGGCGGACCCGCCGCGAGCTCGGGGAGCCGCGCCACCGGCCGGAAGTGGACGCTCGGGGATGGCAAAGGGCAGTCCCAGCCGCGCCGCCGAGATCGCGGGCGACGCCGGCCATGCACCAGGCGTCGGGACGGTTGGCCTCGACGGCCACGTCGAACACCACGTCGCGGCTCGATGCCGAGGGCGTCGGTGAGCGTCTGCCCGGTCGCGGCCACCCTCGACTCCGTGAGGACGAGCAACCCCTGGTGGTCGTCCGAGAGCCCGAGCTCCCGACCCGAACAGAGCATGCCGTTCGACCGGACGCCCTTCATCGTGACCTCGGCGATCGCCACGCCGCTGGGCAGGACCGACCCGACGGGGGCGAGCACCACCAGGTCGCCGACCGCGAAGTTGGCAGCGCCGCACACCACCTCGGTGCTCGCCGAGCCGTCGTTCACCACCACTTTCCGGATCCGATCGGCACCGGCGATCGCGTCGATGCGTCGACGGTGACCACGAGGAGCCCGCCGAGGCCCTCCCCCACAGCCTCTCATCCCCTCGACCACGAGCCCGAGATCGTCGAGGGTGGCCGCGAGTTCGATTCGGGTCGCCCGTCGAAGGGCGCGAAGTCGGTCAGCCAGGAAAGTGGGACGCGGACGACGTGGCCCTCAGGACCCGGCCATCAGAACTGGCCGACGAAGCGAAGGTCGTTCTCGATCAGGAAGCGCATGTCGGGGATCTGGTGGCGCATCTGCGCGCAGCGGTCGATGCCGAACCCGAAGGCGAACCCGCTCCACTCGTCTCGCGTCGATGCCCACCGCGGCGAAGACCGCGGGGTCGACCATCCCGCATCCGCCGAGCTCGATCCAGCCGGTCATCGAACAGGTGCGGCACCCCGACCCACGGCAGATGGTGCAGGTGACCTCGAACTCGGCCGAGGGCTCGGTGAAGGGGAAGTAGGCCGGTCGGAGCCGCGAGTGGATGTCCGGCCCGAAGTACGCAGTGGTGAAGACCTCGATGGTCCCGGCCAGGTCCGAGAAGGTGATGCCCCGATCGATCACCAGGCCTTCGATCTGGTGGAAGACCGGCAGATGGCGCGCGTCGGCGGTGTCCCTGCGGTAGCAACGCCCGGGCATCACCGCGTGGATGGGCAGCGTGCCGTGAGGACGGCGTTCTCCATCAGGTGGACCTGCACGGGGGAGGTATGGGTTCGGAGCAGGACCGTCTCGGGTTCACCGAGTCCGAGATAGAAGGTGTCCCACATCCCGCGGGCCGGATGCGCGGGAGGGATGTTCAGCGCGCCGAAGTTGAACCAGTCCGTCTCGATCTCCGGTCCCTCCGCCACCTCGAAGCCCATCCCGACGAAGACGTCCTCGAGCTCGTCGCGGGTCTGGGTCACCAGGTGGAGGTGGCCGCGTACCTGCGGGGCCGTCACCGAGCCCGCCGAGGAACTCGGTGAGGTCGAGCCCTCGCCTCGGCCATCTCCCGCGCGAGCTCCTCGAAGCGGATCTCCTCCCGACGCCGCTCGATCAGCTCGTCGATGCGTGACCCGGGCCTCGTGGAGCCGGCTGCCGAGCGCACGCCGGGCTCTCCGGGTCGAGCCATCCGAGCGTCCGGTGGGCGGCTGGCGAGGGGCGACCTCTTCCCCGACGACGCCGCCGCCACCTCACGGATCTCCTCGTCGTGGTCGCCGCACCCGCGATCGCGGCGTCGCGCCTCTTCGACCAGGGACGTCGACGTCCACCGTCCCGGCTCATGTCCGGCCCTCGGATGACGGTCCCGCGCTGCCGGCGTCGGGGGCGTCCATGGCGGGCATCGTAGAGCGCGGAGGGCCGTCGCCCCGCAGCCGTCGCCGTCGCAGGAGCTCGAAGCAGAGGACCGCAGCCGAGACGCTCACGTTGAGCGAGTCCGCGTGCCCCGCCATCGGGATCGAGACCCGTCGTCGATCCAGTGGCCCAGCGACCGTCGGATCGAGGCCCGCTGACTCGTTGCCGAACACCAGCGCGATCCGGCCGTCGCCAGTCGAAGACGGCATAGTCCGCGCCCACCGCGCGACCGTCGTGCCCACACTCGACAGACCCGCATTCGCCGAGTGCCGCGAGGACCTCGGCGGGGGCACCCCCCGCGACCACCGGCACCCGGAAGACCGACCCGGCCGAGGCGCGGATGCATTTCGGATTGGTCGGATCGACGGTGCCCTCGCAGCAGACCACTCCCCCGACGCCCGCGCGATTCGGCGGTGCGGATCATCGTCCCGAGGTTGCCCGGGTCGCGGACGCCGACGCACACCATGACCGTCGATGCGTCCACACGCGACGCGAAGTCGACCGGCTCGTAACGCGATCACCGCCACGAGGGCTGGGGGGTCACCGTGTCCGCCGTCCGCTCGATCACGCCCGGAGCCAGGTCGAAGACCCGCGCCCCGGCCGCGTAGACCCCTTCGAGCGCACCGCGACACGGCAGGGTCCTCACGCCCGCTCGGGTGCGACGTAGACCGCTTCGACGGGGACCCCGCGTCGAGGGCCGCCCGAGCAGTTCCGCGCCCTCCAGCACCACCGCATGGTCGCTTCCGCCGCACTGCACGTTTGCGGAGGAGCTGGCGGACCCTTCGGACCCGCTGGTGGCTAAGGCCAGCTCGGCCTGCGCTCAGGAACGCGCCTCGCCGCTCGGTCGGGTGCCGCAGCGAGCGCGTCGTTGGCCACCCGGACCAGGATCGCGAACGTGTCGCGGCTCGGAGACCGCCAGGTCGGCGAGCACCTTGCGGTCCACCTCCACCTCCGCCCGGTGGAGGCCCGCGATGAACCGGCTGTAGCTCGTCCCGTTCAGCCGGGCGGCCGCGTTGATCCGCTGGATCCACAGCTGCCGGAAGTCCCCTTTGCGGGCCCGGCGGTCGCGGAAGGCGTACTGCTTCGAGTGCATGACCTGCTCGTTGGCGGCGCGGAACGTCCGGCTCTTGTTCCCGTAGTAACCCTGCGCCTGCTCGAGAACGGCGCGGTGGTGCTTCTTCGCGTGGACGGCGCCTTTGACTCGGGCCATGGTCGACTCCTTCGTGTCGGGCTTGGTCGGATGGATGGTGGCCGAGCGACTGTGGTGCCCGTCGGCGCGTCGGACCTCCTCGGTCCGACCGGGACCGCCGACCGTCGGTCGGACGGTGCGGCGGCCGGTCCCGGCCTACCGGCCGAGCATGCGCTTCACCTGCCGGGCGTCGCCGGGGCGAAGTCGGTCTCGCGGCCCAGCCGGCGCTTGCGGAGCGCTCGTCTTGTGCTCGAGCAGGTGCGAACGGAACGCCTTGCGCCGGCGGAGCCGGCCGGACCCGGTCACCTTGATCCGCTTGCGGGCCCCGCTGTCGGTCTTCATCTTCGGCATGCTCTCAACCTTCCCCTTCGCCGGACGCTGTCGGGCGCGATCGTCCGCGGCCGCAGCCTCGGGTCCCCCCCAAGCGTCTCCGGCCGGTTCCGTCGATGCCCGCGCGCGCCGTTCGGGCTCGGACGCTCGGTTGCGGCCCTGGACGCAGCCGACTGCTTCGCTCTCTTGTCGGGTGCCAGCACCATCACCATGTTGCGACCGTCGAGCCGGGGAACCGCCTCGGGCTTGCCGATGCCGTCCATCTGGTCCGCGATCCGGTCGAGGATCTTCTTGCCGAGCTCGGGATGGAACACCTCGCGGCCACGGAACATGATCGTGATCTTGACCTTGTGGCCTTCCTCGAGGAACTTGGCCACCTGGCGGGTCTTGGTCTCGAAGTCGCCGGGCCCGATCTTCGGGCCGGTACTTCATCTCCTTGATCCCGACGTGGACCGCCTTCCGCCTCGATTCCTTCGCTCGCTGCGCGGCGTCGAACTTGAACTTGCCGTAGTCCATGATCCGGCACACCGGCGGGTTCGCCCCGGGTGCGACCTCGACGAGGTCGAGATCGAGCTGACCGGCGATGGCGAGCGCCTCCGGCAACGGCTTGATGCCGAGTTGCTCACCGTCGGGATCGACCAGGCGCACCTCGCGGGCGCGGATCCGGTCGTTGATGCGAGGCTCGTTGGTGGTGATGGTGGCTGCTATTCGACTTCACTCCCTGCGCTTGGGCCACGGACCGCCGTGGCCAACGAACAAGGAGCGGAGCCACCCGACCGGTCGACGTCGTGCGACCACCGGTCTCGTGTACCCGACGCACGCGGCTCCCGCAACATGGCCGGGTGGGGGTTTCGCTTCCGCGAGACCCCGCTTCCTCGTCTACCAGTTGCTTTAGGCTACCAGTCGTGGGCTCTCTGTGGACACCCGACGGCGAACGGCCGGGTCGGACCTGCGCCGCAGCCGCGGGCGTGCCGCCGGGCGGCTCGGGGGACGCCCCGGACCCCGGCCGCGGCCGGGCACGACGACGAGGCGCTGGCGCAGCAGGTCGACGCCATGCGCGAGGAGCTCGCGCGCATCGCCGGTCGAGGTGGTGCTCGCGAACCACTGCTACGGCCTGTTCGAGCTCGCCGCCGTCTACCTCTCGCAGCACCCCCCATGCTCCCCCAGGCTCGCGTCGCCATCGACGGGCTCGGCGCCCTGGTCGAAGGGCTCACGGACGCCTCGGCGATGCCGAGCCACTCCGAAGGAGGGCCTCAGCCAGCTGCGGCTCGCCTATGTGCAGATCGACGCGGCCCTCCGCGCCGGTGAGGAGTCCGCGGCGGCGGCCGGCCCGAACGGCGGGTCCGGCAACGGCTCCGGTGGGTCGCCCGGAGACGAACCGGAGGAGTGACGCCGACACCGAGGGTCCCCACCCGGCAGCCGGACAGCCTGCCGATCTCGGGCGGAGCCAGCTCCCGAGCCGACGGCGGCTCGACGCCCGAGGACACCTCCGAGACGTCTCGAGGCCTTCGACCGGTCGCGGCTCCGGAGCTTCATCGGGCTCTCGGTCGGTCTGGTCGGGCCTCGTGCCAACCTCGCGGTCTCCGGCGTCCTCATCACCCTCTACGTCCAGCAACGGGCGTCGGGGGCGCTTGCGGTCACCTTCGCGCCTCACCGCCAACCGGCTGCTCAGCTGGCTGACCTATCCGGTCGCGGGCCGCGTTGAGCGACCGGACGTGGACGAGGGTCGGGCGGCGGACCCCCTACATGGCAGCCAGTCTCATCGGGATGGGAATCTCGACCTGGATGTTCACCGTGGTCCACGGCTACTGGCTGCTCGTCCTCTTCATCGTGGTCGCGCGACAGGCGGCCGTCGGTCTTCACCCTGACCAACGTCGCGGTGGTGCCCGAGGTGTTCGGGCGGAGCCGCTGGCTGAAGGCGCTCCTCCTCACCACGGTGCTCGGCACGCTCGCCAGCCTGGCGATCAAGGGCACGGTCGTCACCACCTGGAACCAGAATCAGCCCTCGACCTGGAACCTCCCCTTCCAGGTCGCCGCCGGCGATCATGGTCGCAGTCGGGCTCGCAGTGCTGGTCCTCGTCCGCGAGGCGCCTGCCGCGAGCCACGGCGCCGCGGTCGACCGCGGCCGCCGGGCCCGTCCGCGCGAAGGACGAACTGCGTGAGATCCTCTCGGGCCCGAACGCGAAGGTGCTCGTCGCCGGCTCCCTGCTCTTCTGGGCCGGAGTCGGATCGACCGCGTACGTGGCCATCCTCTTCTTCCAGCGCGTGCTCCACGCCGGTGCCAGCGCGCAGACCATCGCGGGCCTCGCCACAGGCCTGCCCGTGTTCTTCATCGGCATCGCGCTCGGGATCCCGCTCAGCCGCTGGCTCACCCCCATGCAGCTCGCCATCGGCGCCCCCCTCGTCGGTGCCGCCCTCTCCGGCGTCCAGTACTTCGACGCCCACATCTGGCAGGCCGTCGTCCTCTCCTACCTCGCGCGCGCCCTTCGTCGGCGCCTACATCATCGTCCTCGCACCGCTCCTGCTCCGCTGCTTCCGAGGTCCGGAGGCCTCGGCGAACGCCTCGGAGTGCTCATCTCGCCCTTCAACCTTTGCGGCGTCGTGCTCGCCTACGTCGCGGCCGCGACGGTCGACGCGACCGGCAACTACCGGCTGATCTGGTTGTTCCCCGCAGCGACCGGCCTCGCCCATGCGACCGTCAACTGTTGGCTGAAGATCCCGCGCTCGACGGGCGTCAAGCCCGGACATGGTGAAGCGGCTCTGGGAGTGGAGCATCGTTCAAGCCGAGTCGATGTCCGAGACGGGGATCGTTACCGGGCTCTTCGCCGCACCGCTGCTCGGGGTGGTGACCGAGGAGGACGCGGACAGCGCAGTCGTCGTCGACATGGCACGCGACATCCTCGGCAATCCCTACGACGAGGCAGAGCTCGAGGAGGAGCCGGAGCCCGGGGCGGGGACCGGCGCCCCGGCGGCCCATGTCGGCGAAGGAGCCGAGCGATCGCCTGTGCCCGACGATCAGGTGCCCGCGGAGCCCGAGGGGGCGCCCGACCGCGATCCCGGGGTCACCCAGGTCGGTGGCGGCCCCGAGGGGCGCCTCGGGAACGGCGACGAGAAGTCGGGGCGCGGCGAGGGGTCCTCGTCCTCGGGCGCCGCGACCGTCGTGCCGGACGCCGGGACCATCGGAGTCCCCGAGGGTGGTGTCGCCTCTCCGGGCCCGACCGGCGGTGCGGAGTCCGGCGCGTCCCGCGGCGACGCCTCCAGCGATTGACCGATCTCCTGCGCGGCACCGGCATCGTCGACCGGGCCGGTCGGTCCGGCGTCCTCGACCCGAGCCTCCGCGGCGATGGCCGCCACCGAGTGCTCGAGGCTCGACCCCCGGCTCACCACTCCGGGCAATGGCCGCACCGAGCGGGCCTCCAGCCGGCCCAGGCGGCCTGCCACCGCGCGGAACGCCACCACCGTGCCGACGGCGATCCGCCGTGTGCCATCGGTGATCGTGGCGCAGTGGAACGGCAGGAGCCGTCCGTGACCGACCTCGATCGAACCGAGGCCGCGGGCGTCGTCGAACTCGGCGACCTCGCCGACCATCAGCTCCCCGCGGAGGGGGACCAGCTCGACGGACCCTCCCCATGGGGTCGTGTTCACGAGGTCCTCCTCATGGTGCCGAGCCTCAACGTGTCCCTCGCGCTCAATGCACGATCTTCGACAGGGCGAGCTCGATGATGTCAGTGGCGCCGCGGTCCTTCAACGCGGGGATCAGCACGTTGATCTCCGACTTCAAGACGACCGTCTCGACGGCGAACCCGCCACCGCCGAACAGCTCGGAGACGGTCGGAGCCCGGAGCGACGGGCAGGAGGCCGATCACCTCGTGCAGCTGCGCAGCGGCGACGTTGAGCTTGACGAGGACTTTCTCGCGGGCTTCGAGGGCCCCCTGCAACAGCGTGAGCAGTTGTTCCATCGCGTGCCGGCGCTCGGGGTCGGACGCGGCCTTCGGGTTGGCGATGAGCTCGGTGCGCGAAACGAGCAGGGTCTCGACGATCTTGAGACCGGCGGCCCGGAGCGCCCGGCCCGTCTCGGTGATCTCGACGACGCAGTCCGCGATCTCGGGGACCTTGGCCTCGGTCGCGCCGTAGGAGAGGATGACGTCGGCGAGCACGCCGTGCTGCTCGAAGAACCTCCCGGTGAGCTCGGGATACTCGGTCGACGACGCGGAGCGCTGCCGCTGGTACCCGCAGCGGAGGCCGCGAGGTCAGCGACCGACGACACCGGTGAGTCCGCCGGCACCGCGAGGACGACCCGGATCGGGCTGGTGGTCGACTTCGAGTAGGAGAGCACCCCGAGCGAGGTCACCTCGCTGCCACGCTCCTCCACCCAGTCCCGTCCGGTGATCCCGATGTCGAAGAGGCCGTCCGCCACGTACAGCGGGATCTCCTGGGGCCGGAGGATCCGCACGTCGTCGATGCGCGGGTCGTCGATCGAGGCCCGGTAGTCGACCTCCGAGGAGCGGGTCACGCCGAGGTCGGCGGCCGCGAACAGCTCCAGCGTCGCCCGCTCGAGCGAGCCCTTCGGCAGCACCAGCCGGAGCACGTCAGGACCTGCCCGAGGCGAACCCGACCGTCTGTCCGCTCGGCAGCTCGGCGATGGTCGCGAGCACCGCCGCCGTGTCGAGTGCGGTCAGCACTGCTTCGCGTCCCTTGTTCGAGTCGCCCGGCTCGGACCGCCGAGCGCCTGGTCGACAGTGTCGGTGGTGAGCACCCCGAACGCGACCGGCAGTCCGCTGTCGAGCTGCACCCGCTGGAGCCCCGCCGCACACTGTCCGGCGACGAAGCTCGTAGTGACCCGTGTCGCCGCGTATGACCGCCCCGAGGCAGATCACCGCGTCGACCGCGCCCGAACGCGCGAGTTGTTGGGCGGCGAGTGGCAGCTCGAACGCGCCGGGGACCCAGACGACCACCGACGCCGACGCCCGTGGCCCGTCGCGTCGAGCGCGTCGAGCGCGCCCGTCAGCAGGCGGTCGGTGATCCCTCCGTTGAATTCCGCGCAGGCGAATCCGACCCGGACCGCTCCGACGACGGCCGACGCGTCGATCGACCGTTCCGCGCGAGCGCGGGCCCGTTCCTTGGCGTCGGCGGGCAGCCGGGCCTGATCAGAGGACGTCATCGAGGCCTTCGAGCAGGTGCCCCATCCGTTCGCGCTTGGTCCGCAGGTACTCGATGTTCTCGGGCGTCGGCGCCGGCTGGATGGCCACCCGCTCGACGATGTCGAGGCCGAAGCCTTCGAGCCCGCCGTACTTGGTCGGATTGTTGGTCATCAACCGCATGGTGGTGACGCCGAGGTCGACGAGGATCTGCGCGCCGATGCCGTACTCACGCGAGTCCGCCGGAAGACCGAGCTCGAGGTTGGCGTCGACGGTGTCGAGACCCTCCTCCTGGAGCCGGTAGGCGCGCAGCTTGTGGGCGAGCCCGATGCCCCGGCCCTCGTGACCGCGGAGATAGACGAGCACGCCGCTGCCGTTGTCGGCGATCGTCTGGAGCGCCCCTTGGAGCTGGGGCCCGCAGTCGCAGCGCAGGGAGGCGAACACGTCGCCGGTGAGGCACTCGCTGTGCACCCGCACCAGGGTGTTCTGCGCGCCGTCGACGTCGCCCATCACCATCGCCAGGTGGTGCTCGCCGTCGAGGACCGACTCGTAGGCGTAGACGGTGAACTCGCCGAACCCGGTGGGCAGCGTCGCGTGGGCGATGCGACGGACCAGCTTGTCCTTGCGCCGTCGGTAGCGGATCAGGTCGGCGATCGAGATGAGGTGCAGTCCGTGCTTGACCGCGAAGGCCTCCAGTTCCGCCAGGCGGGCCATCCCGGTCTTGTCCTCGTTCACCACCTCGCAGAGGACGCCGGCCGGCGACATGCCCGCCGCGCGAGGCGAGGTCGACGGCCGCCTCGGTGTGCCCCGCTCGCTTGAGGACGCCGCCAGCGCGGTACCGCAGGGGGAAGATGTGGCCCGGGCGGTTGAGGTCGGCGGGACGGGTGTGGGGGTCGACCAGGGCCCTGATGGTGGCGGAGCGGTCGGCGGCCGAGATCCCCGTCGACGTGCCGTGCCGGTAGTCGACGCTGACGGTGAAGGCGGTGCGCTGCACCTCGGTGTTGGCCGACACCATCAGCGGGAGGTCGAGATGCTCGACCCGTTCGGGGGTGAGGGGCACGCAGATCAGACCCGAGGTGTGGGCGAGGAAGAACGCGATCTTCTCGGGGGTGACGGCGTCGGCCGCCATGATGAGGTCGCCCTCGTTCTCGCGGTCCTCGTCGTCGACCACCACGACGATCTCCCCGCGCCCGATGGCCGCGATCGCCTCCTCCACTGATGAAAAGGGCATCGACCCCGACTCTTCCTTTCTTCTGGCCCTCTGTGCTGGCCCTCTGTGCTCGTGCTGCAGGACGGCCCGGTGCCGGGCCCACTCTCACTGTGTCGGCAGCGAGCCGGGTCGCTTCCTTAGTCAATTCGGTCAATTCGCGAAATTCCGGCCTTCGCGTTCGTTGCCGCCTCTGGCGGACAACTCGACCCGCAGGTCACCCTCAAGGCTAGTCAGGGAGCGCACCGACCCACGCCAGAGGTCCTTCATCGTGGCCGCCCCCGGTCCCGAGAACAGGGGCTGCGCGTCGTCGCCGCCGAAGAGGGCCGGCGCCAGGTAGAGGACGTAGCGGTCGACGAGGCCGGCCGAGTGGAACCCGTGGGCGACCCGGGCTCCGCCCTCGACGAGCAGCTGCAGGACCCCACGCGCGCCGAGCTCGTCGAGGACCGATCCGAGATCCCCCTCCATTGCGAGCGCGGGCTCGACGGCCGAGCCAGCGGGGACCGCGCCGAGCACGACCCGGAGCGGCTGCGCGTCGGGCCCGCGGAACCAGCGGTCGCCCTCGGGCAGCCGGACGGTGAGCTGCGGATCGTCGGTCCGCACGGTCCCCGCGCCGACGAGCACCGCGTCCGACGCAGCGCGGAGGCGGTGCGCGTCGATGCGCGCCGCCTCGCCGGTGATCCAGCGGCTCGAGCCGTCGGGCGCGGCCGTCCGGCCGTCGAGGGTGGCGCCGAGCTTCAGCACCACGAACGGCCGCCCGGTGCGACGGTGGGTCCGGTAGGCGGCGAGCTGTTCGGCAACCTCCTCGGCGGCCATCCCGACCTCCACCTCCACGCCCGCGGCGCGCAGTGCGGCGAGACCCGCGCCCCGGACCCGGTGGTCGGGATCCTCGATGCCGACCACGACCCGGCGACAACCCGGCGGCCACGATCGCGTCGGTGCAGGGGGGCGTGCGGCCGTGGTGCACACAGGGTTCGAGAGTGACGTAGAGGGTCCCGCCGCGCGCCGCGGCCCCCGCAGCCGCCAACGCGGACACCTCCGCGTGCGGCCCGCCCGGTGGGGCGGTCGCCCCCACGTGCTCGTCGCCCGCGGGGGTCACGACGACCGCCCCGACTGACGGGTTGGGCGAGGTCCGCCCGCGGACCGGCTCTGCAGCGGCGACCGCCCGCCGCATCACCGCGAGGTCGGGCTCGCCGCCGGGGCCGGGCTCGGGGCTCAGGGCGGGTCGCCCGCCACTGCGTCGAGCGCGGCCCGTCGGATGCGCCCGATCTCGGCGAGGGGGTCGAGATCGCCGAAGACGGCCGACCCCGCCACGAACACGTTCGCGCCCGCCCGCGCCGCCTGGACCACGGTCCTGTGGTCGATCCCGCCGTCCACCTCGACGTCCAGGTCGAGACCTGCCTCCTCGGCCGCCCTCCTGACCTGGCGGACCTTGTCCATCACGTCGGGGATGAACCGCTGGCCGCCGAAGCCCGGGAACACCGTCATGCACAACACCAGGTCGACCGACCCGAGATGGGGCTCGACGGCCTCGAAGGGGGTGTCGGGGTTGGCGGCGAGCCCCGCCCGCAGGCCGAGGTCGCGCATCTGCTTGACGAGCGCCTCGGTCTCCCCGACCTCGACGTGGACCGTGCACCCGTCCGCGCCCGCGTCTCGGAACGCCTCGAGGTAGCGCTCGGGCTCGGTGATCATCAGATGAGTGTCGAAGAACAGGTGGGAGTGCGCGCGCAGCGACGCCACCACCGGGGGACCGATGGTCAGGTTGGGGACGAAGTGGCCGTCCATCACGTCGAGATGGAGCCAGTCGGTGCCGGGCGCGACCGTGGCGATGGCATCCGAAAGGCCACCGAAATCGGCCGAGAGGATCGACGGTGCGACACGCACCTCCGGGGGCTGCTCGCCGCTCGCCATCGGACCGAGCCTACCGGCGGTCCTCCGCCCGGCCGCGGCCTGCGACCGGCGAGCCGAGCCGTTCGCCGTCGGAGACTCGGGCGCCGCGCAGCCAGTCCGCGGCATCCATCGGCCGCCGGCCCGCCGGCTGCACCCGCACCAGGCGGACACGGCCTGCGTCGCCGGTGCGCACCTCGCAGCCTGCGAGGGTGCCGGGGAGACCCGGCGAGGGGCCGTCGCCGGCCGTGCCCTCGGCCGGAAGCACCTCGAGGACGCCGAGCCGGTGCCCGCGGAAGGTCGTCCAGGCACCGCCGATCCGGACCACCCTGCGCACCCGGACCGCCGGGTCGCCCCAGTCGAGCTCGCGCTCGGTCGGATCGATCTTCTCGGCGTAGGAGGGCGTGCCGGCCTGGTCACGGGGAACCGGCAGTCCGGCGCGGCCGCGCACCAGGTGCTGCTCGAGCAGTCCGCAGGCCATGACGACGAGGCGCGAGCGCAGCGAAGCCGCCGATTCCTCGTCCATGATCGGGGTCGACGCGCTCGCGTAGATCGCCCCGGTGTCGAGCCCCGTCTCGACGGCCATCAGGCAGACGCCCGTTTCTGCATCGCCCTCGAGGATCGCACGCTCGACCGGGGCGGCGCCGCGCCAGCGCGGCAGCAGGGAGAAGTGGACGTTGACCATCGGCAGTTGCTCGAGCGCCGCAGCCGGGACGATCCGGCCGAAGGCGACGACCACCCCGAGCTCAGCCCCGACTCCGAGCGCGTCGTCGATGGCGGTCGACACTGGCAGGCCGAGCTCGGCGGCGGCCACCTTCACCGGGCTCGGCGTCCGTGCGCTGCCGCGGCCGCGTCGTGCGTCGGGCCGGGTCACCACCATCGCCACCTCGTGGCCGGCCGTCACTAGCGTGCGGAGGGGTGGGACCGCGCTCTCCGGCGTGCCGAAGTAGGCGAGACTGCTCATGGGCGGTCCGGCCGCCGGTCGGACCCGACCCGGAACAGGCTCGTCCGGTTCAGAGCTCGCGTCCGTCGCCGCTCGCGACGAGCGAAGCCTCCATGGCCGAGGTGTCGAGCCCGAGGGCACGGTCGCGCAGGACCCGGAGCGCCTGACGCCGAAGGTCGTCCTCGAGGCGTTCGATCATGAGCACGCCGTCGAGATGGTCGACCTCGTGCTGGAACACGCGGCCGAGGAACTCGTCCGCCTCGAGAGCGAGCTCGTTGCCTTCGAGATCGACCCCGCGGAGGTGGACCTCGTCCGGCCGGACGATGCCGAGCCGCAGCCCGGGGATCGAGAGGCAGCCCTCCTCGTGGTACCACTCCCCCGCCGTCTCGACGATGGTCGGGTTCACCACCGCCCGGGGTCCGTCGCCGACGTCGTAGACGAACAGGCGCTTTTGGACGCCGACCTGGGTCGCGGCGAGCCCCGCCCCCTCGGACGTGTACATCGTCTCGACCATGTCCTCGACCAGCCGGGCGAGGGCGTGGCCGAACTGGTCGACCTCGTGGGCGACCTGCTTGAGAACCGGGTCTCCGTAGACGCGCACCGGGTAGGTCGACATACCACCAGTGTAGGGGGGCCGTGGTCGAGCGCACCGCACGGCGCGGGCCCGGCGCGGTTCAGACGTCGGTCGGATCGACCTCCACCCGTAGGCGCTCCGCGGGACGCGGCACCGCGGTCAGCGCATCGCACAGCACCCGGTGGCCGTCGGCCCGGACCAGCCAACGGCCCGCGGCACCCGTACCGCCGGAGGAACCCCCCGAGACGCTCACCAGCCCGCCGGACCGCAGGCCGTCGGCGAAGGCGGGCGCGCCCGGCCCGCGGAGTGCCGCGAGCGCGCCGAAGGGCGGCAGGCCGAGGGATCGGCGCACCGACCGCTCCGGGCCGGTCGCGAGCGAGGGGTCCCCGTGCTGCGCGGCGGCGAGCACCTCGTGGTCGGGGACACGGGTCTGGACGAGGAGCCGCCCCTCCCCCTCATGGGTGCCGACCAGGCGAGCCGCACGAGCGAGCAGGGCGAGCGTCTCCTCGCCGGCCGCGAACCGTGGCGCGAGCAGGTGCTGATCGACGTCGAGGAAGGCCACCAGGTCGGCCCGGGACAGGCGGTGGAGCGCCGCTTCGGTCCCCACCACCAGCGGGGCGTCGAGCGCCGGACCCGGGGCCGAGCCGCCCGAGACCTCGAGGGCATCGGTGCCGAGCAGCGCGCCGAGCTCCTCGGTCGCGCGGGCGACTCCGATGCGGACGGCCTTCAGCCGCCCCGAGTCACAGACGGCACACATCGCCGGGCGGCTGGACGCGCACCGGTGGCAGGTGAGCGGGCCGCCGCGCTCGGATTGGGCCATCGCGCCGCCGCAGCGGCCGCAGCGCACGAGCGCCCCGCACTCGCCGCAGGCGAGGACCGGCACCCGTCCGGTCCGGTTGAGCACGCAGACCACACGCCCGGAAGGTCGATCGAGCACCGCCCGGGCCGCGGCACCAGCCGCTCGGAGAAGAGGCCGGTCCGGGGGTCGTCACCCCTCCGGTCCACCACCTCGACCCGGGGCCAGCCCCGGCGCTCGACCGCCCGCTCGGTCGCGACCAGGGTCGAGCCCTCGACGAGCACGACCGTCGGGCAGGGCGAAACCAGGATCGCCGGTGCCCCGTCGCGACGGGCCCGTTCGAGCACCACGTCGATCGCCGACCAGGTGGGGGCGCGCTCTTCGCGGTAGGCCTCGTCGTGCGCGTCGAGTACCGCGGTCGCGGCGAGCCGCGGCAGGGGCGCCCAGGCCGTGGCACGGGTTCCGACCGCCACCGCCCCGCCGGCCGCCGCCTGCTGCCAGGCGCCGGGGAGCAGCGCGACGGGCGCGCCTGCTGCCTCGAGGCGCGTCGCGAGCTGTTCCGCCCGCAGGTGCGAAGGCGCGAGGGCGAGGACGCCGGCCGGGCCCACACGGTGGACGAGCTCGAGCACGACCAGCGCGGCGTCGAGCGCGGGCGCGAGTCGCACCACCGCCGGTCCCGGCGCGGTCGAGTGCGCGCCCGACCAGCCCGACCGCGCCGCCTGCCCGGTGAGGCCGTCGTGCCGACGCGGGCGCACCGCCGCGAGCGATCGGGAGCGCGCGGACCACCCGCGGTGGCGAGGCGGTCCCGAGGAAGGAGGACTGCGGGCCGGCCCATCGCCACGCCGCCCACTCGGCGAGTTCCACCACCGCGGGGGCGGGCCGATCCCGCTCGACGCCGCCAGCGGCTTCGCCTCCACCCCCTCGGTGGGCGCGACGTCAGCCTCGACCACCCAGGCGCCGACTCTCCGGCCGTGGAGGTCGATCCGCACACGACTCCCCGGCTCGAGCGGGCCCTCGAACCCGGGCGGCACCGAGTAGTCGAAGCGCCGCCGGATCGCGGCGACGTCGGGCACCACCCGCACCAGGCGGGTCGCGGTGCGCGGTCCGGCGGGCTCGGGACCCCCCGACCGCCGGCGGGGCGCGGGGCTCAGAGGCCGAGCGCCTGCTTGAGCTCGTCGGCCCGCGTGGTGTCCTCCCAGGTGAACTCCTTCTCGGAGCGGCCGAAGTGACCGTACGCGGCCGTCTTGCGGTAGATCGGGCGCTTCAGGTCGAGGTCGCGGACGATCGCCGCGGGCCGGAGGTCGAAGAGGTCGTCGACCGCCGACGCGATCTGCTGCGGGTCGCACCGCTCGGTGCCGAAGGTCTCGACGAGCACCGAGACGGGGCGGGCGACACCGATGGCGTAGGCCACCTGGACCTCGCAGCGCGGTGCCGCGCCGGCCGCGACGACATTCTTCGCCACCCACCGTGCGGCGTACGCCGCCGAGCGGTCCACCTTCGAAGGATCCTTGCCCGAGAAGGCACCGCCGCCGTGACGTGCCATCCCTCCGTAGGTGTCGACGATGATCTTCCGGCCGGTCAGGCCGGTGTCCGCGTGGGGACCTCCCAGCTCGAAGACGCCGGTCGGGTTCGCGAGCACGCGCAGGCCGTCCGCGTCGAGATCGGGCGGGAGCAACGGGTTGATCACGTTGTCGCGGAGGTCCGGCAGGAGGAGGGTCTCCAAGTCCACGCCGGGGTCGTGCTGGGTGGAGATGAGCACCGTCTCGAGGGCCATCGGCCGACCGTCCTCGTAGGTGACGCTCACCTGGGTCTTGCCGTCGGGGCGCAGATAGGGCAGCACGCCGACCCGCCGCACCTGCGACAGGCGCTGGGCAAGCCGGTGGGCGAGCCACACCGGCAGCGGCATCAGGTCCGGCGTCTCATCGCACGCGTAGCCGAACATCATTCCCTGGTCGCCGGCGCCCTGGGCGTTCAGCAGGTCCTCGCCGCCGGTGCCCGCGCGGACCTCGAACGCGTTGTCGACGCCTTGGCCGATGTCGGGGGACTGCTCGTCGATCGAGACGATCACCCCGCAGGTGTTGCCGTCGATCCCGTAGGCGTCGTCGTCGTAGCCGATGTCACGCACCGTCTGGCGGACCAGTTTCGGGATGTCGACGTAGGTGGTCGTCGTGATCTCGCCGGCGACGAGCACCAGGCCCGTCGTGAGCAGGGTCTCGCACGCGACCCGGCTGTCCGGGTCGTCGGTCAACATGGCGTCCAGCACGGTGTCGGAGATCTGGTCGGCCATCTTGTCGGGATGGCCCTCGGTCACCGATTCCGAGGTGAAGGTGTATCGGGTGTTCACCGGTGGGTCCCCTCCTTGTGCGTCTGGGTTCGGCCGCTGCCGGCTCGATCGGTCGGCCTGGCGGCGTCCCGCGCAGCCCCGGCCCGGTTCACCGGGGCCGAGCAGCGCGCACACCCTATCCAAGATGGCGTCGGCCACCCGATCCTTCGAGGCCAGCGGGACGGCGGCGGTCGTGCCGTCGGCCCCGAAGATGGTGACCTCGTTCGTGTCGTGGTCGAAGCCCGTTCCCGGGGCGGAGACGTCGTTGGCCACGATCAGGTCCACGCCTTTGGCCTCGAGCTTGGCCCGCGCACGCTCGGACAGGCCGTCGGTCTCCGCGGCGAACCCCACCAGCACCTGGCCCTCCCGGCGGGCCGCGGCCGAGCCCGCCGAGGATGTCGGGGGTCGCCTCGAGGACCAGCTCGGGCAGGCCGTCGGCCTTCGAGAGCTTCGTCGCGTGCGGTGCCTTCGGACGGAAGTCGGCCACCGCGGCCGCCATCACCACCACCTCGGCGGTCACCGCCCGTTGCCGCATCGCCGCCTCCATCTCCGACGGCGGTCTCCACCCGGTCGACCACGACCCGAAGGGCCATCGGCCCGGCGGTCGTCGTGACCAGCACCACCTCGGCGCCACGCCGTGCGGCCGCCTCGGCGACGGCATGGCCCTGCTTCCCCGAAGAGCGGTTGGTCAGGTAGCGGACCGGATCGATCGGCTCACGGGTGCCGCCGGCCGAGACGACCACCTGTACGCCCGAGAGGTCGCCTCCAGCGCCCGTCCGCTGGCGCCGAGCCCCGAGAGCGACCTGCGTCGACGATCACCGACGCATCGGCGCAGGCGCCCGACGCCGAGGTCGCCGCCGGCCAGTCGTCCCGACTCGGGCGGCACGATGACCACCACCCCGCGCGACGCAGCACCGCGAGGTTGTGGCGGACCGCGGGGTGCTCCCACATCTCGGTGTGCATCGCCGGGCAGACGACGACCCGGGCGCAGTCGTCGCAACAAGGTAGCGGTCAGGAGGTCGTCGGCGAAGCCGCCCGCGTAGCGGGCGAGCAGGTCCGCCGTCGCCGGGGCCACCAGCACCAGGTCGGCGTGTGCGGCGAGCCGGGTGTGCGGCATGGGCGACCGCTCGTCCCAGAGGCTCACCTGGGCCGGCTCCGAGCCGACCGCGTCGAAGGTGACCTTCCCGACGAAGCGGGTGGCCGGCCTCGGTGAGCACCGGCGCGACGTGCACGCCCGGCGTCGACCAGGCGCCGGCACACCTCGACCGCCTTGTAGGCCGCGATGCCCGCAGACACGCCGAGCACGACGACGGGCGGCGACGGGGCGCTGCCTCGCTCCGTCTCCACGCCCTCGTCCGTACCGGAAGCAGCGCTCGCGGCCGTTCCGCCCGCGGCCATCGACCGGCCCGGACCCTCGCCCTACTCCGAGGCCTCGGGTGCGTCGCCCCCCGCGGCCTCGGCACCGCCCTCTTCGCCCTCGAGGAGCGCGAGCGCCGCAGCAGCCTCCTCGGCGGCGAGCTCCTCGGGGTCGGGACGGGAGTAGGTGGCCTTCCCCGCCGAGACCTCCTCGAATGCGATCGAGAGCGGCTTGCCCGACGCGGAGGCCACCTGGGGCGGCACCACCACCCCGAGGCCCTCGCCGAGCGAGTTGTAGTAGCTGTTGACCTGGCGGGCCCGTCGGGCGGCGAGCGCCACCAGGGTGAACTTGGAGTCGACCTTCTCGAGGAGCTCCTCGATCGGCGGGTCCATCAGGGTGGTGTCGGTTCTGGGCCATCACGATCCTTCGGGAGCGTCGGGTGGGGCGGCCGCCTCGGCAACCGGTCCGGAAACGCTCCAGTATACCGGCCACGTCGCCGTAGCCTGTCGAGCTCGCGGTTCGACGACGACCGCGTCGGCGATCGCCTCGCCGCGGCGCCGCTCGTGCTCCCCCGCCGCAAGGCGCTCGGCGATGTGGGTCTCGTCGTCACCGCGTGCCCGCAGGCGTTCCGCTTGGACGTCGGCGGAGGGAGGCAGCAACAGGACGAGGACGGCGTCGGGACGGAGCCGGCGCACCTGCTCGGCGCCCTGGAGATCGATCTCGAGCAAGAGTGTCCCGACCCGGCGGCGCGTCGGCGACCGGGGTGCCGTAGAGGTTGCCCAGGTACTCGGCCCACTCGACGAACCCGTTCCCGCGGATCCTCGCCTCGAACTCCGGCCGCGATGACGAACACGTACGCGTCCTCCGCCTCTCCGGGTCGTGCGGCGCGGGTCGTCCACGACCGGCTCAGCCACAGGCGCGGGTCGTCGGCGACCAGACGCGCGGCGACGGTCCCCTTGCCCGCCCCGCCGGGACCGAAGAGGACGAAGACCGAGGAGCGATCGACGCCGGCCGGAGCCGGACGCGGCCGGCTCAGCGCGCGGTTTCGCGCAGGAGCGCCTCGCGTTGGTTGCTGCCGAGACCCTGCAGCCGGCGGCTCTCGCTGATCCCGACGGTGTCCATCAGGCGACGGGCCTTCACCTTTCCGAGACCGGGCAGCGATTCGAGGACCGAGAGCACCTTCATCTTCCCGACCGTCTCGTTGCGTGTCTGCCATCGACAGGAGCTCCGACAAATTGATCGAACCCAACTTGAGCTTCTCTTTGACCTCAGCCCGCTCACGGCGGACCTTGGCTGCCTTCGCCAGGGCGGCCTGGCGCTGTTCGGGCGTGAGTGCGGGCGGTTGCGGCATGGTCGAGACGATAGCGCCTCCGTCGGGCCCGGTCATGCTGGCGAAGGGTGGCACCAGGCCGGCACGAGGGCGCCCGTGCCGGCCGCGGACACGAGCATGCGCGGTCCCGGCAACCGGCCCCACCCCGAGCGGTCAGCGGGCAGCCGGACGGACCGCGGCCCGCCATCCGGGATAATTGCGTCATGCCCGCAGTCGACCTCAACGCCGATCTGGCCGAGGGCGACTACCTCACCGCCGAGCGACGCGGCGGTCCTCGGCCGCCGTCACGAGCGTCAGCATCGCCTGCGGGTTCCACGCGGTGGCTCCTGCGGTCATGCGCGACACCGCACGCATGCTGCGTCGGAGCGCGGCGTGACCATCGGCGCCCACGTCTCGTATCCGCGACCGCGAGGATTCGGCCGCCGAGTCGTCGAGGTCGAATCCGCCCAGCTCGTCGACGACCTCGTCGAGCAGTGCGTCGAGCCCTGGCGGAGGTCGCAGCCTCGGTCGGGCGGCGAGGTCGCCTACGTGAAGCCCCATGGCGCGCTCTACCACCGGATGGGCGCCGACGCCGCAGGTGGCGGCCGCGGTGCTCGAGGCGGCGTCCCGGCCAGGCCATCGGCGTGCTGGTCGCCCAGGCCGGCGCGAGCGGTCGAGCCGCCCGGACGGGGCGCGGGCCTCCGGGTCGTCGACGAGGGCTTTCCCGACCGCGCCTACCTCTCCGACGGCACGCTGGTCGACCGCGGTCGCTCGACGGCGCGGTCGTCACCGACGCCGACGACGTCAGCCGACGAGCGCTCTCCTCGGTCGGCCGCGGCGGGATCGAGTCGATCACCGGCGAGTGGACCCGACATGGCGGTCGAGACGCTCTGCATCCATGGCGACGCGCCCGGCGCAGCCTCGACTGCCCGCGCGGTTCGGGCCGCGCTCGACGCCGCGGGGTGACGGTGCGGCCGTTCGTCGACCCGGCCGCAGTGCAATGACCACCGGACGCATGCTCGCCCGGTTCGTCCCTACGGCGACGCAGCGCTGCTCGTCGAGACCGGCGATCTTCCGTCCGCGCACCGCAGCGGGCGGGCGGTCGAGGAAGCGCGCGGGCGCGGACGGCACCCGAGGGGATCGACGACGTCGTGGTCGGTCTCGGTAGCGTGGTGGTCGCTTCGACCCCCACGGTGGGCTCGCGGCTCGGTGCGAGTCGTGGCTGACCGAGCTCCTCGCGCCCATCGTGCCGCGACCGAAGACGTCCACCGGTCGCACCGATTGCGGCCGCGCACGACACCACGGCACCCGCACGCGCGCCACGCCGCCGCGTGGAGTTGCCGACGGTCTTCGACGGGCCCGACCTCCTCGCCGGTCGCACGCGACGCGGGGTCGCACGCCGGACGCAATCGTCGCGCTGCTCACCGCGCGCCGAGCTCGAGGTCGCCTTCGTCGGTTTCGCCCCGGCTTCCCCTACCTCGTCGGCCTTCCCGCCGAGCTGGCCGCCGTCGCCCGCCGCGCCACGCCCCGCACGACGGTCCCCGCCGGCTCGGTCGCAGTCGCCGGCGGATTCGCCTCGGTCTACCCCACCGCGAGCCCGGGCGGCTGGATGCTCCTCGGACGCACGTCGGTGACCCTCTTCGACCCGCACCGACCCCCCTACGCCCTGCTTCGCCCCGGCGACACGGTGCGCTTCACGCGTGGCCGAGGCGGCCGAGGAGCCGGCACCGCCCTCCTCCGACGACCGGCCGCCGCTTGCCGCCGGCGCTCGCTACGCGGAGGTCCTCGACCCGGGACTGCTGTCGCTCGTCGAAGACGAGGGACGGCGCTCGCTCGGCCGCGGCGGGAGTGCCCCGGGCGGGGCCCTGTGACCCCGAGGCGATGGGTCTGGTCAACCGGCTGCTCGGGAACCGTCCGGGCGCTGCCGTCATCGAGCTGACCGTGCGTGGGCCGAGCCTGCGCTTCTCGTGCGACGCCCACGTGGCGGTGGTCGGCGCGGGAGGTGGCGCGCCGGAGCTGCGGGTGGAGGGGCGTGAGGTCGCGGCCGACGCGGTCGTCCCGGTGCGCACGGGCCAACAGGTCGAGGTCAGCGGCGTGCGCGGGACGCTGCGGGCCTATCTCGGTGTCGCCGGCGGCTTCGACACCCCGGTCGTGATGGGCTCGCGCTCGTCGGACCTCCTCGCCGGCCTCGGACCCGGCCCCCTGCGGCCGGGCGACCGGCTGGCCATCGGGCAGCCGGGGCGCCCGCGGGGCCTGCTCACCCCGCCGCTCGCGCCCGGCCCGGCCGGGCCGGCGACGGTCCGCGTCCTCGCCGGTCCACATCCCTTCGCCCCGTCCGAGATCGAGTCGCTCGTCACCCGCACCTGGACGGTCGGGGAGAATTCGAACCGGGTGGGTCTCCGGCTCGCCGACGGCGCCACGGCGCTGCTGGGACCGGGATCGGTCGCCTCGGTCGGAATGGTCGCCGGAGCGATCCAGGTCCCGCCCGACGGCAGGCCGATCGTCCTCATGCCCGATCACGCGACCGTCGGCGGCTACCCGGTCCTCGCATGCGTGATCACTGCGGACCTGCCCGTGCTCGCCCGGCTCCGTCCCGGCGACACGGTGCGCTTCTCGACGGTCGACCGCACCGGGGCGTGGCGCGCGCTCGACGACGCAGAGCGGATGGCCGCGGGCCGGGTCAGCGGCTGGTACCCCACCGCCTCCTGAACGGGCCGAAGCTCCGACGGCGGCCGCGTGGCACCATGGGGCCACGGCCCCGCGCACCGGGGCGTGACGCCGCCGTGCGGAGCAGTGTCGAAGGAGGAGAGGAGCACGACATGCGCGACGAGGACCGTTCCGTCGGGGAGACCCCGAACGACGAGACGCTCGGTGGGCCGAGCGGCGACGGACGGCGCTCCGTCGCCGCCCCGTCGACCTCCGCCTTCCCGGTCACCCCGCCCGCGCACGCCACGCCGCTCGAGGAGGACGAGCCCGAGGCGATCGTGCCGGCGAGTCCCCTCTGGGCGATGAAGGAACGGCGCCGCGAGCAGTGGTTCCACCCCTTCGGCCATCCCGACCGGATCCGTGCCCGCATCGGCTCAGGTGACGATGCGGTCTACGTGATCGACGACGGGAGCCGCCACTGCATGCTCGGCCGGCGGGTCGGGGGTGCACCCGACGGGGCCGTCTATAGCCTGGTGACCCGCGTCCCGATCGCCACCTACCACTCGCTCATCGCCGGTGCGATCGACGGACGCACCGCGTTCCTGCGGGGCAGCGACGCCGGGTTGAGCGGCACCGTCGAGACCCCCGGTGTCGCCAACGTCTTCGACGTCGACTTCTACCAGCGCAACGAGGAGATCCCCGAGCGCTACCTTCCCCCCGCTCCGTTCATCGAGTTCGGCGACGAACTGCCGAGCGCGGACCGCTGACCGGATCGGCCGCGCGGAACCTCGAGGAGGTCTTCGCGGTGGCCCGCGAGCTCGGCAGGCACGGTCTCGAGGGGATCAACCCGGCCGAGGCGCAGCTCCCCGAGCTCGTCGAGGCCGACCGGTCGGGCCCCCTCCAGCTCGTCAACCTGCTGGCTTTCCGTACGCACGCGGCCTACCCGCCCGGTCACCGACTGGCCACGGCGGGCCTGAGCGGCGCCGACGCCTACGGTCGCTACGGCGCGGTCGCCTTCGACCAGGTACGCCGGCGCGCCGGTCGGCTCACGCTCCTCAACCACGTCGAGCAGGTCCTGATCGGATCGGACCGGGCCTGGGACCAGGTGGCGGTGATGGAGTACCCGGATACACGCGCCTTCCTCGACATGATCGCCGACCCCGTCTACGTCGCCGCGCTCGACCATCGCGACGCAGGCCTCGCGACGACGATGGTACTCGTGACGCGGCCCCTCCTGCCGCCGGGCTGATCCCGCCTCCGGCGCGGGCCTGTTCCGCGCAGCCGTCCCGATCAGGCGCCCACCTCGACGGTGGTGAGGTCGGCCGCCACCACCACGTCGCCGTCGAAGTGGGCCGCAGCCTGCGCCGCGCCACTCGTCCTCGGTGCCGGGGGCGGGCGCCGGGACGAGGTGGGTGAGGACGAGGGTCGACACCCCGCCACGGGCGGCGGTGACGGCGGCGTCGGGCACCGACGAGTGGTAGTCGAGGACGTCGAGCAGCCGCGGCACCCCGAGCGACTCGATGAGATCGCGGCGCACCACGGTGTGAACGAGGACGTCGGCGCCGGCACAGAGCTCGTCGAGGCCCGCGCACGGCACGGTGTCGCCGGCGACGACCACCGCGCTCCCCGCCTCGTCGATCCGGTAGGCGACGGTCGGCCGGACCGGCGCGTGGTCGGTCGGCGCCGCCGAGACGGTCACCCCGGCCTCCTCGAGGACCGCTCCCCGCTCGACCTCGGTGACCGGGTGGGTCGGGCGCCAGGTCGAGGTCGGCATGGTGGGCCAGCCGGTAACCGATGTCGCGCTCGAGCACGGCCTCGGTGTCCCGCACCAGGGCCGCGGTCCCGGTCGGGCCCACCACCGGCAGGGGCGAAGGAGCGAAGGACATCGCCCACCGGGTGGTCATCACGTCGTTCAGGTCGGTGACGTGGTCGCTGTGGAGATGGGTGAGGAGCACCGCCCGCGAAGCGCGCCTGCGCCCGAACCGGCGGCGGCGGCACGCAGCAGCACCCCCCGGCCGCAGTCGACCAGCAGGTCGCCGACCGCGGTGCGCACCAGGGTCGACGGTCCCGCACGCTCGGGGTGTGGCAGCGGACTGCCGCTGCCGAGGACGACGATCTGCACCGCGTCTGCACCCGCGCTCGCCCTCGTCGCCGGCAGGACCGCAAGGCCGTTGGTGCGGGCGACCTCGGCGAACCAGTCGGCACTCGGCTTCGCGGTCCGCTCGAACGTGGTGCGGTCGACCGCGTGCAAGCCGAACTTCGGACCGTACCCCAGGTTCCACTCGAAGTTGTCGAGCAGGCTCCAGACGAAGTAGCCCCGCACGTCGACGCCTTCCGCGATGCACTCGTGGATGCCTCGCAGCGCCGCGTCGAGGTACGTCACCCGATCGCGGTCGTCGTCGGCCGCGATGCCGCTCTCGGTGACCAGCACCGGGCAGACCGGTCACCGCGGCGGCGCGGCGCACGCAGTGCGCCACCGCTGCGGGCCAGTTCTCGGTGCCGAGACCGGGTCGTCGGGACGGACGGGTCGTCGGGTGCCGGGCCCGTGCGATCCGAAGTGCATGCGGGTGTAGGCCTGCACGCCGACGAAGTCGTCGCCCGCCGCGGCACGCAGGAAGGTGTCCTCGAGGATCTCCTGGGCCGCGTCACGTACCTCCTCGCCGCCCTCGTCGGCGACCAGTTCGGCCATCGAGAGGGTCAGTCCCACCGGAAAGGTGCCCGGTCCCGAACGGAGCGCGTCGACGGCGAGCAGGTGCGCGCGCACCATCGCCTCGTTGACCGCCAGATGCCGGACCAGGTCGTCCTTCACACCGGGTGGGTAGTCCCCGACCGAGTAGCCCATCGCTCCGACGACGTTGGGCTCGTTGATGGTGCAGGCCCAGCCGATCAGGTCGCCGAGGTGCTCGGCGACCGCCTCGGCGAAGCGGCCGAAGCGGTCGGGTGCGTCGAGGGCCTCGAAGCTGCCCCGGGCCGCGAGCCACGAAGGGCAGGTGAAGTGGTGGAGCGTGACGACCGGGACGACCCCCCGTTCGTGGCACCCGGCGCACATCCGCCGGTAGTGGTCGAGCGCCGCCCTCGAGAACTCGCCCTCGGCCGGTTCGATGCGGCTCCATTCGAGCGAGAAGCGGTAGGCGCCGAGTCCCATGCCGGCGACCAGCTCGACGTCCTCCCGCCACCGATGGTACGAGTCGCAGGTGTCGCCGCTCGGCTCCACGCAGCCCGAGCCCGGCGCGTGCTCGAAGGCCCACCAGTCGTTGTTGGTGTTGCCACCCTCGATCTGGTGGGCCGACCCGGCGGTGCCCCAGAGGAAGCCGTCGGGGAACCACAGCCGGTCGGTGGTGTGTGCGTCCACCCCCTGCACCGTAGCGACGACCCGCACGCCCCGTCGGAACGGTGGCGAGGCTGCGGTCCGACGGCCTGGTCCGCGTCGGTTCAGGCGCCGCGGGCCCGGGCCATCGCATCGCCCATCTCGTGACACGCCCGGCGGGCGGCCGCGGCGAGGTCCTTCACCTCGGGGCCGGCCCCGAGCACCGACCGCGAGACGCTCGGCAGGACCGAGCCGGGGGCACAGTCGGCGAAGCGGGAGGCGACGTCCGCGGCGGTGGCGCCCTGCGCCCCCACCCCCGGGGCGAGGACCACGCCCCCGAGGCTCGGGAGGGGGAAGGCACCGCGCTCGAGGGTCGCGCCGATGACCGCGCCGACCGTACCCGGGTGGGCCCCGGGCCCGCGGTTGGCGGTCGCGATCTCGCTCAGGAGGAGATCCTCGACGCTCGGCCCGGTTCCCGACCCGGTGCGCGCCTCTTGCACCGTGCGACCCTCGGGGTTCGAGCTGCGCACCACGACGAGCACCCCTCGGGCGTGGCGCGCGGCCGTCTCGACGAGCGGTTCGAGCGTACCGAAGCCGAGGTAGGGCACCGCGGTCATCGCGTCGGCCCCGAGCGGGCTTCGGGGATCGAGCCAGGCCGACGCGTAGCCGGCCATCGTGTTGCCGATGTCGCCACGCTTCGCGTCGGCGATGGCGAGCAGACCGGCGTCGCGTGCCTCGCAGAGCAGCTCCTCGAGCGCGGCGAGGCCTGCCGCCCCGAACCGTTCGAAGAAGGCCACCTGCGGCTTGACCGCGGCGACCGTTCCCGCACACGCCTCGAGGCAGCGCGAGCCGAAGGCGCGCAGCCCGTCCGGAGTGTCCTCGAGCCCCCAGTGGTCGAGGAGCGCCGGCGAGGGGTCGATGCCCACACACAGCGGTCCGGTCGCCTCGATCGCGGCGGCGACCCGGGAGGCGAAGCCATCGGCGCGCGCCTCCGCTCCATCCTTCGCGGTCGGCGTCACACCGGCCCCGCCCGTTCTCCCACCGCAGCCCCGACGAGGTCGCGCACCTGCCGGAACCCGTGGCGCGCGCACCACTGCTCGAGCTCGGCGAGGACCGTCGAGGGAGCGCGTGGATCGCGGAAGGTCGCGGTGCCCACCTGCACGGCGTCGGCTCCGGCCATCAGCATTTCGACCGCGTCGGTGCCGTGCATGATGCCGCCCACCCCGACGATCGCCGCCGCCGGCAGCGCCGCGCGGACGTCGGCGACGGCGCGGACCGCGAGTGGGTGGATCGCCGGACCCGACAGGCCCCCGCTGCCGGCTCCTGCGCCGAGGACCGGCCGGCACTCGTCGAGGTCGATGGCCGATCCCGGAGCGGTGTTGATCAGTGTGACCGCCTCGGCGCCCGCGTCGAGCGCGGCCCCGGCGATGGCCGGGAGGTCCGGCACCGAGGGGCTGAGCTTCGCCCAGCAGGGCAGGTCGGGGCACGCGTCCGCCACCGCGGCCACCGCGGCCGCGGTGGCCGTGGCCGAGTGCGCGAACATCCGGCCGTCCTCCACGTTCGGGCAGCTCACGTTGACCTCCACCGCGGTCAGCGCCTCCACCCTCGACAGCCGCGCGCCGGCGGCGCCGAACTCCGCGACGCTGCGCCCCCAGATGCTCACGACGGTGCGTGCGCCCGCGTCGACGAGCCGCGGCAGCCCGTCGCGCAGCCACGCCGTCGATCCCCGGACCCTGGAGTCCGACGCTGTTGAGCATTCCCGCCGGCGTCTGGTGGACCCGCGGTGCGGGATTGCCCGGCCACGGCTCGGTCGAGAGCGACTTGACCACCACCGCGCCGAGCGACGACAGCGGGAAGTAGGCCTCGAGCTCGTCCGCGTGGCCGGCGGTCCCCGAAGCGGTCATCACCGGGTTGGGGAGCTCGACCGAGCCGACCCGCGTGCCGAGGTCGACCTCGGCACGTGTCGCTGCCCGCCAGGCCCGCCCGAGCCGGGCCGAACGACGGGACCCGGTCGAGGTTCCGGCGTCGCTCACCGCAGGTGGTAGTCCTGCAACGCGCCCACCGACAGCGGGTGGCGCAACCAGTCGGCGATCCCCGCCGCGGCCGCCCGCGCCGCGGCCACGGTCGTCAGGCAGGGAACCTGATGGGCGATCGCGGCCGCGCCGGATGTGATCGCCGTCCGCACGGGGCCCGCGGCCGCGCGGGGTGTTCACGACCATCTGCACCTTGCCGCCCGGCGATCAGCTCGACCGCGTCGACGACGCCCTTCTCGCGGTGGCCGACCTTGGCGACGACTGCGGAGACCTCGAGACCGTTCGGACTCGAGGAGCCGGGCTGTGCCCGACGTGGCAGCCAGGTCGAAACCGAGCGCCGGCGAACCGGCGCGCCGCCTCGAGCCCGGCCGGCTTGTCGCGGTCGGCGAGCGAGAGGAACACGGTCCCGTCCACCGGCAGAGGGTTGCCGGCGGCCATCTGGCTCTTCGCGAAGGCGAGGCCGAAGGTGTCGCCGATCCCCATCACCTCGCCGGTCGAGCGCATCTCCGGGCCGAGCAGCGTGTCGACCGCCGGGGAAGCGGTTGAACGGGCAGCACCGCCTCCTTGACCGAGACGTGCCCGCTCGCCCGCTCGGCCGCAGGAGCCCCTCGGTGCGCAGCTCGGCGAGGGTCGCACCGACGATCACCCGCGCGGCCACCATGGCCACCGGCACGCCGGTCGCCTTTGCCACGAAGGGCACCGTCCGGCTCGCCCTCGGGTTGGCCTCGAGCACGTAGACCAGCCGATCCTTCACCGCGAACTGGACGTTGCAGAGCCCGCGCACGTCGAGTGCCTCCGCGATCACCCTGGTGATCCGTTCGATCTCGGCGAGCACCTCGGAGTCGAGCGTCTGGGGTGGGAGCGCGCACGCCGAGTCGCCCGAGTGGACGCCCGCCTCCTCGACGTGCTCCATCACGCCGCAGATCAGCACCTCACCGGTCGCGTCGCGCACCGCGTCGACGTCGACCTCGACCGCGTCCTCGAGGAAGCGGTCGACGAGCACCGGCCGTTCGGCCGTCAGCCCCCCCTCCCGGCCGAGCGCACCGTCCGACCGAGGACATCGCCTCGACCGCCTCGAGCGAGCCGGTCGTCGTCGTAGACGATCTCCATCGCCCGGCCGCCGAGCACGTAGGAGGGACGCACCAGCACCGGGTAGCCGACCGACCGGGCGACGGCGAGTGCCTCGGACCGGGGTCACCGCGGTCCCGCCCGGTGGCTGGCGGATGCCGAGGCCGCCCGCAGAGCTCGTTCCACCGCTCGCGGTCCTCGGCGAGGTCGATCGAGGCCGGCGAGGTCCCGAGGACGAGCGTATCTCGGGGATGCGCCGCGGCCAGCTTGAGCGGTGTCTGCCCACCGAGGCTGACGATCACCCCGACCAGCCGGCCCTCCCCCTCCGAGGCCGCCCGTCTCGGCGCCGATCACGTTCGCGAGGTCCTCGTCGGTGAGCGGCTCGAAGTAGAGGCGGTCCGAGGTGTCGTAGTCGGTCGAGACCGTCTCGGGGTTGCAGTTGACCATCACGGTCTCGTAGCCGGCCGCATCGCGTAGCGCGAGCGAGGCGTGCACGCAGCAGTAGTCGAACTCGATCCCCTGGCCGATGCGGTTGGGGCCCGAGCCGAGGATGATCACCCGCTGGCGCGTCGGAACGGCCCACCTCGTCCTCGTCCTCGGTGGTCGAGTAGTGGTACGGCGTGCGGGCCTCGAACTCGGCGCCGCAGGTGTCGACCGTCTTGAAGGTCGCGCCGACGCCGGCGGCGAGCCGCTGCTCGACGGACCGAGGCCTCGGTGGTGCCCTCCCCGAAGAGGTGGGCGAGCTGGCGGTCGGAGAAGCCCGAGCCGCTTGAGGCCCCGCCAGGTCCGGCGGTCGAGGTCGGTCGGGCCGGTCACGCCGAGGGTGACCCGGAGGTCGAGGGCCATCCGCGCGGTCGGCGATCTCGGCGATCTCGGTGACGAACCACGGATCGATGCCGGTCGACGCGGCGAGCTCGCTCGACCGGCCGTCCCCGCGCCGGAGCAGGGCCTCGACCTCGAAGATGCGCTCGGGCGTCGCGACGGCCACCCGCTCGAGGAGCTCCTCGGTCGAGCGCAGCGTCGAGCGAGGCCTCCGTCCGGTCCCCGTTGAGCCCGTCGCGGCCCTGCTCGAGCGAGCGGACCGCCTTCTGCAGCGACTCGGGGAAGGTCCGGCCGATGCCCATCACCTCGCCCACCGACTGCATCCTCGTGCCGAGACCGGTCGGTCGAGCCGGGCAGCTTCTCGAAGGCCCAGCGGGGGATCTTCGTCACGACGTAGTCGATGGTCGGCTCGAAGGAGGCGGGCGTCGCGCCGGTGATGTCGTTGACGATCTCGTCGAGGCGGTAGCCGACCGCGAGCCGCGCCGCGATCTTCGCGATCGGGAACCCGGTCGCCTTCGAGGCGAGCGCCGAGGAGCGCGACACCCGCGGGTTCATCTCGATGATCCGCTGGCTCCCGTTCGCCGGGTCGACCGCGAACTGGACGTTCGAGCCGCCGGTCTCGACCCCGACCCGCCGGATGCAGGCGAAGGCGGCGTCGCGCATCGTCTGGTACTCGACGTCGGTCAGGGTCTGCGCGGGTGCGACGGTGATCGAGTCGCCGGTGTGGACGCCCATCGGGTCGAAGTTCTCGATCGAGCAGATGACCACGCAGTTGTCGGCGTGGTCGCGCATCACCTCGAGCTCGAACTCCTTCTGGCCCGCGATGGACTGCTCGACGAGGACCTCGTTGACCGGCGAGGCGCTACAGCGCCTCGGCGGCGAGCCGGGTCGAGCTCGGCCTCGTCGGCAGCGATGCCGGTTCCCGCGCCGCCGAGGATGAAGCTCGGGCGGACCATGACCGGGTAGCCGATCGACGCACCGATCGACAGCGCCTCGTCCAGCGAGTGGGCGAAGCCCGAAGCGGGGACCGACGAGCCCGATCTCCTCCATCGCCGCCTTGAACCGCTCGCGGTTCTCGGCGGTCGCGATCGCCTCGGCGTTCGGCGCCGATGACCTCGACCCCGAGCTCGTCGAGGGTGCCGCGGCCCGTCGAGGGCCATGGTCAGGTTGAGCGCGGTCTGGCCGCCGAGCGTCGGGAGGAGCGCGTCCGGGCGCTCCCGCTCGATGATCGCCGCGAGCGACGTCCGGGTCGAGCGGCTCGACGTAGGTGCGGTCGGCCATGCCCGGATCGGTCATGATCGTCGCCGGGTTGGAGTTGGCGAGGACCACCCGGAAGCCCTCCTCGGCGAGCACCCGGCACGCCTGGGTGCCCGAGTAGTCGAACTCGCAGGCCTGTCCGATGACGATCGGGCCGGAGCCGATGACCAGGATCGACTCGAGGTCGTCGCGGCGCGGCATCAGCCTGCTCCTCACCGCCGCCGGCACCTGGGCGGCGCCGGTCGCGTCCATCAGGGCGCGGAACTCCTCGAACAGGTAGCGCGCGTCGTGGGGGCCGGGCCCGGCCTCGGGGTGGTACTGCACGGAGAAGGCCGGGACGTCGCGGCTGGCGAGACCCTCGACCACGCCGTCGTTCAGGTTGACGTGGGTGACCTCGAGCGACGAGGACGGAGTCGAGGGACGACCGCGTAGTTGTGGTTCTGGGAGGTGATCTCCACCTGGCCCGTCGCCAGCCTGCTGCACCGGGTGGTTGCCGCCGTGGTGGCCGAAGGGCAGCTTGTAGGTGCGCGCCGCCGAGCGCGGTGGCGAGCAGCTGGTGGCCGAGGCAGATGCCGAAGATCGGGACCGTCCGTCGGAGCAGCAGGGCGCGGATCTCCTCGACGACGCCGGGCAGCGCGGCCGGGTCGCCGGGACCGTTGGAGAGGAAGATCCCGTCGGGCTCGTGGCTCGAGCACCTCGGCCGCCGGGGTGTCCGCCGGCACGACCGATGACGGTCGCCAGCTCGCCGAGCTGCCGCACCATCGCCTCCTTGATGCCGAAGTCGTAGGCGACGACCCGGTAGGGACCGTTCCCGCGCACCGCGGTCGTGCGAGGCGGTCACACCGCGCACCAGGTCGATGCCGTCGGTCGGCGTCGCCGCGGCGGCCGCGGCGTCTGCGAGCGCCGCCTCGGACGCGGTGCCGAAGGCGCAGGGCATCGCACCGCGGTCGCGCAGGTGCCGGGTGAGCCGGCGGGTGTCGACGCCCGGTCATGCCGGGGACCGAGTGGCGCACGAGGTAGCTCCTCGAGGCTCTCGGTCGACCGCCAGTTGCTCGGTCGCTCGGACGAGGTCGCGGACGACGACGCCCTTGCAGTGCGGGCGCGGCGCCTCGTCGTCGGTCGGGTTGACGCCGTAGTTTCCGATGTGGGGATAGGTGAACGTCGACCACCTGCCCCGCGTAGGAGGGGTCGGTGATCACCTCCTGGTAGCCGGAGAGCACCGTGTTGAAGACGAGCCTCGCCTGTGGCCACGCCGTCCGCGCCGAAGCGCGCCGATCGCCTCGCCCTCGAAGATCTCGCCGTCCGCGAGGACGAGGAGCGCCTCGTCTGCGGGGGCGTCCCGAGGATGCCGTCGCTCACCGCTGCGCCTCCGCGTCGACGACGACCGGTTCGCCGCGCCGGACGGTGTGGCGTACTCGTCCGGTCAGGCGCCTCCCGGCGTAGGGCGTGTTGCGGCTCCGGCTTGCGAGTGCCGCCGGGTCGACCGTCCAGGTGGCCGCCGGGTCGATGACGCACAGGTTGGCCGCGGTCCGCCGCGCGACGATCGGGCCGCCCTGCGCGCCGCCGCTGCCCGGGTCGAGCCCAGCGAGCGCGGCGGGCTGCCAGCTGAGCAGCGCGAGGACCCGCTCGATCGGCAGCGCCGAGCTCGCCGAGGGACGAGGGCGAGGGCGGTCTCGAGGCCGAGCATCCCCGGCGGCGCCTCGTCGAAGGGCAGGTCCTTTCGTTCGGGCGGGTGGGGCGCGTGGTCGGTCGCGATCGCGTCGATCGTGCCGTCGGCCAGGCCTGCCCTGATCCGCGTCCACGTCGGCCGGGGTCCGCAGCGGCGGGTTCACCTTGTACACCGGGTCGTAGCCGGCGGCGATCCGGTCGTCGGTGAGCGTGAAGTGGTGCGGCGCCGCCTCCGCGGTCACCGCGACGCCGTCGGCCTTCGCGCGCCGCACGAGCTCGACCGAGCGCGGCGGTCGAGAGGTGGAGGAAGTGCACCGGCGCGCCGGCCGCCGCGGCGAGCGCGATGTCGCGGGCGACCATCACCTCCTCGGCGGCTGCCGGCACCCCGGGGAGACCCAGGCGTGCTCGACCAGGCGCCCTCGTGCATCGCGCCACCGGCACGCGAGCGTCTCGTCCTCGCAGTGCTCGGCGAGGATCGACCCCGAGTCCGCTCGCGTACTCGAGCGCACGCCGCATGAGCGCCGGCCGACTGCACCCCGCGCCGTCGTCGGTGAACAGCCGCACCCCGAGCGCGGCAGCTCCGCCATCGGCGCGAGCCGCTCCGCCGCCGCGGCCGACGGTGATCGCACCGGCGACGCGCGACCTCGGCCGGTCGCCGTCGACGGCGAGCTCGAGCACGGTCCGGACCGCCTCCGCCGAGTCGAGCGGCGGTTCGGTGTTGGGCATGGCCACCACCGCGGTGAAGCCCGCCGAGCGCGGCGGCGCTGGTGCCGGTCTCGACCGTCTCGGCCTCCTCGTCGCCCGGGCTCGCGCAGATGGGTGTGGAGGTCCACCAGGCCCGGCAGCGACGACGCAGCCCGCCGGCGTCGAGCACCCGGGCACCGCGTGGTGCGTCGACCTCCGCTTCGACCGCGGCGATCGAGCCCTCCGACAGCACCACGTCGGCGCGGCGCTCGCCGGTCGCCGTCGACGACCGTGCCACCCCGGATCACCACGACCTCGTCGGAGCCGGCCTCAGCCACGGAGCGCACCCCCCTCGGGCGCCTGGCCGAGCAGGAGGAAGAGCACCGCCATCCGGACCGCCACCCCGTTGCGCACCTGGTCGGCGATGAGCGCCGCCGGCAGATCCGCCACCTCCGAGGCGATCTCCACCCCGCGGACCATCGGGCCCGGGATGGAGGACCACCGCTTCGGGCGAGAGCCGCGCCGCCCGGCGTGCGGTCAGCCCGAAGCCCACGGTGTACTCGCGGAGGCTCGGCACGAACTCACCGCTGCCGCGCTCGGCCTGGAGCCGGAGGAGCGACACCACATCGGCCCGTCCGAGGACCGCGTCGAGGTCGTGCCCCACGTGGGCCACCTTCCACCCCTCGAGCGAGGGCGGCAGCAGGGTCGCGGGCGCGACGAGGCTCACGTCGGCGCCGAGGGCGGCGTAGGCGTCCACCTGGGACCGGGCCACCCGGCTGTGGCGGATGTCGCCGACGATGAGCACCTGGAGTCCCTTCATCCGGTCGAGACCGTCGTCGCCCCCTCCGAGTGCGTTCCGGACGGTGAAGAGGTCGACCAGGGCCTGGGTCGGGTGCTGGTGCCATCCGTCGCCCGCGTTGACCACCGCGCAGCGCTCGAGCCAGCCGGCGACCCGCTGCGGAACGCCCGCAGAGCGGTGGCGGATGATCACCGCGTCCATGCCGATCGCCTCGATGGTCTCGACGGTGTCCCTGAGCGACTCGCCCTTCTTGAGGGACGAGGAGGCGGCCGAAAAGGAGAGGACGTCCGCCGACATGCGCTTCGCCGCGGTCTCGAAGGACATCCGTGTGCGGGTCGACTCCTCGAAGAAGAGCGTCGCGACGGTGCGGCCGCGCAAGGTGGGCACCTTCGGGTTCTGGCGCCTTCCGACCTCGGCGAAGGAGTCCGCGACCGCGCAGCACCTCGCAGATCCCCTCGCGGTCGAGGTCCTCGATTGCGAGCAGGTGGCCGGGGAAGGTGCTCATCTGCCGACCAGTTCCCCGAGCGACACCCCCTGGTCGGAGACGTCGACCATCTCGTCCCGGCCGGTCGGGAGGTTCTTGCCTACGTAGTCGGCTCGGATGGGCAGCTCGCGGTGGCCGCGGTCGACCATCACCGCCAGCTCCACCACCTGGGCCCGCCCGTACTCGCCGAGGGCATTGAGCGCGGCCCGGATCGTCCGGCCGGTGAAGAGGACGTCGTCGACCAGCACGACCGTGGTGCCCGTGAGGTCGAAGGCTGATGTCGGTCGCCGCCTCGGGGAGCACCGGGCGGAGCCCGATGTCGTCGCGGTAGAACGCGACGTCGAGAGTGCCGACCGGGATGATCACGTTCTCGATGTCGGCCAGGGTGTCGGCCAGCCGTTGCGCGATCGCCACGCCACCGGTCTGCAGACCGATCAGGACCACCCGGTCGAGCCCGCCGTTTCGCTCGGCGATCTCGTGGGCCATGCGGGTGATCGCGCGCCGGACGTCGTCGGCGGACATCACCTGCACCCGGGGAACGAAGACGGCACCCCGCGGGCGGGTGTGTCTGCGCTCGCGCTCGGCCACCGGGTCCTCCTGTCCGTTCGGGCCTCACGGGACCCGCTTCACGGTCGGGTCGAGACTACACCCCGGCTGGCACCGACCGCTCGCTCACGTCTCGACGACCGCGACCGCGCCGGTCGTGGCCATCGGGTCTCCGAGCGGTCGCCGGCGACGGAGGGCCATCGCGGGCACCAGCGCGACCACGGTCATCCCGAGCGCCCACCAGAAGGTGGTGGCGAACGCGGACGCGAGCGGCTGCGCGACCCTGGCCCGGGCGACCGCCGACGCGGTCGAGACCCCGGAGAGGCCGCCGGCGAAGCCCTTCACCTGCACCGAGATCTGGTGCTCGAGCACCACTGCGACCAACGCGGTCCCGATCGACCCACCGACTCGCTGGACGATGTTGACCGCGGTGGACGCCCGCGGCACCTGGTCGCGCCCGAGGGTCTCGTAGGCCGCCGAGATGGCCGGCATCATCACGAACCCGAAACCGATCCCTCGCACGAGGAGCGAGACCGCGAGGACCACGTAGCTGGTGTGGGCCCCGAGCTGGGTGTAGGCGTAGGTCCCCGCCGTACGCGACGAGGAGACCCCCCGGGACGATCCGACCGGCGCCGTAGCGGTCCGTGAGCCGGCCGGCGAGCGGCATCACGATGGCGGCGCCGATCCCCTGGGGCGCCATCAGCAGGCCCGCGGTCAGCGCGCTCGCTCCCCGTACCACCTGGTAGTAGAGGGGCAACAGGAGCATCCCTCCGAAGAGCGCGGCGCCGAACAGGAACGTGGTGGCGGACGACGCCGCGAACGAGCGGTTCCGGAAGAGCGCGACGTCGATGAGCGGAGTGATCCGACGGGCGCAGGGCGTGGACCACGAAGGCAGCGACGAGACCGCGCGCCGAGCACGGCTGGGACGAACACGCTCGCCGCGCGACCCCTGCCCGGCCTGGGCCAGCCCGTAGACGAGGAGGGCGAGCCCGGGCGAGAGCAACACGAACCCGAGCGCGTCGAGACGGTGCACCGCTCGACTGCGCTCGTGGCCCGGCAGGAACCGCATCGCGAGTGCGATGGCCACGACGCCGATCGGCACGTTCACGTAGAAGATCCAGCGCCACGAGACCGAGTCCACGATCAGCCCGCCGAGCACCGGTCCGAGCACCGGTCCGAGGAGCATGGGCACGCCGAGGAGGCTCATCACCCTGCCCATGCGCTGGGGGCCCGCGGCGGAGGCGACGATGGACTGGCCGATCGGCATGATCATCCCGCCGCCCACCCCCTGGAGCACGCGGAACACGATGAGGCTCTGCACCGACCACGAGGCGCCCGAGAGGACCGATCCGACGCAGGAACACGGCGAGCGACACGATCCACATCCGCTTGGCGCCGAAATGCTCGACCGCCCACCCGGTCAGGGGAATGACCGCCGCCAGGGCGAGCAGGTAGCCGGTGCACACCCACTGGACGGTCGACAGCGGGGCCCGGAAGTCCCGCGCCAGCGTGGCGATGGCCACGTTGACGATGGTGGTGTCGAGGATCGACATGATGGTCCCGATGACCACCACCGCGGCCAGACGCCGCAGGTGTGGGTCGAGCTCGGCGAGTCCGCCGGCGCGGGTGTCGCCGGCGTCACGGCCGGAGCCGGGTCGCGCGAGCGTGGCGAGCACCCCGTTCACGAAGCCGCCCGAGTCGTCGGTCGAGTAGGCCGACGCCAGGGCCACCGCTTCGTCGAGGACCACCGCGGTCGGGACGCCGTCGCGACGTCGAGCAGCTCGGCGACCGCGAGACGGAGCACGTTGCGGTCGACCACCGCCATCCGCTCGAGCTCCCAGCCGATGGCGCGCCTGCCCGATGAGGTCGTCGATCTCCGCCCGGTGCGAGCCGACCGCACGGACCAGCTCGACGGTGAAGGCGTCAGGTCGCACCGGCAGACCGGCGAGCGACCGAGGTGGCTGCCTCGCCTTTGACGTCCGCCTCGTAGAGCAGGGCGAGGGCCCGCTCGCGGGCCTGGTGGCGGGGCGCGGGCTCCATCGCGCCGGCACCCGTGTCGGGCACGTTCGGGGGCGACCGCCGGCCGGTCCGCAGCTCAGGCCCGGGTCAGGTACTCGCCGGTGCGGGTGTCGACCTTGATCCGCTCACCCGGGTTGACGAAGAGGGGTACCTGCAGCACGAGGCCGGTCTCCAGAGTGGCCGGCTTGCGCGCCCCCGACACGCGGTCACCCTGCAGACCGGGCTCGGTCTCGGCGACGGTGAGCTCCACCGCTGCCGGCAGGTCGACGCCGACGATCTCCGAGCCGAACAGCTGGAGGACCGCGTCGTCGCCCTCCTTCAGGTAGTTCGCCGCATCGCCGAGCTTCGCGGTGTCCACCTGGAGCTGTTCGTAGGTCGTCGTGTCCATGAACACGTAGTCGGCGCCGTCCCGGTAGAGGAACTGCATCGACGCGCTTGTCGATGATGGCCTGCTCGAGCTTCTCGTCCGCCCGGTAGGTGCGCTCGATGACCGCTCCGGTGCGCTGGTTCTTCAGCTTGGTCCGCACGAACGCTCCGCCCTTGCCCGGCTTGACGTGCTGGAACTCGACGACGTTGAACAGGCCCTCGGGCAGGTCGAGGGTCATGCCGTTGCGGAGATCATTGGTGGACACTGACATCAGAGCGCGGTTTCCTTCGGGAACATGGTGAGCGGACGGCAGCCCTCCTCGGTCACCACGAGCGTGTCCTCGATCCGGACCCCGCCGGTCCCGGGAAGGTAGACGCCCGGCTCCACGGTGACCACGGTGCCGGGCTCGAGGATAGCAGTCGACCCCGGTCCCACCGACGGCGCCTCGTGGATGTCGAGGCCCGACGCCGTGCCCGGTCCCGTGCTCGAAGCGCTCCTTCCAACCCGCGGCCGCGATCACCTCGCGGCACGCCTCGTCCACGCTCCCCGCCGTCGACGCCCGCTCGCACCGCAGCGACTCCGGCCCGCTGGGCCTCGGCGACCACGTCGAAGACCCGGCCCATCTCACCGGTCGGCGTCACCGCCGATCCAGAAGGTGCGGGTCATGTCGGAGCGGTAGCCGTCGAAGACCGCGCCGAAGTCGATCACGACCGCCTCCCCCGAGCGGATCGGCCGCTCCGCGCGGCCGGGCGTGGGGCTTGGCGGAGTCCTCGCCGGCCGCGACGATCGTCTCGAACGCCCGCTCCTCGGCCCCGCGCACGCGCATCGCGTGATCGAGTGCGACGCGGCGAATCGACGCTTCGGTGATCGACGCTCCGGGCCGTCCCGCGCCCGGCGAGCAGCGTCGAGCACCTCGGCGAGGGCCTCGTCCGCGATCGACGCGGCGCGGGCCATGCGGGCGAGCTCTCCGGCATCCTTCACCGCTCGCAGCTCTTCGACCGTGCCGCTGGTCGGGACGAGCTCCACGCCCGGCAGGAGCTCCGCCCACGAGCGCTCTCCCGGCCCAGCGTCGCGTGGTCGGCCTCCAGCCCGAGCCGATCGAGACCGGCCGACTGCACCGACCAGGGCCTCGCGCTGTGACGCGCGAGCCCGCCGATCGTGACCTCGACCGTACGGCCGAGTCCGGCGACCTCGAGCTGGTCCGCCGACTGGGAGCGGTATCGGCCGTCGGTCGTGAGCTGGCCGCGTCGTCGCCGGTCACGAGCAGGAGTCCGGCCGACCCCGAGAACCCGGTCAGCCAGCGGATGTTGACCGGATTGGTGACGAGCAGCCCGTCGACGGGCCTCGCCCCCGGATCGCCGCCGCGCCGAAGCGCTCGCGGAACCGCGCAGAGGCGGTCGGCGACATCGAGGGGCGGCAGCGGTGGACGCGACCGCGCTCACGCCCGGTCCGACGAGCAGCGAGGCCACCGCCCCGACCGCGAGCGGGTACCCGAGGGCTCCGAACCCGGCGATGCAGCCGTCCGCGACCGGTGCGATCGTCGAGGTGTGGCGGAACGGCTCGCGGGCGGCGGGATTCGACAGGTGCAGCTCGACGACGACCCCGTCGAAGGAAGCGAGCGCGTCGTGCAGCGACCAGGAGGTGTGGGAGAGCGCGCCCGCGTTGACGATGATCGCCCGGGCACGTCCACGTGCGGCGTGGACCGCCTCGACGAGTTCGCCTTCGTGGTTCGACTGCACGTGGTCGAGCTCATACCCGTGTGTCGGCGGCGGCTGCTCGCGGCTGCGTCCACGTGCTCCTTCGAGCTCGGGACGAGCCGTAGACCTCCGGTTCGCGCTCGCCGAGCAGGTCGAGGTTCGGCCCCGACAGGAGGAGGATGGTCCCACTGTCCGGTCACGGCTGTGCGTCGGTCCACGCGTCGCTCCATCTCCGAAAGGGTAGCCAGCACGTCGCGCCGGTCGATGCCGTGGACCGACCTCGACGCCGTCGCGGACCGTCGAGCACGAAGGTGAGGTCGTGCTCGGCCTTCTTGTCCCGCGCCATGAAGGACGACCAGGCGCTCGGGCTCGGCTGGCGGCCGGCAGCCCCGGCGAGAGATCGAAGGAGGCGACGACCCGGCGGTGCTCCGCGACCCGCTGCGTCGTCGATGCGCCCGAGCCGTCGCGCGAGCTCCGCCGCGAACACGAGGCCGACCGCCACCGCCTCGCCGTGGCGGAGGTCCTCGGCGGCCTCCCCGCCGAACGCACTGGCTTCGAGGGCGTGGGCGAGGGTGTGCCCGTAGTTGAGGATCACGCGCCGCTCGCCCTCGCGCTCGTCGGCGGCCACGACCGCCGCCTTGAAGGCGACGCAGCGGGCGACCTGCTCGTCGAGGGGCAGCCCGTCGAGCGGGTCGTCCGTGCCCGAGCGCCCCCTCGCTCGATGAGCGCGTACTTGGCCACCTCCCCGCGCCCCGAGGCCCACTCGCGCGGCGGCAGGGTCGCGAGGGTCGCGGTGTCGCAGAGCACGGCGCGGGGCTGCCAGAAGGCGCCCACCAGGTTCTTGCCCTGCGGCAGGTTGACGCCCGTCTTGCCGCCGATCGCGGCGTCGACCTGGGCGAGCAGGGAGGTCGCCACGTTCACGTAGGCGATGCCGCGCAGATAGCAGGCCGCCGCGAAGCCCGCGAGGTCGGTCACCACGCCGCCGCCCACCGCGACGACCAGGTCCGCCCTGCTGAGCCCGGCGCGGGCGAACCCGCGGCAGAGCCGCCTCGACCTCACGCCAGGGACTTGGCCTCCTCGCCGTCGGGGGAACCGTCACCTCCTCGAAGGGCAGACCCGGGTCCACCCGGACGCCGATGCCGGCCTGGGTCACGACGACCGCACGCGCCGCCCGCGGGCACTGCGTTGGCAGACCGTGCCGGCCAGCAGGTCCGCCGCGCCCTCGCCGACCACGACGTCGTATCGCCGCGACCCGAGCTCGACGCCGACGGTCCTCATCTCCAGGCCTCATCGTCCGGGCCTCATCGTCCAGGCCTCATCGTCGGGGCTCATCGCGCCCCGTCCGGGCGGCCGCGTCCGGGCGGCTCCGGTCCCGCTCGACCTCGCCGACCAGGTCCGCGAGCACCCGGTCGACCACTTCCTCGGGCGTCGAGCCGTCGACGTCGACCACGCTCGATGCGACCGACGCGTACAGGGGACGGCGCACCTCGTCGAGGCCTGCGAGCGCGGCGGCGGGGTCGCCGTCGAGGAGGGGCCGGCCCGCCCCGTCGCCGACCCGTTCGGAAAGGGTGCCGAGCTCCGCGCGCAGCCAGACGACGGTCCCCGCGTCGCGCGAGCAATCGGCGGTTCGTCTCGGCCAGCACCACCCCGCCCGCCGCCGACACGACGACCGGTTCGTCGAGCGCGAGCGCCTCTGCCAGCACCCGCGACTCCGCGGGCGCGGAACGCCGGCTCGCCCTCCTCGCGCGAGGAGCTCGGGGACGGTGCGCCCGGTCTCCTCGGCCACCTGCAGGTCCGAATCGAGGAAGCGCCAACCCAGCCGCGCCGCGGCCAGTCGACCGACGGTCGTCTTGCCGGCACCCATCATCCCGATCAGCACCAGGCGCTCAGCCATCGGTCGGCGGCGGGAGGGCCGCCGACGCCGTCTCGCCGAGGGCAGCCAGGTATCCGTCGCAGTTGCGGCAGAACTCCTCGACCGAATCGCCGCCGAACTTCCGCAGCGCCTCGTCCGCCAGGACGAGCGCGGTCATCGTCTCGGCCACGACGCCCATCGCCGGCACGGCGGTCACGTCGGTCCGCTCCTTGAAGGAGACGGTCGACTTCTTGGTCGCGACGTCGACCGTGGCGAGCGTGGGGCGGTTGAGGGTGGCGAGCGGCTTCATCGAGAGGCGGGCGACGATCGGAGACCCGGTCGAGATGCCGCCTTCGACGCCGCCGGCGTGGTGGGTGTCCCTCGCGTAGCCGCCGGCCAGCGCGACGGCCTCGGTCTCGCCCTCTTCGCGCCAGGCGGATCGAGTCGTGAGCGACCGACCCGCGCAACCCGGCCAGGTCCGCGCCGTCGCCCAGCTCGACCGCCTTGACCGCCTGGATGCTCATCAGGGCCCGGGCGAGCGCGCCGTCGAGGCGGCGGTCCCAGTGGACGTGGCTGCCGAGGCCGACCGGGACGCCGAACGCCACCACCTCCGAGACGCCGCCCAACGAGTCGCCCGCCTTCGCCGCGGCCTTCACCTCGGCGACCATCCGCTCGGCGGCCTCCGGGTCGGCACAACGCACCGGCGACTCGTCGATCCGCGGGAGATCGCCCATGGTCGGCAGCGGACACGGGCGGCACGGTGGCGGCGCCGAGCTGCACGGTGTGGCTGAGCACCTCGATACCGATCTGCGCCCAGCAGGAGCTTGGCGATCGTCCCGGCGGCGACGCGGGCGGCGGTCTCGCGTGCCGAGGCGCGCTCGAGCACGTCGCGGGCGTCCGCGAAGCCGTACTTGAGCATCCCGGCCAGGTCCGCGTGGCCCGGGCGCGGCTGGGTCAGCACCTTCGAGGGGAGCCCGGGAGCCGGCGACATCTCCTCCTCCCACTTCGGCCATTCGGTGTTGGCGATCTCGACCGCGATCGGGGAACCGAGGGTCCGGCCGTGGCGCACCCCGCCGAGGAGGGTCACCTCGTCGGCCTCGAATCGCATCCGCGGGCCGCGCCCGTAGCCGAGACGCCGGCGGGCGAGGCCCCGCTGGAGGTCCTCGGCGGTCACCAGCAGTCCGGCGGGCATGCCCTCGACGACGACCACCAGCGCGCGCCCGTGGGACTCTCCGGCGGTCAGGAAGCGCAGCATCCAGGCAAATCTAACCGGGGGCCACCTGCCGCCGAGGACGAGGGGATTCAGAACGCGGGACTCAGGGCACGGGGATTCAGGCCACGGGGATTCAGGAGGCGGCGTGGAACAGGTCGTGCGCGAGCTGTCCGCCCCACAGCACGCCGATCACCGCACCTGCCGCGAGCGAGGGGGCAAAGGGGATGCGCGTCCGCCGGCCCGAGGAGGTGGCCACCATCACCCCGAGCCCGAAGACCATCCCGATCACGAACCCGGCCAGGAACGCGACATAGGCGTGGAGCAGGCTCAGGTACCCGACCGTGAAGCCGATCGCACCGGCCAGTCGCACGTCGCCGAAGCCCATGCCCCGCGGCACGAACCACCAGATCACGAAGAACACCCCGAAGGCGAGCGCACCGGCGACGGCCGCTCCACCGAGGTCGTGGAAGCTTCCCGTCGAGGGCCGCGGTCGCGAGCAGCAAGGGCGCGATCGAGTGCCATCGCGCCGTAGATCGCACGCCGGGGGACCAGGCGATGGGTGAGGTCGGTCACCGAGATCACCACCAGCATGGCGAAGAAGACGCAGTAGGGGGCGAGGACGAGGTGCCGGCCGAAGTGGTCGGCGGCCGCCCCGAAGAGGGCGCCGGTCGTGAGCGCCGCGCCGCCCTGGCGCCAGGGCGACCTCCCGGCCGTCAGCAGCCCGACCACCTCGGGTGCGCGTCCTGCACCCGGGCCGGGGGCATCGTCACCTGCGGGTTCGGCTCCGTCTCCCTCCCCGTGCGCCGTCGGCGCCCCGTCCTCGAGAGCGGAGGCCTCCTTCGCCGCGCGGCGCCGCCTTTCTGCGGCCGCGCTGCGCGTCGGCGAGCGTCTGGCCGACCGGGTCGAGGACACCGCCCACCGCGACACCGACGAGCGCGGTCGTGGTCACGAGCAGGCCGTCCACGCCCCGCAAGGTACAAGACGGCGACTTCGCCACCGCGCACCGTCACCCGGAGCGGTGGCCCGGTCGGCGGGGCCCGCTCGGGACTCAGCCGGTCGCGGGCTCGTAGTAGGGGTTGGTGCCCTCCGCGTGATCGGTCACGTCGACGATGTGGGCGATTTCGGGGATCGACTCGCGGAGCAGCACCTCGATCCCCTGCGAGAGCGTGGCCTTCGCCATACCGCACCCCTGGCACCCGCCGCTGAGGCGGAGGTAGACCGACGCGTTCTCCACCGCGACCAGATCGGCGCGGCCGCCATGTGCCGCGATCGAGGGGTTCACCTGCTCGTCGAGGACCGACGACCACGCGTCGGACCAGCGGGTCGGAGAGGTCGAGCTCGGGAGCGGGTTCCGACCGGCGGACCGGCGGCGTGTTGGGGTTGACGATGACGAGCCCGCGTTCGCCGGCCTCGTCGGTCACCTCGTCGAGGGTCGCACCCTCGAGGCGGTCGGATGCTCGCGCCCGGAACGACGACCGGCAGGTCGTCGTCGTGCTGGACCGCGTCCTCGGATCCGGCGTCGGCGAGCGCCTGGAAGTACATGTCGTACGCGTAGGCACCGTCGCGCTCGCCGCTCACCTCGATCCAGAGCGCGAGCCCTGCGGCGTCCTGCTCTTCCGCGAGGACCTGCCGCACCGTCGCGCGGGCGCCGCCTCGGTGAGGTCACCACCGGACGGATCTCCTCGCGCTCCTCAGCGTCACGCATGTCGTGCCATGCCTGCCATCATAAGGGGTGTGCCACGGACCCAGGAACGCGTGCCCGAGGACGCCCATGAGTGGGTCAGCTTCGACGATCCCGACGAGGAACGGACCTGGCTGTTCGACGTGACCTTCCTCGCCAGTTCCTGGACCTGCATCTTCGGCCGGGGTTGCCAAGGCGTGCTGACCGGGCCGACGCCCGAGCTCGAGCAGGGCTGCTGCTCCTACGGGGCGCACTTCACCGGCCGGGCCGACGCCCGCACGGTCGAGCGGGCGGCGGCCACGCTCGACCCCGACCTCTGGCAGTTCCACCGCCAGGGCCGCCGCGGCGTGGTCAAGAAGCTGCCCGGTGGCGGGCTCGGCACGCGGATCGTGGAGGACGCCTGCATCTTCCTCAACCGTCCGGGCTTCCCGGCCGGGAGCGGTTGCGCGCTCCATCTCGCCGCGCTCGCACAGGGCAGGAGCCACGTGGAGCTCAAACCGGAGGTCTGTTGGCAGCTGCCCCTCCGCCGCGAGGACGAGACGTCGCCCGACGGCCGGGTGACCTCGGTCGTCAGGCAGTGGGACCGGCGCCACTGGGGCGCGGGGGGCGACGAGTTCCACTGGTGGTGCACCGAGGATCCGGCGGCCTTCACCGGCAGCCAACCCGTCTACGTCGAGATGCGCCGCGAGCTCGAGACCATGTCGAGCACGAAGGTCTACCGGATGCTGGCGGCCTACCTCGACGAGCGGCGGTCGTCACCGACGTCGGTGGCGCTCCCCCACCCGACCGTCCGGCGCTGAGGACCGCCGGCCCCGCATCGCTCGCGGGAGCCGGAACGTCAATCGGCGAGCGGGTCGTCCTCGGCCGGCGGCGACTCGGGCGGCGCGGTGCCGAGGATCTCGTCGTAGTCGTCCTCGGTGGCCAGACACCACGAGGCGTGCTCGTCGTCCGGCTCCGCTCCGCACTCGGGGCAGCGCCTCGAGGCCGTTGCGACCGAACGCTTGAGGCTGCGCGCTTCTTCGAAGCGCCGATGGCGTCCCTTCTTCACGGAAAACTCCTTGCCGACTGCACGTGGCATCGCCCCCGTCCGGAGCGTCGGGGGCCCGTCGAGACCAATGGGTCCAGTGTAGTGCCGGGCGTCCCCAGCCGGTGCGCGTGGCGGCCCCGGTACGATCGGTCCATGCCCGACCAGTTCGATCCGGAAGCGATGATCGGCAGGTTCCGGGACCGCGCCGCCGCGGTCCGGGCTCGCGGCCTCCCCCCGATCGAGGGACCCGAGCGCCAGCGCTTCATCGAGCAGGCCCAGGCGGACTACATGGACTTCGCGATCATCGGCGACGCCAGCGCCGACCTCGTGGACGGGATCCTCACCCTCCGTATCGACCTGCGCGGGGACGGAGCCGGGGCCACCGGCTGAACCGACCCCCCCGCTGGCCCCGATTCAGCCCCCGTAGTTCATGCGGGTGTCGGACATGTCGAGCACCTCCGACGGTCCGCCGGGTGCACCCTCCCCCCACTCGCCCGCGTCGACGACCTCCCCGACGACGAGCACGTGGCTCGCCGGGCCGCCCCCCTCGCGCTCCCATTCGAGGGTCCGTCGGACCTCGCAGGCGATCCACGCCAGCGCCGACGCGAGGCAGGGCAGGCCGCCGGTCACCTCCCGCACCGGTTGGCCGCCGGCCGCCACCACAGCTCCAGTGGCGTCGAGCTCGACGTCGCGGACCGGCTTCACGAACCGCCGGACCACCGTCCGGGCCGACGTCCCCAGGATGCTCACCGAGAACGCTCCGCCTGCCTCGACGAGCCCCCGGGTGACCGACGCGGTCTCCAGCCCCACCGCGACCAGCTTGGGCGCGGTCGCGATCTGCATGACCCAGTTCGCGGTCATCAGGTTGCGGCGGTCCCCGTGACGGCTCCCGACGACGAACAGGCCGCTCGGCATCGACCACAGCACCCGGCGCCGCAGGCGGTCGTACTCGGCGGGGTCGCGCCCGCTCGGGATCGGTCCGACCTCGGGTTCGGGGACCGGCATCCTCAGCCCCCGAAGGGGTCCACCCCTGCGACGGGCTGGGTCGTGGAGGTCGAGGGGGTGTGGCCGCTCACCGCCGAGATCCGGTCGAGCGCCGTCGCGAGCAGCGGGCCCAGCCGCGAGCGCTCGGCCGCGGAGCGCGCGAGCAGCGACGCACCGTCGGACGCGCCGTTGTAACAGTCGTCACCGGCGGCCGCCGCGTCGCTGTAGGCGCTGTTGAGGTCGGCGGTCAGCGTGTGGTCCGGCGTCGGGAGATCGCCGATCGCCGTCTCGGCGTCGTTCGTGAGCACCGCGCACACCGTGCGGATCTGCGCAGGCGTGTCGTGCAGGGAGAGGGCCCGGTCGACCCGGGCCACGTCCCCGCGGAGTGCGCCGACGGCTGCGCCCGCGCCCGCGCCCTCGACCCACGCCGTCACACGCGCCGCGGGGGGACCCGACTCGTCCGGACCGGCGCACGCGGCCAGCACCAGCCCGCTCGCGACCACCGTCCCCGCGAGGAGCACCGCTGCCGCGACGCGGCCGACCGTGCGGTCCGCCCCACGGTGGGGGTTCCTCACTCGGGGGCGCCGGCCCATTCGGACCGCCACGCGGGATCGAGCTGGCGGAGGAATCGCGCGCACCGCTGCTCTTCGTCGACCTCGCCGATCGCGCCCGGCTCGCGCGCAGCCCGTCGACGCACCGGAGGAAGCCGCGGTTCGACAGGTGCTCGAAGCGGACCAGGCCCGACCCCTTCCAGCCGGCCCTCCGCAGCGCGTCGAGCCCGCGGTGGTAGCCGACCCGGAAGCAGGCGTAGGCCTCGACGTCGTCCCGGCCCAGCCGTCCGAGCTCGGCCCAGGCAGCAGAGGACTCCGGGTGGGACCGGACCAGCGCCGACACGGCCCGCCGCCGCTCCTCGCCACGGGCGGGGGCCGCGGCGATCCCCGCGCGCACCTCGGCAGGCTCGTCGGGGAGCACTGTCTCGGGCGGACCCCCGGACATCCGGACCGAAGAGGTCGGACCGCTCATCGGTACGGGGTCGTCGGCACGGTGTGCGACACGGCACTCAGTGTACGGCCGCGGTGACCGGACCCGGTGAGCGACCCTCGCCGTCAGTCGAAGCGCACCAGGTGGTAGTCGGCCTTGCCCTTGCGGATCACGAGGTAGCGCGCCGCGACAAGGTCGTCGCGGCCGATGCAGCGCTCGGCGTCGCGCTCGCGCCGGTTGTTCACGTAGACGCCGCCCTGCTCGAGCATGGTACGCGCACGGCTCTTCGACGCGGTGACGCCGGTCTCGCACAGCAGATCGACGAGGAGGACGCAGCCTTCGTCCAGCCTCGAGCGGCCGAGCACCGTCGAAGGGGCTCCGGCGAAGGCGTCGAGGAGCGACGGCTCGTCGAGCGTCTCGAGCTCGCCGCCGAACAGGACGGCCGCCACGCTGCTCGGCGTGCGCGGTGGCCTCTTGGCCGTGGACCAGCGTGCAGACCTGCGTCGCCAGCTCGCGCTGGGCCGCGCGCTGCTCGGGGTGCTCGATCGTCGAGCGGTCGAGCTCGACGATCGCCTCGTGGGGGAGAAAGGTGAAGAACCGCAGGTAGGTACCGACCACCTCGTCCTCCGAGCGAAGGAGGAACTGGTACAGCTGGTAGGGACTCGTCCGGCGTGCGTCCAGCCACACCGTCCCCGCCTCGGTCTTGCCGAACTTCGTGCCGTCGGCCTTCACCACGAGGGGGGTGGTCAGGCCGAAGGCCTCGGCCTGGCGCACCTTGCGGATGAGTTCGATCCCCATCGTGATGTTCCCCCACTGGTCGCTCCCCCCGAGCTGGAGCCGGCAGTCGAAGGCGTCGTAGAGATGGAGGTAGTCGTAGGCCTGGAGGAGCATGTAGCTGAACTCGGTGTAGGAGATCCCCTGGTCGGGTCGCTCCAACCGCGAACGGACCGAGTCCTTCGCGGTCATCTGCCCGACGGTGAAGTGCTTGCCCACGTCGCGGAGGAACTCGAACAGACCGAGCGACCCCAGCCAGTCCGCGTTGTCGACGAGCAGCGCCGCCGGTCGATCCTCGCCACCCTCGAAGTCGAGGAACCGCCGCAACTGGTTGTGGATGCCCTCGCTGTTCGCGCGCAGCTCGTCGGCCGACAGCAGCGTCCGCTCCTCCGATTTGCCCCCCGGATCGCCGACGAACCCGGTCCCGCCTCCTGCCAGCGCGATGGCACGGTGGCCGGCCAGCTGGAGGCGGCGGAGATTGCACAGCTGGAGGAGATGCCCCACGTGGAGGCTGTCGGCCGTCGGGTCGAACCCGCTGTACGCCGTCAGCGATCCGGCGTCGAGGCGGCCGGCCAGCGCGGGATCGGTCATCTGATGGACGAGGCCGCGGAAGCGGAGGTCCTCGACGAGGTGAACCATGGACTCAGCCTGCCACGTGGACGTACGGACGTCGGGCGCTACGATCGCCGTCCTCCCGTCGCGAGCCCGCGACCGGCGACGAGGACGCACATGCGAAACCCCTATCTGCACGGCAACTTCGCCCCGGTGCTCGAGGAGCGGAGCGACGACCATCCCCTGCCATTGACCGGCGCGATCCCCCCGGACCTCGACGGCGTGCTGCTCCGCGTCGGCCCGAACCCGGTCGCGGTCCCCGAGGCGGAGGAGGACTACCACTGGTTCCGCGGCGACGGCATGGTCCATGCGGTCTCCTTCGACGGCAGCCGTCCGACCGGGTACCGCAACCGCTGGGTACGGACCCGCGCCCTCGCGGCCAAGGCGGGCACCGCGCCGCCGCGGGGCCCGGCCGAGCCGGTCGACGGTCCCGCGAACACCCACGTCGTACGGTTCGGCGGGCGCACCCTTGCCCTTGCCGAGTCGGGGTTCCCCCACGCGCTCCCGACCGATCTGACCCGCGCCCGGGTCTACGACTTCGACGGCCAGCTGGCCTCCCCGATGACCGCCCACCCGAAGCTCGATCCGGCGACGGGCGAGCTCGTGTTCTTCGGCGTCGACGTCTTCGGCCCCCCGTTCCTGCGCGTCCACGTCGCCGACCCGTCGGGACAACTGGTGCGCACCGAGGCGGTCGAGATCCCGCGGGCGACGATGATGCACGACGTCGGGGTGACCGCGACCCGCGTGGTCGTCCTCGACCTGCCGATCGTGTTCGATCTCGACCTCGCGGCCGAAGGGCGCGCCCTTCCCTACCGGTGGGCACCGGACGCGGGCGCGCGCATCGGGCTGATGGAGCGTCGTCGCCACCGGCCGCGAATCCGGTGGATCACCATGGATCCCTGCTACGCGTTCCACGTCCTCAACGCCTACGACGACGGGGATGCGATCGTCGTCGACGTCCTCCGCTACGAGCGTGCGTTCGACACCGAGCCGGGCGGTCCGATCAGCTCCTGTCTCCCGTTCCTCACCCGTTGGACCGTCGACCCCGGCGGCAACAGGGTCGGAGAGGAGGTCCTCGACGATGCCCCGGTCGAGTACCCCCGCGTCGCCGACGCGGTGGCCGGCCGTCCCCACCGCTACGGCTACGCCACGCTGCTCGGCCCGAGTCCTGGCGAACCGTCGTTCGGCGGTCTCGTCAAGTACGACTTCGGTCGCGACCAGACGGTGCGCTTCGACCCCGGGCCCGGCGCGCGGCGAGCGAACCGGTGTTCGTCCCCGCCGCCGACGGCACCGGCGAGGACGAGGGGTGGGTGCTGAGCGTCGTGTACGACGCGGCGCGAGATGCAAGCGACGTCGTGGTGCTCGACGCGACCTCCTTCGCGGGTCCGCCGATCGCGACGGTCGAGCTGCCGGCACGCGTGCCCTTCGGCTTCCACGGCTCCTTCGTGCCCGCGGGGAGTTGACGTCGGGTCGCCGGTCGCACGCCCCGCCCCCACGGTGACACCGCGCGGGCGGGACCCGGTGGCAGACTGGCCGGCGGCCGGCCCCCGGCCCGTCGCCGAGCCGTGGGGCACCGGTCCGCCCACACCGTGCCACGAGCCACCCACCGCCCCGCCGCCGCCCGCCGCGCCCGCGCCTCGCGCCCACCGGCACCTCCCACCACGTGAAGCAGGTCGCGGGAGGGCCCCGGCGCGAGTTCCCCGGTCCGATCCTCGGCGGCGAGGTCCGGCCCCCCACCGCCCGCCAGCTCCGCCGGCAGCGGACCCGCCGTCGCCGACCGCTCGAGCGGGTCCTGCGAATCGCGGTCCTCGTCCTCGTCGCGGTGCTGGTGCTGGCGGGCCTCGGCTACGGGTACTTCCGATACGAGTGGTCGAAGGTCGCGTCGAGCCCGTGCTCGGCCTGCGTGGCGGTGGCGGACGGCCAGCCCTACAACGTGCTGCTGATCGGTTCCGACAGCCGCGCCGGCGAGACCCCGGCCGAGGCGCTCCACTTCGGCAGCGCGACCGCCGCCGGCGGGCAGCGGAGCGACACCATCAAGATCGTCCGGGTCGATCCGTCGGCGGGCACCGCGTCGACGCTGTCGATCCCGCGGGACACCTACGTGACCCTCTCGGGGCTCCCCGCCGACTCCCAGCTCTCCCGGTCGAACAAGATCAACGCGGCGTTCAGCGCGGGCCCCGACGCGCTCATCCACACCATCGAGAACACCCTCGGCATCCCGATCAGCCACTACATCGTGATCAGCTTCTTCGGGCTCGAGAACGCCGTGGACGCGCTCGGCGGGATCTCGCTCGACGTCCCCTACCCTGTCCGCGACCAGGACTGCGCCACGGGGACCTGCTACAACAACTCCGGTCTCGACGTCCCGACGACCGGATGCCAGACCGTCGACGGGGCACAGGCCCTCGCGCTCTCCCGGTCGAGGTACTTCCAGTACGAGGTCGACGGTCGGTGGATCTCCGACCCCACGTCGGACATCGGCCGGATCGAGCGCCAGAACCTGATCATCTCGGCGGCGGTCAACAAGGCGAAGTCCACCTACAACCCCTTGCGCCTCAACGCGCTGTTCACCTCGGTCGTGCACGACTTCAGCAAGGATGACGGTCTGACCGCCACCGACCTACTGTCCCTCGCCGAGCGGTACCACGCGTTCTCCGGGTCGCAGCTCGCGGCCGCCACCCTGCCCACCACCGCCGGGACCTCCGCGACCGCAGGATCGGTGGAGGTGGTCGAGCCGGACCAGGCCGCGCAGCTGCTCGTCCAGTTCCTCGGCGGCCGGCCGGGCCCGATCGTGACGCCGCCGCTCGACGCGGTCGGCGCGCCGCTGACCCTCCCGGTGACCACCACCACCCCACCGCCCTCGGCGGCCGCGTCCTCGGGTTCGGCCACGCCGACCACCGCGCCCGGTCCCCCGGGCTCGTCGATCCCTCCCTACGACCCGAGACCCTGCTGAGCCGGCACGGCCCGCTCCAGCGCGGCGTCGATCGCCGCCTGCAGGCGCCGGTGCCGCCGGAGGTTCTCGCTCCGGTCGGGCACCCGGACCACCACCACCGAGGGGACCCCGCTCGCGATCCGTCGACCGAGGGCGTCGCGGAACGCCGAGACGCCCTCCTCCCTCCCGACCACCTCGACCGGCCACCCGAGCGACGCGGCGGCGGCAGCCGGGTCCGACCCCTGGGGCGTGCCGAAGAGACGTTCGAACGTCGTCTCGTCACAGGCGTCGGCCTGGTCGAGGAAGGAGAAGATGCCACCGCCCCCGTTGTCCGCGACGACGACGGTGAGCGGGGCACGTGCGACCCGCGATCCCCCCGGCGCCGCGAGGCCGACGAGTGCGGACAGGTCGTGGAGGAAGGCCAGGTCCCCGACGAGCGCGACCGTCGGACGCCCCGATCCGAGTGCGGCCCCGATCGCGGTCGAGACGACCCCGTCGATGCCGTTGGCCCCGCGGTTGGCGAGCACGCGCGGCGGACGGCGCCGTGGCGGCGCGACGGACTCCACGTCGCGGATCGGCATCGACGAGGAGACGACGAGATCACCGCCGTCGGGCACCGCGTCGAACACGGCGTCGGCGAGCGTGAGCTCGTCGAGGTCGCCGCCCGCCATGCTCGCCACGATCGCCGTGCGCGCCCGCGCTTCGGCCTCGGTCCACGCTGCCCACCACCGGTCCCGCTCGGCACCGTCCCCCCCTGCGAGCTCCGCCGCCACCCCGGCGAGATGCCGGCACAGCGACGAAGGGTCGCACCGGACCAGCGCGGTGGCGCTGCGATCGGGATCGGGCCAACGCCCGTGCGGATCGACGACGACGGCTCGCGCCGGGGTCCCCGCGCCCGGGGCCAGCGCCGCATGGACGGCCTTCGACGCCCAGCGGTCGCCGAGGTGGAGGACCAGGTCGGGCCGGTGCTCGCCGGCGAACCACGCCGAACGCAGGATCCCGTCGGCCGCGGCGACGCAGGCCCCGGCCGTGCGGCGCAGGCCGGAGCGCGGGTCGGCGAGCACCGGCCACCGCGTCGCCTCGGCGAGCGTGAGCACCGCGTCCGGCTCGCCGGCGCCCGCGCCGGCAACGATCAGCCCCTTGACCGGCAACCCGCGACCCGCGACGACGAGCGCACCGAGCGCGTCGCCACCGGGCTCGAGAGCGCCCTGCGCGACGCGGTGCCACGGCTCCCCGTCGGGGCGCCCGGACGCCACACCACCCCCACGGGCGGCGTCGCCGACCAGCGGTTCGCGGAAGCAGAGGTTGAGGTGGACCGGACCGGGACCGCGCGACCCGAGCGCGGCCTCGGCGACGCTCCGTGACGCCATCGACCGCCACCAACCCCGCGACGGCTCGTCGGCCACCACACCAGGGTCGCAGTGCCAGCGGACTGCCGATCCGTAGAGGCCGACCTGTTCGATCGTCTGGGGCGCGCCCACGTCGCGGTGCTCCGGCGGCCGGTCCGCGGTACAGACGAGCAGGGGCACCCGGGCGAGGTCGGCCTCGACGACGGCGGGGTGGAGCTCGGCGGCGGCGGTGCCGCTCGTCGTCACCGCCAGGGCAGGCCGGCCGGTGGCCAGACCGATGCCGAGCGCGGTGAAGCCGGCACCGCGCTCGTCCAGCCGCACATGGACCTCGATCCGGCTCTCGCGGTCGAGCGCGATCGCGAGCGGGGTCGAGCGCGACCCGGGGCACACCACCGCGTGCTGCACCCCCGACCGTGCCCATTCGTCGGCGAGGGTGGCGGCATAGGCCGCCTGCCGGTCGGCGAGGTCCTGCGTCCCGCTCACTACGCTCGGCCCGAAACCCGATGACCGACGACGGACCGAGCAGCGGCACACCGCCGAGCACTGGGGCCGAGCACGCTCCGGGCGCGCTCGGGCTCGATGTGCACGGCCGCGGTCCCCGTCTCGTCCTCGCCCACGGCTTCACCCAGACGGCCCGGACCTGGGGACCCTTCGCCGGCGATCTCGCCGCCGACCACGAACTGGTGCTGGTCGACCTCCCCGGACACGGTCGCTCCTCGGCGGTGGCCGCCGATCTCACGGGAGCGGCCCACCTGCTGGTCGCCGCCGGCGGTGGGGCCGACTACCTCGGCTACTCGATGGGTGCACGACTCTGCCTGCACGCCGCGCTCGACCGGCCGGACGCGATCAGGAGGCTGGTGCTCGTCTCGGGCACCGCCGGTCTGGACGACCCCGGCGAGCGCGCCGCGCGCCGGCTCGCCGACGAGGCGCTCGCGGACGAGCTCGACCCGCCGGACGCCGCCGCACCGGTGCCGGTCGACGCCTTCCTCCACCGTTGGCTCTCGCAACCGATGTTCGCCGGCCTCGACCCCGCGGTCACCGCGTTCGCCGAACGCGCGACGAACACAGGGGGCGGACTCGCGTCCAGCCTCCGCCTGGCCGGCACGGGAACACAGGAGCCGCTCTGGGACCGGCTCCACCACCTGTCGATGCCGGTGCTCGTGGTCACCGGTCGTGCCGACGAGAAGTTCACCGGTCTCGGCCGGCGCATCGTGCGAACCATCGGCGCCAACGCCTCGTCGGTGGTCGTCGACGGCACGGGGCACGCACCGCACCTCGAGCGACCCGGTGCGGTCGCCGACGTGGTCCGGGCCTTCCTCGCGGGCCGCACCCCCTGAGCCCCCGACGCGACTCAGGAGAACCACCAGAGGAGGGATCCCGAGAGGAACAGCCCGAACACGAGCTCGAGCCGCGCGGTGGCGGCCAGGACGGGGAGCAGGTCGCGTCCGCTCGCACCGCGGGCCACCACCCGCGCCGGCGCCGTGGCGGCCGGCAGCGCGGCGAGCGGCACGAGCAGGACCAGCCCGTGCGCCCCGCTCCCGTCCGCGACCGCCACGAGCGCGGCGGCCCCCGAGCCCGCGAAGGGGACGGCCACGCAGAGCAGGTACGCGAGGCCCGCGTGCCGGCGGCCGAGGCGCACGGCGAGGGTGCGCTTCCCCCCGGCAGTGTCGGTGTCGATGTCGCGCAGGTTGTTGGCCAGGAGCAGGGCGGCCGCGAGCAGCCCGACCGCCGACGCGGCCCACCAGACGACGGGTACGCCGACACGGAGGGTCTGGACGTAGAAAGTGCCGACCGTCGCCACCAGACCGAAGAAGACGAACACGAACGCCTCGCCCAGACCGGCGTAGCCGTACGGACGCGGCCCCCCGGTGTAGAGCCAGCCGGCGAGGATGCAGGCGGCGCCGACGGGCACCACCCACCACGAGGTCGCCCAGGCGAGCCCGAGCCCCACCACCCCGGCCAGCCCGAAGGAGAGCACCGCCGCTCGGCGCACCGCGTCGGCCTCGGCGAGCCCGGACGCGACCAGGCGCACCGGTCCGACCCGCACGTCGTCGGTGCCCCGCACGCCGTCGGAGTAGTCGTTCGCGGTAATTGGTGCCGACCTGGACGGAGAGTGCCACGACCAGGGCACCGAGGGCGCACCACCACGAGTCCACCCGTGGGCCCGCTCCCGTCGGAAACCGGGCGGCCGCCGCGGTGCCGACCGCCACCGGCACGAGCGCGGCCGTCAGCGTCCTCGGCCGGGCGCCGAGCACCCATCGTGCCGCGGGGCCCGGCGGCACGGGCGCAGCGCCTGGCGTCGCCGCGTCCCCGTCGACGCGCGCGGGCCGGCTCACGGCCTGCGCGGGAAGCGTCCGAACTCCGGCGCTCGACGCTCCTGGAAGGCGTTGCGGCCCTCCTGGCCCTCCTCGCTCATGTAGAAGAGCATGGTGGCGTCCCCGGCGAATTGCTGGAGGCCTGCCAGCCCGTCGTCGGCCGCGTGCAGCCCGCCTTTGAGCATTCGCAGCGCGATCGGCGAGAGCGACAGCATCTGGCGGCACCACGCCACCGTCTCGACCTCGAGGTCCGAGAGGGGCACCACCGCGTTGACGAGCCCCCAGTCGAGAGCGGTGGCGGCATCGTACTGCCGGCAGAGGAACCAGACCTCCTTCGCACGCTTCAGCCCCACCGTTCGGGCCAGGAGGCTCGCTCCGTACCCTCCGTCGAAGCTGCCGACGCGGGGCCCGGTCTGTCCGAAGCGGGCGTTGTCGGCGGCGATGGTGAGGTCGCAGACCAGGTGCAGCACATGGCCCCCGCCGATGGCGTAGCCGGCGACCATCGCCACGACCGGCTTGGGAAGACGGCGGATCTGCACCTGGAGGTCGAGCACGTTGAGCCGGCCGATCCCCCGGCGCCCCACGTCGTCGTCGCCGAGGTAGCCGTCGTCTCCCCGGATGCGCTGGTCGCCGCCCGAGCAGAAGGCGTCGGGTCCCTCCCCCGTGAGAACGACGACGCCCACGGCAGGGTCGTCGCGCGCCGCCGAGAAGGCTTCGGTGAGCTCGAAGAGGGTCTGGGGCCGGAACGCATTGCGCACCTCGGGTCGGGCGATGGTCACCTTGGCGATGCCTTCGGCCACGTCGTAGTGGATGTCCCGGTAGTCGCCGCGCCGGTCCCACCGCGGCGGCGGTTGGTTGCGGAAGCGGTCGACCGGATCGGCTGGATCACCCGAGATCACCGTCGGGCCGGTGCGGCGCTCGGGCCCATCCGGTGCAACCATTCGACCATCTACTCCTAGAGTTCCCACTCGTACGGTCGCCTAGGCTACCCGCCATGCCGGAGCTCGTGGCGCTCGACCTGGCGCCCGGCCCGGGGTTCGTCGAGGCCCTCCGCTCGCGCTGGGAGGCGGGCGACGCGGTGCTGCCGCTCGACCGTCGGCTGTCCGCACACGCCCGCGCAGCGCTCCTCACCGCGCTGCGCCCCGCACGGGTACTCGACGAGGACGGCAGCACCCCGCTTCCCGGGGGGTGGCCGACCGAGCCAGGTGACGCCCTCGTCGTGGCCACGAGCGGCACCACCGGCGAGCCGAAGGGTGCGGTGCTCACCCGTGCCGCCGTCGAGGCATCGGCGCGGGCCACCTCGGCGCGCCTCGGCGTGGACCCCTCGCGCGACCGCTGGGTCGCATGCCTGCCACTCGCCCACATCGGCGGTCTCTCGGTCGTGACCCGCGCCCTTTGCACCGGTACCCCCTGTACCGTGCTCTCCCGCCCGGAACCCGCCGAGGTCGAGGCGCTCGCCGTCTCGGGTGCGACGCTTCTCTCCTTGGTCGCGACCGCGCTCGGCCGGCTCGACGCCTCGGGCTACCGTGCGGTGCTGCTCGGCGGCGGGCGCCCGCCACGCGAGGTGCCGGTCAACGTGGTGACCACCTACGGGTCGACCGAGACCGGGTCGGGCATCGTCTACGACGGTCGTCCCCTCGAGGGCGTCGAGCTCCGGATCGGCGACGGCAGTCTCGGCGCCCCCGGCGAGATCCTCGTGCGCGGACCGATGCTGCTGCGCTGCTACCGCGACGGCACCGACCCGAAGCTCTCGGGAGGGTGGCTGCCCACCGGAGACGCGGGGCGGCTCGTCGCCGGCGGGAGGCTCGAGGTGGACGGCCGGATGCAGGAGGTCATCGTCACCGGCGGCGAGAAGGTCTGGCCCGCGCCGGTCGAGGAGGTCCTCGGGACCCATCCCGCCGTCGAACGGGTCGCGGTCTGGAAGCGAGCAGATCCCGAATGGGGCGAGCGCGGTCGTCGCCTGGGTGGTGCCGCGCGATCCCGCGTCCCCGCCAGACCTCGCCGACCTCCGCGCCCTCGTCGCCGAGCACCTCGCTCCCTGGGCGGCGCCCCGGGAGCTCGTCCTCGTCCGCGAGCCTCCCGACCACCGCGAGCGGCAAGGTTCGCCGGGCGGCGCTCACCTGAGCCGCGGCGATCGGGGGCGGGTCAAGAGACGCCGCCGCTCGCCACGCACCGCGCCCCGCCGTCGACGACGAGCGTCTCGCCGGTGACCCACGACGCGGCGTCCGAGCACAGGAAGAGCGCGCAGTTGGCGACGTCCTCGACCGTTCCGAGCCGGCGGAGCGGCAGTCGCAGCGCGATGGCGTCGCCGGCCCGCTCCCAAAGCGCCCGGGCGAACTCGGTGGTGACGAGGCCCGGTGCGAGGGCGTTCACCCGGACCGCGGGTCCGAGCTCGCCGGCCAGCTGGCGGGTGAGGTGGATGACCGCCGCCTTGGTCACGTTGTACCAGCCGATTCCGGGCTCGACGGTGAGCCCGCCGACCGAGGCCATGTTGAGCACGACGCCCCCGTGTTCGGACATGCCACCGTGCCATGCCGCCCGGGACCACTCGAGATAGCCGGTCTGGTTCACCTCCACCGTCTTCTGCGCCCGAGCGGTGTCGAGCTCGATCATCGGTCCGTAGTAGGGGTTGGTGGCGGCGTTGTTGACCAGGATGTCGACCGACCCGAAGCGCTCGACCGTGGTCGCCACGCACGCGGCAGCCTGCGCGGCGTCGCCGGCGTGCGCCACGCACCAGTCCACCTCGCCCGAGCCGGACCCGCGGCGCCGCGTCGATGCCGGCCGCGGTGTCGGCCAGGGCCTCCGCCTTGCGCGACGAGATCATCACCGACGCACCCGCCTGAGCGAACGCGAGCGCGATCGCCCGGCCGATCCCGCGTGAGCCGCCGGTCACCAGTGCGGTCCTTCCGTCCAGTCGGAGTTCCATGGCCCGACAGGCTAGACAGCGCGAGGGGCGGTGCCGCAGCCCGCGCCGGCCCCCTAGCATCGTCCGACGTGAACCGTCTCGCGGCCGAAGCCTCGCCGTACCTCCGGCAGCACGCGGAGAATCCGGTCGACTGGTACCCGTGGGGCGAGGAAGCCTTCGAGCGCGCCCGCCACGAGGACCGCCCCGTCTTCCTCTCCGTCGGCTACTCGGCCTGCCACTGGTGCCACGTGATGGCGCACGAGTCCTTCGAGGACGCGGTGACCGCCGGCGCGCTCAACGACGCCTTCGTGTCGATCAAGGTCGACCGCGAGGAGCGCCCCGACGTCGATGCGGTCTACATGGAGGCGGTCCAGGCGATGACCGGGGGCGGCGGTTGGCCGATGAGCGTGTTCCTCACACCCGACCGCCGGCCCTTCTACGGTGGTACCTACTTCCCGCCTGTCGATCGAGCGGGCGCGCCCGTCCTTCCGCCGGTGCTCGCGGCGCTCCACGAGGCCTGGACGAGCCGCCGGGCGGAGGTGGAGGAGCAAGCAGGCGAGCTCAGTCGGGTCCTCGCCGCCCGCTCGACGCTGTCCGCAGCGGCGCGGGAGGGGCCGGCGCCGACTGCGGCCGACGAAAGCCCCGATCTCGTGGCAGCCGCGGCCGCCGACCTCGCGGAGCGGTTCGACCCACGCTGGGGCGGGTTCGGTCCCGCGCCGAAATTCCCCCACCCTGCCCTCGTCGACCTGTTGCTGCTCGACGGGCGCCGCACCGGGTCGGCCACCGCGGCGCGGTCGCGGTCCATGGCGATCACCACCCTCGACGCGATGGCCGCCGGCGGCATCCACGACCACCTTGGTGGCGGTTTCGCCCGCTACGCCACCGACACCGAGTGGCTGGTGCCACATTTCGAGAAGATGCTCTACGACCAGGCCGGGCTGCTCCGGTGCTACCTGCACGGGTGGCAGGAGACCGGGCGGAACGACTACCTCCGGGTCGTCGAGGGCATAGTGGGCTACGTCGGTCGCGACCTCACGACCGAGGCCGGCGGCGTCTGCTCCGCCGAGGACGCCGACTCGGGCGGCGTCGAGGGCGCCTTCTACGTCTGGACCCGTCGCGAGCTGGACGAGGCGCTCGACGAGGGTGGCGCGGCGACGGCCGCCCACGCCGACGAGGTCGCGACGTTCTTCGGCGTGCGCGAGGGTGGCAACTTCGAGGGCCGCTCGATCCTCCGCCGGCCGCTCGGCGCGCCGCTCGCGGGACCGCCCCCGGTCGAGACCGGGCGGCGGCTCCTGCGGACCGCCCGCGACCGGAGGGTCCGCCCGGGTCTCGACGGCAAGGTCCTGACCGAGTGGAACGCGATGTATGCCGGCGCCCTCGCCGAGGCGGCGGCCGCGACCGGCGACCCGCGATGGGCCGCGGCGGCGACCGCCATCGGGCGCTTCCTCTGCGACCACCTCCGGCGCGAGGACGGCCGGTGGCTGCGGAGCTGGCAGCAAGGCCACGGCGCTCGCCATCTCGCCTACGCGGCCGACTACGCGTGGCTGGTCGACTGCTTCACCCGGCTCGCCGAGTTGACCGGGCGTGCGGAGTGGAGCGAACGCGCGGTCGAGGCCGCGGACGATCTTCTCGAGCACTTCGGCGACGAGGAGGGCGGGTTCTTCACCACAGGGCACGACGCCGAACAGCTCCTCGTGCGCACGAAAGACGTCTTCGACGGGGCCACACCGTCGGCCAACGCGGTGGCCGCCCTCGCGCTCACCCGTCTCGGGGCGCTGACCGGCGAGGACCGCTACACCGACGCGGCCCGCGGGGTGGTGGCGCTCCTCGGGAACCTGCTCGGGCGCCATCCGACCGCCTTCGCGCACACCGTGCTCGCCGCGGTGCTGTTGGAACGCGGTACGACCGAGGTGGTGATCGCCGGCGATCGGCCCGATCTGGTCGGCGTCGTGCGCCGACGGTGGCTGCCGGACTCGGTGCTCGCCTGGGGCGAGCGCACCGCGTCGCCGTTGTGGGACGGCCGCGAGACCGGCGTCGCCTACGTCTGCCGCCGGCGCGCGTGCCGGCTCCCGGTCACCGACGCTTACGGGCTGGTCTCCGAGCTCGAGGCGGTGACCGGGTGAGCGCGCGACTCGGCGCGTACCCCGCGCTCGGGCACCGCCCGCGAGGTCGCCCGGCAGGTCCCCCGGCGGCCGCGCCTCGACGTCGCCGGTGGAACCGCGCTCACCGTCCTCGTGCTGACCTGTCACCACGAGGACACGACGGGCATCGACCTGGCGTCGGGCGCGCTCGTGCGCATCCGGGTCGAATGGCCCGACGGCCACGAACCCGATCTCGCCCCCTTCGACGTGGTCGAGGTGCTCCTCGCCACCGAGCCCGAGCGCGACGACCTCGCGCAGCCCGAGGCGGTGACCGCGACCGGCCTGCCCCGGCATCTCGGCACCCTCCACGGTCGGCGGGTCCGCAAGTTGCTCCACCAGGTCGTCGCGCCGGTCGAGGAGCACGTGCTCGGCTTTCCGGGCGCATCGGCGCCCTATTGGGAGTTCCGGGGCTTTCGGCCCTCCCTCGCCCTCGTCGTGCCGACCAAGGGCCCGATGCTCTTCCGGCGCATCGCCGACCGATCGGTCTGGGTGCGCTTCGGATGGGGTCGCAGCGACAACTGGCTCCCCGTCGAGGACGCTCGCGCGGAGCGCGCGCTCGACATCGCACGTCGCGATCGCCTCCACGGCAAGGATCTGGCCTCGGCACTCGGCTTCAAGCCCCACTACCTCGTGGCAGCGGTGAGCACCCCCCGAGACGGTCACTGCTACAAGACGGTCAGAGCCCTGCTCGCGCGCGGGCTGAGCGTGGGGGGTTCCCCAGGTTCGCATAGTCTCGGAGACGTGGCCGAGCCCCTCTCCCCTTCCGGGCCACAACCGCTCCTGCCCGACTACGGACGCGCCTGTATCGCCAACCTGGTGCCCGCGCTCGCGTCCCGCCGCGGTGGCGATCCCGGCCGCATCGACTGGCTGCCCCCGTCGGTGCGCCACGCCGAACAGGTCGTCCTCCTGGTCGTCGACGGCCTCGGGTGGGAGCAGCTGCGGGAGCGCCCCGCACTCGCCCCCACGCTGGCGGCCGCCGAGCACAGCGAGCGACCGATCACCTCGGTCGCGCCGACGACGACGGCGACCGCGCTCACCTCGATCACGACCGGCCGGCCACCCTCGGAACACGGGATCCTCGGCTACCGGATCGCGATCGGCGACGAGATCCTCAATGTGCTGCGCTGGACGGTGGGCAGCGGCCAGGCGCGCGACGCCCGGCGGAGCGTTCCGGCCCGCGACTACCAACCATTCGAGCCCTTCGCGGGAGTCGGGGCGGACGTCCCGGTCGTCTCGAAGCACGAGTTCGCCGGCACCGGGTTCACCGCTGCCCATCTCGGCGCGGCGCGGCTGCACGGCTACCGGGTGCTGTCCTCGCTGCCGGTGATCGTGGGCGGCCTGCTCCGCGGCGGGGCGCCGTTCGTCTACGCCTACTACGACGGCATCGACAAGGTCGCCCACGCGAGCGGCCTCGGGGAGCTCTACGAGGCGGAGCTCCGCTCGGTGGACCGCTTGGTCGGCGACCTCGCCACCGAGCTCCCACCGGGTGCGGTGCTCCTCGTCACCGCCGACCACGGCGAGCTCGACATCGGACCGAACGTCGAGCTCTTGGGGCGTGAGCTCATGTCGGCGGTCGCCTTCCTCTCCGGCGAAGGGAGGTTCCGGTGGCTGCACGCGCGCCCGGGGCGGCCGACGACCTGCGGGAGGCGGCGCTCGAGCGCTACGGCAGCTCGACCTGGGTCGTCGCGCGCGACGAGCTGATCGACGGGGGCTGGCTCGGCGGTCCTGTCTCCGAGGAGCTGCTCGTGCGGCTCGGCGACGTCGCGCTGGTACCCTTCACCCCGATCGCCTTCGTCGATCCGGCGGACACCGGCGAGACCCGGCTGCAGTCCCGCCACGGCTCGCTCACCGGTGCCGAGCTGCTCGTGCCGCTGGTGGCGCTCGGAGGAGAGAGGCTCTGATGCCAGACGAGACGCGCGAGGACGCACGCGACGCCCCGCTCCGACCGGAGGTCGTCGAAGGCTCGGCCGGGCCCGGCCTCCTCGCCCCGTCGTCGGGTCCCGTTGCGGCGGGGGGCGCGTCCGCGACGAGCGACGAGGGCCAGCAGGAGACCGAGTCGATCGAGCAACCCGCCAAGCTGCTCCGGATCGGGTCGATGGTCAAGCAGCTCCTCGAGGAAGTCCGCCAGGCCCCGCTCGACGAGGCCAGCCGAGGCCGGCTCCGCGAGATCTACGAGCAGTCGGTGCGCGAGCTGGCCGAGGGCCTCTCCCCCGATCTCCGCGCCGAGCTCGACCGGATCTCCATCCCCTTCGACGCACCGGTCCCCTCGGAGGCAGAGCTCCGGGTCGCCCACGCGCAGCTGGTCGGCTGGCTCGAAGGCCTTTTTCACGGGATCCAGGCGACCCTCGTCGCCCAGCAGGTCGCGGCCCGGGCCCAGCTCGACGAGATGCGGCAGCGCTCGCTCGCCAGCGGGAGCGAACCACCGGTCGGGCGGCCGGGAACCTACCTCTGAGACAGGTCGGTGGACGGTCATGCCCGGTCGCCGGACCACCCCGCTACCCGCCCGGCCGCGCTAGGGTCGAAATGACATCGCTGTAACTCGTCGGCCCGCGCCCACCGGACCCGGCCGCACCAGAAGCACGAAGCACCAGAAGCACGAAGCACCAGAAGCACGAGGAAGGAACTCGTTGGCAACGCGGTCCTTCACACACCTGCACACCCACACCGAATTCTCGATGCTCGACGGCGCGGCACGCGTCGGGGACCTGGTCGCGGCCGCCGCGGCCGACGGCCAGCCCGCCCTCGGTATCACCGATCACGGGAACATGTACGGGGTGCTCGACTTCTACGCCTCGTGCCGGAGCGCCGGCATCACGCCGATCGTCGGCACCGAGGCGTACATGGCCGGCGAGTCGCGCCACGAACGCCCGGTGCGCCGGGGCAAGGTCGACGACACCGGTGGCGAGACCGGCGGCGGCGAGAAGCTCTACTACCACCTGACCCTGCTCGCCGAAAGCAACGAGGGCTACCGCAATCTCCTCAAGCTCTCCTCGGCTGCGTACCTCGAGGGCTATTACTACAAGCCCCGCGTCGACTGGGAGCTCCTCGAACGCCACAGCACCGGGCTGATCGCGACCACCGGCTGCCTCGGTGGCGTCGTGCTCCAGGCCCTGCTCGCCGACGACCGGATGAAGGCCGAAACCCTCGCCGCCCGTCTCCAGGACATCTTCGGCAGGGACAACCTCTTCGTCGAGCTCCAGGACCACGGGCTCCCCGAGCAGCAGAAGACCAATCCCGCCTTGATCGAGATCGCGCGGCGGATCGGCGCCCCGCTGCTCGCCACGAACGACAGCCACTACACCCACCGTGCCGACCACGTCGCGCACGACGCCCTCCTCTGCGTCCAGACCGGCGCGCTCATCGACGATCCCAAGCGGTTCAAGTTCGAGGGCGAGGAGCACTATCTGAAGTCGGCGGCCGAGATGCGCCATCTGTTCGCCGACCTCCCCGAGGCGTGCGACAACACCCTGCTCGTCGCCGAGCGGGCCGACGTCGAGATCGAGTTCGGCCGACCCAGTCTCCCCCGCTTCCCCGTGCCCCCGGAATTCGAGGGGGGCGGCTACGAGGAGGGCGCGACGCGCTATCTCCGCCACCTGACGTTCGAGGGGGCCCGCGAGCGCTACGGCGACCCCCTCCCCGGCGGCGTGCAGGATCGCCTCGACCGCGAGCTCGGCGTGGTGGCGGACATGGGCTTTTCGGCCTACTTCCTCGTGGTCTGGGACCTCATCCGCCACGCCCGGTCGCGTGGGATCCGGGTCGGCCCGGGTCGGGGCTCGGCCGCCGGCTGCTGCGTTGCGTACTGCCTGCGCATCGTCGACCTCGACCCGATCCGCTACGACCTCCTCTTCGAGCGCTTCCTCAACCCGGGCCGCCGGCAGATGCCCGACATCGACATGGACTTCGACGAGCGCTACCGGGGCGAGATGATCCGCTACGCGGCCGAGCGCTACGGCTCCGACCACGTCGCCCAGATCGTCACCTTCTCGACCATCAAGGCGAGGGCGGCCGTGCGGGACGCGGCGCGCGTCCTCGGGTACCCCTACGTGGTCGGCGACAAGATCGCCAAGGCCATGCCCCCGCTGATCATGGGGCGCGACACGCCGCTCGCGGCCTGCCTTGCGAGGACCGAAGGGCACGAGGACGGCTTCGCCGCCGCCGCCGAGCTGCGGGCCATGTACGAGTCGGACCCCGACGCCCAGCGGGTGATCGACGTCGCGGCGGGACTCGAAGGCCTCCGTCGTCAGGACGGCATCCACGCCGCCGCCGTCGTCATCACCGACGAGCCCCTCACCGAGTACCTGCCGATCCAGCGCAAGCCGGACGGCGGCACCGATCCGGCCGACGCACCCGTCGTCACCCAGTACGAGATGCACGGGGTCGAGGAGCTCGGCCTGCTCAAGATGGACTTCCTCGGGCTGCGCAACCTCTCGGTCATCGAACGCGCCCTCGACCTCATCGAGCACACGACGGGGAGCCGCCCCGACATCGACGCCATCCCGCTCGACGACGAGGAGACCCTGGCCATGCTCCGGCGGGCGGAGTCGGTGGGGGTGTTCCAGCTCGAGGGCGGCGCCATGCGCCAGACCCTGCGCTCGCTCGCCCCGACCAGCTTCGACGACGTCGCCGCCCTCGTCGCCCTCTACCGGCCCGGACCGATGGCGGCCAACATGCACCGCGACTACCCGGAGCTGAAGAACGGCCGCAAGCAGCTCACCTACCTGCACCCGGACCTCGAGCCCATCCTCGGGGACACCTACGGCCTCATGCTCTACCAGGAGTCGGTCATGCGCGTGGCCCAGCGCTTCGCCGGGTACTCGCTCGAGGAGGCGGACAACCTCCGCAAGGCCTGCGGGAAGAAGAACCGCTCGCTCATCGCCGCCGAGCGGGAGAAGTTCGTGGCCGGCTGCGTGGCCCAGGGCTACGGGGACGCGCTCGGCACCGAGCTCTTCGACATCATCGAGCCCTTCGCCGACTACGCCTTCAACAAGTCGCACTCCTACGGGTACGGCTACGTCGCGTACCAGACGGCCTGGCTGAAGGCGCACTTCCCGGTCGAGTACCTGGCGAGCCTGCTCACCTCGGTCAAGGACAACAAGGACAAGACCGCGGTCTACCTCGCCGAGTGCCGGTCGCTCGGCATCGAGGTCCTCGTTCCCGACGTGAACCACTCGGTGGCGGAGTTCGCGGCGGTCGCGACCGATCCTGGCGCCGCCCGCGGACAGCGCGGCGACCGCGCCATCGCCTTCGGACTGGCCGCGGTCCGCAACGTCGGAGAGGGTCTCATCGCCCTGATCGTCGCCGAGCGCGAGCGCGGTGGCGCCTTCGCCGACTTCTACGACTTCTGCCAGCGGGTGGACCCCCAGGTCCTCAACAAGCGGACCATCGAGTCGCTCGTCAAGGCCGGGGCCTTCGACTCGCTCGGACACCCGCGGATGGGGCTCTGCCTCGTGTTCGAGGAGATCGTCGACCGGACCCTCGAGCGCCGACGCGAGCAGGAGGCGGGGGTCGTCTCGCTGTTCGCCGCCCTCGAGCCGGAGGACACCGGGCATGCGACCGGGTTCGCCGACACGATGGTGGCGATCCCCGAGACCGAATTCCCGAAGTCGCAGCGGCTGGCCTTCGAGAAGGAGATGCTCGGGCTCTACATCAGCGACCACCCCCTCATGGGCCACGAAGGCGCACTCTCGAGGCTGACCGACTGCAGCCTGGCCGCGCTCCGCGACGCCGACCTCGAGACGCCCGGGGGTCCGGGCACCTATGGCGGCGAGGGCCAGATCCGGACGGTCGGCGGGGTGGTCACCGAGCTCGGCCGGCGGTACACGAAGAAGGGCGACCTGATGGCGACCTTCGTGCTCGAGGACCTCGAGGCCTCGGTGGAGGTGTTCGTCTTCCCGAGGACGATGGCCGACTACGGCGCACTGCTCGACGACGACGCCATCGTGGTGGTGAAGGGCCGGGTCGACCTCCGGGACGACCGGTTGAAGCTGGTCTGCATGGAGGTGGCCCGTCCGGAGCTCGCCCCCGACGGGGTCGGGGACCTGCGGATCACCCTGCCGGTCCACTCGCTCACCGACCGCACCGTGGACGGCCTGAAGCGCCTCCTCACCGAGCACCCCGGCGAGTCGCCGGTCTTCCTGCACGTCGGGGAGAAGGTGCTCCGCCTGCCCTCCGAGTTCAACGTCGACAGCCGCCGCGGCCTGGTCGGCGAGCTGCGGGTCCTGCTCGGGCCGAACGCCATCCAGGCCTGACAGGCCCGGCCCTGCGGAGGTCCGCTGCGCCTCCGGATACGACAGGGCCCTCCGGATCCCGTAAAATCCAAGGACGGCTCCTGGCGTGGAGGCCCACGAACCGTCCGCCGACCGGCATGACGGTGCTCGGGCACCACGCCGGACCGGGGCCGGCGGCTGGCGCCGCAGGGAGACCGAGGAGTACGGAACGGCATATGTCCATCCAGGTGGAGACGAAGGATTGCACGTCCATCAGTGACGCCGAGCTGGCCGAGCTGGCCGACCTGTGCGCCGAGCGGGAGCCGAGGTTCGACGTCGGGTTCCTGTCGAAACAGCGGGAGGAGTGGGTGCTCGTCACCCGGGCTCGGGAGGGCTCCAAGCTGCGTGGGTACTCCTTCTCCACCCTCGAGCGCATCGGGGGGACGCCCTCGCTGCTGATCGGCCTGGCGTCGGTCGACCGCACCTCTCGGGCCGACACGGTGCTCCGGGCCATGATGGGCGACAAGTACCGGCGTGCGCTGCTGGCCTTCCCGGACGAGGACGTCCTGGTCGGCACCCGGCTGCTCGCCGCGGACGGCTTCCGCGCGTTCGCGGGCCTCACCGACGTCGTCCCCGGTCCGGTCCGCAAGGCGAGCGGCGAGGAGCGGGCCTGGGGCCGGCGGCTGGCCAAGCGCTTCGGCGCAGACGGCCGGATCGACGACCGCACCTTCGTCGTCGCCGGCGACGGCAACGAGACCGGCGGCTTCGACTTCGCGAGCCCGAAGGCCGCACCTGAAGCCTCCCTGCACGCCTTCTTCACGGAGGTGGACCTCGGTTCCGGCGGTCGGCTGGTCACCTTCGGGTGGGCGATGGCCGAGGACCTCGCCGCCGGCAAGCTGGGCGGCCGCTGAGCCGCTGTGCCCGGGTCGACGGCGTCTCGCGTTCGACTGTGGAGAGCCGTCGGGCGCAGGACCAGGCAATAGCATGGCCTGAGTGAAGGTCTCCACCCGAGGTGACTATGCGAGCCGGGCGCTGCTGTCGCTCGCGCTGCACGCGGACGGCGAAGGCCCGACCGCGGTGCGGGACATCGCCGAGCGCACCGGGCTTCCCCAGCCCTACCTCGAGCAGATCCTCCTCGCGCTGAAGGGTGCCGGGCTCGTCCGCTCCAAGCGCGGCGTCGGCGGTGGCTACGTGCTCGCGCGCTCCCCGGCGGAGATCACCCTCTCCCAGATCGTGTCCGCCGTCGACGGCCCGATCGTCGCCGGCGACTTCGGGCTGCCGCACGAGAACGGGGCCTGCGACCACGAGGGGCAGTGTGTCCTGCTCGCGGTCTGGGCCGACGTCGGCGAGCACATGCGGACCCATCTCGACTCGTTCACCCTCGCCGACATGGTGGCCCGGGCGCGGGGCAGGGTCCCCGCCACCGCGGGGCGCGGCGGGGAGCTGACCGCGACGGTCCGGCTCCCTCCACCGGGTACCGTCCGCCGCGATACTGGTCCCATGCCGACGAGCGGCTCCCCGGTGTCCCGCACCGCCTTCCGCCGTAAGAGCGAGCGCGGCACCCACGACCGTGCGGTCGTCGATGCCATCCTCGACGAAGCGCTCGTCTGCCACGTGGGCTTCCCCGAAGCCGAGGGGCCGGTGGTCCTCCCGACGATCCACGTCCGCCGCGGGGACGACCTCTACCTGCACGGCGCGGCCGCCAACCGGATGCTCGAGGTGGCGGGCTCGGGGACGCCGATCTGTGTCACGGTCACGCTCCTCGACGGCATCGTGCTCGCACGCTCGGTCTTCCACCACTCGCTCGACTGCCGGTCGGTGGTGCTCTTCGGGACCGGTTCGCTCGTCGAGGACCCCGAAGAGAAGACGGCCGCGCCTGTCGGCCGTCGTCGAGCATCTGGTGCCCGGGCGAAGCGCCGACGCGCGGCCGCCCAGCCGAGCGCGAGCTGCGGGCGACTGCCGTGGTGCGCGTGCCGATCGACGCCGCGTCGGCCAAGGTCCGCACCGGTGGACCGATCGACGACCCCGCCGACCTCGGACTGCCGGTGTGGGCCGGGACCCTGCCGCTCGAGACGGTCGTCGGGCCGGTCGTCCCCGACCCGGCCCTCGGGGCCGGTATCGAGGTGCCGCCCTACCTCGCCGCCGCGAGCCGACCCGCCGCGACCAGGTGACGCCGGTCGGTGGCCCCGGTCAGGGGTGCTCGTTCCACTCCCGCACGACCGCCTGCTCCCGCTCCCAGCCGAGCACGCTGAAGGCCGCCGGCCCGAGCACGAAGTAGCGCCCTGCGGTCGCGTCCAGCCCGAGCCATCGGGCCGCGAGCACCCGCAGCACGTGGGCGTGCGCCACACAGAGCACGTCGGCGGGCTCGTCACGGACCCGCGCGATCACACGGTCGACCCGTCCGCCCACCTCTGCCGCCGTCTCACCGCCCGGCGCCCCGTCGTCGAAGAGGTTCCACCCGGGTCGCTCCTCGCGGATGTCGATCGTGCGCCGGCCCTCGTAGTCGCCGTAGTCCCACTCGAGCAGGTCCGGGTCGATGGTCACCCCACCGAGGCCGGCGAGCGAGCAGGTCCGCCGCGCCCGGGTCAGCGGGCTGGCGAGCACGAGGGAGAAGGAGAAGGCTGCGAGCCGCGGCCGCTGCGCTCGGACCTGCTCCTCCCCCTCGGGCCGCAACGGCACGTCCGTGCGGCCGGTGTGCCGGCCGCTCCGGCTCCAGTCGGTGTCGCCGTGCCGGAGCAGCGCGCAACGCCGGTCGACGGGATCCATGGCGGGACAGCCGAGCATCCCCTCGGACCCGGTGCAAGCACCCTCGGGGTCCGCCGGGCGGAATGTCCGGGGGATGTCGGACGTTATATCCCATGTCGACCCCGGGAAGAATAGGAGTGGGATGACGCCTGACACCATGACCAGGGCGAAGAAGCGGGTGCCCTCTGACGGTCGCGGGCCGCGAAGCCGACCGCCGGCCGGCGGCCGACACGGCTCCCCGGCGTGTGACGCGGAGCCGGGGGTCGGACGCGGACAGCCTGGGCCTTTTCCTCCGCGACCTCGACCATCATCCGCTGCCCGACCACGAGGCCCAGACGGAGATGGCCAAGCAGGTCGCCCGGGGTGACGAGGCGGCGCGCCGCGAGATGGTGGCCTCCAACCTCCGCCTCGTCGTCCACTGGGCCCGCCGCTACCAAGACCGCGGGCGTCGACCTTCCGGACCTCATCCAGGAGGGCACCTTCGGGCTCATGCGCGCGGTCGACAAGTTCGACTGGGAGCGGGGCTTCCGCTTCTCGACCTATGCCACCTGGTGGATCCGTCAGGCGCTCCAGCGAGCGGTCCAGCAGCACGGACGGACCATCCGGCTCCCGATGGAGGTTGCCGAGCGCAACCAGCAGGTCGACGCCGCCCAGTGGGAACTCACCCACCAGCTCCAGCGGGCCCCGACCGACGAGGAGCTCGACGACGCGACCAACACCACCGCACCGATGCGCGCCGATCTCACGAAGATCGCCCGGGTGGTCGCGAGCCTCGACCAGCCGGCGACGACCGATTCGACCGCGACCCTCGGCGACCTGGTCTCGACCGACTCCAGCGAGTTCGAGGACGAGGTCGCCACCGAGGTCACCCTCGACCTCGTGCGTCAGGCGGTCGACGGGCTGACCGATCTCCAGCGGCAGGTGATCCGGCACCGCTTCGGGTTCGACGGAAGCGATCCGGCGTCCCTGCAGACGACCGCCGAACGGCTCGGCGTCGGGCGTGCGCAAAGTCCGCCAGGCCGAGGCCGAGGCGCTCGAGGCCCTCGCGGACAGCGAGGTGCTCGAAGGAGTCGCACGAGGCGGCCTGACCGCCCGCGTGCAGCCTCAGCCCCCGAGCGCGGCCTCGGCGGCCACGAGCTCGGCCGGGAGTTCGCACGCGAGGTGCAGCCGCTCCCCCGTCCGGGGGTGGTCGAAGGACAGCTCGCCCGGCGTGGAGGAAGGGCCGGTCGAGGGCGACGGCGCCCGGTCGACGACCCGGACCGTAGAGGGCGTCGCCGACCACCGGATGCCCGATGGCAGCGAGGTGGACCCGGATCTGGTGGGTGCGACCGGTCTCGAGGGTGACCGCGAGGAGCGCAGCGCTCTCGCCGGCGGGAGTGCGCACCCGCCGCGTCACCCGATAGCGGGTCACCGCCGGCTTACCCGACCGGCTGACCGCCATCGCGGTGGGCGCAGCGGGCGAGCGGCCGATCGGGGCCTCGATCACCCCGGCGTCGGCTTCGACGTCGCCCCAGACCAGCGCCGTGTAGCGCCGCGAGACCGTCCTCGCCGCCAGCTGGTCCACGAGCGACCGATAGGAGGCCGGCGTCCGCGCCACGACGAGCAGCCCCGAGGTGCCCCTGTCGAGGCGGTGCACGATGCCGGGGCGCTCGGGATCGGTACCGGCTCGCGGCGGCCAGCGTTCTCAGCTCGGGGAAGCGGGCGAGCAGTCCGTTCACGAGCGTACCGGTCCGGTGCCCCGGACCCGGGTGGACGACCAGGCCCGCGGGCTTGTCGACCACCAGTACCTCGTCGTCGTTGTGCACGACCGCGTAGCTGACCGACAGGTCGGCCCCCGGTCCCTCGGCGGGCGTCCGCTCCGGGCGCTCGACACGGAGCTCCTGGCCCGCCCGCACCGCCACGCTCCGGCGGCGGACCACCTGCCCGTCGAGCCGGACCCGGCCGGCCCCGACCAGCTCGTCGACGGCCGCCCGCGGCAGGTCGGCGAGCAGCGCCACCGCCCGGTCGACCCGGACCCCCGAGAGGGACACCGGCACCGTCACCACCAGCGGGTTCACCGCGCCGGGGGTCGGCGCAGCAGCGAGACGACGAGCAGGCCGCAGCCCACGACGATGCAGGCATCGGCGACGTTGAAGGTGGGCCAGAAGTGGAGGGCCACGAAGTCGACCACCGCGCCCCCTCGGAAGAGCCGGTCGACGAGGTTGCCGAGCGCGCCGCCGAGGATCAGTCCGTAGACCGCCGCGCGCCCGAGCGTGCGCGAGCGCCACACGAGGACTGCGAGCACCACCGAGGCGACCACCACCACGGCCACGAGGAAGGCGGTCGACCCCTGCAAGAGGTCGAAGGAGGAGCCGCTGTTGCGGGCGAGCTCGAGATCGAGGGTGCCGATCACATGGATCGACCCCCCGGTGAGCCGCCGCAGGGCCCACCACTTGCTCAGCTGGTCGACGAGGACCACCGCGGCCACGACGCCCCCGGCCACCAGCAGGCGCACCGTCCCGCCCCGGTGGCGCGACACACCGCGGTCCACCGAGTCGTCGCGGGTCAGCGTCGTGAGAGTCCGCCGCTCTTGCATGCCACGCAGAGCCGCGCGAAGGGCAGCGCGCGCAGGCGGGCCTTCGGGATGGGATGCAGGCAGCGCTCACAGGCGCCGTAGGTCTTCCGTTCGATCTTGCGCAACGCGTCGTCGATCTCCTCGACCGCGGCACCAGCCTGGGCGGACAGGGCGAGGTTCCGCTCGCGGTCGACGGTGACCGTGCCGCCCTCGCCCGACTCCTCGTCGAACTGCACGTCGCCCGGTTCCCGCTCGAGCGCGAGCGAGTCGGCCTCTGCGCGGAGATCGTGCGCCTGCATGTCGTAGACGCCGCGCTCGTCGAGGAGCAGCGCCGCCTGTTCCTCGAGGAACTTGTCGTCCTTCGCGTAGGGACCAGCCGAGGACGGCTTCCGCTTCGCGGCCGGCGCGGCTTTGGCCCGCGTCCCTGCCGCCTTCTTGCCCGCAGAGGTGGCTGCGGCCTTCCTGCCCCCCGGCCGGGCAGCCCGGGCGGGTGCCGCGGCCCGCTTCTTCGCGGGTGCCGCGGACTTCTTGGCGGCAGCGCCCTTCGCGGAGCCGGGCTTCTTCGTCCCGCCCTTCTTCGACGGCGTGCGTGCGGTGCCCGCCGCGGTACGTCCGCCGGTTGCCCGCCGCGTGCCGGACCTGGCCGCCGCCGGCTTGGCGGCGACGGACCGTTTGACGGTGTCGCGCTTCGTACCGGCCCGCTTCGCCGGCGCCTTCTTCGCGGTCGACCTCCCCGCCGGCGGTGCCCACCTTCCGGGCCGAGCTCGGCTGTTTCGCGGCCGTGCCCTTCTTCGTCCCGAGGGCCGCCTTCTTCACAGCCGTCACGATCGACCTCCTTCGGGGACCGGACCCCGGCGCTTCACCGCCCGGCGCGATCGGCGCGTCAGGGGCCCGCCCGCCCACCGGTGGGCGGGCGACCCTACCGTGCCCCGGTGGTGGCGGCAATCCGGGTGCCCGGATGTGCGAAGGGACGATACCGGTGGGTGGCGCGCGACCGTGCAGCCGCGGGAAAGGTGGACGGCGGCCCTCGGACTGGCGCGACCCTCCGTCGGGCAGGCCCGGGGGCCGCTCTCGGGACCGGCTTAGAGCGGCAGGGCGGCGTTCGGAGCGGCGGACCGGGTGGTGACCCCGTCGGCACGCGCCGGAGCAGGCTCACCGGAGCCCCCGCCGACGGCGTGCGTGGCACCGGTGTCCGCGACCGGACGGCCGCCGCCGGTTGGGTTGTCCGAGGTCGTCGACGGAGCCGGTGTGTCGCCACGCCCACGCAGGTCGATCTCGGTCGCGCCCGGGTGCACGTTGTCGTCGACCCACTTGAGGAGGTCGGCGAGCGCGGCCCGCAGCCGTCCACGCTCGGACTCGAGATGCCGCGACATCGCCTCGATCTCGTGGGCCAGCTTCCCTCGGGTGCTCTCGAGGCGGGAGATCTCGTCGCGGAGCCGCTGTTCGGACTCGGCCGCGATCTGGGAGGCGTTCGCCTGGGCCTGCTCCGTCACGAGGCGCGCCTTCGCGTCGGCGTCCGCGAGGATCTGCGCAGCCTGGGCCTCCGACTCGGCCTTGGTCTCGTCCACGAACTTCTGGGCGAGCAGCAGCGTCCGCTGCAAGGTGTCGTCCTGAATCGCCGGCTCCGAAGGCGCCGGCTCGGGCGTCTGCTCCAGCTGGGCCTCGAGCTCGGTGATCCGCTCCGCCGCCTGTCGCAGCCGCTCCCCGCTCTGGCGGAGCTGCTCCTGCAGCCCTTCGGCTTCGATGGCGGCCCGCTCGAGGTACTCGTCGACGTCGTCCCGGTGGTACCCCTTGAGCGTCTCACGGAACTCGACCGTCCGCAGGGAGTCGAGTGCAGATTGGGAGGCATCCATAGCGGCCATGCTAGCGGCGGACCCGGAACGATCCAGGGATCACGCCGGAGATGCCGCCGCTCGCGCTCAGCCGAAGAGCGGGATGAGGATCGCGTCGATGACCAGGAAGACCACCAGCACCGACAGGTCGAGTCCGACGCCCCCGACCCGGACGGGAGGGATCACCCTGCGAATGGGGTTGAGCACCGGGTCGCAGAGGGCGTTGACCACCTTCTGGACCTTGTAGACCGGCGAATCGTACTCGAGGCGGGCGTAGGCGGTCACGAAGCTCAGGACCACGTAGCCGAGCAGGATCAGGACGTAGAGATTGAGCAGTGCGGCGATGATCGCGAACACGCCGGCTCAGCCTCCTTCGGGCGGGGTCCGGGGACGGGGAGGCCCGGTCAGGGATTCACCAGTCCCCGGTCCGCCAGGCGCTGGCGCTCCTCGTCGGAGACCTTCACGTTGGAGGGTGTGAGCAGGAAGACCTCGTCGGCCACCCGTTCCATGCCGCCCGAGAGCGCATAGGTCGCGCCGCTGCAGAAGTCGATCATGCGGCGCTGGAGGTCGCGGTCCGCGCTCTGCATGTTCACGATCACCGGCTGGTTGCTCATGAGCCGGTTGGCGATCTCCTGGGCGTCGGCGAAGCGGCCGGGTGCGACGATGTGCACACGGGCACCCGAAGGCTCCTGGGAGATCGGCCGCACCGAGGAGGTGACCGCCGCCGCGCGGGGACGGCCCGGCAGGTGCCGACGGCGCGAGCGTCCCGTTCGCCTCGTCCCGGGAGAGGGTCCGGATCCGCGGGCTCGGAGGAGGCAGGGGCGGCTCGTCGATCTCGTCGGGGACCACGCTCCGCGGACTCACCCGGCTCGGTGCCGCCGTACGAGACTCGTAGTCGTCGTAGTCGTCGTAGTCGTCGTCGACCAACCCCAGGTAGGCCATCGTCTTCTTCATGAACGAAGCAGGCATCACGTCCTCCGTGCCACAGCGTAGTGCCTGGCCCCGACCCCCTGTGGTACGCCCCGGAGCCCCGAGCGCCCGGACGAAGCGGTGCCGCAGGCACCGGCGCCGTCCGGCTCAGCGCGGCCCCGGCGCGGTCGTGGGGCGCGGGCGGTCGCCGAAGAGCGCCCGGCCGATGCGGACCATCGTCGAGCCCTCGGACAGGGCCACCTCGAGGTCCTCGGACATCCCCATCGACCGGACCGGGAGCCCGAGGCGGTCGGCGGTGGAGGCGACCAGCCGGAAGCCCGCGCGCGACGCCTCGGGCGGCCCGGGAACGCCGACCGCCATGAGGCCGGCGAGGTCGAGGTCCTCGTCGCGGAGGGCGACCACCAGCTCGTCGGCCTGCTCGGGCGGGCAACCGCCCCGGCCGGGCAGACCCGCGACGTCGAGCTGGACGAGCACCGTCGCTCCGGGCCGCCGGCGTGCGATCGCCCGCCCCTCCTCGACGCGGGAGACCGCTTGCCAGCACCCGACGACCGGCGCCAGCCGAGACACCTTGTTCCGCTGGATCGCACCCAGGTAGTGCCAGACCGGGCTCGGCCGGGGTACCTCCCCCGGACCCGCCTCGACCGCCCCTGCCTTGTCCAACAGCTCGTCCGCGTAGTTCTCGCCCAGGTCGACGACGCCCGCGGCGAGCGCTGCCCGGACCGCCTCGGGTCCGAAGCCCTTCGTCACCGCGACCAGCCGGACCGAGGCGGGATCCGGCGCCGCCGACGCGATTCGGTTCCGCACCCGCTCGAGGCGTGCGGGGAAGTCGCCACCCGGCACCGCTCCGGTCACGAGTCCGGCGCGGCGTCCTCCCGCCAGACGAGGAGCGCCTGGCGGCCCGCGTCCCCGCGTGCCCGGTGGGAGAAGTAGGAACCCCCGCAGGCGGTGCACACGTCGATGCCCGGGCGCTCGTCGGCACCCGCGTTGCGGAGCGCGGCGCTCACCGCGGCCGGAAGGTCGAGGGCGTCCCGACCGTCGCTCGTCGTGCCCCGGACCGACGTCCCGAGCCGCGCCGACGACCGATCCGAGGTCCACGTCGGAGAACTCGTAGCAGCAGGGCCGGATGCACGGTCCGCGCCGCGCGGTCACCGAGGACGCGCCGCGGTGTTCCGAGCGCGGCGACCGTGGCCTCGAGCACCCCGGCCCGCACGCCGCGCCATCCGGCGTGCACCGCGCCGAAGTGGCCCTCGGGGCTCGCGAGCGCCACTGCCGCGCAGTCGGCAGTCAGCACCGCCAGAGCGACGGTGGGCGCCACGGCGACGAGGGCGTCGACCGGACCCTCGCCGACGGCGTCGGCCTCTGGCTCGCCGCTCGCCTCCTCGGCCGACGCGACCGCGCCGCCGTGGACCTGATCCATCCAGTGCACGGTGGGCCGCGACGGCACGCAGGACCGCGCGAAGGCGATCAGGCGAGCTGCGCCGTCGTCGGGAGCAGGGCGGAGGTCACCGGCGGTGGTGTCGGTCCACACGGCGCGGACGCCGCCGGGCAGCCGGACGGTGGCGGTGGTGCTCAGCGAAGGAACGACGGCACGTCGAACTCGTCGTCGCCGAGGTCGAGATCGTCGTCGCTCGGCGTGGCGAAGATGTCCTCGGTCGGCTGCATTCCGAGCACACGGCTTGGGGACTCCTCGCGTCCGGTGGCCTCGGCGTGCACCGCGGTGCCGCGGGACTGTGCCTCCCAACGCTCGAAGCCCGCCGCGATGACCGTCACCCGGACCTCCTCGCCCATCGCGTCGTCGATCACGCTGCCGAAGATGATGTTGGCATCGGGGTGCGCGACGCCGTGGATGATCTCGGCCGCCTCGTTGACCTCGAACAGGCCGAGATCGGTTCCGCCGGCGATGTTGAGGAGGATCCCGCGTGCGCCCTCGATGGACGCCTCGAGCAGTGGACTGGTGATCGCGGCCCGCGCCGCGTTGACCGCGCGACCCTCGCCGGTGGCCGAGCCGATGCCCATGATGGCGGTGCCCGCGTTGGACATGATCATCTTCACGTCGGCGAAGTCGGTGTTGATCAGGCCGGGTACGGTGATCAGACTGGTGATCCCCTGCACCCCCTGCATCAGCACCTCGTCGGCCATCTTGAAGGCGTTCACCATCGACGTCTTCTCGTTGGAGACCGTGAGAAGCCGGTCGTTCGGGATGATGATCAGAGTGTCGACCTTGTCCTTCAGGTTCTGGATGCCCTGCTCGGCCTGGACCGAACGCCTCCGGCCCTCGAAGGTGAACGGGCGGGTCACGACGCCGATGGTGAGGGCGCCGAGGCTCTTCGCGATCTCCGCCACGACAGGCGCGGCACCCGTCCCGGTACCACCGCCCTTGCCCGCGGTGATGAACACCATGTCGGCGCCCTTCAGCGCCTCTTCGATCTCCGCGCGGTGCTCTTCGGCGGCGAGGCGCCCCACCTCGGGGTCGCTCCCCGCACCGAGACCGCGGGTGAGCTGCCGCCCGATGTCGAGCTTGAGGTCGGCGTCGCTCATGAGAAGCGCCTGGGCGTCGGTGTTGGTCGCGATGAACTCGACGCCCCGCAATCCGGCTTCGATCATGCGATTGACCGCGTTGACCCCGCCACCGCCCACTCCCACCACTTTGATCACGGCGAAGTAGTTGTTCTGAGCCGGAACGGTCATGCAATCCCTCACCCTCGACCACAGGTTGAAACCGTTCCAACCGGCGAGTTGGTGACCACGATACGGTGAGCACTCTCCCTGGTCAAGCACGGGGGACACCCTCCGGACACACTGCCGACGCCCCGGTGTCCCGGTCCCGCCACGCTGCGGTGCACCGGTCAGCCGGCGACCGTCGGCGACTGGGGGACGGTGACGTCGATCGCCGTGGCCCCCTGCAGGGACGCGTGGGCGATGATGGCGGCGATGTCCTCGTACTTCGCGTGGAGGTCGGTCGCGGTGCCGAGCAGCACGGTGAGCCCCGAGCTCGAACGCGAGCGAGACCGTCTCGTCCGGCGCGACGGTCACCGACACCGCCTGCGCGGCGAAGGCGGCCGGCAGAGTGCTGCTCACCGCCACGCCGGGCGCGGCAGCCTGCGGCAGCGAGGCGCCGACCGCTGCGGGCGGCACCGGGTCCCGACGCGGCGTGCACGATGAGCACCGGCAGGCCCGGCGCCCGGACCGATCGCCGCCGCGAGGGTGCGCCCGTGCCCGTCGAGGATCGACCACTCCGACGCCGGGTCCGGCCATCTGGTCGACCGGCGCCCGCTCGGCAACCGTCACCACCACCCGGTCGGGCCAGTGCCGCACCACCGTCGCCGTCGCGACGAACGGCAGCGCCTCGACCCGGGCGGCGGCCGCGCCGGGGTCGATCGAGATCAGGGGAGGGTGGCCCCCGAGTCCTGCGGCCGAGAGGATCGCTGCCGTGCTGGTGTGGGGATGGGAGCCGTCGACGGTCACCGAGCCGCGCGCTGAACCAGGGCGTGTGCAAGAGCGCGATCGCGACCGCGACCACGACGACTGCCGCGCCGGCGCCGACCACCCACCGGAGCCGTCGGCGACCCGCCCGGCGCGCCACCTCGATCCGGCGCTGGCGGATCCGCGGATCGATCGGCCGTGTGGTCGTGCGCTCGCCCGAGCGGGTCGGGCTCACTCGCGCGCGCTCGCTCCTGCTCGGCGAAGCCGACCAGGCGCACCTCGGTCTCGAGCACCACGCCGGTCGCGTCGGCGACCCGATCGCGCACGAGGTCGATGAGGCGGCGTACGTCGTCGGAGGAGCCACCCGGATCGGCCTGGATGAAGTTGGCGTGCTTGGTCGACACCTCGGCGGAGCCGACCCTGCATCCCCTCAGCCCGCACTGGTCGATCAGGCGACCCGCAGAGTCGGCCGGCGGATTGGTGAACACCGAGCCCGCATTGGAGCCGCCGGGCTGGTGCTCCCGACGCCACCGGACGATCGCCGCAATGGCCGCCGCGCCGGCCTCCGGGTCCCCCGGCTCCAGCCGGTGGGTTCCCCGGGTGACCACCTCGGAGGGTGCGAGATCCGAGTGGCGGTAGGCGAGGTGGAGGTCGGCAGCCGCGACCTCGGCGGCACACGCCGGCGCGGAGGTCCACGACCGTGCACGAGACGAGAGTCGCCGCGGTGTCCGAGCCGTGGCCGCCCTGCGTTCATCCTGACCGCGCCGCCGACCGAGCCGGGGACGCCGACCGCCCACTCGAGCCCGTGCAGTCCGGCCGCCGCGGTGCGCCGCGCGAGGACCGGAAGGGGCAGCGCACCGCCGGCACGTACCTCGGTCCCCTCGATCTCGAGCCGCTCGAAGGCAGGGCCGAGGGAGACCGCGAGGCCGGCGAACCCGGCGTCGGCGACGAGGAGGTTCGAGCCCTGCCCGACAACGAGGACCGGGACGTCCAGGCCGTCGAGGGCCCGGCCGACGGCGAGGAGGTCCTCGTCGTCCCCGGCCTCGACGAAGAGGGCCGCAGGCCCTCCGACCCGATAGGTGGTCATCGGGCCGAGCGGCTGGGCGAGCCGGGCGCGGGGGCCGAGCGCCCGTTCGAGCGCCGCCAGCTCCTCTCGCGTGGCTCACCGGCTCACCACGCCGGAGCCGCCATCAGCTCGTCGGGCAACGAGGTCAGGTCCCCCGCGCCAAGTGTGCAGCAGAGGTCGCCGGGTTCGAGCAGCGCCCCGACCCGACGGACCAGTTCGCTGCGTCCCGCGACGTAATGCACCGGCACACCGGGCAGCGCTCCGCGGACGGCCTCGGCCACCACCTCACCGGTGACGCCCGGCCACGGCGCTTCACCCGCGCCGTAGACGTCGGTCACAACCACGACGTCGGCGCCGCGGAAGGCGGGGCCGAACTGGTCTCCGAGCTCCGCGGTCCGCGTGTAGCGGTGCGGCTGGAAGACCGCGACCACCCGCTGCCATCCACCGTCGAGCGCGGCTGCGAGCGCCGCACGAACCTCGCTCGGGAGGTGAGCGTAGTCGTCCACGAAGGTCACGCCGCGGGCGCTTCCGCGGAACTCGAACCGGCGGGCCACGCCGGCGAACCGTGCGAGTGCCGCGGCCGCAGCGCCTGCGGAGGCCCCGGCGGCGAGCGCGGTCACCGCAGCGACCGCGGCGTTGCGAGCGTTGTGCAGGCCGGGGACGGGGATCGACAGACTGGCGACGGTTGCGTCGTCGGGGCCGACGAGCCGGAAGGCGATCGAACTGCGCGCCCGCGCGACGTCTACGATCCGATGGGAGCACCCGTCGGCGGTTCCGACCGTGTCCGCGCCCTGCGCCCGGCCGATCGCGGCGGCGACCTCGTCGTCCCCGCCGACCACCCGGTGCCCGCCCGCCGAGGCGAGAAACCGCTCGAACGCGCTCCGCAGGGCGTCGAAGGAGCCGTAGTGGTCGAGATGGTCGGCCTCGACGCTCGTGATCACCGCGATGTCCGGCACGAGGGAGAGGAAGGTGCCGTCGCTCTCGTCGGCTTCGACGACCAGCCACTCCCCTTCGTCCCATGCCGCGTTGGTCCCGATCTCGTTCACGTCGCCGCCGATGAGGAAGGAAGGTCGCATGCCGGCGTCGACGAGGACGAGGGCGAGCATCGACGCGGTCGTCGTCTTGCCGTGGGTGCCGGCGACCGCGATGCAGCGGCGAAGCGACGCGATCGATGCCAGGACCTCGGCCCGGGTGAGCACCGGCACACCGCGTCGACGCGCCTCGACCACCTCCGGGTTGCCGGCCGCAACCGCCGTCGAGAGAGTGACCAGCGCGGCCGGCCCGAGGTGCGAGCCGTCGTGGCCGATGGTCACCTCCACCCCCTGGGCGCGTAACCGGTCGGTGACCGCAGTCTCCTTGAGGTCGCTGCCGGTCACCGTGTGGCCCATCGCCCGCAGGACCGTCGCGATCGCGCTCATCCCCGCACCGCCGATGCCGACCACATGGACGGCGGAGGGGACCGAGGGGTCCCAGACCTGCCGAGGTCCCGGCGCGGTCATTCCGCACGCGCTCCCGGTGCGCAGCGGGCCGCCTCTTCGACCAGCCGGGCACCGGCCGCTGCGGCGTCGGGTCGCCCGGCCGCGCTCGCCGCCCGGCTCATCTGCTCGAGGACCGCCGGCCGGGCCAGCAACCTGTCGAGGGTGTCCGCGAGACCTGCCGCCGTACACGCCGCGTCGGCCAGCACCACCGCGGCGCCGGCCCGCTCGAGGACCCGCGCGTTCTCGGTCTGGTGGTCGCCGGGGGCCCCCGGCAGCGGGACGAGGACGGCCGGCACGCCGGCGACTGCGAGCTCGGCGACGGTCATCGCGCCGGCGCGGCAGACCGCGACATCCGCCGCGGCGTAGACGTCGGCCATGCGCTCCTCGTAGGGGACGCGCACCAGGTGGAGCCGTCTGCCGCCGGTACCCTTCGACGGTCGTGCCGTACCGTTCGCGGCGCCGGCCGCCACCCAGTCGCGGCGCCCCACGATGTGGTAGATCGCTCGGTCGTCCCGGTCGCGCCAGCCCTCGACGAGCCCGGCGACCGCCTGGTTGATCGAGTGCGCGCCCAGCGAACCGCCGAAGACGACCACCGTCGATCGATCCTCGGGCAACCCGAGCCTGCGCCGCGCGGCGCGCCGGGCCACGGGGTCGCGGCGCACTCCCACGATCTCCGGCCGCACCGGTGTGCCGGTTCGGGTCGCCCGCGGGAGCGCGGTGCCGTCCCAGCCGACCGCCGACGCGTGCCGCGAATCGCGGCGAAGAGGCGGTTGGCCGCGCCCGGCACCGCGTCGGTGTTGACCAGGACGAGCGGAACCTGGCGCACCGCGGCGGCGAGCGCGGTGCCGACGCTCGCGTACCCCCCGACCGAGACCACCACCTTCGGCCGGGTCCGCGCGATCAGGCGGTGCGCGCGCACCGCCGCCGACAGGAGGCCGGCGAGCGAGCGGACGTTCACTGCCAGGTCCTTCGGGGCGACGCTGCGGACGATGCCCCGGCCGGGCAGCAGGACGAAGGGGAAGCCTCGGTCCTCGAGCACCGAGCCGTCCTGGCCCCGTGCGGAGCCGACGAACTCGATCGAGCTCCGGGGGTGGCCGACGTCGACCAGCGCCTCGGCGATGGCGAGGGCCGGTTGGAGATGCCCGGCCGTCCCGCCCCCGGCGACCAGCGCGAACCGCTGCCCGGCGTCCCCGGTCACGCGTGGGCCGGGCGTCGCCGCCGGGCGGACGCGGCCCGCCCGGTCCGCTCGTGGGCAGCGATGTTGACGAGGATGCCGATCGCCGCCATGGTGATGACGAGCGAGGACCCGCCGTAGGAGATGAACGGGAGCGGGATCCCGGTGACCGGCAGCACGCCGATCACCGCGCCGACGTTGATCACCGCCTGACTGGTGATCCAGACGGTGATCCCGACGGCGAGCAGGCTGCCGAAGCGGTCAGGGGCCCGGGTGGCGGCGCGGAAGCCGAACCAGGCGAGCGCGAAGAAGAGGCCGAGCAGCGCGACCGCGCCGACCAGGCCGAGCTCCTCCCCCACGACCGAGAAGATGAAGTCGGTGTGGGCGTTCGGGAGCAGCCCCCATTTCTGTCGCCCGCCGCCGAGTCCGAGGCCGAAGAGATGGCCCGACCCGAGGCCGATCAGCGACTGCCAGACCTGGTATCCCGAGCCCGACTGGTGGGCGCCGGGATTGAGGAACGAGAGGATCCGGTCGCGCCGGTAGGGGTCGGCGAGGCCGACCAGCACCGCGAGGGCCGCGCACGAGCCGAGCACCTTGAAGATCGGACGCATCGGGACCCCGCCCATGAACAGGATGGCGAACGCGATGCAGCAGAGGACGAGTGCTGTGCCCATGTCCGGCTGTTTGAGGATGAGCGCCGCGGCCACCCCGAGGACCAGCAGCACCGGGGCGATGACCGTCTTCGGCTCCCCCATCCGGTCCACTCGGCGGGTGAGCAGGTCCGCGGCGAAGACCGCCATGGCCAGCTTCATCAGCTCGGAGGGCTGGAGGGTGAACTGGCCCACGCCGATCCAGCGGGAGGAGCCACCCGAGGTCACTCCGAGGTGGGGCACCAGCACCACCAGCAGGAGCCCCAAGGTGACGAGGAGTAGGACCATCCGGACCGCGCGCCACCGGCGGTAGTCGACGTGCGCCGCGAGCACGAGCGCCGCTGCGCCGACACCCATCCAGAGCACCTGGCGGATGAGGATCGCCCAGGGCGACCCGTAGAGGCCGAGGGAGATCACCGGTGACGCGGAGCCCACCATCACCAGGCCCAGGACGCAGAGGATCCCGACCAACACCGAGATCACCCGGGCGGTCGGCACCCGCGCCAGCCATGCCTGCTCCGCAGGGCGGGCGGCCGGGACCGAGCGCAGCCTTCGCACCGGCGCCCCTCCGGCCGATCCGGCCGAGGGATGCCGCGCTCGGGTCGCGGTCCTCGCGACGGCCCGTTCAGCCACGGCCGAAGCCCACCTCCTGCGGCCGGAAGCTGCACACCCGGCCGGTCCCTCCCCGAGCGAGGTCCATCGCCCCAGCTTCGTTCACCGCGTCTCCCAGGTGGTGGAACACCGCTCAGACCTTGCCCACGGTGAGGAAGTCGCCGTAGAAGATCCCGAGACCCAGCGCGGCGAACAGTCCGGCGAGGATCCAGAAGCGCACGATGACGGTCGTCTCGGGCCATCCCTGCAGCTCGAAGTGGTGGTGGAGCGGCGCCATCAGGAACACCCGCCGATGGAACACGCGGAAGCTGACGACCTGGATGACCACCGACAGCGTGACGATGACGAAGAGCCCTCCGATGACCGCGAGCAGGAGGTCGAGGTTCATCAGCAGGCAGAGCGCAGCGAGACCCGAGCCGATGGAGAGCGAACCGGTGTCCCCCATGAAGATCCGGGCCGGGGCGGCGTTCCACCAGAGGAACCCCAGACAGGCGCCCGCGAGGGCCACTGCGGCCAGCGCCAGGTCGAGGGCATCGGCGACCCGGTAGATGGCGAAGTGCCGGTACTGCCAGTAGCCGATGATGGCCAGGCACGCGAAGCAGAAGGTCGAGGAACCCGCCGCCAGCCCGTCGAGCCCGTCGGTCAGGTTGACCGCGTTGGCCGCGGCGGCGATCAGGAGCGTCGCCCAGACCACCCACAGAGCGGTGCCCATCTGGAAGCCGATCGAGTCGTAGCGGGTGAAGGAGAGCGCGGTCGACGTATGGGCCCAGTAGACGGCGAGCAGGGCGAAGAGGAGGCCCAGCCCGATCTGTGCGCCGAACTTGGCGCGTTTGTTGAGACCGAGGCTCCGCCGGTGCCGAACCTTGATCCAGTCGTCCGCGAACCCGATGAGCGCGGCCCCGACCACGGTGAGCAGGATGAGGTCGCCCGAGCGGGAGAAGGTCACCCCGGGCACCAGGTGGGCCGCGAAGTACCCGATGACCACCGCGACCACGATCGCGATCCCACCCATGGTCGGCGTGCCGGCCTTCGCGATGTGCACCCGTGGTCCGTCGTCGCGGATGTGCTGTCCGATCCCGTTCTTCACCAGCCACCGGATGAGCACCGGCGTCGACAGGACGGCCACCCAGAGGGCGACCCCGCCCGAGGTCATCAGGGAGATCATCGGCCGCTGTCGCTCAGCCGGTTCCGCAGCGCCCGGGCGGCCTCCGTCCGGTCGTCGAACTCGAGGACGCGGTCGCCGACCGTCTGGGTCCGCTCGTGGCCTTTGCCCGCGAGCAGCACGACGTCGCCGGGCCGTGCCATCTCGACGGCCCGGTCGATCGCCGCGGCACGGTCCGGTTCCACCTCGACCGTCGCGCCCGACCGGGCACCCTCGACGATCCGGCCGATGATCGCAAGGGGATCCTCCGAGCGGGGATTGTCGGAGGTCACCACGACCAGGTCTGCGCCGGCCGTTGCCACCGCTCCCATCTCGGGTCGCTTGCCGGGGTCGCGGTCGCCGCCGCAGCCGAACACGCAGATCACCCGGGCTCCGGGAGCGAGGCAGCGGGCCGCCGCCAGCGATGCCTCCAGGCCCTCGGGGGTGTGGGCGTAGTCGACCACGACCGAGAACGGCGCGTCGCCGTCCACCGGCTCCATCCTGCCGGGCACCGTGCCCACCAGGCCGAGTCCCTCGGCGATCCGGTCTTCGTCGACTCCCAGGGCGAGCGCGATCCGCGCCGCCACGAGCGCGTTGTCGACGTTGAAGGTGCCCTGGAGCGGGAGGACGACACGCCGCCCCCGCCAGAGGAAGGCGGACGAGCCGAGCGAGAGGCGGATGTCGGCGGCTTCCTCCCTCGTCACCGGCAGCACCTCGAGCTCCGTCGCATCGGCGAGACGTCGGCCCCAGGGCGTGTCCACGTCGATCACGGCCAGCCTGGCACGCGAGAGCTCGAAGAGCCGCGACTTCGCGGCGAAGTAGGCCTCCATCGTCCCGTGGTGGTCCAGATGGTCGCGGCTCAGATTGGTGAACGCGGCGACGTCGAAGCGGATGCCCTCGACCCGTTGTTGGGTCAGTGCGTGCGAGGAGACCTCGAGAACCGCGGAGGTCCGTCCCTCGTCGCGCAGGCGGGCGAGCGAAGCCTGAAGCACCGGCGCCTCGGGTGTGGTGCGCACGCCGTCGAGCGTCCCGATCACGCCGGTGGGCCTCCCGGCATGCTCGAGCACCGCCCGGAGCAGCTGGGTGACAGTGGTCTTGCCGTTGGTCCCGGTCACCCCGACGGTGGTCAGCGCCCGTGCCGGGTACCCGTGGAAGGCGGCGGCGATGACGGCCATCGCGGTCCGCACCGCGCCGGGACGCACCAGCACCTCGGTGACACCGAGACCGAGGTCGCGCTCACAGACGAGCGCCACGGCCCCGCGCCGGACCGCCGCGGCGGCGTGCACGTGCCCGTCGGTGTGCTCCCCGGGCACGCAGCAGAACAACGAGCCGGGACCGCTCCGGCGGCTGTCGAAATCGACCGCGCGCGACGTCGGTCGACGAGAGGTCACCGCGCACACCGACCACGTCGACGTCGGCGATCAACTCGGTCATCTGCACGGGAGGATGGTCCAGGGGCTCCGGGAACGGGGACGGATCGGCCGGCTCCGGTCCGGGTGCACCTACGGTCCTTCGGTGACGGCTCCGGCCGGCACGGTGATGGTACCGGTACTTCCGACGGCCGTTTTCGAGGCGGAGGCCGTGGCCGCCGTCGTGGTGGGAATGCCGTAGTGGTGCAGGGCGTAGGCCATGATCGTCGAGAAGACCGGGGCCGCCACGGCGCCGCCGTAGATGGGGGTCGGGTGGTCGAGCACGACCACCGCGGAGAGCACCGGGTGCTCGGCCGGCGCGAATCCGGCGAAGGTGCCGACGTAGGCCCCGGGGATGTACCCGAGATGGTTGGGGTCGGGGATCTGGGCGGTACCCGTCTTGCCCGCGACCGTGTAGCCGTCGATCGCCGCGCTCGTGCCGGTTCCCGAGGCGACCACCGCTTCGAGCATCGAGACCAGCTCGGCGTTGGTGGTGGGGTCGATGACCCGGTGGGAAGGTGAGGGCGCGGCCGAGGTGACCGCGCCCGACGGGTTCACGAACCCGCGGACGAGGCGGGGCTGGACGAACACCCCCCCGTTCGCGACCGAGTTGTACGCGTCGAGGATCTGCTGTGCGGTGACCGCGTCGTCCTGGCCGATCGGTGTCGATCCGATCGACGTCCCCGTCCAGGCCGACGCACCCGGGACGAGGCCCTCGGACTCGCCGGGGAAGCCGAGCCCGGTCGGCTGGCCGAAGCCGAGAGCGGCGATCTGCGACAGCAGACGGCTCTCACCGAGCCGCTGGGCGATCTCGATGGTGCCGATGTTCGAGGACTGGGCGATGATCTGGGTCGCGGTGAGCTGCTCGGCGCCGTGGGACTCTGCGTCGTGGAAGGTGTACTTCCCCATCGGGAGCGCGGACGGCACCTCGAGGGCCTGGTTGGGCGTGATGACACCCGCGGCCAGCGAGGCCGAGAAGGTGACCAGCTTGAAGACCGAGCCGGGTTCGTAGACCTGGGTCACGGCCGAATTCGACGACGCTTGCTCGACCCCCGCGGGGAGCGTGTTGGCCGATCCCATCGACGTGGGCCCCGACGAGGACCCCGACCCGGTCCCGGAGGTGGCGCCCTGACCGCCCTTGGCGGCCTGCAGGTCGGCCATGGCCAGGACGTCGCCGGTCTTCACGTCCATGACGACGGCGGTCCCGCCGGTCGCGTGCGAGGCGGCCACCTCGGCGCCGAGCGCCTGCTCGGCCACGTACTGGATCGACTGGTCGAGGGTCAGCTCGAGGCCGCGCCCGGGCTGGGAGGCGACCGAGGAGCTGCCGCTCGACGTGAGGGACACCCCGTCGGGCGCCTGCATGAGGTCTTCGGACCCGGACGTGCCGGCGAGCAGTGACCGGTACTGGTATTCGAGGCCGGAGTTGCCGTTGCCGCCGTAGTCGACCGTGCCGAGCACCGGAGCCGCCATCGTGCCGTCCGGTTCGACGCGCTGGGACTCGGGGATCAGGTTGATCCCGGGGAGATGGAGCGCGGCGACCTTGGTCGCGACCGAATCGGAGACCCGGTGCGCGAGGTAGACGAACCCCGATCGCTCGGTGAGCTCCGAGCGCAGCTGCCCCGGCGGCACCCCGAGCAACGGCGACAGCGAGCTCGCGATGGGTGCGGGGTCGGTGATGAGCAGCGGGTCGGCGACGACCGTCTGCTTGGTCACCGATTCGGCCAGCACCTCGCCGTTGCGGTCGTAGATCCCGCCGCGCTGGGCGGGGACGGTCACCCGCTGGGTCAACTCGGAGGTCGACAGCGCCGCGTAGTGCTGGTGCCCGAACTCTTGCACGGCGATCAGACGCACGCCGAGCGCGAGGAACACCACGATGACCAGCAGCCGCATCGCGCGCGAGCGCCTGCCGAGCAGGATCGACGGGCTCACCGCCCGGTGGAGGTGACCGCGGGTCCGGTCTGGGGCGCGGGCAGGGGCACGTCGAGCGGGACCTGCGGCAGGTCGATCACCTGTCCGGCTGCGACGAGACCGCCCTCTGCCTCGGCCAGATGGACCACCCGGGTCGGCGCAGCCATCTGGGCGACGGTCGCCTGCTCCGACTTCTGGGTGGCCTGCGCCGCGCCGATCGCACTCTGGAGCTGCGAGAGGTGGATCTGTCCCTGGGTGACGAAATCGTCACCTGCGACGACTGCGAGGAGACTGCCCGCGATCAGGCCGACCGACACCCACGTCCGGGGACGGAAGCGGCGCGGGCGGCGTACGCGCTGGCGCGCGCTCGACGACGCGGAGCGGTTCCCGCCGCGGAGAGGCCCCCGTCCGCCGGGGTTCGGCCCGCTGCACCGAGCGCCGGGCCGCTCCCGTGGAGGCCGGGCTCACGCCACCTCGCCGTCGGGGTGGGCGTCGGCGGGTGTGCCCTTCGTCCGCTCGACGACCCGGAGCCGAGCCGCCTCGGCACGGCGATTGTGCGCGACCTCGGCGCCCGTCGGGCGCCGTGCTCCTCGGAACACGAGCCGGTACTCGGGATCGGCTCCGCAGACGCACGGCAGCCCCGGGGGGCAGGTGCAGCCACCGGTCACCGCCCGGGCGAACGCCGACTTGACCAGGCGGTCCTCGCCCGAGTGGTAGGCGATGGCCACGCACCGGCCTCCGGGGCGCAGCAGCGCAAGCGCGTCGGTGACCGCGGTCTCCAGCTGGTCGAGCTCCTCGTTGACCTCGATGCGAATGGCCTGGAAGACCCGACGCGCCGGATGCCCGCCGGTCCTGCGGGTGGCGGCCGGGATTGCCGCGGTCACCACCTCGGCGAGCTCACCGGTGGTCGTGATCGGTCGGGCCCCCACGATCGCGTGCGCGATCCTCCGCGCGAAGCGGCCCTCGCCGTTCGCGATGAACATCGCGGCCAGCGCGTCTTCGTCGGTCTCGTTCACCACCTGCGAGGCGGTCCGACCTGTGGTCGGGTCCATCCGCATGTCGAGCGGCGCGTCGCTGCGATAGGAGAACCCCCTGTCGGCCTCGTCCAGCTGTGGCGAGCTGACCCCGAGATCGAACAGCACGCCGGCGAGCCCGCGCCGCTCCTCGTGGGCGGCGAACCGGCTCTCGGCCCCGGTCGACGACCGCGGTGAGCTGGTCGAAGCGCGCGTGCCGCACGAGGGCACGGTCCCCGAAGGGCGCCAGCGCCTTCGACGCCGCGGCGAGGGCCGCCGGGTCGCGGTCGATTCCGAGCACGGCGAGGTCGGGACGGGCCGCGAGCAGTGCGGCCGCGTGGCCTCCCGCTCCGAGCGTCGCGTCGACCACGAGGCCGGGTGGGACCGGGTCGAACAGGTCGGCGACCTCCTCGACCATCACCGGTTGGTGTCTGTATGCCTGGCTCATCCGCAGTCCCCCGACCGGCACGATGCCTGCGGGTGGAGTGCCGCGACGATCAACCTGGAAGTGGGCGGAGGAGGATTCTTCCAGCGATCCGGTCGAGGGACTGCGCATGGGCCAGACGCGTTCGATGTGGACGTCGGGACGGGCCGCGGCGGCCAACCCCGACTGGTAGGGAGTGGGCCGGGCCGACCCTGCGGGATGCAGCCCTACGGCGCTCCCGCCCTCGGTCCTCGACGTGACGGTGGCGATGGTGGTGGTGGTGGTGGTTGGTTCGGGTACTGCTCCTTTCGTCGGTGTCGAGTGGCTCGGTCTCGGACCTCTCCTCGTCGGCGGGCCGGCTCGGCGGGCGAGCCGGTACTTCCCCCTCCCGGACGACCCGCAGATGGGAGGTCTCGCTCAGGCGTCGGCGCCCCGGTTCAGGCGCTCCTCCTCCGGCAGGACCTTCTCCTCCCACGCCTGCCGGTTCCACAGCTCGACCCTGTCGATGGCCCCGAGGACGAGCACGTCGCCCTCGAGTCCGGCGTACTCGCGGAGGCGTCCGGGGATCGACATGCGTCCCTGTCGGTCGATCTCCAGCTCGTGGGAGGTCGACGCCCACAGACGCACCAGGTTCCGGTCGCTCCTCCCCTCCTTCGCCCGCTGCTGCATCGCTTCCATCTGCAGCTCGAACTCGTCGGGCGTCCACAGGGACAAGCACCCATCCTGAAACTCGGTCAGATACCCCCCGTGTTCGAACGTGCCCGCGGAACTTCGAGGGCAGGATCACCCTTCCCTTGTCGTCGAGCGAGTGCTCGTACCTGCCGAAGAACCGTGCCACCGGTATGTGCTCCCACAATGCTCCCCGCAGTGCCCGGGACCCTGAGGATCCCTCCCTTTCACACCACTTTGCGCCACTCTACGCCCCACTCCTCCACTCGTCAACCACTTGCCACGCGGCGCGCCCGCGATGCCAGCGCGTGCCACCGAGCTCGGCGCTCCCGCGCGTGGCGCGAGGGTGAAGGGGGTCGCGGGCGACCCGGCAGAAAGCGAGCGGGTATCCGCGTCAGGCAGCGGTGCGGCCGCGAGCGCGGCGGGTGTCAGGAGTCCCCGGCGAGGGCGGCGGCGAGCAGCGACGCGAGGACCACACGGAGGTTCGGCGAGGACGAGGGAGGTGCGTCGTGGAATGCCCCGGCATCCGCGACGAGCTCCGCGGAGCCCGATCGCGGCGCCGGCGAGGTCGGCCAGCGCGTCCCTCCGGTCGGACGACCCGAGCGTCAGGACGCGGAGCAGCCGCGAGGGGTCCCAGACCACCGGACAGGCACACTGGAACCACGATCCCGCCCGGGTGCGGCGTTGCGCGAGCCCCACCAGCTTGCGTCCGTCGGCAGTGAGGATCTCGCCCGGACCCCGGCCGCCGAAGCAGACCAGCGACGACCATCGTGTGGCTGCGGCCGTGCGCACCTGGTGCAGGTGGATCCCACCCACCCCGAGTGTCCCGAGCGCGCCGAGCCACTCGTCACCCAGCCAGTCGAAAGAGCGTCCGACATCGTCGACCGCGAGGGGGTCACCGGCCGGCAACCACACGTCGACCCAGAGGGGCTCACCCCGGTCGACGAGCACCGCCCCGCCACCGCTCCGTCGGCGCGCAACGGCGACGCCGGCTGCGCGTGCCGCGTCGCGGTCGACCGCGGCGTCTGGCTGGGTCGATCCGAGGACGACGCTCGGAGCCTCCGCCGCACAGACCGCCACTGCACGCGACCGTGGAGCCGTCTCGACCGCGGGCCAGCCGGCGTGCAGTGATTCGGCACTCCCCTGCCGGCGCTCGAGCGTCCAGTGCTGAGCCGTCACGGTCGGGACCCGACACCCGGCGCGATCGTCAGGCGGTCAGCTGCCCTATCTCGGCGGCCGCACCGCCGAGATAGGTGTGCCAGTCCTCGCTGGCTCCGCCGCACAGCGCAAGCAGCTGCACCCGGTGGCGCGGCGCGGCCGGCGTCCGGCGCAGCACCATTCCGGCCTCGTGCGGGAGCCGATCCTCCTTGCGGGTGTTGCAGCGCCGGCATGCCGCGACCACGTTCTCCCACGTGTGGAGCCCGCCCTTGCTCCGCGGGATGACGTGGTCGAGGTTCTCCGCGGCCGAGCCGCAGTACTGGCACCGCGACCCGTCGCGGGCGAACACCGTCCGCCGGTTGACCGCAACCCGGTAGTGCCGTGGCACCTGCACATAGCGGACCAACCGGACAACCGACGGCTCCGGGACGCTGAACCGCTCCGAGCGGAAGAACCGCTCGGTGGAATGGACCAGCTCGGCCTTGGTATCGAGCACGAGCAGGACCGCCCGCCGGGAGGAGACGATGCCGAGCGGCTCGAAGGTGGCGTTCAGCACGAGCGCCCTTCGGGTCGCGGCGACCGGCGACCGTCCCGGTTCAGACCGCTCGCCGCGAGCCGCCGAGCATGGCCGTTGCGGCCAGCAGCCCTCCCTCGTCGATCCATGGGAACGGAAATTAGCCCGGCCGCCGTGACGGTCGCGACGTTTTCGGGCGACCCCGGGCACCCCGAGCGGCGCGCGCGGTCCGGTCGATCGGCACCACTCCAGGAAGGAGATCACGTCGCGTGATCGTGGACGGGCGTCCGGACTGCCGTAGGCGGTGACCATCCGGAACCGCCAGAGCGCGCGGTCCGGGACCGGGAGGCGCGACCCTCTGCGCCACCAGCGGGTCGGCAGGAGCCGCCACCCGGTGGTCATCGCCGCGACCCAGAGGTCGGGGCGTCGGAGCACTGCGCGTACCACGGCGGACGGCGGGTCACCCTCGGCCCGCGCGGCTCGGGTCGCGGGGGTCACTCCGCCACCGGGTTCACCCGTCCCATCGTGGTCCGCCGGCCGAGCGCCGCCGCGCCGAGCAAGGGACCGGTCGGTCCGAGGGCAGCGGGTGCGATCCTCGTCGAGCGCGAGAACTCGAGGCCGCAACGGGTGTCGATCTCCTCCTGGGCCGCTTCGAAGAACGGGGCACCGAAGCCGAGTGCGACCGAGCCTGCGACCAGCGCGAGCTGGAGGTCCAACAGGTTGGCGACAGAGGCCACCGCGCGCCCGACGAGCAGGCCGGTCGAGCGACGGATCCCCACCGGTGCTTCCGAGGCGGGCGCGCCGGTGCGCGCTTCGATGGCGAGACCCGAAGCCTCGGCCTCGAGGCAGCCGCGTCCGCCGCACCGGCAGGGCCGGCCGTCGGGCTCGACGACGACGTGCCCGATGTGGCCCGCATTGCCCGACGCGCCGTCGAGGAGCCGTCCGTCCAGCACGATGCCCGCGCCCACTCCGGTCGACACCACCATCGCCAGGTAGTCGCGCAGCCCCACGCGCCGCTCCCAGCCATCCCTCGCCGAGTGCGAGCGCCTTCGCGTCGTTGTCGACGACGACCGGCAGGCGCAGCAGACCGACGAGCCGGTCGTGCAGCGGGAAACCTCGCCAGGCACGGATGTTGAGCGGACTGACCGTCGCCCCGTGCGGCGTCATCGGACCGCCGCAGCCGACGCCGCAGACCTCGGGCACGACGCCGGACGCGTCCCGAGCCCGTTCGACGGTCGCCCCCGAGCGACGCCGAAGAGCATTTCGGCGTCGTCGGTGTCCGGCGTCGGCGTCATCGCCTCCGAGGTCAGCCGCCCCTCGCGGTCGACCACTCCTGCTGCCAGCTTGGTGCCACCGATGTCGATGGCGAGCACGGCCGGACCGGGCGCGCCCCGAACGGGGAACCGCAACTCCCCCGCGCCGCACCCGTGCCGCCGGCCGGTCAGTCGTCGCGGTGGAAGCGCCCTCGGATCCAGTCGCGTGGATCATGCACGGACCCGCTCAGGTTGCGGTTGTGCAGGGAGCGCGAGATGTCGTCGATGCCCGCCTTGCCCATGCGGCGAGCGTTGTTGGCGAAGACCACGCCAGACAGGAACATGACGACGACGCCCACGAACCCGAGGGCGACGTGCGACGAGAAGGTGAAGAGCATGAACACCAGCGCGGCGACGAACACCAGCGCGGACCAGAGGCAGTACCGGCCGGCGTGCCGGTACACCGTCTCCGAGCGGACCCGCTCGGCGAACTCGGGGTCCTCCTGGTAGAGCGACTGCTCCAGCTCGTGCAGGATGCGCTGTTCGTGCTCAGAGAGCGGCAACGGTCCGTCCCCTCCACCCGTCGGTCGTTCCAGCCTTGATGGCGGACCTCATCCTCGCGCGGCCTTGCGGCGAATACACACCATGTCCCATCCATCGGCCACGGGTGGCGCTCACTTGATCCTGCACCGATCCCATCTTACAAGCTGCCTTCTGGGCCTTCATCGTCCCCCGACGCCTCCTCCGCCGAGGGACCCCACTGTGCGTCCCCCCTCCGGCGCGTCCGGATCCCGTCCGATCCGACCAGGGCAGCGGGGCCGACCGAGGCCGATCCGTACCGCCCCCGGATCGCGTCGACCGCGGCGGTCACCGATCCCCAGACCTCCTGCAGGCGCGTACGCGTCGGCTCCGGCCCGCCCCGAGGCCGCGCTCAGCCCGGGCCCGGCGGACCCGGGGTCGTCGAACCCGAGACGGAGCTGGACGCCCTGGCCCTGCGCCACGAAGCCCGACAGGCTGACCCCGAGCAGCCGCACCCCCTGGTCGGGCTCGACCGAGTCGAGCAGTGCCGCCACGATCCGGGCGACCGCGGGCGACGCGTCGATCGGGGCGTCCAGTGTGTACGAACGGGTGAGCAGGCTGAAGTCGGCGAGTTTGATCTTGACGGTGACCGTGCGCGGCACCGAGGCCCGACCGGCGCAGCGCCACCGCCGAGGCATCCGCGAGACGGACGCGTGTGGCGGTGGAGCACCGCCCGCTCCCACAAGTCGGTGGCGAAGGTCTCCTCGTGACCGATCGACTTCGCCGCCCGGTCCGGGACCACCGGCCGGGGGTCGTGCCCGCGTGCCAACTCGGCGAGGTGGGCACCTGCCGTCGGTCCGGCGACCCGCCGCAGTGTGTCGGCGGGGAGCGCGGCGAGGTCGGCCACCGTCTCGACCCCAAAGGACCCGAGGCGCCGGCCGGTGACCGGGCCCACGCCCCAGAGCGCTCGCACCGACTGCGCGTGGAGGAATCGCAACTCCTCCTCGGGGGGCACGACCACCACACCACGCCCCGCGTGGATGCCCGCCTGGGAGGCGACCGGCTTCGCGGCCTCCGAGGCGAGCTTCGCCACCAGCTTCGTCCGCCCGACCCCCACCGAGCACCCGAGCCCGAGCTCGCCGGTGATCCGCGCTCGCAGGTCGGTCGCCAGCCGGCCCGCGTCACCGAGCAGCTGTTGTGCGCCGGTCACGTCGAGAAACGCCTCGTCGAGGGAGATGCCCTCGACGAGCGGCGTCACCGACTCGAGGATCGCGTGGAGCTTGGCGCTCTCCTCGACGTACCGGTGGTAGCGCCCTTCGCGGAAGACTGCGTCGGGGCAGAGCCGCCGAGCGGTCGAGGAAGGCATGGCGGAGTGCACCCCGAACCGACGCGCCTCGTAGGTGCACGCAGCGACGACACCCCGACCACCGCTGCCGCCCACGATGACCGGCAACCCGGCGAGCGACGGATCGTCGAGCACTTCCACGGACGCGAAGAAGGCGTCCATGTCGACGTGGAGGACGACCGGGCTCCACGAGGTCCCGTCGCGGGCGCGGCACCCGGGCCCGGCGGTCGTCGCGTCCTCGGGGCGGTCAGCCACCGAGGCGCAGCCTCCGGAAGGCCTCCGCGTAGGTCACACCGGCCGCCTTGCCGGCGTCCTCCGCCGAAAGGGTGACGGCGGTCGCCGCCCATTCGACCCCGTCGGGGAACTGGCTCCGGTGGCAGCCCACCGCTTCCCCCTTGCGGGCGAGCGTGCCCGAGATGTCCACCCACACATCGGGATCGAGCGTGCCCGACAAGAGGACCGTGGCGACCTGGTGCGCGGGCCCCGACCTCGGGAAGTAGAGGGGTAGCGCCGCTGCCGGTGCGACCGCGTCGAGGACCGCGGTGCCCGTCACCCGGTGGTCGCGGTGGTTGAAGTACTCCTGTCCGAAGAAGATCGCGGTCGGGTCCGGACAGAGGACCGTGTCCGGCCGGAGGCGCCGGACCGCTTCGACGAGACGCTCACGAAGCTCGGCGTCGTCCACCAGCTCGCCGTCGGTGTAGCCGAGGAACTCCTGGCCCGCGAGACCGACCACCGCCGCCGCCTCGGCCGCTTCGTCGGCCCTCCGCACCGCCAGCTCTGCGGGATCCACCCGGACGTCCGCCGTCCCCTTCCCACCGTCGGTGCACACCAGCGCGTGCACCTCACAACCTTTCGCGACCCAGGCCGCGAGGGTCCCTCCGCACGAGACGTCGCGGTCGTCGGGGTGCGCGTAGATGGCGAGCGCCCGTCGCGGCACCTCGTCGAACAATTCGGGCACCGCTATCCTTCGCGGCGCTTCGGCGCGGTCGTCTTGGTCAGCAGGCCCACCTCACGACGGAAGTCGTCGGCCCCCTCGAAGCCCTTGTAGACGCTCGCGAACCGGACGTAGGCCACCTCGTCGACCGAACGCAGGCGTTCGAGCACGGCCAGGCCCACCTGTTCGGAGGTCAGCTCTCCACCCTTCTCGCGCAGCGAGTCCTCGACGTCGTGGGCGACGATCTCGAGCTCGTCGTCGCTGACCGGCCGGTTCTTCGTCGCCGCGCGGAGTCCGCCGATCACCTTCTCGCGATCGAAGGGCTGGCGCTGGCCGGACCGCTTGACGACCATCAGCGGGATCTCGTCGATGCGCTCGAAGGTGGTGTAGCGGTGGCCGCAGCTGCTGCACTCGCGGCGCCGCCGGATCGCCCCCCCGTCCTCGACGGCCCTCGAGTCGACCACGCGGTCGTCATCAGCAAGGCACCAGGGACAACGCACACACCGAGGCTAGTGCTGCCATCTCGCGCACCGCCTGGGGCGCCGGACGACGGCCCTCGGTCAGGGAACCACGATGCGCTCGCCCGGCACCACCGTCGCCGACCCGGTCGCCGCCGTCAGCTCTGCAACGAGCGGACGCGGGTCCGCGGACGGGTCGACCCGCGACGCGATCGACCAGAGCGTGTCGCCGGGCCGGACCGTGTAGGGCACCGGACGACCGGATGTCCCCGCCGGAGCGGGGCCGGCGGCGTGGGAGCGACCGCCGGTCCCGCTCAGCGGAAGAGCCAGTGCGACCGAGCAGACCACGACGACCGCGACCAGCAGTCGACGCCGCCTCACCATTGCGGGCACCGGGCGCCGCGCTGCCGGCGACCGCCCGGGAACCTGCGTATGGCCGCGACTCTGCCCGGCGGCCTCCTCGAGCCCGCCAGGAAGCACGCGGAGCGGTGGCCGGCGGGAAGGAGCGGTCGGCGGCGAGGTCGGCCAGTCGACGGGTGCGAGCGCCATGGTCAGCCGTGCCTCGCGGAGTCGGCCGGCAGCCTGCGCGGAGGCGGAGGACGATCGATCGAACTTGTGTTCGCCATGGGTCCATCTCACCACGAACAGATGTTCGGTGTCAACCGGTTTTCCGAACGGATGTTTGCCTTTCGACCGACCCGGCGCTACCGTCGTGCAAACAGATGTTCGCCTGTCATGGGTCGACCGACCCGGCGACGGGCGACAGCGGGAGGTTCGAGCGGCCGTGGCCCAGGTACTCAGCACAAAGCGCAAGCAGATCCTCGACTGCATCGCCGACTCGGTCCGCGACCGCGGCTACCCCCCGTCGGTCCGCGAGATCGGAGAGGCCGTCGGCCTGACCTCCTCCTCGACCGTCCACGCACACCTGGCCGTCCTCCAGCGTGAGGGCTACCTCCGGCGCGACCCCACCAAACCACGGGCGATCGAGGTCTGCTACGACCCGACCTCCAAGGTGATCATGGACCCGCGGCCGGTCCGCCACGTCCCACTCGTCGGCGACGTGGCCGCCGGCACCGGGGTGCTCGCCGAAGAGGACGTCGAAGAGTTCCTGCCCCTTCCGGAGGACTTCACCGGCACCGGCAGCCTGTTCATGCTCCGGGTGCGCGGCGACTCGATGATCGACGCGGGCATCCTCGACGGCGACTTCGTGGTCGTGCGCCAGCAGCCGGACGCGCGGCCGGGCGACATCGTCGTGGCCGGCATCCCCGACGAGGAGGCGACCGTCAAGAGGTTCTCGACCCACGGCCGCACCGTGGTGCTCTCGCCTGCCAATGAGGCCCTCTCACCCATGGAGTTCGACACGGCCGACGTCACCGTCTACGGCAAGGTGGTCACCGTCCTCCGCCGCCTCTGACCGGCACCGCGCCGCCGGTCCTCAGGCCGGACCGGCTTCGAAGCCGAGCAGCTGCTCGAATACCGACGCCGCCGCGGCGAGCTCGTCGGCGCCGACGTGCTCGCCTGGCGCGTGGGCGGCGAGCGGATCGCCCGGACCGAAGTTCGCGGCGGGGATACCCCTCGACCAGAAGGACGCGACGTCGGTCCAACCGAGCTTCGCGCGGGGAGCCGCACCGGTCGCGGCGACCAGCGCCGCGAGGACCGGATGGTCGAGTGCGGGAGGCGCCGCCGGGGCGGTGTCGACCACCTCCCACCGGTCCTCGTGGCCCACCGCGCCGTCGAGGAGCGCCTCGATGCTCGCCGCGGCCTCCTCTGCGTGGCGATCCGGAGCGAAACGGTGGTTGAGCACCACCGTCGCGCCGTCGGGCACCACGTTGGGCGCCACCCCGCCGGTCACCTCCACGGCCTGGAGCTGCTCAGCGAACTCGCACCCGTCGAGGACGGGCCGCCGGCCCCGGTAGGCGGCAACGGCGTCGAGGATCGGCCCGAGACGGTGGATGGCGTTGCGCCCGGTCCACGGACGGGCGGTGTGGGCACGCCGGCCCTCGAGGGTGAGGCGCAGCCGCAGCGTGCCCTGACACCCGGCTTCCACCACCCCGCCCGTCGGCTCCGCAAGTACCGCCACGTCCGCAGCGAGCAGCTCGGGCCGCTCGCCGAAGAGGTGCTCGAGCCCGTTGAAACGCCGGTCGACCTCTTCGCCCGTGTAGAAGCACCAGGTCACGTCCATGGTCGGCTCGGGCGTGCTGCCGGCCAGGTGCAAGAGCACCGCCAGCCCACCCTTCATGTCCACCGAGCCCACTCCGTAGAGGGTCGAACCGACGACCCGCGCCCGCTCGGCGCCGGCCGCGGGCGGCACCGTGTCGAGGTGGCCGGCGAGGACGACGCGCGTCGCCCGTCCGAGGTCGGTGCGCGCCACCACGTTGCCGGCGATCCGCTCGACGTCGAGCCACGGGCAGAGACGCAGCGCCGCCTCGACCGCATCGCCCATCGCCGCCTCGTCGTGGCTGACCGACGGGATGTCGACGAGTGCTGCGGCCAGCTCCAGCAGGCCCGCCCGACCCTCGTCGCTCACACGGACACCCCGTGCTCCCGGAGGACCTCGTTGAGCTGCGCCTTGTCGTGGCGCTGCCCCTCCGTGAGACGCCGGATCACCAGCACGCAGGGGAGGAAGAACTCGCCGCCGGGGAACTCTCGCCGGCGCGACGCCTGGACCGCCACCGACCACGGCGGGACGTGACCCCGACCGAGCTCTTCGCCGGACGCCGCGTCGATGACCGGGATGCTCGGGTTGAGGATCGTCCCCTCCCCGACCACCGAGCCGCGCCCGACCCTCGCTCCCTGGGTGATCATGCACCTGCTGCCGATCATGACGTCGTCCTCGACCACGACCGGAGCCGCCTGCGCCGGTTCGAGTACACCGCCGATGCCGACCCCGCCCGAGAGGTGGACGCGCTCGCCGATCTGCGCGCACGACCCCACCGTCGCCCAGGTGTCGACCATCGATCCGGCGCCGACCCGCGCGCCGATGTTGACGTAGCTCGGCATGCAGATCACCCCCGGGCCGAGATAGGAACCCCAACGGGCGGAGGCGCCGGGGACCACCCGCACGCCGGCCGCGGCGTAGTCGTGCTTCAACGGCAGCTTGTCGGCGAACTCGAAGGGGCCGAGCTCGATCGTCTCCATCGAGCGGAGTCGGAAGAGCAGCAGGATCGCCTGCTTGAGCCACTGGTGCACGACCACCTGGTCGGTCGCGCCGTCTACCTCCGCCACACGTGCCTCGCCGCGGTCGAGGAGATCGATCGCCTCGTGCACCACCACGGCCGCGTCGTGGTCGTCCGGTCCGAGCTCGGTGGCCCGGCCCCAGAGCGCCTCGATCTGCTCCCTCAGGTCCGACATGGGCCGCGACGTTAGCCCCCGCTCACCCGCCGCCCGTCTCTGTCGACGTCCAGATCGGCGCACCGGTCCGCGCGAGTCGTGCGGCCACCAGCTCCAGTCGCTCCATCGGCTGCACCACGGCGACCCGGACGAAGCCCGCCCCGTCGGGACCGTAGAGGTCGCCGGGACTCACCAGCAGGCCCGCGTGCCACGCGAGCTGCTCCGCCAGCCGCCATCCGTCACCACCGAGCTCGGCGGGGACCGGAGCCCACAGGTAGAAGGCACCCTTCGGAAACGGGGTGGCGACGCCGGCCCGCCGGAGGACGTCGGCCAGGAACTCGAGCCGCTCGCGGTACCGGCCACGTTGGCGCTCGACGTGGCCGTCGTCGTCCAGCGCGACTGCCGCCGCGACCTGCACCGGTCCGGGGACCATCAGCCCCGCGTGGCGCCGGACGTCGAGCAGATAGCCGACCAGATCGGCGTCCCCCGCGTAGAACCCCGCACGCATACCGGCGAGATTGGAGCGCTTCGAGAGCGAGTGGACCGCGACGACGCCCTCGGTGCCGCTCTGGAGCACGGTGCGCGGCGGGCCCACCCAGGTGAACTCTGCGTAGCACTCGTCGGAAAAGACCGGCACCGACCGGGCACGCCCCCATTCGGCCACCTCCTCGAGGTCGGCCGAGCGCGCCGGTCGGGTTCGAGGGCGCGTTGCTCCAGAGGAGCAGCGCACGCGCCGCGTCGTCGGGCCCGATCGACGCGAGGTCGGGCGTCCCGTCCCCGCGGTCTCCGACGGGCACCGCCCGACAACCGGCCAGGGTCGCCCCCATCGCATAGGTGGGATAGGAGACCGCCGGGTAGAGCACCGTGTCGCGCGACGGGTCGCGCAGATGCAGGAAATGTGCGGTCGACGCGACGAGCTCCTTCGTGCCGACGCAGGCGGCAAGCTCGCGCTCGGGGTCGACGGTCACCCCGAATCGGCGACGGAGCCATTCCGCTGCCGCACGCCGGTAGCTCCGCCGACCCGCTCGAGAACGGATAGCCCCGCTCGGTGCCGGAGCCGGCGAGGGCTTCGAGCACCGCGGGCGGCGGTGGGTCGCACGGGCTCCCGATCGAACAGTCGACGATGCCGCCCGAACCCGCGATGCCCTCGCGGCCGGGTTCCCCGAACCGCCGCGCCGCGCCGGCCCCGAGCCCCGAAAGCCGGTCGTAGGGATAGGGGGGTGGCGCGAACCCGGGCGGCCCGTCGGTGCGTGCGGTCATGAGGCGACGAACTCGGCGAAGCGCGAGCGGCCGACCTCGTCGAGGACGACCTGTATGCGGGTGGCCCCCTCTCCCGCAGCCTCGTCGACGATGCCGCCCTCGCGGTGTACGGCGGCCAGCACGTCGCCACGTGCCCAGGGGATGAGCAGCTCGACGACGCGGTCGCCGACGCGGAGGCGGTCTCCGATCGTGGTGAGCAGTCGTTCGATCCCCTCGCCCGTGCGGGCCGACACCGGCACCGAGCCGGGGTGTGCTGACGAGCAGGGCCTCGGCGTCGGAGCCGACGACGTCCGCCTTGTTGACCACCATGAGCTCCGGTAGGTGGTCGGCGCCGATCTCCGTGAGGACGATGTGCACCGCCTCGATCTGCGCGGCGAGATCGGGGGCCGACCCATCGACCACGTGAACCAGCAGGTCGGATTCGCGGACCACCTCGAGTGTCGAACGGAACGCCTCCACCACCTGGTGCGGCAGTTTGCGCACGAACCCGACGGTATCGGTGACGAGCACCGTCTCCCCTCCGGGCAGCTCGAGCTGCCGGGTGCGCGGGTCGAGGGTGGAGAACAACCGGTTCTCCACCAGCACGTCGGCGCCGGCAAGTCGGTTGAGCAGCGTCGACTTGCCCGCGTTGGTGTAGCCGACAAGGGAGACCGACCGTTGCCGCGACCGGTTCCGGCTCCGGCGCTGGGTCCGGCCGCGTGCGGTCCAGCCGGCGCAGGTCCTCCTCGAGACGTCCCATGCGCTGCAGCAGCCGGCGCCGGTCGACCTCGAGGATGGTCTCCCCCGGACCCCGGGTGCCGATGCCGCCGGCCTGTTGGCTGAGCGAGCGTCCCCTCCCGCGCAGCCTGGGGAGCCGGTAGCGGAGCAGCGCCAGCTCGACCTGTGATCGTCCTTCTTGGGTGCGCGCGTTCTGGGCGAAGATGTCGAGGATCACCGCGGTGCGGTCGATGGCCGTCCGGCCGAGCACCTGCTCGAGGTTGCGCTGCTGGGCGGGCGTGAGCTCGTCGTCGAACACAACGGTGTCCGCGTCGACGGCCAGGCATGTCTCGCGCAGCTCGGCCACCTTGCCTCGGCCGAGGTAGGTGGCGGGATCCGGCGAGTCCCGGCGTTGGAGGACCCGTTCGACCACCTCCGCTCCCGCCGTGTCGACGAGCCGCTCGAGTTCGTCGAGGCCGGCCTCGGTGTCGGCGACGGTGTCGGGAGGAAGGGTGACCCCGACCAGCACGATCCGCTCGCGGATCGCCCGCGAGATGAGGGTGTCGGTGAAGGCCGACTCGGGAGGCGTCACGACGGGGCGGGGGCGAGGAGCGCGCCCGCGTCGACGAGGAGGTCGGCGACCTTGCGGACCGGACCGCTCAGGAAGGCCGTGTCGCCGTCGAAGAAGACCTCGAGCTCGCCGCCGGGATTGTGGACGATCACCCGGTTCCCGGCGTGCTCCGCGTTCCGGGCGACCGCGGCAGCTGCCACGCTGCCCGTCCCGCAGGCGAGGGTCTCCCCCACGCCGCGCTCCCAGACCCGCAGGGTCGAGCGCGTCCGCGCCCGGTCCGGGCGCGACGAACTCGACGTTGGCACCCCCCGGGACGAGCTTCGCCCAGCGAGGGCCCGCCACCTCGAGTGCCACCGCGGCCGGGTCCGGCACCGGGACGACCAGGTGCGGGTTGCCGAGGTCGACCTCGACCGCTTCGAGTTCGCCGCCGGGAATTCGGCGGGTCCCGACCAGGCAGGCCGGACCCATGTCGACGCTGGCGCTCGCCTCCCCTTCGCCGTCGCGGAACTCCACCGTCCGGACGCCCGCGGCGGTCGAGACGGTGAAGGTGCCCGCGCTGACGAGACCAGCGCCGACGGCCGCCTGCGCCAGGCAGCGCATCCCGTTCCCGCTCATCTCCGCCTCGCTGCCGTCCGCGTTGCGCAGCTCCATGCCGAGGTCCGCACCGAGGGTGCCCGTGCCGCCGAACACCCGGATGACCCCGTCCGCGCCGACGCCCCGCCGTCGATCGCAGAGGGCGCGTGCGAGCGGGGCGCTCATGTCGGAACGTCCGTCGGAGTCGACGAGGACCAGGAAGTCGTTGCCCGTCGCCTGGTGCTTGCTCAGCCGGAGCGCCGTCCCGGTCACATCCGTCGTCTGGTCCATCACCTCGTCATCAGTCTCCCACCCCGGTGGCGACGGCGCGGATGTCCACCCGCGGCGCCGTCCCGAAGTACGCCGACACCGATCCCACGAGATCGTCGTCGTCGGGGTCCATCCACACGATACGGGGATCGCGGCGGAACCACGACCGCTGCCGGCGCGCGAACGCCCGGGTCCGACGGATCGCCTCGGCCACTGCCGCGTCCACCGGCAGACCCTCCTCGACGTGGGCGAGCAGCTCGCGGTAGCCGAGCGCCTGGCGAGCGGTGCGCGAGATCCCGTCCGGACCGGCGGCGAGCGAGCGCACCTCTTCGAGGAAACCGTGGTCCATCATCTCCTCGAAGCGATCCGCGATGCGTCCGTCGAGCACCGTCGGGTCGCGGTCGAGACCGAGCTGGACGACGGGGGTGGGAGGGTAGCGCTCGAGGCCCGGGCCGAACGAGGAGAAGGGCCGGCCCGACCCGAGCGTGACCTCGAGCGCACGGACCAGACGGCGGCGGTTGGACGGGGAGATGCGCGCGGCAGCGACCGGGTCGAGGACGGCGAGCCGCCGGTGCAGCGCCTCGAGCACCTGCATCCGCCCGTCGCTCCCGGGTGCTCCTGCGTCCTCGACGTCCGCCTCGAGGGACGATGCCACCTCGGGGAAGCGGCCCGGGAACCGGAGACGGTCGAGGACCGAACGGAGGTAGAGGCCGGTTCCGCCCACGAGCAGCGCGGCGTGCCCGCGAGCGGCGATGCCCTCCAGTGCAGCGTTCGCGGCCACCTGGAAGCGACGGACCGTCCACTCGTCGGAGGGGTCGACCATGTCGACGAGGTGGACCGGGATCCGTGCCCGCACGGCCGGTGTGGGCCTGCGCGGTGCCGATGTCCATCCCTCGGTAGACGGCCATCGAGTCGACCGACACGAGCTCGACCGGCGCTCCCCCGCCGTCGCGGGCAGCAGCATCGGCAACGGCCACCGCGAGCTCGGACTTGCCCGACGCGGTCGGTCCCACCAACGCCACGGTCGGCCGGGTCCCGTCGGCGGATACCGTGCTCGCGGTCCGGGGAGGGGCGCACCTGCCGATCAGCCCGCGGCCACGGGGATCCGCCGCCGGTGCGCCGGACGCGCGGTCAACCCGACCAGGTCACCGACCAGGTGGTGGGTCCCACTGCCGGTGATCGCGACGCGCGCGTAGGACCCGGCCGCCGGTGCGTCCGCCGAGCCGTCGAAGTGGACCAGCTTGTTCTGGGTGGTGCGACCCGTGCACGCTGCCGGCTCGCGTTTCGAGACGCCCTCGACGACCACCTCCTCGGTGCGACCCACCCGGGCCCGGTGGCGGGTCGACGCGGAGCGCTCCACCACCGCTCGCAGGCGCTCGAAGCGCGCCGCCACCACTTCCGGTGGCACGAACGCGTCGACCATCTCGGCGGCCCGGGTCCCGGGGCGGGGCGAGAAGACAAAGGTGAACGCACTGTCGTAGCCGGCCTCGGCGACCACCTCGAGGCTCCGGTCGAACTCCTCGTCGGTCTCGCCCGGGAACCCGACGATGACGTCGGTGGTCACCGCGAGATCGTCGATGGCGGCGCGCGCGTCGGCCAGGCGGGCGAGGTAGCGCTCGGCGGTGTAGCCGCGGCGCATCGCCGCCAGCACGCGGTCGCTCCCGGACTGGAGCGGAAGATGGAGGTGGTTGCAGACTTGGGGTGTTTCGGCCATCGCCGCGATGGTCTCAGGGCGGAGGTCCTTCGGGTGCGGGCTCGTGAAGCGCACCCGTCGGATGCCGTCGACCGACCCGACCGCGCGGAGCAGATCGGCGAAGAGCGGGCGCCGACGGGTCAGATCGCGTCCGTAGGAGTTGACGTTCTGGCCGAGGAGGGTGACCTCGGTGACGCCCCGGGCGGCCTGTGTCTCGACCTCGGCGACGAGATCGGTCATCGGACGCGATGCCTCCGGACCACGGACCCTCGGCACGATGCAGAACGCGCACGAGTTGTCGCATCCGGTCTGGATGGTCACCCAGGCGGCGTAGGGAAGGTCGCGCACCGCACCGAGGGCCGCCGCCTGTTGCTCCGCCGCCCAGGACCGGTCGTCGACCTCGTCCTCCGCGCCGCCGACCTCCACCAGCGGGCCGGACTCGGCGGCCCGCGCAGCAGATTCGGGGCGCGGGTCAGGTTGTGGGTGCCGAAAACCACGTCCACGTGGGGTGCCCGCTCGCGGATGCGCTCACCCTCCATCTGTGCGAGGCAGCCGCCGACGGCGATCTGCATGTCCGGTCGGCGCGACCGCAGGGTCTTCAGGTTCCCCAGATGACCGTAGAACCGGTTGTCCGCGTTCTCACGGATGCAGCAGGTGTTGAAGACCACCACGTCGGCCTGCTCGATGTCGTCCGCCGCCTGCATCCCCGCCGCCACGAGGGCTCCGGCAAGTCGCTCCGAGTCGTGGACGTTCATCTGGCAGCCGAAGGTCCGCACGTAGAAGCTGCGGACCGGATCCCGAGTCGGCGCGTCGTCGCTCACTGGTAGTCAGGGGCGCGGTGCCTGTGAAGGCCCGGTTCCCCATCCCCCTTTCAATCCGTGCGTGCGGTTTTCCCGCACACGGCTTACCGACGGTCGTCTGGACATGGTTACGCTGCCTTCGGGTATCGGATGGTGCCCATGAGTTTGTGCAGGCCCTGGTCGTGGAACCAGGTGCGACTCCACCGATCCGCCTGGCCCGCCCGCAGGTTGCGGCCACGCTTCTTGATGAGCAAGCGCTTCAGCCTCCATGCGACGTAGCGGTCCATCTCGACGAATCGGTCGGCCGCATTCCCGTTGCGGAAGTAGTTGCCCCATCCCCGAAGGAACAGGTTGAGCCGTCCGATGACGGCGTCCAACTCCTGTCCGCCCTGGCGCCGACCGGTCATGGCCTTGACCCTCGCTCGGGCTCGCTTCATGGACTGCACGGACGGCCAACGGTGGAGGTAGTAGCGGATGATCCGCTGCTGCTCCCAGAGCTTGCCGGACATGCGGGCATGAAGGTGGCATCCGAGGAAGTCGAAGCCCTCTTTCCCCTCCCGGAGGTCGACCACCCGGGTCTTGTCCGGGTGGAGGCTGAGACCGAGGTCACCCAGGATGGCGGTCGCCCGCCGCTGGGCCTCCTCGGCTTGGCTCTGGGACTTGCACAGCACCACGAAGTCGTCCGCATAGCGGACGACTTCTCCGGTGCCGGACTCGGCCCAGGCCCGGTCGAAGGCGTGCAGGTAGATGTTGGCCAGCAGAGGTGAGATCACCCCGCCCTGGGGAGTGCCGGTGACCGACTCGGACACCATCCCAGCGTCCAACACGCCTGCCCGCAGCCACAGCCGAAGCAGTTTGAGCACCCGGCGATCAGAGACTCGTTGACCGACCAGAGAAAGAAGCTTCTCGTGGTCGATCTCACCGAAGAAGTTCTGGATGTCGGCCTCGAAGACGAAGGTTCGTCCTCTCGGGAACGCCACCCGGATGCCTTCTAAGGCGTCGATGGCCGAACGCTTCGGGCGGAACCCGAAGCTGCAGGGCAAGAAGTCGGCCTCGAAGATGGGTTCAAGGACGAGCTTGGTGGCCTGCTGGACCACCCGGTCCTTGACCGTCGGGATGCCCAATGGCCGCTTCTTGCCGTCGGGCTTTGGAATCTCCACCCGGCGAACTGGTGCCGGGCGGTAGTTGCCTGCACGGAGGGCGTCCCGGAGCTCTGCGAGCAATCGCTCGACCCCGTAGTCGTCCTCCACCATGGCGATGGTCAAATGATCGACCCCCGCCGCTCCACGATTGACTCGGACCCGCTCCCACGCCTCCCACAGGATGTCGTCCCTGTAGATGCGGTCATACAGGGCGTGGAAACGCCGTCCCGGAGACTGCTTGGCCGCAGCCCATAGCCGGTTCTGGAGGCGTCGAACTTTGACCTGGGACGGTGGTCCCAAGGGGGAGATGGACCGGGCGGTCCCGGCCATGCCCTCACTCGTTCCTCTGTTCCCGGCGTGACCGAAGTCGGGGTCCTTCCCTCCTGCCGGGTTCCTCCCGGCGATCGGCAGTACTACGACCCCGTCGGACTCCCGCTTCCCTCCGTCTGATTTCACCACTGGCTTATACAGACGGTCTTTGCTGACAAGGCTGGAAAGACGGGTCTCTCCTGTTCCGAACCAGGCCGTGCGTGCGTGCCGCTCCCCATACCCCGGGAGGACTCGACCGAGGGCATGTCCGGAACGCCAGGTGGTCGAGTGCTGCCTTCGCCGTGATGTGAGCGGCTCGGCTCCTCCGTTGTACTTGTGACGAGGCTGCAGGACTCGCGCCTGGTGGCGCTACGGCCCACACGCTTGCTCCCTCCAAAGAGGCTTTTGACACCCCGCTCAGCCAGCCGGATCTCTCCGACGGACCGGGGCCTGCTACTGGGCGCTCCGGCGATTTACCCAGACGGGACTTGCACCCGCAGGTCTGATCCAGCTTTCAGGACGCACCACCGCCCCAGGATACGACGGCGGGACGGCGACGACCGTCCAGTCAGGGGTGGCTCGCCTCGACGACCGTGTGGATCCCTCCCCGGACCAACCAGTCGGTCACCGACCGTCATCCGACGTGGCGCGACCGCAGCGACCAGATCATCGAGGATGCGGTTGGTCACGTCCTCGTGGAACCCGCACTCGTCCCGGTAGCTCCACAGGTAGAGCTTGAGCGACTTGAGCTCGAGGATCGAACGATCCGGGCACGTAGGCGATCCGCACCGTCGCGAAGTCGGGTTGACCGGTGAGCGGGCAGAAGCAGGTGAACTCGGGCGTCTCGCAGACCACCTCGTAGTCGCGGCCGGGGTGCGGGTTGTCGACCGGTCCGCAGCTCCTTCGACGGATCGGGTCGGCACGGCTCAGGCCATTGGTCGGCGTCGAAGTCGTAGAAGCCCGGCCGTCCGATCGTCGTCGACGATCAGTCCGTGCAGATCCGGGCGGAGGACGAGGACCTCGCCCGGCAGCTCGGCCTCGGCGAAGCGCCCCCTCGGCGGCCGACTGCACCTGCCGGCGCGTCGACTGCCGCGGCAGATGCCGAGCAGCGAGGGCCCCGCGCCCGACCAGCACGCGGCGAGCGCTCCGCCCGCGGTGAGCGCAGCCATCAGCTTCGGCGCCGCCGGAAAGAGCGGGACTCCGGTAGTCCTGGTGGAGCCGGTCCTCCGTCGCCTCGGCGCACGAGGACCCGGCTGTCCGCGAGCCCGGCGATGAGCAGCGCGAGTCGCGACAGGTTGAACGCGGCGTTCTCGCGGCTGACCTCGGTCGGGAGCACCTGCCGGGCCCGCGCCGTCGAGAGGGTCACGTCGGGGACGATGACGACGAACCCCAGCGAGACGTCCAGCTGGAGACGGACCGCGTGCACACCGCCTCGGATCCGGGCCGCCGCCACCAGCCCCCCGACCGTGGACGCGGCCGCATTGTCCGGGTGACCGTCGACCGCCGCGGCCACCGCCAGCGGATCACGGGCTCCCGCAGCCGCGGCCGCGGCCACCGCCAGGGCGGCCGAGGAGCCGAGCCCGCGGGCGACCGGGATCTGCGACCGCACGGTGATCGCCAGCTGGTCGGTGCCGGCCACGTCGATCGCCACTCTGCCGCCAGGTGGGAGGGGTCGTCGGAGAGACCGGCGCCCTCGCCCTCCGAGCGGACCACCAGGCGGGCGGCCGGCTCCACCTCGACCTCGACGTAGCGGTCGAGCGCGATGGCCAGCGTGTCGAAGTCCGGGCCCGAGGTTCGCTGCCGAGGCCGGTGCTCGTGCTCGCACACCGACACGGTACTCGTCACCGGCATGTCGCACGGCGCGTGACCGCGCGCGTGAACGGCCGCCGGTCGGCTCGTGCAGGCTGCGCCTTCAGACCGCGGTGGACCAGCCGCCACCAGATCGACGGCTCGGGAACGCGTCGTCGCGAGCTCGAGCGGCACCACCTGGATCTGGGAGCCCGAGCGCGAAGAGCGCCGAGCCGACCGGCTCCCCTTCTGGCTGCCGGGCGCCACCGGTCGGCAGCTCGGTGGCGGAGCCACCTGCTGGCCGGGCCAGCCGAAGCAACCACGCGCTGTGCGCGGTCACCACCGGGACCCGGTAGGTCCGCCCTCCCCACGACGGTGGTGGCCGAGCCCACCGGCCGCCCCGCGCGTTCGACACGGTCACCATGACCACTCCCGCTTGGTCGCCCGGCCAACAAGGCGTCGGCATCGGGCTCGTGTAACGGAACAGGTCGGGCACGGTGAACTCGACCGGGAGGCACGTGGTCGTCGTCGGTCGTCCGTCGGCGGGGGCGGGCAGTGGTCGTGGTGGTGCGCCCGGCGCGGTCGTGGTGGTCGAAATCGGCACCGCCGGCGGCACGGGCTGGCCGAGCACCGCGACGAGAACGGTCACCGGCCTCCCGTCGACCACCGTGCGCACGCCGGCGAGGACGTAGCAGCCGCCGGCCTGCGAGGTGTAGCCCGACTTGATGCCGACGACGCCGTCGCTTCCCCACCTCGGGACGATGTTGTGCACGGTGCCGACCAAGGGCAGGCTCGCCGTCGGCATCGCGACCACCGCGGCGAAGGTCAGGATGCACGCATGCCCTCCGCGGCGATCCGCAGGCAGTCGGTGGCCGTCGACCGCGAGTCCGGATCGAAGCCGCTCGCGTCCACGAAGTGGCTCGAGCGTCGCGCCGAGCGACGCGGCCAGTGCATTCATCTTCGCGACGAACGCGCTCTCGGTCCCCGCGTCCCAGATCGCCAGGCTGTACGCGATGTCGTTGGCCGATACGAGGAGGAGGGCCTCGAGCATCTGGCGCTCGGTGAGCACCTCGCCGGCCTGGATCTCGATGGTGGACTCGTCCTGTTGGAGCTCGGAGTCGTACTCGGCGGCGTCCGCCGCGGTGACGTGATCGGCGGCCCGCTTCCGTCCCGAGCGCGATCGGATGGTCGTGCAGGACGACCACTGCGGTGGTCAGCTTGGTCAGCGAGGCGATCGGCACCGGCACCTCGGGTCCCGACTGCTTGGAGTAACCGAGTCGAGGGCACAGCGATCGCCGCCTGGCCGGTGCCGGCCACGGCAGGGACGGCGGTGCCCGGCGACCGCCGAGGAGGGAGGCGAGCCCGGCATGGAGGGTCGTCGCACTGAGCGGCTGGTTGATCCGCTCGCCGGCCGCGACCTCCCGGCGGTGGCCAGCCAGCGCGACCACCAGCGACGATCAGCAGGGCCACCGGTCGGCGGACCGGCGCCGTGCCCGCCGGCGCACCCGGCGCGACTGGGCGAGGGCAGCCGCGGACATGTCGCCTCCCCGACTGCCTCCGCCTGTCCGGTCGCGCGCCGCCGCCCCTGTCTGTCCCGGTCGTGCTCACCTGCTCAGCGGGCGTCCAGCTCCTCGGGCGTCATCAGCACGGCGCGCGCCTTCGATGCCCTCGGAGGGACCGACCACCCCGCGCCGTTCCATCAGGTCCATCAGTCGGCCCGCCCGCGCGAACCCGACCCGGAGGCGGCGCTGCAGCATGGAGGTCGACCCGAGCTGTGAGCGCACGACCAGCTCCATCGCCTGCTCGAGCAGCTCGTCGTCCCCGTCGTCGCCGCCCGCGCCGGTCGCGCCGCTCACCGACCACCTCGTCGATGCCGGCCACGACCTCCATCGGCCGCTGGCGCTTCCAGTGCGCCGGCGACCGCCCGGATCTCGTCCTCGCAGACCCAGGGACCCTGGAGCCGCTGCGGGTTGGAGGACGAGGCCGACAGCAGGAGCATGTCGCCCATGCCGATGAGCCGCTCCGCCCCCGGCTGGTCGAGGATCACCCGGCTGTCGGCGAGCGAGGAGACCGAGAAGGCGAGCCGCGAGGGGATGTTCGCCTTGATCACCCCGGTGATGACGTCGACCGACGGGCGCTGGGTGGCGAGCACCAGGTGGATCGCCGACCGCACGGGCCATCTGCGCGAGCCGGCAGACCGAGTCCTCGACGTCGCGCGCGGCGACCATCATCAGGTCGTTCAGCTCGTCGACCACGATCAGGATGAACGGCAGCCGCTGGTAGCGCGGCGACGTCCTCGCTCGAGTGCCTCGTCGGTCCCGCCTCGTCGGAACCGGTACGCCTCCTCGCAGCTCCCGAGATCGCCGTTGTCGACGCCGGCGTTGTAGCCGGTGATGTCGCGCATCCCGACCTCGGCGAGCAGGTCGTAGCGGCGCTCCATCTCGGTCACCGCCCAGCTGAGGGCGTTTGCCGCCTTCTTCGGGTCCACCACCACCTGGGTCAGCAGATGCGGCAGGTCGTTGTACTGGCCGAGCTCGACCCGCTTCGGGTCGACGAGGATGAGCCGGACCTGGTCGGGCGTCGCACGGGTGAGGATCGAGGTCAGCACCGAGTTGATGCACGAGGACTTCCCCGACCCGGTCGCGCCGGACACCAGCACGTGGGGCATCTCGGCGAGGTTGACCATCACCGGCCGCCCGGCGATGTCCCGCCCGAGCGCCACCTCGAGGGGATGGCCGGCCTGCCGCGCCTCCGATGAGGCGAGGATGTCCCCGAGGGCGACCAGCTGCCGGTGGCGGTTCGGGACCTCCACCCCGATGGCCGACTTGCCCGGGATCGGGGCGAGGATCCGGACGTCCGGCGACGCCATCGCATACGCGATGTCCTTCGAGAGGGAGGTGACCCGCGACGACCTTCACCCCCGCGCCGAGCTCGAGCTCGTACCGGGTCACCGACGGCCCGACGGTCCGGCCCGACCAGGCGGGTGACCGACCCCGTGCGCGTCGAGGGCCGCGACCAGGGCGGCGCCCGCCTCGTCGATCTCGCCTTCGTCGACCGCCTGGGGCTTCGACCGCGCAGGAGGTCGGCGGGCGGGAGGCGCCATTCCCCGACGGCTGGGCCGAGCCGCATCTCGAGCTGCCCGTCGCCGGGCTCCTGGCCCCCACGCGGATGGGGCCCGGTCGGCTCGCCCGTATCGATCGGCGGCTCGTCGATGTCCGGTGTCGCGTCGGCCGCCCGGTCCAACCCGGCGTCCTCCTCGGGGGCGGCGGCGTCGCTCTCGCCAAGCGGATCGTCCGACTCGACATCGGCGGGCGAGGGGGACACGGTGACTGCACGCCCGAACGGGTCGGTCGGCTCGTCGTCGTCGTCGGCGGTGCTCTCCCCGTGCCGTCGCCAGGGTCCACCTGCCGCCAGTCCCGCGACCCATCTGGTGGCCCGCAGGACACCGCCCGCCGCGGACCGGACCGACACCCCGGTGAAGAGAACCAGTGCGACCACGAGGACTGCGAGCAGCACGGTCGCCGCGCCGAAGCCACCGAGGCCGGATCGGAGCGGGTCGCCGACCATCGCGCCGATCCATCCGCCTGCGGCCGACAACGCGGTCGTCGACGCGCCGGAGCGGCGGGGAGCCTCCGGCGAGCCCCGCGAGCCCGGCGACCGCGAGCAGGGCGAGAGTGGCGCTGATCACCACGCCGCGCCGGCTCGCGACCGGTTCGATCCTCCTCGCTGCGGCGCATCAGCAGGCGGATGCCCACGCCGACGAAGAAGAGCGGCAGGAGGAACCGCCCCCAGCCGAGGACGTCCCCGACCACGTCCCGGGCGCCGCGGCCCGCCGGTCCGAGCGAGGTGGCGTAGAAGGCCACCGCGGCGAGGACGCCGAGGGTCACCGCCGTCACGCCCCAGAGGTCGGTCGGCGTGGCCGGCCAGTACCGAGCCGGCGGACGCGAGAATCCCCGGTCGCTGCGATGCTCGACCGCGGCGACCTGCGTTGCCGCTCCGTGCCGGAGGGCGCTGGCGTGAGCGGGACGCGGGCCTTCCGTTCGACCGCGAAGCCCCGGACCGACCCGCCCGTCGCTTGGTGGCGGTCGTCACAGTGTGACCAGGGTACTCGCGGCACGAGCCGCGCCAGGGGGACACCGAGGTCAGACGGTGACGATGACCGGCACGATCATCGGGCGCTGACGCGTGCGCTCGCCGACCAGGCGCCCGACCGCCTTCCGCGCGACCCGGTTGAGGGTTTCGTGGTCGGTCGAACCGGCCGACAACGCCTCCTCGAGCGCCTTCGTCACCTCGACGCGTGCATCGTCGAGCAGCGCGTCCGCGACGTGATCGACCGCCCATCCCCTCGTGACGATCTGGGGGACGCCGACCACCTCCTCCCGTTTGAGGTCGACCGTGGCGACCGCCATCACCACACCTTCCTCGGCCAGCACCATCCGGTCGCGCAGCACACCGTGGCCGATGTCGCCCACCGTGCTGCCGTCGACGAACAGGTAGCCGCCCGGAACGGTCCCGTCGCGGTGCAGACCTCCGTCGTCGAGGCGCACCGCGTCGCCGTCCTCGCAGAGCAGCACCCGCTCCTCGGAGATCCCCATCGACGCGGCAAGGCGCACGTGGTTTGCCATGTGCCGGTACTCCCCGTGCACGGGGATGAAGAACTCGGGGCGCGTCACCGACAGGAGCGTGGCGAGCTCCCCCTGGCGTGCATGTCCGCTCACGTGCACCGCCTCGACGCCGGAATGGATCACCTCGACCCCGCGGCGGTGCAGGCCGTCGATCACCCGACCCACCGACCACTCGTTGCCGGGGATGGGGTGGGCGCTGATCACCACGACATCGTCCGCGGTCAGACTGAGCGAGCGGTTCTCCCCGCTCGCGAGTCGCGCGAGCGCCGACATCGGCTCGCCCTGGGACCCGGTCGAGATCACACACACACGGCCGGGCTCGAGGTCGTCGATGTCCTCTACCTCGACCATCGACGAGTCGGGGATGTCGAGGATCCCCAGGCGGCGGGCCAGTGTCACGTTCTTCTGCATCGATCGTCCGAGGGTCGCGACCAGTCGACCCCCGGCAATGGCCGCGTCCGCGACCTGCTGGACTCGGTGGATGTGGCTGGCGAAGCAGGTGACGATGAACCGGCAGTCGGGACGCGCGAGGAACACCTTCTCGAGGGTGACCCCGACCGTCGACTCCGAAGGGGTGAAACCGGGCTCCTCCGCGTTGGTCGAGTCGGAGAGCAGCAGGCGGATGCCCGGGTCCGCGGCGAGGGCGCCCATCTTGGAGAGATCGGTGCGTCGCCCGTCGACCGGGTGGAGGTCGATCTTGAAGTCGCCCGAATGGAGGAGGACACCCTGTGGTGTATGGAACGCGGTCGCGAACGCGTGCGGCACCGAATGGGTGACCGGGATGAACTCGACATCACAGGGCCCGATTCGCCGACGCTCGCCGTCGCGCACCGGGACGAACTCGGCGCGAGCCGCGAGACCCGCCTCGTCGACCCTGTTGCGGGCGAGCTCCAGGGTCAGCTCGGACCCGTAGATCGGGACCGAGAAGTCCCGCAGAAGGAAGGCGAGCCCGCCGGTGTGGTCCTCGTGGCCGTGGGTGAGGATGATCCCGTCGACCCGGTCGGACTGCTCGCGGAGGTAGGTGAAGTCGGGGAGCACCAGATCGACCCCGGGCATGTCGGGATCGGGGAACATGAGGCCGACGTCGAGCACGAGGATGCGCCCGTCGACCTCGATGCAGGCACAATTGCGCCCGATCTCCCCGAGTCCCCCGAGGAAAACCACCCGGACCGCACCGGCGCGCGCCGCCCGAGGGCGGTTCCCCCTCGAGCGCGTCCGAGCCCGCGCCCCGCCCGGAGGGTCGTCAGGCAACCGACCGCTGCGCCGCGTGGGCAGCCCCCGACCGGGCGACCAGCGAACGGGCCTCCTCATCGAGCGCCGCGCCGGCCGGCGCGTGCGGAAGGCGGCACTCGCCGACGGGCAGGCCGAGGGCACGGCAGGCCGCCTTCGCCGGAACCGGGTTCGGATGCTCCGCGGTCGATTCGAACCGGTAGGACTCGTCGAGCCGCCGGTTGAGTGCGGCGGCCCGCTCGACGTCGCCGGTACGGAACGCCCCGATCATCTCGGTGAAGAAACGCCCCGCCCAGTGGGCGGCGACGCTGACCACGCCGACCGCGCCGACCGACAGGAAAGGAAGAGTGAGGGGATCGTCGCCCGAGTAGACCTCGAAGTCGTCCGGGGTCTCGGCCACGATCCTCGCCGCCGCCGCCAGATCGCCGGTCGAGTCCTTCACCGCCACGATCGACGGCACCTCGCGTGCGAGCTCGATGACCAGCTCGGTGCCGATACGTCGGCCGGTTCGGACCGGGATGTCGTAGAGGACGACGGGCAGGTCGGTGCACCCGGCGACCGCGCGGAAGTGGGCGGAGATCCCGGCGGGACCGGGTCGGTTGTAGTACGGCGTGACCACGAGGACGGCGTCGGCGCCCACCGACGCGGCCTGCTCGGTCAACCGCACCGAATGGGCGGTGTCGTTGGTCCCCGTCGATGCCACGACCGGCACATCGACCGCGTCGATGACCGCGCGGAAGAGCGCGATCCGCTCCTCGTCGGCCAGCACGGGCCCCTCGCCGGTCGTTCCCGCGACCACGAGACCGTCGCTGCCGGTGTCGACCAGGTGCCGGGCGAGGACGCCCGCGGTCTCGAGGTCAATGGCTCCGTCCGGGCCGAAGGGCGTGACCATCGCGGTCACGAGCGAGCCGAAACGAGGCATCTCGGACTCAGCGCCCGGTCCGGGGTGCCGATGGCATGCGGGACGTCACGGCATCGCAGGCTACCAGCAGGGCCGTCGAGCGCCCCAGCTGCGATGGCAGGGTCCGGACGCGTCAGGCAGGAACGGCGCCCGAGGGCGACGCGCCGAGATCCTCGTACTCCTCCGAGGTGTCGGCGAGCGACTCGAACTCGATCACGCCGAGCTCGGTGAACTTGGTGCGCAACCAGCCGTCGGCCGCGTCGAGCAGCCCGAGCTTCTTGCAGTTCGGCACGATCTTCGAGAAGAGCAGCGCCTGGAACTCGGTGCGCTCGGGCGCCTGGAGCACGATCGGGACGATCGCTTTGGGGTCGATCCCCATACGGTCCCAGACCTCCTGCTGGAGGAAGCGGTCGCGCATCCGGACCGCAGCCTCGAAGGCGAACTCCTGGCGCTCCCGCAGCTCGGCGGTGGTCAGCCCCTGGTAGTACTCCTGGAGGCTCAGGACGCCGAACGCCACGTGGCGCGCCTCGTCGGCCATCACGTAGCGCAGCAACTGCTTGAGGAGGGGGTCCGCGGTCATCTGCTGCATCAGTCCGAACGCGGCCAGCGCGAGTCCCTCGACCATGATCTGCATGCCGAGGTACGTGAGGTCCCAACGCGAGTCGGCGATGATGTCGTCGAGCAGCATCCGCAGGTGCGCGTTGATGGGGTAGTGGCCAGAGAGCTTCTCGTCGAGGTACTTGGCGAAGACCTCGGTGTGACGCGCCTCGTCCATCACCTGGGTCGATGCGTAGTACTTGGCGTCGACCCACGGCACCGATTCGACGATCTTGGCCGTGCAGATGAGCGCGCCCTGCTCGCCGTGCAGGAATTGGGACAGTGTCCAGTTCTGGCTCTGGACACCGAAGTCCAGCCACTCCTTGTCCCCCCACTTCTCGACCGGGGTGCCGGTGAGGTCGAATCCCGCGCCGAACCCTCCCGAGGCCTCGGCCTCCTCGCGGACCAGCCGCTCCTGGTCGACCTCGGTCTCCCAGGGCAGGTCGGTCTCGCGCGTTCCACTGGGCGTTCTTGGCCTTCTCGTAGAGCTTGTCGAGCTTCGGTCGCGCGCCTTTCTCGTAGTCCCAGGTGAAGATCGAGTCGTACTCGGAGTGGACCGGGTGCCGACCGTCGCGCTCCTCGGTGCCGACCACCGCCAAGATGGCCTCGAAGTCGTTGATATCGGCTCGGCCGATGATGTCCCTCGTGTCGCTCATCTCGGTGGTCATATGGCTGTCTCCTTCGGGATCGGTGTTCGAAGCAATCGGGGGGTGCCGTCGATGCCGCTCAGGGCCTCGACGCCGGGCAGCATGAAGGTCCGGACGAGGCGGGCCGCGGATGCTCGGTCGCACAGATCGGTCCGCGCGCTCGGGGCGACCGAGTAGGACAGCACGACCCTGGTCGCCCACTCGGCGACACGCTCCGCGTCGGCCGGGTACACCCACCGGGTGAGAAACGGCGCGGCGGCCTGCGAGGCCGCGGCGAGGAGCCGGTCGGCCTCGCCGAACGCCAGATGTCCGAGCACGGTGCCCGGCTCGTGGTCCACCAGGTAGCGGAGCGCTTCGTGGTCGCGGATGCGGACGGATGCCTCGACGATCCCCCCGACCAGTGCGTCCTCGAGGTCCGACGCCTCGGCGAGTTTCGCCCCGACGGCCGCAAACATCCGCGAGGCCTCGGTGTCGAGGACCGCGCCGAGCACCTCGTCACGTCCCCCCGGGAACGCGCGGTACACGGTGGCCCGCGACACCCCGGCCTGGCGGGCGACGTCGTCGACGGTCGTCTTCAGCGTGCCGTGACGGGCGAGGCAGACGAGGGCCGCGTCGACGATCCGGAGCCGGAGGGTGGTCGGCGTGTGACGCCGAGGCGGCGTTGCGGGTGCCGGCCGCTCGTCGGCCACCAAGGTTCCCCCCGTGATGGTCACGAATGCGACAGTAGATCGGATTTTGTCTCACTGTCAACGCCCGGTCGGACGAGGCCGGTTTCCTACCGCCCCCGGTTCCCTCCCGCCCCCGGTTCCCTCCCGCCCCGGTTCCCTCTGATCGGGCCCGCGGACGACGCCCGCGAGCAGCTCCGACTCGACGAGCTGGGCCACCTGGTCCGGATCCTCGAGGTCGAAGCGGCCGGGGCTGCCCATGTAGGAGAGCAGCATGCGGGCGAGGAAGTCGGCGGCCTCGGCGAGGTCGACGCCATCGGCCAGCCCGCGCTCGACCAGGTAGGGCTCGAGGAAGTCGGCGACGCCTGCCCGGATCCGGTTGGATTCCACGGTGAGCGCCGGCAGGAGCTTCTCCGGCTCGGTCTGAAGCACTCGCTGGAGCACGTCGTGCTCGAGGATCGCGCGGTGCGCGAACACGATCCCGCGCTCCATCACCTCCTCGAGGGTCTGCGCATCGCGAACCTGTTCGTAGAGCCGGACGAAGAACTCGAGCGTCGCCCACGCGACCACCGCGTCCATGAGCTCGTCGCGCCCGCCCGGGAAGGTGCGATACACGGTGGCCCTCGAGATCCCCGCCTCACGTGCCACGTCCTCGACCGTCGTCTTCGACATCCCCCAGCGGGCCACGCAGGCGTAGGCCGCCTCGACGATCCGCTGGCGCGTCTCGAGCACCGGGCCGGTCAGAGCCCGAGCAGCGGCTCGAGTCCGACTGTGAGCCCGGGACGCGAGGCGACCTGGTCGACGGCGAGCATCACTCCGTCCATGAACGACACCCGATCGGTCGAGTCGTGCCGGAGGGTGAGGTTCTGGCCGTCCGCGCCGAAGATGACCTCTTGGTGCGCGACCAGGCCCGGAAGGCGCACCGAGTGGATGCGCACGCCTGCCGGGCCCGCACTGCCACGGGCACCCTCGAGCACCCAGTGCACCGTACGGTCCGGCGGGTACCCGGCGGCTCCGCCGACGTCCCGCGGCCCGCTCGCGCGCCCGGACGAGCGCAGGGCCTCTGCGATCCGCTCCGCGGTCCGCATTGCGGTGCCCGACGGCGCGTCGAGCTTGCCCTCGTGGTGCAGCTCGAGGATCTCCGCTCCGGCGAACCAGGGTGCGGCGATCTCCGCGAAGCGCATCATGAGTACGGCGCCGATCGCGAAGTTGGGGGCGAGGACGCAGTTGGGTGCACCGCCGGATCCGCAGAACCTGTGGCCGAGGTCCTCGAGGTCCGGCGCGCTCGAACCCGGTGGTGCCGACCACCGCGTGGATGGCATGCTCCGCGCAGAACGCGAGACTGGCGCGCGCCGAGTCGATCCGGGTGAAATCGACGACCACCTCCGTCCCGGTCGCGACCAGCGCGTCGATGCCCGCGGCCACCTCGAGCCCGCCGGCTTCCGCTCCGATCAGGCCTCCGAGTCCCTCGCCCACGTGGGCCGGGTCGACCGCGGCGACGAGCTGGTGGAGCGGCCTCGACAACACCGTCCGGCACACCTCGCGGCCCATCTTGCCGCCCGCTCCGAGCACTCCGACCCGCACCCGGCCGACCCTATCCCCTGCTACGTCGGGGGCCGGTGATCGCCCGTGGTGCCGGCGTGGGACTCACCCGATCTGCAACCGGCGGTCGTCGAAGTCGGCGTCGTCGAAGGGACCGACCGCGGACAGCGTCCACGGCGCCCCGACGAGCTCGCGTGCGGCGACGTGCACGTCCTCGAGCGAGACCGCGTCGATCCGGGCGAGCACCTCGTCGACGGTCGGCACCTCGCCATGGAGAAGGAGGCTCGCGCCGATGCGGCTCATCCTCGCACCGGAGTCCTCGCACGCGAGCAAGGTCTCGGCGCGTAGGTTTCCCTTGGCGACGGCCAGCTCCCGTTCCGACACTCCCGCCGCGCCGAGTGCACCCAGCTCCGAGCCCACGATGTCGACGACCTCGTCGACGTGTTCGGGCGCGGTGCCCACCCCGATGCTCACCGCCCCGGTGTCGCCGTAGGCGACGCGATCGGACCACACCGAGTACGCGAGGCCGCGACGCTCGCGGATCTCCTGGAACAGACGGCTCGAGAGCCCGCCGCCCAGGACGTGGTTCAGCACCGCGAACGCGTAGCGACGCGGGTCCGAACGGGCGACCGACCGCGCCGCGAAGACCAGATGCGCCTGCTCGGTGGCCCGCCGGAGCACGCGGAGCGATTCGACCTGCGCGTCGGGGGACTCGCGCCGCGGCGTCGCCCCTCCGGCCGGACCGCTGAAGCGCTCCTCGAGGGCGTCGGCCACCATCGAATGGTCGAGATCACCCGCTGCGGCGGCCACGATGTTGCCGGGCCGGTAGTGGGTGGCGAAGAACTCGCGGATGCGCTCGGCGGTCATCGAGCACACCGAGTCCTCGCTCCCGAGCACCTCGCGTCCCAGCGGATGCCCGGGGAACAGCGCGGCCGAGCTCTGCTCCACGACCTCCTCGGCCGGCTCGTCGGCGTGCATCAGGATCTCGTCGAGGATGACCTGACGCTCGGCCTCGAGGTCCGAGCCGCGCAGTGCCGGCCGCCACATGATGTCGGAGAGGACGTCGAGCCCGAGCGCGACGTGCTCGGCGAGCAGGCGAATGTAGAAAGAGGTGTACTCCTTCGTGGTGAAGGCGTTGAAATCACCGCCCACCTCGTCGACCGCCTCGGCGATCGCGGACGGCGAGCGATCCGCGGTGCCCTTGAAGAGGAGATGCTCGAGGACGTGCGACGCGCCGGCCTGAGCTGGGTCCTCGTCGCGTGAGCCGGTGCCCACCCAGAAGCCGATGGCGACCGAGCGCGCGTCGGCCATCCGCTCGGTGACGAGCGACAGGCCTGACGGCAGCTGTTCGGAGCGGATCATCAGCGCGCCCCTTCGGTAGGGAACGCCCGTCGCCGCAGGTCGCCCTCCCGGTGGCGGGGCGTCCCGCGCTGGCCCGGAATCAACGCCGCCGGCGACCACCCCGGCCGGACCCGGACGACCGGCCCTGGGGTTCGGCCACGGACGGTCCGAGGTTGCCGAACTCCTCGACCAGCTCAGCCTCGAAGGCGTCCTCGAAGGACGCGGCACCTGCGGGAGCCCCGCCGCCCTGCGCCTTCACGCCCCGCCCGGCAGATTCGCGGTCCTCTCTGATCGGGCGAGCGCCGCCACCGCCGCGACCGCCCTCCTCGGTCTCGCCGGCGAGCGACAGCGAGACCTTCCCCTGGGGATCGATGTCGTCCACCCGCACCTCGACCGGCTGGCCGAGCTCGAAGACGTCCTCCACCCGCTCGACCCGCTTGCCGCGTCCGATCTTCGAGATGTGCAGCAGGCCGTCTCGACCCGGAAGGATGTTCACGAATGCACCGAACTTGGTGATGTTGACCACCTTGCCCTCGTAGATCGTGCCCACCTCGGCGAGAGGCGGATCGAGGATGGTGGCGATCCGCCTGCGGGCCTCTTCGACCGCGAGGCCGTCCTTCGCCCCGATGGTCACCGTGCCGACCATGCCGTCGTCGTCGACAGCGATGTCCGCGCCGGTCTCGAGCTGGAACGCGTTGATGACCTTACCCTTCGGACCGATGACCTCGCCGATCTTGTCGATCGGGATCTCGAAGGAGACGATCTTCGGCGCGGTCTCGGCGACCTCGGCCCGGGGCTCGTGGATCGCTGCGGCCATGACGTCGAGGATGACCAGGCGGGCTTCCTTCGCCTGCAGGAGCGCCTTGGTCAGCACGTCGAGCGGCAGACCGTCGATCTTCGTGTCGAGCTGGAGCGCGGTGACCACGTCCTTTGTCCCCGCGACCTTGAAGTCCATGTCCCCGAAGGCGTCCTCGGCTCCGAGGATGTCGGTCAAGGTCACGTACGCGCCCCCGTCGTGGACGAGTCCCATCGCGATGCCTGCGACCGGCGCCTTGAGCGGCACACCGGCCGCCATCATCGACAGGGTCGAGCCGCAGACCGAGGCCATCGACGTCGAGCCGTTCGACGCGAGGACGTCGGAGACCAGCCGCAGTGTGTAAGGGAAGTCCTCCTCGTAGGGGACCACCGGCAGAAGGGCCCGCTCGGCCAGCAGGCCGTGCCCGATCTCGCGGCGCTTGGGGCCCCGCATGAACCCGGTCTCGCCGGTCGAGTAGGGCGGGAAGTTGTAGTGGTGCATGTAGCGCTTCGAGGTGTCCGGGGTGATGGTGTCCAGCTGCTGGTCCATCCGCGGCATCCCGAGGGTGGTCACGTTGAGGACCTGGGTCTCTCCTCGCTGGAAGAGCGCCGAGCCGTGCGCGGTCGGCAAGAGGTCCACCTCGGCCGAGAGCGGGCGGATGTCGGTGACGCCCCGACCGTCGATGCGGAGGCCGTCCTCGATGATCCGGTTGCGGACCAACTGCTTGGTGAGGCTGCGGACCGCGGCCTTGACCTCGACCTCGCGCTCGGGGAACTCGCCGGCGAGCTCGGTCACGATCGACGCCGTCGCCTCGGCAACTGCTGCGTTGCGCTCCGCCTTCGCGGTGATCGTGTTCGCGGCGGCGAGCAGGCCCTTTCCTACCGCCCCGACCCGCTCCCACACGTCGTCCCCGTAGTCGGCGAGCAACGGGACGTCGATCGTCCCGATCGGGCCGCGGGCCGACTCGAAGGCCTCGACAAGGCGCCGCTGGATGACGATCGACTCGCGGATCCACTGCTTCGCAGCCTCGAGGCCGTCGGCGAGGACCTCCTCGGTCACCTTCGGCGCGCCTTCCTCGTAGTACTGGAACGACCGCTCGGTGCCACCGGCCTCGACCATCATGATCGCGATGTCGGCGTCGTCGGCATCGGTCAGCGCACGACCCGCCACGACCAGCTCGAAGGTCGAGTCGTCCCCCTCCTCGAAGGTCGGGTGCGGGATCCACTGGCCGTCGACCGAGTAGGCGACGCGCACCGCGCCGATCGGGCCCTCGAAGGGGATCCCCGACAGCATCAGCGCAGCCGACGCGGAGTTGATGGCGAGGACGTCGTGGGGGTTTTGCTGGTCGGCGGCGAGGACGGTGCCGACGATGTGGACCTCGTTGCGGAAGCCCTTCGGGAACGAAGGCCGCAGCGGCCGGTCGATCAGCCGGCAGGTGAGGATGGCCTGGTCCGACGACTTGCCCTCCCGCCGGAAGAAAGAGCCCGGGATCTTCCCGGCCGCGTACGCCCGCTCCTCGATGTCGACCGTGAGAGGGAAGAAGTCGGCGCCCTCACGGGCAGAACGTGCTGCGGTGGCCGTGGCGAGCACGACCGTGTCGCCGATCCGACCGACCACGGCCCCGTCCGCCAGTTGCGCGAGCTTGCCCGCCTCGAAACTGAGTGTCCGGTCGGTCTGGCTGATCGGCCCTGACACGCTGATGGCGTCTGACATGACGCTCCTTGGTTGCTCGGGGACTCGCCGAGCCAGTTCCCAGTTGTCGAGCACTTGGCCGTGCCGGGTGGTCGGCAACTGGTGACTGACCTCGATTCGAGCCCAATCTCTGTCTGCTCGGGGCACACCGCTGGGGCGGGCCCTCCTGCGGGCCGACACGGTGCCGGCCCGGCGTCCGCCGGCGGTCGCCGGCGGACGAATTGCGAACGCCCGGCCGAAGCCGGGCGGTGGTGTTGCAGTCCGCCTAGCGGCGGAGGCCGAGGCGACCGATGATCTCCCGGTAGCGCTCGACGTCGTTGTTCCGCACGTAGTCCAGCAAGCGCCGGCGTCGCCCGATGAGCTTGAGAAGCCCACGTCGGGTGTGATGGTCGCCCTTGTGCACCTTGAGATGTTCCGTCAAGTGCACGATGCGCTCGCTCAGGATGGCGACCTGCACCTCGGGCGACCCGGTATCCGTCTCGTGGAGCCGATATTCGGCGATGGTGGCCTGCTTGTCTGGCATGTGGGGAATCGACCTCTGGCGACGTATTGCACCGACGGACGGAACACGTCGGTGCCGCGATGCTAGCAGTCCACCTGGTCGGGGGCGATTCGGCCCGCACGCGGCCGGCGCGGACCGGCCCGGACCGCGACCGCGCGTCTGCGGGACCGGGCCGGTCGGCCGGGCGGCGGCTTACCGATTGGGCTGAGGCGTGACCCGGAGGTAGGGCTTCAGCGCCTTGAAGCCCTTCGGGAACCGATCCTTCGCCTCCTCGTCGGAGACCGCCGGGACGATGATCACGTCCTGGCCTTCCTCCCAGTTCACCGGCGTGGCCACCTTGTAGTCCGCGGTCAGCTGCAGGGAGTCGAGCACCCGGAGGATCTCGTCGACGTTGCGGCCGGTCGAGGCGGGATAGGTCAGGATCAGCTTGACCTTCTTGTCCGGCCCGATGATGAACACCGAGCGCACGGTCAGCGTGTCGCTCGCGTTCGGGTGGATCATGTCGTAGAGGTCGGCGACCTTGCGGTCCTCGTCACCGATGAGCGGGAAGTTGAGGGCCTGTCCCTGGGTCTCCTCGATGTCGCCAGCCCATTTCCCATGGGACGACACGTCGTCCACCGAGAGCCCGATCAGCTTGGTGTTCCGCTTGTCGAACTCGGCCTTGGCCTTGGAGAAGGCTCCCAGCTCGGTGGTGCACACCGGCGTGAAGTCCTTCGGGTGCGAGAAGAGGATGCCCCAACTGTCCCCCAGGTAGTCGTGGAAATTGATGGTGCCCTCGGTGGTCTCCGCGGTGAAGTCGGGGGCCTCGTCGCCCAGTCGGATTGCCATGCTCTGCTCCTTTTCGTGCTGTGAGTCGGGATCGTCTGGGAGGCCTCGACGGGTCCGGCCTCCGGTCACGGTGACGTTAGTCGTCTTCTCGACAATTGTCGACCGAGTAGGTCGAGTATTCCCGACGATGGTCCGGACCCCCGTTGGCCGGTCCCCCTCCGGTGGACACCTTGGCCGGTCCCCCTCCGGTGGACACCTTGGCCGGTCCCCCTCCGGTGGACCATGCTGGGCACATGCCCCGGACGGTCACGATCGATGCCGACGGGCCGGTCACCGTGGTGGCCATCGACCGGCCCGAGCGGCGCAACTCGGTCGACCCTGCCACGGCCGGCGCGCTGCTCGAGGCCTTCACCGCGTTCGACGCCGATCCCTCGGCCTCGGTCGCCGTACTGACCGGCAGGGGCGGCACCTTCTGCGCCGGCGCGGACCTGCGGTCGCTCTCGGAGGGGTCCCGGCACCACCTTTCCGAGGAAGGGCCCGGGCCGCTCGGTCCGACCCGTCTGGCCCTCGGCAAGCCGGTGATCGCCGCGGTCGAGGGCTACGCCGTCGCCGGAGGGCTCGAGCTCGCCCTCTGGTGCGACCTCCGGGTCGCCGCCTCCGACGCGGTCTTCGGCGTCTTCTGCCGACGCTTCGGGGTGCCACTCATCGACGGCGGCACCGTGCGCCTGCCCCGCCTGATCGGGCAGAGCCGGGCGCTCGATCTCATCCTTTCCGGTCGCGGGGTCGACGCGACCGAGGCGCTCGCGATCGGTCTGGCCAACCGCGTCGTTCCCGCGGGGACCGCGCTCGACGCCGCGCTCGCCTGGGCTCACGAGCTCGCCGCCCTCCCCCAGCAGACCCTCCGCAACGACCGGCTCTCGGCGATCGGCCAGTGGGGTCTCACCACCGAGGAGGCCCTGAAGGTGGAGTACCGCCTCGGCCTGGCAAGCCTCTCCTCGGGCGAGGCCGCCGCCGGTGCTGATCGCTTCGCAGGGGGCGCGGGCCGCGGTGGGGCCACGCTCGGGCCGGTCGATGCCGGCACCGGCGGCTGACCGGCACCCAGGATGCCCGATGTGGCGGCCTTCGACTTCGACGGGACCCTGACCCGGGGCGGCAGCGTCTTCGACTTCCTCGTCGCGGTCGGTGGTCGTCGAGCCTGGACGGCAGCGGTCCTCGACATGCCCCGGCTCGCCTACGCGGCCGTCGCCGGCGGTACGGCTGCCGACACGGCGAAGGAGAACCTCTTCGAGCGTGTGCTGGCCGGCGCCGAGCAGGGACGCGTCGACCGGATCGCCCACGCGTTCGCCCTCCGCCTGCTCGAACGTCTGCGGCCCGAGGTCCGGGAGCGCCTCGAGTGGCACCGTGCTCGCGGCGACGCGGTGCTCGTCGTCTCGGCGTCGCCCGAGGTCTACGTGGCGGAGATCGGCCGGCACCTCGGAGCTGACGCAGTGCTCGCGACGAAGCTCGCGATCGGCGAGAACGGCGAGCTGACCGGTCGCTACGACGGATCGAACTGCCGCGGCGTGGAGAAGCTGCGGCGGCTCCGCCGCTGGATGGAGCAGTCCGGGTCCGGGCACGCCGCGCCTGTGGGCCTACGGCAACAGCCGCGGCGACCTCTCGATGCTCCGGGCCGCGGACATCGGGGTCAACGTGGGCCGTCTCGGCCGCCTGGGGCGGCTGGCATCCTTTCCGACGCTGGCCCAGACCGGACCCGCAGCGGGCCGGGACTGCCGAGCGAGCGACGAGACCGAGGGGTCGGGAGGCGGGGACCGCTGAGCGCGCCGCGTGGCTAGAGGTACTCCTTCTTCCGCATCCACACGAGGACGAACCAGCCCCACACCGGCGGCAGATAGGCGGTGAAGAGACGCTGGACGAACACGGCCGCCACCGCGTCGGACTCGTTGATACCGGCCGCGGTAAGCCCGATGATCATGCCCGCCTCGACCACCCCCATCCCACCGGGCACCGGCGAGATGCCGCCCAGCATCGAACCCATGGTGAGCACGACCAGCAAGGTCGCGAGTGACAGGTGATCGCCGAACGTGTGCAGGGCCGCGCCGAGCGCCATCGCCACCAACAGCTGCGCCGCGGTGTTGCCGCCGAAGATCTCGACCAGTTTGCGCGGGTGCACGGCGAGGACTCGGAGGTGGGCCCAGACCTCGGACGCCTTCGGGCGCAGCTTTTGGGCGGCGAGCCTGCGCCATCGTGGGACCGCGAACAGCGCGCCGAGCGCCACCCCGATCACCACTACCGCCACCACGATGAGCCAGACGAGGCGAGCGTTCCCGCTCGAGCCGTCGCTCGTCGGGGTGGTCGAGAAGTGCAGCTGACCGATGGCGAACGGCAGTGCGATGAGGAACAGGGCCCCCTTGACGATCCAGCTGGCGGTCGACACCAGCACGCCCGAGCTCACCGCGATCGTGCCGCTGTAGCCCTCTTGCTGGAAGAAGCGGACCCTCGTCGCGAGCACTGCCATCGAGCCACCGGCCAGCGCCACGAAGGTGTCCGACACCTCGAGGGCGAGCGTCCGCCCGAAGGGCAACGGATCGGTGACCGAGCCGAGCGTGGTCACCGCGATCGCGGGATAGGCGGCCTGTGCGAGCACGAACACCATCGCCACCCAGGCCCAGTTCGCACCGGTGATGGTGCTCCACGACTTGGTGACGTTGATGAGCACCCCGATCAGTGCCCACCCTCCGATGAGCGTGCCGGCGACGAGCGCCAGGTTCACCCAGCTGATCCGGCGCGGCTCGATGAGCTTGGGAACCTCGACGCCGGCAGCCGCGGCACCCTGTTCGCGCAGCTTGGTCAAGACCCCCTTCTTTCCCGCGCAGCGCCCGCGACGCCATCGGGCCGAGCGCGGCGCGCTGGAGGAAGGGCAGCGCGGCGGTCAGGACGTCGGCCGGCAGTGCCCGCCGCGCCGCCTCGACGGTCCGCTCGGGACCGGCGACGAGCGCCAGTGTCGCCAGCGCAGCCGCGGTGTCCCGATCGAGCTGGTCGGGAGCAGCGGAGGTGGAGGCGGCACGGAAGTCGACCATTCCGACCGCACCGTCGTCGCCCACCACCACCGTCTCCGGCGAGATCGCCCCGTGGGCGATCCCCGCACGGCGTAGCACCAGCACCTGTTCCAAGAGGCCCTCGACGGCCCGGTCACCGAGCGGAACCGGCGCGGCTGCCCCGTCGTCCGCACCCCCCGGTTCCGCGGCACTCCCGACCGGATCGTCGCCCTCGGCTGGGAGAGGGACGAGCCCGGACAGCGGGTGACCCGGCGGGGGGCGGGTGACAAGCAGCGCGTCGTGCGCGGGGCCGGCGGGGCCGGCCGCGACCACCTCGGGGACCACGGCGCCGGCACGCCCGGCCATCAGGGTGAGAAAGGCCTCGTGCTCCACCTGCTGCCGGCGGGTGAGCGCGAGAGTCGGCCCGGAATCCCGGTAGAAGAGAAAGCGCGCCGTCTTGGCGAGGAGCTGAGCGTCGGAGGCGTCCCGACCGTAGACAGCGACGTCGAGGTCACCGCCCTCAGCACACGCGGTGAACCGTCCCACGCCCCATTCCTGCCGGACCCGTGGCTCGACCGCGGTGGCCGTCAGGTCGAGGTCCGCGAGCAGCAGCGCCACCTCGTCGCCGGACGGCAGCCCGAGCGGCGAGCCGACGGCGAGATGGATCGCGGCCGTCACCCCCCACCCCACCGCGACGCTCGCCAGCACCGACACCGGCATGCCCGAGCCGTTGACCACCGTCGAAAGCGCGAGCAGGGCGATCGCCCACTCGATGGTCAGCTGGACCCAGCGGCTGAGGTAGGGGATCGCCGCGGTCGCGACCGCCACGGTCGCTGCGAGCCGCGCCACCGGAAAGGTGAGGTCGACGTGCGCGGGTGCCGCTGCGGCCGACTGTCCACCGCTCGGGCCGAACAACGCCTGCAGGAGCAGGCAGACGATCCAGCCGCCGGCGCCGGCGATTGCCATGTCGCGGACCGCCGACCACCGGCGGGAGACGACCGAGAGCACGGCCACCATCGCCATCACACCGATGGAGGCGATCCACCAGATGGAGACGATCAGCCAGCGGATCCCTTGGGGCGGCGAGGCGAGGAAGGATGCGATCGAGTGCTCGGCGTTGGAGTTCGCCCGGGTGACCAGCCAGCACACGAGCACCGCGAGGACGGCGAACCCCAGTCGGACCCCGTCCGAACCGCGGCGCCGCCGTTGCCCGTCGCCGAGGGGCGCGAGGAGGATCGCCCGCCACGGTCGTCGGCGGCGCAGCCGGACGAATCGGGTGGAGGATCCGAGGCCGCGCCGCGCCTCGTGCCCCTCGGGTTCGGTGGCGGCAGGGACGGGCTTCTCGCCGCGGTCGGGTCGCGTCCGCATCGCGGGTGCAGGCTAGGTCGTGGCGGACGGTCAGCCGGCGGCCGAGCCGTAGAAACCGGCGTCACCGAACGCGAAGATGCCCCCGTCGGCCGCCACCATCCAGTAGCCGCGGCCGTCCGCGGTGCCGGCCATCCCCACGACGGGCCGCACCAGCGCGAGCGAACCGGTCGACCCGTAGAAGAATGCGTCCCCGAAGCTGAAGATGCCGCCGTCGCTCGCCACCAGTCGGTACCCGCCTCCCCCGGGACGGTCGACATCCCGACCACCGGTCGGTTGAGCGGCTGTCCGCCCATCGAGCCGTCGAACGCGGCGTTGCCGAAGGCGAACACGCCGCCGTCGGAGGCGACCAGCCAGTAGCCCCCTCCGTCCGGGGTCGCGGCCATGCCCACCACCGGCTGGTTGAGCACCAGGTTGCCGGTCGAGCCGTAGAAGCGGGCGTCGCCGTAGCTGAAGATGCCGCCGTCGGAGGCGACCAGCCAGTAGCCGCGGCCGTCGGAGGTCGCGGCCATGCCCACCACCGGCTGGTTGAGCACCAGGCTGCCGGTCGAGCCGTAGAAGCGGGCGTCGCCGTAGCTGAAGATGCCGCCGTCGGAGGCCACCAGCCAGTAGCCCCCTCCGTCGGGGGTCGCGGCCATGCCGACGATCGGTCGTGCGAGCGCGAGGTTGTCGGCCGATCCGTCGAAGGAGGCGTCGCCGAAGGCGAAGAGCGAACCGTTCGAGCCGACCACCCAGTACCCCTTGCCGTCGGGCGTCGGGGCCATACCCGTGGTCGGTGCGGTGATGGTGGTGCCGACTGTGAACCAGTCCGACTTCAGGCCCAGCGCGCCGGCGAACGCGTCGCCGCTCAGTGAGACGCTCCCCGCGGACCCGACCAGGGTCATGGCGGTCACCCGGCCGCCCCAGTCGCCGAATCCGTTGCGGGCGGTGACGTCGATCGCCTCCAAGGTCCCGAGGGCCGGCCACGCCGCGTCGACCGTAGCGACCGGGATCGACGCGCTCCAGGTGTGGTCGGGATTGCAGGCGCCGGGCACGCAGATCGCGTCGCCCGCGTCGGCGACCGCCGGAAACGCCCCGGGCGCGGTGTACCCGCCGGTCGATGCCGAGTACTGGGTGGACGCGATCGGACCGTTCGGGAAGACCATCACCGACCCTGCGGTGTCGGTCACCGCCAGGTCGCTCGCCGCGCTCTCGAACGCGGTTCCCCGGTAGGACTGGCAGTCGAGGTCACAGATGTCGGCGTACCCGCCGTAGGACCCGATGCCCGCCATCACGTACGAGCGGGCGGCGACGGCCTGGGCCTCGAGCTCCTGGAACCCCCAGGGCTGGCCCTGCGGGCCCGGTCCACCCAACGCACCCCACGACGACGGGGATTCGGCAGGGACCACGCCGGCGACGTACTGCTCGAGGGGGACGATGTTGACGGTGCGGAGCTGGCCCGCAGAGTTGTAGGTCCCCTCGAGCGACCCGCGCACGGTGAGGTTTCCGCCGACCTGGCAGAGCTGCAGCGCCTTCGACGTGGTCGCCGGGTCGCCGAGGCCGGGGTCCGCGCCCGGTTGCGCGGTGGGATTGGTGATCGTGGCCCGCGCCGTCCACGGGCCGCCGCATCCCGGGCCCACCGCGACCGTCCACTGGCCGCCGCCGATCGGACCGAAGAGCGCGGCCTGCCCGCCGGGGACCACGACAGACGTGCCGGCGATCGAGAACGCGGAGCCCGAGGTCACGATGACCGTGTTGCCGTCGTTCTCGGTGAGCGCCACCCGGATGAGGCGCGACTCTTGGGCGGCGGAGAGGCCCGCGGGGTCGGTCCCGCCGTAGTAGTGGTCGAGGATGGACTGGTAGCCCGTCCCCGACAGCGCGTACCCGAGCGCTCCCCATTGGCCCATTCCGTGACCGTGGCCGTACCCGTGGCCGGTCAGGGAGACCACCGAGGAGGGGTAGGCACCCGCGGTCGAGGGTGCGACGAGCGCCGTCAGTCCGGCGGCAGCCCCGACCGCCGCGGTGGCGATGACCAGCGATGCCAACGCCGCCCGGAGCGATCGGACCGGCCGGTCGTCGCTCACCGACCGCTCGCGGTCGTCTGTGTGGTCCTCGCGGCCTGCACCTCGCCGGACCACCGTAGTGCGGGCGGTCGCAGGCGAGGTGGACGCCGGATGGCGTCGACGTTCAGTCGACGCCGTTGGCGGCTGCGGCGAACACCTGCGGGATCGATCCGTAGAACCCGACGTCGAACGCGAAGATGCCGCCGTCGGCCGCGACCATCCAATAGCCCGAGCCCCGCGGACCCGCGGCCATGCCGACCACCGGCTCGACGAGGGCCAGGTTGCCGGTCGACCCGTAGAAGGGGGCGGTCCCGAAGCTGAAGATGCCGCCGTCGGACGCGACCATCCAGTAGCCGCGGCCGCCGTTCGACGCCATCCCGACGATCGGGCGGTTGAGGGGCTGGCCGCCCATCGACCCGTAGAAGGCGGCGTCCCCGAAGGCGAAGATGCCGCCGTCGGAGGCGACCAGCCAGTAGCCGCGGCCGTCGGGGGTCGCGGCCATACCGACCACCGGCTGGTTGAGCACCAGGCTGCCGGTCGAGCCGTAGAAGCCCGCGTCGCCGAAGGCGAACAACCCGCCGTCGGAGGCGACCAGCCAGTAGCCGCGGCCGTCGGGGGTCGCGGCCATGCCGACCACCGGTCTGTTGAGCACCAGGCTGCCGGTCGAGCCGTAGAAGCCCGCGTCGCCGAAGGCGAACAACCCGCCGTCGGAGGCGACCTCCCAGTACCCACGGCCGTCACGGGTCGAGGACATCCCGACGATGGGACGGTTGAGCGGCTGGCCGCCCATCGATCCGTAGAAGCCCGCGTTGCCGAAGGCGAACAGCCCGCCGTCGGAGGCGACGTTCCAGTACCCGCGCCCGTTGGCGGTTGCGGCCATGCCGACGATGGGCTGGTTCAGGTGCGGTGGGGCGGGCTGGTGCAGCCAGCCGGTGAGCTGCGGGTTCTGGTGGAACATCGGCCAGGATCGCTGACCGAGCGAGCGTCCCGCAGAGCCGTTCACCTCGTAGTGCTGGATGATGCCGGCATTGCTCGCGTTGTAGCCGGCGATGGTCACGCCGATCGTGCCGTTCGGGTCGACCGTGACCATGGGCGAGTTCTGGAGACCGAGGGTGCCCGCGCCGAGGGTTGCCACCAGCTGCGCGCTCCGGCCGTCGAAGATCTCGAGACCCGACGTCGTCGGCACGAGCACGTCGTTGTAGCCGCCGCCGGTCAGGTCGGCGGTGACGATGCCGCCGATGATCCGGCCCGGAGTGGCCTGGGGCCATCCGGGCATCGGGGTGCCGTTCGATCCGTTGAGCGCCCACACCAGGCCACCGGAGCCGGTGTCGGCACCTTCGACCACCTGGACGTTGCCGTTGCCCACGATGTCGCCGATCGCCGGGCTGTCGACGGTGTTCCCCGAGAGGTTCGCCTGCCAGACCACGTTGCAGTGGCTGTCCGTCGCGATCAGCGTGTTGGTGTCGGGTGCGCCCGGATAGTACGAACCGGTGCCGACCGCGATGCCGATCTGTCCGCCGGCGAGGAAGTTGCCGACCGCCGGCGAGGAGTCCACGGTCTGGTTGGTGGCATGGTCACAGATCAGGTTGCCGCCGGGCCCGATCACCCGGATGTGGCCACCGTTCGAGTAGGTCTGCCCGTACGCGATCCCGGCCGTCGAGTCGCCGCCCTCCACCACCTCGGTCTGGCCGTTGCCGTAGAGGTCGGCGAGCGCCGGAGTCGAAAAGGCGCTGTCGGCGGTGAAGAACGGCCAACCCGGGAGGACGGCGCCGTTGGCCGCGTTGAACGCGTACTCCTCCTGGCCGAGAGAGGGCGCCACGACCGCGTTCACTCCGTTGAGCCCCCCGACCGCCAACGAGGCCTGTACGCCGTGGTTGCCGTTCGGGTCGGTGGCGTTCGCCGCCCACATCAAACCGCCCACGTTGTTGAAGGCGGCGTACCCGCCGATATTGGGGTTGGCCGCGTTTCCCGATCCGACGAAGACGTCGTCGGTGCCCGACCCGTTGGGCGTCACCGACGGGGTCGAGTCGATGGGTGCGCCGGCGTGTGCCGGCCACCCGCCGACTCCGGATCCGTTCGAGAGATGGTACGCCCAGACGTCGCCTGCCCGGTCGCCGACCACCACGGACGCACCGCCGCCGTCGAGCGTCGCGACCGACGGCGAGCTCTGCCCGATCGGGGAGCCTGCATCGGGCAGCACCTTCTGCCAGGCCAGCGAGAGTCCGAGGCCGGTCCGGGGCGTGGCTGCGGCTGCCTGGCCGGGCACCACGAGCGTGGCGGCTGCGGACAGAAGCGCAGCCGCGCCGGCGGCCGCGGCCCTGCGGCGGCCTTTCGATCCATCGCTCCTCGTCGCGGTCGTCCCTGCAGCAGCCATCGAGCGCTCCCTCGGTACGGCCCGGCGACCCGGGCTCTCGTCCCATCCGCCGTGACCCTGCCTACCCGAGGCATGGCGAGACGGCAACGGATGGGTATCGGCGCGTGCCGGCTCGAGCTGAACCCCCGATTCCGGGGACGTGGCGCGTTTGAGGGACGTCGGGCTACCGGCCCAGCGTCGTGTGGTCGCCGGGTGAGCCGCACGTGCTCGGTGCTGGCCTTCCCGCCACACGACCCTGCATCCATTGGAGGACGGTCGGCTCGGCCACGAAGACGACGGTGCCGTGGGTGGCGCCCGCGACGTGCAGGTAGTCGACGGTGTCCCCGATCGGGCAGGCCTTGCCGGTGACGAACCCGTCGGTGAGCGGCGGTGGGACGGTCGTGTCCGCGGTTCCCTGGAGCACGAGCAATGGGGCGGCGGTCGGGGCGTTGCCGGGGTCGTTGGCCACGGCATGGGCGCGGACCACCGGGTTCGTCTCGGCGGAGGTGAGGAACACGCCGGCCGGGCTCAGATGGTGGGCCGCGATCGCGCGCGCGACGGTGCCGAGGCATCCCCTCGTCACGTAGGTGGACGCAAAGCGGAATCCGGCGGGGGTGAAGATGTCGGCGGCCGGCAGGTCCCCGTAGGTCTGGGTCCACGAGTAGGCGGCTGGGATGCTGAACGAGAGGTAGGGCGTCCCCGCCGCGGTCCCGACGACCGAGATCAGCGTGCTCAAGCCGGTCGCGGGCGCAGCCGCGACGACACCGAGCAGGTGGAGATCGGGGGCGTAGGTCGGCGCCATCTGTCCCGCGAAGAGGGCGGCGTGCCCGCCTTGGGAGTGCCCGTAGATGACCACTGCGCTCGAGGCGCGGGCGGCGGGCAGCTGGCGGCTCGCCCGCGCCGCGTCGAGCACCGCGCGTCCCTCGCTGTCACCGAGCAGATAGGGGTGCACGCCGTCCGCGACCCCGAGACCCTGGTAGTCCGCGGCAGCGACCACGAAGCCGGCTCGCAGGTACCGGGCGAGATCCGGCAAGAGGTACGGGCCGGTCCCGCTCCCGAGGGAGGTGAACAGCGAGGGCGCGCAGGACGCGGCGAAGCCGGTGGTGCCGTGCGCCCAGGCGATGATCGGGCGTCCACCGGGTGGCGCGGATCCGCCGGGTGCCACGACGTAGCCCGACTCGGCGATGTCGGTGCCGGTGATCGTCGTCGAATGGAACAGGGTCCTCCACACCGTGGCGCCGGCCGGCACGCCAGCGACGCCCGAGACCCGCTCCGAGCGGATCAGGGAGCCCGGTGGACCGGGCGGAAGCGGGCGAGGCGGGCGGTAGAAGGACGCGATCCCACCGGTTGTCGGCGGCGATGCCGTCCCGGACGCCGAGGCACCGCACCCTGCGACGGCGAGAGCCGCCGCCACCGCGAGGCCCCACGCCCCCCACCTCCGCGCGCGCTGATTCGAGGACGTCCTCACCGCTCCCCCGCAGTCCGACGACACGCGCGAGGCTACCCCGCCGACCCTGACCAGAGGTCCCCGGTCGGCGACCGCCCGTCCCGCTGCCCGCCGCACCGCCCCGGTACCCTGAGCCATGGCCGCGGATCCTCCGGCAGTGCTCGAGGTCCGCCCCGGCCCGGCGAGCGGACGGCCGGTGCTGACCCCCGATCGGCACGTCCGCAGCGGACAGCCGTGGCTCGCGCCCGTCGTGGTCGGGGTCGGATCGCTGGCACTCCGGCTGGCGACCGCGGCGAGCGGGCCGACCGACTGGGACTCGGCGCAGTACGCGGCCGCCACCAGGCACTTCGACGTCACCCACGGCCAGCCTCAGCCGCCCGGGTACTGGCTCTACGTCGAATCCGGCCGCATCCTCTCCCACCTCGGCCTCGGTCCGGTGCACGCGCTCGTCGTCGCGGCCGCCCTCGCCTCGGCGGTGGCAGCCGCCTGCACCGTCGTCGCCGGCCGAGACCTCGGCGGGCCCTGGGTCGGCGTGGCCGCCGGCGCGGTGGTCGCGACATCCCCCTTCGCGTGGTTTTCGGGGTCGATCGTCGCCACCTACTCGTTCGACCTCCTGGCGTGCCCGCTGCTCATCGTCCTCGCATGGCGGGCGCGGCCGGGGACCTGGCACGGTGTCGCCGCGATCGCCGTCCTGGCGTTCCTCGCCGGCTACCGGCAGTCCCTCGTGCAGTCGTTCGCGCTGCTCGCCCTCGTCCCCATAGTGGTCTCCACCCGCCGCTGGAGCCGTCTGGCCGCGACCGTGGGCGCCGGCACGGCCGCCGGCGCGGTCTGGTTCGTCCCGATGGTCCTCGAGCAGCCCGGCGGCTTCGTCGCCTGGGAGCGGGCCACTCGGATCGAGGCAACCGGTGCAGCGCGCGCCACGTCGGTCCTCGACCACGCGACCGGCGGCGCGACCAACCTCGGGACCTTCGCGGGCACAACCTTCGTCGCCCTCGCCCCTCTGGCGCTGCTGGCGCTACTCGGAGGTGCGGCGCTCGCCGTCCGCGCCCGACGGGGTGCGTCGGCAGGCACACAGCACCGGTGCGACCCGGCTGGTTGGCTGCGCCCCTGGTACCAGTCGCGCACCGCCGTCCTCGGCCTCGCGCTCGTGCCCCCGATCCTCCTCGTCGCCCTGGTGCAGTTCGCCAAGGGCGGCTACCTGCTCGCCTACCTACCAGCTGCGGTGATCGCGCTGTTGCTCCCGCTCGGCGCGCTCACCCGGACGCTGCCCGGACAAGACGGTCGGCGCGACCGGACGGGCCTCCACCGTCTGGCTCGCCGTCACGACCCTCGGGGTGGTCGTGGTGGTCGCACTCGGGGCCGAGCGATTCCTCGACGGCGAAGGGGTCCTCCCCGCCGGGTGGGTGCGCGACAGCGGCGCGATCTGGCTCGTCCAGCCGCGGTACCAGGCGCCCTATCCCGACGACGAGGGCCACCATCCGCACCGCAGACGCCGTCGACGTCGCGCTCGTCGGCCTCGGGCCGTCGGTCCGTTCGTCCCGTGACGTGATCGTCTTCGACACCGTCGACGGCGGAGCCTCCATCTACCGCAACGCGGGGTGGTCACTACCGGGCGACCGCATCGCCCTCGTCGCACCGGGCGCACTCCAGTACAACGAGCTCCACGGCGCGCTCTACTACGCGTCGGGAGCCTCGGTCGCGGTCGGTCCCTCGGGATCGGCGTTCCTCGTCGCCTCGCCCGGGTTGGAGGGGCTCGCGTCGCTCGTGGCCGGCGGCGAGGCGACTCCGGTGTCGACGCCGGCGCCGATCGGCTCCTACCGGGTCTACCGGCTGGCGCCGGGAGCCTCCGTCCTCGGGATCCGGGTCGTCGAGACCGCCGGGCCCCGGCCACTCGGCACCGGCATCTAGTTCCCGGAACCTAGACCGCGGTCGTCACCGAGCGGACGAAGGACGCGTACCGCTCGACGACGAGTGGCCACCGGAAGCGCCGGTCGACGTACGCGCGACCGCGCTCGCCCAACGCGTGCCGGGTCGTCTCGTCCGTGCTGAGCAGCTCGAGGGCGACCTCGAACTCGCCGAAGTCGGCGAAGGTCACGCCTCCCGAGGATCGCCTGCAGTGCTCGACGGTCGCAGCGCACGCGGCATTCACGAGCACCGGTGTCCTCGCGCTCCATGCCTCGGCGACCACCAGCGAGAAGGCCTCCCAGGGCGACGGCGACACGAGGGCGACCGCGCGCTCGAGCAGACCCCACTTCTCCCCTTCGCCGACCGGTCCCACGACCTCGACATCGGGATGGGAGGGCGGTGCCTCCACGACCGGACCGGCGAGGACGAGCCGGAGCGGTCCGGGGTGGCGCTCCTTGTAGCGGGCGAAGAGGGAGGCGAGCAGGGTCGTGCCCTTCTTCTCGTCGACCCGGCCGAGACACACCAGAAAGGGCGCATCCGGGGGGCCGCCGGGCGGCTGACCGGCGGGTCTGCGGGGGGGATCGTCCACACCGAGCCCGAGGAGGAGCTGCCGGTGGGAGGCCACCGGGAAGAGCGCCTGCACCAGGTTGCGCTCTGCCGTCGTCTGGAAGACGAGCCCGTCGGCGGCGTCGAAGACCCGGGGGAAGACCGGCAGACGAAGGGCGGGCTCGTCGTGTGCGGCGGGGTGCAGGATGGTCGGCCGCCGCACCTTGTCGATGACCCGGACGGTCGGATAGTAGAGGTACGGGTAGAAGACCAGCGCATCGGCATCCGAGGCGACCGCGGCATCGACCATCTCGGGTATCACCGGACCCTGCAGGTCGATCCACCGCTCCGCCTCGGCAAGCGTCGCGCGTCCCGGGTCGGCGAGCAGCGATGCCGAGAAGGGGTGGAAGGACGGGTCCCGGCCCCGGGACGACGCGAAACGCACCACCCGCACACCGTTCAGCTCCTCGACCCCCGGAGGGTAGACGTCCTCCCAGGTGACGAAGTCCTCCGCGCAGCCGGTCAGGACCTCGACCTCCCAGCCGACGAGCGAGACCAGGTGCTCGGCGAGGAGCCGTGCCGCGGTCTCCGCACCGCCGAGGACCGCAGGGCCGTAGCGGGGAAGGACGAAGCCGATCTTCATCGGGCCCGGCGGCGCCGGCCCGTCGGCCATCTCACGCCGCGCAGGCGTCCTCGAGAGCCGACGCGAAGCCCTCCTGCACACGCGGCAGGGCGAAGGAGCCCACACGGGCGGCCGCGGCGCGTGCGAGCGTGTCGCGGAGCTGGCCGTCCTCGACGACCCGGTGGACCGCTGCCGCCACTCGGGCCGGGTCCTTGTCCGGTAGGACGAGGCCGGCGCCCTGCACTGTCTCGGGCACCGCGGTGTTCGTGTAGGCGACGATCGGCAGGCGGTGGAACATCGCCTCGATGAGGGGCACGCAGAAGCCCTCGTGGTTGGAGAGGCAGACGAACACGTCCGACGCGGCGTAGTAGGCGATGAGCTCTTCGTGGGTGACCGATCCCGGCGAGGTCGACGGCGTCGAGCAGTCCGAGCTCGGCCGCGAAGCGCTCCAGCGCGAGGCGGTACCCGTCGCTGATCGCACCCCCGACCAGCCGGAGGCGGGCGTGGGGGTCGTAGAGCCGCCGGTAGGTCGAGAGGGCCTTGACCAGGTCGTGCTGTCCCTTGTGCGGGGAGACCTTGCCGACGAAGAGCAGGTCCGCGCCCCCCGACTCCTTGTCGGCGGTCAGCCGTGCCGTCGTCGCGGGATCGGGCGCGCCCGCGAAGCCCTCGAGATCGACGAGGAGGGGCACGGTCGCCGTCGACGCGGTAACCGGCCGCCTGCAGCTCGAGCTCGTTGAAATGCGAGTCGGCGATCGCGAACTCGGTGACCGGTGCGAGGTCCCGCAGCTGCGCCCGTCCCCACCGGACCTCCTCCCCCACCTCGGGGATCCACGCCTCGAGGAGGTCGGCCGGAGTGATGTTGTGGTAGTTCACGAACTTGCGCTCGCCGCGTGCCCGGAAGATGTCCGCGACGCCGCTGCCGATCGACAGTTGGTAGAGAAGGACCCGCCCGGTGCCCGGACGGTCGCCGAGACGGCTGACCGGGAAGCCCTCCTCGAGGCGGTCGGCGCTCGCGGTGCCGTAGTAGATGTCGGACCGGTACCCCGCGACCACGCAACAGGTCGCGGAGCTGGAGCACGTGCCCGCCGATGGCGTCGCGGCTGGCGAGGGTGGGGATGACCTGGTCGATCCGACCGACCGTCACGAGGCGGTCTCTTCCCATCCGGCGAGCGGACCGAAGTCGGCGCCCACCGCGGGGACTTCGCCGGTCAGGCCGGTGGAACGATGGCGGAAGGTGACGTCGAGGGGGAGGCGGACCCGCCCGGTCGAGCGTCCGGGATTGGCGACCTCGAACTTGGTCACCTGGTCCTGCCAGTCGAACACCGAGGTCTCGCTGTCGCTGCGTACTCCGACGCTCACCGAGTAGGTGCCGTCGAGAAGCGGGATCTCGGGGAAGTGGAAACGCACGATCCCGCCGCCCTCGGGCACCTCGATCGCGCAGGCCGGGTCGTCGGGGTCGGACGCGAACACGACCTCGTTCTGGTCGTCGTGGATGGCGATGGTGGCCATCGCATCCGGCACCGGGGCGAGGGTGTCGAGCTCGGCGACCACCGTGAGCGACTCGCCGGGGTAGAGGTGGGCGCGGGAGCCGTCGCCCCCGTGCTCGGTGCGGACCGTCCCGATCGAGAGCACGTTGCCCCTGCCCGAGCCCGGCTCGCCGCTGCCGCCGGTACCGACGCCGAGCAGATCGGCCAGGTACACCCGGATGGCCTCGCCCGGCATCGTCGACCGTGATGACGTTGCCGTGGTTCATCACCATCGCCCGTGCGCAGTTCTGGCGGATGGTGTCGGTGCCGTGGCTGACGACGACGATGGTCCGCCCCTCGCGCTGGAACTTCTTCACGTGGTCGAGGCACTTGCGCTGGAAGGCTGCATCGCCGACGGCGAGCACCTCGTCGACCAGCAGGACGTCGGGCTCCACGTTCACCGCGACCGCGAAGCCGAGACGGACGTACATGCCGGACGAGTAGAACTTCACCTGGTTGTCGATGAAGTCCTCTAGCTCGGCGAACGCGACGATGGCGTCGAAGCGCTTCTCGATCTCGGGTCGGGAGAGCCCGAGCAACGAGCCGTTCAGGTAGATGTTGTCGCGCCCGGAGAGCTCGGGCTGGAAGCCGGCGCCCAACTCGAGCATGGCGGCGAGGCTGCCCCGGACCCTGATCTCGCCCGAAGTTGGCTTCAGGATGCCGGCGACGCACTTGAGGAGCGTCGACTTGCCGCATCCGTTGCGGCCGAGGATGCCGAAGGTCTCCCCCTGGTTGATCTCGACATTGACGTCGCGCAGCGCCCAGAACGGGGTGAACGGCATCTTGCCCCCGTGGATCACCCGCTCCTTCAGCGAGGTGTGCTTCTCGTTGTAGAGGCGGAACTGCTTCGAGAGGTCGGTGACCTCGATCGCGACGGCCACCGGCTCAGAGCTCCTCGGCGAAATTGCCCTCGAGACGGCCGAAGACCACCATCGCCAGGAGGAACAGTCCCACACCTACCGCGAGGACGATCGCGCACATTCCCGCGTACCCGAGCGGGCTCCAGTTGGGGAGCAGGTGGACGACCTGGTCGCGCGGAGTTGGTGAACTGGGACCTGCCGTAGATGGCCCGCTGGAAGGTCAGGACGATCGGTGTCACCGGGTTGCAGAGGTAGAGGTACTTCACCCAGACCAATGAGGGGTGCTTCGCGACCTGCCCGGCGATCAGCCCCCAGTAGTAGACGATCGGCGTTCCCCAGAACCACGCCATCAGCAGCACCTCGGTGAGGTGCTGGGTGTCCCGCAGGTAGACGTTGACCGCCGAGAGGAACACCGAGATCGCCCCGGTGAACACGATGAGCGCCACCAGCGCGAGCGGGAGGACTGCCACGTAGGTGAAATCAGGAGTGTGCCCGAAGATGAGCAACGCTGCGACGAGCACGACGAGCTGGAGGACGAACATCACCAACGCCACGCCGAGAACCGACAGCGCGAGCAGCTCGCGAGGGAAGGCCACCTTCTTCACGATCCCGGCCTTGCCCACCACCACGCCGGTCGCGCCCTGGGCGGCTCCGTTGAAGAGGTTCCAGGCGATCAGTCCCGGCGAACAGCCAGATCGCGAACTGGGGCATCCCTCCCCGGTTGATGATGCTGAAGACGATGAAGTAGATGAGCAGCACGAGGGCCGGGTTGAGCAGCGACCACAGGTAGCCGAGTACCGAGTTCTTGTACTTGACCTTGAGCTCGGTGCGGGTCAGCTCGCCGAGCAGGTCGCGGTTGCGCCAGAGGTCGCGCAGCCGCTGGCCCAGCTGGACCTTGCCGTTGACGACGGTGATCTGGCCGCTGCCCTGCCCCGGAACGAACCGGGTGCTGCCGCCGATGGTCGAGGGACGCTCGGGCTCCGCGGAAGCGGGCTCGACGCTCGAGACTCACGTGCTGGAAGCCCCCGAGCCGGCGGAGGGCACCTCCATGGCGTCCTTCTGGATCACCTCGTCGATGAAGCCGTACTCGCGCGCCTCCTCGGCGGTGAACCAGCGGTCACGGTCGGAGTCGGCCTCGATGCGCTCGACGCTCTGGCCGGTGTGGAACGCGATCCGCTCGGCCATCATCCGCTTGAGGTAGATGATCTGCTCGGCCTGGATGGCGATGTCGGCGGCCTGCCCCTGCATCTGCCCCGACGGCTGGTGCATGAGGATGCGGCTGTGCGGCAGGGCGAACCGCTTGCCCGGCGTCCCGGCGCACAGCAGGAACTGGCCCATCGACGCGGCCAGGCCGACACAGATGGTCCGCACGTCGCAGCGCACGTACTGCATCGTGTCGTAGATGGCGAGCCCGTCGGTCACCGAACCGCCGGGCGAGTTGATGTAGACGGCGATGTCGCGATCGGGGTTCTCCGCCTCGAGGAGGATGAGCTGGGCGCACACCAGGTTGGCGGTGCCCTGGTCGATCGCGGAGCCGATGAAGACGATGCGCTCTTTCAGCAGGCGCTGGAAAATGTCCGTGTGGGGGCCGGTCTCGGTCGCCGTCTGGAGCCGCGGTGAGGCGCCGGAGCCGACAGCGTGCGAGACCGTGTGCAGCCGGTCGTCCATGGCTTCGCAGCCTACTTGGTCGGACCCCCCACTGGACGCAGCGCGTGCGGTCGATCCCGCCGGCGGCGCGGCCTCCGCCCCGGGCCAGCGGGCCCTGACGGCCTCGACCAGCAGCTTCCCTGCACCGCCGAGGTCGAGCACGTCGAAGCGGGCGCGTCCCGCCGCAGCGCGCCGGGTCCGCTCGTCCCGGTCGGCCAGTAGTCCCGACACCGCCGACGCGACCCGGCGCGGTCCGGTCGCGTCGAGCAGGAGCGCCGCGTCGCCGGTGACCTCGCGCACCGCTCCGGCGTCGTAGGCGACGATCGGCAGCCCCTGCCCCATCGCCTCGACCAGGGGCACACCGAATCCCTCGTGCCCGGAGAGCATGACCAGCACGTCGGCCACCCGGTAGTGGGCCGCGAGGCGGTCCTCGTCGATCCCCGAGACGAAGCGGACCGCGTCGGCGAGACCGAGCTCGGCGGCGTAGCGGCGGAGCGCCCGGGCATACGCCGGCACGGTGGGCGCGCCGACGACCGTCAGCGTCGCGGGCACACCGCTCCGGCGTGCCACGAAGAGGGCGGCGATGGTCCGGTGGTGAGCCTTGTTCGGCGCCAGCCTTCCGACCGACAGCCACCGAGCGCCCGGGCCGGGCTGCTCCGCGCGCACCGCGTCCACCACGGCAGGGTCGGGCTCGACCGGCGGCACCCGCACGTTCGCGACCGGGACGACCTCGACCTGCGCACAGCCGGCTGCACGCAGCTCGGTCGCATCGAACTCGGAGACCGCGATGCCGAGCACGGCACGCGTTGCCAGCACGGCCAGCTCGGCACGTGCCCCCACCTGCAGCCGGGTGATGGCGTTGTTCCAGGGGCCGAAGTACTCGGGTGGGGTGAGGCTGTGGTAGTTCAGCACGAGCGGCTCGGCGCGTGCGGCCAGCCAGCTCGCCATGGCCGACCGCGTCGCGAACTGGTACACGAGCAGGTCGCCCCCCACCGCGTCGGACGCGTACCGGCGGTAGGGCCTGGTCTCCTCCTCGGTCGCGGGATCGGGGATCTCCGAGTAGATGCGAGACGGGATCCCTTCGGCGAGCAGGCGATCGCGCAGCGACCGACTGTGCTCGCCGACCGCGTCGTAGCGGTGGAGCATGGGGACGAACTGGTGGATCCCCGGGCCGCGGCTCACCGGTCGAACCTCGCCACGACCGCATGCACCGTGCCCCGCTCGGCCCGGTGCGAGTGCGTCTCGCTCGCACCGTTCCGCTCGAGCAGGAACGTCCAGGTCTCCGGATGCCAGGGGCGGCCCGCGACCAGGTCGCAGGCTGGTGCGGTCACCGTGCGCTCCCATGCCGGAGGGTCCGAAGCGAGCACCACCACCGATCCCCCTGCGACGACCGCTCGTGCCGACTCGGCCAGCAGCCGGGTCTTCCCGAGATCGTCGAGACGGTCGACGCAGGACGCGAGCACGACCGCGGCGAGCGAGCCGTCGGGGAACGTCGCCAGCTGGAGCGCGACCTCGTCGAGCACCAGCTCGACCTGCTCGCGTGCTGCCGGCGTCGCGAACGCGTCCCAGATCCGGGCACCGTCGGGGTCGACGGCCCGGACCTCGAGTCCGGTGCCGACGAGCGCGCCGAGCGCCGACCCGTCGCAGATCTCGCCGACGACCGCCTGGCGGCAGCCGGCCACCGGTGCGCACCAGGTGGCGAGGGCCCCGGCCCATTCGGAAAGGTCGGGCACCGGCAGACCGAGCTCGGGCACTGCGAGCCCGAAGGGATCGGCGCGGTGCTCGAGGGCGTCGACCCGGGCGGCCAGGTAGCGGAGCGCGTCCCAGGTCGCGACGAACCGGTCGCCGTTGACCGCGGTCACCGCGGCGTCTGCCACCTCCCGGGCGTCGGCGGCGAGCAGCTCGGCGAGGACACCGGCGACGTCGCCGACGAAGCGCCGCCCGATCCTCGCCGACCGCCCCCGGTCCCAGAGGTCGTCGGGCAGGCCCTTCCAGGGGAGTGCGCCCGCGGCGGTCGCCTGGTCGGGTTGGTCGACTCGGCGCAGAGCGTCGTCGAAGCCCCAGCGGAGGGATCCCTGCGGGGCGAGCCGGTCGAAGGCGGCGAGCAGCTCCCGCTCGTCGGGTGCGAGCTCCCGATCGGGATCCGGCTGCGAGGTCGCCTCAGCCACTGCGGCTCACCTCTTCTGCACGGGTTCGGCCCGTCCCTTCCGCACGTACTCCGCTCCTCCCGCCGGCAACTCGAGGCGCTCGCACCCGAGCGGGACACGGTGGCCTCGCCGGACGACCCCTTCGAGGAACCCGGTGTAGCGGTCGATGATCGACGGCCAACGGTAGTAGCGCGAGGTGTACCCCTGCCCGGCCGACGCGAGAGCCTCCGCGCAGGCCCAGGTCCGAGGTGAGACGGTCGAGGGCCGCCTCGAAGGTCCGGTAGGAGTCGAACCAGAGCCCTCCACCCGAGCCGCGCACGTGCTCCATGATCGCCGCGCACGCCGCGTTGACGAGGACCGGGACACCGACGCGCCATGCCTCGAGCACCACCAGGGAGAAGGACTCGTAGGCCGACGGCGTGACCATCGTCTGCGCGCCGGCGAGGATGTCCCATTTGTCGGCCTCGTCGACGGTGCCGGTCACCACGATGTCGGGATGCCGCGGCGCCTCGTCGGACACCGGGCCGACAAAGGCGAGCGCGAGGTCCGACGGGTGGCGCTCCTTGTAGGCCACGAAGTACGCGGCCAGCATCCCGCATCCCTTGTGCTCGTCCACCCGCCCGAGGTAGCAGAGATAGGGTCGCTCCCCCAGCCCGAGGATCTCCCCGCCGGGACGCCCGGTGCCGCTCGGCTCGTCGACCCCGAGGCCGAGCACGATCTGGGGCCGGGCCGCGATCGGGAACACGTGCTGCATGAGGTCACGCTCGGCACGGGTGTGGTACACGAACCCGTCGAGGTCGGCGAAGCTGCGGCGGAAGGCCCGCAGGTACAGCGCCGGCTCGTCGTGAGCCGCCGGATGCAGGACCGTCGGCGCCCTCGACGCCGCGATCGCGTCGACGGTCGTCGCGAAGAGGTACGGATAGCAGGCGATCACGTCCGCTTCGCTGTCGGCGACGGCGTCCACCAGGTCGGGGCACATCGGGCCGTTGAGCGCGACCCAGCGGCGCGACTCCTCGAGCGAGGCGCGCGCCGGAGCGACCCGCAGCCGCCCGTCGAGCTCGAAGTAGTCGAGGAGGCGCCGGCTCGCCGTCGGGAACCGTTGCACCACGACCCCGTTGAGCTCCGAGGTCCCCGCGGACTCGACGTTCTCCCACGTGAGATGGTCGAGCGCGCAGCTGGTGAGGACGTGCACCTCCCAGCCCGGCCGGAGGGTCAGGCGCTCCGCCAGCATGCGCGCGGCCGTCTCGGCACCGCCGATCACCTCGGTGCCGTAACGCGGGGTGACGAAGGCGAGCTTCACGCCGCTCCGGAACCGGCGGCGAGGCCACCCAGCACCTCCACGAAGCGGGCACGGGTGGTCGCCGCGCTGAACGCGCCGACGCGCCGCCGGCCGGCGGCGGCGAGGGACTCGCGGAGCAGCGGATCCTCGTGGACCCGCGCGATCGCGGCCGCGACCACGCTCGGCCGCTTCGAGTCGAGGAGGACCCCGGCGTCGCCGAGCGTCTCGGGAACCGCACCGGCCCGGTAGGCGACGACGGGAAGCCCCGATCCCATGGCCTCGAGCAAGGGGATGCAAAAGCCCTCGTGCTCCGACAGGCAGACGAAGACGTCGGCGTCGGCGTACCAGGCGGTGAGCTGGGCGGCGGTGAGGTGCTCGCCGTGCCGGACCGCACCTCCGAGTCCGAGCTCCCCTGCGAATCCGAAGACCGCGGCGGCGTAGGTCTCGGTGACTGCGGGACCCACCAGGTGCAGCCGCGCGTCGGGATCGAACCAGCGCCGGTAGAGCAGGAGCGCCTCTACCAGGTCGTGCTGGGACTTGTTGGGTGAGAGGCGCCCGACGAACAGCAGGACGGTCGCGTCGCCGTGGTCGGCCGCGAGGCGGGACCGCTCGCGCTCGTCGCAGTCGTGTTGGACAGACTCGACGTCGACGATGATCGGCACCACGTCGGTCGCCCTGCAACCGAAACGTTCGAGCTCTGCTGCGTTGAAGGCCGAGTCGGCGATCCCGAGCGTCGCGCGGGGCGCGAGCGCCTCGACCTGCGCGCGCGCCAGCGTGACCTTGTCGCTCGTGTGGTCCTCCCAGCCGTCGTAGAAGGAGGCGGGTGTCACGTTGTGGTAGTCGAGCACCAGGATCTCCGTGCGCCCCATGAGAAACTCCGCCACCGGCGACGCGGTCGAGAGCTGGTAGACGAGGATGTCGTCGGGCCTGGCGCGCTCGGGATAGCGCTCGAAGTAGGTCGCCTCGTGCCAGAGCTCGTCGTGAGCCGCCTCGACGTAGATCTCCGACGCGTAGCCGGCGTCGCGCAGGGCGTCCCGGAGGGCCAGCGTGTGGTCGCCCGTCGCGTCCCGCGGGAGGAGTGCGGGGACGAACTGGTGGACGCCCCTCACCGATCCCGGACGGCGACCAGCACGTACTCGGCGGGGCCGAGGAGCAGCGCGTTGACCGCGTCGATCGCCGCGTTGGCCCCCTCGACCTCCCTGCCCGTCCCCTCGACCCGTTCGAGCCGGCTGTCCCCACCCCCGAAACGCAGGCCGGTCTCGCGGAAGGCCCGTTCGGCGAGTAGGTGGCGCCACGTCTCGGCGTGGAGGGGGCGTCCGGGCGCGAGGTCCTGGAGCACCGGGTTCGAGCGCGCCGCCCAGGACTCGGGCGTCGCGGAGTGGAGTACGAGCACGCCGTCGATCGCGAGGCGCGACACCACCAGTTCGACCAGTCGGGCCCGCTCGTTCGGATGGAGCCACTGGATCGAGCCGGTCAGCACCAGCCCGGCGAGCGCCTCCTCGCCGACGACCGCCAGGTGCTCGAGCACCGACTCGGCCCGGACGTCGAGACCCCGGCGGGCGGCCTCTTCGACCGCGCCTTCGGAGGGGTCGACACCGTACGCGTCGACCCCGTCTTCGACCAGTTGGTCGAGCAGCGAGCCGGTCCCGCAGTCGGCGTGCAGTACCCGGCCGCTCACCCCGGAGACCGCGGCACGCGCCTCGCTCGACCACCATCCGGACCCGCAGCCGGGCACCGCGCTTGCCGGCAGCTCGGGGGTCCGCTGCACCTCGACCGCCGCCTCGAGGTCCTCGACATGGTCGACGAGGACGTGCAGCATCCGCGAGACCGCCCAGGCGAACTTGACCACCTGGTGGACGATGAAGCCCAGGTACCATCCGATCGCCTTCCGAATGGAGCGCTTGACCAGGCCGCCGATCGGCTTCTGCGACTCGGTGGGGACGGCCAGGTCCACATAGGCCGAGCCGTCCACCAGCGCGAGCGTCTCGCGGAGCCTGGCCTTGCCCTGGAGCCCCACCGGAGAGAACTCGAGGAACAGCTCGTCGAGCTCGCGCTCGAGGCCGGCAGGGAGGTCGCCCGAGGCTCGGCGCCGCCGCACCTCCGCGTCGATCTCGCCCATCACCTGGTCGAGATAGGCGGCGCCCCCAACCGGGTCGGCGTCCTCGGTGCGGACGGGCTCGAACGGGGGCGCCGGCGTCGTGGGGTGCTGTGCGGGTGGCACAGCGTGACTATAGCCAGGACCCCTCGTCGCTCCGTCGGCTCGGCGCGGCGAGCGCCGCGCGCGTCGCTCTCGTTAACATCGGCCTGGCGCGGGTGTGGCGGAACTGGCAGACGCGCCGGGTTTAGGACCCGGTCCCTTCGGGGGTGGGAGTTCGAGTCTCCCCGCCCGCACCCACGGCGTAACGTCCGCCGCGCCGAGCCTGTCCGTCCAGCCGAGCCCGTCCGACGCGCGCAACCCGGAGGCGCTGCCGTGGTCAGGGCAGCGGGCGGCGGCGGCTCCTCCGGGTGAAGAGCTCCACCGATGCGGCGAGGTCCTCCTGCACCGTTCGCTGCGCTTCGAGGAGCTGGTCCGCCCAGAGCATGCGCAGCATCACCCGGACCTGGTCGTCGCGCCGGCGGGTACCGGCGTCATCCAACGCCTCACCGAGCACGTGCTCGAGCGCCTGGTCGCGCCCGAGCGGCGGGTCGAGTCGCTCGCGGCGACCGCCGAGCAGCTCACCGAACTCCTCGTACCACCGGTGGCTCGAGGCATACGAGTCGCGCAGCACCGCGCCGGCCACCGCGACCGATTCGAGCTCGCGCCGGTTCGGTCCGGTCGGCACCGGCGGCAGGCTCGCCAGCATGTAGGCCGCCAGCCTGATCCTGTTCGCGCCGGTGAAGAGGTTGGCGACCGTCCCGACCGGGACCACCTTCGCACCGCGTTCGGTGAGGAACTGCCGGAAGGCGTCGTCGAGGCGGAGATAGGCGCGGTGCGCCGCGCCCGCGGCTGGCGAGGTGTCCACCGTCCGGTCGAGGACGGTGAGCCGGTCCACGGCGTCGGCGAGGTACCCCGAGCTCCGGACGAACGCGTCGGCGAGCGCGCGCCCGAGGGCGGCCGTCGCGCCCCGTGGCCAGAAGAGCAGCCCGACCACGATGCTCACCGCGCACCCGATGCTCACGTCCTCGATCCGGGTGAGACCGACCCGCCATCCCGACGGGTCGATGATGTTGAACAGGATCACGACCATGACGGTGAACCCGGCCTGCCCGGCGGCGAACGAGATCATCGAAGGTGCCATGCCCGACACCAGGACTGCGAGGGGCAGCAGGGCCCAGAGCGCCGGCGTGTGGCCCCCGACGGCGACCATCAGCGCCGAGCCGACCACGAAGCCGATCGCGGTCCCCGCCACCGCGCGCAACGCCGTCGATCCGGTGGCGAGCGCGTTCGAGCGGAGAACCGACAGCGTCCCGAGGACCACCCAGAAGCCGTGCTCGACGTCGGTGAGCTCGACGACCGCGACGGCCAGCGCGAGCCCGGCCCCGCCGCGCACCGCGTTGCGGAACCACACCGACTGGGGTGACAGATGGGACACGAGGCGTCGCCGGAGGTTCGCCGACGGATCCGCCCCGGGCGGACCGGGGTGCGCGGCCGGCTGGAGGCCGCCCGCCTGCAGCGCCGCGTCGGAGACCATCGCCGTCGCCACTGCGAGCGCCCGCGCGTGGAAGGCGGGCTCGAGGGACTGCTCGACCGCGACAGGCGCCCGGTGCGAGCCCCCGGGCGGCGCGTCGATCGCGGAGGAACGCTCGTCGACCATCGACGTGACCTCTGCGTCCAGCTCGTCGCGCACCACGTCGTGGAGGCGTGCGGTCGCGGCCTGCAGCCGGTCGGCCAGCTCCGGATCGAGCGCCGGATGGGCCGCCTCGTCGCAGACGACCGATGCGCTCAACTCCAGCGTTTCGGCCGCCCCCGCGAGGACCCGCCGGATCGACGCGCGCTCGGGCGTGGGACCTTGGCCGATCGCCGCGCTGCCGGCCACCCACTCGGTGCGGCTCACCAGTTTGGCGAGGGCTGTCGCCCCGGCTGCGGCGCCGGTGGGCGGATAGGGCGTGCCGGCGAACTGGTCGGCCAACGCGCCGACCGCGTCCTCCATCGCGACCCGTGCCGCGGGATCCTCTCGTCCGACGGCGCTCGCGCGCGCCAGCCGTCCGATCGCACCGAGTGCCGCCGCGATCCTGCGGCGGAGATCGTCGTGCCAGGGGGTCGGCCAGACCAGCATGCAGGCGGTCACCGAGCAGGCCGCCGCGATCCGCGAAGCCGGCGAGCCGCGGCCAGGCCGACCCGGCGGGAGCGGCGACCGCCACCGGCAGGACGAAGGTCAACAACGCGGCGGTCGACGCGGTGGCGACCTGGGGAGCGGCGAGCCCCGAGAAGAGGACGGCGAACCCGACGACTGCCATCGAGAGGACCGCGGCCACCTTGTGGGTCGAGACGACCGTGCCGACGACGACGAGTGCCGACCCCACGAGGCTCAGGACGAGGTAGGAGACGAGGCGCGTGCGCGCCCGCCCCTGGAAGTCGACCAGGAGGAGGAGCGCGAAGCACCCGAAGGCCGCGAACAGGCTGACCTGGGGGCTGTCGAAGACGACGTGTGTGAACCCGAAGGCCGCTGGCATGACCACCGCAGCCCGGAGCGACCGTTTGACCGCGAGGGCACCGGGATCCTTCGCCGCGAACCACCGCGCCAGCTTGGATCCGGGCCGCTCCCCTACGCGCACCGTCCCGCTCGAAGGAGCCGAGCGCCACCCGGTCCGCACGGGACTCACGAGGCGCTCCGGTCAGCCCGGCTTCCGGGCCAGCACCGCGAGGAGGTAGCAGTTGACCGCATCATCGTAGATGCCGTGGTGGCGGGCGAGCGCGGCGGGGTCGAAGCGCCCCTCGGCGGTCGCGGGGCCTCCCCAATTGAGGCCGCGCTCGACGAGGATCTCGAAGCCGGCTGCGACCAGCTTCGCCCGGAGCTCTGCCAGGGTGTACTCGACCTCGTGGTCAGGGTCGATCAGCTGGTCCTGCTGCAGGCGGCACACCCGGCCGTTCGGCGTGTCGAGGGCGAGATGGCCGCCGGGACGCAGGACGCGGAAGGCCTCGGCGAGCACACGGTCCGCGTCGGTTTCGGTGACGTGCTCGATCGACTGGCCGCTGTAGACCAGGTCGACCGACCCGTCCGCCGCGAACGAGAGATCGGCCATCGAGCGGTACTCGTAGCGGACCCGGCCCCGGGCGGTCCGGCCGGCCTCGAAGCGTGCCGACCGGTAGAGCGGGTGCCGGTCGTCGGGCGGCAGGTCGACAACCACCAGCTCGTCGAAGTCGTAAGGATATCCGAGCACCACCAGCGCGCCGCGCGGGTCGACCGTGTGGCCACCGCCGAGGTCGACGATCGCCCGTGCCGGCGGGAATCCGATGATGAACTCGGCGCGGCTCGCGTGCAGCGAGCTGTGCAGACTGCGTTCGCCGATGGCGACCTGGGTCCGGAACTCGCTCGAGCAGCGGATCCTGTCGACGACGTCGTCGTGGGAGAGCTCGCCAGCGGCCAGCGCCTGGGCCTGCTCCGTCCAGGCCGGCTCGTCCGGCTCGCGGCGCAGCAGCACGTTGTACGCCATGCGGACGGCCTCTCTCGGTGCGAGCTGCGCGTACGACAGCCCGGCGAGTCGGCTGACCTCGCGCCGCACCTTGCGGTCGATGCGAGCCAGCTGCGGCGAGACCCGGGCGAGGCCCACCGTCGAGCGCCCCGCGGGGGGCACCGGCTCAGGCTGCTCCGATCCGTTCACGCCGTCCCCGTTCACACTCGGCCCGATCCGGCTGAACCTACCATCGAGGGCCGGCGGGCCCCGACCTTGCCCCGGTGGTCGCCGATCGGCCATGCTTCCCCGGTTCCGCCCCGGCCGCTCGCCGTGGGCGGTGGTGCACCCGGACACAGGAGGACGGACCAGATGGGACTGCTCGACGGCAAGGTGGCGATCGTCACCGGCGCAGGGCGCGGGATCGGGCGTGAAGAGGCACTGCTGCTCGCGTCCGAGGGCGCCAAGGTGATCGTCAACGACGTGGGTGCTTCCGTCTCGGGCGAGGGCGGCGACAAGCACCCGGCCGAGGAGGTCGTCGACCTCATCAAGCAGGGCGGCAGCGACGGGGCGGTCAACGCGTCCGACGTGAGCAGCTGGCAGGGTGCGAAGGAGCTCGTCGACCAGGCGGTCGACACGTTTGGCTCCCTCGACGTCCTCGTGAACAACGCCGGAATCCTCCGCGACAAGATGAGCTTCAACATGGAGGAGTCCGACTGGGACGACGTGATCCGCGTCCACCTGAAGGGGCACTTCGCGCCCTCCCACCACGCCGCGGTCTACTGGCGGGCCCGGGCGAAGGCCGGCGAGCAGGTGAGCGGGCACATCGTGAACACCTCCTCGGAGGCCGGCCTCTACGGCAACGCCGGCCAGGCCAACTACTCGGCCGCCAAGGCGGGAATCGCCTCCCTCACCTGGGTGCTCGCCCGCGAGCTGGAGCGCTACGGCATCACCGTCAACTCGATCTCCCCACGGGCGCGCACCCGCATGACCGAAAACCTCTTCGGCGAGATGGCCAAGGCCGACGAGGGCTTCGACGACTGGGACCCGCGCAACGTCGCGCAGCTGGTGACCTTCCTCGCCTCCGACGAGGCCTCCGACGTGACCGGGCAGAACTTCGTCGTCTTCGGCGGCAACGTCTGGGTGATGGGCGGCTTCCACCCGGTGGGCGAGATCCACCGCGACTCGATGTGGAGCCCGGCCGAGCTCGCCTCGGCCAAGGGCGAGCTGTTCAAGGGCATCTCTTCGGGCATCCCGAAGTTCAGCTTCTTCTAGAGGAGCGGCCGCCGGTCGGCCACTCGGGTTCAGCTGCGGCTGGGGACCACCGCGGTCGCCTCGCCGACCACCTTCTCCTCGCCGTCCGCGTTGGCGAGTCGCACGTCGAGGTCGACCAGATGCTCGCCACCCTCGATCCGTTTGCCGGTCACGACGACCCGGGTGCGCAGCTCCTCGTCGGGCCAGGTCTGCTTCGCGAACCGCACCTGGAACCGGCGCACGTGGCCGATGCCGACGTAGTCGGTGAGCGCGGAGCCGAGGAGCCCCATCGAGAACATCCCGTGCCCGAACACGCTCGGCTGCCCGGCCGCCACCGCCTTGACCTCGTCGTGGTGCATCGGGTTGTAGTCGGCCGAGGCGCCCGCGTACATGACCAGATCGGTGCGGGTCAGCGTGTGCGAGCGGACCGGCGCCTCGTCCCCCTCGGTCACGTCCTCGAAGTACAGCACGGCATCACCCATCGGTCAGACCTCCGTCTCCTGCTCGCCGAGCAGTTTGTCATACGCCCGTCGCCGCGCCGCCCGCCCGTACCGTCCGGTGGCGGTCGTCACCGGCCCGGCTCCGGGTCCCGGGGCAGACCGAGGAGGCGCTCGCCGATCACGTTGCGCTGGACCTCGCTCGTCCCACCCGCGATGGTGAGGCACTTGCTCTGGAGCACGCCGTGCGCCCAGCGGGCGGCTTCGCCCCGGGTCGAGCGCACCCGTCGGGTCCGAGGAGGTCGAGCCCGAACTCCTGAAGCCGCTGGTCGAACTCTGCGCCGAGCAGCTTGCGGACGCTCGCCTCGGGACCGGGCTCGAGATCGCCGACCGAGCGCAGGGTCGCACGGAGACCGAGCTGGGCCAGCGACTGCGCTTCGGCAAGCAGCGCGCCGAGACGGTCGAGCACGACGGGTCCGGCGAGGGACGGGCCGGCTGCGAGCCGTGCGAGGAGGTCCTCCAGCGCATCGCCGAACGCGGTGTCCGAGGAGAGCGAGACACGCTCGTTGGCGAGCGTGGTCCGGGCGAGCCGCCAGCCACCGTTCACCTCGCCGACCACCGCGTCGTCCGGCACGAAGCACCCGTCGAAGAACACCTCGTTGAACAGCGCGGCACCGGTGATCTCGCGGAGCGGGCGGACGGTGATCCCCTCGGACCGCATGTCGACGAGGAAGTAGGTGATCCCGCGGTGCTTCGGTGCCTCGGGATCCGTGCGCGCCAGGCAGATCCCCATGTCCGCGCGCTGCGCCACCGAGGTCCACACCTTCTGACCGTCCAGGGACCAGCCGCCCGGCACCCGCGTCGCACGCGTGGCGAGCGACGCGAGGTCCGACCCTGCCCCCGGCTCGCTGAAGAGCTGGCACCAGAGGACCTCCCCGCGGAGCGTCGGCGCCACCCATCGGTCGCGCTGGTCGGCCGTGCCGTGGGCGATGATCGGTCGGGAGCGCCCATGCGGCGACCGCGAGATTCGGACGGCGGATGCCGGCCTCGGCGCAGGCCTGGTCGATCACCAGCTGCTCGACCGCGTCCCGCGTCCGCGGCCCCACGGTGCGGGCCAGTGCGGAGCGAGCAGCCCCTCGTCGGCGAGCGCGCGGCGCTGCTCCGCCGGGTCGGCGAGCGCGGCGATGGCGCTGACGAGCGGATCGAGCCGATCGCCCGCAGCTCGCTCGGCCTCCGGGGGCAGCTCGAGGGTGAGCCGGCGGCGGGTCCCCCGACCGGCGAGCCGGGCCGCCTCGCGCACGCTGCGGCGCGGTCCCGCCGAGCAACTGCCGCAACGTCGTCGCCCGTCGCAGATGGATGTGCGCGTCGTGCTCCCAGGTGAAGCCCATCCCGCCGAGCACCTGGATGGCGCCCTTGGCGGCCTCGACGTAGCCGTCGAGCGCCGAGCGTCGACGCCAGCTGGACCGCGAGCTCGGCCTCCCCGGGCGAGCCGCGCCCCATCGGTGCCGGCGCTCGTCCATCGACGCCGGCCGCGTCCCATGTCGCCGCGACCGCCTGCTCGACCTCGACCAGCATGTCCGCAGAGCCGATGCTTGACGCCTTGGAACTGGCCGATCGGCCGCCCGAACTGGTGGCGGTTGCGGGCGTGCTCCGCGGCGGTCTCGAGGCACCAACGTGCGCCGCCGAGGGCCTCCGCCGAGACCACGAGCAGGGCGAGGTCGCGGACCCGCTCGGTCGCGACGTCCGGGAAGGGTCCGGGCGGACGGGGACGGTCGCCTCCTCGAGCACCCAGATCGCCGAGCGCCGCGACGAGTCGAAGCTCTCGGCCTCCTCGACCGCCGACGCCTGCGCCCGGTCGATCAGGGCCCAGCACACCTCTTCGCCGACGACATGGACCGGGACGAGCAGCAGCGAGACGACCGAGCCGTTCAGCACGGGCCGGTCGTACCCGATACGACCAGCCGGTCGTCGGTACCGCGGGTCGCCGCGCAGTCCGGCCGGCGGGCGAGGCGCGTCCGTCGGCGTCGGCGACCGGCAGCACCAGCGAGGCCGGCATCGTGCCCTCGACGAGCCGGGGCACAAGCTCCTTCGACTGGGACGGCCCGGCGTGGCTCGGCCAGGACGGCCGCGACGACGCGGTGGTCGACCACGGGCCCGGCGCCGCGCACACGCCCGAGCTCTTCTGCCGCCACCGCGAGATCGAGGAGCCCGCCGCCCTGGCCGCCGAGCTCCTCGGGAAGGTGGATCCCGAGGGTCCCCTGGGCCGCGAGGTCCGCACCAGAACGGAGGGAGCTCGTCGCTGTCCGTGCGTCCAGCGCACTCCCGGGTGACCGCCGACGGGCACCGCGACTCGCACCACCGCGGGTGGCGGCCGCAGCTCCTCGTGCTCGTCGGTGATGCCGACCGGCACGGTCAGGCTCCGAACAGGTGCAGCAGGTGGTCGATCGACCACATGTCCCACGCGTGGGTGCCGAGCACGACGACCGCGGCGAGGATCATCATCAGGTTCTGGCCCTGTTCCGCCCAATCGCTGATCATCAAGGTGAAGTAGAGGAGGTTCAAGAGGATGCTCGCGAACGCGGCGATCGGGGTGAGGAAGCCGAGGCCGAGACCCAGCCCGATCGCGAGCTCGCAGAAGACGACGACGTAGGCCATCGGGTTCGGATGCGGCTTCACGATCCGGTCGAAGCTCCGTCTTCACGAACGGCCACTTGTGCTTCTCGGCGACCGACGCGCCCCATGCGATGCCGGCGCCGCGGGTCAGCCAGGCGCCTTGTCCTTGTGCAGGAAGCTCTTCGATCCACCACATCCCGAGGCCGATCCGCAACACAGCCAGCCATTCGGCAGTGGTCAACCAGGTCGATCTCACGGCAGAGTTTCTAGCATCTCGCGACCAGGTGCGGTCCGGGTCGTCGAGCCCCCGCCGTCGCACCTCTACCAACCCGGTAAGGTCGGTTCGCGCCGCTCCGCGAAGGCAGCGAGGCCTTCGCGGCAGTCCTCGGTTGCCGACACCAGCTCCTGCACCATGCCTCGTCCCACAACGCCGTCGCCCGGTCCGACTCGAGGGACTTGTTGGTGAGATGCTTCGCCGCCGCGATCGCCCGGGTCGGGCCCGACGCGAGACGGGCCGCCCACTCGCGCGGCGAGGTGCGGCCAGCTCCGCCCGCGGCACGACCCGGTTGACCAGACCGAGTCGCTCCGCCTCGGCGGCCGGCAGCTCGTCGCCGAAGAAGAAGAGCTCCTTCGCACGCTGGGGGCCGATCGAGGCGAGGCAGCAGGTAGCGCGCCGCCCGCGTCCGGGCGCGATGCCACGGCGGACGAACACCTCGATGAAGGTGGCCTCCTCGGCCGCGAGCACGAGGTCGCAGGCGAGCGCGAGGTGCATCCCTCCACCGGCGGCGGTTGCGTTGACCGCGGCGATGACCGGCTTCTCGCAGTCGAGGACGGCCGCGATCAAACGCTGCCAGCCGGTGCGGATCAGACGGGCGGCCTCTCCGACCGGTCGGTCGGGTGCGCCCTCGGGGCGGGGCGGGCCCGGGTCCTGCGACCGCAGGTCCGCGCCGGTGCAGAAGCCCTTCTCGCCGGCACCGGTCACCACCACGGCCCGTACCGCGAGATCGGCGGACGCCTCCTCCAGCCACTCGACCATCTGATTCCGCATCGCGGGGGTGAGTCGCGTTGCCCGCCTCGGGCCGGTTCAGGGTGATCCAGCAGACCCCCTCGTCGATCTGGCGCAGGACCTGTGCTCCTCGTCGCCCGCCCGGCCGCTGCGCCCATCAAATCCGATGGATGATGTTCATCCGCGACGTGCAGACCGCCTCGCCGCTGCTCCCGTTCGCGTCCACGCGGTCTCCACGACGACGAAGGTCATGATCCGTCCCTTCGACTCCTTGCGATAGGCGTCGACCACCTTGCCCTTCGCCGACCAGCACGTCGCCGGCGAAGATCGGGCGGCGGTAGGTGAACTCCTGCTCGCCGTGGAGGATGATGCCGCCGTTCGCCATCAGCGGGCCGAGCACCTCGGCCATCGGGTTTCCCTTCGGCGTGTCGGCTCGGCTGGAGCTCGGGGTAGGCGCCGAAGTTCTCCATGACGAAGGGATAGGTGGGCGGCGCGGGGATACCCCGCAGCCCGGCGTCGGCCGCAGCCCTCGGGTCGCGGTAGACCGGGCTGTCGTCCTTCACCGCCGTCGCGAACTCGGCGAGGCTTCCCGCGCTCGACGGTCACGACGGTGGTGCCGGTCGGCTCCCCGATGATCGTGCTCGAGGTCGTCGTCTGCCACCTGGGGCTCCTCCCCTAGTCTCGGACCCTCGGGGCGTCGGGCGCCCGATCCGTTCACGGGTGCCCGCTGCCGGGCGTTCGGCCCGCACCGTAGCGCGCACGCCCGCGAGCGCGGCGATCCGGCCAGAAGCGGAGCGGGGTCCGCCGTGGCCTACAGTGCGCCGATGCCCCCCTCGGAGACGGCGACGGATGGCCCCGAGGTCCGTGGTCGTCGCCCGACGCGCGCACGATGGCGCGCGACGCGGCCGGCGCCGCCGCCCAGGTGATCCGCGCGGCGGTGGATCGCTCCGGTGTCGCCCACGCCATGTTCGCGACCGGCAATTCCCAGATCGCCTTCGTCGAGGAGCTCGTCGGGCGGACCCCCGATGTGCCCTGGCAGGACGTGGTGGTCTTCCACATGGACGAGTACGTCGGGATCGGCGAGAACCACCCGGCCAGCTTCCGCCGCTGGATCCGACAGCGGGTCGTGGCACCGGCCGGACCCCGGGCCGCCCACTACATCGACGGACTCGCCCCGGCCGCCGGCGAGTGCGACCGCTACGCCGCACTGCTGGCCGCCCACCCCCTCGACCTCTGCTGCCTCGGGATCGGCGAGAACGGCCACCTCGCGTTCAACGACCCGCCCACCGCCGACTTCGAGGACCCCCTCGACGTGAAGGAGGTGCGCCTCGACCCCGACTGCCGAGCCCAGCAGGTCGGCGAGGGCCACTTCGCGACCGACGCGGACGTCCCGGCCACCGCGCTCACCGTCACCGTCCCGGCGCTGCTCCGCGCGCGGCCGGGTCCTCGCGATCGTCCCCGAGGCGCGCAAGGCGGCCCCGGTGCGCGCCGCCCTCGAAGGTCCGGTCACCACGTCCTGCCCGGCGTCTCTCCTCCAGCGCACCCCCCACGCCACCGTCTTCCTCGACCACGACGCCGCCTCCCTCCTCGTGCTCGACGGCTGAGCGCGAACCCGGCTGCCTGTCCCGCGCGGTCGATCAGCCGGAGAGCCATCGCTCGAAGAACGGGTAGGCGAGGGTGCCGTGCCACTGGTGCTCGCCGTCGAAGACGTCGTGCACGAGCGCGTCGGCCGTCCCGAATGTCTCGTAGACGCGGCTGAGCCCGGCGACCGCCCGGTCTGCCGCGGCCACCGGGAAGAGAAGGTCGTCGCGGCCGCGTCTCGACGAGCAGCGGTCTCGGTGCGACCAGCGCGCCGAGGTCGACGTGCTCGAGGCGCCCGAGCATGCCGGGAAGCACCTGCGAGCCGCACATGTTCCACGGCACCTTGTGCGACTCTGCCCACGACGAGAAGTAGCCGCTCACCACCGCCGCCGACACCCGTCGGTCGATCGCGGCGAGGAACAGGGTCGCGGTCCCGCCGTAGGAGAAGCCGACCGCGCCGAGCCGCGAGGGGTCGACGAGCGGGTGTACCGCGAGCACGTCCAGCGCGCGGATCAGGTCCCACAGGTTCTGGGTGAGGGGGCTCCAGCCGGCCATGACCTGGTGGACGAGATTGGTGTCGCACGCGTAGTGGTCCGGCGGGTTCCAGTCCGCCCGCTCGCCGAAGCACCGGAGGTCGGGGGCGAGCACCAGGTGCCCGCGCCGGGCGAGCTCGGACGCGTAGGCCTCCCCCGGCGCCGCCTCGGGATCGAGCCCGCAGACCCGCGACTTGCCCGGGCCGTGCCCGTGAATCGCGAGCACCCCGCTGCCCGGCGCGGTGCGGCCGTCCGGCACCAGCAGGTAGGCCGGAACCGACATGGTGTCCTCGCTGTCGAAGACCAGACGGAAGCGGCGGTGGCCGTCGCCCCGGCCTTCGTCGGCGAGCTCGATCGCAGGGTCGACCGGACTCGGCCACGGTGCCAGGGCGTCTTCGAGCCGCCCACGGACCCGCCCGCGCCAGGCCTCGATCGCCGCGACGTCGCCGTCGGGGAGCGGATCCTCCTCGCGGGTTGCCATCAGCCGCGAGACGGCCTGGAACCACGGCGAGAAGTTTCTCGGTCGCGCCTGGTCGGAACCGCCTCCCACCTCGGTCATCCTCACCGTCCTCGCGCCGCGTGGAGCCCGCGTCCGACGGCGCGTCCCCACGCTCCCACATCCCCGGTCCCCGGTTGAGCCTCGGTTCCCGCTGGGGCACACTGGCCAGATGGCCGTCGCCACCGATCTGGACATCCGACCGCTCTCCCCGCTCATCGGGGCCGAGATCGCCGGCCTCGACCTCTCACGTCCCCTCGGCGAGCCGGTCGTCGGCGCGGTCCGCCAGGCCCTCAACCACCACCACGTCGTGTTCTTCCGCGACCAGCAGCTGACACCCGGGCAGCAGGCCGACTTCGCCCGCCAATTCGGCGAGGTGACCGAGGGCCATCCGGTGATCTCGGCCATCGAGGGACACGGCGAGGTGCTCGCGATCGACGGACGCGAGGACCGTGCGAGCTGGTGGCACACCGACGTGACCTTCCTCGACGCCCCCGCCTTCGGGTCGATCCTCTCCATGCTCACCGTCCCCGAGGTGGGGGGTGACACGGTCTGGGCCAGCCTGCAGGACGCGTACGACCGCCTCGCCGAGCCGCTCCGCTCGATGTGCGACACGCTGGTGGCGATCCACTACGACCCGTGGTTCGCCGCCGAGGTCGAGGCGATGGGGGGATACGAGTGGCAGGGCGAGCGGCGCGAGAAGCTGCTCCCCGCGCTCCACCCCGTCGTCCGCACCCATCCCGAGACCGGCCGCAACGGACTGTTCGTGAACCCGCACTTCACCCAGACCATCCTCGGGATGTCGAAGCTCGAGTCCGACGCGGTCCTCGACCTCCTCTACCGCCACTGCCAGCAGCCCGAGCTGACCTGCCGGTTCCGCTGGCAGCCGGGCTCGGTGGCCTTCTGGGACAACCGCGCCACACTGCACTACGCGCTCGACGACTACGGCGACGCCGAGCGGGTCGGCCACCGGGTCACCTTGCGCGGTGACGTCCCCTTCGGCCCGGCCAAGCCGCGGATCTGACCGGGCCCCGCCCGAGCGCAGTCAGGCCGGAGCGTCCCCGCCGGTGGCCGCCGTCTGTCCGTTCGGCCCGCCGGGACGGTCGCCGGAGACGGCGAGGGCCTCCTCGCTCGCGCCGAGGTAGGCCGCGAGCGCGCGCGGGTCACGGCGCACCTGGTCGGGGGTCCCCGCGGCGACCACGCGGCCGCTCTCCATCATCACGACCGTCGAGCAGAGCGCGAACACGAGCGGGACGTCGTGCTCGACGAGCAGGATCGTGGTGTCGGCCAGCTCGTGGAGGTGCCGCAGGAGCGGCACGAACGCCTCGGCCTCACGCTGCGCGATGCCGGCGGTCGGCTCGTCGAGCAGGAGCAGACGCGGCCGGGCCAGCATGATCGAGGCGAGATCGACGACCCGTCGGGTGCCGGTCGACAGCTCGGCGATGCGGTGCCGGGCGAACCGGTCGATGCCGAACGAGCGCATCGCGCGCTCGACCGCCGCCCGCTTGGTGCGCTCGGTCCGCCGCGCCCAGGGCATCTGGAGCGTCGATGTGGTGACGCCGACCGGGTGGTACGCGTCCTGGGTGACGAGGAGCACCTCCTCCACGGTCAGCTGCGGGAACAGGCGGCAGTCCTGGAAGGAGCGGACCACGCCGAGGGAGGCCCGCTCCTCGGGCAGGTACTCGACGAGGCTCTCCCCGTCGAGACGCACCGTGCCCTCCTCGGCACGCACCAGGCCCGAGATCACGTCGAGCAGGGTGGTCTTCCCGGACCCGTTGGGCCCGATGAGCCCGACGATGGTCCCCGGCTCGGCCACCAGGTCGACGCCGGCCAGCGCGGTGACCCCGCCGAAGTCGACCACCACGCCGGACACCTCGAGCCGGGCCGGACAGCGCGCCTCGCGGGGGCGGGGGCTCACCCGACCACCTCGCCCGCGGCCACCGGTGCGGCCGGCACCAGGTCGTCGGCCACTGGCGGGCCGCCGCCACCCCGCACCCGGCCGAGCGCGTCCGCCGCCAGGTCCCCGACCCGGTGCATGACCTCCGCGAGTCCGCCCGGAAGGTAGAGGATGAACGCGAGCAGGCCGAGCCCGCTGGTCAGGAACTGGATGGTCGGCGTGGTGCCGAACATCGCCGGGATGCCCACCAGGTAGAGGGCGCCGAGCACCGCTCCCGCGATCGAGTCGAGGCCGCCGATCACCACCATCGAGACGACGAGCAGCGAGTAGGTGGGGTCGAAGGTGGTCGTCGAGAACCGCTCGAGGGCGAAGGCGAGACACACCCCCGCGTAGCCGGCCACGAACCCGGAGAGGGCGAAGGCGAGAAGCTTGGTGCGCGCCAGGGGGATGCCCGTCGCGCCGGCGCCCGACTCGTTGTCCCGGACCGCCATCAGCCGCCGGGCGACGCCGCGGTCACGCCAGACCCGCACCATGAGGATCGACAGCACCAGCATCGCGAGGGAGAACCAGGCGAACGCGCGCTCCGAGCCGAGGCTGATGCCGAAGAGGCTCGGTCGTGCGATGAGCGTGGACTGCGGGTTCGGGAGTCCCGTGCAGAGGCGCCGGCCGACGAGCGGTGCGTTCCAACAGGTCGTCCCGAGGAGGGGACCGATCAGCCAGAGGCTGAAGGCGAGCGTGCTCACCGCGAGATAGAGGCCCCGTACCCGGAGGGCCGGCAGCCCGATCACGACCGCGACCACCGCGGTCACCACGCCGGCGAAGGGGAGCAGGAGGACGAGCGGCACGCTCGAGCCGAGGTGCGACGCGAGCAGTGCGCCGATCGCCACGAGGCCGAACTGCCCGAGCGAGACCTGGCCGGCCCACCCGGTCAACACGGTGAGCGAGAGCGCGATCACCGCGTAGATGCAGATCTGGGACATGAGGAAGGAGCGGCCGGTGCTGAGCACGAGAGGCGCCAGCGCCGCGGCCCCCACGACGAGCACGGTGCCGGCGCCCCCGACCCGCCGACGGAGCAGGTCCTCGTCCCGGAGCCGGCTACGGGTCGCCTCGAGCCAGGTCGAGCCCACCTGGCCGCGGCCGCCGGTCTGGAGGGCGGCGACCCGGACGAGGAGCACCGCCGAGACGATGAGGAAGAGGACCAGGTCGACCTGGGCGGTGGTGGCCAGGTTCCACACCAGGATCTCCTGGACGACGCCCACGCCGATGGCCGCGACGAAGGTGACCGGCAGGCTGACCATGGCGCCGACCATCGCCGCGGTGAGCGCGAGCAGCAGCAGCTCCGGGCTCAGCACGTCGGTCAGCGCGGAGGCCTGCCCCGGCGACGCGAGGATGGCGGTGAAGGCGGACAGGACGCCGGCGAGCGTCCAGGCGATCGTCGAGGTGCGGCGGACCCACACCCCCGACAGGCGGGCCGACTCCGCGTTCTCGGCCATCGCCCGCATCGCGAGGCCCCACGGCGAGAAGCGCACGAACGCGGCGAGCGCGACGGCCACGATGGGCGCCACGATCAGGGTGAGCACCTCTCCCGGAGTGAAGAGGTAGGTGCCGATGTGGAACGAGAGGTGGATCGGCACCGGGAACGGCTTGAAGAGGTTCTTCGGCCGGAGGAAGGGCAGTGCGGTGAGGACGTAGAGCACCTGGCTGAGCCCGATGGTCGCGACCATCACCAAGATCCGCTGACGGTCGAAGAGCCGGCGGAGCACCAGCTCGCTCAGGGCGCCGACGCCGGCAGCGAGCCCGATCGCCAGCACGAGCGCGAACCAGTAGTCGAACCCGAAGTCGTAGAAGCACTTGACGAGGAAGACGGCCGCCACGACACCCAGCTGGCCCTGCGCGAAATTGAGCACGCGGTTGGTGCGGTAGATGAGGACGAGGCCCATCGCGAGCAGCCCGTAGCCGAGCCCGGTGATCGCTCCCTGGACGAGGACGAAGCTCGGGACCGACACGTCGACCTCAGCCCAGTCCGGCCGCGGCCGCCCCGAGGAACACCGGACGGAGCAGGTCGTCGCGCCCGACGAGCTCGCTCGCCGGCCCGTCGAAGCGGACCTCGCCGCGTTCGAGGAAGATCGCGCGCTCGCGCCAGGCTCATCGCCCGGTTGATGCTCTGCTCGACCAGCACGACCGTCGTCCCCTCCCCGTTGACCTCGCGGACGATGGCCATGAGCCGGTCGACGGCCATCGGCGCGAGGCCGAGCGCCAGTTCGTCGATGAGCAGCAGCTTCGGCGAGGTGAGCAGCACCCGGGCGAGCGCCAGCATCTGCTGCTCGCCCCCCGAGAGCGTTCCCGCCGGCTGTGAGAGGCGCCCGGCGAGCTCGGGGAACCGCTCGAGGGAGCGGTCGATCGCCGCCCTCCCGCCCGGCCCGCGGAGGGTGTGCGCGCCGACCATCAGGTTGTCGCGCACCGTCAGCCCCGGGAAGGTCATCTTCCCGCCCACGAGCAGCGCGACGCCCTGGCCGATGATCTGCTCGGGCTCGAGGTAGGTGCAGTTGGCACCGAAGATCCGGATCACCCCCCGATGCGGGTGATCGAGGCCGGCGACCGCGCGGAACAGGGTCGACTTGCCGGCCCCGTTGGTACCGAGCAGGGCCACGACCTCGCCTCGGGCGATCTCGAGGTTGACGTCGAAGAGCACCTGGTTCGTACCGTAGAAGAAGTCGAGGTTGTGCACCTGGAGTGCCGGCACCTCCCCGCCGGCCTGGCGGCGCTGACCTTCCGCGTGGCGCTCGAGGACGTCCTCGATCACGAGGGTGATGTCGCGGCGGACGTGGCGCGAGCCGAGCACGAGGAGGAGCCCGCCCACCGCGCAGACCGGGCCGATCAGGGTGAGTGCCACGGTCGGGCCGTGGAGGTAGCCCACCGCGTCGCTCACCGCTCCGAGCACCACCGCGCCGGTGAAGCCGCCGAAGACGAGCGAGTAGACACCGAACATCGCGAAGCAGATCGTGCGCATCTCGGGGGGCGCCGTGGCGGCGAGCGTGAGGAAGATGCAGATGGCGAGCGGGGAGACCGCGGCATTGGCGAGGAACTGGAGGGTCACCACCATCCAAAGCCGCGGCATGTAGAGAGAGGCGACGAAGAGCCCACCGTACGCGGTGATGCAGATCCCCGCGATCACGAGCGGTCGTTGGGGTGCCCGCCGGAAGTAGCGGTCGCCCAGGACGTAGGCGATCGGCAACCCGAGGAAAGCGGCAAGGCCGATGATCGAGTACACCTCGCTGCGCTGGGCGGTGTCGAGGCCCCAGCGGCGCACGAAGTAGAGGTTGCCGAAGAGCGGCGCTCCGGTCCCGGCGAACCCGAGGATCGCGACCGCGACCAGCTCGTAGTAGATGGATCGGATCCGGAGCAGGCGGGTGATCGCCGAGCCGAGCAGCACCCGTGGCGCCTGGCCCTGCTGGGCGTGGATGTCCATCCCCGACGCCTTCAGGATGTGGCTCGACTCGTTGGCGCCCTTGTCGGGTTCGCGCAGCGTGAAGAGGGCCAGCCCGATCGGTATGCCCGCCAGCGCGACCAGCGTGCCCCAGCGCCAGCTGTGGGAGATGGTCACGATGTACCCGAAGATGAGGATGCCGACGGTCTGGGAGAGCGGGTCGGACAGGTTGTGCCAGCTGAAGATCCGCCCGCGGCCCTCGGTCGGGTAGGCGTCGGCGAGATAGGAGTTGTGCACGGTGTTGTTGACGCCGAAGCCGACCGACGCCGCGAGGTAGAGGAAGGCGAAGGCCCAGACGTTCGGCGCGAGCCCCATCAGCGGGGCGAAGACCGAGAAGACGAGCAGCGCCACCCCCGCGACGACCTTCCGGCTCCCCCGGTCCGCCCAGAGGGCGAGCGGCACCGCCCAGAGCAGCTGCGCCACCGAGGCCACGAAGGTCACCGCGCCGAGGGCCGCGTCGTGGATGTGGAAGGAGTGCTCGAGGTTGGCGCCGATCAGGGTGATGCCGTTTCCGAAGCTCCCCGGCACGAGCGCCGCAGCGGTGAGGAGGACCAGACCGGACGCACCGTAGCGGCGGAGGATCCCGATGAGGGCCGGCGGCTTGCCCTCCCCGGTTCCGGGCATCACGTCGAGGTCGGCGATCGCCTCGGGCGTCTTCGATCTCGAGACGACGTCCTTCAGGAGCTCGTCGGGAACCGCGAAGTCGAAGAGCACCTGCTCGGGCATCGGGCCTTCACGTTAACCCCGCGCCGCTCGCCGCGACGGGTGGAGCAGCCGCCTAGCCGACGCCGTCGAGGTCGAGGGCCGCTCCCGCCAGACGGTCGGCCCGCTCCCGCAGGCGCCGGTAGCTCGCCGAGGCGACCGGGTCCGGCTCGGCGCGCGCGACGACCGGGTCGAGCAGGTCGAGCTGCCATCCGAGTCCGGCCGCGCGGCCCGCGAGGAGGGCCGCGCCGGCAGAGGCGGCCTGTCCCGATCGGCGGCGAGCGGCGGCAAGCCCGGTGACCGCGGTGAGCACGTCGGTCCAGACCTGGATGCCGGCACCTGATCCGGCGAGGGCCAGCTCCGAAGGGGTCACACCGGGTGGACGGCGGGCCGACGAGCGCGTCGAGGCAGCGGGCGACCTCCCATCCGACCGACTCGAACGCCGCGCGGGCGAGGTCGGCCGCGCCATGGTCCGGTCCGAGACCCGCGAAGCAGGCGCCGGCCTCGGGCCGCCACCAGGGGGCACGGGCGCCCTCGAGCCATGGCGTCGCCACGACGCCCCGGGCACCGGCAGGGCTCGTGGCAGCGAGCGCTGCGAGCTCAGGTGCGCCAAGACCGCAGAGCCCTCCCAGCCAGTCGAGGAAGGAGCCGGCCGCGGACAGCCCGGCCTCGAGCAGCCACCCGTCCTCCGCGGACCGGGACACCACGATGCCCGGGGGCGGGTCGGGTCGCGCGCCCGCGGGCAGCGGGACCGAGACGTTGGCGGTGGTGCCCCAGCTGACCATCGGCCGCGTCTCGCCGGCACCGGCGCCGAGCACCTCGCACGCGCGGTCCCCGGCGCCGATCACGACCGGCGTGCCCTCGGGCACACCGAGGCTCGCCGACACCCCGGGGAGGATGGGGCCGACGACCTCGTCGGGGGCCACGACGGGCGGCAGTTTGCCGGTGAGCTCGGCGCCCGCCACCAGCGCGACCGCGTCGGCCGCGTCGAGGCCGGCCCGCGAGGCCATGGTGACGTCGGTCGCCACCCGACCGGTGAGGCGCCATCCGACGACATCCCGCGGAGCGAGGACCCATCGGGCCGCGGCGAGCTCCTCGGCACGGTGCGCCGCGACCCAGGCCAGCTTCGCCACCACCGAACCGGCGTCGAGCGGGCCGCCCGGTCCGCGTCGCGTCGCCGGGCTCGTGGCCGGCGCGACCGGCGAGCACCTCCGCCTCGGCGCCCGCCCGGCGGTCGGACCACAGGATGCCCGGCAGGAGGGCCCGCCCCTCGGCGTCGAACAGCGAGAACGTCTGGCGGGCGCCGGTCAGCCCGACCGCCTCCACAGACCCGAGCCCACCGCCGAGCGCCCTGCCGAGACGGGCGCACGCGTCGCCCACCGAGCGCCACCACCGGTCCGCGTCCTGCTCGGCGTGGCGGGGGGCGGGGTGCGAGGTCTCGAGCGGCACCCCGACCATCGAGACCATCCCGTCCGCCGCCCAGACCGCCGCCTTGGTGACGCTCGTGCCGAGGTCGAGGGTGAGGATCACGTCCCGTGGACGATCGCCGCGAGGGACGCTGCCGTCGAGCCGGGGTCCTCGTCGTTCAGGATCGCCCGCCCCACCGCGAGTCCGCCACCGCCGCCCGCCATCACGTCGGTCGCCTCCTCGAGCACCTCGTCGCGGCCGTCGGGACGGTGGGGTCCGCCGAGGAAGAGCACCGGCACGCCCACGCTCTCCACGACCCGGGCGACCGCGCCGGCCCGCTCGTCACCGGTCGGGGCCTCGGGCACCGGGACCTTCAGCAGCGGTGCGCCGAGGTCGTGGGCGATGACCGCCGCCAACACGATGTCGGCGATGAGCCGCGACATCCTTCCCCCGCGCCACACCACCGCTTCGACCATGACGTCGAGGCCGGCCTCCCCGGCCTGCTCGAGCACCGTGCCGAGCAGCTCGATCGCCTCGGCGCCGCGCCGGTCGTCCATCGCCACGCGCGTCATCAGCTTGACCCCGGTCCAGCCCTCCACGGCGGCGCGGGAGATGCTCGCGACGAGGCGGTCGTCGAGTTCGAAGACCGACCCGGCGAGACCGGTGCGGTTGACCGACAGGTAGGTCCGCTGTCGGGCCGCGACCGCACCTTCACCCGCGAGGCGGCGCAGCGGCTCGGCGGTGGCGAGGATGCCGTCGCAGTGCGGCAGGGCCGCACGGAGCGCATTCAGGTAGTCCTCGTAGCGCTCGACGGTGACCACGCCACGCCCGCGATGGTCGGCGGCGAGGACCAGCGCCGGCGGACGGAACGATCCGCCCCCGCGGTGCCTCCCCCGGCGGTCACGTGAGGCCGGCGAGCCCGAACACGACCTTCGCGACGGACGAGAAGTCCTCGCGGGCGAAACCGGCGGCGACGGCAGCGGTGAGGGCCTGGCGAGACGCCGCCGTCGACGGCAACGGCACCTCGGCCGCCGCGCCGTAGCCGAGCGCGAGGTCGAGGTCCTTCGCCATCAGCTCGGTCATGAATCCCGGACGCCAGCCGTTCGAGGCGGGGCTGTCCGCGACGACCCCCGCCACCGGCAGCCGCGTCCGCACCGCGACGCAGTCGCCCGTCGAGTGGACCAGGACCTCGTGGAGCTTGGCGGGGTCGACGCCCGACTTGACCGCCGAGCGCGGTGGCCTCGGCGGTCGCGAGCATCTGTGCGGCGTACACGAGGTTGTTGCAGAGCTTGGTCACCTGGCCCATCCCGGGCCCACCGACGTGGACGATGCGAGCGGCGAAGGCGTCGAGCGCGGGCCGTGCGCGCTCGAGCGTCGGGGCCTCCCCGCCCACCATGACGGTGAGGGTCCCCGCCTCGGCGCCCGCGGTGCCACCGGAGATGGGCGCGTCGAGAAAGCCCGCACCGGTCGCGCGGACCCGCTCGTGCTGGGCCCGCGCCACCTCGGGGTCGATGGTCGAGCAGTCGACGACGGTCGTCCCGGAGGAGAGCGCCGGCAGCATGGCGTCGACCACCTCTTCGACCTGTGGCGAGTTCGGGACGCAGAGGACGACCACCTCGGCAGCTTCGGCGACGCCCCGTGGCGAGCCGCCGTCGAGGGCGCCGAAGTCGGCGGCACGTCCCACCGGGCCGGGACTGCGCGAGGCGACCGTCACCCGGTGGCCGGCCTCGACCAGGTGGCGCGCCATCGGCAGTCCCATGGCGCCGAGACCGATGAACCCGACCTCCATCTCCGTCCTCCTCACTCGAATGCGCTCACTCGGATGCGCTCACTCGGATGCGCTCACTCGGAACGGCCTGCTCACGAGGCGAGGTGGGGAAGCCACGACGCCGTTCCCACGAGCAGCTCCTCGACCATCGCCTCGGTCTCGCGCAGATCGCCGCGGCCGGCGAGCGGGTCGAGGTGGAATGCCGCCCGGGCGAGCCGGCGGTCGCCGCCGATCGCGGCCGCGACGGCCATCTCGGCGACCGCGACGTGCCGTCGCAGCAGCTCGGCGCACGGCTCGGGCAACCGCGCCGTGTCGCGACCGCGCACGCCCGCGTCGTCGACGACGCAGATCGACTCGACCACCGCGCCCGCCGGCAGGTCGGGAGCCTGGACCGTGTTGGCGATGTTGACGGGGAGCTCCCGCGGCCTGCCGGTCACGAGCGCGTCGATGACCGGGCCCGGCAACTCGCCGGACTGCCACGTCTGCAGCTCCTTGTCCCCCGCCAGCCACGCGTCCACGTCGCCGACGTAGCCGGCCTGGTGCTCCTTGCGCTGCTCGATGGTGGTGAGCTCGATGTTGTAGTCACGGCCCCAGCCCGACTCGGGGGTGAGCACCCCCGGCACGAACTCGGCCACGTGGCGGTCGCCCGCGGCGGGAAGGCCGCCCCAGAGGTCGAACAGCGTCAGCGCCAGCGCGTGCCGGCGCACGAAGTCGACGCGGCTGAAGGGCTCCGCCTCCGGCCGGCCGGGGCGTGGACCGAGCGACCCGGTCCCCCCCGCCTCCTCGACCATCGCCCGGAGGAGCTCGAAGCCGTCCTCGCCGTCGACGTCGAGCTCGGTCACGATCGGCAGGTGGTTGACGCCGGCGACGATCGGTCGGACCGCGTCGGCCGGCTTGCCGAGTGCGATCGCGAGGTCGAGGCACCAGTTGCCCACCTCGTGGCAGAGCCCGACCGCCTTCACCGGGGTCTCGCCGAGCACGGCGCGGGTGAGGCAGGTCATCGGATTGGTGATGTTGAGCATCCAGGCGTCCGGGCAGATCTCGGCCATGTCCCGGGCGATGCCGACGAGGACCGGCACGTTGCGCAGGGCGCGGTTGATCCCGCCCGGCCCGACGGTGTCACCCACCGACTGGCGGATGCCGTGACGGGCCGGCACGTCGAGGTCGACGGCCATCGAGTCGAACCCACCGGTCGAGATGGTCACGATGACGAAGTCGGCGCCCTCGAGGGCACGGCGCTGGTCGGTCGTCGTCACGATCGACGCTCCGGTCGACAGCGCCTCGTCGAGCCGGCGCGCGAGCGCCTTCATCTTGGGAAGCGGTGCAGGGTCGACGTCCTCGAGGACGAACCGTGCGCCGCGCAGCGACTCGGTCCCGAGCAGGTCTGCGAGGAGCTCGGGCGTCCACTGGTAGCTGCCGCCGCCGACGATGGTGACCTGCACCTGGTTCAGCTCCCCCGAGTCCGGTCCACCGCGCGACATCGGCTGCACTCTATCCAGCGCTCTCCGCCGGAGGCGGGCCGGATCCTCCCGCGGCCGCCGGTACGATGCGGGCGATGTCGCCGCCGGCCCTCCTCTACGTGACCCAGGTCGCGCCCTATCGCGACGGTCCGGCGGGGGTGCACGGCGTGCTCGACCAGTCGGCGACCGCGATGGGCGAGCTCGCCGAATCGGCCGGCCTCGACTTCGAACGGGTGCAGGACGTGCGGACGCTCGACCCCTCGAGGCTCGCCGCCGCACGGGTGGTGGCGCTCTTCACCATCGGCGAGACGCCGTGGTCGCCGGCCCAGCGCGCGGCACTCGTCGACACCCTGCGGTCCGGTTCGGCTTCGTTCGTCGCGGTGCACTCGGCGACCGACTCCTGCCACGGGTGGGAGGAGTACGGCTCCCTTGTCGGTGCGCGGTTCGACGGCCACCCGTGGACCCAGTGGTGCCGGCTCGAGGTGGTCGATCCTTCCCACCCGGCGGTCGCGCACCTCGGCCCGATCTGGCGGTGGCACGACGAGATCTACACGTTCCGCGGGCTGCGGTCCGACGCACGGGTGCTGCTGCGCGCCCACGCCGACGATCTCGACCACGCGGACGGTGGGTCGCCGGCGACGGGCTATCCGCTGTCGTGGTGCTTCACCGAGGGGGCCGGCAGGGTCTTCTCCACCTCGCTCGGCCACTTCCCGGCCGCGTGGGAGAGCCCGGACTATCTCCGTCACCTGGCAGGCGGCCTCGCCTGGGCCACAGGGGAGTGATCTGCGCCCGGAAGGGTGGGATCAGCCGGTGGGCGAGGGCAGCGGCCGGAAGGGCGTCACGGTCACCCAGCAGGTCCCCTGCGCCTTGTGCTGCGAGGTGAGCTGACACTGCGGGCTCGGCGGGACGTTGTTGTGGATGCGCACGATCTTGTAGAGGGTCGGGCCGTAGCGTTTGTCGGGCCCGTAGCTGAGGACCGGCGTCGAGGTCCCGGGGAAGTCGGTGACCCTCGAGAGCGCGGTCACGAACGTCCGGCGGTTGAGGTCGTGCCCCGCCGCCCGCGCTGCCTGCGCGAACAGTGTGATCGCCTCGCACCAGTCGACGACCGGCCCCTGCTCCTCGATGTAGTCGGTGTTCGCCCCAGAGGGCACCTGCGGGTAGGCCTTGTGCCAGGGGATCCAACAGGACCTGACTCCGGGGTCGTAACCGAGCGGACCGGTGAAGTCCGACGGCGTGGTCGACCCGCCCAGGGTCTGGGTGGTCAGGCCTTCCTGGCCGTCGAGCGCCTTCTCGTAGGGGATCGGGATCAGCCCGAGCGCGGACTCGATGCTCACCTCGTAGTCGCTCAGCAAAAGGCGCGGGTAGTACTGCTGGGACGTCTCGGCCTGCAGCACCGGATAGAAGACGTTGAAGGGGATCAGCGGGATGACCGAGTCGACGCCGGCACTCCGCAGCTGTTGGACGACGAGTGGTGCCTGGGTGTTGGTGGTCGCAGACTCGGTCGGGTCCGCGGCGATGGTCTCGACCACCGGGGTGACGCCGACACGCCGCAGGTCCGGCAGCAGGTAGTCGTTGAGGGCGAGCTGGTCCGAGGCCCGGTCGCCGGCGATGATCCCCACCTTGCCGCGTGCCCCCGAGCAGGTGGGCGCTCATGCCCCAGTCGACGACGGCCTGGAGGATGACCGACTGGTCCGGACCGGTCCACCAGAGATAAGGAGAGCCCTGGTCGGTCCAGTTGGTCACCGTCGTCCACTGCCCGATGAAGGGCGTGTGCCCCTCCTGGGCGACGCAGAGCTCGTTGTCACCGGTCCAGTCGCCGATGCCGTCGATCACTGCGAAGGCCGCCGGCGATCCCTCCGTCCAGGTCTTGCACAGCGCGCGCATGTCCGTCTCGCTGGTCGGGTCGAACGTGGCGATGATCGGGTTGATCTTGCGCCCGTTGATGCCGCCCGAGTCGTTGATCCGCTTCACGTAGAAGTCGATCGCCCTGGTCTGCTCGCCGAATTCCGGATCCGCGGCGAAGCCCTCTTGGCCTGCGAGCGACGACAGCGACACGACCGGGAACATCACGTTGATCTGGTTCCCGTCGATCCCCCGCGTCGAAGTGCTGGCTGCGCTGACCGGCACGGCACCCGAACTTCCCGTGGTCGGCGTGGTCGTCGTCGCCGATCCGGAGCTGACGCTCGCCGGTGCGGTCGCCACCCAGACCACCACCCCGACGACCACCACCGCGACGATCCCGACCGTGCGCAGCTGGGTGGCCCGTGAGCGGCGCACGAAATGCCCCCACGACCGGGCGAGCCCGGCCAAGGGGTTCCAGCGGGTGGACCGGCTCATCGGTCGAGCCGGCCCGAGGGCCGCGGGCCACCGCTCATCGCTCTCCTTCCCCCGGGCCGGGTCCGAGGCCGCGTCGTCGGATCCGGCACCGCGCCGCGAGGAGCGTACCGTCGACGCCGCCGGACCACATGGCCGGGCCGACGGGGTCCGGCCTCGCGCGGTGCCACCTGGCCCCCGCCAGCCTCGGCCTGCCACGATGCACCCTGCACGCGGCGACCCGGCTCCGGAGGGTCACCTTGTGTGCGCCCCTCTGCCCACCATGTCACCAGCCACCCCCCCGACCGCCGAGCGTCCCACGACGTCCACGCCGGCCGGTCCGAACGCGGTCGAGGTGGTCGACCTGGTCAAGCGGTACCCGAGGGCGCCGGTCGACTCACTGGCGGGCGTGAGCTTCGAGGTCGCGAACGGCGAGATCTTCGGTTTCCTCGGGCCGAACGGCGCCGGCAAGACGACGACGATCGGCATCCTCACCACCCGCATCCGGCCCACCCGCGGGCGGGCGCAGGTGGGAGGAGTCGACGTGGTGCGAGACCCGGTCGGCGCACGGCGGGTGCTCGGCGTGGTCCCCCAGCAGAACAACCTGGACCGGTCGCTCACCGTCCGCCAGAACCTGCTCTTCCACGCCAGCTACCACGGCGTGCCACGCCTCCGGCGCAACCGGCTCGCCGACGAACTGCTCGAGCAGTTCGGGCTCGCCGACCGCCCCGGTGGCCGCCCGGACGACTTCTCCGGCGGCCAGATCCAGCGGATGATGATCGCCCGGGCCCTCATGCACGCCCCGGCGGTGCTCTTCCTCGACGAGCCCTCGACCGGTCTCGACCCCGCGGCGCGCCTCTTCCTGTGGGAGAAGGTCGCCGAGCTGCGCGACGGCGGCACGACCGTCGTCATCACCACCCACGACATGGACGAGGCGGCGACCCTCAGCGACCGGGTGGCGATCATCGACCACGGCACCCTGCTGGCGCTCGACACGCCCGGCGCGCTCGTGCGCTCCATGCCGAGCGACCGGACCCTCGACTGCGCCGTCGAGCCCGCGTCCGCGAGCGAGCCGGCCTCGGTGGCCGACGCGATCGCTTCGCTCGCGTACGTCCGCCAGGTGGAGCCGCTGGAGGAGCGGGCGGGTGGCGGGTGGCGGTTCCGCGTCTACGTCGAGGGGGAGGCCGCTTCCTTCGTCGCACCGGTCGCCGAGGCCATCGGGTCGGCCGGCGGTCGCCTGAGCGATGTGGCGCTCGGTGAACCGAACCTGGAGGACGTCTTCATCCACCTCACCGGGCGGGCGCTGCGGTGACCACGACCGGCACGGCACCCGCTCGGTTCGAGGCACCGTCGGGGCGGCGCTGGCGGCCGTGGCAGACCTTCCTTGCGATCTTGCGCCGCGACCTGTTCGTCACCGGCCGCGAGTTCCCCATCTTCCTCGCGCAGGTGATCCTCCAGCCGCTGTTCCTCCTCTTCGTGTTCGGCAAGGTGCTCACCGAGCTCGGGTACGCGCGGCCCGGCTACGAGCAGGTCCTCTTCCCCGGGCTCGTCGCGCTCGCCGGCGTGCTCACCGGCCTGCAGTCGACGGCCCTCCCCCTGGTCATCGAGTTCTCCTACAGCAACGAGATCGAGGACCGGCTGCTCGCGCCGCTGCCGATCGGCGCGGTGGCCGTCGAGAAGGTGGTCTTCGCCGCACTGCGCGGATGCGTGGCTGCGGCGGTGATGTTCCCGGTGGGCATCTGGATCCTCGGGTCGATCCCCTGGCAGGCCTCGGCCGCGGTGGGCATCGTCGTGATGACCGTCCTCGGCGCGCTGCTCGGCGCGGCCATGGGGCTCATCCTCGGCACCTTCGTGCCACCCAACCGGATCAACGTGACGTTCGCGCTGGTGCTCACCCCGCTCATCTTCACCGGTTCGAGCCAGTACCCGTGGCCCTCGCTGGACGGCATCCGCTGGTTCCAGGTGGTGTCCGCGTGCAACCCGATGACCTACGTGAGCGAGGGGCTGCGCGGGCTGATGGTGCCCTCGGTCCCCCACATCCCGACCGGCGTCTGCTTCGCTGCGTGCCTCGGGTTCCTCGTGGTCCTCACCGCGATCGGGATGGCCGGCTTCATCCGACGCTCGCTCGGCTGACCCGACGAGCCGTTACGCTGCGGGGCCGTGAACGGCAGGGAGCTCTGGGGGGCCCTCGACGACGCGGCACTGCGCTCGGTGGTCGTCGTCTCCCCCCACCTCGACGACGCGGTGCTCGGTGCGGCCCACCTGCTGTCGACCTACCCGGGGTCGACGGTGGTCACGGTCCTCGCCGGGCGACCGCCCGCCTACCCCGAGATGGTCACCGACTGGGACGCGGCCGGCGGGTTCACCGCTGGCGACGATGTGGTCGGCATCCGCCGCGAGGAGGACCGTGCGGCGCTCGGCTCACTCGGGGCAGCCCCGGTCTGGCTCGAGTTCTCCGACGGCCAGTACCTGAGCGACGAGGAGCGCCCCTCGCCCTCGGCGATCGCCCCCGAGCTGCGCCGCGCCATCGAGGACGCGGCGCCGAGCGCGGTCTTCCTGCCGATGGGCCTCGCGCATCCCGACCACATCACCACCCACGACGCCGGCCTCCTCGTGCGCGAGGTCATGGCCGACGACGGCGTCACCTGGTTCGCTTACGAGGACCACGGCTACAAGCACATCCCGGGGATGCTGGCCTGGCGGGTCACGCGGCTGTTCCGCCGCGGGCTGTGGCCCACGCCCTCGGTCGTGCCGGTCGAGGCCGACATGGCGGCCAAACGCGCCGCCATCGCCCTCTACGCGAGCCAGCTGGGTCCCCTCTCCCGCGACCATCTTCTCGCGGAGCGGCTCGACGCCAACGTGCCCGAGCAGTACTGGCGGCTCGCCCCGCCACCGCAGGGCTGGGAGGGCCTACCCTTGTTCGGTGAGGAAGAGGCCGGTTCGTGACCGCCGCTGAACGCGCGAGCGGCGTGGCCGGTGCAGTCCTCGGCGCCGCGCTGGTGACCGGTGCCTCCTCGGGGATCGGCGCGGCGACCGCCCGGCTGCTCGCCGCGGGTGGGACGACCGTCGCCCTGGTGGCCCGAAGGGCCGACCGCCTCGAGGAGGTCCTCGCCGACTGCACCCCGACGGCCCCGGCCTCCCGCGCTTTTCCGGCGGACCTCGCCGACCCCGCACGGGCCGGCCGGCTCGCGGTCGAGATCTGGGACCAGCTCGGTCCGGTCGACGTGATCGTCAACAACGCCGGCATCCCGATGCGGCGTTCGGCGACGAAGCTCACCATGGCCGAGGTGGAGCGGGTGATGGCCGTCAACTACCTGTCGCCGGTCGCGATCACCCTCGCGCTGTTGCCCCGGCTCCTCGAGCGCGGCACGGGCACCATCGTCAACGTCTCGAGCATGGGCGGGCGGCTCGGGATCATCAACGAGGCCGCCTACTCCGCCTCCAAGTTCGCATTGGCCGGCTGGAGCGAGTCGCTCGCGGCCGACCTGCTCGGCACCGGCGTCACCGTCCGGCTGGTCCTGCCCGGCGCGATCGAGACCGAGATCTGGGACCAGCCCGACAACGATCCCCCCGACTACGCAGGGCCCTTCGTCCAGCCCGAAGAGGTCGCCGAGGGCATCGTCGCCTGCATCCGCGGCGACGTGTTCGAGCTCTACGTCCCCGACATGCGGGCGGTCGTCGAGATGAAGACGAAGGACTTCGACGGGTTCCTCGCCGCCATGAAGGCGATGCGCGGGAGCGGCTCGCAGGCGGAGGAGGCCAGGCCCTCGTGAAGGCCCTCGTCTTCGGCGACCGGCCCGACCCGGGCGAGCCCCGGCCGGTGCCGGCGGACGACCTCGAGGCTCGCCTCGCCGCACTCCCCTTCGGCCTCCACCGGCTCGAGGACGCAACGCCGATCCATCCGGACTGGGTGGTCACCCGACCTCTCCTCGCGGGCGTGTGCGGCTCGGACGCCAAGCTGGTCCTTGGCGAGTTCGACGACGGCGACATCGACAACCCGATGGCGGCGTTCTCCTCGCTGCCCCACGTGCCCGGCCACGAGGTGGTCGCCGAGGTCGTCGGGCTCGGGCCCGCCGCCCGGGGCGTCGAGGTGGGACAGCGGGTGGTGCTCAATCCCTGGCTGAGCTGCGCACCGAGGGGGATCGAGCCCCTCTGCCCGCCGTGCCGGGCCGGCGACCTCAACCTCTGCTGGTCCTTCACCAAGGGGGACCTCGGCCCCGGCGTCCACATCGGGGTGGTCACCGGCGCGCCCGGCGCGTGGGCCGAGCTGATGGCTGCGCACTGCTCGACGCTCTTCCCCGTGCCCGACGGCATCCCCGACCATGCCGCGGTGATGGCCGACCCGTTCTCGGTGTCCTTCCATGCGGTCCTCCGGCACCCGCCACCGCCCGGGGGCAGGGCACTCGTCGTCGGAGCAGGGGCGCTCGGGCTCTCGAGCGTCGCGATCCTCTCCGCCCTCCATCCAGGGGTCGAGGTCGGGGTGGTCGCGCGGTTCCCCGCCCAGGCCGAGATGGCCCGCCGGTACGGGGCGTCGGAGGTCTTCTCCCACGAGCCGCGCGGGGCACTCGTCGACGAGCTCGCGGCCTGGTCCGGCGGGGTGCTCCACCGCGGTCTCGACGGGCTGCCGATGGCCCACCCCGGCGGCATCGACGTCGTGTACGACTCGGTCGCGAAGCCCGAGACCTTCGAGGTCGGTGTCCGCGTGCTCGCCGAGCGGGGACGGCTCGTCTACACGGGCGTGGCCGTCCCCGGCCGTTGGGAGTGGACGCCGGTCTACTTCAAGGAGATCACCATCGCCGGCTCGAACGCCTTCGCGATCGAGGAGTTCGAGGGTGTCCGTCGCCACGCCATCGAGCACTATCTGGCGCTGGTGGCCGACGGCCGGATCGACCTCACCGCGATGGTCACCCACCGCTACCCGCTCGAGCGGTGGTGGGACGCGCTCAAAGCACTCGCCCGCCCGGATGTGAGCGGCGTGCTGAAGGCGGCGTTCGTGCCGAACGGCTCGTCCGCCTGAGCACCTCGCACCGGGCCCGGCTCAGGTACCCGGCTCGATCCTCCCGAAGCGCGCGTAGCGGTCTGCCGCCGCAGCCGACCACACCGGGTCGGGATCGATCCTGCGGCCGCTGCGGGCCCACGAGCCCACCGCGGCGAAGTCGGTCTCGAGCCCGGCGACGAGGCGGGCGAGGAACGACGCCCCGAGCGCGGCGCCCTCGGAGACCGCGACCGTCTCGACCGGCAGGCCGGTGGCGTCGGCGACCGCCTGCATCCACGCCGTCGAGCGCGAGCCGCCACCTGTCGCGACCACGCGTCCGGCCGGCAGACCGGCGTGCTCGACGATGCGCCGGATCACGAAGCCGCTCGCCTCGTGTGCCGCCCGCACCAGCGCCTCGGGCCCCTGGGTGATGTCGAGACCGTGCAGGCTCGCCCGCAGGAGCGGGTCGTGGAAGGGCGTGCGCTCGCCGCGCAGGTACGGCAGCCACACCGGCACGCGGTCGGGCTCGCCGCCCCGCTCGACGGTGCCGTTGACCTCGGCGGTGTGCCGACGCGGCGCGGCGGCGCCGACCAGACCGCGGGCCCAGTCGGCGAAGAGCGCGCCCGCGTTGCTCGCGCCGCCGACGAGCACCTGGCCCGGCTCGGTGCTCGGGAACGAGACCAGCCCGGGCACCTCGACCCATTCGTCGGTGACCACCCAGACCACGAGCGTGGCTCCGAAGATCGCCAGCACGTCGCCGGGCCGGTTGGCGCCCGCCACGATCTGCTCGCAGAAGGCGTCCACCGAGCCGCCACCGACCGCGGTGGGCGTGCCGGGCACCGCGCCCGCACGCATGCCGATCGGCACGACCAGACAGAGCTTGTCCTCGGTCACGCCGAGCGCGTCGAGTGCCGGCCGGTCCCAGCGGTCGCCCAGGTGCAGTCCGCCGTAGGTCGCCGCGGCCGCCGCCGAGTCGACGGCCGGCACGCCGGCGAGCGCGTGGGTGGCCGTGGCCTGGCAGGGCCAGTAACCGGCGGCATCGGGGTGCGCCTCGACGGCCCACTCGAGCATGCGCCGACCTTCGTCGCGCTCGCCCATGGCGCCGTCGTGCCCGACAGGCGCCGCCTCGTCACGCGCCCTCGCGTCCCCGTAGAGGAGGCCTGGGGACAGCGGCCGGCCACGCCGGTCGACCGCGGCGACCGAGGGCACCATCGAGGTGACCACCACCCCGGCAGCAGGCCCGTCCAGCTCCGCCGAGACCGAGGCGAACGCCTTGCGGGGTCCTCGCCGCCAGGCCCGGTCCACCTCGTGCTCGAGGTGGTTGGGCGCAGGGGTGACCACCCGGTGCGGCACGCGTGCCCGCGCGAGCACCGAGCCGCCGGCGTCGACGGCGACCGCCTTGACCGATGTCGTGCCGACGTCGACCCCGATGGTGCAGTCCTCGCCCCGCGGGCGGCTCACAGATCTGACAACCGGGTCATCAGGGAGCCATTATGGACGACGACCCGCCGTCGAGCCGGTGCCACCCTCGGGGTCCACCGCGAACCCGAGTGAGGAGGCACCGACCGCATGTCCGAACGACCCAAGGCGCTGGTGACCGCCGCCCTGCGCGGGCCCGGCCTCGAGCTCCTCTCCGAGCTCGCCGACCTGACCCTCGACTCGTGGCTCGACCAGCCGTCCCTCCGGATCTACAACGCCGAGCAGCTGGCCGCCCGCACCGAGGAAGCGGGTGCCTCGATCGTCGTCGTGGAGAGCGACCGCTGTGCGGGGCCGCTGTTCGAGCTCCCCCTCATCGCGGTCGGCAGCTGTCGCGGCGACCCGAACAACGTGGACGTCGCGGCCGCCACCGAGGCCGGCATCCCGGTGCTCCGCGCCCCCGGTCGCAACGCGGACGCGGTCGCCGAGCTCACTGTCGGCCTGCTGTTCGCCGCCTCGAGACGGGTGGTCGCGGCCGACGCCGACGTGCGCCGCGGCGAGATCTACAAGGACGGCACCATCCCCTACCAACGCTTCCGCGCCTTCGAGCTGGCCGGGCGGACCGCCGGGCTCGTCGGACTCGGGGCGGTCGGGCGAGCCGCCCGCTGGCGCCTGCGCGGCCTCGGGATGGAGGTGCTCGCCTACGACCCGTACGCGCCGGAGCCGACGGTCTCCCTCGACGAGCTGCTCGAGCGATCGGACGTGGTGTCGATGCATGCGCCGGTGACCGACGAGACCGCCGGCATGATCGGCGCCGAGCAGTTCTCGGCGATGCGCGACGGCGTGGTGTACGTGAACAGTGCGCGGGCCGCCCTCCACGACACCGACGCGCTGGTCGAGGCGCTCGCCTCGGGCAAGGTGTCGGCGGCCGCGCTCGACCACTTCGAGGGAGAGTTCCTCGCCACCGACCACCCCCTCACCGGATTCGACTCGGTCGTGCTCACCCCTCACATCGGTGGCGCGACCTACGACACCGAGTCCAACCACACCGCGACCATCGCCGAGGATCTCTGCCGGCTGCTCGCCGGCGCGCGCCCGCGCCACATCGTCAATCCCGAGGTCCTCGACCGCCGATGACCGACCCACCGCGCGGGGTGCCGGCCAGGGGTCCGGTGCTGCGCCTCCTGCCCCGGGTCGACCGCGACAACAGGTTCTTCTGGACGAGCGGGGCAGACGGTCTGCTGCGGTTCCTGCGCTGCCAGGAGTGCAGCACCTTCGTCCACCCCCCCGCCCCGGTCTGCCCGGCCTGCCTGTCGTCGGAGCTCTCGCCGGAGGCGGTGAGCGGCCGGGCGACGGTGGTGGCCTCGACCTGCAACGTGCACCAGTGGATCCCCGGAAGCGAGCCCTACCTGGTCGGTCTCGTCGCGATCGAAGAGGACGACCGGGTGCGGCTGATGACCAACCTGGTCGACGTGGCGGTCGAGGACGTCCGGATCGGGATGGCGGTCGAGGTGGTCTTCGAGCAGCAGGACGACGTCTTCTTGCCGCTGTTCCGCCCCGCCGGCGCCGGGGGTCCGGCGTGAGCCCGCCGGACCCGCTCGAGCGCGAGGCGGTGATCTCGGGCATCGGGCAGTCCGAGATCGGGCGCCACCTCGAGCGCAGCGACCTCGACCTCACGGTCGAGGCCTGCCTCGCGGCGGTCCACGACGCGGGCCTCGCCCGCGAGGACATCGACGGGCTCGCGACCTATCCCGGGATGGGGACCGGCACGCCGGGGTTCGCCGGGCCGACCTCCCCAGAGGTCCAGGACGCGCTGCGCCTGCGGCTCGGGTGGCACGACGGCGGCGGCGAGGGACCCGGCCAGATGCGCGCGCTGCATCGCGGCCTGCCTCGCGGTGGGCGCGGGCCTCGCCCGCCACGTGCTCGTCTACCGCACCGTGACCGAGTCGACCGCCCAGGGCAGCGGGGGCCGACAGGGGATCGGGGGCGGCGGCGGGGGGTCCGGCGGGGTTCCCCGCTTCTCCGGCTTCCTCCAGTGGTACCTCCCCTACGGCGCCGTCTCGGCGGTCAACTGGCTCGCCCTCGTGGCGTCCCGCCGGGTGCACGAGTTCGGCCTCACCCGCGAGCAGCTCGGCCAGATCGCCCTGAACGGACGGCGCAACGCCGCGCACAATCCCGTGGCGGTCTACCGCGAGCCGATGGACCTGGCCGGCTACCTCGACGCCCGGATGATCTCGACCCCGCTGTGCCTCTTCGACTGCGACGCGCCGAGCGACGGCTCGACGGCGTTCGTGGTGTCCCACCGCGAGTACGCGCCCGACATGCCCCATCCCGCGTGCCACGTCGACGCGGTCGGGACCGCGCTGCGCGGCCGGCCGAGCTGGGACCAGTTCGACGACCCGACGACCATGGCCGCTCGCGACGCGGCGGCCTCGATGTGGGAGCGGACCGACCTCCGGCCCGCCGACGTGGACGTGGCGCAGCTCTACGACGGCTTCTCGATCCTCGCGATGGTCTGGCTCGAGGCGCTCGGCTTCTGCGGGCGGGGAGAGAGCGGCCCGTTCGTCGCCGATGGCACCGCCATCGCACGCGACGGCGTGCTGCCGCTCAACACCGCCGGCGGTCAGCTCTCGGGTGGTCGCCTGCACGGCTTCGGGCTCATCCACGAGGCGTGCGTCCAGCTACGGGGGCAGGGCGGCGCCCGCCAGGTGCGCCGTCGAGGCGGTTCGCTGCCCGAGGTGGCCGCCGTCAGCAACGGCGGAGGGCCGATCGCCGGCACGCTGCTGCTCACCCGCGGGAGTCGATGAGCGACGCCGCAGGGCGCGTGCGAGGGATCAGACCAAGAGGCGGGCGGCGCGGGCGGCGAGGGCGGCGAGGGTGAGCGTCGGTCCGTAGCCGGACGCCGTCACGAACACCGAGGAGTCCGCGACCACCACGTTGTCCAGGCCGTGGAGACGGCCGGTCGGGTCGACCACCGAGCTGGCAGGGTCCGCGCCCATCCGGAGGGTGCCCATCACGTGCCGGCTCTCGGGGACCGCGTCCGGCGTGAACCCGGCATTGCCGCGCCCCGGCGACGTGGTGACCATGGTCCAGGTGGCGCCCATCTCCTCGAGGATCGCCCGCAACCGTGGTCCGTAGTGGGCCGACGCGGCCAACTCGTGTCGCCCGGGCCGGTAGGTCACCCGGGCGACCGGTGCCCCGCGGGCGTCTTTGACCGCCGGGTCGAGGTCCACCCGGTTGCCCGCATAGGGGAGATCCTCGCCCTGCATGGTGAAGGCCCACAGGTGCCTGCGGATCGGCGAAGCGTCCATGAGGCGCGGATGGTGCTCGCCCCAGGGGTAGTGCTTCGCCTCCATGATCGGAAGCGCCGGCCCGGAGTGCTCGACCATCCCTCCGCGGAGCCACGGCAAGCCGGCCTCGACGGCCGCCGCCTTGGTCGCCGCGTCGCCGACGATCATGTCGTCGTGCACGTGGGTGACCGCGCGGCCGCGCTCGGCGTAGGTCCGGAAGGGCATCGTACCCGCGGCGATGGTCTGGAAGTGGACCATGAGGTAACGGCCGGTGAGCTCGTGCTCGATGCCCGACAGCAGCAGGAGCCTCGGCGTCTCGATCGCGCCCCCGCGAGCACGACGTGGCGCGCGCCGAGGACCCGACGGGTGCCGTCGCGCTCGATCAGCTCGACCCCGGTCGCCCGCCGGCCGTCGACGAGCACGCGGGAGACGAAGGTCTCCGCCAGCAGCTCGGCCCGACCGCTCGTGAGGGCGCGCCGCAGCATGGCGACCGGATCGCCCTTCGCGTGGATGGGGCAGCCGAAGAACGCGCAGAAGCCGCAGTTGTTGCAGGCGGGCCGCCCGTCGTAGGGCACGCTGTTGGCCGCGGTCGGCGCGGGGTAGGGGTGGTAGCCGAGGCGCTCGGCGGCCGCGACCGACCGCGTGGCACCGTACATCGGCGCTCCCTCGGGCATGGGGTACGGGCCCGAGCGCGGCCCGGCGAAGGGGTTGGCGCCGGCCACGCCCGCGACGCCGATCGACCGCTCCGCTTCGGCGTAGTAGGGCTCGAGCTCGTCGTAGCCGACCGGCCAGTCGGCGACCGCCGCGTCGGGTTGGGGGCCGAGCACCGACAGCAGCCGGAAGTCGTCGGGCATGAACCTCGGAACCTTGCCGTCCGCGTGGGTGCCTCCCCCGCCGACCGTCGAGGGGATCGAGTTCACCTCGCCGACGTGGGTCCGGTCACCGTCGGACTCCCGGGTGCGGAAGGTGCGCGGCTCGACGAGGGGGTCGGGGCCGAGGAAGTGGCGGCTGAGGAACTTGACCTCGTCGTTCGAGTAGTCCGTGGCGAGCACGCTCGCATCGCCGGGACCGAGCAGGTGGTTGCGGCCCTTCTCCACGATGGCGACCGACCAGCCCGCCCGGGTCAGCACGTCGGCGGCGGTCGACACCGCCCGGGCCCGACCCGACGATCACCGCGTCGAGGGTCACGGGTCGGACACCTCCTGGTCGCTCCAGCCCCGAGGCTGCACGTCGCCCTCGAAACCGACGGCCTCCCAGGCGACACATCCGGGGTTCCCGCCGTACTCGGGGGCGCCGTACATCCCCTCGCACACGTGGTGGAAGAGCAGGGTCGAGAACTCCGGGAGAGCCCGGAGCCGCAGGTCCTGTTCCTCCCCCGTTCGCTCGCAGAAGTCGGCGCCGAGCGCCGCGAGGCCGTCGCGGTAGCGCTCCTGGAGCCCCACCACCGGTCCGTTGAACTCGCGCTCGGGCAGTCCCTTCGAGCCCTCGATCCGCATCCGCCAGGCCAGCTCGTCGAGCGGGCCGAGGCGGTGGAAGGCGGAGAAACCCTCGCGACCGCCGTGACGCCCCGAGGTCGGGCCACCGGCCCAGATCCGCGGCGGGTCGAAGGTGAAGGCCCCGAGGAGGGTGTCGATGTAGTCCGGCGCGCCCGCCTCCACCGCACCGGGCCCGGGGCCGCCTGGCGGCACCATCCGGTCGCAGGCGGCGGCGAGCGTACGGTGCTCCGCGTCGGTCAGCCAGACGGGCATCGGGTCACCCTAACAATCCGCCCGCGCACCGGGCCCGAGCGACACGCGCTCGTCGCCAGCGCGGTCAGGCCGCGGTGAACTCGACCGGCAACGCGATCGGCGAGCGGAAGGCCATCCCCCTGATGTGGAGGTCCTGGCCGGGCTCGGGTGCGAGCCGCATGTCCGGAAGCCGGTCGAAGAGCGTGTCGACGGCGACGCGCGTCTCCATCCGGGCGAGGTGCATCCCGAGGCAGACGTGGACCCCGAAGCCGAAACCGAGGCTCTGGCGTGACTCGCGGAAGATGTCGAACCTGTCGGGGTCGCGGTACTTGCGCTCGTCGCGGTTGGCCGCGCCGAGCAGCAGTCCGACGTCGGCACCCTCGGCGACCGGCACTCCGGCGAGCTCGGTGTCGCGAACGGCGCGGCGCAGGATCACGGTGACCGGCGGCTCCCACCGGATGGTCTCTTCGAACGCGATCGGGACGAGGGAGCGGTCCTCGCGCACCGCCTTGAACTGGTCAGGTGTGGTGAGCAGGCCGTAGAGCATGCTCCCCGACGCCCGGTAGGTCGTCTCGACGCCTGCGGGGAGCAGCAGCCGCAGGAACGAGTAGATCTCCTCGTCCTCCAGCCTGCGCCCGTCGACCTCGACCTGGACGAGGTCGCTGATCAGGTCCTCGGCCGGGTGGGCGCGGCGCTCCTCGAGCACCGCGGCGAAGTAGTCGCGCAGCTGTGTCGACGCCTCCATGCCCCGCTCCCAGTTGGCCGCGACACTCGTGATCTCGACGGCCCAGCGCTGGAAGGCCGGAAAGTCGCTGCGGGGAAGCCCGAGGATGTGCGCGATGACCTGCACCGGAAAGTTGAACGTGAGCTGCTTGACCAGGTCGGCGCGGCCCTCAGCCGCGAAGAGGTCGATCAGCTCGTCGACCACCCGGCGGACGAGATCGCCCTCCCAGCGCTCGAGGACCTTCGAGCGGAAGGTGGGCGAGACGAGGGCGCGCTGCAGCCGGTGCTCGGGCTCGTCCATCTGCAGGATGGTCCGGCCCATGACCTCGCCCATGACCCCCTCGTAGACCGTCGACGAGTAGGTCTCGTGGTCACGCAGCACCTGCACGGCCTCGTCGAAGCCGAGCACCGTGACCGGCGGCGGCGTGCTCGGGTCGACGTCGGATGCACCGTCACCGAGGTCGAGGGGCCCGACGTGCACCGGTGACTCGCGACGGAGCTCGGCGAGCCGCGGGTAGGGGTCGCGGATGTCTCCCGAGACGGTGTCCTGCAGCTCGAACGGGTCGAACGGGATCGGGACGGGCGTGCCCTCGGCGGAGCTCCGCATGTCGGTTGCCATCGATCTCCCCTCGTGGTCCGGCCGGAGCGGCCTCGGTCGATCGTAGTTCAAACGTTCGTTTGAGACCATCCGCCCGAACGGGCGTTCGTACCGCGGCCGCTGCCGGGGTCAGCCGTGGCCGGCGCCGCCGGGTGGCCCGGGATGCCGGGTGGTCCACAATGGAGCCGTGGCCACCTCCGCCGGCGAGCCGGCCCGCCGCACGGACGGGTCCTCGCAACGCCAGCACATCCTCAACACCGCGCTCTCGCTCATGGCCCAGCAGGGCGTCGACGGGACGTCGATGCGCAACCTGGCCGCGGCGACCGGGCTCAACGTCGCCTCCCTCTACCACTACTTCCCCTCGAAGCGGGACCTCCTCGTCGCGATCCTCGAGGAGCGGGGCCTCACCGGGAACCTGACCTCGGCCGATTCTCGTCGGGCTGCCGGGCGAGACCGCGCCCGAGCTGTCGGACCTCCTCGACGACATCTTGAACTCGATGCTCGATGTCGAGGACTTCATCCGGCTCATGCTCGGAGAGGTGATGCGCGGCGACCAGACTGCCTCGGCGGTCGGCACCGACCTGTTCGCGGCCACCCAGGGCCTCCTCGAGCGCTGGCTCGCGGCACGCGAACCGCCGCTCTGCCGCGACGAGGACCGGCCCGCGGTGGCCCGGACCCTGCGCACGCTTCTCGTCGGCCTGTTCCTCGAGCACGTCGCCGGCGTGCTCGACGAGAGCGGTGACGGGCTCCGGCGCCCCACCGCCACCGCGTTCCGCGCGCGCGGCCGAGGAGATCGCCGCGATCATCGAGCACCGCGCCACGGACCCACGCTGATCCCCGTCGATACGATGGCCCGATGGCTGACGTCTCGACCCCTCCCTTCGGACCGGGCACGCTCGGTCCGGTCCCCCGCCCGACCGACCAGGCACTGTGGGACCCGGCGAAGCAGGCGATGGGGGCCGACGAACGGCGCGCACTCCAGGACGAGCGCCTGGCCTCGATGGTCGTCCGCATCTTCGAGACCCCGGTCCCGCTCTTCCGCGAGAAGCTGCTCGCCGCCGGCGTGACCGGACCGGGCGACATCTGCGGGGTCGACGACCTCGCGCAGGTCCCCCTCACGGTCAAGCAGGACCTCCGCGACTCCGAGGCGGCCGAACCTCCCTGGGGCCGCTACCGGTTCACCGACCCGCGCCAGGGGGTGCGGCTCGGCACTTCGACCGGCACCACCGGCCAGCCGACGATCACCGTCTGGACGCGCCACGACCTCTGGGTCGAGTACGAGTCCGCGGCCCGCAACTGGTGGCGGATGGGCTACCGGCCGGGCAGCATCGTGACCCACGCCCACCCGGCCTACCTCTACGGCGGCGGCATCATGCTGCAGGCCACCTACGAGTACTTCGGCCTGCTCTCGGTGTGGGTCCCGCCCCCCGACACCGACGAGCTCGCCGAGCAGGCGGTTCGCTTCTGGACCCGAATCACCCCGGACATCCCCTTCATGGGGTTCGCGACCGGCCGCTTCATCGAGGTGGCCACCGCACTGGGCATCCCGCTCGAGGACGCAGGCCTCACCGGGCTGAAGGCCCCGCTCGGCTTCGGCCTCGGGCGCGGCGGGATGCCGCTCATGACCGCGGGTGCCGAGTGCTACGCCTATGTGGGCGGGCCCTGCGGCCAGTCGGCCGGTGCGCACGTGCACGAGGACTGGGCGGTGGTCCAGGCGGTCGATCCCGGCCACAGGACGGGAGGTGCCCGACGGTGAATGGGGCAACCTGACCGTCACCACCCTCGACCGCGACAACGGGCTCTTGCGCTACGACCTCGAGGAGGCCTGCGCGATCCACCGCGAGCCGTGCCCCTGCGGCGAGACCTCGGTCCGGGGTCTGTGGGGCGGGCGCTTCAAGGACCTGCTCGGCTGCCAGGGCACCCGCTTCCAGCTCAACGAGCTCGAAGGGTGCCTCCGCTCGGAGGCGCTCGTGGCGCAGCCGTCGCTCGAGTACCGGGTCCTCCGGCCCGACGGGGGTCCTGCACCGCTCGTGCTCGAGGTCGAGGTGGCGACCGAGGAGGTCGCCGAACGCGAGGCGGTGGCATCGAGACTGGCGACGACCATCAAGGAGACCCTCGCGGTCGACGCGGCGATCGAGCCGCTCGCGCGCAACACGCTGCCTCGGGCCGGGTACAAGGCGACGCGGGTCGTCGACTCGCTCTGACGCGCCACCGTCGCCCACCAAGGGGCGACGGTCGGTCACCCGGCCGCCTCGACCACCTCGGCGCCCGAAGGACGCGAGGGTCTCCGCGGAAGCGAAGTCGGTGAACCAGGTGTAGACCGCTCGCACTCCCCTGCCCGCGCAGGCGGCGAACGCGGGGAGGAGCTCCGCCGGCGAGCCGATCAGATGTCCGGCCTCGCCCTCCGCCCGAACCGCCGGATCGCCGTCTCGACCACCTCGGTACGTCGACGCTCATCGGTCACCAGGGTGACGAGGATCTGGAGCGAGGGGCGCGCCCTGCCCGCCCGTTCGCGCATCGCCTCGAACCGGTCGGCACGGTGCATCGGGACGTTCCACCAGTCGGCGAAGCGGGCGACGAGCGCGAGGGTCCGCGGACCGGTGCCGCCGATGACGATCGGGATCCGCCGAGCGGGCACGGGCAGCTGGCGCGCGCCGTGCACGGCGAAGTACCCGCCCCTCGTGCTCGACGTGCTCGCCGGACCAGAAGGCGGTGAGCAGCTCGAGGGTCTCCTCGCAACCGGTCGAGCCGGGCGCCCGGCCCGGGGTCCCCGATGCCGAAGGACACCAGCTCGCCGGGGACCGAGCCCGACCCGATCCCGAGCTCGAAGCGGCCACCCGAGAAGTGGTCGAGGGTCACCGCCTGGCGGGCGAGCACGGCAGGGTGGCGCATCGCGTCGCAGAGCACCAGGTGTGCCGAGGCGCAGGCGTTCGGTGCCAGCTGCGAGCCAGGCCGCGGTGGTGAAGGCCTCGTACATCGGCTGGTCGGTCGCGCCGGGTGGCGCGAGGTGGTCCATGAGCGCCATCCCGACGAACCCCGCCGCTTCGGCGGTCCGCGCCCGTTCGAGCAGCGCGTCGGGCCCGAGGCGCAGCTGCGGGAGGAACAGGTGGAACTCGACGCCCGCCGCAGCACCGGCACTGCCTGGCGGGGTGGACCGGCCGGACCGGTCGGTCACCGTCAGACCCGGTCGACCAGCTGGCAGGCCAGCTCTTCGAACTGCTGAGCCCCGCTCCCCCCATCAGGATCTCGTTCTGCTTGGCGCGCTTGAAGAGGAAGTGGGCGTCGTTGGCCCAGGTGAAACCCACCCCACCGTGGACCTGGATGTCGTCCCCGGTCACCCGCACCGCCGACTCGGCCGCATAGCCCGCGGCCATCGCGGCCGCCTGCGCGCGCTCGGGCGCACCGGTGTCGGCCGCCCACGCGGCGAAGTGCACCCCGGCGCGGGCCATCTCGAGCGAGTGGTACATGTCGACGATGCGGTGCTTCACCGACTGGAACGAGGCGATCGGCCGGTCGAAGACCACCCGCGCCTTCGCGTACTCGACGGCTTCCTCGAGCGCGCGGTCCGGCGACGCCGACCAGCTCGGCTGCGAGCGCCACCGACGACGTCGTCGAGCACGCCGCGCCAGAGCGGCGCCTGGTCACCGGCCGGTCCGATCGGCTCGACGGGCTCCTCGTCGAGCACCAGCCGGGCGAGCTTGCGGGTCGGATCGAGCGCCGGGACCGGCTCGGCTCGGGGCGCGGGGAGCAGGAAGGAGCGCACGCCCTCCTCGGCGAGCGCCACCACGATCGCCCAGTCCGCGGTGTGGCCGTCGACCACGATCGGCTTGGTCCCGGTCAGGACCCACTCCGACCCCTTCCGGCGGGCACGCGGCACGCACCGTCGAGAGCGGATGGCCGTGCCCCTGCTCGTGCAGCGCGACCGTTCCCGCGGCGTCGGCCCGACGCCAGCCCGCCGAGGAGCTCGTCGGCGCCGAGGGCGCAAGCGGCCAGGGTGGCCGTGACCGGCGAGGAGAAGAAGGGGCCCGGAAGGGGCACCCGGCCCATCTGCTCGAGCACGATGCACATCTCGAGGAGGCCCGGCTCCCTCGCCCGGCACCAGCATGCCGGTCCAGCCGAGCGCCACCAGGCGCTCCCAGAGCTCGGTCGGTCACGCCCGACGGGATCGTCCGCGAGCTCGCGCAGCGTGTCGCCGCCGACGTCGTCCATCGCCTGGCGCGCGACGTCTTGGAGCGCGAGCTGTTCGGCGTCGAATGTGAAGTCCACTGCACACCCCCGTGGCGACGCCTCGCCGATGTCGGCGACAGTGTAGACGGCGCGTACGGCTAGCCTCCCCTGCCGTGGACTTCGCACTTGCACCCGAAGACGAAGCCTTCCGCGACGAGCTGCGCGGATGGCTCGACGAGCACCTCCCACCCTTCCTGGCGAGCGAGGAGGTCACCGACGACTCCTCGCTGACCGGCGAGAAGTCCCTGCACCGACGCGCCGCGTGGCAGCGCCTCCTCAACTCCGGCCGCTGGGCGGCGATCCACTGGCCCGAGGAGTACGGAGGCCGCGGCGCCGACCGCGATGCAGCGGATCATCTACTCGGAGGTGATGGCCGAGTACCGCACACCGGGCCTGTTCAACCCGAACGGGATCTGGCAGATCGGTCCGATGCTCATCGCCTGGGGCACCGAGGAGCAGAAGCAGCGCTGGCTGCCCTCGATCCTCGAGGCGCACGAGCACTGGTGCCAGGGTTTCTCGGAGCCCGACGCCGGCAACGACCTCGCCAACCTCCGCACGACCGCCATCCGGGACGGCGACCACTACGTGGTCAACGGCCAGAAGATCTGGATCTCCACCGCGCACCTGGCCCGATGGGGCCTGTTCCTGCTCCGCACCGACCCGACCGCCATCGAGCGCGGCGCCAAGCACGAGGGCATCACCGCGTTCATCGTCGACATGCAGACCGACGGCATCGAGACACGCCCGATCCGCGACATGTCCGGTGAGGAGATGTTCAACGAGGTGTTCTTCGACGACGCGGCCCTCCGCGCCGACAGCCGGCTCGGTGGCGAAGGCGAGGGTTGGATGGTGGCGATGGGGACCCTCGGCCACGAGCGCGTGGGCATCGCCAGCGCAGATCTCGATCCTCTCCGCCGACCTCCGGGCGATGGTGACCGCGGCGCGGTCGGTCAACCCCGCGGCACTCGCAGACCCCGCGCTCCGCGACCGGATCGCCCACGCGTGGACCGACATCGAGCTGGCCCGGCTGCTGTCGCTCCGAGCCCTGAGCAAGATCATCAAGGGCGAGAAGAACTGGCCCGAGGTGCCCTTCGCCAAACTGGCGTGGTCGTCGCTCGCCCAGACCCTCGCCGCGCTGGCGGTCGACCTCCTCGGACCGGCCGGCGTGCTCGCGCGTGGGCGGGCCCGACGCGGTCGACCGCGGCAAGTGGACCCGGCTCTACGCCTTCCAGCGCTACAGCACAATCGGCGGCGGTTCGACCGAGGTGCAGAAGAACATCATCGCCGACCGGGCGATCAAGCTGCCCGGCCAGGCCCGCCTGTCCTGAGGACGCGTGTCGGCCGATCCGACGGGCCCCCTGCATCATCGGCGCGGCACGCCGCACCTGGCGGGAGGTGCCCGCGCCCGAGCCCCTCGACCTGTGGGAGGCGGTGGCACGAGCGGCGGCGGCCGACGCCGGAGCGTCGGGCGCGCTGACCGGGCTGGAAAGCCTCCAGGTGGTCTACTGCCAGTCCTGGGAGTACGACGACCCCTGCCGCCGCCTCGCCGAGCGGCTCGGGGCCGACCCGGCGCACCGTCGCTACTCGGGCATCGGCGGGTCGGTCCCGCTCACCCTCGTCGCCGACGCCGCCGAGGCGATGGCACGCGGCGAGCTCGACCTCGCGCTCGTCGTCGGGGCGGAGGCCCTCGCGACCCGGCGAGCGCGATCCGGAGCCTGCGTGGTCGTACCCTCCCGAGGAGCCGACCCCGTTCCCGATCACGATCGAGCGCGCACGAGGCACGACACGGCATCTTCCAGGCGTACCTGACCTTCGCCCTGCTCGACACCGCGCGACGCGCCCATCTCGGACGCGGCATCGACGAGCACCGCGAGACGCTCGGCCGCGTGCTCGCACCGATGAGCGAGATCGCGGCGTCCCAGCCCGAGCATGCCTGGTTTCCGGTCCGGCGGGCTGCCTCCGAGATCGTGGACGCCACCGCCGGCAATCGCATGGTGGCGACGCCCTACACCAAGTTGATGACCGCGTTCATGGACGTCGACATGGCCGCAGCGGTGCTGCTGGCCACCGAGGCGCGCGCCGACGCGCTCGGCGTGCCGGCCGAACGCCGCGTCTACCTGCACGGGGCGGGCGCGGCCGACGAGCCCTCCGCGATGGCCTCGAGACCGGAGCTCTGGCAGTCGCCCGCGATGCGTGCTGCCATGGACGACGCGCTCGGCGGGCTGCGCGGGGACGAGGTCGAACATCTCGACGTCTACTCGTGCTTCGCGAGCTCGGTCGCATTCGCCTCCGACACCCTCGGGATCACCGATGAGCGCCCGCTGACCGTCACCGGCGGCCTCCCCTACCACGGTGGTCCGGGGAGCAACTACACGACGCACGCCCTCGCCGCGATGACCGAGGTGCTCCGCGCCGATCCCGGCATCCCGCGGGCTGGTGACCGGGGTAGGCATGCACATGGCCGGGCCACGCGGCCACTCTCTGGTCGACACGTCCGGCGACGTTCCGGCCGCGGACCCCGACCCGTGCGCTGCCCTTCCTCGAGGTGACCTCCCACGCCGAGGGATCGGGAACGGTCGCGGCCTTCTCGACGACCTACGGACGAGAGGGCCCCGAGTGGACCGCGCTGCTCTGCGACCTCCCCGACGGCTCCCGCTGCTACGCGATCCTCGAAGAGGCGGTCCCAGAAGGGGTCGAGCTCGCCGGTGAGTCGATCGCGCTGTCGGCCGGGCCGAGGGGGACCAACCTGGCCCGTCGCTGACGGCTGAGCGCGTTCCCCGGACCCGGCGTATCATCGGCTCGTCGGCCGCGGGGGACGTGCCGCCCGCCAATGCGAGCGGTGCCCGTGGGCGGCGGAGCGAACGAGAGGTGAAGGTGTGAGGACCGAGGATCTCATTCTGGTCAGTGTCGACGACCACGTGATCGAACCTCCGGGGATGTTCGACGGCAGGCTGCCGGCACGCTTCCAGGACCAGGCACCGACTCTCGTCCGCAAGGACGACGGCACCGACGTCTGGCGCTATCGCGACAGCGAGATCCCGAACGTGGGCCTCAACGCGGTCGTCGGTCGCCCGCCCGACGAGTACGGCATCGAACCCACCTCGCTCGACGAGATGCGCCCTGGCTGCTTCGACGTCCACGAACGGGTGCGCGACATGAGCGCCAACGGCGTGCTCGGCTCGATGTGCTTCCCCTCGTTCCCGCAGTTCTGCGGGCAGCTGTTCGCACGTGCCGCGGCGACGGACGCCGACGAGGCGCTCGCCATGGTCCGTGCCTACAACGACTGGCACCTCGACGGCTGGTGCGGAGCCGAACCCGGCCGGTTCATCCCGCTCTCGATCCCGGTGCTGTGGGATCCCGAGCTGGCCGCGGCCGAGGTGCATCGGATGGCCGAGCGGGGCTGCCATGCGGTGACCTTCTCCGAGAACCCTGCCAAGCTGGGCTGGCCCTCGCTGCACAGCGACCACTGGGACCCGTTCTGGACGGCGTGCTCGGACGAGGGGACGGTGATCTGCATGCACCTCGGCTCCTCCTCGGAGCTGGTGATCACCTCGCCCGACGCGCCGATCGACGTGATGATCAGCCTCCAGCCGATGAACATGGTCCAGGCCGCGGCCGACCTGCTGTGGTCGCCGGTGCTGCGCACCTACCCGGACGCTCCGGTTCGCGCTCTCCGAGGGCGGGATCGGGTGGATCCCCTACGCGCTCGAGCGGATCGACTACGTCTACGAGCACCATCACGCGTGGACCGGGCAGGATTTCGGCGACCAGCTCCCGAGCCAGCTGTTCAAGGAGCGGATCATCACCTGCTTCATCGACGACGCCTTCGGGATCGCGAGCCGCGACTTCCTCAACGTCGACAACATCACCTGGGAGTGCGACTACCCGCACTCCGACTCGACCTGGCCCCAGTCGCCCGAGGCGGCCATGAAGTACCTCTCCGGCGTTGCCGACGAGGACATCGACAAGATCACCCACGCCAACGCGATGCGGCTCTTCCACTACGACCCGTTCGCGGTCCGACCGCGGGAACGCTGCACGGTCGGGGCCCTGCGGACCGAGGCAACCGACGTCGACACCGCCCAGGTCTCCCGCCTCGTCCGCAAGCGCGAGCGCTCCGGGGGCATCGTGAACCTGGCCACCGTCACCGAGGCCTTCGGCCACAGCGACGCACGACGACTGACCTGCCCCGCCGAAACCGATGCCCGTCCACTACGAGCAGGGCGACGACCACATCGTCCTCGTCACCATCGACCGTCCCGAGGCCCGCAATTCCCTCGACATGGAGCACTTCGCGCAGCTGCGCGGTGCGTGGGACCGCTTCGGCGAGGACGATGACGCCTGGGTCGCGATCGTCACCGGGGTCGGCCCAGACTTCTGCGTGGGTGCCGACCTGAAGACCTACATCCCCCAGATCACCGGCCTCCAGAAGCAGATGCAGAAGGAGGGCGTCACCGAGATCGACGGCTACCGACTCGACGACGGGGTGAAGGCGGTCCTCCGGAACGTCCATCTGTACAAGCCGATCGTCGCCGCGATCAACGGGACCTGCGTCGCCGGCGGGATGGAGATGCTCGGCGGTTGCGACCTGCGGGTCGCGGCCGACACCGCCACGTTCGGTGTCATGGAGCCCAAACGTGGGCTCTTCGCCGGCGGGGGGACGACGGTCCGCCTGCCGCGGCAGGTGCCCTTTCCGGCCGCGATGGAGCTGCTGCTCTGCGCCGACCGCATCTCCGCGCCACCGCGCCTACGAGATGGGGCTGCTCAACGAGGTCTGCGCGCCCGCCCAGCTGACGGACCGCGCGCTACGACTACGCGCGCCGGATCACCGCCAACGGCCCCTTCGCGGTGCGCAAGACGAAGGAATCGGTGCTGCGCGGACTCGCGGTCGACATGAAGGAGGCGTACCGCATCGAATCGGCCATCGCCTCGGAGGTCTTCGCGAGCGAGGACGCGGTCGAGGGGCCGAAGGCCTTCGCCGACAAGCGCGCTCCGGTCTGGAAGAACGCCTGACCAACCGCGATCCGGCGCCGGTGCCCGGCTGACGCCACCCGGGGACCCGTCGGGCCGCCCGGCCCAGTCCAACGCGAAATCCGGCGCGAGATCCGTTCCCGTCGTCCCGCGCCGCTTTCCGCCCGTGCCGCTTTCCGCCCGTGCCGCTTTGCCGCCGCGCCGCTTTCCCGTTGTGCCCGCCCGAACCGAGGAACGCCGGCATTTACGACGCTCCGTATTGTTTTCCTACGCGGCGTCAGTTTAGGATCCCTTCCGACAGGCGCCCGCACGTCGGAGGAGGAAACCATGGCCGAGTCGTTCGAAGGTGCCAGGGTGCTCGTGACCGGCGGCTCGTCGGGCATCGGCGCCGGACTCGCCGAGGCCTTCGCCGCGGCCGGCGCCACCGTCGGCATCGCGGCGCGCCGCCGCGACCGCCTCGAGGCGGTGCTCGAGCGGTGCCGGGCCCACTCCCCCGGCTCGACCATGTGGGTGGCCGACCTCGCCGAGCCCGCTGCGCGGTCGACCGGCTCGCGGCGGAGGCGCTCGCGGAGCTGGGACGGGTCGACGTGCTGGTGAACAACGCTGGCATCCCCAAGCGGCGCCACGTGACCCGGCTCGACCCACAGACGGTGGAGTCGGTGATGGCGATCAACTACCTCTCGCCGGTGCGGCTGACGCTCGCCCTCCTGCCCCAGATGCTCGAGCGGGGATCGGGGCGGATCGTCAACATCTCCTCGGTCGCGGCCCCGCTCAGCTCGCCCGGAGAATCGGCCTACGACGCCTCGAAGGCGGCGCTCGCCGTCTTCTCCGAGGCCATGGCCGTCGACCTCTGGGACACCGGCATCAAGATCACCGTCGTCTATCCGGGCGTCGTCGACACCGAGCTGTTCACCCTGCCCGACAACGACCCCTTCACCGCGGGCGTCGAGGCGATCCCCGTCGCCGAAGCGGTCGAGGCGATCCTCGGCGGGCGTCGCCGCAGAAGCGCTGTCGGTGTACGTCCCCGAGTACTTCGCCGAGTTCGCGTCCGGCAAGGCGCAGGACCCGGCCGGGTTCCTCGCGGGCGCCGCCGAGTTCGTCCGGTCGCAGCGGAGCCAGGGCTAGCCGCAATGGCGCGGCGCAACCCGAAGGGTATGGAGACCCGCGACCGGATCCTGGTCGGTGGCGCTCGAGCTCTTCGCCGAGCGCGGGTTCGCCGCGGTGACCATGGAGGAGATCGCCGATGCCGCGGGGGTCACCAAGGGGGCCGTCTACTACTGGTTCGCCGACAAGGACGACCTCGGCCGCGATCTCCAGCACGATCTCTACGAGCGGCTCACCGAGGCGGCCCTGGCCGAGTTCGACCCCGAGGGCGACATCGTCGCCAACATGCGCCACGCCTTCGACGCGTTCCTGCGGGCGCTCGGCACCCTGGGGACGGCCCGGTTCTTCCTGCGGGACGCCTGGACGATCCCCGCGCTCGACGAGAGCGGGCGGCGCGACCAGGAGATCGCGCTCGGGCTGGTCAAGGGTGTGCTCGCCGCGGCCATCGCCCGGGGCGAGATCGTCCCGCTCGACCCCGAGGCGCTCGCCCGGGTGCTGGTCGGGGCCTGGGTGGAGGCGACCCTTCACGTGCTCCGCACCGGTGACCGCGGACCGACGGTGGCGGTCATCGAGCACCTCATCGAGTCGCTGCACCCCGAGGGCGCTCGCCTCGCCGCCGCCGTCGACCGGCCCGAGCCGCCTGCCGATTCCACGCGGCGGTCGCGATGACCACGACGAAAGAGAGCGGTACCGATGACCATCTCCGAGCTCGGGCGGCGCGACGCCGCACACCTGATCCACCCGGTCACCTCCCCGCGGGAGATGACACCGTCGGACCGCGGATCGTGGTCGAGGCGGACGGCTGGTGGCTCACCGACGACCGCGGCCGGCGCATCATCGACGGCTTCGCCGGTCTGTGGTGCGTGGCCGTCGGGCACGGGCGCGAGCGGATCATCGACGCCGTCGCCGACCAGCTGCGGACGCTCGACTACTTCACCACCTTCCACGGCCAGTCCCACCCGAAGGCCATCGAGCTCGCCGAGGTGATCGCGGCCCAGTTCCCTCCGGGGCTCGGACTCGACCACGTGATGTTCGCGTCGGGCGGATCGGAGGCCAACGAGAGCAACTTCAAGCTGGTGCGGATGTACTGGGCCCTGCGCGGCGAGGAGCGGCGCAAGACCATCGTGGCACGCCACCACGGGTACCACGGGCTGACCATCGCCACCATGTCCGCCACCGGCATCATGCCCATGCACTGGAACTTCGGGCCCGGTGGCCGACGGCTTCGCGCACATCCCCGCCCCCTACTGCTACCGCTGCGAGCTGGGTCTGACCTATCCCCTCCTGCGGGCTCGCCTGCGCGCGGACGCTCGAGCAGTACGTCGAAGAGCAGGGGCCCGACAGTGTCGGCGCCTTCATCGCCGAGCCGGTCATCGGTGCCGGCGGCATCATTCCTCCCCCGCCCGGCTACTTCGAGGAGATCCGCCGGATCTGCGACCGCTACGACATCCTCTTCATCGCCGACGAGGTGGTCTGCGGATTCGGCCGGACCGGGACCCGCTTCGGCTTCGAGCACTTCGGCGACACGACCCGACATCGTGACCCTGGCCAAGGGCCTCACCAGCGGCTACCAGCCTCTCGGCGCGTCGGTCGTCTCGACCAAGGTCTGGGAGACCATCCGCGATCGGCTGCCGGAGCGGATGCCCTTCAGCCACGGCTTCACCTACATGGGACATCCCGCCGCCTGCGCGGCCGCATTGGCCAACCTCGCCATCATCGAGGAGGAGGACCTGGTCGGTCGGCGCCGCCGAGATGGGCGACTACCTGCTCGAGTCGGCTGCGGGAGCTCGAGCGCTTCGAGACGGTCGGCCAGGTCCGCGGCCTCGGGCTGATGGTCGGCATCGAGCTCGTCGCCGACTCGACGTCCGGCCGGGGCTTCGCCAATCCCCACCAGGCCTGCGAGATGGTCGAGCACGAGGCCTGGGAGCGCGGGCTCTACTGCCGGGCCATGGGCCTCGAGGTGGTCGGCCTGGCACCGCCGCTCACCATCGACCGCGAGACGGCCGACCGGATCGTCGAGATCCTGGCCGAGTCGATCGAGGCGATGGAGGCCGCGGTGATGCCCGCCGAACGGGCCCGGGCGCAACGGCCGGTGGTGCGGGTCGCGGGCCCCGCCGAGTTCTTCGGGACCGTCCTGCCGGCGAAGGTGGACAGGTCGGCCGCCGAGCAGCTCGACCTCGCGGTGGCCGTTCGAGCTCGCGGGCGACGGCGGCGGGATCTGGCTGCTCGAGGTCCGCCGACGGTTCGGTCACCGTCACCCATCTGGCCGAGGCGGCCCCCGACGCATCGGCGACGGTGCGGGCGAGCGCCGAGGACTTCACGAAGATCGTCAACGGCGAGCTGTCCGGCGCGGACGCGTTCATCTCCCAGCAGCTCGCCGTCGACGGCGACCTCGACGCGGCGGCCAGCCTGATGGCGCTCGGGGTCCTCTGACCCGCGCATCCCCGGACGCGGACGCCCACCTACGCTGGGCCGTGGCGCGCACCCGACCGTGGGCCGTGCCGCAAGGAGGTCGCCGTGCAGCTCGGCATCCATTTCGCCAATTTCACCCTGCCCGGTGGGCCCGAACGGCTCGCGGACACGCTGTCGGCCACCGCCAGGGCGGCAGAAGACGGCGGGTGCTCCACGTTCACCCTCATGGACCACTGGTTCCAGATGGAGCACCTGGCGACCGCCCGCGACCCGATGCTCGAGGGCTACACCTCGCTCGGCTACCTGGCCGGCCGGACCGACCGGATCCGGCTCGGCCTACTGGTGACCGGCGTCACCTACCGTCACCCGGGACTGCTCGCGAAGACCGTGACGACGCTCGACGTGCTGTCGGAGGGCAGGGCGCAGCTCGGCATCGGTGCCGCCTGGTACGAGCGCGAGCACCTCGGCCTCGGCGTCCCCTTCCCCCCGGTGGCCGAACGCTTCGAACGGCTCGAGGAGACCCTCCGGATCTGCCTCCAGATGTGGAGCGACGACGACGGCCCCTACGAGGGCCGTCACTACCGCCTCGCCGAGACGGTCTGCTCGCCCCCGCCCCTCCAGCGGCCGCGGCCACCGATCCTCGTCGGCGGCAGCGGCGAGCGGAAGACGCTCCGCCTGGTCGCCCGCTACGCGGACGCGTGCAACCTGTTCGCGCCCGAACCGGGCGTCGTCGCCCACAAACTCGAGGTGCTGCGCCGCCACTGTGACGCCGAGGGACGGGACCCGGCCGACATCCGCACCACGATCCTCGCCTTCGCCGACCCGGTGGCCGACGTGTCGGGCTTCCTCTCCTCGATGGAGGAGTACGGCCGCCTCGGCGTAGAAGTGGTCGAGGTGATGCCCCCCGGTCCCGACCCGGTGTCCTGGGTGAGCGAGATCGGGGACCGGGTCGTCCCGAAACTCGGCGAGATCCCCGCCGGGTAGCGAGCGGTCCGCAGCTCGCGTCGTCGTCCCGGGCGCAGCGTCGTCGTCCCGGACTAGGAAGCCTGGCGCCGGCCGCTGCGGCGCTCCGACCACTCACGCCGGCACAAGCGACAGCGGAGCACGACGCTGTGCTCGCCGACCGACGGCTCCTTCAGACCCGTCCCCCGGACCACCAGCGTCGGGGGGTCGGAGGATCCACAGCTCGGGCACCTCGGGTCTGCTTGCCCACCGCCCACCTTGCCGACCTCCCTGGAACGACCGCCGACCGCCCCACGCGCGGTCACGCCCGCGGCAGAGTAGCGCCGGCGATCCTCGCCTGCCATCGGAGGTCCGCCGCGGCGCAACCGATCACGTCGTCCCAGCTCGGGGACCACTTCGAGCGCCTCGCACGCCCCGATCGTCACCGGCAGCCGCCCGCTCACCGCGCCGACGGCGAGATCGCGACACCCGTGTAGAGGTAGTTCCAGGGTTTGAGCGCCGACGGACCCCGCATCCACTCGTTGCGCAGCTCGTCGACCTCGAATCCCGCGTCGAGGACGAGGCGGTCGATCGCACGGTTGAGGTTGCAGCCGCCCCCGACACGCTGCTGGAAACCGTTCCACCGGCGCTGACGCCGGGCGGTCTTCGGATCGGGTGCGAGCCCGTGCTCGAGGAAGTGCAGCCGTCCACCCGGCCGCAGCACCCGCCGGATCTCGGCGAGCGCCGCACCAGCGTCGGGGATCGTGCACAGCGTGAACGTGGAGAGCGCGGCGTCGACGGAGCCGTCCCCCAGGGGGATGTGCTGGCCGTCGAGCCCGATCTGGCGCACGACCACCTTCGACTGCTCGACCCGCTTCTCGCTCAGCCGCCGGGCGACGCCGGACGGCTCGACCGCGAGCAGCTCGGTGACCGCGTCGGGATAGTAGGGCACGTTGAGGCCGGAGCCGAAGCCGACCTCGACCACCGTTCCGCTCAGTCCCTCCGTCGCCCGGCGGCGGTGCCGTCCCACCTCTCGCGACGCGAGAAGCCGATCGATCAGGCGCGGCAGCACCTGGTCCTCCCAGACGCTCACTGCACGCCACCCCACCCTGAGGGCGGCCCTGCGAGCACCGGTCCGCCCGAGCGCCGGTCAGCCGAGACGTTCGAAGACGGTGGCGTTGGCCTGTCCCCCGCCCTCGCACATGGTCTGGAAACCGTATCGACCGCCGATCGCGTCGAGCCGGTTGAGCAACGTCGTGGCGAGCCGCACGCCGCTCGCGCCGAGCGGATGGCCGATCGCGATCGCCCCACCGACCGGGTTCAGCCGTTCGGGATCAGCATGGAACGCGCGGTTCCACATGAGCGGGATGGCGGCGAACGCCTCGTTGCACTCGATCGCGTCGAACTGGTCGACGGTCATGCCCGAGCGCTGGAGGAGCCGCTCGGTCGCCGGGACCGGTGCCGACAGCACGATGGCCGCGTCCTCCGCCGCGACCGTCGCGTGGGCGACTCGGGCGCGAACCGGCAGCCCGAGGGACTCGGCGACCGACCGCTCGGCGACGAGCATCGCCGCCGCGCCGTCGGTCATCTGCGACGAGTTGCCGGCCGTGATGTCGGGGGCCGTGTGCGGTTCCCAGTGCTGTGCCGGCGGGAGGGCGGCCAGCCCCTCCATCGAGCCGTTGCGGCGGATCCCCTCGTCCTGCTCGAGCACACCGCCGGTCCGCGCGCCGTCCTCGTCCTTCAGCGGCACCGCGATCGACTCGGCCTTGAAGGAGCCGTCGTCCCAGGCGGCCGCTGCCCGCCGGTGGCTCTCGAGCGAGTACTCGTCCATCTCGGCCCGGCTGATGCCCCAGCGGTCGGCGAGCACCTGGGAGACGCGGAACTGGGTCCACAGGCGTCCGTCGATCTGCTCCATGAACGACGGCGGGAACGGGCCGGTCCCCCCTCGGGCGTTCGAGGCGAGCGGCACCCGTGTCATCGTCTCGACGCCGCAGGCGATCACCAGGTCGTAGTGGCCCGCCTTCACCCCCGCCGCGGCGAAGTGGATCGCCTGCTGGGACGAGCCGCACTGGCGGTCCACCGTGGTGGCCGGGACCTGTTGTGGCAGGCCCGCGGACACCCACCCGTTGCGGGTCACGTTGGTGCTCTGCTCGCCGACCTGGGTCACGCACCCGCCGACCACGTCGTCAATCCGCTCGGGGTCGACCCCGGTGCGGTCGAGCAGTGTGCGGAGGGCGAACCCGAGCAGGTCGGCTGGATGCCAATTGGAAAGAGCGCCGCCCCGCTTGCCCATGGTGGTCCGGACGGTGTCCACCACCACTGCGTCTCGCTCGGTCACGTTGCCGTCTCCTCTCCCTCGCGCCCTCCGTCTGCCGGTGCCTCCGGCCCCGGCGCGGTGTCCCCGTTGCGGGTCCGGCGCCAGTGCCGGCGGGTCCTCCCGCCCCCGCGGGACTCGGACCCGATCGGCGCGGCCGAACCGTTCGACGCGGCGAGGGTCGCCTGGTCTCCGCGTGCGGCGAGCACCTTCTCGACCGCGGCGAGTGCACCGCTCGCCGCGCCACGGTAGGCGACGGCGCCGTGTTCGAGCACCACGGCCTCGGATGCGATGTCGAGGACCCGGTCGACCTGCTGCTCGACGATGAGCAGGGCGGTGTCGGCGCCGTTGATGCGCCGGAGGCCGTCGTAGACCGCGTCGATCATCACCGGGGCGAGCCCGAGCGAGATCTCGTCCGCCACGAGGAGGCGGGGCGGCACGATGAGGACCTTCGCGAGCGAGAGGATCCGCTGCTCGCCACCCGAGAGTGTGCCCCCGGCCTGGCGACGGCGCGAGCCGAGGATGGGGAACGCCTCGTAGGCCCGCTCGAGCGATTCCGGGACGCGCTTGCGGCCACCGCGCTGGCGGAAGGCCAGCTTGAGGTTCTCCTCCACCGTCAGGCTGGCGAAGACCCCTCGGCCCTCGGGCACGTGGGCCGCACCGGCCCGGGCGATCTTGTAGGCCGGCAGCCCGGTCACGTCTCGTCCGGACAGCCGCAGGCTGCCGGCGGTCGAGGGCAGCAAGCCGGTGACCACCCGCGACACGGTCGACTTCCCCGCGCCGTTCGAACCGATCAGGGCGGTGATGCCCGACGCCGGCACCCCGAAGCTCACGTCGAAGAGGGCCCGGTACGGCCCGTAGCTCGCGCTGACGTGGTCGACCTCGAGCGCGGGGTGCTGCCGGTCCGCGTCCGGGTCGGCGGTCGCGGTGTCGCCGGAACTCGCGGGACCGACGCCGCTCATCCGCTGACCCCGAGATAGGCGCGGCGCACGTCGGGATCGGCCATCACGTCGTCGAACGCGCCCTCGGCGATGACCTCCCCGAGGTTCATCACGACCGTCCGGTCCACCACTTCACCGACCATACCGAGGTCGTGCTCGACGAGCAGCATCGCCATCCCGTGCTCGCGCTGCAGCCGGCGCAGGACCTGGGCGAGGTCGTGGGTTTCCCGGATGTCGAGGCCGGAGGAGGGCTCGTCCGCGAGCAGAAGGATCGGTTCGGACACGAGAGCCCGGCCGAGCTCCACCAGGCGGCAGGAGCCGAGCCCGAGGGCGGAGACCGGCGTCGACGCCTGCTCCTCGATGCCGATGAGCTCGAGCACCGCGTGGACCCGGGCCGTCTCCTCGGCGGTGGGTGCGCTCAGGTTGCAGAGGTCGCGCCAGAGCTGGCTACGGCGTTCTCCGGCCCGGACCGCCACCATCAGGTGCTCCTCGACGGTCATGTCGGGGAAGATCTCGACCCGCTGGTAGGTGCGGCTGATCCCGAGCCGCGCCCGCTTGTAGGTCGGGAGACCGAGCACCTCGGTCCCGGCCAGCTCGACGCTCCCGCGCTCGGGGCGGAGCTGGCCGCAGATGCAATTGAACAAGGTGGTCTTGCCTGCCCCGTTCGGACCCACCAGGCCCACACTCTCGCCGGCCTCGACCTCGAGGCTCACCCCGGTCACCGCTGCGATGCCCCCGAAGGACTTGGACACACCTGTCACCCGCAGCAGCGGCTCGCCCGCGGCCGGAGCCGGTCCGACCGTGCCGTCCATCACCTCGGTCATGCCGGCCGCCTACCCGCCGTGCTCGCTCGCCACCGGCTGGGCCTCGCCCAGCCCGCCCGGGTGCCCATCGCCGTCGTCGTGGCCGGCGAGGCCCGTGTGGAAGGTCGACCCGTCGGCCTCCGGTTGGAAGAACAGTCGCTCGAAGCGGAGGGTCCAGCGGCGTTTGTTGTACTCGAGGACCCCTTCGGGGTGGGCCGCGTAGGTCAGCGACCCGACCGCGAAGAGCACGAAGGTGAGGCTGTTGCCACCGAAGCGGCTCGGCAGGTAGGTGAGCAGCTGCTGGATGACGACGAAGGAGAAACCCGCCTGGAGTGCGCCTTCGATGGTGCTGACCCCGGTGGTGACGACGATCACCACGAATGCCAGCGAGATCTCGTAGTTGAACTCGGCCGTGTTGACCGACTGCTGCTGGATGGCGAGCAGCGTGCCGCCGACCCCGGCAACGATCCCCGACAGGGCGAAGACCATCACCCGCTGCCAGGTGAGGTTGATCCCGAGCCCCGCGGCCGCGGTCTCACTTCCCCGCATGGCGGTGAGGAACCGGCCGTAGGTGCCCCGTCGCACGAGCAGCACGCCGAAGATGCACACCACCATGACGATCATCGCCATCACGAAGTAGGCGTGGCCGTTGGGATTGAGGATGCCGAGGCCGACCCACTTGGGTTGCACGTTGAGCGGCGAGCCGTTGCTGTTGGTGATCTGCGGGAAGATCGCCGTGTCGAAGAAGAGCGCGGCCGCGATGGTCATGAGGGCGAGGCCGAGGCCGCGCAATCGAAGCGACATCAGCGCGAGGACGGTCGCGACCGCCGCCGCCGCGACGGCACCGATCAGGCCCCCGACGAGCAGGCCGAAGCCCAGATGGTTGGCGAGCTGCGCCGCAGTGAACGCGCCGACGCCGGCGAGCGTGGCCTGGCAGAGGGAAAGCTGACCGCCCATGCCGGTGATCAGGGTGATCGAGAGGAAGATCGTCGAGAAGGCCACCCCGGAGTTGAAGACGTTCTCCCAGGTCTTCGGCATCCAGGTGAGCATCGAGACGATGAAGGCCGCGAGCAGCACGTACCAAAGGATCCGGATGATCCGGTCCATCTGGGGCGCGCGCAGCTTGGCGGTGGTGGGCGGCGGCGGCGGGTCGACCGAGGCGAGGGGGTCTTTGGCCTCGTCGAGCTTCCGGAGCCCCGGCACCACGAGGAGCGCCGCGACCAGCACCACGAAGGGCAGCGAGGTGAACACCGCCGAGGACCAGACGCTCGAGGCGGGGAGGTAGCCCTGGAGGACCTCGGAGAGGACGCCCATCACGATCCCGACGAGCACCGCGATCGGCATGGACCGCAGGACGGCCCAGGCGGCCGCGGCGAATGCCGCCACGACCAGGGTGGCGTAGTCGTCGGACTGCAGCTGGCCGTAGAGGGGCGCGAGCAGGACTCCGGCCAGCCCGGCCATGAAGCTCGAGATCGCCCAGGCCGAGGCGATCACCCGACCGGCGTTGACTCCGTCCAGCTGGACCAGGCGCCGGCTCTCCACCGCGCCGCGCATCTGGAGGCCGAGCGGGGTGAAGCGCATCAGCAGCACCAGGGCGAGGAGCACCACCGCGGTCGACACCACCGTCGCGAGGTCGATGCCGTTGATCGGGGATCCGGCGATCCGGAAGTAGACGACGTTCGGGTTGAAGAGGATCGCCGGCGGGTTGTACTGGTTATTGGTCCCGAAGATCACCGGGATGAGCGCGGGGATGCCGACGAAGAGCGTGATCCCGGTGATCAGCTTAGCCATCGTGTTCGAGCTGGGGATCCTCCGGAACAGGAACCGATCGAAGACCAGCCCGAGTGCCGGGGCGACGAGGACGACCGAGATGACGAACGCGAGCCAGACCGGGAGGTTCTCGTTCTGCACGAGCAGGGTGAAGACGAACGCCGAGACGAAGGCCTGGGCGCCGAAGGCAAAGTTGAACACCCCCGTCGCCTGGTAGGTGAGCACGAGGCCCACCGCCATCATCGCGTAGGTGCATCCGTAGGGGATGCCCGGGATCGCGTAGCCGAGGAAGTGCTCCATGTTCCTGCCCCCCGACGCCTACCGGAATCCGGCGGCGGGTTCGGTCATGCGCCGGGGGTGCCGGACGGCGCGGGAACCGACTGCGAGCTGTTGTTGCCGGAGTGGCAGACGAAGACCTGGGTGCCCTTTCCGAAGACCGGCACGAACTGGCTGCCCTTGACCTGGACGAAGGCGCTGCAGAACGGACCGGTGGCGGTCGTGTGGGCGGTGGTCCACTTGGTCACCGTTGCCGTCCCTGCGCCGTTGTCGTTGGTGATGGTATTGGTGACGCTGACCAGATTGGCCTGGGTGAGGGGCATGTTGCTCGCCATCAGCTTCTGAAGTCCCTGGACGAACAGCGCCGCCGACTGCCACCCGGTGAGCGCCACTCCGTTGTAGGTGAAGGAGGGTTCGTACTGGTTCATCACCCTGATGTACTGCTGCATCCCCGGATAGGTGTTGCCGTACTTGCCGCCCGCCGCCTCGTAGGGCACCGCACCGTTGATGTTGAGGTAGACCCCGCTCATCAGGCTCTGGTACTGGTGCAGGAGCGACCGGTCGTAGCCGTTGAGCCACAGCTGGTGGATCTTCAGTCCGTACTGCTGGATGTCGCGGGACAAGGTGATGTTGTCCGACTCCTGCATGCAGCTGAGGACGAAGTCGGAGCCGTTCTGCTGGATCTTCTGCACCGCAGAGGAGTAGCTGCCGCCGAGTTGTGCCCCGTAGTCCTCGTAGCTCACGTTGTACCCGGCCGCCTTGAGGCCGGAGGCGGCGGTCGAGCATGCGTCGTAGGAGGAGGAGATGGCCGGCCCGTAGCTGATGACCGCAGCCGACTTCGAGTGGGTCTGCTTCATGAAGTAGGCGTAGGTGCCGATGGCGGTCGAGTAGTCCTGCACGGAGCCGCCCGCGGCGAAGAGGTTGCCCGCGTTCGCCCAGTTGCCGCTCACGTTGTACCCGTAGGTCGGGGTCTTGGTCGAGACGAAGTAGTTCGGGCTGAAGAAGAAGGACGCCACCATCACCGCGAAGGCGTGGTCCTGGTCGACGAGAGTGTGGGCGAGCTGGTTGAACTGGGTCGGATTGCCGCCGTCGTCGAGGTTATAGGCGAGCGACAGCGTGTGCCCGCCGACGCCGCCCTGCGAGTTGATCAGGTTGAAGTAGGCCTTGATGCCCGGGGCGAGGCCGTTGAAGTCCGAGGCGATCGCACCCGACAGGGTCGAGATGGCCCCGACCTTGATCACGTTCGATCCCGAGGTCGTCGCAGTGCTACCCGAGGTCGAGGAGCTCGTCGATGCTCCCGTCGTGGTCGTCGATCCGCTCGAGTTGTTTGAGCAGCCCGCCGCGATGACTGCACCCCCCAGTGCCAGTACGACCGGCACCACCCAGCTCCCCCGGTGTCTCCCCATGACCGCTCTTTCTCTGTGCCGGGCCCGTCTGCCCGGATCGTCGTCGGGACGTCCCCCCGTGGCTCGCCCGAACGTCGGGCCTGTTCTTATGGCACGCATGCTAGTGATGTCAACCATGACCCCGCCGTTCACCCAGGCCCGGCCGGGTGCGCGCGTCGACGGAGCGAGGAACCGCATGCGGCCGGCTCGCCCGAACCTCCCTGGTCCGCCCTCCGGCCGAGCGGACCGGGTGCCACCGTCCGGACCGCGCGTCCGGGTGCGTCCGAGTGGCGGCCTTCATCCGAGGAACTGACGGCGGCGGTCGAACTCGCGCAGCTGCCGCACCTCGTCCTCGGTGACCGGGTCGAGCTCTTCCACCTCGCCGGCGACCTCTGCATCCCATCCGCACGCGGCGACCATCGCCCGCACCCGCTGCGTCGACCGGCTCCGCCCCGGCGGGGACCGCGGCCACCCGTAACCGCCCGTCGAGGCGGCGGAGCACGCCCCGGTCGGTCACGACGCTCGTGACGCGTCGGCCGGGTGCGGTCACGTACGCGACCGACTCCGGCAGGCGACGCGGTCCGGCGAGGGTCACCACGGCGCAGGCGGCCGCCCGGCTCACCACGTCGTTGGCACCCCCGGAGCCGACGAGGAACCTCCCGTCGGCGAGCGCCGTCGAATTGACGTTCCCCTGCCGGTCGACCTCCGCCGCGCCGAGGCACCCGATGGTCGTGGTGCCGGGTCCGCCGACGACCATCCCGAGCACCGTCGAGGCGTCTGCGAGCATCGAGGTACCCGGGAAGACGCGGTGGTTGAAGATGTAGGGGTCCGCCGGCGTCGGGGTGTAGTCCCAGAGCCCGAGCTCGGCGGTGAGACGGACCGGCCGCCCGGCCGCCCGCTCCCGTCCGACCGCCACCCACGCCGCGAGGTTGGCCACGCCGGCGCCGGCCAGCACCGCGTCGGCCCGGTGCGCCGCGACGAGCGCTTGGACCTCGCGTGCGCCGAGGCTGGCGGCGACCTCCCAGTCGCTCACCGGCTCGTCCTCGGGGAGCGGGTTCGCTGCGGCGTCGAGCCGCCACGATTCCGGATCCGAGAGGCGGCGCAGTCCCTCGAGGCGCTCGGTGCCGAGCTCAGCGAGGTAGGCGGCGTGGTCGGCGGGTTCGAGCAGGTGGCGCCGTGCCCACGCGTCGAAGTCCCCGCGCGCGGCCGCGGCGGCGTCGATCCAGAAGGGGATGTCCTCGCCGTAGCTCTGGACAGGGAGCCCCGGTGCGTAGCAACCGCCCGGATGGGCGCCGAAGGGCGCTTCGACCACCGCGAGGACCCGGTGCGCGGGGATGTGCACCCGGTGACCGAGCGCGGGCAGGTCGTCGACGATTCGCTCGACGGTCGCCACCACTCCGCGGCGCGCCGCCCACGCGCCCCAGACCCCTTCGAGGAGCGGTTCGGAGAGCGCGAGGTTGCCGTCGGCGTCGGAGACCGCGGCGTGGCAGAGCGCCACGTCCGGCGCGAGCGGGCCGAGGAGACCGATCGAGCCGAACGGCGAGTCGACCGTCGCGAACCCCGGGTTCGCGGCGAGGTCCGATCCGGCGATCGAACCGGTGACGACGGCCGGCAAGCCCCTGGCGGCCGCCTCGAGACGCTGGGCGAGGGTGAGGATGGACCAGTGCTCGACCTCCACCTCCCCCGACTGGTAGCCGCGCTGGAAGACGGGATTGGGCGCATAGGACGGAAAGCTGTTGCCCGAGTACGCGGTGACGACCTTGTGCACGAGCCCGCCACGGAAGAAGGCGGCTCCGAGCGCGCCCAGACTGGTCATGATCAGCGTCAGCCCGGGGTCGCTCCCCCATCGCTGGCGGATGAGCTCACGGGCAGCGGCCGTCCAGCGGCTGTGCCCGAGCATCACGTGGACCGCGTCCCCGGCCGCACGTTCCGCTCGACCGCGTCGCCGAGGGCGAGGCCGACGGCGGTCAACGGAAGCGCCCTCGCGCCTGCCGGGAGGCCAGGACGGGCAGGGCGGCGACCACCCGGGATTCGAGAGGAGCCGCGGTCACGCCAGCAGCACGTCGAGCGACGCGCCGATGGCGGAGAGGTCGACCATCTCGTTGTCCTCGAGATAGCGGCGTCCCTGGACGTTCAAGAGCTCGACCGAGTCGGCGTCGACCGGGAAGGGCCCCCAGTGCCAGGTGCCTCTCCGCAACACGATCGACGAGAGCGGCTCGAGCACGAAGGCCCGCGCGGCGGCGGCGTCCCCGGCTGCGGCGATCGCGAGGCCCGGCGGTGCGACCACGAGCACCGCGGTGGGCGTCGAGAGACATCAGCGCCTGGGTGTGGCTCGCGTGGCGGAAGAGCATCTCGCAGCGGAGCCCGCCGGGCACTGCCGGCACCTCGTCACGCCGATGGCCGATGAGGTTGAGGTGCGGGTCCCCCCATGCGAAGTCGAGGACGTCTTGCCCGTCCCTCGAGTCGGTGTCGGCAACCGGGAGCCAGCCGAAGGGCGCCCACTGCTCGCGGGAGAGCCGCAGCGGTCGGATCTGTCGGAGGGTCTCACCCATGCCGCACGCTCCAAGGGCGATCTAGTGTGATGGCTCAACCTAGCAGCGTGCCCGGCAGCCGAAGCCCGGGTCACACGACGGAGCCGAGGAGGCCACAGATGGACGTACGCAACATCGAAGACGTCGCCCCCATCGTCGAGCACAAGGGCACGGTGCCCGTGTGGTGGATGGTGCAGTCCCAGGAGCTGCGCGACGCGACCGAGGGGGGTTTCCTCGAGCTGGTCAACGAATTCGAGGTCTCGGGAGGAGGCCACGTGAACCCGCACTCGCATCCCACCCACGAGTTCTATTACGTGCTGCGCGGCCGGGGGATCATGACGATCGAGGGCGAGGACCGGACGATCGCGCAAGGTGACCTGGTCCACATCCCGCCCGACGCGGTGCACAGCCTCCGACCGGTCAGCGACAACGCCTCGATCCACTGCTTCTGCTTCGCGATCGGTGTAAAGGGCGCGGGTGCGATCGACTACACCAACAACTGACTGTCGGGGTCGAGCCACCGCCTGACCCGGCCCGGGCGGTGCCGGCGGCGCGCGTCACGGCGCTTCCGGCTCAGCCTCCTCCGGCCGGTCCCTCGATGAGCGACGTGTCGAGCCCGAGGAGCTCGACCGTCGTCGAGCCCTGCCGCAGAGCGGCGAAGTAGCGCGTCCTCGGCCTCGGCCCGCGCACGTCCTGCGGCGAGCACGCCGTCGAGCTGACCTCCGGGGACGACCACCACTCCGTCGGCGTCGCCCACCACCCAGTCGCCCGGCTCGACCGCGACCCCCGCCACCACACCGGCGACGCCGGCCGCACCACGCTCGCGCTTGGTGGCACCACGGAGCGCGACGGTGCGCGAGAAGACGGGGAACGCGAGGCGCTCGAGCGCGGCGACGTCCCGCACGCCGCCGTCGATGACCAGACCGGCCAGGCCACGGGCCAGCGCGGCGGTGGTGAGGACCTCTCCCCAGTACCCGCGCTCGGCGACAGCGCCGACATCGACCACGAGTGCCGCACCGCTCGGTGCGTTCGCCACCGCCACATGGATCGCCAGGTTGTCGCCGGGCGCACAGCGAACCGGGTAGGCCGGGGCGGCGACCGCCGCCCCGCTCCAGGCCGCCCGCAGGCGGGAGGGCATGGCACGGGCTCCGCATTCGCCGAGCGTCGCCGCGCCGAGCTCGGCGAGTTCGCCGGATGTCTGCGCTGAGTCGGTCATCTCGGTCCTCCAGTGCAATCAGTGTGGACGGGCCCGGCGTGGACGGTGGTCGGGACCCGCACGGAGCTCAGTCGGCCACCGCGACGGTGACCTCGATCTCCACCGCGCCCCCGCGTGGGAGTGCTACCACCCCGATCGCCGACCGGGTGTGGCGGCCCGCGTCGCCGAAGACGTCGTGGAGCACCCCACTCGCACCGTCGACCACGTCCGGCTGACGCTCGAACCCGGGTGCGGAGGCGACATAGCCGGTGACGGTGAGGACGCGCTCGACCTGGTCGAGAGAGCCGAGTGCGGCCTCGAGCACCGCTAACGCGTTGAGGGCGCACACCGCTGCGGCCTCGCGGCCGTCCTCGACGCTCACCGTACCGCCCAGCACGCCGCGGCAGATCAGCGTGCCCTCGATCCGCGGTAGCTGGCCCGAGGTACGCGCGATCCCGCGATGGACGACCACCGCGTCGAGCGGGTCGTGGGGCGGGTGCGGCCCGTGGAGCGTCAGACCGAGCTCGGAGAGGCGAGCCCGTACCCGTCCTTCGTCCGCGCGACCACTGCTCGCAGCGGTCATGGTGTGCGGCTCCGAGCTGCTGATCGGCCGGCGCGACGTCGTGGCGCGGGCGGCGAGCAATACGCCGATCGGATCATCGCGAGCGGACCTCCACGTCCAATCCCGGCTCCGGTCCCGGAACGGCGCCCGATGCTACCGGCCGCGCGATCACGTCGCCGAGAAACGCCGCGGTGGCCGGGAACCCGCGTCGGTCGTTCGCCTAGAGTGGCCCGATGGGCTTGCTCGACGGACGTGTCGCGGTCGTCACGGGCGCAGGACGTGGCATCGGGCGGTCGATCGCGCACTGCCTGGCCGACGAGGGCGCGAGCGTGGTGGTGAACGACATCGGCGTCTCGCTCGGCGGAGAAGGCACCGACGAGGACCCTGCCGACGCGGTGGTCCGCGAGATCACCGAGCGCGGCGGGTCGGCGGTCGCCAACCGCGACCGGGTCGACGACTTCGACGCCGCGGGCTCGCTGGTGGAGACCGCGGTCGAGCTCCTTCGGGTCGATCGACATCCTGGTCAACAACGCCGGCATCGTCCGGGACCGCACCCTGGTCAAACTGGACGAGGCCGACTACGACGCCGTGGTCGCGGTCCACCAGAAGGGGACCTTCAACACCGCGCGGCATGCCGCGCCCCGCATGAAGGAGGCGGGATACGGGAGGATCGTCAACATCACCTCTTCGGCCGGCCTGCGGGGCAACTTCGGCCAGACCAACTACGGCGCCGCCAAGGCCGCCATCATGGGGATGACCTTCGTCTGGGCGCTCGAGCTCGGTCGTTACGGCATCACGGTGAACGCGATGGCGCCGGCAGGTGCGACCCGGATGACCCAGGGACTGGGAGGTGACGCGCCACCTCCCGACCAGGACCCCGCCCTCAACGCGCCCCTGGTCGCCTTCCTCGCCTCCGAGGCGGCCTCGGAGGTGAACGGGCAGATCTTCGGCCGCACCGGTTTCGGCTACACGGTCTTCCAGACCCCCCGACAGGTCGCCACCATGTGGAAGGAGGGCGGCTGGACGCCGACCGAGGTCGCCGAACACTTTCACGAGGTTCTCGGCCAGCATCTCCAGCCGGTCGGCATGCCGGCACACCCGCTGCTCGGCAAGAACAAGAAGGACTGAGCGAGAAGGTCGCCGTGACCTCGGCCACCCAGACAACCGCCGAGCAGCTGCACGCGATGGCCCTCGCGTTCGGCGGTGCGACCGCATACCAGGTCGTCGGCGGCGGTGTGCTGACCTTCGGCCAATGGGACGAGTCGGCGAGCCGCCTCGCTCACGGCCTCGTCGAGGCCGGTGTTGCGCCCGGCGACCGTGTGGCCATCCATCTCGAGACCCCGAACGCTCTCCGCTGGATCACGGCCTATGCCGCCGTCCACCGGGCCGGTGCCGCCGCGGTGCCGCTCAACCCGCAGCTGACCCGACCGGAGGTCGAGCGGATGCTGGCCCACTGCGAAGCTGCCGCGGCGCTCGTCGAGCACTCCCTGCTCGCCCGCTACGAGGGCCGGCGACCGCGGCTCCTCGTCGGTGTCCCCGCCGCGTCCGACGACGACGGGGCGGTGCCCGATGGCGGTCCGGATGAGCACGTCGTGGCCTACGGCGACGTCGTGAGCCGCGAGACGGGCTACTTCCAGGTCCCCCGTGACGGTGCGGACCTGGCCGACGTCCTCTACACCTCGGGGACGACCGGGAACCCGAAGGCGGTCGCGGTCCGCCACGACAACCTCTCACTGGTGCCCTTTTCGGCACCGGCCTGGAACGGCGGCGGATGGCTGCACGCGAGCCCGCCGTACACCTTTGCGGGCCTCTCGTTCGTCTACACCCCGATGAAGCTCGGCATGCAGGGCATCTACATGGCGAAGTTCGACGCGGGCCGCTGGCTGGAGGTGGTCGCCGCACAGCGGCCGGTGGCGGTGTTCCTCGTACCGGCCATGGCGCTGCTGCTGCTCCAACACCCCGACTTCGACACCGCCGACCTCGCGTCGGTGCAGCTCTGCTCAGTCGGGAGCGCGCCGCTTGCCCCGTTCGTGCTCGAGCGCCTCCAAGAGCGGATGCCCACCTCGACGGTCTCCAACAACTACGGCATGACCGAGGCCGGAGCGGTCTACTGCGTGATGCCACCCGGCGAGGCGGTGAAGCGACCGGGGTCGGTCGGCAAGCTGGTCCCGCCTGCGGAGGTCCGGATCGGCGACCCCGACGGGAATGACGTGGTGCCGGGTGAGGTCGGCGGCATTCAGCTGCGGATCCCCGGCCGGCCACGCGAGTACTACGGCGACCCCGAGGCCACCTCCAGCACCTGGGTGGACGGGTGGCTGGTCACCGGCGACCTCGGGCGCGTCGACGAGGACGGCTACCTCTACATCGTCGGCCGGAGCAAGGACGTCATCATCCGGGGCGGCAACAACATCCACCCCACCGACGTCGAGCACGTGATCCAGTCGCACCCGGCCGTCCGCGAGGCGGCGGTGGTCGGGGTGCCCCACCCGGTCCTCGGCGAGGACCTGGTCGCCTTCGTGACCCTCCGTCCCGGGGCGACCGCGACCGGCGACGACCTGCGGGCGTTCGGTCTCGAACAGCTCGCGGCCTACAAGGTCCCGCGCCGGTGGGAGTTCGTGGAGGGTCTGCCGCGCAATGCGACCGGCAAGGTGCTGAAGGACCGCCTACGCGATCAGCTGCCGGCCGACGACGCGGCGGCCGATCGGCAGCCTGCAGCCGGCTAGCCGACAGCGCGGGGACGAGACCGATGCACGAGAACGCCCACGCGCTGACCCTCGGCCAGCTGCTGGCCGAACACCGGCGCAGCCGTCCCGGCGTCGCGGCAGTCGTCTGCTGCGAGACACGCGCGACCTATCCCGAACTCGACGAGCGCACCGACCGACTCGCCCGGGGACTCCTCGCCGCGGGGATGGAGCCGGGAGGGCGGCTGCTCTGGCTCGGGCAGAACTGCCACCGGCTCATCGAGTGCTGGCTCGCCTGCGCCAAAATCGGCGCAGTGGTGGTCCCCGCCAATTGGCGTCAGAGTGCCGACGAGATGGTGACGCTGCTCGACGACGCGGCCCCGACGGTCGTCGTCTGGCAGGAGGAGGAGATCGGCGAGACGGTCGCCGCCGCGCGCGACCGATGGCGTGGCGAGGCGGCGCGCTGGCTCCGCCACGACGCCCCCGACGGGGACGGCGGCGCGGACGGCTACGAGGCGTTCGTCGCCGGGGCGACAGAAGACGTCGCCCTTTCCGCAACGGTGTCGGCGTCGGACCCGGTGCTCCAGCTCTACACCGGCGCGTTCGGCGGGACGCCGAACGGCGCGTTGATCTCGCACCGGGCGATCTTGGCCCAGGGCCTCACCATGGCGATGGTCCAGCGGGTGACCGACCAGACCGTGTACCTGAACTCGGGACCGATGTTCCACATGGCGACCTTGATGACCACTTTCGCAACCTTCCAGATGGGCGGCACCAACGTGCTGACCCGGAGGGTCGACGCCGAGGAGCTGTGCCGGGTCATCGAGGCCGCGGGGTGCAACTACGGCTTCGTCATGGGCCCGACCGCCGAGCAGATCCTCGAGGTCAACGCGGACGGACGCTTCGACCTCGGGGGCTTCCGCACCTTCGGCGGGAGCCCCGCGTGGAACGCGATGGTCACCGTCGACGACAGCCCATGGGGAACGCACCCTGCGGGGTACGGTCAGACCGAAGTCACCGGGATGCTGACCTTCAACGCGCTGGGCGTCGGCACCGAGGGGACGAGTGGGCGCCCCTCGCCTTGGGTCGAGGTACGGATCGTCGACCCGGACGGCGAGGAGGTGCCCGACGGCGAGACCGGCGAGATCCTCGCGCGTGGCCCATCGTCACCAACGGCTATCACGACCGCGCCGAGCTCAACCGTGAGCGCTTCCGCGGAGGCTGGTGGCACACGGGCGACCTCGGCCGCCGCCATGCCGACGGATCCCTCACCTTCGTGGCGCCACTGACCCGCATCGTCAAGTCCGCCGCCGAGAACATCTACCCGGCCGAGGTCGAGGGATGCCTCGCCCAGCACCCCGCGGTGCGCGAGGCCGCGATCATCGGACTCCCCGACCCGCGTTGGACGCAGCGGGTGCTCGCCGTGGTCGTCGCTCGAAGAAGGGGCGGCCGTCGGGCGAAGCGGAGCTGATCGAGCACTGCCGCTCGCGCATCGCCTCCTACAAGAAGCCGAGCGAGGTCGCCTTCGTCGACCAGCTCCCGCGGAAGGGCTGGGCGGTCGACTACGACGAGCTCGACCGGCGCTTCGGTGGTGGCGGCTATCCCGGGACCTCGTGACCGCCGCGTCGTGGTCGGGGCGTCGTGGTCGGCCGTCGTGCCCGCAACCCTCGGCGGGACTCCTCGCCCGGCGCTAGCGTGATGGCCGTGCCAGGGACGATCGGGGGACCGCGGATCGGGATCGTGGGAGCAGGCAACATCGCGTCGCTCAACGTCGCGGGGTATCTCGACCGACGACCGCTGCAAGATCGCCGCTGTCTGCGATCCTCACGAGGATCGGGCGGCCCGGATGGCCGAAGCCTGGGGGGCACCCTCCAGCTACTCCTCCCTCGAGGACCTGCTCGCCGACCCCGCGATCGACGCGGTCGAGGTCCTCACCCCGACCAACCTCCACCACGACCACGTCGTGGCCGCGGTCGCCGCGGGGAAGCACGTGTCCTGTCAGAAGCCGCTCGCCAACTCGGTCGCTGAGGCACGGGCGATGGCGGCGGCGGCCGACCAGGCGGGGACCATCCTCCGTGTGAGTGAGTGCTTCCGCCACTACCCCCCGCTCGAGCTCGCCAAGCAGCTCATCGCCGACGGTGCGATCGGGCGGCCGACCCACCTGCGCATGAAGACGGTCGTGGGGCAGACCGACTCCGCCTTCCAGTCCGGGCTCACCGCCGACGGCTACGTCTGGCGCCTCACCGACGCGAGCCCCGGAGGGCACCTCTTCGACGACATGATCCACAAGTACGCGGTCGCGCTCTGGCTGTTCGACCAGGACATCGTGTCCGTGCAGGCGGTGGTCAACCGGCGGGACACCTTCTTCGAGCCCTGCGCGGCGATCTTCGAGTACGAGCAGTCGGGCGTCATCGGGACGATGGACGTCTGCTACGCGCCGGACATGTGGATGCGCAGCTCCTACTACGGGGCGGACGAGTTCTTCGAGATCCAGGGCGACCGCGGCTTCCTGTGGGTGACGCGCTGCACCGGCGAGATGGTGGACCTCCCGGCGGTCGTGCTCTACGACGGCGCGCGGGACAAGCAGACGACGACCGCCTTCAACTCGGTCGAGGCCAGTTGGGCGGAGGGATTCCGGCGTTCGTCCGTCCACTTCGTCGACGCGCTGGTCGACGGCGTGCCTGCGGAGATGAGCGCAACCGATGCCATCAAGGCGCTCCAGCTCTGCTTCGCGGTCTACGAGGCCGGCAACACCGGCCAGCGGGTCGACCCCCGGACGATCGCCGACGCGGTGGTCCCCAAGGGGTGGCCACGGTGACCGTCGCCCGCCGGCTGCGGTGAAGGTCACCCGGGTCCTCCACCACAGCGTCAACGTCGAGGGCCGGCTCGACGAGACCGTCGCCTTCTACCGCGACCTGCTCGGCCTCCCCGACGAGGAACGGCCATCGATTCCCGGGGTGGGTGGGCACTGGTTCGCCACCGGCGACTGCCAGCTCCATCTGGTGGACGCTCCCGCCGGTGCGGGGCCGATCCGCCCGACCGGACACCACCTCTGCGTGGCGGTGTCCGACCTCGAGGCGGCGGTCGCGGAGCTCGCCGCGTCGGGTATCCCGTGCGTGCGCGGCCGGCAGGGCTCGACCGAGCAGGTCTGGTTCCCCGACCCCGCGGGCAACACCGTCGAGATCCAACAGGACACCCTGTCCACATCGCCCACCGAGAGGTGACCGGGCCGGACCTCGAGGCCCGGATCCCGCTCCTCAGACCGATCCGCTCCGCGGGGCACGCCAGTCGTCGGCCACCGGCAGCGGGTGCCGGAAGAGGCGGGCCGCATTGCCGGCCGCCACCTGACGGAGCTCGGTCTCGTCGAGGTCGGCAAGGGTCGTCGCCACCACCGACTGGGTGTCCGGCCAGGTCGAGTCGGCATGGGGGTAGTCGCTCTCGACCATGATGTGGTCGATGCCGATCACGTGGCGGAGGTTGACGACCGAAGGGTCGTCGATCGAGCAGAACCAGAAGTTCCGGCGGAGCACCTCGCTCGGTCGGAGATCGGAAGGCCACCCAACGGACTCGGTGCCCGAAGCGGAGTGCGAGAGGACGTAGTCGACCCGGTCGACCAGCATCGGCACCCAGCCGATCCCGCCCTCGGACAGCGCGACCCGCGAGATGCGGGAAGCGGAGTGGCACACCCGACCAGAGCCATTCGGCCGCGGCGATCAGCGCGTTGACCGGAAAGAGGGTCGGCAAGAGCTCGAAGGGCGGCGAGGGCGACGGCAGCGGCGCCCATGCGGACGCCCCGGTGTGGAGGCAGACCACGGTCTCGGTCTCCTCGCACGCGGCGAACAACGGATCCCAGTGTTGGGTGAAGATCGCCGGCAGTCCGAGCTGGGCGGGGAACTCGGGGAAGCTCACCGCCTTGAAGCCGCGCTCGGCGTTGCGGTAGATCTCGTCGGTCCCGATGCGGACATCGGTGAGCCACGGCAGCTGCAGCGGGATGATCCGCTCGGGATGAGTGCCCGCCCAGACCTCGAGATGCCAGTCGTTCCAGGCGCGGAGACAGGCCAGGCCGAGTTCGGGATCCTCGGAGCGGTTGAACACCGACCCGCAGAATCCCGCGACGAGCGAGGGGAAGCAGAGCGACGCCCACACCCCGTTCAGGTCCATATCCGCCACACGGGCGTCGATGTCGTAGCAGCCCGGCCGCATCTCCTCGAAGCGGGCCGGATCCATGCTCCATTCCTCGCGCGGTCGGCCGATGACCGCGTTGAGGCCGATGTTCGGGTACCGGCGGTCCTCGTAGAGCCAGAACTGAGAACCGTCGGGATCCTCCACCACCCGGGGCGCACGGCCGGCGAGGCGCGCCGAGACCCGCCCGTCGAAGAGGTCGGCCGGTTCGATCAGATGGTCGTCCACCGAGATGATCGGGACCCGGATCGGACGCGGCTCCGGGTCGGGAAGGAGGCTCGCGGGTCGGGCGGGCCCGGACCGGTCCACCACATCGGCCATCGTCGGGGCAGGCTAGCATCCGCCCGAGGAGCCACCGAGCCTGGGGGAAGGTGACGCGATGCTCGACCTGGTGATCCGCGGGGGAACCGTCGTCGACGGAACCCGAGGCCCGCCGCGGCGCGCCGACGTCGGCGTGCGGGAAGGCAAGGTCGCCGCGGTCGGCACGGTCGAGGAGACGGCCTCCTCGACCATCGACGCCGACGGTCTGCTGGTCACGCCGGGCTTCGTCGACCTGCACACCCACTATGACGCGCAGCTCTCGTGGGACCCGGCCGCGAGCCCCTCCCCCCTGCACGGGGTGACCACCGTCATCGGTGGCAATTGCGGTTTCTCGCTGGCGCCTGCCGGACCCGACCACGCGGACTACCTGGCACGGATGATGGCCAGGGTCGAAGGGATGCCCCTCACCGCGCTCGAGTGCCTCGACTGGTCGTGGCGGTCCTTCGGCGAGTGGCTCGGCCGCCTCGACGGCGCGATCGGCGTGAACGCGGGGTTCCTCGTCGGCCACTCGGCGCTCCGCCGGGCGGTCATGAGCGATGCCGCCGTCGGCGAGGTCGCCGACGCCGGGCAGATCGCCGCCATGGTCGCGCTCGCCGAGCGCTCCTTCGAGGAGGGTGCCCTGGGGCTCTCGACGTCCCAGGCCCACACCCACAACGACGGCGATGGGGAGCCCGTCCCGTCCCGAGCGGCAACCCGCGAGGAGCTCGAGGCGCTCGCCGGTTCGGTCTCGCGGCACGAGGGCACCACCCTCGAGCTGATCCTGCCCGGGTGCCTGAACGGCTTCTCCGAGGAGGAGGTCGACCTCATGGCCTCCCTCTCGCTGCTCGCCAACCGCCCGGTCAACTGGAACGTCCTCGGCGTCTCGGCGCTCAACCCGGCCGCATCGGAGCGGCAGCTGGACGCATCGACGGTCGCCGCGGAGCGAGGCGCGAAGGTGGTTGCGCTCACGCTCCCCCACACGATGAAGATCCGTCTCTCCTTCGAGCACGGCACGGTCATCGACGGGCTGCCCGGATGGCGCGAGATCTTCGGCCTCGACATCCCCGAGCGGATGGAGCGGCTCCGCGACCCGTCGGTCCGGCGCGCGCTCGACGAGGCCTCGCACTCGAAGGAGGCGGGCATCCTGGCCGCGCTGGCCAATTGGCAGCATCTGATCATCGAAGAGACCTTCACCCCGGCCAACCAAGGCCTCGCCGGACGGACGGTCGGCGACATCGCCGCCGAGCGCGGGCAGGAACCCTTCGACGCACTGGTGGACGTCGCGCTCGCCGACGGGCTGCGGACCGGGCTCCGGCCCCCGATCCCCGAGTCCGAGGCCGACTGGGACCTGCGGGCGAAGGTCTGGGAAGACCCCCGGACCATCGTCGGCGGGTCGGACGCGGGCGCCCACCTCGACATGATGTGCGGCGCCATCTACTCGACCTCGATGCTCGGCGACGGGGTGCGGGCCCGTGGGCTGCTCAGCTGGGAGTCGGCCATCCACCAACTCACCGAGGTCCCCGCCCGCCTCTACGGGCTGCGGGGGCGGGGGCGGGTGGAAGCGGGCTACTTCGCCGACCTGGTCCTGATCGACCCCGAGCGCATCGGGTACCTTCCCGAGCACACCCGCGACGACCTGCCGGGTGGATCGAGTCGTCTCTACGCCGAGGCGCAAGGAATCGAGCACGTGCTGGTCAACGGCGCCGAGGTGGTGCGGGCCGGCGCGTTCACCGGCGACACCCCCGGTCGCGTGCTGCGCTCGGGGAGCGACACCGACACGGTCACCGTCCCCGGGGGCGCCGCCGCCTGACGCTGCCATTGCACATGCGGTCGGGTGGCGCGTACGACGGAAGGGTCAGGGGATGCCTCCGTCGACGCGGAGCGTCGCGCCAGTCGTGAAGCTCGACGCGGCCGAGGCGAAGTAGAGCGCTGCGCCGACGATCTCCGGCGCCTGCCCGCCCCGCTCGAGCGCGAAGCGCCGAGCCGCCTCCGCCTCGAAGCTGGCGAGGTCCCAATGGGTCGACACATCGGTGTAGAACGGGCCGGCCATGATGCAGTTGACCCGGACGGTCGGGCCGTATGCGTGGGCGAACCCGACGGTGAGGGCATTGAGACCGGCCTTCGCCGCGTCGTAGGGCAGCATCGAGGGAGCCGGCCGAATCGACCCGGTGCTCGACACGTTGACGATGGAGCCGCCCCGGTCCCCGACCATGCGCGGGCCGACCAGTGCGGTCAACCGGAACGGGCCCTTGAGGTTGACGCCGAGTACCTTGTCCCACATCTGTTCGCTCACCCGCTCGAGGTCCGTCGTAGAGCAGCGACATGCCGGCGTTGTTGACCAGCACGTCGACGTGCCCGAACGCCTCGTAGGCGGCGTCGACCACTCCCTCGAGCTCTCCCCAGTGGCTCACGTTGGCCTGCACCGCGGCACCGCGCCGGCCGAGCGCGGCCACCTCCTCGACGACGGCCCGGCAGGCGTCGAGCTTCCGGCTGGCGACGATCACGTCGGCGCCGGCTTCGGCGAACCCGAGCACCATCGCCCGCCCGAGGCCGCGGCTGCCACCGGTCACCATGGCGACCTTCCCCTCGAGCGAGAAGCGGTCCTCGGACAGGGCCACCTGGCCGGTGCGCTCGCTCACCCGCTCACCTGCTCACCGGAGCGTGGTCGTCCCGGCGAGGTCGGCGGCCTTGCGGGCCATCTCGAGGACGACGTCGCCGAACGCGGCCATCTTGAGGTTGGCCGCCGTGCCCGCCACCACCCGCGCGTAGCCCGCCTCGAGGACGATCGCCAGCTTGAAGCGCGCCAGGATCACGTAGTAGTCGATCTCGTCCACCGGCCGTCCCGAGCGGTCCTCGTAGTACGAGAGCAGGTCGTCGGCCGAGGGCATCCCGGTGTAGTCGACGTAACTGACCGTGCTCTCGCCTCCGGCCGAGGCGTCCGCCGGCCAGCCGTTGATCACCCAGCCCAGATCGAGGAGCGGGTCCCCGACCGTCGCCATCTCCCAATCGACGATCGCGGCCAGCCGCGCCGGCGCTCCGTGGCGGAACATCACGTTGGCGAACTGGTAGTCGCCGTGCATGATGCCCGGGCGGTAGGAGCGCGGCTTGTGAGCCCGGAGCCATTCGGCCGCCTCGTCGATGCCCGGAATCGGCCGGAACTGCACCGCTTGCGAGGTGGGCAAGCCAGCGGTCGACCTGCCGCTCGTGGAAGCCCTCCGGCCGGCCGAATCCTTCGAGTCCGCGGGCACGCCAGTCCACCCGTGACAGCCGGGCGATGCCGTCGACGAGCTCGAACGCGAGCCCACGGCGCGCCTCGACATCGTGGTCGAAGGGCTCCGGCCAGACCGTGCCCTCTTGGATGGGCGACCAGCCGTCGACGAACTCCATCAGGTAGAAGCAGCCGCCGAGCACCGAGCGGTCGTCGCACCCTGCCACGACCCTTGCGTGGGGGACGTCGGTGCCACCGAGTGCGGCGAGCAGCCGGTACTCGCGCAGCATCGTCTCGTCGCGGCCCTCGGGGACCGGCTCGGGCGGACGTCGGAGGGCGAGGCGGTGCTCACCCCGACGATCTCGAAGAGATCGTTCGAGGCCCCGCCGGTGATGAACCGGGCCGTGACCGGCAGCCCTTCGCCCGGTAGGCCCTCGTGGTCCATCCAGGCGCCGAGCCGCTCCTCGTCGACCTTGGAGTGCGGCTCGGAAGCGAACGGCGCGGCATCGCCGTCGCCGGGGTCCGGAGCGCTCACCAGTTGCCCACCTGGTGCTCGAGTGCGTCTGCGAGCTCGCCGAGCTCGCGCCCAGCCGCGCGCTCCAGAGCCTCGGGATGGGCAGCGAACTTCCTCCGTGCCGCGGCGATCCGGGTCGGAAGGTGCTGGCTCGGCCACGGTGACTCGACCGGCCGGTACCCCCGCAGCACCTGCCGGGCCACCGTCTCGCGGTGCACCTCCGTCGGCCCGTCGACCAACCCCATCACCGGAGCGCTCATCCACATGCCGCCGAGCGGCAACTCGTCGGAGACGCCGAGCGCGCCGTGCACCTGGATCGCCCGCTGCGCGGCGTGGTGGATCACCTGGGGGGTGAGCACCTTGATCGCCGCGATGTCCCGGCGGATCGCCTTCGGATCGACACCGTTGTCGATCGACCAGGCGACGTACATCACGAACAGCCGGAACTGGGTGAGCTCGATGTAGGAGTCCGCCACGTAGGCACGCACGCTCTGTTTGTCGGCGAGCGTCCCGTCGCGGGTCCGGCGGCTCACCGCCCGTTCACAGAGCATGTCGAGCGCCTTGCTCGCCATGCCGACGGTGCGCATGGCGTGGTGCACCCGACCCCCGCCGAGCCGGGTCTGCGCGATGGCGAACGCCTGGCCCTCGCCACCGAGCAGGCTCTCCGCGGGAACCCGCACCTGGTCGTAGTGGATGAGAGCGTGCATTCCGGAGCCCGGCACCCGCTCGCCCATGAGGCCGATGTTCCGCACGATCTTCACGCCCGGTGTGTCGGTCGGCACGAGGAACATCGACATGCCGTGGTAGACGTCCGTCTGTGTGTCGGTGAGCGCCATCACGATGAGGAAGCTGGACGTCCTCGCGTTCGAGGAGAAGAACTTCCACCCGTCGAGGACCCAGTCGTCGCCGTCACGCACCGCGGTCGTCTCGAACAGGGAGGGGTCCGAGCCCCCCTGGGGCTCGGTCATCGAGTAGCAGGAGAAGATCTCCCCCTCGAGGAGCGGCCGTAGGTACTGCTCCTTCTGGTTGTCGGTCCCGTAGTGGGCGATGATCTCGGCGTTGCCGGTGTCGGGCGCCTGGGTGCCGAAGACGATCGGTGCCCACCGGGATCGGCCGAGGATCTCGTTCATGAGCGCGAGCTTCACCTGCCCGTACCCCTCGCCGCCGAGCTCGGGGCCGAGGTGGCACGCCCAGAGCCTGCGCTCGCGGACCTGGTGCTTCAGTGGATCGACGATCGCGCGGAGCGCGTCGTCGAGCGGGTGATAGGTCTCCGCGCCCCAAAGCACGTCGATCGGTTCGATCTCCTCGCGGACGAACCGGTCCATCCATTCGAGTTGCGCTTGGAATTCCGGTTCGGTGGAGAAGTCCCAGGCCACGCCCGCCCCTTTTCCCGACGCTGTTCTTCGGCACTGACGCCTCGTCCCCGGCGGATGCCGGGGTCACCGTAGCAGTTCGCAGCCGGGCATCAGCTGGCCCGCAGCGAGGGCCAGGGCTGCGGAGGTGACTGCGGCGCGAGCGGTGCGCGAGAGTGCCGCGCGCACACGTGCGCGAGGGTGCCGCGAGCACGCGTGCCGACGGATCAGATCGGACCGCGTCCCGCGGCCAGGTTGGCCTCGAGCAGCCGGGCCACCCGGTCGCGGTGCCACGGCGCACGGCCGAACGAATTCGCGTCGAGCTGCGCGCGTTTGACGAACAGGTGCAGATCGTGCTCCCAGGTGAAGCCGATCCCGCCGTGGACCTGCATCGCGGATGCCATGACCCGACCGGAGGCGTCCGAGCACCAGGCCTTGGCCATCGACGAGGCGATCGATGCCTCAGGGTGCGCCGACCCGACGCACCACGCGGCGTAATACGACGCTCGACCGCATCGCTTCGACGTCCACCAGCGCGTCGGCGAGGCGGTGCTTCACCGCCTGGAAGCTGCCGATCGGATGGCCGAACTGACGTCGGACCTTGGCGTAGTCGACGGTGAGCTCGAGAGCTCGTTCCGACGCGCCGAGCAGCTGGGCGGCAGCAGCCGTCGCGGCGCGGTCGACACGAGCGCGGCAGCGGCGGCACCACCCCCGATGCGCCACGAGGGCGCCGCGTCGAGTTCCAGCCAGGCGATCGGGCGGGTCCGGTCCATCGCGGGCGCCGCGGCAGGACGGCGCCCGCCTCCGAGCCCGAGGGCGTAGAGCGCATCGTCGGCGACCACCACCGCGACATCCGCGACCGAAGCGTGCTGCGTCGGCTCGGGCCGTCCCGACAGCAGCCACCGCGCTCCCTCCTGCCGGGCGGTGACCGCCCCTCCGCTCCACGCTACGCAGCCGATCCCCTCCCCCGCCGACAGCGAGGACGCCCACCGGGCGACTTCCGAGCGCGCATCGTCGGTGAGGGTGGGCTCCAGGGGATCGGCACCACCGCGGTCGAGCGCAGCCCGCAGGGCGCCGGCGCACAGCACCGAGCCGACGAAGGGAGACGGCGCGACCCGTCGGGCCGACTGTTCGCAGAGGACGGCCACCTCGACCATCCCGAGCCCGAGCCCGCCGTCGGGCTCCGGCACCTCGATCGCGGGCCAGCCCTGCTCGGCCATCGCGGCCCACAGCTCGTGGTCGTAGCCGTCTCCGGGGCCGGCGTCGGATCCCCCGATCCCCTCGAACGCGACGCCCGAGCCGACGATCGCCCGCACACGCTCGGGAGAAGCGAGCCCGTCGAGCAGGTCGGCCGCAGCATCGGCCAGCGCGCGCTGATCCGGCGAGAGGTCGAACTCCACGGCGGCGAATCTTACGGGCACCGCCCGCGCGCCCGCGTCGGCAACGGGTGCTCCTTCACGTTCTGGTGGACGGGACGGGATTCGGTCGCGGGTGCGCCTGTGCCAAGCTGACCGGGATGGACCTGCAGATCACGCCCGCTCAACAGCGCCTTCGGGCCGAGCTGCACGACTGGTTGGTTGCCAATCTGCCCTGGGCGTACGGCACCGAGCCCCCGCCTCGCTCACCGGACCTGGGCGAGGTGGTCGCCTTCGGCCGCGAATGGCAGGCCAAGCTCGCCGCCGACCGCTGGGTGGGTGTCACCTGGCCCACCGAGCTCGGCGGGCGCGGTCTCGGGCCGACCGAGCACTTCGTGGTGACCGAGGAGATGGCCAGGGCCCGCGCGCCCGAGCTCGTCGGCCGGATCGGCATCAACCTCGTGGCGCCCACGCTCTTCGCGCACGCTACGCCCGAGCAGCGAACCCGCTGGCTGCCCCCGGTGCTCGGCGCGGAGGAGCTCTGGTGCCAGCTCTTCAGCGAGCCCGAGGCCGGAAGCGACCTGGCGTCACTCACCACCCGGGCGGTGCCCGTCGACGGTGGGTTCCGGGTCACCGGGCACAAGGTCTGGACCTCCTACGCGCAATTCGCCGACTGGGGGCTCTGCCTCGCGCGGAGCGACCCCGACGCGCCCAAGCGCCAGCTCGGGATCTCGTGCCTCGCCGTCGACATGCACGCCGAGGGGGTGGAGGTGCGCCCGCTCGTCCAGATCACCGGCGACGCGGAGTTCAACGAGGTGGTGCTCGACGACGTGTTCGTGCCCGATTCGGCACTGATCGGAACTGCCGGGGACGGGTGGAGGGTCGCCAACGCGACCCTGGCCCACGAGCGCGGCGTGAACCCGCGACAGCTCGGCATCCACTGCCAGCTACTGGCCGAGCTACTCGAGCTGGCCGCCTCGCAGCCCGGCGGGTTCGACGACTGGGAGGTCCGCCAGCGGGTCGCCGAGGTCTACATCGAGGTCAAGCTGTTCCAGCTGCACAACTGGCGGACCCTCACCCGCCTCGAGCGGGGAGAGCCGCCCGGGTCCGGAGGGCAGCGCGCTGAAGCTCTACTGGAGCGAGATGTCGAAGCGCCTCCACGACACCGCGCTCGCCGTGCTGGGGCCGGCCGCACCGCTCTGGCAGGGCGCCGACGGCAACCCCGGGGACGGGATGTGGCAGCGGTCGTGGCTCTACTATCAGGCGTCCTCGATCTTCGCCGGAACCAACGAGGTGCACCGGACCCTGGTCGGCGAGCGGGTGCTCGGGCTGCCGAAGGACTGAGGACTCCGGCGAGCAGCCAGGAAGGATGGGGCCTGTGGGGTACGAATCGATCCGCTACGACGTGGACGGGCCGGTCGCGACGATCACCATGAACCGGCCCGAGATGGCCAACGCCCAGGACACCCGGCTGATCGACGAGATGGACGCGGCCTTCGACGAGGCCGACGCCGACGACGCGGTCCGGGTCGTGATCCTCGCCGGCGCCGGCAAGCACTTTTCGTCCGGACACGACCTGAAGGCCCTGATGGGCAAGGTCGAACCCGACCCGTGGCAGCTGATGCGCGAGACGCCCGAGGGCAAGCTCTACCACGAGAAGGTCATGTACTACGACCGCTGCGTCCGGATCCACGACTTCCGCAAGCCGACCATCGCCGCCGTCCAGGGCAGCTGCGTCGCGGCCGGGCTCATGCTCGCCTGCATGTGCGACCTCATCGTCGCGGCCGATGATGCGGTGTTCTCCAACCCGGTGCTCCGGATGACCGGCGCCGGCGTCGAGCTGCTGGTCGAGCCCTGGGAGCTCGGCATCCGCAAGGCGAAGGAGTTCCTCCTGACCGGCGATACCATCGGGGCCGACGAGGCCTGGCGGCTCGGGCTGGTCAACCGGGTAGTCCCCCGCGCCGAGCTGACCGAGCGGACCCGCGAGCTCGCGGAACGCATCGCACTGGTGCCGCCGGCGACCGCGCAGGTGGTCAAGGACTCGCTCAACCACACCGCCGAGCTCATGGGCCAGTCCGCGTCCTGGAAGTACCACTTCATGGCGCACCACTGGATGCACAACACCGCGACCGCCCGCGACGCGCTGGCGGAGCGGCAGACCCGGTCGAGCATGCACGAGGTCTTCTCCGACCGCGACCGCGGGGACCGACCGGACGGTTGACGGTCGCGGAGCCCGGCACCTCGGGCGGAACCGAAGACCGTGGCGCGAGCGAGGGTCCGCTGGCCGGCGTCCGCGTAATCGACGTGGGGACGAGGATCTCCGCGCCCTTCTGCGCAGGACTGCTCGGCGAGCTCGGCGCCGAGGTGATCAAGGTCGAGCGGCCCGACGGCGGCGACTTCATGCGGACCATCGGCCCCTATGCAGCGGCTCCCGACGGCGGCGAGTACTCGCTCTTCTGGGCGATCGAGGGCCGGGGTCGCCGCAGCGTCACCTGCGACCTGCGGACCGCCGAAGGCCAGGACCTGTTCCGCCGGCTCGCAGCCCGTGCCGACGTGCTCTGCGAGAACTTCCGGCCCGGCACCATGGAGGAGTGGGGACTCGGCCCCGGCGACCTCGTCGCCCGACCTGGTCTACGTCCGGATCAGCGCGTTCGGACAGGACGGTCCCTACGCGCTCCGTCCGGGACTCGACCGGCTGGGCATCGCGTACGGCGGGCTGCTGCAACTGACCGGCGAACGCGACCGGCCGCCGGTGCGCCCGGGCGTCACCATCTCCGACTACCTCACCGGCGTCTTCGCCGCGCTGGCAGCCGTCGCCGGGCTCTACGAACGGCGGGCCGCCCCTTCGGCCGCGACCGAGTCCGACCGTGATCGACGCCGCGCTCTACGGGTCGATCCTCCGAGTGCTCGAATGGACACTCGCCGCCTACGACCGCACAGGGACGGTCCGCACCCGCGAGGGGAACCGGATGGCCAACTCGGCGCCGCTCGACAATTTCCGCACTGCGGACGGCGCCTACGTCTGCATCGTGGGGGGCTCGGATGCCAACTTCGCCCGGCTCTGCCGGGCCATGGAGCGCCCGGAGCTGATCGAGGACCCGCGCTTCTCGACGCTGCTCGGCGCGGGTCGCCCGCGGCCAGGAGATCAACGATCTGGTCGCGGCCTGGGCAAGCCGCCTCGACTCCACGGCGGTCGAGGCGGCTTGCGTCGCACACGGGGTGCCGGTCGGCACCGCGTACACCGCCGCCGAGATCTTCGCCGACCCCCACATGGCCGCCCGGGGGGATCTGGTGACGGTCGACGACCCGGTCGATCGGCCCGATCCGCCAGCAGGCGCCCGTTCCCGCGGATCGCGGGCCGCCCGACACCGACGCCGTCGGGTGCGCCCCTACTCGGACAGCACAACGAGGACGTGTGGTGCGGGCTGGTGGGGCTGACCCCCGCCGAGCTCGAACGCCTCTCCGCAGCCCACGTCGTCTAACCGGCTTCCGGCCGCCGCGCCCGGTCCTCCCCACGGTCAGCCGACGACTCGTCGCCCTACTGTCCTGGCTCCACGTCCCGCGGCAGTCCGAGGATGCGCTCGGCGATCACGTTGCGCTGCACCTCGCTCGTGCCGCCGGCGATGGTCAGACAGCGCGTGCGCGAGAAATCCCTGTGCCCAGCGCGCCGCCTGCCCGTCGAAGGCGGCGCCCTCGGAGCCGAGCATCGCGAGGCCGAGCTCCTGGACCCGCTGCTCGTGCTCCGCGCCCAACAGTTTGCGGAGACTGGCGCCCGACCCGGGGTCGGTGCCGGCGAGCGAGAGGAGCGTCGACCGGTGGGCCATCAGATGCAGTGACTGCGCCTCGACCAGCAACCGCCCGAGCCGCGTGGCGAGTGAGGACGTGAGCTCCTCGTCGCGACGCGACGCGAGGCGCAGCAACGACTCGACGCCGATCCCGAAGGTCGAACCGGTCGACATGGTGACCCGCTCGTTGGCGAGGGTCATCCGCGCCAGGCCCCAGCCCTCGTTGACCCCGCCGATGACGCAGTCGTCGGGAACGAACACCTCGTCGAAGAAGACCTCGTTGAACATCGCCGCGCCGGTGAGCTCGCGGAGCGGGCGGATGTCCAGACCGCTCCGCGTGCATGTCCACGACGAAGTAGGTGATGCCGCGGTGTTTCGGCGCGTCCGGATCGGTCCGTGCCAAACAGATGCCCCAGTCGGCCTCGCGTGCCATCGACGTCCACACCTTCTGGCCGGTCAGCAGCCATCCGCCCTCGCCACGCTCGGCCCGGGTCGAAAGGCTCGCCAGGTCCGAGCCCGCCCCCGGCTCCGAAAAGAGCTGGCACCAGGCGAGCTCCCCGAGCAGCGTCGGGCGGACCCACCGCTCCTTCTGCTCGTCGGTGCCTCGGGCGATGATCGGCGGGAGCGCCCACGCGCCGATCCCGAGGTGAGGGCGACCGAGCCCGGCACCGCCGAGCAGCTCGTCGATCACGACCTGTTCGACCGCACCGGCGTCCCGTCCCCACGGGCGGGGCCAGTGGGGAGCCACGAGACCCTCGTCGACCATCACCCGCCGGCGGTCGTCACCTTCGATCGCGCTGCACCTTCTCGATCAGCGGAGCGAGCTCCCGTCTCGCCTCCTCCGCGATCTCGGGAAGCTCGGCTGCGAGCGCTCGCCGAGTGCCCCGACGGGCCATCGCCGAGACCTCGAGGCAGAGCTCGTCGGGATCGCCGGCGAGCTGGCGGTCGGCCATCGCGCGCTTGAGATGGAGGTGGACGTCGTGTTCCCAGGTGAAGCCGATCCCGCCCAGCACCTGTACGCACTCCTTCGCGCTCTCGGCATAGCCGTCGAGCGCGATCGCCCCAGCGGTGACCGCGGCGAGGTCGGCGTCGTCGCCGGACGAGTCGGCGGCCACGGCTGCGTCCCAGGCGACCGCCGCCATCTGCTCGATGCGCACGGCCATGTCGGCAAGCCGGTGCTTGATGGCCTGGAACTGGCCGATGGGCCGTCCGAACTGCACCCGGACCTTCGCATACTCGGTGGCGGTCTCGAGGCACCAGCGCGCACCACCGGCGTGCTCGGCCGCGAACATCGCCAGCGCGAGCTGGCGCACCCTGCCGGGTGCCAGGGCTGTGAGCTGCCGGTCTGGCCCGACCGGGTGGTCCGCCACCTCGACGACACCGACCCGCCGGGTCGGATCGAGGCTGCCGAGCGGTTCCACCGCGACGCCCGACCCGTCGGCGTCGAGAAGGCACCAGGTGGTGGCGTCGGCGTCCCCGCGCACCGGCACGAGCAACTGCGAGGCGGTCATCGCGGCGAGCACCGGACGCAGCGTGCCCGAGACGACCAGCTCTCCCGAACCGTCGCGTCCCGAGACCTCCAGGCGGTCCGAACCGAGGTAGACACCGGCCGTCGCCGTGCCCTCGGCGAGCGGCGGCACGAGGCGGCGGGCGGATTCCTCGGTCAATCCCTCTGCCGCCACCGCCGACGCGAGCACCGTCGGCAGGAAGGGCCCGGGAAGCAGCGACCAGCCGGTCTCCTCCAGGAGCACCGCGAGCTCGAGCAACCCGAACCCCTGGCCCCCGAGGTGCTCGGGCAGGTGGATGCCGAGCCATCCTTGGCCCGCCAGCTCCTTCCATACTGGCTGGAGCTCCTCGGCCTCCGCGTCGAGCAGCCCGCGCGGAACGGACGAGGGGCAGTTCGCCGCGAGCCAGCGCGCCGCCGAACGCCGCTGCTCCTGGTGCTCCTCGGTCGAGCGCGATCGGCATCGACCGACCTCAGACCCTGTCGCGGTCCGGCTCGTCGACGACCTCCACCGAGATGGCCCGCACCGGGCAGCCCTCGGCTGCGACGCGGATCTTCTCCTCGTCGTCGGCCACCGGCTCGAGGACGCGGGAACGGCCGTCGTCGTCGAGGTCGAAGGTGCCCGGCGCCCAGTACACGCAATTCCCCGAACCGACGCACTGCTCGTGGTCGATGACGATCCTGAGCACGACTACCTCCCTGCCACCAGATGGGCTTCCCGTAGCTGCCTCTTGCGCACCTTGCCGTTGGCGTCGCGCGGCAGCTCGTCGACGACCTCCCATTCGCGGGGGACCTTGTACTTGGCAAGACGGTCGGCCACGTGGTCGGCCAGCTCGTCGGTGCCGACCGGTTGTCTCACCTGCACCATCGCCTTCAAGCGTTCGCCGTCGCGGTCGTCGGGCACGCCGAAGACGGCGCAGTCGACAACCGCGGGGTGTGCGAAGAGCACTTCTTCGATCTCGCGGGGGGCGATGTTCACCCCACCCCACAGCACCATGTCGGAGATCCGGTCGGTGATAGTCAGGTAGCCGTCCACGTCGAGATACCCGACGTCCCCGACGGTGAAGGCGTCTTCGTGCCAGGCACGTTGCGGTCGCGTCGTCGTCGTTGCGATAGTGGAAGCGCTGGGGCCCTGCGGGACGGATGTAGATGCGACCGGGCTCCCCCGCCGGCACAGGGACACCGTCCTCGTCGAGGATCCTGATCTCGACGCCGGGCCACGGGCGGCCGACACTGCCCGGTCGCTCCAGCCACTCCTTGGGCGAGATCCGCGTCGCTCCGCCCTCGCTCGCGCCGTAGAGCTCGTGGATCGCCGCGTGCGGAAAGGCCTCGAGCATCCGGTACTTCACCTGCACCGGGCAGGGGGCGCCCGCGTGGACGATGAGCGCGAGGCGACGACACGTCGATCGCGGCCCGCTCGGAGGCAGGCATCTCGAGGATCCGGATGAAGTGGGCGGGCACCATGAAGGTGCGGGTCCCCCCTCGGTGCTTGACCTCTTCGAGCCAGTCCGCGGGCCTCGAACTGCTCGGTCACCACCGCGAGCGCACCGACGAACAGCGAGCAGAGCGCCCAGCCCAGATGTGCGGCGTGGTACGCGGGCCCGCTCATCACGTAGATGTCGTCGGGCGTCCATTGCCCAGAGCGCGACCTGGGCCTCCATGCCCGCGCGCCCGCCCCGCGTCGTCGCCGAGCGCCCCCGTGGACGACCCCCTTGGGCCTCGCGGTGGTGCCCGACGTGTAGAAGAGAAGCTCGGGGCCCGAGCGGCTGTCGGCCCCCGGAAGCCGGGGCGCCGATGCGACCGCCTCCTCGTAGTCGCCACCGACTCGCAACAGCCGCGACGGGATATTCGGCGAGGGAGGCGGTGAGCTCGTCGTCGAGGCCGACCTGGCCGACTGCCACCGCGACGTCGGCGTCGCGGAGGATGTACGCGAGTTCACCCGCGCGGAGGTGCCAGTTCACCGGGAGGTAGGGGGCACCGAGCATCGCTGCGGCCGTCGCCACCTCGAAGATCTCGACCCCGTTGGGCAGGACGGAGGCGACCGGCCGCCCCGGGCCCGCCCCGCGCTCGGCGAGAGCGGCTGCCAGTCTGCCGGCACGGTCGTCCAGCTCACCGTAGGTGAGCTGCGTCGCACCCATCGCGAGTGCAGGGCGCTGCGGGTTGGCCCGCGCCTGTCCCGTCACCCCTCGCACCGGGGCCGGTGCCCGTTCGGTCATCGCTGGGGAGACTACTGCCGGTATCCGGGTGCCGTCCGGGCCGGGTAGGGTTCGCCGTTCGGAGGGTCGCACGTGGAGGACATGCGGACGCAGGACATTCGATCGACCGGGCCGGTCGGCGCGGCGAACGGGGGACCCGGAGTGGTTCGCAGTGGCTGAGACCGCCGCGACGGCGGCCCATCCGCTCGACCCCTTGACCGCCGAGGAGATCCGCACCGCCGTCCGACGCTGTCCGCGAGAGCGGTCGGGTCGGCGACGACGCGCTCTTCTCGGCGGTGGCGCTCGAAGAGCCGGACCGCTCCGTGCTGTTCGGGACCCCCGATTCGGCACAACCCTCTTCGGGAGGACGACGGGTGCGGCTGCTCGTCGTTCCCGGCCCGGAGTCGTCGCTCGCCGAGGTGGTGGTCGACCTTCCGGGCGGCGGGCTCCTCGAATGGACGCCCCGCGAGGGCATGCGGCCCGCACTCCTCTACGACGACTCCTACCGGGCGATCGTCGCGCTACGGGCGCACCCGGGCTGGCTGGCGGCTCTCGCGCGCCGCGGCATCACCGACATCGAGAAGGTCCAGATCGACCCGTGGCCGACCGGCAACTTCGGCAACCGCTGGAGGACGGCCGGCGGATCGTCCGCTGCCTCTCCTACTACCGCGAGGAACCGACCGACAACGGGTATGCGCGGCCGATCGAGGGTGTGCTCGCCACCGTCGACGCCGCGCGTGGCGAGGTGCTCGAGCTGCAGGACTTCGGGGAGGTGCCCGCTTCCCGAGGGTCGCGGGAGCTACCTGCCCGAGGACAACCAGCCCCTCCGCTCCGATCTTCGACCGCTCGAGATCGCCCAGCCCGAGGGCGTGAGCTTCACCCTCGACGTCGAACCTGCTCCGCTGGCAGCGATGGTCGATGCGCATGTCGATGCACCCGCTCGAGGGCCTGGTCCTCCATGCGGTCGGCTACGAGGACGGCGGCCGTGTTCGCCCGATCCTCAACCGCGCCGTCGATCTGCGAGATGGTGGTCCCCTACGGCGACCCCGGACCCGATGCACGGCTGGAAGAACGCGTTCGACGTCGGCGAATGGGGACTCGGGCGCATGGCCAACTCCCTCACCCTCGGATGCGACTGCCTCGGAGAGATCACCTACCTCGACGCGGTGCTTCACCAGCGAGCATGGAAAGCCCTATGTCGCTCGAGAACGCGGTGTGCATCCACGAAGAGGACTACGGAATCCTCTGGAAGCACCAGGACATGCACGTCGGACGGACGGAGGTCCGCCGCTCCCGTCGGCTCGTCGTCTCGTCGATCGCGACGGTCGGCAATTACGAGTACGGCTTCTACTGGTACTTCTACCTCGACGGCACCATCCAGCACGAGGTGAAGCTCACCGGCATCATGTCCACCAGGGCGATCGCCCCCGGTGAGCCCACCCCGCACGGCACCGTCGTCGCACCCGGTCTGGCCGCACCCATCCACCAGCACCTGTTCTGCGCCCGGCTCGACCTCGCGGTCGACGGCCCGGTCAACGAGGTCTACGAGATCTCCTACGAGGCGTGAACCGGCCGGAGCGGGCAACCCGCTCGGGAACGCATTCCACCTGCGGGCCGAGCGGCTGGAACACGAGCTGGCCGCCCGCCGCGACGTCGACTCCGGCGAGCGGCCGGCACTGGCGGTTCGTCAACCCGGACTCTCGCAACGCACTCGGTCAGCCGGTCGCCTACCGCCTGGTGCCGGGGGCGGTGCCGACCATGTTCGCCCTCGCGGAGTCCAGCATCGGGCGCCGCGCAGGGTTCGCCCGGCACAACCTCTGGGTCACACCGTTCGCACCCGACGAGCGGCGGGCCGCGGGCGACTTCCCCAACCAGCACGCCGGCGGTGACGGTCTGCCGCGATGGACGACCGCCGACCGGTCGCTCGTCGGCACGGAGATCGTCGCGTGGCACACCTTCGGCGTCACCCACTCGCCCCGGCCGGAGGACTGGCCGGTGATGCCGGTCGAGTACTGCGGATTCCACCTCCTCCCGTTCGGCTTCTTCGACCGCAACCCCGCCCTCGACGTGCCGCCGCAGCCGGGACACTGCCATTCCTGACATCGGTCCGACCGTCGCCGCGCGGTCCTGCCGGCACGTTCTGCATGGAGGAGGCCGGTTACGATGACCGCCATGCCCGAACTCGAATCCCTGCTCTACGACGAATCCGAGGGCGTGGCATGGGTGACGCTCAACCGTCCCGAGGCGCTCAACGCCTTCGACACCACCATGCAGCGGGAGCTTCGCGAGCTCTGGTCGATGCTCCGCACCAACGACGACGTGCGCTGCGTCGTGCTGACCGGTGCGGGCGAAAAGGCCTTCTGCACCGGACTCGACCGCGACAGCATCGACTCGATCGAGGACATGCCGCCGGGACGCCTGCCCGGCTACAACACCCCGTGGGACTTCGACGATCCGGGAAAGAGCGTCTGCCCAAAATCCAACCATCTCTGGAAGCCGGTCATTGCGTCGGTGAACGGCATGGCGTGCGGTGGTGCCTTCTACATCCTGGGCGAGGCGGACTTCATCATCGCCGCGGACCGTGCCACCTTCTTCGACCCCCATGTGACCTACGGGATGCCCGCCGCGTTCGAGCCGATCTTCCTCCTGCACAAAATGCCGTTCCAGGAGGTGATGCGGCTTTCGCTGCTCGGTGCACACGAACGGATGTCGGCGGCGCGGGCCTGCGAGATCGGCTTCGTCTCCGAGGTCGTGCCGGCGGAGGAGCTCCGCGACCGGACCGAGTGGGCGGCACGCGCCATCGCCGACCAGCCGGCACTGGCGGTGACCGGCACGTTGCGGGCGATCTGGACCGGCCTCGAGCTCTCGCGTCGACAGGCGCTCGACCACGCCTTCCTCTTCACCAACGTCGGCACCGATCCCGCGCTCCTGGTGGAGGGTCAGGAACGGTTCACCTCGGGGAAACGCATCGACTGGCGTCTCCGCTGACGAGCCCCTCGCCGCCCGCCGCCGCGGGTCGACTCGGGCGTGCGAGGAGGCTCAGTCCTCGAGCGGAGGCAACCCGCCGGCGATGGTCTTGGTCTCGAGGTACTGCTCGAATCCTTCGAGCCCGTTCTGGCGACCGATGCCACTTGCCTTGTAGCCGCCGAAGGGCGCGTCCGCCCCGTACCAGAGTCCGCCGTTGACGGCTGCCGTCCCGGCCCGGATGCGCCGCGCCACCGACAATGCCCGTTCCTCCGAACCCGACGTCACCCCGCAGCCGAGCCCGTAGTTCGACTCGTTCGCGATCCGTACCGCGTCGTCGTCGTCCTCGAAGGGGATCACGACGAGGACCGGTCCGAAGATCTCCTCGCGCGCCACGGTCATCGAGTTCTCGACGTCGGCGATCAGCGTCGGCTCCACGTAGTACCCCTTCGGGAGGTGCGACGGCCGCCCTCCCCCAACGACCACCCGGGCGCCCTCGTCGGTCGCCGTCGAGATGTAGCGGAGGATCTTGTCGCGCTGGGAGCCGTTGATCTGGGGACCCTGGAAGTTCGAGGGGTCGGTAGGGTCGCCGTAGGGCGCCGTGCGAAACCCCTCCTCCATCATCTCGATGCCCTCCTCGTAGCGAGAACGCGGGAGCAGCAACCGGGTGAGCATCACGCATCCCTGCCCGCCGTGGACGCACACCGTCCAGGCCGACGACAGCTTCGCGGCGAAGTCGGCGTCTTCGAGCACGACGTCGGCCGACTTGCCCCCGAGCTCGAGGAACAGCCGCTTGAGCGTCGGTGCGCCCTTCTCCATGATCCGGCGGCCCACCCCCGTCGAGCCGGTAAAGGAGATGAGATCGACCCGGGGATCGGTGACGAGGTCCTCGGCGACGCCGTTGTCGGTCGTCGGCACGACCTGGAAGACGCCGTCGGGGATGTCGGTGCGCTCGGCGACGAGACGTCCGATGCGTGTCGCGTTCCACGGCGTGTCGGGTGCCGGCTTGAGGATCACCGTGTTGCCGGTCGCGAGGGCCTGGCCGATCTTGTTGATGGTGACTTCGAAGGGATAGTTCCACGGCACGATCGCACCGACCACGCCGGTGGCTTCCTTCACCACCTTCCGCCAGCTGTGGGTCCCGAACGCGTGGCCCTCCGGCAGGTCGCGTTCCCAGGCGAACTCGTCGATGAACTGGGTCGGCCAGCGGAGACCTTCCGAGAGTGGGGCGTCGAGCTGGGGACCGTACGTCAGCAGCACCGGACAGCCGACCTCGGCGACGAGTTCTGCTCGCAGCTCCTCCTGCTCGCTCTCGAGGGCCTCCTGCAATTGGGTCAAGCAGCGCTTCCGGAGCCCACGGTCGGTCGACCACGCCGTCGTGTCGAACGCTCGACGTGCGGCTGCGATCGCCCGATCCATGTCTTCGTGTCCGGCGTCGGACGTGGTCCCGAGCACCTCCTCGGTGGCGGGGTTCACGTTGTCGAACCGCTTGCCGGACTGCGCCTCGACCAGTTGGCCGTCGATCAGCATCCGTGCCTCGCCGGTGATGGCGGTGGGGTCGGCGGTGGTCGTCATCGTGGGGTCCTCCTCAACGATCGAAGTGTCGGGGTTCGCGGGTCAATGCCGATCCGGGATCGGGTGGAACAGTGCGAGTGTGGCAGGATCACAGCCTGCCATCCTCCTTCGGCCACCGTGCAGGGTGGGCCCTGCCGTGCGGACAGGCGGTTGCCTCCCCCGGAGCCGCCGGCGAGTGGCTCCAGCGAGCGCATCGAGGCGATCACCGCGGCAGACCCAGCCCGTGTTCGGCCACGATGTTGCGGTTGATCTCACTCGTCCCCCCTGCGATCGACGTGGCGACGGCGCCGAGCAGGGTAGTCGACCAGCTGCCCGTGAGCGCTCCCTCACCGAGCACTCCGACGGCGAGCCCGGCCAGGTCTTGGCTGATCTGGGACCACATCAGCTTCGCCATCGATCCCATCGCCGGCGAGGGCTTCCCACCCCGACCGATCGTCTCCAGCTCGCGTGCGGTCGACCAGCGAAGGCACGCGATCGCGGTGTACACGCGGGCGAGCCGCTGGCGGTACGGCGCGGGGACGGTGGCGCCCGAACGACGTGTCGCCTCCAGGAGCTCGGCGAAGCGCGAGCTCAGCGACAGATGGAGGCGCGCCACCCCTGCCCGCTCGTAGCTGAGCGTGGTCATCGCCACCTTCCAACCGGCGTGCAGGGGACCGAGAAGTGCGGATCTCGGGACTCGGACTCCCGAGAAGAACAGCTCCGAGAAGGTCCGATCTCCCGCCATCGTCCGCACGGGCGCCACCTCTATGCCGGACGAGCGCATGTCCACGAGCAGGCAGCTGATCCCCGCGTGCTTGGCCACGTCGGGGTCGGTGCGGACGTACAGCTGGCACCAGTCCGCCAGGTGACCGAGGCTGTTCCAGGTCTTCTGCCCGTCGACCACGAACTCGTCGCCCTCGATCCGTGCGGTCGTGCGGAGCGAGGCAAGGTCGGAACCGGCATCCGGTTCCGACATCCCCTGGCACCAGATCTCGTCACCGCGGAGCAACGGTGCGATGAATCGCTCCTTCTGACCGCCGGTACCGAACTCGAGGATCGCCGGTGCGATGTTCGAGACACCGATGACGTTGACGGGACCCGGTGCGCTCTTGTCGGCCATCACCTCGAGGTAGGCGAGTTGCTCGGCAACCGTCGCATCCCGGCCGCCGTGCTCGACGGGCCACGCAGGAACTGCCCACCCTCCGTCGGCGAGCACGCGGTTCCATTCCCGGAGCGTCTCGAAGGCGTCGGGATCCTCGAAGCCGCGCCTCGCCGCGGCGAGCACGTCAGGGGTCAGGTGGTCGTCGAGCCACCTCGTCAACGCCCGCCGGAACTCCGGAAGCGAGCTGGATGCAGCACCGCCGGATTCCACGGGCCCTACCTCACTGTGCCTGGCCGCGTCCGGGCCGAGAGCCCTCTTCACCGCGGCGCTTCACGGTAACCAGCGCCCTGGATCTCCCGCAACACGGTTCCGTCGGTGACTCTGACGAACGGTGCGGAGCTCAGGCCGACGAACCGGTGACGATGTCGGCGTAGCGGTGCAACGACGCGACCGGCTCCTCGCCGTCGGCCCAGGGCCGCACGAGGACCCGGTCCACACCGGCTTCGGCGAGACGTTCGAGTTCATCGCCATCGGGAACGGCGGCACCAAGTGTGACGGTCGTGCGACCCTCTCGACCTGCCTCTCGCCGGAGCGTCTGGATGTGCTCGGCAGCCGCCGCGATCTGATCGGCACCGTGGTTCATCGGGATCCACCCGTCCCCTACGGTGGCCGCTCGGCGCATGGCCGCAGGTCCGTCTCCACCGATATGGATCGGCGGCCAGGGTCGCTGCACCGGCTTCGGTTCGAACCGGACCGGAGCGAAGTCGAAGAACTCGCCGTGGTGCTCGATGACTTCGTCCGACCAGAGGCGGCGGCAGACCTCCAGCGACTCGTCGATTCGACGGCCGCGGGTGCCGAAATCGAGCCCCACGGCCCGCCACTCGTCGGCCAACCAGCTCGCCCCGATTCCGAATTCGACGCGGCCACCGGATATGACGTCCAGGGTGGTGACAGCACGGGCTACCACGAAGGGATGGCGGAGCCCGATGTTGTAGACGTGGGTGCCGAACCGGATCTGCTCGGTCCGACCGGCGAGGTAGCCGAGGTAGGTGAAGACGTCGAAGACCGGGATACCGGGCGGGATCGGAGGATGGGCCGAACCGTCGAACGGACTGCCGCCCATGTCGACGGGAAGGACCAGGTGCTCGGGCATCCAGACCGACTCGAACCCCAGTCGGTCCGCCTCCTCGGTGACGGCCGTCCAAAGGCGCGAGCGCAACGCGCCAAGTACGAGACCGATCTTCACGCCGGAATGGTACGCCGACCCTGCGACAGGCGTTGTGGTCGGGCTGCCGCGGTGTCGGGACTGCTCGGAATGCTCGGACCGCCCGACTTCGACGCGGCCGAGCAGCGCTTGCCGCGTCGTGGCTGGTGGAGGGTCCACCGGGCAGTGCACTCGAGAGTGATGACATCAGGTGATGTATGGTGATGTCATCAAGCTGATGACATCAGGTGATGTATGGTGATGTCATCAAGCTGATGACATCAGGTGATGTATGGTGATGTCATGAAGCTGATGACATCAGGTGATGTATGACGATGTCATCACTCGCGAGCTGAAGTAGGCGTAGGGACTCGGACACGCTTCTCGTCGGAGGTGAATCCAGAGCCGGGTCCGCGAAGACGCAGCTCAGGCCGGGTACAAGCAGCTGCAGGCCCGATATCGGGCACCCAAGACTCGCTCCGGGTACTCGCCACGCGGGCGGTCGACCGGGGCGTCAGAGGGTCGGTGAGATCCAGCCGGGGGAGGTGGTGGTCCGCCCCGAGGCGATCGATGACCCGATGTAGTTGCGCTGAGCCTCGACGGTTCCCGCTCCGATGCAGAGACCACGAATGTCCCGATAGGCACGCTCGAGCGGGTACTCACGGCTGTAGCCGTAGCCGCCGTGGATCTGGATCGCCTCGTCGCACACCAGTTTCGCAGCCAGATTGGCCGCGGTCTTCGCCATCGCCGTCTCGAGCGCCGGCGGCGTCCCCCCCGGGCCGGCCAACCGCACCGCACGTCCGAGGAGCAGGCGCGCACCTTCCAGCGTGACCGCCATGTCCGCCAGCTTCCATTGGAGTCCTTGCAGGTGGGCGATCGGCCGACCGCCGACGACCCGTTCGTTCATGTAGACGGTGGCCCGTTCCAGAGCCCCTTGGGCCGCGCCGACGCACATGGCCGCATTGCCGCAACGCTCGTGATTCAGGTGCGACAGCAGCGTTTTGAACGCACCGTTCGAGGATGGATCGCCGGCCAGCAGCACATCGTCCTCGGTGATGTGGACCCCGTCGAAGGCGAGCTCGGACTCCGTCGCCGCATGGATGCCCATCCCCCGATGACGCCCGGTCAGCTCGACTCCCTCACGGTCGGTCGGGACGATGAGGGCACCGATGCCCTTGGCCCCCTCCCCTCCCGGCCATCGGCACCAGACGAGCACCGCGGCCGCGGCATGCCCGAGGGTCGAGTAGTTCTTGTAGCCGTTGAGCCGCCACGCCGACGGGCCGTCCGGCGTGAGGGCCGTGCGCATGTTCTGGACCGCCGAACCCGCATCGGGCTCGGTGATGCCGATGCTGATGATCGCGCTCCCGCGCGCCACCTCTGGCAGCCACCGATCCTTCATCGCGGGCGGCCCCAGGTGTTCGATGCCGCGGGGTGGTCCGTTGTAGGCAAGCTGGCAGCAGATCGCCGCGGACACGTCGTGCCGAGCGATCTCCTCCAAGACGATCGCGGCCTCGACGTCGCCGTAGCCGAGGCCACCCCATTTCTCCCCGATGGTCACCCCGAAGAGATCGGCCGCCGCCAGCGCCGCAATAGCCTCGTGGGGGACCTCACCCGTCTCGTCGTGGAGCGCCGCTCTTGGCGCCACCTCGCGTGCGGCCACCTCGCGGGCCAGCTGGCGCAGCGCGGTCTGGTCTTCGTCCTCAGCCCAGGGATCGAGTTCGTTCACCGTCATCGACTCCGCCCTTCCGCGGGAGCCGACGTCATGCCGACGGCTCGGTGCCCACCACGCCCACGAAGCTCACGCACTCTCCCGGCGCGCCACCGAGATTGTGGGTGAGGCCGAGCGTGCGACCCTCGCTCACCGTCGCGATCTGTCGCCCGGGAGGTGCCTGACCCCGCAGCTGGAGCCAGCACTCGTAGAGCATGCGCAGTCCGGTGGCGCCGATCGGGTGCCCGAAGCTCTTCAAGCCGCCGTCGGGGTTGACCGGCAGCTCGCCGTCGCGGTCGAATGTGCCGGCCATCACCTCCTTCCACGCCGAGCCCCGCTCGGCGAAGCCGAGGTCTTCCATCAGCACGAGCTCGGTCGGGGTGAAGCAGTCGTGCACCTCGGCCATCGCCAGCTGTCCGCGAGGATCGCTGATGCCGGCCTGGGCGTACGCGTCGGCCGCCGAGCGCACCACCTCCTCGAAGGTCGTGTAGTCGTAGTCGGGATCGATCGCCCCAGCGGCCGGTCCGGCCACCATCGCCAGGCCCTTCACGTAGAGGGGCGAGTCGGTGTAGCGGTGTGCATCCTCCGCTCGGCACAGCACGGCGGCGGCGGCGCCGTCACTGACGCCGCTGCAGTCGAAGACCCCCAGCTGGCCGGCGACCCGCGGCGACGCCGCGATCTTCTCGAGGGAGACCTCCTTTTGGAACTGCGCGCGGGGGTTCACCGCCCCGTTCCGGTGGTTCTTCCACGCGATGCGGTTGAGGACCGCTCCCATCTCCTCGGGATCGACCCCGTACTTGTGGCAGTAAGCAGGAACGAGGAAGGAGAAGGCTGCCGGCGAGCTCAGTGCGGCGTTCGTCCCGTCTCCGACCAGGCGGATCCCCGTCAGGCCCGAGTACCCCGAGTCCTTCAGCTTCTCGACGCCGATGGCGAGCACGAGGTCGTAGGCCCCCGACGCAACCGCATAGCAGGCGTTGCGGAACGACTCCGACCCAGTGGCACAGAAGTTCTCGACACGAGAGACGGGCTTGTAGCCGATCTTGAGCGGCCGGGAGAGGGTGATCCCGGACTTTCCCGAGTTCATGGTGCCGAGCCAGAACGCGTCCACGTCCTCGATCGTCACGCCCGCCGAGCCCACCGCGTCGACCGCCGCATCGGTGAGCAGGTCGTCGACGCCCTTGTCCCAGAGCTCCCCGAACGCCGTACATCCCATGCCGACGATCGCCACCCGGTCACGAATTCCCACGCTCGTCATCTCAATGGTCTCCCTTCGCGGAGGCGGCGGCCGCCTTCGCGGTGCCAGGAGGTCCCGCCTCGGTCACATCGGCGACCGGGCGGGCCTTCCAGAAATAATTGTGTACACCTTCGGCGCTGTACAGGCGCCGGAAGGTCATCTCGACCCGTGTACCCACTTCGACCGAGTCGGGGTCCACGTCGGTCATCTCGCCGCGATATCGGCCGCCACCGTCGAAATCGATGACGGCACCCACGATCGGCGGCGAGAGGCTGAAGGCCAGGCGATCGATGGTGTAGGTCGCCACGGTCCCCCGCAGGTCGGCCATCCTCTCGGGTGACATCCGGTCGATCGAATGGCACGAGAGGCAGACCCGCGTCGGGGGCAGGTGACGGAAACCGCAGACCTCGCACCTGCTGGCGGTGAACCCGAACTTCCAGCCCTCCGAACGCCACATGGCCGGAGCGTCCGGACGTTCGGGGTCGGGTCGACGCGGCGGTTCGCGCCGCAGGATCCCCCGCCAGGTCAGGAAGCTCACGTAGGAGAGATCGCCCCGACCGGCGATGACCTGCTCCCCCACCGGCGGGAGGGATGCGGCACGGCGACGCGCCTGGACCGAGGGAAGGGCATCGGTCGTCCGCAGCACGATGGCATCGGCGCCGTCGGCGACCGATACCACCGCGATGACCTCGCCGGGAACGGCCCGTTCGAGCACGTCGGCGAGCCCGAACGCCGCCTGGGCGGCTCCGAGGTTACCCACCAGCTCGCTGTGGTCGGGTACCACCCGGTCGGACGCGACCCCGAGCGTCCGCTTGAGCGTGGCGACGGCGCGGGTATGGAGCCCTGCCACGATCAGGTGGTCGATCGCACCCGCGTCGAGTTCCGCGTCCGACAGCGCACGCGCGAGGGCGCCGCGCGCGAGCGGGAGGTAGGCCTCTTCGCCGAAGCGGTCCTCCCACTGCCTCGACCCTGTCTCGCCCGGAACCCTCCACCGGTCGAGGAACTCGTCGGTGGCCGACGACTGGCCGAGAAGCTCCGCGACACCGCCCTCGGGAGCGAAGACGAACGCCACCGCTCCGTCACCGCCTTGACTCTCGTCGGCACTGCCCGGAAGCCCGGTCCGCAGGTCGGACACGACGGCCATCGCCGGGGCGTGGCGGCCGGCCATGGCGGCGAGCTGTGTGGCGGCCCAAGCCGACCTCGGCGAGCCGCACAGGTCGTACGCGCCGCGCTCGGGACTGAGGCCGACACCCGCGTGCACCGTGGCCGCGTTTGTCTTGTCGAGGTAGGCCGGGGCGGGCGTCGAGTAATAGAGCGCGACCGGGTCGGGAACCCCCGACGGCGCGAGCGCCCGCCGGGCGGCCTCCACCCCCATCGAGGTGGTGTCCTCGTCGTAGGAGGCCACCGAGCGCAGGCCTCGACCCGCGGACAAGCCCGTGGCCTGCGCGATCGCCCGACGATCGAGCCGCCAGTACGGCAGGTAGACCCCCCACGACACGATGCCCGATCCCACGGCGATCCTCCTTCCCCTCAGGAACCGGCGCCGGCCAGCTCCGCCGCCCTCGTCCGCAGCAGCGACCGATCTGGCTTGCCGACCCCGAGCAACGGCACTTCGTCGAGGTGCACGATCACCTCGGGCGTCTTGAACCGCGCGACGCCGAGCGAGGCGAACCATCGCCCGCACTCCTCGACGTCGACGTCCGCTGAGCCGACGACGAAAGCTGCGACACGTTCTCCCAGGCGCTCGTCCGGACAGCCGACCACGACCGCCTGCCGGATGTCGGGATGCCGTTCGAGCAGCCGCTCGACCTCCGCCGAGGCGATGTTCTCGCCCCCGCGGATGATCAGCTCTTTCAGCCTCCCGACGATGGTGAGCCATCCCTCGTCGTCGAGCATGCCGAGGTCGCCCGTGGTGAACCAGCCACGCCGCACCGCCGCTTTCGTCTGTGCCGGGTCCCCGTAGCCGACGAAGAGCTCGGGGCCTCGCAGGAGCACTTCGCCGCGTCGGCCGGGCGGAAGCCGGCGGCCGGTCACCGGATCGACGATCTTGACGACGGCATCCCCCACCGAGTGTCCGTCGGTGTCGCGTGCACGCTCGGGAGGGTCCTGCCATGAGCTCGTGGTGATCGTCGGCGCCTCGGTGGACCCGTAGGTGCGCTTGACGCCCGCGCCCAGCGCCTCGCGAGCCGTCTCGACGAACTCCGGGGTGACGCCCGTCGAACCGCAGGAGACCACACGCAGCCGCTCGATGCTCGAGGCGTAACCGGGGACGTCCATCATCCCGAGGAAGAGGGTCGGCGGCCCGATCATGAAGCTCACCCCGTGGCGGCCGGCGAGGGCGACGCCCCGCTCCGCGTCCCACTTCTCCATCAGCACGGCCTTCATGCCCGCGGTGCCCGGGACGAGCACGGAGTTCAAGAGGCCCGAGACGTGGGCGAGGGGCGACGGCATGAGTGCGACGTCGTCGGGACCGAGACCGTGCGCACGGACCATGCTGCACGACTTGTAGGCGAGACCACGATGGGAGTGGAGGACCGCTTTGGGGCTACCGGTGGAGCCCGACGTGAAGAGCACCACCGCGAGGTCCGAGCCCCGACCCGCCCCCTCGAGGAGTGACGGTGCGGCGAGCAGCTCGTCGAACCGATGGCCCGGCCCCCTGACGGGCATCGCGTCGGTCAGGTCCCCGAGCGCGAGCCCCGGTGCAGCGAGGGCGAGGGAGGGTCGGAGCTCGTCCAACATCCGTCCGACCTCGGCAGGACCCACCTGGTGATGGATGGGTGCGGCCACCGCCCCGCACCGCCAGCAGGCCCGGAAGAGCACGACTGCCTCCCACCAGTTGGGAAGTTGCCAGGTCACCACCGAGCCGCGGCGTACGCCGCGCGCGCGCATTCCGCCGGCCAGCGAGCCCACCACCCGCTCCAGCTCGCCCGCGGTGAGCTCGACGGGACCGTCGACGACCGCGGTGCGATCGGCCGGTCGCCGCGACGACAGCAGTCCGTCGAGCGTCGCGACGTCCCACGCACCCCCGGGGGCCCGGTAGCGCGCCGACTCCGGCTGGTGATAGGTGGTCCGCAACCTCACGGTGTGGCGTTCGGGACGCAGCCGCTCACTTCGCCGGCACAGGACCTTCGACCGCATCCTCGACGGCCAACCTGACCGGCGGTGCCTCGCGCCAGCTGGCGATCCCGTCGCCGGGCTCCGCGACGGGCCACTTGGTCTCGTGGATCTCTGCCCAGTGCGAGTGGTTCAGCTGGTGGAGCGTGAAACAGGCCTGGAGCGCGTTGTAAAAGCCCATATTGTCGACGGTCTGGTTGACCGACTCCTTGATCAACAGCGCGGTCATCGTCGGAAGCTGCGCGATCCGGCGCGCGATACTCGAGCGTCCGTTCGCCGAGCTCGTCCGCCGGGAACACCTTGGACACCATCCCCAGGCGGTGCGCCTCGTGGACGTCGATCGCGTCACCGGTCAGCATCAGCTCCTTCGTCCGCCGCGGGCCGAACTCCCACGGGTGGCCGAAGTACTCCACCCCACACATGCCGAGCCGGGTGCCGACGACGTCTGCGAAGTACACGTTGTCGGCCCCGACTATCAGGTCGCACGCCCACATCAGCATCAGGCCGGCGGCGTAGACGGTCCCTTGGACCTGGGCAACCGTGATCTTGCGGAGGTTCCGCCACCGGAGGGTGTTGTGGAAGTAGTAGTGCCATTCTTGGAGCATGCGCGCCTCCGCACCCTTCCGGGTCGCTCCGTCGATGGTCGCCGTCCGGTGCTGGTCCGGGCCCGGCAGCCGCTCGGCGGCGGCCTCCTTCGAGCCCATGTCGTGGCCGGACGAGAAGAGCGGTCCCACCCCGCCGAGGATCACCACACGGACCGTGTCGTCCTCCTCGGCCCGACGGAACGCCTCGTCCAGCTCGACCAGGAGACCGCGGTTCTGTGCGTTGCGGGTCTCCGGCCGGTTGAGCATGATGCGCGCGATCGTGCCCCCGTCCAGCTCCTCGTAGCTGACGTATTTGCCGGTGTGATTGCCTTCGGGCATGTCCCGATCACTCCTCTTGTGCTCTGACGGTCCCTGATGCCGTTCGCTCGCTCCCGAGCAGTGCCGGTCCCCGCTGCTGCGGCTGGCCCGTGCGGTTGGCCGCTGCGGCTCGCCGTCGCGGATCGGCCTCGCCACGCTATACCTCGGTCGCAGGGCCTGGATCGGGCCTCCCTGTCACGACGTGGGAAGCGACGTCCCTTCGGCCATCTCCGGCGCTTCCCGCTCCGCGACCAGGGCGGCACGGTTGAATTTCATCGCTTCGCTGCGCGGGATGAGGTCGACGAACTCGACGGTCTTCGGCACCTTGTAGGGAGCCAGGCGGTCCTTTGCGAACGTGACGACAGCGGACTCGTCGAGGGACGGGTCCGACCGTTGGACGATCGCGTGTACCCGCCGCCCCCACTCGCTGTCACGGAGCCCGATCACCACGACGTCCGCGACGCCCGGATGCCCGCTCAGCGCCGCCTCCACCTCGGCCGGGAACACGTTGACGCCGCCGGTCACGATCATGTCCACGCGACGATCCGCCATGTAGAGGAAGCCGTCCTCGTCGAGCCAACCCATGTCCCCCACCGAGGTGAAGCCGTCCTCTGTCGACTCCATCGGCGGCACATCGTTCCCGAGATAGGTCGCGAGCGGACCTGTCGGCTGGCGGAGGAAGATCGTGCCCACTTCGCCCGAGCCGAGTCGCTCGCCGTCGGGGCCGAGCACGCGGATCTCGGTGTCACCCATGCCTTTCCCGAGGGTCCCGGGATGCGCGAGCCACTGGTCGCCGCGGCAGACCACGATACCGATGGTCTCCGATGCACCGTAGGACATGTAGAAGCGCTCCGGCCCGATGAGCGACGTCCAGAAGCGGCCGAGCCAGATCGGAAGAGGGGCCGCACCCTGCTGCACCCAGGTCAGGCTCGACAGGTCGCGCTCCTCGACGCCGGACACCTGTGCGATGCGCTGCAGCATGGGCGTCGCGGCGATGAAGCCGGTGATCCGGTGGCGCTCGATGAGATCGAGCGCGAGGGCCGCGTTGAACCGCTCCATGAGGACGATGGGATCGCCCGTCAGCAAGTTGCGGAACGCGGTGAACCCGTTCGTGTGGTACAGCGGAGCCGGGCAGAGGATCCGCTGGTCCGGCTCCATGGGCCCGAACGAGGCCACCACCGATGACGTCGGGCTGAGCGACGGGTAGAAGACCGCCGGGTTCTTCTGGACGATGACCTTGGGCGCGCCCGTCGAGCCGGAACTGCACACGCCGTAGCCCCGCGGCGAGGTGACTTCGGGAAGCCGCGTGTCGGGGGCAGTGCGTGCCTCTTCGAACAGCTCGAGGTGTTGGGGGTCGACGACCAGCGTGGGATCGAGGACCTGATGGAGCCGCTCCAGCTCCCATGCGGGCAGGTCCCAGCGCATGGGGACGACGGTGGCGCCCACCTTCCACCCGGCGAAACAGGACAACAGGTGTTCGGGCGAATTGCGGAGACAGACCGCGAGATGGTCCCCGAGGCCGAGGCCCCGTGCCGCGAAGACGTGCGCCAGCTGGGTCGACCTCACGTCGAGCTCGTTCCAGGGGATGGCGCGCTCGGATCCGTCCTCGGCTGCGAAGACCACCGCGATGGCGCCGCCGCGCTGATCGGCGACCTGTCCGATCCTGGTGCCGTAGGGAACACCGTCGCCCGCGTTGTTCACCGCACCCTGGCCGAGGGCCATCAGCCCGGTGACGACGAGTGGGGTCGCACAGGACGCATCGCCGGAAATCCCGACGTCCCGCACGCGCTCAGCGCCAGCGCGCGGCACCGGGGCCGTCGTCGGGCCGCGCCGTCCCCCGTCCACGATCACCTGCACGCCCGAATGGTAGCGCAGGCGCTGTTCGCGGCCGCAGGCCCGGACTGTTAGCGTGGATGCGGAAACCGGCGGGATCGACGGGGGTGTGGCGAGCAGCACCGCAGAGCAGCGGTGCGTCGCTCGGAAGCCCACTGCCGCCGGACCCGACCGGCCCGGGGCGCACGTGGCAACGGCGCACGACGCAAGGAGGTCGCCATGGCCAGGCGGAAGTTGGATTTTCCGGTGTTCGACGCGGACAACCACATGTACGAGACGACGGATGCCTTCACCAAGTTCCTCCCAGACCGGTACGCCGGCTTGATCCGCTATGTCCAGGTCGACGGACGCACCAAGATCGCGGTCAAAGGTCTGATCAGCGACTACATCCCGAACCCCACTTTCGAGGTGGTCGCGGCACCCGGTGCCCAGGAGGAGTACTTCAGGCACGGCAACCCGGAGGGCAAGTCGCGCCGCGAGATCATGGGCAAGCCCATACGCTCGCTCCCCGCCTTCCACGACCCCGAGCCGCGTCTGCAGCTGATGGACGAGCTCGGCATCGACCGCGCCCTCATGTGGCCGACCCTTGCCAGCCTGCTCGAGGAGCGCCTGCGGGGAGACCCGCCCGCGACCCACGCCGTCGTTCACGCCCTCAACCAGTGGATGCACGAGCACTGGACCTTCAACTACGAGAACCGGATCTTCCCGACCCCGGTCATCCATCTGGGGATCCTGGACGAAGCGATCAAGGAGCTCGAGTGGGTGCTCGAGCGCGGCGCACGCATCCTGCTGATCCGGCCCGCCCCGGTGCCGGGCTTCATGGGCCCGCGTTCGATGGCGCTGCCCGAGTTCGACCCTTTCTGGGAGGCGGTCGTCGACGCCGGCATCCCGGTCGGGATGCACGCGTCCGACAGCGGGTACCAGCGCTACATGAACGAATGGGAAGGCGTGGCCGACACCGAGATGACGCCCTTCAAGGGAGTGTCGGGGTTCATGGCGATCGTCGGCCACCAGAGCCGGCCGATCACCGACACGATTGCCTCCCTCATCGGTCACGGGCTCTGCACCCGTTTCCCCGACCTGCGCGTCGCACCGGTGGAGAACGGCTCCAACTGGGTGCGGCCGTTGCTTCGCGATATGGAGCACGCGTACACGACCCAGCCGCACATCTTCGAGGAGGACCCGGTCGAGGTCTTCAAGCGCAACATCTACGTCCACCCCTTCCACGAGGAGGACCCGATCGGCCTGGTCGGCCTCCTCGGAGCGGACCGGGTGCTGTTCGGAAGCGACTTCCCTCACCCCGAGGGCATGGCCGACCCGATCAGCTTCGTCGACGAGCTCTCGGCGCTGCCGCCGGAGGTCGTCGCGAAGATCATGGGCGGCAACCTCGGTCGCCTGATGAAGGTCGACGAAGCCGCCTGAACCGAGCCGCCTGAACCGAGCCGCCTGAACCGGTCGGTTGGCCGAAGGTCAGCTCCCGCGACCGGGCGAGGTGTTGTGGCGGACCTCGTCGAAGGGCCGGTCGCGGTCGGGAGCGTATTCACGCGGCATCCCGAGCACGCGCTCGCTGATGATGTTGCGCGCCATCTCACTGCTCCCGCCCCCCAGGCTGTTGGCCTGGCGGAGCAGGAAGAGCCCTCCGTGGCGACCGCCCGGGTCGCCCTCCTCCCACGCAGCCGCCGCCGCACCCGCGATGTCGAGGCCGACGTCGAAGTGCCGCTCGGAGTTGGTCGCGGCGAAGAGGCGTGCGATGGCACCGGCCGGCGCGGGCAGCGCACCCGTCCGGATCCCGGTGGCCACCCTCTCGGTCAGTTGCTGGAACACCCGGTCACCGACCCTGGCCTCTGCCACCAGGCGACGGACGGCCGGATCGTCCGACCGTCCCGCGGCGTGGGCAAGCTCCGCGTACTCGGACCGGTTGCCGGCGCGGTCGGAGATCCCGACGGTCGCACCGCTCAGGTACGGCGACCCGCCGCCCACGGCGTCGCGCTCGTGGTAGAGGAGGCGTGAGGCGACGGTCCAGCCGTCGTCGACCTGACCGAGTACGTCCTCGGCGGGGATCGCCACGTCGTCGAAGAACTCCTGGCAGAACTCGGAGGCGCCGTTCACCATCTTGATCCGGACCACCTCGATGCCGGGTTGGTGGATCTTGACGATGAACATGGTCAGACCCTGGTGCTTGGGGACATGGGGGTCGGTGCGGGCGAGGCACAGCGCGTAGTCGGAGCGGAAGGCCCCCGAGCTCCAGATCTTCGAGCCGTTCAGCACGAACACGTCACCGTCACGGGTGGCCTGGGTGACCAGGCCGGCGAGGTCCGAGCCACCGCTCGGCTCCGACAGGAACTGGACCCACAGTTCCTCCCCCCGCAGGATCGCCGGCAGGTGGCGCAGCTTCTGCTCTTCGGTGCCGAACTCGAGGATCGTCGGTGCGAGGATCGAGAGGGTGGGCACGTTGAACAGGATCGGCATCCGGTAGGGCAACGACTCCTGGGTGAAGGCCCGCTGATGCGCGCGGGTGAGGCCCTGGCCTCCGTACTCGACCGGGAAGCAGAGGCCCACGAAGCCCCCGTCGAAGAGCGTGCGCTGCAGCCGTCTCGCCTCCTCACCCATCTCGTCTTCCTGGGCTGAGCATGCGGTTGTCGACACCCTCGGGCAGCCGGGGCATCGACTCCGCCAACCACGCACGTGCCCGTTGCCGGAAGCTTTCGACGTCCTCCACGACCCGCTCCTCCATGGTGCTCAGACGCCCGCCGCTGTCGGCGACCCGTTCGAGGTGGTCACGGGGCGTCCCGAAGAGCGCCCGGTCGTGGATCACCCGGCGCAGGTACAGGTGGAGGTCGTGGTCCCAGGTGACCCCGATGCCGCCGTGGATCTGGACGCAGTCCTGCAGGACCACCGGAGCCCGGTCCCCGACGTAGGCCTTGGCGACACTCACCAGCTCCGGCGTGCTCGCTGCCCCGCGTCGACCGCCTTCGCCGCGGCCACGCTCGTCGCCTGCGAGGCCTCGACCCAGACCTTCATGTCCGCGAAACGGTGCTTGAGTGCCTGGTAGGAGACGAGCGGCCGACCGAACGAGTGCCGGTCCTGCGCGTACTCGACGGTGAACTCGAAAGCCCGTTCGATCGCACCGGACATCTCGGCGCACTGCAGCACGACCATGTCGAGGAGCTGGCGCTCGAGGTCCGCGGCCGTCGACGCGGGCTCCCCGAGCATCGCCTCGGACTCCGAGTTCGACGCCGTCGAATTCGAGGACGGCGAACCGCCGGACCAGATCGATGCTCTCGGCGGGCCGCCGCGAGAGCCCGACCACCCCGGAGGGGACGAGCACCTGGCGGGGTCCCGCCGCTCCGACCGCTGCCACGAGCACGAGGTCGACCTCTGCCCCGGCTTCGACCGGTCCGGTGCGCCCGTCGAGCACGACGCCGCTCCCCGTCCGGGTGACATGCACCTCGCGCCGGTCCCCGCCGGTCGGGTCGAACCCCGCCAGGGTTGCGCCCGGCCACCAGGTTGCCACTGTCTCGCCTGCCACGAGGCCGGGCAGGTGCTTGTGGTGGATGTCGGTTCCGGAGCGGGCGAGGGCCCCCGCCACCACGTTCGTGGCGAGCAGGGGACCCGGCGCGCACGTGGCGCCCCATCTCCTCCGCGACGAGTCCGAGGTCTGCGAGGGGACCTCCGGAGACACAACCGCCCCCGAGCTCCTCGGGCACGAGCATCGAGATCCAGCCGAGCTCCGCGCCTTGGCGCCACCATCCCCGGTCGAAGCCGCCGGGCTCGTCCTCCGCGAGGCGGCGCACCGTGTCGAGTGGACAGGTGTCGTCGAGGAATTTCGCCGTCGTCTCGCGCAGCAGCTGCTGGTCTTCGGTCAGCGAGTAGTCCATGATCAGCCGGTACGGACCGTCGGGGTGTGAGCGGTCCGTCGCCGGGTGCGGAACGCTCAAGGCGCCTCGCCGAACTGCAGTGGGAGCGAGTCGAGCTGACGGAGCCCCATCATGGTAAATTCGAATTCGGTCCCCGGCACGATCGAGTAATCGGGGATCCGGCGGTGCCACTCGCGCATGGCGGTCCGCAGCTCGACCCGGGCCAAGTTGGAGCCGAGGCAGCGATGGATGCCGGCACCGAAGACAAGATGCCGGTTGACACCGCGGGTGAGGTCGACCTGGTCCGCTCCCTGCGATGGCGACCTCGTCGGTGTTGGCGGAACCGATCATCGACGCCGATCGACTCCCCCTTGTGGATCGGGCACCCTTGAGCTCGGGTCCCGGGCCGGCGACCCGGGCGACCGTCATCACCGGGGTCTCCCAGCGCAGCAACTCCTCGACCGCGGTGGGGATGATCGTCGGGGTCCTCGACGATCTCCGGCGCTCGTCGGGGTGCTGGGCGAGGTCGCGCCATGAAGCACTCGAGCGAGTCGGTCACCGTGTCGAGGCCGGCGATGATGAAAAGGAAGCAGATGCCGAGGATCTCCTCGACCGTCAGGCGCTCCGAGTCCACCTCGGCGTCGAGGAACTGGCTGAGCAGGTCGTCGCTGCGCTTCTTCTGACGCTCCGCGATCTGCCTCGAGCGAAGTACGCCTCGATCCGCGCTGGGCCGCCGCCTTGCTGGTTGGCCTTGATCTCCTCGATGTCGTGCGCCGGTCGGCCGCAGGATGCCGTCTTTCATCTCGAGGAACATCTCGAGCTCGGAGAGGGGCAGTCCCACCAGCCGGAGGAAGACCGAGGAGGGCAGCGGCACCGCGAACTCGGAGGCGAAGTCGCAGCGGCCCTCGTCGATGAAGGTGTCGATGCGCTCGTTGATCCATTTCGCGATGTCGGGCTCCAGCACGTTCATGTACCGCGGGCGCGAACAGCGGATCGAGGAGGCGGCGGTACTTGCGGTGCCCGGGCGGATCGACCTGCAGGGGGATGAGCGGCACCGACTGGCCGAGATCGACCGCCTCCATGCCCGAGGAGAACTCCTCGGGATGGCCGAGCGCGTACTCGACGGCATCGCGCCGGACGATCTGTCGACCGAAGGTGCCGGGCACGACCGCACCGCTCTCCCGGGCCTCGCGGTAGAAGGGCTGGGGCTCCGACGCGACGCCTGGTCCGGCGAACACGTCGTACGGGCTCTCGGCCGAGCTTCAGGTCCTCGGCTGCGTCGACATCCATGGATCCCGCCAGGTGAACGGCCTTCGATCGGGACCGCCATCGCTCCGACCGGCGGGCTCCGGTGGCGATATCCATCGGAGAGGCTACCGTGCCCCCGTGGGACCGCCCTTCGGAGTGCCGGCTCTGTGCCTGGTCAGCGCCCGGCTGCGGAAGTCAGGAGAGCGCTTCTCGGCGAACGCCGCCATGCCCTCGGCCATCTCCGGAGAGCCGCGGCCATCGCCTGTGCCTGCGCCTCCCGTTCGAGCGACTCGCCGAGCAGCTCGGTCTCGAAGGCTGGCATTGAGCATCTGCTTGGAGAGCCCCATCGAGCGGATCGGGCCCGACGGCGAGCCGGGCTGCGAGCTCGCCTGCCTCCTCTTCGAGCTCCTCGGGCGAAGGAAGACACCGGTAGGCGAGGCCGAGCGACGACCGCCTCGCTCACCGCTCGCGCCTTCACCGAGCAGGACCATCGCCTTGGCACGGGGGAGCCCGACCAGGCGCGGCAGGAGATACGCACCGCCCGGCGTCGACGACGAGTCCCCACTTGGCGAAGGACCATACGAACCGGGTCCGATCGCAGACGAGCACGAAGTCGCAGGCCAGCGCCAGGTGCGCGCCGGGGCCGACCGCGGTGCCGTTGACCGCGGCGACCGTGGGCTTGTCCAGCTCCCAGAGCTCGCGGATGAACGCCTGCACCCCGGAGCGCAGGGCCTCGCTCGTCGAGCGCAGGGTCGAAGCCGGCCTGGATCCCGACCCGGCGACCGTCGACTGCCGCAGATCCATCCCCGCGCAGAACGCGTCCCCGACCCCGGTGATCAGCAGCGCCCGCACCGCCGGGTCCGCCCGTGCCTCCCGGACCCGGGAGACGATGTCGTCCCGCATCTCCGGCGTCAGCGCGTTCTTGGCCTCGGGGCGGTCGAGCACCAGCCGGGCCACGACTCCTCCGCATCGACGTCGTAGCGGATCATCGCCCCAACGTAGGCGACCGCGCCGGCGCCCGCGCAGAAGTGACCAACGGCCCTTCCCGCCCTTGCGACGCCGGCGGCGCGACGATCGCAGCGGCCCGACCGAGCGAGGAGGCGACATGGCGACGCAGCTGGCCGGGCGCGAGCGTGTGGGAGGCCGAGCTCTACGAGCACCTGACCACGCACGAAGAGCGCGAGCGGGCGCTGCTCGAGGAGTACGAGGAGGCGGCGGACGCGTCCGGTTCCGCTCCCTTCCGCTATCTGAGCTCGTTGATCGTGGAGGACGAGATCCGCCACCACCGGCTCTTCCGCGAGCTCGCGCGCCGCCCTCCGAGACCGACGCCGAGCTGCGCCCCGAAGAGCCGGAGGTCCCCCGGCTCGACCGATGGGGCCCCGACCCCTCACAGGTCGTGCGGCTCACCGTCTCGCTGCTCGCGCGCGAACGGGCAGACGAGAAGGAACTCCGCCGCCTGTCGGCCCGCCTCGCCACGCTGAAGGACGACACGATGTGGCAGCTCCTCGTGCGTCTGATGGAGATGGACACCGACAAGCACATCGCGATCCTCGAGTTCGTGCGCCGTCATGCCCGGGACGTCCGCTGATCGGCTCCCGCCTCGGCGAAGCCAGCGGCCTCACGGAATCGGCTGCTGCGGGCCGCGTAGCCGCCCTCGCCCTCGGGCGTCGGGGCTCCCGGCGAAAAGAGGACCACCCCACCAACGGGGTCGATCGTCGCGCGCGCGCGCACCGCGTCGGGGAGGTTCTCGGCCTCCTCGACCCGCACCCCGGATCCGGCCGACCCCGGGCCCCCGAGCGCCGACCGCACCGCGTCGGCCAGGCGCTCCGGGTCGGGTGGCAGGACCACGACGGCCGCCGGAGGCCGGTGCGCGACGAGCGCTCCGACGAGCTCGTCCGGGGCGACACCCCGGTCCGCACCACCGACGATCACCGTGAGGTCCCGCCCGGCGAAGGCAGTGACCGAGGCAGCGGTTGCGAACGGGTTGGAGGCCAGAGCGTCGTCGACGAAGACGACACCCTCACGCGTGCCGACCGTGGCGCATCGTGAAGGCAAGCCCTCGAAGCCGTCGATCGCGGCACCGACCGCCTCCGCCGAGGGCGGTGTGCCCTCGAGGAGGAGGATCCCGGCGATCGCCCCACAGAGATTCCACCAGTTGTGGCGTCCGGGCACGCGGAGTCGCGCCACGTCGACGAGTGGACGGCCGTCGACCTCCAGCTCTCCGGTTGCGACGACACGGATCCGGCCAGAGGGGCCGAACAGCACCCGATCGGGATGGCCGGCGGTCCGACGCACGGCCTCGTCGCTCGCCGCGCTGACCGCGAGACGACCCGGAGGGCCGACCTCCACCAGCCGGAGCTTGTCCGCGTAATACCGTTCGACGCCGCCGTGCCAGTCGAGGTGGTCGGGAGCGAGGCTGGTCAGCACACACACCTTCGGCGTGACCGTCACGTCGGCGGCCTGGTAGGACGAGACCTCGACGACGTACGCGTCGGGAGGCGTCCGACCGGAAAGGTCGGTGACCGGCACGCCGATGTTGCCCACGAGGGCCACCGAGTTGCCGGCCTCGCGCAGGATCGCGGCTGCGAGCGCCGCCGTCGTGCTCTTCCCCTTCGTGCCGGTCACCGCCAGCACGGGGGAGCCCGCCACCTCCTCCAGCCACAGCGCCATCGGCGTGGTGACCGCCGAGCCCGACGCTTCGGCGGCGAGCAGCTCCGGTCGGTACCGGCTGACTCCTGGTGAACGGACGATCACGTCGATGCCGGCGCCCGCCAGCGACGCCGGTGACAACGCCTGCGCCGGCGTCGACGGGCCGAGTTCTTCCGCGGCCAGCGCCGCGACGGCGGGCCGGTCGTCGACGAGGACCAGGGCGCCGGCCCGGTCGGCCAGCACGCGGGCGATCCCGGTTCCTTCGCGGCCGAGCCCCCAGACCGCGACCCTCCGGCCGTCCAGTGCGCCGAGCTTCACGCGGCGGCGAGCAACTCGTCCACCGCGTCCGCGACCCGCCCGTCGGGGAAGCGGGCACCTGTGACGGGGGTGAGCAGCTCGGCGACGTCACGATCGCCCACCAACTCGCCGGCACGGGCCGCGAGCGAGGAGACGACGACCGAGCCCCTCCACGCCGGCAGCCCGGCGAGGAGGTGGAGTGCAGCGGCGGCCTCGCGCCGTTCGCCGACGCACTCGAAGGGCTTGTCCTCGTCGCTCATCAGGTCGGCGAAGCCGTCGACCTGGTCGGCGTCGGCGAACAGGTCGCGCCCGATGATCGCGGCCACCCGGTCTGGCGCGAGGTACGGGGCGAGCACGAGCGCGACGAACCGGCACTTCGGGCAGTTCCCGCACCAGCGGTCACCCGCGGCTGCCGTGCTGCGGAACGCCTGGTTGCAACTGCAGAAGGTGCCGTGGAAGGCGCTCAGGCGTGAGAAGGCGCGGGCGATTGCCAGCTCGGAGTAGGGCCGCAATGCCGACCCGTAGGTGAGGCCCGAGTCGATCGAGTCGGACAACAGACGTCGGAGGAGACCTTCGAACTCGACGCCCTTCGAGTACTGGTGGTTGACGGTCACGCCTCCGACGCGACGGGTCTCTTCGCTCGCGGACCGCTCGATGGCCATGGCGATGGTGTCGTAGCCGTAGAGGAAGCTCCCCACCACCGCGATGAGCGACACGATGGCCGTGATGGGCACGTGGCCGTTGCGTGCCCCGAGGCGGTTGAGCGTCGCAAGGCGGGGCGAGAGCTCGCGCCGGACGACGAGGAGGTCGAGACCGAGCCGGTCTGCGAGCCGGTGTACGAGCGGGTGCGGATTGACCGCGAACAACTTCGGGCGCAGGCCGCACACGGCGTGCGCGAGCACGACGGAGTCCTTGCCGCCGCCCATCGGGACGACCAGCCCGCCGGAGCCTCCCGAGCCATCGGACCGGGTCGCCGCCGCAGAAGCGCCCTCGCCGCGTACCCCGTCCGGCCGGATCACCACCGGTCGCGGCACGGGCAACCCGTTGCGGACGGCGAACTCGCGCAGACCCTCGTCGTAGATGCGATGGTGGAATTCGACTTCGGCCGGCGTGAGCACCGCGCCCTCGACGGCGACTGTCGCCGGGGCCGCCGTCTTGTAGTAGCTCGTCCCCGCCGCGACGTGCAGATGCAGCAGCGCACGCTCGAACCCTGCGCCGTCGCGGAGATCGCCGGCGTCGGGAGGCGTCTCGAAGGTGACGGTCTCGACGAAACGCTCGTCATCGTCGAGCGCGTACTCGAGCACGACCGTGCGGGTGTCCTTGTCGAAGGACCGGTCGACGACCCGAAACGTCTCCCAAGCTCGGGGATCGAACCTCTCGAGGTCGTTCATGTGGCTCTCAGCGTAGTGGTGGCGGGCCGTGGCCCTGCGACCGTCGGCTCGCGGGCCGGCGGATGTGATCGACGATGGACATCGAGGAGCCGTCGGAGTCGACGACCCACACCTCGCCCTTCTGCAGCCGCAGCTTCTCGAGCGCCTCGGCATCCCCCGTCTGGGCGATCTCCCCGAGGATGGCCAGCGCGACGTCACCGTGGGTGCAGAGCACCGCGACCTGCTCGAGGCGCTCCATCAGCCCGAGCGCACGAGCGCCGTGGCCCTCGGCGAGCTCGTCGGTGGTCTCGACGACCAGACCGATCGCGGTGGCGAGCGGCTCCACGGTGTCGCGGCACCGGACATAGGGGCTGGAGAGGATCTTCTGGGGTTCGTAGCTGCGGAGCAGGCCGACCAGCGCCTCGGCCTGCCGCCGGCCCCGCGGCGAGAGCGGGCGGTCACGGTCGTCACCGCGGAACTCGCTCCGTCGGCCGGCGTGGGCGTGGCGGACCACGAGCAGCGGCATGCCAACGATGTTGCCATCTCTGCCGTGCGCGCCGGCCCATCGTGCGAAGGCGCTGCCCGAACCGCCTCGGTGTGCCGGAGCGAGGTGCCCCCGCTCGCCTCCGAAGCGGTCCCGGTTAGGTTGAGAAGGCTGCTCCGGTGCAGCCGGTGCAGCCGGTGCAGCTCCGGTGCAGCTCCCGGTTGCAGACGGATCGGGGGCCGGTTGCAGACGGATCGGGGGGCAGACAGAGAGTGAGACCGACAGTGAGGTGGCCATGGACTACGTGAACCTGGGGAGGACGGGGCTGCGTGTCTCGCGGGTCTGTCTCGGGATGATGAGCTTCGGCAACGACAGCGAACGCCCGTGGGTGCTCGACGAGGACGGTGCGGAGCCCATCGTGCGTGCAGCCGTCGAGGGTGGGGTCACCTTCTTCGACACCGCGGACACCTATTCGGGGGGTGCGAGCGAGGTGGCCACCGGTCGGCTGCTGCCCAAATTCCTCAGCCGCGACGAGATGGTCGTCGCCACCAAGGTGTTCATGCCGATGACGCCGGGTGAGAACGGAGGCGGGCTCTCTCGCAAGCATGTCCTGTCCGCCATCGACGCCTCGCTCGAACGGCTCGAGATGGATTACGTCGACCTGTATCAGATCCATCGCTGGGACCCCCGCACGCCCATCGACGAGACGATGGAGGCCCTGCACGACGTGGTACGAAGCGGCAAGGCGCGCTACATCGGTGCGAGCAGCATGTTCGCCTGGCAGTTCGCATCTGCCCAGCACCTCGCCGACCTCCACCAGTGGACCCGCTTCGTGTCGATGCAGCCCCACTACAACCTCGTCTACCGCGAGGAAGAACGCGAGATGATCCCGTACTGCATCGACCAGGGCGTCGGCGTCATCCCGTGGAGCCCGCTCGCCCGGGGCGTATTGGCCGGCAACCGGGGCCGGGGCGCCGACCGGAACACGACGCGTTCGGACACCGACGCCTTCACCGACTACCTCTACGCCCAGCCGACCGACTTCGACGTGGTCGAGCGGGTCGCCGAGGTCGCCGACGCGCGTGGCGTCCCTCCGGCCCAGGTCGCCCTCGCCTGGGTCCTGCGCCGGCCGGGCGTCACCGCTCCGATCGTCGGCGCCACCAGGCCGGAGCACGTCGTCGATGCGCTCGCCGCCGAACAGCTCGAGCTCGACGACGGCGAGGTCGCCCGGCTCGAGGAGCTCTACGTGCCCCACCCGGTGCTCGGGCATTTCTGACATGACACCTCCGAGCAATGCTCCCGCCGCGACGCCAACCCCGCTGTCGGGCGTGGACTTCCACTTCGACATCATGTGTCCCTACGCCTACCAGACCTCGATCTGGATGCGCGAGGTGCGCGACGTGACCGGTCTCGACGTCCGCTGGCGGTTCTTCAGTCTCGAGGAGATCAACCGGGCGCAGGGCAAGAAGCACCCCTGGGAGCGGGAGTGGTCCTATGGCTGGTCGATGATGCGGATCGGTGCGCTCCTCCGCCGCACCAGCATGGACTTGCTGGACGACTGGTACCGAACGGCAGGGCGTGCGCTGCACGTGGAGGGCCGCAAGCCCCATCGACCCGACGTCGCCGAGGAGCTGCTCGGCGAGATGGGCCTCGACCCTGCCCTCGTCCGAACAGCCATCGAGGATCCGACGACCGGGGACGAGGTGCTCGCCGAGCACCGGCTGGTGGTGGCCAAGGGCGGCTTCGGCGTTCCCACCCTGGTCTTCGACGACGGCCAGGCGCTCTTCGGTCCGGTGCTCGTCGACCCCCCCTCGGGCGAGGCGGCGCTCGAACTGTGGGAGCTGGTCACCGGGTGGCTCGCGTTCCCGCATGTCTACGAGCTCCAACGACCGAAGGCGGCCGCCGACATCGATGCCATCGCCGAGGCCTTCAGTCCGTACCTCGAAGCTCGCGATTGGCTGTCGGTGGAACGCCCGACCCCGTGAGGAGCGCGGCCCGGTCGTGCTGATCGTCGTCGGACCGGCCGGCGCCGAGGGCCATGCGCACCCCGGGCATCCCGAACGGCCCTCTCGGATCGGAGCGGCCGCAGCAGGCATCGAGGACCTGCACCTCGGGGACGACCTGATCGTCGTCCCGCCGAGCGAGCCGGCGAGCGCGGAACTCGAGCGTGTCCACTCGGCGGAGTACCTCGATCGCCTCCGCCGCTTCTGCGAGGAGGGCGGGGGCGCCCTCGACCCGGACACCTACGCGACCGCGGCCTCGTGGGACGCCGCCCGCCTCGCGGCCGGCGCGGGGATCGTCGCTGTCGGCGAGCTCAGACGTCGTGGTCAGGGCGTGGCCTTCGTCCCGGTCCGACCGCCCGGCCATCACGCGTCGGCCGACCGGTCGATGGGTTTCTGCCTCATCAACAACGTCGCCGTCGCGGCAGCCGCGCTCGTCGCGGCCGGCGAGCGGGTGCTCATCGTCGACTGGGACGTCCATCACGGAAACGGCACCCAGGACCTGTTCTGGGAGGAGCCGGCGGTGCTCTACGTCTCGGTGCACCAATGGCCCTGCTACCCCGGGACCGGCAGGGCGTCGGAGGTCGGCGGGCCGGCGGCAGCCGGATCGACGGTCAACGTCCCGCTGCCCCCCGGGGCCACCGGCGACGTGGTCCGGGCGGCGTTCGACCGCATCGTGTCGCCGGTGGTCGACCGCTTCTCCCCCACGTGGGTCCTGGTGTCGGCCGGCTACGACGCCCATCGCGACGACCCGCTCGCCGAGCTCGCACTCTCCGCGGGTGACTTCGGTGCGCTCGCACGGGAGGTTGCCGGCTATGCGCGGGAGCCTGGACGCCTCGTTTTCTTCCTCGAGGGAGGCTACGAGCTCACCGCGGTGCGGGCGTCGGTGGCGGCAACGCTCGGCTCTCTCACCGGTGCGGCATCCCCCTCCGAGCAACCCACCTCGGGCGGCCCGGGTGCCGAATGGGTCGACGACGCGGCGAAGCGGCGGGACCTCGCGCTCGACGGGAGCGGGTGAGGGGCCCGCAGCCAGGGTCGAAGACGGGTCGTCCCGAGCCCCTGACGTTGCTACCGTGCCGATGCGGTGCCGGTCGGGTCGCAGCGGGCCGGGCCGGCTCGAGGAGGTCCGGGCAGCCACGGAAAAGGCCAGGGAACGGCCACGGAAGGAGTGCGCGGATGTCAGCTGGCGAAGCCCCTCGGGGCGTGCTCGCGGTGGGGGTCGACGGTTCGGACTCGTCGCTCGACGCGGCGCGCTGGGCGTGCCGCCACGCCACGGCAGGCGGTGCTGCGGTCGAGCTGATCACCGCCTGGCAGTGGCCGCTCAGCTGGGGTCCCCCCATGCCGCTGCCGGCGGACTACGACCCGAGAGCGGACGCGGAGCGGCTGGTGGTCGGGGTGCGCACCTCGCTCCTCTCGGAGTTCCCGAACATCAGCGTCGGCACGCGGCCGATCGAGGGTCATCCTGCGACGGTTCTCGTCGAGGCCTCACGCCATGCGGACCTGCTGGTCGTCGCGTGTCGCGGACACGGTGAGTTCTCCGGGATGCTGATCGGATCGGTGTCGCTCCACTGCGTGACCCACGCGGCCTGCCCGGTCCTCGTCTACCGCTGACCGCCTCTCGGCACCCCGTGCCGGCTGAACCGACCCGACAGCCGGCCCCACAGCCGGCACGGCCGGCTCACCAGGTGTCGACGAAGCGCCGACCCTTCCCGGGGGCAGGCCGGGGCTCGGGTACCGCCCGGAGCGCCTCGACGATCAACCGGCGGGAGTCCGCCGGATCGACGACGTCGTCGATCTCGAACAGGGTCGCCACGTTGAGCGCGCGCCCGCGCTCGGCCACCCGCTCGACCATGGAGGCGAACAACGCCTCCCGGACCTCGGGATCCTCCGCCTCCTCGAGCTCGCGGCGGAACCCGAGACGGACCGCCCCCTCGATCCCCATGGCGCCCAGCTCTCCGGTGGGCCACGCAACCGTGAAGAGCGGGCAGCGGAAGCTCCCTCCCGCCATCGACTGCGCGCCGAGTCCGTAGCCCTTGCGGACCACGATGGTGAAGAAGGGCACGGTGAGGCCGGCTCCGGTGACGAAGAGCCGGCTGAAGTGGCGCACCTGAGCGGTGCGCTCGGCCTCCGGCCCCACCATGAACCCGGGCGTGTCGCAGAGGAACAGGACCGGCACGTCGTGCGCGTCGCAGAGTTGGAGGAAGCGGGCCGCCTTGTCCGCGCCGTCGCGGTCGATCGCGCCGCCCAGATGAGCGGGGACGTTGGCCACGATCCCCAGCGTCCGACCCTCGATCCGTGCGAGTGCGGTCAGCATGCCGGTGGCGAAGGCCCGCCGGAGCTCGAGGACCGAGCCCTCGTCGGCGAGGAGCGAGACCAGCTCCCTCATGTCGTAGAGCTGCTGGCGCTGCTCGGGCACGATCGAACGCAGCAGCCGCTGGTCCGGACACGTCCAGTCCTTCGTCGGCCCCTGGAAGTACGCGAGGTACCGCTTGGCCAGCCGCACCGCCTCGGCGTCGTCCTCGGCGACCAGGTCGACGACGCCGTTGGGCTCCTGGACGTCGATCGGTCCGACCTCTTCGGGGCGATAGGCGCCGAGGCCCCCACCTTCGATCATCGCGGGACCGCCCATGCCGATGGAGGCGTCGCGCGTCGCGATGATCACGTCGCAACAGCCGAGCAGCGCGGCATTGCCGGCAAAGCACCATCCCGCGGCGATGCCGACGAGGGGGACCCACCCGCTGAGCCGAGCGAAGAGCGCGAACGCCATGGTGTCGAGACCGGTCACCACTGCGAAATCGGTGTCTCCCGGCCGCCCTCCCCCACCCTCCGCGAAGAACACGACCGGAAGGCGGAGCCGTTCGACCACGTCGAACATGCGATCCTTCTTGCGGTGGTTGAGCTGGCCCTGTGTCCCGGCGAGCACCGTGTAGTCGTAGGAGAGCACGGCGCACGACGCCCGTTCGGCTCGGACGATCTCCCCGTTGACCCTGCCCACCCCCGCGACCAGGCCGTCGGCGGGCGTCCGCTCGATCAGCTCCTCGACCGGGCGGCGGGCCCGCTGGGCCGCGATCGCGAAGCCCCCGTACTCGACGAAGCTGCCCTCGTCGCAGAGATCGTGGACGTTCTCGCGTGCGGTCCGGTGACCTCGCCGGTGCCGTGCCTCGACCGCGTCGGGACGCGCCTCGTCGAGCAGCAGGCGCCGGCGATCGAAGAGCTCTTCGATGTCCCTCCTCAAACCGGCCGGGTCTGCGGACGGCCCACCCGCTCGGCGGGCCGACGGGTCGGGACCGACCTCCAGCGCGGCCAGCACCGCGCCGGGTGCCACCAGGTCGCCGGCCGCGACCTCGAGGGAGCGGAGGCGCCCCGCGGCGGGCATCCGCACGACGTGCTCCATCTTCATCGATTCGATGACGACGACCGCCGCGTCCATGGGCGCGGAAACACCGGCGTCGAGCTCGACCCGCACGACAGTGCCCTGCAGCGGCGCGATGATCTCGATCGTCGTGCCCGGTGCCGGCGCTCCGGCACGCTCACCTGCCATCGGGCTCAGGCGGCCGGCATGGGGAAGATCACCGGTTCGTGCGAGGTGGAGGCGATCGCCTCGGCGCGCTCGGGCTCGACCATCCCGACCGGGCCGGCCACCACCTCGAGCACGAGACGGACGAGGGACACGTCGCTCGGCGTGCAGAGTGCCTGGACACCGGGCGTGGACAGCGCGAAGCGGACGCCGCGCTCGACCTCCTCGCGACCGGTGTAGGGCTCGTACCAGGTGGTGGTCGTGGGCGTCCGGTCCGCCCAGGGCCGCGCGGCGACCGCCTTGATCGTCATCACGCCGACGTCGCGATCGGCGGCCTCGGCGAGCAGGCCCTCCGCGGCCCCGCGGTAGTCGCGGTCGGCCCAGAGTCGGGGGTTCACCGGAAACATCACCGTGTCGAGGTCGTGGCGGCGCAGCGCTTCGAGCTGCGCGGCGGGCGTGCCGAGCCCGTGCCCGGTGATGCCGGCGAAGCGGCACCGGCCTTCATCCCGGGCCCGCAGCACCGCTTCGATCGCGCCCGACCGGGCATCGAGCTCGTCGACGTCGGTGACCGCGTGCAGCTGGTAGAGGTCGAACGAGTCGCAGCGGAGCAGCCGCAGTGATTCGTCGAGCTCCCTCTCGATGCCGTCGCCGTGGCGCTGGAGTGACTTGCACGCCACGAAGAGCCGGTCCCGTACGGCGGGGATCAGCGGGCCGAGCAGCTCCTGGGCCCGCCCGTACTGGGGTGCCACGTCGAGATGGTTGACCCCGGCTGCCAGTGCGGCGTCCAGGGTGGCTGCGGCGACCTCCGGCGCGGTGTCCCACAAGGCCGCCCCGCCGAGGATGGCCACCGACGACCGGTGGTCGGTCCTCCCGAGTCGGCGTCGTTCCACGACCTCACCGTAGTGCCGGGCCCGGTCAGGATCCCGACCGGGCGGCGGCCTCCCGTGCCTCCTCCCAGCGCCCGACCATCGCCCCGAAGCGCAGGGGGTTGTAGATGTCCTCCTCGTAGGACCACCGGCCGTCGCCCGCGTACTTGAGCAGTGTGAAGTTGTACTCCTGATGCACGCTCCCGTCGCCGGGATCACGCATACGGTTCCACACCTGGCAGACCACCCAGCCACGCTCGGCGTCGATCAGGTACCACTCGATCGGGAATTCCGGCATGTCGCGTCCCGGAGAGTCGGCCATGCACGCGCTGATCCACTCGAAGATCGCCTCGCGACCGACGAAGGTGCCGAAATGGTGCTCGACGTAGGTCGCGTCATCGGTGAACTGATCGGCCCACGGCCGCCAGTCACCCGTGCGACCGGCCTCGGCCGCTCGCAGCTGGTAGTCCGCGAACGCCCCTTCGATCTCGTCTCGGTTCCACGCGCCCATCGGTTCCGCTCCTTGCCCGTCGTCCGGTTCCGAGTCGAGCCTTGCACGGGTGCGTGCCCGAGGCGAGCACGCGGACCCCGGCCTTCGGAGTGGCGGGACGGATCAGTGCCGGGGCGCTCGCACGGTGAGCGTGAAGTGCTGCACGGCGTCAGGGACGCCGCCGTTCGACGCGGTGATCACCAGCCGATACGAGCCCGCGGCCCCGGACGCCGGCGTCCCGGCCAGGCGTGCGTCGCCGTTCCCCTGGTCCACGAACGTGACCCCGCCGGGCAGGGCTCCGGTCTCCGACACCTGGGCCACCGGCTCGGCCTTCGACTTGACGGTGAACGAACCCGCACGGCCCACCGTGAACGTCTTGGACGCGGACGAGACGAGCCGCGGCGAGACGAAGAGGTGGGCTTCGAGGAACGTGAGGGTCGGGGCCAGCTCGACGTTCCCGTAGCCGATCGCGTGCGCGCACTCGCCGTTGAGGTCGAGTTGCGCCGTGTCGCCCGCCTGCTCGAGGTCGGCGGTCATCTCCTCCGCCTGAGACGGGTTCACGATCTCGCAACCCACCTGGTAGTCGGTCGAGTTCGCGACCAGCGTCGGCGGTTCGCCGGCACTGACCAGCGAGGTGGCCGACGCGGCGGCCTCGGTGGCCTGACAGCTGCCAGCGGTGGGGTCGGCGCAGCCCAGGTACTGCTCGACGGCGGTCAGCTGGCTGGGATCGATCGCACCACCCGGACCCACGGTGAAGTCGTACCCTCCCGACCAACCGACATCGGCACGCACCCGTGCCGAGGGATCGCCTTGCTCGGCCTTCATCGCCGAGTACACCGCGAGGGTCGCCCCGGCGGAGCTCCCGAACGAGGCGAGCCGGGTCGGGTCGACGCCGAACCGGTGGGCGTGCGCCCGGATGTAGCTGATCGCGGCCATCACGTCGTCCGCCTCCATCGGGAAGCCGACGACGTTCGCGTCTGTCGAGCCGGTAATTGATCGAGAACGCCGCCATCCCGTCGCGCGCGAGCTTCGTGCCGATCGTGGCGAACGCCGACTTGTCGCCACCGAGGAAACTGCCGCCGTGGATGAGGATCACGCCGGGCGTCCCGCCCCGGACCCCGGTCGGAAGATAGGCGTCGAATTGGTGCGACGAACCGTCGCTGCACGTCCCGTGGGACGGCTGGTAGCACAGGTTCGACTCGACGGTCACCGCCGACGCCGCTCCGGTCGGCAGTGACGGGACTGCGACGAGGCCGCCGAGCACGACCGGGATCGAGATGCCGAATACGGCCGGTCCACCTGGCCGGATCCGACCGGTCGAGCGCTTCCGCATGCGTGTCTCCTTCCCCTGTTCCGGCCCTGTTCCGGCCCTGTTCCGGACCGTCTGTCGCACGCAGAGACCCGGTGCGGACACCTCCCATCCTGCTAACACCGAGATGTGAGCAAACGATGAGCACCGTCGCGACGGTCACGACCCTGCCGCAGGAGGACGGCGGGCGGGTGGCGGGCTCCCGATCGGACTCCCGTTCAGCCGGGTCCCCTCAACGACGCCGCGGTGCGCACGAGCGCAGCGTCGGGGCCGTCGACGTCGACCACCTTGCGCCGTGACGCACCTCCCGAGACGATGCGGACCGCGGTGCGTGGCACCCCGAACGCGGCGGCGAGCGCGCCGATCGCCGCTGCGTTCGCACGGCCGTCGGCAGCAGGCTCGCGCACCCGGACGACGAGCGCGCCGTCATGGCTCCCGCCGACCTTCGGATGCGCCGACCGCGGGCGCACGTGCACGGTGATCCTCATCGGTCCCGCAGGGGACGCTCGACCGCCGAGGGCGCCCGCAACTCAATCAGTGCAGGTCGTGCCAGCCGCGGGCAACGTGCCGGCCGTCAGGTACGCGTCGACGGCGGCCCGCACGCACGCGCTGGAGAAGGTCGCCACGTGGCTCTGGCCCCGCCAGGTGAGCAGCCTGCCACCGGCGAGCTGCCCCGCGAGGGACTCCGCCCACGCGTACGGGGTCACCGGGTCACCGGTCGTGCCGACGACGAGGACGGGGGGCGCACCGGCATCCGATGCCGGCCGAGGGGTGCGGCTAGCGGGAACCGGCCAGGTGGCGCAGCCGAGCAGGCCCCAGACGAGCAGGGGCCCGAAGACCGGTGCGGCGGACGCGGCCGCCGCGGCCAGTGCCGGGTACCGGGCCGGGTCGCGGTCGACCGGATGGTCGAGGCAGTCGATCGCCTGCTCGGCCTCGGAGGCGTTGCTCGACCCTTCCGTCTCGTAGCGATCGGTCATCGTGCTCACCGCGGTCCCGTCCCCCGACGCCGCACGGGCGAGCGCGGCACCGAGCGCCGGCCAGGACGACTCGGACCCGAGCCCCGCCAGCAGCGCGTCGTAGATCTCGCCGGGACCGGCGCCGCCGCCGCCGTCGACGGCGAGCGGCCGGGTCCGGCTGGACTGGATGAGGCCGAGCAGGGTGGCGGTCGGGTCGGGCCCGGGCAGCCAACCACAGCCGGGAGAGGAGGTGCACCAGGCAAAGAAGGAGCCGAGCTGGGACTCGAGGCTCTGGGCCTGACCGGTCGCGTACTGCTCCGTACTGAGCGCCGGGTCGATCGCGCTGTCGAGGACCATCGCCCGCACATGGGTCGGGTAGAGCGTCGCGTAGGTGGCGCCGAGCAGGGTGCCGTAGGAGTGCCCGACGAAGGTCAGCCGGTCGTCACCGAGGGCGGCGCGGATGCGGTCGAGGTCCCGTGCGGCGTCGACGGTTCCGACGAAGGGCAGGAGCGGACCGCTCAGCTTCTCGCACGCTTCCGCGAAGGTCTGGTCGTTGTGGAGCAGCGCGAGCCGGGCCGAGGGCGTCGTCGGCACCGGGTCGACGCGCGGACCACCCGTCGACGCCCCTCCGCCCCCGCTCGAGCAGCGCACCGGGGACGAGCGTCCGACCCCCCGCGGGTCGAACGAGACCACGTCGAAGCGGTCGAGCACGGCGGGGCCGAGCACCGAGATCTCCGTCGGGAGGTCGTCGATGCCCGACCCGCCCGGCCCACCGGGGTTGACCACGATCGACCCCATCCGCTCCGAGGGCACCGACGCCGGGCGCCGGGACAGCGCGATCTCGATGGTCGGACCCCGGGGGCGGGCGTCGTCGAGCGGGACGGAGACCGAGCCGCACTGGAGGAGGCCGCAGGGCGACCACTGCACCGGGGGCTGCGGAGGCAGCGGCGGTGACGCGGTGCTCGTCGTGCGGAGGGCCGCGGGTGGCAGCCCGCCGTTCGCGCTGGCCACGGGAGCGCGGGCACCACAGGCCGTTCCGAGCGCGGGCACCACGACGAGGGCCGCCAGGCGCTGGAGGAGCCGGCGGGTCAACCCGGACCCGACGGCTCGGGCACGACCGCCGGTGGGTCGAAGACGACGGGCGCGCCGAACGCCGCCCTGCGGTTCGCGCGCCGCAGCGCCGCCATCACCGGCCGGCCGAGGAGGAGCACCAGCACCGCGTTGGTCACCGCCCGCGGGATGTCGAACCCGAGGGACGTGGTGATGTCGAACAGCAGGAAGCGGTGGAGGTTGTGGGCGAGGCCCGCGCCGGGCACGAAGGAGAACGCGGTCGTGGTGCCCGCGGCGAACGGCCAGAACCAGAGGTTGAGGAGGGTCCCGTAGACCACCGCCGAGACCGCGGCGTAGGCGGCCAGCATGAGGAGCTCCGCTCTGCCCCGGGCGCGGGGCAGGCATCCGGCCCCGAAGCCCATCCACGCGGCACCGAACATCTGGAACGGAAGCCAGGGCCCGACGCCGCCGGTGACGAGCGCCGACGCGGCGATGGTCACCGCACCGAGCACGAACCCGAAGCCGCGCCCGAGCACCCTGCCGGAGGGCACGAGGAGGAAGAACACCGGTTCGAACCCGGCGACACCCGGGCTCGGCACCCGCAGCGCCGCGCCGCACGCCGCGAGGATCCCGAGCATCGCGATCGCCTTCGCGTCGAGCGCGCCTTCCCCGAGCTCGGCGAGGACCACCCCGAGCAGGAGTGGGAGGACCGCGACGAACAGCCAGGGTGCGTCCGCGGCGTGCGCGTTGTTGGCCCCCGCGTGCGCGTGGACGAGGAGCGGCCACCCGAAGCCGACCAGGCCGACGAGGGAGGCCACGGCGAGGAGGAGCGAGGAGCGGGGCCGCAGCGTGATCGCGGCCCGCCGACCCGACAGCCGCGTGTCAACCGACATCGGCCCGCTTCCCGATCGCGTGGGCGACCTCGTCGACGGTGAGCCATTCGTCGGGAGCCAGCACCTTGGCCACCTGGGGCGAGAAGACCGGCGAATGGCAGACCACCTCGCGCGCTGGCCCGTCGGCGACGATCTCCCCCTCTGCGAGCACGACCGCACGGGTTGCGACCTGCGCGACGAGTTCGACGTCGTGGGTGGCGACCACCACCCCGTGGTCATCGGCGGCGAGGCGCTGCAGCATCCGGACGAGCCGGTGCTTGCTCGGGTAGTCGAGCCCCCTGGTCGGTTCGTCGAGCAGGAGGAGGGAGGGGGAGGGAGCCAGCACGATCGCCATCACGAGCGCGAGCCGTTGCCCTTCCGAGAGGTCCCTCGGGTGGCGGTCGGACGGGACCCGGGGGAGAACGGTCCCGAGCCGGGCCGCGGTCGACCCGGGGGCCAGGCCGGTCTCGCGGTCGGCCGAGGCGCACTCCTCCCCCACCGACGCGCCGTACAGCAGGCTCCCGGCGTCCTGGGGCACGAGACCCACCTGCCGGATCAGCGAGGCCGGCGAGAGCCTGTCCGGACGCTCGTCGCCGACGAGGACGGTACCCGACGACGGTGAGCGCGCGCCTGCGAGGTGGGCGAGCAAGGTCGACTTGCCCGAGCCGTTGCGCCCCATCAGCGCGACGATCTCTCCCCGTCCGATGCGCAGGTCGACGGACTCGAGGGCGCGCACGCCCCCGTAGTCCGCTCTCAGGCGCTCGACGCGGGCGAGCACCCTCGGCACCGGCTCGGGCTGCCTGCGACGGGGTCCGGCCGTGGCGCCGGCGAGCCGCCTCCGCAGCGGCTCCGCGACCCGCCGCGCGTCGCGGACCGAGAGCGGTAGCGGCTTCCAGCCGGCCACCCGTCCGAGGTGCACGATCGGCGGCGCGACCGGCGAGGTGGCGAGGACCTGCTCGGTCGGGCCGACCACGAGTGGTCCGCCCGACCCCGGTACGAGCACCGTCGAGTCGGCGAAGGGGACCACCCGTTCGAGCCGGTGCTCGGCCACGACGACGGTCATCCCGAGATCGTGGACGAGCCGGGTCAACGACGGCGAGCACCTCTTCGGCTGCTGCAGGGTCGAGAGCGGAGGTCGGCTCGTCGAGGACGAGCACGCGGGGCGAGGCGGTCAGCACGGCCCCGATCGCCACGCGCTGCTGCTGACCTCCGGAGAGTGTCGACAGCGGACGTTCGCGAAGGTCGTGGAGGCCGAGCAGGTCGAGGGTGTCCTCGACGCGTCGGCGCATCGCGCTCGGGTCGATCCCGAGGTTCTCCATGGTGTACGCGAGCTCGTCCTCGACCACGTCGGTGACGAAGCTCGCCGACGGGTTCTGTCCGACCACCCCCACCACATCGGCCAGCTCCCGGGGTCGATAGCGGTGCGTCGGCCGGCCGGCAACTGCGACCTCGCCGGACAGGCACCCACCCGTGAAGTGCGGGACGAGGCCGTTGATCGCGCGGAGGAGCGTGGTCTTGCCGGAGCCGGTCGGCCCGATCACGAGGCACAGCTCGCCCTCCCCGACGGTCAGCTCGATCCCCCGAAGGACCGGCTCCGCAGCGTCCGCGTACGAGAAGGTGACGTCGGAGAACCGGATCACCGCACGCGACCTCGCGCCGGTCCCATCACCGGCTCGGCCGGGGGGCGCCGGCTGGCGTCCGGGGCGGCGGCGGGTCCGGCCGGCGCTGCCGCCGGAGTCGGGAGGGCGGGAGCGGGGGCGGCGGGCACGAGGACCGCGGGCGCCGAGCAGCGACGAGGATCCCCGCGACGGCAACGAGTGGGAGCGAGGGCACGGTCAACGGATAAAGGATCAGCTGCAGCGCGTTCGGGTCCAGCGCGCCGGCAACGATCAGGCCGGCGAGCGCGGCCGCGCCGGAGGCGACCACCATCCATTCGGGGCCGCGCCAGAGGTCCGGCCGGTACCGGCTCCGCACCCTCCGACGGCCGCCGACGGCCATGCCGGCGGCGACGAAAACGGCACCGCCGGCGAGGATCGGCGTGCCGCCCGCCGGAAGTGAACCCGGGTCGAGCGCGCCGTACACCCCGACGACGACTGCCATGAGGCCGACCGCGGTCGCGGCGGTCAGCGGCGCGTCTCGAGCGAACGTCGACCGGTGGTCGCCTGCCGTAGCCGCGTGCGTCCATCGACGAAGCGAGCTGCAACGACCGGTCGAGCGCGCTCTCGAGGACCGGCACGGCCATCCCCCGGAGCCCCGCCACCCCGCGCACGGGACGGCCACGCAGGCGCCGGGCATCGCGGACCGCGCCGAGTGCGACGACCACCTCGGGCACGAACGCCAGGGTCACGGTGACCGCCACGCCTGCCTCGTAGAGCACGGCCGGCAGGCACCGCAGCAACCGGTAGGGATTGGCGAGCGAGTTGGCTGCACCGAAGCACACCAGCACCACCGCCAGACGAAGCCCCTGGACTGCCGCGCCGAGCACCGCTTCGGCCGTGACCGGCCCGCCGATGCTCACTCCCTGCGCCCAGGATGGCAACGCGACCTCCGGCAGCCTGACGATGACGTGTCCGGACAACCGGTACCCGAAGAGGACTCTCGAGCACCACCCGGATCACGATGACCACCACACCGAGTCGCACGAACACCGCGAGCGAACGCGACCACGCGGCCGCGGTCCGCCTCGCGGCGACCACGAACCCGACGACGGCCGCGATGAGCGCGAGGAGGATCGGGTTGGTGGTCCGGCTCGCGGCCGCGGCCAGCAGTCCGGCCCAGAGCCACCACGCCGCGGGATGCAGGCTCCTCCGGCGAGCACTGCCGCGGACGAGCCGGTTCACGGCACGTCGGCCCGACGCCGCCAGCGGACGGCAGCCGCGATCGGCGAGCGCGAGGATCAGCGTGCCTCCGACGAGCAGCGGAAGCGGGCTACCCGCACCACTCCCGTGAGCCGCTGCCGGCGTGGCGCCGAGGGCCTCGCCGTGACCGGTGGTCTTCCCGCTGCTCGTCGCGCCGGTGGTGGAGGTCGGATGACTCGGGGAAGCACCCGTGGAGGACGCCGCGCCGGCGTGCGACGCCGCGGCGGCGCCTCCCCGGACGGCGCCGCCGTCGAACTGGACGCTCCCGAGGGCGCGGACGAGCCACCGGGGGCGCCGGCAGCTGCCGGCGACCCACCCGCCGTCGAGCCTGCCGACGCGGACGCACCGGAGCCCGCCGCGGGCGAGCCCGAACCGCCCTGGGCCGGACTGCTCGAGGCAGGGACGGTGGCGGTCGGAGCCGGGGGCGGGCACAACGACGCGTAGTCGGGGGCCATGCCGGGCTGGGGGTCGTCGGCGTTGGCGTGGCCGGCCTTCTCGTACCGCCAGCCTTCGACGTCCCCGGTCTGCACGGTGGCGAACGCGCCGACCTGCGCGTAGGCCCATGCCCCGGTCGAGCCCAGCCAGTACGACCAGTAGTCGTAGCCGCTGCCGTCGGGCTGGCCGCACCCCGTCGCCGGCGTGCCGCCGATCGAGCACAGGAGACCACTGTTGTTGTAGGTGGGAGCGGCGAGGTGCTCCTGCTGGGTGAAGGCCGCCAGTGCCTCGTAGCCGTTGTCGTTCGACGGCACCTGCACGCAGCCCGACGACCGGAGTGCCGGTGCCGAAGTCGATCACGAAACCCACCCCGACCGTGGCGGCCGCCGCGGTGGCGTCCTTCAGCGGGACGAGCGCGTCGGGCCCGGCGAGTGAGAGCGCCGCCGAGACCGGCGCCCACCACCAGCGCGACACGCACGAGCCGGTGGACAGCGGTCCGGCTCAGCGCCGGCGGCGCGCTCGAGTCAGTCGAAGAGGGCCCCCGTCGCGGCCATCCCGACGATCGGCTGGTTGAGGGGCGAACCGCCGTGCGAGCCGAAGAACCCGCCGTCGCCGTAGGCGAAGATGCCGCCGTCGGCCGCGACCAGCCAGTAGCCGTTGTCGTTCGGAGTCAGGGGCCATCCCGACGATCGGCCGGTTGAGGGGCGAGCCGCCGTGGGACCCTGAAGACCCGGCGTCGCCGTAGGCGAAGATCCCACCGTCGGCCGCCACCAGCCAGTAGCCGTTGCCGTCGGGGGTCGAGGCCATGCCGACGACCGGCCGGTTGAGCGGCGCGCCGCCGTGGGACCCTCGAAGACCCGGCGTCGCCGTAGGCGAAGATGCCGCCGTCGGCGGCGACCAGCCAGTAGCCGTTGCCGTCGGGGGTCGACGCCATGCCGACGATCGGCTGGTTGAGGGGCGAGCCGCCGTGCGAGCCGAGCGAAGGCCGCGTCGCCGAAGGCGAAGATCCCGCCGTCGGCGGCGACCAGCCAGTAACCCTTGCCGTCGGGCGTCGATGCCATGCCGACGATCGGCTTGTCGAGCGGCGAGCGCGCCGGTGAGCCGAAGAACCCGCGTCGCCGTAGGCGAAGATGCCCCCGTCGGCCGCCACCAGCCAGTAGCCGTTGCCGTCGGGGGTCGAGGCCATGCCGACGATCGGCCGGTTGAGCGGCGAGCCGCCGTGGGAGCCCTCGAAGGCCGGCGTCGCCGTAGGCGAAGATGCCCCCGTCGGACCGCGACCATCCAGTAGCCCGTGGACGCGGCCGCGCCGGACACCCCGAACGTCGGAGCGCCGGTGTAGGTGGCAGTCACCGGTCCGCTGCTCGCCGGAGCCGTACAGGTCCCGCTTCCCGCGAGCAGGGCTGGCGGTGCAGACGTGGCGTACCGCCCCTCGAGAAGGTCACCGTCCCCACGGGCGCACCGAGCGGAGAGGACACCGACGCCCAGTAGCGGACGTCAGTGGTGCTGACGACCGGAACCGCCGTCGCCGAGACGGTCGTCGCGCTGAACGGGATCGGTCACCCCGGCTGCCGCCGGCACCGCCTGGTAGGTCGCCAGGGTGTCCGGTCCCGTGGATCCTGGGAAGGTGAACGCGCCTCGGCCCGGTCCGGAACGCGAGCTGGAAGTGCAGCAAGGAGGTCGTCGGGATCGCCCCCGGCGAGGACGAACGGTGCCGCCTCCGGGAGATCGCCCGAGCGCCACGATGCTCTGGATCACGAGCGCGGTCGAGTCGGGGTCGGTCGAGCCGGGAGCAGCCGGCGCGTTGGGGAAGTAGCCCCACCCGCCGTCGGCGTCCTGGCCGGCCACGAGGAAGCCGAGTGCCGCATGCCGCGGCCGGGCCCGACTGAGGGCTCCCTCGGCCTCGAGACCGACGACCGCCAACGCGGTCGAGTTGGTGTCAGGACCGACGAAGGAGGCCGGGCTGCCGTTGCAGGGGTTGCCCGTCGGTGACGTAGCTGGTCCAGCCGCCGTCGGGGCACTGCTGCGCGGTGAGCCATGCCTCCGCCGCGTGCGACCTGCGCGGTGCCCGTGCACCCCGGCCGCGGCCAGGCGCGGCCAGGGCGAGTCCCTGCCGGAACGCGCCGTCGATAGGTCGGGTCCTGCACTCCGAAGAGCCCCGCGTCGGGACCCGACGTCCGCTAGCGTCGCGAGCAGCCGCGCGACCGAGGTCGGTCCCGCCGAAGGCACGCGGGTCGGCGCCGAGCGCGTGCGCGTCGAGGATCGAGGATCGCAGCTGCCCAGGGCCGTCGGCCCCGCCGGTGACCACGTACTGGTCGACGTGTGCTTCGAGGAACGCGAGTGCCCTGCTCGCAGTCGCCGGGGCAACGTTCGCACTTGCCAGTGCGAGCACGGTGTTCGCGGTCGCCTCGAGGTCGGCCTGGCCGGGTGTGGTGGCCGAAGGGACGTCGCCGCCCGCGGTGAGCTGTCGGGCCAGCCAGTTCGCACCCGACTCGCGCGGCGAGCGCGGTGGCGAGGGCGGAGGGCGGTGTGGCGTGGTGGGTCGGCGGCGCGGCGTGCGCTGCCGACGGTGCCGCGGCGACAGTGACGAGGATGCACGCGCAGGCAAGGGCTGCTGCCCAGGGGCGCTTGGGAGTCATGGGTCCGTTCCTCACTTCCGGGCAGGACCCGGAAGCCGCACGGACCCGTCGGGCCCCGTGGGTGACCGAGCCCTTGCCGCAGTTCTCGACGGATAGGGGCTCAACCGAGCGGCGCTCCGGTATCCCGACTCGTGGCGAGCACGGTGCTCGCCACCCACGGTTGCGGACCAGTGCCGGAGTTCGACCGGCTTCCCCAGAGCACCGCCTCTGTTGTGAGGCGACCCTAGCTCAGTGCGCGTCCGCGACGCCGAGTCGGACCGGATCTCCACCTCGCGACGGTCACGCCCGGCCGGCCGCGCCCGTCGCGAGCCGCTCCGTGACGGCTACCTCCACGCAGCCGCAGGGGTCCCCCATCGCGCGAGCCGCGTTCCGAACCGGTCGACCAGCACCACGACCTCCGCACCCCTCCGCCCGCGCGCCGAAGGACCGCGTCCTCGGTCGCGCTGCCCAACGACCGCGAGAACCGGCACCCCGGCGGAGACCGAGTCGGCGATCACCCCGCCCACCACCTTCCCGGTGAAGGAACTCGGGTCGAGGCTGCCTTCGCCGGTCACAACCGAGCTGCGCCCGTGCGATCGCTCCCCGCAGGCCGACGAGCTCGGCCACCAGGTCGTAGCCCGAGCGCAGCTCACCGCCGAGGGCGAGGATCGCTCCGCCGAGCCCCCCGGCCGCGCCGGACCCCGCGAGGTCTCGCACGTCCACCCCGTAGTCCTCGAGGTAGCGGACCGCGAGCGCCCTCGAGCCGCGCCTCGAGCAGGCCGACCTGCTCGGCGTTCGCACCCTTCTGCGGACGCGAACAGCGCGGGCAGCGCCGACAAAGACCGTCGTCACGTCGCACGCGCCGAGCAACCTGGCCCCGCGCAGGCCCCCCGCCCTCTCGACCTCCTCCAGCGCGCCGAGGCCGCCGTCGGTCGTCGCCGACCCGCCGAGGCCGACGACGACGGTGCCCCCTGCTCCCACCGCAGCGGCCGCTGCGACGATCAGTTCGCCGGTGCCACGGGTGGTGGCCCGCAGCGGGTCGTTCGCCGCGGAGCCGCCGGCGACCTCGAGACCCGAGGCACGCGACATCTCGACGACCGCGCGGGCGCCGTCGAGGCGCCATTCGGCGCGGACCGCCGATCCGTCGGGCCCGGTGACCTCGGTGGTGACGAGCTGGGAGCCGGTGGTGCCCAGAGCCTCGAGGAGCCCTTCGCCGCCGTCGGACAGCGGTGTCTCGGCGGCCGACCACCCGTGGGCCGCTGCGGCGCGGCCGATCGCCTCCGCGATCGCCGTCGCCGATGCGGTGCCGCGGAACTTGTCGGGAGCGGCGACGAGGCGTGGGCACCGAGGGACTCAGCCGGCGTCGGCACCGAGCAGCGTGGTCGACGAGGCGGCTCCACCCTGGGTCGGCCTCCGCGGTCGAAGCCGGGCAGGAGATGGCGGCGGACGAACACCGCGCCGACCGCCTGTCTTCTCCGGGCTCGGCCCGCCGGCCGCCTCGCCGAGCAGGCACGCGGCCTGGACGATCCGGGTCAGGCGCCCCAGCTGGTCGCGGAAGTGGACGGCACCGTGGGCCGGGTCCGCGACCGACCGGCGAAGCCGTGGTTCGAGCTCCTCGAGGGCGGCGTCCACGACGTCCCGCTCGTCGCCCTGCGCGGTCGCGAGCTCGCGGCGGACCCAGTCGAGGAAGGGATCGAGAAGGCCGCGGCGCATGCAGTCGCGATGCACCTGGGCGCAGAGGACGTTGTGGGTCCCCTCCCAGCTCTCGTAGACGATGGCGTCCCGGTAGAGGCGCGGCAGCGGGGAGAAGGTCTCGATCGTCCCGTTCCCGCCGAGGAGCTCGATGCCCCGGTGCACGACGTCGGTCGCCACGATCGAGGTCACGTATTTGTTGGCGTTGACGAGGACGCGGGCAGCTGCGGCGTCCGCGGTCGCCGGCCTCCTCGGAGTCGAGGCGGTCGAGCAGTCCGGTCAGGGCGAAGGTCGAGGCGAGGGCCGCCTCCTCCTCGGCCTTCATGATGGCGAGCTGCTCGCGCACGAGCGGGAACGACCCGACCGGCCGGTCGAAGGCGTGCCGGTTGCGGGCGAAGGCCGCCGCCTCGAGGTAGGCGCGCCGCATCAGTCCGGTCGACCCGACCGCGTTGAGCCACCTGGAGGTGTTGAGGAACTCCTCGACGGTGACGTGGAATCCCTCGTCGACCGGGCCGATGGGCCACCCGAGTGCGCCGTCGAAGTCGATCTCGGCAGACGCGAGGCAGGCGCGTCCCGAGCTTGTCCTTGAGCCGCCGGATGCGGAAGCCGTTCGGTTCACCCTCTGCCTGCCGGGGCACGAGGAAACACCCGAGGCCCCGGGTCCCCCCGCCCGCGCCCTCGGGACGGGCGGTGACCGCAAAGAGCTCGGCGTCGGCGACCGAACAGAACCACTTCTCGCCCGACAGCCGCCAGGCACCGGGCTCCACCGGATCGGGCACAGCTCGCACCGCGTTCGCGCCCACGTCGGAGCCGCCCTGGACCTCGGTGAGGAACTGCGAGCCGCGCAGGCACTGGTCGTAGTCGATCTCGAAGAGACCCGGCAGGTAGCGCTCCTGCAGCTCGGTCGATCCCCGCCGCTCGATCGCTCGGGCGAGGCCTGCGGTGCACACCGCCGGGCAACTGTGCCCGCCCTCTCCCGCCAGCGAGAGCAGATAGAACAGGGCGGCCTGCTCGAAGGCGCCCTTCCCGCCGCGGTTGACGGCGAGCAGTCCGGAGCGCCAGACCGCGCGGCCGGCGCGTGCGTGGTCGGGATGGAACTCGATCTCCTCCACGTGCCGGCCGATCGGGTCGAAGGGCATGTGGGAGGGGAACTGGCGATGCCGCTCGAGCGTGGTCACCGCCGGGTCCACCACGTCGGCCATCGCCTTCCCGAATTCGACGAGGGCCGGTTCGGCCGCGTCCGCGCGGGAGCGACCGGCGCGGTGGACGAGGGCCAGCCGCAGGTTGGGGGTGGCGTCGTAGTAATTGTCCGGCCGTGCCGCCACCCATCGGGCGAGATCGGCACGGCCCCGCTGCGTCTCGGTGGCCACTCTCGAACCTCCTTCCCCGGCCGGCTGCCGCCCGCCGGACCGGCCGGTCCGGCCTGCCCGTGTACACCGGTCGGCCGCAGCGACATTAGAGCCGCATCACCCCGGTGGCCGAGCAGGGCCGGACTCAGCCGGCGGTCTCGAGATGGACGAGTGGGGACGCAGCGAGCTGCTGGCCGAGCGCCGCCGGACCGGGGCCTCGTCCCGCCACCGCCGCGTCGAGGAAGTCGGCGACCGCCGCATCGAGGACCGGGGTCCACGGTGTCCCGCCCTGGATCGGGGGGAGGTGGTCTGCCCCGAGCAGGGAGAGGTAGTCGACGGGCGCGCGGACCTGTGCGAACACGGTCTGGCTCGCCGCATAGGGCACCACCGAGTCGTCCGTGCCCTGCACGAGCAGCAACGGCACGGACGAGTGGACGACCGTGCCGGTGATGGGGTCGGGCGCGTCCGCCACCACCGCGTGCACGCGGTGGTCGACGGTGCCCTGCTCGTACGCGAGCATCGAGCGCGACGTCGGCTCCGTCGGAGTGCCCGACGACGGCGACCTTCGTGGCGTCGACCCTGCCGGAAAGGGGACCCCGTTCGAGCGCCGAGATCACGTAGGACACGTCGCCGGCCTCGAGGGGCAGTTCGCCGCGGTCGAGACCGAACCCGAGCGACGGGTCCTCGAGAGGGAAGGAGGGGGCCGCCACCACGTAGCCCGCACTGGCGAGGGTCGAGCAGAAGCGCTGGTAGGTGAGGGGGCCCACGTCGAAACCGTGGACGAACACGACGAGCGGGAACGGTCCCTGACCGGCCGGGACCCACACGTGTGTGGGGAGTGGCCGTTCGGTGGCGAGGTCCGTGCCGTCCTCGACGACCGGCCGGCTCGGATCCACGATCGGGAACTCGCGGGTGCTCACCGCCAGGCCGCGCAGCGCCCGCGGGACGCGGGCGGCAGCAGTGCTGGTCGTGTCCCCCTCCCGGTTGCCCTTCTGCGGGTTCGTTCTCTCGCCGGAGGTCGTCGACCCGCCGATGAGTGCCACGGCCACGAGCACGACGGCGACCACCGCGCCGAAGAACCCACCGAGCCCCAGGGCGCGGCGTCGGTTCACCGGTCCGGCCCGGAGCCGGGCCACGGCCGCCCGCCGCTCAGCACGTGGACGAGTAGGCGGACACCCCGGGGCCGGTCTCGGGATCGTCGACCTCTCCACCGCTCCCCGAACGGAGGATCGCCCCGAGGTGGACGACGTACCACTCCCCCCGCCACGAGATCATCGAGGCGATGCCGAAGGAGCGCTCCTGCCCGCCGAGCGAGTAGAGGACCCGGGCGTTCGGCACCTCGAAGTAGCCGACGCCGTTGTCGCAGACGCCCGGAGGCACCCAGTGGCCGTACGCCGCGTCGACGTCGACCCCGACGAAGGTAGCCGCGGCGGGGTCGGCCCCGAGCAGTTGGTGCGCAGCGGTGACGTCGGCCTGGTAGTCGGTGAGGAGCCGGCCGGTGAAGTCGGCGGACGGGTCGCCGATGTCCTTCAGCTGCACGTAGGCGGACTCGGGGAAGAAGGCGGGGACGGCCTGCCCGGTGACGCCGCTCGCGACCCCGCTCCAGAGGGCCGCCATCCGCCGGGCGAACCCCGGCGACGAGGTAGTCGGGAAGGCCTCGGTCTGCGGCAGGGTCCCCGGGTCGGTGGTGGTCGGCGCAGGCATCGTCGAGCTGGTCGAGGTGCTGGTCGTCGTGCCCGTCGCGCGGGCCCGCACGGTGGCGGCCGGGCGCGTCGGGCGATGCGCCGAGGCGGAGGGTCCGTTCGCGTCGGGCCTCCCGCCACCGTGACCGGCGAGATTCGTCGCCGCGACGACGAGGGCCGCGACCAACGCGCCCAGCACGGCCAGCACGACGGCTCGGCGCCGTCGGTACCGCCGCCTCGCCGGTGCCCGCCTCACCGCCCCCCGATCGTGGTCAGCGCGCAGGCCGTGGCCGTCTCGACCGCGAACGCACCGCGATAGTGGACGTCCTGCGCGCACTGCAGGAGCCCGTCGCCGACCTGGACCCTCCGGCGGGCCGCGTCCGGCACGTGCTGCCAGACCCACGCCTGGGCCTCGAAGACGGGGCGTTCGCCGGTCGCCGCGGTCATGAGGACCGCCGCTTCGGTGACCGAGCGGATGCGCTCGTACGCGGGCAACCTCGGCTCGTCCGGGATGACGACGGTGGTGACCCCCCAGTCCGAGAGCGCGGTCCTGACCGCCGCAACCGTGGCCGCCGACAGGCTCGGTCCGGAGCTGAAGTAGAACGAATCGTCGACGATCGCCTGCTGGCCCGCGCGGGCGACGCCGGCCCGCTGGAGGACCCCGCCGGGCCCCCCCTGCCCCGCCAGCGAGAAGTGCATCCCGTCGACGGCCTGCCAGGTCATCGCACTCTGGGTCACGCCGAAGGGCGCAGGCAGCACCAGCACGACCTGGCCGCCGGGCAGCGAGCGGCCCACCGACCGGAACCAGGCGGGCACCCGCACCGCCTGGGTGGTGATCGGGACGCTCGGCGCCAGGTAGACGGCCACCGGCACGAGTGCGACCGTGGCGACGGACAGACCGGCCAGCGTCGCGGCGGATCGGGCACCGCCCCACCGGCTGCGGACGGCGGTGTGCACGTGGTCGACGACCATCCCGAGGAGGGCCGCCACCGCCAGGTAGGTGAGGAGCGCGAAGCGGCTCGGTGAGATGTTGTCGGCGAGCGGCAGATGGGAGAAGGCCGCCCAGGGGGACCACGAACCGTCGCGCAGGCCGAGCGAGAGCACCGTGCTGATCAGCGCGACCGCGGCGAACGCCCACAGGCGCAGGTCGCGACGCCAGACCGCCAGGCCCGCGACGACCACCGCGACCGTTCCGAACCCGAAGTACTGGGAGGAGAGCACCGGTCCCTGGGCGCCGCCGACCACCCTGCTCATCACCGCGCCGAAGAAGCCGGTCGACAGGGGCGGCGCCGGCAGCACGTAGTCGCCGACGCCGGTCCCCGCCGACGCGACGCGCAGGTGCGGCCAGACGAGCCCGGACAGGTGGCCCGGGCCGGCCAGCGCGAACCAGGTCGGCCACGCGAGCAGGAGGCCCGCGGTCACCGCCGCCGTGGCGAGGGCCACGGATGCGTGCCGCCGGCGCGAGCGGAACGCGTCCGGACGCGCGACGCGGACGAAAGCCACGACGACCGCGATCGAGAGCCCCCCGAGGATCGCCAGCATCGAGAGGACCTCGGTGCCGAGGAAGAACTGGAAGGCGACCAGTGCACCGAGCAACAGGCCGGTCACCACCGGCCGGGCACGCTGGCGGAACAGGAGCTCGTCGAGGCAGGCGACGACGAGCGGTGGGACGACCGCCATCCCGAGCATCAGATGCGCGTCGTCGAGGCTGACCAGGACGAAGGGAGAGAACCCGTAGAGGAGCCCCCCGACGAACGCGGCGGGGGCCCACCGGACGAAGCGCTGCAACAGCATGAACATCGCGAGCGCGGAGAGTGCCGGCGCCAGGGTGAGCGCGACGTTCAAGGTCGCGATCGGCCCGAAGGCCCAGGTGACCGGAGCGAGGAGTATCCCGAGCGCCGGCTCGCTGGTGTTGGCCAACAGGTTGACCCCGTGCGGCAGCCCCATCGCCGTCGAGTAGAAGGGGTCGAGCCCGTGGGAGAGCGCGTACGCGGGCCACGCCAGGAACCAGGTGAACAGCGAGCTGTCGCCGCAGCCACAGGTGGTCGTCGACGTCGGATGGCCGGTCCACACCTGGGACCACAGGGCGACGGCCAGGACGAGGTACCCGGCACCCGCGAGGAGGACGGCGCGTGCGGCCCCGGCGAACGAGCGTCCCCGTGTCGCGGCGGGCTCGACGGTCTCCTCGGCGCCGCGGGCTCGTCCGGTCGTCCCCGACGGTGCCGGCGGGTACCCGACCGTGGTCATCCCCGCACCCCCGCGGCACTCGCGCCCGCGCCCGGACCCCGAAGGCCGGTCATGTCGACCGTTCGCACGTCAGGTGGCAGCGCACGTCGCACACGGCAGGTCCATCACCGCGTGAGCCGGCGGGCCGCTCAGCCCTCCCCCGACAGCATGGCGGTGATCTGGGCGAGATCGAAGTAGTCACGCCAGGCGGTGATCCGGCCGTCGCGCACCTCGAAGGTGCCCATCACCGGCAGCGCGGCGACCTTGTCGCCCACGGTGAAGGTGTCCACCCGCTCGGTCAGCACCACTCCGTCGCGGGCCGCGAGGTGAAGGGTGTCGATCGTCATGCCGTCACACATGGCGAAGAAGCCCGCGATGAAGGCGACCGTGTCGTCGATACCGACCGCCGGTTCCATGGGGATGTTGTGGTAAACGACGTCGTCCGCGAAGTACGGCCGCAGTGCTTCGGCATCGTGCGTCGCGAACGCGTCGCACAACCCGCGAACGACTTCTTCCGGGTCCTGCAGGTTCCCCATCGTCGTCCTCCTCCTCGGCTCGTCCCCGCCGCGTGGTTCACGCTACCCATTTCCGGGAGGGCGACTCGCTCCAGGCGGCACCGACGATGCCGGCGTGGGTCGTGACGACGGGGAACGCTTCGCTTCCGGCTGCCGTCGCAAGGCGGACCGGGGTGTGTGACGATGGGCTCGTGGACGTGGACACCATGGTCTTCGAGGGATTCGAGGGGGTGCGGTTGGTCGCCGACCGGCGCGGCGGTGCCGACGACCCGCCGGTGCTCTTCCTGCACGGCGGGGGCCAGACGCGTCACGCGTGGGGCGCCGCGGCGGAGCTGGTCGCGCAGCGGGGATGGCGGACGGTCACACTCGACCTGAGGGGGCACGGCGACAGCCAGTGGGCGGCCAACGGCGACTACTCGTTCACCGCTTTCTGCGCCGACTGCGTCGCGGTGGTCGACCAGCTGGGCCGGCCGCCGGTGCTCGTCGGCGCGTCGCTCGGAGGAATGTCGGCGATGCTCGCCGAGGGGACGAGCGATCGCACCGTCTCCTGTGGCCTGGTGCTCGTCGACATCACCCCGAAGACCAACCCGGAGGGGATCCGTCGGATCACCCGTTTCATGCAATCGGGCTTCGACGGGTTCGACTCGCTCGAGGCCGCGGCGGCCGCCATCGCCGCGTACACGCCGCAGCGGGCGCGGCCCGTCAATCCTGCCGGTCTGCGCAAGGTGCTGCGCGAGCGCGGAGGGCGCTGGTACTGGCACTGGGATCCACGGGTAATCGGCAGCGAGCGCACCGAGGTGGTTCCCGACCGCCTTTCGGGGCTGCTCGACGTGGCCACGAGCAACATCCACGTGCCGACCATGCTCGTCCGCGGGACATTGAGCGACGTCGTCACACGGGACGGCATCGACGACCTGCTCTCACGCATCCCGGACGTGACCGTCGTCGAGGTCGACGGCGCGGCACACATGATCGCGGGCGATCGGAACGACGCCTTCACCGACGCGGTACTGGACTTCCTCGAGCAGCGGGTGCGGCCCACCTTCCCCGGCGGGTAGCACCCCGCACCCCACACCACGCTACGGCCGGGCGACCCGAGGGCACGGCGGCCCGCGCTCAAGCGCGGCCGCAGCCATGTCGATGACAGGGAGGACGCGGGCCGCGACGCGCCCGTCGGAGGGACAGCTGCGATCGACCGCGGTGCGCCAGTCGCGGCTCGGCGGGTACGGAGCGGAGCGAGGACGATGACCGAGCGGAGGAGACGGGCCGGAGACGGGGTCCGGCTTCCCGTGTACCTGGTGAGCGACCACTGCACGGTGGAGCGGGCGGACTGCGAGATCGTCGGCGTGGGCTTCCGGGTCTTCGCCGACCCCGATCGGCGGCTCGAGCTGGTCGAGGACGACGGTCGGCTGGTCCTGCCGGGTGTCTTCCACACCCAGGTCACCGGGGTCGCATTCCACGACGAGGCGGTCGCGCTCGACCTCTTCCGCGCCGGGCGCAGCGTCCAGATCCGACCCGATCCCGCCAACCGGCAGGACCGGCACGCGCTCGGGGTGTTCGGCGGAAACCGACGGGTCGGCTATCTCCCCGGCGCGGTCGCGGCCGCCCTGGCGCCGTCGGGCACGAGGGCCGGCCACGCCATCGTGACCAAGGAGTGGTCGGTGAACGGCGCGCGCCTCGGCATCTCGGTGCTCGGGTCGATGCAGGTGCGGCTCGAGTTCACCCGCGCGTCCTGAGCGCGCCCCCGACGAGCAGCCACCCGCCCCATGGGCCAGGATGGCCGCATGGCTCACGACCGCAGGTTCCGGTTCGCAGCGCAGCTGTCGAAGGCGCCGGAGTGGTCGGCTTCCTCCTGGAGCGAGCAGGCCCGGAAGGCCGAGGACCTCGGCTACTCCGCCCTTCTCATGCCCGACCACTTCGGTGAGCAGTTCGCGCCGGTGCCCGCGCTCGCGGCCGCCGCGGCGGCGACGAGCACCCTCCGGCTGGGTGCACTCGTCTTCGGCGAACGACTACCGACACCCGCTCGTGCTGGCGAAGGAGGCGGCCACGCTCGACGTGCTGAGCGGCGGGCGATTCGAGCTCAGCCTCGGTGCGGGCTGGATGCGCACCGACTACGAGGAGTCGGGCATCGGCTACGACCCACCGAAGCTGCGGGTCGACCGGTTCGAGGAAGCGGTGACCGTCCTGAAAGGGCTGCTGCGGACCGACGGCCCCTTCACCTTCGAGGGAGCGCACTACCGCGTACACGACCATGTGCTCCTCCCCCGTCCGGTCCAGCGTCCCGGTCCGCCGTTGATCATCGGCGGGGGTGGCCGTCGGGTCCTCTCCCTCGCGGCACGCCATGCCGACATCGTGAGCATCAACGTGAACCTCAGAGAGGGGACCGGCGGTCCTGAGACCGCGCCGAACGCCTCGCCGGAGCGCACCCGCGAGAAGGTGGGTTGGGTCAAGGAAGCGGCCGGCGCGCGCTTCGACTCGCTCGAGCTCAACGCGCTCATCGGCTTCACGCTGGTGACCGACGACGCCGCGTCGATCGTCGACGCGATGGCGCCCCACTTCGGGATCAGTGCCGAGGACGCGCTCCACGTCCCGCTCGCGCTCATCGGGACGCTCGGCGAGATGGCCGACGAGCTCCGATGGCGTCGTGAGGAGTACGGGATCTCCTACTGGTCGATCGAGAGCGACAGCTGGGAGGCGCTCGGTCCGCTCGTCAGCGAGCTGTCAGGGACCTGAGTCTCCGACCCTCTCGCCCGGAGCCGTCGCCGAGACCGGGCTCAGTGCGCACCCGCTGCCGCCGCCGGCTCCCGCTGGTCCGATCCGGCCTCGGCCGGCCACGCGTTGTCCGGGCCGCGACCCGGATCGATCTCGGCACCCAGGTGCGGGACGATCCGATCGAGCCAGGGCGGCATGTACCAGTTCGCACTCCCGAGCAGTTCCATCACCGAGGGAACCAGCACCAGCCGCACCAGGGTCGCGTCGATGAAAATCGACGCAGCGAGCCCGAGTCCGAACACCTTCAGGACGCGGAGCGGGTCGCCGATCACGAAGGAGCCGAACACGCAGATCATGATCGCCGCGGCGGCGGTGATCACGCGGGCGGTGTTGGCGAGCCCGTCGGCGACGGACTGCGAGTTGTCGCCGGATCGCCGCCACTCTTCGCGGATCCGGCTGAGGAGGAAGACCTCGTAGTCCATCGACAGTCCGAAGAGGATGGTGAACATCATGAGCGGGATCCAGGGGTCGATCGGCCCGGTCCGGCCGATGCCGACGACGGACCCACCCCACCCCCACTGGAACACCGCCACGATGACCCCGTAGGCCGCGCCCACCGACAGCAGATTCATCACCGCGGCCTTGAGCGGGATCACGACGGATCGGAAGACGGCCATGAGCAAGAGAAAGGCCAGCAGCACCACGGCACCGATGACCCACACCAGCCGGTGCGTGAGGTATGCCGACGCGTCGACGCTCGCAGCCGTCTCGCCGCCGACGAGCGGGTGCAGGCCGCTCCCCGCGGTCGCCCTCGGGACCACCGAGGTCCGCAGGCGGGTCACCAGGTCGGAAGTCTGCGAGGACTGGGGTGAGGTCGTGGGGTAGACGATCAGCACTGCGGCACCCTTGTCCGCGCTGACCTCGACCGGGGTCGCGAACGCCACTCCGGGTGTGGCGCGGACGGCGCGGTCGAGCCGGTCGAGCTCTGCCGTGCCGGACGACGGGGGCAGCGGGGTCGCGACGACGAGCGGCCCGTTGAAGCCCGGGCCGAAACCCTCGGCGAGGAGGTCGAAGGCCTGGCGGGTGGTGAGCGACGTCGGATCGTTGCCCGAGTCGGTGAAGGCCATCCGCATCGAAAAGAGCGGGAGCGCGAGGGCGACCAGCGCAACGAGTGCGAGTGCGGCCGACAGCCATGCCCGCCGCTGGATCATCCGGCTCCAGCGGAACCAGAAGCTGTGCGGCGCGGGGGTCGCGCCCGTCTGGAGCAGTCCCGGCACGTGCATGCGGTCGATCGCGCTGCCGGCGAAGCCGAGCAGCGCCGGCAACAGGGTCAGCGCAGCCGCCATCACCAGCACGACCGCCGCAATGGTCCCGACGGCGAGGCCCTGGAGGAACGGCAGCTGGAGCACGAAGAGTCCGAGCAGCGAGATCACAACCGTCGTGCCGGCGAACAGCACGGCGCGGCCAGAGGTCGCGAGCGAGGTCACGACGGCCGAACGCGGATCCCGTCCCTCGAAGAGGCCCTGCCGGTAGCGCGTGACGATGAAGAGCGCATAGTCGATCCCGACACCGAGTCCGATCATCGCGAGCATCTCGGGGGCGAAGACGGGCACACTGAGCAGGTGGCTCACCAGGTCCTCGATGGCGAACCCGATCGCGATTCCGAACAGCGCGGTCAAGACGGGCAGGCCCATCGCCACCACCGAGCCGAACGCAATGAGCATGATCAGCATCGCACCGGTGATGCCGACGCCCTCGCTCGCGCCGGGCGCCGCGGTGACCACCTGGCTGATCGGGGCGCCGCCCAGCTCCACCCGGAAGCCGGGCCGGGCGAAGGATTGTGCGGTACGGATGACCGCGCGCACCGCCGAGTCGGGCAGCGTCGACTGGTCCTGGTCGAACTGCACCACCGCGAAGGCGGTGTGGCCGTCCGCCGAGATCTGGTGGGTCGCTCCTGCGAACGGACTCTCCACGCGGGAGACGTGCGCATCGCGGGCGAGGGCCGCGACCATGGCGTCGGTCCTCGCCCGGGCGGGCACAGAGGACACCGGGCCCGGCGTCGAGATCACGACGTCCGCGGTCGTGCCGGCAGCCTCCGGGAAGCGAGCGGCAAGAAGGTTCCGCACCTGTTGGGACGGGGAGTTGCCGGCGTCGAACGTCGATTCGAAGCGGCTGCCCATCGACTGCGCGAACACGGTGACGAGCACGATCGCCGCGATCCAGACGAGGAGCACGCGGCGCCGGTGGTCGACGCACCACCCCGCCAGCCGGCCGAGCGCGACGTCCTCGGGTCCCGGCCGGCCGGCACGGTTCAGAGAGTTGTTAGAATTCACCACTGATGATTTCTAACACGGAGGGTCGCCGGCTGCACAGACCCGGTGGGGTGTCGGCGCGGTGAGGAGCCGGGGCCGGTGACGACGGGCCGGGGCCGTGGCCGGCGACCGGGGACCGCCCACACCAGGGACGACATCCTCGTGGCCGCCCGTCGTGCCTTCGCCACCGACGGCTATGCCGGCGCCAGCATCCGATCCATCGCCCGGCAGGCCGAGGTCGATCCCGCCCTCGTCCACCACTACTTCGCCGACAAGGGTGCGCTCTTCGTCGCGGCAATGGATCTGCCCGCAGATCCGGGCCGCATCAAGGAGCAGGCGACCGAGGGCGGGTTCAGCGGCGAACGCCTCGTCGAGCGCTTCCTCGCACAGTGGGAACGAGAAGGGATCCCCGGTTCCCCGACCTTCGTCGGACTGGCGCAGGCGATGACCGCGTCGAGCGAGGTTGCCGACAACGTCCGCGAGTTCGTCAACGACCGCGTCGGCCTCCTCGGATTACCCGGCGACCGGGAGGAGATGCAGATCCGGCGGCGTGCGCTCGTCTCCTCCCAGCTGCTCGGCCTCGCCTGGACCCGCTACGTGATGCGTCTCGAGCCGATGGCCTCGGCGAGCCGGGCCGAGGTCGCCCGGTGGGCGGGCCCGACCATCGACCGCTACGGGTCCTGCGACCTCGAGTGAGCCCGCGTCCCGGGTGCGGGGACGGGCTCGGTAGCCTCGGTGCCGTGCCGCGAGACGGGGACGCCACACCCCCGAGTCCGACGAGATGATCCGCGAGGGACCTGACCAAGCGCTACGGCGAGACGGTCGCCGTCGACCACCTGACCTTCGACGTCGCCCCGGGGAAGGTGACCGGGTTCCTCGGCCCGAACGGTTCGGGCAAGTCGACCACCATGCGGATGATCATGGGTCTCGACCGCCCGAACGGCGGCTCGGTGACGGTCGACGGGCTCCGCTACCGCGACCTGCCGTGGCCGCTCCACGAGGTGGGCGGCCTGCTCGAGGCGAAGGCGATCCATCCCGGCCGGAGCGCGCACAACCATCTCTGGGCCCTCGCCCAGACAAACGGCATCCCGCGGCGCCGCGTCGACGAGGTGCTGGAGATCGTCGGCCTGAGCGCCGTCGCGCGCAAGCGGGCCGGCACCTTCTCGATGGGGATGGGACAGCGGCTCGGCATCGCCGCGGCGCTCCTCGGCGACCCCGCGGTGCTCCTCTTCGACGAGCCGGTCAACGGGCTCGACCCCGAGGGCATCCGCTGGGTCCGGAACCTCCTCCGGAACCTCGCGGCCGAGGGCCGTACGGTCTTCGTCTCCAGCCACCTGATGAGCGAGATGTCCCTCACCGCCGACCACGTGGTGGTCATCGGCCGGGGGCGCCTGATCGCCGAACAGCCCATGGGCGACTTCCTTGCGCAGCGCTCCGTCGACGTGGTCACGGTCCGCTCCCCAAAGGCCGACCACCTGCGCGAATTGATGGTGCGGGCCGGCGCACGGGTCGAGCACCGGGCCGATGGCGCCTTCTCGGTGTCGGGACTGTCGGCGGCCGCCGTCGGGGACCTGGCCGGCCGGCACGGTGTCACCCTCCACGAGCTGACCCCGGAGGCCGCCTCGCTCGAGGACGTGTTCATGGAGCTCACCCGCGGCGCGGTCGAGTTCCACGGCGGGGAGGACGGCGGCGAGCGGTCCCGGGAGGGCCGGTGAGCAGCAGCGCTCCCGCTCCGTCGCCGACGAGGCCGGTCCGGCCGCCGGGGCGCTACGGGCCGTTCGGTCAGGTGCGCTCGGAATGGACCAAGCTGCGATCGGTCCGGTCGACGACGTGGAGCCTCCTCGCGACGGTGGTGATCATCCTCGGCGTCGGCGCGGCTCGCGACCTGGCTGACCGCTCGCGACTGGGGCACGGTCGGCCTCGAGGACCGGCTGACCTTCGACCCGACCAACCGGTCGCTGACCGGCATCCTCTTCGGTCAGCTGGCCATCGGGGTCCTCGGCGTGCTCGTGATGAGCGCCGAGTACGGCACGGGAACCATCCGGGCAACGCTCGCTGCCGTGCCCCACCGCACGCTCGTGCTGGCGGCGAAGGCGGCCGTCTTCGGTGCCGTGGCAGTGGTCGTCGGACTCGTCTCGTCGTTCGCCGCCTTCTTCCTCGGGCAGGCCCTCCTCACCGAACCCACCCCCCATGCGGTGCTCGCGCAGCCGGGAGTGACCGAGGCCGTCATCGGCAGCGGGCTCTACCTGGCGGTCCTCGGACTGTTCGCGCTCGGCATCGCCACTGTGGTCCGCCACACCGCCGGCAGCATCGCCGTCTTCGTCGGGATCCTCCTCGTGCTCCCGCTCATCGTCCAGGCGCTGCCGGCCAGCATCCGCTTGCACGTGACGAAGTACCTGCCAGCCACCGTCGGGTTCGTGATGAGCTCGACGAGGACCCAGGGCTTCGGCGCGCCGGTCTTCTCTCCCTGGGGCGGGTTCGCGTTGCTCTGCGGCTACACCGCCGCCGCGCTCGTCGTCGGGGGGGTGCTGCTGGTCCGCCGCGACGCCTGACCGCGCGACCACCCGGTCGGCCTCCACCGGCCCGCTCGCCGCTCACGGGCCGCTGCTACTGTGACCGGGCAACGCAGCAGCTCGACGTCGGCACGCCTCCGCGGGTCGTGCGGCGTCTTTTGGGGAGGAGGGTGCGCGTGCGGGTGCCAGGGAGAAGTCGCGGGTCACGTCTGGTCGCCGGCGCGATCCTCGTGCTGTTGCTGGCGGGCTGCTCCTCCGCCGGGGGCTCGGCGGCGTCCTCATCGTTCCACGCCCCGAAGAAGGGCTACCTCGTCTACTGGGACAACAACGAGGAGGTCGACTACTACGCCTCGGCGGCCAACACCCAGGGGCAGCTGATGCCGCCCTGGGACCTGAACGGCCAGATCTGCGTCCTCAACGACGGCAGCGGGCGCTACGTCGGCGGCTATGACCCGACCAATCCCTCCCAGCACAATCCGGGCGGTCCGCCCCACCATCCGTTCAAGCAGCCGGCCGACGGCGAGGAGATGAACGGGCGCAACGGGCGCTGGACCGGGCTCAACCTCTACGTGCCGGGTCCTTACAAGATGCCCCCTGGGACACCGGGTGTGACCGCTTCGTCACCCGGTGGTGACTCGCCGCCTGACGCGCACGGCATCTACAACGGTCAGCAGACCTACACCGGTTGCGCGGTCGACCCCCAGCACAACGTGTTCGGGGCCGACATCGCGACCGCCCAGGGACAGTTCCCGATCCCCTCGAGCGGACGGCTCGTCGAGTGGTTCGCCCCGAGCTACACGTCGTACTGCATCCTCTACGGTCCCGACACCGGCGGCGTGGACGGCGCCCACCACACCGACGGGACGGGCGGCCTCCTCCAGCCCGGCATGATGGCAAGCGACGGACAGGGCAACCTCTACCTGCCCCAAGGGGGCGGCGCGAACGGACTCCCGCCCGGCAACGTCACCGAGTTCCTGCACTCCTCGTTCCCGACCAGCGCGGCCCAGTGCCCCGACGGCGTCTACCCGCGCTCGCAGATCCAGAGCAGCGTCTTCATCCAGGGCACAAGCTCCCTCCTCCCCGTTCCCCAGGGCATCGCGCACGACCCGACCTGCAATTGCTGGGCAGTCTCCACGCTCTTCGGGTCGCCCTCGATCGCCTGGTTCGACGACCAGGGCCACCTGCTGGCGTCGCACCCGACCATCCCCGGCGAGTCGCTGGCGCAGTTCGGCCACTCCCCGACCGGCTACAACCCCTTCGGAATCTCGTTCGCCCCCGACGGCACCCTCTACTTCGTCGACATCCACATCGCCTGCCAAGGGAGCGGTCTGTCCAATTGCGGGACCTCGAACGACGGCCGGCTCATGCGGGTCACCTTCTCGTCGAACGGGACCCCCAGCGCACCGGTGACCCTCGCCTCCCACATGGAGTTCCCGACGAGCGCGACCGTGTGCGTGCCCGCGCACGAGGTCTGTCCGTTCCCCGCCCACCCGACGCCACGCCCGAACAAGGCGCCGGCCTGAGGCCAGGGCTGCGGCTCCGGGTGAGGGGACGGCCCGCCGGCATCCGGTGGTCGCGCCGGTGGGCGATCATCGCCGCCGTGCTGGCGCTCTCCGCCCTCGGCGCCGCCTGCGGTGGCGCCGCTGCGAACACCGACGTCACCGTGGCCGGCACCCACGCTCCGGGCGCGGCGAGCCCCTGGGACTGGCCGGGCTACGGACACGACCCCCAGCACACCTTCCACGGGCGGACCACGCTGACCGAGGCGTCGGCCGCGGCCCTGTCGAAGGCATGGTTCTTCCCGACCGGTGACGCGGTCACCGCGTCGCCGACCATCGTGGGCGGCACCGTGTACGTGGGCTCGTGGGACGGCAGCTTCTACGCGATCTCCCTCGCGACAGGCCGGCTGGTCTGGAAACACCCCTTCGATCCGCAGCACGGCGTGCGTCCCTATCCGGGTGAGGTGCCCCGCGACATCACCACCGACGGCGGCATCTCCATCTCCTCGGCCTTCTACCAACCAGGATCGGGCACGCGGCCCGATCTGGTCGTGGTCGGCGCCGGCTACACGCTGTACGCCTTCAACGCCCACACCGGGGCCCTCTTCTGGAAGCACGCCTATCCGGGCAACCCTTCGCAGCCGCTCCAGCCCGACCGGGACCCGACCAACATCCAGTCCTCTCCGGTCGTCTACGACGGGAAGGTGATCTTCGCGACCACGGTGAACGGCCAGGCGGGCATGCGGGGACGGCTCATCGCAGCGAGCCTCACGACCGGTGACCCGGTGTGGGTCCACGAGCTCGACACGAGCGCGAGCGGCACGATCCTCGACAACGGCTGCGGTGACGTCTGGTCGTCGGGGAGCGTGATCCCCGCGTCCGGCCTGGTGGTCTTCTCGACCGCCGACTGCCAGGCGAGCAACGTCCTCCCCGCCTCCGAGTCGATCGTCGCGTTCCGCGCGTCCAACGGGTCGATCGCCTGGTCGTTCCGTCCGAAGCGGACCGACAACAACTGCGACTTCGACTTCGGGGGCTCGGTCAACGTGGGCCTCGCCCCCGATGGGACCGCCACCTTCCTCGGCGGCGGCAGCAAGGACGGCGTCTACTACTCGCTCGATCCGACCGACGGTCACCTCCTCTGGTCCACCAAGGTCGTCTTCGGCGGTTCGGACGGCGGGTTCATCGGCACCACCGCCTATGACGGCAACCGGGTGTACGGGTCGACCGCGCTCGGCGACGAGGCCGGTGGCAGCTCGCAGGCCTGTGATCCCGGAGACCCCGCCGACGTCCAGATCCAGAACCCCGGCGCCCACGCGCTGTCCGCCTCCAACGGCCGGATCGAGTGGCAGGTCGACAACGTCCAGTCGTTCGGCCCCACCACCGTCGCCGGCGGGATGACCTTCAACGGCCCGGCATTCCACCCCGAGGTGGAGGTACGCGACGCCGCGACCGGCAGGTTGGTCGCGACCCTCCCGACGAGCCTCCCCTCGTGGGGCGGTGTGACCACCGTCGGCGACGCCGTCGTCTTCGGGACGGGCGACCTCCCGAGCCCCTCGCCGGCCGGCGTCTACGCCTTCACGCCCGGCGGGGCCGTACCGGCCGTTCCCTGAGCGGCCGCGTCCGGGGTCGTCGGCGTCCAGCGTGACCGCGTCAGCTCCGCTGGCACGCGAGCGGCGGACCGTCGAGTGCGCAGTGCACGAGCTCGGTTCGGGGCACCGCCTCTCCGACCTCCTCCGTCGCGGCGACCCGCCGAGCCGGGTTGCGAATGCCTGCTGCCGCGACGAGCCCCCCGACCAGACAGCACAGGCCGGCGACGAGCGCGGCGATGCGGAAGCCGTGGGCCAGTTTTTCGGGGTGGAGGTACGCGGTGCCGGTGATGCCGGCGAGTGGCGGCAGTACCGCCACCGCCAGCAGGCCGCCGATCCGGGCAACGTCGTTGTTGACCGCGGACGCGAGACCCGCGTGCTCACCGGGAAGGGACGAGAGCGCGGTGGCGGTGAGGGGCGCGACCGTCGCCGCCAGGCCGAGTGCGAAGACCAGCACCGCCGGTAGGACACCCGTGAGGTAGTCGGTGTCGTAGGCCGAGCGCGCGAGCAACGCGAGGCCGATCCCGATCACCACCGGACCGACGCTCATCTGCAGGCGGGGGCCGATCCGGGTCGCCAGCCGTCCCGAGCGGGCCGAAAGCACGAGCATCACCGCCGTCAACGGCAACAGTGCGAGTCCCGACTCGAGCGGTGAGTAGCCACCGACGACCTGCAGCTGGACCGGGAGGAGGAAGAGCATCCCGCCGAGTGCCGCGTACACCACGAAGGTCACGGCGTTGGTGACGCGGAACTGGCGCCGCCGGAAGATCGCCAGCGGCAGCATCGGTGCGGGCGACGCACGCTCGACCGCGACGAATGCCACCGCGGCGAACACGCCGACGAGGAGAGCCGCCAGCACCGACGGGTGCGTCCAGCCGGACGAGGGACCCTCGACGAGGCCGAAGGTCGCGCCGGCCAGCGCGACGACGGCAAGGACCGCGCCCTCGAAGTCGATCCGCCCGGAGGCGTCGGGGTCCCGGGACTCGGGGACGTGGCGTGAGGCGATCAGGAGCACCGCGACGCCGACGGGCAGATTGATGAAGAAGATCCACCGCCAGGACGCCGCGGCGATCAGGTAGCCCCCGATGAGCGGACCGACCGCGGCGGCGATGCCGCCGAGGCCGGTCCAGGCACCGATGGCCCGGCCCCGATCAGCTTCCTCGAAGGAGGCCTGGAGGATGGCCAGGCTGCCCGGCATCACCAGCGCGCCGCCGATGCCCTGCAGGACGCGGAGGACCACCAGTGCCGCCGTGCCGGGCGCCAGCGCGCACGCGACGGACGCCACGGCGAACCACCCGACCCCGATCTGGAAGATGCGCCGTCTCCCGAAGCGGTCCCCGAGGGAGCCGCCGACGAGCAGGAACGCGGCGAGCGTCAGGGTGTACCCGTTGGACACCCACTGGAGGCCTCCGAGCGACGCATGGAATTCACGCCCGATGGTCGGCAGTGCGATGCCGACCACCGTCGCGTCGATCGTGGCCATCGCCGAACCGAGGACGGTCGCCGCGACGACCCACCGTCCGACCGGTGAGCGGTAGGCCAGCTCCGGCCCGACGGTCACCGCGCGCGCAGCCTCTGGGGCCTCGGCATCGCCCCATCCTTCACGGTCTCGCGGTCCCCGGGCACGATGGCGGGCTCATTCGCCCCTCTCGGGCGCAAGCCCGCACCGCGGACCTTGACTACTACGTCATACGGAGTAGTGTCGGGGTCATGCCACACAGTCGCACCGGTCCGGCCCGATTGGACCGGGCCAACGAGCCCTCGGTGCTCATCATGACCAGCCTGGCCTCGGGTCCCAAGCACGGCTACGCACTGACCAAGGACATCGAGGAGTTCGCCGGGGTGCTCCTCGGTCCCGGCACGCTGTACGGCGCGATCACGCGCCTCGAGGAACGGGGCCTCATCGAGCCGCTGCCGAGCGACGAGCGACGGCGCCCCTACCGGCTGACCGCAGCCGGGCGCGCGGCGCTGACCACGGTGGTCGAAGACATGCGCACCCTCGCCGACGAGGGTGCGGCACGTCTCGGGCTGGCGAGCACCATCCTCGCCCTCGGCCCGATCGTGCGGCCGGGGTGGACCTGGTGAGATCGCCGCGCTTCGACATGCTGCTCCGCTGCTACCCGCCCGCCTGGCGCGCACGGTACGGTGACGAGCTGGTCGCGCTGATGGAGGACAGCGCCGGCCCGTCGGGGTCGCTGCCGCTCACCAGCCGTCTCGGCATCGCGCGGGCCGGCGTCGCCGAGCGCCTGCGAGGTCTCGGCTCCAACGGCGACCGCGGTGTGGACGAACGCCTGCGTTCCGGCTCGGTGCTCGTGCTGACGGGCTGGGCCCTCTTCGTGGTCGCCGGGGCCGGGTTCGCGAAGCTCTCCGAGCACTGGGACCAGCTGACACCTGCAGCGGACCGCGCGGTCCCCCAGGCCGCGTACGACGTGGTGCAGGCGGCGGCCGCCCTCGGTGCAGCCGTCCTCGCAATGGCCGCGCTGGCGGCACTCCCCTCGTTCGTCCGGAGGCTCCGCAGCGGCGGGTGGACCGAGCTCCGCGGACCGGTGGTGACCGCGGTGGCCGCGTGCGTCCTCGCCGTCGCGGCGACCGGTGCCGCGGTGCTCGTCGCACACGGCGCGTCGTCGACGCCGACGAGCGGCGTTCCCGTGCTCGGCGTCGCCTGGGCCTCGCTGGCCGTGGCGAGCCTCGTCGTGACGACCGCCTGTGTCGCGACGGCCACCCGGCGGTTGGACCTTCCGAGCGCGGTGCTCCGCCTCGAGGCGGCGCTGGCGGTTGCGCTGACCGTGGTCATGGTCCTGGTCCTTGCGGGTGTGCTCGTCTGGTGGGCGGCCATCGCGACCGACGCGGCGGGCTTCCTCTCGCAGGCCGGGCTCTTCCGGACCCAGGGACCACCGAGCCTCGCCGTCGCGGCGGTGCTCATGGTGCTCGGGCTCGCCCTCGCACTCTGGGGCGACGGCCGGATGGTGCGCGCCGCACGCCGCCCGGGCTGACGTCGCCCGCGCAGACACCGCACTCTCGGCCGACACGTCGGTCGGGCTGCCGCAGGTCGGCCCGAACGACCCCGGCTCGCACCGCCCGTTCGTCTACGGGTACGTTGACCGGGTCATCGCGGTCGAGGGCGGCCGCATCGGTCGCGAAGGGAGTCGGGAATGGGCGATCTGCTCTTGGCCGAGGAGCGGGCCGCGGTCGCGGATGCCAGCCGCCACCTCGCCGGCACCGGCCTGGTCATCGGGACGGCAGGGAACATTTCCGCGCGAAAGGACGACCTGGTCGCAGTGACCCCCACCGGAGCCGACCTGTCGACCGTCACGCCGGAGATGGTCACGGTGATCGATCTCGACGGTGCGATCGTCGACGGCGAGCTGGCGCCGACCTCGGAGGTGCCCCTGCACACCGGGATCTACACCGCGACCAACGCCCTCGCGATCACACACGCCCATGCGATGGCATCGACCGCGCTCTCCTGCTGTTGCGACGAGCTGCCCCCGCTCCACTACAGCTGCCTGAGCCTCGGGGGCGCCCCGCGGACCGCCCCCTACGCCACCTTCGGCTCGAAGGAGCTCGCCGACGGCGTCGTCGACGCCCTCAAGGGGCGCAACGCCGCGATGATGCAGAACCACGGCTCGATCGCCTACGGCAGCACGATGACGGAGGCGATCGAACGACTGGAGCTGCTCGAGTGGCTCGCCGAACTCTACTGGCGGGCCTCCGCGCTCGGCGTTCCCCGGGTCCTCACCGACAAGGACTTCGAGGACGTCATCATGCAGGCGATCTCGGGGGGCTACGGCGCGATCCGGAAGGTCGAGAAGGACTGAACCTCCAACACCCCGGCCGGTGGGACGAGCCGTCCTCGACGGCGCCGCACGCCGGGCAGAGAGCGCCCGCCCAGCAGGCCGGGTCGCCTCCCGCGTCTCCGGGTGGCTCGCTCCTCCGCCGGCTCCCGCGCCGCGGGTTGGTGCGCCGTCGGGCTGCTCGGACCGGCCGGACGCGCGTGGTTCATCCGAGCTGCAGGACCCCTCGGATCACGCGACCGGCCCGCATGTCCTCGTAGCCCTCGTTGATCGCGTCGAGTGGATAGGTCTTCGTGACCATGCCGTCGAGGTCGAGCAGGCCGTCGCGGTAGAGATCGAGGAGCTTCGGCACGTCGAGCTCCGGTCGGGACGAGCCGAAGATCGAGCCGACCACCTCTTTCTCCATGACCATGAGGTCGAGCATGCTCATCGTGACGTTCGTCTCGGTCCACGGGTGGACGTTGGTGACCACCGCCCTGCCCCGCTTGGCGACCAGCGCCATCACCGACGCCATCAACTCCCCCCGGCCGACCGACATGGTGCAGATGACGCGATGGCACATGCGTCCCCGGGTGAGCTCTTGGACGAGCGGGAAGGCCTCGTCGATCGACGCGGCCACGTGGGTGGCCCCGAAGCGCATCGCCTGGTCCCGCTTGAACGCGACCGGGTCGACGGCCACGATCCGGCGCGCGCCCGACAATCGTGCGCCCTGGACCGCTGCCGAGCCGACGCCTCCGGCGCCGAGGACCGCCACGTCGTGCCCGGGCTCGACCGCGGCGCGGTCGACCGCCGAGCCGAAGCCGGTGCTCACCCCGCAGGCCACCAGACTCGCCGGCACGAGCGGGAGGTCCTCGTCGATGCGGATGAACGAACTCTCGTGGGCGACGGTGTGGTCCGCGAAGGTCCCGAGCATGCAGAAGATGCGGAGGTCCTCGCCGCGTGCACGGTGGCGCGCGGTGCCGTCGGAGACCTGCAGGCCGTCGGCGATGTGGCTGCCGCGGTCACAGAGCCCCTGGTGGCCGTCCACACACGACGGGCAGTGCCCTCAGGGCGGCAGGAAGCTCGCCACGACGTGGTCGCCCGGCCGGAGCGTGGTCACCCCCGGGCCGACCTCCTCGACGACGCCGGCACCCTCGTGGCCACCGATCATCGACCCGAGGAAGGGCATGTCGCCGGTCAGGAAGTGCTCGTCCGAATGGCACAGGCCCGAGGCGGCCAGACGCACGAGCACTTCCTCCGCCCGCGGGGGATCGAGCTCGATGTCCTCGACCTCCCATCGACCCCCTGGACGCCAGAGGACGGCAGCCCGCGACTTCATCGCCTCGCCGACCTGGCGATCGACACCGGCCGATCGGTCACAACGCAGACGATACCGCCGACCGGCGCCGAAGCGGCAGGTCGCTCACGTCCCGGTCCGGGGTGGTTTTGGGGGCGAGACGCCGGGTACGGGGCCCCAACGGCCCTCGCCGCGTCAGGCGGCGAACGGACGCCGCGGCGACCGGGGGTGTGAGCACGGGAGGAATCGGCACGTGGCAAACGGCGTCATACCGGCACGACGGGAGCACCTGCGAGCAGAGGAAGAAGCCGCCGCGATCGACCGTGCCATGGAAGCCTTCGCGCGCCGCGACGATTACCCGCTCTACGTGGTCACGGCCGGCCTCGCCGAGGGTGGCGACATGGCCGGATGTCTGGTGGGGTTCGTCACCCAGTGCAGCATCACCCCACCCCGCTTTCTCGTCTGCATCTCGAAGCTGAACCGCACCTTCTTCGTGGCGGAGCGATCGAGGGGTATCGGACTCCACCTCCTCGGCCGCGAGCAGCGGCAGCTGGCCTCGCTCTTCGGTGAGGAGACGAGTGACACCTTCCCCAAGTTCGAGCACTGCGACTGGCGCGAGGGCGTGACCGGCACGCCAGTGCTCACCCACTGCGCGGCGTGGTTGGAGGGACTCATCATGGACCGGTTCGACGTCGGTGACCACCAAGCGCTGCTGGTGCGACCTCTTTCGGGCGGCGACGGCGACCGCCCCGGCCTGCTCACGCTCCGCCAGGCGCCGGACCTTCATGCCGGTCACCCCGCGAGGCCCTGATCGGCCGGCGACCTTCGCGCTAGCCCTGTGCGCGCTCGCGGCCCTCGGTGCGCTCGGATTCGCGGCGCACGGTCTTTGGCTGCTGTCGGCCGTGCTGGGCGTGCTCTGGGCAGTGGGCTCCACGATCGGCCGGCTCGATCGCCGAGGTGCGGCCGGGGAGCCACCCATCCGCTCCGGCCTCGAGGTCGAACGAATCGCGCAACCGGGCGAGACTCGCGGCGAGCAGTCGTGAGACGTGCATCTGGCTGATCCCGATGCGGCCCGCGATCTGGGACTGCGTCAGACCTTCCACGAAGCGGAGCTCGAGGATCTGCTGTTCGCGGGCGGGGAGCTTGGCGAGGGACAGCGCGAGCAGCATCCGGTCCTCGGTGCCGCGATAACCCGGGTCGGTCTCCCCCAGTCGATCGACGAGCGCTCCATCCTGGCCGTCCGGCGCGTCGATGGACGACGTACGGTAGCTCTGGCCGGCTTCCAGTGCTTCGAGCACCGCGTCCACGTCGGTGCCGGCGGCCTCGGCCATCTCCGCGACCGTCGGGGGCCGCTGGAGGGTCTGGGCGAGCGACTCGACGATGTGACCGAGCTCGAGGTAGAGCTCCTGGATGCGACGGGGCGCCCGGATCGCCCATCCCTTGTCGCGGAAATGGCGCTTCAGCTCGCCGATGATCGTCCGGGTCGCGAATGTGCTGAACTCGACCTCCCGCTCGGGGTCGAAGCGGTCGACGGCCTTGATCAGGGCGATCGACGCCACCTGGACGAGGTCGTCTTGGGTCTCACCCCGATGCGAGAAGCGCCTCGCCAGCTGGACGGCGAGCCCGAGATGGGCTTCCACCAGCTCGCTGCGGACACCTTCTTCCCGGGAGGCCGCGAATTCGACGAACTTTCGCCGGTTGGCCTCGCTCTGCTGTCCCGATCCCGCCATCAGGACTAGGAAGCTGAACGGCGCTTGCGCAACCAGACCCGTTCGCTCGCACCGTCGGTTCGTGTGCCATGCTCGTCGACGAGTGCGTCGAGGATCCGCTCGGACAGGCCCTCGGGCAGCTCACCCCGGGCGGCGGTCGCGGCCGTCTCCTCCGCCGGGGCGTGCTCCGATCCCGGTTCGTGGCGGCACTCGACTTCGACGGCGCCGTCGTCCACCGAGAAGTCGATCAGCAGCCGGCCGGTGAGCCGGTCGTGGACGAGCAGCACGCAGAGCTCGTCGACGGCGAGTCGCAGGTCGTCGATCTCCTCGAGGTCGAATCCCGCTCGCGTCGCCATGACGCCGGCGGTGAAGCGGGCGAGGACCAGCAGGTCGCTTCCGAGCGGGATCGACAGCTCGACCGCCTCGCGTTCGGACGAGGCCGTGTCCACGTCGAGCGCGGCGCATCGTGGGAGTCGAACGCTTCGGCGAGGGTCGGGTGGAGCGAGAACATCTCGGTCAGACCGGTGATCTCGAAGATCTTCAGCACACGGGTGTCGGTCACGACGATCCGGAGCGTGCCGGCGGCTTCGTTGCTCCGGCCTTGCGCTCCGATCAGGACACCGAGCCCGGTGGAGTCGATGAACGTGACTCCGGACAGATCCACGACGACGTCGCGGCACCGCGCGATGGCGTCGTGCAGCCCGTTCCGGAGAGCAGGAGCCGTGGAGATATCGATTTCGCCGGTGGCCGTGACGACCGAGACGCCGTCGGTCGTCTTCTCGTCTACTTCGAAGAGATCCTGGTCCATGCCTTCCTTCCTCGCCATGCGGGCTCTGCAAACGCCGCCCGACCTGCCCGACCGTCGCATGGCTGTGCCGAGCGCGGCCGCTGGACCGAGCACGTGCTCACGCGGACTCCTCTCGGTGCCCCATCGTAGGACCACGGGACCGGATCCCTGCCGCTTTGCCGCCGCGCGACCCAGGCGAAACGACCCAGGTCGACGACGAACGGTACCGACTCTCCACCCTCGCTCCTCCTCCCCTTCGCTCACCCACCCGAACCGCACGGATCGCACACGCGGGCCGGGCACCCGTACTGGACCCGGCGCCACCCTGCGCGCCACCCGGGTCCCCTCGGTGGCTCTTTTCTACCCGGTCGGACGGCGGCGCAAACACCGTTTTCGAGGCACTCTCACCACGACCGACGCTCAGCCCACGCCGGCAACCCGGTATTGCACACTGAGACGTGGGCCGACGGGGCGGCCCGACTTGGGAACGCAGTGCTCCCAGGTGCGTTGGCAGGTGCCACCCATGACGAGAAGATCGCCGTGGCCGGGGCAGAACGAGACCGACCGGCCGCCGCCGCTCGGCCGGAGGAGCACGCGCCGTGGCTCTCCGAGTGAGACGATCGCGACGAGGGTCCGGTCGGCGCCTCCTTGTCCGATCCGGTCGCCGTGCCAGGCGACGCTGTCCCGACCGTCGCGGTACAGGCACAGGCCGGTGGTTTCGAACGGGCCCAGTCGCTCGCGCGCGTAGTGCCTGCCGAGCGACGTTCGGCCTTCGTCCAACGCCGCGGCCGGCAGCGCTTGGTGGCCCTGGTAGAACGCGACCAGCCGGGGCACCGCGACCTCACGCTCGTACATCCGCCGACGGTCGGCGCGCCAGGGCACCGACTCGAGCAGCTCCTCGAACAGCCGATCCGCCCCGTGCATCCAACCGAAGGCACGGTCGACCCACGCACCGCGCCCGAGATCGATGTGCTCGAGACCGTCGAAGGAGCCCGGGCGGGGATCGGGGTCATGCCCGAAGAGCGAGGGCTGGAACCCGGTGCTGCCGGACCGAGTGCCGGTCGGCCGACGCATGGCCGAAGAGTCTAGTCGAACATGCGTTCGCTACAGCGGAAGATGCTCCCTCGGCGTGTCAGCACCCGCGAGCCTGGGGATGGGCCCGCAGCCGCGCTCCGACCGCGATCAGGAGCTCGCGTGGGCTCGGATCGCCGGCCGCGGGCCGGAGCAGGTCCAGCTCGAGGGGGACGAGGCACTCGTGCTGCAGGTGCTCGATCACCTCGAGATCCCCGTCCGAAAGGTCGACGAGCTGGGCGCAGATGACAGCGACGGCTACGTTCCACGACCGGCCGCAGGCCTCAGGCATCTCGGGTCCGCCCGTCGCGGCGTCGTGGATCTCGATCGACGGCGCATGCGCCACCCAGTTGAGCTCGACCCAAGCCGGTTGCACCACGCCGGCGAAGCCGGCGAGCTCGACAAGCCGCCCGTGGAGGAAGGCTTCGGACTCCTCACAGAGCATGGCGCCATCCGAGGCCCGGCCCAGGACATCCTGCCCGGTGGTGATCGCACGGGGTGTGGAGAGCAGCGAGATCGCACCCTGCACGGCTCGCTCCAGGCCGGCACGGAGTGACGTCCGAACGGCCAGATCGCCGTCGAGGTCAGCCTGTCGGCGCCTCACCTTCCATCGCATCGTCTCGTTCCCACCCTTCCCTCACATCCGGATCGTCCGCTTCGGGAACCGCATCGGGCACCTGACGGGCGACGGATCTCCGCTCCGATCCCCGGCGACGCTCGCGACGAGCGGACCGGGTCGTCTCCGCGGTCGACGACTCACCATCTGCGTGCCGGTAGGTTCCCATCGACGCAGCCCCTACCCGGCGCCTGTCCGGTGAAACGGTCGGTTCTCGGAAGACGGACAGCACGTGGCGGCACCCGCGTGTGAGCTCGCTCCCAAAGCGGGAGACGAGGGCCGCCGAAACTCTCCCCAGACGCGACGAAACCCCTGGGGCGGAGGGTCAGGGGTTCCGTCTTGCTGCTCGGCGCCTGGGACTAGCACCTCGATTTCGGCGATACCCCGCTCCCCTGCCTCCAAACATCGATTCCGCGATCTGCCCGATGCCGGCTCGGGAGCGGTCTGGCCTCGCTCAGGAGCTGGTCTGACGCGGGATGGTCCGTGGGATCGGTGCCGCGGGATCCGGCCGATCCGAGGTCTGCTCGACCGGAGCGCTGCTCACGACGCGGGACGACGGGTGATCACGCCCGGTGGGTGAGGAAGCCCGATCCGGACCCGACCAGGCCGGCGACGGGTCGCTCGCCGGAAACGAGGCGGCGATCGTCTCGTCGAGACGATCGCTCGTGAGTCGGTCGTGATCGGCCAGCTCGCGGACGACGACATCCTCCTGGAGCTCACCGTTGTCCTGGCGGAGCACGACGAGCCGATGGGAGTCGGAGCGAGGCTCGGTACGGTCGCGGCGGCCCTCGTCTCCGGCAGAGCGCAGCGGTCCGCCCTGTGGTCTTTGATCGTCGCCTCCGGCCATCCCCGATCCTTTCTGTCGGACCCTGTTGTCGGCCCCCTACCGCGTTGTCCTCCCGTTCCGCGGCTGGCGGCGCCGGCGTGCCGGCGGGCTCCTCCGTTGGCTGACCACGACGAGCTGCCCGGACGCGCCACCGCGTGCCCTCGCCGGGCACGCGGTGGCGTTCGGCCGACCCGATGGTCGGATCGATCTCGGGCCGTTGCCTATTCGATGGGCGCGTCGGACGTCCGGCCCCTCGCGTCGGCAGCCGGTTCCACAGCCGAAACCGGCTGGACCTCCTCGCGCCGTACGGGCTCTGAGGGAGCCGACGTGGACGCCGCCTCGCGGCGCAGTGGCTCCTCGGGTACCGTCGCCGGCGTTCCGGGCCTCGATGCCGCCGCGGGTTCGGCCACCCCGACCGGCTCCGAAGCGGTCACCACCTCTCTCGCGTCCGCGCCCCACGCCATACCGCCGGCTGCTGCGAGGATCAGACCCGGACCCAGCGAGTAGCCGACCACATAGGCCAATTCACGCAAGGGTGAGGCGAACGCGAAGTAACCGGTCGTGCTGTAGAGGACCGGCCACGCGAACGGACCGATGACGAACCAGGCACCGCTCGCGATCGCGAGCAAACCGGCCAAGCTCAAACCCATCGTGTAACCGAACGTCTTGCGGGTGGTCAGGGACGAACCCATGATCGCCAGTGCCGCCAGACATCCTGCGGCACCCGGCACCAGGGCGAGCAACGCGTGCCCGAGGTCCCAGTACCACGATCCCGTACCGTCCCCACTGAACCCGAAGACCGGTCCGACGAAGGGAACGATTCCACCCCAGGCCGCGGCGACGAGCGCCACCAGGCCCGCAGTGAACAGCCGGAACGACCGCGTATGCCACCTTGCGACGGCCTCACCGCCGGTGGATCTTCGAGTGTGGGCCCCTGGATGACCGATTGCGACTGTCATCGCGCTCTCCTTTGTGCTCGATTTCTTGCTGTTCGATTTCCCAGCCCTGCCGCCTTCCCGGGAGGCGTGTGGGTGTCAAGGTCAATTACCCGTGTGGGTTGACCCGGAAACGAGCCGACCCCGCGTCGGATCGGCACCTCGGCTCGCGCGCGGCCCTCGGACCGGGTAGAACGTGGTAGGTGCCAGTCGAAGCGGTCCCCGACGCTGATCGGCAGGAACAACACGAGCCGGCTTCGCAGGACCCCCACCGGACCCATCGCCTCGACCCGGATCGCCCGGAGGCAGACGTCCTCGAGCAGGAGATGCCGACCGAAGACGACGCCGCCGTGGACGTCGACGAGGTGCCACCCTCGGCCGACGAAGAGGAAGACTGGCGCGACCAACAGCTCGACCGCTGAGGTCTCGCGGGCCTGCCGCGGCCCGTTTGCGCGACACGTGCAGGGGTAGAGGTCGGATGATGGCACTGGTCCGAGGCATCGCCCGTCCGCTCCTCGGTGCGATGTTCGTCTTCGGCGGTCTCGATGCGCTCACCGAGCCCGCTGGCAAGGTCGAAAGGGCGAAGACCGTGACCGGGCAGCTTCCGCTCGATCAGGATCCTGAGACCCTGATCCGCATCAACGGAGCCGTACAGCTCGCGGCGGGTGCGTTCCTGTCCCTTGGACTGCTTCCGCGGGTGAGTGCCGCGGTGCTGATCGGCTCGTTGGTGCCGACCACGGCAGCGGGCCATCGATTCTGGGAGGAAGAGGACACCGGCAACCGTGCGACGCAACAGGTCCACTTCCTGAAGAACCTTGCGATGCTCGGAGGGCTGCTCTTCGCCGTCACCGCACCGCGGAATCCCTCGCGACACCGGGACACGGCACCCGGTCGCGATTCGAAGCACTGATTCGAGCAGAGCGGAGCGGCGTCGGGCCTGCGCACAGGCGATCGGAGTTTCTCTGTTCGCCCTCCGGGTACCTGCATTCTCTCGAGCAGCGAACGGCAAGCGTGGTTTCGGCAGCCCACACACAGGAGGATTCGCACATGACGACTGCACGTGACGTCATGACCCCGGGAACCGAGTTCATGAAGTCGGACGAATCCGTCCGGGACGCCGCCACCCGGCTGGCGTCGACGGACATCGGGGTCATCCCTGTCTGCGAAACGGACGGACATCTCTCCGGGATGGTCACCGACCGCGACATCGTCGTGAAGGTGGTGGCGCAGGGCAAGGACCCCGCACGCGTCGCACTCTCCGATCTCGCCGACCAGGACGAGGTCGTCACCATCGGTGCGGACGATTCCGTGGAGGAGACGGTTGAGACGATGAAGCGCTACCGGGTGCGCCGTCTTCCGGTCGTCGACGGCCAGGAGGTCATCGGGATCGTGAGCCAGGGCGATCTCGCACGGAGCCTCCCGCCGGATCAGGTCGGTGATCTGGTCGCGGCGATCAGTTCCTGAACCCGACGGCCGGCGACCGGATCGACCAATTCCTGTCGCCGGCCGACTGGCAAAGCCCCGTTCACCGACCAGCCCACGACCGCACGCGAAAGGCGGTGGCACGCAAGGTGAGACCCGCACGCACGCATTCAGCTGAGGACGCCGCCCCGATCGCCCGATCGCCGAAGGTCGGCCTGGTGCTGGGCGGCGGGGGTCTCGTCGGACAAGCCTTCCACGCAGGGGTTCTGGCCGCGCTCGAGGTGGATCTCGGGTGGAGTCCTGCTCTGGCGGACGTCGTCGTGGGCACGTCCGCCGGAGCGATCACCGGAGCGATGATCCGGTGGGGTGTGGCACCGACCGACATGGCGTTGTGGTCGCGCGGACACGGGTGGCCGGCCGATGACGAGCTCCTGAACGACCTGGACCGCGTGCGCCGGTCGCTGCCATCGGTCCACCTCGGAGTCCTGCTCCGCCGCTGGCGCCTCTCCGCCACGCGTTCGTATGCGAGCAGCACGGTGAGGGATCGAGCAGCGGCGGTGTCCCTGCTGCCGTCCGTCCTGCCCACGGGCTCTGCGTCCCTTCGGGACCTCGCCGGTCGGCACCTGCCACCCTGGGTGCGTGCCACCTGGCCGCGGGGTCTTTGGATCTGCGCTGTCTGTCGTGACGACGGGAGCCTCACCGTTTTCGGACGTGACGCGATCGTGGACGTCGACCTGCTTTCCGCCATCGCGGCGTCGAGCGCGATCCCGGCTGTCTTCGCCCCGGTCACCCTCGACGGCCGCACCTACGTCGACGGCTGCTTCCGGTCACCCACCAACGCCGACCAGCTCCTCCCCGAGCGGATGGACACCGTCGTGATCATCTCTCCCCTGTCGAGCCGGACCCGGTTCCTGACCCCCCCGTGGCAGCGCTTCGCCCATCGACGGTTGCGGCAAGAGATCGCGTCGCTGGAGGAAAGCGGGTCCGAAGTCGTGTGCTTCGAGCCGGACGACGGGATCCGCCGCCTCATGGGCATCAATCTCATGGACACACGCCGCGTGCGACACGTGCTGAGCGCCGGCTTCTTCCACGCAGCCCGGACCCTCGCGCAGGACGGGGAGAGAATCCGCACGCTCCTCGGCCTTCCCGTGGGGCAGGTGGGTTCCGATCTCGCCTCGTGACGCCCGCGTCGGCCGGGCGAGCCACGGCCGATTCAGAGCCACGACCGATTCAGTCGGAGACCGCTTCAGGCCGACAACGCCTCTTGAGGAGTTGCGCGCATCCCGAGCGGAGTCGAGGAGATCTCCGGGCGTTCGATCGACAGAGCGGAGTCCCTGATCCAGTCGGCCATGGTCGACAGGCGTCCGACGATCGTCTTGCTGAGAGGAGCGGACCGCTCGGTCCTCAACGGGCCGACGTCTCTCACGTCCCTATACCGATCGCCGACTTCCAGGCGATGCTCCCAGGAGAACCCGACGAGAATGAGGGGGACGAGCTCGGCCTCCTCGTGGCCGATGTGGTCGGACACCGAGGACCACAGGCGGCAGATCTCGTGGTGGAACCGGTGTTCGTCGAGATCCTCCTGCTCGATACGGAACAGATGGGTCAAGATCCGGTCCTGTTCGTGTCGGAGCTCGGTGCCGAGTGTGGTCGTACCGGCAACGGTTTCGATCTCCGGGTAGACGACGAGCTCCATCGCCACTTCCCGTCGCACCACGTGGTCGGCCACGTCCCAGAACTGTGGCAACTCACGCAGACCCTCCAATCGGGACAACGCCTGCAAGCCCTCCAGCACGGTCCCATGATCCGCCTGCACGTCCGCCACGACGTCCTCGCTACGGCCCTCCATGACCCTCCTTCCCGCGCCATGTGGATTTCCCACGGACTGGAGCCCCAAACCATTCCCAGGTCAGACCCGGGGAGACCGGGCGAACTGGACGGTCGCCGCCTGATGGTGCCGAGCCGTCGGCCCGGACCTGCGGCTCCGAGGGCCGAGCCGCCCTGCACGCCACCCGGTGAAGGAGCCTGGGTCGGCGGAGACATTTGGGTATGGTGTCGCCGAATGCACGAGTTCGAATGTGCGCTGGCCGGCAGCGCGGAATCGGTCAGGTCCAGTCGGGACCTGGTCCGTAGGGTGCTCGACGCGTGCCCGAGGGAGTTCGTCGAGGACGCCATGCTGGTCGCGGACGAGCTGGTGACCAACGCCATCCGGCACGGGCGCCCGCCCATCTCCCTCACGGTTCGTCCCGATCCTGCAGGGGTGTTGATCGAGGTGCTCGACTGCGGACCGGGCCGACCCGTGCACCGGAAGGTGGACGAGCACGCCGACCGCGGCCGTGGACTCGATATCGTCGACCGGTTGTCCGACGACTGGGGAGTGGAGCCGGTCGACGGTGGAAAGCGCGTGTGGTCTCGTCTCGCCGTCGACCGGTATCGCCTCGTACCGAACGGGGTGAAGACGCTGAACGGGGTCTGAGCCGCTTCTCGGCCTCGCCACCTCGACTGCTCGAGGCTTCGGCCGGTGTCACCGGCGCCCGGCCTGGGTAGACACCGAAGGTGCACCCCCTGGCACGCCGGCACGACGACACCGATGTAGACGGACCCCACACGACGGGGGCCGAGCCCGACACGGCGGCGGACCGGAATCCCGAATTCGATGCGCCGTCGCCCTCCACGGGTTCGGCGTCGCTCACCTCGACCTTGGAACAGGCGGCTGCGCCCTTCGTGCGGCGTCCGGAGCTCGCGCTCGCGGTCGTCTGCTTCATCCTCTTCCTGACGTTTCTCGACAACACGATCATCAGCGCGACTCTCGCCGATATCCAGTCCTCGCTGCACGCGGGGGTCACCCAACTGCAGTGGGTCGTCGGTGCCTATGCGCTGACGTTCGCCAGCCTGATGCTCCTCGGCGGAACGCTCGGCGACCTGTTCGGACGCAAGCGGCTCATGTTGATCGGTGTCGTGGTCTTCTGCGCCGGTTCGGTGCTCGGTGCGCTTGCGCCCTCGCCGTCGCTCCTGATCGCCGGACGCGCGATCATGGGAATCGGAGCGGCCGGTTCCGAACCCGGCACGCTGTCGGTCATCCGGCATCTGTTCCCCGAGCGTCGCGGTCGCGCGGTCGCCCTCGGCGTCTGGGCGGCCGTTTCCGGCCTGGCCTTGGCGATGGGACCGGTCTTCGGAGGGATCCTCGTCGGGGTGTGGTCGTGGCGGGCCGTCTTCTGGTTCAACCTCGTCATGGGAGCACTCGCCTTCGTGGGTGCCGCCGTCACGTTGCCCGAGACATCGGACTTCGTCAGGGCGCGCCTCGACGTCGGCGGGTTCGTGCTGGGCGCGGTCGCTGTCGGATCGGCGACGTTCGCGACGATCGCGGGCGAGACCTCCGGGTACCGGACCTGGTGGGTGGTCGCCCTCTACGTGGTCGCGTTCGTCGCCCTCGCCTTCTTCGTGCCGGTCGAGCTGCGAGCGCGCGATCCCATGCTCAACCTGCGCTTCTTCGAACGACCCCCGTTCGCCGGTTCCACGCTCGTCGCCTTCACCAGCTACTTCGGGATCTTCTCGATCTTCTTCTTCGTCGCGCTCTACCTCGAAGTCGTCGGCTCCACCTCGCCGTTCCACCTCGCTCTGGATTTCGTTCCGATGACCGTCGGCATGGTGCTGGCGTCGATCTTCGCCGGCCGATGGGTCTCCGCCCGCGGGATGCGGGTTCCGATGATCGTCGGATGCCTCACCTCCGCCCTCGGCCTGTTCCTCACCGACGCACTGATCACGCCCCATTCGGGGCTGTCGTCGGTCGGCTGGACCCTCGCGATCGCCGGAATCGGTTTCGGGATCGTGATCGTGCCGGTCACCTCGTCGGCGCTCACCTCGGTGCCTGCGGAGCACTCGGGGATGGCCGCATCGGCAACGAACACCAGCCGCGAGCTCGGAGCGGTCGCCGCGGTCGCGGTCCTCGGCTCGCTGGTGAACGGGCAGCTGACCGTCCGCCTCATCGGGAAGCTGGCGGCGATCGGCATACCCGCCTCCTACCGGCAACAGGTGCTGGCGGCCGTCACGACCGGGTCGCTCGGATCACAGGCGAAGGCGTTCGAAGGCAAACAGAGCGCCGCCGTCAAGCACATCATCGACGAGGTGGTCAACGCCGCCTATGGCGCCTTCAGCCACGGTCTCGACCTGGCCCTCTCGATTTCGGGCGCGCTCCTGCTCGCGTCGGGCATCGTGGTCTTCTTCGCCATCAGACCCGGCGCGTCGCCCGAGGACGCCGATTCCGACGAGGAACCCGTGGCGGAGCCGAGCTGATCGACCGGGGTCGAGCCCCGGCTGTCAGCTGTCGAGGCTGTCGAGGCCGGACCGAGGCGGATCCGTCCTTCGGTCGGACGACACCGTCAGGCGCCTCGAGAACCCGCTCAGGAGCCTGCGAGAGCCTGGATGCGACCCGGCACGTCCTCTTCCCGCGTGAAGACCGCCCTCGTGCAGGAGGCGTCACGGCTGTCGGTGTGGATGCCGTAGCCGAGCGAGTCGGCGAGCAACGCATAGAACGGCAGCATCGTCGTCCGCAGCTCCGTGCGCAGCACGATGGGTCGGACGTAGCGGAGGTGGTCCTCGACGTCACCGAACTGGAGCCAGCTGACCAGGCCCGACAGTTCGTGCTCGAGGCCCGGCGGTGCCGGGGAGCTCCTGCTCGTATCGGACCGGTCGGAGCCTTGTACGAGTGCCTCCATGGTCGGACCTCCCGTCGGTCGAACCTGCCCCCGTCGGTGGCCGCATTGCGACCGGCACACCGCCACGTCCGCACAGCACGTACCCCGATCCGGCCGACCGTCAAACCTCCACAGGCGAGACCGCCGCCGGAACCCTCAGGCGAGACCGCCGCCGGACGCCGGTGATCGATGCGCCGCGAGGATCGCGACGTCGTCCGCGCGGGGCTGTGTCGCGACCAACTGTGACACCAACCCCTCGACGAGCGTCGACACTCCCGATGTCGACCATCCTTCCGCCGCCTCGAGCAACAGCTTCATGCCGTCGTCCGGATGCCGATCTCTGCGTTCGATCAGACCGTCCGTGAACAGCAGCAGCGTCTCGTGTCCGAGGGTCGTCGAGTGCTCCCGGAAACGTGCGCCACGGACCCCGAGCGGTGGGCCGGGCGCGACGGGGACAGCGCGGGCGACCCGGTCCCCGACGACCACGGGCGTCGGATGGCCGGCCGATGCGAGGAGGAGGGCGCCCGACCTCGGATCGAGCCGCGCCACCAGAACGGTTGCGATGTGCGACACCTGCGAACGGTCCAAGAAGTTGTTCACACGGGTCAGCGCCTCGGCGGGCGACGCGCCCTCGGTGAGCAGCAGCGAGAGTGCGTGACGGAGCTGTCCCATGACCGAGGCCGCCACCATGTCGTGTCCCTGAACATCACCGACCACGAGACCTGCGTCACCGTCGGGAGCCTGGATCACGTCGTACCAGTCGCCCCCGACCTCGACGTCCTCCGCTGCCGGCAGGTACTTCGCCGCGAGATCGAGCCCCTCGATCGGAGGCAATCGGTCCGGCAGCAGACTCTGCTGCAGAGTGTGGGAGTTCCGGCGCTCCCAGTCGAAGAGCCGTGCGCTCTGGACCACCCCCGCGATCTGGCGGGCCAGTTCCTCGACGCTCGTCAGGTCGGATTGGGAGTACCGGCGGCCAGCACTGCACGACACCAGAGTGACGGTGCCCCGGACTTGGCCGCCGATGACCAGCGGCACCGTCATGTACGAGGTGAACGACAGCTCCTTGAGGATCCGGAAGTGACGCTCGTCCTTGCTGGTCGCGCGCAGGAACTGGTCGGACATGTGCGGCGACCAGCGCGAGTTGCCCGTCACCATCACGTCGGCGCTCGGATGCGGGCTCGCGCGGTCCGGTGGATAGCGCCGCTTGAGCTCGTCGGCGAGGTGCTGTTGCCGCGGGTCTGCATGGCGGGCCGCCAGTCGTCGGATGCGGCCCTCGTCGTCGACCACGTCGACCAGGCAGAGGTCGCCGAGGACGGGAACTGCCACTTCGGCGAGGCGGTCGAGCGTCGACGCGAACCCGGTCGCCTCGGCGACCACCCGGTTCGCCATGAGGAGGAACTCGAGCCGGTTCTGCGTCGCCTCGAGCTCGCCGAGGAGGCGTTCGCGCTCGGCCGCCTGGTCGAGCGCGAAGAGAATGCCGCCGACGGGTCCGCTGATCGCCCCGATCAATTCGATGAACTCGGCGTCGGGCTCGCGGCGCGCGCGGCTCATCATCTTCACCACACCGACGCATTGCCCGCTGTAGCGCACGGGGAAGGCACAGGCCGTGATCAGCCCGTCGGCGATGACCGCCTGGCTGGAGAAACGCTCGTGCGTCCGCAGATCGGTGAACCAGACCGGCGCCTCTCGATCCATCACGATGTGGGCCAGGCCTCCCACGTCGTGGGCAGGGTTCCGTCGCTTCTCGTCGACGTACCGGGTCGCCGGCGCCTGGGGCACCGTCCACACGCCGCGGCAGATCAGCGAACCGTCTGCCGTGAGCCCCCACAACGCGCCGACATCCCAGCCGAGGCGTTGGCAGAGCGACGACAGAAGCCGCTCGGCCGGGTCGGAGCTCGACGAGGCTCCGAGCACGTCGAGGAGCTGCTCGGTGAAGACGGTGAGCCGCTGCAACTGAACCCGTTCGTTGGACCGAAGGGTCCCGATGAGCACGTTCCGGTCCAGCCGGTCGACGGCGGTGCTGAGCACCAGTTCGACCAAGACCTCGTCACCCTTTCCGGTGCGCAAGCGCATGTCGTGGCCCTGGCCGAGCAGGCCCTCCGAGCGGCCGGCGAGGAGCTGCTCGAAGCGCTCGCGCCATTCGAGGTTGGCAGGGGGCAGCAGCCGCTCGAGCGGCTCCCCGTTCAGTTCGCCGGGTGAGAGCTCGAGAAGGTGCTCCGCAGCAGGGTTCAAGTAGAGCAACCGGCCGCCGGGGCCTGCGATGAACAGCCCGTCGGTGAGCGAGTCGACGATGCGCCGGATGTCCTCCGGCGGCCACGCTCGATCGTCGTGACCAGGCTGAGCGTTCATGCGAGTGAGTTCCGGATTGGACCGACCGGTTCCGCCTCGATCTCCGGTGCCCCCTCGTGATGCCCGCCTCCGGCGTGTCGACGAGCGCTCGAGGGTGCCGGCGACAGCCTACCGGACCAAGGGCGACGCGAGAACCTGCGCGAACCGCTCCCTCCTCCCCCGCCGTGGGCGTCGTGCTCGGCACCGGGCCGCTCGCGAGAATGCGGCGGCGAGTCGCTAGAGTGGTGGGGAGTCACTCGTGTCATCGGCTCGGACACCGTCGACTGCGGCCTTCGATCGTGACCGGGGGAGCGAACATGAGCCTGTACGCCAACGAAGGGATGCGGCTCGAGGTGGCCACTGGGCCCACCGCGCCCGAGGAACCGGTGATCGCAATCGGCGGCGCGATCGATCTCGCCAACGCGTCCGAGCTCGAGGCGAGGCTGGACCGGCTCGCCCGCGAGACCGACCGGGTGGTCCTCGACTTGAGCGCTCTCGAATTCCTCGACAGCAGCGGCCTCGCGGTCCTCGTCCGGCTCCACAACCGGGTGGCGGACGTCCGGGTCGTGCATCCGACTCCGGCGGTCCGCCGGATCATCGAGATCACCGGTCTCGACGAGGCGTTCGGCCTCAGCGACTGACCGACCCTCAGCGACTGACCGACGGAGCCTCCCCCGGTCGCCCGGTCCGCGCTGCAGCTCCCCGATCGCTTTGCATCCGGCCACGGCCTCGCCGTCACGGTTCGCGGAGGAATTCCCCTCGGCAAGGGAAACCCGGACCTCTGTGAAGAACGCCCCTCGCGAGGGCTCGGACTTCCCTGCCGCCTCTCTCGCTTCACCCGCCGTTGCCCGGCGGCGAAGCGTGGGAACACGAGCGCATCCGTCGGGTGCGGAGTGCCTCGCGGTATGTCCGCCCGATCGCCTGGCCGAAGGTGCGCGCCGTCTCCGGCAGGCTGCGGAGGAAATGCGGATCGAGGACACCGCCGGACCGGTCGTCGAATGCGCCATGGGATCCGTGGTCGGCTTCTGCGTCGACAGGCGCCCGAAGATTGGACGGGCGGTCGGGTGAGACCTTCTCCTCGGTCATCTGGCCGCTCCAGGACGCGAGCGCAGCGTACTGGTTTCCGAGTCCGGGGAAGACGCTGTCGACGAGTACCAGCAACTTGTTCCACGACCCGACGATCTTCGACCGGCGGCCGTCGAGGGCCACCTCGACGATCGCGCGAGCAGGGACCTCGGGTTGATAGATCGGCGGCACGGGCTGGGGGTGCCGGTCGAGTGTCGTCTCGCACCAGTCGAATTGGGCGTGTTCACGGCGGGCAGGTGCACCATGCTCATGCGGACATGGCTCCCCGCATGGAGCAGCTCGGACCGAGCGGACTCGAAGAACCCCCGGCATGCGAACTTCGACGAGCAGTACGCGGTCTGCAGCGGGATCCCCACGAAGGACAGGGCGGAGCCGACATTGACGATGTTGCCGTGGTCCCGTGGACGCATGCGCGAGCAGCGCGGCCATCGTCCCCCAGACCTGGCCGAGGAACGTGACCTCGACCGCTCGCTGGAAGTCGGAGGGAGCCACCTCGGCGAGCGGGCTGAACACCGTCGTCATGGCATCGTTGATCCAGATGTCGATCGGGCCGAGCCGCTCCTCGACCTGGGTCGCCGCGTCGTCCACCTGTGTGAAGTCGGAGACGTCGATCGGCAGCACGATCGCCCGTCGACCCAACTGGTCGATCTCCTTTGCAGCTGCATCGAGGCCACCCTTGCCTCTGGCGAGAAGACCGACGTCGTACCCCTGTTCCGCGAGCAAGGTCGCCACGGATCGACCGACGCCGGCCGATGCACCGGTGACGACCGCTACTCCTCGTTGCTGCATCGCGTTCTGCTCTCCTTTTCTCGTCGCCGGTCTCGCACCGGCTCGGTCGTGGTTGCGCCCCTCCGCCGTGCAGACGTGCGACGTCTCCACCTGTTCTCAGGTTCGAGGCCCAGCGAGCATCGACCCGAGGGGTGTCCGGTCGCGAACCCTCGAACGGCGCCGGGACGTCGACCGGCGCCCTCAGCCCAGCGCGTGGGCAGCGATGGATCCGGCACCCACCGAGCCCGCATCGGCCGTCCGGGGTGGCACCTGGTCCACGAGGTTCGGGAACAGCCCGGCGTCGAACGCCTGGATGAATGCCCGCACCTCGGGGGTGAGCCGCAACCGGACCGCGGGACGACCCTTGCTCAACTGCACATGGAGAGTCGGTCCGGGGATCGACACCGTGACGGTCTCGGGGTCGGCGCCCACCACGGCGCGCAGATACCGGGCGAGCGCACACTGCTCATGATTGCCCGGCACCCCTCTCACCCCGTGCTCCGCGAGCGACTCCGCGATCGCATGATGGGTCGACCCGAGGTCTTCCACCAGGCCGCTCACCGCTCGCCTCATGGTTCGACGGCTGTTCATCGCACGTACCTCCCTGTCGCTGCCTACCCACCTGGCGAACCCGCGCCGCCTCCTGGCTGGACGGACGCTCGGCTCGCTGTTGCATCGCTGTTGGCAGGCTGTCTGGATCTATTCCCGATCGCACCGGCGGCAATCGGATTCGTGTTCTCATCCGGGTGAGGCGCAGATGCCCGATCGGCCGGGCGCCCCCCGCCCCCGAGACCGGCCGGGCCCCCGCCGGCATCACTCCGGTCGCCGCGACCGCGAGAGCCGACCGAGCACCGCGACGAACGCGAACGACGCAATGGGGGCGACGACCGAATCGAGCACACGACGGACGAGCCATCGGCTACGTCCCATCCGCCACGAGAGGACGGGCACGACGAGTGCGTCGCGGACGCGGTCGATTCGCCGGAGGACGGGCCACAGCACCAGGTCGGCCGGTGGCGCGTGAGGTGCCTTGGGATGAGGCCGCACCGGAGCGCTCCGCCGCACGCGCCGGTAGTCGTCGGCGATCGCGGCATTCATGTCAGGCTCACCCAGCCGCTCGAGGTAGGGGAACAGGCGTCTCTCCTCGTCGTCCTGGTGGCTCCGGACCGCATGCTCGAGCGCCGCGAGGAGCTGCCCCGATTCGTCCCGCCCACCGGTCGCGGCCCCCAGCTCCGCGGACACCAGCTCCTGCAGCGAGCATTCGATCCCGCGCTCTTGGGAGCGAAGTTCGGCGGCCAGCGCTCTGCGGTCGGCGATCGGCGAGCCCTCGACTGCCCCGTGGGTGAACGCAGGGTACACGGCGACCTCTTCTGCGAGCTCGTGCGCGACGAGAAGCCGCCGGAGCTCGAGATAGACCGAGGCTCGGCGCCAACGGGGGCCGGTGCCGAGTGCGGCGAAGAGATCGCCGATGCGTCGATGGTCCTCGCCCAGCGCGGCGACGAGCGTCGGTTGCGGTCGGGGGGTAGACGGCATCGACCGCGGTCCTACCCAGGTCACGGACGTCCACACGACGCCTATCCCGGCAGGATCCCATGTCACGGTGGTCTTCGCCCGTCCGGACCGCCGCTCGTCTCCGCTCCGCGGGTCGACCCCCGCCGGCGCCGCGCACCGCGCAGGCGCCTCAGCGGCGCGGCTGACGCCTGCGGCCTCCGACGGCTCCGGCGAGCGCTCCCGCGACGCACGGCAGCGCGAGGAAGCCGAACCACCATCCGAAGATGAGACCGAGCCCGGCGAAGAGAGCACCGATCGCTCCGAGGAGGCCGGCGCCCGAGCCCGCCGGAACGGCGAACGCCCGCTCCCGATCCGGGTGGCGTCGCGTCGAGACCGCCAGGGCGGCGCCGAACACGAGCGCCAGGAGCACGCCTCCCGCGAACACGCCGAACTCGAAGGAGATGCCGCCCGAAGCGAAGAGTCCGAGGACGAGCACGCCGTCGACGATCGCCCAGCCGGCGACCACCAGAGGGGCTCGGAGCTGTCTCATCCCGCCGTGCCCCCGGCCACCGCGGTCGGCCGTTCACGGTGTGCTCGACGGCGGTCCTCCTCGGCCTTGCGGAGGTCGAGCAGGGGAGCCTCGCTCCGTATCGGTGGCACCGGATAGCCGGCGCTGAAGTTGTAGCGTGGTGGCGGAGAGGACGTGGCCCACTCGAGCGTGTTCCCCACCCAGGGATCAGCCGGTGCGGTCGCGCGGCGACGGAGCGACTCGGCGACGTTGATCACGAAGACGGTCATCGCCAGTGCGAGCACTCCCGCTCCGCAACTCGCCACCAGGCTGAGATCTGCGAAGCCGCTGCCGGCCGTGTAGGTCGCGACGCGCCGCGGCATGCCGAGAAAGCCGAGGCCGAACATCGGCAGAAAGGTGAGATTGGTCCCGACCACCATCAGCCAGAAGTGGAGCGAACCGAGCCGCTCCCCGAGCATCACGCCGGTCACCTTCGGGAACCAGTAGTAGAAGCCGGCGAAGAATCCAAAGACGCTCCCCGCGAAGAGCGTGTAGTGGAAGTGGGCGACGACGAAGTAGCTGTTGTTGAAGTGGTAGTCGAGCGTGGGTGCCGCCAGCATGATCCCGCTCAGTCCGCCGATGAGGAACTGCGGCAGAAAAGCCACCGCGAACAGCATCGGGGTCCGGAACCGGATGCGCCCGCCCACGAGGGTTGCGATCAGTCCGAAGTACTCCAGGCCGGCCGGGACCGACAGCAGCACCGAGACAGTCGAGAAGTAATTGTTGTCGTTCTGACCCATGGCGAAGAGGTGGTGCCCCCACACCCCCATCGAGAACGCGGAGAAGGTGAGCAGGGAGAACACCGTGAACCGGTAGCCGACGAACCGGCGGCCCGCGAAGACGGCGATGACCTCGGCGACCGCTCCGACGAAGGGGAAGAACATCACATAGACCACGGGGTGCCCGTAGAACCAGAAGAGGTTCTCGTAGCCGACGTTCCAGGTGTTGCGGTGGAACAGCGACGGGTCGACACGGCCGACGGCGAGAAGGGTCATCGCAGCGAGCAGGACCGGGAACGAGGCGACCGTCATCAGGCTCGTGGCCACCTCCGACCAGGTGAAGACCGGCATCCGCAGGAGGCTCATCGTCGGGGCGCCGCAGGCGGAGTGCCGTCCACAGCACCGTCCCCGCCATGACCATCATCCCGGCGACTCCGAGGAACACCGCCAGGATCCACAGGTCCATGCCGAGCCCCGGTGAGTACTGCCCGTCGGAGAGAGGCGTATAGGCGAACCAGCCGGCGTCGGGGACCCCGGTGGGCAACACCGAGGAGACGAATGCGACGATCCCCATCACGTACAGCCAGAAGCCGAACAGACAGAACCGTGGCGCCGCGATCCGCGGGGCGCCGACCTGGAGCGGCACCAGGTAGACCCCCATCGCCACAGCGAACGGGGTGATGACGAAGTAGATCATGCCCGAACCGTGCATGGTGAAGAACTCGTTGTACTGCTGGGGGCCGAGGACGCCCATTTCGGGCTGCGCGAGCTGGGCCCGCATCACCAGGGCGAGGATGCCGACCGCGAGCATCATGACCAGTGAGACCGAGACGGTCATGATCGCGATCCGCTTGTGGTCGAGCGTGGTCAGCCATGCGACCAGGCCGTCGGGGCGTTGCGCGGAGATGTCCGCCGGTAGGGTCGATGCGTTCGGGGGTGAGGTGGTGGTCACGTCGCACCTGCACGGCCGGTGGACCGCGCTCCGATCGAGTGATGCGCTCGCAACCAGTTCGAGAAGGCCGACGGTGACACCGCGTGCACCGAAAAGTCCATGAAAGCGTGGTAGAGCCCGCAGAACACCGCGCACCTCCCGGGCCAGGTGCCTGCCGAGTCGAGTTTCACCTCGAACGTGTTCACGTGGTCCGGCATCGCGTAGGTCTTGAACCGCAGGTAGGGCACCCAGAAGCCGTGGATCACGTCCTCGGAGGTGACCTCGAACCTGATGGTGCGACCGGTCGGGAGCACGAGGACCGGGTCGTTGCCGTGGGCGCAGGTGCCGGTGACGGTCACGCCCTTCCCCACGTAATCGAACCGCCAGCACCACTGGAATCCGGTCACTTGCACGGTCAGTGCGGGGCTGTCCTGCGGTGCCCCCTCGGCGACATTGTGGCTCACGTCGAACCAGACGAGGAAGACCGCGACGCACAGCAGGAGCACGAGCGCGGTCGGCTCGAGCACCGGGTGCCGCGCGGCGCGTCGACGCGCTCCGTCCCGAGCGGGCCCGTCCGCGCACCAGGGCGACCGCGACGACCGAAGCCACGACGACGAAGACCGCCGCCGCGATGGGGGCCTCCACGGTCAGTGTGTGCGCGAACTCGCTGCGGAGGTGCACGAATGGGGAGTACCCGCCTTCTCCTCCCCTATTCCCATCGATACGCTACTCCCGTCGATGCCCGGCCGTGTGGGGTCGCGTCGCGGACGGGATGGTGAGCCGCCGTGGTCGATGGCGGCGCGCGCCGACTCGTCGAAAGGATGACGATGACGGGTTCCCGTCGCCAGGAGCGGTTTCCCGATGGAGGCAGTGGGTAGGCCTCTGCTCGATGTCCGAGGAGCCCGTCGCGGAGACGACGAGCGCCGGCGACGATCGGCCAACGGACCACGCGTCGCGTCGCCACCACACGACCGAGCGGGCCATCCGCACGACGTTCGGCGCACTGGACGACCGGCTCCGGCTTGCGTCGTTCGGCCAAAGCTTCCTCGACCACATCTTTCCGGACAACTGGTCGTTCCTTCTCGGAGAGGTGGCCCTCTACGCCTTCGTGGTGCTGGTGTTCACCGGCATCTTCTTGACCCTCTACTACGTCCCCTCGGGTCAGACGGTCGTCTACCACGGCAGCTACCGCCCGATCGACGGGGCCAAGGTCTCGCAGGCCTACGCCTCGACGATGAACCTCTCCTTCGACGTCCGCTCCGGCCTGCTCTTCCGACAGATGCACCACTGGGCCGCTGACATCTTCATCGGCGCCATCGTGGTGCACGTCGCCCGTCTCTACTTCACGAGCGCCTACCGGAAGCCGCGGGACGTCAACTGGATCATCGGCGTGACGATGCTGATGCTCGCCATCGTCAACGGGTTCTTCGGCTATTCGCTACCGAACGACCTGCTGTCGGGCAACGGCGTGCGCATCATGGCGTCGATCATCCTTTCGATCCCCTTCGTCGGCAGTTACCTGATGGTCTTCTTCTTCCAGGGGAATTACCCCGGGACCGGGATCGACCTCGAGCGGATGTACATCCTCCACGTGTTGATCGTCCCCCTCCTCATCATCGGGCTCCTCGGTGCCCACCTCGCCCTCGTCTTCCGGCAGGGACACACGCAATTCCCCGGGTCGCACCGGACCGAGCGCAACGAGGTCGGCACACCCCTCTTCCCCGCCTTCGCGGCGCGGACGACGGGATTGCTCCTACTGGTCGGCGGAACGATCGGCCTGCTCGGAGGGCTCGCGCAGATCGACCCGATCTGGCAGATCGGTCCCTACACCACCTACGACGCCAGCCAAGCAGCCCAGCCGGACTGGTACATGGGATGGATCGACGGTGCGCTGCGCCTGTTCCCGAGCTGGGAGGCGACCTTCCTCGGTCACACCATCCCCCTCATGGTGTTCGTGCCGGCGGTGCTGATGCCGGTGTGCACGTTCGGCTTCCTCTACCTGTGGCCGATGATCGAGCGAAGGCTCACCCACGATCCGAGCCGGCACCATCTGCTCACTCGGGCGCGCGACCGGCCGGTCCACACCGCGTTCGGGGTCATGGTGTTCACCTTCTACTTCCTGCTTCTCGTGGCGAGCGGGACCGACGTGATCGCCCACACCCTCGGCGTCCCGCTCCGCGCTCTCACCGTCGGACTGCGCGTCCTCGTGTGTTCGCTGCCGCTCGTCACCGGCGTCGTCGCGTTCTTCGTCTGCCGCGAGCTTTCCGGCAGGACGCGTGCTGCCACCGAGGTCTCGCTCCGGTTCGAAGACGGCGTCTACGTGGAGACCGAGGTGGCGGGGTCCGACGGTCACGAGGAGCTCGCGCCGATCGCCCCGCCCGACCACGTCGTCGCGACCAACGGGGGCCGCGTGGCGGACCCCGCCCACGATCCGGACCCGAGCAGGCAGGACAAGCCGGTCACCCAGCAGTCGTGACCTCCGCGCGGTGGCGCCGATCGGACTCGGCCGCCGACATCACGTCGACCGGGTAGCTCCGCCTGGCCCGCAGGAGGATGAGACCACCCGCAACGACCGGGACCAGCATGACGAGGAAGGTGTACTCGAGGCTGGTCGCCTGGACGTTGCTGATCGCATGGCCGCGGGAGAGCTCCACCCCGGATCCGAAACCGCTGTTCGCCCCACCGAACGCAAGGGAGGTGAGCCCGAACAGCAGGGGTGCGAAAGCCTGGAGGGTCTGGCGGAGCACGGTGCGCACTGCTTCGGCCCTGCCCCACATCCGGCTCGGGACGACGTCGAGCCGGGCCGCGTCGAGCCCCGGGTTGGGAGCGGAGACGGCGATGCCGGCGAGCACGAAAAGCGGTGCGGAGACCAAAAGGCTCCGGCTCACGATGGCCGGCACGAGCAGCAGGGCCGCCAGCAGGAACCCGATCACCCCGATCACGATCCGTGCGTCGACGCGGCCGCGGCGGATGAGTCGGTCGCCGGCGTGGCCCGCGACGAGGAGTCCGCCGATCACGCCGGCACCCACCACGAGGACCAGCAGGGTCGCAGCCGACTGCCCGATCCCGTAGTGCTCGCGCACGTAGATCAACGCAAACGTCTGGAGACCGGCAAAGAAGAAGTATCCGAGCGACGAGGCCACGATCAGGATCAGGTTGGTCCGGACCGAGAGGACATAGCGCGCCGCCTGCCACAGGTCGAGGTCCTCGATGGGGCCCTCGAGCACCTCGGACTCGTCCGGTCGAACGCCTCCGCGCTCGAGCTCCTCGACGACGAGCGAGTCCGTCGGTCCGTCACCCGTGTCGTGCGAGTCGGCTCGGTCGCCGGCCTCCCCGACCTCTTCGGCCGGGAGGATCCTCTCGTCCCCGATCTCGATGCGGCTCTGCCCACCACGCGCAGGCTCGGGGAGGAACCGGTGGAGTGCCCAGGCCAGAGCGGTTCCGGCCGCCGCCAGCACGAAGAACGCCGGGCGCCAGCCGAACCATCCGGCGACGAGGCCCGCCACGAGCACTCCGACACCACTGCCGAGCACCTCGCCGGTGAGGATGAAGGCGTAGATCCGGCCTCGTTCGGCTCCCGGGAAGAGGTCACCGGTCAACGACGCCACCGCGGGGCCGGCACTCGCCGTGACCCCACCGAGCGCGAGCCGGGCGAGGACGAAGAAGAGGAAGTCGGGCGCCAGGCCGGTCGCCACCTGGGCGACTCCCCAGATGAGGACGCTCACCCACAGGATCGTGACCCGCCGCGTCCGGTCGACCAGGGCCCCGACCGGGAGCGTGGCGACCGCCCCGACCAGCGCCGACACGGTCACGGCGAGCCCGATGCCGGCGTTCCCGATATGGAGCGACCGTTCGAGCTCGAACGCGGTCGCGCCGACCGCCGCGCGGTCGGCGGCATCGACACCGAGGACGGCCGCGAGGAGCGACACGGCTCGCAACCGGGCCGGACCGCCGAGGCCGGTGGTCAGCCGCCCGGTCCCCGCGCGCAGCCGGGCCCCGAGCGAGGTCCCGAGGGCGCCGAGGGCGCCCGAGGGCGCTCCACCGGCGGTCACGGTCGGCGCCCGGGGCTGGACATGTCTAGGACATGCCCGTTCCGCACCGCCGTCTCCCGTCGTCGGTGGGTCGCCGGGACCACACACGTCTCCCGCGCCGGTCGCGTCGAGGGTCGACAGGAATTGCTTCCGAGGATCGGCGGGCTCCAGAGATGGGCCGCGGCGGCATGCGGACGGACCCGGGGTAGCCTGAACCATCGGCAGGTTCCGCTCAGCACCCGATGGCAGCATCACGTCCGGTCCGGAACCCGGGTACCCCCACGTGGTCCACCTTCCGTCCCTGCGCGGCGCGCTGCGCCACTCCCTCCCCGCCCTGGTGGAGAGCTCGATCGCGCCGGCGCTCGTGTTCTACGTCGTGCTCTGGGCGAGCGGGTTCCGAGGTGCGCTGGTCGCGGCGTTGCTCTGGTCGTACGCGGCCGTCGTCCGGAGGCTCGTCCGGCAGCAGCGGATTCCCGCGCTGCTCTCGCTCGGGCTGGTCATCCTCACCGCCCGCTCCGCGGTCTCCTTCTTCAGCGGCAGCGCCTTCCTCTACTTCGTCCAGCCGACGGCAGGCACGGTGCTCGTCGCCCTCACCTTCCTCGGCACCGCCCTGGCCAACCGCCCGCTCGTGGCCCACCTCGCCCGTGACTTCTGCCCGCTCGACGACGCCTTCGTCGCACACCCGGCCGTCCGGAGCTTCTTCCTCCGGATCTCCTTCCTCTGGGCCGTCGTCCTGCTGGTGAACGCCGGGCTCGTCTTCTGGCTCCTCCTCGACACCTCGCTCCGCGCGTTCGTGATCGAGCGGATGCTCGTCACCTGGCTGGTGATCGGGGTGGGCATCGCGCTCTCCGTCCTGTGGTTCGTCCGCACCATGCGAACCGCGGGCTTCCGAGTGCGCTTCGGCCTCGCCCTCGCAGGGCCCGCCCCCGACGGGGGACGTGAATGACGGCACGCCACTGAAGACCGGGATGCTCCCGTCCCGACCCGCTCATCCTGGCCGGGTACTGCCTCGTGGATGGCTTCGAGGGCTGGCGCGGTGGGTAGATGGTGGCCCGTGGGCGTCTCGATCATCTGCGACAGTGCTGCCGCGCTCCCGCCTGAACTGACGGAGCGCCACCACGTCGCATCGGTCCCGATGGAGCTCGAGATCGACGGCGAGCCGGTCACCGAGGACCAGGTCGACATCTCGCGGCTGGTGGCCAGTCTCGACCAAGAGCTGAAGACGAGCGGCCCTCCACCAGGTGCCTTCCTCCGGGCGATCGAAGCCACCCGAGCCGGCGACGGCGCCGTGGTCCTGACGGTGGCCGAGCGCTTCTCCAGCACGTTCAGCGCGGCGACGATGGCGGCCTCCCTGTCGGGACGCGATGACGTCCGGATCGTCGACACCGGCAGCGCCGCCGGAGGTGAAGGCCTCGTCGTGCTCGAAGCCGCCCGGGCTGCCGCAGAGGGCGCACCACTCGAGAGGGTCGTCGAGCGGTCGCAGCGAGCCGCGGCGAAGGTCCGGCTGGTCGCCGCAGTCGGCGACCTGCGCCACCTCGTCCGCGGAGGCCGGATCCCGACGTCCGCTGCCAAGCTGGTCACCCAGCTCGGTATGCGCGTGCTCTTCGAGCTCCGCCGTTCCGGCCCGCGACCCCTCCGCCCCGCGTTCCACGCGGCAGGGGCCACTGACCATCTGTTGCAAGCCTTGCGTCGATCCCGCCAGGACGGCGCCGACCTCCACCTCGCGGTCCTGCACGCGCTCGTCGCCCGACGAGGCGCACGACCTGCTGGACCGGGTCCGCCGGGAGGCGGAACCGGTCACTGCCTACGTCGGCACCTTCGGCCCGGTGATGGTGGCCCACACCGGACCGGACGTCATCGGGTTGTCATGGTGGTGGGACTGAGCCGTCCCCCGTCGAGGACCCACTCGACCGCGTCCTCCACCGCGACGGTCCCCTGCGGATCGAGACCGTGGCCCATCCCCTCGACCAGGTGGAGGAGCCGGTCGTGGCTTCCGGCGCGATGGAGCAGGAGCGCGTGCGAGGGGTCGAGCAGCCGGTCGCCCGAGCCGTGGACGACGGCCACCGGGACCCGGATCCGCGCCATGGCCGATTCCGGGTTCTCGCCGAGCCTCCACTTCGGGCTCACCCGGACGCCGATGAAACGGCCCGCCGCCCACCGGCCGGGTGCGGTGCGGGTCAAGAACGCGTTGAGCAAACCGAGGGCGCTCGGGCGCATCCGCCAGCGTGCCGGGGCGCTGACCAGCACTGCTCCGATGACGCCCTCGTCGGCAGCGTCGATCCGGGCCAGGTGGGCCACGACGGCTACGCCGCCCATCGAGATGCCGACCAGCACGACGGGTATCCCCCCCGAGGTGAGGTGCGAGACGAGCGACGCGACGTCCCGGTGCTCGGTGCTGCCGACACCGCACCGTCCGGTAGAGCCGCCATGGCCGCGGGCGTCGTAGGTTGCCACGTCGAGCCCGGCCGCGAACAGACGGTCGGCGAGCGCGAGCATCTCGGGCTGGTCGCAGCGACCGGCGAACCCGTGGACCACGACCACCATCGCTCGGCCACCGCCGGTGTGGCTGTTGATGCGGCACCGGAGCCGCACCCCGTCGTCGGTCACCAGCTCGATCTCCTCGATCAAGGGCGAACCGGCATCTGCTCCCACGCTCTGAAGCGTACTGCCGAGCCCGGCGAGCCGTCCGGGCAGACCAATCGTGAGGACGGGCAGGCGTGAAGGTCCCCGACCTCGGAAGACTGGCGCGCTCTGGCGTGCTGCGCGCCGCTGCAGGAGTCGCGGTCCTCGGGGTCGCGGCCTGGTTGCTGACCCGGCACACGTCGGACATCACCGACGCGGAGCACACGCTCTCTCATCTGCAGTGGGGGTGGCTGGCCGTCGCCGTGCTCTTCGAGGCCCTCTCGATGGTCGCCTTCGCAGCCCTCCAGTCGCGTCTGCTCAACTCCTGCGGGCGCACCCTGCGCCTGGTGCCGATCTTCGTCATCACGGTCGCGTCGAACGCGATCACCCGCACCCTGCCCGGAGGGGTGGGGTGGGCGGCTGCCTGGGAATTCGAGCAATTCGGGCGCCGAGGCGTCCGCAGATTCGTGCGGGTCTGGACCTTCCTCGTGGCCGGCGCGGTGTCCAGCTTCTGTCTCTTCGTGATCATCGCGACCGGCGTGTTGGTCGCGGGCGGGCGAGGTCCGTTCGCCGGACTCCGTTGGCTGGTGATCCTGCTCGGCTGCATCCCGCTGACGGTGGCGATCGTCGCCGTGGCCACACGGACCACGCCGATCGCGCTGCTCCGCAGGTTCGTCGGCCGGCGGGAGGCGACCGGCGGGCGCATCGTCGGTGGACTCCGATGGTTGGCAGACCAGCTGGAGGAGGTGCAGCTGGGTCCCCTCGCCTGGGCCGAGGTAGCGCTGCTCGCCCTCACCAACTGGCTGTCGGACGTCGCGGTGCTGGTCGCCTGCATCCTCTGCCTGGGACTGCGGGTCCCCTGGCAGGACACACTGGTGATCTACGGGTTGAGCCAGGTGGCCGGCGTGCTGCCGATATCGGCGGCCGGGCTCGGTGTGGCGGCGGTGAGCATGGGCACGTTGCTGACCGCCTACGGCATGACAGCAGGAGCCGCGGTCGCGGTCGTCGTGATCTACCGGGTGGTGAGCGACTGGGCGATGATCCCGGTGGGCTGGCTGCTCTTCGCCGGGCTCGAGGTCCACACCCACCGGTCACACGCCGCCTCGCCGGCACCCGGCGACGAAGGCGCCGTCACCGGATCCGGAGAAGAGGTTCGTCCGAGCGCTGCTCATTCCTGCTGGGACACCCCTGGGCGGGTTCCCGTCCCTTCCCTGCCCGACGACGGTCGGATCGCCTACTCGGTCACCCCGTCGGGCACGTGCGAGCGATCGACCTGAGCGAGGCGCCGATCACCTGACGACCGCGACTTCCCCCGCGTGATCGCGTTGGCGCGCGCGTGATCGCCTTGGGGCGCACGACGCGGTCGACGGAGGACCCGGCGGTGCGGTCAACGGAGGACCCGACGGCGGCCGCGTGGGCGATCGGTGTCCGCCTGCAACCGGTCGTTCCGCTCCACTGATCGTCCCCGTGCCCGTATCCTGCGACGCAGGCCCGCCAGGCGGGAGTGACGGTGAGGATCGTGTGCCACGGTGGCGCCCTACCCCCGGGGCGGGGGCGCAAACGGCCGGAAGGCGCGTCGCGGCACCGGACCGAGGCCAGCTGCCGCCAGGCCCGCGGCACCCAGGCTCGCGGGCAATTGCCACATCCCACCTGGGCGGCACTCGGGCCGCGCCCTCGACTAGTGTCCTCCCCGATGTCGAGGGTGCCGGGCCGGACGATCGAGGAGATAGATGACGGTGCGTCAGACGCCGGCCCGGTAACGGCATGGTGGCGCCCGCACATCCTTACCGTCCTCGTCCTCGTCGCGGGGCTCGCGGTCACCGCTGCCCTGGCCGTCACCGCGCGGTTCCGACTACGACCACACCGAACAGCGGCTGCTGTCCCTCGACACGCAGCTGACCGGCAGCGCGCTCACCGTGGCGTTCACCTCGGTCCAGGACCGGCTCCAGCTGGCCGCCACCGACGCGGCCGCGACCCATGCCAATCCCTCGGCCTTCGCCGCCTTCGTCCGCCCGCAGGTCGGCGGTTCCGGCGGCTGGAGCTCGCTCTCGCTCTGGCGGGTCGGTCCTCCCCCGTCCCTCGTCACCGCGGTGGGCGGGCACCCCCTGATCACGGCCTCGCCCGGCCAGCAGAAGGCCGTCTTCGTCCAGGCGGCACACGCGAGTTCCTACGTGGTGACCAACGTCAGCGCACACCACCAGGTGCGTCTCGGTTTCGCGCTCGCCGCTCCGAGCGGCGGGAAGTCCTACGTGATCTACGCCGAGAGCGTTCTGCCGCCCGATCGCCGGCTGCACATCCAGACCAGCTCCCCGCTCTCGGACCTCAACTACGCCGTCTACCTGGGTCCGACCGCGGCGGCGTCCGACATCCTCGCGGCCACACCCGGCCCGCTTCCCCTGTCGGGACCCACCTCGACCATGCGGATCCCCTTCGGGAGCAACAGCGACCTGATCCTCGTCGTGTCGCCCCGCGTCCCGCTCGCCGGCACGCTTGCGAGCTGGCTGCCCTGGCTCATCGCTGCCATCGGGATCCTCCTCACCGTTCTCGTCGCGCTCTTGGGCGAGCACCTGCTGCGTCGCCGCCGTCGCGCCGAGGTCCTCGCCGACGAGAACCGCCGGCTCTTCCAAGCGCAGCGGGTGGCCGCCGAGTCGCTGCAGCGATCCCTGCTCCCCCGGTCACTCCCGCCCTTCGAGCACCTCGAGCTGGCCGCGCGGTACCTCCCCGGAGTCGAGGGGATCGAGATCGGAGGGGACTGGTACAACGTCTCGGACACGGGCGACGGCTGCCTCTTCTTCGCGGTCGGGGACGTGTCCGGGCGGGGCCTTCCTGCGGCCGCGCTGATGGCCGAGCTGCGTTTCGCGATCAAGGCCTACTCGGCCGAGCAGTCCGGACCCGAGGAGGTGCTCAACCGGCTCGGTCGCCTCAGCCGCATCAGCGACACCGGGCACTTCGCGACGGTGCTCTGCGGTCTCGTCGACCCCTCGACCGGGACCGTCCGGCTCGCGAGCGCAGGCCACCCGGGTCCCGTGCTGCTCGAGGACGGCCGGGCCCGCGTCGTGGCACCCGAGGTGGGACCGCCGATCGGCGTCCGCCACGATCACTACGTCGCGGTCGAGGTCCCCCTGGAGCCGGGCGCCACCTTCGTCGCCTACACCGACGGGCTCATCGAGCGGCGCGACGAGCCGATCACCGACGGGCTCGAGCGGCTCCGCACGGCGATGCCGACGGAGGGAGCTCCTGAGGAGGTCCTCGACCTCCTCCTCGAACGCCTCGCACCTCAGGGCGCCGACGACGACGTGGTGCTCCTGGCGGTGCGCTGGAAGGGATAGCCGGGCGCGGGAGTCCCAACCGGGTCGGCCGGCGGTTCATGGTGCTCGCAGGGTCACCACCCAGAGTGCGAGTGCCACGGCTGCCACCGCGACCGCCGGAGCCGCATCCGGTGCCCCGACCACGAGCCCGGCGGTCGCCCCAGCGCCGGCGACGACCCCGCCGATGCTGGCGAGCGCCCGGGACTGGCCAGCGAGGCGGCCACCGGTGACCAGATCGGAGACCACCTGGGTCAACGTCCCGGTGAGGTAGGTGGTCGAGGGCGTGGAGGCCGGCATCGCGCGCACCACGGCGCTCTGGACGCCCATCACACCGGTCGCGACTGCCAGCAACGTGAACTCCAGCCCTTTCGGCGGGACGGCGCCGACCGCGATCCAGCTCACCAGCATGGCGGTCAGCAGCACCAGCTCCCCTGCGAGCGCGATCCGGGCCGACCGGGCCCACCCGGCCATGTCCGCGTCCGCGCGACAGATCCGATGACCCACCGCGACACCCGCCACGTAGCCGGCGAACGCGACGCCGGCATGGATGGCCAGGCTCGGGTCCCTCCGCCCGATGCTGACACCGAGCAGCACCAGGTTGCCGGTCATCACGCTGGCGAAGACGTTGCCCAGCCGCAGGAACGACAGGGCATCGGTGGCACCGGTGCCGACGCTCAGAACGGCCAGGACGACGATCACACGCCGGTGCGCGGCGTCAGGCTCTTCGCTCGGAGGTGTGGCCCCCTCGATCGCCATTTCGAAAGGGTATTCGGGCCGCGCCGACACCACCAGCTCCTTGTCTCTGCTCGCGCCTGCAGAGCAGCGAGCCCGCCACCGTCTCGCGCTGTCTGCGCGGCACGGTGGCTCACTGCTGCTACGGCGACCGGCTGTCGGCGCTGTGCTGGAGCGGAATCCCCACGCGTCCCGCGAGTTCGGCCCGTTCCGGCGGATCCTGTGAGCGCTCACGTGCGACGTCGTGGCGAATGACCTCCTGGCGCCGTCGGGAGAGCGCTCTGCGGCCGCCGATCACCATCGACTCGGACCCCGGTTCGAGATCGTCGTGCCGGCCGAGGTCGATGAGCCTGCGGACCGCCACGATCATCGCCGGGACGGCCCAGAAGATCCCACAGGTCCACATGATCCCCGCGCCGATCTGCTGGTCCGCCGTCGGCGACAGCCCCGCGCCCTCGTGCTGTCGGTACCACGGGTAGGACGACCCCTTCGAGAAGAGGCTGCGTGCCATGGGAGCACTGTGGTGCATGCGGCGGTCACATTCCGGGTATCCGCGGTTTGATCCGACATGGAGGTCGCGGATGCGGACTGTTCGGGGAGGACGGACGTGAAGGGCGACTGCGATGCCGGCCACGCCGCGGTGACGGTGATCGCCGGTGACGATCGACGAGCCTGACCGCGGCTGGGACGAAGAGGTCCGCACCGGCGAGACCGAGGCCGAGCGTCTCGACCGCAACTTCAACGACCTGATCTCCGAGCTTCGGGTCTCGATCAACGGAGTACAGGTGCTCTTCGCCTTCTTGCTGATCCTCCCGTTCAGCAGCGGCTTCGGCAGGCTGGGCGCAACCGAGCGGGCCGTCTACTTCGGCACGCTGATGATCGCCGCCTTCTCGACGTTGGCGCTGATCGCCCCCGCCGCCATGCACCGGGTCCTCTTCCGTCGCCACCGCAAGGCCGATCTCGTCCGCCTCGCGGCCAGGCTGGCCCTCACCGGGCTGGGATTGCTCTCGCTCGCGGTGGCCGGCGGCGTCTGGCTGGTCGGCGACGACCTCTACGGCCTGGGCCTCGCCATGGCCATGTCGCTGCTCGCCCTCGTGTGGTCCACCGTCTGGTTCTTCGTCGTCCCGGGTCGGATGGTCGTCCGGAGCGCCCACCGCGGCGGAGACCCGGATCGCCGAGAATTCCGGATGGATGACGGTCCTGCCGGGTAAGAGCCGACAATGCCCGATATCTGCGACCTCGTCCTCGACGACCACGAGACCTTCCGACGCCGCTTCGGGGAGCTCGACGGTCACCGCGACAGCGACGGCGCCGGTACCGCCGCCCTGTGGGGCACGGTGGCCGACCTGTTGGAGCTCCACGCGGCAGCCGAAGAGGCGATCTTCTATCCGGCGCTGCTCGACACCGGCGCGAGCGCCGTCGAGGAGACCGAGGACGCGCTCTCGGACCACGACGCCGTTCGACAGGCGGTCGGCCGTGCGGACGAGGCCGAACCCGGCAGTCACGCCTGGTGGGAGGCGGTGGATGCGGCCAGGGAACAGAACAGCGATCACATGGCCGAGGAGGAGCGGGGGGCGATCGCCGATCTCCGCGTCCACGCGCCGGATCCTCTCCGGCACGACCTCGGAACCCGGTGGCTGTACTTCCACGAGGAGCACGCCGGATTGCGCGGAGTTTCGGCGGAGCTGAACCGGTCGAAGGGCCCCGACTGAACGCCAGGTCCTTACGCGCGCGAGCGCAGACCCCGGGCGACCACCAGCGACGCGGTCGCCACGACGGCCACAGGGCCGAACCAGTACGCCCGTACGCCACCTCGCAGCAGCAGCCAGGTCCCGCCCAGCAGCACCGCGACCCCGGCCGCGCCGACCCAGTCGTCACCGATGACGAACCGATACCAGAATCCGCCGAATGCCCGGAGCGCCTGCCAGAGCCGATCGGTCATCGTGGGTCCGCCTTTTCGGAGGACGCGGCCGGGCTCTTCGCGGAACCCGGGGCCGGGCCGAGCAGTGACCGACGCGCCAGAATGGACAGCGCGACCGTGGCCCCGAGGAAGAGTGCGTACAGCCAGGCCAGGCTCACCCGGCCCGCGGGCCAGTGCACACCCAGTCCTTCGAGCGCCCAGAACGTGCCGAAGGTGGTGATGAGTCCTCCGACGCCGAATTTGAGCACCCTCCCCGGCACCTTGCGTAGACGGTCGATGGCCAGGAAGCTGGCGGTGCCGACGATGACGAACGCCGCAGCCGCCCCGACGATCGCGCTGAGATAACCACCGCTGCCACCCCTCGACCCTGCACCGAATGCGATCACGATGAAGGCCACCTCGAGTCCCTCCAGCGTGACCCCCTTGAAGGCGAGGAGCCACGCCGTCCAATCGATCCGGTCGCTACTCGAGCCGTCCGCGTCCGGAGCCTCCTCTTCCTCCTCGTCCGGGCCCCGAAACCCGTCTGCGGCGACCCGGACGACACCCTGTCGCACCCACTGGAGCCCGAAGGTGAGCAGTAGCGCTCCGATAGCGACGCGGAGCGGGTCGATTGGCACCAGCGAGAGCGCCTGACCCAGCCCTCCGACGAGCATGGCGAGGAGGAGCAGCCCGCACCCCGCCCCGACGAGGGTCGACCGCCACCCCCTGGTCGTCCCGACCCCGACGACGATGATCACCATCTCGGTGACCTCGACGGTGCAGGCGACGAAGGAGCCGATCAGGACCGAGTTGACCGCGAGGTGGCCCACACTCACACGGTTCCCTCGAAAGCGGGAGGGAAACGATGCCGATCGCCACGGGCGTAGACGAAGCCGGTGCAGGGGTGCCGACACCCGAACGCGCGTTCACCGCCGGCTCCCGCGGGCCTTCTCGAGGGTGTGCGCGGCGTTGACCAGCGCGAGGTGGGACAGGCCCTGGGGGAAGTTCCCGAGCAAGGACCCCGTCACCGGGTCGACCTGCTCGGCGAGCAGGCCGACCGGGTTCGCCAGTCCGGCGGCCGCGCTCATCAGCTCCTCGGCCTCGTCGCAGCGCCCCACCCGCGCCAACGCGTCGACCAGCCAGAACGAACAGGCCACGAACGCACCCTCCTCATGTTCCATCCCCGTGTAGCGGTAGACCGTCGGTCCGCGTCCAAGCTCGGCCTGGACGGCGTCGACCGTCGCGGCGAGGCGAGGGCCCCGGTCGAAACCGGTTCGGCCCGCGAGGAGCACCGCCGCGTCCAGCTGGTCGGTGCCCGCGTAGAAGGTGTAGCTGCGCTTCTCCTCCGACCAGCAGTGCTGCTCGACGAATTTCCGGACCTCGGCGGCCTCCATCGCCCAGCGCTCGGACGAGGACGCAGGCATCGCACCCGAAGCGGCGAGCCGGCAGGCCCGGTCGAGCGCGACCCAGCAGCCGATCTTGGAGATGGTGTAGTGCCGGTGGACCTCGAGCTCCCAGATGCCCGAGTCGGTGGCGGGCCACTGCTCGCAACACCGGTCGGCGAGCTGGGCGAGGAGCGCGCCGCTCGCGGGGTCGAGGACGTGGCCCGCCTCGACGTAGCGGTAGATGGAGTCGAAGAGATCCCCGAACACGCCCAGCTGCTGCTGGCCGGACGCCGAATTGCCCGACCGTACCGGACGGCTCCCGCGGTAGCCGGGCAGGTCGAGTTCGGACTCTCGGTCGGGGACGGTCCCGTCGAGCCGGTAGAAGATCTGGAGCTCCGGCGCGCTGCGACGGAGTGCCCGCAACAGCCAGGAAACCGACCGGTGGACCTCTTCGTGGAGACCGAGGTGGATCAACGCGTCGACGGCGAAGGACGAGTCGCGGACCCATGCGAACCGGTAGTCGTAGTTCTTCGGACCGCCGATCCGCTCGGGGAGCGACGTCGTTGCCGCCGCCGCGAAGGCACCGTCGTCCTCGGAGAGGAGCGTCTCGAGCACGAGTGCTGACCGCCGCATGGCGAGGCCGAAGGGCCGTCCTGCCTCCGGCAGGAGCTCACTCCGGCGTTGCCAGGCGGCCACCGTCCCCTCGAGCCGGTCGTCGACCGCCCCCGGATCGGTAAGGAAGAGCGGCTCGTCGTCGCTGCCGAGCACCGCGACGAGCTTCCGCTCGCCGGTCGCGCACGACAGCCGTCCGGACAGGTGTCGGTCGCCGACGTCGACCGTCTGGCTTGCGTCCACAACCACGGCGAGCTGCTGGTCGCCACAGTGGAGGACCGGGCACGGACCCGAGGTCGCGACCCAGGGGCGGTCCTTCCCGAACCGGTCGCCGGGTGCGAACTCCCACGCCAGGTCGACCTCGCCGGCGAGCCCGTCGACGCGCCGCGCGCGAGCTCGGTCCAGGCCAGCCGTCCCGCGGACCCGACGTTCAGCGCCTCGGTGACACGCACCGAACCGCGTCCGGTCGTGTACCGGGTCTCGAGGACGTTCGTCCCCTCGACGTAGCGGCGGTCGACCTCGAAGGGCTCGGTGGGCGCGAGGACGAACCGGCCGCCGTTGTCGGGATCGAGGATCGCCGCGCACACCGGAGGGGCGTCGATGGCCGGGAACGGCCACCAGTCGACCGCGCCGTCCGACGCCACCAGCGCGACGCTCCGCCCGTCGCCGAGCACCGCGTACTCCTCTATCGGCGCGAAGCCGTCTCGTCGCGCTGGCGGTCGCACCGGGCTCACCCCACCCGGTAGCGCTCGGCGTCCGCGTCGCGAAAGGCGAGACCGAGGCCGGGCACCCCGGGGTCGGGCCAGAGCGAGCCTTGCCGTGGCGACAGGGCGCCCTCGAAGAGCATCCGCTCGATGCGGACGTGATCGTGGAAGTACTCGAGATGCCGCAGGTTGGGCGCGGCGACCGCCACGTGCGCATGGAGATTCGGCGCGCAGTGTCCGGAGATGGGCAGGTGATGCCCGGCCGCCAGATGGGCGGCGGCGAGCCAGCCGGTGATGCCGCCGCAGCGGGTGGCATCGGCCTGCAGGCAGTCGACCGCGCCGGCCGCGAGCATCGGAGTGAAGTACCACGGCGCGTAGCCGTACTCGCCGGCCGCCACGTCGATCGGGCACTGGTCGCGCACCTCGCGCAGACCCTCGAGGTCGTCGGAGGAGACCGGCTCCTCGAACCAGACGACGCCGGAGCGATCGCTCATGGCGCGGGCGAGGCGGACTGCCTGCTTGCGGCCGTAGGCACCGTTCGCGTCGACGTAGAGCTCGGTCTCGTCGCCCACCGCCTCCCGCGCGAGCGCGATCCGGTGGAGATCGCGGTCGGCCCGGGTCCCCCAAGACTCCCCGATCTTGATCTTGACCCGCGGCAGCCCGCACTCGGTCACCCAGTGCTCGAGCTGCCGGCGTGTGGTGGCATCGTCGTACGTCGTGAAGCCGCCGCTCCCGTAGACCGGCACGTCCGCCCTCGCCCGCCCGAGCAGCCGCGAGACCGGCATCCCGAGCACCTTGCCCTTCAGGTCCCAGAGCGCCACGTCGACGGCGGACACCGCGCAGGCGGCGAGGCCGGGCCGGCCCAGGTTGCGACAGGCACGCAGCATCGCCTCGTTCGCCGCCGGGACGTCGAGGACGTCGGCGCCGCAGACGACGTCGACGAGCTTCTCCTCGATCAGTGCCGCCGCGGCCGACGCGGCATAGGTCCAACCGATCCCTCCGCGGTCACCCGACCGCAGCCGGGCGACGACCAGAACCGTCGAGTTCCACGCAAGGGTGCCGTCCGCCTCGGGTCGGTCGGTCGGGATCTCGTAGGCGGCCGCCGAAAGCCCGGTGACCGGCACCCCGGAGGCCGCGGCTGCCTCGTGGGAGCTGCTCGGAAGCGTTCGCATCGCGGATCAGCGGCGTCTCGCGAGCTGCCAGGCGGCGCCGCCGGCCGCGGCGGCGACTACCGGACCGGCGCTGCGGACCGCCCGGCGGAAGGCCGGGGGCGTGGGACGCCGGGTGCCGAGGAGGTCCTCGGGTGGGCCACTCGCCGCGTCGACCGCGCCGACCTGGCGTGCGAGCGCGATCACCTCGCCGAGGTGGAGCGCCCGCCGTCCGGTGCCGGCGTCCTCGATCTGTGTCTTGCAGGAGAAGCCGTCGGCGACGATGACCGTGCCCGGGTCCGCCTCCCTGACCGCGGGAAGAAGGCGCTGCTCGCCGCAGTCGAGTGAGATCTCGTACTTCCCCTTCTCGAAGCCCCACGAGCCGGCCAGGCCACAGCAACCGCCCGTCAGCGGTTCGACCTCGAGCCCCATGCGTTCGAGGGTGCGCTGCTCGGTCTCGATCCCCCCGGTGGCGCGGTGGTGGCAGTGTCCCCACAGCAATGCCTTGCCACGCAGCCTCGGTACGGCGAGCTCCTGTTCCTCGAGGAACTCCCCGAAATGCTTCGCCTGCTTCGACAGCCGGTTGGCGTCCTCGTCGTGAGGAAGGAGCTTGGACAGCTCGTCGCGGAAGACCGCGAGGCAGCTCGGTTCGAGTCCGACCACCGGCGTGCCGACCCGGAGGTGGGGACGGAGTTCCTCGAGGGTCCGGCGGAGGTAGCGCTCGGCCGCGTCGAGGAAGCCGTAGTCGTAGAGCGGCCGCCCGCAGCAGAGATGCCCCTCGGGCATCACGACGCCCCACCCGCCTGCCTCGAGCGCCTCGACACAGGCCACGCCGACCCCGGTGTGGAGGTGGTTGTTGAAGGTGTCGGGAAAGACGACGACCGGGGGGCCGTGCGGATTGCGCGTGCCGCCTCGTCGGGCGAACCACTGCTGGAGGGTCATCGGTGCGAAGGTCGGCAGAGACCGCCGCCCGTCGATGCCCGCCGCGGTCCGGACGAGTGAGCGCAGCCCGGGGGCCTGGCCGGCCAGGTTGACCAGCTCTGGCACGTGCGATGCCAACCGGGCGGCCTGGTCGATGAACCCGAACGCGTATGCGTGGCGGGGACGCATTCGCCGCCACGACCGGTAGTGGTGGTGGAGGAACTCCGCCTTGTAGGTGGGCATGTCGACGTTCACCGGACAGTCGTTGGTGCACCCTTTGCAGGCGAGGCAGAGGTCGAGCGCGTCGAAGACCTCCTTCGACTGCCAGCCGTCGGTGATCACCTCGCCACGCAGCATCTCCCAGAGGAGGCGGGCGCGACCCCGTGTGGAGTGGGTCTCCTCGCGGGTGACCTGATAGCTCGGGCACATGGTCTGGTCGGCGACCGGTACCCGGCACTTGCCGACACCGACGCAGCGGAGGGTCGCGTGCGAGAAATCGCCGGAATCCTCGGCGTACGCGAAGCGGACCGGTGGGTGGTCGGGGTGGTAGTCGGTCCCGAGCTTCAGGTCCTGGTCCAGCCGGAAGGGATCGATCACCTTCCCGGGGTTCATCTTCCACGCCGGGTCCCAGATGAGCTTGAACTCCCGCATGGCCGACATGAGCTCGGGACCGTACTGACGCTCGAGCAGCTCCGCGCGCTGTTGGCCGTCCCCGTGCTCGCCCGAGAGGGTCCCCCCGTAGGAGACGACGAGGTCGGCCGCGTCCTCGAGGAAACGGCGGTAGTCGGCGATGCCGCCGGCGGTCCGGAGGTCGAAGCTGATCCGGGAGTGGATGCAGCCCTGGCCGAAGTGCCCGTAGAAGGCGCCGGTCAGGCCGTAACGGTCATAGAGGGCCCGAAGGTCGCGGACGTAGTCGCCGACCCGCTCCGGCGGCACGGCCGAGTCCTCCCAGCCCGGCCAGTGGTCGCCGCTGTCGGGTGGGAACGCCGTCGCCCCGAGGCCGGCCTCGCGGATGGCCCAGATGTCCTCGCTGTTGCCGCCCTCCTGCGTGCTCTTCATGACCACGACCCGGTCGGGGTCGTACCCGCGCTCGACCAGCCACGACACCAGGGCGTCGGCCGTCGCTTCGGACTCCTCGGCTCGGTCGGCGCCGAGCTGCACGAGCAGCCACGCCGATCCGTCCTTCGGGAGCTCCTCCAGGTCCTCGATGTTGAGGCCGCTCTCCTGCTCGTCGTGGATCAACCGGTCGTCGACCGCTTCGAGGCCGATCGGCCGGAAGCGCTCGATGATCTCGGCGACGTGCCGGCCCGCCTCGCAGATGTCCGGGTAGGCGACGACGACGAGGGTCCTCTCGAGCAGCGCAGGGGTGAGCAGCAGCACCGCCTGCAGGGCGGTCGCACAGGTGCTCTCGGTCCCGACGAGCGCACGGGCCACGTTGAACCCCTTTTCGGGCAGGAGTTCGTCGAGGTTGTAGCCCGACACACGACGGGGGAGCGTCGCGACGTCCGGGTAACCCTTCCGGATCGCGTCCGCGTACCGATCCCTCAGATCTCGGAGCTTGGCGTAGATCTCGCCTTTGCGACCTCCCGCTCCGATGATCGCGTCGAGCTGATCCTCCTCGTCGACTCCCACCCAAAAGCGCTCGCCGTCGTAGGTGCAGACCTCGAGCGCGGCGACGTTGTCCGAGGTCCGCGGACCGGGGCCGTAGAGCTGGGACTGCACCGAGTGGATGCCGCACGAGTTGTTCCCGATGTTGCCCCCGATGGTGCAGCGCGAATGGCTCGAGGGATCCGGGCCGAAGACCAGGTTGGCGCGACCGGTGTGGATGTTCACCTGCTCGTTGATCGCTCCGGGCTCGACCGTGACCGTCCGGGCGCGGACGTCGACCTCGCCCATCGCGGTGAGGTGCTTCGAGCAGTCGATGACCACGGCGTAGTTGACCGTCTCGCCCGAGAGGCTCGTCCCGCCCCCACGGTTGACGATCGGCGCGCCGAAGCGGGCACACGCGGCGGTGCGCGGCAACCACGTCGTCGAGGGTCTCGGGGATGACGACACCGAGGGGGACCTGGCGGAAGTTGGAGGCGTCGTTGGCGTACATGGCGAGGGAGGCGGAGTCGAAGCGCACCTCACCCGCGACCGCACGCTCGAGCGCCCGACGGAGCCCCGAGACGTCGATCTCCTCGGTGCCGACCATGCCCACCTCGAGGGCAGGCGCCGGCTTGACGGGGATCCGGCGCCTCGCCCGCCGTGCCGTTCCGGCCGTACGGCTCACTCCACCTCCCCGGGCAGGAGGTCCTTGGCGTGCTCGGCGAACTCGGACCACTTCTGCTTGAACCCCTTCTTCATGATCCCCACCGCGTCCTCGTCACCGTGGAGGAGTCCGGTCAGGGTCTTCTTCAGCATCTCGGGTCGCACATGGGGCGGCAGCGGCGGGATCTCCGGGTCGGTCACGAACTCGAGCAGCACCGGTCCGTCCGCCTCGAACGCCGCGTCCCAGGCATCGCCCACCTCCTCGGGTCGGGTCACCTTGATCCCCTCGAACCCGAGCAGCCGTGCGAAGTCGGCGGCCGGCATGTAGGGGACTGTCTGGGTGGCGGGGTTCTTCGGATCGCCGGAGAGCGCACGCTGCTCGAAGGAAACCTGGTTCAAGTCCTCGTTGACGAGGACGGCGAACACGAGGGTCGGGTTCTTCGCGGTGAGCTCCTCCCGGTAGCGTTTGACCGTCAGCAGCTCGTTCATCCCGAGCATGGAGAAGGCGCCGTCGCCGGTGAACCCGATCACCGGCCGATCAGGATGCGCGAACTTCGCGCCCGACCGCGTAGGGCACCCCCGGGAGCATGGTCGCGAGCGTTCCCGACAGTGACGCGCGCATGCCCTCGCGGATGTCGACGTATCGTGCCCACCAGTTGGTCGCCGAACCGGAGTCCGAGGTCATGACGCACCCGTCGGGGAGCCTCCGGTTCAGCTCCCAGAACACGAACTGCGGGTTCACAGGGTCGCCGGGCTGGTGGGCCCGGTCGTCGAGCACCCGGCGCCAGGTCGCCACCTCGCCCTCGATGAGCTCCCGCCACGAACGGTCCTCCCTGCGGCGGAGCTTCGGTACGAGGGCCCGCAGGGTGTCCTTCGCGTCGCCGACCAGCGAGACGTCGTTCGGGTAGCGCACCCCGATGAGCGATCCGTCGATGTCGATCTCGACACAGCGGGCCTCCCCCTGCTTCGGCAACCACTCCGCGTAGGGGAACGAGGTGCCGACCATCAGCAGGGTGTCGCAGCTCATCATCATCTTGTTCGAGGGCTCGGTGCCGAGGAGGCCGATGGAGCCGGTCACGAAGGGAAGCGTGTCGGGCAGGACGTCCTTGCCGAGGAGCGCCTTCGCCACCCCGGCGCCGAGCAGTTCGGCGACCTCGATCACCTCGCCGGCGGCCCTTCGGGCTCCCTGACCGACCAGGACCGCCGGTCGCTCTGCCGCGTTGAGGATGTCGGCGGCCTCGGCGAGCAGCGGCTCGTGGGGCACCATGGTCGGCTGGTTCCATCCGGTGCTCGTGTAGGTGGCGCCGTGCATGCGGGGCGGGTCGGCGTACTCCTCCTCCTGGACGTCCTCGGGGACGATGACGACCGCCGGACGGCGCTCGGAGTAGGCAGACTTGACCGCGCGATCCAGCACGTGCCGGGCCGAATGGTGGTCCATGACCGTGCTCACGAACCCGCCCACGTCCTTGAAGAGGCACTGGAGGTCGATCTCCTGCTGATAGTGCGCGCCCACGGTCATCCGCTTCTGTTGGCCGACGACGGCCAGCACCGGCTGGTGGTCGAGCTTCGCGTCGTACAGGCCGTTGATCAGATGGATCGCCCCGGGACCGGAGGTCGCGATGCACGCGCCGATCTCGCCGGTGAACTTGGCGTGGGCACATGCCATGAACGCGGCCATCTCCTCGTGGCGGGTCTGGGTGAACACCGGTTCGGACACCTCTTCGAAGGCGCCGAGGAACCCGTTGATCCCGTCCCCCGGATAGCCGTAGATACGATGCACTCCCCACTGGTGCAGACGATCGAGTATGTAGGCGGCGACGTTCGGCATCGAGACCTCCGCGGACGGATCGGGCGGATGGAAAAACTTCGTCCGGATCTCTCACCTACCCATCCGGCTCCGCGGGTAACTGCCGGAGCGGGACGGCATACGCCGACGAGCTACGCCGAGACCGCCTCCGTGCCCTGTGCGATCAACTTCCGCAAGCCGGGGAGCGCGTCGGCCAGCGCCCGCCGTTCGGACGCGGAGAGGGTGGCCAGGTGCTGTTCGAGCACCGAGGCGCGCGCGTCGCCGATCGCCTGCAGCACAGCGCGCCCCTGCGGGGTGAGTTCCACCACCACCGCGCGGCGATCGGACTCGTCCACACGGCGCGTGACCCAGCCCTCCTCCTCGAGGGTGTTCACCAACCCGCTGCAGGTCGGCTGGCGCACGCCCTCCAGCTCGGCGAGCTCGCTCACCCGCTGCGGGCCGCGATCGCGGAGCGTCCGCAGCACCAGGGCCTGGGTGAGGCTCATCTCGCGGGGGAGGATGGTGCGGCGGAGAAAGGAGTAGAGGCGGGCGAGGACCGTTCCGAGCTCCTCGGCCAGCTCACCCGTCGAGGCGCGCTCAGGATCCATAGGGAAACTATATAGTGGCCCGATGAGCGGGGAGCGCGGACCGGCGAGCACCGGGCGGCGGCGTGGCCCCCGAACCCGAGCGGCCCGCTGACGGGACCGGAGATGGCGACCGTCCCCTCCCGCGCCTTCGAACCCCGGCCCCGCCGCGGCGGGCGACCGCTACAAGTGGGTCGCCCTCTCCAACACGACGCTCGGTGTGCTGATGGTGACGATCAACCAGTCGATCCTGCTCATCTCCCTCCCCGACATCTTCCGGGGCATCGACCTCCAGCCGCTCGCACCGGGCAACACGTCCTATTTCCTCTGGACCTTCATGGGTTTCCTGCTGGTGACCGCGGTCCTCGTCGTGAGCCTCGGGCGCGTCGGGGACATGTACGGGCGCGTGCGCATGTACAACCTCGGCTTCGCCATCTTCACCGTGTTCTCCGTCCTCTTGTCGGTGACCTGGATGACCGGCACCGGCGCCGCGATCTGGATCATCTCGATGCGCGTCGGCCAGGGTGTCGGTGGGGCCTTCCTGTTCGCCAACGCCAGTGCGATCGTCACCGACTCCTTCCCCCCCGACGAGCGGGGCAAGGCCATGGGCATCAACGGCATGGCCCTCGTGACCGGCTCGTTCATCGGGCTGATCCTCGGTGGCCTCCTCGCACCGATCGAGTGGCGGCTGGTCTTCTTGGTGTCGGTCCCCTTCGGCCTCTTCGGCACCGTCTGGGCGTACCTCAAGCTGAAGGACACCGGGCTCCGCCAACGGACGACGATCGACTGGTGGGGCAACGCGACCTTCGCGCTCGGCCTGATCGCGGTGCTGGTCGGGGTCGTCTACGGGCTGCTCCCCTACGGCGGCCACACCATGGGATGGACCAGCCCCTTCGTCCTCGGTTGCGTCGTCGGCGGCATCGCGACGCTCGGCGTCTTCGTCGCAATCGAGCGTCGGGTGGCCAACCCGATGTTCCACCTCGAGCTCTTCCGCATACGGGCCTTCGCCGCCGGGGTGTTCGCCTCCTTCCTGGCCGCCATGGGCCGCGGGGGACTCCAGTTCATGCTGATCATCTGGCTCCAGGGCGTCTGGCTGCCCCAGCACGGCTACGGCTTCTCGCAGACGCCACTGTGGGCCGGCATCGCGATGATTCCGCTGACCGTCGGCTTCCTCATCTCCGGACCGGTCTCGGGCATCCTCGCCGACCGCTTCGGTGCACGGGGGATCGCGACCGCTGGGCTCGTCGGCTCGGTGCTCTGTTTCCTCGCGCTTGAGTCGCTCCCGATCGATTTCGACTACGTCGAGTTCGCGGCGATCCTCTTCGTCTACTCGGTGTGCGCGGGGATGTTCGCCACGCCGAACCAGACCGCGGTCATGAACAGCCTCCCCGCCAACCAGCGCGGGGCGGGCGGCGGGATGAACGCCACGTTCATGAACTCGGCACAGGTGCTCTCGATCGGCGTGTTCTTCTCGATCGTCACGCTCGGGCTGGTGTCCTCGCTCCCCTCGCACCTGGCGCAGGGCCTCATTGCACAGGGCGTGCCCGCCGGCGCCGCCGACAAGGTGGCCCACCTGCCGCCGATCGGGTCCCTCTTCGCCGCGTTCCTCGGCTTCAATCCCATCCAGACCGAGCTTCCCGCGCACGTGCTGCACGCGCTCGGGCCCGCACGCGAGAGCTACGTGACCGGGCGAAGCTTCTTTCCCCGTCTCATCTCCCCGGCGTTCCAGGACGGCCTGCGGCTGGCGTTCGACTTCGCAGCAGGCATCACCTTCGTCGCGGCCGTGGCCTCGTGGTTCCGGGAGGGAAGTACGTCCACGCCGAGCAGCCGCTCGGCGACGAGATCGGTGAGGGCCTCCTCGACGTCGGCGAGCTCGCCTCCGCCGAGGTCGGCGCCGGCTTCATGGAGTAGGCGCCCGATGCAGCGCGCCGGCGCCCGTGCCACACTCTGCACATGGGTGCAGTGGTCGTCGGCGTCGACGGATCCGAGCTGGCGGCACAGGCTGCGGTCGCGGGCGTCCGGCTCCTGCGCGCTCCCGAGCCGGTCGTGGTGGTGACCGTCGTCGAGGGAACCGACCCCTCGCTCGCCGAGGACGGCACCGGTCACGCGGGCCCGACCATGGACCCCGCCGAGTTCGACGCGATGCGTGCGCAGCGGCTCGACGCGGCCCGCGCCGCCGCGCAGACGACGGCGACCACGCTCGGAGCAACAGCCGAGGTGCACGTGGTCGAGGGCGACGCCGGCGAGGCGTTGTGCGCGGTGGCCCTCGCACGCGCGGCCGATGCGATCGTCGTCGGGTCCCGCGGCCGCGGCGGTCTCCGCCGAGCCGTGCTCGGATCCGTGTCCGACTACGTGGTCCGCAAGGCCCCCTGCCCGGTGGTGGTGTCCCGCGGTGGTCCGGGCTGAACCGGTCCCACGGTCCCGCCGGGTTATATAGCGTTTCCCCCGTGACACCCAGCGGTACACCACGATTCGACCCGGACGCCGTCCACGCCAAGTACCTCGCGGAGCGTGACAAACGCCTGGTCGAGGGCCGGGCGGCCATCCGGGACCTGGCGCACGACGACGAGTTCGCCGCCTACCGCGAGGACCCCTTCACCCCCTTCGCCGAGCGGGCCCCGAAGCATGACGAGGTGGACGTCGCCATCGTCGGAGCGGGCATCGCCGGCCTGGTGGCCGGCGCGCAGCTGCGCAAGGTCGGCGTCCCGCGGATCCGCCTGATCGACCAGGCGGGAGGGGTCGGCGGCACCTGGTACTGGAACCGCTACCCGGGCGTGATGTGCGACGTGGAGTCCTACATCTACATGCCGATGCTCGAGGACATGGGCACCGTCCCCAGCCGCCGCTACGCCTTCGGCGACGAGATCCGCGTCCACCTCGAGGCGATCGCCGACAAGTACGACCTCGTCGAGGACTCGCTCTTCCACACCGGCGTCACCACGACCGAGTGGGAGGAGCGCACCTCGCGGTGGGTGATCCGCACCGACCGCGGCGACGAATTCCGCGCCCGCTACGTGGTCATGGCCGTCGGGATCCTCAACCTGATGAAGCTCCCCGACATCCCGGGGATGGAGCAATTCCGCGGGAAGTCGTTCCACACCGCACGCTGGGACTACGGGTACACCGGTGGCGACCTGCACGGCAACCTCGACAAGCTCGGCGACAAGGTGGTCGGCGTGATCGGCACCGGCGCCAGCGCGATCCAGTGCGTCCTCCCGCTCGCCGAGTCCGCCAAGCACCTCTACGTCTTCCAGCGGACCCCGTCCGCGGTCGGGGTCCGCGACAACCGGCCGACACCCCCGGAGTTCGCGGGATCCCTGCGGCCCGGGCTGGCAGCGTGAGCGCATGTACAACTTCCACGCCGTCCTCGACGGGCACCCGGTCGAGGTCAACATGGTCGACGACGGATGGACCCATCACGAGGCCGTCGTGTGGAACCCCCGGATGGAGCCGGGCATGTCGGTCGAGGAGTTCGTGCTCCGGGCGGAGGAGGACGACTACGCCATCATGGAGGAGCACCGGTCGCGGATCGAGGAGATCGTGACCGATCCGGGGACCGCGGAGATCCTGAAGCCCTACTACCGCTACCTCTGCAAGCGGCCCTGCTTCCACGACGAGTACCTCCCGGCGTTCAACCTCCCGAACGTGACGCTGGTCGACTGCCCTGCCGGGATCGAAAAGGTGACCGAGGACGGCCTCCTCTGCAACGGCGAGGAGATCGAGGTCGACTGCCTGATCTACGCGACCGGCTTCGAGGCGGAGATCACTCCGTTCCCGCGTCGGGCCGGCCACGAGATCATCGGGCGCGGCGGTCTCCGCCTCGCCGACAAGTGGGAGGCGGGGGCCGCGACCCTCCACGGCATGATGACCCGGGGGTTCCCGAACTTCTTCATGATGCCCGCACCGGGGCAGCAGGCGGTCATCAGCGTCAACAACACCGTGGTCGTGGAGGAGGGTGCCGAGCACATCGCCGCCACGATCGGGCTCCTCGAGAAGTGCGGCGTGCGCGTCGCCGACGTGTCCGCCGAGGCGGAAGAGGAGTACGTGGCGGGAATCGTCGCAGGCTACAAGGACGTGAGCGCGGTCATGGAGGCGTGCACCCCCTCGCGGCTCAACCTCGAGGGCAATCCGAAGGCGATGAACCCCCGGAGCGGCTCGTGGGGGGGCGGGCGCGGCGACCTGTTCGGATGGGTCGAGATGTTGGCGGAATGGCGATCCTCCGGCGAATTCGCCGGCTTGGAGCTCGACGAGCCGGCGACCGGGCCCTGAGCAGGTGTCCCCGGCCGCAGGACGGATCGTCTCGGGGACGGCCCGGGGGAGATCTCGAGGGAAGGATGGAGGGGATCCTTGAGCCCGGGTGCGCGCGCCGACCGGCAGCGGGTGGTGGTCGTCACCGGCGGAGCCGCGGGGATCGGCGCGGCCATCGCCGAGGAATGCGGACGCAGCCGGCGCCGTCGTCGTCACGCTGGACCCGGTGGTGTCGGTGGACGGCTCGACCCGCGTCGCAGACCAGGGCCCGACGACCGCACAGCGCATCGTCGACGCAGGGGGCACGGCCCGCGCCTCCGAGACGTCGGTCACCGACCGCGACGCGGTTCGACGGTCTCTTCTCCGAGCTGGTGGCAGAGTTCGGCGCCCTCGACGCGGTGGTCAACGTCGCCGGCATCTCCCGCCCCACCGACTTCGCCTCCGGAACCGAAGATGACTGGGCCGCGGTGCTCGCCGTCCACCTCGACGGCTACCTCAACGTGCTGGGCGCCGCCCTGCCCCTGATGGAAGAGGCCGGCCGCGGCCGCGTCCTCGGCGTCACCTCGGGGTCGGGATGGCGCCCGGCCAACACCGGCGCGTACGGCTGTGCGAAGCGGGCGGTCGCCGCGCTCACCTGGCAGATCGGGAGGCTGACCCCGGCCGGCGTGACGGTCAACGCCCTCTCCCCCATCGCCGCGACCCGGATGGTCACCGGGGCGCTGCCGCCGCCCACCGACCGGAGCGGTGGCCAGGCCCGGACCGGTGGCCTGTCCCTCGGTTCGATGCCTCCTCCCGAGCACCTCGGACCGGTCGGCGCCCACCTGGCGGGCGAGGGCTTCGCGTGGTGCCGGGGCCAGGTGCTCTTCTCGAGCGGCGCCGAGCTCGCGTGGATCGAACCCCCCCGCCTCGTCGAGATCTGCCGGACCGCCGAGGTCAGGTCGCTGCCGCACGTGCTGGAGAGCGTCGTCCCGAAGGTGTTCGTCCGGGCCGAGTCCGCCCAGGCCACCGGCGGCGGCGGGAACCCGCGTCTCGGGCCGGTGTTCGAGGAGGTACCGCCCGGGCCCGGAGGTGCGGCGTCCCCCGCCGAGACCTGCCTGGTGGTGACCGACGATCCGGCCTGGGGCACCGCCCTCGGCGACGCGTCTGGCATCCCGGGGTGTCACGACGGTCGGCGTCGGAGCCGGACCGCACGCGGACGTCACGGCCGCGGTCGGACAGGGGTTCGCCGAGGCCGCCGAGCACGTCGCGCGGGCAGGCCGGGAGGCGGGACCGCTCGGCGGCGTGGTGGTCGCCCTCACCGGTGACCCCGACCCCGCCGCAGGTCGAACCGGCTGGCAGACGGTGCTCGACGAGCACGCCGGGATCACCGACCAGATACGTGTGGACGCGGCGTGGGCCCGGGCCGCCGCCGACTACTCGGCGCAGGCCGACCGCCCGCTCCGACTGGTGACGGTCACCGAGGCCCGCTCCTCGGCGGGCCGGAGCCGTGCGCAGGCCTCCGCGCAGCTGGCGCGCTCCGCCCACATCGCGACGTCCAACCGGGTGGACGCCTTCGCGATCGGCGTGGAGTCCGGGGGCACCGCCGACCGGCGAGCGGCCGCCGAGCTCGCCGCCCATCTCGTGACCGGTACGGAGTCCGGCACGTTGTCGGGGGCGGAGCTGGTGGTGGCGGCCGGCTGGCTCGGCCTGCGGAGCCACCCCAGCCCGGCGACGACGATCTGCTTCGGCGGACCGGAGGTCCCCGACTGGCTCGACGGCGCGCTGCGCGACGCCATGAGCGGCTGAGACCGCGGCGGGCCGTCCGACGCTGGAGCCGACCGAGGAGGGACCGATGCCACGGGAGATCGATCGGATCGTGGATGCCCATGTGCACCTGTGGGACCCGGCGCGCACCGACATGTACCCCTACCTCTCGGGGCGGCAGGACGTCGGCATGGGCCATCTGTCGGGTTGGGCGCGCCACTTCGACCAGAAGACCTACTTCGCCGAGGCGTCGGGGTGGAACGTGCAGAAGTTCGTGCACGTCGCCGCCGGAAAGTTGTTCGTCGACGAGACCCTCGAGAAGGAGGAAGAGGCACAGGCGACTGGCCACCCGGATGCGCTGATCGGCGGTGTGTCACTCCGTGAGCCGGCCGAGACCGCGATCGGACAGCTCGACGCACAGATGGCCGCGTCACGGTTCCGCGGGGTCCGGCCGATGGGCGGCAGCACCGACATGGTCCCCGGCACCGAGGTCCTGACCGCGCTCTCCGAGCGTGGGCTGATCCTCGAGATGCTGGCCAGGCCGGACCAGTTCGGGGAGTGGACGGCGGCGCTCGACGGCTGGGACGAGCTCACCGTGGTCGTCGAACACGCCGGGTGGCCGCACTCGGGCTCCGAAGAGGAATTCGCCCTCTGGCGCGAGGGCATGGCGCGGCTCGCGTCGCTCGGCCCCCGGGTCCACTGCAAGATCTCCGGTCTCGCGCTCGGGCTCGGGACGGCGGATGCCGGCACCCTCCGCCCCTGGGTCCGGCACTGCCTCGAGGTGTTCGGCGTCGAGCGCTGCTTCTTCGCGAGCAACTTCCCGCCCGACAGCGCGAGCGGCTCCTTCGACGAACTCTTCACCACCTACGCGACGCTCACCGACGGACTCGACCCTGCGAGCCGCGAGCAGCTCTTCGCCGCCAACGCCGAGTCCCTCTACCGCTGCTGAGCGAAGAGGCGACACCGGCGCGACCCGCGCTTCGGCGGTGGTCCGCCGGCGCCGGCTGACCGGTTGTTTCCACAGGCGGCCTCCGGGTAGCGCACAGGCGACCGCCGAGCGCACCGAGGCCGACCATGCCGCCGATCTCCGATCCATCCGCCGGGCTCGCCACCGGTGTCATCACGCAGCAGGTGACGCTCCACGGGCTCCTCACCAAGGTCCAGTCGGACGCGCTCGCTCTCACGATGGACGGGCTGATCGTCGCGGTGGCCGCGGTCTACGTCGTCGCGTCGGTGACCCTGCGCCGCCGGGGAAGGAGGTGGCGGATCGGGCAGACGATCCTGTTCCTCTCGGGCCTGCTCGCGGTCTTCGCCGCGCTCGGATCGGGTCTCGCCGCCTACGACGACGGCGACATCCGGGCCCACGTCGTCCAGCACGTGGTCCTCATGATGGTCGCACCACCGCTCCTCGTGCTCGGGAGACCCCTCGTCCTCGCCGCCCAGGCAGCTCCGCGGCCGCTGCAGCTGCAGCTGGTCCGGCTCAGCGGTGCCACGACACTGCGCGTGCTGAGCGGCGGCGCTGGCTGGGCCCTCTTCTACGGATCGATGGTCCTCTACTTCCTGACCCCGATCTTCGCGCTGAGCGTGCGCGACGACACGTTCCACGAGGCGACCCACGCCTGGTTCCTCGTCGTCGGGCTCTGCTTCTGGTTCGGGCTGGTCGGTGAAGCAGCTGCGCGGCGTTCGGCCGCGACTCGGCTGGCCGCGGTGGTCGCCGGGATGTCCGTCGAGACCGCCCTCGGTCTGGCTCTTTTGATGTGGCCACGCCCGCTCTCCCCGGTCGACACGCTCGCTCGTACTCACACCGCCGGCCAGATCCTCTGGATCTCCTGCATGCTGGTCAGCGGGACGGCATCGGCCGGGCTCCTCGTCGAGTGGGCGGCGGCCGACGAGCGGGCCGTGCGCCGGCTCGAGCGCCGACCAGCTGCGGAGCCGCAACCGGCGACGCCGGCTGCCCCCTCGGTCGGAGCCCGCCGACCTCGGTTGGTGATCGCAGACCGGATGCCGGGCTCAGGACGAAGCCGACACCGACTTGCCAGGGATCACGGTGCCACGGATCGGATCCGCGTCGGCCACAAGCTGGAACGTCGAGCCCGAGAGCTTGGTCACCCAGAAGCGGTTGTCGACGCCGAGCACGTTGCCGTGGTGCTGGGAAAGGTTCAGCGTATGGCTGCCGAACCGCCCGGCGGGCGGCAAGGCTCGGTGACTCAGTGCGAGTGCGATTCGGCGGCCCCGACGGAGAAGCACGCGGGTCATCCGCGCGGTCCGCACCGTTGAGGAATTTGCCGGTGCTGGGCAGGTGCCGCGTCGTCCGCCGGCCGGGCATCTCCACCGACGATCGGGCTCTTCGGGCAGTAGAGATTTGCAAACGACCCTCGATGCAAGTGGACCGAGTCGTGAAGGTCGGGGCCGAGAGCGACCCCGCGCACCGGCTAGCGCCGTCCCGCGTTCGCGGTAGGCGCGTCAATCCAACCATGGCGATTGGGGAGTCGTGGCGTGCTCCCAACGCTGGGGTCGGACACACTCCGTTGTTGCGCCTCCTGCCACTCCTTTCGTCTGCTTCATTCCTCTGCCCACACCGACGGCGGACCGGGATTCTTGGTTGCACGGAGTGTCCGGTCGTGCTACAAGATCCACGGTTCCCGAGGAAGCCTGCGGAGGACTCAGGGGGTGGCGGAGTGATGACTTCGCGTCGGTTGTGGCGGGTCGGCGTTGCGTTGCTGGCGGGTGCCGGCCTGATGATCGGAGCAGGCGCGGCCAGCGGGGTAGCCGGTGCTGCTCCGGTCGGGAGCGTAGGTGTCTTCGTTGGCTATGCGGACGGACTCCACTCGAGCCCGGTCGACTTTCCCAGTCCGTGGGCCGGTTCGGCCAATGTGATCTTCGAGGGCTGCCGGCCGATCGAGAACTGCGCCTACGACGCGGGTGCCGTTCGAGTCGTGAATGAATCGGGAAGCGCGGTCACCGTCAACGGCATCACCGTTCACGTGGACACCTGTAGGTATTCCGGTTGGCCCGCGCAAACACTTGCACCGCACAGCCAGCTCATCGTGACGCAGCTCCGCTCTGGAACCGGCAACGGTTGCACGGGCCCAACCCCGAACGCGATGGACACCTCGGACATCGGCCCCGGTGGCAGTCAATACGCCAACAACTGCACGCCGGACGGCATCGTCCCCACCGTCGATGTGACGGTGGACGGGACAACCACCACCTACAGCGACACCGGCCAGATCCTCAATACCGGCGGGCGCGACCTTGGAGGTTGTCCACCGAAGACCAACGAATCGCACCCTTGGTCTCAACTCCGGACGACTTACATCGCGCTCGGCGACTCGTTCTCCTCGGGCGAAGGAGTGCCGCCCTACTTCAACGGGACGGATACTGCGGCCAACCAGTGTCACGACTCGACGAGGGCATATCCGGTCACCGTCGCCACCACGCTCGGCGACTACCCCAACCCTGCCGGGAACTTCGGTTTCCATGCCTGCAGCGGCGCGGTCGTCGCCGATGTCTGGGGCACCAACGGACCTGGCGTCGGGACTATCGGCGGGATCGGTCAATGGAACGCCAGTAGTCCCCAGATCTCCCACGTCGAGAGTCGAACCGGTCTGGTGACGCTCTCGATCGGCGGCAACGATGTCGGATTCGGCACATTATTGCGGACATGTATCTCCGCCGGGATCAGCGTCGAGGTCAACCGAGTGATCAGCCGGGTCAACTCGAAGGTGATCACGCCACTCAATACGCACATCGCGAGGCTCAACCGGGTCATCACGCTGGCCAACTACCTCAATCGCTTCAATCCGTTCTGGTCCGACATCCCCACGATCGCCGCAGTCCCGCCCGCAGCCCTCGTCCCCGTCTCGCCTTGTCTCGCCAACCTTGCAGGGATGCTGAACGTCCTGAAGAACGGCGGCCCGGAGACCCTCTGCAAGACCGGCAACACGGTCACCGATCCGGTTCCGGGGACGGTCACCTGTCCCGCTGGGCAGGTGACCTACAACGTCACGGTGCCCAGTCTCACCCAGCTATATCTGCAGATCGCCAGTCAGGCGGCTCCCAACGCCAAGATCAAGGTGATGGCGTATCCACCGATCGTCAATTCGGCCGGGACCACCAATGCCTGCAGCGTGAATGTGAAGGGCAATCTGTCGGCATCGGCGACGGCGACGGTGTTCCCCTTCGCCCTCGTCCCGTCGCTATCGAGTTTGCCGGGCTATCTCCGGTCTCGGATTCCCGGCGTCATCACCCGGTCGTACAACGTCAGCCATTTCCTCGATGTCGACGTGCCCGCCCTCACTTCGACCGCATTGGCCAACTTGAACACCGCCGCCGCTCAACTGAACGGAGTCATCGCCTCCTCGGTGGCGAGCGCTGCCGGGACAGATCCCAACATCACCCTGGTGAACCCGTATTCGCAGTTCGCTCCACCTGTCAACGGAGGACTCGGAGGCTGGTTCTGCAACGATACCGCCACCACGAACATTCTCGGGGGGCCGACGACAGTGAAGCCCTTCTTCAACCAGGGGCTCATGAAACCCTCTACTCTGACGATCACCTCGGTGAACCTCGGGACCCCCACAGTCAACTTCGCGTTTGGGGGCGCCGACCCGGGGACGGTTCATCCCAATGCCAAAGGTCAGAAGGCACAGGCATGTGCCTTCCTCGGTCGCACGGTCACGCAGTGCGGGCTCTAGGCCTGACCCGCTCGAAGCGATTCACCTGCCGTGCCGCGTCACCTCCCCCCGAAACCATCGTCCCAGCGATCCGACGCACATCTCCGGGCACGGGGCACCGAACAGCAGGTCCTCATCCACTGGGCGTCGCGGCGATCCCTGGGAGCGCACATCAGGTCGTCGCTCGCGGTAGCGTGATCGCCGCCGGCACGGGCGGATGCGATGGCATTCGCAGAATCCAGCTGACCAGGTAGACAGGCTGGGTGACCGTGGCCGCGGTCACCGTGGGACCAAACCCATTCGCGGTGATCTCAGGTCGGCAGTCTTCCCCTGCTGCGCTTGAAACCCGTCCGCTGAATCGTGCACTGCTTCTTTAGGCTGGCCAGCGTGGTGCGTTGCTCGGCCGTAGTGCCCACCGATCCAGCAAGGCCTTCCACGTACGAGTCGAAGCTTCCTGCGTGCACCGAACTTGTCCTACATCGTCTTGACAAGGCCGCTGTCGCCGTGGCTGCGGCACGTCTCCGTCAAGATGACAACCAGGAGCCAGACCCAGATGAAGAAGGCGAAGCACCAGGGTCCAGAAGGCGTCTCCCGAGAGCGGGAGACCAATGCCCCTACCGGGATTCCTCCTCGCCGGACGAGACTTTCCCCGGTGCCCATCGTCGCGCGCGCTCCGTTTGGGGAGATGGACCTCGCAGAGGCTGCCGGACTCACGTCCAACGAGGTGCTGTCCCGCCTTCGGAGCGGCGTTGACGGACTCGCCTCTCGTGACGTCGAACAACGGTTGCGACAGTTCGGTCCGAACTCGCTCGGCACCCATCGGGTCCGCCCCCTGGCGGTACTGCTCCGCCAGCTCCGGAATCCGATCCTGATCCTCCTGCTCGTCGCGGCGCTGGTGTCGGGGCTCACAGGAGGCGCCACGAACGCCCTGATCATCGCGGTCATCGTGGCCCTCAGCGTCGGATTGGGCTTCTTCAACGAGTACCGGGCGGAGGTGGCCATGACCTCCCTCCGCGCGAAGGTTCGACAAGAGGCCGAAGTCCGGAGAGACGGACGGGAGTGTCGGGTCCCGGTGACGAGCCTCGTCCCCGGCGATGTCGTGGCCCTCCGCATGGGCGTCCTCGTACCGGCTGACATCCGCCTCCTGGATGTCGACGAACTCGAATGTGACGAGGGGGTGCTCACGGGCGAGTCACTGCCGGTAGCCAAGGCGGTAGCCCCAATCAGCGGCCACCAAGCGTTGGACCAGCCCGGATGCGCCTACATGGGAACGATCGTGCATCAAGGATCGGCCCTTGGTGTCGTCGTTCGGACCGGTGCTCGCACCTCGTTCGGTGAGATCGCCGCCGGTCTGGCGGAGAAGCAGGGCCAGACTGCCTTTGAAGCGGGCTTGTCGCGGTTCTCGCGCTTCCTCTTCGGGGTCGCGGCGGTCTTGACCGCGTTCATCTTCGTCATCAACGTGGCACTGTCCCGGCCCCTCGTCGAGGCACTTCTCTTCTCGCTGGCCATTGCCGTGGGCATCGCTCCCGAGATGATGCCGGCCATCGTGACGGTGAGCCTCTCCGCCGGCTCGAAGGCACTTGCGGCGAAGAAGGTACTTGTGAAGCGGCTGGTCGCCATCGAGGACCTCGGCAACATCGAGATCCTCTTCACGGACAAGACCGGTACCCTCACCGAAGGCGCGATCACCTTCGAGCGGTCTCTCGATGGCGAGGGACACGAGAGTGATCGCCCGCTCGAGCTCGGGCTCGCGTGCAATGAGGCGGCGGTGACCGATGGCAGGCCCGTCGGGGGGAACGCGTTGGATCAGGCCCTGTGGCTGGCCCCCGAAGTGGCTGTAGGTGCTGTGGCCGTCACCGCGCAGCGTCAGAAGCTGCGCGTCCTTCCCTTCGATCACGAGCGGCAGCTGGCCTCGGTGTTGATGAAGGATGCTGACGGCCAGCCGGTCTTGATCACCAAGGGTGCGCCCGAGGCGGTGCTGGATCGATGTCTGCGTGTCCCCGAGGGCGCCCGATCGACCCTCCAGTCCCTGTTCTCCGAGGGGGCCCGCGTGGTGGCCGTGGGCAGCCGTTCAGGCGAGGGCATCGAGGAGCTCCGCCCCGGAGACGAGCAGGGGTTGGCCTTGGAGGGATTCTTGACCTTCGGCGATCGCCCGAAGGTCGATGCTGGGTCCTCCATCGCAGAGCTCGAACGGCTGGGGGTGAGCGTCAAGATCATCACCGGTGACAACGGGTTGGTGGCAGCCAAGGTCTGCTCGGACATCGGTGTCGACAACGCAGGAATGCTGAGCGGTTCCGAAGTCAAGTCGCTCGATGACGACCACCTCGAAGCAGCGATCTCGATCACGACAATCTTCGCTCGCATCACTCCCGACCAAAAGGCCCGGATCATCAAGGTGGCCCGCCGCACCGGAAAGGACGTGGCGTTCCTCGGTGACGGAGTGAACGACGCAGTGGCCTTGCACCACGCCGATGTCGGAATCTCGGTGGACTCGGGAACCGACGTGGCAAAGGACGCAGCGGACGTGGTGCTGCTCGAAAAGGACCTCGGGGTCCTCGCCCAAGGGGTGATGGAGGGCCGTCGCATCTTCGCCAACACCATGAAATACGTCCTCATGGCGACGTCCTCGAACTTCGGGAACATGTTCAGTGCAGCCGGTGCGTCGGCATTCCTCTCTTTCCTGCCCATGCTGCCGTCGCAGATCCTCCTGAACAACCTGCTGTACAACACCGGACAGCTGGTCATCCCCACCGATCGGGTAGACCCGGAGGCACTGGCCCGTCCAGCAGCGTGGGACATGAAGTTCATCCGACGTTTCATGTCGGTGTTCGGTCCCGTGAGTTCGATCTTCGACTTCATCACCTTTTGGGTGATGCTCTCTGTGCTTCATGCCGGCCGCGTCGAGTTCAGGACCGGTTGGTTCGTCGAGTCGATCGCTACACAGACCCTTGTCATCTACGTGATCCGGACCCGGCGGGTTCCGTTCTTCACGAGCCGGCCCAGCATGGCGATGCTCTTCGTGCCAACCGTCGCTGCACTGGTTGGCGCCATCCTGCCGTACACGGGGTTGGCCCACCTGTTGGGCTTCACGCCGCTGCCCGCGACCTTCTTCCTGATCCTCTCGGGCATGGTGTTCGTCTATCTGTTTTTGGTCGAGTTGGCGAAGACGCGGTTCTATCGGGCGCCTCACGCCAAGACCCCCAGGATCGCCTCCACTCACCTTGAGCGTTTGGAGCGCCGCATCCGGCGACGGATGTCCCGTTTCATTCGTCATCAGACATGAGAATCGGACTTCATACGCCGCGAGAAGCAGTTCATCCCATAAGAACGGATGGCAACACGCGGCCAACCTCCGGCCGGCCGTTGAGACGGGGGGACGAGCCGGCAATCGGCTCGAGTGCGCCAGTCACTCCCGCTGCACATCAAGGGAGGAGCTGCTGCGGGCAAGCTCATCCGCTACTGGTTGATCGAAAAGCTGACGTCAGGTCTTGGTCACTGCCGAGGGTGGCGGGATCGTGCCTGCACCCGTGCTGAGGCAGCTCTGCTTTGCGGTGGGGTCGGCCGCGAGGGGGAGGGTCGGCGGCTTCAAGAACGCCGGTTCGCTCTTCAGGTCCAACATCCCGAAGAGGCTGCTCGCGTTGGCATCGCGCCGGGTCAGGGCCGGCAGGTTCCACTTCTCTTCGATCGTCTTGAGGATCGAGGTGTGGTCATAGACGGTATGGGACACGAATCCGCGCTTGGCGTAGGGACTCACCACTCCTGAGGGGACACGGAAGCCATACCGATCGAAGCCTCCGGGCGGATCGCCGGGCTTCAGGGCCGGGGGAATGTCATCGGGAGGTACGGCTCGAGGTGGGGGGACGTGGTCGTAGTAACCCCCGTGCTCGTCGTATGTCCAGATCAACATCGTCTTCGGCCAGTTCGGACTGGACATGACGGCGTTCACCACCTTTCCCACGAACTGATCGCCGAATTGGACATCTTGAGGGTTCTCCTCGGACGAGTGGTCGAAATCGGGCTCCACCAGGCAGTAGGAAGGAAGATTGCCGGCGGCGGCATCCGCGTAGAACTGATCGATCTTCACCACCCCTTTGGACACCGGATTCGATTCCTCGAGGTAGGGCAGGTACACCCCGAGGCTTGGCGCGTTCGAGTAGTAGTCCCTCCAGGAGATCCCGTACCGGTCCAGCTGCTCGTAGATGACGCCGTTCGGCGGCAGCTCCGTCGGAAAGGTGTCGTCGATGAGACCGAGAGAGGTGCCCGAGATCAAATACCTCCGGTTCGGGTCGGTCTGCGCCATGACCGAGCAGAAATAGCGGTCGGCGATGGGAAACGTGGCGGCCATGCCACAGGTGAAGGGAAGATCCTCCTTGGTGAAGTAGCCCATGGCTTCGGGGGTGGTGCTCGTGACAAATCCCTGGCAGGAGCCCCCGTCATAGGCCGCGTGGGTCACCTTCCAGTCGTTGCCGACACCATCCGTCTGACACTCGGTCGGCATGTGGAAGGCGTGCACGTGGTTCCCACGTCCGTCGGGATTCTTGGCGGTCGGCTCACCATCCGGCCCGATGGTGAACCCGTCCCCCCGGCTGATGAGCCCGAGGATGTTGTCGAACGAATGGTTCTCCATCATCACCACGACAATGTGGTCGATTTCCGGAACCTGATCGGTTCCCGGAGGCAGATCGGGGCGCGGCCTGGATCCCACTGCTTTGAGCGTCTTGCTCCCCGCCGTGGACGAGGTGGCGACCGATGACGATCCACCACCGCAGCCGGTAAGGAGCGCGGCGGCACCGACGACACTTCCGCCGATGAACTGCCGCCGATTGAGATTCACCGGTCCGCGTCCTTTTCGGCATGCAGTCCCTCTTGGCGTGTCCGGTCGACGGTCACGTTCCGGCAAACCGCAGATAGTCGTGAACCGATCTCACGGCCGCCGATCCTTCGCCGACCGCTGCGGCCACCCGCTTGGTCGAACCCGAGCGGAGATCACCGACTGCGAACAACCCGGGGTGACTTGTCTCGAAAGCGAGCGGAGTTCGACCAAGATGGTTCCACCGGCCGTCGAGCTGGCTCGCTGCGAGCGCCCGATCAGTCACAACGAAGCCGCGGTCATCGAGCACGGCGCATCCGGAGAGCCAGCCCGAAGCGGGCTCTGCGCCGATGAAGGAGAACAATCCGACGACGTGCACGGACCTCTCGCCGTCCGGCTCTGCCAGGCGGACTGCACGGAGGGACTGTGCCCCCTCCAGACCAAGGACACGGGTCCGGGTCAACACCTCGATGTGAGGGTGGCCTTCGAGCCGGTCGACCAGGTAGCGGGACATCCCGGCGTTGAGGTCCGGTCCACGGATCACGACCCTCACCTGACTCCCCTGCTGTGCCAGGAATATGGCAGCTTGTCCGGCCGAGTTGCCGCCTCCCACCACAATGACCGGCTCGCCAGAACACTGGCGAGCCTCGAGATCGGTGGCGGCGTAGTACACGCCGCTGGACTCGAACTCGGAGAGTCTGTCCACCTCGAGTCGTCGATAGCGCGCACCGGTGGCCGCGATGACGGCGCGGGCCGCAAGCTCGGTGCCGTCGGCAAGCTCGGTGACGAGATGGCCTGATCGTTCTCGCAGACCCGCGACCGTGCAGGGGGCGCTCAGGAAGGCACCGAACTTCTCGGCCTGCACCAACCCGCGCTGGGCGAGCTCGCCCCCGGCGATGCCGGTCGGGAAACCGAAGTAGTTCTCGATCCGCGAACTCGTGCCTGCCTGACCGCCGGGGGCGATCATGTCGACGCAGATCGTGCGCAGCCCTTCGGATGCCCCGTACACCGCTGCTGCGAGGCCGGCCGGCCCACCACCCACGATGACAAGATCGACGCAGCGGTTCGGTGCGTTGGCGACGGTGATCCCGAGGTACTCGGAGAGCTCGCCCGGGCTGGTCCGGCGCAGGACCTTGCCGGAGGAGATCACGACCGGTACGTCCGCCGGCTCGATCTGGAACTCCTCGAGCAGCGATTCCACCTGCGGATCGGTATCCGGGTCGAGCCACTGGTACGGCAGACGCGTTCGCGCCAGGAACTCGCGGATCTGGTGGGTTTCCGACGAGTACCGCGAACCGATGACCCGCGTCGTCGTCGCCGCGTCCGTGATGAGATCAGCTCGCCGGCTGATAAAAGCGGTCAGGATCTTGTCGCTCAACTGAGGTTCGGTGGCAATGACCCGGCGTAGTGCGTCGACCGGCAGGGCCAGCACCTCGCCCGCCTCAGCCACGCGCGCACTCACGAACACCCGGAGTCCCGTCAACATGTTCAACTCGCCGAGGAACCGTCCCGGACCATGGACCGTGATCAGACCGTCGTCACCGTCGGCATCGAGCAGGATCTCCACGCGCCCTGAAAGCACGACGTAGAAGTCGTAGCCGGCATCCCCCGCCCGGTAGAGATAGTCACCGGCGTCGACGCGTTGGCGCCGGCCCAGCGGCTCGAGGAGGGCGATCTCGGAAGCGTCGAGGGTCGGGATCGAGCTGTCCCCGTCGTTGCTCATCGACGTGCAGGGTACCGGAGCCGGTGGCCGGAAGAGTTCAGTCAGACATCAATGCCACGACCTCTCCATCTCGGCCTCCCGAGCACGCGGGTGCGGCTTCGGCATTCGCATCCTCGCTCCTGTCTCCGGTTTTCGATCAAGCAAATGCCTCGATGGGAGGCACGGTCATCGCCGCCGGCAGGCACGCCCGAGCATTTGGTCATCACGGGAGGGCGACCGTTTGGCCCGCAACTGGGCGGCTCGAATCCGCCGGCCGTTGACTGCGTCGAAGGTGGCGATCTGACGGTGCGACGAATCCCATTGGCTGACGTCACTGACTAGACATTCAGGGGTCTGCGCCGGAACGGCCACTGCCTACTCAGCGTTACCATGAGGATGACGGTGCCTTGCAACACGTGGGGGTCGACCGGGTCGAAGCCGATGACACCACACACGTGTGTAAGTGCCGGTATCTGCTTGACAGGTTGGCCGCGGGACGTGCTCGACGATGGGCGGGAGATCTGGCCGTGACAGGCGTCGTATTCATGATGTCGATCTCGCTCGACGGCTATTTCGAGGGAGTCGACCGCGGGCTCGAATGGCAGCTGATCGACGGCGAACTGCACGGCCACTTCAACAGCTGGCTTCGCGATACCACTGCGTTCCTCGAAGGCCGAGTCACCTGGGAGCTGATGGCCCGCTTCTGGCCGACCGCCGACGCCGAACCGGACCAGTCGCCGGAGGTGCGGGAGTTCGCCCCGATCTGGCGGGACAAACCCAAGTACGTCTTCTCTCGGACGTTGCAGGAGGCCGGCTGGAACACGACCATCCTGCGCGAGGTCGACCGGGCGCAGATCGTCGCGCTCACCCAGCGATACGGTGGAACCCTGGTCGTGGGCGGTCCCGCGCTCGCGGCCACGTTCGCCGCACTGGACCTCATCGACGAGTACCGGTTCTACGTCCACCCCATTCTGCTCGGTGACGGTCACCGGCCCTTCGCCGGTCAGTCGAGCACGCCGTTGGTGCTCGAGGAGACCCGAACGTTCGGTAGCGGCGTCGTGATGCTCCGCTACGCCCGTCGGCAGGAGCCGCCCCGCTGAACGTCGAATCCGAGTCCCAAAGCGTCAGGCAGGCGACGGAGCCACGGTGTCAAAGCACGAACCGGCGTTGCACGCGAGAGCGGACGACACACGAGAGCGGACGACGGGACTCGAACCCGCGACCCTCACCTTGGCAATGTTCAGAGGGTTAACTCCCCCACCTGCTCCTTTGCGAATTGACGCAGCGTGATCGGCGTTTTCGGGCACTTCGGATCTGAGCGGGGTCTGGTAGCTGGATCCGCGGGCGCGTAGCGGGGGTCCACCAATCTTTGGTTGTTCAACGACCGAAGATGGAGGACCCCCGTGGAGACTGACCCTACGCGCGCGCTGGTGTGGATGATCGGACTTCCCGACATCACCTTTCTGGGTGTCGAGGACGGACCGGGTGGCGTTGGGAAGATCCACGTCGAGACGGTGGGCCGGTCTGTGGGCTGCCCGTCGTGCGGCGTGCGCGCCCAGGTGAAGGACCGCACACGGGTCGAGCTCGTCGACCTGCCACTGCAGGGACGTCCCAGCCGGCTGGTGTGGCGGAAGCGCCGGTGGATGTGCCCCGACGATGACTGTCCGATGGGGAGCTGGACCGAAGAAGACGACCGGATCGCCGGACCTCGTCAGCTCCTCACCTCCCGGTCGGCTCGGTGGGCGACGCGCCAAGTCGGCAAGCACGCCCGGAGTGTCAATGAGTTGGCCGGCGAGTTCGGGTGTGACTGGCACACCGTGAACGACACCGTCATTGCCTACGGGGAAGCACTCCTCGACGCCGACGACGGTCGCATCGGCGAGGTCACCGCCCTCGGGCTCGACGAGGTGCTCGTGGTCCGGCTCGGCCCCTACCACCGTCAGCACTTCTCGACCCAGATCGTCGACGTCAGAGCCGGACAGTTGCTCGACATCGTCCCTGGTCGGGGCAGTGCCGAACCCATGGGCTGGCTGGCGAATCAGGGACGATCGTTCCGGGACCGCATCGAGTTCGGCACCCTCGATCTCTCCGGCCCCTACCGGCATGTGTTCGAGGTCATGGTGCCCGGTGCCACCTTGGTCGCCGATCCCTTCCATGTCACGAAGCTCGCCAACACGAAGCTCGACGAGTGCAGGCGTCGAGTTCAGAATGAGACCCTCGGGCACCGAGGACGCAAGTCGGATCCCCTCTACCGGTGCCGGCGCCTGCTGACCAAGGCGAAGGAGCGGCTCGACGACAAGGGGACCGAGAAGCTCAAGGGACTGCTGCGGGCCGGCGATCCGAACGGCGACGTCGCCACCTGTTGGGAGGCGAAGGAGGCCGTCCGGGAATCCTATGTACATGCCGATGCCGACGTCGCCCTCGAGTGGGTGACTCAGTTGGGGCACGACCTCCAGGACAAGGACTATCCCGTCGAGGCCCGTTCGCTCGGGCGCACGCTGATTCGCTGGCGCCACCAGATCGCCGCCTGGCACCTGGCTCACGTCAGCAACGGACCGACCGAGGCGGTCAACAACTTGATCAAGCGGGTGAAGCGCGCTGCCTTCGGGTTCACGTCATTCCGGAACTACCGGATCCGCTCACTGCTCTACGCCGGCAAGCCCAATTGGGACCTGCTCGCCACGGTCACTCCCCGCTGATTTCCGAAGGGCCCGTTTTCGACTGACCACGGTCAACCGCGACTAACCGTAGTTGTCAATGGCGCGTGCACTATTTATGCAGCGCGAGCTAAGGAATCTTGCACCACTTGCACAACAGAAGAATCCTCAGAATCGGTTCTTCTGGCGCCACCATACCCGCACGGTAACGACTCATTAGTTGCTTCGCGTTCTCGTCGCTCACGACGCCAACCGCCTTGAACACGGAGTAGAGAAGGGGTGACGCATGACCCTTGGGAGAACACCAGAAGGTCGTTGGCGGGCGAACCTCGAACATGGCCGACCCGTCCTTCACCCGCACTTTCTAGGGTTTTCGTAGCTCTGTATAGACGCGACACACTTGCTACCAAGCACTGTTGATTGATCCCAACGTTAAATTGAAACGAAGGGATTATCTTTGATGTAAAAGCGCCACTTGCGGTCCATGGCTCGGCTGATGCCTATCCGGGTACTGGCGGCTATCTGGGACGGTGCTAGCGGTTTATCTAACGACAATGTTATTGGCTCTCTGGTCAAATCATGCCCGTTGAATTCCAGTCCTATCGCGAGGGCCTCACAAACCTTGCCTGGTCCATTAGTGAGCATTTTCTCCTTCCTTACGTTAGGTCGGTTGGCTTTGATTAGCTCCAGCCCGCTCTCGGGCTCTACGGCCCTTATTAGAGCCGCAGAGGCATGGCCCTCGGCGCCAGTCACGATGTTCATGCAGCAATGTATTCCGTAGGAAAGATAGACATATAAATGGCCAGCTTCCTCGAACATCACGCTGTTCCTCGGCGTCATTCCCCTGTAGCTGTGACTAGCAGGATCCAATTCGTCATACGCTTCAGTCTCAACGATCATGCAGACCACCCTCTGGCGCGCAAATGTTCGACTCAGATGACAGCCCAGAAGCCGCTTCGCCATTAGGTCTGCACCGCCGCTCAACGCTTCGCTTAGCTTTCCCATGCATCAACAATCGGCCGAAATTCGTTCCATGCGAAGAAGACCCAGCAGGGCGCTCGCCACCGCCAAGGTGTAGGCGTCTGCGGGCGCTACGGAAAGACTACGTGAAGACCTGGCGGCGCCCGTCGTCTCTCAGGCCCCCACGACGAGGGACCGCGCCTCTGCGGAGCCGACCACAAGATCGTGAAGATCGCCGCCCACCTCGAGTCGGCTCGACTGTTCGACCCCGCCGATCCTCATCGGCTCGAAGCCCGCCGTTCGGATCAAGTGCTCGACTTCGTCGCTCCCATGCTCGTCCTCGGACACGTAGAACAGAACCGCGGGCTCGGGCGACCGGTGGCTCGAGGACTCGAAGAGATCGGCCGACATGGTGCCGAACGCAATGGCAAAGCGTGTCCCGATCGGCAACCACCCAGCAACAACTTGGCCCGATGACTGCCCTTCCGGTAGGAGTCGCACGACCTTGCCTTGTGCGTCGAGTCCGACCGGATTGCTCGGAACGACGAGAGACGTGTCTCCCAGCGCGTCGGCGATCTCGTCGATGACGTCTTTCAGCACGGAAAACCGCAGCGCAAGGACGACGGCATCGGCTCCCTGCAAAGCGCTCCGGTTGTCGGAGCGCGACGACCGCCGCTCCGCCGATTGCCGCGGCCAGCTTTCGCGCCGACTCCTTGTCGGCGCTCGAGAGCTGGAGGGCCTCGCCACCGGCAGCAAGCTGACGGGCGATGGCCGATCCGATGCCTCCGGTGCCGATGATCGCCGTGGTCATGATGGAGACCTCCGCCCCGTCAGGAAGCTCACTCCGACTTGCTCGATGGCCATTGATCGGGGAACCAATCTCCCGCCGGGTCCGTCGTTTGTCCCACTTCGATCAGATGACCATCGGGATCGCGGATATAACAACGGATTTCGTACTGGTGCTGCTTCGGTGGCGTCAGGAATTCCGCACCGCGGGCGCTCCATTCGGTGTACACAGCGTGCATGTCCGTCACTCGTATATTGAGGAAACTGCTGACCCGGTTGGGATCGGCGGGCGTCTCAAGGGTGACCTCCGGCTTGTCGTCGGTCGGCCCTCCGCCGACGTTGATGATGATCCAACTGTTCGACAGTTGGACATACGTGAGCCCTCCGGGTCCGGAGAACGCATCCCTGCCCCCGAGCACATCGGTGTAGAAGCGGCGAGAGCGCTCGACATCGTCCGACACGATGAAGTGGGCCAGCACGATTCCCTCTGGGGGCGTTGGGAGCTCGTCGGCGGGCGTACTCGATGGCCAGTGATCGGGCACCCAGTCCCCCTGCGGGTCGGTGGTCTGCCCCACTTCGATCAGGTGACCATCGGGATCACGGATGTAGCAACGGATCTCGTACTGGTGCTGCTTCGGGGGCGTCAGGAACTGAGCACCCCGGCCGCTCCATTCGGAGTACACCGTCTCCATGTCCTTGACCCGGATGTTGACGAAGCTGCTCACCCGATTTGGGTCGCCGGGCGTCTCCAGGGTGACCTCCGGCTTGTCGTCGGTCGGGCCTCCGCCGGCATTGATGACGATCCAACTATTGGACAGTGCGACGTTGGTCGGCCCTCCGGGGCTGGAGAAGGCGACCCGGCCCCCAAGGACTTCGGTGTAGAAGCGCCGAGAGCGCTCGACGTCGTCCGACACGATGAAGTGCGTGAGCAGGATTTCCTCTTGGGGCGGTGGGACCTCGGCCATCTGCTACCTCCGATGGTCTTCCACGGTCATAGCCGTGCCATCTGCGCCTGCATGGGCTGCAAAGGCGGCGGCATTTTGGCGATCTCCATTCGAAGGGTCTTGAAAGCCGAATCGAAGATGGTCGAGAAACTCGGGAACGGCTGGATGACGTCGCTCAACACCTCCAACGGAACGCGGGCGCGTATGGCGAGCGTCGCCTGCTGGAGCCACTCGCCGGCCTCGGCTCCGAGGGCGTAAGCGCCGGTCAACCGGGCGCCGTCGCTGAGCAGGGTCAAGAATCCGTTCGACTGGGCGTACTGGTGGCTGTACGTCGCGGTCTTGGACACGTCGGTCAAGAGCGTTGTGCTGCTGTAGGGTGCCTCCGCGGCACCGACGGCGGCCGCCTGCGGATCGGTGTACGTGACGCGCGGCACGGCTTCGTAGTTCGTCGGGTGGCTCTCTCCGGCGATGTTCGCCGCCACAACGTCTCCCTCGTACTCGCCGACGTGTGTCAGCGGCCAGATCCCGTTGACATCCCCAATGGCCCAAATGTTGTCGCCGGCACGCAGATACTCGTCCACCGCGACGCCGTGTGGGTTTGCCTCGATACCGACCGTCTCGAGCCCGATCCCTTCGACACGGGGACGGCGGCCGGTCGCCACGAGCAGTCGCTCTCCTTGTACCGAGGTCCCGTCCGAGAGCCTCAGGACGTAGTCGTCGCCGTCGCGCGAGGCCTCCGCGGCCTGGACTCCGAGGTGCAACTCGATCCCGTCCCGCCGCAGTGCCTCGGTCAGAGCCACGCCGAGGGGGGCCGGCTCTCGTGGGATCAGCCGATCGGCGCCCTCGACGAGCACGGCCTGACCACCGAGCCGCCGTACCACCTGTGCGATCTCGACACCGGCCGAGCCACCGCCGAGCACGATGAGGCGGCTGGGAACCGTCTTCATGGCCGTCGCTTCGCGCGTGCCCCACACGCCGACCAGGCCGTCGAGCCCCGGAATGGGTGGCACGAATGCATCCGCGCCCGTCGCTACGACGACATGCGTCCGCCGTGTGGCGAGTGCCGTCCACGTCGACCACGCCGGGCCCGGCGAGCCGTCCCACGCCCCGGACCAGCGCGATGCCCCGATCCGCCAGCCATTTCTCCTGTCCCGCATCCGAATAGCCGGACACCATGTAGTCCCGCCAGTCGAGCGCCGCCTGCACGTTCACCTCGGCGGTGGCGCCGACGTCGCGGGCGCCCTGGACCGCCTCCCCCGGACGCAAGAGGGACTTGGACGGGATGCACGCCCAGTAGGAGCACTCGCCGCCGACCAGCTCCCGCTCGACGACGGCGACCCGAAGCCCACGCGCCGCGATGGCCCCGGCGCAGTGCTCGCCGGGC
>CAVWCV010000001.1:0-125345 GCA_963753555.1 uncultured Acidimicrobiaceae bacterium | reverse complement strand
AGGCCAACGGCCGCTTCCACTCTGACTGGCTGAACATGGTGTATCCCCGGCTCAAACTGATCAAACCTCTCAAAGACGACGGCTTCATCTTCTCTCGATCGACGATCACGAACTCGCGAACCTTAGGCGAGTCTGCGATGAAGTGTTCGGCCTCGATAACTTTGTGGCCACGTTCGCCTGGCAGAAGACTCTGACGCGCCATAACGATGCGACATTGGTCTCGACGGCGCATGAGTATGTTGTCTGCTACGCACGCAACGCGGCTTTCGGGCGCTTCAACCGGGTTGGGACCGACGACAAGCAACGAGCGACGTACACGAACCGCGACAACGACCCTCGTGGGGACTGGTTAGCGATTCCCTTCCATGCACCCAACATTCGGCCAAATCTGACATACCCCATCACTACACCGAGTAGTCGCGTCCTTATGCCCCCTCCCGGACGGTGCTGGAGTACTACCAAGGAGAAGTACGAAGAACTCCTCGCCGACGGGCGTATCTACTTCGGCAAGAACGGGGACGGGATGGCTCAGCGGAAGAAGTTCTGGTCGGAGCGAGAGGAGGGAATGGTGCCGTGGACTTGGTGGACGCACGAGGAGGCGGGGGAGAACCGAGGCGCAACTAAGGAAGTCAAGGACCTCTTCAACGGAAACGTGGTCTTCTCGGCCCCCAAGCCAACCAAGCTCATTCAGAAGATCCTCGAACTGGTCCCAACAACCGGGGGCGACATGGTCCTCGACTTTTTCGCTGGCTCGGGAACGACCGCAGATGCGGTCCTCAAGTGGAACGCTGCCGGCAAGACCCCGTGGAGCTTCACTCTGGTTCAACTGCCTGAGCGCCTCGATCCAAACACCCAGGCTGCAGAGGATGGCTTCGCGACGATTTCTGAGCTGTGCATGGAGCGTATCCGCCGAGCTGGTGCGGGCGTGTCGAGTGGCGACATTGCGTTCGGCAGCCATATGGACGTTGGATTCCGCGTGGTTAGAGTGGACACATCCAACCTCTCGGACCTGCTTCGCACGCCCGATAGCCTCGCGCAAGAGGAACTGTCCCTCTATGCCGACAGCGTGAAGCCCGACCGCACGGGCGAGGACTTGCTGTTCCAGGTGCTACTGGATTGGGGCCTGGAACTGACGATGCCGATTGCGGTCGAGGCGATGGAGGGGCATGAGGTGTTCGTCGTCGAGGACGGTGCCCTAGTAGCTTGTTTCGACGACGACGTGAGTCCCACCCTTGCGCGGAAACTCGCCAGCCACAAGCCGTTCCGCGCCGTGTTCCGCGACTCGGGCTTCGCTACAGACGCCGACCGCATCAACGCAGAGCAGGTATTCGCTGAGATCTCGCCTGCGACTGAAGTCAAAGCGATCTGACCATGATGAAGTTCCAGTTCAAGGTTCAGCAGTACCAGACGGAGGCCGTGGACGCGGTGGTCGACTGTTTCACCGGGCAACCTCGCGACGACGGGGTGTCGTATCGGATTGATCCGGGCCGTCGCACAAGTGCTGCACAGCCGACTCTGGACCTTGCCGAGCGCTGGACTCGGGCTGCGGAACGCGGAGGTCGCGTTGAACCCAGTGCAGATGCTGGAGAACGTCCAGGCAATTCAGCGGAGCCGCAATCTTCCGGTTTCAAAGGCGCTAGTATCCGAGTAAGGCCGCGGCACCGGGCACGCCGAATCTCGATGTCGACATGGAGACAGGCACCGGAAAGACGTACGTCTACATCAAGACACTCATGGAGCTGAACAAGCGCTACGGATGGAGCAAGTTCATCGTCGTCGTGCCGAGCGTGGCGATCCGCGAGGGCGTGAAGAAGTCGTTCGACATAACCGCCGAGCACTTTCAGCAAACATATGGTACCAAGCCCCGGTCGTTCATCTACAACTCATCACAGCTGCACGAGCTGGAGCAGTTCAGTTCGGACGCCGGGGTGCAAGTGATGATCATCAACATCCAGGCCTTCAACGCCACCGGCAAGGACAACCGGCGCATCTACGACGTGCTCGACGACTTTCAGTCACGACGGCCGATTGACGTGATCAGCGCCAACCGGCCGATTGTCGTCATTGATGAGCCGCAGAAAATCGGCGCAGCTAAGGCGCTGGAGGCGCTGAGCCGGTTCAATGCTCTGATGGTTTTGCGCTACTCGGCGACCCACAGGGTCGAGCACAACAAAGTGCACCGCCTGGACGCGCTTGATGCCTTTAACCAGAAGCTCGTGAAGAGGATTGCGGTACGGGGCATCACCGTCAAGGGACTGGCGGGCAGCACGGCTTACCTTTACATGGACGCGATCGAGATCGCCAAGGGAGCCAAACCCCGTGCACGCGTCGAGTTGGAGGTGCAGACCAACAGCGGCATCAAGCGACAGGTCAAGAACCTCGACCTGGGAGCGAACCTTCATGACCTGTCTGGCGGCATCGAGGCCTACAAGGGACTGTTCATCACCGACATCGACGCTAACCGTGACGTCATCGAGCTGAGCAACGGCGATCTCGTGGCGGCTGGTCAGGTCACCTCGGACGTGACCGACGAGGCCAAGCGACGGATCCAGATCCGAGAGGTCATCCGAGCGCACCTTGACAAGGAGAGGGAACTGTTCGGGCAGGGCATCAAGGTGCTGTCGCTGTTCTTTATCGACGAGGTGGCAAAGCACCGCGATTATCAGAATGAAGACAACCTCGGTGACTACGCCCGCGTTTTCGAAGAGGAGTACCAGGGACTGGTCGCTGAAGCTTTGAGCCAGTTGGACTTCGACGCCGAGGCAGTGACCTACCGCCGTCACCTACAGGACATCGCGGTTGAGCACACGCATCAGGGGTACTTCTCGATCGACAAGAAGACCAAACGGCTGATCGACGGTGATGTCAAGAAGAGCGGGGACGAGAAGGGGCAGTCAGTGGACGTCGACGCTTACGACCTCATCCTTCGCAACAAGGAGCGCCTTCTGTCGTTCACCGAGCCGGTGCGGTTCATCTTCTCCCACTCCGCGCTGCGCGAGGGATGGGACAACCCCAACGTGTTTGTCATGGGAATGCTCAAGAAGAGTGACAACACGGTCTCGTGTCGCCAAGAGATTGGTCGCGGCTGAGGCTTGCCGTCGATCAGCACGGCGAGCGCATGGACAACCCCGTCACCGTGCACGACATCAACGAGCTCACCGTCGTCACCGACGAGTCCTACACCGACTTTGTGGCGGGGTTGCAGAAGGAGATCGGGGAGTCCTTGGCATCCCGTCCGCGCAAGGCAAGCGTCAAGTACTTCGCCGGTAAGACGTTCACCACCGAGTCCGGCGAGAGCGTCGTCGAGGAGGCGGTAGCGAACGCGCTCTACAAGTACCTCGTCAAGAACGACTACATCAACGACGACGACACCATCTCTGACGCATACAAGGACGCGCGTGACGCAGGCACGCTCGCAGAGCCGACCTCAGACGTGCTCAAGCCCGTTGTGGACGATCTCTTGCCCCTTGTCGATGGCCTATACCTCAACGTCGACCTCATCACCGACGGGCGTAAACCAAAGCGCATTCCGCTGAACGACGAGAACTTTGCCAAAAAGGAGTTTCAGGAGCTGTGGCGTCGTATCAACCACAAAGCCGTGTACCAGGTGGAGTTCGACTCCACCGAGCTGATCGGCAAGTGCGTCACTGCGCTCGATGCTCACCTGAATGTCGCCGGGATGCAGTACATCGTGCAAGCGGGTCAGCAGCGCGCTGCGCTTGACGCAGACGACTTGTCCTCCGGCGCGGGCTTCACGGTGAGCTCGACGAGCACGCATACCGCGGCCGTGTCAGCCTCATCGGAGGTCGAGTACGACCTGCTCGGCGAGATCACAGAGAAGACGCAGCTCATGCGGCGGACGGCGGGTGCAATCCTGCGAGGTGTACGACCGAGCACATTCTCTAAGTACCGGCAGAACCCTGAGCAGTTCATCGGTGAGGCCACGCGTCTGATCAACGAGCAGAAAGCCACTGTGATCATCGAGTACCTCACCTACGACACACTTGCCGAGCGGTACGACACAGCGATCTTCACCGAGAATCAGACCAAGCAGGACTTCGCCCGGGCGGGCGAGAAGCTGAATAAGCACATCTATGACTACGTGGTTACCGACTCGAAGGTCGAGCGCGCCTTCGTGGCCGAGCTTGACACCAGCGCTGAGGTTGTCGTCTACGCCAAGTTGCCACGAGGCTTCTTCATTCCGACCCCGGTCGGCGACTACAACCCCGACTGGGCCATCGCCTTCCAGGCGGGCACGGTCAAGCACATCTACTTCGTCGCTGAGACCAAGGGGTCGTTGTCGTCGATGCAACTCAGGGGCGTCGAGGAAGCCAAGATTGCATGTGCCCGGAAGTTCTTTGCAGAGCTCAGCCGCGAGCAAGCAGATGCCGTGAAGTACGACGTCGTAACGGACTACGGGCAACTCATGCAGCTCGTTGGGGCCGCGGCGCCAGGTGGTCTCGGAGCCGTGGATGGCCACGGCGCACCTCGGAGCACGCAGCCAGGACTTCGAGTAGAGGCAGAAGGGCCCGCATGAGGTACCCGCACATATACCCGAAGGTGCGGGCCATCCCAGAAAGACTCCACAGAGTGTGCGGCCAGTGTCATTTGGCTACGCCAGGTCAGGCCAGAAGGATCTGCAAATAACCTAGTAGATGGGGATGCATCCGAACCATGGCGGATCGGCCAAAATTGTCCTGGACGACTCAGATGGGGCTCAAGACTGGAAGGTTGTGCCAGCACGTTCCATCGGCGGGGCGGGAATCGCCTAGTTCTGTCGAGGAGGTACGGAGGTTCATCCCGGAGTCAGCGCTTTCCCGAGGGCCGTGGCCGCGTCTCGGTCCCGTTCTGGTAGAGCATGGGAGTAGACCTTCAGCGTCACCGAGGCGTCCCGGTGGCCCAGCCGCCCGGCGACGGTCCGCACATCATGGCCGGCTCCGATGAGCTCCGTGGCGGCGAAGTGACGCAGCGCGTGCAGGTGAGTGTCCACCCCGACCTTCGTGGCGATTGACCTTACGTAGTGGCTCACGGTGTCGGGAGCGATCGGGCGCACAAGGTCGTAGCGTGAAGATGGGGGAGTCAGGCGTGATGGAGATTCCCAGGTCAGCGGCCCGGTCCTCGGCAACCCTTAGGTGACGCTTTAGGGTTTCTTCCCCGAAGGTGTCGAGGGCCAGTCGCCTGGCGGCGTGGGTCTTCGTGTCCTTTGTGATGAGCTGCCCCCGGCCCATCGTGGCGACCGACCGCTCGATGGTCAAGGTGTGGCCGGTCCAGTCCACGTCGCCCCACCGGAGCCCGCACAACTCACCGCGTCGGGCTCCGGTCACCGCAGCCAGGGCGATCAGCGTGGCCATGTCTGGGTCGTCTGGATTCGGCGGCCTGGATCATGGCCTGCACCTCGGCCACCGTGGGAGCCGTGACGGTCTTCGAGACCAGCTTTGGCGGGCTCGCATCCGTGGCCGGGTTGGACGCGAGGAACTTCCATTTGACGCCCTGCCGGAAGCCGGCCCGCAGGATGGCGTGCACCTGTCGCACCGATGCAGGGGCAAGTCCCTCGTCGGTGAGGCCCTGGTAGAACTCGTCCAGCTCGAGGGCGGTGACCTTCACGGCCGGCACGGCCCGAGGGCCGGGCTGATCCGCTTCTCAATGAGGCGCCGGTACTCCCGCAAGCGTGGTAGGGGATCGACCCTCGCGGTGATCTGCTTCAGCCACTTGGTGAGCAATTGGTCGACCGTGATGCCGCTCCGGCCGTCCTGCCGCTTCGGCCGCCCTCCAGCTCCTTCACCAGCTTCGCCAGGGCTTTGTCGGCGGTGGTGACCTCGGGGTCATCGGCCGCGTACCCGGGCCACCGCCGACTGACTTGGCCGTACTTGCCGGTGACCGGGTCACGTCCGGTCGCCACGCGCAGTTCGTAGACGGCGGACTTGCCGCGTCCACTGATCAGTCGCTTGGAGCCCTGCATGTGGCCAGTCTACCGTATTATGGGTTTTTTCTGGGTTTCCCTTTCGGGTCTCACTCGCAAAAACCCTGTCTGAACTGGTGCGCCCCCTGGGATTCGAACCCAGAACCTGCGGATTAAGAGTCCGTTGCTCTGCCGTTGAGCTAGAGGCGCCCGTACCCGGACGACCGCGCTCGGGCATCGCCGGAATCCGTCACCGGGGCTGCAGGGTGGCCGACGGGGCTCGAACCCGCGACCTCCGGGGCCACATCCCGGCGCTCTTCCGACTGAGCTACGGCCACCAAGGAGCCTCTAGTGTGGCACACGCCGACGGAGGTCGGGTTGCCCCGGCTCGTCCGCAACAGCCCCTGTAGCTCAACTGGATAGAGCAGGTGGTTTCTACCCATCAGGTTGCGGGTTCGACTCCTGCCGGGGGCGCGCTGGCGAGGGAGCGGAGAAGGGAAGGCGGCGGGCCCGTGCGCACTGGCGTTGCACCACAGTCGGGACGCGGCACGACCTGGCTCGGCCTTTCGAAGGCGATGGAAACGTAGAAGGCGATGGAAACGCTTGCTCGGCTGGATGCGTGATCGGCCCGGGGACGCGGCCCCTACGCTGCCCCCGGCGCCCGTTCATAGGTGAGTAGCAGCACGTCCGTCGTGGTTTTCGTACAGTCGGTGAGGCACAGCCGTAGAGGCTGGGAGTAGTCGCGGAACAACCGCTTCCCCGTGCCCAGCACGAGCGGGTGAAGCATGATCCGGTAGACATCGACGAGATCGTTGGCGACGAGCGTCTGCACCAACCCGCCGCTACCCAGCACGGTCACGAAGCCGTTGCCCTCTGACTTCAGGTCTTGGATGGTCCCGACGACGTCGCCGTCGACGACGTTGCTGTTGGTCCATTGCAGGTCCTGTTGGCACAGCGTCGTCGTGACCACGTACTTCGGCGTCGCGTTGAGGCTGGCTGCGATGGGGTTGTCGGCGGACTCGTGGGGCCAGTGCGCGGCCATGTGTTCATAGGTCCTTCGTCCGAAAAGGTACGCCGAGGTCTGGCCGATCCCCTGGCCGGCCACGCGCCCAACACCTCGTCGCCATACGGGCCACCCCATCCTCCGTAGCTGAACCCGCCCTCGCGATCCTCGTCGGGCCCTCCCAGCCCCTGCATGACGCCATCGAGGGTGATGAACTCCACTATGCCGAGCTTCCGCACCTGTGTCTCCTCTCGCAATCCCTGATCGCTCCGGTCCGCGGACGGTGCCGGTCGACCAGGATCGCCGGGCTCTTGGCCATCCCCGACGCCGGCATGGTCTCTCGTGCTGACGGACGGTCAGCCGGTCGGATCACCGGTGAACCAGGCCTCGCCCCCGAGGCTCCACACCGAGACGTCCGAGACGCCGAGGCCTTCGACCACCTGCAGCTTTGCGTCGAGTGCCGTCGAGTCGACGAGGTCGTAGAAAACGCCGCCGGAGCTCCAGCGGAGCTCGCCCGAGCCAGGGTCCCGGTCCTGCGCGACGGCCGATGGAGTGGCCGGAAAACCAGGCTCGTGCTCCATCGTCGTGAAGGCGACGTTGGAAACCACGTGCCGCACCCGCCGGCAGTCGGTCGTCGTATAGCCGTAGGCGGGAAGGCCGACGGTGAGCTCGGCCGCGGGCACCTGGCTCTGGGCGTAGCGCACGACCTCCGACAACCAAGAGTAGGGGCTGATCGCTGCGCACGCCGCGTCGAATTCGTGGTCATAGGCCATGACGACGACGTGCGCTCCCGCCGCCGCGATGTCGGCGTAGCGGGTCGCGTCCCAAGGAGTGGTCGTATACGGCTCGAGGTCCACGTCCACAGCTCGACCGGTCGGACGCAACGCGGTCGCGAGCGACGACACGAATGAACGGTAGGCGGTCCAGAGCGTGCTTGACCATTTGCTGGGCTCGAAGTCGAGGTCGACGCCGTCGAGCCCGTTCTTCGCGACGAACGTCTCGATAGAGGACAGGGCAGCGGAGGTGCGGGCGGCGTTCCCGAGCAGCACCTTGGTCGGGCGGGTTCCGGAGGAGACCGTGACGAAGACGTGGTGCGCGGCAGCGCGCACCGCAGCGACATTGGCAGGACTGAACCCGTTGCAAGGCAGGCTCGCGGACGTCTCGGTGACCACGCCGCCCCTTCCGTTGACGGCGAGGTACTCGGGTTTGAGGACGGCGACGGGGTCGGCCGAGAGCGCTGCCAGCTCGGATGGCACCTCGCAGGCCGGCTGGCCCGAGGACGACGGATAGATCCAGGCCTCCACGGTCGGCGGGAGTGTCACGGCACCGGCAGGTGAAGGTCCTCCAGCGGAGGTCGCCGACATCGCGAGGGCCAACGATCCTGCGATCGCGCACGACGCGGCCCAAGACCGCAACCGGACCGCGCCACCGAGCCGGCTCGACCGTGTCACATTCGGATCCGTCGCTGGGCCATCTCACGGTCCCTCTGATCCGCTTCCCGTGCGGCACGCCCATTCGGCAGACGCACGCACGTGGCGGATCGCCAGTTGATCGGAGGCACGGTAGCACCCGGACCGGTTCTGGAACCCGAGCGCGCCGGCTACGGCCCAGCCAAGGCGGGCCCGAGCATCGCCGAGGCGAACCGGAAGGCGCCCGACGAGTAGACGTCGCAGATCTCGAAGTAGCCGGTGAGGGCGGTCTGACCGTTCGGGCAGAAGTGGATGCCGTCCGGAGCACGGACGACGTCGGTCCCCGTAGGACCGGTGCAGGGCTCGAACGACAGGCAGGGGAGCGTGAAGGTGAAGGCCCCCTTCGCCATGACCGCCTCGCCGGCGTCGTCGAAGGAGACGCCGGTGTTGCTGTGGGCCAGGGATTCGAAGACCTGGTTGAGGGCGACGACGTTCTGGCTCAGTCCGGCGGACTGGTCGAGCGGCAACCCGACGAGGACGACCGCCGTCCCCATACCCCGGAAGATGTCGATGGCGCTCTGGACGTCTTGCGAGTACTTCGCGTAGTACTGGGGCGTGCCGAGCGTGTAGCCCGCCATGCACGGCGTGAAGGCGTCGCCCGAGAAGGCGAGGACCGCCGCAGTGGGCTGGAGGGACTGCGCATCAGCCGCCATCGTCGGGATGAAGTCACAGACCGCGACGCCGGGGTAGGTGTGGACGAGCACGGTCGCGCCGGATGCGCCACCCAGGTACGCGAAGTCCTGGGCCGCCTCGGACGCGAGGGAGTCGCCGTACAGGACGATCCGGGGTGGTCCCGGCGGCGGCAGCATGGGCGCCGACCCGTAGAACCCGGCATCCCCGAAGCTGAAGATCCCGCCGTCCGACGCGACCGTCCAGTAGCCCATCCCGTCGGGCGTCGCGGCCATGCCGACCACCGGTCGGTTGAGGTGAAGGCTGCCGGTCGACCCGTAGAACCCGGCATCCCCGAAGCTGAAGATCCCGCCGTCCGACGCGACCGTCCAGTAGCCCTTCCCGTCGGGCGTTGCGGCCATGCCGACCACCGGTCGGTTGAGGTGAAGGCTGCCGGTCGACCCGTAGAACCCGGCATCCCCGAAGCTGAAGATCCCGCCGTCCGACGCGACCGTCCAGTAGCCCTTCCCGTCGGGCGTCGCGGCCATGCCGACCACCGGTCGGTTGAGGTGAAGGCTGCCGGTCGACCCGTAGAACCCGGCATCCCCGAAGCTGAAGATCCCGCCGTCCGACGCGACCGTCCAGTAGCCCTTCCCGTCGGGCGTCGCGGCCATGCCGACCACCGGTCGGTTGAGGTGAAGGCTGCCGGTCGACCCGTAGAACCCGGCATCCCCGAAGCTGAAGATCCCGCCGTCCGACGCGACCGTCCAGTAGCCCATCCCGTCGGGCGTCGCGGCCATGCCGACCACCGGTCGGTTGAGGTGAAGGCTGCCGGTCGACCCGTAGAACCCGGCATCCCCGAAGCTGAAGATCCCGCCGTCCGACGCGACCGTCCAGTAGCCCATCCCGTCGGGCGTCGCGGCCATGCCGACCACCGGTCGGGCCACCTCGAGCGCGGCTGCCGGAGTCTGCGGTCCGGCCAGCGCCAAGCCGGCGGCGGCCAGGCAGAGGACGACGACCGTCGCTCCGGTGCGCGAACTTCGGCCCACGCACGGATTCTTGTCTCTCCGTGCTACCGCCGGGGGCGCGGGGACCGCAGGGACCGCGGGGGCGGGACAACAGGGGGCAGCTGTCCGGCCCTCGGATGTCGACCACACTGGCGCGATGCCGGTCGGACGCCGCTCGCTCGCGGCCGTGGTGGACCGTCTGATCGCCGCGGGCTGTGTCGCGGCCGAGGAGGAGGCGGAAGAGCTCGTCGGGGCGGCGCCCGACACCGCGACCCTCGACGCCTGGCTGACCCGCCGTGAGCACGGCGAGCCACTGGCCTGGATCGTCGGAGCAGTCGGGTTCTGCGGTCGGCGAGTCGTGGTCGAGCCCGGCGTCTATGTCCCGAGGCCCCAGACCGAGGAGCTCGCCCGCCGCGCCGGCGAGGCGCTTCCGGAGGGCGGGTGGGCGGCCGACCTGTGCACGGGCACGGGCGCGATCGCTGCACACCTCGCGAGGTCGGTGCGGGGCGCCAAGGTCGTCGGTGTCGACATCGACGAGGCCGCAGTGCACTGCGCTCGCCGCAACGGCGTCGCCGCCGCGGTCGGCGATGTCGGTCGACCTCTCGTCGCGGATCGGTTCGATGTCGTCGTGGCGGTCGCCCCGTATGTCCCGAGCGCTTCACTTGCGTTGCTGCCGCGGGACGCCCGTGACCACGAACCGCTGACGGCGCTCGACGGTGGACCCGACGGTCTCGACCTGGTGCGGCGGATCGTCGAAGATGCGGCGCACCTGCTCTGTCGCGAAGGTTGGCTGTTCCTCGAAATCGGGGGCGACCAGGACCGTGCGTTGGCCCCGTCGCTCGCCGCCGCGGGTTTCACCGCTGCCCGCCCGTGGTTCGACGAGGACGGCGATCTGCGCGGGCTGGCGGCACAGCATGTCGCCGCCATCGACCATGGCCGGCCGGCCGGTGTGTGACCACCGTCACCGAGGCACGCCGGCGTGTGCGCGCTCAGGCCGGACCCTCGTCGAGGGACGGGACGACCTCGGGTCGCCAGTACTCGACAGGGGGGAGGCCGCGCTCGGTCCGGGCCCGACCCAGCAGCTCGCCGACAAGCTCGGCCTTTGCCGCCACGTAGGTGTCGATGTTGCGCCCCGCGGCGGCGTTCGCGCGCTTGAGTTCGGCGTAGCGCACGCGACTCGCAGGGTCCGAGCGGAGCAGGTCCCGAAGCAGCAGGTGGTCCTGGTGGGGCCTACTGTCCTCGACGACCAGATAGAGGTGGTGCGCCGGAAGGTCCGCCGCGGGTGGCGTGAACGCCTCGCGTCCCACGACGCCGAGATCGCCCCGCCAACGGTACCCGAGCGCCTCGAGGCGCTCGACGACGAGCGCGACGTCCCCCGGGGTCGGCACCACGAGGTCGAGATCGATGATCGGCTTGGCGGCGAGACCCGGCACCGCCGTCGAACCGACGTGGTCGATCCGGAGGACGGGCGGATCGGCCGCGGGCGCCAGGAAGGCGCAGAGTGTCTGGAACCCACCTGCCCAACAGGGGTCGTAGTCGACGACGACGATGTCGCGGGTCACCCGGTAGGCCTCGAGGTCGATGTCGCCGTCGACGTGCAACGCGGTCAGGCCCTCCTCTGTGCCGAGCTCCACCCGTTCGCCCCGTTCGAAGTGGCCGCCGACCCCTGCGCACAGCCCAACCCGCTCGCCGCGGGATCCGGTCGCCCAACCGGTCCCTGCGACCAGCGCCACCAGCCGTTCGTTGGGACCCGGGTCGAGGACGATGCGGCCGCCGGCGTCGAGCACCAGCAGTTCGACGCTCGCGCGCCCGGTGCGCGCGAGCGGTGCACGGCGAGCCCCGCGGTCCGTCCTGGAGAAGGGAATCGCGACCTCCGGATCGAAGCGCACGACCTCCACCGACCCAGTGTCGCAGGCCGGCGGGTGCACGGCACGGGGATCCCCGACACAGGTGGTACCAACTGCCAGGCTTGTCGCGATGGCGTCGCCCACCGCCGCGAGCCTGAGCAATTACGAGCGCGCCCACATGGTCAGCGCCGTGCTCCGCGGCGCCCTCAGCGCCTCGGTCCTGCTCGGCGCGTACTTCACAATTCCGGTGGCGCACCGCCCCCACCAGTCGATCGTGCTGCGCCTGACCGTGGCGCTCGCCCTGTTCGGCGCGGCGCTGGCCACCGAGGTCCGGCTCATCACCCGCCACGACCGGCCCATGCTGCGTGCCGCCGTCTCGATGGCAACGGTCATCCCGCTGTTCCTCGTGCTCTTCAGCTGGATCTATCTGACCATGTCGCTCTCGGACCCCCACGCGTTCGGACATCCCTTGAGCCGGGGGTCCGCGCTCTACTTCACCGTCAGCGTCTTCTCGACGGTCGGGTTCGGCGACATCGTGCCGAAGACGGACGTGGCCCGTCTCGTCGCCACCGTCCAGATGATGAGCGACCTGGTGGTCATCGCGGTCGTCGTGCGGCTCATCCTCGCGGCAGCCTCCCGCGGGGTCGCCCGCCTCCAGGGTGGCGACTAGGCGCCACCGGGCGATGGTCCTGGCATGATCGTCCCGTGATCACCATGAGCACGGACGCGTTCGAGCAGCTGGTCGCCGACGCGCTCGACGGGATCCCCGATGGGCTCGGCGCCGCAATGGAGAACGTCGCGGTGATCGTCGACGACGCGAGCCCGCCGGGACCTCTGTTCGGGTTGTACGAGGGGGTCCCGCTCACCCAGCGGGGCAACCACTACTCGTCGTCTGTGCCCGACCGGATCACCATCTACAAGGCCACGATCTGCGCTGCCTCACGTACCCCCGACGAGGTCGTCGCACGGGTGCGCACGACGGTGGTCCACGAGGTGGCCCACCATTTCGGGATCGGTGACCGCCGCCTCGAGGAGCTCGGCTGGGGGTGAGGCCGGACCGGGAGGACGCTCAGGCCGAACCCGCCCCGATCCCCAGTGCGTCGCCGACCGACCCGATGCCGGCGGGGTCGGCGAAGGCGAAGCTGAAGATGACCTGGTCGGCGCCGGCGGCGACGTGCCCCGCGACGAGGTCGGGCACCTCGTGGGGCTGGCCGACCGTGAAGCCGGAGATCTCCTCCGACGAACCGGAGGCCTCGAGCATCTCGCGGACTTCCGCGGTGTTCTCGGCCGAAGTGGTGAGGATGAGCGGTGACATCCAGGTGACGCCGATCTCGGAGGGATCGCGCCCGACCTCCGCGCAGTGACGGTGGAGCGCCTCGATCTTGCGACCGAGTGTCGCCACGTCGCCGGTCACGTTGCAGTAGTCGGCGTAAGCGGCGACGAGCCGAAGGGTGCGCTTCTCGCCACCGCCGCCGATCATGATCCTCGGACCTCCCTCTTGCACCGGTCGCGGGAGATTGCGTGCGTGGTCGAGACGGAAATAGGTGCCGTCGAAGCTGATGTCGTCGTCTCGGAACATGGCGCGGCAGATCTGCACCGCTTCCTCGAGCATGTCGAGACGGACTCGGTCGGCGGGATAGTCGACGCCCAGTGCGTGGTGCTCGACGTCGTACCAGGCGCCGCCGATTCCGAGGATCGCGCGGCCCTTCGAGATCACGTCCAGTGTGGTCACGGTCTTCGCGAGAATCCCCGGGTTGCGATAGGTGACCCCGGTGACGAGCGTGCCGAGTTGGACCCGGTCAGTGCGGGCGGCGAGCGCGCCGAGCAGCGTGTAGGACTCGAGCATCGGTTGGTCGGGTCCACCGAGGGGCGGGAGCTGGAAGAAGTGGTCCATGACCCAGAGCGAGTCGAACCCTGCGTCCTCGACCGCCGTGGCCAGGCCGGCCACGTGCGCGAACAGCTCGTCGGATGGCACTCCGCTGAAGTTGGGCAGCTGCACGCCGAACCTGGTCACATGGTCACGGTAGCGCCGGCGCGCCGAGGCCGCTCGTCCCGCCGGGACGGCGGGTCCGCGAGGATGGCGGCCACCATGCCGCACGCGCCAGAGCCGATGCCGATGTCCGAGATGCGCCAGGGGCCGCCCGTTCCGACCTACCGATCCGCGCGGTGAGCGCGCTGACGGGCGCGCTCGCCCAGGCGTGGCCCCCGTTCGTCCTCGTCACGGGTCTGCTCCTCGTCGGCGTGGTGGCGGCGTCCGACGGGCTCTTCGAGGCGACGGGTTCGCGTCTGGCGCAGCTTCCCGGGAGCGGGCTCACGCTGTTCGTGGCGATGATGGCCCTCGTCGCCGCCGTCACCGTCGTGTTGAACCTCGACACCTCCGTGGTCTTCCTCACCCCGATCGTGCTGCACGCAGCCCGACGTCGCGGCATTGGGGAGACCGCGTTTCTCTACGGGGTCGTGTTCATGTCGAACTCGGCCTCGTTGCTCCTGCCGGGTTCGAACCTGACGAACCTGCTCGTGCTCGCACCGTTCCACGTGTCGGGCGGCGCGTTCGCTGCACAGATGTTCGCGCCGTGGATCGCCGCGGTGCTGGTGACGGTCGCCGTCGTCGTCGTGTGGCGATGGCGGGAGCTGCGCAGGCCCGAGACCGGCATCGCCGAAGCCGTCCCGTTCCGCCTCGGACTCGGACTGCCCGGCGTCGTCGTCGCGGCGGCGCTCGTACTCGGGTTGCGCGATCCCGCGGTTCCGGTCTTCGCACTCGGCATGCTGCTTGCCGTGCTGCAGGTCGGCCCGCTCGGCCGGTTGCGTGCCCTCGACGCGGCGAACTCGGTCGGACCGGCCACGCTGTTCGCCCTCTTCGCGCTGGCCGTCGCCCTCGGAGCGCTCGCCAGGACCTGGAGCGGGCCCGGCCGGCTGATGACCTCGATCGGCCCGCTGCCCACCGCGGTGCTCGGTGCCGGCGCAGCGAGCACGGTGAACAACCTCCCGGCTGCGGTGCTCCTTTCGGCGCGGCCGCCTGCGCATCCTGCGGCGCTGCTGGTCGGCCTCGACCTCGGTCCGAACCTGGTGGTCGTGGGCGCGCTGTCGGCGATCCTCTGGATGCGAGTGGCGAGGCGCGAGCTCGCCGAACCGTCGGCTGGCACCTACACCAAGGTGGGCGTCGTTCTCGTCCCGCTGTCGATCGGGCTCGCCCTCCTCGCTCTGGAGCTGTGTGCCCCCGGGACCTTCTGAGCCGGTCCGTTCGCCGGGGCCCCGCGCGACGAGCTGGTCAATCGCAGTCGACGAAGCCGGTGTCGACGAAAGCGGTGTCGAGGGGTGTGCCGTCGTCCCGCCGGATGACGGTGCCCATCGAGAGCATCTCCTCGAGGAGATCGTCTCCGTCGGGCCGTCCCTCGAGCGCCTGGACCACCATGGTCATCGCCGCGTCGAGGTTGGACTGGCGCCGGACGATGACCGAATTGCGAAGCGTCTTGTCCCACAGGCGCTGGAGCATCTCGGTGCCCGGGTACGTCGCGCCGCTCGATCCGACCCAGGTCCGGTCACGCATCTCGGAGAGAGCGGTGCGCAGCCAGGCGATGTGCGGGGCCTCGTCGTGACGGATGTAGTCGACCAGCTCTGCGGCGGAGCCCTCACCGGCCACCAGCTCCTCGTCGGAGAGCACCCCGGAGGCCCAGTCGAAGGAGTGGAACGCCCAGACCTCGATGAAGAGCAGGCCGATCATCCGGGTGGCGACCAGCTCGAGGTCGCCGTCGACATCGGCGGGCAGGACGCGGTCGCTGAACTCGTCGGCCTTCATGGGGATCGACGCGTTGTCCGCGGTCGACGAGGGGGCGAGCCCGAGCCAGGTGAGCCACTTGGCGTTCTCGTCCTCGGCGAGCGGGTCCTCGAACGCGATGTCCCTCGCCTTGAACCACATCCGGTCGTGGCCTGCCTGCCCGTCGAAGCCCGACTCGTCGCGGGCGTGGGCCTCGAACAGGCCGTGCGCGATGTGGGCGACGGCGGTGCCGGTGATGTCCTCCTCGAAGCAGCGGGCGTAGTCGGGGGTCGGCAGCAGCCGCAGCAGGCCCGCGAACCCCTCGAGCGTCCCGATGCGGGTGAGTGCGGCGATCGACGGCTCGGGCACACCGTTGCGGATGAGGAACTTCGACTGCTCGATGCTCGGGAAATTCGGGGGCATCGCCTGCAGCGGCACGTCGAGCAGGGGCGTCTGGAACTGCGCGAGCCGCTGTTGCTCCCAGGCGACGATGGCCGGCCACCGGTGCCTGGTCCGCGGCGAGACGTAGGTGCCGTCCTCGAGGAAGCCCCCGTGGCACCGCAGGCCCCCGACCACCAGGGGCTCGGCGATGTGATGCCCCTCGAGCAGCTCCTGCTCGGTGAACTCGGTCTGCAGCGTGGTCATCACCTCTCCTCGGAGGGTCCTCAGCAGGACCGGCCGCCGCATCGGGCCCTCGAGCCGGTGAGGGGCACCGGTGGGAGATCGGACGGTGCGCGACCAGGACACTCTGGTCGTGGCCAGCCTCTGAACGCTAGCACCGGACTTCGGCGCAGGACAGGGATTTCTTTGCCGGCGCAACCTCGTCGGCACACCCGGCGTGCCTTGTCGTCCGACCTTTCAGGAGCCTGGCGAGGTCGCTAGTGTGAGCCGATCGAACGACGCGGACCGGCACCCCGCCCGTGGCCGCCTGCGCCAGACCCGACGGGTTCGTCCGGTCCGCTTCGCCGATCGGCCATCTCGATCGCCGGAGTGCTCGTCGCGGCGCTGTTCGCATCGGGCTGGCTGTCCGGTGGTGCTGTCTCCTCCGCCGCGACGCTGACCCTCGCTCGAGGCCCGTCCGCGCACCTGTTCACCGACCTCGCCGGACTCCCCACCGGTTGGAGCGAGACATGGTCGACGGGGCCGCTGCCCGACATCGGGGACCCGATCGCGCTCGTCCTCGCCGATCGAGGCGGATCTCGACGGGCAGCCGGACGTCGTGGTCGGGGACAGGCGCGGCTTCCTCTACGCCTACCACCTCGGCAGCACGTCGCCGACCGGCACACCCGTTGCCGGCTGGCCCACCACCGACGGCAGCGGGCCGATCGACTCCACGCCGTCGGCGGCGGCCCTCGCGCCGGGCGGCGCGAGCGTCTTCGTCGGGTCGGGCAACGACGCCGATCCGACCGTGGGCGGCTACCAGGCGTTCAACCCGTCGGGCTCCCGGCGCTGGTTCACCGGGGTGCAGAACCCGTCGACCGACACCCAGCCCGACGTAGGCGTGCAGGCGGGGATGGCGGTCGCCCCCCTCGAGCCCGGGGTGAGCGACGTCGTCGCCGGCTCGCTCGGGCAGGTCGGCTATGCGCTCGACGCCGGCACCGGGTCGCCCGCGACCGGGTGGCCCTTCTTCAATTCCGACAGCACCCATTCGACGGCCGCGACCGCCGACCTCTACGGGACCGGCCAACGCGAGGTGGTCGTCGGCGGTGACCAGACCGCGGGCGACGGTCGTGGCCAGGTGTACCAGGACGGCGGGCACCTCCGGATCCTCACGCCGAACGGCAACCAGATCTGCCGGGCCGACACCGACCAGGTGGTCGACTCCTCCCCTGCGGTCGGCGGGTTCCTTCCCGGCGGCGCGACCGGCATCGTCGTCGGGACGGGCGGGTTCTTCCCGGGTGCCGGCGATACCGATACCGTGAAGGCCTACGACACGCGTTGCCGGCTCCAATGGTCGACGCGGCTCGACGGCAGCACCTTCTCCTCGCCGGCTCTCTCCGACGTGCTCGGCAACGGCTCGCTGCAAATCGTCGAGGGGACCGACCAGGGGCCCGGCCGTTCCGGTTCGGTGTCCGTGCTGGACTCGGCCACCGGCCAGATCGTCTGGACCGCACAGAACGTCGGGCGGATCATCGGTTCGGTGGTCACCGCCGACCTGGGCGGCGGGTACGACGACGTGATCGCGCCGACCACTGCCGGCGCGGTCGTCCTCGACGGTCGCACCGGCCAGACGATCGCCGAGCTGTCACCCTTCCTCGGATTGCAGAACGCACCGCTCGTCACCGAAGACCCGAACGGGACGATCGGCATCACGCTCGCGGGCTACGTGGCGTCGGCGGAGTCGCCGGCGGGCGTCGGCGAGATCGACCATTTCGAGATCGCCGGCTCGAACGGCGCGACCGCGGTCGGTGGCGCGGCATGGCCGATGTTCCATCACGATCCGCAGCTGACCGGCGATGCGGGTGGGACCCCGGCTCCCGGTTCGGTCCCGGCCTGCTCGGTGCCGTCCGCCCTCTACACCGGCTACAACCTGGCCGCGTCGGACGGCGGGGTGTTCTCCTTCCCGTCGGGCGGCATGCCCTTCTGCGGTTCGACCGGCAACCTCCGCCTGGTGGCACCTGTCGTCGGCATCGCGATGGCGCCGGTCTCCGGCGGCTACTGGGAGGTCGCCTCCGACGGCGGCGTCTTCGCGTACGGCCAGGCGGGCTTCTACGGATCGATGGGCGGCCGTCCGCTCAACCAGCCCATCGTCGGGATGGCGGCGACGCCGGACGGTCGCGGCTACTGGGAGGTCGCCTCCGACGGGGGCATCTTCGCGTTCGGTGACGCCGGGTACTACGGATCGATGGGCGGCCAGCCGCTCAACAGCCCCGTAGTCGGGATCTCCTCGTCCACCGACGGGCACGGGTACCGGATGGTCGCATCCGACGGCGGCATCTTCTCCTTCGGCGACGCGCCCTTCGCCGGCTCCATGGGCGGCACGGTTCTCAACGCGCCGGTGATTGGAACCGCCAACGACGTCAACACCGGTGGCTACTGGGAGGTGGCCGCCGACGGCGGCGTGTTCTCCTTCGGAGGTGCCCCGTTCTACGGGTCGACGGGAGGCACCGTCCTGAACGCCCCGATCGTCGGCATGGCGGCGACCTCAAACGGCAGCGGCTACCGGTTCGTGGCCTCCGACGGCGGCGTCTTCAGCTTCTCCGCCCCCTTCTTCGGCTCGATGGGGGGGACGCGGCTCAACCAGCCGATCGTCGGGATGGCCGGCTTCTAGACACGGCGCGCGCGGCGCGGCCCGCCGGCGGTCGCACGCAGCGCCCTGGGAGGGCGCGGTCTCCCCGGCGTAGACTCCCGGTGTGACCGACGTGGTGGCGGTGGCCAACCAGAAGGGTGGGGTCGCCAAGACCACCACGGTGCACTCGCTCGGTGCGGCATCGGCCGGTTTCGGGTACCGCACCCTGGTGATCGACCTCGATCCCCAGGCGTGCCTGACGTTCTCCCTCGGCTTCGACCCCGACGCGCTCGGCCGGTCGCTCCACGACGTGTTCGTCCGTCGGGACCCGGTCGCAGAGGTCGCACGACCTGTGCCGGGTGTGCCCGGCCTCGATCTGCTTCCCGCGACCATCGACCTCGCGGGCTCCGAGGTCCACCTTCTCACCCGGACCGGGCGCGAGCACGTGCTCGAGCGGGCGCTCGAACCGGTGCTCGACCGCTACGATCTGGTGCTGATCGACTGCCCCCCCTCGCTCGGTGTGCTGACCATCAACGGGCTCACCGCGGCGGGCTCGGTGCTGATCCCCCTCCAGTGCGAGGCTCTGTCGCACCGCGGCGTCGGACAGCTACTCGAGACCATCGAGGACGTGCGCGCCTTCGCCAACGGATCGATCCGGGTTCGCGGCATCGTCGCGACCATGTATGACGACCGCACCCGGCACGCGCGCCACATCCTCGAGGAGGTCGAAGCGCGCTACGGGATACCCGTGCTGCAACCGCCGATCCGCAAGTCGATCCGCTTCGCCGAGGCGCCGGCTCGAGGGAAGTCGATCCTCCAGCATGCACCCGGATCGCCGGGAGCACTCGCCTACCAAGAGCTCGCCCGGACGCTCTTTACGACGGGTGTGCCGGCCGGCACACCCCGCTAGTGGCCGCGGGACCCGACCCCTTCGGGAAGCGCGCCCTGTTCTGGATGCCGCTCGATCCGCTCGCGGACGGGGCCGGAGAGGCTTCGGAGCGGCAGTCGGGGCGGTCCGGAGGGCCGTCGGCTCCGACGAGGCCGAGCGCGGAACGTCCTGCGCGCCCGGCGGGCAAGCGCGCGCTCTTCTCGTCCGCGACCGCCGCCGGCGAGAGGGAGCGCTCGACCTCGAGCGCCACCGCCGGCCGGCCGCTTCCTCCACGCGGGCTCCTGACGGTCGCCTGCTCGGTGTGCGGTTCGGTGACGAAGGTCGGGGTCGCGCGGTTCCTCTTCCTCCAGATCCCCTTCGGCGTGTGGCTGCCGAGACGGGAGTTCGACCGGTGGATGACCTGCCCGGCCTGCCGGCGGCGCGCCTGGACGAGCGTGACCATCTCGCGGTGAGCGGTCGGTGCCCGCACGCGGCGGGTTCCCGCCGCGACCTGCCGAGCCGGCGTTGAGGGCGCTCCATCTCCTCGCGTCGGGGAGCCAGTCGCCTGGGGGAGTCGAAGGCTGGATCCTCCACTTCCACGGCCCGGTTGCCTACGCGATCGTCGGGTTCCTCGCGTTTGCCGAGGCAGGCCTGATGATCGGCTTCTTCATCCCGGGCGAGACCGCGGTGGTGATCGGGGGGGTGCTCGCCGGACTGCACCGGGTCAACCTCGGGATCATGATCGCGGTGGTCGTGGTCTGCGCGATCGTCGGCGACTCGTCGGGTTTCGAGATCGGCAAGCGCTCCGGTCCCTGGGTCCTCGAACGGCGGCCGCTCAAGGGAACGTCGGCCGTCCGGCGCACACTCGACCTCCTCGAGCACTACGGCGGACCGGCGGTCTTCCTCGGTCGCTTCATCGCCTTCGCCCGGGCGATCATCCCGGGTCTCGCGGGGATGAGCGGCCTGCCCTACCGGACCTTCCTGCTCTACAACGCGTCGGGCGGGTTGGTGTGGGGCGTCGGCTACACGATGCTCGGCTACGTGGTGGGCCTGTCCTTCGGCACCATCCTGAGCTCGGTCGGGCTGTGGTCGCTCGCGGTGGTCGGCGCGGTGGTGGTGATCGTGATCGCGGTCCACCTGCTGCGCAAGCGGCGCGAGCGCCGACGGGTGGCCGCCGAGCTCGCGACGCGGGGCGGGCGACCGGACGCCACCGCGGCCGGAGACAGGGTCGGGGACGCGGGCGCTAGCCGGTCTGAGGATGAGTCGGCGTGACGCCCTTCGCCGTCAGCAGGTCGAACCCGTCGGGTATCGAGAGCATCCCCGGTGCCGTGCCGGCAGCGTCGGTCAGCCCGTACTGCCAGACGATCTCATAGGACGTCGGATCGATCACCACGACCCGGTTGCGATAGTCGTCGTTGACCATGATCAGCCCGTTCGGGAGGTGCTCGGCGAGCGAGGGCTTCTTCAGCATCGCATCGCCCGAGGGCGCGTCGTAGAGCCAGGTGATCTGACCGGTGCGGGTGAACTCGAGGATCCTGCCCTCGGCAGGCGGATCGTAGTCGGTCATCAGGTAGAGGTTGGGTCCGACCTGCTGAGGGTCGGACGGGTAGTTCACCGTCTTCATCTGCACCGACCACACGAGCGAGCCGGACGGCGTGTACTCGTCGATCCACGAGCCGTTGATCTCCGACACCAGGACGTTGCCGTCGAGGAGCGGCGTGTCGCCGTTCGGATAGGCGATCGACACCCCGGGGACGTGCGCGTCGGCGCCATTGCCGATCTGGCCGACGACCTGGCCTGCAGGCGAGATGAACAGGATGCGGTTGTTCGAGGCGTCGGCGACGGTGACCGTGCCCGACTTGAGCAGGTACGCGTCGTCGGGCTGGTCGAGGTAGCCGGCTGCGGCGCCCGGCGACCCGGGATGCCCGTACTGCCACAGGAGCTTGCCGGACGGATAGCCGATCTCGACGATGGTGTGGTTGTCTTCCTGGTTGGAGATGATCCCCGTTCCGCCCCTGATGAAGAACGCATCGTCGGGGAAGTAGAAGCCCCCGGGTGGCGGCGGCATGGTCGGGGAGGGGTACTGCCAGGTCAGCTTGCGGGACGGGTCGAGCGCGAGCAGACGGTCGTTGCCCCGGTCCGCGATGAGCAGGGTGCCCGAGTAGGGCGAACCCGCACCCGGCCGCCCGGCAGGCCCGCCGTACGGGCTCGGTCGGAGGGACATGATGGTGCGCAGCGTGCCGGAGGCGATGCCCGCCTGGTCGGGACCGGTCTGGGCGGCCACCTCGCCGCCGAGCACGTAGCCGATCGCCTTCGCACCCGATCCCACCGTCGCGTAGCCGCCGAACGCCTCGGCCTGGGGGAGGAGCCCGGCATTGAGGACGCGACGGCTGGAGGGAACGAAGGCGTCGATCTGGGTCAGGGTCGGACCGCTCGGGACCTGGCCGCCCGCGATGTACACGGTTCCGCCGATGAGGAACGCTGCAGCGCCGAAGAGGGCCTGGGGAAGGTGGCCGACGATCGTCGCACGGTGGGATGCGGGATCGAGCATCTGGATGTCGTCGGTCGCGGTCGTCGAGGTACCGGCAGAGGCGGTCTGTCCACCGAAGACGTAGAGCAGTCCCGCGTCCGCGACCACCGCCGGGTAGCGCACTGGCACCGGCAGATCCGCCACGGTCGAGAATCGGGTGCCGTCAGTGGTGGCGAGGACGCTCGGCAGCCAAGTCGTGCCGTCGTAGCCGCCGACGACGAATGCGGTCGCCGGTCCGCGCCTGTTCGACCCCGTCGTCGTCGCGGTCGCGAGGTCGGAGCGAGGCGCGGGGAGCGATCCGACGACCGATCCCGGCTGCGGGCCGGACGGGGGGACCGCGGGGGTTCGCACCGACTGCACCGTCGCCACGGTGTCCGGCGACCCGCCGCCGAAGACGTAGGTCGAGTGCCCGAGCGACGCGGCCGAGGCGTCGTGCACCGGGTCGGCCAGCGTTCCCGCCGCGGTCATCGCGCCGCTCTTCGGGTCGATGGTGGTGACCGTCGCGACCGAGGCCCCCGAGGCAGCGAGTCCGCCGAGCGCGACCAGGCCGCTGCCGTCGGAGACCACCGACTCACGGGAGACGGGTGCGGCGAGCTGCCAGGGTTCGACCCCCGCCTCGATCGAGGGGGGACCCGACGAACCGGTCGCGTGCCCGGCGGTGTCCGCAGCAGTGTGCGCCGCGGTGGTCGGTGGCGGCGCCGACGAGCTGCCCGAACAGGAGGCGAAGGCGACACCGACGACGACCAGGACGAGGAGAAGGACGACGGCGGCCGTGCGGCGCCGACGCCGGCGCATGCGGCGTGCCCTGTGGGACTGGCGTTCCACGTCGATCGTTCGTCCCTCTCGGAGGCGGCCCGACGCGCCGGTCCGGCGTCAGGGAGCGGTGACGAAGAATAGTGCGGGCTCGGTCCCTTCCCGGCGCAGGCGGCCGCGGAGCTCGAGCAGCACGCAATGGGCGAGGGTCTCGCCGTTGGCCTGGCGCTGCATGAAGGCCGGTATGTCGTCCCAGGGACGCGACCAGTGGAGCCGGAGGGTGATCTCCCAGGCGGTCGAGCCGGGGTGCCCGCGCACCGTCTTCTCGATCTCTTCGAGGCGACGGTCGTGGTGATCGGCGATCTCCCGCAACCGTCCGACCAGGTCGCCGAAGCGGTACTCGTGCGCGGGAAGCACCTCCTCGGTGTCGAGGTCGCCGATCTTGCGCAGGGACGCAAGGTAGTCGCCGAGCGGATCGGCCATCTGCTGGCTGTGCACCGAGATGTTCGGTGTGATCCGCGGAAGGACGTGATCGCCCGACAGCAGGAGCCGGCGCTCGTCGCTGTAGAAGCAGACGTGGCCGGGTGAGTGCCCGGGCGTCCAGATCGTCCGAAGCGGCCAGCCGGCAAGCCCGACCTCGCGTCCGTCCTCGAAGAGGACGTCGGGCTGGGCCATCGTCACGAGCGACTTGATCACCATCGACGCCCGCGCCAGGTCGGGCCGGCGCTCCGGGGGGACGCCGGACTCGGCGAGCAGGCCGACCATCGACTCCACCAGGCGGTCGGTGTCGCCGTAGCGCGCCTCGAGCATGACCGCGTCGGCGGGGTGCAGCCCGATCCACGCCCCCGAGGCGTCGCGCACCCGTCCGGCGAGGCCGTAGTGATCGGGATGGATGTGAGTGACCAGCACCGCCTGCACGTCCGAGACGCTCCCGCCCGCCTCCTTCAGCCCGGCGCCGAGGGCACTCCATGCCTCGTCGGTGTTCCATCCCGCATCGACCAGCGCGATGCCGCCCCCGCGGAGCTCGAGTGCGTAGACGAGCACGTAGCGGAGCGGGTTGTCGGGGATGGGCACCGGAATCGACCACAGCCCGGGCCGCACCTGTTCGACGGGCGGCAGCCTGCCGGCATCCCACGCCTCCTTCTGGAGCGTGCCGGTGACGACGACCACGCCGCACGGTACACGGCGTACCCGTCGGCACGGCAATTCCTTGATCGGGTGCGCACCGGTGCCTACCATGCTGCGGAGTGCGGCCTCGTCGTCGGGTGGCGCGCACGCAATCGGTGTCGAACGGGAGACGATGGTCGATCAGCTCACACCGTGCCGGGTCGGCGGCCCCACGCGACGAGACCGGACGATGACATGGTCGGCCCGGCAACGTTCGGCCGGGTCCGCCACCTCGACGCCGCGCTGCTCGTTGCCGCGGTCGACGTCGGCGCCAGCGGCATGACGGACGCGGTCCGCCCGCTCGGGACGGTGGATCCCGGTCCCGGTCCCGCCGAGCATCTCGCCCGGATGATCGCGCACTGCCCCGACGCGTACGTCGAGGTGGACGCGACCGGGACGGTCGTCGAATGGAACCCGATGGCCGAGCGGATGCTCGGCTGGCGACGGGACGACATCGTGGGCCGAACCGTCGCCGAGACCGTGCTCCCGGTCGGACAGCTGCGCTCACCGTTCACGCTCGACGATCCCGACCGCGTCGTCGCCCGGCGCGCCGTCCGATCCGAGGGGCCCCGCCGGCTCGTCGAACTCGTGCACAAGGCAGGCCACCGCGTGGTGGCCGAGCTGCGTGTGTTCGCGGCCGGCCCGGGCGCCGCCCCGCACGTCGCCGGATTCATCACCGACCGGGCCACCCTGCGGTTGGGAGCAGCGGCCCGTCCCGACCTCCACGACCCGCTCACCGGTCTCCCCAACCGGGCGCGCTTTCGCTCGCGGCTTGCCGCGGCGATCGCCGGAGGCCGCGACATCCCCGGCAGCGTGGCGGCCGTGCTCCTCGATATCGACCGCTTCAAGGCGATCAACGACACGATGGGCCACGACACCGGCGACCTGGTCCTCGCCCTCGTCGCAGAACGGTTGGCACGGGTCGCCGCGGATGCGGAGCTCGTGGCCCGCTTCGGCGGGGACGAGTTCCTGGCCCTGGTCACCGACGCCACCGGCCACGCGGTCGACAAGGCCGTCGGGTACGCCGAGCGTGCCGCCATCGCGCTCGGCGAGCCCTTCGAGGTCAACGGAGGCGAGGTCTTCCTCGGGGCCTCGGTCGGCGTGGCCCTCAACACCTTCGGGGTCGACGAGGCATCGACGCTCTTGTCGAACGCCGAGGCCGCGATGTACCGAGCGAAGGAGCGCGGAGGCTCCGCGGTCGAGGTGTTCGGCGAACCCATACGGCTCGAGGTGCTCGACCGGATGACGACCGAGCACTCGCTGCACCGGGCCATCGAACGGCGCGAGCTGACCCTCCACTACCAGCCCGTCGTCGAGATCGACGGGGCCACACCGATCGGCGTCGAGGCGCTCGTGCGGTGGCGCCAGCCGGGCCAGGGACTGGTCGCCCCGAACCGCTTCATCCCGGTCGCCGAGGAGAGCGGTCTGATCATCCCCATCGGGGCGTGGGTGCTCGAGCAGGCATGCCGGCAGCTTCGCGACTGGCAGGTCCACCCGCGCGGTCCCCGCGGCTCGATGGAGGTGAACCTCTCCCCGCGCCAGCTCGACGATCCACGCATCGTCCGCACCGTCGAGGACATCCTCGCCCGGACCGGTCTGCCGCCCGAGCACCTGACCCTGGAGATCACCGAGAGCGCGCTGATCCGTGACGCGACCACCGCACGCGCGGTCCTGCATGCGCTGAAGGACGTGGGCGTCTCGCTCGCCATCGACGACTTCGGCACCGGGTACTCGTCGCTCAGCTACCTGTCGAAATTCCCGCTCGACATCGTGAAAGTGGACCGGCTCTTCGTCGAGGAACTGGGTGTCAGCCGCGAGAGCGAGGAGATCGTCTCGGCGGTGATCACCCTCGCCCACGCCCTCGGGCTCGAAGTGGTCGCCGAGGGTGTGGAGACACACCGGCAGCTCGCGGTCCTCCGCGAGCTCGGCTGCGATCTCGCCCAGGGCTTCCTCTTCTCCGAGCCGCTGCCCGCGACCGCCGTCGCTGCTTCGTTCGCCGGCGCCCGGAGCGCCTGAGGTCGGTCCGACGCGGCACCGCCGCCCGATGCGGCACCGCCGCAGGACGCGGCACCGCCGCAGGAAAAGAGCGGCGTCGGGAAGGCGGGATTTGAACCCGCGACCTCCTGCTCCCAAAGCAGGCGCGCTAACCAAGCTGCGCTACTTCCCGGATCGGTCGGAACCCTGGTTCCTCCACCGACAGCGTAGGGCACCGCCGCCGATCGCCCCTGCTCGGACGGGCACCGGATAGCGTCACGCCGTGTCCAGCGTCCGCGTCGCCGTCTTCGACCTCGGGAGCAGCTCGTTCCATCTCATGGTCGTCGACGCATACCGCGACGGCGCCCTCGTGCCGGTCCTCCGTCGCCGCTCGTTCCTGCATCTCGGGACCGAGGTGGCTCGCACCGGCGGCGTGCCCGCCGAGCGCGCGGCCTCTGCGGTCCGGACGGTGCGCAGGCTGCAGCTCGCGGCCGACGACGCCGGTGTCGACGTGGTGGTCGCCCTCGCCACCGCGGCCCTCCGTGACGCGGCCAACGGCTCGAAGCTCCTCTCCCGGTTGGAGCGCGTGCTCGACCATCCGGTCACCCAGCTGACCGGCGAGGAGGAGGCCCGGCTGTGCTTCCTCGGCCAACGTGCGGGCGTCTGGGTCGGCACGGATCCGGTCCTCGGGCTCGACCTCGGCGGTGGGAGCCTCGAGGCGGGGGTGGGCACCGTCGACGAGATCCACGCGGTGGCGAGCGTGCCGCTCGGTACCGCTCGCATGAGCGGAGAGCTGGGCGCCGGCGACGTGCTGTCGGCTGCCGACCGGGGCCTGATCGGCAGGCTGACCGTCGAACGGGCGGGGCCGATCCGCGAGATGCTGACGCGCCACCGGTCCGCAGGTCGGCGGGTGGTGGCGAGCGGGGGGACCCTCCGGGCCCTTGCCCGCCTGGCGCTCGGTCTCCACCGTTCTACCCGCGACCAGCGGTCAGCGTCGCAGGAGGTCAACCAGGTGGAGCTTCCTGCGGGGCAGATCCACGAGCTCGCCGACCGCCTCGCCGGGCTCGACCTCGAGGAACGACTCGCGCTGCCGGGCATCCAGGCACGGCGCGCGCCCCTCCTCCCGATCGGAGCGGTCGTGCTCTCGTCGTTGGTCGAGCACCTCGGCCTGCCGGCGCTGGTCGTCAGCGAATGGGGACTCCGCGAGGGCGCCGTGATCGACGCGCTCTCACTCGAGGCCGGCAGGCGGTAGCCGGCCCCTGTGACCGACCCCGCCCGGCGACGTCAGGAATTCTTGCCCAGGATCCTGTTCATCCCGGTGCCGCAGGTGGGGCACTTCCCCTTCGCCGATCGGCGGCCGTTGGCCATCTCGACCACTTCGCCCTCGAACTGTCGTTTCTCGCGGCACTTCACGCAGTAACCCTCGTACGACGCCATGGCTCCTCCTCTGAGTGGCGACCATCCGGTGATGGGATGGTCCGAAAGTACCGGCAGCGTAGGAGCGGAGGGGGGATGGACCCTCCACAGTGCTAACTCCAGTTAGCACTGTGCCCGCCGGCGGGCGGACGTGATGAGCCCCCGTCTCCCTCGGAGGTGCCGCCGATCACTCGGTCCCCACTCGGCTGCCTGGCGGGGCGTTCCGGTACGGGTTGCGCTCTGAGCTGGACGTTCTCTGGCTCCGACTCGCTGCCGGCCCATTCGTCGAAGGACCACGTCGAAGAGCGAGGGGGCCGCCGCGACCTCGTCGAGGCCATCGGTGAGCAGGCGCTCGATCTCGCCGGCAGCGAGGGGTGGGCTGAAGAAGTAGCCCTGGGCGGTCGTGCAGCCCCGATCGAAGAGGATCCGGCTCTGCAACGTGGTCTCGACGCCCTCGGCCATGCAGTCGAGGCCGAGGCGCTCGGCCATCGAGATGATGGCCGACACCAGTGCGTTGTCTTCACGGTCGGGCCCGAGGTGCTGGACGAACGAGCGGTCGATCTTGAGAGTGCTGACCGGAAAGGAGCCGATGCGGCTGAGCGAGGAGTTGCCGAGGCCGAAGTCGTCGATGGTGAAGCGGACCCCGAGTCGCCGGAGTCGCTCGATGTTGTCGCGACCGGGTCCCGAGGAGTCGAAGACGACCCGCTCGGTGATCTCGAGCTCGAGCGAGGTGGGATCGATGCCGGTCTCCTGCAGCGTGCGCCGGATGGTCTCGAACAGGTCGGGGTTCGAAAGGTCCCTCGACGCAAGGTTGACCGACAGCCGCACCGGCTCGAGGCCGCGGTCCATCCATTCCCGCATCTGGTGGCACGCCTCCTCGAGGACCCAGCTGTCGAGCGCCACGATCACGTCGCTCTTTTCGGCGAGCGTGATGAACGACGAGGGTTCGAGGGCTCCGAGGGTCGGGTGGTCCCAGCGGACCAGGGCCTCGACGCCGACCACCTCGCCGCTCTTCAGGTCGATGTAGGGTTGGTACAGCACGAAGAACTCGCCCCGGTCGAGTGCACGGAGCAGATCGGTGTACATGGCCCGGTCGTCGAGGGAGGGCCGGTCGCGCTCCGCGCCGTGCGTCGGCGGGACGTACATGCGGAACGCGTTCCGTCCGCTGTCCTTGGCCCGGTACATCGCCTCGTCGGCACGGTTGAGCAGGTCGTCGTAGGTGTCCCCGTGCTCGGGTGCGATCGCGATCCCGACTCGACGCAGAGGTCGCGACCTCCTCTCCGAAGAGGACGAACGGCTCGCTCAGCGCCTCCAGGGTGCGCTGGGCCAGCTGGTCGATGGCCACCTGGTCGGCAAGGCCGGGGAGCAGGATCGCGAACTCGTCTCCGCCGACACGTGCCACGGTGTCCTGGCTCCGCACCGTCGCGGTGAGGCGCTCGGCCACCTGCTCGACCAGATCGTCGCCGGCAGCGTGCCCGAAGGTGTCGTTGACCGACTTGAAGTGGTCGAGGTCGACGAAGAACATGCACACCGGCTCGCCCACCCGGCGGGAGCGCACCAGTTCCTGCTCGACCCGGTCCTCGAAGAGCCGGCGGTTGGGCAATCCGGTGAGGGCGTCGTGCCACGCCATGTGCGAGACCTTCTCGAGCAGGTCGAGGTTCTGCAGCGCGGTGGCGGCCTGATCGGCAAGGCCGGCCAGGCGTTCGTGGAGGTCGGGATCGTGGACGGCGGAGGTGGGAGTGTCGGGGCCGAAGTTGGCCGCGACCACACCGAGGAACTCGCCGGCGGCGAAGAACGGAGCGACCACAGAGGCCACCGCGCCCGACTGCTCCATGAGGCTGCGTGACCCGCGGGTCCTCCGCACCCTGGTCGAGGACGATCACCTCCCGCAGCCCGACCACCCGTTCGAACTCCTCGGTGTCGGTCCGGATCGCGACGACGTCGTTCCACGAACGCCGGGGATGCTCCGTCGAGGGGGCGGACGCTGTCCCGTGGGCGAGGTGGGCCGGGGGATGGCCGTTGCCGCCACCGCTCGGGACCTCCGGACGACCAGGGACCACCGGGCGCCAGCTGGCAGGCCGACCAGGCGGGCTGTCCGGCACGATCGGCCCGATCCGGATGGCGGTTCCGGGCGCACCGCCGGTGATCGCCCGGGGGACCAGCTGGCCGGCGGCGCGGTCCCAGAGGAAGACGATCGCGAGGTCGCATCCGGTCACGCCGGGTGCGGTGTTGGCGAGCAGCTGGACGGACTCCGAAAGGGTCGTCGCGTGGGAGAGCGCCTCGGAGAAGGAGAGGAGCGCCCTCGCCGTCGCGTCGGAGCGCTTGGCGTCGGAGACGACGCTGAACACGTCGAGGGCGGCGGCCGCGTAGCGGCCGAAGAGCTCGAGCACCCGCTCCTCGGCCGCCGTCGGGCATCGTCCCCGCGGAGTGGAAGGCCGCGACCCGTCCGTATCGGCGTCGTGGCGAGGTGATGTCGACGACCAGCTCGCGAGCCGCCGGCGTCGTCGGGGTGCTCGCGCCACAGCTCGGCCGCGAGGGTCTGCGCCTGGCTCGGCTCGAGCCCGCGGTGGTGCAGCTGGATCGGCGTGCCCGGTCCGACCCGCACCATCAGCAGATAGCTCGGCGCGGCGATGACCGCGTCGGCCCGGTTCGCGATCTGGGAAAGGAGGTATTCGACGCCGTCGTCGAGCACCTCGGGAGTGGTGGTGAGAGCGCCGTCGAGCAGCACGCTCATCTGTTCGAGCTCGGTGTGGAGCCGGCGATCGTCCGTTCGCCGAGAGAGGGACTGTCGGGGGGCACGGCTGCCGGCCCCGGATCTGCCGCGGGCGCCTCGCCGCCGGTGGAGGCGTCGTCGCGGGATTCGGCGTGGGTGGCGGCGCCCGCGGGCTCGGCGGCGACGTCGGTTTCGCGGGTCTGGCCACCGGTGTGCCCGGTGTCACCTGACTCGGGCACGATCCGCAGTGGCATGTCACCGCTCCCGATGTCCTCCGACTCGGCGCCGGCCGCCTCGGCCTCAACCTCGAGCCGGTGAGTGTGCCCGGCGACGACCTCCTCGGCTGCGGCTGCCACTCCGTGGTCGTCGACGAACTCCTCGGCCGGTTCCCGCCCCGCCGCCTCCGCCCGCTCCGGTTCCGGTCCCGCCTCCTCCGCCCGCTCCAGTTCCGGCCCGGCCTCGTCGACTCGCTCCGGTTCCGGCTCGTGCTCTGGTGCTCGTTCCGCCTCTTCCAACAGGCCCGCCTCGGCACCCCAGCTCAACGCGTAGACGCACGCGCGCCCTCCCCGGGCGCTGCACTCCTGCTCGGTGATGTGCGCCGTGTCGATGCCGAACAGCCCCGGCACTGTGGTCAGGATTCCCCGGGTGAGCTCGCAGAGGTGTGCATGTCGGGGCCGGGTCCCCCGCGGAGCGACCCACACCAGGGCATGATCGCCGCCGACCTCGAGGGCACTCGCCTCCGAGGCCGTCTCGAAGTGGCCGACGAGGGCCGACTCGTCGTGCGAAGACGTTCTCGGACGATCCGGCCTCTCGGAGGCGCTCGATGAAGCCGCTACCGTCGGCGCGTGAAGAGCACGGTCTCGCCCACATGGAGGCCGATCGCCTCGTCGCCGGTCACCAGGGACGCGGCGTTGAAGAGGCGATCGCCTTCTTCGAAGCGAGCTCCACTCGGCGAAGTCGTCGAGCGTCCGAGAAGGGCGGTGGTCGTCGGCGAGGGCCAGCGCCTGAGCGACACCGATCTCGCCCGCCCGCCGTGCGGACGAGGTCGATCAGTGACGTGGACGACCACGCCGGCGACGGCGCCAACCGCCCCCGGGTTCGATGGCCCGACTGGTCTACCTCTGCGTGACTCGTCATCAAACCCCTCGGTGCCGGTCCGACCCGGAGACCTCGGCGAGGCTCCACTTCATCATCGTCCCGCCAGCCGGTGTTTCTTAACCGCCGACGCCCAGCTCAACCAGGGCTTCTTCGGTGGCGGCGGCTCGCCGACCCGACCTCTACACTGCCCCCATGAGCATCTACGAACCCGCCCTCCAACCCTGACGGTGAAGCCGGCGTCGATCGGGGACTACAGGGGCAAGGCGCTCCTCGTGGTCAATGTTGCCTCCAAATGCGGCCTGACGCCCCAGTACGAAGGTCTCGAGCGGCTCCAGAAGACCTATGCCGACAAGGGCTTTACGGTGCTCGGGTTCCCGTGCAACCAGTTCGGCGAGCAGGAGCCCGGGTCCGCCGAGGAGATCGCCACCTTCTGTTCCACCGACCTACGGGGTCACCGTTCCCGATGTTCGAGAAGATCGAGGTCAACGGCGAGGGGCGCCATCCCGGTCTACGACGAGCTCACCGCCTTCCCCGATGCCGACGGCGAGGCGGGCGACATCCAGTGGAACTTCGAGAAGTTCCTGGTCTCACCGAACGGCGAGATCGTCCAGCGCTTCCGGCCGATGGTCGATCCCGAGGCACCCGAGGTGATCGACGCGATCGAGGCCGCGCTCCCCGCTGACCGCGGCCCACCCTCGGCCGACACTCCCGCCGAGGATCAGCGCGGCGACATGCACAGCCGCGAACCGAGAGCCGGTCGTCGACCAGCTCGCGCGAGGTCTGGGGCTCGCTCGCCGGCCGCATGCGAGCAGCTCGGCGAGCCACGAGTGGGAGCTCCCGACCGACTGCCCGGGCTGGGCCGTGAAGGATCAGCTCTCCCATCTCGATCGGCGTCGAGCGGATGCTGCTCGGCGAACCCTCACCGCCGACGCCCGCGGCAGATGCCCGATCACGTGCGCAACCCGTTCGGCGAGATCAACGAGGCATGGGTCGGGGCGCGGCGGCCGGTTCCCGGCGACGAGATGCTCGCTGAGTTCGTCGAGACGACGGCGACGTCTCGAGGGCTCCGTCCCTGCGCGATGTCGCCAGAGGAGTTCGACGTGATCGGACCGAGCCCGATCGGGCAGGTGCCCTACCGCGAGTTCATGGAGACCCGGGTCATCGACAGCTGGGCGCACGAACAGGACGTGCGCCGCGCGCTCGGGCGGCCCGGCGGCCGCAACGGTCCGGGGGAGGCCGATCTCGCTCGACCGCTGCGCGCGCGCGATGCCCTTCGTGGTCGGCAAGCGAGTTGCGCCGCCGGACGGGACGACGGTCCGATTCGACGTCGCGGGCGACCTCGGGCGCCAGGTGCTCGTCCGGATGGACGGCGGCCGCGGTGCGACTCGTGCCCTCTGCACCTCCGCCCGCATCGCCGTCCGTCGTCCTCGCATGGACCAGGACTCGTTCTGGCGGCTCGGGTTCGGGAGAGTGGCGTCCTCGGACGGTCCTGGCCTCGGGCGCGGTCAGGCTCGACGGCGACGTCGAGCTCGGGCACCGGGTGCTCGACGCCATGGCGTTCATGATCTACGCATCGCCCGAGCGACACGTTCGAGGCGACCGCCGAGCGCACACGGGATCGTTCGCGTCGTCGCCGGTCACGCGTGCCGGTACACTTGCTCCTTCGTATGCGCGCCACCGCGGCCCCCGAAGAGGGCAACAAGGTCCGGCTTTCCGTCGAGATCGACGAGGCCGAAATCGACCGAGGCACTCGAGGGGTCGTCAAGCGGCTCGGTCGGGAGGTGCGCGTTCCCGGGTTCCGCCCCGGGAAGGTGCCGCGCCGGGTGATCGAGGCCCGCATGGGAGGACCGGCCGCATTGCGCGGCGAGGCCATCCGGGAGGTCCTGCCCGACTTCTACGCGCAGGCCGTGAGCGACACCGAGCTCGATCCGATCGACCGTCCCGACATCGACATCACCTCCGGCGGCGAGAGGGCGCGGTGGCGTTCGACGCGGTGGTGCTCGTGCGGCCCACTGTCGGCATCCCCGGATACCAGGGTCTCGTGGTCACCCTCCCGATCCTCGACGTCACCGACGAGGAGGTCGACGAGCAGCTCGACCGTCTCCGTGCGACCTCGGGCGAGCTGGTCGAGGTGGCCGTCCCGCCCGTGACCGGGACCAGGTGACGATCGACCTGCACGGCACCCGATCGGCGTGACCGGAGACGACGCGCACCCGCGACCTCGACGCGACCGACTTCCTCTACGAGGTTGGGAGTGGGGGGGTGGTAGCCGAGCTCGACGAGCATCTGCGAGGCGCGCGGCCCGGCGACATCTTCCGCTTCACCTCGTCGGTCGGACCAGAGAGCCAGTCCGTCTCCTTCCAGGTGCTGGTCAAAGAGGTCAAAGAGCTCGTCCTCCCCGAGGTGACCGACGAATGGGCCGCCGAGGCCTCGGAGTTCGTGACCGTCGACGAGCTGACCGCCGACCTGCGTACCCGGCTCCGCGAGCGCCACGTCGCGCGGGCGCGTTTCGCGCTCGAGCAACGGGCCGTCGACGCGCTGGTCGAGTTGGTGACCGAGGAGATCCCGCCGCAACTCGTCGACGAGGAATTCCGCGAGCGGGTCCACGACCTCGGGCACCGTCTCGAGGCCCAGGGGATCGGCGTCGCAGACTTCGTCCGGGCGACCGGCCAGAGCGAGGAGGAGTTCCTCGAAGGGCTGCGCGAAGCCGCGCTACGGAGCGTGAAGGCCGACCTCGCCCTGCGGGCGCTGGCCGACGCGGAGTCCATCGAGGTGACCGACGAGGAAGTCGACGAGGAGCTCGCGGCGATGGCGGACGCCTCGAGATGGACGTCGACCAGGTCCGGGACCGACTGGAACGGTCGGGTCGCCTGTCGACGGTACGCTCGGACCGACGCAAGGCGAAGGCGCTGCGATGGCTCGTCGACCACGTCGAACTGGTCGGGGACGACGGAGAGCCGATGTCGCGGGAGGAGCTAGAGGTGCAGCGAGGACGAGGAGGACGCTCGATGACCGTGAGCAATGCAGAGCAACACACCGGGACCGCAGGCCTACAGCGTTCCCTGGGTGGTCGAGTCCACCAGCAGAGGCGAGCGCAACTACGACCTCTACTCGCGGCTGCTCAAAGAGCGGATCATCTTCCTCGGCACACCGATCAACGACACCGTCGCCAACCTGGTGTGCGCGCAGCTGCTCTTCCTCGAGTCCGAGGAGGCGGACAAAGACATCCACCTCTACATCAATTCGCCCGGTGGCGACATCACGGCGCTCTTCGCGATCTACGACACCTTGAAGTACATCAAGCCGGACACTTCCACGTTCTGCTTCGGACAGGCCGCCTCGGCCGCGGCCGTCCTCCTCGGGGCGGGCACCAAGGGCAAGCGGTTCGCCCTGCCCCACGCACGCATCCTCCTGCACCAGCCCTTCGGGGGCGTCGAGGGCCAGGCCAGCGATATCGAGCTCCAGGCCAAGGAGATCCTCCGTATGCGGGACCTCTTGAACGGCATGCTCGCCAACGACACCGGCCAGTCGATCGAGAGCGTGTCGAAGGACACCGATCGGGACTTCATCATGACGGCCGAAGAGGCGGTCAGCTACGGCCTGATCGACGAGGTGATCACTGCAAGGGATGCGCCGGCCATGGAGGCAGTCGGGCGCCGCCTAGGCGCGAATCGAAGGTGGCGACGGCCGAGCAGCTAGGATTCGGCAGCCGATCCGGCGGCACGGACCGCGATGCGACGACCGAGCAACGACTGGGACCGCTGACCAAAGGACAAGAGGAACCGACGTGGCGAAATTCGGAGACGGCGGCGACCTGGTGAAGTGCAGCTTCTGCGGCAAGTCCCAGAAGCAGGTGAAGAAGCTCATCGCGGGCCCGGGCGTCTACATCTGCGACGAGTGCATCGAGCTCTGCAACGACATCATCGCCGAGGAGCTTGCCGACACCACCGAGCTCACCTTCGAGGACCTGCCGAAGCCGAAGGAGATCTACGAGTTCCTCAACGACTACGTGATCGGGCAGGAGTACGCGAAGAAGATCCTGTCGGTCGCGGTCTACAACCACTACAAGCGGGTACAGGCCGGCAACAACGGCCCCCACGACAACGAGGTCGAGCTCGCCAAGTCGAACATCCTCTTGCTCGGCCCGACCGGCTGCGGGAAGACGCTCCTCGCGCAGACCCTCGCCCGCATGCTCAACGTGCCCTTCGCCATCGCCGACGCGACCGCCCTGACCGAGGCGGGCTATGTGGGCGAGGACGTCGAGAACATCCTGCTTGAAGCTGATCCAGGCCGCCGACTACGACGTGAAGCGGGCCGAGACGGGCATCATCTACATCGACGAGATCGACAAGATCGCCCGCAAGTCGGAGAACCCGTCGATCACGCGGGACGTCTCCGGCGAGGGCGTGCAACAGGCTCTCCTCAAGATCCTCGAGGGAACCACCGCCTCGGTGCCACCCCAAGGCGGACGCAAGCATCCCCATCAAGAGTTCATCCAGATCGACACCACCAACATCCTCTTCATCTGCGGTGGCGCGTTCGCCGGCGTCGACTCGATCATCGAGAACCGGATCGGCCGCAAGGGCATGGGCTTCCGGGCCGAGGTGCGCAAGGCCTCGGAGCGCGACGACTCGGAGCTGCTGCGACTGGTGCTCCCCGAGGACCTGATGAAGTTCGGGCTGATCCCCGAGTTCATCGGCCGGCTGCCGGTGGTCGAGCGCGGTCTCCCACCTCTACAAGGACGCCCTCATCCGGATCCTGGTCGAGCCGAAGAACGCCCTGACCCGTCAGTACAAGCGGGTCTTCGAGCTCGATCACGTCGAGCTCGAGCTGACCGACGATGCGCTCGACGCGGTCGCCGAGCAGGCGCTGCTCCGGGGCACCGGGGCGAGGGGCCTCCGCGCCATCCTCGAGGAGGTGCTCCTCGAGGTGATGTACGACCTGCCGAGCCGCACCGACATCTCCAAGTGCGTCGTCGACCGAGCGGTGGTCCTCGACAAGGTCCATCCGACCCTCGTGCCGCTCAACCGCCCGCCCGCCAAGTCGTCGCGGAGCCGGCGGGCCGCCTCCTGAGCCAGCGGCCGCTGGCGGCTCCCAGCGACTCCCGCGGGGCCGGGTCTGTGGGTGGCCGCCGATTGCGGACCACATCTCCCGTCGTCACCGCGCCATGAACTTCGACGACCTGCATCCAAGCCCTCGGATGGCTCGATTCGCACATCGACTTCGAGTCGTCCATCCCCTCGCGGCGATCGCTACCGACACTCGAGCGCATGCGCGAGCTGATCGGACCTCCTCGGCGATCCCGAACCCGCCTGCCCGGCTGCTGCACATCACCGGCACCAACGGCAAAGGATCGACGGCGGCGATGGTGACCGCACTGCTCGCGGCGAGCAGGGTCTCGTCGGTCGGCACCTACACCAGCCCCAACCTCAGCCGAGTGAACGAGCGGCTCGCACGCAACGGCGAGCCGATCGACGACGAGTCCATTCGTCGAGGTCCTCGCCTCGCTGGCGCGTCTCGAGCACCTGCTGCACGAACGGCCGACCCGCTTCGAGCTGCTGACCGCTGCCACCTTCGCCTGGTTCGCCGACGAGGCCGTCGACGTTGCGGTGATCGAAGTCGGACTCGGCGGCACCTGGGACTGCACCAACGTCGTCGACGCCGACGTCGCGGTGATCACCAACATCAGCTACGACCACACCGAGGTCCTCGGCCCGACGCTCGAGGACATCGCCCGTGACAAGAGCGGGATCGTGAAGCCGGGCAGCCGGGTGGTCGTCGGCGAGACCGAACCGTCGCTCGTGGCCCTCCTGCGGCGAGCCGCCCTCGCCGGCGATGCGGCCGAGGTCTGGGTGCAGAGACGAGGACTTCGGGTGTATCGCCAACCGGCTGGCGGTCGGGGGCCGCCTGCTCGACGTGCGCACCCCGCACGCCAGCTACCCCGAGGTGCTGGTTCCCCTGCACGGTGCCCACCAGGGCGACAACGCCTCGTGCGCGCTCGCCGCGGTGGAGGCCTTGTTCGGCGCACCGCTCGACTGCCGGAAGTGGTCGAGGCGGCCTTCGTGGGCCTGCGGGTGCCCGGACGGCTCGAGGTCGTCGGGCGCCAGCCGCTCCTGATCGTGGACGGGGCGCACAACGTGGCCGGTATGCAGGCGCTCGCCCGCTCGCTCGCCGAGGAGTTCGCGGCCTCCGGCGAGTCGGTCGCCGTGGTCGGCATGCTGTCGGGACGCGATCCGGTGGCGATGCTCGAGCCGCTGGTCGCGCGCCGGAGTGCGCTCGGTGGTCGCGTGCCGTCCCGACTCGCCGCGGGCGCTCGCGCCGAAGGTCGTCGCGGAGGCTGCGGCCGGACTCGGCATGGAGGTGCGCAGCGCCCGCGACCCCGCAGATGCCGTCGCGGTCGCGCTGCGACGAGGCAGGGGCCGAGGACCGCATCGTCGTGTGCGGCTCGCTCTACGTCGCGGCCGACGCCCGGCGCGTGCTGGTCGGGGACACGGTCTGAACAGCGATCCGTCCGCGTGTCCGGGCGCGGTCGACGGCGTGCCCGCGCCGGGGTCTGACACCGGTCGAAAGGGTCGGCTAGCCTGCGACGCTCGTGGCACGCACGCTCGTCATCGCCAAGCCCGACGCCGTCGAACGCGGTCTGACCGGTGAGATCATCGGCCGGCTCGAGCGGAAAGGCCTTCGTGTGGTCGCCGCCGAGCTGCGCACGATCGACGAGTCCGTGGCGGCCCGTCACTACGCCGAGCACCAGGGCAAGCCCTTCTATGACGAGCTGGTCCGGTTCATCACCCGCTCGCCCTCGATGGTGATGGTGGTCGAGGGACCGGACCGAGACCTTCGGGTCGTCCGCAACTTGATGGGCGCGACCGATCCCGATCGACGCGGCACCGGGCACGATCCGGGGCGACCTCGCGTTGGAGACGGGGGAGAACCTCGTCCACGGTTCCGACTCGGAGGAGTCGGCCGGCGCGGGAGATCGGCATTTTCTTCCCCTCGCCTCGCCTGAACCGCGGCGGATTCCTCACCGAGGCCCCTTCGCGAGGGATCCGCGCTGCCTTCGATCACCGGCGTACCCGGATGGGCGGGCGGCCGGGCGACCTTGTTTCACCGGGCCGATTCCCGTAGCCTGAGTCCGGCTCCGGCAGCCCGTGACCCCGGTGCGGCGGAGCAGCGGTGTGCGCGGCGCACCTGCCCAGTCCGGTCCGACCATCGACGGAGGAGCACATCTCCGATGCGCGACAATGGGTTCTCACTGCTCGGCCGTGACATGGCTGTCGACCTCGGCACTGCGAACACCCTCGTCTACGTCCGTGGGCGGGGCATCGTGCTCAACGAGCCCTCGGTGGTGGCGGTCAACGTGAAGGACGGCCGGCCTCTCGCGGTCGGTGCCGAGGCCAAGCGGATGATCGGCCGGACGCCGAGCCACATCCAGGCCATCCGGCCGCTGAAGGACGGGGTCATCGCGGACTTCGAGATCTGCGAGAAGATGCTCCGCTACTTCATCCACCGGGTGCACCAGCGGCGGTTCGCGAAGCCCCGGATGGTGATCTGCGTCCCCTCCGGCATCACCGGTGTCGAGCAGCGCGCGGTGATGGAGGCCGCCGAGTACGCGGGCGCCCGGAAGGCGTACATCATCGAGGAGCCGATGGCCGCCGCCATCGGCGCGGGGCTGCCGGTCCACGAGCCGACCGGCAACATGGTCGTCGACATCGGCGGCGGGACCACCGAGGTCGCGGTCATCTCGCTCGGTGGCATCGTCACCAGCCAGTCGATCCGGATCGGTGGTGACGAGCTCGACGAGGCGATCGTCTCCTTCGTGAAGAAGGAGTACAGCCTGGCGCTCGGCGAGCGCACCGCGGAGGAGATCAAGATCGCGCTCGGCTCGGCCTACGAGCTCGAAGAGGAGCTGCACGCGGAGATCCGCGGCCGCGACCTGGTGACCGGCCTCCCGAAGACGGTGGTCATCTCCACCCAGGAGATCCGCAAGGCGATCGACGAGCCGGTGTCGGCCATCGTCGACGCGGTCAAGGTCACCCTCGACCGCACCCCGCCCGAGCTGGCCGCGGACATCATGGAGCAGGGAATCGTCCTCACCGGCGGCGGAGCCCTCCTCCACGGGCTGGACAGCCGTCTCACCCAGGAGACCGGGCATGCCCATCGTGGTGGCCCGTGACCCCCTCAACTGCGTGGCGATCGGCAGCGGGCAGTGCCTCGAGGAGTTCGAGGCCTTGAAGCAGGTCCTCATCACCTCCTCGGCCCGCTGAACGACCCGAGGGCAACGCTGCGGTGGCGCCACCTCGGCGGTCCCGCCGTCCCCGGACGACCCTGGTGCTGCTGGTCCTCGCGTCGGTGACCATCATCACCCTCGACGCGCGGAGCGGCTTCCACTCGATCACCTCGGGAGTGAAATCGGTCGCGAGCGACGCGTTCGCCCCGGTGCGCAGCGGCGTCAACGCATGTGATCGACCCGATCGGCGGCTTCCTCGCGGGGGCGGTCCGCTACGGGGCGGTCAGCGAGCAGAACCAGAAGCTCGAGGCCGAGATCGGCCGCCTTCGGATGCAGGCTGCCTCCCAGGCCGACACCGAGCAGGCGATGCGGCAACTGAGCGCCGTCTTGAACCTGCCCTTCCTCCCCAACCTCCAGACCGTGCCGGCCGAGGTCACCGACTACGGGACGAGCGACTTCGCAGCGACGATCGGCATCGGCGTCGGGCGCGACGACGGCGTGCAGCTCGACATGCCGGTCGTCGGAGCTGGCGGGCTGGTGGGCCAGGTCGTGCAGGCCAACCACCACACTGCGACGGTCCGGCTGATCACCGACGGCCAGTCGTCGGTCGGCGTCCGCTACGGCGGGTCCGGCGCGCTCGCGGTCCTCACCGGGCAGGGGGCCGGAAAGCCGCTCGCCGCCGATCTCGTTCCGTCCAACACGCCGCTCACCGACGGCGCGGTGTTCACGACGAGCGGGCTCCAAGGAGCCGTCTTCCCTCCCGGTGTCCCGGTGGCGAAGGTGGTGTCCGCTCGCTCGGGCACCAACTCGTCGCAGGAGACGGTGACCCTCCAGCCGCTCGCCGACCTCGAACATCTCCGGTACGTGTCGGTCGTGCTGTGGGGGCCGGCGACGTGACCGGGCGCGACGTCGGACGGTTCGTGCTCCTCGTCCTCACCTTCGAGGTCGTCCAGCAGACCGTCGTGCTCGATCTGCGGGTGGGGACCGTGCACGCCGACGTGATGGTGCTGATCCCGATCCTCGCCGGGGTGATCGGCGGACCGAGCCGGGGCGCGATCGCCGGCTTCGGTTCCGGCATCGTCGCCGACCTGTTCCTGCCGACGCCGTACGGGCTCTCTGCGCTGGTCGGGTGCCTGGTCGGCTTCGGCACCGGAGCGGGGACCCTCGCGCTCGACCGGTCCGCGCGGTGGCTGCCACCGGTCGCCGCCCTGATCGGGAGCGCGTTGTACGAGCTCGTCTACGCCGCGCTCGGCTCGGTGCTCGGACAACCACAGATGCTCCATCTCGACCTGTTCCGCATCGTGGTGGTCGTGTCCGTGGTCAACGCCGTCCTGGCGCTGCCGGCGATGCGGCTCGTCGCATGGGGCCTCCCGGCCGCCTCGACCGAAGGCATGCCCACCTCGACCCTCGCGTCCGGCGCGGCGTGATGAGCGCGGGCTCGATGCACCCCGGTGGGGGGAAGCCCGGCGCGGCGCACCACGAGGGCGCGGGGAAGCCCGGCGCTCGTGCCGGCCGCGGCGCAGACCGCCCCGGGCTTGGGATACTGGGCTCCCGTGAGCCGCTCCCTCCGCCATCCCTTCCGCGGCTCGCGGTGGTTCGCCCGCCCCGCGTCCGAACGCAAGACGAAGGCCAAGGCACCCCGGCAGCCGAGGATGCGCCAGAGCCGGTTCTCGGTCGAGGCGATGCTCGACGCGCCCGACACCACCGCAGCCCGGCCCGGGCTGCGGCTGCGGATCGCCGGCCTCGCGGTCGTGGCGCTCTTCGGCCTGCTCGCCCTGCGACTCTGGACCCTCCAGGTCCTCCAGGCGCCGGCAGCGGCCCACGCGGTGAGCGCCAACCAGATCCGGACGGTCTCGATCGCGCCCACCCGCGGGCTCATCGTCGATCGCTACGGCAATCCGTTGGTGGGCAACACGGTCACCGAGCAGATCACCCTCTCGCGCCTGGCGGCCCAGCAGCACCCTGACGTCATCGGCCGCTTGGCGGCCCTGATCGGGGAGACCACCGCGCAGGTGAACGCGACGATCGCCGATCCGCGCTACAGCCTCTACAAGCCGGTGCCCGTCCTCTCGAACGCCCCGCTGTCGGAGGTGCTCTACGTGAAGGAGCATCAGTCCGAGTTCCCCGGGGTGAGCTCGGTCGCGACCACCGAGCGCAGCTACCCGCAGCTCGAGCTGCCCGGGCCCGCGCAGGGCGGCTACCCGGCTTCGCAGGTCCTCGGGTACGTGGGCACCATCAACAGCGCCGAGCTCAAGTCGCGGGCCTCGCAGGGCTATCAAGCCGGTGACGCGTTCGGCCAGGCCGGGCTCGAGTACCAGTACGAGCCCGAGCTCCGCGGCACGCCCGGCCGCCAGGAGCTCGAGGTCGACTCGAAGGGCCAGGTGGCGGGCACCCTCAAGACCACTCCCGCCGTGGCGGGAGACAACATCGTGACCAACATCGACACCAACCTCCAACAGGTCGCCGACAGCGCGCTGGCCACCCAGATCCTCAACCTGCGCAAGACCCTCGACCCCTCCTGTAACAACCAGAGCGGCTGCTATCCGGCGGCGACCGGCGGCGCGGTAGTGGTCATGAGCCCCCAGACCGGCGCGGTCTACGCGATGTCCTCCTACCCGTCGTACAACCCGTCGGTATGGGTGGGCGGCATCTCGTCGGCCGAGTACGGGGCCCTCAGCGCACCCGCCAACAACGAGCCGCTGCTCAACCGGGCCATCGACGGCCTCTACACACCCGGCTCCACCTTCAAGCTCAACACCGCGACCGCCGCCCTCGACTCGGGGCTCTGGTCACCGAACGAGTATTACGACGACAGCGGTTCGTTCACCTTCCCCGGGTGCAAGACCAACACCGGCTCCTGCGCGCCACTCCACAACAGCGAGGGCGAGGGTGGGTTCGGGTCCATCGACATGTCGACCGCGATCACCGTCTCGAGCGACGACTTCTTCTACAACCTCGGCGCGCTCTTCTACGACCAGCGCGCGACCTACGGACAGACACCCATCCAGGACTACGCCGCCCAGTACAGCCTCGGCGAGCTGACCGGCATCGACCTGCCGGGCGAGGCGAGCGGCGCGCGTCGACAGCCAGGCGGAGCGGGTGAAGCTGCACAACCAGGCACCGACCGCCTTCCCCAACACCTACTGGTACACCGGCGACAACGTCGAGATGGCCTTCGGACAGGGCGCCACGGTCATCACGCCGATCGAGCAGGCAGTCGCCTACTCCACCTTCGCCAACGGCGGCACCCGGTATGCGCCGCAGGTTGCCGCCGGCATCGTCTCCTCGAGCGGGCAGGTGGTCAAGCGCTTCACCCCCCAGGTCACCGGCCACGTCAGCCTGCCGCCCTCGACGTTCCAGACGATGCTCACCGGGTTCGAGGGGGCGGTGACCAATCCGAGCGGCACCGCGTACGGGACTCCGGGGCTCGCCACCTTCCCCGGCGGCGTCGCCGGCAAGACCGGGACGGCCGACACCGAACCGGGCAAGGAGCCGACCGGGTGGTTCGTCGGCTTCGGCCCGGTGGCCAATCCCCAGTACGTGGTGGTCTGCGTGATCGACCAGGCCGGCTACGGGGTGACCGCGTCGGCCCCGGTGGTCGGCCAGATCTTCAACTACCTGGCCAGCCATCCTGTGACCGCCCCGGCGCTGCCGCCCGAGCAGCAGATCGTGCAGAACACCAACCCGGTCCCGCTGCCCAACCTCGGGCCGCCGACCACCTCGCCGGGCGGCTGAGCAGGAAGAAGGCGGGTGCGGAGCGGCGGGGGCGGGATGGTCGGGGCGGCCTCGCGTCCGGAACGGGGCGGTGCCGGCTCTAGCATGTCGCGGGAGATGGCATCACTCTGGCCACAGGTCGAGCCGCTCCTCGCGCAGGTTTCGAAACCGGCCCGCTACATCGGCGGCGAGCTCGGAGCGCAGGCCGCCGAGCACCGACCCGGCACGATCTCCTGGCTGCTCCTCTACCCGGACACCTACGAGATCGGCCTGCCGAACCAGGGCCTCCAGATCCTCTACGAGATCCTGAACGAGCGCGACGATGCGCTCGCCGAGCGCGCGTACGCCCCCTGGGTCGACATGGAGGCGGCCATGCGCGAGGCCGGCGTCCCCCTCTTCTCCCTCGAGAACCACCTCCCCGCCGCGGGCTTCGACGTCCTGGCCTTCAACCTCTCGGCGGAGCTCGTCTACACCAACGTCCTCAACCTCCTCGACCTCGCCGGGCTGCCGGTCCGCGCGGGAGCGCGGGGCGACCGACCCGCTCGTCGTCGCCGGCGGCCACTGCGCCTTCAACCCCGAGCCCCTGGCCGACTTCGTCGACTGCTTCGTCCTCGGCGACGGCGAGGAAGCAGTGGGGGAGATCACCGAGGTGCTCGGCCGCCGACGGCCGCGCCGCGGCACGGGGTGCGCGGACTCCGGCGCGAGCAGGACCTCGCTCCTCGCCCGGCTCGCGCAGGTTCCGGGGGTCTACGTGCCCTCCTGCTACGAGCCGCGCTACGACACCGGTGCCCGGCGTCGGTCCGGCCCGGCTGGCCGGCACCTTCCCGCTCCGGCCCGACGTGCCCGAGCGGGTCGAGAAGCGCACGATCGCCGATCTCGCCGAGTGGCCCTATCCGAAGCAGCACCTGGTGCCGCTCATCGAGGTGGTCCACGACCGGCTCAACGTCGAGCTGTTCCGCGGCTGCACCCGGGGCTGCCGCTTCTGCCAGGCGGGGATGATCACCCGCCCTGTCCGCGAGCGACCGGCCGACCAGGTCCGCACCATGGTCTCGGCTGGCCTGGCCCGCACCGGCTACGACGAGGTGGCCCTCACCTCGCTCTCGAGCGCCGACTACTCGGACATCGAGGCCACGGTGACCTCGATCATCGACGACCCGGCGTGCTCGGGCCAGGTGTCGGTGAGCCTTCCGAGCCTCCGGGTCGACGCCTTCACCGTCGGGACCGCCGCGCAGATCCAGCGGGTCCGCCGCACCGGTCTCACCTTCGCCCCCGAGGGCGGGACCTGGCGGATGCGCCAGGTCATCAACAAGCTCATCCGCGAAGAAGACCTCTACGCCGCGGTGGACGCGGCCTTCGGCCAGGGGTGGCGGCGGATCAAGCTCTACTTCCTGATCGGCCTGCCGACCGAGACCGACGAGGACACCCTCGGGATCGCGGCGCTCGCCCGCCGCTGCGTCGAGATCGGTCGGCGCCACCACCGCGGGGCGATCGGTCACCGCATCGGTCGGCGGCTTCGTGCCGAAGGCCCAGACGCCCTTCCAGTGGTTCGGGCAGAACACGGTCGAGGAGCTGACCCGCAAGGTCCGTCTGCTGCAAGGACGCGGTCCGCGGGGTCCGGGGTCTCACCCTCCGCTGGCACGATCCGAAGGCGACGGCCGCCGAGGGGATCGTGAGCCGCGGCGACCGGCGGATGGGCGCGGTGATCGAACGTGTCTGGCGTGCCGGCGGCACCTTCCAAGAGTGGTCCGAGCATTTCGACCTCGACCTGTGGACCGACGCCCTCGCCGCAGAGGGGCTCTCCCTCGAGGAGGTGCTCGAGCGGCACCGCGGCCGAGAAGAGGCCCTGCCGTGGGACCACCTCTCGGCCGGCCTCCACCGGGACTTCCTCTGGCAGGACTGGGTCGACGCGCTCGACCGAGCACGGCCTCGAGGACTGCCGCTGGACACCCTGCTACGACTGCGGCGCATGCACCGGGTTCGGGGTGGAGCACGTGGTGGCCTCGGCGCTGCCCCCGGCGGGCGGCAGCCAGGGTACCGGGCAGGATCTCTCAACTGGGGGCCGGGTCCCGGTACGATTCCTCCCTAGGGCGCCGTCCGGCGCCGCTCCGGCCGGGGCGCCGGCAGACGATGCGGCCGTTTCGGTCGGAGGGAGTGGCTGAGGTGCGGATCCGGTTCCGCTTTGCGAAGCTCGGGAAGGTCCGTTTCACCAGCCAGAGGGACGTCGCCCGGATGTGGGAGCGGGCCCTGCGCCGGCGCCGACCTCCCGATCTCCTACTCGAAGGGGTTCTCTCCGAGGCCGCAGCTCAGCTTCGGCCTGGCCCTCCCGACCGGGTGCGAGTCCCTGTGCGAATACGTGGACGTCGCGTTCGACGAGGAGCGCGGTGGGGGCCGTCTCACCGTGGCCGACCTGCCCGGGGCGCTGTCGGCGCGGCTGCCCGAGGGCGTCGAGGTGGTCGGCGCCGAGCCGGTCGAGCCGGGCTCGGGCTCGCTCCAGGAGCTGGTCACCTCTTGCGAATGGGAGATCCGGCTGTCCGGGGTGGACCGCACTCGTCTCGACGGGCTGGTCGCCGCACTCGACTGGCGCGGCGGAGGTTCCGATCGCACGCGTCCGGAAGGGCCGGGAGGTCGTCGACGACATCCGGCCGGCGATCCGGCGCCTCGGTGTCCCCGACGGCGCCGGACCGGACGGACAGCTCGCGCTGGTGGCGGAAGTGGCGACACAGCCCCGTGGGCTCCGGCCGACCGAGCTCGTGGCCGGTCTCGCGTCGGTGACCGCCGAGACAGGAGGGACCCCGGTTCTCGACCGGGCGTGCAGGACGAAGCAATGGATCGAGCGCGACGGCAGGCGTCGGGAACCGCTCCCGGGACGGGACGGTCCAGACCCCGCCCGCCGCGCCGCGCACTCCCTGGTGGGTGCGTGATGAGCAGTATCGGAAGGGAATTCGATGTCAGAAGCCACAGCCGGGAAACCGGTGGAGGTTCCGAAAGAGCCCGCCCCGCAGACGGCGGCGCGCTCGGGGACACCTCCGGAGAAGGCCGCAGGTGCGAACGACGGGTCCGGAGGTGACACCGGCCTGAATTCCGGCGGGACCGACGGCGCCTCGGGCACGGGCACGCGCAACCGCCGGCGGCGAGGTTCGCGCGGCGGCAGGGGTCGGTCGCGGTCAGCGACGCCGTCCACCGCGGCGGGCACGTCGAGCGGCGAGGCGGCCGTGCCGGACGAGGGCTGTCCCTCCGCGGCGTCCCCCGGTGCCGCTGTGGCAGGCGCCGGTGCGGGTGCCGGACAGGCGCCGCCGGCGCGTCCGGCTGCCGAGCGGCCGAAGATCGGAGATACGCGACCCGCGCGACCGACTTCGCCGCCGACCGGGCTCGTCCCCGGTGCACGGCCACGGCCGGCCGGGCGTCCCGAGCCCGCGCCTCGTGCCCCCCGCCAGGGGGAGGGCGGCGGGAAGCGGCAGGGGACGGGCAACGGCCGCCCGGCCGCCGAGCGGCCCACCGAGCGCAACATCGCGGCCGCCCCCCGCACCGAGGGGCGGCGCGGAGGCCGCGAACGGCGGGGCAAGGCCGTCGGTCGCTACATGATCTGCGTGCACGTCCGTCCCGAGGTGACCCAGATCGCCCTGCTCGAGGGGCGCACGCTGGTCGAGCACTACGTCTCGCGTGCCTCGGACGACGCGACCCAGATCGACGGGAACATCTACCGCGGGCGGGTCCAGAATGTCCTCCCGGGCATGGAGGCGGCGTTCATCGACATCGGTACGCCGAAGAACGCGGTCCTCTACCACGGTGACGTCCGCTACGACACCGACGACGTCGAACCCGGCACCCGCGGCCAGCCGAGGATCGAGCAGCTGCTGCGACCCGGGCAGACCATCCTCTGCCAGGTGACGAAGAACCCCATCGGGGCGAAGGGCGCGCGCCTCACCCAGGAGGTGTCGCTGCCCGGCCGCTTCGTGGTGCTCGTCCCCAACTCGACGGCCTACGGCATCTCGAAGCGCCTCGAGGACGCCGAGCGCCGCCGCCTCCGGCGCATCGTCGACGCGGTGCGACCCGAGGGCCATGGCCTGATCGTTCGGACCGCGGCGGCCGGCGCCAGCGAGGAGGAGCTCCGCGACGACGTCGCACGGCTGGTCGGCCAGTGGGAGACCATCGCCGCCGACGCCCTGAAGGGCCAGGGCCCGGCCCTCCTCTACCGCGAGCCGACGATCGCGGTCCGGGTCATCCGCGAGGAGCTCAACCGCGAGTACCGGGCGGTGGTGATCGACGACGTGACCCTCTACGACCAGGTGAAGGAGTACGTGGGGGCGGTTAATCCCGAGCTCGCCGACCGGGTCGAGTACTTCGACCCCGTGGTCGAAACACTCCCGCTGTTCGAGCGCTACCACGTCCACGAACAGCTCCACAAGGCGCTCGACCGCAAGGTCTACCTGCCCTCGGGCGGCTCGCTCGTGATCGACAGGACCGAAGCGCTCACCGTCATCGACGTCAACACCGGCAAGAACGTCGGGAAGACCAACCTCGAGGAGACCGTCTTCCGCAACAACCTCGAGGCAGCCGACGAGGTCGCCCGGCAGCTGCGGCTCCGTGACATCGGCGGGATCATCGTCATCGACTTCATCGACATGGAGGTCCGCGAGAACCGCGACAAGGTGGGCAGCGCCCTCCGGGCGGCGCTGGCCCGGGACAAGACGAGGACCCAGGTCTTCGACATCTCCGAGCTAGGTCTGGTCGAGATGACCCGCAAGCGGGTCTCGGAGGGGCTGATCGAGTCCCTCTCGACCACCTGCGAGGTCTGCGGTGGGAGGGGAATCGTCCTCGAGGACCTCGAGCTGTAGACTGCTCCGCCTATGTACGCCGTCATCCAGACCGGGGGGAAGCAGGAACGCGTCGTCGAAGGTCAGGAGCTCCGCGTGGAGCTGCTCGGCCTCGAGCCCGGCGCGGAGGTCGACTTCCAGCCGGTGCTGGTGGTCGACGGCGATGCGGTGCTGGCGACGCCCGAGCAGCTGGCGGGCTCCTCGGTCACTGCCAGGGTGGTCGGAGAGGAGCTCGGCGACAAGATCCGGGGCTTCACCTACAAGAGCAAGACCCGCCAGTCGCGGCGTTTCGGCCACCGCCAGCGGTACTCGACCATCGCGATCACGTCAATCAGCGCGGCCCGCGCCGGCCGCTAGCGGTCCCGGACGGGCCGCGGGCGCGGGCAACGGCCGGGACCGACGAGCACAAGGAGCAATCGGCATGTCGAAGACCAAGGGCGGCGGTTCGACCCGCAACGGGCGTGACTCGACCGCACAGCGGCTCGGCGTGAAGACATTCGGCGGCACGACGGTCCGCGCCGGGCGCGATCCTCGTCCGGCAGCGGGGCACCAAATTCCACCCGGGAACGAACGTCGGCCGTGGTGGCGACGACACGCTGTTCGCGCTCGCAGACGGCACGGTGCAGTTCACCCGGCGGAGGGGCCGCAAGCTGGTCGACGTCGTCGCACCCGACTGACCGGTCGGCGGCATGCCGAGCCGGACCCTCGAGCTCGAGGGATGCGTCAACTTCCGTGACCTCGGCGGCTACCGCACCCGTGACGGGTTGCAGACCGGCTGGCGCCGGCTGTTCCGCGCCGACGGGCTGAGCCGGCTCACCGGTCCCGATCGCGACCTGCTGGTGGAGCTCGGCCTGGCCACGGTCATCGACCTGCGGACCGTCGACGAGGCTGCTCAACGGGGCCGTTTTCCGGTGGACGAGGTGCCCGTGCGCTACGTCGATCTCCCCCTCACCGACGTCCTCCCCTCGGGCGAGGAACTGCCCGAATGGTGGGACGCCTCCTTCGTCGCCGGCCGTTACGAGCAGATGGTGCGGGAGGGGGCCCCGGTCCTCACCCAGCGCGATCGAGGTGTTGGCGGGGAGCGGCTCCCTGCCGGCGGTGGTCCATTGCAGCGCGGGCAAGGACCGGACCGGGGTGCTCTCCGCACTGGTGCTCGGTTTCGTGGGCGTCCCCGACGAGACGATCGTGGAGGACTACGCGCTCAGCGCCGCCGCCATGGCCCGGCTGCTCGACCGCTTCCGTGCCGAATACCCCGACGCGGTCGACGAGGTGGAGCGCTACGCACCGGCCATCCTCTCCGTCGTGCCCGAGACCATGGACCGGTTCCTCGCCGCCCTGCGCACGACCTACGGCGGCTACGACGACCTCGCCCGGCACCTCGCCGTGTCCGGGGCGGTCGACTCCTTGCGCGCGCGCCTGCTGGTGGAGGCCTGAGGAAGCGAAATCGCAACGGGCCACGGCGGGCAAGGTCGGACCCGGGACCCTCGGTAGGATCGGGCCATGTCCGGCTTCGTCGACGAGGCGCAGCTGCACGTCAAGGCGGGTGACGGCGGAGCGGGCGCGGTGGCGTTCCGGCGCGAGGCGCATGTCGCGAGGGGCGGTCCCGACGGTGGCGACGGGGGTCGCGGCGGCTCGGTGTGGCTGGTCGCCTCCACCAACCAGTCCTCGCTGCTCGGCTTCCGGGACCACCCGCACCGGCGGGCCGGCAACGGCGGCCACGGGGGTGGGAAGAAGAAGCACGGGGCGCGCGGCGCCGACCTCGAGGTCGCGGTGCCGGTGGGGACCCGGGTGCGCAGCCAGGACGGGACCCTGCTCGCCGACCTCGCCGGCGCCGGCGAGCGGTGGCTCGCGGGCGAGGGCGGCCACGGCGGCCACGGCAACGCCCGCTTCCTGAGCAACCGCCGGCGCGCGCCGGCCTTCGCCGAACAGGGGGAGCGCGGGCACGAGGAGTGGTACGACCTCGAGCTCGCGCTCAGCGCCGACGTCGCCCTGATCGGCTTCCCGAACGTCGGGAAGAGCATGCTCATCGCGAGGATCTCGGCGGCACGGCCGGCGATCGCCGACTACCCGTTCACCACCCTCGAGCCGCACCTCGGGGTGGTCCGCTTCGACGACGCCGACTTCGTCGTGGCGGACATCCCCGGACTCGTCGAGGGCGCGGCCGAGGGCAAGGGGCTCGGCCACCGCTTCCTCCGGCACATCACCCGTGCGCGGGTGCTCGCGGTGCTCGTCGACCTCGCGCCGTCGGCACCGGCGGAGCCGGCCGACCAGCTCCGCATCCTCCTCGACGAGCTCGCCCGGTACCAGCCCGAGCTCCTCGACCGCCCGCGCCTCGTGGTCGGCTCCCGCGCCGACCTCGCCGAGCCGGCGCCGGCCCGGCCGACGGTAACCGGCCCCGAGCTGGACCTCCGCCTGTCTTCGGTCACCGGTGCCGGCGTCCCCGAGCTCCTCGGGCGCCTGGCCACGCTGGTCGCGGGGGCCCGCGAAGTGGAGCCGTCCGCCGAGCCGTCGCTCGTGGTGCACCACCGCCTCCTCGGCGAGGACATCGAGGTGGAGCGGGTCGGCGAGGGGGCGTTCGTCGTGCACGGGAGGGCTGCCGAGCGGGCCGTCGCGCTCAACGACGTGACCACCGACGAGGCGGCCGCGGTGGTCGAGGCACGCCTCCGGCGCCTCGGCGTCGACCGTTCGCTCGTCGCGCGCGGGCGCCCGCGACGGCGATCTCGTCACCATCGGCGGGCTGTCCTTCGAGTGGTATCGCGACCAACCGACCCATACCGGCAGTCCGGCCGGCCGGCGGCGCCGGTCGTGAGCGCGGCGCCCGCCGAGGCGGGGTCCCGCGCCCGGACGCTCGTGGTCAAGCTCGGCTCCTCGTCGGTGACCACGGCGAGCGGCGGCGTCGACGCCGCGGCCGTCGAGAAGCTGGCCGCGGAGGTGGCCGCGGCTCGGGAGGAGGGCCAGCAGCCGGTCGTCGTGACCTCGGGGGCTATCGCTGCCGGGTGGTCGATCCTCTCGGAGGGGCGGCCGCGGCCGACCGACCCGGTGACCCTCCAGGCCGTCTCGGCGGTCGGGCAGCACCGGCTGATGCAGGTCTGGGCCGACGCGTTCGCCCGGCGCGGGCTCGATGCCGGCCAGGTGCTGCTCGCGCCGCTCGACTTCGTCCACCGGAGCCAGTACCTGCACGCGAGGCGGACCCTTTCGCGTCTGCTCGAGCTCGGGATCGTGCCGGTGGTCAACGAGAACGACGCCGTCGCCGACGAGGAGATCCGCTTCGGTGACAACGACCGGCTGGCGGCACTCGTCGCCCACCTGGTCGGTGCCGATCTGCTGGTGCTGCTCACCGACACCGCAGGGCTGCTCACCGAGGACCCCGGGCGCTCCGACGACGGTTCCCTGATCGAGGAGGTCGTCGAGATCGACCACGAGCTCGAGCGCATCGCCGGGGGCCCGGGCTCCGCGGACGGGAGCGGCGGCATGGGCTCGAAGCTGGCCGCGGCGAAGATCGCCGTCTGGTCGGGCGTCGAAGCGGTGATCGCCGACGCGACGCGGCCCGGCGTGCTCGGTGACGTCGTCCGTGGCGGCGCCCGGTATCGGGACGCGCTTCCGCCCGAGGGCGAGGCGACTGCCGGCACGCAAGCTCTGGATCGCCTTCGCGATCGGCTCGTCGGGGACCATCGAGGTCGATGCCGGCGCGCGCCGCGCGCTGGTCGACGGGGGCCGGTCGCTGCTGCCTGCGGGCGTGGTGTCGACGGTCGGGCGCTACGGCGTCGACGACGCGGTCGAGATCGCCGGCCCCGGTGGTGCGGTCTTCGCCAAGGGGCTGGTCCGCCAGCCGTCCTCGGTCGTGACGGCCTGGGCGGGGCGCCGATCGGAACAGCTCACCGGCGAGGCGCCCGCGGTGGTGGTGCACCGCGACGACCTGGTCGTTCTCGCCTAGGTCTGCGCCGTGGACAGTACGCTGGCGGGATGCCGTCGACCCCTGGGACCGACCTCGCCGAGCTCGGCCGCCGCGCCAAGGACGCGGGCCGCCGCCTGGCCGCGAGCTCGACAGCCGCCCGTGACGAGGCCCTGACCCGGGCGGCCGAGCTGCTCGAGGAGCGCTGCGGCGAGTTGCTGGCGGCCAACGAGCTCGACTGTGACCGTGCGACGAGCGGCGGGGTCGACGCCACGTCGATCGACCGCCTCCGCCTCGACGGCGACCGCGTGGCCGGCATGGTGGCCGGACTGCGGTCGCTCGCCTCGCTGCCGGATCCGATCGGGGAGATCGTGGACGGTTGGGTCCGACCGAACGGCCTCCGCGTGTCCCGGGTCCGGGTCCCCCTCGGGGTCGTCGGCATCATCTACGAGAACCGGCCCAACGTCACGAGCGACGCCGCGGGGCTGTGCCTCAAGTCGGCCAACGCGGTGCTGCTCCGCGGCTCGTCCTCGGCTGTCGCCTCCAACGCGGTCATCGCCGCGGTCCTCCGCGACGGGCTGGACAAGGCCGGGCTGCCCACAGGCGCGGTCGGGCTCGTCGAGGACACCAGCCGCGAGTCGGCCGTCGCCTTCATGCAGCTCGAGGGTGTGATCGACTGTCTCGTCCCGCGGGGCGGGCCCTCCCTCGTGGCGTCGGTGCGCGAGCACGCGACCGTGCCATACGTGATCGACGGCGCCGGCAACTGCCACGTCTACGTCGACGCCGCCGCCGATCTCGCCATGGCCGAAGCGATCGTGGTCAATGCCAAGACCCACCGTCCCGGCGTCTGCAACGCCGCGGAGACCCTGCTCGTGCACCGGTCCGTCGCGGACCGCTTCCTCCCGCGGGTGGCCGCGGCGATGCCGGGGGTGGAGCTGGTGGGCGACCAGGCCACCCGGGCGATCCTCCCCGGGGCCGGCACCGCCTCGGAGCAGGACTACGCGACCGAGTTCCTCGGGATGAAGCTCGCGGTGGCGGTGGTCGACGATCTCGACGGCGCCATCGGTCACGTCACGCGGTTCTCGTCGGGTCACTCGGAAGCCATCGTGACGGGAGACCTGCGTGCCGCCGAACGGTTCACCACCGAGGTGGACGCAGCGGCGGTGGTGGTCAACGCGTCGACCCGCTTGGTCGACGGCGAGCAGCTCGGCCTCGGCGCGGAGATCGGCATCTCCACCCAGAAGCTCCACGCGCGGGGACCCATGGGAGTGCGGGAGCTGACCTCGGTCAAGTTCGTGGTGACCGGCGACGGCCAGGTGCGCCGGTGAGCGCGCCGCGACAGCGACTGCGCCCGGCGAGCGCCTGCCCGGATGCGACGCCGAGGTTCGGCTCCATCGCGGAGGTGCGTCGCGGGCTCGCCGAGGTCGACTATCTGGCCGACGACGGGATCTCGGGCGTCGTCTACCTGGCCGACCGGCTGGCCAAGCCGGTGCTCGTCGAGGGACCGGCCGGCACCGGCAAGACCGAGCTGGCCAAGTCGGTCGCCGGTCTGACCGCAAGCCGCCTCATCCGCCTCCAGTGCTACGAGGGCCTCGACGAGTCGAAGGCCCTCTACGAGTGGAACTACAAGAAGCAGCTGCTGCGCATCCAGGCCGACTCGGGCTCGTCCTGGCAGGAGCTCGAGGAGGACATCTTCGCCGAGGAGTTCCTCCTCACCCGCCCGCTGCTCGAGGCCATCCGTGCGGAGGAACCGGTGGTGCTGCTCATCGACGAGGTGGACCGGGTCGAGCTCGAGACCGAGGCGCTGCTCCTCGAGATCCTCTCGGAGTACCAGGTCTCCATCCCCGAGCTCGGCACTGTGCGGGCCAAGCAGATCCCCCTCGTGTTCCTCACCTCGAACAACACCCGCGAGCTCTCCGAGGCCCTGAAGCGGCGCTGCCTCTACCTGCACATCGACTATCCCCAGCTCGACCGCGAGCGGGCGATCATCGAGACCCGCGTCCCGGGCATCGACGCGGCCCTCGCCGACCAGGTGGCGCGCGTCGTGCGGTCCATCCGGACCCTCGACCTGAAGAAGAGCCCGTCGATCTCCGAGACGATCGACTGGGCGCGCACCCTGGTCGTCCTCGGCATCGAGTCGATCGACGCCGAGCGGGCCCGCGAGACCTTGCACATCCTGTTGAAGTACCAGTCCGACATCGACAGGGCGGCCAAGGAGCTGGCCGGGGTCGAGCTCCCCGACTGAGGGGCGCTCGGGTGCTCGACCTCCTCACCGGCTTCGTCACCGAGCTCCGCGCCGCAGGGATCCCGGTGTCGTTGACCGAGCACCTCGACGCGGCCGAGGCGCTCCGGCACATCCCGCTCGAGGACCGCGAGGCGATCAAGTACACGCTCGGCGCGAGCCTGGTGAAGTCCTCCTCCCATTGGCGTGCGTTCGAGACGACCTTCGAGATCTACTTCTCGCTGCGCGGCCCCGAGTACCGGATCGACGAGGACGGGGAGGACGACCGTGCCGGCGACCGGGCCCCGGCCGCGGACGGGACACAGGGACCGCTCGGACAGGGCGGCGGCCACCAGGCCATGACACCCGAGGAGCTGGCGGACCTGCTCTACAAGGCCCTCCTCGGCGGGAATGCGGCGATGGTCGCCGCGGTCGCCCGCCAGGCGGTCTCCCGCTACGCGGGCATGGAGGCCGGGCGCCCGGTCGGAGGCACCTACTACCTCTACCGGACCCTCCGGAACCTCGATCTCGACGCGGTGCTCGAGCGGTTGCTCGGCGAGGCGCGAGAGGAGGCGGCCTCGCTCGGGGAGGGGGGCGGCGGGGCGGCGGTCAGCCTGACCGCGCTCGAGGAGCGCCTGCTGCGTGACGAGTACCAGGCGCGGATCGACCAGCTGCGCCAGGAGATCGAGAACGAGATCCGGCGCCGCCTGGTCGCCGACCGCGGCAGCGAGGCGCTCGCCCGTTCGCTGCGCAAGCCGCTGCCCGAGGACGTCGACATGATGCACGCCACCCGCGATGAGCTGCAGGCGATGCGCAAGTCGCTCCAGCCGCTCTCCCGCAAGCTGGCCGTCCGCCTCGCGCGCAAGCGCCGCCACGGCCGCCGGGGACCCCTCGATTTCCGGTCCACGATGCGCCATTCGCTCTCGACAGGCGGTGTGCCGCTCGAGCCGAAGTTCCGCTATCCGCGGCCCTCCAAGCCCGAGATCGTGGTGATCGCCGACATCTCCGGGTCGGTGGCATCCTTCGCGCGCTTCACCCTGCACCTCGTCCACGCGATCAGCGCGCAGTTCTCCAAGGTGCGCAGCTTCGTGTTCATCGACGGCATCGACGAGGTCACCGACTTCTTCGAGGACGCCGACGACCCCTCCGACGCGGTCCACCGGATCAACACCGAAGCCGACGTCGTCTGGGTCGACGGGCATTCCGACTACGGCCACGCCCTCACCGTCTTCTGGGAGCGGTGGGGCGAGGAGATGACGCCGCGGACGAGCGTGCTCCTGCTCGGGGACGCGCGCAACAACTACCACGCCTCCCAGGCGTGGGTGGTGAAGGAGCTCCAGGCGCGCGCCCGGCACGTGCACTGGCTCAACCCCGAGCCACAGGCCTACTGGAACTCGGGCGACTCGATCGTCGGCGAGTACGCGGTCCACTGCGACGCCGTCGTCGAGTGCCGCACCCTGCGCCAGCTCGAGCGGTTCGTGGGCGAGCTGGCGTGAACGGGGGAGCAGGGTTCGACCGGCTGTCGGGCGCCGACCTCGGGCACCCCGCCCGTTCCCGCCCGCCGGCCGGTGTGGCCGCGGTGCCGCCAGGGGCCGACCGCGCGACGCGGTTGGTACTGGTCCGCCACGGCGAGGCGGTCTGCAACGTCGAGGGAGTCTGCGGAGGACCGAAGGGCTGTGCCGGCCTGACCGGGCGGGGCCGGGCCCAGGTGGGCGCCCTGGCCGACCGCCTCGAGGCGAGCGGCGAGCTGGCCGGTGCGACCGCCCTCTACGCGAGCGTGCTGCCGCGGGCGGTCGAGACCGCCCGGATCCTCGCCGTTGCGCTCGGCGCCGACGGCGCGATGCCGCCCGAGCCGGTGGCCGAATGCGGCCTCTGCGAGCTCCATCCGGGTGAGGCGGACGGCCTCACCTGGGAGGCGTTCACCGCGGCCTACGGCGAGGTGGACTGGGACACCGACCCCGGCCGCCCGATCGCGCCGGGAGGGGAGAGCTGGACCGGGTTCGTCCACCGGGTCTCGTCCGCGCTCGACGATGTGGCTTCGCGGCACGAAGGGGGCCTCGTGGTCGTGGCCTGTCACGCCGGGGTCGTCGAGGCCTCGCTGCTCGCCAAAGTCCCCGTCGCCGGCGGCCTCGACGGGGCGCGGCTCGGACTCCGCACCGAGCACGCCTCGCTCACGACGTGGGCGGTCGAGTCGGGAACCTGGCGGCTGCTCGGCTACAACGACGCCGCCCATCTGCGCTCGCCGCACACGGCCGGTCAGCAGGCGTAGTCGTTGTCGAAGGCGAGATCGAGGCTCCCGAGCGGATAGGTGGCGCTCGGCGAGCTGTACTGGACGATCTGCACCGGACCGCTCGGGAGCTGCGCGTCGGGGAACTGGCTGCGCACGCTGGTGCAGGTGGCTGCGGGATCCACCCCCCAGGACGCGGCCCAGTAGGGCACCGCCGGCGTGAAGCTGCCGACGATCCCGTTCCAGACCCCGGGCTCGCGTAGATGCCGACGCTGTTGATCCCCACCGAATGGAGTCCGTCGAGCGCGCCTTGGACGACCGAGGCGTTGGACGCGGTGCTCGGCGACCACGACGGGCCGCCTTCGACGTCGAGCCACCACGCGACCGCGGTGTCGATGCCGGCCCCCTCTGCCTTCGCGAAGGCGTCGAGCGCCGCGTCGAAGCCGTAGTTGCAGGTGCTCGGGTCCGGTTCGCTCGCGCAGTTCGGGTCGCCGGAGCTGTTGGCGTTGCCGTAGGTGAGGAAGACGTAGAGATTGAGCCCGGCACCGGCCCATGCGGCCTCGGCCGCGAGGCACGGGTTGACCGGCGCGAACGAGGCACCCACCACCTGCACGATGCCGATGGTGTGCGGCGGCGGCGGGAATCCGCCGCACTGGTAGTTCGAGATGTCGTAGCCGAGGCTGCCCGACGGGTAGGCCGAGGCGGTGAAGTGGCCGCTGCCGGGGGCTTCGGCCATCCCGACGACCGGCTGGGCGAGAACCTGGGGAGCCGAGCCCCAGTAGGTCGCGTCCCCGTAGGCGGTGACCCCACCGTTGTTGTTGGTGAACCAGTAGCCCTGCCCGTCGGACGTGGAGCCCATGGCGACGACCGGCCGGCTCTGCGGCACGCTGCCGAGCGACCCGTAGAAGCCGGCGTCGCCGAACGCGAACACCCCACCGTCGGAGGCGGTGAACCAGTACCCGTGTCCCGAGGGAGTGGCCGCCATCCCGACGATCGGCTTGTTGAGGTGGAGGCTGCCGGTCGAGCCGTAGAAGCCGCGCGTCGCCGAACGCGAAGATGCCGCCGTCGGCTGCCACCAGCCAGTAGCCGTGCCCGGTCGGCGACGCGGCCATCCCGACGATCGGCTGGTTGAGCGGATGGCCGCCCATGGAGCCGTAGAAGGGGGCGCCGCCGAAGGCGAACACCCCGCCGTCGGAAGCGACCAGCCAGTAGCCCGATCCGTCGGGGAGCCCGGCCATCCCGACCACCGGTCGGTTGAGGACGAGCGATCCCGGTCGAACCGTAGAAGTCTGCAGTGCCGAAGCTGAAGATCCCGCCGTCGGAGGCCACCAGCCAGTAGCCCGCGCCACGGTCGGCGCCGGCCATCCCGACGATGGGTCGGTTGAGCGGATGGCCGCCCATCGAGCCGTAGAAGGCGGCGCCGCCGAAGGCGAAGATCCCGCCGTCGGAGGCCACCAACCAGTAGGAGGACAGGGTCGCGGTGCGACCGGTCGCGGCGGCGCCGGCCTGGCCGGGGCCGGCCGCGGCCACCGACGCGGTGAGCAGGCCGGCGAGGAGGACGAGGACGAGCGCCGTGGCCCGGACCCGCCTCGACCCGGATCGACCGTGGTCGGTGCCCGGCCGGAGCGATCGGGGGGAGCGGCGTTGGGGAGGCTCGGTCGACGCACGTGCGCAGGCGCGGCGCTCCGGCGGGTCAGGGACTCGGGCATGACCGGAGGGACCTCCCAGGCTCGGCAGTGCTCGTCGGCGGTCCGCACGCCACGCGATCACGAGCTGGTGGGCCACGACCGGTCGGCGACCGATCGGGACCCGGTCATTCTGGACGTCGACGGGGGCCGGGTCAAGGTTCCCGGGCTCCGGCGCCGACGGGCGCTCGCGGCTCGTCGGGCCGTCCGCGGCCCGGCTCAGGCCCGCAGCAGCTCGGCGACGCCGAAGGCCAGGTCGAGCGCCTGACGGCCGTTGAGCCGCGGGTCGCACGCGGTGGTGTAGCGCTCGTGGAGCTGTCCCTCGACGATGTCCTCCATCCCCGCCGAGGCACTCGGTCACGTCGTCGCCGGTCAGCTCGACGTGCACCCCGCCCGGCCAGGTCCCGATCTCGCGGTGGGCACGGAAGAAGCCGCCGAGCTCGCCGACGATGTCGTCGAAGCGCCGCGTCTTGTGACCGCCGTCGGAGGTGAAGGTGTTGCCGTGCATCGGGTCGCAGACCCACACGACCGGGTGGCCCTCGTCGCGGACCGCCGCGAGCAACGGCGGGAGCGCGTCCTCGACCGCGTCGACGCCGAGGCGGGTGATCAGCGTGAGGCGCCCGGGGATCCGTGTCGGGATTGAGCTGCTCGCAGAGGCCGACGACGTCGTCGGCGGTGGCGGTCGGGCCGACCTTGGCACCGACCGGGTTGTGGATGCCCGAGAGGAACTCGCAGTGTGCACCGTCCACCTGTCGAGTCCGCTCGCCGACCCACAGCATGTGCGCCGAGCAGTCGTACCAGTCGCCGGTCAGCGAGTCGCGGCGGGTCAGCGCCTCCTCGTAGTCGAGGATGAGCGCCTCGTGGCTCGTCCAGAAGTCGACCTGGTGCAGGGAGCTCTCCGCGCCGAGGTCGATGCCGCACGCGGCCATGAAGCGCAGGGCGCGGTCGATCCCCTCCGCGATGTCCTCGAATTTCCGGCCCTCTCGGCGAGGTCGCGACGAACTCCTGGTTCCAGGCGTGGACCTGGCTCAGGTCGGCGAACCCGCCCTTCGTGAACGCGCGCAGCAGGTTCAGCGTGGCGACCGACTGGTGGTAGGCGCTGACCAGCCGTGAGGGGTCGGGGACCCGGGCGGCGGGATCGGGCGCGTCGTCGTTGACCATGTGGCCGCGGAACGAGTCGAGCAGCCGGCCGTCCGACCTCCTCGGTCGGCGGAGCTGCGCGGCTTGGCGAACTGCCCGGCGATCCTGCCCACCTTGACCACCGGGACCCCGGCGCCGTAGGTGAGGACCACCGCCATCTGGAGGATCACCTTCAGCTTGTCGCGGATCCCGTCCGCGCTGAACTCGGCGAAGGACTCGGCGCAGTCGCCGGCCTGGAGGACGAAGGCCTGCCCGGCCGAGGCCTCGGACAGGGCCGCGGTGAGGAGGCGGGCCTCGCCGGCGAACACGAGCGGTGGCAGTCCGGCGAGGTGGGCGTGGACCGCGCTTGAGCGCGCGCTTCGTCCGGCCAGGTCGGTTGCTGTGCCGCCGGCCTCGAGCGCCAGGAGTCCGGTGCCCAGGCGGTCGCCGTCGGTGTGTTCGCCACGGCTCACAGCGTAGGACGTCGAGCCCTAGGCTCGGGCCATGGCTCCCGCGCACCCGCACCGTCGGCCGCATCCCGGGCGCACCTGAGCTCCGGTGGCACCGTTCCGGTTCGGCGTCCAGCTCTCGCGGGCTGCGACGGGGCACGAATGGCGCGACCTCGCACGGCAGGATCGAAGGGCTCGGGTACTCGACCCTTTTCATCCCCGACCACTTCGAGGATCAGTTCGGCCCGCTGGTCGCGCTCACGGTCGCCGCCGAGGCGACGTCGACGCTCCGGGTCGGCTCGCTCGTCTTCGGCAACGACTACCGCCACCCGGTGGTGCTCGCAAAGGAGATCGCCACCCTCGACCTCGTCTCCGAGGGCCGGGTCGAGTTCGGACTCGGCGCGGGATGGATGACCGCCGACTACGAGCAGGCCGGCATCGTCGAGGACCCGGCGGGCGTCCGGGTCGACCGCATGGAAGAGAGCGTCACGGTGATGAAGGAGCTCTGGTCGACGGGAGCCTGCACCTTCTCGGGTGTGCACTACCGCATCGAGGGTGCGACCGGCGCACCCCGACCGCACCGGAAGCCGCACCCGCCGATCATCGTCGGCGGCGGCAGCCCGAGGGTGCTCGGCATCGCCGGGCGCGAAGCGGACATCGTCGGGGTGAACCCGCGCCTCACCGCGGGAGCGATCGGACCCGAAGTGCTGGCGACCACCACCGCCGCCTCCTACGACCGCCGCATCGAGTGGGTGCGCTCCGCTGCGGGCGATCGCTTCGGCGACGCTCGAGCTGCAGAGCCTCACCTTCGTGGTCCAGATCGTCCCCGACCGAGCGGCAGCCGTCTCGAGGCTGGCCGGGGCCATGTCGGTGCCGAGCGACCACATCGAGGACACGCCGATCGTCCTCATCGGTACGACCGGCGAGATCGCCGAGACGTTGCGCCGGCGCAGGGAGCGCTTCGGCTTCTCCTACGTCGTCGTGCACGAGGCGGAGATGCAGGCATTCGCCCCGGTCGTGGCCGAGCTCGCCGGAACCTGACGTGCCGGCCAACCCGGCGAACCTCGGCATCTTCGGGGGGACCTTCGACCCGGTCCACACCGCCCACCTGCGGGTGGCCGACGCGGTGCGCCGGGCCCTCGACCTCGACCGGGTCCTCCTCGTCGTCGCCAACGAGCCCTGGCAGAAGGAGGACGGGCCGGTCGCTCCGGTCGAGGACCGCTACGCGATGGTCGAGGCGGCGGTGGAGGGGTGGCCCGGGCTCGAGGCGAGCCGGATCGAGATCGACCGCGGCGGGCCCTCCTACACCATCGACACCGTGCGTGCGCTGCTCGCCGACCAGCCCGGCGCGGCGCTCGTCCTGGTGGTGGGCGCCGACGTGGCCGCCGAGCTCGGGACCTGGAAGGACGAGGCCGATCTCCGTGGCCTGGTCACCCTGGCCGTGGTCGGGCGCCCGGGGACGGGCACGGCGACACCGGTGGGCTGGCGGACCGTGGAGGTGCCGGTCGCGCCGTTCGACGTCTCGAGCACCGAGCTGCGCCGGAGGCTCGCCGCCGGCCGGTCGGTGGAGGGCCTCGTTCCCGAATGCCGTCATCCGTTGCATCGATCGGCGCGGTCTGTACGCTACGAGGAGATGACCGTCGGGATGAGGCCACCGGACGCCGGCACCCGCCTACTCGCGTCCAGGCTCGATCCCCCCGGTGCGGAGCCGGGTGCGGACGCTCCCCGGCTCGCTGCCGACGCCGGCGTGACCGGCCAGCCAGGCCCAACCGGCCCATCGAGGGCGCCAGGCGAGACCCGGAGGGCCATCCGGGTGGCACGCCGGCGACGACGCCAACTCGCGGTGGTGTGCGCGGTCGCCGTCGCCGTCTGCCTCGCGCTGACCCTGCTCATCGTCGCCCTCGCCCGCGACCGCGCGTGGTGGGCACCCCCGCCGGGTCGAGGGTTGCGACCGCCGGCCCCGCATCCGACCCAACCGGCGCGCATGCGCCCGAAGGAGGCAACCGTTGATCTCGACGAGCACCACCCCCATCGACCGCCATGCCGACCTCCCCGCCCGGTGCCGCAGGGTTGCCTCGTCGCGGCCCGCGCCGCCGATGACAAGTCGGGGGAGGACACCGTCGTGCTCGCGATGGGGGAGCTCCTCGGTCTGACCGACGCGTTCGTGATCACGAGCGGCCGCAACCCGCGTCAGGTCCGGACCATCGTCGAGGAGGTCGAGCGCCGTCTCAAGGCCGAGGCAGCGATGTCGCCCCTGCGTATCGAGGGCGCGACCGAGGCGCAGTGGGTGCTGATGGACTACGGGGACTTCCTCGTGCACGTGTTTCTCGCCGACGAGCGCCGCTACTACGACCTCGAACACCTCTGGAGCGGCGCGCCCGCGCGTGCCGTGGGAGGAGGACGCCCGCTGACCGGCGGGCTTCAGAGGAGAGCGGTGCCTGCGGTGCGTAGGAGGCGCGACTGACCGGCCCCGACGCCTGGGCGCCGGTCGCGGTCGGCACGCCGATCGCCTGACCCGCGATCTGGAACTGCACGCCGGCGATCCCCGGCTGCTGGGTTGCGGTGAAGACCACCTGCGCGATCGCGAGCGTCTGGTCGGGCCCCACCACCTGGCCGAGGACCGGGTTCGCCGAGAAGTCGACGGTGGCGACCCCTCCGGACACCGACACGGTGACCTGGACGTGGGAGCCGGTGAGGTAGGTCTGGAGGCCTGCCGCCGACTCGGCGGCGGTCGGCCCGTCGAGGAGCGCGCCGAGGATCTGGGTCAGGCTGGCCGGCACCGGCACGTCGCGGGTGACCGCCTGGAGATGCTGGCCGGGCGCCACGAGGAAGATCGTCTCGGCGACCCCGACGGCCGGCGGTGTGGTCGGCGCAGTGGTCGACGGGGAGGGGCTGAGGAGGTGGAAGGGCACATCGGCCTTGGCGATCGCGGTCGGGTTGCCGCCCGAGGGAAGACCGCATGCCGAGGCGAGCACGGCGAGCGCCAGCAGGGCGCCGAGCAGGCAGGGGCGCGGTCCGCGGGGTCCTCACGGGGCGGCCGCCGGCTCGTCGCCGTCGGGGAGGGGGAGCTCCACGACGAAGCGGCTCCCGTGCCTGGACGCCGGTTCGCTCCACACCCGCCCGCCGTGGAGCCGGACGTGCTCGGCGACGAGGGCCAGGCCGAGCCCGGTGCCATGGCCGGATTCCCGCCGTCCCGACCGGCTCCCGCGGTAGAAGCGCTCGAAGAGGTGCTGCCGCTCGCGCTGCGGGCACACCGGGACCTTCGTCCTCGACGACCACCCGGATCGTCCGGGCCGGCCCGCCCGGCGATCCGTCGACCGCGGGCCAGCGCTCGACGAGCACCCGGCTCACGCCGCCGGCGTAGAGGTTCGCGTTGTCGACCAGGTTGGCCATCACCCGTTCGAACCGGCGCTTGTCGACCCGGAGACGCAGCCCGTCGACGCCCGGCCCCACCTCGACCGCGAAGGGGGCGGTCCGCCGGCCGTCCTCGGCGGGTGGCGCGGACGCGGCGACCGACCGGAGGACCAGCTCGCGCGGATCCACCTCCTCGAGCGTGAGCTCGGCCGAGCCGGCGTCGAAGCGCGAGATCTCGAGGAGCTCGTCGACCATCCGGGTGAACCGGCGCATGTCGCCGTCGAGGAGGTCGAGGGCGCTCTGGGCCCGCGGGTCGAGCTCGTCGCGGTGGCTCTCGAGGACGCCGATCGAGGCCGAAAGCGTGGTGAGTGGGGAGCGCAGCTCGTGGCTCACGTCGGAGGTGAACCGGGCCTCGCGCTCGATCCGCTCCTTCAGGTTGGCGGTCATCCGGTTGAACGCGGCGGCGAGCTCCTGGAGGTCGACGTCGTCGCCCGCGTCGATGCGCGTGTCGAGGTCCCCGCCAGCGACGGCGACCGCCGCGTCGGTGATGTCGGAGAGGGGACGCAGCGCCCGCGAGCTCGCCCACCGTCCGAGCGCGGCGCCGGCCAGCGTCGTGAACAGCGCGGCCGCGGCCAGTGCGTAGGCCAGGTCCCGCAGTGTGCCGGCCAGCTCCTCGAGGGAGAAGACCTCGAAGTAGGCCGAGTGGACCGCGGGCAGCGGCACGCCGATCACCAGATCGTGGGTGCCCGACAGCACGAAGAACTGCGAGGCGGGCGTACCGGCGAGCACGAGCGACCGCTCCGAGGCGGGGATCGCACTTTGACCGATCGAGATGGAGGTCGCGTACCACTGCCCCCCGGTCCGCAGCACCGAGAGGGAACCCGGGAGCGTGTCGATCGAGCCGAGTAGCGCGCTCACCTGCGTCCCGGGCGAGCGGAGGGCGCTCTGGACGAACGAGGCGTTGGCGAAGGCCTGGCGCTGGACGGCCGACTGCCGGTCGTTGAGCAGGGTCTGGCGCGCCGTGAAGTAGGTGATGCCCGCCATGAGGGTGGAAAGGACGAAGGCCCCGATGGCGAAGGCGGCGGTGACCCTGGCACGCAGTCCGAGGCGCCGGGTGAGCCCGGTGCGTGCGGCCCGCCGGCGAGCCCGGCGCGACCCGCCCCTCGCCGTACCCTCCGCCGGGGTCGTGGCGTCCGGTGGTCCGGTGCCCTGCGGTGGGGTTCCCTCCGGGGGGTCCGCGCCATCCCGTCCGCCGCCGGGTGCCGCGGCCGGCCCACCCTGGCCGTCACCGCGGCTGCCTGGCCCTCCCTCGACCCGCGCGGCCGGTGGCTCCCCGCGGGGCACGATCAGACCGCCAGCTTGTAGCCCATGCCGCGCACGGTGAGGATGAAGCGGGGGTTGGCCGGATCGGGCTCGATCTTCGTCCGGAGCCGCCGGACGTGGACGTCGACCAGGCGGCCGTCACCGAAGTAGTCGTACCCCCAGACCTTCTCGAGCAGGTGCTCCCGGGTGAGGACCTTGCCCGGGTGGTCGGCGAGCTCGCAGAGGAGCCGGAACTCGGTGCGCGTGCAGTGGACCTCGTCACCGCCGCGGCGTACGACGCCCGCGTCGGGTTCGATCTCCACGTCGCCGAAGCCGAGGACCGCGTCGCCCGGATCGCCCGAGCGTGACCGCCGGAGCAGGGCCCGGATGCGCGCCGCGAGCTCCTTCGCCACGAACGGCTTGGTCACGTAGTCGTCGGCACCGGCCTCGAGGCCGGCGACGACGTCGTGGGTGTCGGTCCGGGCGGTGACCATGATGATGGGGACCGCGCTGTGGCGCCGGAGGCTCCGGCAGGTCTCGAAGCCGTCCATCCCAGGCAGCATCAGGTCGAGGAGGACCAGGTCGATCGGCTCGGTCCCGAAGCGGTCGACCGCCTCCTCGCCGCTCGCGACCTCCTCGGCGCGGTAGCCCTCGTCCTCGAGCGCGAGTCGCATGGAGGCACGAATGCGCTGGTCGTCCTCGACGATCAGGATCCTGCTCATCTCCCGATCATCCCATGGGCGCCCGCGACCCGCGCGAGCGCCTGCCGTCAGGAGGTGAGCCAGATCTGGGTCGGCCAGACCGCGCCGGTGATGAACCCGAAGGCGGGCTTGCCGGCCGGCGTGGTCGGGTTGTTGAAGTTCTGCACCTTGGGCTGCGCGCCGATCGACCACACCGCGCGGTCGGTCCACAGGTAGGGGATGTCGGCGCTAATCCGGCGGTTCACCTGCTGGTACGCCGCGACACGGGCCGACTGCTGGGCCGACTGGCGACCCTGGATGAGCGCGGTCTCCATCTGCGGATCGGTGTTGCGGGCCATGTTGATGGAGAAGGCGGAGTTGATCTGCGTCGGGCTCCAGAAGATGTAGTTGAGGTCGGGATCGATCGCGCCGAACTGCCGCCAGACCTGGGCCTCGAACTTGCCGAGCAGGGCGATGTTGATGAGCTGCGCCTGCTCGACCGGGCTCAAGGTGACCTGCATCCCGACCGCCTGGAACTTCGACTGGAGGTACTCGGCGATCTTGGTGGTGGTCGGGTCGGGTACGTGGTTGAGGGTGAAGGCCACCGGGTGGCCGGTCTGGTGCACGACCTGTTGGACCAACTGGGTCGCCTTCGACGGGTCGTAGGAGGGGTAGCCGTTGTCGGACAGGTAGTACGGCGAGCCGGGGACGAAGGGACCGTTCGAAGTGGGGTTCACGCCCGAGTCGATCACCGACACGTACTGCGAGGAGCTGATCGCCATCGCGGCCGCCTGGCGGACCGTGAGGTTGTCGAAGGGCGCCTGCGAGAGGTTCAACAGGACGCACCCCATGTCCGGCTCGCCGGCGACCTTCTGCGAGTCGTCGATGTACCCGAGTGAGGAGTCCGCCCGCAAGCTCTTCGTGACGTCGGAGGTCGAGGTGTGGATGATGTCCACGCTCCCCGACATCAGGCTCGCGAGGAGCTGGTTGCTGTCGGGGATCGGCTTGTAGGTGATGCTGTCGAGGTAGGGGTACCCCGACCGCCAGTAGTGCGGGTTCTTCGTGGCGGTGAAGTGGTCGTTCGGCGTCCAGCTCTGGAAGACGAACGGCCCGGTGCCGATCGGGCTGGTCTGGCTGCCCGAGGCCAGCCAGTTGGGCTCGGCGATGAACGCGATCTGACCGCCGATGCCTCCGGCGAGGTAGTAGTCGAAGGGAACCCAGGCCGACTTCATCTTGACCGACACGGTGAGCGGGCCGGTCACCGAGATGGTGTCGATGGTGGTCACGGCCGGTCCGGTCAGTCCCGAGCTCTTCTGTTGGTTGAAGTTCGCGGCGACCGCGGCTGCGTCGCAGGGGGTGTTGTTGTGGAACATGAGGTTCGGCCGCATGGTGATCGTCCACACCGTGTAGTCGGCGTTCGGTGTGATCGACTGGGCCAGATAGGGCTGCACCGATCCGTCGGCCGCCAGGATCGCGAGCGGATCGAAGACCGTGCGCGCGTAGAGGATGCCGGTGGTGTCGAAGGTGCCCTGAGTGGTGCTGAAGCCCTTCTCCTCCGCCTCGGTGCCGAAGATCAGCGAGCCGCCGAGCTTGGGCGTCGCCGAGGTGACACCGTTTGGGTGGCTCCCGCCTCCCGATCCCCCGCTCGACCCGGAGCTGCACGCAGCAAGGAGGCCGCCCGACGAGCCGAGGGCGGCGATCCCGACCCCGGTTGCCGCGCCACGGGCAAGGAACGAGCGGCGGTCGATTCGATCAGACATGTTCCCCCTTCACAGACAGGACCGGACCATTCGTTGGCCGGTCTCGTGCGCGATGACGTCGGTGGTGGCCCGTTCCGGCGGGTCCGGCCACGTGACGGCCATGACGTTAGCTCCCGGGCCGATCGCACGGGGGATTGCCGCTCCGGGGTGGCGGGTGCCGGGCGCGACGACCGCGTGCCGGTACTGTGCTCCCGTGAGCTGGGAGCTCGAGGCGTACCGGCGCTCGGTCGGCGGGCTGTCCGCGGCGACGGTGCGCGCCTACACCGGGGACGTCCGGAGGTTCGCGGAGTGGGCGGAGCGCAGCGGGCGCGACGGCCCGGCCGGCGTCGACCGGCTGCTGCTCCGCCGGTACCTCGCGTTCCTCGCCACCCGCCGGTGCTCGAAGGCCACCATCTCGCGCACCGCCGCCTCGCTCCGCTCCTACTTCCAGTGGTGCGCACGTCGCGGGGTCGTCGCAGCCGATCCGTCCGCACGGCTGACCGCGCCCTCGCCGGACTCCCGCCTGCCCCGGGTCCTCGGCCACGCCGAGCTCGGTGTGCTGCTCGACGGCACCCGGCCGGGCGCGGAGGCGTCGCCCGAGGTGGACCGCCGGGACGACGCGGTGCTCGAGCTGCTGTACGGCGCCGGCGTGCGGGTCGCCGAGCTGTGCGCCCTCGACGTCGGCGACCTCGACCTCCGCCGGCGTCTGGTCGCGGTCACCGGCAAGGGGTCGAAGGAGCGCCGGGTGCTCGTCCACGCCCGCTGCGCGGCCGCCCTCGAGGCCTGGCTCGAAGGGCCCCGGGAGGCCATGGCGCCGTCCGAGGGCTCGCCCGCCCTCTTCTTCAACCGGGTCCGCCGGAGGCTCGGGCCCCGGGACGTGCGCCGGATCCTCGACCGGCGCTCACCTGTCCCGACCCATCCCCACGCCCTGCGCCACAGCTTCGCCACCCACCTGCTCGACGGGGGAGCCGACCTGCGGGTCGTCCAGGAGCTGCTCGGCCATACCAGCCTGCAGACCACGCAGGTCTACACTCATGTGAGCAAGGATCGCCTGCTGACGGTGTACTCGGGGACGCATCCACGGGCCTAAGGGGACAATGGCGACGCAAGCGGAGACGGCGGGACACGGGGGGATCGACGCCTTGTGGACCGAGTACAAGAGGACAGGGGCACGTGCGCTGCGAGACCAGCTGATCGTCCACTACGCCCCTGTGGTCAAGTACGTGGCAGGGCGGGTGTCGGTCGGGCTGCCACGCCACGTCGACGAGGCGGACCTGGCGAGCTACGGGATCATCGGGCTCATCGACGCGATCGAGCGCTTCGAACCGCTCCGAAACATCAAGTTCGAGACCTACGCCATCCCCCGGATCAAGGGGGCGATCATCGACGAGCTCCGGTCGATCGACTGGGTCCCGCGCTCGGTGCGGGCAAAGGCGCGGGCGGTCGAGCAGTCCTACGCGAAGCTCGAGGCCACGCTCCACCGCACGCCGACCGACGCCGAGGTGGCCGCCGACCTCGACATGACCGACGCCGAGTTCCAGACGGCCCTGCGCAAGATCTCCTTCGTCGGGGTGGTCGCGCTCGACGAGGTCTTCCGCGGGGGTGAGCGGTCGGACCGTTCGACGCTCGGCGAGACCCTCCCCGACAGCACGGCCGGACCGGGCGACACCTACGAGGTCAAAGAGACCAAGGAGGCCCTCGTCCACGCGGTGAGCCAGATGGCCGAACGGGAGAAGACCGTCCTCACCCTCTACTACTACGAAGGTCTGACCCTCGCGGAGATCGGCGAGATCCTCGGGGTCACCGAGAGCCGGGTCTGCCAGATCCACACGAAGGCCGTCCTCCAGCTCCGGGCCAAACTGGCCGACCGGCCGGAGGGATCGGTCCGGCGCGGGGGGAAGAAGGCGCCGGCCGTCGCGGGTGCCGCGCCGAAGCAGGTGTCGACGGCCGGCTGAGCCTCCACCCTCGGCGCGCCGGTGGAGCGACGCTCGGGCGGCGACTAGCATGAAGCGGCCCGCCGTCCGGTGGGAGTCGTATCCGAATCGATCACGCACCCGGCCGCGTCCACGGTCGCCCCGCTCGCGGGGTGCAGCAGCCGGGGAGGTCCAACCGTCGCAAGGAGCCGTCGATGGCCGTCGTCACCATGAAGCAACTGCTCGGCGCGGGTGTCCATTTCGGGCACCAGACCCGCCGGTGGAACCCGAAGATGCGCAGGTTCATCCTCGGGGAGCGCAACGGGATCTACCTGATCGACCTGCGCCAGACCATGGCGGGCATCGAGGAGGCCTACGGCTTCGTCCGCGACCTGGTGGCCGGTGGCGGCACGGTCCTCTTCGTCGGGACGAAGAAGCAGACCCAGGGGCCGGTTGCCACCTACGCCGAGGCATGTGGCATGCCGTACGTGAACGAGCGCTGGCTCGGCGGGATGCTCACCAATTTCGAGACCGTCTCGGCGCGGGTCAAGCGGATGAAGGAGTTCGAGGCGATGCAGAAGGCGGGGGACTTCGACGCCATGCCGAAGAAGGAGGCCCTCCGTCACACCCGGGAGCTCGAGAAGCTCCAGCGCAACCTCGGGGGGATCCGCGGCCTCGAGAAGCTGCCGGAGGCCATCTTCGTGATCGACACCAAAAAGGAGCACATCGCGGTGACCGAGGCGAACAAGCTGGGGTTGCCGGTGGTGGCGGTCGTCGACACCAACTGCGACCCCGACCTGATCACCCATGTGATCCCCGGCAACGACGACGCGATCCGGTCGGGCACGCTGCTCTGCCGGGTGATCGCCGACGCGGTGGCCGAGGGCCGCTTCATCGCCGAGCAGCGCCCGCCCGCGGCCCCGAACGGAGCACCGAGCGCACCTGCGGGTTCGCCGGCAGGTGGCGGCGCCTCGGCCGCAGCACCCGTGGCCCCCCCGCCGACGCCGGCGCCCGAGCCGGTCGGCGCGACCGCCCCGGCGGGCGCGTCCCCGGCAGGACCCAGTGCGGGTCCCGCCGGAGCCGTCGGCGCGCCCGGTGCCGAGCCGGCCGCCGCGCCGGCCGAGGAGGCCTGACCGTGCCGGACTTCACCGCGAAGGACGTGCAGCGACTGCGCCAGGTGACCGGCGTCGGCATGCTCGACGCGAAGCGCGCGCTCGAGGCCAATGGGGGCGACATGGACAAGGCGGTGGTCTGGCTGCGCGAGCAGGGGCTCGCCAGCCAGGCAAAGCGTGCCGACCGCGACGCGTCCGAAGGCGCGGTCGCCATCGGGCGCTCGGGCGATGCGGTGGCGATCGTCCAGCTGCGCTCGGAGACCGACTTCGTGGCCAAGTCGGCGGAGTTCGTCGAGATGGTGACCTCTCTGGCCGAGCTGGTCGCCGCTGACGGCGAGGATGCGGTCGAGCGGCGCTCCGAGGAGATCGAGCGCATGAAGTCGACCCTCCAGGAGAACATCTCGGTCGGCAGGGTGGTGCGGATCGAGGCGCCTCCCGGCGGGGTCGTCGACTCCTACCTCCACCTGCAGGCCGGCCGCGGGGTCAACGCCGTCGTGGTCGCGCTATCCGATGGGTCGGCCGAGCTGGCCCACGACATCGCCGCCCACATCGCGTTCGCGCGACCGAGCTACCTCTCGCGCGACGAGGTCCCCCGAGAGGAGGTCGCCGCCGAGCGCGAGACGGTGGAACGGATCGCCCGCAACGAGGGCAAGCCCGAGGCCGCGATGGCGAAGATCGTCGAGGGCCGCCTGAACGGGTGGTACAAGGAGCGCGTCCTCCTCGACCAGCCCTTCGTGAAGGACGAGAAGAAGACGATCGCCGCGCTGCTCGGTCCGGCGACCGTCGCCCGGTTCGCCCAGGTCGTCGTCGGCGACTGAGGCAGTGGGCCGCCGCCAGCGCATCGTGTTGAAGATGTCGGGGGAGGCGCTCGCCTCTTCGGCGTCCGACGAGACGATCGACGCCTCCACGGTCGAGCGGCTCGCCAGAGAGATCGCCCGCTCGCGCGACGAGCTCGGCATCGAGCTCGCGGTCATGGTGGGCGGAGGCAACATCTGGCGCGGGACGACCGGCGCCGGGGCGGGGATGGACCGGGCGACGTCGGACACGATGGGCATGCTCGGCACGGTGATCAACGCGCTGGCGCTCCAGGACGCGCTCGAGCACCAGGGTCAGCCCACCCGGGTGCTCACCGCGGTCCAGATGGCCGAAGTGGCCGAGCCCTACATCCGCCGACGGGCCATCCGCCACCTCGAGAAGGGCAGGGTGGTCATCTTCGCGGCGGGGATGGGCAACCCGTACTTCACAACCGACACCTCCGCCGCGCTGCGGGCCGCGGAGATCGAGGCGGAGCTGCTCTGCAAGGGGACCCACGGTGGCGTCGACGGGGTCTACTCGGCCGATCCGATGCTCGATCCGGCGGCCACCCGGTTCGAGGAGCTGTCCTTCATGGAGGTCGTCTCGAAGGACCTGCGGGTGATGGACCTGACGGCCATCACCTTCTGCAAGGACAACGGCCTGCCGATCCGGGTGTTCGACCTGATGGAGCCGGGCAACATCCACCGCGCGCTCGCCGGCGAGCCCATCGGGACGCTGATCCGATGATCGGGGTGCCAGCCGACGAACGCCCAGGTCGCCTCGGGCCAGCGATCCCGCCCCGGGGGCTGGCTACGCTGGACGTCCGGTGACCGCTCGGACCGCCGGAGCCGCCCGACCCGTGGGGGACAGCTGATGGACGAGGAAATGGTCGCGCTCGTGTTCGACGACGCCAAGGAGCACATGGCCAAGGCCGTCGAACACGCCCAGGGCGAGTTCGGCGCGATCCGCACCGGTCGGGCGACCCCGGCGCTCGTCGAGCACCTGAAGGTCGACTACTACGGCGCGGAGACCGAACTCCGCCAGATCGCCGGCTTCAGTGTTCCCGAGGCGCGGCTCCTCGTGATCTCCCCCTACGACAAGGGTGCGCTCGCGGCGATCGAGAAGGCCTTGCAGGGTTCGGACCTCGGGATCACGCCGTCGAACGACGGCGGTGTCATCCGGCTCGCCTTCCCGGTGCCGACCGAGCAGCGGCGCAAGGAGCTGGTGAAGATCGTCAAGCAGAAGGCGGAGGACGGCCGGGTCACCGTGCGCAACATCCGGCGCTCGGCACGCCATGAGCTCGAGCACATCCAAAAGGAGGGGGACCTGTCCGGGGACGAGCTCGAACGGGTCGAAAAGGACCTCGACCGGATCACCCACGACCACGTGGCGGCGATCGACCGGCTGCTCGCCCACAAGGAGCAGGAGCTCCTCGAGATCTGACTGCACGCCGGCTCCGCGAGGAGCGGGCGTGGGAGGGAATTGCTGACGTGGACAACGGTCCGGACCACGAAGACGACGATGTGACCCGCGTCGACACGCCGACGGTACGACCCGAGCCGACCGGTCCGGCGACCGGTCAGGTGCGCATCGTCGGCGCGGAGACCGCCGCCGAGGCGACGAGCGAGCTCCCGATCGTGCACCGGGAGGACGCGGAACCGGCGGGACCCGCACCGGCGCCGACCGACGCGGCGCCGACCGACGCGGCGCCGACCGGGTGGGAGAACGACTCCAGGCGGGACGCGGGCGCATTCCAGCAGTCGAGCGTGCGGGTGACCGACGAGCCGGTCGTGCCCGAGGACGGTGCAACGGGCGTCGAGCCGGTCCGCCCGGGGGAGACCGCGACACCCGGAGGCCTCGCTTCCTCGACCGAGCTCCCGCACTGGACCGAGCCCCCGACCGGCGAGGTTCCCGAGGTGCTCCTTCGCGAGACCGCCGGCGAGGAGACCGGCATCATCCCCCCGAGCTGGCGCGAGGAGGACGCCGACTGGGTCGCGCAGGAGGAGGAATTCGAGCCGTCCATGTTCGGCGGCGACCACAGCACCCTCGGTTCGCTCGACGAAACCGACCAGACCGACGTCGAGCGCCGCCCCTGGGAGTTCGACCTCGGCAGCCAGTCCGGCGGCGCGACTCCCGGCGCGGGGAGCGCCCAGCCGCTCGACGCGAGCGAGGCCGACGCGACGCCGGGCGGCCCGGCGGCCACCGGGGGGTCCTCGTGGGGGTCGGTGACCGACGCCGCGGCGGCGGCCGGTGCGTCCTCCACCCACGAACCCGGTCAGCCAGGCGCGGCGGGCGCCGACGTGGAGTCGCCCGGAGCGTCCCTCGCCGGCGATGAACCCCCGGCTCCGGTCGTGCCCGACGAGGATCTCTTCGGGGAGCGCGCCCGGCCGACCGGATCGCCGCGTCCGGGGCGGGTCCGTCGCTCGGGGCTCCGGCCCGGACGCCTCCGCGCGAAGCGTCCCGACGACGTCGACGCCTACGGCGAGGCTCCGCTCGCAGCCGAACCACCGGGGGCGTCGGTCACCGAGGTGCCCGGCGCCGGTCGCCGGCGCGGGAGCCTGGCCGGGCTCGCCGCGGCGGACCGATCGGCCGAGCGGGCCGGCGACGCGCTCGAGGACGACGAGTCCACCCCGCCCGAGGGGGACGGCGAGACCCTCGTCGGAACGCCGGCGCCGATCAGCCGCACCGCCCGCCGGCGGACCTCGCGCAGCCCTGCCCGGGCGGCGGGCACGGTCGAACCCGTCCCCGAGCCGACGGGGACCGGCGGCGGCCCTCCCGCGCCGCGCCGCGTCGCGCGCCGCGAGCACCGTGCTCCGAGCGAACCGGCCGGCGGCCTCGGCGTCCGGGTCGGGACGGGACTGGCTGTCGCGGTGGTCGCCCTTGTCGCCTTCAAAGTCGGGACCGTCGCCTCCCTCGTGCTCGCGACCGTGGTGCTGACCTTCGCCGCCGGCGAGTGCTTCGGGGTGCTGCGCGGGGCCGGCTACCACCCTGCCACCCTGCTCGGCCTGGTCGGGACGGTCTCGCTGATGGTGGGCGCCTACACCAAGGGCGTCGAGGCCCTGCCCCTCGTCCTGGCCCTCATCTGCGTCTTCACCCTTCTCTGGTACGTCTTCGGGATCGAGCGCGGGTCACCGGTGGCCGGCACCGCGGCGACCCTCCTCACCGTGGGCTGGGTATCGCTGCTCGGCTCCTACGCGGGTCTGCTGCTCGCGCCCTCGATCTTCCCGGACCGCCACGGCATCGCCTTCCTGCTCGGCGCGGTGATCGCGACCGTCGCCAACGACATCGGGGCCCTCGCGACCGGCCGGTGGATCGGGCGGCGGCCGCTCGCACCCTCGATCAGCCCGCAGAAGACCTGGGAGGGGCTGCTCGGCGGCGCAGCGGTGACCGTCGTGGTGTCGGCCCTCGTCGTCGGGAACATCCACCCCTGGACCATGGGGAGGGCGGCGCTGCTCGGCCTGGTGGTGGCGGTCGTCGCACCGCTCGGCGACCTCTCCGAGTCCCTGCTCAAGCGCGACCTCCGACTGAAGGACATGGGGCGGCTCCTGCCCGGACACGGAGGGGTCCTCGACCGGGTCGACGCCCTGCTCTTCGTGCTTCCCGCCACCTACTACCTGGTCCGTGCGCTGAACATCGGCTGAAGTTCGGGCAGGCTAGGGGGATGAGCGGGTCGACCCCCCGGGCCACGGGCCCCTCGGATGCCGTCGGTGCCAGTGGCTCCGGCGTCGGATCCGGTCTCGGTCAGCCTGGTCGGGTCGACCGGATCGATCGGCACCCAGGCCGTCGAGGTGATCGAGTCCTGTCCGGGCGCGTTCGAGGTCGTCGCGCTGGGTGCGCAGAGCTCGGTCGACGCGCTGGTCGCCCAGGCCGGGCGCCTCCACCCGCGGGTGGTCGCCGTCGGCGACGCCGGCCTCGCCGGGGACCTCGAGCGGCGGCTCCCACCCGGCACCGAGGTCCTCGTCGGCACCGAGGGTCTCCGCGCGATCGCCACCCTCGCGGAGGTGGTGGTCAACGGGGTGGTGGGCTTCGCCGGCCTGCCGGTGACCCTCGCCGCGCTCGAGGCGGGGCGGAGGCTCGCCCTCGCCAACAAGGAGTCGTTGATCGCCGGCGCTCCGGTCGTGCAGGTGGCTCGACGGACGCCAGGCGCAGAGATCGTGCCGGTCGACTCGGAGCACTGCGCGCTCCACCAGTGCCTGCGCTCGGGCGCGCCCGAAGAGGTCAGACGGCTGGTGCTCACCGCCTCGGGCGGTCCGTTCCGGGGCCGCAGCGCCGCGGAGCTCGCGACGGTCGACGTGGCGGACGCCCTGGCGCACCCCACCTGGGTCATGGGGCCGAAGATCACCGTCGACTCCTCCACCCTCATGAACAAGGGGCTCGAGGTGATCGAGGCGCACGAGCTCTTCGAAGTCCCCTACGAGGCGATCGACGTGGTGGTCCACCCCCAGTCCGTCATCCATTCCATGGTCGAGTTCGCCGACGGTGCGGTGATGGCCCAGCTGTCCCTTCCGGACATGCGCCTGCCGATCGGCTATGCCCTGTCCTACCCGTCGCGCCTGGCGGTCCCCTTCGGCTCGATCGACTGGACGCGGATCGGTCCCCTCGAGTTCGAAGCGCCGGACCGCGCGAGCTTCCCGTGTCTCGACCTCGCCTTCGAGGCCGGACGGGCCGGCGATCTCGCGCCGGCGTGGCTCGAACGCGGCCAACGAGGTGGCCGTCGCCGCGTTCCTCGACGGTCGTCTGCGGTGGACCGACATCGCCGGAGTCGCGCGGACCGCACTCGACGGCTACGAGCACCCCGGCGTCGCGGCAGCCGTCCGCACCGTCGAGGACGTGCTCGAGGCGGACGCCGCCGCTCGCCGCGAGGCGGAACGGGCCGTCGCCACCCTCGGAGCCGCCGCATGAGCGAGCCCGGCACGCCGACCGGCGCACCGGGCGTCGAGCCGCCTGCACCCGATCCGGGTGCACGGTCGGGCGGTCCGCAAGTCGATCCCCCTGCGCCCTCCCCGTGGACGCGGTCGCCGCGGCGGTCGGCGGCGGAATTGCTCGCCACGATCGCGCTCATCGTCGCGGTGAGCATCGCCACCGGGCACCTCGACCTCTTCGTCGTCATCGCCTCGATCATCGTCATCGTCATGCTCCACGAGCTCGGCCACTTCGTGGCCGCCAAGCGCAGCGGCATGAAGGTCACCGAGTACTTCGTCGGGTTCGGTCCGCGGATCTGGTCGTTCCGGCGGGGCGAGACCGAGTACGGGGTGAAGGCGTTCCCCCTCGGGGGGTACGTGAAGATCCCGGGCATGACCAACCTCGAGGAGGTCGACCCCGCCGACGAGGAGCGCACGTACCGCCAGAAGCCCTTCGGCGCGCGGATGGCCGTCGCGCTTGCCGGGTCGGCCGTGCACTTCCTGGTGGCTCTGGTGCTCCTGTGGTGCCTGCTCACCTTCGTCGGGTCGCCAAACGCCAACCAGGTCGAGCTGCAGGGCATCGGGCAGGTGGGCGGACGGCCGGGACCTGCGCAGCTCGCGGGCGTGCGGCCCGGTGACATCGTGGTGTCGGTCGACGGGAAGATCGTCGGGGGCGACAGCGTCGGTGCTGACCGATGCCATCCACGACCACCCGGGTACGCCGGTCACCCTCGTCGTCGACCGCAACGGTCAACAGCGGACGCTCGTGGTGACCCCGGCAAACGGCCGCGTCGACCGCGAGGCGGGCGTCGCCCTCCCGAGGGGGTCGGCACCCTTCGGGGTCATCGGCGTGAACATCGGCGAGCCGCTCCAGCGGACCAACCCCCTGCATGCGTTGGGATCCGCACCGGCCAGCCTGTGGAACCTCACCTGGGGCTCCGTCGGTCGGGGTCGCCCACCTCTTCTCACCGAGCGCGGTCGCGCAGCGCTTCGACCAGGTCTCGAGCGCCCGCGCCGCGAGCCAGGCCGCCGCCAACGGCACCCGGGCGGAGTCACTCGTCGGCATCGTCAACACCGCGACGCAGGCCGCCCAGGCGGGGATCGGGCAGTTCCTCTCCATCCTGATCGTCGTCAACGTCTTCTTCGGGGTCTTCAACCTCTTCCCGATGCTCCCGCTCGACGGGGGCCACGTCGCCATCGCCGTCTACGAACGGGTCCGATCGGGCCGCCGCGGGCGGTACCACGCCGACGTGACCAAGCTGCTGCCCTTCACCTGGGCGATGCTGGCCTTCCTCGGCCTGCTGGTGGTGCCGGCACTGCTCACCGACATCCTCCATCCCGCAGCCAACCCCTTCGGCTGATCGGGGAGCCCCCGCCGGCCCGGAGCCGGTACCCGGCGGCCCGCCCCTACGATGGAGCCATGCCACCGACGCCCGAGCGCCTGGCCACCCGGCGGCCGACCCGCCAGATCCACGTCGGCGACGTCGCGGTGGGCGGCGGCGCGCCGGTGACGGTCCAGTCGATGACCACGACGAAGACCGCGGACGCCGACGCGACCCTGGCCCAGATCTACGCGCTCGCCGCGAACGGCGCGGACCTCGTCCGGTGCACCTGCAACGACGAGTCGGCGGCCGAGGGCCTCGCCCGGATCGTGCCGCGCTCGCCGGTGCCGGTGATCGCCGACATCCACTTCCACCACGAGATGGCCCTCGCCGCGCTCGAGGCCGGGGTGGACGGCCTCCGGCTCAACCCGGGCAACCTGCGAAAGCCCGCGGAGATCAAGCAGGTCGCGTCCGAGGCAAAAGGCCGCGGCGTCCCGATCCGGATCGGCGTGAACGCCGGCTCGCTCCATCCCGAGCTCGCCAAGCGCTACGGGGGCGCCACGCCCGAGGCCCTCGTCGAGTCGGCGCGCCTCGAGCTCGCCTACTTCGCCGAGGTGGGGTTCGAGGACGTCAAGATCTCGGTCAAGGCGTCCTCGGTGCCCCTCATGATCGAGTCCTACCGGCTCGCCTCGGAGACCTTCGACCACCCGCTCCACCTCGGCGTGACCGAGGCCGGTCCGCCGCCCGCCGGCCTCTTGAAGGGGACCGCGGGCATCGCCACCCTGCTCGCCGAAGGCATCGGCGACACCATCCGCTACTCGCTCACCGCGGACCCGGTCGAGGAGGCCCGCGCCGGCCGGCAGCTGCTCGAGGCGCTCGGTCTGCGCGAACGCAGGGGGCTCGACCTCATCGCCTGCCCGAGCTGCGGCCGCGCGGAGATCGACGTGATCGAGATCGCCCGCCAGGCCCAGCGTGCGCTCGAGGACCGCGACCTGCCGATCCAGGTGGCGGTGATGGGTTGTGTGGTCAACGGACCCGGTGAGGCGCGCGAGGCGGACCTCGGGATCGCCGCCGGCCGCCGCCGTGGGCACCTGTTCATCAAGGGGAAGATCGTGCGTGTGGTCCCCGAAGACGAGATGGTCGACGCGCTGGTGCGCGAGGCGGAGCAACTGGTCGCCGACGGCCTCGCCGCGCGGCTCGCCGCGGCCGACGCGGGGGCCGAGGCCGAGGCCGAGGCCGATCGCCGCGAGCTGCTCGAGGCACAGGGCGACGCGAACGCGTCCGAGTCCAAGGTCGAGCTCATCCGCAAACGGTTCGGCGAGGAGCGCCCCGACTGACCTGACGCGCGTTCGCTCGGCGCCCCGTGCCCCGTCCCACCTGGGCCCGGTGCGCGCCGCCGGTAGGATCTCGCGCCATGCGGATGTCGCGCCTTTTGGTCCGGACCCTTCGCGAGGCGCCGGCAGACGCGGAGGTCGCGAGCCACCGGCTCCTCGTCCGCGCCGGCTACGTCCGGCGGCTGGCCTCCGGCGTCTACAGCTTCCTGCCGCTCGGCCTGCGGGTGCTCCACCGGATCGAGTCGATCGTCCGCGAGGAGCTCGACCGGGCAGGCTGCCAAGAGGTGCTGCTGCCGGCGCTCCATCCCATCGAGCTCTGGGAGCAGAGCGGCCGCGCCGCGCTCTTCGGCGAGGAGGCCCTGCCGGCGATGACTGTCGACGCCCGCGGGGGGACCTTCGTCCTCGGGCCGACCCACGAAGAGGTGGTGACGGTCACCGTCGGCGCGGAGGTCGACTCCTATCGCCAGCTTCCGGTGACCGTCTACCAGGTCCAGGTCAAGTTCCGCGACGAGGCTCGTCCACGGTTCGGGCTGTTGCGCACCCGGGAGCTGATCATGGCCGACGCCTACTCCTTCGATCCCGACCGGGTCGGGATGCAGCGCTCCTACGAGACGGTCTTCGGCGCCTACCTCCGCATCTTCGAACGGCTCGACCTCGAGGTGGTCCCGGTCGAGGCGGCCTCGGGCGCGATCGGCGGCGACGTCAACCACGAGTTCATGGTCCCCTCGGCCGTCGGTGAGGACTTCTTCGTCCGCTGCGAGGCCTGCGGCTACGCGGCCAACGTCGAGGCCGCCACCAAGGGACGGCCGCGGGGCGGAGGGGACGTCGCTGCGGGAGCGGACGGGTCGGCACCCCTCGTCGAGCACCACACGCCCGGACGCCCGGGAATCGACGACGTCGTCGAGTACTTCGCCGACGAACGCGTGACCGCGGCCCAGCTGCTCAAGTCGATGGCCGTGGTCGACGACGCGGGGAACCCGGTGGTGGTCCTCGTGCCCGGCGACCGCGAGGTGCACCTGCCGGCGGGATGGCGGCTCTTCGGGGACGAGGACTTCGCACGCCATCCGGCCATGGTGCGCGGCTACGTGGGACCCGCCGGGCAGCAGCGTCACGGCGTCATGGTGGCCGCGGACTATGCGGTCGCCGGGTCGGGTCCCTGGATCACCGGCGCCAACCGCACCGACCACCACGTGAGCGGTGCGACCGCGGGACGCGACTTCGAGGTCGACGAGTGGGGCTCGTTCGCGCAGGTCGTCGAGGGCGACCCGTGCCCGCGCTGTGGCGAGGCCCTCTCGCTCGTCCGGTCGGTCGAGGCCGCGCACACCTTCCAGCTCGGCCACAAGTACTCCGACGTCATGTCCGGGGCCAGCTTCGTCACCGAGGACGGGGGAGAGGCGACCTTCGCCATGGGCTGCTACGGCATGGGCGTGAGCCGGCTGCTGTCGGTCGTCGCCGAGCTGCACCACGACGACCAGGGCCTCGCCTGGCCCGAGGAGGTGGCTCCCTACCGCCTCCACCTGCTCTCGCTCGGCGCGGGCCGCTCGCCCGAGGTCGCGGTCGCGGCCGACGCCCTCTACGAACGCCTGGTGGCGGCGGGGGCCGCGGTGCTCTACGACGACCGGGACGTCTCGCCAGGGGTCAAGTTCGCCGACGCCGACCTCCTCGGGATCCCTGCACGGGTCGTGGTGGGCGCAAAGGGTCTCGCCCGGGGCGTCCTCGAGTGGCGCTCCCGTGCCGGGGGCGAGGAGCGCGAGCTGCCGCTCGGGTGCCCGGTCGACGACCTGCTCGGCGCGGCGGGCTGACCTGCGAAACGGACCGCATCGGTCCCCGTTTACGTCGCAGAGGGCCACTGCTATACTCGCTTCCCTGCCGTTCGGTTGGAGTGGAGTGGCGCTGGAAGAGCGTGGGCGGACAGCCCACGCTTTTGTTTTGGCCCGACACGATCGATCCGGCCGGCAGGAGCACCGCGGACGCGGCCAGGCAGACAGACGACGACCGACACCAGACGAATCGCCAACGGGACCGGGAAGGAGGCGGGACGCATGACCGAAGACTCGCCACGCTGCTCGCCCCGGTGATCGGTGCGGCCGGCCTGGAGCTGGTGGACGTCGAGCTGAGGGCGGGCGTGCTCGTCGTCACCGTGGACAGTGAGGGCGGCGCGGATCTCGATGCCCTGACCGACGCGACGCGAGCGGTGCCTCGAGCGCGCTCGACGAGGCGGACCCGATCCCCGGGCGCTACTCGCTCGAGCTGTCGACCCCGGGCCTCGAGCGGCGGCTGCGGACGCCCGCCCACTTCGCGAAGGCGATCGGCGAGCGGGTGTCGGTGAAGACCCGCCCGCAGGTACCGGGCGACCGGCGGCTGCGCGGGATCCTCCGTGCGGCCGACGGCGAGGGCTTCGAGCTCGACGTGGAGGAGCCGGCGCCGGGGCAGCGTCCGGCTCTCCTACGCGGACGTCGACAAGGTGCGCACGGTCTTCGAATGGGGCGCGGCCGCCCGCCCCGGACACGGCGGGAAGGCCGGCCGGCGCGCGGCGGCACGGGCAGGCGCGGCGGACCGGACGGGGACGCGGAAGCAGGTCGTGAACGGATGAGCAAGACGAACTTCGAATTTCTGGACGCACTGGGGCAGATCGCTCGTGACAAGGGCATCTCGGTGGACACGCTGCTCGACGCGCTCGCCAACGCGCTGGTGGCGGCCTACAAGCGCCGCCCGGACGCGGCCGAGGAGGCCGTCGTCACCATCGACGCCGAGTCGGGCGAGATCCGCGTCTACGGCCAGGAGCTCGACGAGGAGGGCAACGTCGTCCGCGAGTGGGACGACACGCCCGACGACTTCGGGCGGATCGCGGCCCAGACCGCCAAGCAGGTGATCCTCCAGCGCATCCGCGAGGTCGAACGCGACCTCAAGTACGAGGAGTACGCGGGCCGCGAGGGCGACATCGTCACCGGCATCGTGCAGCAGACCGACAACCGCTACACGCTGCTCGACCTCGGGAAGGTCGAGGCGCTGTTGCCACAGGCCGAGCAGGTCTCCTACGAGCGCTACGAGCACGGCGCGCGGCTGAAGGCCTACATCGTCGAGGTGCGCAAGACCACCAAGGGCCCACAGATCGTCGTCAGCCGCAGCCACCCGGGTCTCATCAAGCGGCTGTTCGAGCTCGAGGTTCCCGAGATCTCCTCGGGTGCCGTCGAGATCAAGGCCGCGGCCCGGGAGCCGGGCCACCGGACGAAGATCGCCGTGTGGTCGAACGACCCCAACGTCGACCCGGTCGGGGCGTGCGTCGGCGCACGCGGGTCGCGGGTGCGGATGGTCACCAACGAGCTGCGGGGCGAGCGGGTCGACGTGGTGCCCTTCTCCGACGATCCGGTCGAGCTGATCCAGTCGGCGCTCGCGCCGGCCCGGGTGCGCGAGGTCCGCCTCGACGACGAGACGGGCACCGCGACGGTCATCGTGAGCGATTATCAGTTGTCCCTCGCCATCGGCAAGGAGGGCCAGAACGCGCGGCTCGCGGCGAGGCTCACCGGTTGGCGGATCGACATCAAGAGCGAGACCCAGCTCGCAGAGGAGGAGGCGGGCTACGGCGGCGAGGAGTGGGCCGAGGGCGAGTGGGTGCAGAACGATGCGGGCGAGATGGTCTGGCAGCCGGCCGAGGGCGGGACCGCGGTGTCCGCGAGCGAGTGGTCGAAGGGGGCCGAGGCGAGCGATGCCGGGAAGTCCCCGTCCGAAGAGCCCGGGACGGCGACGGCCGGCACGGCGGGCGCGGAGGGGACCGCGAGCGGGGCGAGCACAGAGGCGGAAGAGAGCGCAGAGGCGGAAGAGAGCGCGGCGAGCGGAGAAGCCGAGGAGCGCGCCGTCCCCGCCTCAGTCGCAGCGGGCGAGTCCGCCGAACACGACACCGACGAGTCGTCGGAGGAGGATCCGGCATAACGCCTCGGCGGACCTGCGTCGGGTGCCGCCGGACCGCGCCGACCGACCGACTGGTGCGGGTGGCGCGGTCCGAGGGGGGTCCGCTTGCGGTCGGCGCCGACCTGCCCGGTCGTGGCGCGTGGCTGTGCCGGGGCTCGCCCGAGTGTCTCGAACGGGCCATCGCTCGGCGGGCCTTCGACCGGGCCCTGCGGTGCCGGATCGGTCAGGAAGAGGGCGAGCAGCTCCGGAGCGAGCTCGTTCCGCCGGGGCGAGCGGGATGAAACCGGCCGATCGGAGCGGTATCGGAGCCGGCCGACGGGCGACAGTTGCAGAAGCAGGCATCGGACCTCGGATGAACCGGGGCCGTGATGTGCGAGGATAGAGGGTCGCAGGCGAGGAGCTCCCGCCCGCGGCCGTGACAGGAAGGCCAAGAACCACCGTTGCCGAAGAAGATCCGGGTCTATGAGCTCGCCCACGAGCTCGGCCTGACGAACAAGGAGGCCCTCGACCTCTGCCTGTCCCTCGGGATGGGTGTGAAGAGCCACTCGTCGTCCATCGAGGACGCGCAGGCCGACCGCGCCCGCCGGAAGGCTGACCGCGAGGGGCTCCGGAGGCCGGTCCAGCCGGAGGAGGCCGCCGCCCCGGTCAAGAAGGCGACCGCCAAGAAGGCCGCAGCCAAGAAGGCCGCACCGGCGCCGGCCGGCGCCGGGGGCACCGAACGGGCGGGGGTGGCGGAGCCCGTACCACCGGTCGTGCCCGCGGAGCCGGCCGGCGCCGAGTCGCGTCCCGCACCACCGCCCGCACGTACCGGTCCTCGTCTGGTCACCAGTCGCCCGGCCTCCGAGCAGCCCTCGGTCACACTGCCGCCCCGCCCGCCCGCGGCACCGGCCCGTACCGCGCCGGCACCGGGTGCACCGGGCGGCCCGGCCCAGCCCGGTCCGGCGAGGCGCCCCGCTGCGTCCGCGCCGCCGCAGGCACCGCCCATCCCGCGCCCGGCCACGTCCCCGATCGCGCCCGCCGCAGCCGCCTCCGGCGCGCCGGCCGCCCCGCCCGCGGGCGGCACGGCCCCGCCCCGGAGCGCGCCTCGCCGCCCTCCGACGACCGCGTCCGGCAAGCCGATCCCCCCGCCCCCCGGTGGACCGCCGCGCTCGGTCACCGGCAAGCCGATCCCGCCCCCGCCCGGCGCCGGCGGGCGTCGCCCGCCTCCGGCCGGCACGCGTCCCGGTGGCAGCGGCGGCTACGGCGGCCGGCCGGCCGGAGGACCCGGTGGGGGCCGTCCGGGTGGTGGCCCGCGCACCGGTGGCGGCGGCTACGCCGGCCGCAGTGGCGGGCCGAGCGGTGGCTTCGCCGGGCGCCCCGGCGGGGGAGGGGGCCCCGGTGCGGGCGCGGTGGACCCGGGGTCGGCCGCGGACGCCCGAACCAGCGCCGCCCTCGCCGCCGCCGCCGCAACCTCGAAGAGCTCGAACCGACCCAGCTCACCGCCTACACCCCCTCGACCGCACCGGTACCCGACAGCCGAGGTCATCGTCGAGCGCGGGTCGACCGCGCGCGACCTCGGACCGAAGCTCAACCGCTCGGCCGGCGACGTCATCCGCTTCCTGCTCCTCCAGGGCGAGATGGTCACGGCCACCCAGTCGCTGACCGACGACATGATCGACCTCTTCGCCGCCGAGCTCGGCGCCGACGTCCGGCTCGTCGACCCCGGCGAGGAGCGCGAGGCCGAGCTGCTCGCCAGGTACTTCGAGGACGACGACGAGGAGGTGGAGGAGGACGAGCTCCGGCCACGGCCGCCCGTCGTCACCGTGATGGGCCATGTCGACCACGGCAAGACCCTCCTGCTCGACCGCATCCGCTCGACCAACGTGGTTGCCGGCGAGGCGGGCGGCATCACCCAGCACGTCGGCGCATACCAGGTCGACTGGGACGGTCACCCCATCACCTTCATCGACACCCCCGGCCACGAAGCGTTCACCGCGATGCGGGCGCGCGGCGCGGAGGTCACCGACATCGTGGTGCTGGTGGTGGCAGCCGACGACGGGGTGATGCCCCAGACCGTCGAGGCGATCGACCACGCGAAGGCCGCGGACGTGCCGATCGTGGTGGCGGTGAACAAGGTCGACCGCGAGGAGGCCGACCCGAACCGGGTCCTCCAGCAGCTCTCCGAGCACGGGCTGGTGCCCGAGGCCTGGGGAGGCGACACCATCGCGGTGGAGATCTCAGCCCTCCAGGGCACCGGAGTCGACGAGCTCCTCGAGCAGATCGTGCTGGTGGCGGAGGTGGAGGAGCTGCGGGCGACCCAGGAGGGCCGGGCCCGCGGCGTGGTGCTCGAAGCCGAGCTCGAGATCGGGCGCGGACCGGTGGCGTCGGTCATCGTCCAGCGGGGCACCCTGCGGGTGGGCGATCCGATCGTGGCCGGCGCCGCCTGGGGGAAGGTGAAGGCGCTCATCGACGACCACGGCGAGCACATCAAGGAGGCGCCGCCTTCGACACCGGTGCAGGTGCTCGGCTTCTCGGAGCCACCCGAGGCGGGCGACGAATTCCGGGTGGCGCCCGAGCTCGCCCAGGCCCGCACGATCGGCGAGGCGCGCGCACACCGCTACCGGGTGGCGGGCCACGTGCCGCCCGCGACGTCGGCGCTCGGCGGCGCCAAGCTCGAGGATCTCTTCGAGCAGATCCAGCGGGGCGAGACCGCCACCTTGAACCTCATCCTCAAAGCGGACGTACGCGGTTCGCTCGAAGCGGTCACCGAGAGCCTCCGCAAGCTCGAACGAGAGGACGTGAAGCTCAGCTTCGTGCACCGCGGCGTCGGCGGGATCACCGAGTACGACGTCCAGCTCGCGCAGGCGTCGAACGCCACGATCATCGGCTTCAACGTGCGGCCGGACCGGCGGGCACGCGAGATGGCGGCGAAGTCGCACGTCGAGGTCCGCACCTACGAGATCATCTACAAGCTGCTCGAGGACCTCGAAGCGGCGATGCTCGGCCTGCTCGCCCCGGTGCTCGAGGAGATCGTGACCGGCGAGGCCGAGGTGCGCCAGGTGTTCCGGGTGCCGAGAGTCGGTGCGGTGGCCGGCTGCTACGTGCGCGACGGGGTCATCACCCGCGGCTCGAAGGTCCGGTTCCTCCGCGAGGGGGCGGTCATCTGGAAGGGCACCATCACCTCCCTGCGACGCTTCAAGGACGACGTCCGCGAGGTGCAGTCCGGCTTCGAGTGCGGCATCGGTCTCTCCGACTACCAGGACCTGAAGGAGGGCGACGTCATCGAGACCTACGACGAGCGGGAGATCCCGCGCACCTGAGCGTGCCTCCGTGGGCCCGGAGCCCGGGCCCGGCGAAGCGGAGGAACAGTGGCCAGCCGTCGGCACGATCAGCGAGGCGTCGCACCCTACCCGCGGTCGCTCCGGGTCAACCAGGTCCTGCGCGAGGTGCTCGCTGAGGAGATCGAGCGCCTGGCCGACGCCGACGAGCGGCTCCGGATGGTGACGGTGACCGAGGTCGACACCGCTCCCGACCTCCGGCACGCCACGGTGTACGTGAGCTCCCTGACCGAGGATGCCGAGGCCGCCCTCGACCGGCGCAGGGTCCAGTTGCAGCGCACGGTGGCGAGCGAGATCCGGATGAAGCGCACGCCTCAGCTCTCCTTCGAGGTGGACCCCGGAGTGCTTTCGGGCACGCGGGTCGACGAGGCCATCCGGCGTCTCCGCACCGGGTCGGCCGAGGACCGCGCCGACGCCGAGGACCGCGCCGACACTGAGCGGGGCGACGCCGACCAACCCACCGACCAACCCGACAGCAGCCCCGGCGGGTGACCGCGCCGAGCGAACCGACGAGCGGCCTGGTGGTCGTCGACAAGGAGGCCGGGTGGACCTCCCACGACGTCGTGGCGCGCTGCCGCCGGACCTTCGGGCAGCGCCGGGTCGGGCACGCCGGCACACTCGACCCCGACGCGACGGGGGTGCTCCTCGTGGGTCTCGGCCGTGCGACTCGTCTCGTCCGCTTTCTCACCGCGCTCGAGAAGTCCTACGAGGCCGAGGTCGTGCTCGGCACCTCCACGTCGACGCTCGACGCGTCCGGTGAGGTCACCGGGCGATGGGAGATGGAGGACACCCCGCTCGCCGCGGTGAGGGAGGCCGCGGCTGCGCTCACCGGTGACATCGAGCAGATCCCGCCGATGGTCTCTGCCGTCAAGGTGGGGGGTCGGCGCCTGCACGCGCTCGCCCGCGAGGGCGTCGAGGTGGAGCGCGCGCCCCGGCCGGTCACCGTCCACCGCTTCGAGGTCGCGCCCGGCGCACGTCCGGGCACCTTCCGGATCGACGGTCGACTGCTCGTCGGGCACCTACGTGCGGGTCCTCGCCGCCGACCTCGGCGCGGCGCTCGGCGGAGGCGCCCACCTCCGGAACCTGCGGCGGACCCGGATCGGCTCGTTCGGCCTCGGCGACGCGCACCTCGTCGACGAGCTCGGCCCGGACGACGTGCTGACGCCTGCGGAGGCGATGCGGGACCTCGAGCAGGTGACCGTCCCCGCCGACGCCGAACAGCAGGTCTCGAGGGGCCTCCCCCTCGACCGGGTGCCCCTCGGGATCACCGGGGACGGCCCCTGGAGCCTCGTCGACGAGCACCGCCGGCTCCTGGCGGTCTACGAGGCGACCGACACCGATCGCATCAGGCCGGCCGTGGTCGTGGCAGCCGCGGGATGACCCCGGCGGAGCGGGCCGCGGCGCGCCCGGCCTCGACGGAATGACCGGGCGGTAACCTTCCCGGTGATGGAGATCGTGCGCGACCCGTCGAGCTGTGCCCCGCCGCCCGCCGGATCGGCGGTCACCATCGGCGCCTATGACGGCGTCCATCTCGGGCACCGCGCGCTCCTGGCCGAGCTGCAGAGCGCGCGCCGCGGCCGGCGGGCTGGCGACCGTCGTGGTCACCTTCGACCGGCACCCCGCGACGGTGGTCCGTCCCGAGTCCGCACCGAAGCTCCTCTGCGACCTCGACCAGAAGCTCGAGCTGCTCGCGTCGGCCGGGGTCGATCGCACCGTGGTGGTCCCCTTCGACGAGGAGCGCGCCAACGAGACCGCGGAGGAGTTCGTCCAGTCCGTCCTCGTCGACGGGCTCGGGGCGCGGCTGGTCGTCGTCGGCGAGGACTTCCACTTCGGACACGGTCGCAAGGGCAACGTGGACCTGCTCGCCCGGATGGGGGAGGTGGCCGGGTTCGAGGTCGAGGGCGTCTCCCTGTGCTCGGACGCCGGCGGTGACGGCATCTCGGGCGAGCCGATCTCCTCGACAAGGGTGCGGACCCTCATCGCCGAGGGCCGGGTCGAGGAAGCCGCCGCGCTGCTCGGCCGGCCCCACCAGGTGCGGGGCCCGGTGGTCCGCGGCGACCGGCGGGGCGGGACCGAGCTCGGCTTCCCGACGGCGAACGTGGACGTCCCGGCGGAGATCTGTCTGCCGGCCACCGGCATCTACGCCGGCTGGTACGAGCGGCAGGGCACGCGCCACGAGGCGGCCATCTCGGTCGGGCGGCGGCCGACCTTCTACGGTGACGACGGTGCCGTCCTGGTCGAGGGCTTCCTCCTCGACTTCTCCGGCGACCTCTACGGCGAGGAGGCGCGGGTGTCCTTCGTCGCGCGCCTCCGTGACGAGGTCGCGTTCGGGTCGACCGAAGAGCTGGTCGCGCAGATGGCCCGCGACGTCGAGTCGACGCGGTCGCGGTTGGCGGTTTGCGACTGAGTGGCGACCGCCGCTTTGACTCGCGGGCTCAGATCGCGCGGCGCGTCCCCGAGGAGCTCGGTGCGCAGTTCCCGCTTGAGCGCCTTGCCGGCCGGGTTGCGGGGGAGCTCCTCGGTGCGGAACCAGAAGCGGGTGGGCACGTTGAACGCGGCGAGCCGTTCGCCGACGAAGCGGGCCAGCTCGTCGGCGCCCACCTCCTGGCCCGGCCGGAGGACCACCACCGCACCGACCTCCTCGCCGAGCACCGGATGGGGGACGCCGATGACCGCGCAGTCGGCGACCGCCGGGTGCTCGAAGAGGGCCGCCTCGACCTCGACGCAGTAGACGTTCTCGCCCCCCCGGATGATCATGTCCTTCGCCCGGTCGACGATGTGGACGAAGCCCTCCTCGTCGATGCGGGCCACGTCGCCGGTGTGCAACCACCCCTTGGTGAAGGTCGCCGTGGTCTCGGTCGGGCGGTTCCAGTACCCGCGCACGACGTTCGGCCCTTTGATCCAGAGCTCGCCGGTCCGCTCGGGGTCGGGTGGCTGGTCGGAGGGCGGCTCGTCGCCCGCATACTCGTCGGGGACGACCGCGACGTCGCAGACCGGTGTGGGCGGCCCGACGCTGTCGGGCTTGCGCACGTAGTCGTCTCCGGCGTTCATGGTGGTCATCGCCGAGGTCTCGGTGAGGCCGTAGCCGTTGGCCGGCGCGCCGCCGGGGAAGTGCTCCTTGATCCGCCGCACCAGGTCGGGTGGGGCGGGTGCACCGCCGTAGGAGATGGAGCGGACCGAGGAGGTGTCGCGGGAGGCGAAGCTCGGCGAGTCGATCACCTGCATGACCATCGCCGGCACGCCGCCGAAGATGGTGATCCGTTCCCGCTCGATGAGCTCGAGGGCTCGTTCGGGGTCGAAATGGTGCATCATCACCAGCTTGCCGCCCGCCGCGGTGTTCGAGACGAGGATCGCGTGGCACCCCGTCGCGTGGAACAGCGGCACCGACAGCAGATTGGCGTTCTGGGTTGCGCCGGTCGTGTCGGCGACCGGGCCCGAACGCCGCAGCGAACCGACCGTGGCGACGAAGAACAGGTTCATCAGGTTGGAGATGCTGTTGCGGTGGGTGCCGACCGCCCCCTTCGGACGGCCGGTGGTCCCCGAGGTGTAGAAGAGCGTCGCGTCGTCGTCGGGTTCGATCGCGACCTCCGGAAGGCCGACCTCCGGGCCCGTGTCGCCGACCGCGTCGGCGAAGGGGACGACGGGCAGTGGCTCGGCACCGGCCCGCTCCACCGTCTCGCCGTCGACGGCGAGCCGCCCCCCGCCGGGCGCGGGCTCCTCGGAGGTCACCACCATCGCGGTCAGGTCGGGCAGCTCGCCGAGGTGGGCCATGATGCGCCGGCGCCGTTCCTCGTCGACGAAGACGACCCTCGTGCCCGAGTCGGAGAGCCCGTAGGCGAGCTCGGGCCCGGTCCACCAGGCGTTGAGCGGTACCACGATCGCGCCGACCGCGATCGATGCCCAGAAGGCGACGATCCACTCGGGGAGGTTGCGCATGGCGATCGCGACGCGGTCGCCCTTCGAAACGCCATAGTGGTCGACGAGCCGGTGGGCGAGGGAGGAGACGGCGGCGAAGTGCTCGGCGAAGGTGGTCCGCTCATCCTCGTAGACGAGGAAGTTCTTGTCGCCGTGGAGGGCGGAGAGCTCGAGGACCGTGCGCAAGGTGGCGGGCGCGCTCTTCCAGACGCGGGTCGCGACGCCGCGTATGTCCGCCTCCTCGAGCTCGAAGGGCTGGCCGGGGGCGGTGAGGGTCGCGGTCGCCTCGGCGAGCGTCGGGGGCGGGTCGCTCGTGTCATCGGTGGCTGGTTGCTCGTCGGCCGTGGTGGCCATGATGGGTCCTTTCTGGTGGGTCACCCACCGGGGGCGGTCGCGGTCACCGGTCCCGCTCAGGGTTCTCGTGCCGAGGGCGTGGCGGCTGTCTGGGCCTGGTCGGCCTCGGCTCCCTCGAGCACCTCGGCTTCCTTGAACACCGAGGAACGGTAGTAGGCGAGCTCGGCGACGCTCTCGCGGATGTCGTCCATGGCCCGATGGCCCCCCGCCTTGTGCGGGGCCCGCTTGGCCGCCCGCGGGTACCAGCGTGCGGCGAGCTCCTTGATCGTCGAGACGTCGATCGAGCGGTAGTGCAGGTAGTCCTCTACGGCGGGGAGCTGCGCGGCGAGGAACCTGCGGTCGGTCCCGATCGAGTTGCCGGCAAGGGGCACCGTCCGGGGCTGGGGGACGTGGCGCCGGATGAACTCGAGGGTGGCCGCCTCGGCCTCGGCGAGGGTCACGGTCGAGGCACCGATCTCCTCGAGCAGCCCGCTCCGGGTGTGCATCTCGCGGACGAAGTCGTCCATGGCGCCGAGCTCGTCGGCGGTCGCCGTGAGCACGAGGTCGGGGCCCTCCTCGACGATGGTCAGGTCGTCGTCGGTGACCAGGGTGGCGACCTCGACGATCACATGGCGTGCGACGTCGAGCCCGGTCATCTCGAGGTCCATCCACACCAGCACGCGGAAACGCTACCGGCTGCCGCCCGGACGGACCAAGGCGCGGTCCGCCCGGCCCCTTAGGCTCCGGAGCAGTCGACGCGCGTGGGTGCGGGGGAACGGTGGGCAGGCCCGGCCCGGGGGCGGTAGCGTCCGTGCGGATGGTCGGGACGAGAGGAGGAAGGGTGGCGATTCCTGCTCGGCACGGCGACGACGGCCTGGCCGTCCAGGTGGTGCGGCTCGATCCGGACCTCCCGCTGCCGGCCTATGCGCGAAGGGGCGACGCAGGCGCGGACCTTGTGGCCCGGACCGGCGTGACACTCGCGGCCGGCGGGGGCCGGGCTGCAGTGCCGACCGGTGTCGCGCTCGCGATCCCCGAGGGCTACGCGGGTTTCGTCCAGCCGCGGAGCGGGCTGGCGTTGCGGCACGGAGTCACCTGCCTCAACACGCCGGGCACCATCGACGCGGGCTATCGCGACGAGATCGCGGTCCTCCTCGTCAACACCGACCCCGACCACGACTACGAGGTGCACCGCGGCGACCGCATCGCGCAGCTGGTCGTCGAGCGGGTGGAGACTGCCGACTTCGCCGAGGTGGACTCGCTCCCAGAGAGCGAACGAGGGCTGGCCGGCTTCGGCTCGACGGGCCGCTAGTGGCCTCGCGCCTCACCGGACTCGACGCGGGCTTCCTCTCGTTCGAGTCGCCGACCACCCATCTCGCCATCGTCGGCGCGCTCGTCTTCGACGCGGCCGGCGCTCCTCGCGGCCTCTCGTTCCACCGGGTCCGCACGTTGCTCGGGGAGCGGATCGGGCAGGTGCCGCCGTTCCGGATGCGTCCGGCGGAGGTCCCCTTCGGGGTCCAGCACGCCGCGATGGTCGAGGACGCTTCGCTCGACCTCGACTACCACGTCCGGCGGGCGGCGCTGCCGACTCCGGGAGGAGGGGCCGAGCTCGCGACGTTCATCGGGGAGGTCGCCTCGCGTCCGCTCGACCGGCGCCGTCCCTTGTGGGAGTTCCACGTGGTCGAGGGCGTCGAGGGGGGAGGGTCGCGATCGTCGCCAAGGTGCACCATGCGATCCTCGACGGCGTCTCCGCCGCCGAGCTGGTCGCCGCGCTGTTCGACCTGTCGCCGGACCCTTCGCCGCGACCGCTCTTCGCGGGCGGCCGGACCCCTTCTCCCATCGATCCTTCCGCAACCGGAACGGACGCTGTCGCCGAGCATGGCGGCGAGGACGGGCGAGAGGAGGCCGGCGGGGCGGCGGGTCGTGCAGAGCCCGCGGGCGCCGCGGGCTGGCGTGAGCTGCTCTCGTCGGTGACCCGTCAGGTCGACGCAGTGAGTCGCTCGTTCACGGGGGGACTTCATGCGGCGAGCACGGTCGCCCGCCGGCGCGCCGAGCCGGCACCGGTCCCCAGGCCCTTCGCGGCGCCGAGGACCTCGATCAACCGGTCGATCTCCCCCCACCGGAGGGCAGCCGTCGCCGATCTCCCGATGGGAGATGTCCGGCGGGTACGTGACGTGCTCGGCGGGACGACCAACGACGTGGTGTTGGCCTGCGTCGCCGGCGCGCTCCGGCGGCTGTTCGCGGAGCGGGGCGAGACGCTCGAAGGACCGCTCGTCGCGATGGTGCCGGTGTCGGTGCGGACCGCGCCCGAGCTGGGCGAGCTCGGCAACCGGGTGTCGGTCGCGCTCGCTTCGCTCGCCAGCACGGTCGAGGATCCCGCCGACCGGCTCGAGGCGATCCGGACGGGCATGGTCGCCGCGAAGGAGCAGAGCCGCTCGATCGGAGCGGGGGTCTTCGAGGCCCTTGCTCAGGCGGCGGTGCCGGCGGTGGCGACGCGGGTGTCCCGGCTGGTCTCCAACCTCGGCCTGTTCGACCGGATGGCGCCGCCCTTCAACCTGATCGTCTCCAACGTGCCTGGTCCGGACTTCCCGCTCTACCTCGACGGCGCTCAGCTGGTCGCCCTGTACCCGTTCGGGCCGATCGTCGAAGGCGTCGGCGTCAACGTGACGGTGTTCTCCTACCTCGACACCCTGCACGTGGGCGTGCAGGCGTGTTGGGATCTGGTGCCCGAGGTCGTAGACCTCGCGGCAGCGGTCCGCGGGTCGCTCGACGAGTTGGTGATCGCCGCCGCGCGACGCAACCGGCCGGTGCCGTGGTGGCACTCCGAGTTGCCTGCCTGAACACGGTGCGGCGAGGTTCGAGGGCTGTGCCGGAAGGTCGTTCCGGGGCCCTCGAATGCTAGGGTTGGTGGCTCACGCGGACGTGGCTCAGTTGGTAGAGCATCACCTTGCCAAGGTGAGGGTCGCGGGTTCGAATCCCGTCGTCCGCTCCAAAGAAAGTCCAGCTAGATGGGATTAAAAGGGGGCAAATTCGGCCCCTTAGACCGTCTTCGGAGGCGGTTTGCACCTGTAGGGTGCCACTCGTAAATCGGCGGTGACGGAAACCGTGCGATTGTCATCTATGGGGCGATCGTCGGCCCGTCCGTGAGTGCTTGCAGAGGCAGACTGGAGCGCCGACGCGCTTTGATGCTCTGTTCTGCCGGAAAAGCGCCAATGTCGCTGGCCCGCCGATCGGCGGAGCCTCCGTCCGACTGGCTCAGGCAGCCTTCCGGTAGTACTCGTGGATAAGTCCACCGAGGAGATCGCGGCACTTGATCTCGTTCGGCTCGGAGCTTAAGACCCTTAGGGGTGATGAACCTCCCGGCGACCTCAGTCCGAGGCCCCGGTGTGGCCGCTCCTCATTGTAGTGCTTGACGTAGGTCGAAAGCACCCGCTCGAGGTGACGAGCGCCCAGCACCATGACCCGATCGAGGCACTCTGCCCGTACAGTGCGGATCCATCGTTCGGCATAGGCGTTGGCCTTCGGGGCTCGCCAGGGCGTTCGGATGATCTCGATGCCCTCCGCCTTGAAGACCTCGTCGAACGTCGCCGCGAAGCGCTTGTCACGGTCGTAGACGAGGAAGCGGATCGGCTCCGATCGGTCCTCCCGAGCCTCGGAGAGGTTGCGAGCGATCTGGGTGCACCAGGCGAAGTTCGCCGGACCTTCGGTCACCCCACCGATCAGCACCTGCCGGGTATGCAGTTCAATGAAGAAGAGCACGTGGATGGTCTTCAGCCGGATCGACTCGACGGTGAACAGGTCACAGGCGATGATCGAGGAGGCTTGGGTGCGCATGAACTGGCGCGAGGTCTCCCGGCTCGGACCAGGACGGGACTTGACCGCCAGGATGCGGCGGATGCTCGTCGTCGAGATCTCGATGCCGATCTTCTGGAGTTCGCCTTGGATTCGCTTTGTAGCCCCAGCCGTCGTTCTCACGTGACATCCGCCAGACCAGGACCTGGGTCTCGAGGGAAATCCTCGGGCGCGAGACGACCCGATGGGGGAAGCGCCACTTCGTCTTCACCAGTTCCCGGTGCCAGCGACGAAGGGTGTCAGGAGTGAACAGGTTCGACAGCCGCTCCCGAGCCGGACGGAGTCGCTGGAGAACCGTGAGCACGAGACGTTCTTCCTGACGGGTCTTCGGATGGGGGACCTGCCGGCGCAATACGACGAGCTCCTGGCGCAACACGAGCAGCTCGAGATCCTTCGAGCGAGACGACCGGCATGCGAGGAGCAGCAGTCGGAGGGAGGGGGTGATGAGGCGGACGGTCACCCAACCAGTTTCGCACCCGAGATCAGCGGTGTCCGGGCTGGTCAAGAGGTCGACCGTGAAGTGTCACCCTTACCTCGGAGAGATTGCGGGCGATCTAGGTGCACCAACGAAGTTCGCCGTGATCAGCGGAGTTCGGCCCGGTCATGCGACCGAACGTGAAATGGCGCCCCTCAGGAATAAGCCCGGCACTCTGCCGCTCGATCCGCCTTCGCTCTCAGCCCGACCCTCCCGATCGCACCGCCCGGCCGGTTGCACGGAGACCCGGTGACCGACGGCCTCAGCGACGCTCTCGACACTGCCCCGATTGCCGTCCCGTACAGCAAGCAGACGTGCGGAAGACCCGAGTCGTCCCGGTCAGCACCGGGACCATCGGCTCCCGGCCCAGCGTGTCTGGCGAGGGTGGCGTCCCGCTGACGGTGTAAAAGCCGACTGACGCGGTTCCTGGCCGTACTCTACGCGGCGGGTGTGGCAGCCTCGTCGACCACCTCCTCTCTCTCGTGTTCGCGCGGCGGTTCGATCAGCTCGCGTCGCAGGTTCTGCAGTCGGCGCACGACCGCCGGCGTCATCTCCACACCGCGCCACCCCCGCGACGCGCGATCAAGTACGGCCCACACGAGCGAGAGGCAGCTCTGCTCACCGGGCAGCCGTCCGATCACCTTGACCCGTCGGCGTGTCTCGCCGAAGGTTCGCTCGATGAAGTTCGAGTGCCGGATGCGCTTCCAGTGCTCGGTGGGGAATCGCAGATAGGTGATCAGATGCTCGAAGTCATTCTCGAGGCACTCGACGGCCGCCGGGTAGAGCGAGCGCCACTTGGTGGCAAAGCGCTTGGCCCGACGGCAGGCCTCGGCCTGGGCAGCCGTCCCCGGAGCCGCGTCGATGTCATCGAAGATCGCCCAGTAGTCCGCCTTCACATCGGCCTGGGCGTGCGTGGGCACTTTGGCCAAGATGTTCCTGGCCCGGTGAATTGCACACCTCTGGCGCAGGCTCTGGCCGAGCTCGAGCTCGCAGGCGCTGATGATGCCCGGCGCCCCGTCGGAGATCACGAGAAGGGGTGCCCGCAACCCCCTCGCCTTCATGTCGGCCAAGAACTCCGCCCAGGCGTCGGTGGACTCAGACGCGCCCGGGGCCAGGTGCAAGAGCACCGGCTTGCCGGTCGTGGTGATCCCCCAGGCGACGAGCACCGGCTCGGCCTTGGCGCCAGCGTGGTACTTGAAGTGACTGCCGTCGAGGAACAGGTACTCGAGCTCGACATCAGAGAGATCCCGGTGCTTGAAGGCGTCGAACTCGTCTTTGATGGCCTGGCAGACGCGGCTGACCGTCGACTTCGACACCGTCGCCTCGGGCCCGAGGGCCTCGGCGAGGGCGGCTTCGACGTCGCGGACCGAGAGGCCCCGGATGAAGCCGGCGATGACGAGGGACTCGAGCGCGTTGGTCTTGGTCACGCCCTTGCCGAGCAGGCGACTGGCGAACTGCTCGGTCGTGCCCCGGAGCTTGGGGCGCTTGAGGGTGACCGGCCCGGCGGTGGTCTTGACCGTCAGGTCCGAGTAGCCGTTGCGGCTCCCGGCCCGGGCATCTGTGGCCGCCTTGCGCCGCTCGTAACGGTTGCGGCACAAGAACTCGGTGACCTCTGCCTCGAGGGCAGACTGCAAGAGCAGGCGGGCGCCGAGGCGGGCCACCTCCTCCAGGGTGTCGCCGAGCTGGCGTTCTTCTTCCGAGTCGGCGAAGAGGTCGTCGATCTCGGCGCGGAGCTGGTCGGTGGGTGATACTCGCGTGGACACGGGTGTGGGTTCTCCTTCGTGAGTTGGTTGCTCTTGAAGGAACCTACGCCCGTCGTCTATTTACACCGGGGATCGGACGCCACCCTGGCGAGAGCAGATCGTATGAGAAATGAACCATCATGGGGTTGAGATGCCTTGGTTTCCGGACTTCGCCAATGCCGCCGCGCTGGTCCGCGGTCAGACTCGGGCCGCAGGTCTGGCTGATCCGGTGGCGCAGTATTTCGACGCCCTCAACAAGGGGGACACTCACGCTCTGGAGGATGTCTGGCCTGGCGAGGTGGTGATATACGACCCCAAAGCTGGCGAGATCCGTGGCCACAGGCAGCTCCGGCGGTTCGTCCGCCAGAATCAATCTTGGCTGGCCGAGCGCCACGCCCGTATTGAGACCGTGGCCTCCACCGTCGTCGGTGGGCGGGCGGTGGTGGAACTGCTGGCCCATTTGGCCGGCGACGACGGGGCGACATTGGCTTGGCCGATAGCGGTCGTCGCCGAATCCCCCGATGACCGCTCGGTGGTGTTCCGCACCTACTGCAGCCAATGGCCCGTCGACGGACAGCGTCATCTCAGGCCACCCATTCTCGAGCCCGGGGACGCCCACCCAAGTGATGTCGTCGGTCGATTCCAGGCTGCTTTAGACGTCGGCAACGTCGAAATGATACTGGACACCTTTGCGCCTGATGGGTACTTCCAGGAGCCCATTGGGCCGCACTATTCCCACCGCGGTACACCTGCGCTCAAGATATTCTTCACGATGTGCTTCAGTGCCGGCGGTGGCATCAGCCTGGAGCACTGCACCGTTACGGACGACGGGGTGCGCTGTGTCCTGGAATACAATTGCGCTCGCTGGGGCAGCCATGATCTGCCTCCCCAGGCCGGAATCGGAGTCTACGAACGAACCTCGGACGGCCTTCTGGCGGCTGCTCGTGTCTATGACGACATCGAAGCCCCTATCGAGCACTCTTGAGGCGAAAGCCGACCTGAGGCTTCTCGACCTGACCACTCATCGGTATTGGCCGTCGCGTCAATGGCCGGCGATCTGGCCCCCGTCGATGTGTAGGATTTCGCCGGTAATGAATGGCGACGATTCGAGGTAAAGGACACCGTCGACGACGTCGCTCACCTGCCCCACGTGCCCAACCGGAGGCATCTGCGAGCCGAGGGATGCGTAGCTCCCCGCCGGATGCACGGGCGTTTGGATAATGCCCGGCGAGACTGCGTTTACCCTTATCCCCCGGGAGGCATACTCGATGGCTAATGATCTCGTGGCTGACGCAAGACCACCTTTGGTAAGCGAGGTCAAGACGGAGGGCGCGCTCGAGTTCGCGTAGTCGGCCAGAGTCGTGGTGACGTTGACAACATGGCCGCTTTCACGCATCAGCATTTCAGCGATGGCGAGCTGGGTCAGTGTGAAGAATCCGGTGAGGTTGACGCCGACGACCGCTGCGTAGTCCTCAGCGGTGTAATCCGTGAACGGCTTGGAGATGAAGAGGCCGGCATTATTGATGAGGGTGTCGATGCGCCCAAATCGCCCCAATGCTGCGCTGATGATCCGTTCGGTGGTGGCCGCTTCGGCAATGTCCCCATTAACGGTGAGCACGGCCGGGTCCCCGTCGGGCTTGATCGTCCGGGACGTGGCCACGACCGCCCAGCCCCGGCGCCGGTATTCGGCGACGAGGCCGGCGCCGATGCCTTGAGAGCCTCCGGTGATGATGGCGACCTTGTGATCTTGTTCGCTCATGATCACTCCCATCGTCAGCCCGTGAGCTCAGGGTCGCTGGGGTGTGGGGTGAGCGGCGTGGTCTCCACGCTCATCCAGGCGTATAGCGGCAGTGACGCGAGGATCGCGTCCATCCCCCCAATGTCGGGGGCCCGCCAGAGGCCCAGCGTGCGATCCTGGCCCAGGAGCGCCCAGAGCCGCTCCAGGTGTCCCTGCTCGGCCAGCTCCTGAGCCCGATCTGATTCACGCTCCGTGACGGCATCGACGGTCTCGGGGGCTGTATTTACGGGGACGGTGACGGTGAACGTGGTCAGGAACTCGAGACCCCCTCCCCCGGGCGTTGATGATCCGGGCCTTTGTTTTTGCCGAGCCGGGTCATTCGGGTGAGGTGAGAGTGGGGTGATTTCATCGGTGCGCCAGACCCGCAGCGGCATCGAGGCGAGGGCTCTTTCGAGTTCGGCTCCGTCGTCGGCAGCGAACAGGCCAAGCGTGCGCCATTCCCCTGGTTGGAGCGGTGGGCGCCATAGGCGTAAGAGGTGTCCCTGCGTCGCCAGCTCGCGCGAGCGTGTCGACTCGCGGGTGCGGATGTCTTGGACGGCCCCCTCTGATGTTCGATCCGGGACATGGGTGGTCATAGTGACGAGATACTCCATCATGAGTGGCTCCTATGCCGACATCGGGCAAGCAGTTGATGAAGGCTGGCGGTGTACCCACGGCCGCCATGGTGAGTGACTCCGGCAAACAGTGACCCGCGAAGACTACGTATGGGTCCAGCATCGCGCCACGGCCCGCTCCAAATCCGGACAACCGGCCGTTGATGGAGATCCAACTGCGGTCGAGCACCCTTGCGAGGGCCTTGACCGAGACGGTGGCGTCCGATCCCCGGTGTAAATAGACGACGGGCGTAGGTTCCTTCAAGAGCAACCAACTCACGAAGGAGAACCCACACCCGTGTCCACGCGAGTATCACCCACCGACCAGCTCCGCGCCGAGATCGACGACCTCTTCGCCGACTCGGAAGAAGAACGCCAGCTCGGCGACACCCTGGAGGAGGTGGCCCGCCTCGGCGCCCGCCTGCTCTTGCAGTCTGCCCTCGAGGCAGAGGTCACCGAGTTCTTGTGCCGCAACCGTTACGAGCGGCGCAAGGCGGCCACAGATGCCCGGGCCGGGAGCCGCAACGGCTACTCGGACCTGACGGTCAAGACCACCGCCGGGCCGGTCACCCTCAAGCGCCCCAAGCTCCGGGGCACGACCGAGCAGTTCGCCAGTCGCCTGCTCGGCAAGGGCGTGACCAAGACCAACGCGCTCGAGTCCCTCGTCATCGCCGGCTTCATCCGGGGCCTCTCGGTCCGCGACGTCGAAGCCGCCCTCGCCGAGGCCCTCGGGCCCGAGGCGACGGTGTCGAAGTCGACGGTCAGCCGCGTCTGCCAGGCCATCAAAGACGAGTTCGACGCCTTCAAGCACCGGGATCTCTCTGATGTCGAGCTCGAGTACCTGTTCCTCGACGGCAGTCACTTCAAGTACCACGCTGGCGCCAAGGCCGAGCCGGTGCTCGTCGCCTGGGGGATCACCACGACCGGCAAGCCGGTGCTCTTGCACCTGGCCCCGGGCGCGTCTGAGTCCACCGACGCCTGGGCGGAGTTCTTGGCCGACATGAAGGCGAGGGGGTTGCGGGCACCCCTTCTCGTGATCTCCGACGGGGCGCCGGGCATCATCAGCGCCTGCGAGCTCGAGCTCGGCCAGAGCCTGCGCCAGAGGTGTGCAATTCACCGGGCCAGGAACATCTTGGCCAAAGTGCCCACGCACGCCCAGGCCGATGTGAAGGCGGACTACTGGGCGATCTTCGATGACATCGACGCGGCTCCGGGGACGGCTGCCCAGGCCGAGGCCTGCCGTCGGGCCAAGCGCTTTGCCACCAAGTGGCGCTCGCTCTACCCGGCGGCCGTCGAGTGCCTCGAGAATGACTTCGAGCATCTGATCACCTATCTGCGATTCCCCACCGAGCACTGGAAGCGCATCCGGCACTCGAACTTCATCGAGCGAACCTTCGGCGAGACACGCCGACGGGTCAAGGTGATCGGACGGCTGCCCGGTGAGCAGAGCTGCCTCTCGCTCGTGTGGGCCGTACTTGATCGCGCGTCGCGGGGGTGGCGCGGTGTGGAGATGACGCCGGCGGTCGTGCGCCGACTGCAGAACCTGCGACGCGAGCTGATCGAACCGCCGCGCGAACACGAGAGAGAGGAGGTGGTCGACGAGGCTGCCACACCCGCCGCGTAGAGTACGGCCAGGAACCGCGTCAGTCGGCTTTTACACCGTCAGCGGGACGCCACCACCGAGACGACCTGAAACGTCTACACGGCTGTCCTCCCAGGGGTTCCGCCTTGTTAACGACCTAGAGGCAAAGTCCTCGGTCGCGGTCGGCGTCAGCCGCAAGTTCGGTCTCTGAACCCACCCGGGCCCCATTGACGAGCCTGGTGTGGCTGGAGACCCCGGAGGAGTTACCCAGGATTTCTCCGCTGACCGGTTCGCCCACCTTTGCCAGCAGGCCAGATGTCGTTGGCGACGGTGCGGTCCGTTCGAAAGGCGGAGCGGACCCGAACCGGGCGTCTGGCCCGAGCCAGGCCTAAGCCTGGGCCAGCCGGTTGGAAGGTCTGAGGGCCCGGAGCTATGGAGCAGTCGCTCAAAGCCATCTCCCGTTCGATGGCAGCACACAAGCACCGCATCACGGACGCTTTGTTCCTCAAGCTTCCTGCGCGGATATCGCCACAAAATCCATTGACTGACCGTAGCGTTAGGCGTACGGTGCCGTCTGGGTGCTGCCGAAAGAGGTGAAACACCGTTGACGACGCCACTACGGATGACGCCGCCCTCCGATCCGGCAGCCCTCGGACAGACGAGCCCGGTCGCCGATCGACTCTTCCACCAAGAAATGGGTGGTCTCCGAACCGGCCAGATCCGCCACCTGGGCGGCGGCCAGTCCAACCGACACTGAGATCCCCGCAGGCATCGTCGAGTGAAAGGCAGTCACCCGATGCGATCCGACATCAGACCAGGCGGCGTGTTCCCCGACTACTCGTTGCCGGATCACACCAACATCGTTCGCACCCTCAGTGAGCTCCAAGGTGACGATCCGATGATCCTCACGCTGGCGCGAGGCAATTACTGTCCGAAGGAACACCAGCAGCACCTGGAGCTCGCAGCGAACTATCCGAAAATCGCCGTCGCCTATACCCAGGTCGTCACCATCGCCACCGATGACCACCACACCCTGCAGGAGTTCCGAGGTTCAGTCGGCGCCCAATGGACCTTTCTCTCGGACCCAGCTCGGACGATCCAAAAGGACCTCGACATCCAGGAATACACCGACCCCGAGCACGATCCGATGATCCCCCACACGCTGGTGCTCAAGCCTGGACTCCTCATTCACAGCATCTACAACGGCTACTGGTTCTGGGGACGCCCGTCGTTTTACGACCTGTGGTCCGACTTGTGCGCTGCGTCGAGCGAGATCCGCCCCGACTGGGACCTGAGCAAACCGGGATTGCGCGAGGCCTGGGATGCAGGCGACTACTCGAGCTTTCACGGTTGGAACAAACGGGCCGCCAAGTCGATGCCCACATCGTATGAGTCCTAGAAGAATATGGATCTGTCCGTGTTGGGTGGAGGACGGCCTGGATCGAAGGGGTAGGTGGCAGTAGTGCGAACGCCGGTCTGCGAACTGCTCGGGATTGAACAACCGATTGTCTTGGCGGCGATGGTGGCGGTGCCCGAACTGGCGGCAGCGGTCTCGAATGCCGGTGGGCTCGGCATGGTGACGCTGACGTGGTCCGATCCGGCAGGAGACGTGGTTCGCGAGACGGCGGCGCTCACCGATCGTCCCTTCTGCGGCAACCTGGTTCTCACCTCCGATCAGCACCGTCGCCTCGATGAAGCCCTTGAGGCCGGTTTGCGGATCGTGTCACTGTTTCTGGGAGATCCCGCTGGCTACATCGAGCGGGTCCACGATGCGGGCGGACTCGTTCTGTGTACGGTCGGAAGCGCCGAAGAGGCGCGGCGGGCGGTCGCCAGCGGAGTTGATGTCATCGTGGCGCAGGGTTGGGAGGCTGGGGGGCACGTGGGGGGTCAGATTGCGACGCTCCCCTTGGTGCCCGCCGTCGTGGACGCGGTGGCGCCGGTGCCAGTGATCGCGGCCGGTGGGATCGGGGACGCTCGCGGCGTGGCCGCCGTCCTCGCCCTGGGCGCTCAGGCGGCGTGGGTGGGTACCCAGTTTCTGCTTGCCCAGGAGATGCCCATCCACCAGGAGTACCGCACTCGCCTGATCAACGCGGTCGAGACCGACGCGGAGTGGTACCCCGACCTCTACGACGTCGACTGGCCGGACTCGCCCCACCGCGCGCTCCGCAACTCGACGGCCGAGATGTGGGAGGCCGCGGGCCGGCCGCCTCTGGAGAGTCGGCCCGGAGTGGGCGATGTCATCGCGCACTTCGCTTCGGGCGAAGCAATCGTCCGCTACGAGCCAGCGCCGCCGATGGTTGGCACCACCGGTGACATTGAAGCGCTCTCCATGTGGGCCGGACAGAGCGTCGCGCTCGCCAGGCAGCCACGACCAGCGGCGGAGATCGTGGCTGAGCTCGTCTCGCGTTTGTGAGCCAAGCCGGCCACGGATTGGGGCCACTCTGGCAGACCCGTCGTGATTTTTGGGCTGACCGCTCCAGCAACGAGGCGGCTCTGCGAGCGAACTTCTTGGCCTTCGAGGCCACTCGCCAGAGGCAAGTGGGAACTAGCCCGAACGTATCGCTGTACGACCCGGATCTCTGGACCGACGAATTTCGCGTTCTTGAGCCGTCCCGGCCAGGGCGACATCCAGATGGACCTGTTCTATGACTATCGGACCAACGTCGCCAGCTATCCCGCCTGGCAGGAGTGGCTCCGCCGCCACCAGCCGCGGCTCCTGGTTCTGTGGGGTCGCTTCGACCCGTCGTTCCAGGTCGAGGAGGCTGAGGCATACCGCCGCGACGTGTCCAGTGCCGAAGTGCACGTGCTCGATGCTGGTCATTTCGCACTCGACGAGAAGCCCACCGCGGTTGCGCGCCTGACCCGGAAGTTCCTCTTATCCGCCAGCGGCTAGTCGGACCGGCGCCCGGGACGCCTTGTCCAGAATCCATATCGAGTTTAGGAGCGTCCGACACCGCCGACGACGCCGGTCTCGCGTGACGTGGGTCGAGGTGGTCATCGAAAGACCAGACCTTGCTCACTGGTTCCGGGGATCGTCGATCGGGTCGATGTATTCGAGGCCGAGCGGTCCGACGGCCGATACTTGGGTGATGTACGCCCCTGATTTCGCCCAGTGGAAATGCGGGGTACCACCGGGGAGCACAATGACGGCTCCCGGTGGATATGCCTGCAGCCGCTCTTCATCGAACACGCCTCCCAGGCCGATGTAGAAGACGCCGGAAATGACCGTATAGACGCGGTCCTCCGGGTGCTGGTGTGGCATCAGCTTGACGCTCGAGGGGACCTTGACCCGGATGACGTATGGCCCTGGTTCCGATGGATCGCCGACGACGATTGCCAGTCGCGCCGATGGCGGAAACGCTGGGAACGGCTTCCAATCGATCTCCTCGGGCAGAACTGACCTGTACTCGGCCTGGTCTGGTTGGTGGATCACCATCGTTGGTCGACCTCCCGACTTCTGAGGGTGAGTGGCCGAACGACAAGACAGCTCACCTTTCAGGGCGATGCCGGACCAACTCTAGCGTGGGGCAACGGTTTGGCGCCGCCCGCCAACCCGCTACCCCGTCCAAGTCGTTCGGGCTAGGTTCGCTGAGCATGCCAGTCCGATGGCAATAGCTGATAGTCCATTCTCCAGTCGCAGTTGGGGCAGATCTGATCTGATGCTCATGGGCGCTGCCAGATCGGGTCTTGCGCATCCACGAGCGAAGGAGTTCACGTGACAACGACCCCCATAGCTGACTATGCGCTCCTATCGGATCGGCACAGCGCCGCGCTGGTCAGTCGGGGCGGGTCGATCGACTGGCTCTGCTTCCCACGGTTCGACAGCCCCTCTACCCTCGGTCGCCTCCTCGACGAGAAAGCCGGGCACTGGTTCTTCGGAGCCACCAATGCGACCGAAGTGATTAGGCGCTACCTGGACCGGACAATGGTGTTGGAGACCACGCTGCGCACACCGACCGGTTCGGTCACGATCACCGACGCTCTTGCCATGGGTTCTGGCAACCGGGGACACGAGCTCGGCATAGGGGCGCCTCACGTTCTCCTGCGGCGCGCCACGTGTACGGAGGGTCGCGTCGATTTGTCCCTGGAGTACGTCCCGCGCCCCGATTACGGGTTGAAACATCCATCGCTCGAGGCGGTCGACGGTGGAATGACGGAATCGGGGAACGCGGACGGGCTGGTGCTGTCGACGTCCGTACCCCTGACGCTCGATCAGGACCGCGCCGCGGCCTCGGGCCGGTTCCAGCTTGCCCAAGGCGAAAGCATGGGCTTCGCCCTGCATCACGGAAACCAGACCGAGGGCGCTTCGGCCAGGGTCTGGAGCCCATCGGAAATACGTGCCCGGCTCGAAGACACCGTGACGGGGTGGGAGTCGTGGTCTGAGCTCCACCAGGCCTACGTGGGCCCGTGGCAAGACATGGTGCACCACAGCGGCCGGGTGCTCCAGTCACTCTCCTTTGCACCCACCGGCGCTATTTGCGCGGCGGCGACCACGTCGTTGCCCGAGGTGGTGGGCGGCCCCCGGAACTGGGACTACCGCTATGCCTGGGTCCGGGACGCTTCCTTCACGATCCAGGCCCTTTGGGTGGCGGCTTGTCCCGACGAAGCCACCCAGTTCTTCGATTACGTCTCCTCGTCCGCGGCCGGCTCGCTCGACCGGGGCGGTGCCTTGCAGATCATGTTCGGCATCGGCGGTGAACAGGACTTGACCGAGCGGGAGCTGCCGCAGCTGGAGGGCTGGCGACACTCGGCGCCGGTCCGGGTGGGCAACGCGGCCTGGAAACAACGCCAGCTCGACGTCTACGGCGAGTTGCTCAACGCGGTACACCGCATGTCTGACCACCTGTTCGACGACACCCACCGGGTCGGGCCACGGTCCGAGTCGGGCAAGTGGGATAGACCCACCGACCTGGCACCAGCCACGCGAAAGTTCCTCGTGCAGCTGGCCGACACCGCCGCCCGCCGGTGGCAGGAGAAGGACCAAGGAATCTGGGAGATCCGGGGGGAGCCGCGTGATTTCTTGTATTCCAAGCTGATGTGCTGGGTGGCCCTCGATCGAGCGGTGATCCTGGCCGACCGTCTCAACGCCTCCTCTCGAATCGGGTCATGGACGCAGACGCGGGACCAGATCCGTGAGGCGATCGTGACCAAAGGGTGGAGTGACCGGGCCAAGGCCTTCACCCAGTTCTTTGGCTCGGACGAGCTTGACGCCTCCAGCCTTATGGTGCCCCTGGTGGGATTTCTCCCGGCGGACGATCCGAGGGTGCTGGCCACGGTCGACGCGACAGAGGAGCGGCTCACCGACCAGCGGGGATTGGTCTATCGCTATCGGTCCCACGACGGCCTCGAGGGTGAGGAGGGCACCTTCCTTTTGTGCACCTTCTGGCTGGCCCAGGCCCTGGCCCGGGCAGGCCAGCCGGTTCGAGCCCGGGCCGTTTTCGAGCGTGCCGCCGCCTTCGTCAATGAGGTCGGCCTGCTGGCCGAGGAGGTCGATCCAGGCAGCGGGGAGCTCCTTGGCAATTTCCCGCAGGCGTTCAGTCATATCGGGCTCATCAACGCGGCCTGGGCAATTTCAGAGAGCGAGCGACAGGCGCAACCGACTTGAACATCGGCTGGACTCCTGTGGGATCGTTGGACCAGACCCTTTCGAGTTTGGAGGCCACATGCGCAGCGACATCCGCGAAGGCGAGACCCTTCCCGACTACGAGCTCGCCGATCAATCCGGTCGGCGGCGGTCCCTGTCGGAGCTCCAGGGGGGCAACCCGATGGTGCTCCATCTGTCCCGTGGCGGCTTCGATCCCAAAGAGCACCAGTTCGTAGGGCGATTGGTCGAGGTATATCCCGAGTTCAGGAATGCCTATACGCGATTGGCCCTCATCTCGACCGACAGTCAGCTGAACATCAATGAGTTCCGGGACGCGCTGGGCGCCACGTGGCCGTTCCTGTCGGACCCCGATCGGGTCGTCCAAAAGGATCTGGACATCAAAGAGTTCACGGATGAGCCGCACGATCCGATGATCCCGCACACGTTCGTCCTCGAGCCCGGACTCAAGATCTTCAAGATCTACAACGGATACTGGTACTGGGGCCGGCCCACGATGGGAGAGCTCCACGTAGATCTGAGGGGCGTGTTCAAGAAAATTCGGCCCGACTTCGACTTGGCGGCTCCGGGGTTGAGGGAGGCGTGGGAACGAGGAGACCGGGATCAATTCCTCGTCGACACATTGGAGGAGCCGATCCGGTACACCGAAGGCAAGAGCATCGGTATCAAACGATGACCCTGGGGGGTCGGGGCGGCCGTCCTCCGCTCGGGTTCTCGACCATAGGAACTCGAGCTGCTCGCGGGCCGGGCAGAAAGGTTGAGGGCGTGCACCCGTGCATCGCCATTCGACCCCCGTACGCTGGGACGACGTCGGACCCCGTGTGTGAGGGATGTCTCAGGTGCAAAGCGTTCGCCTGGGTGCGACAATGCTTTCGGACCAGAGAGCGGAGAGCCGGATGAGCACCGTCGATGGACAGAGCGCACCCGGCGGATCGCCGAGCAGCGAACCGGCCGATCTCAAGCTGGAGGCGGTCGTCATCCCCGTGGCTGACGCCGATCGCTCCAAGGCGTTCTACGCCGGCCTCGGCTGGAGGCTCGACGCCGACTTCTCCTTCGACAACGGCTTCCGGGTCGTGCAATTCACGCCACCGGGATCGCAGTGTTCTGTGCAGTTCGGCACCCACATCACGGGGGCGTCACCCGGATCTGCCCATGGCCTGTACCTGATCGTGTCTGACCTCGAAGCCGGGCGCGACGAACTTGTCAGCCAGGGAGCCACGGTCAGTGGAGTGTTCCCTTCCGGAGCGCCCGGAGCGCAACTTGACCCTGAGGGGACGGGTGATCGGGTCAACGGGCCGGATCCGGCTCACAAGAGCTACAACTCCTTTGCCACGTTCGAAGACCCCGACGGCAACAGCTGGCTCCTCCAAGAGGTGACCGATCGCCTCCCGGGCCGCCTCGATCCGACCACCACCTCGTTCAACTCCGCCGGTGACCTGGCTGCGGCATTGCACCGCGCCGAGTCGGCCCACGCTGAGCACGAGAAGCGCATCGGCCGGGCCGACTCGGACTGGCCCGACTGGTACGCCGAGTACATGGTGAGCGAACAGAGCGGCCTGGAGCTTCCTGTATGAGCGATTTCGACGTGATCGTGCTGGGCGGCGGTGCGCCCGGCGAGCACTGCGCCGGGGCCATCGCGGCGCGTGGGCTTCGGGTCGCCGTCGTCGAGCGGGAGCTGGTCGGCGGCGAGTGTTCCTACTGGGCGTGCATCCCGTCCAAGTCCCTCTTGCGTCCTGGGGAAGCTGTCCAGGGTGCCCGCGACGTCGGCGCCAGCGCCGAGGTGAACGTGCAGGCGGCGCTGGACTGGCGGGACTACATGGTGTCCAGCTATTCGGACGCCGGACAGGAGAAGTGGTTGGCGGATCGGGGCATCGCTCTGGTCCGGGGCGTGGGCCGGCTGGCCGGGCCCGGCGTGGTCGAAGTGGACGGCACTCGCCACACGGTGGAGCATGTCGTCGTGGCGACGGGCGCGGATCCTTTCGTGCCACCCATTCCGGGTCTCGACGGCCTGGTCGGCGTGTGGGGTACGCGCGAAGCGACGGGCATGAAGACGGTTCCCAGCCGCCTCATCGTGCTCGGCGGTGGCGCGGCCGGTGTCGAGATCGCACAGGTAGTACGGCGGCTCGGTGGTCAAGCCGTGCTCGTCGAGGGCGCCGATCGGCTGATCCCACGAGAGCCGGCCCCCCTTGGCGTGGCTCTAACTGAGGCACTGCGGCGGGACGGGATCGAGTTGCACCTCGGAGTCCAGGCCGCGGAGGTGTCGCGCGACGGCGACGACTACGTCCTGAGGCTCTCGGACGGCACCTCGGTACAAGGAGAGCGACTGGTCGTGGCGACGGGCCGCCGTCCCCGTGTCGAAGGGATCGGGCTCGAGACGGTCGGTATTGAGGCAAACCCACACGGCGTTGTGGTGGACGAGTATCTGCGGGCCGGCGACAACATTTGGGCCATTGGGGATGTCAACGGGATCTGGCCCCTGACGCACGTCGGCGAGTACGAGGGAGACGTTGTGGCGGCGAACATCGCCGGAGAGAGCCACCCGACAAACTACGAAGCCGTGCCGCGCGTCACGTACACCGATCCGCAAGCGGCCGCCGTCGGTGCCGCGGAGGCACCCTACAGCAGCACTACGCTCCTGACCGGCGTGTCCAAGACCGCGACGTACAGCCACCAGTACGCCCAGTCGAACGGATTCTTGACCCTACTCAGCGACGGCGCCCGGTTGACCGGCGCTTACGCCCTCGGACCCGAGGCCGGCGAGTGGCTCCAGCAGGCGACGCTCGCCATACGCGCCCGCGTTCCGTTGGAGGTGTTGAGCGACGTCATCCAGCCGTTCCCGAGCTTCTCGACCATCTTCGATTCGGCTTTCAAAACGCTTCAAATGGAAATCGCCAAAATGCCGCCGCCCTTGCAGCCCATGCAGGCGCAAATGGCACGGCCATGACCGTGGAAGACGATCGGAGGTAGCAGATGGCCGAGGTCCCCCCGCCCCAAGAGGAAATCCTGCTCACGCACTTCATCGTGTCGGACGACGTCGAGCGCTCTCGGCGCTTCTACACCGAAGTCCTCGGGGGCCGGGTCGCCTTCTCCAGCCCCGGAGGACCGACCAACGTCGCACTGTCCAACAGTTGGATCGTCATCAATGCCGGCGGAGGCCCGACCGACGACAAGCCGAAGGTCACCCTGGAGACGCCCGGCGACCCAAATCGGGTGAGCAGCTTCGTCAACATCCGGGTCAAGGACATGGAGACGGTGTACTCCGAATGGAGCGCGCGGGGTGCTCAGTTCCTGACGCCCCCGAAGCAGCACCAGTACGAGATCCGTTGCTACATCCGTGATCCCGACGGTCATCTGATCGAAGTGGGGCAGACCACCGACCCGCAGGGGGACTGGGTGCCCGATCACTGGCCATCGAGTACGCCCGCCGACGAGCTCCCAACGCCCCCAGAGGGGATCGTGGTGGCCCACTTCATCGTGTCGGACGATGTCGAGCGCTCTCGCCGCTTCTACACCGATGTGCTCGGAGGCAGGGATGCGTTCTCGGGACCCGGAGGGCTCACGTATGTCCAACTTTCGAACGGTTGGATCATCATCAACGTCGGCGGAGGGCCGACCGACGACAAGCCGGAGGTCACCCTTGAGACGCCCGGCGATCCCAACCGGGTCAGCAGTTTCCTCAATATACGAGTGACGGACATGCACGCTGTGTACGCCGAATGGAGCGCGCGCGGTGCGGAATTCCTGACGCCCCCGAAGCAGCACCAGTACGAGATCCGTTGCTATGTTCGCGATCCCGATGGTCATCTGATCGAAGTGGGACAAACGACGGACCCAGGGGGAGATTGGTTCCCCGATCAATGGCCATCGAGCAAGTCGGAGTGAGCTTCCTGACGGGGCGGCGGTTTCCATCATGACCACGGCGATCATCGGCACCGGAGCCATCGGATCGGCCATCGCGCGTCAGCTTGCTGCCGGTGGCGAGGCCCTCCAGCTCTCGAGCGCCGACAAGGAGTCGGCGCGAACGCTGGCCGCGGCAATCGGCGGAGCGGCGGTCGTCGCGCTCGACAACCGGAGGGCTTTGGAGGGAGCCGATGCCATCGTCCTTGCGCTGCGGTTTTCCGTATTGAAAGACGTCATCGACGAGATCGCCGACGCGCTGGGCGACACGTCTCTCGTCGTGCCGAGCAATCCGGTCGGACTCGACGCACAAGGCAAGGTCGTGCGACTCCTACCGGAAGGGCAGTCATCGGGCCAAGTTGTTGCTGGGTGGTTGCCGATCGGGACACGCTTTGCCATTGCGTTCGGCACCATGTCGGCTGATCTCTTCGAGTCATCGAGCCACCGGTCGCCCGAGCCCGCGGTTCTGTTCTACGTGTCCAAGGACGAGCACGGGAGCGACGAAGTAGAGCACTTGATCCGAATGGCGGGCTTCGAGCCCATGAGGATCGGCGGGGTCGAACAGTCGAGCCGACTCGAGGTGGGCGGCGATCTTCACGATCTTGTGGTCGGCACCGCAGAGGCGCGGACCCTCGTCATCGGGGCCTGATTGCCTTCCGACGTGGCCGGGGCCAGTAAACGAGACCGAATCAGAAGTGATTTCGTGAACAGTCGTCTTCCCGATCTACTTCTCGACCTGATTTACCGCTTGGAAGCGAGCGCCGGCGACCCCCAGGACGTTGGCCAGGTCTCCATTGGACACCGGCGGATCGTTCCATTGAACGGCGGGACGTTCAGTGGACCTGAGCTGCGCGGGACATTGCTTCCCGGAGCCAGCGCCGATTAGCAGACAGTTCTTCCTTATGGCACTGTGCTCGGCGACGTCCGCTTCACGCTGGAAAGCGAGAGAGGAAATGTGCTCTATGTCCGATCTCATGGCGTGCGCCACGGAAGCCCGGCAATTCTCGAGCGCCTCGTCCGTGGGGAGGCCGTCGAATGCACCTTTCGTGCCGCAATCAAGATCGAGACCGGGCCCGACGGCCTCGACTGGTTGAACAAGGGCGTATTCGTCAGTGTCGGAGGCCGGCAGAGTGGTGGTGTGATCGCCATGCAGATGTCGTCGTGGCCGGCCCGATCGGGCAGCGCGATCCACGCGTTCGCAGAGCCCCGCCCCTCGAACTCGAGGGCGGAGAGCTGAACGAGCATACGCGGATGTCGTGGCAGCGCCAAGCGGCTCGGTCATGCCAGCGCGGTGTTCACGCTCGACAACTACGGCCATCTGTTCGACGAGGCTGGCTCCCAGGCCGCCTCAGCCGTCGCCGCCATAGTCGACGGTTCGAGCCTCTCCGTCTAAGGGCGCCCACCGGGTCTGCCTGGCTCCACTTCATGCCGTTTCGCTCATACCCTGCAACGCTCTCACCTGCACCTACGTCGCAAAAGTGCCGTGCCCGGGGCGGGACTCGAACCCGCACGCCCTTTCGGACAATGGATTTTGAGTCCATCGCGTCTGCCATTCCGCCACCCGGGCCGATGGCGAGTCAGCCTATCCGGAGGCCGGAGCGGTCTCGGGCAATGCAAACCCGGCGACCTCGGGACGGCACGACCGTCGAGACGACCTGAACGAACCGTGCCTCTCGCCCCGCCATTCGCACCGTAGGCTCAGCCCCATGCAACCAGCAGGGCCGATGCAACCAGCGGTGACTCGGCACCAACGTCCGGCCTCGCCGTCTGCCGCGTGGACGGAGCTCGGGTCGGGCGCGCCGCTTCGCCTGGCCGGCGTCGAGGTCACCGTGGTGGAGCTCGAGTTCCGCCGCCCGGTCGCCACGGCGATCGGGAGCCATCGACGACGCCCGTTGGTCGTGGTCCGGTTGGCCGCCGACGGCCCTGCTGGTCCGGTCGTCGGGTGGGGCGAGAGCGCTGCGTTGGCGGACACGACGTTCGACGATGAGGACACCGCCAGCGCCTTCATGGATCTGACCCGGGACCTCGTTCCGCGGCTGGTCTCCTTGTCCCAGGCAGCCTCACGTTCAAGTAGAGGTTCACAGTTGGCTGCCACGCGGTCAGGTCCGGCCACTGCCCTTCCACTCCCGGGCCCGACCGCACTCGCCCACGAACTGCAACCGATCGGCAGGCCGCTGGCCTTCGCCGCGCTCGAGATGGCCGTGGCCGACGTCCATCTTCGATCGGCGGGCGTCTCGTTCGCAGAACTGCTCGGGGTGCACGGCATCTCGGTCATGGTCGGCGCCGTCGTAGGAAGGAGCGGCAGTGTCCGAGACCTGTTGACCGAAGTCGGCGCCCTAGTCGACGCCGGGTACGGGCGGGTCAAGCTGAAGATAGGGCCCGGATGGGACAGCATTCCCGCCGCCACCGTGCGCCGGCGCTACCCGGATCTGATCCTCCAGGTCGACGCCAACGGCTCCTACTCGAGCGACGACATCGACCACCTGGCCAGGCTCGATGAGTTCGGCCTGGCCTGCATCGAGCAGCCGTTCCCACGTGACGAGCTGGGCACCCACGTTGCCCTGGCCCGGGCGATGCGCACCGCCGTGTGCCTCGACGAGTCCCTCGATTCGCCGGTCTCGGCACGATCGGCCGTGGCCATGGGTGCGTGCGAGGTGGTCTGCGTCAAGCCGGCGCGGCTGGGTGGGCTGACTGCGGCCCTCGAGGTCTATGGGGACTGCGCCGATGCCGGCGTGCCCCTGTGGCTGGGGGGGATGTTCGAGTCCGGGTATGCCCGCTCGGTCAACACGGCGTTGGCTGGGCTCCCCGGGTTCACCCTCCCGGGGGACCTGGCCCCTGCCGGTGAGTACCTGACGGAGGATCTGGTCGAGGCGCCCGAGACCAGTCGCACGGGCGCCGGCGGACGTCTCGAGGTAGCCGTGCATCGGGCGCCGGGCATGGGCCCGACGCCCGACGATGGGGTACTGGCCCGGAAGACGACAGCGTCGTGGCGCTGGCCGGGTCCCTGACCAGAGGCCCCGGCCAGGTTGAAGGCGATGGAATGGCACCCCCGGCGCGGCGGGAGGGCCCACCGCCTGGGGATGAAACCCCGGGGCAGCGCAGTGCGTAGAATTGCCGGTCCATGCATCGGTCCACCGTCGAACGTCGCCTGAGCGATGCCCACGCCCGCTTGGCCAAGGCGCGGGACGAGCTGGCCGTGCTGGATGAGCAGCTCTCGGTGGTCACCGACATCGCCGACGACACCCGGCTGCGCTCCCTCGTGTCGGAGACGCCGGTCGCGGCCAAGGAGTACGACGAGGCCAGCCGGCATGCCGCAGCCATGATGCGGTCACGGCAAGCGCTTGTCGATACGATCTCCGAACTCGAACGGCGGCAGAACGAACTGCTCGACCGGCTGGTCATCGGCCCCGGTTGATCGAGCCGGGGACATCGAGAAAGGCGAGAGGGGTACACACACCATGACCAGGCGCGTGGTCATTGCCGAGGACGAGGCCATCATCCGGCTCGACCTCAAAGAGATACTCCAGGACGAGGGCTACGATGTGGTGGGTGAGACGGGCCGGGGCGACGAGGTCGTCGAGCTGGTTCGCCGCCACCGGCCCGACCTGGCCATCCTCGACATCAAGATGCCCGGGTCCGACGGGCTGGCCGCGGCGCGAGCCATCGCCGACCTGGGAGAGCGGGTGGCCGTGCTCATCCTGACCGCCTTCAGCCAGCGTGATCTCATCGAGGGGGCCCGAGAGGCCGGGGTGGCGGCGTACCTGGTCAAGCCGTTCCAGCGTGCCGAGCTGGTTCCTGCCATCGATCAAGCCGTGTCCCGCTGCGAGCAGGAGTGGGCCATCGACGCCGAGGCCGACCAGGTGCGGGCCAGCAACGGTGGGAATGCCCAAGCGGCGGCCGAGGACAAACTCGAGACGCGCCGACTCGTCGACGGAGCCAAGGACCTGCTCATGGAGCGCTACGGTCTGTCCGAGTCGGATGCCTTCAACTTCATCCAGAAGACGGCGATGGGCAGCCGCTCTCGCATGAGCGACGTGGCCCGTCAGGTGCTCGACGGCACCATCACGCCCTAGGGGCGACCCGGCGATCATGGCCAAAGCAGCGACTCCCACCGATCCGGCCCCGGAGGCCGCGCCGGCGGGTCCCCTTCTCCTGCTCGACGGCATGTCCCTCGCCTTCCGGGCTTACTTTGCGCTGCCGCCCGATCTGGCCACCAGCGCCGGCATCGTGACCAATGCCGTCCACGGGTTCACGTCGATGCTCCACAACCTGGTCCGCGACCACCATCCCAGCGGCCTGGCCGTCGCCTTCGACCTGCCCGGAGAAACCTTCCGGGACGAGATGGTCGAGGACTACAAGGCGGGGCGATCGCAGACGCCTGCCGACCTCCTGCCCCAGTTCGAGATGATCCGTTCGCTGCTGGGCAAGTTGGCCATCCCGGTCATCGAGGTCGAGGGGTTCGAGGCCGACGACGTGTTGGCCACGCTGGCCACCGAAGCGCGAGACCGCGGGCACGACGTCTTGTTGGTCACCGGCGACCGCGACGCCTACCAGCTCGTCGAGGATCCCCACGTCCGGGTGCTCTACAACCGCCGTGGGGTCAGCGACTACGCGCTCTATGACGAGGCGGGGATCGAAGCGAGGACCGGGGTTCGCCCGGACCTGTACCCCGTCCTCGCCGCCCTTCGGGGGGACCCCTCGGACAACCTGCCCGGTGTCCCGGGGGTCGGGGAGAAGACGGCGGCGAAGCTGGTCAATGAGTACGGAGACCTCGACACCCTGTACGCCCATCTCGACGCCCTCTCGCCCAAGCTGCGCCAGAACCTGGCCGAACACGAGGAACGGGTTCGCATGAATGCCGAGGTCATCCCGCTGGTCCGCGACGTGCCGCTCGACACGCACGTCGACCAGCTCACCCTCGGTGGCTGGAACGAGGACGACGCCCGCGAGGCCTTCGCCGAGCTGGAGCTCCGGACCATCTGGAACCGGATCGTCTCACTCATCCGGGAAGGGGCCTTCGGCCAGCCCGGTGGCGACGCCCCCCGCATACCCATCGGGTCCCCGAAGTCGGCGTCAGAGGAGGGAACGAGCGCGAGCTCCCCGGCGGGGTCGACAGTGAACGGTGCGTGGCTCGACAACCTGAGGGTGGAGATGCCCGGTGGTGCCGCCGAGGCGGTGGAGGCCATCGAGCAGGTGGTGGCCGAAGCGCGGGCCGGGAGCGGCAACGTCGCCGTGCACGCAGTCTGGTCCGGCGACCCCGGCCGCTCGCCGATGGTCGGGTTGGTCCTGACCGCCGAGCCCTCCGATGCCGGGCAGCCGGAGGGGCAGTCGGTGCTTTACCTGGGAGACGGGTCCGGCGGGGACGGCGCTGGTGGGGACGGCACCGGCGGCGACGGCACCGGCGGCAGCAGCCTCCTCACCGACCGGTCGGTGCTCGACTCGTTGGCCACGGCGTTGGGACCGGGCGGCGTCGGGGCGATCGCCCACAACGGCAAGGAGATCATGCGGTCGCTCCTCCCGATGGGCGTGGACATCACCTCGTTGGTTCTGGACACCGCCGTCGCCGCCTATCTCCTCGACCCGTCGGTCGACCACTACCGCCTCCGCGATCTGTCCGTCAGCCATCTCGGCACGGAGGTCGACGACGGCGAGCAAGGAGCAGGTCAGGGCACCTTCTCCCTCGAGCTCGGCGGCGAGGACGAAGAGACCGGCACGGGCGGGGACGCTGTTCCCACCCACGTGTTGGCTACCGCCCGGTTGGCGGCGACCGTCTCCCGCCTGCGGGCGCCGCTTCGCGCCGCCCTGGTCGCCGAGGGCGAGGCCGAGCTCTACGACGACATCGAGCGGCCGTTGGTCCGGGTCCTGGCCCGCATGGAGGTGACCGGCATCCCGGTCGACCGGCGCGTGCTCCAAGAGATCGCCGAGGAGCTGGCCGACGAGTGCCGGACCCTCGAGACCCGGATTCACGAGCTGGCCGGCGCACCCTTCAACGTGAACTCGGTCCCGCAGCTGCACGCGGTGCTCTACGACCAGCTGGGACTCACCCCCCTACGCAAGACCAAGACCGGCTACTCGACCGACGCCCGCACGCTCGAGCAGCTCCGGGACCAGCACCCGATCGTCGGGGTACTCCTGCACTATCGGGAGATCGAGAAGCTCCGGTCGACCTACGGGGAGAGCCTCATCGCCGAGGTGGCCGAGGACGGCCGCATCCATGCCACCTTCCGCCAGACGGTGGCCCGGACGGGGCGCCTGTCCTCGGACCGGCCCAACCTGCACAACATCCCGGTGCGTACCGACCAGGGACGCCGCTTCCGCGAAGCGTTCGTCCCCAGCCCGGGACGCCGGTTGCTGGTGGCCGACTACGACCAGGTGGAGCTGCGGGCCATCGCCCATCTCTCCGGCGACCCCGGGCTCAGGGCGGCCTTCGAGGCGGGCGAGGACATCCATCGCACGGTGGCCTCCCGGGTGTTCGGGGTGGAACGCGACGAGGTGACCCATACCCAGCGGTCGACGGCCAAGATGGTCTCCTACGGCCTGGCCTACGGCATGGAGGCCTACGGCCTGTCCCAGCGGCTGGGTGTGCCGGTCGAGGCGGCGTCGACCATCCTTCGGGCCTTCTTCGACGGGTTCCCGGCCGTGCAGGACTACATGCAGCGCGCCGTGGCCGATGCTCGGAACTCCGGCTACACCATCACCGCCTTTGGCCGCCGCCGCCCGCTGCCCGACCTGTTGGCCACGAGCTACCAGGTGCGACAGGCGGCCGAGCGCCAGGCCATGAACGCCGGGATCCAGGGCCTGGCCGCCGACCTGTTCAAGCTGGCCCTGGTCCGCCTGGACTCGGGGCTCGAGGAGGGCGGCTTCTCCTCCCAGCTCGTTCTCCAGGTCCACGACGAAGTGATCGTCGACGTCATCCCCGAGGAGTCCGATGCGGTGGCCGAGCTGACCCAACGGGCGCTGACCGGGGCGGCGGAGCTGGCCGTCCCCTTGAAGGTGGCCATGGCCTGGGGCAGCTCCTGGGCGGAGGCCAAGGAGGGCTGAGCGTCTTGGTCCACCACGTATCGACCCGGTCGACCGCCGGTGCCGGGCGCTCGGCCGATTCCCGGACGTCGATCCCGGTCACGGTGCTAGTATCGCGAACCGGCCGCTGGTGCGGTCGGTTTTTTCTCCCCGGTGCAGCGCGGCGCTCGGTGCATTGCGCTCCAGTCGGTCTATCCGGCCACCGGGACCTGTCCGGAAAGCGAGCTACCTAATTTTATGTCCGACGAGTCTGCAGTAACTGGCGGAGCAGCAACCTCCGGAGGCGGCACAGCGCTGCTGTCCGGCGAGGCCATGGGCCGTTTCGACGAGAACGGCGTGTACATCCCCCGGGCCATCACCGAGGACGACCTGTCGGGGTCCTCCCTCGAGGATGCCATGGTCGGCACCATCGTCGAGTTCGAAGATGGTGACCTGGTGGAGGGGACGGTGGTCAAGATCGACAGGGACGAGGTCCTGCTCGACATCGGCTTCAAGTCCGAGGGCGTCATCCCCGTCCGTGAGCTGTCCATCCGCAATGACGTCGACCCGTCGGAGATCGTCTCTCTGGGCGACAAGGTCGAGGCCCTGGTCCTCCAAAAGGAGGACAAGGAGGGGCGGCTGATCCTCTCCAAGAAGCGGGCCCAGTACGAGCGGGCGTGGGGCACCATCGAGAAGCTCAAGGAAAACGACGAGGTCGTCACCGGTCCGGTCATCGAGGTGGTCAAGGGCGGTCTGATCGTCGACATCGGCCTGCGGGGATTCCTTCCCGCCTCCCTGGTGGAGCTCCGCCGGGTTCGGGAGCTACAGCCCTATGTGGGTCGGACGATCGAGGCCAAGATCATCGAGCTCGACCGCAACCGGAACAACGTGGTCCTCTCTCGCCGGGCCTGGCTCGAGGAGACCCAGAAGGAGCAGCGCGGCGAATTCCTCACCAACCTCAAGCCCGGCGAGCGTCGGCGGGGCGTGGTGTCCTCGGTGGTCAACTTCGGTGCCTTCGTCGACCTGGGCGGCATGGACGGACTGGTCCACGTCTCCGAGCTGTCCTGGAAGCATGTCGACCACCCGTCCTCGGTCGTCTCCGTGGGCGATGAGATCGAGGTCGAGGTGCTCGATGTCGACCTGTCCAAGGAGCGGATCAGCCTCTCGCTCAAGGCCACCCAGAACGACCCCTGGCAGGAGTTCGCCAACTCGCACCAGGTCGGGGAGCTGGTCTACGGCCGGATCACCAAGCTGGTGCCCTTCGGTTCGTTCGTGCAGGTGGGCGACGGAATCGAGGGCCTGGTCCACATCTCGGAGATGGCCGTCCACCACGTCGACCTCCCCGAGCAGGTGGTCACCCCCGGGGAGGAGCTGTGGGTCAAGATCATCGACATCGACTTGCAGCGCCGGCGGATCAGCCTCTCGATCAAGCAGGCGGCCGAGGGTGGCGAGGTGTCCGAGGAGTACCGCGAGGCCTTCGGCGAGCACGCCTACGATGCCGAGGGCAACTACATCGGCCCGTTCGAGTTTGCCGAGTCCGAGTTCACGCCCGAGACCGAGGCCCAGGCCGCCTGGGCCGAGTACGTGGCCGAGCACGGGCCCGGGGAGGGTGGCGAGGGCGAGGCGCCGGCCGGAGCGGGTGGAGCGCCCCCGGTCGATCCTGCCGGAGCCGCAACCGAGACGGTGACCGAGACCGAGGCCGGGCCGCTGCCCGCCGAGGCTGCGCCGGCCGCCGGCGCCACTCCGCCTCCCGCTGTGGAGACCCAGACCGAGGCCGGGCCGCTCGACGAAGCCGCCGGGACCCAGTAGCCGGCGACCACGACCGGTCCGCCGACCGGGTCCCGGGTGCCCGAGGCCACCGTCAGGCCAACGAACTCACGAGGGCGTCGTCACGGAAGGCGTAGAGGTCGCCGCAGCGGAGGCTGTCGCCGCGCCCCTGGCTACCGGGCGCTCGATGCGCATCCCGTTGACCAGCGGGAAGTGACAGGCCACCCGGTGACCGGGTGCGATCTCATCCAGCGGCGGCTCTACCTCCGCGCAGACCGACTGGGCATGGGGGCACCGGGTCCGGAACCGGCAGCCCGACGGCGGGTCGAGGGGCGACGGGAGCTCGCCGGTCAGTGCCGTGGCCGTGGAGGCCCGATCGGGGTCCGGGTCGGGGATGGAGGCCAGCAGGGCCTCGGTGTAGGGGTGAGCCGGGGCTCGGTAGAGCAAGTCCGAACCAGTGATCTCGACCAGCTTGCCCAGGTACATGACGGCGACACGGTCGCTGACGTTCTTCACCACTGCCAGGTCGTGGGCGATGAACACCATCGTCAGCCCGAAGGACGCCTTGAGGTCGGCCAGGAGGTTCAGGATCTGGGCTTGGATGGACACGTCGAGGGCGGAGACCGGCTCGTCGCAGATCAACAGCTTGGGCTCGGACATCAGGGCCCGGGCAATACTGATCCGCTGGCACTGACCGCCGGAGAACTCGCCGGGACGCCGGTCCCCGGCGGTGTCGGGGTCGATACCCACCGACTCGAGGGCGCTGCGCACCTTGGCCGCCCGCTCCTCCTTGGTGCCTCGGCCCCAGATGGCCAGCGGCTCGGCCACGATGTCCTGGACCCGGCGCCTGGGGTTGAGCGATGAGATCGGGTCCTGGAAGATCATCTGGATGCGGGTCCGGATCTGACGGAGCTCCTTGTGGTGGAGCCTGGTCAGCTCGGTCCCGTCGAACCGTACGCTTCCCGAGGTCGGGACCTCCACCTGCACGATGGCGCGGCCGGTGGTCGACTTGCCGCAGCCGGACTCGCCCACCAGCCCCAGAGTCTCGCCCCCCCGGATGTCGAAGCTGATGTCGGACACGGCGTGGACCCGCCGCTTGCCCGACCCGAACTCGACCACCAGGTGCTCGACCTCCAAGAGGACGGGGGTGTCCCCGAAACCGCCGGTTCCCAACCCGGGCTCGCCGTGGGATGGAGCCAAGCCACCCCCGCCCGGTGACAGCTCGGTCATCGGCCCTGGACCTGCGGAGTGCGGCCGACGTGCCCGTCAGGGGTGGGAAGGCCGGAAGGGCGGCCGTTGACCAACGGGAACCAGCAGGCAAAGAGGTGGTCGGACGACCCGGCACTGCGCAGGGGCGGTTCGGCGTCGATGCATTTCTGTTGCACGTACGGACACCGCGGCGCGAACTTGCACCCCCTGGGCACAGAGACCAGGTCGGGCGGCCGGCCGGCGATGGCCTGCAGCCGGGTGTGGCTCGGGTTGGCCAGCCTGGGGATGGAGTCCATGAGCGCCCGGGTGTACGGCATCTTGGTGTCGGCGAACAAGGCCCGGGACGGAGCCCGCTCCACCACGCGGCCGGCGTACATGACGGCGATCTCGTCGGCCCGGTTGGCCACCACCCCGAGGTCGTGGGTCACGAGCAGCATGGCCATGTGGCGGTCCCGCTGCAGGTCGGCCAGCAGGTCCAGGATCTGCGCCTGCACGGTGACGTCCAGCCCGGTGGTGGGCTCGTCCGCCAGCACCAGGCGGGGCGAGCAGGCCAGGGCGATGGCGATCATCACCCGTTGCCGCATGCCCCCGGACAACTGGAACGGGTACCAGCGCAGCCGCTCCTCGGGTGAGGGGATCCCCACCGAGCTGAGCAGCGCGATGGCCGCGGCCTTCGCCTCGCCGCGGTTCATGCCCAGGTGCAGTCGCAGCGACTCGGTGATCTGGCGGCCGATCCGGACCACCGGGTTGAGTGCGGTCATCGGGTCCTGGAAGATCATGCTCAGCTGCGCCCCCCACACCTGGCGCAGCTCGACCTCGGGCATCCCGGTCAGCTCGTGGCCGGAGAAGTGCACCGATCCGCTCCGCACGATGTCCCGGGTGGGCAGCAGCCCCATGATCGACCGGGAGAGGACGGTCTTGCCCGAGCCCGACTCACCGACCACGCCGAGGGTGCGCCCACGGTCCAGGGTCAGGGACACCCCGTCCACCGCCCGGATCGTGCCCCTCGAGGTCCGAAAGGCGGTGTGCAGGTCGTCCACCACCAACAAGGGGTCATCAAGGTCGCTTACATCGGGGAACTCGAGGCGTCCCGAGGAACGACGGAGGAGGCTCATACCAGTCCCTCCCGGACGTCGAACTTGTTGCGCAACCGGTCGCCGATCAAATTGATGGCCAGCAGGAGGAGGAACATGGCCAGCGAGGGCCACAGGACGATGTAGGGGTTGGTGTTCAGGTTCCCGTTGGCCGTGCCCTCGGAGATGATGTTCCCCCACGATGCTGTGGGCAGGGCGACCGAGAGCCCCAGGAAGGCCAGGGAGCCCTCGAGCACGATGACGATGGCCACCGTGATGAGCCCGAAGGAGACGGCGGCAGGGACCACGTTGGGGAGGATCTCACGGAACAGGATCCGGGAGTCCTTGGCTCCGAGCGTTCGGGCCGCCACAACGAAGTCGCGGTTGGCGTAGGACAGCGTGGTCGCCCGGACCACCCGGTACAGGAGCGGGATGGTGGCGACGCCCAGAATGACGGTGATCTTGAACAGGCTCTGTCCCCAGAACGCCACGATGGCGATCACGGCCACGATGGCCGGGAAGGCCAGGAGCACGAAGGAACCGGCGTTGAGGATGGCGTCGATGCGTCCGCCCCGATAGCCGGAGACGAGCCCCAGGGTGCCGCCGACGAGCATCCCGATGGCGACTGCGGCGAACCCCACGGTGAGCGAGACCCGCGACCCGTAGATGATCCGGCTGAGCAGGTCGCGACCGAGATCGTCGGTGCCCAGCAGGTGGGCCGTGCTCGGATGGGCGTTGATGGCGGTGTAGTTCTGGAACGTGGGGCTCTGGAGCGGCAGCAGGTTGGCGAAGATGGCGCCGAAGAGGATGAGCGCCACCCACCCGATGCAGATCCAAAAGACCACGCCCAGCTTCCTCGGTTCGGCGATCTCGTCGGCGCCGCCGTGGCCCTCGGTGTAGAACGCCAGCGAGGTCTCCGCCCACGCCGCGTCGCCGGGCTGGGTGCCGGCCAGCAGTCGGCCGTGCGACTCGGTGGTGGCGATGGCGCGGTCGTCAGGCACGGGCCACTCTCGGGTCGACCACGGTGAACAGGAAGTCCACTGCGAACTGCAACAGGACGTAGGCGATGGCCACCACCAGAGCGATCCCTTGGACGACGAGGTAGTCGCGCTGTTGTACGGCTTGGACGATGGAGTAGCCCAGGCCGTTGATGGCGAACAGGTACTCGACGATGAAGGCGCCGGCCAGCAGGGCCCCGATGTTCACGCCCGCCGCGGCCAGGAGGGAGAAGGTCGAGGGTCGGAAGGCGTGGCGGGCCATCACCCGGCTGGGGGACAGACCCTTCGAACGGGCCATGGTGATGAAGTCCTCCTGCAGGGTGGCCAACAGGTCCGAGCGGAGCAGCCGGAAGTACACGGCGATCGATCCTGCCGTCAGGGCCAGGGAGGGCAGGATCATGTCGTGGAGGTTGGTGGCCGGGTTCTGTGAGAAGGGCACGTAGCCGGTGGCCGGGAACCATCGGAGGGCGACGGCGAACACGGCCACCATGATCGGTGCGATGACAAAGGCCGGGAGGGCCAGCATGCCGAAGGTGGCGGTGGTCGAGACCCGGTCGAGCCAACGCTCGGGCCGGCGCGCCGACGCCAGGGCCAGGGGGACGGCGACGAGCAGGGCCAGGACCTGGGAGATGATGATGAGCTCCAGGTCGATGGGGAAGCCTGTGGCGATGATCTGACTGACCGGCTGGTGGGTGAGGTAGGACTGGCCCAGGTTCCCCTGGAGGGCATGGCCCACCCAGATCAGGTATTGGTGCCAGAGGGGTTGGTTGAGCCCCAGCTGTTGGAGGAGCAGAGCCCGGTTGTGCGCGTTGTCGTTGGGCCCGAGGATGGCGACGGTCGGGTCGCCGGGCAGGATGTGCACGAGCAGGAAGGCCAGGATCGAGATGATGAATATGACGACGACCAGTTGGACGAAACGTTTGGCGAGGTACTTGCCCATCGGTGTCCGGGTTCCTGGTTCCGTCTCCGGCTGTTAGCCGGCCATCCAGATCTGGGTCGGGAAGAGCACACCGTTGTCGAAGGGCTTTCCCGGCGACCCGTCGGGAAGCTTGGGATTGGCGAAATTCTGGATCCGCTGGTCACCCACCTCCGACCAGACGGTCTGGCCCAGCCACAGATAGGGGAGGTCGACGCCGAGCCGCTTGCCCACCGTCTGGTAGGCCTTGGCCCGCGCCCCGGTGTTCGAATTCGACCGCCCCGTCTGGAGCGCGGCTTCGATCTGCGGGTCCGAGTTCCGGGCGAAGTTCAAGGCGATGCCGCCGACCGGTGCCAGCGTGGTCGTACTCCACCACACGTAGTTGAGGTCAGGGTCCCCGGCGGCGTACTGGTAGAAGGTGTAGGCCTGGAACTTGCCCGTGATGGCGTTCGAGATGAGCGTCGCCTGCTCGATGGTCTTCAGGTTGACGGTGAAGCCGACCTGTTGCCACATCTGCTGGAGCACCTGGGTCAACCGGGTCAGACGGGGGTCGGGTATGGTCGCAAGTTCGAGGGTAGGAGTGCCGTGCGCCTTCTTGTAGGCCGCCACCAGCCTCTTCGCCCCGGCCTGGTTGAAGGCGGGGTAGGGAGTGGTGGAGTAAAAGGGCGAGCCTGGGGGGAACGGGCTGTTCGACACCTCGCCCAAGCCCCCGCCGAAGAGCTTCTGGAGGGTCTGTTGGTCCATCCCCATGGCCAGGGCCTGGCGAACCCGGAGGTCGTCGGTCGGCGGCGAGGCGCAGTTCAAGATGATGAAGTTCATGTCCGGCTCGCCCACCTTCTGGGTGAGGCTGTCGACCACCTGGTACGACGATTGGCCCCGGAAGTGGTCGACGGTGTTGGGGTCGATGGAGAAGATGAGGTCGACCCCGCCGGCCTTCAGGGTGGCCTCGCGCTGGGACGTGTCGGGAATGGGCTTGAAGGTGATCTGGTCCAGGTAGGGATAGCCGCTCCGCCAGTAGTGGGGGTTCCGCGTGGCAGTGAAGTGGTCGTTCGGGCTCCACGAGGAGTAGACGAAGGGCCCGGTCCCGACCGGAGTGGGCGGCGTCGAGTTCGAGGCGCCGTCGATCATGGACTGGCCGACCACGTAGCCGAGCTGGGTGGCCAGGTAGTAGGGGAAGGCCACCATCGGTTGCGAGCAGGTGACGTCCACGGACAGGGGGCCGGTGACGGCGAAGCCCTCCACCGGCTTGAAGGCGGTCCCGGTCAGGGATGAAGCCTTGAGGGCGTCGAGGTTGTTCTTGAGCACGGTGGCGGTGAGTGCCGAACCGTCCGAGAAGGTGATGTTCGGCCGGAGGGTGATGGTCCACACCGTCTTGTCCGCGTTCGGGGTCACCGACTGGGCCAGGTAGGGCCGGATCTGCCCGTCGGCACCCACAGCGGTCAGCGGGTCGTAGATGGAGTTGGCGTAGAGGAACCCGTTGACGTCCCAATGGTTGGCCGGCGGGTAGAAGCCGTCGATGTCGGCCGTGGTCCCGAGGATGGCCGTCCCACCCCGGCGGGGCGACCCCTTCCCGACGCCGGGCTTGCCCGACGTCGTGGCTGCACCGGCTACGCCGGCGCCCAGGGGCGAGTCGTCGGCCAAGAGGCCTGGGCCGACGATCCCGGCAGCCGCCACCACACCGGCGGTGGCGGCACCCCGCGAGAGGAACTTCCTGCGGCTGAGCTCCTCGGACGTGGTCGTACCCTCCGATCCAACCGGTGTGCTCGCACCGTTCGCAGCTGGCCTGTTCCTGCCGACCTTCATGCCGTCCCCCCTCTGATTTTGCTCCCCCTGGCTGATCCCTCGGTAGTCGACTGGGACGTTACCGCTCGGTAGCGTCCCGGTCGAGACCTCCGTCGCTCCTGGCGACAACTCCGGGCCGGCTCATAACTACCATGCCACCCATGGACTCGGCTGGCATGGGAACGACCCCGGTGAACGCGCCTCAGGCGGAAGGCCGCGACACCGCCGGGGTCGATGCCTCAGACCCGGCGGTCGAGGTGGACCCGGCGGTCGAGGTTGACCCGGCGGTCGAAGTGGACCTGGCGGTGGAGGTTGACCCGGCGGTCGATGCCTCAGACCCGGCGGTGGAGGTGGACCCGGCGGTGGAGGTGGACCCGGCCGGAACCGGATCGGGGACCGCGAGCCCCGACGGCGAGGGGCCCCGACGCCCGACACGTGGCCCGCTCCTCGGCGCCGGGGACCGCATCGAGCACTTCAGCCCGCAGATGAGGTTGGTCCTCGGGGTGGCCATTGGCCTCCTCCTGGCGTTCACCCTGGTGCTGCGGTTCTGGACTCGCTCAGACCTGTGGCTCGACGAGGCGCTCACCGTCAACATCGCCAAGCTGCCCCTGCACGACCTGCCTTCGTACCTCAAGCGGGACGGGGCGCCACCGCTGTTCTACGTCCTCCTCCACTTCTGGATGGGGATCTTCGGGTCCTCCGACCTGGCCGTGCGGTCGCTGTCGGGGGTGATGGGCGTGGCCACCGTGCCCTTGGCCTGGGTGGCCGGACGCCGCCTGGGCGGCCGGGTCATCGGGTTCTCGGCCATGATCCTGGTGGCCACCTCGCCCTTCGCCGTGCGCTACGACACCGAGGCCAGGATGTACTCGCTGGTCGCGCTGCTCACCGTGCTCGGCTTCCTGGCTATCGACCGTGCCCTCCGACGACCTCGGGCCGGGAACCTGATCGCGGTGGGCGCCGTCACCGGGTTGCTGCTCTACAGCCACTACTGGTCCATCTACCTGATCGCCACCACCCTGCTCTGGCTGGCCTTCCAGGCCTGGCGGGGCCGGGCGGTCTGGCGGCGAAACGCACGCGTCGTGTTCGTGGCCGTGGTGGTCGGCTGCCTGACTTTCGTCCCCTGGGTCGAGATCTTCCTCTACCAGTCCAAGCACACCGGGACACCGTGGTCGGCCCCGGCCAACTTCGCGGCCATGGTCAACGCCATCACCTCGTTCGCCGGCGGCCCCACCAGCCAGGGCCGGGTCCTGGCCCTACCTTCTTTGCCCTTGCCGGGCCGGCATCTTCGGCATGGCCGTCAGCCGCCATCACATCGACATCGACATCCGCACCCGCCCGCTCGGGCGTCCGATCGCCGTCGTGATCGTGGGCACCTTGGCCTTGGCCATCATCGGCGGCTTCGTGTCCAACAGCGCTTTCGATGCCCGCTACGCGTCCATCGTGTTCATCCCGC